>NZ_JARULD010000010.1 GCF_029688735.1 Qipengyuania flavescens
AAGGAGGGCTCTTCCATGCCGCCAATGCCAATTAGCGAGGCTGAGGCGGCAGATATCGCAGCCTATTTATATGGTCTCGACCATGATTGACGCACTCTGGGGTTGGCCGCCTCCGGTACTCGATCCGGCAGGTCCCTATTCGGGCAGGGTCACCACCTTGGCCTGGTCGCTGTTCGGTTTGGGCGCTTTCGTCACATTGGTCGTGGTTTTTGCTCTCTGGGTCGCCGTCAAGGGACCGGACAAGTGGAAAGCGAGGCTTGGAGGCGAACGCGCGATCTGGATCTGGGGGGTGGCCTTTCCCGGCATCGTATTGACCGCGCTACTGGTGTGGGGACTAACGCTCACGGCCAGCCTGACAGAGCCGATCCGCGGTGACGAAATGCGCATTCGCGTTACCGGCGAGATGTGGTGGTTCCGTGTTCAGTATCTGGACCCATCGGGCGCGGTCGTGATGGAAGATGCGAACGAGATCCACATTCCTGTCGGACGTCCGGTGGTGCTTGAATTGGAATCCGCCGATGTGATCCACAGCTTCTGGGTGCCGCATCTCTCGGGAAAGAAGGACATGATTCCCGGGCGGCGCACTCTGCTGCGGATCGAGGCAGATCGCGCAGGCGAGTTCGGCGGGGTGTGTGCAGAATATTGCGGGCGGCAACATGCGCTGATGGGCTTCGTTGCTGTAGCCCATGAGGACGGCGATTTTCGTGAATGGTTTGCGGAACGGAACGAGCGTCTCGTTTCGGCAGGGCGCGGCATAACCACGCCAGAAGAACCACTATCCGCCTCAATGACGGTCGCTTCGGAGCAGTCAGCGGACTTGCGCCCGGATGCAGGCGCTGACGCAAATTCTGATCAGCTGTCCGGGCAGCAACTCTTCATGCAATCCGGTTGTGCTGCGTGCCATCGTGTAGCCGGGACAGAGGCGAATGGCCTTGCTGGTCCGGACCTCACCCATGTCGGATCACGCCGTACGCTGGGCGCGGGTATATTGCCGAACAATCGCGGTACCCTCATCGGCTGGATAGGCGACAGCCAATCGCTCAAACCCGGCAATCGCATGCCGAGCTATGACATGCTCAATGCAGACGAGCTCGAAGCTATCGCGATCTGGCTCGAGCAGCAGAAATGAGATCCGAGACGGGATTCGATCATGCGCTCTACGAGCGCTTCCCCACCGAGAAGCGCCCCGACAGCGAAGTCGAGGAACTGAACCGCATCTGGCGCGCGCCCAAAGGGTGGGCACGTCTTACCGCGGTCAATAACAACTACGTCGGCTTCTGGTACGTCGTCACCGCTTTCGGCTTCTTCCTTGCAGCGGGGATTCTGGCGCTGGGCATGCGCGTTCAGCTCGCCGCTCCGATGCAGGATTTCCTCGGCGTCGACACCTACAACCAGTTTTTCACGATGCATGGAACGGTGATGATGTTCCTGTTTGCCGTGCCAATGGTGGAGGCGATCGGGATCATGCTGTTGCCGCAGATGCTGGCGGCACGCGATCTACCGTTCCCCAGGCTGTCGGCCTTCGCTTTCTGGGCGTATTTCGTGGGTGGGACGATGTTCTTCCTCTCGCTGTTCGTGGGCCTGGCCCCTGACGGCGGCTGGTTCATGTACCCTCCACTGACGAGCATTGCCTTCAGTCCCGGTATCAACACCGACTTCTGGTTGCTCGGCATCGGCTTCATCGAGATCTCGGCCATTGCCGGGGCGATCGAGATCATCGTGGGTGTGCTGCGCACCCGTGCGCCTGGGATGACCCTCGACAAGATGCCGATGTTTGCGTGGGCCATGCTGGTCTTCGCGGTAATGATAGTGGTCGCTTTTCCCAGCGTGATCCTGTGCACAATGCTGCTGGAGATCGAACGAGCGTTCAACTGGCCCTTCTTCGATGCACTTCGCGGCGGCGATCCTATGCTGTGGCAGCACCTCTTCTGGTTTTTCGGCCATCCGGAAGTCTACATTATCTTCATCCCAGCCGCGGGTCTCATGAGCATGATGGTGGCCGCAGTCGCAAAGGTGCCGCTCGTCGGATACCGACTCAACGTACTGGCACTGGTGGCTACCGGCTTCATCAGCTTCGGCGTGTGGGCGCATCACATGTTCACTACCGATATGCCGCGCGTCTCTGCAGGCTATTTCTCCGCCGCCAGCATGGCGGTCAGCCTGCCTGCCGGCATCCAGGTGTTCTGCTGGATTGCGACGCTTGCCAGCGGCAAGATCAGATGGACCACGCCTGCGCTATTCGTAGTCGGGAGCGTAGTGATTTTCACGATGGGTGGATTGACCGGCGTGATGGTAGGCATGGTACCCTTCGATTGGCAGGCGCATGACACCTATTTCATCGTCGCCCACCTCCACTACGTGCTCATGGGCGGCATGGTTTTTCCGATGTTTGCCGCGTTTTATCACTGGCACGGCATGACTAGCAGCAGAGCCTTGTCAGAGCGGGTGGGCAGATGGGTCTTCGGGCTGATGTTCGCGGGTCTCCACATAACTTTCTTCCCCATGCATCTGACCGGGCTCATGGGCATGCCGCGCAGGGTCTATACGTATCTGCCCGGGCGCGATCTCGATCTGCTCAATATGGTGTCCACCATCGGCGCTTTCGTAATGGCCGCTGGAATACTTCTGTTTCTATTTGATCTCGCGCGCCGCTTTCGTTTCACGGTTCATGACGATGCAGGCAATATCTACGGCGGCGGCACGCTCGAATGGCTTCCGACCGGTCTGTATTCCACGCGCTCGATCCCGCTGGTCACGTCGCGTGAACCATTGTGGGACCGCCCCCAAATCTCGAAGGAAGTCGAAGAAGGGCGCTATTTCCTCCCGAACTCTGCCACTGGCCAGCGCGAGACGCTGATCACCTCGACCGTCTTGGCTGAACCACAATACGTTCAACTCATGCCCGGCCCTTCGCCATGGCCATTGTCAGCAGCCGTATTCACCGCTCTCTTCTTCCTCTCGCTGACGGTGCAGGGCTACGCCTTTGCTGTGTTTTGCGGGATTGTAGCAGTGCTGAGTACGCTGCGATGGCTTTGGGAAACCGACCGTCCCATCAAACAGGAAAGCGCTGACATCGGTGGCGGTATCGAGGTTCCGATCGCAATCACCGGTCCGAAAAGCCACGGCTGGTGGGCGTTGAACACTTTGATGGTCGTGATCGGCATGATCGGCTTCATGGCCGTTTTCGCCTATCTCTATCTATATGGCATCAATCCCGAAGTCTGGAGTGCGCCTCCGCCGCTCGGCGAAACCGCAGTTATTGTCGGGATAGAAGCGGCGGCGCTCCTTGCGGCCTGGGGCGGGCGTCGGTTTCTCGCGACGAAAGAAGGGAGGCTTGCCGAAGACCTGCCCTGGATGCTGGAGGCACTTGCTGCGGCCCTGCTGGTCGGCGCTTTATACCTCGATGTGACTGGTTGGCTCGCGACGGGTCTTGAACCCACCGCGAATGGTATGGGTGCGACTGTCTTCATGCTTTCGGTGCTTCAGGGACAGGTGGTCGTAGTTGCTGTCATCATGGCCGCCTATCTCGCCTTTCGCGAGGCACGAGGGATCATGACTACTCCAACAAACGTGACCATGGATATCGTCGCACGTTTCATAATGTTCTGCGCGCTACAGGGCATGATCTTTACTCTTTTGCCGAGGGTGTTCCCCGGTGTCTGAGCCGAGCCACAGCGAGATTGGCGAGCCGATCGACCGACCGTCGATCTATCGTACGCTACTGATCGCCTTCCTGATCTGGTCGGCGCATTTCGCTTTAAGCTACGCCGGGGTGCTGGTTTTCCCTGATGACGGGATCGCGCGGATCATCGCTATAAGCGCGGGTCTAATCGCAATCGCCGCATTGGTCGTCGCAGTCCGGAGGCTACCTGCTCCACGCTCGCCGCTTGCTCTTGGTGCCCTTGGTCTGGCTGGGGCAGGTGTAATCTTCGGCACCTTCCCTGCCTTGGTTGGTTAGGTCAGCAAGGCAAGGCTGGCAGAGGAGATTGCCCGCATGGACCGCACAGTCACTAATTCCCGCTCACTTGCAAATCCGCTGCACGCGATCCTGCTTGCGTTTCCGGTGGCGTTATATCCTGCCGCGCTTCTCACCGACATAACCTATCTGAATACGGCAGAGATCCAGTGGACCAACTTCTCATCCTGGCTGATAGCCGGGGCGGATCTGTTTGCCGGTCTGGTGCTCGCTTGGGCAGTTCTCGGCCTCTTCTTCGGGCGTGCCCGCCAGTTGAAAAGCCGCGGTACGCTCTATCTGATCGTCGTCGCCGCAATGTTCGGCCTCGGTCTGCTGAATGCATTTCAGCACGCTCGTGACGGCTGGCATTCCGTTGGCACTTTGGGGCTCGTGCTTTCGATACTGTGCTCGATCCTTGCCTTGATCGCGGCTTTTATCGCCTACAGCACCATTGCGGTGGAGAAACGCGCATGATCCGCCTAGCATACCTCGCCTTACCGCTGACTATCGCGCTTGCCGCCTGCCAGGTCAGCAGCGACCCCGATCTCGATCAGACCGGCGAGCGGCCCGAGCTTCCCGCACAGAACGATGCTCTCGTGCCGGCGATGGAAATCCCGACGCCGGAAGGTTGGGAGGGTGAACTTCCTACCGTGCCCGAAGGCTATACCGTGTCCGCAATTGCGCAGGATCTGAAGATCCCGCGGCAGACGCTGGTTCTACCCAACGGAGACATTCTGGTCGCCGAGGGTTCTGGAGGCAAGGCGCCAAAGCTGAGGCCCAAGGATGTTATCGCAGGCTGGATCAAGAAGCGCGGCAAGAGCCCGGTCGAAGGCGGGGACCGGCTGACCCTGCTGCGTGATGAGGACGGCGATGGGCAAACCGATCTCCAGACCACTTTTATCGAAGGTCTTGACGCTCCCTATGGCTTGGCCTTGGTCGATGGCACGCTCTACGTAGCCAATCAGGGTAATCTGGTAAGCTTCGAATATACCGAAGGAGCCACCAGAATCGCGGGGTCCGGTACCGAAGTCACAAAGCTTCCCGCGAAAATCAATCACCACTGGACCAAGGCGATGACCGCCAGCCCCGATGGCTCGAAGCTTTATGTGGGCATCGGCTCGAACAGCAATGTCGGCGAACGCGGCATGGATGTCGAAGAGGACCGTGCGGTCATATGGGAGATAGACCGCGAAACGGGCGCCAGTCGGATATTCGCTTCCGGCATCCGCAACCCGACCGCACTCGCCTTTGATCCGTGGAACGAGCAACTCTGGGCGGTCGTCAACGAACGCGACGAACTCGGGCCGCAACTCGTCCCCGATTATCTGACTTCCGTACGCGACGGTGCCTTTTATGGCTGGCCCTACAGTTACTACGGCCAGAACGTCGATCCGAGGATCAGGCCGGCGAGGCCCGACCTGGTGAAC
>NZ_JARULD010000011.1 GCF_029688735.1 Qipengyuania flavescens
GCACGAACCCGCTTCGCGGGAGGGGTGCTGGCGGCGCGGGTGACGCCAGAGCAAGAACGTAGCGAGTAGATCGAACAAGGCCGACCATTCCGGCTCCTTCAACCGAGGAGTCGAGAGATGAACGATCTTGTACCTGTTTCGCCCATCAGCCCGCTGCGCCAGCGGCTGATCGAGGATATGACCATGCGCCGGTTCAGCCCGGAGACGCAGCGCAACTATCTGCGCGATGTCGGGCGGTTCGCGACCTGGCTGGGGCGCTCGCCCCACACCGCGACCGCCGAGGATATCCGCCGCTTCCAGATCGAACAGCAGGAAGCCGGCGTTCCGGCGCCGACCATGAACAGCATTGTCGCGGCGCTGCGGTTCTTCTTCACCCACACCCTCGACCGGCCCGGGCTTGCCCGCAAGCTGGTCCGCACCGCTCATGCTCGCAAGATCCCGGTTGTGCTGACCCAGCCCGAGGTGAAGCGGCTCCTCGACGCCACGACCTGCCTCAAGCACCAGGCCGCGCTGTCGGTGGCCTACGGTGCGGGGCTGCGGGTCGGCGAGGTCTCGGCGCTCAAGGTGTGCGATATCGACAGCAAGCGCATGCTGCTCAGGATCGAACGCGGCAAGGGTGGACGCTATCGCAACGCCATGCTGCCCGAAGGTCTGCTTGTGCTGCTGCGGGAGTGGTGGCGCGCGGGGCGGCAACAGGGTGTGCTTCATGCCGATGGCTGGCTCTTCCCAGGTCAGAACGCGACGGTGCCGATCAGCACCCGCCAGCTCTACCGGGTCGTCGTTCAAGCGGCAGAGGCAGCCGATATCGCCAAGCGGGTCGGACCGCACACCCTACGGCACAGTTTTGCGACGCATCTGCTCGAGGACGGCGTCGATATCCGCGTCATCCAGGCACTGCTCGGCCATGCCAAGCTCAACACCACGGCCTTCTACACCAAGGTGGCAACGAAGACGATGCGGGCAGTTGTCAGCCCGCTCGACCGACTGGCCTTGGCGGCACCGGATAACGAGGTGCCGAGCGGCTGAGAGCCGGTGCGCACCTCGCTCGAGGTTGCCGACGTCTTCCGTGCTGCCGGGCCTGCTTATCGGGCCGCCCATGCCGGGCACCTGAGCCTGCATCAGCTCAAGGTCATGTCGGCGATCGAGCACTGTCGCACCGCCGCGCTGGGCGGGCACGTCGAGGCCTGCACCGACTGCGGCCATTGGCGGATCGCCTACAACTCCTGCCGCAACCGCCACTGCCCCAAGTGCCAGGGCGCCGCCGCGCGGACCTGGCTCGCCGCGCGCGAGGCCGACCTGCTGCCGGTCGGCTATTTCCACCTCGTGTTCACGCTGCCCGCCGAGATCGCCGCCATCGCGTTCCACAACAAGGCTCTGCTCTACGACCTGCTGTTCAAGACCGCCTCGCAGACGATGCTGACCATCGCTGCCGATCCCAAGCATCTGGGTGCGCGCATCGGCATCACCGCCGTGCTCCACACCTGGGGCTCGGCCATGACCCATCATCCGCACATCCACATGATCGTGCCGGGCGGCGGTATCGCGCTGGACGGGGACCGATGGATATCGTCCCGCCCGGCCTTCCTCCTGCCGGTGCGCGTGCTGGGCGCTTTGTTCCGCCGTCTGTTCCTGACCCGGCTGCTGGCGCTTCACGATGCCGGCAAGCTCGCCTTCTTCGGTAAGCTGGCGGAGTTGGCCGACCGCCGTGCGTTGCTGCGCCATCTGTCACCGGTGAGGAAGAAGCGCTGGGTGGTATATGCCAAGCCGCCGTTCGCCGGGCCCGAGGCCGTGCTCGCCTATCTCTCGCGCTACACCCACCGGGTCGCGATCTCGAACAGTCGGCTCATCTCCTTCGACGAGGATGGCGTAACGTTCCGCTACAAGGATTATCGTCGCTCTGCCCCAGACCGGCAGCAGATCATGACGCTCGGCGCCGACGAGTTCATCCGCCGCTTCCTGCTGCACTGCCTGCCTCGTGGCTTCCACCGCATCCGCCACTATGGCCTCCTCGCCGGAAGCACTCGCAAGGCCCGTCTCGAACGCGCCCGCCAGCTGCTCGCGGTCGCACCGCCTGCCGTCGATGAGGCGCCCGTCGAACCGCCCGATCCCCACCCGCCATGCCCTTGCTGCGGCGGGCACATGGTCATCATCGAGACCTTCCAGCGCTGCCATCCGCCACGCGGTCCGCCGAGCGCAGCCGCTCCATCCGGGCAACCTGCGCCGTGACCCGGCTCGGCATGACACTGTTCCACCCCGCCGCAGCCACGCTTCCGGCGGCGATGACGTCCGCATATTACCCGCCCAAAAGCAGTAGTCGCATCACCAAAATCGGACGAACCGGCGTCCTACGGGTGCTTTGTCATCGCAAAATCGGACCGGCTGCTATCGGACCCTTCCGCTTATCGGCACCGTCAGCAGCCGTCGGGATCAGCGCAAAGTCGAAATCCCCATAGCGCACCGCGTGCGGCCCGCGGGTTCGGGCACCGTCGACTTTCCGACGCCTCGCGGCGTCCGAAACTCTAAACG
>NZ_JARULD010000012.1 GCF_029688735.1 Qipengyuania flavescens
CGATCTACTCGCTACGTTCTTGCTCTGGCGTCACCCGCGCCGCCAGCACCCCTCCCGCGAAGCGGGTTCGTGCATCGACCCGATTTCGGACATAGGGGCGATGTGATAAGGCTACTTGGATGCAGATAGAGATTTACCTCGACGGCCTTCTGATTGGCCGTGGCGACGTGGATGCAGTGGATACAGTTATGGGCATGGCAATCGGTCCCTTTGCTGCCGAGGCTGCATACGACAGCGCGGCGCATGCCACTCAAATCGACGGCGCTGAAAATCCTTCTGGCTGGAAGGCGTCCTTTAGCGTGCAAACCGCAGATGGCGAACCACTCGGGTGTGAAGCGGTCTCAATTGTCGACTCTGCCGCTATCCGGGGAGCAAAGGTCGTGGCGCTCCTTGGAGTTGATTATCCGGCTTATGAGAAGTTTTTCGGCGAAGACCCCGCCTACAAAGAGCGTTGGCAAGCTCCGCTTGAGGGGCCTCACCCGGACACTCTGTATATGTTCGCTGGAAGTGAAGGCGCCTTGGGCTACACGATCGATGCAAGCGGTGCGAACCTTCCAGAGCAACATGCTCCTTGGGAGTTCCTGAGGGAAGTTTCGACGGATAAGCCGACCTTCAAGGCTGGCGCGGACAGAGCCGCGTTGGACGAGGTTAGAAAAGCGGGCTTCGCGGTTGCGGTGTTTTCTATTACCATCGAGAATGGCGATGCGCTTTAGCCTAGAAGAGTGACCGCTTCCCACCCAATTACGGACGATCCGCGCTTATGTGAGACAACCTAGAAGCGGTCGTTCAGGCCTGCCGAGCGACCGCTTCTCCGGTTAGATTTCAGTTCGCTCCGCTAGCAGCAAGGCGTCTTCGACATCGACGCCCAGATAGCGGACCGTATTCTCAATCTTCGTATGGCCAAGCAGGATCTGGATAGCTCGGATGTTGCCTGTCGCGCGATAAATCATCGCTGCCTTCGTCCGACGCAACGAATGCGTACCATATTCCGCTTTGCGAAGTCCGATTGCTGTGACCCATTCGTCTACCAGGCGCGCATACTGCCGAGTGCTCATATGCCCAGCTGGATCGACGCGGCTCGGGAACAGATAGTCGCCAGTCGAGCCGCCTCGTCTTTCAAGCCAAGCGAGCAATGTGGCTCGAACATCCGTGGTGAGTTCAAACTGCACCGGGCGATTTGTTTTCTGCTGGATGACGGTGGCCCGATTGCGGATGTCGGTACCTGCGACCACATCGCCGATTTTGATCTTCACGAGGTCGCAGCCGCGCAGCTTGCTATCGATGGCGAGGTCGAAAAGAGTTCTGTCCCTCAATCGCCCCTCGCGATCGAGATGAAAGCGGATCGCCCAGATCTGCTTCTGTGTCAGCGGACGCTTCGTTCCGACATTCTTGCCAGCGTTCCAAGCCGGACGATGCCGCGTTGCTGCATCAAAACGTGAGTATCCCATTGCATTTCTCCTCGGCCCGAATGGCCAAGGAGGTAACGCTCAGGATGTCGCGGCTTGGGCCGTGGCACGAACCCGCTTCGCGGGAGGGGTGCTGGCGGCGCGGGTGACGCCAGAGCAAGAACGTAGCGAGTAGATCGAACA
>NZ_JARULD010000013.1 GCF_029688735.1 Qipengyuania flavescens
GCGGGGCCCCGGTGTTCACGCTCACGCTGAGCACGGCGGGCGCATGGCAGTTTACGCTGGAAGGCGTGCTCGACCACACCGTGGCGGGCACCGAGGACGACATCGCAATCGACTTCGGCGGCCTGGTAACAGGCACCGATGCCGATGGCGACAGCGTCACCGCAACCGGATCGCTGACCGTGACGGTCGATGACGACAGTCCTGTCGCAGTCACGGGCGCGAGCCTGACCGGTTCGGTGGACGAGGATGCGCTGCCGGGCGGGATCGAGGGCGGCCCGGGCGATATCGGCGTGGTGGGCCTGACCACGGGCGGCAGCGTTGCAGCGCTGTTCGCAAGCGGCGCGGACAGCCCGCTGACCTATGCGTTCGAGACCGCGGCGTCGAGCACGGCCTATCTGGAAGGTCTGGGCCTGACCTCGGGCGGCGTGCCGCTGAGCTATGCGGTGACCGCAGGTTCGATCGTGGCGACCGCCGGCGGCGCTCCGGTGTTCACGCTCACGCTGAGTGCAGCAGGTGCATGGCAGTTTACCCTCGAAGGCGTGCTCGACCACACCGTGGCGGGCACCGAGGACGACATCGGAATCGACTTCGGCGGCCTCGTGGTTGGCACCGATGCCGATGGCGACAGCGTCACCGCAACCGGATCGCTGACCGTGACGGTCGATGACGACAGTCCGGTGGCGGTTGCCGACAGCGCGGATGTGACCGAAGGCGGCGCGATCGCCCGCGGCAGCGAAGCGAGCGTGCTGGCGAACGACCGGGGCGGTGCGGACGGCATCGGCCGGGTGGTCGGCGTTCGTGCGGATGGCGATCCGGCGGATACGACCAGCAGCGTCACTGGCGGCCTCGGTACCGCGATCGCGGGCGATTATGGCACGCTGATGCTCTATGCCGACGGCACCTACAGCTATACGGCGAACAGCGACATCCCGGACGATCCGGCAAGCGATGTGTTCGTCTACACCTTCGTCGACGGCGATGGCGATATCGCGACCGCGACGCTGACCATCGATGTGAACCAGGTTACGCTGGTGGCCGACGATCGCGATGCGCTGGTGTTCGAAGCGGCGCTCGACCTAGTGCAGGATCCCGGCGATCTTGCGCCCGGTACGGTGGTAGGCTCGAACCCGTCTTCGCCCGGCGAGACGGTCGGCGGCACGCTGGCCGTGACCGGCGGCGTGGGGACGATCACCTATGCGCTCGATCCCGGGCAGACCGGGGCCTACGGACAGATCTCGATCGATGCGAACGGCAACTGGACCTATACGCTGACGGGGCCGGTGGACGGCGATGCGCTGTCGCCCGGCCAGGGCGGCGACAACGGCGCGAACGTCTACGACAATATCGAGACCTTCACCTATACCGCGACCGACGAGAACGGGAACACGGTGCAGGGCACGATCACGATCGACGTGACCGACGATGTGCCCAGCGTCGCCGCCACCGGAGCCTCGCTTGCGCTGGTAGTGGACGACAGTGATTTTGCGGTCGATGCGGAGGCCGAGTACTCGGATGCG
>NZ_JARULD010000001.1 GCF_029688735.1 Qipengyuania flavescens
GGCCCCTTCGTCTAGCGGTCTAGGACGCGGCCCTTTCACGGCTGAAACACGGGTTCGAGTCCCGTAGGGGTCACCACGGTGGCGTTTTGCATTCCGGCGATCCGAATTGTGTCGCTCCGGTATGTGGCCCCTTCGTCTAGCGGTCTAGGACGCGGCCCTTTCACGGCTGAAACACGGGTTCGAGTCCCGTAGGGGTCACCACCACTCCCTTACATGTGACAACTTTGCGAATGTGGTTGGCACGCGTGTGGTTGCGCCGCTAAGCGGCCTGTCGATGGTTGCGCCCCGCCTTCCACTTCCGGGACTTTTGCTTGCGCTCGCGACGTGCATCATACTCGCCTTCGCCGGTGTGGACCTGCTGTACGTGGTCACGATCCTTCTCGTGTGGGCCGGGTCGCTCTGGCTGGCGCATTCCGAGCCCCCTGCCCCTCAGCCCGAAACGAATGGCAAAGGCTTTTCCCGGGAATCCATGGGCGAGCTGTTCGAACATTCCGAGACGCCCATCATCATCACCGAACGCGACCGCGTCACCATCGCCAATCTCGCAGCGCGAGGCCTGCTCGGTTCGCACATTCTTGGCCAGGATGCCCGAATGGCGCTGCGCCAACCAGAGGCGGTGCGTTTGCTCGATCGCGATGCCGACGGCAGTGCGATTGTGCGCGGCCTGTCGCGCCGCAACGACATCTGGCGGATCAATCGCAAGAAGCTCGACGATCAGCTGGCAGTCGTGGAATTTGTCAACAAGACCGCCGAGGCCGACATCTCCCGCGCACACACGGACTTCGTCGCGAATGCCAGCCATGAACTTCGCACGCCCCTCGCGGCCATCATCGGTTACGTCGAAACCCTGAGCGAGGATGCGGGCAATCTGGACACGAAGACCGCCGACCGATTCCTCGATACGATCCAGCGCGAGGCGAAGCGTCTGCAAAATCTAGTCAGCGATCTAATGTCCCTGTCACGGATCGAGGCGGAAAAGCACGATCTGCCAAGCGCGCGCATCGAGCTTTCGGGTCTGGTGGAATCGGCCGCGCGGGACGGTGCCGGTAACGAACGCCTCGATCGCCTCGACGTCGCGACAAGTGGCCAGTTCTTCATCCGCGGCGATGCCCAGCAGCTCGAGCAGCTCGTCCGCAACCTCGTCGACAACGCGCTTAAATATGGCCACGCCGACCAGCCTGTGACGATCCGCTTGCATCCGCGCGGCGACAATCGGGTGCGACTGACGGTCACGGACAGGGGTGATGGCATCGCTGCCGAGCATATTCCGCACCTCACGCGGCGCTTCTATCGCACCGATCCCGGTCGTAGCCGCGCTTCGGGCGGAACCGGCCTCGGCCTCGCCATCGTCAAGCATATCGTCGAGCGCCACCGCGGACGGCTCGATGTGGAAAGCACTGTTGGCGAAGGCACCCGCGTCACGGTTACGCTGCCGTTGGACAACGAAGAGTCGGGCAACTGACGCTTCTCAACGAGCGAAAGTTCACCGATGGTCCACAGCTTGTCCCTCTGTCGAGTACGACCGCGTCCATGGGCTGTCACAATAGTGTAATTTGCCGGTCATAGGGGCGTCGCCGGATCGAAACATTCCCGTCCAAGGAACTCCAATGAACCGCATGATTCGCCTCTCCGTGGCAGCGGCAGCGCTCAGCTGCACGATGGCCACCCCCGTACTCGCGCAGGATGTCACGGTGTCTTCCGACGAGCTGGCAGCCATGCGCGCGCAGCTCCAGGCGATGAACGCCCGCATCGACCAGCTCGAAAGCGAGCTCGCGGCGGCGAAACAGGTCAACACGGCGCAGGACGAGGTCATCGCTGCCACTTCTGCAGCTGCCGAGTCGGCGGCCGATCCGGTCGTCGAGGAACTCGCCAAGAACGATGGCTGGAGCTTCAAGCCGCGCGGTCGCCTGATGTACGACGCTGGTTTCACCAATGCACCGAATTCCACGGGTGCGGTCGACGGCTTCGGCAACGAAGTCCGCCGGGCGCGCCTCGGGGCCTCGGGCGATATCCCGGGCGGCTTCGGCTACAAGTTCGAGGTAGACTTCGCGGGCAACGAAATCGACGTTGCGGATGCGATCCTCACTTACGGGGACGGACCCCTCGAAATCGCAATCGGCCACCAAAATAATTTTCAGTCGCTCGAAGAGCTGACCAGCAGTCTGCACACGACCTTCATCGAACGCGCCGCCTTTACCGACGCCTTCGGCTTCGAGCGCCGCATCGGTGCCTCGGTAGCCTACGAAGCCGGTATCGTCCTCGCCCAGGCCGGTGTCTTCACCGACAATTTCGACGACACTGAAACCAAGAACCGCGGTGTCGACGGTCGTCTCGTGATTATGCCCGCGATGGGCGATGCCCAGCTGCACTTGGGCGGCTCGGTCCATTACAACGACATCGACGAAGTGGGCGCGACCGTCCGTTACCGCCAGCGCCCGCTGGTGCATTTTACCTCGGAGCGTTTCGTCAACACCGGCAATCTCGGTGCCGATAGCGAGTTCGGACTGGGCCTAGAAGCCGCCGCGATCGCCGGTCCGTTTCATGCCGCCGCCGAAGGCTTCTGGCAGACCGTCAACATGCCCGGCGCGACGGAGGATCCGACCTTCTTCGGCGGCTATGCCGAACTTGGCTACTACCTGACGGCAGGCGATACGCGCGGCTATAAGGGCGGCAAGTTCGATCGGACCAAGCCGTCCAATCCCGTCGGCAAGGGGGGCATCGGATCGGTGCAGTTCAACCTGCGCTACGATTATCTCGATCTCAACGACGCGGGCGTCCTCGGTGGGACGCAGAACGGCTACCTCGCCTCGCTGATCTGGAAGCCGACCGCCTACGTCCTTTTCGGCGTCAACTACGGCCTGCTGGAATATGACAACGCCGTCATCCCGACCGCCGACGGTGACACATCCTATTCCGTGGACGCCTTCGGCGTGCGTGCCCAAGTGGACTTCTGATCCGCGGTCAGACTTCTGTCGCAACCCTGTAACATCGAAGCGCTTATGCGCCGCTAGTTAACACGTAAGGGATCTATCATGACCAAGACCAAATCCTTCATTTTCGCTGCAGTCTCGGCTGCCGCTCTCGCCGCTTGCGGCGGCGGTGCGGGCGATTCCGCTTCGCGCGATTCGATCCGTGCGGTCGGCTCCTCGACGGTGTTCCCCTTCGCCAAGGCCGTCTCCGAAGCCTTCGCGCGCTCGAACCCCGACTACAAGAGCCCGATCATCGAATCGACCGGCACCGGCGGCGGCATGAACCTGTTCTGCTCGGGCGTCGGCGCAGATACGCCGGACATGACCCATGCCTCGCGCCGCATGAAGGCCAGCGAATTTGCCGACTGCCAGGCCAATGGCGTCAACGAAATCACGGAAATCCAGGTCGGCCTCGACGGTATCGCCTTCGCATCGGCGCAGGGCGGAATCATGATGAATTTGACCCCGCAGCATGTGTACGAAGCGCTTGCTGCAAATCCCTATGGCGAAGAGCAGACCAACGAAACCTGGTCCGACGTCGATCCGTCGCTCCCCAACGAGCCGATCCTCGTTTACGGGCCACCCAGCACGTCGGGCACGCGCGATGCACTGAAGGAACTGGTCCTCGAAGTAGGCTGCGACACCAATGCCGAAATGAAGGCGCTCAAGGACAGCGACGAAGATCGTCACGCACAGCTGTGCACCGAAGTGCGATCGGACGGGGCCTATGTCGACCAGGGCGAGCAGGACAACCTCATTGTCCAGAAAATCGAAGGCAATCCCAAGGCCGTCGGCGTCTTCGGCTACAGCTATCTCGAAGAGAATGCGGACAAGGTCCAAGGCTTGCCGATGAACGGCGTCGAGCCGACCTACGAGAACATCGCCAACTTCGACTATCCCGGTGCCCGTCCGCTCTACGTCTATGTGAAGAAGGCCCACCTCGATGCCATTCCGGGCCTGCGCGAATACCTTGCCCAGTGGACCACCATGTGGGGCAAAGGCGGGGAACTCTCGAAGATCGGGCTTGTCGCATCGCCTGACGACGTTATGGCGGCCAACACCAAGGCGGCGACCGAGTACACCACGCTCGACGGCGCGCAGCTGAAGTAAGGCAAGCACACTAGCGTATGTCACCGACCATCCTGCTTCTCCTGGCCCTCGGCCTCGGGCTCGCCGGATGGTTGGCGGCCCGCGCGCGCGCCTGGACGCTCCGCCGCGAAAGCGCTGACGGGCGGCTGTCGAGCCTGCCGACCTACCATGCGTGGTATGTCGCGCTCTGGATCGTGCTGCCCCTCCTCGCCTTCGTCGCATTGTGGAGCGCGATCGCGCCCGGTCTCATCAGCCAGGCTGTGCTCTCCAGCCCGGCGGCCGCCGATCTTCCCGCATTCGGGTTCCAGCGCCAGACGATTCTCAACGAAGCCCGCGCGGTCGCGACAGGAGCGGCGCCTGCCGTTTTCAATCCGCAGGCGCGGGATCTGGTCGAGCCGTTCAGGGATGCGCTGTCCTATTACAACACGATCGGCATAGTGGTTACCTTGCTGATCGCATTCCTTGCGGGCACGTGGGCATTCTTGCGTCTCAAGCCGGACTTTGCCGCGCGTACGCGGGTGGAGCGGATTGTGATGGCGATCCTGCTGGCCGCATCGCTGGTCGCCATCCTGACGACCATCGGTATCCTCGCCAGCCTCATTTTCGAAACCGTGCGCTTCTTCGGCATGGTTTCGCCGATCGATTTCCTGTTCGGTACCCATTGGGGGCCGGACCCCATGGCCAATCCAGACAATCCGGATGCATCCCGCTACGGCGCGATTCCGCTGTTCTGGGGTACGCTATTCATCGGTGCGATCATCGCCATGATCGTTGCGATCCCGCTTGGATTGATGAGCGCGATCTATCTCACGCAATATGCGAATCCGAGGGTCCGTTCGTGGGTGAAGCCTGCCCTCGAGATCCTCGCTGGCGTGCCGACCGTGGTCTATGGCTATTTCGCGGCACTCACCATCGCGCCTGCGATCCGCGACCTTGCCATCGATCTCGGCGCTTCCAACCCCTCCAGCGAAAGCGCGCTGGCGGCAGGCCTGGTCATGGGCGTGATGATCATTCCCTTCGTCAGCTCGATGGCCGACGACAGCATCGCGGCGGTCCCGCAATCCATGCGCGACGGCAGCCTGGCGATGGGCGCGACCACCAATGAAACCATCCGCCGTGTATTAGTGCCGGCAGCACTGCCCGGCATCGTGGCAGGCGTCATGCTGGCCATCAGCCGCGCGATCGGCGAGACGATGATCGTGGTGATGGCAGCCTCGACCGCCGCAAACCTCAGCGGTAATCCGCTCGAATCGATGACCACGGTGACCGTGCAGATCGTCGCCATGCTTACGGGTGAAGGCAGCTTCGATCATCCGGCCACGCTGAGCGCCTTCGCGCTGGGTTTCGTGCTCTTCATGGTCACCCTCGGCCTCAATTTTGTCGCCCTGCGCGTCGTCAAACGGTATCGCGAAGCTTATGAGTGAAGAGGCCGCCACCATGCGCGCCCCGACGCGCACCGCCGCCTTCGAAGCGCGGCTAAAGAAGCGCTACGCCGCCGAACGCCGTTTCAAGGCAATCGGCCTCGGCGCGATCCTGTTCTCGGTCGCAGTGCTGGTGTTCCTGCTCGGCACGATGACGATCAACGGCATCGGCGGCTTCCAGCGCGTCGAAGTGGAAGTGCCGATCGATTTTACGCAGGCCGGCATATCCGCCGATGCCTCGACCATGGCGCAGTCGGGAGCAGTCCAGTCTCTCGAAGCGCAAGGACTGCCCGATGTCGTGCAGTATTTCGCCACCGAGGCACTCGGCGACGAGGCAGCCGAGCAGCTCGGCGGTCAGGCGTGGCGCGATGTAGCGGCGGCAATTGCAGCCGATCCAGGCATCCTGCGCGAACAAGTGACCTTCTCGCTGCCAGCCTCGGCCGACCTGGCTTCCGGGTACGAAGGCGAAGGCTCGCCGGAGATGCAGGCGCTGGCGAACTCGCTCTACGAGCAGGGCCGGATCGGCAAGAATTTCGACCCGGGGTTCCTCTCCCGCGCCGACGCCACCAATCCGCAGCAAGTCGGCATCTGGGGCGCGCTCAAGGGCTCGATGCTGACAATGGTGGTCACGCTGTTGTTAGCTTTCCCGATCGGCGTGCTGGCGGCGCTCTATCTCGAGGAATACGCGCCGAAGAACAAATGGACCGACATCATCGAGCTGTCGATCAACAACCTCGCCGCGGTCCCGTCAATCATCTTCGGACTGCTCGGGCTCGCCGTATTCCTGACGATCTTCCCGAACCTGCGCTCCGCGCCGGTGATCGGCGGCATGACGCTGGCCCTAATGACCATGCCGGTGATCGTCATCGCGGGCCGGAATGCGATCAAGGCCGTCCCGCCGAGCATCCGCGACGGCGCGCTGGCCGTCGGCGCCTCGCCGGTACAAGTCGTGTTCCATCACGTCCTGCCTCTCGCCCTTCCCGGTATCCTTACCGGCACGATTATCGGCATGGCTCGCGCCCTCGGTGAGACCGCTCCGCTGCTGATGATCGGCATGCGCGCTTTCGTGGCGACACCGCCAGACGGCTTTACGTCTCCGGCCACAGTCCTGCCGATGCAGATCTTCTTGTGGTCCGATGAAATCGACCGCGGCTTTGTGGAACGCACCAGCGCGGCGATTATCGTGCTATTGCTGTTCCTGCTCCTGATGAACGGACTCGCAATCTACCTGCGCAACAAATTCGAGAAAAGCTGGTGACCGTAGTACACGAAAACCTTGAAGCGACCGACGCCAAGATGAGCGCGCGCGACGTCTCCGTGTTCTACGGCGACAAGAAGGCGATCGACGAGGTGTCGATCGAAATTCCGACCAAGTATGTGACGGCCTTTATCGGCCCGTCGGGCTGCGGCAAGTCGACCTTCCTCCGCACGCTGAACCGGATGAACGACACCATTCCCTCGGCGCGGGTCGAGGGCGAGATCACTTTGGACGGCGAAGACATCTACCGTTCCAAGATGGATGTGGTGCAACTTCGCGCCCGGGTCGGGATGGTGTTCCAGAAGCCCAATCCCTTCCCCAAATCGATCTACGAAAACATCGCTTACGGGCCCAAGATCCACGGTCTTGCCGAGGGCAAGGACGAACTCGATGCCATCGTCGAACGCTCGCTGAAGCGTGCGGGTCTGTGGGAAGAAGTAAAAGACCGTCTGCAAGACAGCGGCACAGCGCTTTCCGGCGGCCAGCAGCAGCGCCTGTGCATTGCGCGCGCCATCGCGGTCGATCCGGAAGTCATCCTGATGGACGAGCCGTGTTCGGCACTCGACCCGATTGCGACGGCGAAAATCGAAGAGCTGATTGCGGAACTCAACGGCCGCTATGCCATCGTGATCGTGACCCACTCGATGCAACAGGCTGCCCGCGTCAGCCAGCGCACGGCTTTCTTCCACTTGGGAAAGATGGTGGAATACGGTCGTACTTCTGACATATTCACCAATCCGCTGGAGCAGCGCACCCAGGATTACATCACTGGACGGTACGGATAAGACCATGGATTCCATTCAAGAACATACCGTCAAGGCCTTCGACGAAGACATCACGCGCCTGCGCGGCCTGATCGCCGAGATGGGCGGCCTCGCCGAGGCGGCCATCCAGCAGGCGATCGATGCGCTGGTGAAAGGCGACGACGAGCTTTCCGATCGGATCGTCAAGGCCGACAAGAAGATCGACGTGCTCGAAAGCGAAGTCGACAAATTGGCTGTGCGCATCATCGCATTGCGCGCACCCATGGCGGACGACCTTCGCGAAGTCATCGCCGCCCTGAAGATCGCCGGCGTGGTCGAGCGGATCGGCGACTATTCCAAGAACATCGCCAAGGCGAGCAAGGAAATCGGCTCCAACCGCAAGCAGTTCGAGCCGCTCACCCTCCTGCCCGCAATGGCCGAAGTTGCAAGCGAGATGGTGCACGATGTGCTCACCGCCTATGCCGCACGCGATGCCGAATTGGCGCGCGAGGTCATTGCCGCGGACGAGAAGGTGGACGCCTTCTACAACTCGATTTTCCGCAATCTCGTCAGCCACATGGTCGAAAATCCTTCAACAATTTCGAGCGCGGCGCAGCTACTGTTCGTGGCGCGCAACCTCGAACGCATCGGCGACCATGCGACCAATGTCGCGGAGATGGTCCACTTCGCCGCCGTCGGAACATATCCGCCCGACGAAGACGACTGACACAATTCTGTAGCGCGAAGGTCATACTGCCATGCCCGACAAGGAATCATCGCGGGAAGGCAAGGATTTGAACGCGGCCAAGCTATTGCTGGTAGAGGACGATCCGGCCCTCTCCGAACTGCTCGAATATCGTTTCGCCAATGAAGGCTACGACGTGCGCACTACCGCCGATGGCGATGAGGCGCTGCTGATGGCATCAGAGGAAACCCCCGATCTCGTCATCCTCGACTGGATGATCGAAGGCACCAGCGGGATCGAAGTCTGCCGTCGCCTGCGGCGTGACAAGGAAACGGCGCATGTGCCGATCATCATGCTCACAGCGCGCGAGACCGAAGACGACCGGGTCCGTGGCCTCGATACCGGAGCCGACGACTACCTCACCAAGCCGTTCAGCCCGCGCGAGCTTCTGGCGCGCGTCGCAGCCGTGATGCGGCGTATTCGGCCCGTGCTCGCCGGTGAGACGATCGCGGTGGGCGACATCGTGCTCGACCCGGTCGCGCATAAGGTCACTCGCCGCGGCCAGGGCGTGCAACTGGGCCCGACCGAGTACCGGCTGCTCAAGTTCTTCATGGAGAGCCCGGGCCGGGTATTCAGCCGCGGTCAGTTGCTCGACGGCGTCTGGGGTACCGAAAGCGAAATCGAGCTGCGGACCGTCGACGTCCACATCCGCCGCCTGCGCAAGGCCATCGAGATCGACGGTGCTAAGGATCCGGTACGAACGGTCCGCAGTGCGGGATATTCCCTCGAAGCCTGACCGTTCAGCCTGCGACAAGGCTAAGCGTGCAAACTCCAGAGGATGCAACAATCCTCGCCGATCGAGCGCCTGATCTGCGCGCTTGGTGCCACCTGCGCCACCGCGACACTTTTCGCGTGCGTGCCTGCCGTGCAGCAGATGGGAGAGCCTGCGCCGCTGACGACTACCCCGGTCGACCCAAGCCGCACCACTGTGGAAGTCGAACCGGTCGCCAGTAGCCAGGATATTCTCGGCGAGTGGGACATCGTCAATTTCGACGGCCATGAGCCGCGCCGCCTGTCGGGTTCGACCCGTGCCGCTTTCGCCGATTTCGGTGATAAGAGCGTAAGCTTGCAGATCGAATGCAACTACTCGGGCGCATCGGGAACCGTGCACGACGGGCGCTTCTTGTCGTCGCCCGGCCAACGCTTTCAGACCGAGATCGGCTGCGGACCCGAGAGGGAGGAACGGGATCGACAGCTTTTCACCTTCTTCGACCGCAATCCGACAGTAGAGCGGTTGCCGGACGGCCGACTGCTGCTCACTGCCGGGGACACGCAGTTGCTACTTGAGCGGCCTGCTCAGCGACGACTTGCCTATTTGCTGCCGCCGCAGGATTTGCTCGGCGAGTGGCGCATTGTCGGAATCACGCATTACATCGAGCAGGGTGGCCATGCCGGGATCGGCTTGTCCGATGTGCCCGGACGGATTGTCTTCGACGGGATCGAGGCGGAATACTCACGCTGCTCGCAATTCAACCTTGCCTATCGGTACACAGAAGCTGGAGTCGTCGAAAAAATTGATGGTCCGGCGCTGCCGCCCAGCGCAACCGACTGCGAGCCACTGACGGAAAAGCCGTTCAACCCCGACTTGCCGGCGAGGTGGGACGTAATGAAGGTGCTCCATTCCAATCCGCGTTTGGAGAAGGTCGATGACGATACGATCCTCATGTCGACCGATCGCTACGGCGTTTTGCTGACCAAGGCGCCTTGCGAAAGCCTCGAACAAAGCGACAACCATTCGGAATCGCGCATGATCGACTGCGCCTCGCCGCGCTGATCATCGGCATACGCCCCGCCAGCGGGCGCTCATATCGAGATGGAAATGGTCGGCATGGGCGGCGTTGTAGTCGGGGCTCAGGACGGTTGCGAAACTGTCGCAGGCTCCGTCGCGGGCGCGGCGCAGGAATTCCGCTTTCGGGCCGTCCACATCCCAATCCCGGAGCACGCTGATTTGCGTCCCGTCGGTTAACCGGATGCCGGCAATATCGATGGCATTGGCCGTCGCATGCTCGCTCCAAGGCCCCTCGTCTCGACCGTATAGGCGGCGGCAGGAATATGCTCCAAGGTGCTCAAGTTGTTCGATTTTGCTATCGAAGAGCTCCAGCGCCAATGGCTCGAGCACATCGCGTTCCCACAGATAGAGTGCTACCGTCGTCGGACACGTCATGGCGGGCGTCGAGGGCGACAGAGGGTACCCGTCGAGCCGCGTCCGGTCCTCGCGCCTGCAGGCTCCCTCTCCTGCGGGATCGAGCGCGGTGAAAGCAATCTCGCTCCGCTCCAGCGCGGCGCGACATTGTGCGGGATCGTCTCGCAGTGCGAGGAGCTTCGCTTCCGTCGCCCACCCCACGGGGTCACGCAGGTCGAGCGGTGCCCAGGGGTTATGCTCGGGATGCTCGGCCAGCCACACCCGGCCGGCAAGCCCCAAGCCGATTAGCACCAACAGGATTGCTACGCGACGGTCGGCACGAAAGCGGCCGATGTGGCGGGATATGTCAATTTTCATCGATTAGTGCTGCCGACCTGCATACCGGACCAAACCGCTTGCGGCGCGGTTCGCTCCCGCATCAATGGAAGTCGCGCGATTTCGGGATCACGCGCACATCGCGCGGATGCCGCCCCCCCCAACCGCATTCGCGATTTCCCGGCGGCGGGTCTTGCCAGTCGTCCTTCGGCGGCGGCTTCGCCGTGGTTTCGGAAGCCGGAGCATCGGCACTCCCGGCCGGGTTTTCCCATCCCGCCTTGCACTGCGACGGGAGCGGGCTGTTCACATGATCCGCCCGCGCGATCGGCGCGACCAGCAGATCGTCCGACAAGCGGTGGAGATCCTGCGTCGCATCGGTCATGTGCTGGGCGATGACGTGTACGACCTCGTCGTCATATTCCACGCGCCCCCGCACTTCCATCAGCCGCGCACCCATTACCACCTTGCGCTGGCGGGCCTTGAGATCAGGCCAGATGACGAGGTTCACGACGCCGGTCTCGTCCTCCAGCGTGATGAAGCATACTCCCTTGGCGCTGCCCGGCTGCTGGCGGATCAGCACCACGCCCGCCACGTTGACGGTGGAGCGGAACTTGCGCTCGCGCAGGTCGCAGGCACGCACGAAGCCGCGCGCATCCAGATCCTCGCGCAGGAACGACATCGGATGCGCCTTCAGGCTGAGCCGCGTGGTCTGGTAATCCGCCACGACTTCCTCGCTCAGCGGCATGTAAGGCAGCTGCGTGGCCGACGTTTCGGCACCTTCCTCCCGCTCCGCCGCGGCGGCGAACAGCGGCAGGTCGGGCTCGGGAATCAGGCTGCGCGCATCCCACAGCGCCTGACGTCGCGACAGCGCGATCGAACCGAAGCAATCGGCGCTGGCAAGCCGCTCGACATGCGAAGGGCCGATGCGGGCACGGTCCCGCAGCGCCGTGACGTCGGCATAGGGCCCCCGTTCCTCGCGCTCCCCGATCAGCCGTGCCGCCACGGCCTCGCGCAAGCCGTCGACCTGCCTGAGGCCGAGGCGCAAGGCGATCTCGCCCTCGCACTCTTCCAGCGTGCAGTCCCAGTCGGACAGATTGACGTCGGCGGGCAGCACCGTGACGTCATGTTCGCGCGCATCGCGCACGATCTGCGCCGGGGCATAAAAGCCCATCGGCTGCGAATTGAGCAGCGCGCAGGCGAAGGCCGCCGGATAATGGCACTTCATCCAGCTCGACACATAGACGAGGTGCGCAAAACTGGCGGCGTGGCTTTCCGGGAAGCCGTATTCGCCGAAACCCTTGATCTGCTCGAAGCAGCGTGCGGAGAATTCGGCATCGTAACCGCGTTCGATCATGCGGCCGACCATCATGTCCTGATGCTCGTTCACCATGCCGCGGCTGCGGAAGGTCGCCATGGCCTTGCGTAAGCGGTTCGCCTCCTTCGAGCTGAATTTCGCAGCGTCGATGGCGATCTTCATCGCCTGTTCCTGGAAGATCGGGACGCCATAGGTCCGCTCGAGGATCGACGAGAGCTCGTCGGGCGGACCGTGCTCCGGCGCGGGCGACGGCAGGTAGAAATCGGTCTTGCCCTCGCGCGCCCGGCGGCGCTGCTTGAGATAGGGGTGAACCATGTCGCCCTGGATCGGCCCGGGCCGCACGATGGCGACCTGCACGACGAGATCGTAGAATTCGCGCGGCCGGAGCCTCGGGAGCATGTTCATCTGCGCTCGGCTTTCGACCTGGAACACGCCGAGCGAATCGCCCGTGCACAGCATGTCGTAGACCGCCGGATCCTCGCGCGGGATGGTCGCGAGCTGGTAGCTCTCGCAATGATGATCTTCGAGCAGTTTCAGACCCTTGCGGATGCAAGTTAACATGCCGAGGGCAAGCACGTCGACCTTGAGGATGCCGAGATCGTCGATGTCGTCCTTGTCCCACTCGATGAAGCTGCGGTCGGGCATGGCACCGTTGCCGATCGGGACCATCTCGGTCAGCGGGCCGTCGGTGAGGATGAAGCCGCCGACATGCTGGCTGAGATGGCGCGGCATGCCGATCATCTGCTCGGTCAGCTTGAGCACGCGGCGCAAATGCGGGTCGGTGAGGTCGAGGCCGGTTTCGTTCTCGACATGGCCTTCGTCGATCGTGCGGCCCCACCCGCCCCAGACGGTGCGTGCCAGCACGGCGGTGACATCCTCGGACAGGCCCATCGCCTTGCCCACCTCGCGAATTGCCATGCGCGGTCGGTAGTGAATCACCGTGGCGCACAGCCCGGCCCGATGGCGGCCGTATTTTCTGTAGAGATACTGGATCACCTCCTCGCGGCGCTCATGCTCGAAATCGACATCGATATCGGGCGGCTCCTTGCGGTCTTCGGAGATGAAGCGGTCGAACAGGAGCTGGTGCTTTTCCGGATCGACGCTGGTGATGCCGAGGCAGTAGCAGACCGCCGAATTGGCCGCGCTCCCCCGCCCCTGGCACAGGATCGGCGGATCGACCTTGTTGCGCGCGAAATCGACGATATCCTTGATGGTCAGGAAATAACGCGCAAGCTGCATCTTTCCGATCAGCGCGAGTTCCTTGTTCAGCGTTTCCCGCAAGCTGTCGGGAATGCCTTGCGGATAGCGCCAGGCGGCCCCCTTCCAGGTTTCGCTTTCGAGATAGCCCTGCGGATCGACGCCGCCGGGATAGAGCTCTTCGGGATATTCGTATTTCAGCGTGTCGAGGCTGAAATCGCAGGCATCGGCCACTTCGCGCGTGGCGGCGATGGCATGTGGCCAGCGGGCGAACATGCGGACCATGGCGGCAGGCGACTTGAGGTACCGCTCGGCATTGCCGAACAGCAGGTGCCCGGCCTCGGCCACCGTAGTCTTGTGGCGGATGGCGGTCATCACGTCCTGCAGGGGCCGCTTGTCGGGCGTGGCGTAATGCACGTCGTTGGTGGCGAGGATGCACAGATCGTTGGCCTGTGCGAAATGATCGAGCCGCTCGATCCGTTCGATATCGCTGGCCGTGTAAAGGTAGCTCGCGGCGATATAGCGCAATGTTGGCAGCTGGCGGGTTACGTGCGGAAGAAGGTCGGCCAGGTCACCCTCGACCTGCGTCCACTGGGTTTTGACTTCCTCCCCTGTATCCGCCTGGCGAAACGGCACGACATTGCTCGGGATCGCAATCGTGAAACGCTGCCCAAGATCGCGCGGCGGCACGAGGATCAGCTGCACATCCTCGCTCTGCGCAGCGAGCATGGCCAGCGAGATGTGGCACTCACCCTTGGCCTGCCACTCACCCTCCAGCGTGGCCATGCGTCCCTGCGAAATCAGCTGGCACAGACGCCCGTAAGCGGCGCGATCCCTGGGATAGGCGAGGAAGGCGAAACCTTCGACCGTTTCTATCCTGCAGCCGATAAGCGGTTTCAACTTAAGAGTTTTCGCCTCGCTATGGATGCGCACAACACCGGCCATGGTGTTGGCATCCGCAATCCCGATTGCATCGTAACCGAGCATATAGGCCCGCTCGACCAGATCGACCGCATCGGACGCGCCGCGCAGGAAGCTGAAGCAGGAAACGAGGCCAAGCTCGACGAAAGGCGCGCGCTGCGGCGTCCTTACGAGGTCGGGATCGACATCGATCCTGCGCTTCGGGATCTGGTGGTCGTTCTCCGGCATACCATCACCCGGCCAGTTCCTCGAGCCGCTCCTTCACTGCAGCAAGATCGGCATCGAACAGGCGCGCCTGCTCTTCGCGCGCAGGTCCGTCGAGCCGCAGGAGGTAGGATGGATGCGCCATCACCCACAGCTCACTGCCGTCTTCGAGCGCAATCGGTTCGCCGCGGACCTTGGTGATGCTGACAGTCTTGCCTAGCATGCCGCGCGCCGCGCTCGCGCCCATGGCGAGGATCAGTTTCGGTTGCACGATCGCGCGCTCGCTTTCGATCCACCAGCGGCAGGTGTCGATCTCCTTCGCGCCGGGCGACTGGTGGATTCGCCGCTTGCCGCGTTGGACATATTTGAAATGCTTGACCGTATTGGTGACGTAAGCCGTACGCCGGTCGATCCCGACCTTCTCCAGATGCGCGTCGAGCAGCTGGCCCGCCGGCCCCACGAAGGGCCGCCCCTGCTGATCCTCCTGATCGCCCGGCTGTTCGCCAACGATCATCAGCGCGGCATCCTGCGGCCCCTCGCCCATCACCGCGTGGTTGTCGAGCTGGCCGATCGGGCACTTGCGGCAGGCATGGATCGCCTTGTCGATCGCTGCGAGCGTTTCGGGCCGCTCCTCGAATTCCAGCGTTCCCTTCTCGACCATCGCACTTTCCCGCTTCTGCGCACCCGCCACCAGCTCGGGAATGAGCGCGGCTTCGGGCATGTTCTTCCAATATTTCTTGGGCATTTCCTTCAGCATCGCCCCGATCTTCAAACGCGCAGGGTTGAAGATCGACGCATAATAGCTGCGCCACAGATCCTCGGTCGGATCGCCGCTCGGCGCATCGCTGCGGTCGGCAGGCGGGCCTTCCGCCATCGTCTCGCCATCCCAATGCAGCGAGCCGCGCGGCGTCAGGATCGACCAGCGCATATTGGAAAAACGCCGCATGAAGAAGCCAGCATTGGCGCGCAGGATGTGGTGGTCGGGCTCGAACCAGGCGACGTAATGCTCACCGCCCTCTTCATCTTCGACCAGACGAAAGCGGACGAAGGCGTGCATCTTGTGACTGTCGCGGCGCACGTTCTTGTCGAGCTCTTCCAGCTTGCGGATATCGAGGTCCGCCTTGTCCTCCATGATCCGCGGATTGGCCTGCAATCGCCAGAGCAGGCGGTAGAGGAGAGCGAAACGCTCTGGATCGGAGTGAAGTGCGGCATTGCGCGCCAAGCTGACGAAGCGGCGGTTGGCGCGCACCGGCGGGGCATCCTTCGGCGGCACCGGCATGCGGCGCTTCCCATGCGCGAACAGGTCGCCGCTACCGCCCGGTTCGACCCAGGCGATCCGGTCGGGCGGGACATCGCACTGGATCAGCCCGCGCGCCCGCTCCCGCCAGAAGTCGAAATCGTCCGGCTCCGGCATGTGCACCACGTAATAAGTGCCGAGCTTCACGCCTGAGAGGCTGCTTGAGGACCTCATGCCGCGAACAGTTCCAGCTGCTCGGACTTCGGCGCGAGCAGGCTGCGCAGGTCCGCGCGGTCGGTCAGCGTGATCGGGCGCCAGTCCACGGTGCAGATGAACGGCCGCACTTTGGTGATCGATTGCGTCAGAAGCGCCACATCGTCGAGCCGCAGATTGCGATGGCGACGACTGGCGATAATCTTGTTCACCGCCTTTACGCCGAGGCCCGGCACGCGCAGCAATTGCTCGCGACTGGCACGGTTCACATCGAGCGGGAACTGCTCGCGAAACTTGAGCGCCCACGCGAGCTTGGGATCGATGTCGAGTGGCAAATTCCCGTCCGCCTCGGTCGCCTGCATCACCTCGGTCGGCTTGTAGCCATAGAAACGCATCAGCCAGTCCGACTGGTAGAGCCGATGCTCGCGGATCAGCGGCGGGCGCTTCAGCGGCAACACCGCGCTGGCGTCGGGGATCGGCGAGAAAGCGCTGTAATAGACCCGGCGCAGACGGAAATTATCGTAGAGCCGGCTCGCCTTGCCCACGATATCGGCATCGCTCGCCGCATCGGCGCCGACGATCATTTGCGTGGACTGGCCCGCAGGCGCGAAGCGCGGCGCATGGCGGAAGCGTTTGCGCGCATCCTTCGCCTCGACGAGGTCGGCCTTCACCTTGCCCATCGCGCCTTCGATCTGGCGCGCATCCTTGTCGGGCGCGAGGCGGGTGAGGCCACTGTCGGTCGGCAGCTCGACATTGATCGACACACGGTCGGCATAGAGCCCCGCCTGATGGACGATCTCGGCATCGGCTTCGGGAATGGTCTTGAGGTGGATGTAGCCGCGAAAATCGTGTTCTTCCCGTAGGATGCGGGCGACTTCCACGATCTGCTCCATCGTGTGGTTCGAGCTCTTCACGATGCCCGACGACAGGAACAGCCCTTCGATATAATTGCGCCGGTAGAAGGCGAGCGTCAGGTCGACCACTTCCTGCGGCGTGAAGCGCGCACGCGCCACGTTCGAGCTCTTGCGATTGACGCAGTAATGGCAGTCGAACACGCAGTGATTGGTCAGCAGGATCTTGAGCAGGCTGATGCAGCGGCCATCGGGCGCATAAGCGTGACAGATGCCCATTCCCTCGGTCGAACCGATCCCCTTGCCGCCCAGACTGTTCTTCTTCGCCGTACCTGACGACGCGCAGGACGCATCGTATTTCGCCGCATCGGCGAGGATCTCGAGCTTCTGGAGGATGGTTTGCGACGCCATATGTTCTTTATATGTTCTCTCGCACGTTTTTCCAACAGCAAAATGCTGCGACCGCGGGAACTCCCACGCCAGAACAGCGTAAAAATTGCACGGACCGGGCCCCTCTGGCGAGCGCGATGTGCTCGTGATGTCGGACGTTGAGCGATCGCCCCTGGCGATAAAGCAAACCAGCGCCCGACCCACTCTGACTTCGGGCGCCAAAGGAGAGTGGTTATGATATCTCGTCGATCCATGCTTGGTGCAACGGGGGCCGCCAGCGCCGCCGCCTTGCTGGGCGGTAATTCTGCCCTGGCGCAGGATAATCCGGCAATGCCCGAACCTGCGCCGCCGGCTTCCGACCTCACCCCCGACCAGGCACTCGAACTATTGAGACGAGGCAACGAACAGTTCCTTACCGGCGGCCGTACGAGCGTCTTGACCAGTTCCCAACGGCGGCTCGATCTCGCCGCCGGGCAACAGCCTTTCGCTGCCTATGTAACATGCTCCGATAGCCGGGTGCCGCCCGAACTCCTGTTCGGTCGCGGACTGGGGGAGCTTTTCATCATTCGCAATGCCGGGAATACTGTGGACACGGTCGCCCTCGGGTCGATCGAATATGCCGTGGCGGTGCTGAATGTCCCCCTCGTGGTCGTGATGGGACACGAGAGTTGCGGTGCCGTCAAAGCGGCGACCGAAGTCGTGACGGACAATGCGACATTCCCGGGTTCCATCGGCCCCATGATCGAACCGATCATCCCCGCGGTCCTCTCTGTCCGTGACAAGGACGGCGATCTGCTCGACAATTCGGTGCGCGCCAACGTTAGCCGTGTCGTACGGCAGCTTCGACAGCATACCGACCCCATCTTGCTCGAGCCGCAGCGAGCCGGGAAACTGAAAGTCGTCGGTGCTTATTACGATCTCGACGATGGGCGTGTGGACTTCTTCGATCGCCCCTGAATGCGATACCCGTCCGGCAAGGTGCCGGGCGGGTATCCCTAAAGTTTATTTACCGTGTCGGAAAAGGTCGCAGTAACCAGAACCCCGCGATGACGTCCGGTAAGGGGGCACCGCATGGCGCTATTCCAGAGAAAACAGGTCGCGTGCCAATCCGAACGACGCACCAGTCGGCGGCATTCCGTCGACTGCCCCGCGTCGCTTCGCTTGCTTGGCGGCGAACGATGCGGTCGGTTGCGCGATCTGTCGCTCGACGGCGCATGTTTTGAGGCAGAGGACTTGCCGGCCAGCGGCATTTCCGGGCTGCTCGCCTGGGGTGATCAGGAACACTGGTGCAAGGTGGTATGGAGCCGCGACGGTAGCTGCGGGCTGGTGTTCGAGCGCAGCATTCCGCAAGCAGCAGTGGACGCCACGGTCCAGACGGTCGAAGTCGAGACCGGCCCGGTGGCGAATTTCAGCAACATACCCCTCGGCCAGAAGCGCTCGCGCCGCGCGTTCCTGGTGTCCGAAAGCTAGGCGCAGAGCCCCTGCAGGAACCAGTCCGGCGGGCCGCCCCGTCCGTCTCCGGCGATGCCCTGGCGATAGATCCAGTAGCGCCGCCCTCGCTCGTCCTCGATCCGGTAGTAATCGCGTAGGCGGACCGAACCGCGCTCGCGCCACCATTCGGGTGCGATCCGCTCCGGCCCTTCGACCCGCGCGACTTCGTGCACGCCGCCGCGCCAGCGAAAGCGCTGAGGGTAGCCGTCGGGCGAAGCATAGAGCACGGCGATGCGCTCCGGCGTGTCGAGCATCTTCAGCGGGCGGGCGTGGAATTCCAGCACCCCTTGCGTCGGTGGCTCCCGCTCCAGCGGCGGCTTCCAGCGCTGCGCGCGCTCCGGGATGTGGCTGGCGAAAGGCACCGGGCGGCTGACCGCCTTGGGGCCGAGCCGCACCGTCAGCCGGTCGATACAGGTGGCGAGCGAGGTGCCGGGGCTTTCCGCCTGCGCCTCGATATCGCCCTGTGCCAGAGCGAGCGGCTCCGTCCAGCTGGCTCGCAGGCGCAGCAGTTCGATGCCGAAGCCCGCCTCGATATCGTCGAGCCGCGCGGCAAACAGGCGGCAGATATGCGCGGGATCGCGCGTGGCGGCGGACATCTCCAGCCTGCGCACTGCAACCTCGCCATCGACCCGCCACAACCCCAGTTCCAACCCCCGCGCGCCCAGCCCCTTGCTCTCGAGAAGCTGTGCCATGTCATCGGCAAGATCGTTCACCACCTGATCGAGCAGAGTGCGGTGACGGATCGGCTCCATCAGGCGCCGCTGGGTGAGCGGCGCGTGATGTTCTATTACCGGGAGGAGCGGTTCCGGAATCCGCCCGAGCAGCTGGTCGAGGCGCAGCAGCGGGTTGGCCTCGGGCACCTTGCGCTTGCGGAACCGGCGCTGGAGCGCGTCGCGCCCGATAGTTGTAATGTCGCCGATCCGCTTGAGGCCGAGGCGGCGCAGGACGGTGAGCACATCGCTGCCAAGCCGCAGCGCCGCGACGGGCAGGTCGGCCAGCATAGGCTCCAGCTCGCGATCCACGATCGCCCCGGCCCAGCCGAAATGCGCCAGCGCCCAGGCTGCCCCTGCGGTGGGCGCAATGGCTGTACGGATGGCGAGATCGCGCCGGGCGAAACCCGCGCACACGTCCTCCAGCAGCGCCTCTTCCCCGCCGAACAGATGCGCGACGGCGGTCACGTCCACCAGCAGGCCGTCGGGTTCGTCCATCGCCGACCACGGGCCCCAGCGCTGCGCCCGGACGGCAAGCTGTTCGAGGAACGCCAGATCGCCCGTTGGGTCGCTGGGTGCGGTCGAGATTTCCGGGCACAGCGTGCGGGCATCGGCCAGCATCATGCCCCGACGCGCGCCGGCATCCATGGCGAGGCGATTGGCGGCCTCGATCCGCGGGCCGTGCGCCGTGTCGGCAATCAGCACTAGCGGCCCGCTATCGAGTTCGCCTCCGGCCTCTCGCGTGACGATCCGCCAACGGTCGATCGCAAATGCAGGCAGCCAGATTGAGAGGATGCGGCGGGACGACCCGAGGTCGCCGGCAAGCGCGCTCATGCCTGCTGCGACAGTCGCCGCCGCTGAAGCCCCGCAGTCCAGTTGAGCGCGCCGGTATCATTGTCCGCCTGCCGTTTGCGTCGGGCTTTCAGTGCCCCGCCCTGCTCCTGCAGCAGCCACTCGCCCGGCGCATGCCCGCGTGCCCGGAACAGCTCGGCCTGCCAGACCGGCGCACCGGGAGCCTGCGCATTCCACCGGGGCGCGTCGGAGGCGGCAGAGCTGACATCCCAGCGCATCCGGGCCGACGACAGGTCGCGCGCCGCATCGAGCCGGACGAGGAACAGCGGCACGCCGTATTTCTCGCTCGCCAGCGTGAGGCGGCGCGAGGCTGTGAAATCGAGCGCCTTCGGATTGCCCGCGATCTCGCCCATAACCCAGGCGATGTCCCGGCAGCGGACGCCTTCTTCCAAAGCGAAAAGCGCATCTTGCGCGGTATCGGCGAGCACGTGGATCAACCGGTCGCGCACTTCCTTGGGCAGGCCTGCCCGGTAAGGACGCCCGGAAAGCCGCGCCGCATCGCGCGTCTGCACCCACAGGACTGGCCGGGTGTCGGACTCGGCGGGAGTCACGGCGTGAGCATCGCCGCGACCTTCGCCGCGAGGCAGGTTTCGCCAATCGTCGAGCGCCAGGGCCAGCGCCGCTCCCGCTCCGGCCGCTTCATTCGGCGAGGCAAACACCTCGCTATGTAGCGCCGCCCTGCCCGCTGCCGCCAGGCCCGGCCGCCAACGCGAACTATTCCGCGCCGCGATGGTACCGGCATCGACGAGCGAGGCCAGCGGCAGGGAGGCGGTGGCGGAAGGCATGACGGAACGACTCATTTGTTCCTAATATGTTCCAACACGGATCGATTCGCAATCGGGTAGTTCCGCCTTGTCGCCATGCCCCGGAACGCATCGCCTTTGCCGCACGTTGCACAGGCAAACGACCGAAAGGACCCCACATGAAATATGCCGAAGGCAATGCCGACGAACTCAAGACCAAATTCTGGAAGGCGATGGCCGATTCGCCCTTCGTCTTCCTCGAACTCGACGGACAGCCCGACACTGCAGTGCCGATGACCGCACAGCTCGACAAGGACGCGAACAGCTCGGTGTGGTTCTTCACGCACAAGCACAGCGATTTCGCAAAGCTCGGCAACGCCACCGCGACCTTCGCCGGCAAGGGCCACGAAATGTTTGCCCGCTTCGGCGGTACGCTTGCAGTCGAAACCAGCAAGGAGCGTTTCGACCACTTCTGGAACAACTTCGTCGAAGCCTGGTACGATGGCGGCAAGGACGATCCCGACATCCTGTTCCTGCGCATGGACCTCGGCACCGCAGAGATCTGGAACGGCGATCTCGGCATGCTCAACACTGCCAAGATGGCGCTCGGCATGACCGTCCACGACGAAGCCGAAGAACAGCATGCCAAGAAGGTCGACCTCTAAGATCGACCAACAATAACAAAACGAGTCGCAAAGGGCCGCTCCTTACCGGGCGGCCCTTTTTAATTTTTCAGTCGCTCCGTGGGGCGGGATCGATCGGGATCATCGTCTCCTCGCCCGCGATATCGTCGACAACCTCTACTATCCCCTGGGCCAGATGGCTCATCCTGCGGCTGTATCCGAAATAGACCAGCAGGCCTATCGCCGACCACAATGGCAATACGAGCATGGCTTCCAACGGCAGGTTGAGGAAGAGAAACGCACAACCGAAGATAGTGGCAGGGCCGACGAACCATAGCATGGGTGTCCGGAAGTCGCGCGGCCGATCCGGAGCCGTCCGCCGCAGAACCATCACTGCCACCGCGACCATCGCAAAGGCATACAACGTTCCGGCATTGGCAATATCGGCCAATTGCCCGACCGGAAAGAAAGCCGCACCCACGGCCACGATTGCACCGGTGAGAAGCGTGACAACGTAAGGCGTCTTCCACCGCGGATGCACTTTCGACAAGCCAGCCGGGAGCAACCCGTCGCGGCTCATCACGAAGAAAATGCGCGTCTGCGCAAACAGCAGCACGAGGATCACCGAAGGGAGCGCGAGAAAGGCTGCAATGCCGAGCAAATTGCCGATACCCGAAAATCCGATCTGCCGCAGCACATGCGCCAGCGCCTCGTCCGAGCAGACGAGAGCGCCCGAATAAGCGGGAAGCGCGCACTGCCGGGCCAGCTCTTCCGAGCCTGCGGGAAACGGAACGCCGCCCGGCCCCATGATCGGTTGACCGCCGATCGTCCCGATCGCCCCGGCCGCGACGAGAATGTAGAAGACCGTGCAGAAGACCAGCGAACCGACCAGCCCGATCGGAACGTTGCGCTGCGGGTTCTTCGTTTCCTCCGCAGCGGTCGAAACCGCGTCGAACCCGACATAGGCGAAGAAGATCGTCGCGGCTGCGCCGACCGCGCCCACACCCGTCCCGAAACCGCCGAAAACCCCCGCAGGCAGAAACGGATTGAACTTGTCCGGATCGAAATAGGCGCTCGTCAGGGTGAGGCCGATGAACGCAGTGAGCGCGGTGACCTTTATGGCCACCAGTGCCGCATTTACCTTGGCGCTCTCGCTTGTCCCGATCATCAAGAGCCACGTTACCAGCAGGGCAATTACCAGAGCAGGCAGGTTGATGAAGCCGCCCGGTTCCCCGCCCAATGCAAGCGGACCTGCGGAAAGCCATTGTGGAAGCGTAATGCCGAGGAACTCGTTGAGGATGGTGCCGGAGAAATACCCGGACCATCCGACCGACACTGCCGATGCGGCGATGGCGTATTCCAGGATCAGCGCCCAGCCCACCGTCCAGGCGAGCAGCTCACCCATCGTCGCATAGCTGTAGGTATAGGCCGATCCTGCGACCGGGATCATCGCGGCGATCTCGGCATAGCAAAGCGCCGCAACGATGCACACGGCACCGGCTATGACGAACGCCAGCATCAAGCCTGGCCCCGCCTTCTGCGCGCCGGCGGCGGTGAGCACGAATATCCCGGTCCCGATGATGCATCCGATGCCGAACAGCATCAATTGCCACGCACCGAGCGATCGATGCAGCGACTTCTTCTCAGCCGCCGCGAGTATCGCGTCGAGCGGCTTCACCCTGTCGAGGATCATATGTGGCCAGCTGGCTCCACCGGCCCGCCGCGGGACACCCCCGCTCCGCCAGCCGGAACGCCTCGATTACTCGCAAATATCGCGCCCGAAAAGCGCAATTTTGATCAGGCCCCCAAAATGCTGGGGAACAGCCCCGTCACCAGAATGATCGCCACCGCGATCGGGCAGAGCCAGGCAATCAGGAGGCGCCAGATGCCGAATGCGAGGGGCGAAAGTCCCGTCGTAGTTCGCAGAAGGTTCGTGTCCGCTTTCCAGCCGATGAAGATCGAGGTCAGCAGCGCGCCGACCGGCAGCATCACCTTGCCGGTAAACCCGTCGACCGTGTCGAGGATGTCGGTTTCCGCGAACAGCGACCAGAAGCCGAGCGGGCGGACATCCGACCAGACGTTGTAGCCAAGCAGGCAGGCAATCCCGATCAGGAACGCGCCGCCGCCGAAGATCAGCGCCGACTTGTGGCGGCTCCAGCCGCGCTCTCCGATGCCCCAGGCGGTCGGCACCTCGAGCAGCGAGATCGAGCTCGTCACCGCAGCAACAAGGATCAAGACGAAGAACAGGAAGCCGAACAGCGCCCCGGCAGGCATGGTCTGGAAAGCGAAGGGCAAGGTCTGAAAGACCAGCGTCGGGCCGGCCGCCGGGTCGAGGCCCACGGCAAAGACGATCGGGAAAATCATGAAGCCGGCGAGCAGCGCGACCGCGGTATCGGCCACTGCAATCAGGGCCGATGTCGAGCCGAGGCCGCTGCCCTCCTTGATGTATGAGCCATACGTAATCAGTCCCGCCACGCCGAGTGAAAGCGAAAACAGCGCCTGCCCGAGAGCCGAGTTCATTACCTGCGGAGTCAGCTTCGACCAGTCAGGCGTGAACAGGAACGCCGCGGTTTCGGCGATATCGCCCTCGATTGCGCCGTAAATGACCAACCCGACGAGCAGGACGAAGAACATCGGCATCAGATAGGTCGCTGCCTTCTCGATGCCCGAGCTGACCCCGCGCGCGACGATGAAAAGCGTCAGACCCATGAAGGCGAGGTGCATGGCAAGCAGCAGGCCCGGGCTGGCAAACATATCGCCCAGCCGCTGCTGGATCTGTGCCTGATCCTCTCCGGCCAGCGCACCGCGGAACGGCTCGCCAGCCATGATGGCATCGATCAGGTCGCCGCCCATCACGCCGGCGTAATACAGCACCCAGCCGGCGACGACCGAATAGAAGGAGACGATCAGGAACGCGGCAATTGCGCCGATTGCCCCGAATATCGCCCAGCTCGGTGACGATTGCGATTGCGCGGCGACCTTGCGGATGGATCCTACCGCATCGGTCTGCCCCACGCGCCCGATGAAGATTTCCGACAACACAAGCGGCAGGCCGAGCAGGAAGACGCAGGCGATGTAGAAAAACACGAAGGCCCCGCCGCCGCTTTCACCCGCAAGGGTCGGGAAGCGCCAGATATTCCCGAGACCGACTGCGGCCCCGACTGCGGCAAGGATGAAGGCTGTGCGCGAAGACCAGCCTTCGCCGGTCGAAGTGGTGGTGGCGACCATTGTCGTCGAATTCCTCTCTGAAGAGCGGCCCCTCAGCCGCACTTTCCCGTCGGCGCCCTTAGACACGTTATCGCTACCGATTCCAAGCGCCGCTTTGCCTTCCTTTCACGGCTTGCTAGGGGCTGCAGCATGTCCACGACTTTCCAGCTCGACACATCGACCAGCCGCGCCAATCCGACGCCCCAGCCGATGAAGCGCCTCACCGTGCCGAAGATCCGCGCGCACAAGCGCGATGGCAAGGTGGAGGAGCCGCTGGTCATGCTGACGGCGTACACCGCCCGGCAGGCACAATTGCTCGATGCGCATTGCGATATCCTGCTGGTCGGCGACTCGCTGGCTCAGGTGATTTACGGTCTGCCCTCGACGATTCCGGTAACGCTCGACATGATGGCAAACCACGCAGCCGCCGTCGTGCGTGGGAGCTATCACGCAGTGGTCGTGGTCGACATGCCCTTCGGTTCGTATGAAGCGTCGAAGGAACAGGCCTTCGAAAGTGCCGCCTACCTTCTCAAGCAATCCGGCGCGGCTGCAGTGAAGCTGGAGGGCGGTGAGCAGATGGCCGAGACTGTCGCCTTCCTCAATCAGCGCGGCATCCCGGTGATGGGGCATGTAGGCCTCACCCCACAGGCGGTGAACGTGCTCGGGGGCTATATGGCGCGCGGGCGCAGCGATGCGGAAGCCGACAAGATCGTGACCGACGCGAAAGCGCTGGACGAGGCTGGTGCCTTCGCCATCGTCATCGAAGGCGTCGTGGAACCCATCGCGATCGAGGCCACCAAGGCCGTCTCCTGCCCCACCATCGGCATCGGCGCTTCGGCCCAGTGCGACGGGCAGGTCCTCGTGACCGAAGACATGCTCGGCATGTTCGAGCGTGTGCCGCGCTTCGTAAAGAAATACGAAGCCATCGCCGACGTGATCGAAAAAACCGTGGCGCAATATGCCGAGGAAGTGCGCGAGCGCAGTTTCCCCGGTCCAGACCAGACATACCAGCCCAAGAGCTGATTACCGGAAACCTCGATGGAAACCCTGCTTCGCTATTACGCGTTCTCGCTCGGCTTTACGGCTGTCTGCCTCGGATTGGGGGCGTGGTACGGCTATGCCAGCACCGGCACGATCACCGGCATGCTGTCGGTCCTGTGGATCGTGATCGTCCTGTCGATCCTCGAAGTCTCGCTCAGCTTCGACAATGCCGTGGTGAACGCCACGGTCCTGCGCGAGATGGACCCGGTGTGGCAGCAGCGCTTCCTGACCATCGGTATTCTCATCGCGGTGTTCGGTATGCGCATCATCTTCCCCATCGCCATCGTGGCGATTGCGGCCAATGTCGGCCCGGTCGAAGCCGTCAGCCTCTCGCTGAACGATCCCGAGGAATACGAGCGGATCGTCGAGGGCGCCCATATCGGCATCGCCGGTTTCGGGGGCGCGTTCCTCGCGATGGTCGGCCTCGCCTTCTTCTTCGATCACGACAAGGACGTGCACTGGATCGGGGTGTTCGAGCGGGCGATCAACAAGTTCTCGAATGTGCCGGCGGTGGAGATCGGGCTGGTCCTGCTCCTCGTCTATTTCGTTTCCACGACCCTGCCCGCTGCCGACAAGATCACCTTCCTCACCGCCGGCATCCTCGGACTTGTGACCTATATCGCCGTTCATGCGCTGGGGGCGATCATCGAACAGCGGGAGGCGCGCAAGAAGGCTGCGGGCGAGATCGTGCGCTCGGGCCTCGGCGGATTTCTCTATCTCGAAGTGCTCGATGCGAGCTTCAGCTTCGACGGCGTGATCGGGGCCTTCGCGCTGTCGAATAACATGATCATTATCGCGCTGGGGCTTTCCGTGGGCGCGATGTTCGTCCGTTCTATGACCATCCACCTCGTGCGGCAGGGCACGCTGGCGCAGTATCGCTATCTTGAGCACGGTGCCTTCTGGGCGATCATCGTGCTCGGCATCATCATGCTGCTGTCGGCGCGCTACCACATTCCCGAAACCATCACCGGCCTGATCGGCGCCTTGCTGATCGGCGTCAGCTTCTGGTGGTCGGTGCGCTATAACCGGCGCCATCCGGAAGACGCGATGCACTCAGCCGACTAGCGAGCGGCGCTGCCAGCACCAGCTGGAACAGGTGATAGAGCAGCAGAGGCAGGACGATGAAGCCCGCCGCGTCGGGCGGGAACAGGATCGTGGCGAGCGGCGCGCCGACGGCGGCGCTTTTCTGTGCGCCGGAAAACAGGAAGGCGATCCGGTCCTCGCGCGCAAAGCCTGCCAGCTTGGCGACCGTGTATGCACCGCCATGGGCAAAGGCGAGAAATAGCGCGACGAACGCCAGCAGAATGAGCCAGCCCGCGCCATCGACACGGCTCCAGATGCCCTGCTCGACCGCACCCGAGAAAGCGACATAGACAGCAATCGCAATCACGAAGCGATCGACCCAGGCGATCTTCCCTTTGATGCTCTCGATCAACGGCGCCGCGGGTTTCTGGAATATCTGCCCCAAGGCAAACGGCAGCACGAGGATGCCGAGGATCTTGACCAGCACCTCGCTCCCCACCGCCCCCTCACCGCTCCCGCCGAGAGCGAGAAAAAGGGGTACGGATACGAACACGCCGAGGATGTTCAGGAGAGCGGCGCTGACCACGGCCAAAGCCACCGCCCCGCCCGCAAGCGCGGTATAGGACGTCGCCGATTGTACGGTCGACGGCAGCACGCCAAGATAGAGGAAGCCGAGTGCGATCAAAGCGGGCAGGTAAGCCTCTCCGACAAGCGACAGAGCCAGCCCGCCCAGCGCCATCGCACCGAACACCCACACCACCAGCACCGCCTGATAGCGCCAGTGGGCGATGCCGCGCACGATCTCGCTTCGCGCGATGCGCAGGCCGTTCAGCAGGAACAGCAGGAATACGGCGCAGTTGGCGACGATCTGCGCAATGTCCCTGCCGCCGCCGGTCACCGGAACGATCGCCGCAAGCGCGGTAGCAAGCGCCAGCATGCGCAACATCGGGTCGGTCAGGATCGTGCGCAGCGCCATGCGCCGCCCCTGCCGCCACCGCTCCGTCTTGTCGAGGCCTCAGGACGCGAGGAGCGAGGTCAGCTTCGCCTGCAGATCGGCACGCGCTGCATTCTGCTCCGGCGGCAAGGTCGCGATCAGCGCGGCAATCGCGCGCGGATTGAGCGGTTGCAGTTCGTGGGCGCGAAACGCAAAGTCCAGCGCCGTGCCAGCATCGCCCAGCTGACCGGCGGCGATCCCTCTGGATGCTAGCACCCACGGCACGCGGGATTGGCCATGCGCGATCGCGTGGTCCAGCAGCGCCGCCGCCTGCTGCCACTTGCCCTGCGCAGCAGAAGCATCGGCCAGCAGCGCCGCCGCATGTCCGTTCATCGGATTGGCCTGCAGATATTCCCCCAGCAGCTCGGCAGCTGCCTCAGGCGTTGCCTGGCTTCCCGCCAGCCTGAGCGTCAGCGGCCAGGGCTGCCTGATATCGGCGGCGCGAACATAGGCGTCCCTCGCCGCGCGGCGGTCACCGCTGGCAAGCTCGGCATCGCCGAGGATCGCATAGCCATCGGCCGACCCCGGGAACCGCCTGACGAAATCTTCCGCACTCCCCACTGCCGATCCGCGTGCCTGACCGAACAATACCGACCGCACGAAATCCCGCGTCTGCGCGCCACCGCCTCCGGTAGCGGTGAGCGTTTCGGTAGGCGTGTCGCTCGGGAGAGGCGCAAGTCCGTCCGGACCGAGTGCCGCAAGGTCGATGAACTGCGCCGCCTTTGCTCGCTGCTCGAGAGCCTCGTGAGCCCTTCCGACCAAAAGGCGCAAATGCGGCGACCCTGCGGGACCCAGCGCGCGGTCGGAAAACCGATAGACCAGTTCCCGCTCGCTCCCGCTTTGCGATAGCGCTGAAGCGAGCAATTCCACCGCGCGGACATTGTCGGGCTGGTCGAGCAACAGGCGATCGAGGGTCTGCGCCGCGCTTGCCGGATTGGCATTCTGCAAATCGACGATCGCCGACAGCATCAGCGATGCAGGCACACCCGCGGTCTCCAGGCCGGAGCGTTGCAGCAATTCGCGCGCCAAGAGGAACTTGCCGCCACGCGCCGCGATCACCGCCTGGAGGTAAAGCCCGGTTTCGGACAGGACAGCCCCCTCGCCGCCTTCGCGCAGAACGGCAAGCGCATCGGCTGCCCTGCCCGCATCGCCGAGAGTGGCAGAATATTCGAGACGCAGGTCGAGGTCGTCGGGGTGCAATTCGAGCGCGCGCTCGAACCATTCGATCGCGGGCACCATCCCCGATGCCTCCCGGATCAGCTGCCCGCGGAATAGCAGGGCGGCCTTGTTTTCGGGCGCAAGCGCTAAAGCCCTGTCGGCAGCTTGCACAGCCTCGACCTGCTCGCCGCCCAGAAAGCGCAAGCGACCGATATCTACCCAGAGCTCCGGGTTGTCCGGTGCGACCGCGTGGGATCGGTCGAACGCCTTCCCGGCCGCTGCTAGATCCCCTCGAGCCATCTCCAGCCTGCCGAGCATTCGCCACCCAAGCGCTGCCGTATCGTCAGAGAACGATCCGGGTTCTAGCCACCGCGCCGCGCTTTCCAGGTCTCCCGACTGGAGCGCAGCTTCGCCAAGCAATGCGGCGAGTTCCGCCCGATCGGTTCCCTCCGCCAGCTGGCGTTCGAGGATGATCCTCGCATCTTCGGGAAAGCCACGCGAAATCTCGTATCTGGCTTGCTCGACAGGGTCGAACCGGTCCGGACCACCCTCGCATCCCGCCAAGCCGAGGGAACAGAACAAGACGGCGGCAACAGGCCGAAGGATGTCACGCCTGAAGATCATACTGCTTCAGGAGGTCGTACAGGGTCGGCCGGCTGATACCGAGCAATTTCGCCGTATTGGAGATATTGCCCTCGCTGCGCGCCAAAGCCTGACGGATCATCCGACGATCGGCCTGTTCGCGCGCCGATTTCAGGTTCAGCGCAAGATCGCTCTCGGTGTCATCGGTATTGCCGAGATCGAGATCTTCCGCACCAACGAGCTTGCCATCGGCCATGATGACGGCGCGTTTCACCCGATTTTCCAGTTCGCGGACGTTACCGGGCCAGTTCCAGCCATCGATTGCAGCCAACGCATCTGGCGCGAACCCCTTGACCTGCGGGTTCATTTCCGCGGCGAACCGAGCAAGAAACGTCTTCGCCAGCAGCACGGCATCGCCCGGCCGCTCTGCCAAGGTCGGGACTTTGACGACGATTTCGGCGAGGCGGTAGAACAAATCCTCGCGGAAAGTCCCCTCCCCGATCATCGCCTCGAGATCCTGATGGGTTGCACACACAATCCGCGTATCGACCGGGATCGGCTTGCGACCGCCGATACGCTCGATCGTGCGTTCCTGCAGGAAGCGCAGCAACTTCACCTGCAGAGGCAGCGGAATATCGCCGACCTCGTCGAGGAACAGCGTGCCGCCATCGGCGAGTTCGATCTTGCCCTCGGTCGTCTTGACTGCCCCGGTGAAGGCTCCTTTCTCGTGACCGAACAATTCGCTTTCGAGCAGGTTTTCGGGGATTGCCGCACAGTTGATGGCAATGAATGCGCGCGACTTGCGATTGCTCGTCTCATGCACACCCTTGGCCAGTAGCTCTTTCCCCGTGCCGCTAGCGCCGAGCAGCATTACCGAGACATTCGTCGGCGCAACGCGCTCGATTGTACGCGCGACCTTAGCCATCTCCGGCGCAGCAGTCACCAGCGAGCCTAGCACGGTCCGGTCCTCGCCAATCTTCTCCGACAGGCGCCGGTTCTCCTGCTCGATCCGATGCAGGCGCAGCGCCCGATCGACGATCAGGCCGAGCTTATCGATATCGACCGGCTTCTGGTAGAAATCATAGGCCCCGCGCTCGATTGCCTGAAGCGCGCTTTCCCGAGCGCCATGACCGGAAGCGACGATCACCTTCGTGTCGGGCTTCATCGCCATGATCGCATCGAGCACGGCGAAGCCTTCGCTGGTGCCGTCCGGATCGGGCGGGAGTCCCAGGTCCAGGGTGACGACTTCCGGCTCCTCCGCGCGCAGGGCGGCCAGCGCGGCTTCGCGATTCCCCGCGATCACGACCTCGTAGTCGTCATAAGCCCATTTGAGCTGGGCCTGCAGACCTTCGTCGTCCTCGACAATCAGCAGCTTGGGCTTGGAGCCTGCCATCATGCGTCCTCGTATTTCGGTTTGTCGGGTGCTTGCCCGACCAGATGTTTGGTAGCCTGCAACGGCAGTGTGACGGTGAAACGCGAGCCGATGCCTTCGCGGGATTCTGCATCGAGCCGCCCGCCCATTCCGCGGATCGTCTCGCGCGCCTCGAATGCGCCGATGCCGAAACCACCCTCCTTGGACGATACGAACGGCTTGAACAGGCCGTTGCGAAGGAATGTCGCAGACATGCCCTGTCCGTGGTCGATCAGGTGCAGCTTGCCGCTGACCCCGTCGGTATAGACTTCGAGTACGACCGAACTCTCGGCGCTGCTGGCATCGATCGCGTTCTGGACGAGATGGACGAGTGCCTGTTCGAGCCCCTCTTCGTCACCCAGCACAAGTGCGCTTTCGCACCTTAGCAGGGAAACGGAGCGGATGGCCGAAAAGCGATCGACGACACGCCGCGCGGTGGAAGCAAGATCGAACGGCGAAAGCGCGCCTTTGTCCTTCGTCCCGTAACGCCCGAGCCGCGCGAGTAGCGTGTTCAGTTTGTCTGCGCTGTTGCGCAGCGTGACCAGCATGTCGGCACGGAATTCCGGTTTGTCCGCGTGCTTTTCTGCATTGCGGAGGAGCAGCGACATCTGGCTCGACAGGTTCTTGATGTCATGCATCACGAAAGCCATGCGGCGGTTGAATTCGTCGAATCGCCCCGCCTCGATCAGCGCGGCCTGGCCGGCTTGCTCGGCCAGATAGCTAGCCAACTGCCGGCTCACCACGGTCAAGAGATCGAAGTCTTCCCAGTCGAGCTTGCGGGTGACCAAGGGCCGCGCGAGGATGGCGAGCCCGACCAGGCGATCGAAGTGCAGCAGTGGCACCGCGGCCCAGGCCGTCTGGTCGTCACGCAGCCAGTCCGGGATAAGATCGCGCTCTCCATAGTGATCGACGCCTGCGCGCACCTCGTCGAAATCGACGATGAGTTCCCTTTGCTCCAGCATTCCTGCGAGCGCGGACGGGAGCGTCGGTGGTGGCATTTCGTCCTCGCGCCAGCGCCAGTCCGCTGCCAGCTCCAAAGCACCCTCATCATCGGTCAGGAACAGCATGCCGGAAGGGCTGTCGGTAATCTCGGCCAGCGCCTTGATCGCACGCTCCGGCAGGCTGGTCTCGTCGAACCCCGTGCGCCCGATCGTGTTCGTGAAGCGTATCCACTCGTTGCGGTAGTCGTAACGATGTTTGAAGAGGTGCTTGACTGCCGTCACGCGCAGCCATCCCCTGAGCTGTGCCGAGGGCAGCCAAATCAGCGCCAGCGCGCCCGCCGCAATCACAACGCCAACCTGGACGAGGCGGGCGAGGTCGCCGGTCAGCATGTCGAGCCAGCGGGCAAGGCCGAGCATAAGCATCAGATACGCGCCGATGACCAGCAAGGAGAGGAAGCGGAACGCCACTGCCCGCGACGGGCGGAATTCCAAGCCGGAAGCGGCGCGGGCGAAGCCCAGAGCAAACGGTATGGCGACAATCCCCGCCGCGAGGCCGCGCAAGGCGGAAAGTTCGACCGGCACCGACCCGAGAATATAGGCGATTGTGTAGTAGTTGAGATCGAAGGCCCAGAGTCCGGCTAGCGCGGCCGCATTCCACCGCAGCAATTGGCGGGACGCGGCGGCCGCGCCGACGTAGAGATTGTGAACCAGCACCAACGCGCCCACCGCAACGAGGACGCGGAACATCGTGGCAGTCTCGAAGGTGAGTGAGACGAGCTGGGGTGTCACCGCATAGCGATGCGCGATCAGCAAAAGGACGAGTTGTGACGCCTCGACGAAGCATAGTGCAATCAGCGCTGGTCTGACGATACGCAGCGTCTCGTCGCGGCCGTCGTTTGCAAAATGGCGGAACAACACGAAGAGCCATGTGAAATTGCGCGCGATCTCGGTCAGTTCGACGATCGCGCGCCCGGTCTCGAAGCTTGCTGCCGCGAAACACCAGTTCGCCGTCAGCGCCAAAGCCACGATGGCCGGCGTCCGGTCGTTGCGACTTGTGTCGCCTTTGGTGGCCACCCAAATGGCGCAGATCGCGCACACGATCGCGCCGATCGTGTAGGTAACGTAAGAAGCGGTGCTCGCCCAAGCCATCAGCGCGCGCCATGCGGCCAGAGGATCACCCGCGCCGTCTGCAACAGGATCAGCAGGTCGAGGAAGGGTGTGTAATTCTTGGCGTAATACAGATCATATTCCAGCTTTTGCCGGGCATCCTCGATGCTTGCACCATAAGGGAAGTTGATCTGCGCCCACCCCGTGATGCCGGGCTTCACCTCGTGCCGTTCCGCATAATATGGCAGTTCGCGTTCGAGCTGCGCTACGAATGCCGGCACTTCGGGGCGCGGGCCGACGAAGCTCATGTGGCCTTTCAGGACCGACCAAAGCTGAGGCAGCTCGTCGATTCTCAGCTTGCGGATGATGCGGCCCACGCGGGTAATGCGAGGGTCGTCCTCTTCCGCCCATTTCGCGCCGCCCGCCTCCGCGTCCGTGCGCATCGAGCGCAGCTTCACCATCTGGAATTCCTGACCGTAAAGGCCTACACGGCGCTGGCGGAAGAAGATCGGACCCTTGCTGTCCAGTTTCACCGCCGCACCGAAAATCACGATCAGCGGCAGTCCGACGATCAGGATCAGCAAGCTGCTTATTATATCGAAGACGCGTTTGCCTGCGGCGGAGATGCGGCGCCCCGCCGAAAAACCGTCAGAGAAGATGAGCCAGCTCGGGTTAAGCGTGTCGAGATCGACGCGGCCGGTTTCGCGTTCCAGGAAGCTGGAAAAATCGTTAATCAGTACGCCCTTGGTCTTCACTCGAAGCAGGTCCTTGAGCGGGAGCGCGTTGCGTCGCTCCTGCAGCGCGAGAACTACTTCCCCCGCCCCGATCCGTTCGACGAAACGGCCTAAATCCCCGATGGCCGAACGCTCTACCGCCCCATCGACGACCGGTGGGCAATCGCCCATGTCGATGAATTTGAGGGGATTGAAGCCGGAACCCTCAGCTTTCGCAAGCCGCTGAAGGCGTGCGGCTCGTTCGCCCGCTCCCAGCACCAATATCCGACGGCGGAAGGTTTCGGAGCCGAGCATGCGGGTCGCGAGCAGCCGATTGCCTACAAGCGCGACCATTGCGATAGCCATCGCGTAGAGCAGGACCGAGCGCCAGATAGCGGTGCCCGGAACGAAGAAATTGATAAGAGAAATACCCATTACGCCGACGCTCACCGCCACCAGCAGTCGCGCGGTGCCAAACCGGATGGAGCGCAGCGCTTCGGGGCTGTAGCCGCCCACGGCGATGATCGCGAGCCAGACCACCAAAGCGAAACCGCCCAGTTCCGGCAGCCTGTCCCACAGCGGACCGTTGCTCGATCCGATCTGGCTTACGCGCAAGCGCCACGCAGATTCCCCCGCCGCCGCGAGCAGGAGCAGATCCACGAGGCACAGCAGCACCACGTTATAAGGAAAGTAATGCTTGAAGACGCGGATCATCCGGTCGCGCTCGCGAAATTGCTGGTGTCGGAATATTTGACTAGCAGCGAGGAATGAACCGTCGGTAAACTTTACACAATAGCGACGACGCACGAAAAAGGCGGCGCGAGCAAGCCGCGCCGCCTTTCGGGATATCGTCGATCAATTACTGCTGTACGGCGTCCGAAACCGCGTCGCCTGCGTTCTGCGCCGCATCGCCAACCTTGCCCGCTGCCTCACCAACCTCGCCAGCTGCATCGGCAACCGCATTGTCCTTGGCAACTTCGGCGCCGCTCATCTGCGTAAAGATAATCACCCCAACGATGGCCACGACAGCCAGCAGGATCAGCAGGCCCCAGTTGGCACCGCCGCTTTTGCGAGGCTCATTGTCGGTGACGACAGTGTGGGTCGTATGGGTATTGCCCGAGGGGGTCGTCGTCTCGGTGATACGTTCTTCGGTCATGAGCTTATGCTCCCTGATAGACTTTTATTGGCGACCGAACGCTCCATCGTGAAACCCGGTTCCGCAGGGGATGCAGTTTGATGGTTAATCGCTCGCAAACTCGAACGGGGTGACGCCGCGCCGGACCGTATCGAAGGAGAGCGCCCGGCCCCGGGGGGGCAGCGAGCGCTGCGTGCATTGCCGCCGGTGGCAGCCGGCACATCCCGGCCCAATCCGCTGGGCATCCTGCGAGCGAAGGGATATGCCGCGCGCCTGTGCGAGTTCCTCTGCGAGGACGGCCTCGACACCTAGCGCGACTACAAATTGCGCTTCGCCCGGTGCACCACTGCCTTCGACAGTGCGCGCAAAGGTAAGCCAGCCACCCTCCCGCTCGCCCGCCACGTCGAGCGCCACGAACTGGACCTGCAATTCGCCCGCCCGTTCGAAGGCCCGGTGGGCATGCCACAGCGGACAACTGGTGTCGGAATTGATGAACCGCGCGGTGCTAGCGCCGGTGAAAGTCTTCGAGAACTGCCCCGCCCGGTCGATCCGCACCATGAAGAAGGGCAGGCCGCGCTGGCCGACGCGCTGTAACGTCGTCAGTCGATGCGCGAGCTGCTCGAAACTGACACCGAAACGCCGTTCCAGGACCGGCAGATCGTAGCCTGTCGCTTCGCACGCCCGCAGGAAGCGGCTGTAAGGCATCAGCAGCGCTGCCGCGAAATAACCGGTCAGGTGCCGCGAGAAGAAAGCCCGCGCCGCGTCGTCATCGAATTTAGTGCCCTTGGCGATGGAGTCGATGATTTCCGAATACTCAAGCCGGGCTAGCTGCAGCGCGAGCTGGAAATTGCGCGATGCATGGCTCAGCATCTCGGACAACTGAACCTGCCGCGCATGGAGATCGAGCCTGCGAAGGCTGTCGGGCATGACATCACGCGGAAGGATGCGCACCGACAGCTGATGCCGCTCGCGTAGCCGCTCGGTCAGGGCGAGGCCGATATCGCCGCGCGACAGGCGCATCTCGTCCGCAAGCTCTTCCGCAGCGAGGTCGAGATCAGCGAAATGATTGCGCCATTTCTCGATCTCGCGACGCGAAGCCTCGAGCGGACCATCCCCGATGGCGCTTGCCGAGCCCGCATTGTCGTACAGCCGGGCGAAGGCAGCGGCCGCCTGCGGGGCAGCAGAGAGAAATTCCTGCAACTCGTCACGGTCGATCCCGAGATCGGCAAATCGCTCGTCCGCGAAGCGGCGCGACAAGCCATCGAGACCGCCGATCGCCTCGTCCTCGCGCAAATTGCGCGGATCGAAATCGAACTGATCCACCAGCTGCATTACCACCCGCGCGCTGACCGGTCGCTGGTTGCGCTCGATGAGGTTCAGATAGCTCGGCGAGATGTCGAGCCGGGCCGCGGTGGCGGCTTGCGTGAGCCCTTCCCGCTTGCGGAGCCGGCGTATGGCAGGCCCTGCAAACAATGCCTCGTCGGTCATGAGATGTCACTTTCTTTACAGATTTACATGGATCCATGCTCTAAAAAGGCTCGTGAGACAAGAACGTTTGTAAATTTTCCTATCCCGGAACGTGTATCTCCCCCATCTTCCACTCAAGGCGATCCCGCCCAACGAATTTTTAGGAGGACCCCGTGACCTACCAGGCCCGGATCAAGGAACTGAACGAAACCATCGCTGCCAACGGTGCACCCTGGGGCGCGATTGACGCCGAGAGCGCTGCGCGCATGGTCGTGCAGAACCGCTTCCGTACCGGTCTCGACATCGCAAAATACACCGCGAAGATCATGCGCGAGGACATGGAAGCCTATGACCGCGATCCGGCGAATTACACGCAGTCGCTCGGCACCTGGCACGGTTTCATCGCCCAGCAGAAGATGATCTCGATCAAGAAGCATTTCGGCAGCACCAAGCGCCGTTATCTCTATCTCTCGGGCTGGATGGTTGCCGCGCTGCGCAGCGATTTCGGCCCGCTGCCCGACCAGTCGATGCACGAGAAGACCAGCGTGCCCGCGCTGATCGAAGAGATCTACACCTTCCTCAAGCAGGCCGATGCCCGTGAACTCGGTGGCATGTTCCGCGATCTCGACACGGCTCGCGAGAACGGCGACGAGGTAGAAGCCCAGCGGCTGCAGAAGGCAGTCGACGATCACGAAACCCATGTCGTGCCGATCATTGCCGACATCGATGCCGGTTTCGGCAATGCCGAGGCGACCTATCTGCTTGCCAAGAAGATGATCGAAGCCGGGGCTTGCGCCCTCCAGATCGAAAACCAGGTATCGGACGAAAAGCAGTGCGGCCACCAGGACGGCAAGGTTACCGTGCCGCATGAGGACTTCCTCCAGAAAATCCGCGCGATCCGCTACGCTTTCCTCGAACTCGGTGTCGAAGACGGCATCATTGTTGCCCGTACCGACTCGCTCGGCGCCGGCCTGACGAAGCAGATCGCCTATTCGACCGAGCCAGGCGATCTGGGCGACCAGTATAACAGCTTCCTCGATTGCGACGAAGTCGACCCGGCCGACATCACCAATGGCCAAGTCTTCATCAGCCGTGACGGCAAGCTGCTTGCTCCGAAGCGCCTGCCGAGCAACCTCTACCAGTTCCGCCCGGGCACCGGCGAGGATCGCTGCGTTCTCGACTGCATCACCGCGCTTCAGCATGGCGCCGACCTGCTGTGGATCGAGACCGAAAAGCCGCATGTCGAGCAGATCGCCGGCATGGTGGATCGGGTACGTGAGGTGATCCCGAACGCCAAGCTGGTCTACAACAACTCGCCCAGCTTCAACTGGACACTGAACTTCCGCCAGCAAGTTTATGATGCATGGGTAGAAGCCGGCAAGGACGTGAGCGCGTTCGACCGCGACAAGCTGATGAGCGTCGATTACGACGGCACCGAACTGGCCGCCGAAGCCGACGAGAAGATCCGCACCTTCCAAGCCGATGCTGCGAAGCGCGCAGGCATCTTCCACCACCTCATCACGCTTCCGACCTACCACACGGCGGCGCTGAGCACCGACAACCTCGCGAAGGAATACTTCGGGGAACAGGCGATGCTCGGATACGTCAAGAATGTGCAGCGCGAGGAAATCCGCCAGGGCATCGCCTGCGTCAAGCACCAGAACATGGCCGGATCCGACATCGGGGACGACCACAAGGAATACTTTGCCGGCGAGGCAGCCCTGAAGGCCGGCGGCAAGGACAACACGATGAACCAGTTTGCCGCTGCCTGAGGAGTGAGAGGATGACGACCATGACCGAAGACACCCCCAAAACCGAACCCGGCCGGGCCCGCGCCCTGTTCTCGACCGCCGACTTCCGCCTGCTGCGCACCGCGCTCACGGCCTATGCCCGGCAGATCGAGGATCGCGAGGAACTGGCGAAGATCAATGCGCTGCACCACCGGCTCGGCACCTATGTGCCGTCGGATGGCTGACAGCCACTAACCTGACAATCGATTCTCCTGGGGAGGAGAATACGGCCGTCGGAGCGACCCCAAACGCTCCGGCGGCCACACTTTTGTGTAGCTGTCGATTCAGCCGCCGTTGCGCGGCATCAGGTCCAGAGCCGCACTCGCCAGCGCTTCGGCGCCGGTAGCGATCACCTTCTCGGCATCCGGCGCCCAGAAAGGCGAATGCAGCGAAGGCAGCGGCGTGCCGTCTTTTTCAAGCGCCTCGAGCATCGGTTGCGGGGTGCCGCTGATCCAGAAGATCATGCTGTCGACATTCTCCGGATCGGCGCGGCGGAACTGGCTGAAATCCTCGCCGCCCATCACCGGCGGCCATTCCATCACCCGCTCCTCGCCGAAACGCGCCTTGAAGGCAGCCGCCATCTCGTTGCTGAAATCGACATCGTTGAAGGTCGAGGGCGTATAGGTTTCCTCGACCGCGATGTCGGGCATCAGATTTTCCGGCAGCCCGGCGGTGATCGCTTCGCCGCGAGCCACGCGACGAATGCCGTCGAGCAGCAGCTTGCGGCTCTCGTCCGAATAGCTGCGAACGGTGAGCTGCAGCTTGGCCTCGTCCGAAATGATGTTGTGCTTCGCGCCTGCGTGGAAGCTGCCCACCGTGATGACGGCTGGATCGAGCGGCGAGGAATTGCGGCTCACCACTGTCTGCAGCTTCATCACGATCGCGCTGGCGAGCACCACCGGATCGACCGTCGTGTGCGGATAGGCACCGTGGCCGCCGATGCCTTTCACCGTGATGTCGACGCTGTCGACATTGGCGAGGGCGAAGCCGGGCGTGTAGCCGATCGTCCCGGCAGGCGCGGGCGCGGCGGCATCGTGGAAAGCCAGTGCATAGTCCGGCTTGGGAAAACGGGTGTAGAGCCCGTCCTCGATCATCGCCAGCGCACCCAGCCCGAGCTCTTCCGCGGGTTGCAGGATCATCACCAGCGTGCCCTGCCACTCGTCCTTGCGCTCGGCCAATAGCTGTGCCGCACCGATAAAGCCGGCCATATGCGTGTCGTGGCCGCAGGCGTGCATCACGCCGGTGGTAACGCCGCTTGCAGGGGTCGCGGTGACGGTGCTCGCGTACGGCAGTCCGGTCTGTTCGACCACGGGCAACCCGTCCATGTCGGCGCGCAGCATCACGGTCGGACCCTCGCCGTTCCGCATGACCGAAACCACGCCGGTCCGGCCTACGCCTTCGGTGACTTCGAAGCCGAGCGCTTTCATGCGCTTCGCCAGTTTCGCCGCCGTCTCGTGCTCCTCGAAGCTGAGTTCGGGATTGGCGTGAAGGTCGCGGTAAAGCTCCATCAGCTCCGGCATATCGGCCTGCAAATCGGCACGAAGATCGTCGGCCTGCGCCGGGCTTGCGACGGCGATAGTCAACGCCGCCATCGATACTGAAGTGAATTTGCGCACGTTTTTCTCCCTCAACTCAAATGTCGGCAGCCGGCGTGAGCGGCCGCAGTCAGCCTACAGACCGTATGTCATGACCAGTAGTATCGACAAGGCGGCGACCATGATCAGGACCAGGGGAACGCCAGTGCGGACGTAGTCCTTAAACTCGTAAGATCCCTCGGCCATGATGAGCATGTTGGTCTGATAGGCAATCGGCGTTGCGTAACACAGGTTGCAGCCGAACAGCACGGCGAGGACCAGCGGCTCTGCTGGAAGACCCAGCTTGTTCGCAATGGCGAACGCGATGGGCGTGCCGACCGTGGCGGCCGTGGCATTGGACGCAAAATTCGTGAGGAAGGTCATCGCCAGCATGATTGCCGCCAGCGCCGCAGCGGGCGAGAGGTAGTCGAGCCCCACTGCCATGACGGTGCCGATCCAGTCGGCCGCCCCGCTGTCGAGGATGATCCGGCCCAAGGCGATACTGGCGGCGATCAGCACGATGACGCTGCCCGAAAGGCCCCGCCCGACGCGGTCGAACTTCACGCAGCCGGTGACGAACATGAGAATCGCGCCGGCAAGTGCGGCGATCGCGATCGGAATGAGGCCGACCGACGCCAGCGCCAGCGAGCCGCCCATGATCGCCGCGGCGAGGGTCGCCTTCGAACGCCGCGGCAATTCGCGCATTCCCTCGAGCTGCAGCAGGCTGTCCGACCGGGCGAAGTGCTCCATGTCGTCGGGCAGACCCATGACCAGCAGCACGTCGCCTTCAGCGAAGCGATGATCGCCACCCTCGGAAAACTGTTCCTTCTCGCCGACGATGCGGTCCGGCCGGTGGGTGCCGATAACTGCGACGCCGTAGAGGTCGGCGATGCCCGAACTCGGCAAAGTTCGTCCGATCAGGCGCGAATCCGCCGTCACGATCATTTCGACGACGGCGATGTCGATCCCGGTTTCGTTCGAACGGCGCCGGATGCGGTCGATCACCCAGCTGGGGGCGGCATCGCCGCGCAAGGTGGCCATCGCTTCCTCGATCGCCTCATGCGTGCCGGTCATCCGCAAACGATGTTGCGGGCGTAGCAAGCCTACCGGGACATCGTGAAACTCGATGCCGGCAGGTAGGCGCGAGGACACTTCGGACAGTTCGCGACCATTCAGGACGGAGTCTTCCGTCACCCGTAACCGGGTCTCGAACAAGCGATGCGAATGGACTGATTCCACGCGGTTGTCACCCAGCAAGCGAGGCATCACGATCCACACAAAGGGCAGCGCGACCAGTGAGGCAATCAGCACGATCGGCGTGAAGTGGAAGACGCCCATCTCCGGCATGCCGAGATCGACTGCGATCGACACCACCAGGATGTTCGTCGAGGTCCCGATTGTCGTTGCCATACCGCCCATGAGCGAGGCGGCGTTGAGCGGGATCAGGGTCTTCGATGCCGCCATTGCGCCGCGCATGGCGAGCTGCACGAAGATCGGCATCAGCAGCACGAGGACCGGCGTGTTGTTGACGCCCATCGACAGCAGGAAAGTAACAACCAGCGAGAACAGCAGGCCGAGCTGGAGATTTACCTTGAACAATCGCTCGAGGAAGCGAGCCGCTGGCTCCAGGGCGCCGGTCACCACCAGTCCGCGCCCCATGATCATGAGGGCGCAGATCGTGATCAATGCGTAGTGGCCAAAGCCCGAAAACGCGAGCGCCAGACCGTCGGTCGGCTGGGTCTCGGGGAGCGGGAAGAAGTACAGGCCGACTGCGATTACCGCGATGGTCAGGAGCGAGATGATCTCGACCGACATCCGCCCGCGGGCGAAAGCGACGAACATCCAGAGCGTGACGACCATGGCCGCGATCGCATGGTATGAAGGCATCCCGATCATCCGGCCAAGGCAATCCCACCCCTAAGCCCGGATGACAAGGATTTTCACGAAGTCAGACGCTTGCCTCGTCCGCGCCCGACAGGTTTTCGACGACAAGCAGGACAATGCTCACCAAACGGATTGGTGCGCGAACGGTATCGACCATGGGATCAGGTCTTTCGGAGGTCCGCGGCGCGATGCCGCCCTGACTGCTATTCGCTGAAAGGATGCGAAAGGATGTGTGAAAGGTTACACCGCTTTACACGGAAAGGCTGGTACCCCTGGCCGGACTCGAACCGGCACTTCAAAGAAACTCGATTTTGAGTCGAGCGCGTCTACCAATTCCGCCACAGGGGCACTGTGCGGGTAAGAGCGCGGCGGATAGCTTGGGGGCGCGGGCGATACAAGCGTCGAAATCGCTTGATTCAGAAATCCCAGCCTATCGCGACATGGGCTAGTCCCGGCAATCCCTTGCGGGGTTTTCCGAAAGCGCCTGCAGTCAGGACCGGGCCGTCTTTCGCCAGAGGCAAGGTCACAACCGGCGGATCCCAGGCGATGACGCGGGTGTCGGTACCTCGAGGGAGAAGCGGTTCGTCCTGCATAACACGCCTGGTGTCCACGCGATCAGGTGCGGCGAGATCGAACATCGACTCCAGCGGAAGATTTTCGGCCTTGAGCTGCGCGGACTCTCTTGGATCGGCGGCGGCCGGAATTGCAAATGCCGCGCACGAAAATGCAATTCCGATAGCGAGTTTCACCTGCGACCAACCTTTCCTTACGCAGAAAGGACGCTCGGCAGGTTTGGTTAGTTCCCGATCTGAAAGTGATGCAAAGCGCTCGCTTGCCCAGAACCGGCGCTGGCTGGAAGCTACTTGAGCGCCGAGACAAGCAGTTTGTGCAGCTTCGAATGCAGCGCATCGTTCGCTGCGAGGATCTGCTCGTCATGTACCGGTTTGGAGCGACCGCGATAGTCGGTCATGAACCCACCAGCCTCACGTACCAGCAAGCCGCCGGCAGCGGTGTCCCACGGGCTCAGGCTGCTTTCCCAAAAGCCGTCGAAACGGCCGGCAGCGACCCAGGCGAGGTCCAACGACGCGGCGCCGAAGCGCCGGATGCCAGCTACGTTCGGCCCGATTGCGCCATAGATGCGCGACCATTCGTCGAAATTGCCGACGCCCTGGAACGGCATACCCGTCGCGATCAGCGCGTCGGACAGGTTCCGCCGGGAGGATACCCGCAAGCGGCCATCGTGCAGCCACGCACCGCGCGATTTCTCCGCCCAAAAGGTCTCGTCCGTGATCGGCTGGTAGACGACGGCTGCAGTGACATCGCCCCAGCCTCCACCGCCGAGCTTGGGCTCCTGTGCCGCGATCGAAATGGCAAAATGCGGGATACCGTGGAGGAAGTTGCTGGTGCCGTCGAGCGGATCGATGATCCAGCGCGGCTGGTCGGGCGCGCCTTCGATGGTGCCGGCTTCCTCCAGCACGAAGCCCCAATCGGGCCGCGCCTGCTTTAGTTCGTCGTACAACGTGCGTTCGGCGCGAATATCGGCTTTGGACACGAAATCTGCAGGCCCTTTGCGGCTCACCTGCAAATGTTCGATCTCGCCGAAGTCGCGGCGCAGGCGGCCACCCGCCTTGCGCGCGGCCTTTTCCATCACGCGGATCAGTCCCGACAATGCGGCCATGGTAACTCTCTTATTCGGTAAGGACGCGGATCGAGCGCGCCTGAAGATGGATGTCGCCCCATTCGGAGCGCATGTCGAAGCGCGAGCCTTCGATGCTGAACTCGGTGATATCGAAGCGTTTCTTGCCGTCAACTCCGCCTTCGGGACGATCGAGCGTCAGCTTGGAAATCCCCGCGAATTTCAGCATTCCGGGATGGAAACAGCAGTCTTCGCCCTCGCCAGGCTGTTCGTAGTCGGCATGGGCGGGATCGAGGCAGAAATCCATCTCCAGCACCAGTTCGTCGTCATTGATGATTACGCCCAAAAGGACGCTTTTCTCGATGTCGATATTCTCGAACCGGCTGGCGATGGATTTGCCCATGATGCGCGTTTCCTAGCTGGCCTTGCCCACGTAGCTCTGTTCGTAAACGTCGACCACGATGCGCGTCCCGCTCTCGATATGTGGCGGCACCATGATGCGAACGCCGTTGTCGAGCACGGCGGGTTTGTAGCTGGACGAAGCGGTTTGCCCCTTCACCACGGCATCGGCCTCGACGATCTCGGCTTCGATCTGCGCGGGCAGTTCGACCGAGATCGGCTTTTCTTCCCACAGTTCCAGCTTCACCTGCATACCGTCCTGCAGGAACGGACGAGCATCGCCCAGCAAGTCGCTTGGCAGGTTGATCTGTTCGTAAGTGTTCTGGTCCATGAACACGAGCATGTCGCCGTCTTCGTAAAGGAACTGATAGTCCTGCGTGTCGAGCCGCACTTTTTCGACCGTGTCGGCGCTGCGGAAGCGGACATTGGTCTTGCGGCCGTCCTGCAGGTTCTTCATTTCGACCTGCATGTAGGCGCCGCCCTTGCCGGGCTGGGTGTGCTGGATCTTGGCGACCTTCCAGATGCCGCCTTCGTATTCGATGATATTGCCCGGACGGATGTCCACGCCGCTGATCTTCATGGGGAAGCTACCTTTGACTTGTAAAAGAGCTGGCCACCATTGCTGCGATGACCTCGTGCGCCGCGCGCCTTAGCCGAGTGGAGGCACGCGGGCAAGGCGAGTGGAATTTCGGGCGACATCTGCTATGTAGAGTGTGGACGGATATTATGAGACTCAACGCACTCAGCATCGCGCTCGCATGCATTGCAGGCCTTCTCTCTTCACCCCTCGACGCGCAGGGTCGGCTGACGCTGCTCGAACGCGGGACATATGTCTGCGCCCTCCCCGGCGACGCGACCGGCAGCGCCTGGGTCGAACAGGCGGGTCGCGAGTTTACGATCGAAGGCGGATCGAGTTACGACACGCCGCGCGGCGGCGGCACCTACCTAATGGAGGGCCGGCAGGTCATCTTCACCCGCGGCCCGATGCGCGGCATGAAGTTGATGTTGTTGAGCTCGGGCCTGCTCCAGGAGATAGGGCGCGACGGAAAGCTCGGTCGCCTGCGCTGCCACCGGACCGGAGCCCGGGACTAGCGTTTAGCGCTGTGTCAACAGGGTATATGGGTTGAGGGCGTTGGCCGGCTCCCACCATTCCGCATCCTTCGTCGTCTGCATGATCGCGAAATGGAGATGCGGCGCATCTTCGCTCGCATTGCCGCTGCTGCCGACCGTGCCGAGACGCTGACCGCGGCGGACGCGCTGGCCTTCCTTCAATCCTTCCGCGTATTCGTCGAGATGGGCGTAGTAATAGATCGTCTCGCCGTCGGTCGAGCGGACGTAGACCGTGTTGCCGCCTGCTTCGGACTTGAACAGGCGCTCGATCTGGCCCGGCGCGGCGGCGACCACGCTGGTGCCGGTCGGTGCCATTATGTCGATGGCTTCGTGCAGACGATCGCCACCACTTCTCGAATCGCTGAAAGTATCGGTCAGATCATCGGGCCGGATATTCAGCACCGGGATCTGCAAGGTTCCGGGTGCCGACGACGCCGGTGCGCGAACCACATTCGTGTCGAGTGGATCGGCAACGGGGCCCGGCGTTTCCGGAGCCGGCATCGTGCCGCCGGGCACAGTGTCGGTAGCCTCGGGGCTCGGTGCGGCCTCTGCCGGCCGCGTGCTGTCGCGCTGGCCTTCACTCGTCGCGTTTTCGATCAGGCTGCCACCCACGATGATCCATACCGCGCTGGTCAGCGTGGCCGTGATGACGATGGTGAGGATGCGGTCGACGAGCTTCATGAGAGCTCTCTAGCGCCTCACGCCTCGAAAATCACCTCTGTCGATTGCGAAACCATCCCGGCGAGCCGTGCCGCGTCCCAGTTGGTAAGGCGCACACAGCCATGGCTTTGCGCCCTGCCGATGGTTTCCGGGTCGGGCGTTCCGTGGATACCGTAGTGCTCTTTCGACAGGTCGATCCAGACCACGCCAACCGGGCCATTCGGCCCCGGCGGGAGGGTGAACTCCTCGCCCTCCGCGCTTTCGTCGCCTTGCAGGACTTTTGGATCGTAATCGAACGGCGGGTTGTATGCTTCGCCCACGATGTCCCATTCGCCTATCGGGAGCGGGAATTCGCGGGAACCGGAGCTGACCGTGAACAGCGCAACGAGCTTTTCACCCTGATAGGCCTTCAGCGTCTTGCCGGCCTTGCTGACGACGATGCGGTCGACCTCGGGCTGGTCGCTGCCGACGCCGAGCGAAGCGAGCGTTTGCTGCCAGCTCGTGTCGTCGATCGAACCGGGTGCAATACGGTCGTTCCCGATATTAGGCACGCGGATCTGCTGGCCGGGGGTGAAGTAGCTTTCGGTGGAAGATGTGTCGTTCGAAGCCGTGCGCGTCGAACTTGCGCTCGGGGTCGGTGTCGGCGTCGTAGTTCCAGTCGCAGAGGGCGATCCGCTAGCCGTTCCGCTGGCCGAGCCGCTCGCGCCAGCAGGCCGACCGTTCGGATTGAGCTGCTTGAGAACATCGACAGTCGTATGGAAACGCTCTGCAAGCCGCTCGTCGAGCGATTTGTAGCCCATGCGTTCGAGCTCGGCCTGGGCCTCCGTTTCCTCGGGAATGTCCGTGTATTCGGCATCGCTCCAGCTGGCAGGGATGGTCACGACGCGCGTCGCCGGGATGCGCTCCCACTCGGCCAGTGCTTCCTTCGTTGCATCATCTAGCTCGCCCGTGACGTCGAGGTCGTTGGCTTCCTGAAAGCCATTTAGCGCATTCTCGGTGCTCATCCCCATCTTGCCGTCGATTACGCCCGGCCCGAAGCCGATGCGATCCAGCACGACCTGCGCCTGCATGATCGGGCGATCTTCGGGGTCTGGGATGTCGGCGGACTGCGTGCCATCGGCAGAATCCGTGGCGGACGCATTCATATAGCGTTCGTCGTTCGAGGCCATTGTATCGGCGAGATTGTCGTCGCCATAGGTCTCGTAACCATAATCGTTCTGAGCAGTGCTGGTCGCGTCGGTCTGCGGCTGATCGGCACTGTCGGCCCCGCCCGATCCGCAGGCGGAAAGCGCCAGGAGCGATGCGGCGAGTGCGAGAGTACGGGGCTTGAACGACATTGTGCGATCTCCTGAAATCGGGACGCATCCGGTCCCTTCAGGATGTCAAACTCGCGCCTCGCCGATTTGCTCCACAAAGGCTTTGACAACAGCCACTTCGTCGCCGGACCAGATTGCGCCCGACACGGCGAGAAAGTCGGCTCCAGCCTTGATCAGGGGTGCGCAATTTTCCGGCGTGATGCCGCCGATGGCGACCGAGGGCAGCTCGACCATTTCGCTCCACCACTGGAGGAGTTCAAGATCGGCGCGGTGCTCGGTATCTTTGGTCGTACTCGGAAAGAATGCGCCGAACGCGACATAATCCGCCCCGGCCTCGCCCGCTTCCAGCGCGAGATGGCGCGAATCGTGACAAGTCACTCCGATCTGCGCTTCCCGGCCCAGGTCTTCGCGAGCCTCGCGCGGATCGCCGTCGCCCTGGCCTAGGTGCACGCCATCGGCCCCGAGACGCTTGGCGAGGGCGACGTCGTCATTGACGATAAAGGCGACCTCGTTCGCGGCGCAGATCGCCTGCAGGGGCTCGGCAAGTCGCGCTGCCTCGTGCTGGTCCACCCCCTTCACCCGAAACTGGAAAGCGGTAGCGACACCCTTCCCCGCATCGAGTGCGCGCTCGAGGCGCTCGGGAAAGGTGCCCGACACGTCGAGCGGCGAGATCAGGTAAAGCTGGCAATCGGTCATCGGCCGCGTTCTCTAATGCGCTCGCCGCAATTCGTCACCCGTTCAGATGAGCGACAGCGTCGCTGGCCGCTAATGCGCAGATGAAGACTGCCTTTGCCGCCGCCCTCGCCCTGCCGCTGACCGCCTGCGCGATTATTTCCGACACGCCACGCGTTAACGGCGATGCCGCGACGCAAGGCATGCCGGTTGCGCTCGGCGAAGCGGTATGGACGGGCGACACCATCCTCAAGCCGCTGGCGGTGACCGAAGACAGCCGCTGCCCTACCGACGTTCAATGCGCCTGGGCAGGCAGGCTGACCGTCTCCACGCGGATCACCGCGACAAGCTGGGCGCAGACTGCCCCTCTGACGCTTGGCGAGCCTTACGAAGTTCTTGGGCGAACCTACGTCCTGACAGAAGCGACGCCCGAGAAGACTGCGAACGAAGAAATCTCCGTTCGTGAATACCGCTTCACCTTCGAACGGCGCTGAGCGTCAGGTAACACTCGCAGCGTGAATCTGGTCGATCGCGCCCGAAAGCGTGCCGTCGAAATCCTCGTCGCTCTGATTGTGCCGCAGATCCTGCAGCAAGCCGCGGCTGAAGCTGGCGATCATGCCAGGATTCTTGGCAAGTTCGGCGCAAGCCTCGTCAGTCGAATAACCACCCGACAGCGCGACGACGCGCAGCACTTTGGGGTGGTTTGTCAGCCCTGAATAGAGGCCCGCCGTCTTCGGGATGGAGAGCTTCAGCATGACCTGCTGACCGTCCGGCAGCGCATCGAGGCCCTCTTCGATCGCTTCAAGCAGGATGGCTTCGCCTTCCGCGCGGTCGGTGGCGGTGATGTCGTATTCCGGCTCGAGCATGGGCACGAGACCGGTCGACAGGATCCGCGCACCTTCGGCGAATTGCTGGCGCACGGCTTCTTTGATGCCGACCGGATTGGCCGACTTCACGACCGAACGCATCTTGGTGCCGAAAACGCCGAGGTCCTTGGCGCGGCGGCACATGTCTTCGAGGCCCGGATTGGGCTTCATCAGCTGGGCCCCGTCACGCTCGTCTTCCAAGCCCTTGTCGACTTTGAGGAAGGGGACGATGCCGCGCTCTTTCAGACGCGCCGGAACGCTTTTACCGCCGCTCTCGCCGTCCATGGTTTTCTCGAACAGGATGGCGCCGATGACCTTGCCGTTACCGAAGCACGGTGCCTCGATAATGCGCTGGCGCATTTCATGGATGAGGCTGAACATTTCGTCTTCTGTAGTCCAGGCGCTGTCTTCGACGCCATAACCCTTCAGCGCCTTGGGTGTGGAGCCACCCGACTGATCGAGCGCCGCGATAAAGCCCTGGCCGGTGGCGACGCGCGCCTTCATGTCGTCGAAAGTCATCGGGAAATCCTCGTGCCTGTGCATTCGTATGCGCGCCCTTTAGCCAAGCGGTTTCGCACCTGCAACAGCGCGCGGGTAACTTATGCCGTGCCGGGACGTATTGGTTGGAGAGAAGAGGAGAAACGGATGCTGGACGATACGCAAGAGCAGCTTTGCAAAGACAACAGGACCGACTTTTCCGATCTGAAGGCACTGACGATCAATTGCACGCTGAAGCCCCCGCCGCAGGGGTCACATACCGACAAGCTGCTGGGCGTTGCCGAAGCTATCCTCGTGAAGAACAATGTCGGTCTCGAGACGGTCCGGCTGGTCGATCATGCCATCGCGCCGGGTGTCTACCCGGACATGACCGAGCACGGCGCAGAACAGGACGATTGGCCCACCATCTGGGAGAAGGTGCAGGCCGCCGACATCCTCATCGTCGGAACTCCGATCTGGCTGGGAGAGAAATCTTCCGTGTGCCAGCGGCTGATCGAGCGGCTCTATGCGCATTCCGGCCAGACCAACGACAAAGGGCAATACACCTTTTACGGCAAAGTCGGCGGCTGCATCGTCACCGGCAACGAGGACGGCATCAAGCATGTCGGCATGGGCGTGCTCTACTCGCTCCAGCACGTCGGCTACACCATACCACCGCAAGCCGACGCGGGGTGGATCGGCGAAGCGGGGCCCGGCCCCAGCTACGGCGACGCAAAGGAAGATGGCAGCGGCTATGTCGGCTTCGACAACGACTTTACCCGCCGGAACACGACTTTCATGACGTGGAACCTGATGCATTTCGCGCGCATGCTGAAAGATGCTGGCGGCATACCGGCATGGGGTAATACGGTTGATCTGTGGAAGGAAGGCTACCGCTTCGACGCGCCCAATCCGGACTATCGTTGATCAGTCCCTGCGGGTGATCTTGCGGATGATCCCGTTGAAGCTGAGCACCGGAGTGCCATCGGCGGTGATCTTGCCGACGACGTAGATCGTCTTGCCGCCAGCCCGCACGACTTCGCCGCGTGCTTCGATCAGCTGGCCGACACGCGCAGGATCGAGAAAGTCGCCCGCAAGATGCATCGTCACGCCATGCGACTCCGCCAGAGCTTCGGTGGCGATGGTGAACAGTGCGCTATCGGCAAAAGTCATCAGGCAACCGCCATGCATGAAGCCGGCACCATTCATGTGCCGTTCTTCTGCGCGGAAGGCGGATACGTAATCGCCATTCTCGTCGCGGCGCTCGTAGAACGGACCAGCGCGCTGCTCGAAAGCATCGCTGTTCCAGGTGGACCAGCCTGCGAATTCGCCTTCGGTGACCGGGATCAACCCGCCGCCCGATCCGACAGCTTCGTTCTCGCTCATGCGGCCAACGCGGCAACGCCCGGCAGGTCCTTGCCTTCCATCCATTCGAGGAAGGCGCCCCCAGCGGTCGAAACGAAAGTGAAGTCATCCTTCACACCTGCGTGAGCTAGCGCGGCGACGGTATCGCCCCCGCCAGCCACGGAGATCAGGGAGCCGTCCTGCGTCAAAGCGGCGGCCGTCTTAGCCAAGGCGACCGTGGCGGCGTCGAAAGGCTCGGTCTCGAAGGCACCCATCGGACCGTTCCACACAAGCGTGCGGCAGGTCTTGAGCACGTCGCCCAGCGCTTCGGTCGCGAGCGGGCCGACGTCGAGGATCATCTCGTCATCGGCTACCTCGTGGACGTTGCAGGTGCGTAGCGACGCGGGATTGGCGGCGAATTCCTTCGCGACTACGACGTCATACGGCAGATGCACCGTGCAACCGGCGTGGTCCGCCTCGTCCATGATGCGGCTGGCCGTATCGGTGAGGTCGTGCTCGCACAGCGATTTGCCGACATCGACACCCTTCGCGGCGAGAAAGGTATTTGCCATCCCGCCGCCGATGATCAGGTGCTGGACCTTGCCGACGAGGTTTTCGAGCACGTCCAGCTTGGTCGAGACCTTCGCCCCGCCGACCACTGCCGCCACCGGCTGTTCCGGGTTGCCGAGCGCGGCATCGAGCGCCTTCAATTCCGCTTCCATCGCGCGACCGGCATAGGATGGCAGATGGTGCGCCAGCCCCTCGGTCGAGGCGTGCGCGCGGTGCGAGGCAGAGAAGGCGTCGTTGACGTAGAAATCGCCATGAGCGGCGATGCCCTTGGCGAAGTCCGGATCGTTGGCTTCCTCGCCGGGCCAGAAGCGGACGTTATCGAGCAGGCCGATATCGCCATTGCCGAGAATGCCGATCGACTGTTCGACCACCGGGCCCATGACCTCGGGGATGAACATGATCTCCTTGCCGAGCACCTTTTCGACATCGCCCTGCACGAAGCTGGTCGACATGGTCGAGTGGCGCTGTCCTTTGGGACGGCCGTAATGTGCGAGCAACAGGACCTTGGCACCCTTGTCGGCGAGTTCGAGGATCGTGGGTTTCACCGCCTCGACCCGCGTGACATCGGTTGCCGATCCGTCCTTCATCGGAAGGTTCAGATCGACGCGCACCAGCGCGACCTTGCCGGTAATATCGTCAAGGTCGTCCAGGGTCCTGAAATTGCTCATCGAATAGTCCTTACAGGAACTTCGCCATCACGCCGGCGGTGTCGAGCATGCGGTTCGAGAAGCCCCATTCATTGTCGTACCAGCTGACGACACGGGCGAGCTTGCCTTCCATCACGCTGGTCTCGAGGCTGTCGATGGTCGAGCTGGCGGGATAGTGGTTGAAGTCCGAGCTGACGAGCGGCTGGTCGGTATAGTCGAGCACGCCCTTCATCTTGCCTTCTGCCGCTTCCTTCAGCGCCGCATTCAGCTCCTCGGCGCTGGTGTCGCGACCGGGGGTGAAGACGAGATCGACGAGGCTGACATTCGGCGTCGGTACGCGGACCGAGCTGCCGTCTAGCTTGCCGGCCAGTTCGGGCAGGACGAGGCCGACCGCGCGGGCAGCGCCGGTGGTGGTCGGGATCATGTTCTGCGCACCGCCGCGGGCACGGCGCATGTCGCCATGCATCTGGTCGAGCATGCGCTGGTCGTTGGTGTAGCTGTGGATCGTGGTCATGAAGCCGCGCTCGATACCGACCGTGTCGTGCAGCACCTTGGCCATCGGCGAGAGGCAGTTGGTGGTGCAGCTGGCGTTGGAAACGATCACGTCTTCGGCGGTCAGCGTCTCATGGTTCACGCCGTAAACGATGGTCGCGGAAACGTTCTTGGCCGGGGCCGAGATCAACACGCGCTTGGCACCCGCATCGAGATGCGGACGGCAGGCTTCGTCGGACTGGAAGAAGCCCGTGCATTCCAAGACGATGTCGACCCCTTGCTCGCCATGCGGAAGCTTGCCGGGCTCACGCTCGCTGGTGACCGCGATGCTCTTGCCGTTGACGATGATGGCGTTGTCGCCGGTCTCTACCGTGCCGGGGAAGCGGCCATGCGTGCTGTCGTACTGAAACAGCAGCGCATTCGCCTTGGTATCGGCCAGGTCGTTGATGCTGACCAGGTCGAGATCGTGATCGTCACGCTCCAGAATGGCGCGCGCCACGAGGCGGCCGATACGTCCGAAACCGTTGATTGCAACCTTCGTCGCCATGGAAGAAACTCCTGCTTAGCCGTTCAATTTGTTCATGATTTGCGGGACGATCGCGTCCGCGGTGATGCCGAATTTTTCGAACAGGTCGGGCGCTGGCGCACTGGCGCCGAAGCGGTCGATGCCGATGTTGAGGCCATTGGCCATGGTGTAGCGCTCCCACCCGAAGGTCGTGCCCGCTTCGATGCTGACCCGCAGTATCTTGCCGGGATCGACATTCGGCAGAAGGTCGGCCTTGTAGCTTTCGTCCTGCTGGTCGAACAGTTGGGTGCAGACCATCGAAACGACATCCGCGCCAATGCCCTGCTGTTCCAGCAGTTCGGCGCATTCCAGTGCGATATGCACTTCGGAACCGGTCGCGATCAGGATGACGCGCCGCTCTGCGCTTGCCTGCTTGAGGCGGTAGGCTCCCCTCGAGCACATACCGGTTTCGACCGGCGTGTTGCGAACCTGCGGCAGGTTCTGGCGGCTGAGCGCCAGCACGGTCGGCCGATCCTTCTCGCGCAGGGCGATGTCCCAACACTCGGCTGTCTCCACCGCGTCGGCGGGTCGCATTACAAGGAGGTTCGGGATCATTCGCAGCGACTGGACATGCTCGATCGGCTGGTGGGTCGGACCATCCTCGCCAAGGCCTATGCTGTCGTGCGTCATCACGTAGATCACGCGCGCTTCCTGAAGAGCCGAGAGCCGGATCGCCCCGCGACAATAGTCGGTGAACACGAGGAAGGTGCCGCCATAGGGGATGACACCGCCATGCAGCGCCATGCCGTTCATCGCGGCGGCCATGCCGAATTCGCGGATGCCGTAATAGATATAGCGACCCGAATAATCGTCCGCGGTGAAAGGGCCAATGCCCCCCGCCTTGGTGTTGTTCGAGCCGGTCAGGTCGGCACTGCCGCCGATGGTCTCGGTCAACTGGCCGTTGATCTGGGCCAGCGCCATTTCGCTGGCCTTCCGCGTCGCGACCTTCTGCGGTTCGGCGATGAGCTTGCCGATATAGTCGTCGAGACTGAAGCTTTCGGGCAGGTCGCCCGCCATGCGCCGCTCGAAGTCGGCGCGCCGACCGTCGTTTGATAGGCGGTCAAGCCAAGTACGATAAGCGTTCTGCCCGTTTTCGGCCGTGCCGCGCCAGTCGGCTAGCACCTGTTCGGGGATTTCGAAGGGCTTCACGTCCCAGCCGAGCAAGTCGCGAGCTGCGGCGATCTCGTCATCGCCCAGCGGTGCACCGTGGGTTGCGCTGGTGCCCTGCTTGTTCGGCGAGCCTTTGCCGATGACAGTGCTGCAAGCGATGAGCGAGGGGCGTTCGTCCGCCACTGCCTCGTCCAGCGCACGGCGGATGTCTTCGAAATCGTGCCCGTTGCAGCTTACGACGTGCCAGCCGGTCGCTTCGTAGCGCGCCTTGATGTTTTCGCTGGTCGAAAGGTCGGTCGAACCGTCGATGGTGATATTGTTATCGTCCCACAGCACGTTCATCCGGCCGAGCTTGAGATGCCCCGCCAGCCCGATCGCCTCGTGGTTGATACCCTCCATCAGGCAGCCGTCGCCCGCGATCACCCAGGTGCGGTGATCGACGAGGTCGTCGCCGAAATCGGCGTTCAGCTTGCGCTCGGCAATCGCCATTCCGACTGCCATCGCGAGGCCCTGCCCCAGCGGGCCGGTGGTGCATTCCACTCCGGCCAGGAGGAAGTTTTCCGGGTGCCCTGCACAAGGGCTGCCGAGCTGGCGGAAATTGCGGATGTCTTCGATTGTCGGCGCATCGTAGCCCGAGAGGTGTAGCAGCGCGTAGATCAGCATGGACCCGTGACCGGCGGACAGCACGAAGCGGTCGCGATCGGCCCAGTCGGGCGTCTTGGGATCGTGCTTCAGATATTCGCCCCACAATACCGTGGCGACGTCGGCCATACCCATCGGCATGCCGGGATGTCCCGAATTCGCCGCCTGTACCGCATCCATCGAAAGTGCCCGGATGGCGTTGGCCATCTGGACCATGCGGGACGTTTCAAGGCTCATGCTGATGCTCTCCGGAAAAGGGCTGATTCGACGCGCGGAAGCCATCGCGGAGGGGAGGCGGCAGGTCAAGGCGGCTACCGGGCCATGCACAGGCGGCCCCGGGCTGACCCAACTTATCAACAGGACGTTGCAAGGCTTTGCCTATAATCGGCAATCTTGGTAATTCGGGACATCATGTCGGCAGAACGCATCACCCAGGCAATGGACCGGATCGACCGTGCGCTGAGCCGGATCGAAACACAGGCGGCGCTCGCGCGCCATTCCAGCAACGCCGCGCCCGAGAACGACGATGCTGGCAATTGCGATCTCGCGCAGCGGCACGAGGCCCTGCGCAAACAGGTCCAAAGCAGCCTTGCCGAACTCGATACGCTGATCGAAAGCCTCGAGAAATGAGCGATGTCAGGCTGAAAGTCGGCGGGCGTAATTACACCGTCGCCTGCCAAGATGGTCAGGAAGCGCATATCGAGCGTCTTGCCGGGGTGATCGACAACAAGCTGAGCACGATGGGTGCCAATCTTTCCAATCAGGAAGCGAAAAACCTCCTGTTTGCGGCCCTTCTTTTGGCCGACGAGCTGGACGAGGCGCAAAGCGCCCCTCCGCCGCCTCCCCCGCAAGCAGCTCCGGATTTCGACAGCGCCCGGCTCGCTACCCAGCTCGAACGCATAGCCGGCGCATTGGAGAATGCGGCAACTACCCTTGAGAGCTGACGGCGCGCATCCTAAATAGCGTCATGGCGGGGCTGCCCGGCACGAGCCGCATGAATATCCCTGAGGCTATAAGCAATCCTAGGGAGCTGTCCCTGCCCTGGAACACGGGCCACTGCGTTCTTCGGAACGGAACCCGGGGACCGGGGTATACGGCGCCCACCTGACGTTTTAGGCGTCAGAGGATTTCAAGGTAACGACCCATGGTGGTCCCGCCACACCATCGCAGACAGGAAGCCTCCAGAGCGTGACACTCCAAACCAAGGAAGACCTGCGCCAAGATCTCCGCGCCACGCGCAAAGCGCATGTCGAGGCATTGCCGGACAGCATGCGCGCGCTCGTCTTCCACCGCCCGCCGGCTCCACTGCTGGAGCTTGTACCTAGCGGCGCGGTGATCGGCCTGTACCGCGAGAATGCGTATGAGGCGCCTGCTACGTCCTACGCGAAATTTTTTCTCGAGCACGGTCACGAGCTCGCCCTGCCCCGCTTTGCCGGTGGCGGCGCACCGATGGAGTTCACGCGCTTTGCCGATCCCTTCGAGGGGGAGGACTTGGAAGAAGGCCCTTTCGGGCTGATGCAGCCTTCGCCAGAGGCACCATCAATGCAGCCTGATATTTTGCTGGTTCCGCTCGTCGGTTTTACCGATAGCGGCGAGCGGCTCGGACAAGGTGGCGGGCATTACGATCGCTGGCTGGAAGCCCATCCGGAAACGGTCGCGATCGGCATGGCATGGGATTGCCAGAAGTGCGACTGGCTGCCGGTAGAAGCACATGACAGGCGTCTGCAAGCCGTGGTCACTCCCACTCGCTTTTACGGACCATTCGCATGAGGGCTCATCGATGAGAGACGAACCGACCTGGCGGATACCCGTCGGCCTGCTGGGCCTGCTCGCCGCGCTGCTGGTCTACGGCATTGTCATTGCACGCTATGTGCCCGAGCTGATCGGCGGTTGGCACGCGCTGGCCCAAACCGTGGTATATCTCGTCCTCGGCCTCGTCTGGCTGCTGCCGTTGCGGCGCTTCCTGATCTGGATGGAAACCGGGCGCTGGGGCTGATTGCCAAGCAGGGATGCCTGCCCTAGCCTCCCTTGCGGGAGAGAAACATGGCAACACACAGCGGCGGCGCAGGCCTGCCCGTAGGCGATAAACCGTCGGTCGGGCTGAAGCTCGCGCATGGGTTCGGGGCGGCGGCTTTCGGCATTAAGAACAACGGTTTCGATTATTTCCTGTTGCTGTTCTACGGCACGGTAATCGGGTTGGAGCCGGGACTGGTCGGCCTTGCCATCCTGATCGCACTGGTCTTCGATGCCCTGTCGGATCCTCTGGTCGGCTATTGGTCGGACAATTTCCGCAGCCGCTGGGGCCGCCGCCACCCCTTCATGTACGCTGCTGCCGTTCCAGTGGCGCTCAGTTACTTCCTGCTCTGGAATCCACCCGACTGGGGACAGACCGGATTATTCCTCTACCTCACGGTCATCGCGATCCTGATCCGCACCTTCATCACATTCTACGAGACGCCCAGCACCTCGCTGATTCCCGAGCTCGCAGCCGATTACGACGAGCGCACCAGCCTCCAGTCCTATCGCCTGTTCTTCGGCTGGGCGGGCGGCAATATCATGAGCGTGATCATGTTCGGCGTCCTGCTCGCCGGTCCGCTTGGGATGCGCGATCCGGAAGCCTTTGCAACCTATGGCATCATCGGCAGCGTCACGATCTTCCTCGCCATCATGGTCTCCGCTCTCGGAACCCACCAACGCATTCCCCACCTTCACCGCCCGGTGGCCACCGGCGAGCGCTACAGCGTCCGCCGCATCTTCCGCGAAATGATCGAAACGCTCAGCGAACGCAGCTTCATCGCGCTTTTCCTGGCGATGGTGTTTTTCTCCGTGGCGACCGGCCTGGCCGCCTCGCTGTCCTTCCTGATCCTCAATTATTTCTGGGGTTTTAGCGAGTTCCAGATCTTCATCTGGACCTGCTCGGTATTTTTCTCCGCGCTGTTCGGCTTTCTTCTCGCCCCGTGGTCGACCCGACGGCTTGGTAAGAAGAAGGCTACGATCGTTCTCGGCCTGCTGGCCTTTACGATCCAGCCCGCGCCGGTCTTGCTGCGACTGATCGGTGCGATGCCCGAGAACGGCGATCCCCTGCTCTTCCCGCTGGTGCTGGCGGTGAATGTAATCGACCTTGCGCTGATCATCGCGGTTTCGGCCGTCGCCTATTCGTTGATCGCCGATCTCGTAGAGGCGAACCAGCTAAAGACCGGCCGGCGCAGCGAGGGCGTCTATTACGCGGCGATCACTTTCACCCGGAAGACCACGCAGGGCCTAGGCGTGTTAGCCGCCGGCGTTATCCTGTCCGCCATCGCCTTCCCGGAAGGCGCCGAACCGAGCAGTGTGTCCGAGGATACTTTGTGGGCGCTAGGCGCGGGCTACGCTCCTTCGCTGCTCGTCCTGTGGCTGGCGGGGCTGTATTGTATCTCACGCTACAAGATCGACCGCGCCGAACATGAGGCCAACCTGCGCCAGCTCGCTGAGCGCGGCTGAGGAACAGCGCCCCCCGGCCTTCGTTCGATTGCCATGCCCGAGCTACCCGAGAACGAGGCGCAGCGCCTGACACTTGAACGCGAGTGTCTCAATCGCACGATCGAAGCGGTCGAGCTGGGCAGCGATACCGACTACATCGAACTTCCCGGCGACAACACGCGCCAGCGACTGATCGGCTACCAGTTCACGCAGACCCGGCGTCATGGGAAGAACATTTTCGCCGGATCGAAGAGCGGTCCCTGGATCGCGGTGCATCTGGGCATGACCGGCAAGCTCGTGCCGTTCGATGCACCCGATGAGGCGCCCGAACATACGAAGCTGCTCATATCCTTCGAGGGCGATCGCCGCCTCGCCTTTCGCTGCCCGCGCAAGCTCGGCCATGTCCGGATTGTCGACGACATGGACAGCTATATCGAGAGCCAGAAGCTCGGCCCCGATGCGCTCGATATCGCCAAGGCCGATTTCGTCGAAGCGCTCGGCAGCACGCGCAGCGCGATCAAGTCGGCGCTGATGAAGCAGGAGCGGATGGCCGGGATCGGAAATCTCTGGTCCGACGAGATCCTGTTCCAGACCGAGATCAATCCTGAGACCAGCGCCAATTCCCTCGATGATGCGACGTTAGGCTCGATGCACACGGCAATGCGTCGCATCTTGCAAGGCGTTGTCGATACCGAAGCGCATTATTCGCAGCTGCCGCGCAAATGGCTGATCCGGCATCGCGACAAGGGTGCGGAGTGCCGACGCTGCGGGGGCGAGATCGCGACGGCCAAGGTAGGCGGGCGAACCGCCTACTATTGCAAGAGCCATCAATCGTAAGGAAATCCCCAAGTGGCGCGAGTGACGGGACTCGAACCCGCGACCTTCGGCGTGACAGGCCGACACTCTAACCAACTGAGCTACACCCGCGTAGCCACTTGGGAGCCGCGCAGTTAGGGCAGGCTCCGATTCCTGTCAATGCAGATCGCCACGCTTTTTTGTCCTTTTTTCGCAGCTGCCGAAGACGACCGGTTTTTGCCGGAAATTTACTCGTCCCAGCGACCATCGCCCCCGTCCTAATCCGCGTGGGGAACGGAGGGGCGTAAAACTGAGAACAGCTTTCCTGGTCGTGTCGCTCACCATACTCGCAGGCGGGGTGCTGGCAGCACAACCGGCGCTGGAGGTCCAGACGCAGGCCTATCCGCCCGTTGCAACGCCGTGAGGCTCAGCGCGCCTAGCTGACGAGGATCAGGGCCGGAGCTTCGAGCAGTTTCTTCAACGCCTGGACGAAGCTCGCCGCATCCCAACCATCGACGACGCGGTGGTCGCAACTGATCGAGATATTCATCAGCTTGCGCTTCTCGATCCGCTCCACACCATCGCTGCCGGTGACGTACATCGGCCGCTCGATGATCCGGTTCGGCCCGATGATCGCCACTTCCGGGCGGTTGATGACCGGCGTCGTCGCGACACCGCCGAGCGGACCGAGCGAGGTGACGGTCAGCGTGCCGCCCTGCATCTCTTCCGACTTGGCAGTTCCGCTCCGCGCTGCGTCTGCGAGGCGCGAAATCTCGTTTGCGAGCTGCCACAGGTTCTGCGCCTGCGCATTCTTGATGACCGGCACCATCAGGCCCGCGTCAGTCTGGGCCGCCATGCCCATGTGTACGGCGCCGTAACGCGTGACCACGCCGGCCTCGTCGTCATACCGCGCATTGATCATCGGAAAGTCGGGCAGCGTCTTGCAGATCGCGGTGATCAGCATCGGCAGGATCGTCAGCTTCGGCTTATCGCCGCGATTGGCGTTGAGCTGGGCGCGCAATTCCTCGAGGTCCGTAACGTCCACCTCCTCCACATAGGAGAAGTGCGGGATGTTGCGCTTCGATGCGGCCATGTTCTCGGCGATGCGGCGACGCATGCCGATGACCTTCTTTTCCTCGTCCTCTCGGGTGGGCGCAGCCGAGCCATAGCCCGAATTGTAAGACAGGAACTGGTCGAGATCGCCATGGCGAATGCGGCCATCATCGGCAGGCTTCACCTGCGCCAGATCGACGCCGAGATCCTTGGCGCGCTTGCGCACGGCGGGAGTTGCGAGGACCTTCGTATCCGCTTGGGCCTTCGGCTTCGGAGCAGGCGTCGGCGACGGAGCAGGCGGCGGACTGGGATCGGCCGCCATAGCATCATCTGCATCGGACGGGTCCGGATTCTCAACCTCGATCCGCTCTTCGACGCCCTCGTCCTTAGGCGCCGGGGCCGGCGTGGACTCAACTGCTGCCTCGTTTTCCTCAACGACCTCGTCGGGCACTTCGCCTTCGACCTCGATCACGACCAGCATGGAGCCGATCGAGACCATGTCGCCTTCGCCGCCGGCGATCTCCAGGATCTTGCCGTTGACCGGGCTTTCCATCGGCACGGTCGCCTTGTCGGTCATCATGTCGACGAATTCTTCGTCTTCCTGGACCGTGTCGCCGACTTGCTTGTGCCATTGCACGATTTCCGCTTCGGCGATGCCTTCGCCGATGTCGGGCATATTGAATGTGAACTTCGCCATTGCGGTTACTCCGCCAGAATCTTGTCGAGGGCCTCGCCGATACGGATCGGACCCGGGAAATACGCCCATTCGAGGCTGTGGGGATAAGGTGTGTCGAAACCGGTCACACGCTCGACCGGCGCCTCGAGGTGGTAGAAACACCGTTCGGTAACCAGCGCCGAAAGTTCCGCACCGAACCCGCTGGTGCGCGTCGCCTCATGGACGATCAGGCAGCGCCCGGTGCGCTCGACCGAAGCTTCGATCGCCTCGATGTCGAGCGGGACAAGCGTGCGCAGGTCGAGGATGTCGGCTTCGACACCTTTCTGCTTACATACCTCTTCGACCACATGAACCATGGTGCCATAGGCGAGGATCGTGACGCGATCGCCTTCTGTCACGCGCCGCGCCTTGCCGAGCGGGATGCTGTAATGCCCCTCCGGCACGACGCTTTCATCGAACCGCTTCCACGGCTGCGCGGGCTTGTCGTAATAGCCGGAGAACGGCCCGTTATAGATGCGCTTTGGCTCGAAGAAGATGACTGGGTCGTTGTCTTCGATCGCGCTAATCAGCAGGCCTTTGGCGTCATAGGGCGTTGACGGGATCACCGTCTTGAGGCCCGAAACATGGGTGAAGATCGCCTCTGGGCTCTGGCTATGCGTCTGCCCACCGAAAATACCTCCGCCGAACGGCGAGCGAACGGTCATCGGCGCAATATATTCGCCCGCCGAGCGATAGCGCAGCCGCGCCGCCTCGGAGATCAGTTGGTCGAGGCCGGGATAGATATAGTCGGCAAACTGGATTTCCGGCACCGGTCGCAAGCCATAGGCACCCATGCCCACCGCCACTGCAATGATGCCGCATTCGGAGATCGGCGTGTCGAAGACGCGGGTCTTGCCATATTTGTCCTGCAGGCCCGCGGTGCAGCGGAAAACACCGCCGAAGTAGCCGACGTCTTCCCCCATCACGACGACGTCGGGATTCTTTGCCATCGACACATCGAGCGCATCGTTGATCGCCTCGATCATGTTGAGGCGGCGTTCTTCGTCCTGCTCGGTCGCGGGCGCGGCCTTGGTCTGTGTGTCGCTCATGCGCCCTTCCCTCCGTTCGGGAGTCCTTCGGGGAACTTGGTCTCGCGCTCGTGGATCGCCTGTTCGGCCTGCTCCTTGAGATGCCAGGGCAGCTCTTCGAATACATCCTCGAACATGGTCCGGAACGGGTGGTGGAGCCCGTGGCCGAGAATGCCGTTGGCTTCGGCTTCCTTGGTCGTCTTCTTGACGTGCTCGGCTGCCTCGAGGTCCATCTTCTCCTGCCGCTCCTCGTCCCATTCGCCGAGAGCGATGAGGTGGTCCTTGAGACGCGTCACGGGATCGCCGAGCGGCCATTCGGTCCGCTCCTGTGCGCTGCGATAGCCGGTCGGATCGTCGGAGGTAGAATGGCCTTCCGCGCGGTAGGTGAAGAACTCGATCAGCGTTGGTCCGGCATTGGCACGGGCGCGGTTGGCGGCCCATTGCTCGGCGGCATAACAAGCCAGCGCATCGTTTCCGTCGACACGCAGTCCGGCCAAGCCATAGCCCAATGCGCGCGCTGCGAATGTAGTGCGCTCGGCTCCGGCAAAGCCGCTGAAGCTGCTGATCGCCCACTGGTTGTTGATGACGTTAAGAATGACCGGGGCGTTATAGACGGTCGCGAAGGTGCAGGCCGAATGGAAGTCGCCTTCCGCCGTACTGCCCTCGCCCACCCACGTTGCGGCGATCCGGCTGTCGCCCTTGATCGCGCTTGCCATCGCCCAGCCCACGGCCTGTGGGGTCTGCGTCGCGAGATTGCCGCTGATCGTGAAGAAGCTATGCTCGCGGCTCGAATACATGATGGGCAATTGCCGACCCTTCAGCTTGTCGCCCTTGTTCGAGTAGATCTGGTTGATCATCTCGATCATCGGATAGCCGCGCTGGATCAGGATGCCCTGCTGGCGATAACTAGGGAAGACCATGTCGTCCGCCGCGAGCGCCATGGACGCCGACACGCTGGTCGCTTCCTCGCCGGTGCATTTCATGTAGAAGCTGGTCTTGCCCTGACGCTGCCCGCGGAACATGCGTTCGTCGAAGGCACGGGTCATGGCCATGTGGCCCAGCATCTTGCGCAGGGTTTCGGGATCGAGCTTCGGATCCCAGGCACCGTGTGCCTTGTTATCCTCGCCCAGCACGCGCACGAGACCATAGGCGAGTTCGTGCATGTCCTTAGGATCGCACGTTTCGTCGGGACGCATTGCGGTGCCTGCCTCGGGAACCTGCAAATGCGAGAAATCGACCGCGTCGCCGGGCCGAAACTTGGGTTCAGGTACGTGGAGCGACAGCTTGGGGCGATTATCGCCCTGTACGGCTCCGGTGGGCCTGTCGGCCATAGAAAACTCTCCCAGACGCAATCTTACGCGCAGGCGTTATATTATTTCACGCGCGCGAAACGGTCAAGGGATGCAGATCGCTCGGTCCAGATCACACGGCGACGGGCGCTTTAATCCGCCCGTGCGGCATGTAGTCGCGAACCTCGAAATCCTCAATGCGATAGTCGAAGATCGTTGGCGGACGCCGCAATATGGCAAGCGTCGGATGCCCGCGAGGTTCCCGCGAAAGCTGCTCTTCGATCAAGTGCTCGTGGTTGAGATAGAGGTGCGTATCGCCGCCCATCCACACCAGCTCGCCCGGCTCTAGATCGACCTGCTGGGCAATCATCCGCGCCAGCAGAGCGGCCGACCAAAGGTTGAACGGCAGGCCGAGCGCTACATCGCAGCTACGCTGGTAGAGCAAGCAGTTCAGCCGGTCGCCCGCGACGTGGAACTGGTAGGTCTTGTGGCAAGGTGGCAGCGCCATCCGGTCGAGCTCGGCGACATTCCAGCCCTCGATGATGTGACGCCTGCTACCGGGATTGCTGCGGAGCGATTCGACCACTTCGGCAATTTGGTTGATGCCCTCACCCGGCTCGAACAGCCCATCCTTGCGATAGCGATAGGTCGGCCAGTCGACCCATTGCTTGCCATAAACGGGGCCGAGGTCGCCCCAGCGCTGCGCGAAAACCTCGTCGTCGGCGATCCGCTGCACGAAATCGTCGAGTGAGATGTGTTCGCCTGTCTCCTTGACGTAGCGCGCATGCGGCCACTCGTTCCAGATCTTGACGCCTTGCAGCACCAGCGGGCGGATATTGGTGTCGCCTGTCAGGAACCACAGCATCTCGCGAGTGGCCGTCTTCCAGTAGACCCGCTTGGTGGTCAGCAGCGGCATCGCGCCGTCCGCCATGTCGAATCGCAGGCTTGCGCCAAAAACCGATCGCGTGCCGATACCGGTGCGATCGCGCCGCTCGTCGCCTTCGCGCCAGATGCGCTGCATCAAGTTGAGATATTGCTGTTCGTAATGCGCGTTTTCCACGCCACCGGCTCTATCCCGAAAATCGGCCAAATGCCCGCTTGCGCGTGCGGCAATCCACACCTATAGGGCCGCCTCTGCCTCGCGGGGGTCCGCCTTCGCAACGCATCCGGTCGGGGAGTAGCTCAGCCTGGTAGAGCACTGTCTTCGGGAGGCAGGGGCCGGAGGTTCGAATCCTCTCTCCCCGACCAATTTTCGTCGTTTCCGACAATAAGCCGCAGAATTCCGCCGTTTTCCTTCAACCGAGGAAATCGGTCGGGAATCTATTGCGCCGAATGTGCCACAAATTGTGCCACAGATTGTGCCCGCATCGTGCCCCGCCCGGCTCCTCGCAGCCAGGAATTCAATGGCATGGCACTCTATCGTCGCGGCCCCGTGTTCTGGTGGAAATCCCGCCTGCGTTTCTCATCTGTTCCATCTCATCATACAATGGTGAGGATATCGCTGCGCACTGCGAGCCCCCAGCAGGCCCGTTCGCGTGCAGCCGAACTCGATCTGGCGAAGGACGCAATGATGGAACAGATGCCGATACTGCGGCGCAACGTGAAGGCGGAGGACATGCCCGGCCTCTACAAGCGCGCGTTCGAGCGCGAGCTCGACCGTGTGATCATGGCGCAGTTCCAGGAACCGGGCCGGGTCGACGACCATCTTGCCTTCAACCGCCACTATGCGCGCTACTTCACCCTCCTCGCGACAGAGCCGCAAGTTTTGGACGGCAGCCTCGAAAGCTACGAGGAGCTTCGCGAGCGGGGCCTGAATGATGCAGATGCAGACGCCCTGACCGCCCTCGCCACTCGTCACAAGCGCCAGCTCCCGATCTCGCGCGGTCAACTCATGGAGGATCTGCGCGAACAGGGCATCGAACCTGGGGAGCGAAATCTTGCAGCATCCGGCAGGGTGGTTGCCGCCGCATACCGCAACGCGAACATCGTGGCGTGTAGCGAGCTCGGCTCGCCGCTTGCCGAAGGCGATATCTGGCCGCTGCCACCACAGCTTGATTGGCTCGCTCGGACGGAAGAAAAACTTGCTTCGGCAAGTCACGGCAAGGCCGACACGAACAGTGACGTGACGCCATCTGAAGAATCCGTTTCGGAGGAAGAGCCAGCACAGGTCGAGGTTCCCCTCATCTCTGCATATGCACAGCAAGCACTGGCGAAGAAGATCAACGACGGAGCGTGGGACAAGGGGCGCATACGCGACATCAATGGCGCGGTGGCGATTTTCATCGCTGCTAACGGCGATCTTCCGGTGAACACCATTGCCCAGAAGCATCTGATCGCCATGAAGGACCTCTTTCCAAGACTTCCGGTCGTGTACGGACGCGAGCGCAAGAACCAGAACGGCGAGAAAGTACGCGAAACGATCGAAGAAGCCCTGCAGCGCGGCGATGACCTTCGCGAGAAATGGAATGCGGACCCCATCGCTGCCGATGCAGAAGGCCTACCCTATGTAGGGCTGTCCCTCACGACCCAGCGCAAGCACATGACATGGATCAGTGCGCTGGTGACACATCTCGAAGGACATGATCCTGCTCTCGCACCGAAGGCCCTGAATTTCACGGCGGTCCGCAAAACTCTGGTCAACCCGAAAAAGCAGGGGGAGCGCCATTCCGTTAAGAATAACCAGAAGCGGAACGCCGGACGCCTGCCATGGGACCGCGACGAATTGCGACAGATGTTGGAGACCCCGGTCTGGTATGGGTGCTCCGGTCTCTGGAATCGCTTCGAACCCGGCGACGAGGTGATCCACGACGGAAGCTATTGGGTACTGCCGCTGGTGATCTCTACCCTTGCCCGCTCCGACGAAATTGCGGGCCTGGCGGTCGCAGATGTCGTTCTGGATTGCGACATCCCGTATCTCCATATTCGGGAAAACAGCCTCCGGCGCATCAAGACTGTCTCTTCCACGAGGAAAGTCCCGATCGCGAAGAAGATACTCGCCCTCGGCTTTCGAGACTACGTCTTGGCGATGAAGCAAGCAGGTCACCGTGCACTCTTCCCCGAGTTTGAGCACGATACGATGGAATTCGATAAGTGCTTCTACAAGGATTTGTTCGGGCCGCTCCGCAGTCTTGTATTTCCGCACGGAACTTCTCGTAAGCGAGGCCGGAAGGATGTCGATGTTCCCTCCATTCGTACAATGGGATTCAATGTGCTTCGCGACGAAGAAGAGAGGACGGGGCGTCAGGTGTTCAACAAGGCGCATCGGCAAGGCCTTGGCGGGCACGAGCCGAATGATACGGAGGGCAGACACTATGATGATGACTTTGAGCCCCATCAGCTCGTTGAACTGGTCGAAGTGCTTGCCGAGCTGCTTCCTGAGATACCGAGGCGGCCGCTTAACCTAAGACCTTCGGAGCACCAGAAGTTTGGAAAACCCCGCGGTCGCCGTAAGAAGCCAACCGCGTTTTGCTAATTTCGGCTTCGCGCCCTCATAGCAGTCATCGGACAAGCCTTCTAACCATCCCGAAAGCAGCCAAAAGGTGAGACGAGAACTGGGCGACATTTAGCCGACGGAACACAGGGAGGCTGGCTGCTTACCAATGCAGCCAAGGGGCCGTGAAGAAGGGTATGCTGCCGGTAGCCGCGAGCTTAACTCTTTCCAAGCAATCTTCCGAACAAGCCTACCCGGCCTTCCATCGGCAAGATCTTTCCGTGCTTCAGCAGGCGCAGGCTAGGATCGCTATATGGGCGGGTATAGACGAGGTATCGGGTGGACTATTCCGGAAGCAGTGCACACTCATCGTCAGGCCTCCTTCCGATGAAGCGTTGCTCACATGAGACCAAATGAGTGGTGAACGGTGCTAGAATGAATTCCCCTGCAATCGTCCTCAAGGACTGTCTACGCAGATGATTGTGTAAGATCGGCCTTACTCTGGCGCTGCCAACTCGAGGGAGGCGATCAACGGCTCAACATGAGGCATTCGTGAAGCGAATTTGAAAGCACGCTGGGTTTTCTGCACTTGAACGGAACAAATTGATTTGACAGGAATTTCGATGGATTTGGGGGATGCTTAGTTGACCAAGAACGGGTTATCGAGTTCCGGCGCGCAAGCGGAACTGCTCATCAAGAGCATCAAGGACTATGCGATCTATATGCTCGACTGCGACGGTATTGTCCGCAGTTGGAATCCTGGAGCCGAGCGCCTCAAGGGCTACAAGACTGAGGAGATCATTGGTCGCCATTTCTCCACGTTCTATACTGAGGAAGACCGCTCGAGAAACCTTCCGGACCGAGCTCTGCAGACGGCTCGGGAAGATGGTCAGTTTGAGGCCGAGGGTTGGCGGGTGCGCAAGGATGGCAGCCGATTTTGGGCCAATGCAGTTATCGAGCCTATTCTCGATGAGGACGGAAGACATATTGGTTTTGCCAAAAGTACTCGGGATCTATCTGAGCGTAGGGCCGCCGAACTTGCGCTTCGGGAAAGCGAGGAGCGATTTCGCCTCCTCGTGCAAGGTGTAACGGATTACGCGATTTATATGCTCGATCCTGAAGGCAGGGTGTCCAGTTGGAATGCCGGCGCCGAGCGGTTCAAGGGCTACAAGTCCGACGAGATTATTGGACAGCATTTTTCCCGCTTTTATACCTCGTCGGATCTTGAGGCAGGTATTCCGACCTCAGCGCTTGAAATTGCTAAGACGGAGGGCCGCTTTGAGGCGGAAGGCTGGCGAGTACGCAAAGATGGCAGCCGGTTTTGGGCGAGCGTAGTTATCGATCCCATCCGCAGCGACGATGGTGAGTTGAAAGGCTTCACCAAGATCACCCGAGACCTGACCGAGCGTAAAATGGCTCAGGAGGAACTCGACGTTTCGCGCGAGCAGTTCTTCCAGTCGCAGAAAATGGAGGCGATAGGTCAGCTCACCGGCGGCGTCGCCCACGACTTCAACAATATTCTTGCCGCGATCCTCAGCAGTATAAGACTCGCCCGGCGTCGAATTGATAAGGGCGAGGATGCCAATGACTTTTTGACCAACGCAGCACATGCGGCGGAGCGAGGGGCAACACTGACCCAGCGAATGCTTGCCTTTGCTCGCAAGCAAGAATTGAAGCTGGAAGCGGTCGACCTGAAGGCCTCAGTAACCGATATGACGGACCTTCTTCAACGAACCATCGGGCCGAACATAGCAATTCAAAGAGACTTTCCCAGACATCTGCCACACGTAACTGCTGACTCTGCCCAGATCGAGTTGGCCATCATGAACCTGGTGGTGAACGCGCGGGATGCGATGCCGAATGGTGGCGATATCATAATCTCGGCCAGTGAATTTGAACCGGAAGAGGGCGGAGAAACTCTTGTTAAGCTTTCGGTAAAGGACACGGGCGAAGGGATGGACGCCGATACGCAAGCGCGAGCAATGGATCCTTTTTTCACCACAAAGGGAGTTGGCAAGGGAACTGGGCTTGGGCTCTCGATGGTTCGCGGCATGGCTGAACAGTGTGGTGGCCACTTTTCATTGGAGAGCACTCCCGGCGAGGGTACCACGGCGAATATCGTCCTGAGGATCGCCCAAGAGGAACAGTCAGCGGCACGCGGAGAGACCGTTGCTCCTGAGCCATCTACGAACTCACTTACGATTCTTGCGGTTGATGACGACGGCATCATTCTCCTCAATACCGCGACGATACTAGAGGAGATGGGACACAAAGTCTTCGAGGCATCTTCGGGCGCCGCGGCGCTCGAAATCCTTGGCCGCGAGAAGGTCGACCTGATGATTACCGATTATGCCATGCCGAGGATGACCGGAGCAGATCTCGCCGTGAAGGCACGAGAGCAGCTGCCTGATCTTAAGATCATCGTGGCCTCCGGATATGCAGAGATGCCTGATGGCTTGGCACGCAATCTTCCGCGCTTGTCGAAACCGTACAGCGATGAAGAACTTGCGTCGGCAATCGATGCGCTTTGCGGTTAATCCGGTAGCGTACCGCTAATTCGGTGTGGCACGCGATGATTACGTCACAAAAAGACTTACACGACGATCTAATCGCTGCGAGGAAAAGTGACAGTTAAACACGCTCCTTCCCCATCTTCACGCGGGCCCACCGAAAGTGTGCCCTGGAGCTGATCAGCAAGGGAAGTGATCACTCGCATACCGAGGCCGGCGGTCGCCGAGTACGGATCGAAATCATCGGGTAGCCCCTGTCCTTCATCGCACACGATGAGCTTATTGGTGCCATCCGTGATACGAAATGCGACATCAATTTTACCTGAACCATACTTCGCTGCGTTTGTTACAAGTTCGTTGGTGATCAGGCCGATCGCCTGAATTGAACTCGCAGGCACCATGCCCTCGTCTCCTTCAACGGCTATCTCTCGTTCCAAGATGGAGCCGAGATCGCTACAAAGGCGTCGCAAGAATTCGATGCATGAACTCTCGTTACCAGTGTCGGCATAAAAATGGCGATGGACTTGCGCCACCGAGGCCACACGGTTTGCCGCCAGCTGAAGATGAATAGCTCCGTCACCGGCATCGGCTGACCGACTTTGCATCTTAAGCAAGCTCGACACGAACTGGAGACTGTTCATCACCCGATGATCGATTTCCCGAGCCAGAAGGTTCGCTCGTTCGATTGCGTTCAGGGAAGATAGCCTCAATTCGAGCTGATCCATTACGATCGAAGCCAGATCCTTGAGATCCTCGATCTGATCGTCGTCAATCGAACGGGGCTCCTTGTCGATTACACACAATGTCCCAAGACTGTGACCATCATTGGTGGTTAGAGGAACAGCAGCATAGAACTGGAGACCAAAGTCTCCAGCGACGAGCGGGTTTGCCAACGACCTGGGATCCTTCCGAGCGTCCTCGATCAAATATGGCGTGTCCGCCATGATGGCGGAGGCACACAGGCCAGGCTCCCGGTCGATTTGCCGAATAGGTAAGCCATGGTGCGACTTGAACCAGATACGATCTTCATCGACAATGCTGATGATCGCTATCGGAACTTTGAGCCGCCGTGCGGCAAGCGCTGTAATGCGATCGAACGCGCCGTCGGGTGGGCTGTCGAGGATATCGTATCGACGTACAGCGGCCATGCGCTGATCTTCTTTTGACGGCGTATTATCGCCTACCGTTTGCATTGGCGAAGTTCCATAAGTTGCGACCGTTATCCGCGCCCAGTCCATTGTCGCTCGGCCTTGCGAACTGTTTTTAGTCGACGAAAGTCCCCAAGTCCCCAAGTCGCCAACTCGCGAAGGCTCGTTTTGTCCTGATACCCGAACGGACGTTCATTTACCAGAAGCGCAGAACGGTCTTCAGACTCCGCTGAAAGACGTATTACGCAGCTAGCGGCAGGTTTCAGGAAATCGGAGCGTGCTCTCCACGGCCGCTTTGGGGTCGTTTGCGGAACGTCGGCCTTGGTCGTCGCGGCACCTGGGAGCGGACTGACCCCTTACGGCCCAAATGTGGCCAGCGTGCGCACAAGAATTCTTGCCTACGCGAGCCTCTTAGTCACGAGTGAAAATGCGCTGATCACCGGTAGGGCATTGCGGGTGATCGCTTGGCAATTGCATTTCCCGCTCCCAGTGGTCAAAAATCATTTCTATTGTCGCATGGGCCCAGCCTCGGCCCATGCTGACGAGGGCTCGACGGACGTCGGCATGCTCGAGCAGATCCATCCTGCCGTTCACTATTGCGGCTGCCGTATGTTCGTGCTGCGACAGCTTCAAGTCGCCATTGTTGAGACGCTCTGACGCTTGCTCGATTGTATCGAAATCATATTCTGTTAGTCGGACCACGCGATTATTCATATCGTCTATCACTTGCTTCATCATCACACTGCGTCCTCTCTTTAGTTAAGCTAGTCAGGATATCGGTTCGTTTAGTCAGGCCGCCTCGCCCAATTTTATCAATTCGACGCATACACTGTTGACCCTGCGCTTGATCGCTTTTCGCACCGATGCGAGCCGGGCTCGGTCTGTACTGGCGAATTCGGCGAGCGCACTCCCGCACAGGCCTTGGTCAATGCCGTCGACCAACCTTTCGATCTCTGGCGAACCCGCGACGACGTCGTCGAAAGCTTGTCGCCAGGCGGCGGCGCGTTCAGCGATTTCGCAAGCTTCGTCCGGCGCCAACGGCGACACCACCGGGTCGAGTTCGTTCCAATGACGGGCTTCGTCCCTCTCTCGCCTGGCAATGATGGCGCTTGCGATCGAACGCATGACCGCCATCAAGAAATACTCCATCTTGAGTCCGGCAGGGCAGCTGCGTGACGTTAGCGTCCGTAGGATCGCTTCCTGCAGGATATCTTCCGCGTCGATGCCGGCGGTGAAAGCGCGAAACCGCGCCATTCGCATGAGCTTTGTATTTGCCCGAAAGTCGATCGCCGCAATTGCTGCGCGAACCTGCGGCTTCGTGAGATACGAGCGTGTTGCGTTATTCGTTGATGTATGCGCGGCATTTCCCGAATTCGGACAGGCGTTCGTCGATTTTTTTATTTTAGTGCCGTTGCCGGCAGATGCCTTTGTCATGGTTTCTCGCTGTGCGAGCGAGACCACGGGTGTGGATTGCGATGTCGAAGATGTCATTACGTGACCTCGAACGCCAATGAACGCGCACCGTGTCGGCGCGGGTTCGTGGGTTGGAGCGACACAAAATTGAAGGACACCGGCATGGGATGCTATCCCAGCACGCTGTGTTCGCAATTGCCTTCACGGTAGACCGCCAGAAGTTAAGGTATCGTTGCCAGCGTCTGAAAATTTAGTGGCTAGAACATTTCCCTGATGCGCCGGACTGACGGTGTCCGAATTTCTCCAGTCCGGCGCATATGTAGGTGATGGCTCAGGCCGCGTTGTCGAAACCCTCGGCGATCTTGCCGTGCAGGCTGCCGACGAACGCCCGCAATTCGCCAGCCAGTCCATGGTCCGGACGTCGTCGCAAGAACCCCTCGACCAGCGTTACGATGGCAGGCTCGAGCCGTAGGCCATTCATGCCCTGGGCAACCAACCAGCCAATTTTCGCGATGGCGAGCAGAAGACAGTCCAGCTCAACGTGATCGCGCAGGTTCCGCCAGGCTCCATCGCTGGCCGGACGCGGGACGCTCGACTTCGCTGCGACGAGGTCGAACGGCACGCCCATGCGCAGCAAAAGCTGGCTGAGATGGGTCCACGTTCTACCTCCCCCTTTCATCATCAGACCGAGATCGAGGTGCGGCCGAGGGCCTTTTCGGCCGGGCTGGTCTAAGAGCTGCGGTGGCAGCCGCAATCCGTGCGCTATGCTAGCGTGCAGCAGGATCGGCACGTCGGTCGCTAACCCGCCATAGGTGATGATGGGCTTATCGTCATTCGCACGCAGATAATCGAAGACCTTGGTGACCACGCCAGCCTCGTCAACCCAGTCCCGCTCGCACCAGCTGCCAATCTCGCCGGTGCTGACGCGACCTTCGTCATCGATAGTGAACTGGAACGCGGCGGCAGCCATGACACGCTTCACCGCGACCGCGTGACGATTTGAATCAGGATCCATGGCCTGATGTAATTTGTAGAGGTTCTTGTCCCAGAAGAATTCCGCGTCGAGCGCGATATACGTTTTTGCCATTCCGCTTTTCCTTTCACTTAGTGTTGGCATCATCACGCTTCGTCAGAAGGGGAGCGGGCGCGCCCGCTCGAGCGCTCGCCATGCCTGCCACGCGGCGGCGAGCGATGTCCGTTGGTGCGGCGAACATTGCGACCACAGGAACGCTGCCCACAGGCACTGTGCTTCCTCCGGTGCCCTGCGCGATCGTGACAGCATGTTTGAACCGGGACCGGCTCGCTCGATCCGGTATGCGGCAGAAATCTCTTCCAGCACGTTGTTTGCGCATTCGAGCGGGAGAATATCGAGGTCCGGACGACCTCGCTGAAGCAGTTGCAGGTCAGCCGGCGGCAGCGGTCCACCGGCCACGAAGGCCTGCCGCAGATAGTGCTGCGAGATGCGGGACGCCCGCGCGATCAACGTCGCATTGGTCGGAATGCGTTTGGCCAGCCCTGCGAGAATATCGGCCCGGTTCTCTGTCCGATCAAACGCACGGTGATCGACAGCGAACCTTGCGCCGCCCTTTTGTTCGCGGCGGACGGTGAAGATGGCGGTCGAGCGGATAGCGGAGCGCGGACTGCTTTCGCCGGGATCGCGGATGATCGCGAGCGAGCACAACACCCGCGGATGGCGCCTGTGGGAATGGGGCATGATGGAAATCCTGTTCTGAAGAACGAGACAGGCGGCGCCTCCGGTTGGAGACGCCGCCTGTGTAGTGGTGATGGGAGATGTGAAGCCGGTCAGGCCATGAAGTCGGCGAAGGCCTGCGCGTCGGTGAACAGGCTGAAATAGCCGGCTTCCCACTGGTCAGGATCGACCTCGACTGTGCTCATCGCAGCGCGGATGTCTTGCCATGCGCGTTCGACGCCGCGCTCGACCTTCGCACGCGACGGCACGGCGCACGATCGCAGCAGGCACCGCTTGTCGAGGCGGAAGGCATGACGACGATCGATGGTGACGAGAACGATCGGTTTACTACGGCTCAGGCGGCAAGGCTCGACCTGCATGATCTGCGCACCGTCCCTCGTCCGGTAGATCAGGGCGAGGCCGCCGCAGATGCGAGTTTGGTCATTGGCGAACAGCGCCATCAGCGAGTCCTGCCTTGCCTGCATCGCCGCCCGGGCGACCATCTCAAGCGCGGGTTCGGATGGATAGTCCATGGTGCCGATTGTCAGTGCATCGGTGCCGGCACCGGGGTCGGTGGGCAGGCCAAGCGCTTGCGACAGCGCACAGGTCAGCTGCTGGCGAGGGCAAGCCCAGCCGATATCGAGATCGATCATTCGTAATTCCTTATTGTGTATTTGGCGGCCTATTGGCCGAAGCCTTTTCCGTTCAGCCGGATGGCTCACGTTCCGTGCCTTCTTGAGATCTACGCCTCTCAGGCCGGGGTCCAGGTCGTATGGAAGCGATACCGCTCGCTCGCGGGCAGCGGGACGATCACCGGGTCCTTCCCGATGGTCGACACGTACCAGTCGAGCTCGGCCTGATAGGCTTCGGCGCGCACGTGTTTGTGCCACAGATCGTGCAGACGTCCCCATGCCCAACGATAGCGCTGCTCACGCAGGTCGTCCTTATAGCCATATGGTGCTCCCTGCGCTTCGAACCTCCACGCTGGAGCGTCCATTGCCGCCAGAGTCTTGGCCATGATCCGCGAGGCGTAGCTGAATAGTTGCGGGTCGAGTATCCGCGAGATGATCGAGGTTCATCTGGGCCTCTTCGCCTACGATCCCAGAGTTGACCGTCTGCGCAGCCCCGACGAGATCAGGGGTCAGTTCCAGCGTCGAATCATCGGTGAACTCGGCGCGCAGCGTATCGCGCGGCAGTTCGGTTCGATACCCTTCGACCCGCGGGAAGCGAATCTCGACGTCGTCGCGTTCCGGGCTGATTGCCTCGACACGCACCATCGGTGGTGGTGGCTTGATCGTGGCGGTTTGGGGCTGCGCCGTGAAATCGAACGGGATGCCGAATATGTCGGCGTATTCGACGTCAAAGCGATCCTCGTCGTTCAACCGGTAGGACACGCGGCGCAGCGCGCGGCCGATGACCTGCTCGCACAGAAGCTGCGTGCCGAACGCGCGGACGCCGAGAACGTGAGTGACCGTATTCGCGTCCCAGCCTTCGGTCAGCATCGATACCGATACAACACACCGTATGGCTTCGCCCAGTTGGCCGGGACGACCGACAGTGTTCATGACTTCTCGCAGGATAGCGGTGTCGTCGATCTTCTCGGCAGCGGCCCTGTCGCCTGTACGCTGGACCAGCTCGTCCTTAAAACGGGCGATTTCCGGTTCTGCTGCGGCCTTGAATTCGGCACTGATCGCTTCGCCGCTTTCGATCTGTTGGCTATCGATAAGCAGGGTCCGCATCTTCGGCAGAGCAACGCCATCCGGGTCGAAATTGCGGAACAGCTTGCACGCGCCCGCCATCAGACGCTTGTTACCGTCCTTGTCCTCAATCTCATAGCCAGCGATGTTATCGTGAACCAGCTTGCTGGTGGCCGTGTTGTTGCAGACGACGATGAAGACAGGCTCGACGCCGAGGCCGTGCTCCTTCCAGGTATCGAAGGTCTTCTCGTAATGCCCATAAAGCGCATCGATCGCGGAGAGAAGTTCGTTGGGTAGCTTCTGCGGATCATCGAACCCAGATTTGGCGCGCCCCTTTTTGGGAAGCTTCGTTCCGACATGCTCCCATAGGTTGCGGAACATTGGCGTGTCGCCGCCCTCGACATTGTCCATGATGGGCACGCGTGGCAGCTTGACAATCCCGCACTCAATCGCGTCCATGAGCGAGAAATCGCTCATCACCCAGCCGAAAAGCGAGCCTTCCCGGTAGCCGGAACCGCGCAGAAAGAAGGGCGTGGCAGAGAGGTCGTAGACCATATTGAGGCCGAGCGTCCGCTTCACCGCCTCCAGCCCGCTGATCCACAGGCGGGCGGCTTCGTTGGCTTCCTTGGCCTCCGCCTTTTCATCGCCCTTGAGCGCCTTTTCCTCTTCCGGCGATAGCGGGCGTTCTCGATAGCAGTGATGCGCTTCGTCGTTGAGAACGACGATGTTCTTCATGCCCATCAGAGGCCCAGCCACCCGCCGGAGCATGGACCCATCGCTTTCCTGCTTGGGCTCGGTCGCCAGAGCAGCCTGCTGGACCTTGTTGAGACTCACCTCGTCCTTCTTCTTGAAGGAATGGTAGTTGGTGATGACAATCTTGGCTTGCCCAAGGTCGCGGAGCATATCCTCAGGCACGATGTGCCGGGTGCTGTAATAGCTCTCGGGATCGTTCGGCTGCAGGACGCGCAAGCGGTCCTTGATGGTGATGCCAGGGGCTACGATCAGGAAACCCTTGGAGAAACGCTTGGAATTGGGATGGCGAACGGCGTTGAGCGTATGCCATGCGATAAGCATTGCCATGACTGTCGTTTTGCCAGCACCCGTCGCCAGCTTAAGCGCCATACGGACCAGATCCGGGTTCGATGCCTCGTTGGCCGCGAAGAGATGCTCCCAGTAGCGCTGCGCGGTAGCGAGCTTCGCCTTGCGCCCTTTATGCTCGGGCTTGCCCGCCACTTCGGTCAGCCAGATCACGGTCTCGACCGCCTCGATCTGGCAGAAGAACGGAGGGAGCGGCATTTCGCCGGAGCGCCAATGGCGCAAGAGACGCGCGGTTGTAGGCGTTACCTGCCACTGGCTTTCTGGAAGCTCCCGCCAAGTATCGATGGCCTGACGGATACCGTTGATGATCTCTGTCGGGTCATAGATGTCGCCGAGCGCGTCCGCGAAAATGTCAGCCTGCGCTGCGCTCTTGCCGCGCGTCGATCTGGGCTTGGGTATCGGAGTGGTGAGGTCGCTGCGGCGTCGACCGTGCTCGACTACGCCGGTGGGTTGGCCTCCATCGCCCAACTGCCAATGCCGTTCTGGGCGCCGATAGGGCGAATTGAGTATTGGTGAATCGAAAAATGCCTCGGTACTCACAACACCCCACCCCGTTCTTGGCATCTATTGCGCTTTGCGAATCTCTGTTTGGAGACAGCGCTCTAAGCCCACTAACTGCCTCTACCCGATAAAAAAATCGACCCCTACCGCCCCGCTTTCCATAGGCGTGTGCCGAGGCCTCGGTCTCCGCGCGGGTCAGGGACGGCCTTTGACGGGTCAAAAGGAAGGCTTCGAATTGACCATGCCTTCGAGCACACTTTTGCTCACGCTGTGGGGTAACATGGAACGGATAAATTTATTCTCGCACTGTGCCACAGATTGTGCCACAAATTGTGCCACACGCTCTGTTCGAGATCGTGAAAATGGCTGTTTTCTGGGCTTCTTCAGAGGCGGTCGAAAAAAGGTCGGGAATCCTCTCTCCCCGACCAATTTCGTTCATCGCCGATCAACCCATCCTTCGTAACGACGCGGTGGAGCGCGCCCGAGGGCGTCAGAGCAAAGGATGTCTTCGAGATGCTTCGCAAATTCGCCGTACTCGCCATGGTCGCCGCAGGTGCGATGTCGCTATCGGCCTGCAATACGGTGCGCGGGCTTGGCCAGGACATCCAATCGGTTGCAGACGCCGGAGACCGCGTGACCTGAAAGGCTGGCGAGCGGGCGATTTCGCATGCCGTGCTTATCGCCTCGTTAACCCTCTAGTCGCTAGGGCTCCGCGGATGAATGGGGCTCACCGATCATGTGGCTGATCAGGCACTTCGCGCGGCGATCGCGCGGATCGGACTGGCGCGCTTATTTCCTCATCGGATGCGTTGCCATCCTCGCCCTGCTATTGGCAGGAGCAAGCTGGAGCGCCCAGCGTTCGGCCAGCGAGCGTTCGGCCAACGAAGCCCGCCAGACGCAAACCCTGGAAGTGTTGCTCGAAACCGATCGGCTCCGCACCGCCGCCTTGCAGCAGATACGCGGCGAGCGCGGCTATTTGCTGACCGACGATCCGCTGTTCCTGCAGCCATATCGTACTGGCGTGAGAGATGCGCAGGATGCTCGGGCGCGATTGGCGCAACTCATCGCGGACAACCCTGCACAAACCAGTCGCCTTGCAGCAATGGAGGAGGAGTTCGAACGCCTGAACGCCGTGTTTGCCGCCATGATCGAGCAACAGGAATCCGGCCGGAACGCGGAAGCGATCTTCTATGTCCGTCAAGGTGCCGATCGACTTGCGATCGAGGCGATACTCGCCGGCCTCTCGGAGATCGAACGGGCCGAGCGCGAACTGCTGCGTGAACAGACTTCCTTGGCCCAACGTCGAGCACGCGAGAACGAGCTCTATCAATACGGGCTGACCGGGATCGGTGCCCTTTTGCTGGTCCTCGCCGCGGTTGCCACGTTCTACGTCCGCCGCGCCGTCGACGCCGAAGCGCAGGCGCGCCGCGAACTTCAACGATTTGCCGCCACCGATGCGCTGACCGGCTTGCCCAACCGGCGCAGTTTCATGGAATCGCTCGGTCGAGCGCTGGATCGCGCACAGATCGATTCTTCACGAAAGCTATGCGTCGCGATTTTCGATATCGATCACTTCAAGCGGGTGAACGATCGCTTCGGTCATCCGGCCGGAGACGAGGTTATCCGGGAAGTCGGAGTTCGCGCCCACGACTCCTTGCGAACGCGCGACTTCGTGGGCCGAATCGGTGGCGAGGAATTCGCAATCGTCCTGCCGAAGGCGGACATCGAAGGCGCGAAGACGGTCTGCGAGCGCTTGCGCCTTGCCATAGACGGCAAACCGGTGCGCCATGGCGACGCGATCATCCCCTTCACGATCAGCGTCGGCGTAGCCGAATTCCAGTCCGGCGACGACATCGACCATATCATGGCCCGCGCTGATGAAGCGCTCTACGAAGCCAAAACCGGCGGCCGCAACCAGGTCCGCATCGCCGCCTGAGCACTTGCAGGCGGCCGTGTAGACGCCCAAGTCTGCACGATGGCCAAAACCAAAGTCCTGTTCGTCTGTCTCGGAAACATCTGCCGATCCCCCCTCGCCGAAGCGGCTTTTCGCAAGGCTGCAGAGGACGCGGGTCTCGACGTCGAAGTCGATAGCGCCGGGACCGCCGATTACCACGTCGGCGAGCCGCCCGATCCGCGCAGCATCGAGGAGGCGCAGCGCCGAGGCATCGACATTCGCGGCTTTCGCGGACGCCAGCTGGCAGCGGAAGACTTCCACGAGTTCGATTTCATCCTCGGCATGGACAAGTCGAACATGCAGAATATCGCGCAGCGCGATCCCGGCGATGGAAAGGCGAAGGTGGCGATGCTGCTTGATCTGGTCCCTGGCCAGCAAGGGCGGGAGGTCAGTGATCCTTACTACGGAGCAAAGGATGGTTTCGCAGCGACGTGGCGAGAGGTGGATGCTGCAGCCCGGGCGCTGGTAGCCATCATCCTTGATGAGTAGTCATGTAGTAGCCTGCCAGCCGCGAGACCTTCAGGCGCTCATTTGCCAAGCTTCCGCTTCAACGCTTGGAATTTAGCCGGGCCGATCGCTTTCTTGAGTCGGCGCTTGGCACCGCCAGAACGGGTTGGCTGTAAATTCTTTATCATTTCCAGCGCCTCGCTTTCGTCGCTAGAGTCGACGAAGGCTTCAACCAGCATGGGAGCGTTCCGCATCTCGGTGCCAAAGAGGCGTTCGGCGATCGCGGCACTCTGGGCCTTGGCTGTGAAAGACAGATACTCCAAGCCCAAAGCTTCTACGTAGCCCTTGACCAGTTCCGGTGATTTTTCACCGAAATGACCACTTGCCGCGATGAAAGATTCAGCCTGATTTCCAAGCAATGAACCCGCGTGATTGTGTTGCGTAAATTCTGTTCCCTTGCCGTTGTTCACGAGAAGGATGCGCACGTTGTTGCCGAGATGACGATTGCCGAGTGCATTCATGTCATAGAAGAATGCGAGGTCGCCGATAACGAGATAGAAAAGCTTGTCCGGGTTTGCCAGCGCCGCTCCGATCAGCGTCGACATGCAGCCGTCGATTCCGAACCCTCCGGTATTGGAAGCGGACCTTACCCCTTCCGGCAGGTCGAAGAAATTCCACGCGCGCAAGCTGTTGAGAATGGCGAAGTGGACAACCGACCCGGTCGGAACCTGCGAGGCGAATTGCGACGCGATCCAGAGGTTCGAGAACGGCAAATCCGGGACGAGCGATCTCTTCTGTTCAAGCAGTTTGCGGCACGTCTCGTAGTAGGATGTGCCTGAAGCTTTTTCACCTTGCGAATACAATTCGAAGAACCGTTGTTCGGACATTTCGAACAAATGCCGCAGTCGCCGGAACGAGTCGCGGATTTCGCCGTCAGGATTGACTCGCCAGACAATCTTGCGCGGGATCTTGTGAGTTTCATAATCGCCCGAAACTTCGCCGATGTGAATCACGGTATCGGGTGCGATGGCCGAATGGTTCGTCCATTCCTGTCCGCCGAGCAGGGCGGACTGTACGCGGTACTTCCCGTAATAGCCGCTCGAGTGGTCACAGAACACGACTGCGTCGTTGACTTCACAAAACCGTTCGATTGCCGCAGTTTCCCCATCTGTAAACGTGTTGTGAGCGCCCACGAAGACAGCGACGCGGCCCGACAGTTTGGGAAGATCGTCGTCGGCGGTCCAGCGGTTGATCTTACGGTACTCGGGCAGCGTTTTGGCGGTGAAGTCGCGGCTGTAGGTGGTGGGAAGGTTGATGTGGGCTGGACCACCACCACGGCGGGTGAGTTCGAGGATTGCCCGGTTGACCTTAATCTCGCATTCCCACACCTGATCAACGTCATGCACCACCGGAAGATGGACGCTAAGCTTGACGACGTCCGGCGAGGTCGTCGAGCGATCGATGACCTGCGCGACATGCTGGCCGACACCCGCCTGGATCTGGGTCGAGGTCAACGCGAGAATGGGTAGCTTGCGGTAGAAGGCTTCCGTCAGCCCCGGCAAATAATTGCGCGACGCCGTCGCTCCCGTGCAACTGATGACGACCGGCTCGCCGGTTTCCGCGGCCAGTCCGCATGCCATATATGCAGCCGAGCGTTCATCGACAGCTGAATACATCTCGAAAAAGGGGTCCGTCTGGACGCTGGCGACAAATGCCATGTTGGTGGTGCCTGGCGAGGCAATGACCCGCCGAATACCATGCGCTTTGAGCAACGCAATTACGACCTGGGCCTGTTTTTCGTTCGTGTAGTGAGTCATGATGTCCTAATGTTACCAATCAATCCCGAAGGCAGGGCCCTGAAAGCGAGGTAGCGAACCTTCTGTCTCCCCCGGTCGAATTCTGCAGGGGAAGTCCACTCCCCCGCCGCCTTGTCGCGCAAAGCCTCACCGCGTCCGTCTAGGGATGAAAAGCTGCCGGTTTCTAGCTGGGTGAGAAACTCCGCCTCGAGTGCCGAGCGGTTGTCGTCCATAGCCTGCAAGTCAACTAGGGAGCCGATCTTTACCGGATCGAACACGCGATTGTAAAGTCGGTCATAGATCACTTGCGGGACGGAGGGAGTCACTTCGCAAAAGTCTTGAGTATCTTGCAAGAGGACGTTCGGCATGAAGCCGGTTTTCGTCTCGATCGCCGCGAGGTACAGCGATAAAATCTCGCTCCACCTCATTGCGCGACCGGTGGCGAGATTGAAGTCCTCGCCATAGGCAGCCGGATTGCCGGCAAGCGCGCCGATCATGTCGGCAACATCGCGACCATTGGTGAGGGTCGTCTGCTTGTCCATCATCTCACGACAGAAAACGATGCTGCGCCCACGAAGCGCGCGATAGAGCCAGCCTTCCTTTTCCAAAGGACCAAGCTGAAACCGACCAAGCCCGAAGGTGATGTAGGGCCGCACTATAGTCCAGTTGGTCGCCCCGGAAGTACGCAGCAAGTCTTCCTGCCGCGCCTTGGCAAGAGCATATTCATCGCTGGCTAGGAACGCCGCGTCCTTCGACGTTTCCAGCAATCTCGGCGAGCGTTCGATAATCGGCCCGTCAGACTGCGCAAAAACACGCCCAGAACTCAAATATATATATTGTCCGGTTGACGCGAGCAGCCGATCCATTCGCTGCCGAAAGGAGGCCGTATCGTAAACCATGAAATCGATGATCGCGTCCCAATCATCCTTTAGTATCTGGCGCAGAAATGCATCGTCCCTCGCGTTGCCTTGCAGGTAATTGATGTTGCCCTTCGGCGGGCGCTCTTTGCGCGTCGTGACGAAGATCGAATGAGCGGATGCAGCGAGCTTATCGACCAAAGGGCTGCCAATCGCCCCCGTCGCGCCGAGCGCCAGAACTTTCATTGCATCCCCCCGATCTTGGACAACTTCTGCTTTATAGCCGCCTTAATGATAGCCCTCTCGGAGGCCGAAATGCCGAACAAGATCACGGTCAATGGCGTGATAGCGAGAATCACGCCAGCAGCAGTAATCGCTGCGGGGCTCAAAACGAGCATGGCAGCTTGCGGCACCAGAGCAAGCACAAGCAGGACAAGGACCGAGGATACTGCGATCACTATAATGACAGGCACCAAAACCTCGCGACAATATTTCCCTATCGGCAATTTGGCGAGGCCATTGGCGAGCCAGATCCTCAGCCCATACATCGCGAGATTGATCCCGATTGCAATCACGTAAACGACGTAGGCTGGCTCCCCCGCCCGAATGGCCAGCCACGAGAAGAGTAGAACCAAAGCTTGAACCGTACCCAGGGTGAGCTCATAACGCCTGATCTTTCCGGTCGCCCGAACGACTGTCATTAAAGGTAGGCTGATCGCTACGATGACATTCTCGACCAGCGCAAGCTGAGTGAAGAGAACTGCTTCAGCCGGCGGGGTGCCCAACCATATCCGCAGTGCCCCCGGTGTAATAGCGATCAGCGGAAGGCTTGCCATCCAGACCAGATAGAATGTGACTTTAGATCCGAAGAAAACGAGCGAGAATGTTCGCTCCTCCTCTCCCGAGGCATAAGCCTTAATAATAGGAGGGTGGAGTGCCGACGAGAAATTTCGTGCGAATGCAAGCAACTGCGTGCTCACGATGGTAGAGATTGCACGCGCCGCCACGGTTGCGGGGCTAAACGCCTGATTGATCAGGATCGTCACGGCCTGCGTTCGGCTCACGGTCGTGAGTTGACCGAACATCGTCCAGCCGCCGAATGCAACCATTTCCCGCATGAGGGGCAATTCGAAGTGCAGCTTGGCCAGCCTGCATTCCTCATATTTGCGCAGACAGTATACGAAAAAGTTCAAGGCGAGCACGAGTGCCACTACCACGAGAAGAATCCCGTAGGTGACCAACTGTCCGTTGGGGAGAAATATTAGCGTTACCGCCGCACCCAGTTTCAATATGGCGTCGAAGATCGATATCCACGCAAAGGCGTGCATATCCTCATGCGCCAAGATGACTGAAGAATGAAAGGTCGAGATGGTGTTCAGAGCGAATGCGAGGCTCAGCAGGTAGAAGAGGATCTGCGCGGATTCGAACCGCTCCGGAGCGATGACCAATTCCGTTCGGACGAACCACGTGCCGGCTGTTGCCAGAAGGCCCAGCGACAGAGCCGCCGCGATTATCGACAGTAGCAGCCCGGCGTCATGGACTTTTTTCAGAGTAAAATGCGATTGCTTACCCATTGCAAAAGCGAAGTACCTTTGAATGATGGTGCTCATCGACAACGTGAAGAACGACCCGAGCATCACCAAGCCGAGAATCACATTGTAGATTGCGAAGTCTTGGACACCCAACTGGTTGAGTAGGACCCGGACCGTAAACAGATTGATGACGATGGTAAGAATCTGGCGCATGAACAGCATCGCTGTGTTGGTCGCCATTCGCGATGTTTCTGATGCACTCACTAGACTACGTGATCCTGGTCATAAGAAAATTTCGTTTCGCAGAATCTGGCTAGCGCATGCCTGCTCGGTGGCTCGTCCGGTCGCCTGCGCGCGCGACCGATAGTGAGGCGAGGCGCAAATGGCAAAGATTATGAACTAGCCGCCTCGTAGCGTCTTCACGCCGTAGTCCCGTTCGAACAGATAGAGCAGCACCCGTGCCGCTTCACCGCGCTTGCCTTCGAGACCGCCGTCCCGCTCCATGAGAAGCCGCGCATCGTCATAGGCTTTGGGCAGTAGCTGAGTAATCTGGTCGAGGCTGGCGACGGTGAAAGGCGTATCGCCCGATTGCCGCGTGCCCAGCAATTCCCCGCCGCCACGCAAGCGCAGATCCTCTTCCGCGAGCAGGAAACCATCCTGCGTTTGGCGCATAAGTTTCAACCGCTCCTGCGCGGTCTCGGACAGGTTCTCGCCATGCAGCAACACGCAGAAGCTCTTCTCGCTGCCCCGCCCCACGCGTCCACGCAACTGGTGAAGCTGGGCGAGGCCGAAGCGTTCGGCCTGTTCGATCACCATCAGCGTCGCATTGGGCACGTCCACGCCGACTTCGATAACGGTCGTCGCCACCAGCAGCTTCGCATCTCCGCTGGCGAAACGTTCCATCGCCGCGTCCTTGATCTCGGGCGCGAGCTGGCCGTGCACCAAGACGACATCCTTGCCGAACCGCCCCTTAAGCGCGGCATAGCGCGCTTCGGCGGCCGCGATTTCCTCGGGCCCGTCCAGTTCGCGGACCATGGGGCACACCCAGTAGGCCTGCCGCCCTTCCGCGATCTGCGCGGCGAGACGATCGACCAGCGGGCCGGTCTTGTCCTGCCCCATCACCACGGTGTCGATAGCCTGCCGACCCGGAGGCAATTCGTCGAGCTTGCTGACATCGAGCTCGCCATATTGCGCCAGCGTGAGCGTGCGCGGGATCGGCGTGGCGGTCATCGCCAACACATGCGGAGCGCGCTTGCCCTTGCTGGCGAGTATGAGCCGCTGGCCGACCCCGAATCGGTGCTGCTCGTCGATCACGACCATGGCGAGATTGCGATAGGCGACCTTGTCCTGGAAAATCGCATGCGTGCCGACCACGATGTCCACACTGCCGTCGAGCAAACCCATCAGGGTTGCCTCGCGCGCCCTGCCTTTGTCGCGTCCGGTCAGCAGCGCGACATGCGCACCAGTCGGTTCGGCCGTGCGGCGCAAGCTTTCGTAGTGTTGCCGGGCAAGTATCTCGGTCGGAGCGAGGAGCGCGGACTGCGCGCCTGCCTCCACCGCTATCAGCATGGCTTCCAGCGCAACCACGGTCTTGCCCGCGCCGACATCGCCTTGCAGCAGGCGCAGCATGGGCGCTTCTTGCGCCATGTCGCCCTCGATCTCGGCAATCGAACGCTTTTGAGCGCCCGTCAGCGGGAACGGCAGTTCGAGCCGTCCGCGATAGCTGCCGTCGCCCTGCAATGACTGGCCGCGGCGCTTGCGATTGTCCGCGCGCACCAGCATCAGGGCGAGGCTGTTGGCGAGCAGTTCGTCATAGGCGAGCCTGTCGCGAGCCGCTTTGTTCTCGCCCTTGTGCGCCAGGACCAACGCATCGCGCCACGCGGGCCAGCCTTCCTTGTCGAGCTGCGAGCCGTCGATCCATTCGGGCAGCTCGGGCGTACGCTCCAGCGCCTGCTCGATCAGCCCCGCCACCTTCGGCTGTGTCAGCCCATCGGAAAGCCGATAAACCGGCTCGCACAATCGCTGGAAGCTTTCGCCGCCTTCTTCCAGCACATGGTCCGGATGGACAATCTGCAGCATTTCGCCGAAGCGTTCCAGCCGGCCTGCCACCCAGCGCGTTTCGCCCACCGGCAGCTGCTTTTTCGCAGTGTAGGACGCGCGTCCGAAATAGGTCAGCGCCAGGATATTGCCGATCGCATCCTGCGCCAGCACCCGATAGGGCGCGCGCGGACTACGGCTGGCGCGATGTTCGGTAACGGTCAGCTTGACGACGATCTGCTCGCCCTCGCCCGCCTCGTCGATATTGCCGACCGCCCGGCGGGTCACGAAGCGTTCGGGCAGGTGATAATCGAGATCGCGTATCCGCGTGAGACCGAGGCGTCCGAGCGGCTTTTGCAGCTTCGGCCCGACGCCGTCGAGCGTTGCCGTTTCGGCAAACAGGGGGTTGAGGACCTCGGGGCGCATGGCCGGTCGCTACCAATTTCCGCCCGTCATTGCGAGGAGCCGTAGGCGACGCGGCAATCCATCTTCAAGGCTGTCCACAGCTCAGGCGCCGGAAGATGGATTGCTTCGCTTCGCTCGCAATGACTGTTGAAAGGCTGCGATCCGTGCCCTAATCGCTCCCCATGCCCGAAATGCTCACCTTCGATGGCCGCAAGCAGCGCGCGAAGTTTCGCGCCTGGCACCGCGGCACGCGCGAGGCCGACTACATGATCGGCGGCTTTTTCGACCGCTATCATACGGACTGGTCCGAAGAAGAACTCGCCTGGTTCGAAATGCTGCTCGAGGAAGACGACGTCGATGTTATGGCCTGGGCCCTCAAGACCCAGCCCACCCCGCCGCGTTTCCAGGGCGAGTTGATGAACGCGATGCAGGAACTCGATTACGTCGACATTCCGCGTTGACGGGCGGCGCGCGGGCACTATCTCGCCGCTGACGTATTACTGAAGCACCCCCTTCCCGACAGGGCAGGGGGCAAACGTGCGTGTGCGACAGGCTGCGCCCCCGACGACAGGATTCCGATGCCCGACCTTGCCCGTATCCTGAAAGCCGATAGCCCGCTCACGCTGGCGCAGGTGGCCCGCGGCGCGCAGCCGCTGGTGATGGCCGATCTCGCGCGCGCAAGCACGGGGCGCGCCGTATTCATCGCGCCCGACGATGCCGCGATGCGCGGGATCGTCGACGCCGCAGCCTTCTTCGCGCCCGAGCTGGAAGTGATCGAGTTTCCGGCGTGGGACTCGCTCCCCTACGACCGCGCCAGCCCCGCCCTGTCGATCAGCGCGCGGCGCCTTGCTGCGCTTCACCGGCTGCAGACCGGCAAGGCGAAGGCGCAGCTGGTCGTCACGACCGCCAACGCCGTGCTCCAGCGCGTGCTCACCCCGTTTCGCATCCGCGAAAGTGTGCGCGAATTCAAGCCGGGCACGGAGATCGGCCGCGAAAGCCTGTCGCTGCTCCTGCAAAAGCAGGGCTACAGCCGGACCGATACGGTGATCGACAAGGGCGACTATGCCATCCGCGGATCGATCGTCGACGTCTTCCCCAGCGGGCTGGACGAGGCGCTGCGGCTCGACTTCTTCGGTGACGAGCTGGAGAGCCTGCGAAGTTTCGATCCCACCACTCAGATGAGCACCGGGCGACTGGATAGCCATCTGCTGCTACCCGCGAGCGAGGCGCTGCTGGACGATGACAGCATCAAGCGCTTCCGCAGCCGCTATCGCGAGATGTTCGGAGCCAATGCCACGCAGGACCCGCTTTACGAAGCGGTCAGCGAGGGGCGCAGGCTCGCCGGCATGGAGCATTGGCTGCCACTGCTCGAGGACAAGCTGGTTACACTGTTCGACCACTTGGGCAAAGACGATGTCGTCGTGATCGACAACGCCTCGCTTGCCGCAGCGGAAGAGCGGCTGAAAGATATCGGCGATTATCACGACCAGCGCACCGCGATCAGCGGACAGGCAAAGGGCAACTACCGGCCGCTTAAACCCGACGCGCTCTACCTTACCGAAGACGAATTCAAGTCCGCCCTCGCCGCTGCGCCCGCCCACCGCGCGACCAGTTTCGACGAGCCGGAAAGCGACAAGGTCATCGACTTCGGTTTCCGCTCCGGCCGCGATTTCGCGCCCGAGCGCGCGCGCGGCGACAATGTCTATCCGGTGCTGGCCGACCATCTGAAAACCATCGGCAAGGCCAACAAGCGCCCGCTGCTGGCTACCTACTCCAAGGGCAGCCGCTCGCGCATCGTCTCTATTTTGGGCGAAGCCGGCGTCACGGTGCAACTGGCCGATAGTTGGCAGGAAGCGCTCGGCCAATCCGCTAAGGGTAAGCCCTCGGCGATGATCCTGCCCGTCGAAGCCAGCTTTGCAAACGACGAACTGGAGTTACTGACCGAGCAGGACATTCTCGGCGATCGACTCGTGCGCCGCAAGCGCAAGCGCAAGGATGCCGACGCGTTCCTTGCCGAACTGCAGGCGCTCAGTGTGGGCGACCTGATCGTCCACACAGAGCATGGCATCGGCAAGTATCTCGGCCTCGAACCCATCCCGGTCGGCAAGTCGAAGCACGACTGCGTCCAGCTGGAATATCGCGGCGGCGACAAGCTATTTATTCCAGTCGAAAACATCGATGTGCTCAGCCGCTACGGCTCGTCGGAAGAAGCGGTGCAACTGGACAGACTGGGCGGAGAAGCCTGGCAGAAACGCCGTGCCCGGCTGAAAGAGCGCATCCGGGAGATCGCTGGCGAGTTAATGCAGGTCGCCGCCCAGCGCGCGCTGAAGAAAGCGCCGGTGCTGGAAGTCGAGGACGGCCCGTACAACCAGTTCCTCGACCGTTTCCAATACGAAGAAACCGACGACCAGGAGCGCGCGATCGAAGACGTGCTGCGCGATCTAGAAAGCGGCAGGCCGATGGACCGGCTCGTCTGCGGCGACGTCGGCTTCGGCAAAACCGAGGTAGCCTTGCGCGCCGCTTTCGTGGCCGCGATGAACGGCCAGCAGGTCGCCGTGGTCGCCCCAACCACCCTGCTCGCCCGCCAGCATTTCGAGAATTTCAGCCAGCGCTTCGGCGGCTTTCCCCTCAAGGTCGGGCGGCTGTCTCGACTGGTGGGTTCGAAAGAAACGAAGGAGACCCGCGAAGGGCTGGAGAACGGCGATGTCGACATAGTTGTCGGCACCCACGCGATCTTGTCCAAGCAGACGAAGTTCAAGAACCTCGGCCTCGTGATCGTGGACGAAGAACAGCGGTTCGGCGTGACGCATAAGGAGAAGCTCAAGCAGCTACGCGCCGATGTGCACATGCTGACGCTGACCGCCACGCCGATCCCGCGTACCCTGCAGATGGCGATGACGGGCCTGCGCGAACTTTCTACCATCCAGACCCCGCCTGTCGATCGTCTAGCTGTGCGGACCTATGTAATGGAATGGGACGATATGGTGATGCGCGAGGCGCTGCTGCGCGAGCACCATCGCGGCGGGCAAAGCTTCATCGTCGTACCGCGCATTTCGGACATGGAACAGGTGTCCGACTGGCTTCACGAAAACGTGCCCGAGGTGAAGTTCGTCGCTGCCCACGGCCAGATGAACGCGGGCGAGATCGAGGAGCGGATGAGCGCCTTCTACGAGGGCAAATATGATGTCCTGCTAGCTACGACTATCGTCGAAAGCGGCCTCGATTTGCCGAGCGCGAACACCATCATCATCCACCGCGCGGACATCTTCGGCCTCGCTCAGCTCTATCAGCTGCGCGGCCGCGTGGGCCGCTCGAAGCTGCGAGCCTATGCCTATCTCACTTATGCCGCCGACACGCAGTTGAGCGAAGTCGCGGAGAAGCGGCTGAAAGTCCTGGGCGATCTCGACAGCCTCGGCGCGGGCTTTCAGCTGGCGAGCCACGATCTTGACATCCGCGGCGCAGGCAATCTCTTGGGCGACGAGCAGTCCGGCCATATCCGCGAGGTCGGCTTCGAACTCTACCAGTCGATGCTCGAGGACGCGATCCTTGCAGCAAAGGCCGGTGAACTGGGCCTTGAGGCCAAGCCGGAGCGCGTCAGTCCGCAGATTACAGTTGATGCCCCGATCATGATTCCGGAGGATTATGTGCCGGACCTCGCCGTCCGCATGGCTCTCTACCGCCGTCTCAACGATGCTGAGGACAAGGCTGAAATCGAGGCGCTCGCCGCCGAGATGATCGACCGTTTCGGCGACCTACCTGCCGCGACCGCGAACCTAGTCCGCCTGATCGAAATCAAGCATCAAGCCATCGAGGCGAACATCGCCAAGATCGACGTCGGCGCACAGGGCACGCTCGTGACGTTCCACAATGACGATTTCCCCGACGGCCCCGGTCTGATCTCTTATGTCGATCGCCTGCAGGGAACGGCCAAGCTGCGGCCCGACATGAAGCTGGTCATCAGTCGCGCATGGAATTCGCCGGAGAGCAGGCTGAACGGCCTGTTCCAATTGACGAAGGGGTTATCGGGGATCGTGCGGAAAGCACGAAAGCGCGACAAGAAGGCGGCTTAAGCCTCTGCCAGCTTTAGAAATTCCTGCGCTGTCATGGGTTCGGCGCGCAGGAAGCCCTGGTAATATTCGCAGCCCTCTGCGGAAATCAGCGCGCGCTGCTCTTCCTTCTCCACGCCTTCCACCACGACCGCGAGATCGAGCGCGCTTGCCATCGCGATGATGGCGCGAAAGACCGCGAGGTCGCGATCGTCCTCCAGAACGCCGTCGATCATCGAGCGGTCGAGCTTGATGCAGTCGATCGGCAGCACCTTGAGATAGCGGAAGTTGCAGAAGCCCGCGCCGAAATCGTCGAGCGCCAGACGGATGTCGAAGATCTTGAGTTGGTCGAGCACGTGTCCAACCCTGTCGAGATCGGCGAGCAGGACTTGCTCGATAATTTCCAGTGTGATGCGCGACATGGAGAAGCCGATCCGCTCGGCCAGTCGGGCAAATTCCATCGCAAAGCTGTCGGCGGCGAGATCGGCAGGCGTGATGTTGAGCGACAGCCGCAGATGCTCCGGCCAGTGGACCGCCTGCTCCAGCGCCCGCTGTGCGATATGGCGCGAAAGATGCGCGACATGGTCGGCACGCTCGGCAATCTGGAACAGCGATCCTGCCCCCACGCGCCCGATGGTCGGGTGGTGCCACCTCGCCAGCGCCTCGGCCCCGATCATCTTGTCGTCGGCCAGCGCATACTGCGGCTGGAACAGGATCTCGATCTCGTCCTTGTCGATCGCGGCGAGCAAATCGGCCTCGAGATCGCGGAACGAGCGGCCAGAGAGTTCGATTTCGCCGCTCGACCAGTCAATCCTGCGCCCCTGCCCTTGCCGCATACTGTTCGCCATTTCGGACAATCGATCGAAAATCCGCTCCGGAGAATCGTCTTCTGTCGCACGCAACAAGACCACGCGCGGCCACAGGCGCAGGCTTCCGACATCGTCTCCCGGGCTGGCGATCGGCATGGCGATCGCATCGGCAAGTGCTTCGGCGAGCCATTCCCAGCGTTCGCGGCTGCATTGCTGACGCGACAGCAGGAGGAAACTCCCGCCGCTGATCCGCGCCGCCAGCCAGGCCATGCTGTCGAGCTCGTCGGCGGCGAAATGCTTGATGCGCTGCGCCACCTCGACCAGCGCGCCGTCGCCCGCGCTTTCGCCAAAGGCCACGTTGACCGTGTCGATCCGGCCGAGCGTGATCATCATCGCGTGGATCGGGCACGGGATCGTGTCCTGCGGCCAATCGCGCTGCCACCGCGCAATGGTCGCGCGTGCTTCTTCCAGATCGGCCAGGCCGGTCAGGCTATCGCGCGACTCTCTTGTATTGTCTTGGGGCAGCGTTGCCATGGGAACGTTTCTATCCGCTTTACCGACAATTTAATCCAGTCATTTGGCTCTGTTGCCAAATGGGACGGGCGGCCATAGGTAGCGCGCCGAACCGGGCGACCTGCCTGCGGAACGGAGCACGCGCCGCACCATGACCGATTATCGCCGTCTGGCATTGCTGGTATCGGATACGGAGCGCGCGCAGGAGGCTGCCGCCGGTTTTCGCGATATCGCAAACTGGGTGCCGATGGAGGAGGCGGAGGCGGCCGTGGTGCTAGGGGGCGACGGCTTCATGCTGCAAACCTTGCACGCGATGCTGGACAGCGACCGCGTGATCCCGGTCTATGGCCTCAACGTCGGCACCGTCGGCTTCCTCATGAACCGCAATCGCAACCCAGATACGCTGCTGACCCGGATCGGACGGGCCAAACCGGTCACGATTTCTCCCCTGTCGATGCAGGCCACTACGCAGGACGGGACGCAGCATCGCTTCTGCGCCATCAACGAGGTTTCATTACTGCGCGAAACGCGCCAGACCGCAAAGATCGAGGTCAGCGTCGACGGCAAGGCGCGCATTAAGGAACTCGTCTGCGACGGCGTGCTTCTGGCGACCCCAGCAGGCTCGACCGCGTACAACCTGTCGGCCGACGGCCCGATCCTGCCTCTGGATTCGCACCTGCTGGCCCTCACCCCGATCTCGGCGTTCCGGCCGCGGCGTTGGAAGGGCGCGATCCTCCCGGACCGAAGCCGGGTGACCTTTCGTGTGAACGAGCCCAACAAGCGCCCGGTCAGTGCGGTGGCCGATCAGAAAGAACTGCGCGACGTCGCCGAAGTCAGCTTGGAGATCGCGCAGGACAGCGAATTGACGCTGCTGTTCGATCCCGGCCACGCCCTCGACGAACGCATTGTCGCGGAGCAATTCGTAGTTTGAGCGCTACGGCTCTTGAGAGCTGCGAATTTTTGCCAATTGCCCGCTTGCAAAACCGGAATCGCCCCCATATACGCGCGGCCTGCCTAACGGGCTGCTCCCCGATAGCTCAGCGGTAGAGTAGGTGACTGTTAATCACTTGGTCGTTGGTTCGAATCCAACTCGGGGAGCCATTTCTTCGTGGATCGCTCAGCACTTACGATGCAGACCAGTCGCGCTCGTAAATCTGCGGGGCTGGCGACCATTGCTATGGTCGTGGTCGCGGCGAGCTGCACCGAAGCGTCGTCCGGCCGGAAACTGGAAGAAGATCAGACACGTAACTGCGTTTCGATCGCTGATAGGCCAGTCCAGATAGCCGGCGGTACGTTCGAGATGGGCACCGGCGCCTTATATCCCGAAGAACGCCCCATCCGAACAACGACTGTATCGACATTCTGGATGGAACGACACGAAGTCACGAATCGTCAATTCGCGCAGTTTGTCACGGAGACGGGCTATGTGACCGACGCCGAACGTCCGGTCGATCCGGACTTGTTCGGTGTTCCTCTGGAAGACATACCTCCCGAGATGCTCGAACCCGGCTCGGCGGTCTTTTCATCTCCATCCTTTGCAAGCCGGGACTACCGTGACTGGTGGCAATACCTGCCGGGCGCAAGCTGGCGAAAACCATATGGGCCTGAAGGCTCACCCGCGCAGGCGAACGAGCCGGTCGTTCATCTCACCCTCGCGGACATGCTGGCCTATGCGGAATGGAAGGGCGGACGCCTTCCGACGGAGGCGGAGTGGGAATTTGCCGCTCGCGACGAGGGCCAATATCGAAATCTTCAGCCTGACCCGGACGAAGCGAATACATGGCAGGGTATGTTTCCACTCGAGAATAAAGCACTCGATGGTCATGATCGCATCGCCCCTGTCGGCTGCTTTGAACCCAATTCGCAAGGGCTGTACGACATGATCGGCAATGTCTGGGAAATGACTGCAGACTATTACACGCCGGGGCGCGATGCCGATGCCGTCGAGAATCCGAAGGGGCCGCTGGTCGGCCAAGCCCGGGATCCTCTTAATCCTGGGTTCGCCAGTCGCGTAATGAAGGGCGGGAGTTTCTTGTGTGCGCCGAACTATTGCCAGCGGTACCGCCCTGCAGCCCGGCAAGGGCGAGACCCGGGGATGGGCACGTCCAATGTTGGCTTCCGCCTTGTTTTCGATAACTTTCCTGGTTAATTGGCACTCGCGCGAAGGGGCAATGGACGGTCATTTCGCGCAGAGGGCCGATTGCTCAGTCGGAGCTATCAAACCGGCCCGATGAGAAGAACAGGGGTCGTAAAAGCGATGAAATCTCGAGTTCGCACCTATGGTGCGGTTGTTGCGCTGTCGCTTGCGGTCGGCCTGTCCGGTTGCGGGTCCGATGACGGGTCGCCAAGTCCTGTCGCCACTGCAGCACCGGCTCCGGCACCATCCCCGATACCCACGCCAACCCCGGCACCGACACCGACGCCGACCCCTGCGCCACGCACAAATTTTCTCGTGCTCATGGTCGATGATTTGCGTCCGGCGCTGGGTGCTTATGGAGATACAACCGCCATATCTCCAAATATCGATCGTTTTGCCGAAACCGGCATGGTGTTCGAAAATGCCTTTGTAAGCATGGCTATTTGCGGACCATCCCGCGCGTCGCTCATGACCGGGATGCGGCCGGATACTACTGCGATCACAAATAACGGCGCGCTGGTGTCCGATATCGAAGGTCTGGTCACGATGCCGGACCAGTTCAAGAAAGGTAGATATCACAGCGAGTCTATCGGTAAAGTCTATCACCTGTCGTGGGACGATTATGATGGATTTACATTCAGATTTCGAGGGGCGGACAACGCACGTGATATTGCCGTCAGTCAAGTCGACGACGAAACGACACTTCAAGACTGGGAAGTCAAAGAAAAAGCCAAGGAGCGGTTGGCGCTACTGAAAGATTCGGAAAAGCCTTTCTTTATGACAGTGGGTTTCCGACGCCCGCATTTACCCTTTGCCGTTCCGAAGTCCGATTGGGACCGATTCTCGACAGATGCTTTAACTAAGCCGATCAAGCCGGAAGGTCAGGACGGGCAGATACCGTGGGCCTTCCTGACGAACGAGATTTTTCATTATTCTGACTACCTCTCGTTCAAACCGACAGATTGGTATGCAAAGCCGAACTTCCCCCACGAAGCGAGCAATGATTTGATCAGGGGGTACATGGCTTCGGTCACTTTCGTCGACCGGATGATCGGTGAGGTTCTCGACTATCTGGATGAAAGCGGTCTTTCCGAAAATACGGTCGTCGTCCTTTGGGGTGACCATGGATATAAGCTCGGCGACTACGGTCATTGGGCCAAGACGTCCAATGCCAATATCGACATCAGAATCCCTCTGATCGTGCGCGTCCCAGGCCAGACCAAGCCGGGTTCGCGAACCCGGGCGATTGTCGAAACGGTCGATATTTTCCCAACTCTGTCCGAATTGGCGGATTTCGAGGTCCGGCCGGAACTGGAGGGTCAATCGTTCGAGTATGTTTTGGACAAACCCTGGACCAAGTGGAAGGATGCCGCGTTCGCACAATATGATCGCAAGCATGCCAGCGGGGTTTATCAGGGCTACACCGTGCGAACCGCAAAGTACCGTTATACAGCCTGGCTCAAAGGTGACCGTGTAGCAGCACAAGAATTGTATGATCTTGGTGCCGACCCCCTCGAAGAGCGAAACGTCTCATGGAACCCGAATTATGCGGAGATCATGGCGCAAATGGAACAGATGAGGAAGAACGGCTGGCAAGATGTGAGGCAGCGGCTCCGATCTACTTACGATCTCCAATAGGTTTCGTCCGGTAAACTAGACGGAACTCGTCAAAATTCGGGCGCCAACGTAAAAGGTAAGCACCCCCGTGGCGCCGCGGATCCAGCTCATAGGTAAATACCGCACGGCCAACAAATTCCCGATTTGCCCTCCAATTATTACGGCAGCGAGCAGTGGAAGAGCTATCTCTGCTGCATAAGCTAAATGTTCCGTATCATTCTTCGCTAATTGTCCGAAAAATCCTGATATCGAATTCACCAGAATGAAAAGGCTAGCCGTTGCCGCAATGGAGCGAGCCGAACCCCAGCGGCTTAGATGCAGCAACGGCGCAAGGAAAATGCCGCCGCCGATCCCGACCAGTCCCGCCAGATAGCCGAGCGGTATTGCGAGGAACGGCATGAAGCGCGCAGCCTTGGCTGGCGCCGCAGACGATACGTTCTGCTTCAGGAGCAAGGCTCCCCCGGCAAACAGCAGGCTCAGGCCCAAGATCGTGAGGAAGACTGTCTCGGAGATAGGAGTCAATCCTCCCACAAGCGCCGCAGGAGCGGCAAGCGCTGTGAGAAGCCCCGCGCCTCGCCAGGGCGTAACGCCGGCCCGCGCGAAGCGGACGGTGCTGCCGGCGACTACGACGATGTTGCAGGAGAGCGACAGCAACGGAAGGATCCGGTAATCCAAGCCGGACAGCGCCAGGAGCGCAGTGTAGGTCGAGCCGCCACCGAATCCGACGCTGGCGTAAAGCAGCGCGGTGACAAAGAAGGCGAGGATCAGAAGCGGCATTTTGTCCTACTAGACCGCCCCGCCCCGTCTCGCTAGCTTGCGATGGGGGGGGAAGAACGCGATGACGGCTGACGATATCGTTCTTGGCGACAACCTCAGCCGAGCGGGACCGGATGATGCAAGATTGCTGGGCGACATCACCGCCGACGCCTTCCGCAATGACCCCTTCAATGCATGGCTGTTCGGCAATTTCGCCGGGATCGAGCATCTGTTCCACCTGCAGGCACGTCGGATCTACTCGCAACGCGGATATTGCTACACCAGCGGCACCGACGGCGCCTGCATGTGGATGATGCCGGGCGACGATGCGAGCTTCAGCACCATGGATTACGCCGCGTTTGCGATCCCGACGCTATTCAAATGCGGAGCAGGCGCAGTGAGGCGCGGAATCCGAACAGGCGAAGCGATGGAGACGCGCCATCCGAGTTTCGACCACGCTTATCTCTTCAGTATCGGCGTGCGGCAATCGGCGCGGGGCAAAGGCTTGGGACGCAAGCTGATCCAGCCCGTGCTTGATGCCTGCGACCACACCGGGACAATCGCCTATCTCGAAAATTCGAACCCGGTCAACCGCGGATTCTACGCCAGCTGCGGGTTCGAGGAGATGGGCGGGCCGATCATTCCAGAGGAAGACGCACCGCCCCTCGTTCCGATGGTCAGGCAGCCCCGCACCATTTAGAAGCGGGGCTGCTCATTCTCATGCCTGCGGAGCGGCTCCGATCGCACCGTGGCAATGCTTGTACTTGTTGCCAGAGCCACACGGGCACGGCGCGTTGCGGCTGATGTTCATGTCGGCATAGGGGTTTTCCGTCGCCGAACCGCCGGGGCCGACAGCTGCCTGCGAGCTACCTGCCAGCGCGCCGAAGAGCGCCTTGCGACTCTCCGATCCGTCGCCGTCCTCCGAATTGTCGAGCCCGGTGAGGGGGTCGATATGGCCGGTCAGGAAGTCCGGCAGTTCGGGCAGGTCGATGGGCGGCAGCGGTTCCGGCTCGCGCAGTTCGATGCGCAGCAGCTTGTTGGTCACCGTCTCGCGTAGCTTGTCGAGCATGCTTTCGAACAGGGTAAAGGCTTCCTGCTTGTACTCGTTGAGCGGCTGCTTTTGCGCATGGGCACGCAGGCCCACGACCTGCCGTAGCGCGTCGAGTGTCGCGAGGTGATCCTTCCACTCGCTGTCGAGTTCCTGCAGCAGGATGCTCTTCTCGATCCGCCGCCACATGGCCGCATCTCCCGAAGCGAGCTTGCTGTCCATCGCCTGGTCGGCGGCCTCGCGGATGCGCTCCTCGATGATCTCCGGCTCGACCTGTTCTTCCTGGAGCCACTCGTCCAGCGGGAAGTTCATCCCGAGAACCTCTTCGGTCTGCTCCTTCAGGCCCTCGATATCCCACTGTTCGGGATAGGAGCCCGGGGGGCAGGCATTGGACACCAGCGAATTGATCGCATCGTGGCGCATATCGACGACCACATCGTCGACCGCTTCGCTATCCATGATCTCGGCGCGTTGTTCATAGATGACCTTGCGCTGGTCGTTCATCACGTCGTCGTACTGGACGACCTGCTTGCGGACCTCGTAATTGCGCGCCTCGACCTTCTTTTGAGCGGTTTCGATGGCCTTGGAAAGCCACTTGGACCCGATGGCCTCGCCGTCCTCGAGGTTGGAGTTCATCATTTTCGAGAACAGCGTATCCGGGCCGAAAATACGGAGCAGATCGTCTTCGAGGCAGAGGTAGAACCGGCTCAGGCCAGGATCGCCCTGACGACCCGAGCGGCCGCGTAGCTGGTTGTCGATGCGGCGGCTCTCATGCCGCTCGGTGCCGAGCACGAAGAGCCCGCCGGCATCCAGCACGCGCTGCTTTTCTTCCGCCACCTCGTCCTTGATCTTCGCGATCGCCGCGTCTTTTTCAGGGCCGTCCGGCATGTCGGCCAGCTCGTCGCCGATACGGAAATCGACATTGCCGCCGAGTTGGATGTCAGTACCGCGGCCGGCCATGTTGGTCGCGATGGTGACGGCGCCGATGCGGCCCGCCTGGGCCACGATATGCGCCTCACGCTCGTGCTGGCGGGCGTTGAGGATTTCGTGCTCCACGCCTTCCTGGTTGAGGAATTCGCTCAGCAATTCGGATTTTTCGATCGAGACCGTGCCGACCAGGACCGGCTGGCCGATCTCGTTCTTCTCGCGGATCGCTTTGGCAATGGCGCGGAACTTGTCCTGCGTGTTCTTGTAGAACTCGTCGTCCTCGTCGATGCGCTGGACGGGAACATTGGTCGGGATTTCGACCACGTTCATCTTGTAGATATCCCAGAATTCCGCCGCTTCGGTGGCTGCCGTGCCGGTCATGCCGGACAGCTTGGGATACATGCGGAAATAGTTCTGGAAGGTGATCGAGGCCAGCGTCTGGTTCTCCGGCTCGATCTTCACGCCTTCCTTGGCCTCGACTGCCTGGTGCAGGCCGTTCGACCAGCGGCGGCCGTCCATCATGCGGCCGGTAAACTCGTCGATGATGACGACCTTGTCGTCCTTGACGATGTAGTCGGTGTCCTTCTTGAACATGTGCACGGCACGCAGCGCCTGGTCGAGATGGTGCACGACCTGGGTGTTCTCCACGTCGTAGAGGTTCTCGGTTTCGAGCAAGCCGCGCTCGATGAGGAGCTTCTCGACCTCCTCGGTGCCTTCTTCGGTCAGCTGGATGCTGCGCTGCTTCTCGTCCTTCTCGTACCAGTCCTCGGGGAAGGTCTTCACCACCTCGTCGATCGAGATGTAGAGATCGGACTTGTCCTCGGTCGGACCGGAGATGATCAGCGGGGTGCGCGCTTCGTCGATCAGGATCGAATCGACTTCGTCGATTACCGCAAAGTTGAAGGGGCGCTGCACCATCTGGCTGCGCTCATGCTTCATGTTGTCGCGCAGGTAATCGAAGCCCAGCTCGTTATTGGTCGAGTAGGTAACGTCGGAGTTGTAGGCTTCACGCCGCTCGAACTCGTTGAGGTTCGGAACGATCACCCCGACCGTGAGGCCGAGGAACTGGTGCAGGCGGCCCATCCATTCGGCGTCGCGGCGAGCGAGGTAGTCGTTGACCGTCACGACGTGGACGCCCTTGCCCTCGATCGCGTTGAGATAGGTCGCGAGCGTCGAAACCAGCGTCTTGCCCTCACCCGTCTTCATCTCCGCGATCTCGCCGCGATGAAGCACGATACCGCCGACCATTTGCACATCGAAATGGCGCATGCCGAGCACACGGACAGATGCTTCACGCACGGTGGCAAAGGCTTCGGGCAGAATGTCGTCCAGCGTCTTGCCATCGGCCAGCTGCGCGCGAAACTTCTCGGTCTGAGCAGCCAGCTCCTCGTCGGAAAGCGCCTGCAGCTGCGGTTCGAGCGCGTTTATCTGGTCGACGATCTTGCCGAGCGATTTGACGTAACGATCGTTGGACGAGCCGAAGACGGCTTTCATCACGGAATTGAACATGGAACGGGGTGCCCCTGAATCTGGTAGGCTGTGTCTATAGATGGAATGCCCGCGCACACCTGCGGTGCCGAGTCTTGGAATACTGGCGCGGTAGAGGCCTTATTCGAAGGCGCGATCGGGCCCGAACATCACGGTCGGGATGACCACGGTGACGGTACTGGCCGGCCGACACGGACGCGCTTTCTCACCGCGCGCCTTGCGCTGCCGCTCCCGCTCTTCGCAGGTGGCGATGTCACCCTTGACCGGCTGGTCGGCCCGCTGGCTCTGCTCCAGCGCGACGCCAAGCGTTCCTGCCGCAGACACATGCACCGGCGCACCGACCGCGGTCAGGCCCGTGATGATCGCCAGAAATGTGAGCAGGCGCTTCAGCATACTCGACACAAGATAGCGTGAATGGCCGAATTGTCTACCGTCCGCCCGTTCGGCCTACAGGCTCGCCGCATCCAACGCGACATCTTTACCCGCTGGTAACCATACTTCCGATAGCACCCGGCCAACGGTGGGCGATGCACGCCCGACACCGGGGGGAAACGAATTGACCGACATCACTGCCGACAACGCCGCATTCGCTGGCGGCAATGGAACTCAAACGACTGCGGAGAAAGCGATCGACGACAATCCGGCGGTGGTCCGTCGGCTGATCCTTGCCGCATTCACGATGCTGTTCGTGGAGTTGGCACTGATCCGCTGGCTGGGCGCCAATGTCGTGCACCTGTCTTATTTCTCGAATTTCGTCCTGCTCGGCTCGTTCCTCGGCATCGGGGCCGGTTTCCTGATCAGCCGCAAGAGCTGGTCGATCTGGCCGTTTTCGCTGCCCTTGCTCGCGGTGCTGGTCATCGCCGTGGTCAAATTCCCGGTCACGATCGAGCAGAGCGGTTCGGACATAATTTATTTCTCCTCGCTCAAGGTTTACGGCCCGCCCGCGTGGTTGGCGCTGCCGCTGGTATTCGTGACGGTCGCTGCCATCCTCGCCGGTCCAGCCGAGCTGGTTGGACGTTGCTTTGCCAAACTAACCCCGCTCACCGCCTATCGCTGGGACCTCATCGGTTCGCTCGCCGGCATCCTGACTTTTACCGCTCTCAGCTTCCTGCGCGCGCCGTCGATCGTCTGGGGGCTGATGGCCATCGTGCCCTACCTCGTTCTTACCGATCCCAAGCGCCGCCTGGTAAGCCTTGCCTGGTGCGTGGCCCTGCTGGTGCCGCTGGGCCAGGAGAGCCTGCGCGACGACATCTATTGGTCGCCTTATTACAAGGTCGAAACCACGGCCAAGGAAGGCATGCCGGGCTTCATGGAAATCCGCGCCAATCGCGTGCCGCACCAGCTGATGGCCCCCGCCCAGTGGAAGATCGAGCAAGGCGAACACATCTACGAGATGCCCTACAACCGCCTGCCGGTCGGCGATCTCGGCAATGTCCTTATCATCGGCGCAGGCTCCGGTTCGGACGTCGCCATTGCCTTGTCGAAGGGTGCGCAATCGGTCGATGCGGTCGATATCGATCCGGTCATCATGGAACTGGGCGCGGCGCACAATATCGACCGCCCCTATGACGATCTGCGCGTGACCCGCCACGTCGACGATGGCCGCGCATTCCTGCAGAACACCGACAAGAAATACGATCTGGTGCTCTTCGCCCTGCCCGACTCGCTGACGCTGGTGAGCGGTGCGTCGCAGATCCGCCTCGAAAGCTTCCTCTTCACCGACGAAGCTCTGCAATCGGTCAATCGCGTGCTGACCGAAGACGGGGCCTTCGCCATGTACAATTACTACCGCGAGGACTGGCTGATCGACCGCTTGGCCGGTACTGCCGCCAAGGCGTTCGGCCACGCGCCCTGCGTCGATACCTTCGCTGGGCAGCAGGCCGTCATCTTGGTCGCGAAGCAAGAGTCCTCGCAGACCTGCGGTGCGGCGTGGGCACCCGGCGCTTCCGCTGAGGAAATCGGCACGGTTAGCGACGATGCCCCGTTCCTCTATTTCCGCGGCAATGGCTTCCCGCCGCTCTATGCGATCACGCTGTTCGGCATCCTCGCCGTCACCGTGCTGACTGTCCGCGTGCTGGGTGGGCCGTTGAAGGAAATGCGCCCCTATGCGGACCTCTTCTTCATGGGCGCAGCCTTCCTGCTGCTGGAGACGAAGAACATTGCGACCTTCGCTCTGCTGTTCGGCACCACCTGGTTCGTGAATGCGCTCGTCTTTGCAGGCGTGCTAGTGGTGGTGCTCGCTGCGGTCGAGACCGAGCGCAAGTTCAAGACGCCACCATTGAAGGTCGTCTTTGCCGCCATCGCAGTATCGCTGGCTGCGGCCTGGGTGATCAAGCCGGAATGGCTGCTCGCGCTTTCCTTCTGGCCGCGCCTGATCGCGGGGACGGTTCTGGCCTTCCTGCCGATCTATCTCGCGAATATCGCCTTTGCGAAACGCTTCCGGGAATCGTCCAATTCGCAAAGCGCCTTCGCGCTGAACCTGATCGGGACCATCGTGGGCGGCTGCCTCGAGTATCTCGCGCTGTTCAGCGGGTACAACAACCTGCTTGTCGCCACGCTGCTGCTTTACGGCCTCGCCTTCTGGCTGGTGCCGCGCGGGGCCGCCCGCACCGCCTGACGCTTGGCAAAGCGATTATCGGGGGGTAGCGCGCGAGGCATGGACCTTGCCCGCTCCCCCCTCGCCGTTTCCTTTCCCGAGCTGCCCTCCATCGAGGGTGTGACTTTGCGTGTCGCACGGGCGCACTACAAGAATTGGGACCGCTGCGATCTGACGCTGGTGGAGCTGGCTCCGGACACGAGCGTCGCGGGCCTATTTACCAAGAGCGCGTGTGCTTCCAGCGAGGTCGAACTGGGCCGGGAGCAAGTAAAGCTTGGTCAGGCCCGCGCGCTTGTCGTCAACGCAGGCAATTCCAATGCTTTCACCGGCCATCGCGGGCGCGAAGCGGTCGAACAGATCATGGCGCAGGTGGCTGGCGGGCTAGACTGCGAGCCGAGCGACGTATTCGTTTCGTCGACCGGAGTAATCGGCGTGCCGCTGCCGAAGGACAAGGCCCGCGCTGGGATCGATGCGGCCCTCGAGGCGCAACCCTGCGGCTGGCGAGATGCGACCGATGCCATCGGCACGACCGACACTTTTACAAAGGGCGCCGGTGCCTCGGCGATTCTCGGCGAAACGCGCGTCGAACTGGCGGGGATCATCAAGGGCAGCGGCATGATCGCGCCCGACATGGCGACGATGCTCGGCTACGTCTTCACTGACGCGGCGGTGGAGCCCGCCTTCCTGCAGGAGATGCTGGATAAGGCGAACGCCGCGACCTTTTCCTGCATCACCGTAGACGGCGACACATCGACCAGCGACACGGTGCTGGTCTTCGCGACCGGGAAAGCCGGGAATGCGACGCTGGCAGGATGGGACGATACCGGGGCCGACGCCTTCTACGCCGCCCTGCTCGAGGTCTGCCGGACGCTGGCGCAGCTGGTCGTGCGGGATGGCGAAGGGGCGCAAAAGTTCATCGAGATCGCAGTTTCCGGCGCGGAGAACGATGACAGTGCGCGCCGCATAGGTCTTGCGATTGCCAATTCGCCGCTGGTAAAGACGGCCATCGCGGGCGGTGATGCGAATTGGGGGCGAGTGGTGATGGCGGTGGGCAAGGCCGGCGAACCGGCAGACCGCGACCGGCTTTCCATCGGCTTCGGCGGGACATGGGCGGCGAAGGACGGCCAGCCCCTGCCCGATTACGACGAGGGCCCGGTGGCAGAACATCTGGCCGGACAGGAAATTCGAATGGACGTCGATCTCGGGATTGGCGAAGGCCGCGCGACGGTGTGGACCTGCGACCTGACGCACGAATACATCTCGATCAACGCCGACTATCGCTCGTGAGCGGCATCGACGCTCTGCATTCAGCGGTCGAACGACTGCTGCGGGAAACGACCGAGAAGGCGATCCTCCCGCATTACCGCAATCTCGCGGACGGCGACATCGAGGACAAGGGTGGCAACGATCCGGTCACCATTGCCGACCGCGAAAGCGAGGCCATGCTAAGCGAGGGCCTGTCGCGGATCATTCCCGGCTTGGCCATGGTCGGCGAGGAAGCGGCCCATGCCGATCCGACTGTCCTCGACCGTTTGTCCGGCGACTGCTGGATCATCGACCCGATCGACGGCACCCGCAACTTCGCAGCCGGAAAACCGCCCTTCGGCATCCTGATTGCGATGGGCTCTGGCGGCGAGGCGCATACCGGCTGGATCTACGATTGTCTGACGGGCCGCCTCTGCACCGCGCATCGCGGGAAAGGGGCTTTCATAGATGGTCAGAAGGTGTCGGCGCGAACGACGGACGGGAAACGTCCAGTGGCGGCCATTTCGCTAATTTTCATGGAAGAAGCGCGACGCGAAGCCACAAAGGCGCATATCGCGCCGTATTACGACCTTGTCGACATCCCTTATTGCGCCGCAGAACAATATCCACGGCTGGCGCTGGGGGTGAACGATGTGTCGATCTTCGAACGGACGCTGGCTTGGGACCACGCCGCCGGAGCGCTGTGGCTCAACGAAGCTGGCGGAAAAGCAGGGCGGCCCGACGGCTCACCCTATCGCGTGGACGAGGTGGGCCGAACGGGCCTGCTGGGTGCGGCCAGCCCCGCCCTGTGGGACGAGCTGGCCGAACGCTATGCGAAACTGGATTAGAGCTCGCCTTCGAGCCACTGCTTGAGCTGGCCCTTGGGCGCTGCGCCGCGCATGTGCGCTGCCGGCTCGCCGTTCTTGAACAGCACCAGATAAGGGATCGACTGGACGCCCATGCCGCCCGGCACTTCCGGGTTTTCCATGATGTCCATCTTGGCGATGGTGACCTTGTCGCCCAGTTCCTCGCTTAGTTCTTCGAGCGCGGGTGCGATCATCTTGCACGGACCACACCAGTCGGCCCAGAAATCGACCAGCACGGGCTTGTCGCTTTCCAGCACGTCGGACTTGAAGCTGGCGTCGGTTACGGCGGTGGTGGCCATGGGGTATCTCCTGAAATTCTCTTTCGCGAGCCCATTTGGGGGCAGGCATCGATTACTCAACGGATGGCAGGGCAAAGCTTTCCTGCCGCGCTGCAAACGCGCCCTTGTAGGCATCGAGGCGCGCGGGCGGCAAGGCGATCAGCTGCGGTGTCTGGGTATAGAGCACGGCTGCCTCGACCGTGCGGCCCGGATAGATCACCTCCAATGCAGCGACGTAGGCCGCCATCTGGCGCATCGTGCTGTCGGGGACCTCATCAATGGTGGAAGGGGGCCGCCGCGCAGTTTTGAAATCGACGACCGTCACCGAATCGGCTGTCACCAGCAGCCGGTCGGCCGTACCCATGACGACCTGCCCTTCTACCGTCGCGGCCAAGGGTATTTCAGCCAGCGCTTCCGGTCCGAAAATCGCGCCGAAGTCAGGGTGATCTAGCACCGCGAGTGCCCGATCGAGCATCTCCTCGCGCGCTTCGGCGTCGAAGTCGCTTCCCTGCTGTGCGAGCCATGTGCGCGCCCGCTCGGCGCGCTGCTCGGGTGCGACCTGCGGCATCCGCTCGAGCAGCGCGTGGATCAGCGTGCCGCGCCGCGCCGCTTGCGCCGCATGATCGGGCGGCAGCGGCGGATCGCTCCCCTCCACTTCGCCGAGGCCCGACGGCGAGAGGGGACGTGGCGGGCGCGGTTCGGGACCAACCGGAGTGGTCGCCCAAGCCGGTAGCTGGGGGGTCGAATTCGTTTCGACTTCGGCACTTGGCGGCACCGATGGCCCCAGCGCGCCGATCTCCCACCGTGCGCCCCAGATCTCGTCCTCCAGCCCCGCGTCCGAATCGAACAGGTCGCGCAGCCGCGCATACCAGCTATCCTCATGCGGCCCGTTCTTTGCATCGCGCGGCCCGAGCGACCCGCCGATGAACAGCGCTTCCTCCGCGCGGGTCATCGCGACATAGAGCAGCCGCCAGTGCTCCTGCATCGCCTTGGCCGTTTCAGCCGCATCGACCTCCGCGACCGGCCCAACCTTCTCGTCTTTCGTAAGGCCCGGCAGCGGCACGGCGCGAGCATCGTCCGCTCCCAACGGACGGTCTTCCAGCACCAGTTCCCCTGCGCCATCGGGGCAGATGGCCGCATCGGCAAGGATCACGATCGGTGCTTGCAGACCCTTGGAGCCGTGCACGGTCATCACCCGCACCTGGTCCCCGCCCTCGCCCGCTTCGCGCTTCAACTCGCCGTCGCCCGCATCGAACCAGCGGATGAAGCCCTGAAGGCTGGCAACATGCGCGCTGGCGTAGGCATTGGCGGCGTTGAGCAATTCATCGATCGGATCATTCGCCTCGCGGCCGAGCCGTGCGACCAGCTTGCGGCGGCCATCCATCGGTCCGACGAGGATCCAGTGGAGCAATTGCTGCGGGCTGTCGAAGTCCGCGCGGCGCAGGATTTCGCGCAATGTCGCGACAGTTTCTTGCACCAGCGGCGCCTCACTGTCGCGCAGATGCTCCCACAGGCGCACCTTCGGTGGTCGGAAGCCGTGCTCAAGCAGGTCTACCTGCGACCAGCCGATCAGCGGCGACACCAGCAGCGACGCAAGCGTCAGATCGTCGAGCGGCTGGGCCGCGAATCGGATCGCAGCCATCAGATCCTTGACTGCAAGCGGGTTGCCCAGGCGCAAGCGGTCAACACCCGCCACCGACACACCGTGGCGATAGAGGCGCGCAACAATCAGCGCGGCCAGTTCGCGCCGTTTCTGGACGAGGATCATGATGTCGCCCGCCGTAGCGCGGCGTGGCTCACCCTTGGAGAGGGTGAACCCCGGTCCGTCCTCGTCCAGCCATTGCCTGACTTGGCGGGCGATCTTGTCCGCCATCATGCGGTCGTGGCGGGCGAGCCAGCCATTGCCGCCGTCAGCATCCTCCATGGCATCTTCGGCGACACGCACGTCTTTCCACAGCGTCACCAGCCCGGGCTTGTCGCTGCCGACATGTGGCTCGTCCCTTCGATCGAGACCGAGGCCGTCATAGCCGATCGCATCGATCGCGCGGTCGACGAAATCGAGCACCACGGCATTGGTGCGATAACTGCGTTCCAGCCCGTATTCCTCGAGCCGCCGCGGGCGCGGCGCGTCACGCAGGGCCTCGGCGGCATCGGCCGTCGCATCCATGCGGTCGCGAAACCAGTCGCGTGCGCTGCGGAAATTCTCCGGGCTGGTGCCCTGGAAACCGAAGATCGCCTGCTTGTAGTCGCCCACGGTGAAGATCGTCCGCACCGCGTTGCCGCGCGCGCCTTCGCCGGAGAAATAGTCGTCGGTCAGCGCCTTGATTATCGCCCATTGCGCGCTGTTGGTGTCCTGCGCTTCGTCGACGAGAATATGGTCGAAACTGCGGTCGAGCTTGTAGCGGATCCAGTCCGCCATATCGCTACGCGAGAGAAGCTCGGCAGCCCGCGCAATCAGGTCATCGAAGTCGACCAGCCCCTCGCGCTGCTTGGCCTCCTGCCATCTGAGCGCAAAGGCCCGGCCCGCTTCCAGTTGCGGCGCGAGAAATGCCGCGAGATCGAGCAGCGCCTTGCGTTCACTAATTAGCCGGACGCCATCGACAATGCTGGCGATCAGCCCCGGGTAGGCCGCATCGATCTTCTCGAGGTTCGACAGCCTGCTCGGCTCGCCCTTCTTCGTCAGGAGGGTGCCGAAGAAGCCATCGATGGTCGCGAGGCGCTGTTCCGGACCGGCTGCCAACCAGGATGCGGCGAAGTCCGCATTTTTGAGCCCCGTCGCCGTCCCCCACCCCGCATTGGCCCTGCTGCAAGCGAGCAAGTCTTGAACAGGAAAAGCATCGTCCGAGCAGGCGTCCGCGACCCATTTTTCGTCGGCATCGCTCGGTATGCCGAGCAGCTGGCGGATGCGGGGCTGCATCGGGGGCTGCCAGCTTGCCGGTCCTTCCCACAAGTCCATGTGACGTGCGCAGCGCATCAACCAACCGCGCACGGCGTCGGGTCCCTTGCGTTGGCTCATCTCGCCTACCGCTTCGATAATTCGGGCATCGCCCTCCTGCAGCAAATCTTGCAGCACCTCGCGGCTCAGCAAGTCGCGCTCGCGGTCTTCCATCGGCCGCGATCCCGGCAAGAGTCCCGCCTCGCCGGGAAATGCCGCCAACAGATATTGCGCAAAGGCATGGATCGTATCGATCCGCAGCCCGCCGCCGGGACAATCGAGCACGCGCGCAAACAGCGCACGGGCGCGTGACTGGGTCTCGGGATCGATCGGCGCGCCCAGATAGCCCAGCTCCTCGGCAAGCCTGACCGCGTCCATCCGCACCCAGCGCGCCAGCACCGAATTGACGCGCACCGCCATCTCCGCCGCGCCAGCCTTGGTGAAGGTCAGACATAAAATCTGGGAGGGGTCCGCTCCCGGCTCCAGCAGCAGGCGAAGCACGCGCGCGGAGAGGACCTGCGTTTTGCCGGTGCCCGCGCTGGCCGAGAGCCAGACGCTGTCTTGCGGCTCGACCGCCGGGCGCTGCTTACCCTGGAGGGGATAGACAATGCCGCTCATGCCGCGCCCTCCCCGTCCTGCGTCGCGATCCACTCGTCGAGGCGCATCAGCTGGTCGTAAGTATCGTAGGCTGGATAGTCGGGGTTCTCGCGCGCGGTGAAGGGATCGGAGCCTTTGACGAACCGGGCAATCGCTTCGGACAGCTTGGCGGCGGTCAGCGGCAGGAACTCCTCGGGCGGAACACCGCTGCGCTTGTTGCCCACCTTCAGCGGCACTTCGATATAGCCGAAACCATGCGCGTTCTCGCCCTTGGCCTTGCCAAGCGACCAGTATTCGTAGCTTTCCGGATCGCCGGCGAGGCCATCGAACCCGCCCCGCTCCGTAATCAGGCCGAGGATGCCGAGTTGCAGCGCGAAGCCCTGCTCGACCATGGCAGCGCTGGGCGGTGAGCCGGTCTTGTAATCGACGATGGCGAGGCCGCCATTGGGCAGCTTGTCGATCCGGTCCGCCCGGCCATGGACGCGGACATTGTCGTAGATCATCGCGCCCTTCTTCTCGACGGCCAACACCTTGCGCTCGGGCGCACCATCGACCTGCTCCTCGATCCAGCGCAGAGCCGCTTCGAGCCGCGGTTGCCACAGCCCGCGCGTCACCGGGTCGGCCCCTTCCTCATCCAGCACACTGTCCATGATCGGGGCCAGAGGAGCACACGGGTCGCTCTCGCGGGCTTCGTGCCAGCGCTGGAGGATCAAGTGCGCGGCGTTGCCCTGCCACAGCGGCCCGGGTTCTGCATCGAGCGTGTCGAGGTCAGACAATTGCAGGATTTTTTGCGCGTAGAATTGATACGGATCGCCGAGCAACCGGTCGAGCGCTGTGGCGGAGATGTCGACATCGCGCTGCTCCGCAGTCGGCACCGGCGCGGGCCGCGGGTGTGGCTCCATCGGCTTGGCGCGACCCATTGCACGTGCAAGTTGCACCATCCGACGTTCCCGATGATTCTCCGCGAGGCTGCCGAGCAAGGCTTCGACCCGGAGGAGGAAGCGCGAAGGGATGGTCGGGCCGCTTTCGTCACGCTCGGCCCGACTCAGCACAACTTGCGGTGCGCCGAGAGCCCCGGCGAGGTCGTGTGCAGACAGGCCGAGCCGGAAGTCGCCTGCGGGAACGCCGAGTGCGCGGAGCAATGGCGGTGCCAGCAAGGAATCCACGCTACCGCGAGGCGGCCAGCTACCTTCGTTGAGGCCTCCGCAGATGACGAGATCCGCGCGGTTCATGCGACTTTCGAGCAGGCCGAGTACCTGCACGCGGGCATGGCCGCCATAGGGTGGCCGCACCGCAACTTGCTCCATCGCATCGCGAAGGGCGACGGGAGCCTCCTTGCGCGCCAGCGTGAAATTCACTTCGCGCGCATTGGCCCGCATATCTTCGACGAATTGGGCGAGCGAGCGGCCGTCTTCGCGCGCCCACAGAACCTCGCCGCATAGCGCTTCTCCGGCGAGCACCAGAGCGTCGAGCAGATCGGCGAGCGGCAACTCATCCGGCAGGTCCAGCAAGGGGGTGACCCCCGTCTCGACTTGCGCCAACCACTCAGCGACCTTGGGATAGTTTTTCGAAAGCTTCGCGACAATCTTGCTTACCGGTTCGAGACCGCCGGTCATGCGTGGTCCTCGCAGTTCGCGCTCAACGCGGCGCAGCTGGCGCAGCCATGTCCCGCGCTCCATGTTGCCGCGAACCAGCGGATGGCCCAGCAACGCCATCAGCGGAACCGGCGCGGCATCCTCCGCCATTACCTCGGCGAGCAGGAGCAGCAGCCGGCCCGCCGCAGTCGATGACAGCGGACGTCCGGCAGAATCGTCGGCGACGATATTCCACCGTTCCAGATGATGGACGACCCGCCGGGCCAACCCGCGATCCGGTGTCACGACCGCTACGCGCTGCTCAGGCTCTTCGACTGCCTCGCGCACCAGCAGCGCGATAGCCTGCGCCTCTTCCTCCGGATTGGCGGTCGTCATCAGACGCACACCCGAAAGGCGCCGCTTCTCCGCCGGAAGATCGATCCAGTTCTTGCTGGCCTCCGGCGGCAGGAACAGCGAACCTATCGCATGGCTGCGCTCTGGTGGAGCGGCGGTCATGCCCTTGCGATGCCACGGCTGTACCTCCTCGCGCCGGATCGCCATGCGATTGAGCAGGAGCTTCAGGTGATATTGCGGGTGCGTGAACGCGTCATCTTTCGCGAACGGCGTGCCTCCCGGCTCGGGCGCGGCACCCGCCCTGCCCAATTCGTCCCAGGTCGCCTGATCTATCGTCAGATCGAAATCAGGAAGGATCACCGCCCCTCGCGGCATATGGGCGATCACGCGCAGCAGGTTCGCAAGCGACGGCGCTGCGCTCGTCACACCCGCTGCGATCACCGGCGTGGCGGGCGGCTCCCTGCGCCACGAAGCAGCTGCATGATCGAACAGCCGGTTCCGCCGCGCGGCCTGATCGAGCATGCCCAGCGCGTCCAGTTCGGCGAGCCATTTTGCCTGAACGGTCGCGAAAAGCCGCAGGCTATCCTGCCAATGCGAAGCCAGCGAACCGAACAGGTCGAGCACCTGATCGCCGACCAGCTCCTCCGGCCCGACCCCTTCGACCAGCAGTCGGTCCATGGTCGAAGCCGCATCCCGCGCGAGGCGCAGGAGACCCGCGCCGCCCGGTGCCTTCTCGCCGAGCTCCTCGCCGATCAGCTGCGCCAACCGGAACAGCCGCCGCTGCGGATCGATCGCCGGGGGAATGTCGCTCGCGCCGAGCGGATCGAGCAGCGGGCCGAGCGTCTCGTCGAGATCCAGATCGCCGATGATCGCCATGCGCGGCATCAGTAGGCCGCTCTCGCCGGACTCGCCCGCATGGCGGATGAACGCTTCCGAGACAGTGCGGCGCGCCCGGCTGCTCGGGAGCAACAGCGTCAGACGCGCGAGGCCGAAGTCCGGCTCGCGATAGCGCGGCGCGAGGCCCGCGACGAGAGCGTCGGCGAACCCGCGGTGCGCGGCGATGGAATAGATGCTGGGCTCGGGGCGCTCAGCCACCCCGCAGCGCTTCCTCGGTCGGCGCGATGTGCTGCGGCGTGCCGACTTCGTACCATTCGCCGGTGAAGGCGAGGCCGAACAGCCGCCCTTCCCCGATCGCGCGATCCCACAGGATATTGGTCGAAAATTTGCCTTCGGGCGCATCGCGGAGCAGACGGTGCGACACGACCTGGATGCCGGTGTAGATAAACGGCGCGATCCGTTCCGGCTGCTTACGGGTCAACCGCCCGGCCGCATCCATGTAGAAATCTCCCGTGCCGTCGAAATTGAAGGCCCGGACGTGGCTGACGACAAGCAGCAGCGCGTCCATCCGCTCGGGGTCCCACCGCGCGGAAAGCTCGGCGAAAGCATTGCGCGGTCCGTCGAGCCAGATGCTGTCAGCATTGCAGGCGAAGAACGGGTCGGGCAGCTGGCCGGCGGCCTGAGCCTTGACCATGCCGCCGCCGGTCTCAAGCAACTGATCGCGCTCGTCGGAGAAGCTGATCGCCGGCGCTTTGCGTGGTCCGACATGGGCCTCGATAGCGTCGGCGAGATAGTGGACATTGACCAGTGCCTTCTCGATCCCCGCGTCCTCGATGCGGTCGAGCGCGCGGTCGATCAGTGGCTTGCCGGCCACCCGCACCAAGGGTTTGGGCGTTGTGGCCGTCAGCGGGCGCATCCGCTTGCCGAGCCCGGCGGCCATCAGCATCGCGGTGTCGGAGACAAGAGCGGTCATGCGATTTCGCCGCCTCCATTCTCCCGGAGTTCGACCGGGATGTTCGCCGCGAACCACGCCGCGAGGGGCGCCGCGACCGGATGCGCGAGGTCGCGCTCCATCGCGTGCCATACGCGCGGGATCATCGCGAGATAGCGGGACTTGCCATCGCGTTTGTAGAGGCGGGTGAAGATGCCGACGATCTTGGCATTCCGCTGCGCGCCGAGCCGCGCGTAGTCGGCCTCGAAATCCTCGCCCGGATCGGCTGCGGCACGGTAGCGGCACAGCATGTCATGCTCCAACTGTTCGGAGACGTCGCGCCGCGCATCCTGCAGCAGGCTGACGAGATCGTAAGCCGGGTGTCCGACCAGCGCGTCTTGGAAATCGATCAGGCCCTGCTCGCCGCCGAGTTTGCCCGGCTCCAACAGCATGATGTTCTCCGCATGATAATCGCGCAGCACGGTGACGCCGGGGTCCTGTCGCGACAGCAATGGCTCCAGCACCTCGCGCCACGCTGCTGTCCAACCCTTCTGATCGACATCAAGACCTGCGGCGGGGCAGTACCATTCGGTGAAGAGGTCCACCTCGCGTAAATAGGTCGCCATATCGTATGGCGGGAACGGCCCCGGCGGCAGCGTGTGCAGCTTGACCAGCGCCTCGATCGCTCCGGCATAGATGTCGTGCTCGTCGTCGGGATGATCGTCGATCCATTCGCGCACGCGGTGGTCGCCGAAGTCCTCGGTCAGCACCCATCCGGCGTCCGCATCCTGAAGATAGATTTCCGGCCCCCGCGTCCCGTTTGCGGTCAGCCAATCGGCGACATGCAGGAACGGTTTCGGATCTTCCTCCGGCGGCGGCGCATGCATCAGCATCGCGCTCCGATCGCCCAGGCGGAGGCGGAAATAGCGGCGGAAACTGGCATCGCCGACGAGCGGGGCGATCTCCGCCCCCTCCCATTCGGTATCGCCGAGAAATGCGTGAAGCCCGTGGGGTAGCGTTGCGCTCATGGCCAGCGGCTTTGCCAAGTCTCGCCTGCGGTTACAACGGCTACGCGCCCCTCGCCCACTTTTTCGAGCGTTATGGAAAGGCAGCCCGGCTCATGCGCGAACCCGCCCGCATGATCGGGCCACTCCGCGATGAGTGCGGCACCGTCGCGGTAATCGTCGAGGCCCAGCTCGTACACTTCGTCGGGATGGCGGAGACGGTAGAAATCGGCGTGCACTATGGGCGGGTGCAAAGCGTCGTAGGTTTCGATGATCGTGAAGGTCGGTGACGGCACTTCGCCCTGATGACCAAGAGCGGCAATGATGGCGCGCGCCAGCGTTGTCTTTCCGGTGCCGAGATCGCCGGTCAGCGCTACGACATCGCCCGGCTGGAGCAAGCCGGCAATCCGCGCACCCAAGGCCTCCATCGCAGCGAGATCGGGTAAGGCAATCGTCACGGCAGCGTGATTGTCGCGGTCGTGCCGGAACTCGGGCGGCTGACGATTTCCAGCTTGCCGTCATGCGCTTCGATCAGCTGCCGGGCGAGCGGGATGCCGAGGCCATGGCGCCGTTCGATCCCCTTGCCGTCCGCCGCCATGCGAATGCCTTCGAGCGCTCGCGCCAGTTCATGCTGGTTCATGCCGCGGCCATTGTCCGAGATCACGATCTTCGTCTCGCCGCGCGACTTGCCGAGCTCGACGAGAATGCGGCCTCCCTGCGGGGTCGCCGAAATAGCATTGTCGAGCAAATTGGCAATTGCGCGGCGGAGCTGTTGCGGGTCGGCGGTCACGACCTTGCCTGCCCCGCCCTTGAGATCGAGCGTAAGGCCGCCGTCGACGATCCGCTTTTCCTCCGCCCGCACCACCTGCGTGATGAAGGGCAGCAGTTCGATCTTCGCGGTGTTCAGCGGCATCAGCCCCGCTTCGCTTTGCGACAGGTCGAGGACGTTTTCGACCTGCTCGGTCAGCTTGCCGACCGACAGCGAGATGGCCTGCACATATTCCACCGCTTGCGGACTGAGTTCGCCGGCGATGCCGCTGGAGAGCAGTTCGGCGAACCCGCCGATGGAGGTCAGCGGTGTGCGGAATTCATAGCTCATATTGGCGAGGAAGCGCGTCATCACGGCATCCGCTTCCTCGAGCGCCCGGTTCCGCTCGCGCAGAGCCTCTTCGGCCTGCTGCGATGCAGTTACGTCGAGCACGGTCAGGAGGCCGTTGCCGTCGGGCAGTGGGACCCCTTCGAGATCGAGCGTGCGCCCGTCCGCCAGCTCGACCCTGGCCGTGCGCTTCTTCCGGTCCAGGGTGGCCGAGCGGATGGTATTGCCGACCACGTCGATAGCTCCGGGATCGGCAAGATTGCCCGCGATGGCTTCCAGCAAGTCTTCCGCCTGCGGGTGCCCATCGACGACTTCAGGCTCCAGCCCCCAGGCGCCGGGGAAGCTGCGGTTCCACAGCTCCAAATGGCCGTCTGGCGCAAATACCGCGAGCGCCTCGAACAGGCTGTCGAATGTCGCGGTGCGCGTCCGCAGCAGGGTGTCGCGCGTGGCCGACAGGGCGAGTTGCTCGGTCCGGTCTTCGGCAATCATCACCAGGCCGCCATCGGGCAGCGGCTGGGCGACGACGCGCAAATGCGTGCTGTCGGAAAGCGGCCAAGCCTCTTCGTGCGGTTCGTCGCGCTGGAACCAGTTGACCAGCTCGTTGCGCCACGATGGGAAATCTCGGACTTCGGGAATGCGCCCCGCCTCGCGCGCGATCAGCAGCATGTGCTCGAACGTCGTGCGATCGTTCACCACGCCCGGCGGGAGGGCAAAAACGCGGTGGAACGGCTGGTTCGCAAAGGTCATGCGGTGCTGCGCATCGAATTGCGCGACGCCGATGGAGAGCTGGTCGAGCATGGAGCGCTGCGCTTCGCGGAAAGCCCGGAATTCGCGGGCCTGCTCTTCCATTTCCTCGATATCGACCGCGTAACCAGCAATGCCCTCGCCGACCAATGGCAGGTCGGTAACGCGGATCGTGCGCCGTGCTTCGTTGATCGTGGCGGACACGATGCGCTCGATCGGCTGGCGGCGATCGGCGGCCTGCTGCGCGACTTGCGATGCGCTGCGCCCGCCGACGGTCTCGACCAGCTCGACCTGCTTGGTGACCACTTCGTCAGCGCTCTGCGCGCCGACTGCTTCGACATAGGCGCGGTTGACGAGGCGCAGTTTCATGTCGCCGCCGCGGAACCACATGGGCATGGGCGCCGCTTCGATCAGGCCGACGAGCGCGCCGAAATCGTCCTTGGCGCGGGCCGCTTCCTCGCGAAGCTGGCTCAGCTCCGTCTGGCTTTCGCTATAGTCGAACACCCAGACCAGCGCGGCACCATTGGGCGAAACCGCCGGGTCGGCCAACGTCCCGCTCAGCGTCAGCGCGCGCTCCGACCCCGGCACGGCGAGCGACATGCGGAAGGGCTTTGCGGTCTTCTGCGTGCGACGAACCTTGCTCGTGAGCTCTTCGACCTGTTCTTCGCTGAGGCCGTTGCCATCGGCGCCGGTCAGTTCGCTGAGAAACTCCGGCACTTTCAAAAGGCCTAGCCAACGCGCGAAACGGTCGGGCGCTTCGATCCGGCCATCGGCCCGCACGAGCAATGGAACCGCAGGCGATTCCTCCAGCATCCGCGCCATCCGCAGCGCCGACTTGCGGGTGGAGGCGAACTTCTGCTCCCGCCCGCTCGCGCGCAGCATCACCCAGACCGCCGCAGCGGTCCAGAGCGCAAGCAACAACCCGACGAGGGCCAGCAATGCAGGCGATATTTCCATTACCTGCCAGCTATGCCGCCTGTCGCGGGGATGCAATGGCAAGCCATTGCAACTCCCCGCAAAGGATCATCGATCAGTAGCGATAATGTTCGGGCTTGAACGGCCCTTCGACCGGAACGCCGATGTAATCGGCCTGCTTCTGGCTGAGCTCGGTCAGCTTCACGCCGAGCTTGTCGAGGTGCAGCGCAGCGACCTTTTCGTCGAGATGCTTGGGCAGGACGTAGACGTCGTTCTTGTACTCGTCGCCCTTGGTCCACAGCTCGATCTGCGCGAGCGTCTGGTTCGTGAAGCTGAAGCTCATCACGAAGCTCGGGTGGCCGGTCGCGCAGGCGAGGTTCACCAGGCGCCCCTGACCAAGCACGATGATTTCCTTGCCGTCGGGGAACTTGACGAGGTCGGTGCCGGGCTTGAGTTCGGTCCACTCGTAATTGTCGAGCGCCGAGATCTGGATCTCGCTGTCGAAGTGGCCGATGTTGCAGACGATCGCCTTGTCCTTCATCGCTTTCATGTGTTCGGCGGTAATGACGTGCTCGTTGCCGGTGGCGGTGCAGAAGATGTCCGCGACCTTCACGGCCTCTTCCATGGTCACGACTTCGAAGCCGTCCATCGCCGCTTGCAGGGCACAGATCGGGTCGATTTCTGTCACGAGCACGCGCGCACCGCCATTGCGGAGCGACTGGGCCGAACCCTTGCCGACATCGCCGAAGCCGGCGACGCAGGCGACCTTGCCCGACAGCATCACGTCCGTCGCGCGGCGGATGGCATCGACCAGCGATTCGCGGCAGCCATAGAGATTGTCGAATTTCGACTTGGTGACGCTGTCGTTCACGTTGATCGCCGGGAACGGCAGCTTGCCCTGCTTGGCGAGGTGGTAGAGGCGGTGGACGCCGGTGGTGGTTTCTTCCGAAACGCCGACAATGTTCTTCACCGAGTTGGTAAGATAGCCGGGGCGATCCTTCAGGAAAGCCTTGAGCGCGCGCTGGAATTCGATTTCCTCGGCATTCTGCGGCTCGGGCAGTTCCTCGCCGGCTTCGATGCGGGCCCCCCAAAGGGCGAACATGGTCGCATCGCCGCCATCGTCTAGGATGATATTGGCGGTCTGGTCGGGGTCCTCGTCCGTCGACCAGTCGAAGATCTTGCCGACATAGTCCCAGTAATCGGCCAGACTCTCGCCTTTGATGGCAAAGACAGGGATGTCCTGCGCTGCGATGGCAGCGGCTGCATGGTCCTGCGTCGAGAAGATGTTGCACGTCGCCCAGCGCACGTCGGCGCCCAGCGCGACCAGCGTTTCGATCAGCACAGCGGTCTGGATGGTCATGTGCAGCGAGCCGGTGATGCGCGCGCCCTTCAGCGGCTGCTCTTCGCCATATTCCTCGCGCAGGGCCATCAGGCCCGGCATTTCGGTTTCGGCGATATTGATTTCCGCGCGGCCGTAATCGGCCAGCGCGATGTCCTTGACAACGTAGTCGGAAAATGCGGTCACGCTCATGTCCTCGAGAGATATTTGAAAAGAATGGCCTCGCACGCGAAAAGGGGCGATGCCGTATGGCGCCGCCCCTACCCCCTCCCTCGGGCGAAAGCAATTCTCGGCACCTGCCGCTCGGCTTGCCGCCGGGCGAGTGTCCGACAAGACAATTCTCGCCGGGACAGCGGTTGCAAGGGCAGCCCGCGCGGCCTACCTCGACACCGGACGGGACAGACAAGGAATTCAGCGATGACGATTTCGGTGGGCGACAAGCTGCCCGATGTGACCCTGGTCAAGGCGACGGAAAACGGCCCTGAACAAGTTCAGTCCGGCGAGTACTTCAAGGGCAAGACGGTTGCCCTGTTCTCGGTTCCGGGTGCCTTCACGCCGACCTGTTCGGCGCGCCATCTTCCTGGCTATGTCGAGAAGGCCGACGAGCTGAAAGCCAAGGGCGTGGACGAAATCGTGGCCACGGCCGTCAACGACGCTTTCGTAATGGGGGCCTGGAAGTCGTCTGCCGGCAGTGACGACATCACCATGCTGGCCGATGGCAATGGCGATTTCGCGGAAGCGGTCGGTCTTACCATGGACGGCTCGGGCTTCGGCATGGGCAAGCGCGGTCAGCGTTATTCGATGGTGGTCGAGGATGGCGTGGTGAAAGAACTTAACGTCGAAGCGCCGGGCGATTTCTCGGTGTCCAGCGCGGAGCATATGCTCGGCCAGCTCTGACAACGAAAGCCGTCCCAGCTGCGGACAATAGCGCGCCCCGCCTTGCCCGAATCGCAAGGCGGGGCGCAGTCGTATCCGCATGGGAGCCAAGAAAAGCGAAACCGGACAAGCGACTGCGCCGTCCGCCGATGAGGATTTCGGCGTGCTGCTTGGCTGGGACTCGAGTCCGGCGGGTCAGCGCATCATGCTGCTGATGCAGAGCGCCCGGAAAACACCGGACCAGCCCGACGATGTGCGCGATTTCCGCTATTTCCTCACGCGGGAGCAGGCCGTGCAGCTCGGTAACTACCTATACGGCCTTGCCGGCGAGACGGCGCCGAAACGCAAGTCCCGCGGTTTTCTGGAAAAACTGATCGGCGACTGAGCGGTCAGCCGTAGCCCATCAGGCTCAGCACTTCCTTGCGGCTGCGCTGGTCTTCGAGGAACGTGCCCATCATCCGGCTGGTGATCATGCCCACCCCCGGCGTACGGACGCCGCGTGCCGTCATGCAACTGTGCGACGCTTCGATCACCACCGCGACGCCCTGCGGTTCCAGGTTTTCCCAGATGCAGTCGGCGACTTCGGCGGTCAGCCGCTCTTGCACTTGCAGCCGACGCGCGAAGCCATGCAAAACGCGGGCGAGTTTCGAGATACCCACTACGCGATCGTTCGGCAGGTAAGCGATTGCCGCCTTGCCGATGATCGGGGCCATGTGGTGCTCGCAATGCGACTGGAACGGAATATCCTTGAGCAGGACGATCTCGTTATAGCCGCCAACTTCCTCGAACACGCGGTCGAGGTGAATGGCCGGATCTTCGGTGTAGCCGACGCAATATTCCTTCCACGCGCGTGCCACACGCCCGGGCGTATCCAGCAACCCCTCGCGTGAAGGATCGTCGCCCGTCCATTCGATGAGCGTGCGGATCGCATCCTGCACGTGTTCCGGGACCGGCGGTTTGCCGCGCGGATCGTCTTCGTCTGGTCCAACCAGGCTGCTCATTTACGCCACTTGCCTTTCCATCGGTTGCGAGCCCGTTCGAGCCTGCTCCCTTTGCGGAAAAGGCCGCCTTTGGCAAACGGCTCGAACATATCGTCGGGGCGTTCGGGGTCGAGCATACCGCTTTCCGCGACCTCTTCCTGCGCTCCGTTCAATTCGGGCGGATGGTATCGTATCAGGTTGCGGCCATCCTCTGTGATGGAATGATCGATCATCGCGGTCATCGATCCCTGCTGCTCTAGCAACTCGGGAACTTCTTCCTCGTCCAGCCCGCAATGCTCGGCCAGCAGGGAGTAGCGGATTTTCGCAATCGCTTCGCAAGCGTGCTCGTTTCCTTCGCGCGTGCAATCGACGAATACGTCGCATTCGCTGTCGAGCCCCATGGAGCGGTTGTTCATATTCGCCGAACCGATTCGGAAAATCTCGTCATCGACGATCATGATTTTCGCGTGCACGTAAATGTGCGTGATGCCGCTGACAGGCGTCCAGATGCTGAAGCGGCCCTTCTTGTCGCTATCCTCGATACATTTGACCAGTTCGGCACGGGTATGGTCCATCGCCTGTTGCTCCAGCCAGCCATCGGCGTGTGCAGGATGGACGATGACGATTTCGGGCGGATCGTCTTCTTGCACCCGCTCCAATATCGCCTCTGCGATCGCGCGCGATGCGAAATACTGGCTCTCAGCGTAGATGAATTTCTTCGCCCGCTTGATATGCTCGACGAACAGGGTCTCGATCTCGCGAACTTCCTTCCAGTCGCGATACTCGGCGCGCGTGCGGGCGATGCCGATCTCGACGTCTTCGAACGTCGCCTCCAGCCCTTTAGGCCAAAGGCTCTCTTCCCGTTTCTGGATCGGCAGCAAGGGCGTCCCGCCGGCGCGAATCCAGCGGTCGCGGCCCAATTCGCTCAACGCATCGGCAATATCGCCTTCCATCATCATCGAGGCATCGTGCCAAGGCTCGTAAGCCTGCCCACGCGGCGTTTTGCGCAGCGGGTTGTCTTCGGCATGGTCGCGCGTGTCCCAGCGCTTGACCGTCATGTCGATCCCGCCGCACACCGCCAGCGAATTATCGAGGACGGCGATCTTTTGGTGGTGGCTGCACCCAACCGGATGTGCGCTGTCGAATTTGAAGTCGATTCGGCGGTGCCGCGCCCAACGAATCAGGTCCCACCACATCGATCCGCGCACGACGAACTTGAATACACCGAAGCTCCATTTCAGGATCCGGATTTCAAGTGTCGGTCGATTGCGCATCAGCCACGAAAAGAAGCTCCCCAACCGCGCCGGGTATTTGTCCTTGTAGCTGCGCTGCCACCAGCTGCGACCTTCGGCGAGATGGATACGAGTGTCGAAGTCCCATCCGATCAGGAAGATGCGGTGCCTGGCCTCAAGCATCGCAGCCTGCATTGCGGAGAAATAATCGGCCGCATCGATGATGACGGCAGCCCGCTTGACCTTCTCATAACGCCAGACACCCGGCTCGACGCCATCGTCCAGCCGGGTGACCTGTGTCGGGTCCTGCTCGTGCGTGTCCATACCCCCCGCCGAGCCTATTCCTTGGCGTCTTCCTTCTTTTCCGGAGTCACCTCGGCTTCGGCTTTTTCCTCTTCCTTGCGGCGCTCGAACACCTTTTCCATGTGCGCGCGGTCATCATCATCGAGGTAATTCTCGAAGTCGGGAAAATGATCTTCTTCTTCCTCGTCGATGTGGTGGCGGTACTGGTGATCGAAATCCTTGAATTTGGTCAGCCACGAACTCGATGACATGTCGGTCGCCGCAAGGTCGTTCAGTGCCTCGTCGATTTCGTGGTGTTCGGCAACGGAATGGCGGGTCTCGTCCGTCGTGGGCGGCTTGCGGAGCATGGTCGAATAGAGCGCCTGCTCCTCCGCCGCAGCGTGGCTTTTCAGTTCCTTCGTCAATTCGGTGAAGAGCTCGTCCCGTTCGCTACTGTCGCCGCTCGTCTCCAGCAGCTTGTCCAGCAACTCGCGATGCGTGTCGTGATCCTGCTTGAGGCGGTCGAATATTTCTGCGTTGGTGGCCATGGGATTGTCTCCTTTGCCTATCAAACAGGTAAATGTGGCACGGGTTCCGCTTCCTTGCACGCATCGCCCGCGCCCCCCATACTCGGAGGCACGATGCACCACCGCCCGGGCCCCACCGCAGTCCAGATGCAGCAAATGGCAGAGGCGGTAGTGCGCGATCTCCCCGGCGAGTTTCGCGAGCAAATGCTGGATGTCGTGCTGCAGGTCGAAGATTTCGCGACCGCCGAGCAGCTCGAGGCAGTCGGCTTATCGGACAAATGGGAACTGACCGGTTTGTACGAAGGCGAAGCTTTGCCCGACCGGTCGATCTGGAGCAGTGGCAGGATGCCGGCGCGAATCTGGCTGTTCAGAGAGCCGCTGATTGCCGAATGGCGCGCGACGGGCGTGCAGATGGACGACCTCGTCCGCCACGTTGTGGTGCACGAGGCGGGCCATCACTTTGGCTTCAGCGACGACGACATGCACAGTCTCGAGGACGAAGCCTGAGAGGAGGCTTCCCATAGTGTGCCGGAAAAGGTTGCATGCCACCGATTTCCCGCGGGGTAGAACCAAAAAAGCCCACGACCCTCACAGGTCATGGGCTTTTTTGGCGCGCCAGGAAGGATTCGAACCTCCGACCGCCTGATTCGTAGTCAGGTACTCTATCCAGCTGAGCTACTGGCGCGTTGGAGGGGGCCACATAAGGGGGGCATCATCCCTTGGCAATCCCTAATGCGAAGCTTTTTCGAACATGCCGCGAGCCAGCGCCACGTCGAGCGGCGGCCTTTCCAGCGTGGCAATCTCCTCGGGCCGGAACCAATCGATGTCACCACCCTCGCGCGCCGACAGCGGGCTGCCGTCCCACGGCGATGTGTAAAGAAGGATGACAATCTGCCGGTGGCCGTCCGACGCTGGCTCTTGCGCGAAACATGCCGGCTGCAAAGCACCGGGTTCGGGCCGGTACCCAAGCTCTTCCTCTATCTCACGAATAAGTGCCTGGGCAGGATTCTCGCCGTTCTCGACCTTGCCACCGGGGAATTCCCATAGCCCGGCGTGCTGCTTGCCTGCCGGTCGGCGGTGCATCAGCCAGCGCCCTTGCCCGTCGCTCAAAGCCAGGGCGACCACCGGCATCCATGTCGGAAAATTTTGCAATCTCGGAAGCCTTCTCAACTCTTTCTTAACAGTCGGACCCGTATCCCGCCGATGTCAGCTTCGACAAAGCGACGAAAGAGGCAACGTTCCAATGGTCAAATTCCTGAAATCTCTGGGACGCGACGAAAGCGGTGCCACTGCTGTCGAATACGGGCTGATCCTCGCCCTCATCTTCCTCGCGATGATCGGGGCCGTTCAATCGTTCGGCACTACGACGATCGCGACGTGGAACAACGTTGAATCGGCGGTCGTCGCTGTAACGGGAGCGTGAGGGAATTTGGAAGTTCTGGGTGTTAGGGAATTCTCAACACCTGGGCTCCCATAAGAAGATCGCTCGAACCGTTTGATCGGAGCGAGCCGGGAATGAAGACTGAACCAGGAGACAACACATGAAGTTTTTCAACAAGCTGCGTCGTAACGAAGAAGGCGCCACCGCTATCGAATACGGCCTGATCGCTGCCCTGATCGCAGTTGCTGCCATCACCGCACTCGACAGCCTGGGTGACGAAGTCTCGACGACCTTCAACAACGTCGACACCACGATGGCTGCTGCCAACACCGCCGGCGCCTAATACGTCGCAAGCGAAAAAGAGGCGGCGGGGTTTGTCCCCGCCGCCTTTTTTTGTGTCTATCCGAATTTGCGCGACTGCTCAGCGACCGCGCACGACGACCTTGACCTTCTGACCAGGGGTGACGTTTTCGTCGGACGAGAGCCCGTTGAGCACGCGGAACCGCGCAACCTGATTGTCGTCATAGGCCATGTTCCGTGCCAGCGATGCTACGGTATCTCCGCTCCGCACGGTCACCACATCGACGACCCGAGGGATCACATTGCCCGCCTGCTGCGCGCTGATGCGGCGCATCGACGAGAACATCGTATTGAACGAACTGGCTTGTCCCGCCGGCGTAATTGCCAGGAAGTGATAAGCGCGATCGTCGGCGAACTCGTAGGCAAACACAGTCACATCTACCTGCCCATTACCTGACTGCACGCGCGTGGAGCCATAGGCTGCAGGCAATCCGTTCACCGTCGTGCGCTGGATCGACTGCGGACGCAGGTTCTGTTCCGTGCTGAGATTGGCAAATACCGTCGAGATATAGGAATTGAGATCGCCATTATAGGGCGCGAGGGTGAATTGCGCGCGGCCGCTCTGCCCGTTGATGGTCACGGCGCTCGTCCCGTTGACCATGTAGAACCCCTGCGGCGCGCTGAAGGCGAGGCGAAGTTCCGGGTGAATGAACTCGCGCCCTTCGATCACGCCCTGCTGCGGATCGTCGCCATAGAGCAAGCCGTCGATCCGGCTGAGGAAGGTGTCGCGATTGGTGACGCCGGTCATGCCCTGCGCCTTGGACAGCGCAGTCTGGACGCGGCTGGCGGGGTCCGGGTGAGTCGATGCCCATTCGGGAACGGTCGCATTGTCGCGGCCCTGGACCCGGGCATCGAGCGCGTTTTGCTGGGCGAGACTGTTCAGCACGGTCGCCATCGCGCGCGGGTCGTAGCCGGCCTGGTTGAGATAGCGGATGCCGAGTTCGTCGGCCTCCAGCTCCTGCGAGCGCGAAAAGCGCAGGGTAAGGAGCTGCGAACCCTGCAGCAAAGTCTGCCCGACTTGCTGGCCGAGGCCGGAATTGCCGAGAAGGATGCCGGACAGGATCGCTCCTGCCGCGCCGAGCAGGGTGTTACGCTGGGCCGCCTGCTGGCGGCGCTGCGAGTGGCGCGCGGCCACGTGTCCGACTTCATGGCCGAGAACACCCGCAAGCTCGGCCTCGTTGTTCATCAAGGCAACGAGCTGGCGCGTCGTGTAGACATAGCCGCCCGGGATCGCGAAAGCATTGTTTACCGAGCTGTTGAGCAGCGACACCGTAAAGGCGCTGCGAGCATTGCCCAGTCCCGACTGCACCGCGATATTCTGGCCGACCTGCTCAACGTATTGCGCCTGCGATCCGGTCATCGCGCCGCCGAATTCGCTCAGCAGTTGCGGATGCGCTTCGGCGCCCATCTGTGCTTCGCTTTGGGTAATCGGAGCCGACGAATCGGGGATCGGGCCGCCACCGACGGCCGCGCATCCCGCGAGGACGAGCGACAAAGATGCAGTTGTTGCAGCGAGAATGGACTTGGAGCGCGACATGAGGTGTTCCCCTTGCGTAACGAGCGCCGGTTGGCGGTCTAAGTTCGTGTACGCATGGGAGAACATGGCGGCGGGTCGCTTTGTTCCCGCCGAGCGAATGCGTCGCTAGCCTGCGATGCGGAGAAAACGCTCTTCGCGCATCCGTTTGAGCTCGTCTGCCGAATGGCGACCGAGCTTGTCCAATTCTTCGGCAATCGCATCGCCCAGAGAAGTTGCCGCTGCACGCGGATCGCGATGAGCACCACCGACGGGTTCTGCGACGATTCGATCGATCACGCCGAGGCCCTCGAGATCTTGCGCTGTCACCTTCATCGCCTCGGCCGCATCGGGCGCTTTTTCGGCCGTCCGCCAGAGGATCGAAGCGCAACCTTCGGGCGAAATCACCGAGTAGACCGCGTGCTCCATCATCAGCACGCGCTCGGCGCTCGCGAGAGCCACGGCCCCGCCGGACCCGCCCTCGCCCACGATTGCGGCGACCATTGGAACCGGTAGCGCGAGGCACGCCTCGGTCGAGCGGGCGATGGCTTCCGCCTGCCCGCGCTCTTCGGCCTCTACGCCGGGAAACGCGCCCGAAGTGTCGACCAGCGTGACGACGGGCAGATCGAACCGCCCCGCCAGTTCCATGAGGCGGATCGCCTTGCGATAGCCTTCCGGCTTGCCCATGCCGAAATTGTGGCGCAAGCGGCTGGCCGTGTCGTTGCCCTTTTCGTGACCGATCAGGACGACCTTGCGTCCATCGAGCTTGGCGAAGCCGCCTAGGATCGCCTCGTCCTCGCCGTAAGACCGATCCCCGCCGAGCGGGACGAACTCGTCGAAGGCGTACTCGACATAGTCGCGGAAATGCGGACGCGAGGGATGGCGTGCCACCTGCGTCTTCTGCCACGGCGTCAGCGTTTCGTATGTGCTGGTGAGGAGCGCCGAGCTCTTCAGCTCGAGCCGCTGCAGCTCGTTGGAGATATCGACGTCGTCGCCTTCTGCGGCGGCGCGCAATTCGGCGACGCGCTGTTCAAGCTCGGCGACCGGCTTCTCGAATTCGAGGTAGGAAATCATCGCGCTCCGCTAGTCCGATGCGCGCGCTTTCGCAAGCGGGTGGCGCTGGTTGACCAGTTCGACCAGCCGCGCGGCATCGACATGTGTGTAGATCTGCGTGGTAGAAATATCGGCGTGCCCCAGCAGGGTCTGGAGCGCGCGCAAGTCCGCTCCGCCCTCCAACAGATGTGTCGCAAAGGCATGGCGCAGCACATGCGGGCTGAGCTTTTCGGGCGCCAGATCGGCACGGGCCGCCAGTGCCTTGACCAGCTGGAACAGGCGAACGCGCGAAAGATGCCCGCTGCGCGACGGAAAGAGCCATGGTGAGCCGTTGGGCCGGACCGCCAGCCAGCGCGACAGGGCAGCCTTGGCACGGCGACTGACCGGCACCATGCGCGCTTGCCCGCCCTTTCCTGTCACCGTCAGGAATGGCGCATCGCGCGGGACGGCAGCGAGCGGTAGCGAGACCAGCTCTGTCGCGCGCAATCCCGAGCCGTAAAGCATTTCCAACAGGACGAGCATTCGGATCGCCTGAGGAGAATCGCTCGCGGCCTCTTCTTCCGCAGTCCTGAACAATCGTTCGATCTCGTCGTGAGAGAGAATTTTGGGGAGCGGCCTTCGCGTCGTCGGACGCGGCAGGGCGTGGGTCGGATCGTCCGGACGCAGGCCCTCGTCGACGAGAAAGCCGAAGAACTGCCTCAGTGCGGACAGCTTGCGCGCGACCGTCGACGGGGCGAGAGCGGACCAGCCTTGAGCGAGCTTCGCCAGTTGTGCAGGTCGCGCTTGCGCCAGTTCGCCGCCAAGCATTTCCTCTGCCTGTTCGAGATCGCGGCCATAAGCCAGGATCGTGTTTCGAGCGGCTCCGCGTTCTGCGGAGAGCATAGCCAGAAAATCGTCGATCGCATTCACTGCCCGACCTCAGGCCCGCGCGACCGCCTCCGCGGCGATCATGCGCGCTTCGGCTTCCAGTCCCACGCGGCGCAGCGCGGACACGATATGGAAGAGATGCCGCGCCGTCATACGGTCCCAGCTGTCGCCCTGCATGCCGAGGCCGGCGAGAATGGCCACCAGCGCCGGATTGCCCGCGTTCGCCGCCGCATCGATAGCCCGGGTCCAGCGCGTCTGGCCGCCAAGGCTCATGGAAAGCCGACGGCTGTATTCGTCGATCTCGCCCGATCCCACACGTTCCAACCCGGCAAGCCCGGCAAGAAACATGCGCGACTTGCGTTGCCCGCCCGATTCATCGGCATCGACGAAACTGTCGAGTTCGCCGTCGGTGACAGCTTCGCTACGCGTCGGCGCAGCCAGGGCCAGCAAGGCCCAGCCGAGGCTTCCCTCCTCGACGATGCCCGACCAGCGCATCGCGTCACGATCGAGGCCGGCAGTAAGCATGGAAGCAATGAGTTCGCCTGCTTCGTCTTCCAGCGCATCGTCCGCAGGCAAGCGCGCCGCGGCATAGGCGGTCAGCACGCGGCGTCCATAACCGAAGTCTCCGCCGTCTCCCCACACATCGCGGATGGCGCCGAGGCGAGTGGAAGGATCGCTGCCGACATAGGCTTCGCGAAGGCGCGAGGCGCGGCGGTAGGCTTCGCTGTCCTCGCCCCCATCGGCGAAAATCTGGCCATACAAGTCGACCATCGCACTGGCCGAGAAAATGCCGCTCTGCGCCGCAATATCCGCTGCATCGGAACGCTCGGCAGCGCTCAGAGCCGGCGTGAGAGCCGCGCTTTTCAAAAGCTGCGGACCCAAACCTTCCATCAAGTCTTCGGGGATCGGCTCGCCCAGGGCGTTGGCCATGGCGAAGCGCCAGGGCGTGATCTGCTCCACGCCATCCCACTCGATGGTCACCGCGCGCCGGCCATCTCCTGCCGCCCCGGCAAACCTCTGGGCAAAGAGGACATCGATCGTTTCGCCCTGGCCGCGGGACTGCAGGCGGCGCAGGTCGTTCTGCGCGCGGGTGGCCTCGCCGGCGTAAGCATTGCAGATGCCCGCCAGCATGTTCCATTGCGGATCCTCGCGATCGGTGTCGACCAGGCGCACTGCCGGACAAGCACCGACGATATCGGCCGTACCGATGTAAGCGTCGATCGCGGCATCGACGAGCGCGGGCGAATAATTCGCCGTGTCGATATCCTGCACCAGGGCGCGTGCGACCGCGTATTCGCCCATCGCGTTCAGGGCTCGCACGCGCAGCGTGGCGAACTCGATCGGGTCCATGCCCTCGGGCGCGGCCAGACGGCTGGCGAGCGCACGGCGAAGCAAGATGTGGCCCCAGCGTGACACCAGCGGCGATTGCGTCCCGGCCAATGCAGCGCGGACGAGAGCGGCAGGCTGCCGCGCCAGCGATGCACGGGGCAAGCCGCCCTCAGCCGTCGAAATCACTCCCGCACGCTCGGTCGAGCGCCGGGCGGCGGGCGGAATGTCGAATTTGGGCTTCAGGCCGAGTAGCTCGTCGAGTTCGTCGGTCGACATGTTTTCCAGCTGCTCCAGCGTCGGCAGACGCGAGAGGTCGAGACTGGTCGAATTGGAACTTGAGCTTTCGGCGGGCTGATCGGGGATCGGCTGGACGATCTCGCCCGAACGACTGGGAGGCGTCGCTCCGGAACTCGGCGTCGCCGATGGTGCCGGAGAAGGGGTGGGAGTGGGCGCGGGATCTTCGAACCCCGGCGGCAGCAGATCGGTCGGCGCCGATTGTGCGAGGACGAGCGATGAACACAGCGCCAGTGCCGCGCCGCCGACCAGCCATGCAGCCTTCATCGCGCCGCTCCCGGCAGGGTAATTTCTTGCTCGATCGGATGCAGCGGTTCTTCGCCGCCATCGATCCAGGCCAGGATGCAGAGCGCGACAATAATCAACCCCGCGATGCCTCCCATCCGCTTGCTGTCCATGGCCAAGTTTTTCGCGTCCCGCTTCAAGTGCTGATACCTTGCCCGCGCCCTAGCCCATGTCTAGGCACGGCGGCAATGACCGAAGCGCCCGCCATCACACAAGATGCCATTTCCGCCATCATCCGGCGGATCGACCGGCCGGTGGTGCTGGTCGGCTTGATGGGAGTCGGCAAATCCACGGTCGGGCGGCGCTTGGCGGCCTTGATGCACACCGACTTCATCGATGCCGACGACGAAATCGAGCGGGCGGCGGACCGCAGCATCGCGGAAATTTTCGAGGCGCACGGAGAAGCCTATTTCCGTGAAGGCGAACGCCGCGTGATCGCGCGGTTGATGGAGGAGGACCACGGCGTCATCGCGACGGGTGGCGGCGCATTCATCGATGCCGAGACCCGGGCGCTGATCGTCGATAATGCCATCGCAGTCTGGCTCGATTGCGACATCGACACGCTGGTCGAACGGACCGGCAGGCGCAACACCCGTCCCCTGCTGAAAAAAGGCGACCCGAGAGAGATCCTCACGAACCTGAAGGACCAGCGCAGCGGCGCCTACGCGCAGGCACAGCTGCATGTGGTGACCGACGACGGGCCGCATCACCAGACCGCGCTGCGCATCTTGGAGGCGATCGACGCATGCCTGTGATCCCGGTCGAACTCGCTGGCAGAAGCTACGAAGTGCATGTCGGCAAGGGGTTGCTGGACGAAGCGCTCTCGCTCGCATGCGCTTTCATCGAGCCCTATCATGGCCGCAAAGTACCGGTCGTAGCCGATCGCAATGCCTTGAAGCACCACGGCGAGCGCCTCGCGCATTCGCTTGCAGCCGACGGCTTCGAAATCGCTTGGTACCTCGTCGAGCCGGGCGAGGCCGCGAAAAGCTGGGCGGGACTGCAGGACTTGGTCGATTGGCTGCTCGGTCTCGGCATCACGCGTGGCGATCACGTGTTCGCGCTAGGCGGGGGGGTGGTCGGCGACCTTACCGGCTTCGCATGCTCCATCGTCAAGCGTGGCTGCGGTTTCGTGCAATTGCCCACGACGCTCCTCGCCCAGGTCGACAGTTCGGTCGGCGGCAAGACCGCGATCAATACATCGGCAGGCAAAAACCTTGTCGGCGCGTTCCACCAGCCCTCGCTGGTTCTCGCCGATCTCGATGCGCTGGCAACTTTGCCCGAGCGCGAGATGCACGCAGGATATGCCGAGGTGCTGAAATATGGGGTTCTGGGCGATGCAGGTTTTTTCGACTGGCTGGAAGACCATGGCAACAAGGTTCTCGCACTCGAAGAAGCCCCGCTCGAATATGCCGTCGCGACCAGCGTCGCCGCGAAAGCCCGCATCGTTGCCGAGGACGAGCGCGAGACCTCCGGCACCCGCGCGTTGCTCAATCTCGGCCACACTTTCGGGCATGCGCTCGAGGCGGAGACCGGCTTTTCCGATCGCCTGCTGCACGGCGAAGGCGTCGCGCTCGGCATAGTGCTGGCCGCTCGCTATTCGGCGCGGCGCGGCGAAATTTCCGAGGACGAGGCTGCACGTGTGACCCGCGCTATCGACAAAGCTGGACTGCCCGCAGAGATCGCCGCACTGGAGCTCGAATGCGATGGCAGCGCGCTGGTGGCGCACATGCTGCACGACAAGAAAATGGACGCGGGCGGCACGCTGCCCTTCATCCTGCTCCGCGGTATCGGCGAGGCGTACCTTGCGAAAGACGTCGATCTGGCGGACGTTGCCGCCTTTCTCGACGCGCAATTGCAGGCGCATTGACGCGCGAAAACGCTGCGCTCATGCTGCGCAGCATGACGCGCTTCATCGACCTGTCGATCCCCATCACGAACGACGTCGTGTCCGATCCCGAAGTGATGCGGCCGAAGATCCGGTACATGACCCACGAGAGCACGTGGGAGCAGATCGCAATGTTCTTTCCCGGGCTGGAAAAGGACGATCTGCCGGATGGCGAAGGCTGGGCGGTCGAGATGCTCGAACTATCGACGCACAATGGCACGCATATGGACGCGCCGTGGCACTATCACTCCACCACGGATAGCGGTACCAGCCCTGCCCCCAGCATCGACGAAGCGCCGCTCGACCGTTTCCTGCGGCCCGGTGTTAAGCTCGATTTCAGCCACCTTCCGCACGGCCATGTGGTCAGCGGGGCCGAGGTTGAGCAAGCGTTCGCCACGATCGAATACGAACTCCAGCCGCTCGACATCGTGCTGGTCCAGTCCGGCGCGGTCTACGGCACGGAGAACTTCACGGACCAAGGCGTCGGCCTCGGCGCGGAGGCCACTCTATGGCTGACCGAGCGCGGCGTCGAAGTCGTCGGCACCGATGCCTGGAGCTGGGATGCACCTTTCAGCCACACGGCAAAGCGCTGGGCGCAGGAGCGCGATCCGGCGATCATCTGGGAAGGCCACAAGGCCGGTCGCATCCGGCCCTATTACCAGATCGAGAAGCTCACCAATCTCGCCGCCCTGCCCGCGCAAGGCTTCACCGTGAGCTGCTTCCCGGTCAAGATCGAACGCGCCAGCGCAGGATGGATTCGCGCGGTCGCGATAGTCGACTGATCAGCTCGCTCGTGGTTCCAGCCGGGTGACCTTCGCCCCGGCGCCGACCGGCTGGTAATCCGCCATCATCGCATCGTGTTCGGCGAACAACCGCTCGATTTCGCCGCGCCGCTCCAACAGCATTTGCGCAATGCCTGGGGCGAGACTGTCGCCATCGCCGATCTTGCCGAGAATGCCTGCGAGGTCCGCGATCGTCGCGTCCTCCGGGGTCTTGTGATAATTGCCCCGCGTATCGAAGAACCCTGTTCCCCTGTGTGCCATGCCTAACTCCTGTGCCTGGTGCCTCAGAAGCGAACCGAAGGGGCACAGTATCGGTCATAAACCGAGTCGTTCAAAGCGCCTTCACCACGTTTGCCCCGTGCAGGGACGAAATAATCGTGCGATGGCGCATTCTGGCAATATTCGTTCGACAGCCTGAAGCCTTTGGACAGGCTGGCTGGTCTATTCGAGCTCCAGGATGATTTCATCGACTGCGAGACTATCTCCCTCTCCGGCGTTGATCTTGCTAACGACGGCCTCTTTCTCGGCGCGCAGGATGTTTTCCATCTTCATTGCCTCGACCGTGGCGAGAGGCTGGCCGGGCTGCACTTCGTCGCCCTCGGCGACATGCAGCTTCACCAGCAGGCCCGGCATCGGGCAGATGAGCATCTTCGAAAGATCGGGCGGCTCTTTCTCGATCATGTGACCGGCAAGGTGCGCAATGCGGCTCTGCAGGATACGCAACTGGTGCGTCGCGCCGCGGGTAGTGACGGCATAGCCAGTGCGCGTCGGCGATAGCTGCAGGGTATAGGTTGCTTCAGGCTCGGCGGAGTCTTCTCCGAAGAGCGCGACCTCGACCATGGTCTCGCCCGGCGTGTATTCCATCTCGAGGACCACCGGCTCGCCATCCACGGTGATCGCGTCCTCGACCAGCCTCACTTCGTGAGTGGTCGAACCTTCCTCGCGTTCGCCAATCCGTACGTTCCAGTCGCCCGGGGCGTAGAAGTCGCTATCGAGTTGCTGGTCGATCCGCCGCGCACGGTCGGCATCGGCGGTGGCAATCACACCGCCGACGGCTGCGAGAACGCGCGTAAGCTGCGTATCGGCGGGTGCGCCTTCGAAGCCCTCCGGATATTCCTCGGCGATAAAGCCGGTCGTCAGCTCGCCCGAGCGGAAGCGCGGATGCTGCATGATTGCGCTGAGGAAATCGACATTGTGGCCCAGCCCCTCGATCCGGAACGCATCGAGCGCCTTGATCTGCAGGTCCGCCGCTTTGTCGCGCGTCTCGCCCCAGGTCACCAGCTTGGCGATCATCGGGTCGTAGTGAATCGAGACCTCGCCGCCCTCGTAAACGCCATCGTCGACGCGAATGCCGTCGACACCGCGGCGGCCGTTCTCGGAGCCGTCGTCGGTCCAGGGTTCGACCGGTGGCTGATAATGCACCAACCGCCCGATGCTCGGCAGGAACCCGCGATAGGGATCTTCGGCATAGACGCGGTTCTCTATCGCCCAGCCGTCTATCTTCACATCGTCCTGCGTCATGGCGAGCTTCTCGCCCGCTGCCACCCGGATCATCCATTCGACCAGATCGACGCCGGTGATCATCTCGGTCACCGGGTGCTCCACCTGCAGGCGGGTGTTCATTTCGAGGAAGTAGAAGCTCTCGCCGGTCTTGTCCGCGCCGCTGACGATCAGTTCGACCGTGCCGGCACTGTGATAGCCGACGGCCTTCGACAGGGCGACGCACTGCTCGCCCATGGCCTTGCGCATCTTGGGTGTGACGAAAGGCGACGGCGCTTCCTCCACTACCTTCTGGTGGCGGCGCTGGATGCTGCATTCGCGCTCGTTGAGATAGAGCACGTTGCCGTGTTTGTCGCCGAGGATCTGGATTTCGATGTGGCGCGGATCTTCGATGAATTTCTCGATGAAGACGCGGTCGTCGCCGAAGCTGTTGAGCCCTTCGCGCTTGGTCGCTTCGAAGCCTTCGCGCACGTCCTTCTCGCTATAGGCGAGGCGCATGCCCTTGCCTCCGCCGCCCGCGCTGGCCTTCATCATCACCGGATAGCCGATGTCGTCGCTGATCTCGACCGCGTGGTCCGTATCGCGGATTTCTCCGACGAAGCCGGGGACGACGTTCACCCCCGCCTCGCGCGCGATCTTCTTGGATTCGATCTTGTCGCCCATCGCGGCGATCGCGTCGGCGGGCGGGCCGATGAAGGCGATGTTCTCGGCGGCGAGCGCCTCGACGAAGCTCGCACGCTCGGACAGGAAGCCGTAGCCCGGATGCACAGCCTCGGCCCCGGTCTGCTTGCACGCGGCGATGATCTTGTCCGCGACGAGGTAGCTTTCCGACGCCTGCGCCGGGCCGATATGCACCGCCTCGTCCGCCATGCGCACGAAGGGGGCGCGCGCGTCCGCATCGGAATAGACCGCAACGGTGGCGATCCCCATGCGCTTGGCAGTCTTGATGACGCGGCAGGCGATTTCGCCGCGATTGGCAATCAGGATTTTCGAGAACATTATTCGGGGCTCTCCGCCAGTTCGCGCAACTGTTTCGTGCGATCTTGAGTGAGGTCGGTGAGGCAGAAGCTCACCAACATGGGTTCCATGGTGCCGCCCCGTGCCTGATAGCCCGCGCTGGCGCAATGCGCGTCGCGATAGGCGATCCAGGCGCGCTGGGACTTCAGCAGCGTATCGAAATAAGTCGGCCTGCCGTCATCCGGCACGAAGTCGCCGCGATCCATGGCGCGCATTGCCGCGGCGGTTTTCTTCCATTGAATGTTCAGCGCACGATCGGCCTTGAGATAGTCGCGGTGCGCGCAGAAATTCATCGCGCTTTGTACCCCGCGCTCGGCCCGTGCGCGGTCGCACGGCGGCAGCGGATTGGGCTTCGTGGCGGCCTGCGCGGCCATGACCAGCGCAGCGGCGATTAGGCTCATGACGTTTCCTCTCGCCGGTTCGCATAGCCGATTAACGCGCCAGCGTAAGCCCCCGCGCCGCGCCGGTCGCCCTCGCCTTCGATAAGGCTGGCGACAGCTGCGACGAGACGTTGGCGGTTCGACTGCGAAAGTTCTCCGAACGGCGCAACGTAGATGCCGATCGTGAAGAGGATTGCGCCGGTCTGCGGCAGGCGGCGCAGCGTCTGGCGCTCCGAGCGGACGAACAGCGTCTCACCCGCGTTCTCGGGCGTGACATGGGCGAAGGCCTGTTCGGGTGGCTCGGCGACCCAGCGCTTGTCGCCGGTAGCGGCGATGAACCAGTTGCAGCGCCCGTAGATCGCGCCGGGTTTCAGCTTGGCCATGAAGTTGTCGACGCCGCTGGCGAGCTGCTCCTCATAGCCGTGGATGGGCGCGTGGAGCGAGCGCAGGGGCAGCCCCAACTTGTCGGCCGGCGTCCAGTCAGATGGCCACGCGACCGCCGCACCGACGAGGCGGTATTGGTCTTCTCCTGGGCGCAGGGTGAGGAGGCACATATCCTCGTGATACGCGCGAGCTGCTTCGGGCAGGCCGCCAGACACTCCGAGCATGGCGGCGAGTTCTGCCCCAGGTGCCTCGCTTTCGGGTGAGAGCTGGATACCCTCGGGGTAGGTAGCAAAGCCTTCGGCACGCGCTTCAACGTCGGGATCGGGTTGGAGCCACTCACCCTCGTGCAATTTGGCAAGCCCAATCTTGAGCACGCCTCCACCCCGAGCGCGGGGCAGCAGTTCGTCGACAGAGAAACCTAGAGTCATCTATCCCTCGTCATTGCGAGGAGCTGCAGGCGACGCGGCAATCCATCGCGCTGCGACGGCGGACAGCTCGGGAGATGGATTGCCGCGCGGCTTCGCCGCTCGCAATGACGGTGAGTAGTGTCACTCCGCCGGCTCGCGCTCCGCCATCTTGCACGCACGCATCGGCTCCTCCTGCTGCAGCGCCGTCATGCCGAGCTTCGCCAGCAGCGCGCTGTCGCTGTCGTCGCCCGCATTGGGTGCAGTCAGCAGCTTGTCGCCGGTGAAGATCGAGTTCGCTCCCGCCATGAAACACAGCGCCTGTGTGGCTTCGGACATCGACTCGCGGCCTGCGGAGAGGCGCACCATGCTCATCGACATCGTGATCCGCGCCACGGCAACAGTGCGGACAAATTCGATATCGTCGATCTTGGCGAGCGGCGTGTCGGCCAGCATATCGCCCAGCACCGTGCCCTTGACCGGGACCAGCGCGTTCACCGGCACGCTCTCGGGATGCCGCTCCAGCGTGGCGAGCGTGTGGACGAAGCCCACCCGATCCTCGCGCGTTTCGCCCATGCCCACGATCCCGCCGCTGCACACGTTGATGCCCGCATCGCGCACGTTCTGCAGCGTATCGAGCCGGTCCTGGTAGTTGCGGGTCGAGATCACGCGCTCGTAATATTCCGGCCCGGTGTCGACATTGTGATTGTAGTAATCGAGGCCCGCTTCCTTCAGCATGTCCGCCTGTTTCGGCGTCAGCATGCCCAGCGTCATGCAGGTCTCCAGCCCCATCGCGCGCACGCCCTTCACGATCTCGACGATGGCGGGCATGTCGCGGTCCTTAGGGTTGCGCCACGCCGCGCCCATGCAGAAGCGCTGGGAGCCTGCATCCTTCGCCTGCGCCGCGCGCTGGAGGACCGATTGCACCTCCATCAGCTTGGTCGCCTCGACCTCGCTGTCGGCCTTCACCGACTGCGAGCAATAGCCGCAATCCTCCGGGCACCCGCCAGTCTTGATCGACAGCAGCGTGCAGAGCTGGATTTGCTCGGGCGAATGGAACTCGCGGTGGACCGTGGCCGCGCGGAACAGCAGCTCGGTAAAGGGAAGATCGAAGAGGTCCGCGATTTCCTCGCGGGTCCAGTCAGTGCGGATTTCAGTCATTCGAGATTACTTTCCAAGCGATAAAGGTCCGCACGGCTTCTACGATGAACAGGAATGCAGCCAGCCCAACCACCAGCCAGCCGGAGCGCGAGACGCAGTGCTCGAGTGCTGGCCCCACCGAGTGGTGAAGCTGACAGTCGTTCGCGAAAGATACCCGGATGCCCCAAAGGATTGCTGCCACAGAGCCCCACACCATTAAGCTCAACAGCAATAGTGCCTTCTTATTCAATTGCGTTCCCCTATCTTCACTCCGCCGCCTCGTCCAGATCCTCGCCCGCTGGCGGCATGTTGTGACCGAGCAGGCGCAGCACGTCGGCGGCGCATTCGATCACGTTGCTGCCCGGGCCGTAGATGCCCTGCACCCCGGCATCGCGCAGGAAGTCGTAGTCCTTCTGGGGGATCACGCCGCCAGCGATCACCTTGATGTCGCTGCGGCCCGCTTCCTTGAGCAGGCCGATCAGTTCGGGAATGAGCGTCTTGTGGCCCGCCGCGAGGCTGCTTGCGCCGATGGCGTCGACATCGTGTTCGAGCGCCATGTCGCGGGTTTCCGCCGGCGTCTGGAACAGCGGGCCGGAGACGACCTCGAAGCCCATGTCGGCAAAGGCGCTGGCGATCACATTGGCGCCGCGGTCGTGGCCGTCCTGCCCCATCTTGGCGACCATCAGCTTCGGCGCGCGTCCCAGTCGCCGCTCGACCGCCTTCACCCCTTCGACCACCTGCGCATAGCGGTCATCGTCCGAATAGGCCTCGGAATATACGCCGCGCACGGGCTTCGGCATGGTGTCGTAGCGGCCATAGGCGTCTTCCATCGCCTGGCTGATTTCGCCCAGTGTCGCGTCGTGGCGGGCTGCTTCTACCGCCAGCGCGAGGAGATTGCCCTCACGCTGCGCCGCGCCGCGAGCCAGCGCGTCGAGCGCCGCCTTGCAGGCGAACTCGTCGCGGCCCGCCCGGACCTTTTCGAGCCGCTCGATCTGGCTTTGGCGGACGGCGTGGTTGTCGATATCGAGCGTGTCGATCTCGTCTTCCTTGTCGCGGCGATATTTATTCACGCCGACGATCACGGTCTCGCCCCGATCGACGCTGGCCTGCTTGGCGGCGGCCGCTTCCTCGATCTGCGCTTTCGGCTTACCGCTGGCGACATATTCGGTCATGCCGCCCGCCGCCTCGACCTCGTCGAGCATCTGTTTCGCTTCGTCTACCAGCGCTGCGGTTAGACTTTCGATGTAATAGCTGCCGCCCAGCGGGTCGGCGACATTGGTGATGCCAGTCTCTTCCTGGATCACCAGCTGCGTATTGCGCGCGATGCGGGCGGAGAAGTCGGTCGGCAGCGCGATCGCTTCGTCCAGCGCATTTGTGTGGAGCGACTGCGTGCCGCCCAGCACCGCTGCCATCGCCTCCACCGTGGTTCGGATGACGTTGTTGTAGGGGTCCTGCTCCTGCAGACTCACGCCGCTGGTCTGGCAGTGCGTACGGAGCATCTTCGACTTGGGGTTCTGCGCGCCCAGCCCTTCCATGACATCGTGCCACAGATGGCGCGCGGCGCGCATCTTAGCGATCTCCATGAAGAAGTTCATGCCGATGCCCCAGAAGAAGGACAGGCGCGGCGCGAAGGCATCGATATCGAGGCCCGCTTCCATCGCGCGCTTGGCGTATTCCTTGCCGTCGGCGATGGTGAACGCGAGTTCCTGCACCGCCGTCGCCCCGGCCTCGTGCATGTGGTAGCCCGAAATCGAAATGCTGTTGAATTTCGGCATGTTGGCCGAGGTATATGCGATGATGTCGGAGACGATCCGCATGCTCGGTTCGGGCGGGTAGATATAGGTGTTGCGGACCATGAACTCCTTCAGAATGTCGTTCTGGATGGTCCCGGCGAGCTTGCCCTGGCCCACCCCCTGCCGCTCCGCCGCGACGATGTAGAAGGCGAGTACGGGGATCACCGCGCCGTTCATCGTCATCGACACACTCATGGTGTCGAGCGGGATCTGGTCGAACAGGATTTCCATGTCGCGAACGGTATCGATCGCGACGCCCGCCTTGCCGACATCGCCGACCACGCGCGAATGGTCACTGTCGTAGCCGCGATGCGTGGCAAGGTCGAAAGCGACGCTCAGGCCCTTTTGCCCTGCCGCGAGGTTGCGGCGATAGAAGGCGTTCGATTCCTCGGCGGTCGAGAAGCCCGCATACTGGCGGATCGTCCACGGCCGGCCTGTGTACATCGAGGCATAGGGCCCGCGCGTGAATGGCGCGATGCCGGGGACGCCGGGATCGAGCCCCTCGGTGTCCTCGCTCGTGTAGAGCGGCTTCACATCGATGCCCTCGGGGGTGTGCCAGGTGAGGTCGCGGCCCTTCACCTCCTTGTCGGCGAGAGGCTTCCAGTCGTCATAGGTGGGTTTGTCGGTCATGATTGCACTCAGGCTTTTGCACTCGGGCGGGCGGACACGCGCTCGTGCCAGCCGCGCAGGTTTTCGCAATCCTCTGGCATGCCGCAGCCGACGAACTCGGCGAAATCGGCTGTCGTCAGCAGGAGGATGTCGGCCGCGCTATAGGCCGGTCCGGCGAGAAAGTCGCGGCCCGCCAGCGACTGGTCGAAGAAGCGGAAAGCCTCGGCGACGCGCGGGCGGTTGGCTTCGCCCCACTCGGCATTGCGGCCGGGCAGTGCAGCGGTAAACGGATGCGTGTGGACCCACACCGCAGCGATCGGCGGCATCGCGATCATCTCGACCCGGCGGCTCCACATTTCTATCTCCGCGATTTCGAGCGGGGTCGTGCCGAACAGCGGCGGATCGGGGTGCAGCGCCTCGAGATAGCGCATGATCGCCACGCTTTCGGCGATCACCGTGCCATCGTCGAGCTCGAGGATCGGCGTCTGCCCGCGCGGGTTCTTGGCGACATAGTCCGGCGCCTTCTGCTCGCGCTTGGGAATGGAGACTTCGCGGGCAGGCAGTTCGATGCCCTTCTCTGCCGCAAAGATGCGCACGCGCCGCGGGTTGGGTGCCGGGTTTGGGCTGTCGTAGAATAACATCGTGGTCCTCTCTCCCGCGCGGCTCAGTTCGACCAGTGCGTCGTTCCCTTGGGTGTTTCCATGATCTCGGTCAGCTGGCCCATCATGTCCTTCGGGTGGAGGAAGAAGATCGGGGTGCCATGCGCGCCGATGCGCGTTGGGCCGAGGATGCGCTTGCCCTTCTCCTCGAACCAGCTGCGCGCTTCCTCGATATCCTCGACTTCGTAGCACAGGTGGTGCTGGCCCCCTGCAGGGTTCTTGGCGAGGAAACCGGCGATGGGCGAGGCATCGGACAAGGGCTCGATCAGCTCGATCTGCGTGCCGAAGCTGGGGCCGCTCTCGGTCGGATCGCCGGGCGTATCGACGAAGCAGACCTTCACGCCCTGCTCTTCCAGATCGAACGGCTCGCGGATCTTCGTCGCGCCCATCACGTCGCGGTAATAGGCGATCGATTCCTCGATCGATGGCGTGGCGACGCCGATGTGGTTGAGACGGCCGAGTTTCATGCGCCTGCTCCTGCAAAAACGAATGGCGCGATCCCGCTAACGGAACCGCGCCACTCAATGCAATGCCTAGCCGCGCGAAATCATTCGCCGGTGGAAATATCCCCAAGCCCTTCTACATATTCGGCGCCTGCGAGGATTTCCGCCGAGCTGCCTTCGAAGCTGTCGCCGATCGGCTGCACACGCCCGCCGAGGCAGGTGCCGAGGAAGCCTTCCATCGCGGCGAAAAAGCTCTGGCGGTTCTCCGGCTTCTGGAAGCCGTGCCCTTCGTCGGGATAGTTGATGTAGGTCACCGGCAGGTTCTTCGCCTGCATGGCCGCGACGAGATTGTCGGCCTCCGGCTTGGTCACGCGCGGGTCGTTACCGCCCTGCCCGACCAGCAGCGGCACCTTGATATCGTCGATCCGGCTGATGGCGGAGCGGGCCAGCAGGTCCTCGCGCGCCGCGGGATCGGTCGGGTCGCCGACGTAGCGATACCACGTCCCGGCCAGGAACGGCTTCCAGTATTCGGGAAAGCTCTCGATCAGCGTGACGAGGCTGGACGGGCCGACTATGTCCACACCGCAGGCGAATTTGTCCGGCGTGAAGGTAACGCCGATCAGCGTGGCGTAGCCGCCGTAGCTGCCGCCACCGATGGCAACCTTGTCTTCCTGCGCGATGCCCTCGCCCACGGCCCAGTCGACCGCGTCGATCAGGTCGTCATGCATCTTGCCGGCAAATTCGCCGACCGCGGCATTGGTGAACTCCTTCCCGAACCCGGTCGAGCCGCGGTAATTCACGCTGAGCACGGCATAGCCGCGATTCGCCATCCACTGGTGGATCGTATTGTAGCCATAGCCATCGCGCGCCCAGGGCCCGCCGTGAACCCACAGCAGCATCGGCACCGCTTCGTCCGGCCGCCCGTCGCCATCGGCATCGCTGCCCGGCGGCAGGGTGAGGTATGACACCAGCGTCTTGCCGTCGCGCGACGTCAGCTCCAGCGGATGCATAGGCTGCAGCGGCGCATCGGCGAGATCGGGCCGCGTGGCGAACCACGGCGTCAGCGTGTCGGCGGTGCGGTCGTAGACATAATACTGACCGGGTGCCTGTGCCGAGCCGTCGTAGACGATCCAGGTGTTGTCGTCCTGCGAGCGCGAGGTGACCGAGAATTCGCCCTCCAGATTGGCATCGAGGAAGTCGAGCTCGGCCTGCGCCTCTTCGGTCAGCGCGGTCCACTCGCTCTTCAGGTAATTGGTCGAATAAGCAATCGGCTCGTAAGTATCGTTGTCGACCATGATGTTGCTGAGATCGGCCTGTTCCGGCTCGACGATCACGCGCCGTTCTCCGGTCGTGAGATCGACCGCGACGCCTGCCGCGAGGTTCCGGTCGCGGCTGTCGATCATGTAAACCGTGTTGTTGTCGCGCGAGAACTGGACGATGTTGGTGTTCAGCATGTCCTCGCTGGGAATGTCCGCGAACACCTCGCCCGGCGTCAGGTCCTCGTTGAGATAGACCGCCTGCATTCCGCCATCGGGCTGCGGGATCATCGCCATGCGCGGCTTGTAGGTATTGTCGGTGATGAAGGACGCATAGCCGGGATTCTCGGCGATCAGCGTCCGCTCGCCGGTCTCGATATCGTATTCGTAGAGATCGGTCAGCTGCGGGTTGCGCTCGTTCGTGCCGACCAGGATCACGCCGGGGCGGTCGCGGCTGGCGCCCATCAGCTGCGCGCGAATGCCGTCGTCCAGCGGCGTCAGGTCGCGCGTTTCGCCGGTGCGCGGGTCGGTGGCATAGACATGGAAGTTCTCGTCCCCGTCATTGTCCTTCACGAAGAGGACGTACTTGCTGTCGACCGACCAGAGATGGTTGGAAATCCCGCGATGGCGATCGTCGGTGACGACCTTGCCGTTGGAGGGATCGGAGGCCGGCGCGACCCAGACGTTCATCACGCCATCGTCGGGCGCGATCCAGCTGACCCACTGGCCATCCGGGCTGATGCGCCCCTGGCTGGCGACCGGATTGCCGAACAATTCGCTCCGGTCGATCAGTTCGTATTCGGACAGTGCGTGATGTTCGGCATGGCCGACGCCGGTCATCATAGTCGAAGCGGCAAGCGCCGAGGCTGCCAGCAAGTTCTTCTTCATCGAAATGCCTCCTCCTGATTACGGGAGGAAAGCTATCGTGGAGAACAGACCGAGTCTAGCCGTGAACCTTAACGTGTAGACTACCGCGATACTTCCATCTGGCCAGCAATGAGGGGTGTCTAGAGAGGAATATTATCGTGCTTCTTCCACGGGTTCTCGAGCTGTTTCGTCCGCAGCTTCCTTAGCCCCAGCGCGATCCTCCGCCGCGTGGAGTGCGGGTAGATCACCTCGTCGATATAGCCGCGCGAGGCTGCCACGAAGGGGTTGGCGAAGCGGTCTTCGTATTCCCTGGTTTTCTCGGCGATCTTGTCCGGGTCGTCGCGATCCTGGCGGAAGATGATCTCCACCGCGCCTTTCGCGCCCATCACGGCGATCTCGGCGGTGGGCCAGGCGTAGTTGAGGTCGCCGCGCAAATGCTTGGAGGCCATCACGTCGTAGGCACCGCCATAGGCCTTCCGGGTGATCACGGTGATCTTGGGCACGGTCGCCTCGGCATAGGCGAACAGCAGCTTCGCGCCGTGCTTGATGATACCGTTATGCTCCTGCGCGGTGCCGGGGAGGAAGCCGGGCACGTCGACGAAAGTCAGGATCGGGATTTCGAAAGCGTCGCAGAAGCGCACGAAACGCGCGGCTTTCTTGGACGATGCGATGTCCAGCACGCCGGCAAGCACCATGGGCTGGTTCGCCACCACGCCCACCGTGCGCCCCTCCACCCGGCCGAAGCCGCAGATGATATTGGCCGCATGGTTCGGCTGAATCTCGAAGAAATCGCCCTCGTCCAGCGTCTTCCGGATGACTTCGTGCATGTCATAAGGCTGGTTGGCATTGTCGGGGATCAGCGTGTCGAGGCTCGGCTCCTCGCGGTCCCAGGCGTCGGCGGTCGGGCGCTCGGGCACGTCCTCGCGGTTCGACAGCGGGAGGTAATCGACAAAATTGCGCGTCGCGAGCAGGGTTTCGATGTCGTTCTCGAACGCATTGTCCGCGACCGAGGTCTTGGTCGTATGAGTCTTCGCCCCGCCCAGTTCCTCTTGGGTGACGACCTCGTTGGTCACCGTCTTCACCACGTCGGGGCCGGTGACGAACATGTAGCTGCTGTCCTCGACCATGAAAATGAAGTCGGTCATCGCGGGGCTGTAGACCGCCCCGCCCGCGCATGGTCCCATGATCAGGCTGATCTGCGGCACCACACCGCTCGCCAGCACGTTTCGCTGGAACACCTCGGCATAGCCGCCGAGCGAGGCCACGCCCTCCTGGATGCGCGCGCCACCGCTATCGTTGAGGCCGATCACCGGCGCACCGACCTTCATCGCGGTGTCCATCACCTTACAGATTTTCTCTGCGTGTCGCTTGGAAAGAGAGCCGCCGAAGACGGTGAAATCCTGAGAGAAAACGTAGACCAGACGACCGTTGATGGTGCCCGACCCGGTAACCACCCCGTCGCCGGGGATCTTCTGGTCCTCCATGCCGAAATCGACGCAGTCGTGCTCGACATATCGGTCGAGCTCTTCGAAGCTGCCCTCGTCCAGCAGCACATCGAGCCGTTCGCGCGCGGTCAGCTTGCCCTTGGCGTGCTGCGCATCGATGCGTTTCTGCCCGCCGCCCAGCTCGGCAGCTTCGCGGCGACGTTCCATTTCGGCGATATTGGCGGACATGCTCTCTCCGTAAAATCTCTCGGACAAGCGCCTAGAGCCGAGCGAGCCGCAGCGTCAATGTCGGAGCGCACTTATCAGGAATTCGACATTGCCCTCCGGCCCGGTGATCGGGCTCTCGACGATGCCCTGAACCGCGAAGCCGAGGCCCTCGGCCCAGTCGCGCACTTCGTCGCAGACCCGGCTATGCAGGGCGGGATCGCTGACCACGCCTTTCTTGCCGACTTCTTCGCGTCCGACCTCGAATTGCGGCTTGATCAGCGCGACGAGGCGGCATTCGCGCTCGGCCAGTTCGAGCGGACGTTCCAATACCTTGGCGAGGCCGATGAAGCTCGCATCGCAGACCACCCAGCCGACCGGACGGTCGATCATATCGGGCGTCAGGATGCGCGCGCTCGTTTGCTCTAGCACGGTGACGCGCGGGTCCTGCCGCAGTTTCCAGGCGAGCTGGTTGGTGCCGGAATCGACCGCGAAGACATGCTCCGCCCCGCCCTGCAACAACACGTCGGTGAAGCCCCCGGTCGAGCTGCCGATATCCATGGCCGTTGCGCCGCTTGGGTTCAGCCCGAAATGTTCGATCGCATGGGCGAGCTTGATGCCGCCGCGGCTCACCCAAGGATGATCGCGTCCTCGCACATCGAGCGGCGCGTCCTCCGCCAGTTGCTGGCCCGGCTTGGCAAGCTTCTGCTCGCCGGAGAATACCAGCCCCGCCATTACCAGCGCCTGCGCGCGGGTCCGGCTTTCGACCAGCCCGCGGTCCACCAGCATCTGATCGAGGCGTTTCTTTCTCGGCATCGGAAAGAAAGCGCGTAGCGGGCATTGAGGCTATATGAAACCGATCTATGCCCACGCCGCAGGCGCGCTCGCGCTGAGTTTCACCATCGCCGCCTGCGTGCCGGCACCGGACTCGACGCCAGCTCCCGAGCAGGCTGCGACAGCTACGCCACCTGCGACTCCCACGCCGAGCGCGACCCCGCTGCCGCCACCGCCAGTGGAGGCGAACTGGATCGATCGCCCGCAGACGGCGGGCACCTGGCGCTTCAGCGGGAACCAGGCAGCTTTCGTCGAACGTGATAGCCAAGGTGGTCCGGTCGCGCCGAGCACTCCCCTGTTTATCATGGAATGCAACGGGAATGCCGTGCGGCTCTCGACTCAACTGCCCCGACCAGGCGCTCGCGTCATGGCCATACGCACCGAAACCGCGTCGCGGACATTACCACTCTCGCCAGTTTCTGCAGGCGGCGAACCCGCGTTCGCCTTCACAGACCTGCAACCGCGCGACCCCCTTCTGGACGCGATGGCTTTGACGCGAGGCCGCTTCGCCGTCGAGGTACAAGGCGCGCCCTCGCTCTATCTCCCTGCCTGGGCGGAGGTGACGCGCGTGATCGAGGACTGTCGCAGATAGCAAAAAGGCCCGCGCAAATTTGCCGGGCCACAAAAACCAATTCTGACGTGGGAAAACTTTTTTTCAAGCCTTGAATTGCGCGCCGCGGCGCAACAAATTGGCAATCAAGATCAGCGGGTAGCGCGGTCTTGGCCCCCGGTGAAACGGGGATCTAGCTCACAAGCTTGAAAGGAGGTGATCCGATGTCTCATGGTTCAGTAGCGAGGTCGGTGAAGATCCCTACGGAGCATATTCGGTAACATTCCTGCCGAGTAAGGCTACGTGAGCGGCGCTTCCGGCCGCTGACCATGCGAAGGCCAGTCTCTCCTTAGGGCGAGGCTGGCCTTCTCATTTTTTCTGGTGCGAATTCTTTTTTGGGTGCGCTATCGACATCCGTCGATAGCTTGCGGCACCAGCCCACTCCCCCACCCGGCCACCCAATCAGTATAGTGCCGTGGGTGGCCGGGTGGGGGAGTGGGCTGGTGCCGCACGGAAAGCGCGGAAGCGGTTTCCGCACGCGACAAGAATCCGGAGTGTGCCGGTGCCGCCGCAAGGTCAGGACCGATATCCTGACCGCACCAATCTCAAACACTCTCTCCCAAATCTTGCGAAAAATCCCCGCTGGCCTTACGCGCGCAGGCATGGATTTCGAGCACCTCCCCCACCCCGCCCCCGTCCCCGGCGAGACGCGCCAGCAGGCGTTGCAGGACCCAGGCTTCGGCAAGCTCTTCACCGACCACATGGTCGTGATCGATTACGATGCCGATCAGGGCGGCTGGCACAAGGCGACGCTCGGCCCGCGCGAGCCGATCAGTCTAAATCCGGCAGCGGCCGTCCTGCATTACGCGCAGGAAATCTTCGAAGGCATGAAAGCATACAAGCAACCGGACGATGGCCTCGCCCTGTTCCGCCCCGAACAGAATGCCCGCCGCTTCAACGAAAGCGCGCGGCGCATGGCGATGCCCGAGCTGCCGGAAGAGCTGTTCCTCGAATCGATCCGGCAACTGGTCGGGGCGGACCGCGACTGGGTGCCGAGCGACCCCGACGGCTCGCTCTACCTGCGCCCCTTCATGTTCGCCTCCGAAGCCTTTCTCGGCGTACGTCCGGCCCGGCAGTACAAATATATCCTGATTGCCAGCCCCGTCGGCCCATATTTCAAGGGCGGCGCCAAGCCGGTGAAAATCTGGGTCAGCCGCAACTATACGCGCGCCGCCCCCGGCGGGACCGGCGCCGCGAAGACCGGCGGAAACTACGCCGCCAGCCTCGTCCCGCAGGCCGAGGGCATCGAAAACGGCTGCGACCAGGTCGTCTTCCTCGATGCGGTCGAGAAGAAATGGATCGAGGAACTGGGCGGCATGAACCTGTTCTTCGTGTTTGACGACGGCACGGTGGTTACCCCACCCCTGACCGGCACGATCCTGCCTGGCATCACCCGCGACAGCCTCATCCAGTTGCTGCGCGAAGAGGGCCTGCAGGTACGCGAGGAACCTTACAGCATCGACCAATGGCGCGCCGATGCCACTAGGGGCAAGCTGCTCGAGACGATGGCTTGCGGAACGGCTGCCGTCGTCACTCCGGTCGGCACGGTCCTTGGCCCGGATGGCGAATTCACCATCGGCAGCGGCGGCACCGGGCAAATGACCACCAAGGTCCGCGAGAAACTGGTCGGCATCCAGAAGGGCCGCGTCGCTGATACGAACGGCTGGGTGATGCGGCTGTAAGGCGCGTGCCACGCGCAGTTTACGCTCCTTCAAGGTCCATGGGCTATGCAATGGCGATGAGCACGACCGACCGTATCGTAACCGCCCAACTCGACGAGGCGCATGACGAACTGCATTACCGCTGTGGCGGTTTGTGGGACGTGCAATCGATCGACGAGTTGTTCGCCTGCCTCAACGAGGCCTGCCTGCCCTTGGTCAAGCAGCGCAAGGCGATCTATTCGCTCGGCGATTTCACCACTGCCGTGCCCCAGGATCGCGAGACTGCGGAAAAAATCGGCGACTATCTTCGCACCGCCAAGCAATTCGGCCTTAACCGGACCGCGATCTACGGTGCCCCGGTGCTGATGCGCATGCAGTACAAGCGTGTCGCGCCGGATGTGATTGTCGAGTTCTTCGACACGAAACCCGAAGCGCTGCAATGGCTGCGCGCCGATCGCTGATCAGTCAGCGCATTCCTTCAAGGCATCGCGCATCGCATCGATCAGCCAGCTGGCGGCCGTCCTCGGCCGGGCATCGCGCCGCCACAAGGCGCTGAGCGTGTAATCGGCGCCTGGCTTTTCAGGCAGATCGAGCTCACACAATCGCCCTTCCACTAAATCGGCAGCGATAGTGTGTCGCGGCATGTTGCCCCAGCCGATCCCTTCCTTCAGCAGGGCATGCTTCGCGCCGAGATCGGCCAGCCGCCAGCTTTGCGGAGACAGGACGGAGAACTCCCGCCCTTCGGTCAGTGGCGATCGATCGGACAGGACAAGCTGCAAGTGCTTGCGACTTTCGCCTGGCTTCACACCTGATCGCGCCAAGGGATGATCCGGCGCGGCGACCGGCACCAACTCGACCCGACCGATAGCCTGCCGTTCGAGCTCCTCGTGGCCGGCCAGCACAGGGCCGCCAATGGCAAGGTCGGCGCTGCCGTCCAGCAGACATGCGGCCACTGCTCCCAATGCTTCGACTTGTAGCCGCAGCGCGGTGGTCGGAAACATCGTCCGGAATCGACGCAGGACAGTCGCCGTAACTTCGCCCGGCATCATCACATCGACGACCAGCGAGACCTCGCTCTCGAGGCCCGCGTGGAGGCTCTGCGTTTTCGCCAAGAGCGTATCGATGCCATCGGCCACCGCCTTGGCTTCCACCAGCAGGCCCTTACCCGCCTCGGTCAGCACCGGGCGGCGCGATCCCTCGCGCTCGAACAGCGACACGCCGAGCTGCGCCTCCATCTGCGAGATCCCGTAGCTGACGGCCGATACCGCCCGCCCCATCTTGCGCGCGGCTGCGCCGAAACTTCCTTCCTCGGCCACCGCGAGGAAGATGCGCAACTGATCGAGGCTAGGCTCGCCCAGCTTCACTGTTCTGATTTCCTGAACATCTTGCCGCGTTTTATCGCAGTTATCGGAACAAGCAGCAAGGCCTATCTGCTAGTCCAACGACACCTTCCCTCACAGGAGCAGGCAAATGATCGAACACCGTCCCTTCGACAGTCTCGGCAAGGCCAATCATGGCTGGCTGGACGCGAACCACCACTTCTCCTTCGCCGGTTACCACGATCCTTCGCGCGTTAATTGGGGCGCGCTGCGCGTCTGGAACGACGACAAGATCGCGCCGAAGAGCGGCTTCCCTACCCATCCCCACAACGACATGGAAATCATCACCTATGTCCGCACAGGCGCCATCACCCATCGCGACAGCATGGGCAACGAAGGCCGCACCGAAGCGGGCGATGTCCAGGTGATGAGCGCCGGGCGCGGCGTCGCGCATTCGGAATTCAACCTGGAAGACGAAGAAACCACGCTGTTCCAGATCTGGATCATCCCGGAAGAGCGCGGCGGCGATCCGGGCTGGGGTGCGCGACAGTTTCCCAAAGGCGACCGCGCCGGACAGTTCGTGCCCCTCGCCAGCGGCGTCGCCAATGACGATGATGCCCTCCCCATCCGCACCGATGCCCGCGTGCTCGGCGCGACCGTGAAGGTGGGCGAAAGCGTGACATACACGCCGCGTACTGCCGACCGTCACCTCTACCTCGTGCCCGCCACCGGCAGCATTCGCGTGGGCGACATCGAAGCGCAGGCCCGCGATGGCATCGCCATTACCAAGGAAGACAGCATCACCATTACCGCCCTCGAGGACAGCGAACTCGTCCTCGTCGATGCGGCCTGAGCAGGAGTAGAGCCATGACGAATATCCTCCACATCACCAGCAGCATCCGCGGCGATGACAGCGTTTCGACCAGCCTCGGCAACAGACTGGTCGAAAAGCTCGCTGGCAAGAACGTCGTCACGCGCGACCTCGCCAAGAACGACCTACCCTTCATCGATGCCGAACGGCATGCGGCCAACCTTGCGCCCTACGCCGACCGTTCGGAGACGCAGCATGGTCTAGCGAAGATCGCCGACGAGCTGATCGACGAACTCGAGGCAGCCGATACGATCGTCTTCAGCGTACCGGTCTACAACTTCACGATTCCCGCCACGCTGAAGGCCTGGGCCGATCTCGTCGCGCGCGCCGGACGAACCTTCCGCTACACGCAGAACGGACCGGAAGGCCTGCTAACCGGCAAGACGGTTTATATCACGGCAGCGACCGGCGGAACGGCGATCGGCAGCGATATCGATTTCATGTCGCCCTGGTTGAAGTTCTTCCTCGGCTTCCTCGGCATGACCGATGTGCGGATAGTCGCAGCGGACGGCATCATGGGCGAAGGCGGCGAAGAGAAAATTGCCGAGGCCCATCAGGAAGTCGAACGGCTGGCCGCGTAATCCTCCGACCCTCCCCTCCCTTACGCGCCAGCGACGTGCCGGGAAGTTCTATCAGCTTCCCGGCACGTTTCTTTTGAGGTCGTCGAGCCAGACATCGGCCACCGCATCGCTGGGTGCCCGCCAGTCGCCACGCGGGGAGAGCGCCCCGCCTGCGCTGACCTTCGGGCCATTGGGCAAGGCGCTGCGCTTGAACTGGCTGAATTCGAAGAAGCGCTTCAGGAAATTCTCGAGCCACTTCGCGATCGTGGCGAGGTCGTATTCGTTCTTCCGATTTTCGGGAAAATCTATCGGCCACAGGCCTTCCTTCGCATCCTTCCACGCATGCCATGCAAGGAACGCGACATGGCTCGGGCTCTGTCCCCAGCGGACAATGTGGTGGAGGAAGAAGTCGTTCAACTCGTAGGGCCCGATGATCGACTGGGTGGACTGGATCGCGCCGTCCTCACCCGCAGGCACAAGCTCCGGGCTGATCTCGGTATCGAGAATGGCGAGCAGCACGTCGTCGCATTGCTCGTCGAACTGGCTGGTCGTTGTGGTCCAGCGGATCAGGTACTGGATCAGCGTCTTGGGAACGCCTGCGTTGACGGCGTAGTGGCTCATCTGATCGCCCACACCATAGGTGCACCAGCCGAGCGCCAGTTCCGACAGATCGCCCGTGCCAATCACGAACCCCGAATGATGGCCCGCCAAGCGGAAGAGGTAGTCGGTACGCAGCCCGGCCTGCACGTTCTCGAACGTCACATCGTAATGCGGCTCGCCATCGGCAAAGGGGTGGCCGATGTCTTCGAGCATCTGCCGCGCGGCGGGCTTGATATCGATTTCTTCCGCGGTGATCTCGAACGCTTTCATGAGCTTCCATGCGTTCGACTTGGTGTCGTCCGACGTCGCAAAGCCGGGCATGGTGTAGCCGCGAATGTCGCTGCGTGAGCGCCCGAGTCGATCCATCGCCTTGGCCGCCACCAGCAAGGCATGCGTGCTGTCGAGCCCGCCCGAAATGCCGATCACCAGCGATTTCGCACCGGTCGCCTGTATGCGGCGCATCAGCGCATCGACCTGGATGTTGAAGGCCTCGTAGCAATCCTCGTCCAGCTTGTGCGCGCGGTTGGGCACGAAAGGGAAGCGGCGGATCGGGCGGATAAGATCGGCACCGTCCGGCTCATATTGGTGCGTAAATAGGACCGTGCGGTAGAAGTCCTCTGGTCGTCCCGCTGCTTCGGCTGCATCATTGAAGGTCTGCATCCGCATGCGGTCGTTGAGAATCCGCCCCGTATCGATGTCGGCAATGCATAGTTCGGGCTCGAGATCGAACCGAACGCTTTCCGCCAGGAGATCGCCCAGTTCGTAAATCATTCCCTGACCATCCCAAGCGAGGTCGGTGGTACTCTCTCCGTGTCCACTTGCCGAATAAGCGTAGGCGCAAACGCAGCGAGACGAGCTTGCACGACTCAGTAAGTGACGTTCGTCCGATTTCCCGATCGTGATGTTCGACGCCGACAAGTTCAAGATCATCGTGGCCCCTGCGAGCGCGGCCAGGACGCCAGGTGGCTGCGGTGCCCAAAAATCCTCGCAAATCTCTATGCCGAATACGAAACCTTCAAGGTTTTCTGCCGAGAACAGGATGTCCGTTCCAAAGGGGACCTGCTTGTCTCCGACGCAAATTTCCAACCCTTGGATGCTGCGGCCGTGAGCAAACCATCGTTTCTCGTAGAATTCACGATAGTTGGGAAGATAGCTCTTCGGAATTACCCCGAGTATCTTGCCCCGCGCGATCACGATCGCACAATTGTAGATTCGACCCTTATGCCGCAGAGGAGCGCCGATTACGAGAACGGGCGACAAATCCCTTGAAGCATCACGGATTTGCTCAAGGTGGAGTTCTACCGATTCCAGTAGCGCCGTCTGCAGGTGAAGATCGTCGATCGCGTAGGAGGAAAGGCAAAGCTCCGGATAAAGCAGCAGGTCGACATGCAGCTCATCTGCTTTTTTTGCCTGCTCCACGATACCTTGCGCATTGTAAGCTACGTCGGCTGTCCGCACTTTCGGCGTTGCAGTCGCTAGCCGGACAAACCCATGCGTATGCCTGTCGAAGAAAGGATGGAGATCGCCGGTCATTTGAGAAGTGCGTTCTTCATCATCATGAGCGCCACTTCAAGTGCTGCAAGCCGGACGCCGTCCCGCCCGATTTCCCCAAAATGCCGTTCGCAGTGCTCCGAGGCTTCTCCTTTGAGCAGACATGCGAAATGAACAAGCCCCTCTTCGTCCGTAGGCCCGGCCGGCCCGGCAAAACCGGTAATCGATACGACGACATCCGCTTCGGATTTTTGCAGTGCGCCCTGCGCCATGGCAATTGCGACTTCCCGGCTGACTGCACCACAATTTTCGATCTCGCTGCTGTCGCAATCGAGCATCTCACATTTTGCTTCATCCGAATAGGTGACGAAAGCTCGTTCGAAAACGTGCGATAAACCGCTGACATCGGTCAACACAGCTGCCAACAGCCCGCCGGTGCAGCTTTCCGCCGATGCGAGCCGCAGACCCTTCGTCTTGGCCAACTCGAGGACGTGCTCGGCTAAAGTAGAAATTTCCTCAGGAAGTATGGGGTCGATCGTCTCGGCCATAGCCGCTTTCCCTCTGAAACAAGTCGGGCTGTGTGTCTAAACGCAGCTACTACCCAACCTTGCCAGATCAGACCGGTTCCTGTTCTTTCATTCGCATCTCGTTGCGAAACCCGTTCAACACCGGGCCCGCCGAATGCGTCGCTCCGGCTTGATGTGCGAAGGCAAGCATCAGGTTGTTGCCCAAGCCACCGGGATTGAGCTTGATTGCCTCCTCGCCGACCCCGTCGTCCTCGATAGTCAGTCGCCAGCCACCATCGACCGATTGCAGAAACACACCGATCTTGCCGAGCCGACCTTCGGGGAACGCGTATTTCGCACAGTTCGAGATGGCCTCGTTAAGGTAGAGGCCGATCGCCACTGCCGTTTCGCTCGGCAGCCTCATCGGTTCTATTTCGCGATATACATGGATATTGTCGGTCAGTGCAGCGCGCTCGATCCGGTCCAGCAGGACATCGAGGTAGGGCTTCATCGCGACATCGCCGCCTTCTTCGTGGTCCATCGTCAAAGTTGAATAGGCATCGGCGAAGGTCCGCACGCGGCCGACGGCATCTTCCAACGCGCCATGCAGGGCGGGATCGGGCATCTGCCGTTTCTGGATTTCGAGCAGGCTGGCCACGAGCGCGAAGTTGTTCTTGGTGCGATGCTCGAGCTCTGCAAGCAGCGTCAGCCGTTTATCCGCGCGTTCGCGAATTTCCTTCATGGTACTTTGCGCGGCTCGGCGAAACGCTTCGGCAAAAACGATGACGATCAGGCAGCAAACGGCGTTGAGCAGCACGCGCGCCGGATCGGTAGGATTCGTCAGGAGGAAGGACGACTGCCCCGGCAATACGAAATACCACGCCCAAAAGAAGGTGACGATGAAAGCCACCAGCCCCGCCCGCCAGTGACCATAGAAGGTCGCCAGCAACACTGTCGGATAAATCAGCGCGAACGGCCCGGACTCCGGCGCCCACATATCATAGAGCGACCGCAGCCCAATCATCGCCGCTGCACAAATAGCACCGAACGTCAGCTGCGCCGCGAGCTTCCCGCGACCAGTGATGAATTGTCGACTGACATCGAATTCCGCGAGACGCTGCACCCCGTCTCTCCCATCGGGGAAGCTAATTCCGTAAGCACGTTGCGGTTCGGAAAGCCGAAACACCCCGAGGCATCGGCTCCGCTCTTATATTGAGATTATTGCAACCTGTCGACTCGTCTTGCGCACAATCAGGCGGCAGCGAGCAATTCAGCCGCGCTGGGACTTTCCTGCAACAGCTCGATTAGGCCACGTTCCTCACGGGTCAGCCATCGCGTTGCACGCGGCAGCCGCAGGCCTTGCCTCCATTCCTCTTGCCGATCGACAAGGTCGATGACAGCCGGGTGGATATAGCTCTTGCGCGTCACCGCAGGTGTGTTGCCTAGCTGCCCAGCCACACAGTCGAGCAGCGCCTTCATCGGCATCCGGCCCTCGCCCGCGCGGAGGCACTCTAATCCCATCACGCTGGCGTGCCAGGTGCGGAAATTCTTTGCTGTAAAGCGCTCGCCCATGCAGGCTTCGAGGTATTCGTTCACGTCGCCTGAATCGACGGTCTGCACCTCGCCATCTTCGTCGATATATTTGAAGACGTTCTGGCCGGGTAGGTCCTGCATCTTGCGCACCGCCCGGGCGAGGCTGCCGTCGGTCAGCGTGACTTCGCGCATCTTGCCGGACTTGCCCTTGTACCGCAGTTTGAGCGTCTTTCCGGTCACCTCGGCATGCTTGCGCCGCAAGGTCGTCGCGCCGTAGCTCTTGTTGCGCTCCGCATAGCCCGTGTTGCCGACACGAACCGCGCCGAGGTCAAGCAGGCGGATGACACTGGCCGTCGCCCGTTCTCGCGTCAGCTTGCTTCCTTTCAAATCCTCCTCGACCTTCTTGCGCACCAAGGGCAGAAGGCTGCCGAACTCGATGCAGCGGTCGAACTTTTCGCCCTCGCGCTCGGCGCGGAAATCGGGGTGATAGCGATATTGCTTGCGGCCTTTCGCATCGATCCCGGTGGCGAGGATATGGCCATTGGGCGCGGGGCAGAACCATTCGTCGACATAGGCCGGCGGCAAGGCGATCGCGTTGAGCCGTTGCTTCTCCCCCCGATCGGTAATGAGCCGGCCTTTCGGATCGTAATAGGCCCATCCCTTCCCCGCACCCTTGCGGGTGATGCCGGGCAAATCGTCGTCGACATAGATGAGCTTCGTCATGGCGTAGCGATAAACCGTGGGTGGGCTGTCACGGTTCCCCACCTTGCGACGAATGGATTGGCAGACTAGCCCACGTGCAAGAGGAGACCACGAATGGCCGATGCGACCTATACCCCGCCCGAAGTCTGGACCCACGATGCCGAGAACGGCGGCCGCTTCGCCAATATCAACCGCCCGACTGCCGGCGCGCGCGAGGAAAAGGACCTTCCCGTCGGCGAGCACGACTTCCAGCTCTACTCCCTCGCAACGCCCAATGGCGTGAAGGCGACGGTGATGTTCGAGGAGCTCCTCGAAGCGGGACACTCCGACGCGGAATACGACGCCTGGACGATCAATATCAGCGAAGCGCAACAGTTCACCAGCGGCTTTGTCGAGGTAAATCCCAACAGCAAGATCCCCGCCCTGCTCGACCGCAGCAGCGACCGCCCAGTCCGCGTGTTCGAAAGCGGCGCGATCCTGCTGCACCTCGCAGAGAAGTTCGGCGCTTTCGTGCCAACGGATCATAACCGCGCCGAGGTGCTTAGCTGGCTGTTCTGGCAAATCGGCAGCGCACCGTTCATCGGTGGCGGATTCGGCCACTTCTACGCCTATGCGCCCGAGAAGTTCGAATATCCGATCAACCGCTACGCCATGGAAACCAAGCGTCTGTTCGATGTAGCCGATCAGCGTTTGGCGCGGTCGGAATATCTCGGCGCCGACAATTACACCATCGCTGACATCGCAGCCGCGCCGTGGATGATCCCCTTCGTCGAAGGCACCATCTACAACGAGGCGCGCAAATTCCTTTCGATCGACGAATACACGAACGTCGAGCGCTGGGCGAAGCAGATCGCCGCGCGCCCCGCCGTGAAACGCGGACGGATCGTCAACAAGGCTTGGGGCGACGAGGATACCCAGCTGCTCGAGCGGCACTCAGTCGCCGATTTCGAGGGCAAGAAACTCTAGCTCGGAGCTCACGGCTGGAGGCGGGATCGACCTCCGGCCAGCTCCGCGCGTGTCGCGCTCCGCTTCCGAACCTGCCCCTCGCTTCGCGAGCAGGTTCGATCCTGAGCTGGCGTCGCGGGGAAAAACTGGCTGGGGTGGCAGGATTCGAACCTGCGCATGCCGGTACCAAAAACCGGTGCCTTACCGCTTGGCTACACCCCAGCAGGCGAGCGCCCCTATAGCCGAGCCGCGCGCAATGTGAAGGGGCGCGATCCGCATTTTTCGCCATCGCGAACAGAAGCGCCCGCGTAGCCCGAAGTGTTTTCCACTTAGCGCTTTCATAAGATGGTAGCGGAGGAGGGACTCGAACCCCCGACACGCGGATTATGATTCCGCTGCTCTAACCACCTGAGCTACTCCGCCGCACCAAGTCTGCCTTGGGAGGCATGCCGGGGCTTTCGGCCCGCGCGGCAGGCGGCGCATTTACGGCGCAGGGAGCATGGGGTCAACCGCGCAATTCGCGGCTACGCAATTTTCTTTCGCGGTGGATCTACGCAGTGTCTTTGCCGCGGAAAGCGAAGGTCTTCACATGCTCCCACGGACCGCCGCGATAGTGGAAGAGGGAGAGGCCGGGAAAGGTGAAATTGCGCGGCAGGATCGTCCCGTCGAGCTGCGCTTGCAAGGCCTTGGCTTCCTTGCCGCTGACCTTGTTCTGGATGGTCACGTGCAGGCGCGGGCGGTGCTGGTCCTGTTGGGTCAGGAGGCCATGAAAACCGTCGGCGAGCAGGTCGCGCAGGCGCAGCATGGCCAGGCTTTCGAGCTTGATCGCCGTCCCCCGCCCCAATGACATGAGCCCCACCACTTTACCAGGCACCGGCGCAAAGTCGCGCGCCATGCGCTCGCACACCGTGACCACCTCGCCCTCGCACATTCCCGGCAGCGCGTGGAACAGCGTCACATGCGCTTCGAGGTAGTTGCGCTCGGGCGGGAAATGCGCGTCGCGCAGCGCGGTGTAGCGCGCATGCATGTCATCGGGCAGCTGCGCCGTCAGGATGAGCGATGCGTCGCCCTCGCTCACATCTCACCGCGCTGGCGGCGGATCTCGAACCACTTCGCGACATTGGCATTATGCTCGTCGAGCGTCTCGGCAAAAGCATGGCCGCCGGTTCCGTCCGCCACCATGTAGCGCGCCGTCGTATCCGCCGGGTTCAGTACCGCCGCGATGGATTCGCGGCCCGGATTGGTGATCGGCCCCTTGGGCAGGCCGACCATGGTGTAGGTATTGTAGTCGTTGATCGCCGCGATTTCCGACTGGCGGATGCGGCGGCCGAGCGGCTTGCCCTTAGTGATCGGATAGATGATCGTCGGGTCCGCCTGCAGCAGCATGCCGTCTTTGACGCGATTGGAATAGAGGCCGGCCACCATCCTGCGTTCACGTGCGACGCCGGTTTCCTTCTCGACGATCGAGGCAAGGATTACCGCTTCCTCGATGCTGTCGACCGCGATGTCGTCGCCGCGCTTGGGCCAGGCTTCGGCGAGGTAGTTCTTCATCGCCGCCTGCATCCGCGCAAGCACCTCGCCCCGGCTTTCGCCACGCTCGAAATCATAAGTGTCGGGCAGGACCGATCCTTCTGCAGGTACCGGGATCTCGCCGGTCAGCAGGTCTTCCGCCATGAGCCGCTCGTAGACCATGATCGAGGGCAAGCCTTCGGGAATGGTGACGAAACGTCGGATCACCTCGCCGTGCTGGAACGTGTCGAGAATGCGCGCAGGGCTGGCGCCCGACGGCAGCAGGAATTCGCCCGCCTTGATCGGATCGCCCGAGCCGAGAATTTTCGCGCGCAGCAGGAAGCCGTCGGCAGAACCGATAAGCCCCTCGTCCTCCAGCTTGTTCGCGACCGAGGTCAGCGTCGCACCGGAGGGGACGATGAAATTCGTATCCTCCTCCACATCCGCGCCGCCCCACCAGCCGGAGGCGAACCAGATCGCGCCGATCGCCAGGACGAGCGCGGCAATCGCGCCGATAATCAGCGCACCGGTCTTTTTCACGTCAGTCGACTTTCTTGACGATCAGCGAGGCATTGGTCCCGCCGAAACCGAAACTGTTGTTGAGCGCGGCATGCACTTCGCGCTTTTTCGCGGTGTGCGGCACGAGGTCCACGCCTTCGGTGCCTTCGTCCGGATCGTCGAGGTTGAGCGTCGGCGGGACGATCTGGTCGCGGATCGAAAGGATGCAGAAGATCGCTTCCACCGCACCCGCGCCACCGAGCAGGTGGCCGATGGCGGACTTGGTCGAGCTCATCGATGCGCCGCCGAGATTATCGCCCAGCACGCGCTTCACCGCGCCGAGCTCGATGGTGTCGGCCATGGTCGAAGTGCCGTGGGCATTGATGTAATCGATATCGCTCGCCTCCATGCCCGCTTTCTTCAGCGCCATGCGCATGGCGAGTTCGGCGCCCTTGCCTTCGGGGTGGGGGGCAGTGACATGATAGGCATCGCCCGACAGGCCATATCCGACCACTTCGGCATAGATTTTCGCACCGCGGGCCTTGGCGTGCTCGTATTCCTCCAGCACCACTACGCCCGCGCCCTCGCCCAGCACGAAGCCTTCGCGGTTCTTGTCGTAAGGGCGGCTGGCCTGTTCGGGGCGGTCGTTGAAACCGGTATTCAGTGCGCGCGCTTGCGCGAAGCCCGCAACGCCGAGCGGGTTGATGGTCGACTCAGAGCCGCCGGCAAGCATGATGTCGGCATCGTCGTCGCGGATCATGCGCGCGGCATCGCCGATCGAGTGCGCCCCGGTCGAACAGGCGGTCACGACGGCATGGTTCGGCCCCATCAGGCCATAGCGAATCGAGACCTGCCCGCTGACAAGATTGATGATCCGGCCGTGGACGAAGTGCGGGCTGACGCGGCCCGGACCGCGTTCGTGGAGGTTGACCGACTCCTGCTCGATCCCCGGCAGGCCGCCGATGCCGGCGCCGATCGAAACGCCCGCGCGTTCCTTGGTAGCCTGGTCCATCTCGGTGAGACCGGCATCTTCCAGAGCCTGCCCGGCGGCGTCGAGGCCGTAGACGATGAACGGATCGACCTGCCGCTGGATCTTGGGATCGACGCGCTTGTCCGGATCGAAGCCCCATTCATGGTCCTTGGGCTTCACCTCGCAGGCGATCTGCGCCTTCTGGTTGCTGGCGTCGAAGCGGGTGATCGGCCCCGCCCCGCTCTTGCCCGCGATCAGGTTGGACCAGCTGGTTTCCACATCGCCGCCCAGGGGGGTGACGAGGCCAAGACCGGTTACGACCACACGACGCATGTATTTCTCCGAATAAAAAACAACAGGCCCGGCCCTTATCGGGTCGGGCCTGTCCGTTCCCGCCAATGAAGCAGGTTTGCCGAAAAGCGGCGAGCGTAGCCCTCGGCTTAGCCCTTATGCTCTTCGATGTACTTGGTCGCATCGCCGACGGTCGAGATCTTCTCGGCTGCATCGTCGGGGATTTCCACGCCGAATTCTTCTTCGAAGGCCATGACCAGCTCGACGATGTCGAGGCTGTCTGCACCGAGATCGTCGATGAAGCTGGCTTCCTGGGTCACCTTGTCGGCTTCGACGCCGAGGTGCTCGACGACAATCTTCTGCACGCGGTCGGCAGTATCGCTCATTTTTGTCCCTCTCGAATTCATGGGGGTTTGGAAATTGGCTTTCGCCCTAATGAACGCCGCGAGCGAGCGCAAGGGGCTGGCGCATCTCGCATACAATTGACCTGTCACACGCTGGGCGTATTATCCGCGCAATACGCAAGGAGACCATCGTCATGAAACGCCTCGCTTTTGCCGCATCCGCTCTGCTCGCTGCCGCATCCCCCCTTCCCTTGCTGGCGCAGGATGCCGCGCCCCAGGAAAGTGCTGCGGCCCTCGATACCGGCACAGGCGCGCAGATGACGCCGATCCCGGGCTGGAACCGCGAGATGCGGGGCGATGCAATGGTATTCACCGCGCCAGAAGGCGATGCCACCGCCGCGATCGTCGGGGTCGACGAGGCGGCCGACGGCGCAGCCGCTGTTGCCGCCGCCTGGGCGAAGCTGGACCCGGCATTTGAGCGCGAGGTGCTGATCGCACAGGATCCCCCGGCCCGCGACGGCTGGGACCAGATCACGGTGGTGAACTACAAGACGTCTCCAGCCGAGCAGCTCGCCATACAAGGCATCGGCCTGCGCAAGGGCGACACCTGGACCGTGGTGCTGATCAATGGCGCAATCGCGACCATTGCCAAGCGTGGGGCACAGCTCAATCAAGCCTTCGGGTCACTGCGTCCGACCGACTTCGAGCGCGAAACATTTGCCGGTCGTGATGCCAACGAATTGACGCCCGCCCGCATCGCCGAGCTGAGCGGCTACCTGAGCGAGGCGATGGAGGGGCTCGAGATACCCGGCGTCGGGCTGGCGCTGGTGCAGAACGACCGGATCATCTGGGAAGGCGGCCTCGGCACCACCGAAATCGGCGGCGGGCAGGAAGTGGACGAGGACACCAGCTTCATGGTCGCCTCCAACACCAAGGGCATGGCGACGTTGTTGCTCTCGACGCTGGTCGACGAAGGCAAGCTCGCCTGGGACCAGAAGGTGACCGAGGTCTATCCCGAATTCCGCCTCGGCAGCGCGGAGACGACCGACAGCGTGCTGGTCGAGCACCTCATCTGCGCCTGCACCGGCCTGCCCCGCAAGGACATGCAGTGGGTAATGAACACCAGCCGCGAGACCCCGGCGAGCGACACTTTCGTCCAGCTCGCCGCGACAGAACCGACCAGCGGCTTCGGCGAAGTGTTCCAGTACAACAACCTGATGGCCAGCGCGGCAGGCTACATCGGCGGGCACTTGGTCTATCCCGACATGGAGATCGGCGCTGCCTTCGACCGCGCCATGAACGAGCGTATCTTCGGTCCGCTCGGCATGACGCGCACGACCTTCGACTACGCCAAGGCGATGGACGACAACTGGGCACGGCCGCATGCGCGCGGCTTTGCAGGCCCGGTCGAAACCGCGCCGATGCAGTGGAACTGGATGGTTTATCCCTACCGCCCCGCCGGCGGCGTATGGTCCTCCGCGCACGACATGGCGCTCTATGCGCTGAACGAGCTGCGCGAAGGCACGCTGGCCGACGGGACCGATCTCGTCTCGGCGGAGAACCTGCTGAAGCGACGCGAGCGGTATGTGCCGATCGGTGAGGATAGCTGGTACGGCATGGGCTTGATGGAGAGCGCGAACCTCGGCAAGTCGATCTATTACCACGGCGGCAGCTTGATCGGCTTCAAGAGCAATTTCTGGTTCATTCCGGAAGATGGCGTGGCGGCGGTGCTGCTGACCAATTCGGATACCGGCCAAGGCCTGCTCGGTCTGTTCCAGCGCAAGCTGCTCGAAGTCCTCTACGACGGTGACGACGAGGCGGACGAAAACCTCGTCGCAGCGGTCAGACTTGGCGCGGAAGCGCGCGAAAAGGGGCGCGAGGGGATCGTCGAGAAGGGCGATGCCGATGTGCTCGGCGCTCTCGCCCCGCGCTACGTGAATGACGAACTGGGACCGCTGACCATCAGCAGCGAGGATGGAACGACGTTTGCGACCGTCACTTCGGGCACGACTGCCATCGGCACGAAAGCCAATGACGACGGCACCCAATCGATCATCATGATGACCCCGGGCTTCTTTGGCTTCCCGTTAGTCGTGGGTGAAAGCGACGGCAGACGCACGCTGACCCTGCTGGATGCCCAGCATAATTACGTGTTCGTGGAAGAGGCAGGCTGAAGCGAGACAAATCCGCGCCGCATCGCAGCCGGGGCCGGACCTGCTTTCCGTGTGAGGGGTTGGTTCAATATCAACCTCTTACACAAGGGAAGCACATCATGAGCAGTACGACTTTCAAGAGCTTGGCCGACACCACTTTCGATTCGGTCGAAGGCTATCGCAAGGCTGCCGAAAAGGCCGACAGTCCGCAGCTGAAGCAGGCCCTCAACCAACGCCTCCAGCAGCGTGAACAGACGCTTCGCCAAATGAACGCGGAACTCGAGCGTCAAGGTGACGAGCTCGTCACCAAGGGCACGATGACCGGCGAGGCGCATCAGATGTTCGCGAGCATCTCCGACATGTTCGAAAGCGGCGACGAAGCCGCTGCCGAACGCGTCGAGGAAGGTGAGGACTATATCAAGAACAAGTTCCAGGAAGCGATCGAGAGCGACCAACTCGAAGCGCAGGAACGCGCCGTGGTCGAGCAGTGCTATAACGAAATCTGCGAAGGCGAACAGTTCGGCGATATGATCGAAAAGCAGTACGACTGATCCCTCAATCAGTCACAACGGAAGGGCGCGGAGCGATCCGCGCCCTTTTTCGTGTGCGGTTTTGTATCTCGCTTCTCCAGCTAAACCGGCCAGCTACCGATTGGGTAGTGCACCCAAGCTAGCTCCGCTGGTAGATATGGACAGCGCAAGCGAAACGATAACTCCGCTGGCACCAATGCAATCAAGCGATTGGCCAACAGGAGGCATGACCATGCAAACTCTCAACCAAAACGAACTCGACCTGATCGGCGGTGCAGGACCGCTCGATGATGCCGGAACCGCGCTGCAGGTAGCTGCCGGTGTCGGCGGAGCAGCAGCTCTCGTCCCGACCCCGGCATCGCCGTATCTCGCCGGTTTTGCTATCGTGTCCGGCACTCTCGGCACGATGCTGAGCTACGCCGACTCGAAAATCGACTGGACCGAGTGAACGCTGGCCCAGCACATACGGGACCATCGCTGCCGATCGCACCGATGGTCCCCACTCTTGGAAGACAACATGACACCACGCATATCACGTACGAAGGTCTGGGCCTTGATGCTCGCATCGCTGACCGCAGCGGTCGTGCTCGCGCTTGGAATCCAATTCGTCGCGCGATTAAGCCAATTGCAGCCAGCTCCGTGGGTCGAACTGGCACTGCCCATCCTTCCCGTCGTCCTTGTCGGCATATACATCTTGCGCCGACGATGAGGCTTTAGACCTTAGCCGGAGTGATCCTCGCTGCGTTCCGGCGCATCGCGCTTAGCAGCGTTGCTGTTCATGTCGGTTTTCTCGGCCTCGCTGGCGGCCTTCTGTGCTTCCAGCGCCGCTCCGCCCAGGCGGATGTGGACATCGCGAAGCTGGCTGGGCGCGACCACGCTCGGGGCGCCCATCATCAGGTCCTGCGCCTTCTGGTTGAGCGGGAAAGCGATCACCTCGCGAATGTTCGGTTCGTCGGCGAGGAGCATCACGATCCGGTCGATGCCGGGCGCGGAGCCGCCGTGCGGCGGTGCGCCGAGCTTGAACGCCTCGATCATGCCGCTGAAGTTCGCATCGACATCTTCCTGCGAATAGCCGGCGATTTCGAAGGCCTTGTACATGATGTCCGGGCGGTGGTTACGGATGGCGCCACTGGATAGCTCGTAGCCGTTGCAGACGATGTCGTACTGCCATGCGAGGATATCGAGCGGGTCCTTGCTTTCCAGCGCTTCCATCTCGCCCTGCGGCATGGAGAAGGGGTTGTGGCTGAAATCGACCTTTTTCTGGTCCTCGTCGTACTCGAACATCGGGAAGTCGACGATCCAGCAGAACTTGAAGCAGTCCTCCTCGATCAGGCCGAGTTCTTCCGCCACTCGGGTGCGCGCGGCACCGGCCAGCTTGGCGGCGTCCTTTTCCTTGCCTGCTGCAAAGAACAGGCCGTCGTTCTCGCCCAGCCCCAGTTCGGCATAGAGCTTTTCCATGCCCTCGGACCCGTGGTTCTTCGCGATCGGGCCGCCGAACTCGCCACCCTTGCGGGTGACGTAACCGAGCCCGGCAAAGCCTTCGCGGCGCGCCCAGTCGTTCATCTCGTCGAAGAACTTGCGGCTCTTCTCATGCGTGTTCGGCGCTGGGATCACGCGCACCCGGCCACCGCCGCCGACGATCTTTTCGAACAGGCCGAAGCCTGATTTCTCGAAATGCGATGTGACGTCCGAAATAATCAGCGGGTTGCGCAAATCGGGCTTGTCGCTGCCGTATTTCAGCATCGCTTCGGCATAGGGGATGCGCGGGAACTCGCCCGCGGGCGTCACGCTCTTGCCGTCTGCGAACTCCTCGAACACGCCGGCGAGCACCGGTTCGATCGCCTGGAAGACGTCTTCCTGCGTGACGAAGCTCATTTCGAAGTCGAGCTGGTAGAATTCCGGACTGCGGTCGGCGCGCAGGTCTTCGTCGCGGAAGCAGGGCGCGATCTGGAAATAGCGGTCGAAACCGGCAACCATCAGCAGCTGCTTGAACATCTGCGGCGCCTGCGGAAGCGCGTAGAAGCGGCCCGGATGCAAGCGGCTCGGCACGAGATAGTCGCGCGCGCCTTCGGGGCTCGAAGCACCCAGGATCGGCGTCTGGAATTCGCTGAAGCCCTGGTCGGTCATGCGGCGGCGCAGGCTGGTGATGACCTGGTTGCGCAGCATAATGTTTTTGTGCACGCGCTCGCGCCGCAGGTCGACGAAGCGGTACTTGAGGCGCGTTTCTTCCGGATAATCCTCGGCGCTGTTCACGATGAGCGGCAAATCGTCCGCGCGGCTTTGCACCTCGACCGAACGGGCGAAGACCTCGATCTCGCCGGTCGGCAGGTTTTTGTTCACAGCCACATCGTCGCGCGCCTTCACCGTCCCGTCGATGGTGACGACCGATTCCAGCTTGATCCGGTCGAGGATCGGCAGCGCCTCGCTATCCTCGTCCGCCACGATCTGGGTGATGCCGTAATGGTCGCGCAGGTCGACGAACAGCACGCCGCCATGGTCGCGCTTGTTATGCACCCAGCCCGACAGGCGGACGGTATCGCCGACATTGTCCTTCGTCAGCTGTGCGCAATTGTGGGTACGATAGGCGTGCATCTAAAATCTTTCCATTTTCGGAGCTATGGCGCTAGGGGCGTCCCGACTTTGGGGCGACGCGCTCCTCTAGCAGGAAACGCGCGCGCTAACAGGGCACCTGCGGCTTTTTGTCAAGGCTCGCAGCGGCCGAGGGCGGTACTCCGCCCCACAGACAGAAAAGACACGATGAAGATACACGATCTGATTACCACTTCCGACGCGCTGGCCGATCTGTGCGAGCGTCTGGCGAAAAGCGATTTCGTCACCGTCGACACCGAATTCATGCGCGAGAACACCTATTGGCCGGAACTGTGCCTGGTGCAGATCGCCAATGAAGAAGAGGCCGCGGCGATCGACCCGCTGGCCGACGGTATCGACCTTTCCCCCCTGTGGGACCTGATGTGCGACAATGAGAACGTGCTCAAGGTCTTCCACGCGGGCGGACAGGACGTCGAGATCGTTTACAACTTCACGCAGCGGACCCCGCATCCGATCTTCGACACGCAGATCGCAATGATGGCGATCAGCCAGTCCGAACAGATCGGCTATGCCAATCTCGTTGAAAGCTGGCTCGGCATCACGGTCGACAAGGGTGCGCGCTTCACCGACTGGAGCCGCCGCCCGCTGACCGACCGGCAGATCGAATATGCCATCGGCGATGTGACGCACCTGTCGAAGATCTTCCCCAAGATTCTCAAGAAGCTCATCAAGACCGAACGCGGCGGCTGGCTCGACGCGGAAATGGACAAGCTGGCCGATCCGGAGAACTACGCCAACGACGCAGGCCAGGCGTGGAAGCGCATCCGCTCGCCCGGTCGCAATCCGCAGGTGCTCGGCCGGCTGAAGGCGCTGGCCGCCTGGCGCGAAGGCGAGGCGCAGCACAAGAATATCCCGCGCGGCCGCATCATGCGCGACGAGACGCTGGCCGATATCGCCAGCCACCCGCCCAAGAAACAGCCCGACCTCACGAAGGTGCGCGGCCTGTCGAATGCATGGAAAGACAACGACATCGGTAAGCGTCTGATGAAAGTGCTCGAAAAGGCGGAGCCGTTGTCGAAGGACGAGATGCCCGACAAGCCCAAACGCGGCGCCCCGCTCGGCAAGGAAGGCGCGCTGGTGGCGGACCTCCTGAAGCTGCTACTCAAGATCCGCGCTCGCGAGATCGACGTCGCCCCGCGACTGCTGACCAGGGCGGACGAAATGGAAGCTCTTGCCGCCGGTGTGCGCGACCTGCCGATCCTGCAGGGCTGGCGCTACGAGGTGTTCGGCAAGGATGCGCTCGAACTGGTCGAGGGCCGCATGGCCTTCGCCGTGCGCGACGGGCGCCTGCTGATGACCCATATCGACGACATGCAGAGCGAGATGGTCGAAACGCAGGCGGCGGAGTGATCAATCCAACTTCGTCATTGCGAGCGTAGCGAAGCAATCCATCTCCCATGCCTCGCGAATTGGAACCAGCTGTCTACATGATGGCCAACCGCAAGAATGGCGCGATATACATTGGAGTAACATCCAATCTCCCCGGTCGCGCGTGGCAGCATCGCGAAGGCGCGACCGACGGGTTTACCAAACGCTATGGGTGCAAACTGCTCGTCTGGTTCGAAATGCGTGAGGACATGGAACAAGCCATCCTTCGCGAAAAGCAATTGAAGGCAGGGTCGCGCAAAAAGAAAATCGCGCTTATCGAAGGGGCGAACCCGGTCTGGCGAGATCTGTACCCGGAAATCGCCGCCGGATGATGGATTGCCGCGTCGCCTGCGGCTCCTCGCAATGACGTGCTAGGGATTACTTGCTTTGTCCACCTACCTCCCCACCCTCAAACAGCTGCAATATCTCGTGGCGCTGCACGAGCATGGCCATTTCGGCCGCGCGGCGGAGGCGAGTTTCGTGTCGCAATCGACGCTCTCCGCCGGGATTCGGGAGCTGGAATCGCTGCTCGGCGTGACGCTGGTCGAGCGCAGCCGCCGCGTGGTGCGTTTCACCGCGCTGGGCAATCAGGTCGTGGACAAGGCGCACCGCATCCTGCGCGAGGCGGAGGAGCTGGCGGACCTCGTGCAGGCCGCAGGCAAGCCGCTCGCGGGGCAGCTCCGCATGAGCGTAATCCCGACGATCGCGCCCTTCCTCCTGCCGCGCTTCCTGCCGCGCCTGCGCAAGGAGCGCCCCGACCTCGAGCTGTTCCTGCGCGAGGAAACCAGCCACGACGCGGTCGAATCGCTGCAGCACGGGCGGGTCGATTGCGTGCTGCTCGCCCTGCCCTTCGCCACCGGCGAGGTCGAGATGGCGCATATCGCCGACGACGAGCTTTACGTCGCCTTCCCCGAAAACGACCCGCGCGATCCGCCCGAAAGCGTCCCGCCGAGCATGATCGACGACGGCCGCCTGTTGCTGCTGGAAGACGGCCACTGCCTGAAGGACCACGCGCTCGCCGCCTGCAACCGCCCCGAACTACGCGGCTCGACCACGATGATCGGCACCAGCCTGCACACGCTGGTGCAGATGGTCGACAACGGCCTCGGCCTGACGATGCTGCCGAAAATGGCCGTCGATGCGGGCATATTGAACGGCACCAAGGTCGTCGCCCGCCCCCTCAAGAGCAAGGGCGCCACCCGCGAGATCGCCCTGATCTGGCGCAAGAACTCGCCCCGGCGTGACGATTTTGAGTTGCTGGCTGAGGAGCTGCGGGCGGGGTAAGCGAGCGCATGCGTAGAACGCTATGTGCCCAAAAGCGGAAGTTCAGCTAGCGACCCGATTGCAGACATCTGCAAAATCTGGCTAGGTTGTCGCTACTAGGCCACTCCGAAGGATGGTGAATGGTCCTATCAATATGTCGATTAACACTCATTGTCCTGACAGCTCTCGGTATTCTCTTGGTAACCGTTCGAGTGGGTGAGACTTGGCAACAGGGTTATTTCCAGCTTCTCGGCTGGCTCGCGCTCGTATTCTCAATTCCGTTGCTCGCTCTTGTCCAATGGCTTTGGTGGAAGAGGAATAATAGAACTGAAAATGCGGCACGCCGAGAGCAGCGGACGGGCTCATAATACTGTCCGCTTACCACCCCAGTTGCGTACTGGGTCCGAGCCTGCCACCCAACCTTTGGATGGATGCTAAGACAAAGGTGTAGGGACCGCTGAAATGCTTGAACCACTCATCATATTGGCAGTTGCAGCGATGTATTGCAGATATGCCTATCTTTACGCCCCACCATCTTTGGAAAGGTGGGATCGGATCCTTTACTCATGCATACCACTCGCATCGCTTGTCTTCATGGTATGCGTCGGCGCTATTGCCCCCCATTTGGATGAGGAATGGCAGGTCATCGTGATTGGTTCGTTTGCCTTACTTATCCTGACCGTTTCCTTCGTCGCAGTGAAAACTTTGCGGAATATGGCCCACGCGAAAGGCAAAGATTTTTAGTAAATCAATGCGTAGCGCGCGTCCGCTCCCCACCCTAAAGGCAGAGATTCCGGCAATTTTCCTACAGGTCCATTTTCTGCCATTCGAACCGAATGTTTGGCGGATTGGACAGACAAGCACAAAATGCGCGGTTTCTGCCCCACATTGGCTTGCTTCAGTTTGCAAACCGGAAGGTGACACATCGGCCCGTCGAATTGCCCGCAATCCCGCTCTCTCCGCTCCTTCCCGTCGAAATCGCAGTTTTGCAAAACACCCCGGTCGCTGGTCCACGCCCCCGCTCAATCCATGTGTTTCAAACCGACCCGCAGGTAGTCCCACCCGGTAATTACCGTCAGTACTGCCGCGGCCCACAGGCTCACGAGGCCGTAGGTGTGCGGCACATTCGCCTCCATCGCACCGACCATCACGGTCCAGTCCGGCAGGCCCTGCCCCAGGATGAGCGAGCCCAAGGCCATCATCTGGAAGGTCGTCTTCCATTTGGCGAGGCGGCTGACGGGGACGGAGACCTGCAGCGGCCCGAGGAATTCGCGCAGGCCCGACACGGCGATCTCGCGCATCAGAATGATCAACCCGGCGATCACATGCGCATCGCCCACGTATGGCCCGCGCAGCACGCCCTGCGCCGCCAGCACGAGGATCACCGCGGCGACCATGATCTTGTCGGCGATCGGATCGAGGAAGATGCCGAGCTTCGACACCGTCCCGCTGGTGCGCGCGAGGTAGCCGTCGAAATAGTCGGTGATGCCCATCGCGCAGTAAAGCACGAAGGCGGCGAGATAGCCTTGCTCCCACCCCGGCCACCACAGCAGGAAGGCCAGCAACGGGATCGCGAAGATGCGCGTCAGCGTCAGGATGTTGGGCAAGGTGAGCATCGCCCATCCCCTAGCGAGTTACGGCTCGCCGCAAAAGTCGCCGATTGTCCTTGTCCGCTACGGCGTTGCGCCTCTACACGGGTCGCCGAGTGACGGGGCCATTCCCGGGGGGTCATGCTTACATCCACGCATCTGCTGCGCACGAGGCGATTCCTGCCGCTGTTCGTCACGCAGCTGTTCAACGCCTTCAACGACAACCTCTACAAGACCACCATGGTCCTGTTTGTGGTCTATGCGGTCTACAGCGACCCGGCGACCGAGGCGAGCTTCAGCGGGCTGGCATCGGGCCTGTTCATCCTGCCCTTCTTCCTCCTTTCCGCGCTGGCCGGGCAGCTGGCCGACATGCGCGACAAGGCTAAGATCATCCGCATAGTGAAGGCGTGCGAGATTGGGCTGATGATCATCGGCGCGTGCGGGCTCTATCTCGCCTACAACGGCATCATGGTGCACACGGTGGCGATCCCGCTGCTGCTGCTGGCGCTGTTCCTGACGGGTGTGCAATCCACCTTCCTCGGCCCGATCAAATACGCGATCCTGCCGCAGCATCTGAAGAAGGACGAGGTGCTGGCAGGCACCGGGCTGGTCGAGGCCGGAACCTATGTGGCGATCCTCACCGGCACGATCCTCGCCGGGCCGATCGCGGTGGACTACACCGGCTGGGCGGCCATCGGCATCATCGTGACCGCCTGCATCGGCTATCTCGTCAGCCGGCAAGTGCCCTCCGCCCCGCCCATGGGCGAGATCGAGAAGCTCGACTGGCATATCCTGCGCGCCTCGGTGAAGCTGGTGCGCGACACAATGCACAACAAGGAAGTCTATTACGCGATCCTCGCGATCAGCTTCTTCTGGACCATCGGCGCGGTGCTGTTCATCCAGTTCCCTCCGCTGGCCAAGAATACGATCATGGCCAGCCCCGAAGTCGCGAGCCTGTTCCTCGTGGTCTTCTCGATCGGCGTCGCGATCGGATCGGTCGCGGTCAATGCACTGCTGAAAGGCCGCGTTTCGGCGCGCTACTCGCCGGTGTCGGTGATCATCATGGGGCTATTCGTCGTCGCGTTCTATGTTGTCGCGAAAATGTGGCAGGCCGACCAGCCGGAGACACTGCTCTCAGTCAGCGAGTTCATCGCGTGGCCCATGGCGGCCGTGCTGCTGCTGTGCTTGCTGGGCATCTCCATCGCCGGGGGTATGTTCGTAGTGCCGCTTTACGCCTTCCTCACCACCCGCGTCTCGCCCGACCGCGCATCGCGCACGATCGCGGCGAACAATATCGTCAATTCGGGGGCGATGGTGGCCGGTTCGCTGGCTGCCATGGCGCTGAGCGCGGCGGGCGTGCCGATCACCGAACAGGTGCTGCTGTGCGCGGCGATGTGCCTGTTCTCGGCCTGGCTCGGCAAGCGCTTGGTCGACGCGGAGAATGCCGCAGCAGAGGCCGCCGCGGCTGCCGGGGCCTAGATGATGAAGGCGAGCACCGCGGCGACCGTCGCGAAATAGGTCGTCGCGACACCACGAACGTCGCTGGCGGTGAGAGCCCAGCTGACCGGCTCGTTCGCCGGCATGTCGGCAAAGGCCATGCGGCGCTGTGGCAGACTTGCCCGGAACCAGTGCCGGGCGGCTTCGCTCGAAAGAACAAGTGCGCGTCTCATAGTGAGGAGTTAACGCTTTCTTAACTGTTTGGTATCCCCCCGGCTTTCAACTGTCGCAAAACGGTACGAAACGGCCCAAATTAACCATGTTCGCCGATTGCCAGCCGCACGACGCGGAGTTAGTCGCGCTACCATGAGAGAGACCCACACTCCCGCCGCCGCCCGCCTGCTGGTCGATTGTCTGATCGAGCAGGGATGCGACCGGATCTTCACCGTGCCCGGCGAAAGCTTCCTTCAAGTCCTGGACGGGCTGGGCCAGCAGGACGCTATCGATGTCGTGACCTGCCGACAGGAAGGCGGCGTTGCGTTCATGGCTTGCGCCGATGGAGCGATGACCGGGCGGCCCGGCGTGGCCTTCGTCACCCGCGGCCCCGGCGCGACCAATGCCAGCATCGGCGTGCATGTTGCGATGCAGGATTCGCAGCCGATGATCCTGTTCGTGGGCGACGTCGACAGCTCGATGCGCGACCGCGAAGGTTTCCAGGAGGTCGATTTCAGCGCTTTCTTCACACCGATCGCCAAATGGGCCGCGCGGATCGACAGCGCGGATCGCATTCCGGAATATGTCGCCCGCGCCTATGCTACCGCCATCTCGGGCCGGCCGGGCCCGGTCGTGCTGGCGCTGCCCGAGGACATGTTGAGCCGGGACACCGATGCCACGCCGCGCCCGAGAGTGGAGCGCCCGGCGCAAGCGCCCTGCCCCGATGCGATGCAGGCAATGATGGCGCTGATCGCCGATGCCGCCGCGCCGCTCGCGATCATCGGCGGAGCGGGCTGGAACGCCAAGGCGCGCGAGCATTTCCAGCTGTTCGCCGAGCGGCTTGGCATTCCCGTGTCCACGGCCTTCCGCAGGCAAGATGCGATTTCTCCGACCAGCCCGGTTTACGCCGGCAATCTCGGCTACGGCCCCAATCCTCAGCTAGTCGAGCGGGTGAAATCGGCCGACCTGATCCTCGCCGTCGGCGCCCGGCTCGGCGAGGCGACGACCGACGGCTACACCGTCCCGCCGCTGAGTGCGCCGGACCGCAAGCTGATCCACGTCCACCCCGATGCCAACGAGCTCAACAGCGTCTATCCCGCCGATCTCGCGATCTGCGCCAGCATGGACGAATTCGCCGAGAGCGCCGCGCTATGGGACGAAGGCGAAGTGATCGATTTCGATGCCGGAGCCGAAGCACATGCCCAATGGGAAGAGTGGGCCACCGCCCACCCCAACGGCCACACGCTCGACATGGGGCGGGCGGTGCAATTCATGCGCGATACCCTCCCCGCCGACACGATCGTGTGTAACGGCGCGGGGAATTTCGCGGGCTGGTGGCACCGCTACTGGCGCTACAACGGCTTTCCCAGCCAGCTCGCCCCGACCTGCGGCGCGATGGGGTATGGCGTGCCTGCCGCCGTAGCTGCTGCGCTGCGCTTTCCGGAGCGAACGGTCGTAGCGGCTGCGGGCGATGGCGACTTCCTGATGAACGGACAGGAATTGGCCACTGCCGTCCAGCATAACGCGGACCTGATCGTGATCGTGGTCGATAACGGCGCCTTTGGCACCATCCGCATGCACCAGGAACGCGAATTTCCGGGCGAGAACCGGATCAGCGCGACGCGCCTTGCCAATCCCGATTTCGCGAAGATGGCCGAAGCCTTCGGAGGCTGGTCCGCCACTGCGGAGACGACCGAACAGTTCAAGGACGCGCTCGTGGCCGCCGAAGGCCGCAGCGGACTGCGCCTGATCCATTGCCGCGTCGATATCGAGCAACTCGCAGCGAGCGGCGCAAGCGTCAGCGGTCTGCGCGAACGCTAGACACCAAGAAGGGCCGCCTCGGCATTCCGGAGCGGCCCTTCTTTCTGGTTAGCTTGGCAACCTTAGACGTCGTTGCCTAGCTTGCCTTCGACTTCGCCCTTGAACTGCTGGGCTTCGCCTTTGGCTTCCTGTTGGCGGCCTTCGGCGCGGGTCTCGGGATCGTTCGACTGCTGCTTCACATTACCGGCAGCTTCGTTGGCATTGCCTTTGATCTTTTCGGTAAGTTCACCCATGGGTTCTCTCCTATGCTGTGGAGCGCAATTTTCTGCGCTGTTACAGGCAATTAACGGAGGCATGGTGTCGTGGTTCCGCTTGGCTGCGCCAGTGCGAAACGACAGCGCGACAAGCCGACATCAGCGCTTCGTCATCCCGCCATCCACCATATATTCCGACCCGGTCACGTAAGACGCGGCATGGGACAACAAGAACAGCGCCACATTCGCGACTTCTTCTGCATCACCGAAACGACCGAGCGGGACCTGAGACTTCACCTGCTTGCGAAATTGCTCTTCGCGCTTCTCGTCCATGTCGGCCCCGTTGATGAAGTTGGTCTCGATCGGCCCGGGCGACACCGCATTCACCCGGATGTTCCGCTCCGCCAGCGCGCTGGCCCAGCTGCGTGCGAGCGAGAGGCAGGCAGCCTTGGTCGCGGCATAGACCGCACCTTGCGCCTGGCCAAGATATGGGGCGACCGAAGCGCTGAGCAGCACCGCACCGCCGTCTTTGATGTCGTCCATCAGCTCGGCCATCTGCAACACCGGCCCGCGAACATTCGTGTTCATCATCTGGTCGAAGAAATCAGCGTCATTCTTCTGGTTCGGGCGAAACTTGCCCTAGCCGGCATTGAGCCACAGCCCGTCGATGCCATCCCAATTTTCGCGTACGGCTTTTGCGAGATCCCCCACTGCGCCCGGATCGGAGGCATCGTTCTTGAGCACGAGGGACCCTTCGGGCAATGCCTAGCGCGCATCCTCGAGATGGTCGTCGCTATGGCCGGTGACGGCGACACGGCCGCCTTCGCTGGCGATCGTCTTGGCGGCTTCGAGGCCGAAGCCGCTGGTGCCGCCGGTAATCAGGACAGTCTTGTTTTCGAAACGGCTCACGGGGTTCTCATGATGGGTGTGCTTCACGCCACCAACCACGGGCCCTGCCGCGCCGTTCCTCCGTTTCGCCGCGTCAGATGCCCGCCATCTCGAGAATGACCGACCATTCCTCCGGCTTGATCTCCGCCACCGAAAGGCGCGACAGCTTCACCAGCTCGCAGTCGGCAAGCTGGGGCTCTGCCTTGATCTGCTTGAGCGTGACCGGACTCGGCAATTTGGTCTTGGGCTTTACCTTCACCGCAGCCCACTTGCCTTCCGGATCCGTCGGATCGGTGATCCCCGCGACGCTAACCTCGCAAATGCCGACGATCTCCAAGCCTTCTCGCGAGTGATAGAAGAACGCCTGGTCGCCGACCTCCATGGCCGCGAGATTGTTCTTGGCGCGGTGATTTCGGACGCCGTCCCACGTGCCTTCCTTCTCGGCGACAAGGTCGTCCCAGCTATATTTGAAGGGTTCCGATTTCATCAGCCAATAGCGCATCGCGTGCTTCGTCCTCTTCGTGTTCCGGGTCTCGCGGCCGCGGCCTAGCCCCTAGGGGTTGCCGTGACCAGACCCGCGACCCGAAACTGCGAGGTTAACCGCTTCTTAGGGTGCGCCCGATAGTTCGATCAGATCGAATTCTTGGGGGTCCTAATTGTCTGAACAATCGTCAGCGTCGTCGAAGGCAGAACGCGCCGGTCGCGCTGTGCTGCCCGCGACACGCAAGCACGATATAGTCACGCTCGGTATCGCGCTGGCCGCGATCATCCTTTTCGTCGGCACCGCTGGCGTCGTCCTACCGACTCTCATCCGCGCCTTCCAAGGTGCAGCGCCATCGCCCGATCTCGCACTGACGAATGCGCTGCTCCTCAACATCGCGCTCATTCTCCTCGGCTGGAACCGCTACAAGGCCCTGACAGCAGAGCTCGCGCGCCGCTGCGCATCCGAGGAAGAGGCGCGCCGTCTCGCCGACATGGATCACCTGACAGGCTGCTTCAACCGCCGTAGCCTGACCGTCGCCCTCGCCGATCTGCTGGCCGAGAAAGCCCATCGCGAACGCGCGTTGGCAGCTGTCGCTGTCGACCTCGATAATTTCAAGCAGATCAACGATCTCAACGGGCACCTTGCCGGAGACGAGGTGCTGCAAGCGATCGCGCGCCGGATACAGCGCCTTATGCCCGAGGGTGGCCTGCTGGCGCGCCTGGGCGGCGACGAATTCCTGTGTGTCGTCCCCTATCACCCGCAGGTTCCCGACCGGATCGACCAGCTTGCCTCGCGTATGATCGAAAGCGTCGCCGTGCCGGTCGATCACGAAGGCAATTCGATCGACGTCACGATTTCCGTTGGCATCGCATCGAGCACCCAGCTGGATCTTACCGGTCAGGGCACCGTCTCGGCCCAGAAGCTGATGCACAAGGCGGATATCGCCATGTATCACGCCAAGAAGCAGGGCAAGAACCGCTTCTTCTGGTTCGAACCGCCGATGGAAAACGAGCTGCGCTTCCGCAACGAGCTGGAAACGGGCATTCGCCGCGGCATCGCGCAGGGCGAATTCCGGCCCTATTACGAACAGCAGGTGGACCTCGAAACGGGCGAACTGACAGGCTTCGAAATGCTGGCCCGCTGGGACTCGCCCGAACTCGGCGTGATCGGCCCCGACATCTTCATTCCGATCGCCGAGGAGATCGGCGTCATCGGCGAAATGAGCGAGCGATTGATTTCGCAGGCGTTCGAGGATGCCAAGCAGTGGGCGCCGGAACTGACGTTGTCGGTCAATATCTCGCCCGTGCAGATGCGCGATCCGTGGTTCGCGCAGAAGCTGCTCAAGCTGATGGTGAAGCACAATTTCCTGCCCAACCGTCTGGACATCGAAATCACCGAAAGCTGCCTGCACGAGAATATCGGCATGGTCCGCTCGATGATCACCTCGCTGCGGAACCAGGGCGTGCATGTCAGCCTCGACGATTTCGGGACCGGCTATTCCAGTCTCTCGCAACTTCGTACCCTGCCCTTCGACCGGCTCAAGATCGACCGCGCCTTCATTTCGGAGCTGACCGACGAGGCGCATGGCGGCAAGCTAGTCGATGCGATCATCTCGATGGGCGACGGGCTCAAGCTGCCGATCACGGCCGAGGGCGTGGAGAACGAGCAGGTGCTCGAGGCGCTGAAGGCGATGGGCAAACTCAAGGGCCAAGGCTATCACTATGGCCGCCCCGAACCTGCCGACAAGGTGCTCGAGCGCCTGCAAAGGCAAGGACGCCTGTCCGAGGAAGAGGCGAGCAACGTAGCAGCGGTCGATTTCGGCGACAGGGGCTCTCCGGAACCCGAAAGCGACGCACGGGCCAGCTAGGCGGCCCTGCACACTGGACGCTGCGGCTGCCAGTGCATAGATGCGCGGCATCATGCGCGTCGAATTCTCCAAGATGCACGGTCTCGGCAACGACTTCATCGTGCTCGATGCGCGCGAGGTCAGCTTGCCTGCCATCGACACCACTGTCGCGCGTGCGCTGGCGGACCGGCGTACGGGGATCGGTTGCGACCAGCTGATCGTGCTGGAGCCGAGCGAGACTGCGGACTTCCGTATGCGCATCTTCAATCAGGATGGCGGCGAGGTCGGGGCCTGCGGCAATGCCAGCCGCGCGGTGGCCCTCCTGCATGGCTCTGCGGCGAGCGTCGAGACGTCGGGCGGCACGATCAGGGTGGAACCGACGGAGAATGGCGCCAGCGTCGACATGGGCGAGCCGCGCTTCGACTGGGACGCCATCCCGCTCGAATACGCAATGGACACGGCTACGATGCCGGTCGGCTGGGACGGCCTCGACCAGCCGGGCGCGGTCAATGTCGGCAATCCGCATGTGATCTTTTTCGTCGAGGATACCGGAGCTGTGCCCCTCGACAGGATAGGCCCGGAGATCGAGACCGATCCGCTGTTTCCAGAGCGCGTTAACGTGAACGTGGCGACGATCGAGAGCCGTACTCACATCCGCCTGTGCGTCTGGGAGCGCGGCGCAGGCCTCACCCGCGCCTGCGGCACCGGCGCGTGCGCCACTGCGGTCCACGCAATGCGACGCGGCCTCGTCGAGCGCGAGGTGACCGTCACCCTGCCCGGCGGCGATCTCCTGATCGTGTGGGGCGAGGATAATCGCATTCGCATGACCGGTCCCGCGACCGAAAGCTATCGCGGCAGTTTCGAATGGAGCGACTTCGCGTGAGCGAAGCGCAGGTCATTTCGCTCGGCTGCCGGCTCAACATTTCCGAGAGCGAGCAGATCCGCGCGATGCTGGCGCAGGAGCGCGACATCGTGGTCGTCAATAGCTGCGCCGTAACCAGCGAGGCCGTGCGCCAGACGCGACAGGCGATCCGCCGCGCGCGCCGCGCCAACCCGCATGCCCGCCTGTTGGTGACCGGCTGCGCCGCCGATATCGAGCGCGATCAACTCGCCGCCATGCCCGAAGTGGATGGCTTGGTAGCCAACACCGCGAAGCTCGATGCGCGAGCCTGGAACGTGCCGGTCGACACGCCGCCGGTCCCGCAGGATCGCACTCGCGCCTTCATCGCGGTCCAGAACGGCTGCGACCATGCCTGCACCTTTTGCGTGATCCCGCAGGGCCGCGGGCCGAGCCGCTCGCTGACCATTCCGCAGGTGCTGGCCGAAGTGGAGCGGCACTTGGCCCATGGCGCGCCGGAGATCGTGATAACCGGCGTCGATGTGACGTCCTGGGGCCACGATTTGCTCGACACGCCGCCGCTTGGCGCCCTGGTGCAGGCGGTGCTCGACACCTTCCCCGACCTCCAGCGCCTGCGCATGTCCTCGCTCGACGGGATCGAGATCGATCCGCTGCTGTTCGAGCTGTTCGCGAGCGAGGAGCGTCTGATGCCGCACCTGCACCTCTCGCTGCAACACGGGCACGATTTGATCCTCAAGCGGATGAAGCGGCGGCACTTGCGCGATGATGCGGTGGACCTCGTTCAGCGCCTGAAGGACAAACGCCCGGACATCGCCATCGGCGCGGACCTCATCGCCGGTTTCCCGACCGAGACCGAGAAACACCACGCAGCCAATCTCGCCATTATCCGCGAGCTGGGCATCGTCTACGCCCACATCTTCCCCTATTCGCCCCGTCCCGGCACGCCCGCTGCGCGAATGCCTCAAGTCGACCGCGCCATCGTGAAGCGACGCGCTGCCGAACTGCGCGCTGTCGCCTGCACGACGCGCGACGCGTGGCTGGCATCGCTCGTCGATAAGCCGCACAGCGTCCTCGCCGAGCGCGACGGAACGGGCTACACACCGCACTTCGCAAGAGTTTCCGTGCCCCAAGGCACACGCGCCGGTGACATCCTTACCGTGACGCCCACCCGAGACGAGAACGGCCTGCTGCTATGAGCGACAAACCCAGCTGGACAGAGCGCCTGTTCGGCGGCTTCCGCAAGACTTCCGAAAAGCTGACCAGCAACCTCACGGAAGTGGTCGGCACCGCCAAGCTCGACGATGCGACGCTGGACGATGTCGAGGATGCGCTGATCCTCTCCGATCTCGGCCCCAGCGCCGCCGCTCGCATCCGCGAAAAGCTGCGCGAGAAGCGCTTCGGGCTCGAGATCAGCGAGGCCGAGCTCAAGGAAGCCGTCGCCGAGGAAATCGCCGCGATCCTGCGCACGGTGGCCAAGCCGCTCGAAATCACCGCCTTCCCGCGCCCGCAGGTGCTGCTGGTGATCGGCGTCAACGGCAGCGGCAAGACCACCACTATCGCGAAGCTCGCTCACCTGTTCCAGGAGGACGATTACGCCGTCATGCTGGCCGCGGGCGACACCTTCCGCGCCGCCGCGATCGGCCAGCTGCAGACCTGGGCCGATCGCATCGACGTGCCGATCGTGCGCGGCCCCGAAGGCGGCGATCCCGCCTCGATCGTCTTCGACGCGGTCAAGCAGGCGACCGACATCGGCACCGATGTGCTGATCGTCGACACGGCAGGACGCCTGCAGAACAAGCGCGAATTGATGGACGAGTTGGCGAAAATCCGGAAAGTCCTCGGCCGCCTCAACCCCGAAGCGCCGCATGACGTGGTGCTGGTGCTCGACGCGACCAACGGCCAGAACGCTCTCAGCCAGATCGACGTGTTCAAGGAGGTCGCAGGCGTGACCGGCCTGGTTATGACCAAGCTCGACGGCACGGCACGCGGCGGCGTGCTGGTGCAGGCGGCGGAACAATATGGCCTGCCGATCCATGCTATCGGTGTCGGCGAGAAGATCGACGACTTGCGGCCCTTCGACCCGGATCTGGTGGCTCGCGTGATTGCAGGGGTGGCGTGATGACCGAAGCCGATTCCAAGGCCAAGCCCAAGTCCGGCTGGCTCAATATCCTCGTCGATTACGGCCCGCTGCTGGTCTTCCTCGGCGTCTACAAGTTCTACCAGCCGCCCGCCGATTCCACCTTCGGAGAGATCGCGGCGGTAATCTACGGCACCATCGCCTTCATGATCGCCGCCGTCGTCGCGCTGGTCTTTAGCAAATTCAAGTTCGGGCATGTCAGCCCAATGCTGATCCTCTCGACCGCGCTGATCGTGGGCTTCGGCGGCCTGACCATCTGGTTACAGGACGAGCGTTTCATCCAGCTTAAGCCGACCGCGATCTACCTGCTGTTCGGCGTGCTGCTGGTCGGCGGCTGGCTGCGCGGCAAGGCGCTGCTCCAGATCCTGCTCGAGGCTGCGTTCGAGGGCGTCGACCGCGAAGGCTGGCTCAAGCTCTCGCGCAACTGGGGCTTCTTCTTCTTCGCGCTGGCCGCGCTGAACGAGGTGCTGGTGCGGGTGATGGACTTCGAAGGCTGGCTCTGGGCCAAGCTGTGGGTGTTCATGCCGCTGAGCTTCCTGTTCACCTTCACCCAGATCCCGATGTTGCTGCGCCACGGCTTCGCGCTGGACGACGCCGAGGAAGTGGCCAAGGACGAGCCGCCGACGGCGTAACGCCTACCTTTCCATCGAAAATCGCGGGGTCGGTTATTTGGATTGCCGCCTTACGCGCCCATGAGGAACATGTTGATGGTCAGCCGACCCTTTGCCGGATCGGCGGACAGGCTCGCGCTTTTCGGTATCACACCGGAGTGGAGCGACCAGCCGCGATAGAGGATGAACCGGTCGGGCTGCGCTTCGATCTCTCCGATCATCTCGTACCGGTCGTTGTCGCCATAATGATAAGCGGGGCCCGGTTCGTCCGAATGGTCCTCGGCTCGCACCGCGTCCTCGTATCTTGCCTGACGTTCAGGGGTGATCGCCTCGAAGCCGGTTGCGCGGTGGCGATAGAAGGCGGTGCCGCCGCTCTCGGGACCGAGCAAATAGTGCATTACCGCGATCAGTCCGGCTTCGGAGCCGTCGTAATGCGGGCGGCGCTGACCGGGCGAGAGATCGTCCGCGCGCTTCGTGACGAGCGAAAACGTCGAAGCTTCGAGCTTGATACCCCGTCTGATTCCGAAAACCTTTTGCAAAACCTCGAACATGAGGCCGCGGCGACGGTCGAGATAAGAGGGATCGGCCCAGGCGCGGATGCCCGGATAGGCGGCACCGCCTGGCTGGTATTCAGCTTTCGTGGCTTGGTCGCGCAGCCTGTCGGCCATCCCGCTGAAGCCGTCGATTACGACCACGGGCTGCCGGTCAGCACCGAACTGGCGAACGTCGATCTGCGGGCGGGTAAGCGTCTGCATGGGGTCGATGGTCCACGGGCCGACCGCCGATGTCAAACGGTAGCTTTCGCCGGAGAGTCAGATCTCGACCTGACTTCCCAACTCGACCACACGATTGGTCGGCAGGCGGAAGAAATCCATCGCGGTTGCGGCATTCCGCAGCATCCACGCGAATATCTTCTCGCGCCAGATCGGCATGCCTGGCTTGTCGCTGGCGAGCAGGGTCTGGCGGCTGAGGAAGAAGCTGGTGTGCATCATGTCGAACTTGCCGCCGCAGCGCTCCATCTCCTTCAGCCCTTCCGGCACGTTCGTCTCTTGCATGAAGCCATAGTGCAGGATCGCGCGGTAGAAGCCATCGCCGAGGTCGTGGATCTCGCAGCGCTTGTCGCTTTCGACATAGGGGCTGTCGGCGATCAGGACGGTCAGGATGATGACCCGTTCGTGCAGCACCTTGTTGTGCTTGATGTTGTGCAGCAGCGCGCTGGGCACTCCAGCGGTCTGGCTGGCCATGAAGATGGCGGTGCCCGGCACGCGGGTGGCGGAGTTCTTGGCGCTCTTGGCGAAAATCTCGATCGGCAATGCCGTCTCGCTCATCCGCTCGCGCATCAGCCTGCGCCCGCGCGCCCAAGTGGTGAGCAGCGTGAAGGCGACGAGGCCGACCACCAGGGGGAACCAGCCGCCATCGGGCACCTTCACGAGGTTTGCGGCAAAATACGCCCCGTCCACGATCAGGAAAAACACCACGATCGGCAGGGCGACCCACCATTTCCACTTCCACACGCCGACGAACAGCACGCCCATCAGGATCGTATCGATCGTTACCGCGCCGGTCACCGCGATGCCGTAAGCCGCGGCGAGGTTGGACGAGGTCTGGAAGGTCAGCACCAGCACGATCACCGCGACCATCAGCGCCCAGTTGATCACCGGAATGTAGATCTGCCCCGCCTCGGTCTCGCTGGTGTGGCGGATCGAGAGGCGCGGCATGAAGCCCAGCTGCATGGCCTGGTGGGTGATGCTGAATGCGCCCGAGATGACGGCTTGGCTGGCGATGAAGGTCGCCATGGTGGCAAGGATCACCAGCGGCAGGCGATATTCTTCGCTCGCCAGCAGGAAGAACGGGTTGCGGACGACTTCGGCCGCCTGCTCGGGAGGCAGCCCCGCAATCATCGCGCCCTGCCCGAAATAGTTGAGCAACAGGCACGGCATAACGAAGCCGAACCAGCTCAAGCGCATCGGGCCGCGCCCGAAGTGGCCCATGTCCGAATACAGCGCTTCGGCCCCGGTCACCGCCAGCACCACCGCGCCCAGCGCAAGGAAGGCGATCACGCCGTCGGTCACGAAGAACATGACCGCATAATAGGGATTGAGCGCCCAGAGGATGTCCGGGTTCTGCACGATCTGGTTGAGCCCCAGCCCGGCGATCACCGCGAAATAGACGATCATCACCGGCGCGAAAAGCGCCCCCACCTTGGCCGTGCCGCGTGCCTGCAGCAGGAACAGTCCAACCAGCAGGACCAGGGCGATGGGGATCACCAACGGGTCGAGCCGGTGATCGACCACCGTCAGGCCCTCGACCGCTGAAAGCACCGAGATTGCGGGCGTGATCATGCTGTCGCCGTAGAACAGCGAGGTCGCGAACACGCCAAGTAGCACCACCAGCCAGGCGTATTTCGTCTGTCCGATATGGCGGCTGATCAGCGCGAGCAGGGCAAGGCTGCCCCCCTGCCCCTTGTTGTCCGCGCGCATCAGGATCGTGACGTACTGGATCGCCACGACAACCGTCATCGACCAGAAGATCAGGCTGACCACGCCCAGCACATGCATCCGGTCGATGGCGATGCCGACCGACCCGGAGAAGGTCTCGCGGAAGGCATATAGCGGGCTGGTGCCGATGTCGCCGAAGACGACGCCGATTGCACCGACTGCCAGGGCCGTGCGCGATGCGCCGCCATGGCCATTGCCGTGGCCGCCGGTGGAGGGAGCACCCTCGGGCACCGGGTCCTGGACGGTTGCGCTATCGCTCATGAGGAAAAGATGTCCGGCCGCATTGCGTCATTCGCCTGAATGGCAGGGCACTGCCCCGCGCAGGGCGCGCCGATTAGCAGCATGGCTGCCCGCCCGCAATACGGTGCCGCACGACTGTCTCATTCGGCTGCTTCGGCTTCTTCGGCGGCCGAAGAGATGCCGAGCAGGCCGTCGAGCCGCGCGATGCGTTCGGCCAGCAGCGGGCGCCAGTCGGCGTCCTCAGGCGCCTCCGCCAGCAGCTCCACCCAGAGTTCGCGCGTGCGCTGCGGTTCACCGGCCCGCAGCCATGCGAGGCCGAGGAAATAGATCGGCGCCGGGTTGCCGCGCCCGACCGCGTCGGCACGTTCGTAGGCGTTGAGGGCCGCCGGGGTCAGCTGCCCCTCGGCATGCTCAACCAGCGAGTTGCCCAGCGCCAGCCAGGCTTCTGAATCGTTCGGGTTCTCGGCGAGGGCGTTGCTAAGGAAACGCGCCGACTGGTCGAACTGGCCGCGGCGCGCGAAGGCATCGGCGGTCACCACGAAGCGGGAGGGTAGCACGCCCTCGGCATAGAATTCGCGCCGGGCCTGCACCATGGCCTCGCCCGATCGCGCGGTTTCGCCTCCGGTTGCGACGCGAGGCGCGCCCGCCTGCCCGGGCGAACCCTGAATCGCATAGCCCGCCAGCCCGAAAAGGAGCGCGGCCCCGAATAGCGCCCAAACGCTGCGCGGCAGCTTCAGCAGGAAGACGGCCCCGGCGAAGGTCAACAGCGCCAGCAGCAGGATCGGCACCCAGCTCACGATGCGCGCCTCCGCAGGCGGCTTGCCAGCACCGCAGCCGCGATCAGCACCAGCAGCGCGGGGATGGCGAACAGCGGCCAGGTTACAGCGCTTACCTCGGGCCGATAGCTGACGTAATCGCCATAGCGCTGGACCAGCCACGCGCGCACCGCCTCCGGGTCTTCGCCAGCCGCGATGCGAATGCGGACCTGATGCCGCATGTCGCCCGCCATCGGTGCATCGCTATCGGCGATGGACTGCGACTGGCACTTCAAGCAGCGCAGCGTCTCCATGAGGTCCTGCGCGGCAGCCTCCTGCGCCGGGTCGTCGAGCTGGCGATAGGCGAAGGGTGCGGGAGGCATGCTGTCTTGCGCGGCAAGCGGCAACGCAAGGCTCAACGCGAGCAGACAGAGCGCCAACCGGCTCATCGCGCCTTCTCCAGTTCGGCCAAAAGCGTCGGCACATCGCGTTCGCGAATATCGCCGAGGTGCTGGTAGCGGATGATGCCCCGGCCATCGATGACGAAAGTCTCGGGCACCCCCGACGAGCCGATCGCCAGCTGGACTTCCGACAAATCGTCGCGCGCGATACGCGTGTAGGGGTTGCCATGCTGCGCCAGAAAGCGCGCCACATCCTCGGGCCGGTCGCGGATCGCGATGCCGACGATGGGCACACCCGCCTCCTTCAGCCGCTCCAGCTGCGGCGCTTCGGCAATGCACGGCAGGCACCAGCTGGCCCAGATATTGAGCAAGCGGGGCGTCCCGTCCTTGAAGTCGGTAGTCGCGGCACCACTTGCGCCCTCGGTCGCGGGCGGAAGGTCGAAATAGGGCAGCGCCTCGCCGATCATCCCGCTCTCGACGAAATCGTCCTTCGGCTGGGTCAGCTGGTAGGCGGCCAGGCCAAGGAACCCAGCGAACAGGAACAGCGGAAGCCACACGCGCCAGCTCATGCCATCGCCTCCATCTCCGCGCGCCGCTCGACGATCCGCCGGGCGATGCGCCGTCGCCGGATGTCTGCGATCACGCGACCGACCAGCGCAAGCGCGCCGCCCAACGCGACCAGCAGGCCGCCGTACCAGATCAGCGTGACGAGCGGCTTCCACCACAACCGCAGCTGCCAGCGGCCATCCAGCGTCCGGTCGCCGATGACGGCATAGAGCTGGCCATTCCACCGCGTCGACAGCGCGCTCTCGGTGGTTTCCTGCGGCGGTGCCCAGAACCGCCGCGCCTGCGGATTGAGCATGACCGGCTCGGCTCCGTCATAGCTCGCTGTCAGGCGACCCTCGATGGCCGTCCAGTTGGGCCCTGCGACCGGCATCACCTCGCTCAGCGTCACGGTCCAGGGGCCGACCTGCGTGCTCTGTCCTGCCTCGACTGCCGCGAGACGTTCCTTCGAGAAAGCGCTTTCGCTCGCCATGCCGATCAGGGCCACGGCGATACCGAAATGGGCAACGATCATACCCCACGTCGCCAGAGGAACGCGCTTCAGATTGCGGCCCCGCAGCGGGAGGAAGCTGGCCACGCCAAGTCCGATCCCGAGGGCGAGCCCTAGCAAGGGCAGGATCGCGACGCCGGTGACGAAGCCGAAGAATATCAGCGATACGAGCACGAGCGCCGCGAACAGCGCCAGCTCTGGCCGGATGCGCTCCAGCCGGTCCTGGCGCCAGCGCAGCAGCGGTCCCACGGCCATGACCAGCAGCATGGGAACGACGAAAATCGCCGAAACCGGATTGAAATAAGGCGGGCCGACGGACACGCGCATGTCGAAGGCTTCGGTCAGCAGCGGATAGAGCGTGCCGAGCAGCACAATCGCAAGAATGGCGCTCAACATCACATTGTTAAACACCAGCGCACCCTCTCGGCTGGTCGCTGTAAAGCGCTGACCTTCATTGATCGTATTGGCGCGCAGGGCGAACAGCAACAGCGCGCCGCCGATGAAGAGGCCCAGCAGCACGAGGATAAAGCTCCCCCGTTCCGGGTCGACGGCGAAGGCGTGGACGCTGGTGAGAATGCCGGAGCGCACGAGGAACGTCCCCACCATGCTCATCGAGAATGCAACCACGCCGAGCATGATCGTCCACACGCGCAGGGCATCGCGGCTGGCGAGGACGCTGGTCGAATGCAGCAAAGCCGTCGCGGCCAGCCAGGGCATAAGCGAGGCATTCTCGACCGGATCCCAGAACCAGTACCCGCCCCAGCCAAGCTCGTAATAGGCCCAATAAGACCCAGCCACGATGCCGAGCGTCAGGAACACCCATGCCCCAAGCACCCAGGGCCGCATCGCACTGGCGAAATCCGGCGTGACTTGCCGCGTCAGCAGTGCGCCGACGGCGAAGCTGAAGGCGACCGAGAGGCCGACATAGCCCATGTACAGCGTCGGCGGATGGAAGGCGAGGCCCAGGTCCTGGAGCAGCGGATTGAGGCCAAGGCCCTCCGGCGCGGGCACCGGCAATCGCTCGAATGGATTGGAACTCAGGATCAGGAAGGCATAGAAGCCCAGCGAAACGAGGCCCTGCGCCGCCAGTGTCGCCTGCATCGTGCGCTCCGGCAGGCGCCTTTCTGCAAGCGCGATAAGCCCGCCCGAGAGCGACATCACCGTCACCCACAACAGCATGGAGCCTTCGTGGTTGCCCCATGCACCGGAAAGCTTGAACACCAGCGGCTTTAATGAATGGGAGTTGGCTGCAACCAGCTTCACCGAGAGATCGGTGATGGCGAACAGCCACAACAGCATGGCGAAGGCAATGCTGGCGAGCGCGGCCTGCACGACCGCACTCGGCCTTACCAACCTGGCGATCTCGCTCCCCTCGCCGGCGCGAACGGCGAGGAACCCGGCGGCCATCTGAAGCGCGGCAAGCGCGGCGGCGAGCCACAGCGCGGCATGACCGAGTTCGGCGATCATTCGATGCCGACCGTCGTCTCTTCGGCCATCTTCGCGGCCTGCATCTCGCTCATGCCCTCGAGTTCCTTGGGCACGTAATTCTCGTCATGCTTGGCTAGCAAGTTGTCGGCCACGAAGGTGCCGTCGGGGCCGAGCCGTCCCTCGGCAACCACGCCGGAGCCCTCGACAAACAGGTCGGGCGCGATGCCGCTGAAGCGTACCGGAATGCGCGAGCCGTCATTGCCGGTGACTGCAAAGCGCAGCGTCACACCGTCGTTATCGGTCGTAAGCGAACCCTGTTCGACCATGCCTCCCAGCCTCACGGCCTGGCCCACGGCGGGCGGATCGGCCTGCATCTGCTCCGGCAGGTAGAAGTAGTTCGCCTGATTGCGCAGCGCATAGGCAGCCAGCAGCCCCGCGCCGACAAGCGCCACGAGAGCCAGGACCACGAGGATCAGCCGCTGATGCTTGGGTTTGAGCGCGCTCATTTCCGACGGCTTTCCGCGCGGCGACGTTCGGCCCGCTTCATATCGACCCACGCCCAGGCGATCATCGCCAGCGTGCCGACGACCCCCACCGCATAAGCGGCAAGGACGAAATCCCACTGGTCGAGCGCTTCGCGCATCAGACGGCCTCGCTCGCTCGGCGCCGCAGGCGCGCTTCGGCCTGGATGTCGGCCAGCAGCGCTCGCATGCGTGCCAGCACGATCCCGCCGAAGATCAGCGAGAAGCCGACGACTGCGACCAGCAGCGGCGCAAGGTATTCGCCATCGATCGCGCTATTACCCATGGTAATGCTCGGCGGCTGGTGGAGCGAGTTCCACCAGACGACGCTGCGATTGATGATCGGAATGTTGATCGCACCAACCAGCCCGAAGATCGCCGGGATGCGGGCGCTCACTCCCTCACGGGCAGCGGCTTGCGCCAGCGCGATATAGGCGGCGTAGAGGAAGGCCAGCACCAGCATGCTGGTCAGCCTGCCGTCCCATACCCACCAAGTCCCCCAGGTCGGGCGACCCCAGATCGAGCCGGTGACGAGGCAGATCAGCGTGAAGACGAGGCCGGGCACTGCCGCTGCACGCGCGGCAAGTGCCGCGAGCGGGTGCCGCCACACGAGGTATACGAGGCTGGAAATAGCAATTGCGGTCCATCCTCCCATGCCCAGCCATGCTGCGGGCACGTGCAGGAACAGGATGCGCACCGTCTCACCCATCAACCGGTCGGGCGACACCTGCGTCAGCCCCCACCATAGCGCGCCTGCGCTCAGCACGAGCCCTGCCACAAGCAACAGCGGCGTCAGCCAGCTGGCGAGCGTTTGGAACCGTTTGGGATTGGCGAAGCCGTGCATGATGTAAGCCGTGCGCGCGCTTTTACAGGCCCGCGCCTGACCCGCAAGTGAAGATGGTCCCTAAGCGCGCCCGATCAGGCGTTGGGCCATGCGATCGGCGACCTGATCGGGAGAAAGGCCGCTTTCGTCGCTCTCGGTCCAGATCTGCTCGAGACGACCGGGGATTTGCGCAATGCGCTTGCGGACCTCGTTGATGTCGCACGGCGCTTTGTCACACCGGCAGAGGTATTCGAGCGTCACCGAGATGATGCCGCCAGCGTTGATGACATAGTCCGGCGCGTAGAGAATGCCGCGCTCTGCCAGCATGGGGCCATGTTCGGGCCGTCGCAGTTGATTGTTCGCCCCGCCAGCCACGATTTTACAGTCCAGCCGGGCAATCCCTTCGTCGTCGAGCACTGCACCAAGCGCATTCGGACTGAATACGTCGCAGGCAATGGACATGACCGCATCGGGCGCGGCAGTATCGGCACCGAGTTCTGCGGCGAGCGATTCGGCGCGGTCCTGGTTCACGTCCGACAGCGTCAGCTTTGCGCCCTCCTTGGCGAGCAATCGGGCGACTCCGCCACCGACGCTGCCGGTGCCCTGAATCGCGACATGCACGCCTTCGACGCTGTCCTTGCCGAGCTTGTGCTGCACCGCGGCCTTGATGCCGAGGAAGATGCCAAGCGCGGTGAAGGGCCCCGGATCGCCACCCGCGGCGTCCTCGCCCTCGACCGGAAGGCCGGAGACATATTGCGTGCGCTCGGCGACGGCCGCCATGTCGGCTTCGGAGATACCGACGTCCTCGGCGGTCACATACTTGCCGCCGAGACCTTCGACGGCATCGGCGAAAGCGGCGAGCATTTCGGGCGTCTTGCTCTTGTCTTCCGGTGCGAGGATCACGGCCTTGCCGCCGCCCATGGGCAGGCCGGCCATGGCGTTCTTGTAACTCATCCCGCGCGAGAGGCGCAGGGCATCGCGCATGGCATCGCCGGGTTCGGCATAGTGCCAAAAACGCGTGCCGCCCGCGCCGGGGCCGAGATGGGTGGAATGGAGCGCGATAATCGCCGTGAGGCCGCTTTTCCGGTCACGCACGAAATGCACGAGTTCGTGATCGTCGTAGTCCGCTTCGGTCCAGAAAGCCGTCATCGCCAAAATGCCCCTGCAAGCTGTGCGGAGCGGTCTAATCTCGGAGGGAAAATGGGGCGATCGAGGGGTCTCGAACCCCCGACCTCCGGTACCACAAACCGGCGCTCTAACCAACTGAGCTACGATCGCCACAAGCCCCCGGAACCGCCCGGGAAGGGGGCCTGATACGCCCGCACGATTGGGCGTCAACCCGTCCCGTGCAGCGGCGTGGGCCTGTTGCACAACACTCTGCAAATGGGAAGCGAAAAAGCGCGAAGGCGGCACAACGCGCAACATTATGTCGCGACTTGCCTGAAGGCTCGGCTCGGCTAGTCTGCGCTGCATGACGGGGTCGGGCGAATCTTCGGCAGAGCGACTGCTCGCGCAGGACGGCATGCAACGCGTGCCGAACCCGAAGGCCGAGCTGTTCCAGCTACGCGATTTCGTGCCGCCGGAGCTGTGCGCCGAACTGATTGCCCTGATCGAGACGGACCGCCGCCCCTCCACCCTCGCCGATGCGGGCGACGACCATTATTTCCGCACCAGCGAGACCTGCGACCTGTCGGCTGACGAGCCCGCGGTTCAGGCGCTGGAAAACAAGCTCCATGCGCTGACCCGGATCGACCCCGCACATGGCGAGCCGCTGCAGGGCCAGCGCTACGATGTCGGCCAGGAGTTCAAGCCGCATTGCGACTATTTCAATCCCGGCGGGCAGGACTGGGAGAAATACTGCTCGGTCGCCGGCCAGCGGACCTGGACCTTCATGATCTATCTCAACGATGTGGAGGCCGGGGGCGCGACGCGGTTCAAGGCGATCGGCAAGACCTTCCAGCCCGAAGCGGGCAAGCTGCTCGGCTGGAACAACCGCCGCCCCGACGGCCGAGAGAACCCGAACACAATCCATCACGGGATGAAGGTGCGGAAGGGCGTGAAATACGTGATCACGAAGTGGTATCGCGAGAAGGAGTGGGGGTGGTGAGCCGGGAAGGCGTTTGGGGCATCGCTGCAATATTCGGCACAGTTGGCTTGGGTTTTAGTGCCTTCTGGTTTGTGTCCAACTACACGATCTTGCATAATCGACATGACGTCGTGACCGAGGCTCGACTTGTCTGGACTGGAGGCGCAAAACCGATGTCACGCCTCCCTTGGGGCGACTATATCGTGCGGGTTGACGGTGATGCAGGAATCGAAATCACCTGCCGCGATGGAACCGTAACGAACGGTGGCTACGTCACCGGATTGATGGCCGAGGACTACACCGTCACGCGCGACTGCAAAATCATATCGTAACTCAGAATGAAAAAAGGCGGCCCCGCAGGACCGCCCTCTCGAATACGCGCGACTGGCGCGGGTGCTCAGTTCTTCTTGAGCGACAGCCCGCCGAAACGCTTGTTGAAGGCTGCGACGCGGCCGCCTTCCTGAAGCTGCTGCTTGCCGCCGGTCCACGCCGGGTGGCTCGTCGGGTCGATTTCGAGCGTCAGCGTGTCGCCTTCGCTGCCCCAGGTCGAGCGCGTCTGGAATTCGGTGCCATCGGTCATCTTGACCGTGATCATGTGATAATCGGGGTGGCCATCGGTCTTCATGATAGTCGTCCTTTGAGCTTCGGAGCGGTTCCGACCGGTCCAGCTGTGTTTGGGAAAGGCGCGCGCATAGCGGCGAGCGCCGAGATTGGCAACCTTATTCAGGTGCGTCGGCGATCATCGCGGTGAAGCTGACCTCGCAAGTCACTTTGCCCTCGACGCTAGCCTCGCCCGCAAACTTGCAGACGCGCGCGCGTTTCTGGACGAATTCGGCCTTGAGGTCGAGCAGCACGCCCGGCGTCACGGGCGCGCGAAACTTCGCGTTCTCGATCGCCATGAAATAGACGAGCTTGCCCGATCCCGCGAGGCCGAGGCTTTCGACCGCGAGTACGCCCGCAGCCTGCGCGAGTGCCTCGATCTGAAGCACGCCGGGCATGATCGGCGAGCCGGGGAAGTGGCCCTGGAAAAAATCCTCGTTGAAGCTGACCGCCTTGATCGCGTGTATGCGCTCGTCGACGACCAGCTCTTTCACCCGGTCGACCAGGAGCAGGGGATAGCGATGCGGCAGGCGCTTGAGAACCTGCACTACGTCGAAACCGGTCGTTTCCTCGCTCATCGCCCTGCTCCCGTCGTCAGGATCAGCGGCCGGCCGGCTGCTGCTGCGCGGGCTGCTGGCCCTGCTGCTGCGCGGCTTGCTGGGCGGCCTGCTGTTGCGCGACACCGACAAGGATTTGCGAGACCGTTTGCTGGGTCTGCAGCGATTCCTGGCGCGGACGCCAGTTCGCCGGCGGCGTGATCTGCACGCTCGGCACGCGCTGGTTCATGACGGTGACGAGATCGTTCGTCACGTTGAGCGTTTCGGGTGCCCACTGGACCGCATCCGGCGACAGCAGGAGCTGGATGTTCTTCTGCTGCACGACCTGCTGCTGCACATTGCTGTAGTCGTTGATGAGCTGCTCGATGGCATAGGTCTGTGCCAGCACGATCGGCTGCGAAGCCTGCTGGATCTGCTGTTCCTTTTGCTGGATCTGCTGCACGACGGAGGGATTGGCCTGCGCTTCGGCCTGGGTCAGCTGGCCGTCGTTATTGGTGTCGAGGCTCTGCTGCAGCGTCGCTGCTTCCTGGCGCAGGGTGCGTATCTGGGTGAGTTGCGCCGTATATTGCTGCTCGATCTGCTGGTAGGCGGCGATGCGCGCCTGCGAGCGCACAATCACTGCTTCCGGGCTGCTGGTGGCGATCGCGCCGGTCACCTGCGCGGCGGCGGGCGTGCTGGCAATAGCCGCGCCTGCGAGAGCCGCGGCAGCGAGAATCTTGGTCTTGCTGGTCATTAGAATTGCGTTCCTACGTTGAATGAGAAGGTCTTGGTGTCGTCTCCGACTTCCTTCTTGATGATTTGGGCGAAATCGATCCTGAACGGACCGAAGGGCGAGTTCCAGTTGACGCCGATGCCCGCGGAAATGCGCGGTGCAGCAGTGTCGCCGACGAAAACTTCGCGATAGAAAGAACTGGCGGGGATGAACGGCAAAAGCGGATTGCCATCGGCGTCGACCGTGTCGGTCGTGGTCAGTCCGTCTTCATCGATGAAGAGCAACTGACCGTCCTGCGTAGCCTGACGACCGTTGGGCTGATTCACCAATGTGGGCGTCGTAATCGAGAACAACGAACCGACATCGACCCAGACGGACGGGCGCAGACCGAGTTCGCGTGCACCGCTACCGAGCGGGATCTCGAGCTCGGCTCGGCCGAGATAATAGGCCTTGCCGCCGATGGCATCGTCGAACCGCTGGTCGGACGACAGCGCATCCTCGATCGGCGTGGGAATACGCGGGCCATCGGGATTGTCGGGATCGGTCACGAAATTGAGCCGCACGATGCGCGGGCCGATCCCGCGAATGTCGAAGCCGCGCATCTGCGGTTCGCCGAGGAAGAAGCGGTCGGTCAGGCGAATGCTGTCACGTCCGGGTTCCTCGCTGTCCTCGAGGCCGCGGATCCATCCGCCTTCGCCCGCCAGCGAGAACACGAACCCGCTGCCGATCGACCAGTATTTGGCCATGCGGGCGCGCGATCGGATGTATTTCTCCGATCCGCCGAGGCCGGCGAACTCGTTGGTCCAGCTGATTGTTTCGCCGCGGCTCGGCCGCAGCCTGCTGTTGAGCGTGTTGTAGTTCAGGGTCAGCCCGAGAATCGAGCTCGAACGCTCGCCGATGGCTTCGCACAGGAAGCGCGTTGCGCGGCACTCGCCGTTCTCGAAGAACTCGTCGCCCAGCGACACGTCGTCATAGTTGAACGTGTAGCTGCCGATGGCCGAGAGGTATTCGGTCAGCGGGACGCCCGCACGCAGCGAGAAGCCCGTCGTGGACTGCTCGTACGTCGTATTGCGTTCGCTGTTGCGGAAGTTGAAGCTGTTGAAATCGCGGCGATAGATGTCGACGCCTGCAGAGATATTGCGGTCGAAAACATAAGGTTCGCTGAAGCTGATCTGCGCCGATTTGGAATAGCGGGAGTAGTTGACGCTCAGGCCGACCGTCTGCCCGCGACCGCGGAAATTGCGCTGGCGGATAGAGCCTGCGAGGATGAAGCTTTCGAGCGAGCTGAAGCCCGCCGATAGCTGCAGTTCGCCGGTCGCCTGTTCTTCCACATTCGCTTCGAGCACGATGCGGTCGGGCGCGCTGCCTTCGACCTGGTTGATCTCGAAGTTTTCCTGGAAATAGCCCAGCGAATTGATGCGCGCAGTGGAGCGGGACACGGCGAGCGAATTGAACGCGTCTCCTTCGGCGATACGGAATTCGCGGCGGATCACCTTGTCCTGCGTCAGCGTGTTGCCGTTCACGTCGATCCGCTCCACGTAAACGCGGGGCGCCTCGCGCAGGACGAAATTGACGTCCATCGTCAGATCGTCGGCGTCGCGACGGATTTCCGGGTTCACATCGGCAAAGGCATAGCCGAAGGTGCCGGCAAGTTCGGTCAGCTGTTCGACCGTGTCTTCGACCTGCTTGGCGTTGTACCAGTCGCCGCTCTTCATGGGAAGCCGTCCGGCCAGCGCATCGCTGTCGAAGTCGCGAATCTGGCTGTCGACGGTCACTTCGCCGAACTTGTGGCGCTCGCCTTCCTCGACGACATAGGTGATGATGAAATCGCGCTTGTCGGGCGTAAGCTCGGCCACGGCCGATACGACGCGGAAATCGGCATAACCTTCGGTCAGGTAAAACAACCGGAGGTTCTGCTGGTCGAACGCGAGACGGTCGGGATCGTAGCTGGTATTGGAACTGAAGAAGCTCGTGAGGCGCGCCTGCTTGGTCAGCATTTCGCCGCGCAACTCGCCGTCCGAGAAAGCCTCGTTGCCGATGATGTTGATCTGGCGAACCTTGGACTTGGGCCCCTCGTTGATCTCGAACACCACGTCGACGCGGTTCTGGCTCAGCTGCACCATCTTGGGCTCGACCGTCGCCGCGAAGCGGCCCTGGCGCTTGTAGAGCTCGATGATGCGGGCGACGTCCGCGCGAACCTTCGAACGGGTGAAGATCTGGCGCGGCGAGAGCTTGATCTCGGGCAGGATCTTGTCGTTCTTGATCCGCTTGTTGCCCTCCAGGATGATGCGGTTGATGACCGGGTTCTCGGTCACCTCGATCACCACATTGCCGCCGTTGTTCACGACGCTGGCATTGGCGAACAATTCGGTGGCGTAGAGATCCTTCAGCACCTGGTCGCCGACCGCCTGGGTCCAGACGTCGCCCGGGCGCAGGCGGATGTAGGAGAGGATCGTCTGCGGCTCGAGGCGCTGGGCCCCGCTCACCGCGATGGTCTGCACCGTCTGCTGCTGGACTGCGGGCGCCGGCGCCGCGGCTTCCGCCTCTTCAGTGTCCTGCGCGAGCGCGATCTGGGGGATGCCGGCGAGCATGGTTCCGGCGAGAAGGCCCATGGCCAGCCGTGCGGGCGAGGCTTTGCGGCGCGCGGCGGCAGGTGCGAAATCAGTCATCGACAAGGAAAATCCCGTCCTCGTTAAAATGCTACGGAGCCGGTGGAAGTTGGGCCCATCGGCAAAAGCCGCTGTCTATGCAGCGGCCCGAAAGTCCCCTGCCCTAAGCGCTTGTGCCAATCAAGCTTTGCAACCGTGAACGCCCGCCTCCGCGCTGTGCTTTCCCCGGCTAATTCCCGAAGATCGGGAGACCGGCCAGGTCGTTGATCGTGACGAATACCATCAGCGCAAGCACGAGGGCCACGCCGGCGCGATACGCCACTTCCGTTCCACGAGGGCCGATGGGTTTCCGGCGGACTGCTTCTGCCGCGTAGAAAGCCAGGTGCCCGCCGTCGAGCGCGGGAATTGGCAGGAGGTTGATGAATGCCAAGTTAAGCGAAATCAGGGCGACGAAATTGGTAAAGGCCAGCGCACCCATGCTCAGCTGTTCGCCCGAAAATTTGGCGATCTTGACCGGACCGCCGAGCTCCTGGACCGAGCGTTCTCCGGTAAAGATCTGTGCGACACCGGTAATCATCATGTCGACCACGCCGATGGAATGATCGACGGCAAGACCGAGGCTGCCGACGATGCCCTGCGGCTCGTAGGTCATTTCCGCCTCTGCCGCCTGAATTCCGACGAGGCCGATCTTGGACTTGTTACCGAAACCGTCTTCGACCTCGCGGCTTTCGGTGGTGACGGCGAAGGTCTCGCGCGCTCCGTCGCGCAGGACGGTGATGTCGAGCGTGCGGCCCGGGTACATCATGATCGCGTTCTGGACGTCGCGGAAGCTCTCCATCGCCTCACCTTCAATGGAGACAATACGGTCGCCCGCGCGCAGGCCGGCGTCACGCGCGGGCGAAGTTTCTGCGAACTCGGCGATCGTCAGCTGGCTATCCGCATCGGCAGGTACGGGCTTACCGTAGAAGGCAAAGAAACTCGCGAAGATCGCCAGCGTGACGAGGATGTTGGTCGCCGGTCCTGCGAACACGATCAGAGCGCGCTTCCATAGGGCAGCATGGTGGAAGCTACCCGCGCGCTCCTCTGCACTTACCTCTTCGGCAGCGGCGGTATCCGGAATGCTCGCCGGGTTCATGTCGCCCTTGAACTGGACATAGCCGCCCAGCGGCAGCGCGCTAAGCTTCCAGCGCGTCCCACGTTTGTCGGTGAAGCCCCAGATTTCCTTGCCGAAACCGATCGAGAAGGCTTCCGCCTGCACACCGAACCAGCGGCCGACGAGATAATGACCCAGCTCGTGAACGGTGATCAGCGGCCCCAGCAACAGCGGGAAACCGAGGACGTAATAGACCCACAGGGGCAACATGTTTTCCAAGTCAGGCGAGCTCCAGCATTTCGGTCGCGCGCTTGCGGGAAGCGTCGTCCACCATCAGCACCTCGTCCAGAGAACGCGGAGCATCAGGCAGGTTTCCTTCCGAAAGAACGCGCTCGACCAATAGCGGAATGCGGCTGAATGGAATCTTACGGTCGAGGAATGCGGCGACAGCCACTTCGTTGGCGGCATTCAGCACGGCCGGGGCCGCCCCGCCCGCCTCTGCCGCCTCGCGCGCCAAACGGGTCGCGGGAAAGCGCTGTTCGTCGGGCTGGAAGAAACTGAGCTCGCCGATGGTCGGCAGGTCCAGCGGCTCGCAGGGCGTATCCATGCGCTGCGGCCAGGCGAGGCAGCTGGCGATGGGCACGCGCATGTCGGACGGGCCGAGCTGCGCCAGCGTGGATCCGTCGCGATATTCGACCATCGAGTGGATGACGCTCTGCGGATGGACCACGATGCGAATCTTGTCGAGGCCGACCGGGAACAGGTGGTGCGCCTCGATCAGCTCCAGCCCCTTGTTGAACATGGTCGCGCTGTCGACGCTGATCTTCGCGCCCATGTCCCAGTTGGGATGCGCCACCGCCTGCTCGGGGGTGACGGCAGAGAGGTCCTCGACGGCGCGCAACGGGCCGCCGCTGGCGGTGAGCGTGATCCAGCGCACATCCTCGATCCGCCCGCCTTCGAGGCACTGGAAGATCGCATTGTGCTCGCTGTCGACGGGGAGCAGCGTCGCGCCGTGTTTCGCGACGGCAGCAGTCATCACCTCGCCTGCCGAAACCAGCGCTTCCTTGTTGGCGAGCGCGATTGTTCCGCCCTGTTCGATCGCCGCCATGACCGGGCCGAGGCCCGCACAGCCGACAATCGCGGCGACGGTGATGTCGACGGGGCGCGCCGCAGCTTCGCACAGCGCCCGCTTGCCGCCAGCCGCCTCGATCCCCGAACCGTCGAGCGCGGCGCGCAGGTCGTCCAGACAGCTCTCGTCCGCCACCACGGCAATCTCGGCGCGAAATTCCTTCGCGAGCGCGGCGAGTTCGGCAACGTTGCAATTCGCGGTCAGCGCGACGATGCGCCAATCATCGGGCGCGCGCCGGATCAGATCGAGCGTCGATGTGCCGACGGAGCCGGTGGCGCCAAGAATGGAGATGGAGCGGGTCACAAAGCCGCTCCGAAAGTCGCTGCAGCCAACAGAGCTACAGGAACTATCCCATCGGTCCGGTCGAAGACACCGCCGTGACCGGGGATAAGGTTCGAGCTGTCCTTCACCCCAGCTTTGCGCTTGATCCAGCTCTCGAGAAAATCGCCCGCCTGTGCGGCTACCGCAATCGCGGCCCCGATGCCCCCCAGTTGCAGCCAATCCAGCAAGCGTCCGCTCCATTCGGGACCATCGACCGACGCGATGAAATGCAGAAGTCCGAAGACCCAGATCGACGCTCCGACCGTGCCCCCCAGCAGCCCCGCCCAGGTTTTCGATGGACTGATGGCAGGTGCGATCTTGGGACCGCCAATCGTCCGCCCGAAGAAATAGGCAAAGGTATCGACAAACACGACCGCGCCGATCACCCCAATCACCACGATCAGCGGGAAACTCGTAAGGGCATAACCTGCCAGCCCGATGTAGATCGCACCGGCAGTGACGGCTGCCAGCCGGGCACCCTGCCGCTGCGTCGCCTTCAGCACGAGGATCACAAACTCCACGAGAGTCGCGAAAGCGACCCCTGCGATGAACAGGTCGAGCCAGATACCGCCGAGCCAGAAAGCCAGCCCGGCCACCGCCACCATGACCAGCGCCGACGCTGCGCGCACGGGCAGGTCGGCGTTCTTGCCCTTCGCGGGCACCGCTTGTGCTGCTCTACCGTCCACCAAAGCGCCTCTCCCGGTCGCCGAAATCCGCCAGCGCCTGCTTGAACAGCTCGGGCGTGAAATCGGGCCATAGGACGTCGGTGAAGATCATTTCCGCATAGGCCGCCTGCCACAAGAGGAAATTCGACAGCCGCACTTCGCCACTGGTGCGGATCAGCAGGTCAAGCGGAGGCAGCGGCGCGGTGTAGAGATGCTCGGCAAGGCTTTCTTCGGTGATCTCGCCCACAGCCGCAGCTCTGCGCGCAGCCGCCACGATCTCCGCCTGCGCGCCGTAGTTCAGCGCCACCGCCAGCGTGCGCGAGCCCTTACTGGTCTGCTCCAGCGCATCCTCCAGCATGGCGACGATATCGGGCGCGAGTGCCTGCCAGTCGCCGAGAATATGCAGTTTCACGTCATTGGCAATAAACTCGGGCAGGTCCGACTTGATGAACTTGCGCATCAGGTCCATCAAATCGTCGACCTCGTCCTCCGGCCGCTTCCAGTTTTCGGAGCTGAAGGCGTAGAGCGTCAGGCATTCGACTTCGGTGTCCTTGAGGCTGCGCACCAATTCGCGCACCGCCTCCACGCCCTTGCGATGGCCCATCACGCGCGGCAGGTGCCGGCGCTTCGCCCAGCGACCGTTGCCATCCATGATGATGGCGACATGGCGGGCCTGCTGGCCTTGCGCGCTCATTCCTGCTCCCCGATCCTCACCCGCTTACTGGGTCAGGATTTCCTGCGTCTTCTTCTCGACCGCCTCATCGGTTTCGGCGACGTATTTGTCGGTCAGCTTCTGGACCTCGTCCTCGGACCGCTTGCGGTCATCTTCGGAGATTTCCTTCTTCTTCTCGTCTTCCTTAAGCGCTTCCATGCCGTCGCGGCGCACGTTGCGAATGGCGATCTTGCCCTTCTCGCCATATTCGCCCGCCAGCTTGGCGAGGTCCTTGCGGCGTTCCTCGGTCAGGTCGGGCATCGGCAGGCGGATGGTCTGACCATCCTGCATCGGGTTTAGGCCGAGATTGGCCTTGGCGATGCCCTTCTCCACTGCGCTCACATTGGCCTTGTCCCATACCTGCACGCTCAGCATGCGCGGTTCGGGTGCGCTGACCGTCGCGACCTGGCTGAGCGGCATCATCGAGCCATAGACCTCGACCACGACCGGATCGAGCAGGCTGGTATTCGCGCGGCCGGTGCGCAGGCCCGAAAGATCGCCCTTCAGGCTTTCGACGGCACCCTTCATGCGGCGCTCGATATCGGCTTTGTCGTATTTGGCCATGATGGCTTCCTCTTAGCTTTTTTCGTTGGTGACGACCGTCTGCACGCCCTCGCCCTTGAGAACGCGGGCCAGATTGCCCTTCTCGCGGATCGAGAACACGACGATCGGAATATTATTATCGCGGCACAGGGCCACGGCGCTGGCGTCCATCACCTTGAGATCATCTGCCAGCACGCGGCTGTAAGTGACGGTGTCGAAACGCTTTGCCTCGGCGTTCTTCTTTGGGTCGCTGTCATACACCCCGTCGACGCTGGTGCCCTTGAGCAGCGCATCGCAATTCATTTCCGCCGCCCGCAGCGCCGCGCCACTGTCAGTGGTGAAATAGGGCGCGCCCACACCGGCGGCGAAGATCACCACACGACCTTTTTCGAGGTGACGTTCGGCCCGGCGGCGGATCACCGGCTCGCATACCTGGTCCATCTGCACCGCGCTCTGCACGCGGGTCTGCACGCCCAACTGCTCCAGCGCGTTCTGCATCGCCAGCGCATTCATGACGGTCGCCAGCATGCCCATGTAATCAGCCTGCGCGCGGTCCATTCCCTGCGCCGCGCCCGCCATGCCGCGAAAGATATTGCCGCCGCCGATGACGAGGCAGATTTCGAGGCCGGTTTCCTTCGCCGCCTTTACCTCTTGTGCGAGTTCCATAACGAATGCCGGGTCGATCCCGAACGGCCCCTCGCCCATGAGCACCTCGCCCGAGAGCTTGAGCAGGACGCGCTTCATCGTGGAAAAGGGCATGGAGACGAAGAATCCGTGTTGCGTGAGGGGCCTGCGGCTCCTTAGCCATGATGCATGGCGCGCGCTAGGGGGAAGGGACTATCGTTGTAGTCCATACCCTCTTGATCGAAAGGGCGGCTAGCCTATCGAACTTCGCGCTTACGATAGACGTCTGCCTGCGTTATCCATGGTGAACGGTCCTGCAAAAATCTGACAAGCAGATTATTTGACGTCACCCTACGACGCCCTTCGTTTTTCCAGCACAGCTTATAATGGTTTCAGGGACAGGGCTGAGGGAGAGATTAGGCCCGCTCATAATGGTCGATACTAATGCCCGCCAGAGGTGCTCCTTTAAGACTGGCGACTAGGCTTTGAACAAAAGAGCAAGCCGACGAATGGGATGGAGCCTGCGGCTTGGACCGATCAGAGATCCATGTTCTTGTGCGGTTTTTCAGCGATTTCCTCGCGCAGGTCGCGCGCGCCCTCGTCGGCCTTGCGTTCAAGTCGGTCGGACGTATTGCGATTCCTAAACCAGGCAAATATAATTACGCCAATGAGCAAGATTGGGCCAATGATTATCGCGAGGGACCATACGCTTCCCATGAGTTTCTCCAATAAGTTCGCGTGAGCATCCACTGAAGAAGTGATGGCAGGCCCGGCTCGTTCCCTAAAACGATCATTGGTACGCATTAGTGTCGGACGAAAAAGGCCGCCGAAGCGAACTCCGGCGGCCCATTTTCGTAGGATGTGGGGCTTGTTCAGCCGCCGACGGCAGCGGCCACTTCGGCAGCGAAGTCGCTCTCTTCCTTCTCGATGCCTTCACCCAGCTGGAAACGGACATAGTCCACCAGCTCGACCTTGGCGCCGACGTCCTTGCCGGCAGCTTCCACGACCTGCGCGATCGGGGTCTTGTTGTCGATCACGTAGACCTGGCTGAGCAGCGCGTTTTCCTTGGCGTATTTGTTGACCGCGCCTTCGACCATCTTTTCCTGGACGTTCTCGGGCTTGCCGCTTTCGGCGGCCTTTTCCTTGGCGATAGCGCGCTCGCGCTCGATCACTTCGGCGTCGAGGCCCTCGGCGGTCAGCGCCTGCGGGAAAGCAGCGGCGATATGCATGCCGAGCTTCTTGCCCAGCTCTTCCAGCTTGGCCTTGTCGCCTTCGCTTTCGAGAGCAACCAAGACGCCGATCTTGCCGAGGTCCGGCGCGACGGCGTTGTGCATGTAAGGCACGATCACGCCGTTGGTGACCGAGACGGTCTTGATGCGGCGGATCTGCTGGTTCTCGCCGATGGTGGCGACATTATCGGTCAGCTTGTCGGACACGGTGCCGCCATCGGGATAGGCAGCGGCCTTGAGCGTATCGACATCGTCACCGTCGGTGCCGAGCGCGACCTGCGTGGTCTTGCGCACGAAATCCTGGAACTTGTCGTTCTTGGCGACGAAGTCCGTTTCCGAGTTCACTTCGACGGCAACACCCTTTATGCCTTCGACGGCAATGCCGACGAGACCTTCGGCCGCAGTGCGGCTCGATTTCTTCTGGGCAGTGGCGAGACCCTTGGCGCGCAGTGCGTCGACTGCGGCTTCGATATCGCCGTTCGCGGCTTCGAGCGCCTTCTTGGCGTCCATCATGCCCGCGCCGGTCTTCTCGCGCAGGGCCTTTACGTCAGCAGCAGTGAATGCAGCCATGATGATTTCCTTCTTGGTATCTTGAATGCGGGGCACCGGGCCTGCTGGTATCAGCGGCCCGGCGCATAATTCGCCTGTGTGACGGGAGAATTGCGCTCCCAAGTCACGAATTGGGCATTAAGCCGCGGCTTCTTCCGGCGGATTTTCCATTGCGCCGACGTCTGCACCGCTGTCCTGCACGCCTTCGCCCTTGCCGGTGCGAGCCGCTTCGGCAACCGCATCGCAATAGAGCTTGATAGCGCGGCTGGCGTCGTCGTTGCCCGGGATCGGGAAGGCGATGCCTTCGGGATCGACATTGGTGTCGAGCACGGCGACGACCGGGATGCCGAGGACGTTGGCTTCCTTGATGGCGAGGTCTTCCATGTTCGCATCGATCACGAACATCACGTCGGGAATACCGCCCATGTCGCGGATGCCGCCAAGACTCATTTCAAGCTTGTCGCGCTTGCGCGTGAGGTCGAGGACTTCCTTCTTGGTCAGGCCCTGCGTGTCGCCCGAAAGACGCTCGTCGAGCGTCTTGAGGTACTTGATACGCTCGCTGATCGTCTTCCAGTTGGTGAGCATGCCGCCCAGCCAGCGGTGGTTGACGAAGTGCTGGCCCGAGGCGAGCGCGGCTTCGCGGATCGCGTCCTGAGCCTGACGCTTGGTGCCGACGAACAGCACCTTGCCGCCCGAACGGGCAGTCTGGCTGATGAAGTCGAGCGCGCGAGCGAACAGCGGCACGGACTGCGACAGGTCGATGATGTGGATGCCGTTGCGCGCGCCGAAGATATACGGCTTCATGCGCGGGTTCCAACGGTGGGTCTGGTGGCCGAAGTGCGCGCCGGCCTCGATCAATTGCTGCATCGTGACGGTAGGAGCCGCCATAGTGTAATTCCTTTCCGGTTATGCCTCTGGAAAGCTGGAACCCGAATGCGGTCTTGTCCCGCGACGGGCACCGGTATGTGCGCCTTCCATGTGGATTTGCCCGCCTGACGAAACGCCCGAACTGGCCGAATCTACTGCGGACCGCGCGCCTGTAGCCGGTGGAGCGCGACAAATCCACCCTCCATTCGCCGCAAAATAATGCAGCTTCGGCTCGAAAAGCGCTTGACTAGCGAGAACAAAAAGAGAACATTGTTCTCGTCGCCGGAACGTCCGGCGGGCAATCAGGGTTTTCCACTAGTTATCCCCGGCCTGTCAACAGTGATCTGAACAGTAAGGGGCAGGAGAATTAGAGATGTTCGCATGGTTCCTTGTCGCACTCGTCGCCCTCACGGCTGTCGTAGCATTGGGCGTGCTCGCCGATAGCGGACTGCGCTGGTGGTCTGCTTTCGGCCAGTTGCGGCGCGAAACGAAGCGAACTTCGGTGATCGCCGAGCTCCCCGCATTTCGCGCAGGGATTGCGCAAGGTGGTGCGGCTTTCGGTCGCTTGCCCTCGCGGCCGGACGTGATTGTCCGGCCGGCTACGCGCGCCGCTTGATGCGTGAATACCGCAGCAGGGTGAACGGTAGCAGGGCGAGGTAGCCTATCCCGATAGCGCTCAGGGTCCACCACGGCTCGACGAGTAGCGCAGCGAACAGCAAGCCGACGAAGGCCAGTACCCACAACCGGATGCCGCGACGCGGACGCAGCGAGGTCCAGCTTGGCGTGGCCATGCTCGAAATCATCAGCAGCGCAGTTGCCAACAACCACGGTGCGACGAAAGCCGGCTCGCGAAAGAAGTCGATCCCGGTCGCCGACCACACGAAGAATGGCATGAAGGCGAGCCCCGCCCCCATGGGCGCGGGAACACCGGTCAGGAAACCGAGCGATTTGTGCGGCTGGTCCTCGGTGTCGATCTGCGCATTGAAGCGCGCGAGACGAAGCGCGCAGCAAATTGCCAATGCGAGTGCCGCGAACCAGCCCCAGCGCGGCTCGTTCTGCAGCGACCAGAGGTACAGGATGATGGCAGGCGCTGTGCCGAAACTCAGCGAATCGGCAAGGCTGTCCAACTCCGCACCAAAACGCGATTGCGCCTTCAGCAAGCGCGCGATCCGCCCATCCATCCCGTCGAGAATGCCCGCGATGATGATGGCCACGGCGGCAGCCGCCCATTGCTCGGAAATCGCGAACCGTATGCCGGTCAGGCCCGAACAGAGCGCCGCTGCGGTGATCGCATTGGGGGCCATCGCCCGAAGTGAAAGGCCCCGACCGGATGGACCCAGCACGGGCTTTTCGTCCTCCGCCGCCTTCGGCCCCAACCGGGCGCGTTCCTCATGCTGGTCCGTCCCGTTGCGAGGTTCGAAATTCATTGCGACACACCTTCCAGAAGCTTGCGCGCGCCAAGGCGCGCGATAACCGTTTCACCCGCAACGACGCGTTGACCGAGCAGCACGTCCGATCCGGTCCCCGCAGGCAGATAGATGTCGACCCGACTGCCGAACCGGATCAGTCCGACCCTCTGCCCCGCCCCGAGCGTATCGCCGGGTTTTACGAACGGCACGATCCGCCGCGCCACAAGGCCGGCGATCTGGGTGAAGCCGACCTTGGTGCCGTCGCTCCGCTCGACAAGGATATGCTGTCGTTCGTTTTCTTCGCTTGCCTTGTCGAGACCGGCATCGGCGAAACTTCCGGGAATATAGACGACACGTTGCACGGTACCTGCGATCGGCGTGCGGTTGATATGGACGTCGAACACCGACAGGAAGATCGACACGCGCGTCACCGTGTCCGGTGACAATCCGCCGATACCGCTGCCATCGTCGATGACCAGCTCGCGCGGCGGCTCGACTTCGACAATCATGGTCACCTGACCGTCGGCCGGTGAGAGAATTGCGGAATCGTCTTGCGGAACGACGCGTTCGGGGTCCCGGAAGAAGGCGAATATACCTGCGCTAAGGGCAAGTAGCGGCCAGCCGACGATCTCCCAGTCGAGACCGACAAGGAAAACCAGGCTTACCGCCAAAGCGATCAGGCCGTATTTGCGCCCCTCGGGATGGATTGGCGGCAGCGACCACCGGACGTCGCCGCGGCCCTGATTGTCGAGGAGGTCACCTGCCATCGGATAAGCCTACGCGCCGCATGGCGGCGTCACAAGGCGTCACGCGGCCTTACGCACGAACACGGTTCCCGCAGAGTACCCCGCTCCGAAGCTGCAGATCAGCCCCGTGTCCCCCTCCGCCAGATCCTCGCTGTGGAGGTGGAAGGCGATGATCGACCCGGCGCTGGAGGTGTTGCCATAGGTATCGAGCACGGTTGGACTCTCGTCGGCATCGGCTTCGTGGCCGAGCACGCGATGGGCGATCAACCGGTTCATGCCGGCATTTGCCTGGTGCAGCCAGAGGCGCCGCAGGCTCTGCGGGTCGATGCCGAGCCGGTCCGCCTCGCCGATGATCATTTCGGCCACCATCGGCACCACTTCCTTGAACACCTTGCGGCCTTCCTGCACGAAGAGCTTGTCCGCCTTGCCGACGCCTTCGGGCGCAGCCCGGTTGAGGAAGCCGAAATTGTTGCGGATGTTGTTCGAGAATACCGTCTTCAACTTGGTGCCGAGAATGTCCCAATGCTCCACCGGAGCGATTGCCGCATCCTCGACCAGCACGGCAGTCGCCACGTCTCCGAAAATGAAATGGCTGTCGCGGTCGCGCCAGTTCAAATGGCCGCTCGTAATTTCCGGACTGACAACGAGCACGCTCTTCGCATTGCCCGACCGGATGTAATCTGCCGCGGTCTGGATGCCGAAGGTGGCCGAGGAGCATGCGACATTCATGTCGAACCCGAAGCCATCGATTCCCAGCGCCTGCTGGATTTCGATCGCCATGGCCGGATAGGGCCGCTCCATATTCGACGCTGCACAGAGCACGGCATCGACGTCCGCAGCTTCGCGACCCGCCCGTTCGAGCGCCTGGCGGCACGCTGCCACGCCGATCTCCGCCATCTGCGACAGCTCGTCGTTGTCGCGTTCTTTCAGGCGAGGCTCCATGATCGCGGGGTCGAGTATCGGTTCTTTCGACAAGACGTGGCGCGCCTTGATCCCGCTCGCCTTCTCGATGAATTCTACCGAACTCGGGTGCAGCGCTTCGACCTCGCCCGCAGCGATCGCATCGGCGTTCTGCGCGTTGAACCGCTCGACGAAGGCGTTGAAGCTTGCGACCAGTTCTTCGTTGCTGATGCTCTGCTCGGGCGTGAACAGGCCGGTGGCGGAAATGACGGGGCGACCGGTCATCGATGTCTGTTGTGTCATGGCGCGAGGGATTAAGCCGAGCGGTGGCCTTGGGCAAGCCACCCGACTTGTTTTGGGCTGAAGCTACTCGTCTTCGGCCTCGAGCACCGCCGCCATCGGCGTGGTGCGCGGAAGGCTCTGGAAGGCCTGCTGCTCGGCGGAAGGCACCGGTGCGCTGCGTGCCATGCGCCAGAAGCCGTAAAGGGCACCAATCAAGGCGAGCACTCCGATCACGACGAACAGTCCGGATGGCCCCATGATGCTCATTCCGGTTGAGCCGACGATCGGCCCAGTCATGGCACCCGCCGAGTATGTCAGGACCAAGCCTCCGCTCGCCCCCACCCGCTCGTCTTCGCCCAGATGGTCGTTGGAATGGGCGACGCACAGCGGGTAGAGAGCGAAGGCGAAGCCGCCGAAAAATGCACCTGTGACAATGATCCCGAGCGCGGGCAGCGGGGCGAAAGCCAGGACTGCGCAGATCGCCGCCACTGCCGCCAAACATGCGATGATCACACGTCGGCGATCGAAGCGGTCGGAGAGCTGGCCGAGCGGATATTGCAGGGCCACGCCGCCCGCGATCACCATCGAGGTAAACAACGCGACTTGCGATAAGCCCAGGCCGGTCCGTTGCACGTAAACAGCACCCAGCGCGTAGAAGGCCCCGAGGATGGCCCCCGTAACCAGTGTTCCGACCATCCCAAGCGGAGACGCCGAAAACAGCCGTTTGATGGAGAAGGATTCCACGCGTTCGATCCGCGGCTGCTCCATCTTGGTGAGCAGGACGGGGAGCAATGCGATCGAAAGAAGGATCGCAGACAGCATGAAGGGCAAGTCGGGCGAAATCTCCGCGGTGTTCAGCAGGAACTGTCCGACCGCCTGCCCCAAGTAAAGAGCGATCATGTAAGCGGCGAGGATGCCGCTGCGATTGTGGGGCTGTGCTTGCTGGTTGAGCCAGCTTTCGAGGCAAACGAAAACGCCCGCCATCGCAAACCCGTCGATGAGTCGCAGGCCAATCCAGAGTGCCGGGAGATCGATTATTGCATAGGCGAGGCTGCTGGCGGAGAACACGGTCACGAATGCGGCGAACGCCCGGATGTGACCGATGCGTGAAATCAGGGCCGCGACCCTGACCGAGCCCACCGTCAGTCCGGCGAAATAGGCTGTCGCGACGAGGCCGATGAGCAGAGAACTCGCCCCGCCCTGTTCCAGACGGATGGCGATCAAGGTCGACAGGAATCCGCTCCCCGCCATGAGGATGAAGATCGCCGCGAGGATCGTGCGAACGGAGATGGCGGCCGCTATCATTCTCGCGCCCTTAGCACCGCGATTTTGCCGCGCAATCTTTGTGGCTCGGCGGCAATGGACACAGGCGCTTGTAACCCATACCCATGCGACCATGGACCAGATCGACATCGCCGACTTCCTCAGGGTCGATATTCGCAGCGGGACTGTGATCCGCGCCGAGCCTTTTCCCGAAGCGCGCAAGCCCGCAATCAAGCTGTGGATCGACTTCGGTGACGAGATCGGTCAGCGCAAGACCTCCGCGCAAATCGCCGACCTCTACGATCCGGCTACGCTGCCCGGTCGCAAGGTCATGGCGGTGGTCAATTTCCCGCCGCGCCAGATCGGGCCGTTCATGTCCGAAGTGCTGGTGCTGGGCTTTCCCGATGCCGAGGGACGGATCGTCCTCGCTTCACCGGGGGAGACCGTGCCTAACGGCGCGCGAATGAGCTAGGTCGCGAGCGGACCCAGCGCGTCTTTCAGGTCACCGAGCCACGGCTCATACGGCTTCCACGCGCCCTGCCCCTTGCGGTTGATCGGCTGACGCACCTGCTCGCTGCTCGCGGTTCTCACGGCGCGGTCGGTCTTGTGAAAGTCCAGGCAGGCCTCTTCGAAGTCGAGGCCGCAGTGATCGAGCATACACCGGACCTGCCCTTCCAGATCGTCGAGCACATCCTCATGCCGGACGCGCAGAACCTTGCCCGGAAGAACCTCGTCCCAGTGGTCCATCAGATCGACGTAGTCCGCATAATAGCGGCCGACCTCGGTCAGCCCGTAAGTGAACTCCTGTCCCTCTGCGAAGAGCTGCTTGAAGCCGGAGAAACAGCAATCCATCGGATCGCGGCGCGCGTCGATGATTTTCGCGTTCGGCAGGATCAGGTGGATCAGCCCGATGTGCCGGAAATTGTTCGGCATCTTGTCGATGAAGAAGGGTGCACCCTGCCGGTGGACGCGCGTATCCTCGATGAATTGCCGGCCGAACTTCGACAGCTGCTCGGCGGATAGTTCATGCAGCACTTCGGGGTAGCGCGACTGGCCTGCCTTGCGGCCACGCAGACGGTGGGCAAGCGCAAGGATGTTCGGCAGTTCCAGCGTGCCGTCCACCTGGCTGTGGCTGGCAAGAATTTGTTCGAGCAGCGTCGATCCAGCCCGCGGAAGACCGAGAATGAAGATCGGATCCGGAGACTGATCGCCTGCGCCCTCATGCTTTGCGAACAGATCTCGTGTGCAGACCTCTTTCTGGCGCGCCAGTTCCTCCGACATGCCATCTGCGCTGTAACGGGTCTGGGCGCGCTTCAGTGAATTCCCGGTCTCGTAGAAGCCGAAGCTGTCGCCGTACTCCTTGCGGTCCTCAAGAGCCTTGCCGAGCGCGAAGCTTAGGTGAACGCGATCCATGAAAGCCAGATCTTCACGCGCGGTTTGCTCGCGCATCCCGATTATCTCGTCGTCGGTGAAGCTATAGGTCTTGAGATTGGCGAGCGCATACCAGGCGTCGCCGTGATCGGGCTTCGCCGCGACGGCAGCGCGGTAGCTCACAACCGCCTCCTCCTGCGCGCCGGTCGTCTTCAGCGCGTGTCCCTTGCTTGTCAGCGTTGCGACATCTCCGGGGAGCCGATCGAGGACCGCATCGAAAAGTTCGAATGCACGGCCATAATCGCCTGTCTGCATGCTTTCGATGGCAAAATGCGACTGGAACAGCGGATTTGCCGGGTCGCGCGCATGCAGCGCTTCCGCCTCCTCGCGCGCTCGATCGAACTTCTGGCGCCGCCGCAGCGCGTCGATATAGTCGAGCTGGACCTGAATATTGTCCGGCTCGAAGGCCCGCGCGCTCTCCAGTAGGAATTCCGCATCGTCGAGTATGCCGAGCTTGATGCCGATCTGGGCGAGCAGGCGCATGCCTTCGACATTGCGAGGATTGGCGCGCAGGAAGCGCCGGCAAATCTCTTCGGCGCGAAGAACGCGCCCTTCGTGCAGGTGATGGGTGACCGCGACGAGTTCGCGCGGCAGCGCCGCAATTCTGCGAGCTTGCGCCTGCGCCGCTTGCGCCTCCGCGCCGTTGCCACGCGCCGCCTCGATCTCCGCCAACGCACGCCAGCTGGCATCCAGCGCGGGGTTGAAGCGGGTGGCTCTGGCGTAGGCCGCGATGGCGCGATCCGTGTCACCGCGCGCGCGTGCCAGATGGCCCGCCTCCTGCCACGCACGTCCGTACTCGGGCATGGCGGCGTGAAGGCGCGAAAGGTGCTCGTCGGCCTGCTCGAACCGTTCGAGATACCGCGCGGCTACCGCGGCGATATAAAGTGCTTCGGCGTCGCCAGGATCGGCTTGTAGCAAAGCTTCGGCAATCTGGAGGCCACGCGCGAAGTCTCCCACCTGCAACGCCTTTTGCGCTGAACCCAGATGCTCTTCCCGTGACGCCATCCCTCGCCCCTATCAAAGCGAACGGCGGAGGCGAAGCCTTGCTTCACCCCCGCCGCCCGGATTTCGTGATTGCGAACGATCAGTAGTCGTAGGAGACCCTGAGGCCGACCGTCAGCGGACGGTTGGTGGCGATCCGCGCACGGTCGTTCACGTAATTGCCCGAGATTTGCGCGCGCTCGTCGAACAGGTTCTCGCCGAACAGCTCGAACTTCCAGTTCGCCGAGGTGATACCCGCGGCCAGATCGAACAGCGTGTAGCCGTCGAGCCTGAGCTTGTTGATCTCGATCACATCGGTGAACTTCGAGGCCGAATGCGTGACCTGCGGCTGGATATAGGCACCCAGCGTATCGTTGAGATCCCACTCGTAGCGTACGCGGATATTACCCTGGAAGGACGGAGCGAACGCCAGATCGGAACCTTCGACGACATCGTCGGTCGGGATCAGCACGTCGGTGATCTCGGTGTCGAGGATCGAGAATGCACCCGCGACCGTCAGACCCGGAGCCGAATAAGGCGCGACGGTGAAGTCCGCCTCCAGCCCCTTGATCTCCGCATCCGCCGCATTGGCCGAGAAGAACAGGTTGGTGATCGACGGATCGAAGATCGTCGTCTGCAACCGGCTGATATCGACGTAGAACGCGCTACCGTTGAAGCGGAACTGCCCGTCGAGCAGGTCCATCTTCCAGCCGAGCTCGTAGTTCTTCACTTCGTCGGTCTCGAGCTCGAACGGGACGGTGAAGCCCGCGCCGTTGGTCGCGCCGCCCGGGCGATTCAGCAATCCAGGGCGGAAGCCTTCCGAATAGGTCGCGTAGAACAGCAGGTCTTCGGTCGGGGTCAGCGTCAGCGTGCCCTTGTAGATGAACCCATCGGTCGAGGCCGTGTCCGGTGCGCGCACCGCGTTGAACACCTGCTGCGCCTGAGAAGCGCTGAGGCCGGCATCCTGAATGTCCTGCAGGCTGTCATCCAGCGTGAAGGTCTGGCGCAGGTCCGCGTTGCACGAGCCGATGAAGGTGTAGCTACCGTCGCCATCGTACAGATCGTTGAGGTCCGTCCCGAAGGCATTGGCATCCTCGGCTGCGCCGCTGTTGCAGAAGCTGCCGTTGGCGCTGCCCTCGAAGTCGACTTCGATATCGTAATACCGCGCGCCCAGCGTCACCGTCAGCAGGTCGGGCACGATGTCGAACGCCGCTTCGCCGAAGATGCCGAACTGTTCGTCCGTGCGGCGAATATCGTTGCGGAAGATGGTGTCTGCAGGGAACGGCCCGGGCTGGCTGGTATAGCCTTCCTGCGGGAAGTTCGGTGCGAACGGGCCGAAGGGCTGTGCGATGACATTCCCGGGATAGTTGAAGTCGTTGCGTTCCTTCAGCTCGAGGTCGGAGTAAAACCCGCCCGCGGTCACCCGCCAGCGGTTTTCCGCCGGCGTGCTGAAGCGGAGTTCCTGGGTGAAGACGGTCGTTTCACTGTCCGACGTCACGTAGAGGTTCGGCGCCTGACAAGTGCCGCTGGGATCAGCCGAACCGGGATAGCTCACCGAGCCATCGCAGATGTAATACGGCAGGTACTGGCCGACGAAGAGGTAGTCGGTGTAGTCGACCCGCTGCTCCGTCTCGCGGTCGGTATAAGCGCCGGTGTAGACGATATCGAGCATCGCGAGGCGGCCTTCGACCGTCCAGCTGGTGTTCGAGAAGTCGTCCTCGAGGCGGTCTTCCTCGTAACGCTGGATTTCGAGGTCATCCAAACCGCCGAGTTCGGGGTCGGCGAAGAACACGCCGTCGCTCTCGATGCTCTGGCGCGAATGGGCGACCGTCACGCGCCAGTCGGGCGTGATTTCCCACAGCGCAGTAGCTCGGAAGCCGGAATATTGCGTGTCGTTGAAATCTTCCTCGACGAGGCCGGCATTGTCGGCATCGAGGAAAGTGACATCGCTCAAATCGGCGGTCGACTGGAAGCCGGCGCGCAGCGGGCTGACTGGCACGCCGTTTGAACGGACGGTGCCGGCCGGGCGGAAGCGCGCACTGTCGCGCAGGTTCTGCGTGCCCGGCACATTGTCGATGTAACCACCCTGGTCGTCGAGGTAGAAGACGCCGCGCAGGCCGAAAGTATCGGTGACCGGCACGTTCAGCATGGCTTCCGCCTTGTAGCTGGTCTCGCCGCCTTTGGTGAAGGACACGCCGGCGCTCGCCCCGGCATCGAAGCCGCCGAGGTCGGGCTTGTTGGTGATGAGGCGAACGACGCCTGCCTGCGAGCTTGCGCCAAACAGCGTTCCCTGCGGACCCGAGAGCACTTCGATGCGCTCGAGATCGGCGGCGTAGACGTCGAGGTTGCGGCCGGGCTGCGCCAGCGGCTGCTCGTCGAGATAGAGCGCGACATTCGGCGCGAGGCCGGCGACGCCGGCCGTCGTCAGGTTCGGCGTCGTCGATGCGAGGCCGCGAATGTAGATCGTGCTCTGGCCCGGTCCGCTACCGCCGGCGGTGACCGTCGGCAGCTGGTCGAGATAATCTTCGAACGTGTCGATGTTGAGCTCTTCGAGCCCTTCTTCGCCCAGTGCCTGGACCGAGACGGGCACGTCCTGCAGATCCTCGCTGCGCTTCTGCGCTGTCACGACGATCACGTCGACGCCGCCGCGGCGTTCCTGCGCTACGGGCGCAGCATCCTGCGCCATCGCGGGAGTTGCAAGTGCCACAGCCAGCGCACCAGCCGATGCGCCGCTAACAAACTTCTTCATGGTGGATAGCCCCTAGCCAAACTACATTCAGAGACAGCGACGCGTCAGACAATGCGGCGCATCGCATGAGAATAGTCCCGCTTTCGGAAAATCAACGAAAGCGACGGGGGGCGATAGCAATCGAAAATTGCGCAGGCCACCGGCGCCGGGGAGAATTGCGGAATGCAACCCAGCCTGTTGCAAAGAGTCCACACGCCACAAATTTAATCGAATAGTGTTCGATGCCGTGTGACTATTATAAACTACGGTGTGAGCTTATCTTTGGGTATTCTTTTTCTCTCTAAACGCTTTCAACAGTAAAACTTAAGTATCGAAATTTTTCACTTCGAATGGCTGAAGGCTAGCTCGGCTCGATACTGTTTTCCTACTCTCCTCGAGCGAGATCAGCGCAACCTTCCGCAGTAGTCGGTACGCCATGACGCTTCCGGACCAGATCGAATGCGATCGCCTTGAGGATTGCGACAGCCATCAGCGCCACGACAAAGGAAAACGGAAGAGCGCCGATGATCATGGTAATGCGGATCGCGTCGATCCCGCCGAGGATCAGCATGCTACCGACGACAAAGGCCAGCGCCCCGCCCCAGAACAGGATGTGGTGTCGGCGCTCCCCGTCGGTTTCGCCTGCGCCATTGATCGTGTTGACGATCAGGATGGCGCTGTCAGCAGACGTGATGAGGTAGGTCATCAGCAAGATCACGACGAGGCCGGATACCAGGCTGGCGACGGCCGGGTCCAGCAGAACGGCAAGCGTCGCATAGAGCTGGTCGGATATGCCGGTCTCGACGATGGTCCCGCCCGCGACGCCGCTCAGCTCAAGGTTGATCGCCGTACCACCGACGATGGCCATCCAGACGAAACACATCAGCGACGGCACAAGGACCACGCCGAAGACGTATTCGCGCACGGTCCGCCCGCGCGAGATCCGCGCAATGAACATGCCGACGAACGGTGCGAAGGCTATCCACCACGCCCAGTAGAACACCGACCAGTCGAGCTGCCACTGCAGCAGCGCCTGCGCCGTCTCACCCTGCACATCAGGAAACAACCGCAGCGAGTTGGGCACGAGGGTGACGAAATAGTCCCACAGCGCTGTCCCCAGAAGGCCCAGCCCGTACAGGCCCGAGCCGACGATGGCGAACAGCGCGAGCAAAGCGAAGGACAGACCCATGTTCAGGTTGGAGAGCCATTTGATGCCCTTCCCCACGCCAGACAGCGCGCTGAGCGTCGATGCGCCGACCAGGAGCATCAGCGCCAATATGATGGCTATCACCGACGATCTGCCGTCTTCGGCCAGCAGCCAGTCACCCAGACCGAGTCGCGCCAGGCCGGCGATGAACTGCTCGACGCCGAGGCCCATGGTAACCGCCACACCGAGGATCGTCGCCACGACTGCGACGATATCGACCAGATGGCCGGAGAAACCGGAAAGGACGCGCCCGAACAGCGGCGCGAGAGCCGAGCGGATGGTCAGCGGCAAGCCCCGGCGATAGGCGACATAGCCAATCGCCAGCCCGACCAGCGCATAGGTACCCCAGGCGGCAAATCCCCAGTGCAGGAAGGTATAGATATAGGCCGGCCGAACCGCCTCCTGCGATAGCGGCTCGATCGTTCCGCGGATGATGTCGGGATTGTTCGCGAAATGCGCGAGAGGCTCCCCGGTGGAATAGGTCAGCATGCCGATGCCGATCCCCGCGCCGAACAGCATCGCGAACCACGAGAAGCGCCCAAACTCGGGCTTCTCGTCCGGGGGGCCGATGCGCAGGCGGCCCGACTGCGGGATGACCGCCACCATGAAGCACGCGAACATCAGGAAGGCCACAAGATAGACGTACCAGCCGGCGAAGGCGCGGATAATCGTGGAATTGGCAGCTGTTAGCGTTTCGTTCGCACTGACCGGGAAGAAGATCGCCCACATGATGATGAGCGAGACGATGATCTTGGAAGGGATCGTAACCGCCCGGCTGAAGCCGTCGTAAAAACCGCGGTTCGCAGTCCGGATCGGGAGATCGACTAGCGGCGGATCGATCGGTGCGTCGTTGGTGCTGCTCATGTGCGGAATCGTGCTCGCTTTCCTGGCGCCCGTGCGTTCATGCTGTCGGCTGATGCGTAGGGAGAGCCCCCCCGCGGTTCACGGGCCAGCATAGGAAAAGGGCCGCGGAATGCAAATCGCGCTGCCGGATTTCTGCGGTTGGAGATGTGAAGCGAGGTGGTGGACAGGGCTGGATTCGAACCAGCGTACGCTTGCGCGGGCAGATTTACAGTCTGCTGCCTTTAACCACTCGGCCACCTGTCCACACGGGCTCGCTCAGTCTCTATCGAGAGAGAAATGCTGGGGAAGCCGCATGGCTCCCCGGCCGAGAGGCGCCCCTTTGGCGAAGCGGCGCTTGCCTGTCAATGCCCTCGCTGGCAGGAGCCGCAGCCAATGCTTCAGACAGGACGGATATGATGGCCAAAGGCGAACGGAAAAGGGCCCTGCGTGGGCGAGCAGGCAGGATGAAAGGCGGGCGCGGCAGTGGCCGGGCCAGCACGGGTCATGTGCGTCTGTGGGGTCGCCATGCGGTGGAGGCCGCGTTGAAAAACCCTGACCGGGTGCACCGTAAGCTATGGGCCACGCGTGAGGGCATCGAGACCCTCGATGGCGAACTGCCCGCAGATTTCCCGGTCGAATATGCCGATGTCGCGGATCTCGCGCCTCTGGTGGCAAAGGACGCCCCGCATCAGGGTCTGGTGCTCGAATGCGCGGCGCTGGAAGATGTGCATCTCGATGAGGTCATAGGCGGCGAGGCTGATGCGCCGTTGGTCTTTCTCGACCAGGTCACCGATCCGCACAACGTCGGCGCGATCATGCGCTCTGCGGCCGCTTTCGGCGCCGCGGCAATCGTCACCCAGGATCGGCACGCTCCACCGGAAGGCGGCGTGGTTGCCAAGTCCGCCTCGGGTGCGCTCGAAACCGTGCCGTGGGTTCGCGTGGTAAATCTTGCTCGCGCGCTCGAGCAGGCAGCCGATGCGGGGTACTGGCGGATCGGGCTAACCGGAGCGGCGGACGCCACACTGGCCGAAGCTTTGCCGGCAGGGCCGGTGGCGCTGGTCCTTGGCGCGGAGGGTCCGGGCATGCGCCATAATATCGAGGTGCATTGCGACGCGCTGGCCCGCCTCCCGATCGGCGATGCGGTCGAAAGCCTCAACGTCTCGAACGCCGCCGCGATCGCGCTTTATGCGATCGCTACGCGGCAAGCCTAGACCAAAACAAAAACGCCGCGCCCCTTTCGAGACGCGGCGTAATTTGCATCTCCGGCCGCTGCCGAGGCGTTGGCAGGTCCGGACAGATCGTCGATCGCTTAGTTGACCGCGTCCTTGAGGCCCTTGCCGGCCTTGAACTTCGGCTGGTTCGATGCCTTGATGGTCATCGGTTCGCCGGTACGGGGATTGCGGCCGGTCGAAGCCTTGCGCTTGGCAACCGAAAAGGTGCCGAAGCCGACGAGGCGAACTTCGTCGCCGCTCGACAGTGCCTTGCTGATCGAATCGAAAACGCCTTCGACGGCGCTCGATGCATCGCTCTTGGAAAGGCCGCTCGCATCGGCAACCGCGCTGATCAGGTCGTTCTTGTTCATTCTGGGAACCCCCTCAATATAATTTTGAAAACTGTTCGGTGAATCGCCTCTCCGAAGGCGCACGAATTGAGAGAGTTTTCCGGGCTCTGTCAAAGGCAAATATGGCCAAAATGCGCGATTTTTCGGGCGAAATTCGCCGCGAACACGGTTAACGGCGCATTCACCGGTCGCGGCGGTGACGCAGTCCTTGTTTGCAACTCAAAATGATCGTGCTCGCAACCGACGAGTCGCTGCGACGCAATATATCTTTTGTTAGTGTGCTGTCGCGGAAGGGCCGCCGTTCTGACCATGGTCGGGCTGGCTGGCGAGATCGTCGGCTTCGGACCATTCGATCGGCTCGGGCAGCTCGCAAAGAGCGTGCGCAAGGACCTCGTCGACATGGCTCACCGGAACGATCTCGAGACCTTCCTTCACATTATCGGGAATTTCCGCGAGGTCCTTCACATTCTCTTCCGGGATCAGCACTTTCTTGATCCCGCCGCGGAGTGCTGCGAGCAGCTTCTCCTTGAGGCCGCCGATGGCGAGCACCCGACCGCGCAGCGTGACCTCGCCCGTCATCGCGACATCCGCCCGCACGGGAATGCCCGACAGCGTCGAGACGATCGAGGTGACCATGCCGACACCGGCGCTCGGCCCGTCCTTCGGCACCGCGCCTTCGGGCAAGTGGATGTGGATGTTGCGGCGATGGAAGAGGCTCGGGCGGATGCCGTAATGTGGCGCCCTTGCCTTCACGAAACTGAAGGCTGCCGCGACGCTCTCGTTCATAACGTCGCCGAGCTTGCCGGTCGTCTTGACCTCGCCCTTCCCCAGCGTGGTGACGCTCTCGATGGTCAGCAGCTCGCCGCCGACTTCGGTCCACGCCAGACCGGTGACGGCGCCAACCTGCGGCTCGTCTTCGCTCATGCCATGCTTGAACTTGCGGACCCCAGCGAAGTCGCTGAGGTTGTCCGGTGTAATGGTAACGCTTTCCGCCTTGCCCTCGAGGATCTTGCGCAGGCTCTTGCGCGCAAGCCGCGCCAATTCGCGTTCGAGCGTGCGAACGCCGGCCTCGCGGGTGTAATAGCGGATGAGATCGCGCAGACCGTCTTCGGTCAGCTCGAACTCGTCATCCTTGAGCCCATGGTCCTTGACCTGCTTGGGCAGGAGGTGGCGCGTGGCGATCTCCACCTTCTCATCCTCGGTGTAGCCCTCCAGCCGGATGATCTCCATCCTGTCGAGCAGCGGCTGCGGCAGGTTCAGGCTGTTGGCGGTGGTCACGAACATGATGTCCGACAGGTCGAGATCGAGTTCCAGATAGTGATCCTGGAACTTGCTGTTCTGTTCCGGATCGAGCACTTCGAGTAGCGCCGAAGCCGGGTCTCCGCGGAAATCCTGACCGAGCTTGTCGATCTCGTCGAGCAGGAACAGCGGGTTGATCTTGCCGGCCTTCTTGAGATTGCTGACGATCTTGCCCGGCAGCGAGCCGATATAGGTACGCCGGTGGCCGCGGATTTCCGCTTCGTCGCGCACGCCGCCCAGCGACTGGCGCACGAATTCGCGGCCCGTTGCCTTGGCGATCGACTTGCCGAGACTGGTCTTGCCGACACCCGGCGGGCCGACGAGGCACAGGATCGGCCCTTTCAGCTTTCGCGTGCGCGCTTGCACGGCGAGATATTCGATGATCCGGTCCTTGACCTTCTCGAGGCCGTAGTGATCGGCATCGAGGACCTTCTGGGCCTCGCCGATATCTTTCTTGACCTTGCTTTTCTTGCCCCAGGGCAGGCCAAGCAGCACGTCGAGATAATTGCGGATCACGGTCGCTTCCGCGCTCATCGGCTGCATGCTCTTAAGCTTCTTGAGCTCGCTTTCAGCCTTCTCGCGCGCTTCCTTCGACAGCTTTGTCTTGCCGATCTTCTCGGTCAGTTCGGCGATCTCGTTGCCGCCGTCCTCGTCGCCATCGCCCAGCTCGTTCTGGATCGCCTTGAGCTGTTCGTTGAGGTAATATTCGCGCTGGGTCTTCTCCATCTGGCGCTTCACGCGGCCACGGATGCGCCGCTCCACCTGCAGCACCGACAGCTCGCCTTCCATGAAGGACATGACCATTTCGAGGCGTTTCAGCGGATCGTGCTCGACCAGCAGGGCCTGCTTGTCCGAAACCTTGGCGTTGACGGCGGCGGCGATCGTGTCGGCCAGTTCGCCGGCGTCGTCGATATCGGCCAGCTGGTCGGCTGCGTCCTCACCGATCTTCTTGTTGAGCTTGGCATATTCGCCGAACTGTTCGACCACCTGGCGCATCATGGCCATTACTTCGCTGCCCGAGGCAGTCATCGGATCGCGCGACGAAACCTCGGCGATCACGTGATCATCCTGCTCGACCAATGCCTCGAGCGTAGCACGGCGCGTACCTTCGACGAGAACGCGCACCGTCCCGTCGGGCAGCTTCAGCAATTGCAGCACCTGCGCCACCACGCCGACCTCGTAGAGATCGCTGCGCTCAGGATCGTCACAGCCCGGATCGAGCTGCGCGAGCAGGAAGATGTCCTTCGATCCTTCCATCGCCACTTCGAGCGCCGCGACCGATTTATCGCGGCCCACGAACAGCGGCACGACCATACCGGGAAACACCACGATGTCGCGCAGGGGAAGGAGGGGAAAAGCGTTGCTCATAGAAATATTCCGTCATGTGGCCGAAGCCGTTCCGAGGGAATATGGTGACGCAACCGCCCTTTCGCAACGCAGTGCGGGCAGAAGAGTGTGGACGGCAGAGCCCGCCGTGCGCAGGCTCCGCCGAGCCGAATTACATTCCGGGAAGCTTCATACCCGGCGGAAGGCCCATGCCTTGCTGGACCTTGGCCATTTCCTCGCCAGAAACGCGGTCCGCCTTGTCGCGCGCATCGTTGAACGCAGCGGCCACCAAGTCCTCGACCATTTGCTTTTCTTCCGGCTTCATCATGCTTTCGTCGATCGTTACACCGATGATGCGGCCGCGGGCAGTGGCGCGAACCTTTACAAGTCCACCGCCGGCCGTCCCCTCGACTTCAATCTCGTCGAGCTTCGCCTGTGTTTCGTTCATCTGCTTCTGGATCGTCTCGGCGGCTTTCTGCGCCTGAGCCAGCATTTCTTCCATATCCATCTTACGCGTTCCTACTCCAGGGTATTTCGCGCCGCGAGGGGGGAGCGGCGCCGTCTTCGATCAGTTCGGCATCGGGAAATGCCTCGAATGCGGCCTTTACCAGCGGATGCGCGCGAAGTGCAGCCGCGTCCGCATCACGCTGTGCGATTTCCTGCTCGACCAGCGAAGGAGCGCCCTCTCCGCCAGGCACTTCCTCGACATCCCAGCGCTTGCCGGTGTGGCGGAATAGCGTGTCCTTGACGATCGGCAGAATTTCGTCGCCGAATTTCGCATCGCGGCCATAGCGTAGCATACCGTCGCCGAGTTCCACCACGCGGACCTGCAGGCGCAGGACATTTGCTTCCTGCATCATCCCGCTGGCGTCGATCGCCTCGACCAGCGCACGCCAGTCCGGCCTCGCCTCGGCGCGCGGCGCAGTTTGCTCGGACGCGGTGGAAGGCGTCGAGATCGTGGCCGGCGCGCGCTCCGCCAGCGTCTCGAGCTTCTTCGCGAGCTTGCCGGGATCGGGCATCTGCCCGGCATGGAGCACGCGCAGCAAGGCCATCCGCAGCGATACCAGCGGGTCAGGCGCAAGGCGGACTTCTTCGTGTCCTTTCAGCAGCAACTGCCACAGCCGGTGCACCTGCCCCACATCGAGCCGGGTGGCCCACTCGCCCAGCGCCTCGCGCTCGTCTTGCGACGCGCCCTCGACTTCTCCCCCCGATACCTGCGCCAGGGCGATCCGGTGCGCGAGATCCATTTGCGCGCGCATGAGCGCCAGCGGCTCGACGCCCAGCGCGTATTGTTCGTCGATAGCTGCAAGCAGCGCAGCGCCGTCGCCTTCTAGGATATGCCCGAACAGGCGGCGCTGGGCGGATTTGTCGGCGAGCCCGAGCATATCGCGAACGCGCTCGGCGGAGACCTTGCCCTCGGTGTCGAGATCGGCATGGGCGATGGCCTGGTCGAGGATCGACAGCCCGTCGCGCACCGATCCTTCCGCCGCACCGGCGATGATGTGCAGCGCCTCCTCGTCGGCCTCGACGCCTTCCTTGCGGCAGATCTCGGCGAAGTGCGACTGGAGCAGCTCCGCCGGAATCCGGCGCAAGTCGAAGCGCTGGGTCCGGCTGAGCACGGTGACGGGAAGCTTCTCGACCTCGGTGGTCGCGAAGAGGAACTTCACATGCGCGGGCGGTTCCTCAAGTGTCTTGAGCAAGGCATTGAAAGCATTGCGCGACAGCATGTGAACTTCGTCGATGATGTAGATCTTGTAGCGCGCCGAGACGGCGGCATAGCGTACCGCCTCGATGATCTCGCGCACGTCGTCGACGCCGGTGTGGCTGGCGGCATCCATCTCGATCACATCGATGTGCCGGCCTTCCGCAATTGCGCGGCACGGCTCGCATTCGCCGCACGGGCTGATCGTCGGCCCGCCCTGCCCGTCGGGACCGATACAGTTGAGCGCCTTGGCGATCAGCCGCGCTGTCGAGGTCTTCCCAACTCCGCGCACGCCGGTCATCAGGAAGGCATGCGCCAGCCGGTCGCGCGCGATGGCATTGGCCAGCGTGCGTACCATGGCATCCTGCCCGATCAACTCGGCGAAGGTCTGCGGACGGTATTTGCGTGCCAGCACGCGATAGGGCTGCTGCGCAGTGGTGGCGGGAGGCGCGGCGCGAGTTTCTGCGGGAGGGGGCGGCACGACCGGCGCGGGAGCGGCCGCCACCTCTGCGGGAGGGGCCGGATCCGCTACCGCGTCACCGAACATCGAATTCTGCCCCGCGGCCTCCAATTCGGCAGCGCTCGGCGCGGCCTCTTCGGCCTCGCTTTCCCATGGCAGCGAGTCGGGATTGTCCGGTGAATCACCCATGCGACATTAGGTAGGCACTGGCGCGCCGAATGTCATGTAGACATCTCATCCAACATGTGGGTGAATGGGAGCGGTTCCGATCGTAGCTCCTCACGAGAAGGAGCCGGGCGACCCGCCGCAATTCACCTGGGCTGCTTCCTTCCGGACCTGACCCGGTGAGCGAACGCAAACGTCCACCCGACTCCCGGCGCGCCATATGGAGTCCTCAAGTGGTTTTGTCCAGCCCTCCAGCTGGCCACGGTTCCAGCCCGACTCCCCCGCCCAGCCACCCGATAGCCTGCCGATACTGGATCGGGTGGCTGGGCGGGGGAGTCGGGCCGGCACCGCGCGAGGTCATCCGCCAGGATGACCGGTCAACGCATCAACGGAAATTATCCGCGTAGGCTTGCAGCTTGAGGCTCTTGGGCGGCGTCGCGTGGACGCGGGCGGTGATGCCGTATTTTTCAGCGTAGGCCTTGGCCGCATCCTTGCTCGGGAAGGTCAGCTGCACCTGCGCCTGCGTATCGCCGCTGCCGGTCCAGCCCATCAGCGGATCGGGGCGGCGCGCTTCGGACTGCTCGAATTCGAGCACCCATTCGTCCGCCCGGGCCTTGCCGGACTGCATTGCGCTCTTGGGTCGCTGGAAGATACGTGCTGCCATTCTTTTTGTCCCTCAGACGCCGGGCGGTGGCCATCCGGCCACCTTGGCTTCCTCGCATTGGCTCGGGCGGGCGGTCGCCCTTGCCTCCCGCCGTGCGGTCGGAAATGCCCTCTAATTCAGCCGCCCGATTTTTGGAAGGCGTTCTTGGTCTTCAAACTTGGCTTTTCGGTCCAGGGTTCCTCGGGCCAGCGGTGCTTGGGATAGCGGCCCTTCATGTCCTTACAGACATCCGCCCAACTGCCGCGCCAGAAGCCCGGCAGGTCGCGCGTCGCCTGGATCGGGCGGCCGGCGGGGCTGGTCAGCTTGAGCAGCAGCGGCGTCTCTCCGATCATCGGATGGCGGTCGTGGCCGAACAGGGCCTGCACCCGCACCTCGACGCTCGGCGCGTCGTCGCCGGTATAGTCGATTGCGTGGTGCGTGCCCGCAGGCGACACGAACTCGCGCGGGGCCAGCCGCTCGAGCGCCTGCCGCGCATCCCAATCGAGCTGGCCGAGAAGCGCATCGACCACCTTGCCTTTGGGAACCGCGAGATCGCGCCTTCCGGCCATCAGCGGCGCGAGCCAGAGCTCGGCTGTTTCGGCCAGCCGCTCCGGCGCCAGTGCATCGACCCCGGCGTAGCCCGCCCGCGCCAACAGCGCCTGCGGAATGAGTTTTGCCGGGTTTTCCAGAGCCTTTTCCACAAGCATGTCCACGATCGCACCCTCGTCTGGGTCGGGATCCGGTCCCTTGGAGAGGAGGATCGCTCCAAGCCGCCGCTCGCTCAGCGCCTCGACCCGCTGGCCGGTCCAGCGCAGGACAGCGCGCCGCTCGATCCGGTCGGCGAACCATTCCTCTACCTCTGCAAGCCCAAGCGCCGCGGCCGATGTGATCCGCGCGCCCTTGGCCTGGCCCTGCGCATCGCCGATGGCGAGGAATTCTGCGCGGGCCAGCGGTGACGCAGGGTCGAGCTGGAACCCCCGTCCGCCAGCCGCGATCCATTGCTCGCCCGTCGCATCGCGCCGTTTCGCGAGAAACTGAGGGCGACCTGCGGCGAGGATGACGCCTGCCGACGGCTCGACTCCGCCTTCCTCTTCCACCAGCTTGCGTGCCGTGTTCGCCCAACGCTCGGCAAGTTTGCGGCTGGCCCGTGCGCGCTGGTTGCGATCACCGTTCCAGCGCGAGAGCCGCGTTTCGATATCCTCGCCGCGTCCGCCCAGCCCGCGCTCCTGCAACAGCAGGGCAATCTGCGCTGCCCTCTCCGCCGCACCGTGCCGCGCCCCGAACAGGACCATCGCCGCACTCTGCGGATCGAGCGGAAGCTGCGCCAGCCGCTCGCCCTGCGGCGTGATGCGCCCATCCCCATCGAGTGCGCCGAGCGCGGTAAGCGTCTCGCGCGCCGCAGCCACCGAAGGCTCCGGCGGGCTGTCGAGCCACGCGAGCGTTCCGGGATCGGTCGTCCCCCAGCGCGCCAAGCCGAGCACCAGCGGTGCGAGATCGCTGGTCGTGATCTCCGGCGGATCGTAGGCTGGTCGCCCGGCGTGGCCGCCCTCCTCCCACAGGCGATAAGCCACGCCCGGCCCCTGCCGCGCGGCTCGCCCCACCCGCTGAATCGCGGCGGCCTGGCTGGCGCGGTGGGTGACGAGATGCGTCGTTCCCGCAGCCCGATCGAACTCGGCACGGCGCGAGAGGCCGGAATCGACGACCACCGAAACGCCGTCCAGCGTAAGCGATGTTTCCGCAATCGCCGTCGCCAGTACAATGCGCCTGCGCCCCTCGGGATCGCGGCGAATGGCGGCGCGCTGGTCGGCCGGCTGGACCTGACCGTGCAGCGGCAGAATTAGCGCGGTCGGCAATCGCTCTTCCAGCCGCTCGCGGGTCCGCTCGATCTCGCCGACGCCCGGCAGGAAGGCGAGGATATCGCCCTCCTCTTCGCGCCAGGCAGTCGCGATCGCTGCCGTCATGGCGTCCTCGATCCGTGCCTGCGGGGACGAGCCGAGCCAGCGAATGTCGAGTGGATGCGCCCGGCCCTCGCTTTCGATCACCGGCGCATCGCTACCGAGCAGCTCCGCGAAGCGCGCACCGTCGATGGTGGCGGACATAACCAGCACTCGAAGGTCATCGCGCAGAACCGCCCGGCTTTCGAGCGCCAGCGCCAGGCCGAGGTCGCTGTCGAGATGCCGTTCATGCGCCTCGTCGAACAGCACGGCGGAGATGCCGTCCAGCTCCGCATCGGCCAGGATCATGTTCACGAAAATCGCCTCGGTCACCACCAGCACGCGGGTTTTCGCCGTGCGCTTGCTGTCGAGGCGAGTGACATAGCCGATGGTCTCGCCGGGTTTTTCGCCAAGCGCTTCCGCCATCCGCTCGGCCGCTGCGCGCGCGGCAACGCGGCGGGGAGATGTCAGGATCACGGTGCCGCTGCACCAGTCCTCGCCGATCAATGCCGGGGCGACGGCGGTGGTCTTGCCGGCACCCGGCGGCGCTACCAGCACCGCTGCGGTGCCCTGGCTTAGTGCTGCGAGGACATCCGGCAGAACGGCTTGGATGGGAAGCTCTGGCACGGGGCGCACATCTACCATGTCGTCGTCCCAGCAAAAGCCGGGATGACGGAACGGATCAGTAACCCCGCGCCACTGCGAACAGCGCAGCCTCGGTCATCGCGCGGCGGGCCTGGCCGTCGGGAAAGATCGAGAGCGCATCGATCGCGCGCTGCGCGAAATGGCGGGCGCGCAGCTTGGTGTCCGCAACCGCATCGTGCCGCTCGATCAGCGCGATGGCGTGGTCGAGATCCTCGTCCGACGTTTTGAATCCGCCGATCGCCTGCTTCCAGAACGCGCGCTCTTCCTCGTCGCCACGCGCATAGGCGAGGATCACCGGCAGCGTCATCTTGCCTTCGCGGAAGTCGTCGCCCCGGTCCTTGCCCATGGCAACGGCATTGGAATCGTAGTCCAGCGCGTCGTCGACCAGCTGGAACGCCACGCCGAGATTGCGGCCGTATTCGTCGAGCGCCTGCTCCTGCTCCTCGCTGCATTCGGCCACCACGGCGGCGATACGGCTGGCAGCGGCGAACAGGGCCGCGGTCTTGGCGCGGATGATGTGGAGGTAGCGTTCCTCGCTGGTGTCGATCTTGCGCTGGGCGGTCAGCTGGTCGACCTCGCCCTCGGCAATGATCGCCGAAGCGCCGGAGAGAATCTTTAGCACCTTCAGGCTGCCGTCTTCCGTCATCAGCTCGAACGACCGGCTGAACAGGAAATCGCCGACCAGCACGGTGGCGGGATTACCGAAGATGATGTTGGCCGCCGCCTTGCCGCGCCTGAGATCGCTGCCATCGACGACATCGTCATGCAGCAGCGTCGCCGTGTGAATGAACTCGACCGCGGCAGCGAGCTTGTGGTGGCGCGTGCCGCTGTAACCCACCAGCTCGGCCCCGGCGAGCGTCAGCATCGGGCGCAGGCGCTTGCCACCGCCCGAGATCAGATGCCCCGCCAGCGCCGGGATCAGCGGCACCTCGCTCTGCATCCGGTCGAGGATGACCTGATTGACCTGGTTCATGCCCTGCGCTGTCAGGGCGAGCATCGGTTCGATCGAGCCCTCGGGCTGTCGGCGCGGCAATTGTACGACGTCGGCTGTCATTTCGGCTTGGCCATGCTCTTGCTATGCTTTCTTGGCAAGAGAACGATTGGCGTTAATCTGGCAAATGATGACGCAGGACGTGCAACAATCGGGATCGGAAGACGCGACGCTGGCGGGCTTCCGCAAGAGCATCGACAATATCGATGCCGCGCTGGTCCACATGCTGGCCGAACGGTTCCGCATCACGCAGGCCGTGGGCGAGTACAAGGCGAAGACCGCTCTGCCCCCCGCCGATCCGGGCCGCGAGAAGGAACAGATCGCGCGGCTGCGGCGGCTAGCCGAGGAAAGCGAGCTCGATCCCGAATTCAGCGAGAAATTCCTGCGCTTCATCATCGACGAGGTCATCCGCCACCACGAACGGGCACGGGAAAGCTAGATACCGGCGCGCGGCAGGGTAAGCTTCACCAGCAGGCCGCCCAGATCCTCGCTTTCGTCCAGTTCGACCGAGCCGCCGTAGATTTCCGCGACATCGCGCACGATTGCAAGGCCGAGGCCGGTGCCCGGCTTGCCCGTGTCCAGCCGCGCGCCGCGATCGAAGATACGGCTGCGTTCGCTTGCGGGAATGCCCATGCCATCGTCCTCGACCCAGATGGTGCAGCACTCTGCCTCGGGTTCAGCATCGATGGTGACGAAGACGCTGCCGCCGCCGTATTTGGCGGCATTCTCGATCAGATTGCCGAGGATTTCATCGAGGTCCTGACGTTCTATCGAAACAGCGGCGAGCTTTTTGCCGTCGAGATCGAAGCGGGTGTCTTCGTAAATGCGCGTGACGGCGCGAAGGACGCTTTCGGCGCTTGGCCAGACGTCGGCACGACTATGCCCCGAAGCGCGGCGACCGACGGCGCGGGCGCGAGCGAGGTGGTGCTCCACATGCCGCTGCATCGTCTTGGTTTCGCGGAAAACGAGGCTGGCGAGCTGCGGATCGCGGGCCGTCGCAGCGTTGGTCAGCACGGTCAGCGGGGTTTTCAGCGCATGGGCGAGATTGCCGGCATGCATGCGCGCTTCTTCGGCCTGCCTTTCGGTATGGGCGAGCAGCGCGTTGATTTCCTCGACCAGCGGTTCGACCTCGAGCGGCAGCGGCTCGGTAATGCGATTGCTGCCCTGGCTGCGCATTGACTGAATCGCGGCGCGCACCCGGCGCAGCGGGGATAAGCCGTAATAGCTCTGCACCATCGCCATCGCCATCAGACCGAGGGCGAGCAGGGCGAAGCTCCAGATCAGGATCGAGCGGATGCGGCTGATCTGGAAATCCAGTTCCTCGCGCGCCGAGGCGACGGCGAAGGTCCAGCGCGTATCGCTGTCGGGCAGCAGCACGGTGCGCTCGACGATGCGGAGCGGTTCGGCGTCGAACTGGGCGGAATCGTAGAAATGCGGTTCCATGTCGAGATGATCGGCCTGAAGTTCGAGCTGCGTGTCCCATAGCGAGCGCGACGGTGTGTCGAGCTGCCCCGCCCCGCTGATCTGCCAGTAGAGGCCGCTATTCGGCTCGAGGAATCGCGGCTCGCCCAAAGGACGGTTGAAATACACCTCGCCATCCGGGCCGATCTCGGCCGTGACGATCATCGCGTTGAGGAGGTATTCGAGCTGGTCGTCGAAATTGCTTTCGACCATGCGAGCCAGCGTACGATCGAGCGCAAAGCCGCCGCCGAGCAGCAGAACGCCGATCCACAGCGCGGCGATCGCCATCATGCGCGCGGCAAGGCTGCGGCGCGCAGGTTTCGGCGTGTCTATCGTGACGGGCGCATCCGCAGGCTCGCCAGCCCGCGCAGCCATTGCCTCGCTTCCCGAAGGAGCGTCGGCGTCAGGCGCGCGGCTGGTCGGCGGGGTCGTCGAGGCTGTAACCGAGTCCACGGATGGTCGTGATGACTTCCGCACCCAGCTTCTTGCGGATGCGGGTGACGAAGACCTCGATCGTGTTCGAATCGCGGTCGAAATCCTGATCGTAGATGTGTTCGATCAGTTCGGTGCGGCTGACCACCTTGCCCTTGTGGTGCATGAGGTAGCTCAGCAGCTTGTATTCCTGCGCGGTCAGCTTGACCGGCTCCCCCGCCAACGTGACGCGGCCCGAGCGCGTATCGAGGCGCACGTCACCGGCGGTCAGCTCGGAGGAGGTATTGCCAGATGCACGGCGGATGAGTGCGCGCAGGCGGGCGATCAGCTCTTCGGTCTGGAACGGCTTGGCGAGGTAATCGTCGGCGCCTGCATCGAGGCCGGCAACCTTGTCGCTCCAGCTGTCACGCGCGGTGAGCACGAGGACGGGAAAATCGCGCCCTTCCTTGCGCCACATGCCGAGCACGGTCAGCCCGTCGATCTCCGGCAGGCCGAGATCGAGGATCACCGCGTCGTAATCCTCGGTGCTGCCGAGGAAATGGCCGTCCTCGCCATCGGCCGAGAGGTCGACGGCGTAACCGTTCTGCTCCAACGTCGATTTCAACTGCTGGCCGAGCGTGGGCTCGTCTTCGACAATCAGGATTCTCATGAAGGCTTTGTCCCTGTTTCGTTGCGACGCGTGTCGTTCATGTAGATGAACGCGTCAACCTGAACGGGGTTTCTGCGCATGAAAAGCGGCGCCGGGATCAGCGACTGCGACGCAGGATGCGACCGGTGCGCGCATCGACATCGACGAAGATCACGCGGCCCTTCTTGATGAACTTGAGGCGATAGGCCTTGGCCGTCGGATCATAGGCTGGGCCGAGATATTCGGCATCGCCCATCGTCGGCACCACGCGACGTTCGATATCGCGCAGCTTCATCGCATTGCCCGCGCTCATCTCGCGGCGTGCCTCGCCCTGCTCGCTACGCTGCGCGAAGGCAGGCGCAGAGGCGATCGGACCGGCCACGAGACCGGCTGCGAGGATCGAGGCTAGGATGCGTTTCATGATGCCGTCCTGCCTAAGACTAACCTATTGAACAAGGTGTGAATGTTCTCTCTCGCCCGAGTTCAGCCTGGATCAGCGCGTCATTTCGTAGGTCAATGCGATGCCTACTCCGGTCGAGACGACGCCAGGGGCGACCGGCGGCGGTGGTGCGGCAGCCATGCGCGACCCGGACACCAGGATCGCCTCGTCCTTGGCCATCGGGCCGCTCGACCCGCGTATGGCTTCGGCAACTTGCAGCAGGCGAACGCCCGAATATCCCGCCAGCCGCGCATATTCCTCTGCCTGTGCGCGTCCGCGCTCCAGCGCATTGCTCCGCGCCTGCGCCTTGGCCGCCTCGTCGTCCTCGATGGAGAACTGAGGCCCGTTGATATTCGTCGCACCCGCTTCGACCATCGCGTCCAGCACCTCGCCCACACGGTCGAGATCGCGCAGCTTCACCGTCACCTGATTGCTGGCCTGATAGCCGAGGAAGCGCGGCGGCTGATCGCCGCGATTGTTGTAGTCGTAACGCGGGTTGAGATTGATACTCGCCGTCTGGATATCGCGCGCCGGAATGCCTAGTGCGCGGATCAGCGCGACCAGCCGCTCCATTTCCGCTGAATTGCGGCGCAGTGCCTCGACCGCCGTGTCCGCGTCGGTCTGCACGCCGGTCGAGATCGTTGCCATGTCCGGCTCGACCTCGATCTGCTCGAACACCGACAGTTCGATCACCGGGTTCTGCGTGGTAATCTGAACCTCCGCAGCCTGCGCCGGAGCGGCGATGGCGGTTGCGGCGAGCAGGGCTATGGCGAAACGTTTCATCGGCGGATCTCCTTTTCGGTGCGCATGGTCGGCCCGCCCTTGTTACAGCTGACTGAACGAGCGGTTCCCCGCCGCGTATCGTTGCAAGCTTCACAGCCCCCTTCTCCTGATCTAGGGCGCAAGACAGGCAGGGAGAAATCGATGACATTCCGCAAACTGGCACTCGCGGCGCTGCTGGCGCTCGCCCCGGCAGCCCTATCCGCGCAGCAGATGGATGCCGTGCCCGACCGCGCGGCCGGCGAAGGCGAAGGGCCGTTCCCGCGCATGCTGATTGCGGGTGCTACAGTAATCGAAGGCAGCGGTGCGCCGCCCGCCGGACCGATCGATATTCTCATCGAGAACAACCGCATCGCCGCCCTCTATCCTGGCGGCGCGCCTGCCAATGTCCGCAGCTCTGCCAGCAAGGTGGTCGAGGCGGGCGGAATGTATGTCCTTCCCGGCTTCGTCGACACGCATGGCCACAATGGCGATCCGTCGAAAGCCAACCAGCCGTCCTACGGCTACAAGCTGTGGCTGGCCCATGGAGTGACGACCGTGCGCGGGGTCAGTTTCTATTTCGGCCCGAACCAGCCCGATCTGACCGACACCGCCCGTAGCGCGGCAAACACGATCGCCGCACCGCGGCTGATCCCCTATGCCGTGTTCGGCGACAAATGGTCGCGCGGTGCGCCCGATACGCCTGCCAAGGCGCGCGAGTGGGTCCGCTGGGCCAAGGCGCAGGGGTATTGGGGCATCAAGTTCTTCAACTCCGCCACTCCCGATGTGCTGGAGGCTGCGCTGGATGAGGCGGAGACGCAGCAGATGGGAACCGTTGCCCACCTCGCGCAGACCGGCGTCGCCGAAATGAACGCGGGTGAAGCCGTCGATCTCGGCCTCGATGGGGTCACCCATTTCTACGGCCATTTCGAGAGCCTGCTGAAAGACGGCGCGCTTCCCTATTACCCGGAAGACTACAATTACTTCGACGAGCAATCGCGCTTCGGCTGGGTCGCACGGCTGGCCCCGCAGGCCGTCCAACCTGGCAGCGACGAATGGGAGACCTATGTCGACGCGCTGGTCGAAAGCGGCGTGACGCTCAGCCCCACCTTCAACATCTATTCCGCCAGCCGCGATGTCATGGCAGCCAAGAACCGTGACTGGCATGCGCGCTACAGCCTGCCGTCGCTGATGGATTTCTACGCTCCCAGCGCCACCAACCACGGAAGCTACTACAAGGATTGGAGCACCGAAGACGAGGTCGCCTGGCGCAATTTTTATGACAAGTGGTTCCGGCTGACGAAGGACTTCCACCGCAAGGGCGGCCGCGTCACCGCCGGCTCGGACCCCGGCTATATCTACCAGACCTGGGGTTTCGCCTATATCGGCGAGTTGGAAATGCTGCGCGAGGCAGGGCTCGCGCCGCTCGAAGTGATCCGCGCCGCGACGCTCGATGGCGCGCGCGAAATCTACGAGCCGCGAGGTATCGAGCCGCCGATGGGCCGTATCGCGGTTGGCCAGCTGGCCGATCTCGTGATCGTGCCGGAAAACCCGCTCGCCAATCTCAAGGTGCTGTACGGTACCGGCCACACGCGGTTGAATTACGAGACCGGGGCGATCGAGCAGGTCGGCGGGGTGCGCTGGACCGTCAAGGACGGCATCGTCTACGACGCGCCCCAGCTGCTCGAAAGCGTCGCCGCAATGGTCGAGGCGCAGAAGGCGGCGCGCTAACCGCTTGCAGCATTGGGGCCGCGCGCCTACCTCGCGCGGCCTATGGCACAGCCCCCGATCCTCAGCCTCGAAGGCATGGCCCTGCAGCAGGGCGGCAAATGGCTGTTCGGCGGTCCCGACCACGACGCGCTCGACCTCCACATCGGTCCGCGTGACCGGCTCGCGCTGATCGGCCGCAACGGCGTCGGCAAGACGACGCTGTTCCGCATGATCGACGGCCAGATCGAGACCGATGCAGGCGAGCGCAAGATCAAGCCCGGCACGCGGATCGTGCTGCTGGAACAGGATCCGGACCTTACCGGCCATGCGACGCTGATGGAGTGGGCGCTCGACGGCACGCACGCGCCGCAAGAGCACGAGGTGGAGGCCATCGCCGGCCAGCTCGGCATCGACATGAGCCGGGAGACGAAGGGCGCCAGCGGCGGCGAGAAGCGCCGCGCCGCCATCGCCCGCGCGTTGGCGCAGGATCCCGACCTGCTGCTGATGGACGAGCCGACCAACCATCTGGATCTCGGCGCGATCGACTGGCTGGAAGGCTGGCTCGACCGCTACAAGGGCGCCTTCGTCGTCATCAGCCACGACCGGACGTTTTTGAAGCGCCTCACCCGCGCGACCATCTGGCTCGACCGCGGCAGCCTGCGCCGCAAGGAAGTCGGCTTCGGCGGTTACGAGGCCTGGGAAGAACAGGTCTATGCCAAGGAAGCGCGCGCGGCGGAAAAGCTCGATGCAAAACTGAAGCTGGAGGCGCACTGGTTAGAGCGCGGCGTGACCGCACGGCGCAAGCGCAACCAGGGGCGGCTGGAAAAGCTGTGGCAGATGCGCGCCCAGCGGGCTTCGATGATTTCGGCGGGCGGCACGGCCAAGCTGAAGCTGGCGACCGAAGAGGACTTCAAATCGAAGTCGGTCATCGTCGCGGAGAACATCACCAAGAGCTATGACGATCGCACGATCATCAAGCCCTTCAGCCTGCGCATACAACGCGGCGACCGGATCGGCATCGTCGGCGCGAACGGCGCGGGCAAGACGACGCTGCTCAAGATGCTTACGGGCGAACTGGAGCCCGACAGCGGCACGGTGGAGATCGCCAAGACGCTGACCGGCGTGATGATCGACCAGCAGCGCCAGCTCCTCACTGCCGACAAGACCGTGCGGCAGGTTCTGGCCGAAGGCGGCGACTGGATCGACGTGCGCGGCAATCGCAAGCATGTGCAGGGCTATCTCAAGGAGTTCCTGTTCGATCCCAAGATCGTCGACATGAAGGTGGCGGTGCTGTCGGGCGGCGAACGCAGCCGTCTCTTGCTGGCGCGCGAATTCGCCAAGGCCTCGAACCTGCTGGTGCTGGACGAGCCGACCAACGATCTCGACCTCGAAACGCTCGACCTGCTGCAGGAAGTGATCGCGGATTACGAGGGCACGGTGCTGATCGTAAGCCACGACCGAGACTTCCTCGACCGGACGGTGACGGTGACGCTGGGCCTCGACGGCACGGGCCGCGTCGATGTGGTCGCGGGCGGATACGAGGACTGGCAGGCGAAGCGGCAGAAGCCGGTCGAAAGCAAGACGAAATCCGACAAGTCGGAGAGCGCACCCTCTCCTCCCCCGCCGCCGCAGAAGCCGACCAAACTGAGCTACAAGGACCAGCGCGACTTCGAGCAATTGCCCGCGCGGATCGAGGAACTGGAAGCCGCCATCGCGAAAGGCGAGACGATCCTGTCCGACCCCGACCTCTACACCTCCGACCCGCAGCGTTTCGCGACTATCTCGCGAGGCATTGAGAATGCGCGGACCGAGAAGGACGCGGCGGAAGAACGCTGGCTGACGCTGGCCGAGCAGGTCGAGGCGATGTGAGCGCCGAGGCGCTCAAACGCGAAATCCGCGGCTGCACGCTGTGCGCGGAGCACCTGCCGCTCGGCCCTAAACCCATCGTCCAGTTCAGCGTGACCAGCCGCGTCGTCGTGATCGGGCAGGCACCGGGACGGATCACGCACCAGGCAGGCCTCGCCTTCGACGACAAGTCCGGGCAGCGGCTGGCCGAATGGCTCGGCGTGGGTTTCGATACGCTCCACGATCCGGAGCTTTTCGCCATCGTCTCGATGGGCTTCTGCTATCCCGGCAAGGCGAGCGGAGGCGACAAGCCACCCCGCCCCGAATGCGCGCCCACATGGCATGAGCGGGTGTGGGAAGAATTGCCCGCCGACCGCCTGACGCTGCTCGTCGGCACCTACGCCCAGCGCGCCTACCTGCCCGAGACCAAGAGCTGGACCATGGTCGAGCGCATGCGGCGCTGGCGAGACTTCCTGCCGCAGTTCCTGCCCCTCCCCCACCCCGCCTGGCGTAGCACGCTGTTCATGCGCGACCATCCGTGGTTCGAGGCGGAAGTGCTGCCCGCTCTGCGCCGAGAAATCGCTCAGCGGATCCGGTAGAAATCCGCCACCCTATCGAGCGCGAGCTTGAGGACCAGCTTGCCGCTGCGCGCGGGCCATTCGAGCGCCTGTTCCGCATCGGGCAACCCCTCGCAGGCGCAGGCGACGCGCCAGAGGATGTCCTTCAGCCCCGGTCCCACTTCCGCCATCGCGCCATCGAAGCGCGACTTGGCCGACAATTGCCGCTCCGATGGCGTCAAGCCGTCGCCACCGCCGCCATCGACGCGGACCGGGTCCCAGCGCATGGTCACCGATGGCGAGAGCTGTGCCCGCTCGTAATCCGCGCGTAGCCGCTCGCCGGCATCGAACTGGCGATCGGACAAATGTCCGCGCGAATGGAGCCAGGTCAACGGCGATTCAGCGTGGTTCACGGTGACACTTCGGCGGCGGGCTCGGGCGCTGCCTGCACGACGCGGACCCTCGGGCGTGAGTTCGCGTTCGACGAGTTTACGGGGCATCGGTTTCTCCTGTGGTTGGAAAAACCGCTTGCGTCGGAGAGCTTCGTGTAGGAAAGTCGAAAAACCAAATCGGTTATTGGGACAGGCGATGATCAACCGCATACGCGACATCCGCAGGCAAAAGGGCATGACGCTCGCCGATCTCGCGGTGGCCTGCGATCCGCCTACGACCCCGCAGACTGTCGGGCGACTCGAGACGGGGATGCGCAACCTTTCCATCAAGTGGATGGACCGCATCGCAGCCGCGCTCGACGTCGATCCGGAGCTGCTGGTCCGCTCGGAGAAGGCAGCGCAGCCGCAGATCGTGGCGTCGCTCGAGAAAGCCGGACCCGAAGCGCTCGCTTCACCTCGGGACGCAATCCTCGCTACCGATCTGGGCAGCGAAGGCGCGCTCATGGTGCTCGACATCGCCTACCCCCATGGCGAATACCGACCCGGCGACCAGCTATGGCTGCGGCAGCTCGACCCGTCCGAGGCCGCCCGCGCGATCAATCGTGATGTGCTGGTGCCGAAGAAGGGCGGCCGCTTCGCCTTCGGGCGGCTGATCGACCGACAGGGCGATCTGCTCGGCGTACTGCCGCCGGGACAGGGGCAGAAGCAAGACGTCATCAAGGATGCGCCCTGGATTGCCGTCGCCGAAATGCTGGTCCGCAAGCTGTGAGTGTCATCAAGACCCGCCGGGTTCTCTCGCTCTCGACCCTGTTCCCCAACGCCGCCCAGCCCCGCTTCGGCATCTTCGTCGCGAAATCGCTCGCAGCGCTTCAGCGCGACACGCATTGGGAGGTCACGCTCGTCAACCCGATCGGACTGCCGCCAGTCGTATTCGGCCATTATCGCGACCTGCGCGAGGCTGCCGTCGAAAGCGAAGAGTTCGGCCTGCCCGTACATCGCCCGACCTTCCGGCTCATCCCCAAGGTCGGCGGGCGGCTCAACCCCGCAAGCATCGCCCGCGCCGTGTTGCCGCTGGTCGAGCGGCTCCATCGCGAGAACCCGTTCGATCTGGTCGATGCGCAATTCTTCTATCCCGACGGGCCGGCGGCGATGGCAATTGCCGAAGCGCTGGGCCTGCCCTTCACCGTGAAGGCGCGCGGGGCGGACATCCATTACTGGGGCTCGCGCAATTACGGGCGCAAGGCGCTGCTCGAGACCGGAAAGCGCGCAACAGGTTTGCTCGCGGTGTGCAAGGCGCTGGTCGACGACATGGCATCGCTGGGCATGCAGCGCGAATCGATTGCCATCCACTACACGGGTCTCGACCGCGATCTCTTTCGCCCGCTGGACCACACGGGGTTGCGGCGTACGATCGCCGAGACCTACGGCTTTCCCTACGATCCGAAGGAGCGGCTGCTAGTCACCGTCGGCGCGCTGATCGAGCGCAAGGGTCAAGGCATCGTGATGAAAGCGCTGGGCGACCTGCCCGACGCGCGGCTCCTTCTGGTCGGCAAGGGCGAGGAGGAAGACTGCCTCAGAAAGCTCGCAGTCGAACTCGGCATTGCCGACCGGGTGCATTTCCTCGGCAGCCAGCCGCCATCGAGCCTGCCGCCGATCCTGTCGGCAGCCGACGCCATGGTGCTGCCGTCGAGCAGCGAGGGACTGGCCAACGCCTGGATCGAGGCGCTCGCCTGCGGCACTCCGCTGGTCATCACCGACGCCGGAGGCGCGCGCGAGGTGGTGCAGTCGCCCGATGCGGGGGTGATCGTCGCCCGCACACCCCGCGCCGTGCGCGAAGGCATCCATCGCGTTCTCGATCGGCCGCGCGATCCGCAAAAGGTCGCGCAGACGGTCGAGAATTTCAGCTGGGAGGCCAATGGCAAGGCCTTGGCCGTCTATTACGATACGCTGGTTTAGACCCGCACCCTAGACGACGCCGCGTGCCTTCTTCTCCTGCACGTCGGCAACCGTTTCCTCCGGCACGAAGCTGTCGCTGGTAACTCCCAGCCAGACCAGGATCGGCGCGGCCATATAGACCGAGCTATAGGTACCTACGAACAGGCCGAGCGTGATGCCTGCAACCATGCCGAACAGGCTTGCCGGACCGAACATCAACAGCGGCAACAGCGCAACGAACAGCGTCAGCGAGGTCATCACGGTACGCGCCAGCGTCTCGTTCACCGAGAGGTCCAGCAGCTCGGGCAGCGGCATCTTGCGATACTTCTTCAGGTTCTCGCGGATACGGTCGTAGACGACGATGGTATCGTTCAGCGAATAACCGATAATCGCGAGGATCGCGGCAATGATCTGGAGGCTGAATTCCAGCTGGAAGAGCGCGAACATGCCCAGCGTCAGGCTGACGTCGTGAAACAGTGCGAACAGCGCGCCGACGCCGAATTGCCATTCGAAACGGATCCAGATGTAGAGTGCGATCGCGGCCATCGCAGCCAGCAACGCATAGATCGCGGTCATGCGGAACTCGCCCGACACCTTGCCGGACACATTGTCGTTCCCGTCGAGGCGGAAGTCGGGATATTCCGCCTGCAACGTGCTCACGACCTTATTGGCGGCTTCCTGCGCGGCTTCCTGATCGGCAGCAACATCGTCGGGCAAGCGCACGCGGATCGAGACCTGGTTGTCCTCGCCGAAGCGCTGGACGACGGGGGAACCATAGCCGAGCGCTTCCACGTCGTCGCGCAGCTGCGCGACCGGCGCTTCCGCGCTTTGCGTGAAGGTTGCGCGCACTTCCAGACCGCCAGCGAAATCGACGCCGTAATTGAGGCCCTTGGTCATCACCAGCGCCCAGCTCGCCGCGATCAGCAGGATGCTGACCACGAAGAACGGGATGCGCCACTTGAGGAACTTGATGTTCGTATTGTCGGGGACGAGTTTCAGAAGTCGCATATCTCGCCTCCTCCTATAGGTTCAGATCGCTGGGCCGCGCCTTGCGCAGCCAGGCGGCGACCCACATGCGGGTGAGCGTCACCGCGGTGAAGACGCTGGTGAACAGGCCGATGACCAGCACCACCGCGAAGCCGCGGATCGGGCCGGAGCCGAACAGGAACAGCAACACACCGGCGATGAAGTTGGTGACATTCGCATCGTAAATAGCGCGGCTGGCTTCCTTGTAGCCGGTCTCGACCGCAGCGACCACGCGGCGGCCACGCGCGCGTTCTTCGCGAATACGCTCGTTGATCAGCACGTTGGCGTCCACCGCCGCGCCGATCGTCAGCACGAAGCCGGCGATGCCCGGCAGGGTCAACGTAGTACCAAGGCCGGCCATGATACCGAGCAACATCAGTATGTTAATGACCAGAGCTATCGTCGCATAGACCCCGAAGCGGCCGTAGCTCGCGATCATCAGCGCGATGACCAGCAGCGAGCCAATGGCCATCGCCAGCATGCCGCTGCGGATCGAGTCGGCGCCAAGATCGGGTCCGACGGTGCGTTCCTCGACCACTGCCAGCTCCACCGGCAGTGCGCCGGAGCGCAGCGAGATGGCGAGGCGGTTAGCCGTTTCGACGCTGAATCCACCGGAAATCTGCGCGGTCCCGCCACGGATCGGTTCGTTGATATTGGGGGCGGACAAGACCTGCCCATCGAGTATGATAGCGAAGGGTTTACCGACGTTTTCGGTCGTCAGCTTGGCAAAACGACGGCCGCCATCGCTATCGAACTGGATCGTAACCACAGGCTCGTTGGTCTGCGGATCGAAGCTTTGCTGCGCGCCGGTGAGATTGTCGCCGCGGATACCGCCGAGGCGACGCACGGCGAGATTCTGCCCGGCAAAGTCGGAGGTCGCGGCGTATGGATAAATCTCGCTTCCCGGAGGCGCGCGGCCCTCGGCCACATCGCTCGGCAGGGCGTTCTGGTCGACCAGCTTGAATTCCAGCTCGGCCGTTTCGCCCAGCAGAGCTTTCAACTGTTCGGGATCTTCGAGACCCGGCACCTGAACCACGATACGCGTGTCGCCCTGGCGGATAATCGTCGGTTCGCGCGTGCCGAGCTCGTCGATACGCTTGCGGATGACTTCGATCGCGCTTTCCATCGCGTCGTTCACGGCAGTATCGGTGCCGTCTGCCGTGGGCGAGAGGATCATGCGGTTGCCGTCCTCCATCGTCAGATCCCACTCGCGCACCAGGCCGGTGCCGTTGATCGACGGCAGCATGACTTCGCGCGCCTGGTCCATCTGCGAGGGATCGTCGAGGATGAAGCTCAGCTGCCCGCCACGGGTCGAGACATCGCCGATGCGGATGCGCGGTTCGGCATTGCGCATCAGGCTGCGGACGTTCTCCTCCATGTTCTCGAGCCGCTGCGCCGCGACATCGGCGGGATCGGCTTCCAGAAGGATGTGGCTACCGCCGGCAAGGTCGAGGCCGAGATTGACCATCGGCTGCGGCAAAGCATCGGGCCAGCGGACACTGGTCGCCGACAGCAGCGAGGGCAGCGCGGCGAGCATGGCGATGATCGCGATCGACCACAGCCAGACCTTACGCCAGGTGGGAAAATCGAGCATGTTGGCTTGCGTCCCCGGCTCAGTCGTTTGCAGCGGGCTTGCCGCGCGAGGACAGCACTTCGCCGATGGTGGTGCGGACTGCTTTCACGGTCATGCCCTTGGCCAGTTCGACGTGGACGAAGTGATCCTCGACCTTGGTGATCTTGCCGACAAGGCCGCCCTGCGTGACGACTTCATCGCCCTTCTGCAGCCCCGCAACGCGTTCGCGATGCTGCTTCTGCTGGCGCATCTGCGGCCGGATGATCAGGAACCAGAGGATCAGCAGCATGCCGAGCGGCAGGATCCAGCCGGTCCATGCGGGAGGCGCGCTTCCAGCGGAACCGGCGGCGGCAAGAAGATCGAGCATTGAAATATACCTGTCGAAATGAATGAACGACCGGTCGCAGATGGGCGGCGAATGCAGGCCGTTCAAGCCCGCCCCGCACCCTCACGTCCGAAGTGCGGGCGCGGTTAGCAGCAATGCCGGGCACTAGCAACGAATTGGACGCACACTGCGTGCAAACTTGCGTGAGAGCTTGAGTCAGACTGGCGCTTGCCATGCACGGGCGTGCCGCCTATAGGGCCGCCTCCACTGGTTTCGGGATGTAGCGCAGCCTGGTAGCGCACCATACTGGGGGTGTGGGGGTCGCTGGTTCGAATCCAGTCATCCCGACCAGTGGTTTCCCTCCTGACGAACCGGTTTTCGCGGCAGTCTCGCACTGCGTGCGCGCTCACGGCTTCGGGACCTCTTTCCTACACGAACCGATCTGGTTAGCTGTTGCGCCGTTCCTAACCGACGGAGACCGCGCCATGCCCCTCATCGATTCGCTTATCGGCCCCATCGCTTCGATCATCGACAAGGTGATCCCGGACAAGGAAGCGCGTGCCAAGGCCAAGCTCGAACTCATCGCGCTGGAGGGTACGCAGGAACTGAAGACCATCGAAGCGCGCCTCTCCGCCATCGTCGCCGAAGCGCAAAGCGCCGACCCCTGGACCAGCCGCGCGCGCCCCAGCTTCCTCTATGTGATGTATGCGCTGATCCTGTTCAGCGTGCCGATGGGCGTGATCGCCGCCTTCGTCGCGCAGACCGCGCACGACATCGGCACCGGAATGACGCACTATCTCGCGGCACTGCCGGACGCGCTTTATGCCCTATTTGGTACTGGGTATCTTGGATATACGGCGGCGCGTCAGTGGGGGAAGGTAAAGGGGAGCGATCAGTAGTGCTGCCCCTCAAGGGCGGCGTTTGGGTGGTTTGCTGAAGCTAGTAATAGCTCTCTACGAAGCGAAAAATTTTCATGCAGAAAAACCACACACCATAGCCGAATGTCGCCATCAATGGCGCCGCCCAGAGTATTTTCGGGTCAGCGTTCCATCCGAGTGCGAATGCCCAATCCAGCGCTGCCCAGAGCCGGAACATCAGCAGGCCAGCCACGATCAGACCAAATAGAAAATTGACTGTATTGCGCTGCTGCGAAACGAACTCTTTCGTGCTCATGAGTGACAGATTACAGATAATTATAACGTCCGCAATCGGGTCGTTAGCGGACAGGCCGCTTCTCACCCGCCCCAAGTCCCGCTAACCCTCCCCCATGACCGCAACCGTCTTCGTCCTCAACGGACCCAACCTCAACCTCCTGGGCACGCGGGAGCCGGAGATTTACGGCTCGGACACGCTCGACGATATCGGCCGGATGCTTGATGCCAAGGCGCAGGACCTCGGCCTTGCCATCGACATGCGACAAACCAATCACGAGGGCGTCTTGGTCGACTGGCTGCACGAGGCGCGCGAGGTCGGGGCGAAGGCGGTGCTGCTCAATGCGGGGGCCTATACTCACACCTCCATCGCGCTGCTCGATGCGATCAAGGCGATCGGCGTGCCGGTGATCGAAGTGCACCTCTCCGACCCCGCGAAACGCGAGGAATTCCGCCACATATCCTATGTCGGCATGGGCGCGGTGGACGAGGTCAAAGGCCTGGGCCCCCGCGGCTATGCCGTAGCGTTGGAGAAGGCTGCGGCGCTCTAAAACACGCCTGCCACCCCTTGTCTTGCGCGCCGCTGCGGCGCATAGGCGCTGCAAAGCTACAACAAGGGTAACCATGGCCGATCACAAGGGCAGCGCCGGCAAGTCCGGTATGAACATCGACATCGCAATGGTCCGCGAACTGGCGGAAATGCTGGCCGACACCGGCCTCACCGAAATCGAGGTGGAAGACGGCGACCGCATGATCCGCGTTTCGCGCGGCGGCGGCCTGGCGATGGCCCCGGCGCAGGTGGCCGCTCCGGCAGCGGCACCCGCAGCCGCTCCGGTCCCTGCATCTGCCGCTCCCACCCCCGACGCGGCGCCCGCTGCGGACCATGCCGGTGCGATCAAGTCGCCCATGGTCGGCACCGTCTATCTCGCGCCCGAGCCGGGAGCATCGGACTTCGTCAAGGTCGGCGACAGCGTGAAGGAAGGCCAGACCCTCGTCATCGTCGAGGCGATGAAGGTGATGAACCCGATCACCGCCGACAAGGCCGGAACGGTCAAGGCGATCCTCGTCGAGAACGCCCAGCCGGTCGAATTCGACCAGCCTCTCGTCGTCATCGGCTGAGGTTTCCAAGTGGCCGATATCAAACGTATCCTCATCGCCAATCGCGGCGAAATCGCGCTGCGCATCCACCGTGCGGCGCATGAAATGGGCATCGAGACGGTCGCGGTGCACTCCACCGCAGACGCCGATGCCATGCACGTCCGCCTCGCCGACCATGCGATCTGCATCGGCCCGCCGAGCGCAACCGACAGCTACCTCAACATCGCCAACATCATCTCGGCCGCGGAAATCGCCGAGGCCGATGCGATCCACCCGGGCTACGGCTTCCTCTCCGAGAACGCCAAGTTCGCCGAGATCGTCGAAGCGCACGACATCAAGTGGATCGGCCCGAGGCCCGAACATATCCGTACCATGGGCGACAAGGTCGCGGCCAAGAAGAGTGCCGGCGACCTCGGCCTGCCGCTGGTGCCCGGCTCCGCAGGCGCAGTCTCCGACATCGCCGAGGCGCGCGAGATCGCCGAGGAGATCGGCTATCCCGTCATCATCAAAGCCGCCAGCGGCGGCGGCGGGCGCGGGATGAAGGTCTGCGAGAGCGAGGACCAGCTTGAAACGCTGATGCAGCAGGCCGGCAGCGAGGCGAAAGCCGCCTTCGGCGATGCGACCGTCTATATCGAAAAATACCTCGGCAATCCGCGTCACATCGAATTCCAGGTGTTCGGCGACGGCGAAGGCAATGCGATCCACTTGGGCGAGCGCGACTGTTCGCTCCAGCGGCGGCACCAGAAGGTGCTGGAGGAAGCGCCCTCCCCCGTCATCACGCATGAAGAGCGTATGCGCATGGGCGAGGTCTGCTCGAAGGCGATGCGCGACATGGGCTATCGCGGCGCGGGCACAATCGAGTTCCTGTGGGAAAACGGCGAGTTCTACTTCATCGAGATGAACACTCGCCTGCAGGTGGAGCATCCCGTGACCGAGGCGATTACCGGCGTCGACCTGGTGCGCGAACAGATCCGCATAGCGGCGGGCAAGTCCCTGTCGGTCACCCAGGACGAGATCGAGTTCAAGGGCCACGCTATCGAATGCCGCATCAATGCGGAAGACCCGTTCACCTTCACGCCCAGCCCCGGCAAGGTCACCTATTACCACCCGGCCGGCGGCATGCATGTGCGCGTCGATAGCGGGCTCTACGCCGGCTATTCGATCCCGCCCTATTACGACAGCATGATCGCCAAGCTAATCGTCTACGGCCGCGACCGCGACCGCTGCATGATGCGCCTCAAGCGTGCACTGGACGAAATGGTGGTCGAAGGCGTGAAGACGAACATCCCTCTGCATCAGGAACTGCTGCTGCAAGAGGACGTCCGGACCGGCGACTACACCATCAAGTGGCTCGAGGACTGGCTGAAGGAGCGTGTGGGCTGAACAGCGAGGTCATCGAGGCCGTTTATCGCGCATTCGCAGACGAGACGCGTCCAAGCTATCTCGACCGATCCCCCCATCGTGATTCCGATGAAGATCGCGTGCTTGGCAAACTGGTATCAGTCGACCTGCGCGAGCTTCCAAATGAGGTAATAGGTCCATACGCAGGTTGGGCGATGACCACCGTCGGGGGCTCGGGAGAATATCGGTATTTTCTGCCGCGCATCCTGCAACTAGCAATCGAAGATCCGACATGGCTTGGCCTTGAGCCGCCCCTGCTTGCATGGCGCATCCGGAAAAGCGGCTGGTCCAATTTCAGCCGGGAAAAACGAGAGGCTGTGTCGAGGCTTTTCGCCCATGCGTTGGCTACAGGTGTTTCTGCGCATCCGTTCGGCGATACTAGCTATCTCTCATGGTGGAGCGGCGCGGCAGCCCTCGATTGGCCGGTGGAGCGCGGGTATGAAATTATCCGAGGCATTCACGGCCACAACGTCGCACTGCAGCTCGCTACTTCTATCGTCGACGAATACCCCACTCTCTTAAAGAAGGGCCGCCTTAAAGCGCAGTTTGCTGACGAGTATGAGGGCGACGCCGCGTTGAATGCGATGACCCGCTTCCTCCTGTCGGATGAGACCGAGGCTAGGATCATCGAAGCTTCAAGCAGCGCGAGCGACTACGAGGTCTCGATGATACTCGAGCCTGCCTTGACCTATATCGAGCTGATTCGGTCTACCTGACCGGACCTCACATCAATCCCGGAAACTCGGATCGATCCGGTCGAGCTTGCGCAGCAGCGCAGGCCAGGCGAGCCCGTCTGCGACCATGCCCATGCCGGCGGCGGGCGTCTGCGATTGAACCTTTTGCGGCGTGCCCTGCGGGGGATTGTTGAGGTTCTCGCGGCCCGCGCTCAGCATGCGGACCTGCGCGGTGCAAGCGCGCTCGATGAAATAGAGGCGCAGGAAACACTGGGCCACCGTCTTGCCGATCGCCAGCGTGCCATGGTTGCGCAGGATCATGGCGTGCTTGTCGCCCATATCCTGGACCAGCCGCTCGCGCTCTTCGAGATCGGTCGCGATGCCTTCGTACTCGTGATAGGCGATGTCGTGGCGTGCGATCATGCCGGTTTGCGTGTGCTCCATCAGCCCTTCGGACATTGCGCTCACTGCCTGCCCGTCTGGTGTGTGGAGGTGCATCACGGCATGCGCATCCTCGCAATTCATGTGCAGCGCGGAATGGATGGTGAAGCCCGCCGGATTGACCGGATGCGTGGTCTCGATCACCGGCTGGCCCTCGGTGTCGATCTTGACGAGGCTGGAAGCGGTGATCTCCTCGAACATCATGTCGTAGGGGTTGATCAGGAAGTGATGCTCCGGCCCCGGCACACGCGCGGACAGGTGCGTGAAGATCAGATCGTCCCAGCCGTAGAGCGCCACCAGCCGGTAGGCCGCCGCGAGATCGACGCGGACCGCCCATTCCTCTTCGCTGACCGAGCCGCGGATGTGGCTGTCGTCATTGGCGGATTTGGTTTCGAGTACGGTGGCCATGGGTCTCTCTCCGGATGTAGCTTTGTGCGCACCGTACACATCGGCGCTGCCCTGCTCAAATCCAAACCTTCGCGAATCATGCCGCGAATTGGTGGTTCGACATGCAGGACCCTAAAAACCACTAGCCTTCATGCGTTTCGACGACACGCCCGCCCCAAGACCTGTTGGTCAAACTGCGCGCCGACAAGTCAGAGGGTATCGACCTAATATCAAAGGTATCGAACTCATATCGGGCGAGGACGGCCTGCAGTGGCTAGCCGCCTTTTACGACGCCCACCCCAACCGACCGGATCTGTCCACTATCGAGCAGTTGCGCTCAGTCGAAGGTGAAGCCTGCCGCTTCGGCCTCGGCGATGACCTCGGCGCCGGTCTGGCGGGGATGATCGCCTTGGATGCGGCACCAATCCGCCGCTTCGTCGACGAAAATTTCCTTCTCGATCGTGTGCGACGCGGCGGCATCGAACAGGCCGGCGGAGAAGCTGCGATTGCCGGTGGGCAGGAAGCGGAACCACAGGTGGCTGCCGCACGTCCCGCAAAAGGCTCGCTCTGCCCAGTCGCTCGAGCGGTAGACGCTGGCCTTGTCCTCGCCCTCGATCATGACCGATTTACCCGTCTGTGCGGTGTAGATGGCTCCGCTCCAGCGGCGGCACATGTTGCATTGGCAGATTTCGATCTCGTGGGCGGGTCCTTCGATGGTGATCCCGACCGCGCCGCACAGGCAATGGCCCTGTATCGTGTCGGTCATCGCAGCGCCTCCTTATTTACCCAGCGGCACGCCAGGCTCACTCTTGCTGGTGCGGATCGTCAGCGATGTCTTCACACTCGCCACATTGGGCGCCGGAGTCAGCTTGCTGGTAAGGAATTCCTGGAAGCTTTGCAGATCCTTGCTGACGATTTTGATGATGAAATCGATCTCGCCGTTAAGCATGTGCACCTCGCGCACTTCCGGCAGGTCCCGCATAGCTTCTTCGAACTCGCGCAGCGCGTCTTCGGCCTGGCTCTTCAGGCTGACCATGGCGAATACCGTGATCGAGAAGCCTAGCTTCCCCGGATCGAGATCGGCGTGGTAGCCCTTGATCACGCCCTCGTCCTCCAACGCGCGGACGCGGCGCAGGCACGGCGGAGCGGTCAGGCCGACCCGGTGGGCCAGCTCGACATTGGTAATGCGCCCTTCGGCCTGCAATTCGCCCAGCAGCTTGCGATCGATTTCGTCGAGATTGGCCATGACCCATGAGCCCCTAAAATGCGTTTGTCCGTTATCCCGGTCCGGCATGCATCGCGAAATGTTAACAACGCATCTGGAGCCTCTTGGCTAACATTATTATCTTTGCCAGCAATTGTCCCGCTTTGCAACGCGAAGGCAAGTTTCCGTTCATCGTAAACCTTACACGGATAGAAAGCGAAAAAGTGTCATGGTTTACCCTTCGCAAACCTTGATGCCGCACCGGAGTATCCATGCATTTTGACGACCGCCTTGCCACAGTGTTGCGCCACCGCGCGACGGGCGAGCGTGCGGGCAAGACGCAGTTTCGCCAACTGATCGACCTGCTGGGCGAGCGGCCGCAGGCGGGCGACCCGGCGTTGAAGGCGGCGGCATATCTGCGTCTGATCGCATTGGCGGAGATGATCCCGGTCGATGAGCGCGCACGTATCGTAGGCGAGAACGGCTGGCGGTTCCGCAATCCCGAACTTGTGAAATGGTTCGGCGAGGCGCATCCGAAGATCGCCGCCGCGGCGCTCTATCGCGCGCATTTGACGGGTGAGGAATGGGAGAGTCTCATCCCCCGCCTGCCGATCCGCGCGCGCGGTTTCCTTCGGCACCGTCGCGACCTGCCCGAAGCTGCCGTACGCGTGCTCGACCGGCTGGGCGTGCAGGACCGCGCATTGCCCCTACCCGACATGCTGGAGCTGCTGGACGAGGCGGAGCCGACCGAAGCGATCAAGGCTGACCTGCCCGCGGAGCCACCGCCGCTGGTGCTGTCGGCAGCGAACGATGGCGACGACACGAACACCGATGTCCCGCCGGATGGAGAGCCTGAAGAGGACGTTCCCGCCGCTACTCCCGCCCCCTCTCCCGCCACGACCGGCGGCATCCGCGCCCTCGTCGACCGGATCGAGGCGTACAAGCGCAACCGCGGAAGCACCGGCGGCGAGGCCCCGTCCCTGCCGCTGGGCGATCCGGAACCGGCGGTGCAGCGCAAGCCGGTCGCCAGCTTCCTGTTCGGCACCGATGCCGAGGGCCGAATCGACTGGGCAGAAGACGGGATCGCGCCCATGGTGGTCGGCACCGCGCTCGCCCAGCGGCGCGGCGATGGCGCGGGCGGAGACGATTTCGCTGCTGCTTTCCTCAATCGCAGGCCTGTTCGCAGCGCCATGCTGACGCTGCGCGGCGGCGAGGCCATCGCGGGCGAATGGACGGTCGATGCCGCGCCCCGCTTCACGCGCGGCGAGGGCCGGTTCTACGGCTATGTCGGGCGCTTCCGCCGGGCTGTCGCGGCGAGCGACGACCGCCGCCATGACAGCGCTGATCGCCTGCGCCAGCTCCTCCACGAACTGCGCACGCCGGTTAATGCTATGCAGGGCAATGCGGAGGTCATCCAGCAACAGGTCTTCGGCCCCACGCCGCACGAATATCGCGCGCTGGCCGCTTCGATTGCCGGGGACAGCGCACGCATCCTCGCGGGCTTCGACGAACTCGACCGGCTGGCACGGCTCGAAACCGGCACGCTGGAATTGGAGCCCGGAACGGCGGATTTCGCCGCCATCGCGCATGCGCAGATCGACCAGCTGCAATCGGTCCTGAAACCGCGCGTCGCCAGCTTCGCCACGCAGCTGGAAGCCGATGCCGCGCTGCTGCCGATAACGAGCGGCGATGCAGAGATGCTCGCCTGGCGCGTATTGGCCACGATCGCGGGCGCGACCGGTGCGGGCGAGACGATCAAGCTCTACTTGCGCACGGAAGACGGGCAGGCGACCCTGCGCGCCCAATTGCCGGCTACGCTGGCCAGCGCAAACGACGTCTTCTCTCACGAAGCGCGCGGCGGTACCGGAGCGGTCAGCGCCGGGATCTTCGGCGCGGGCTTCTCCCTCCGTCTTGCCCGCGCGGAGGCGCGCGCAGCGGGCGGCGAATTGTCGCGCGACGACCAGTGGTTGATCCTCTCGCTGCCGCTCTTGACCGGGGAAGAGGCGCTGCCTAGCCCAGCCAATACGCCGGGTCGCGCGGCGGGCTGATCATTCGCCATTGGACACGCCGGGGGGCAAGCGACATTCAACACGCGAATCTTCTCCATCCGCCGTCGCGCAATCAGACCGTCAGCTTTGCACCCGATTTCGGGCAGCGGGCGCTTCTGACCGTCGATGCCGAGGAGGAATTCGACTGGACGGGCGACTTCTCGCGCCAGGGTTATACGCTCGACCACGTGCCGCGGATCGCGAAGTTCCAGCAGTTCTGCGGTTCGCTTGGCATTTCGCCGGTCTATCTGATCGACTGGCCCATCGCGCAGTCACCGATCGCGCAAGACATTATCGGTGGTGCTGTGGCCAAGGGCGAGGCCGAGGTGGGCGTCCAGCTGCATCCGTGGGTCAATCCCCCCTTCGACGAAGAACTGACCCGCCGCACCAGCTTTTCCGGCAATCTGCCTCCCGACCTCGAGCGCGCCAAATTCCGGGCCTTGCGCGATCTTATCGAGGAAAAATTCGGCGCCGTCCCCCGCATCTACCGCGCAGGCCGCTATGGCGTGGGGCCTGCAACCGCCGCGATGCTTTCGGAGACCGGCATCGCCATCGACAGTTCGGTGCGCTGCCGCTTCGATTACAGCGCCGAAGGCGGGCCCGATTTCCGCGCCCATCCTTGCACACCCTATTGGACCGACACGCAGCGCAAGCTGCTCGAGTTGCCATTGACCACGGTCTACTGGGGCATGCTGCGCAAACAGGGCGACGCTCTGTTTCCGCTCGCCCGGAACTCGGCGATGCTCACAAGCCTTTTTTCGCGCCTCGGCCTGCTCGAGCGCATCGCGCTCACACCCGAAGGCACGTCGGCAGAGGAAGCCCTCAAGGCCTTGGACATCGCGCTCGACGATGGGCTGCCGGTGCTCACGCTCAGCTTCCACAGCCCGTCATTGTCGCCCGGCCACACACCTTATGTGCGCAGCGAAGACGACCTCGACCGCTTCTACGACTGGTTGCGGACCGTTTACGCCTACCTCGACCAGCGCGGTGTTCGGTCGACGACGGTTGCGGAAATCATCGATTCCGTCGTTGTCTAGCGGCTTGCCAGTCCGGCGCCGTGCCGCTAGGCGCTTGCCTCCGCATGCGGTGCATGGGGGCCTGTAGCTCAGTTGGTTAGAGCTGGCCGCTCATAACGGCTAGGTCGCGGGTTCGAGTCCTGCCGGGCCCACCATCTACAGCAAATTGCGGGACATCCGGTCGGGGAGTGGCGCAGCCTGGTAGCGCACTTGTTTTGGGTACAAGGGGTCGCTGGTTCGAATCCAGTCTCCCCGACCATTTGTCTCTTGTCTTGGTCAAGCAGAGCGCACGCTTAAACGGACTTCATGTCCTGCCGGGAAAGGGCCAACTTGACGCCCTCGTCCTCCTGCATGCGGTCGCGGAATGCCCGCAGGGTCGGGTAGTCGTCGATCGACAGCGGGGTCTGCTCGATCCACCGCGTGACGACATAGAGATAGGCATCGGCGAAGCTGCGCTCGGATAGATACCACTCGCTATCGGTCTCCTGGAAATTGGCTTCCAAGCGCTCGAAATGTTTGCGCAGCTTGTCGTAAGCCGCTGCCTTCACTTCGTCTTGCGTGTCCTTGCTCTCGGCGTAGGTCTTCGCAGCGAAATGCGGTCCGAAATCGGCATGCACTTCGCTCGTGAGGTAGGATAGCGCTTCGGCTTCCTTGCGCCCCAAGACCTTGTCGCGTGCATAGTCCTCGGTCCCGTATTCCGCGCCGAGCCAGCTCAGGATTGCTGCGGCCTCGGTCAGGACGTCGCCGTCTTCGAACGCGACTGCAGGCACCTTCCCCTTGGGATTGATCGCGAGATACTCGTCCTTCTTGTGGTCGCCATAGGCCATGTTCTTGACCTCGACCGGAGCATCCAGCCACGCGACCGCAATATTGGTGGCAAGGGCACAGGTGCCGGGCATCGTGTAAAGTGTGGGCATATCATCGTCCTCGGGTTTCGGTGGTCTTGCGTTCAATGGCCCGCTCCTGTCTCAAGTTCCGGTGAGCGCGACGACACCTGCCAAACTCGATCGGACGGCGATCCTGGCGATCTGGGCCATCGCCCTGCCTGCAATGGTCACCAATGTCGCGACTGCGCTGATCGGGATCGGCGACATGTGGATTGTCGGCCAGCTTGGCGACGCCCCCACGCAAGGTGCGGTCGATGTCGGCGCCAAGCTTTTCGCAGCGCTGTTCACGGTCATGAATTTCCTGAAGACCGGCACGACCGGCCTCGTCGCGCAAGCCGGCACTCGGTCGGGTCCGGCAGAACAGGTCGCCGTGATGATCCGCGGATTGGTGGTCGGACTCGCCATTGCCGCGTTGCTGCTGATGGCCAAGCCGATCCTGCTGCCCGCGCTGCTCGACGCGCTGGGCGCACAGGGCGAGGTCCGCACTGCTGCCGTAATCTATGCCGACATCCGCTATTGGAGCGCGCCAGCGGTGCTCGCTAATTTCGCCATGGTCGGCTTCCTAGTCGGGCGGCGGCGGATGAAGACGGTGCTGGCGATCGAGGTGGCCTACAACCTGCTCAATGTTGCGCTCGGGCTGTGGTTGGCCCTGGGGCTGGACTGGGGCATTGCCGGGATCGGCTGGTCCAGCTTTATCGCGGAATTCGCCAAGCTGGTTGCCTGTGTCGCCATCGTCGTTGCACTCGCCGGATCGGACCTTCGCGACGCAGTCCGTGACCGTGCTTCGATCTCGCTTGCGGCGCTTAAGCCCTTTCTCTCGGTCAATCGCGACCTGTTCCTGCGGACCGTGATCCTGATGGTCGCAATCTCGGCCCTCACGCGGCTCGGCGCAGAGCGCGGTGCAGTGGTGCTGGCCGCCAATGGTATCCTCTATCAGCTGTTCGTGTTCTCCGCGCTGTTGCTAGACGGGTTCGAGAATGCGGCACAGGTACTCAACGGCGAGCGGCATGGAGATGACGACCGCGACGGCTTTCTCGCCTACATGCGCGCCATCCTGCTGCGTGGGCTCGGCATTGCCGCAATCCTGGCCGGAGTTTTCGCCGTGGCCGGCGGCTCGATCCTCGAGTCATTTGCAGCGACCGAGGCAGTGGCTGTCGAGGCTCGCGCTCTCGTGCCGTGGCTGGTGATCATACCCTTCGCAGGGGTCGCCGGATTCGTACTCGACGGCGTGTTCGTCGGGGCCAGCTGGACGCGCGCCCTGCTGCTCAGCATGGCCGGAGCGTGCGTGGGCTATGCGCTATTGCTGTGGCTGACCTGGCCGCTGGGGAACGACGGCTTGTGGCTGTCTTTCGTGGCGTTTCTGGTGCTCAGAGCGGTGCTGCAGCTGGCCCTGATCCCTCGGCTTATGCGCGCTGGGCGTCCTTCGACCTGAACTCGGTCACGACGTTCGCCATCTCCTCGCGGCAGACGCGGTTGCGACCGCTTTCCTTCGCACGGTAAAGCTCGGCATCGGCGCGTGCGAACAGCTTGCCATAGCCCTCGCCCGCCTCGCGCGCCGCAACGCCGAAGCTGGCAGACAGGCGGTTGTTGCTCGGCATGCCCGACACCGCTGTCTCCGAGAAACGCCGGCGGACGCGCTCGGCCATCGCCTCCGCCCGTTCATCATCGCAATTCCATGCGAGGATACAGAACTCCTCGCCGCCGATGCGCCCGGCGATGTCGCTGTTGCGGATCATGTCGGCAATGACGCCGCCGAACGCCGCGATCGCCTTGTCGCCGACCTGGTGGCCATAGACGTCGTTCACCGCCTTGAAGTGATCGATATCGGCGACCACCAGCCCCACCGGGACGCCTTCCTGCTTGGCCCGTTCGATGATGGCAATCGCGTCCTGCTCGAAGGCCCGGCGCGCGCGCAGGCCGGTGAGCATGTCGCGTTCCCCGCGCTCACGCTCGGCTATCACCATGTCCCATGCGCAGGCCCCGATCAGGGCCACGCCGGTCATCAGCGAAGCGACCGTCACCGCGACGCTCAACACCGAGTAGTAGATGGATTCGCGATAGGCGGAAGCGTCAGACCCGCCCGCGATGATCAGCGTCAATACCGGCCGGACGAGAAAATTGACGGCTGCCAGCGCGAACAGCACGGCGATCAGCGTGTCGATCGCATTGCGGCGCTGCACGTTGAACAGCGCCATCGTTCCGATGACCATCATCACGCCATAGCCCGTATTGATGATGTAAAGCCGCGGCCCCGTATCGTTCGACAGGAATATAGCGGCGGCCAGCGTGAGGGCGGAGATCGCGTAGACCACGGCCAGCGCCCGGATCGAGACATGCTGCCCCACCCGCTTCGCCGCTGCCCAGATCAAAGCGCCCGTCCCCAGCGTATAGAGCACCTGCGTCGCGTGAAAAACGTAGAACGCTCCCGGATCGGGCACGAGATGCGTGACCAAGAAACCGAGGCCGAGGCAGAAATAGGCGGCCGCAAAGCCGAGCACATAGGACCCCATGTTCCCGCGCTTCCACAGCACGAGAAACATCGCCATGAAAATCAATGCCATGGCAGGTGTAATAAGTCCGAGTATCTGCTCGCGCATGATGTCGCGTAAAAACCCCCTGCCGGGGTCCTAGAGACCGTTACTTAATAAGTCCTCACTTTTTTCTTGGGTTTGTCCGGAAATCCCGAACTAAATCAGTGGCTGCATGCAACCCGATGCAAGCTCGCGCCGCAAGAACGTCCGACGCCTTGTGATATCGAGCAGCGGTTCTCGCACACCGCGCTTGCCCCTGCGCCCCGTGACCATTATCTGCGCCACCATACCTGCCGGGCGCGCGCCGCCCGCTTATTCCAACCCGATCACGAAGGACCCGCCCGATGGCCGCGCAATACGCATTCGTCATGAAGGACATGACCAAGACATTCCCCGGCGCGCAGAAGCCGGTGCTGAGCAATATCAACCTACAATTCTATCGCGGGGCGAAGATCGGCATCGTCGGGCCGAACGGCGCGGGCAAGTCCACCCTCATCAAGATCATGGCCGGCATCGACACCGACATTTCGGGCGAGGCCTGGCCGGGCGAGAACATCACCGTCGGCTATCTGGAGCAGGAACCCGAGCTGGACGAGAGCAAGACCGTGCTCGAAAATGTCAAGGACGGTGCCCGCGACATCGCCGACAAGGTCGATGAATACAACGCGATCGCCGCGCAGATGGCCGAACCCGATGCCGATTTCGAAGCGCTGGGTGACAAGATGGCCGCGCTGCAGACCGAGATCGACGCCGTCGACGGCTGGACCCTCGACAACCAGCTCGAAATCGCGATGGAGGCCCTGCGCTGCCCGCCGGGCGACAGCCCCGTCACCGATCTTTCGGGCGGCGAGAAGCGCCGTGTCGCGCTGACCCGCCTGCTGATCCAGAAGCCCGACATCCTGTTGCTGGACGAGCCGACCAACCACCTCGATGCCGAAAGCGTCGAATGGCTCGAAAACCACCTCAAGGAATATGCCGGCGCCGTGCTGATGATCACCCACGACCGCTACTTCCTCGACAATGTGGTGGAATGGATCCTCGAACTCGACCGCGGCAGCTACTACCCCTACGAGGGCAATTACTCGACCTATCTCGAGAAGAAAGCGAAGCGCCTCGAGCAGGAAAGCCGCGAGGAAAGCGGGCGGCAGAAGTCGCTCAGCCGCGAGCTCGAATGGATCCGGCAGACGCCGTCCGCGCGCCAGACCAAGTCCAAGGCACGTATCCGCAAGTTCGAGGAACTCCAGGAAAGCCAGAAGGACCGCAAGCCGGGCAAGGCGCAGATCGTCATCCAGGTGCCCGAACGGCTCGGCGGCAAGGTGATCGAGGCCAAGGGCCTGACCAAGTCGTACGGCGACAAGCTGCTCTTCGAAAACCTCGATTTCATGCTGCCCCCGGGCGGCATCGTCGGCGTGATCGGGCCGAACGGCGCGGGCAAATCCACCCTGTTCAAGATCATCACCGGGCAGGAAGAGCCCGACAGCGGCAGCATAGAGATCGGCAGCACCGTCCACCTCGGCTATGTCGACCAGAGCCGCGACGACCTGAACCCGAAGAACAACGTGTGGGAGGAAATCTCCGACGGCCTCGACTACATGAAGGTCAACGGCCACGACACCTCCACGCGCGCTTACGTGGGCGCGTTCAATTTCAAGGGCGCGGACCAGCAGAAGAACGTCGGCAAGCTTTCGGGCGGCGAACGCAACCGCGTGCACATGGCCAAGATGCTCAAGGAAGGCGGCAACGTGCTGCTGCTGGACGAGCCGACCAACGACCTCGACGTGGAAACGCTGGGCGCGCTGGAAGAGGCGATTGAGAACTTCGCCGGCTGCGCCGTGGTCATCTCGCACGACCGCTTCTTCCTCGACCGGCTTGCAACGCACATCCTCGCCTTCGAAGGCAACAGCCATGTGGAGTGGTTCGAGGGCAATTTCGAGGCTTACGAAGAGGACAAGCGGCGCAGGCTGGGCGATGCAGCGGATCGGCCGACACGGCTGGCGTACAAGAAGCTGACGCGATAACCGGCCTGTGCGGGTCGTTAGCAGACTGGCAGCTAACGACCCGATTGCGGACATCGTCATTTGGTTTTCCTTAAGCGTGCTTTGTGGGACTTCCATTCCGGTACATTAATGCACCTTACCAAATGCCGCTCGAACTCACCGATCTCGATGGCTCTTGTGCTTATCGACGAGCTGCCATTTCGCAGTGCACGTTTGGCGCGGTCGTGGAGAGCAGTGTGAAAACACCATGCAGATAGCTGGAGCCATTCATCCCTTCCCGACGTGGCATCTACCGCCTTATAGTGCTCCCAAAGCGACCAGATCACACCATCGCGCACAGTGAGGGCGATCTGAAATGGCCACAAAGGCCTGACTTTCGCGAATAGCATTCGGGCATCCATCTTGTTGCGTTACCAAACGGTCCTGCCTCGGCAACCGCTATGACCGCTTTCCACCCACACGCAGACATTGGGAAGAATCGGTCGTCTACCTGAGAGCGGACATTAGGTTTGCGCTTCGGCATAACAGGCCACTTTCGCCTTCGGCCCGCGTTAGTTGATCCTCGCAAACCAAACGTGGTCTCCACTCGTCCATCCTCTTTAATCAGGGCGCCGCTTTCCTACCTGGCGGCTCGCTGATACCGAGGTAATCCTCTTTGGCAGACGAGGTCTGTATTCGTGACACCAATGCTCGCCCCCCCCCCGGGGGGGGGAGATCGAAGTTTGGCACGCTGCGAATTGAACTATTCTATTGTTTACGAACGATTTTTTGGGCGATCGCAATTTGCGACAGGGTGTCGCCTTTGTCGCCTCTGTGTCGCTTTCGCCCCGCTCTCCGAACTCGCTCCGCCGCTGCGTTTGACTCACCCCACCCCGGTTTGACACAATAGCGCGCAACGTGCCCGACACGCGGGCGCATTCCCGGTGGCGCATTTCCTCGCGCCGCGAACACGAAATTCAAAGGAATACCATGACGACACCCAGCAACGGTGACACCGTGACCATCGACTACGTCCTCAAGCGCGGCGACGGGCAGGAAATCGGCAATACGTCCGAAGTCGGCCCGCAGACCGTCCAGCTTGGCGCTGGCCAGATCTTCCCGGCGATCGAAGAAGCGCTGACCGGCATGGAAGTCGGCGACAGCCAGACCGTCTCCATCGACAGCGACAACGCCTTCGGCCCGCGCCGCGAGGAACTGGTGATCGACATCCCGCGCGCCAACCTGCCTGCAGAGCCCGCTCCGCAGCCCGGCATGGCCATGCAGGCGCAGACGCCCGAAGGCCAGCCGATGACGCTCTACATCCTCGAAGTGGGCGACGAGCAGGTGAAGGCCGATGGCAACCACCCGCTCGCCGGCGAGGACGTGACCTTCGACCTCACCCTGCGCGACATAAAGCAGGCCGCCTGACTCTTCCGTCAGAGTTGGACGCAACGAAAAAGGGGCGAGCCGCGAGGCCCGCCCCTCTTGTTTTGTTCGATGGTCCGAGGCTCAGCCTTCCTCGGTCGCCTTGCTGACGAGGATGTTGACCGACACGCGGCGGTTCTGGCGACGGCCCTCGGCAGTCGAATTGTCCGCTGCCGGATCGGCTTCGGCGAAACCGGTCGGGGTCAGCATGCGCCAGGGCTTCCAGCCGCATTCCTGCTGGAGGATGTTGACCACGCGCGCCGCGCGCCGCTCGCTCAGCGTCTGGTTGTAATCCTGATCGCCGACCGAATCCGTGTAACCGACGACCAGCAGCAGCGCATTGCTCATGCTGTCGGCCTGGCTGGCAGCCTGGCACAGCTGCGCACGGTCGCCCTGCCCCACGGCCCACTTGCCGGTGTCGAAATAGACGTTGGTGACGCCCTTCACATTGTAGTTGTCGATATTGCCCATGCGCCCGCGCAGCGCCTCGGCGGCGGCGGTGTTGGTGTCGATATCGGCGCGCTGTTCGGCAAAGCGCTGCGAGGTGCCGGCCTGGATCATCTGCGCGGTCTCGAGATCGTCGTTCTTCAACTTGATCTCGCTGGCGAGCAGCATCTCGCCAGCCTGCATGGTTTCGACCTCGACCGGAATGCCGTTCAGCAGGTCCTGCGCGGTGAGCGAGGTACGGCCAAGGCCGAGAAAGCCACCGGTTCCGCGGATCTCGGTGTCGGGTTCAACGGTGATGACGGAATTCGTGCCATCGGCGCTGGTGACCTGGATCTGGTCGCCGCGGCGGGCGGTGATCACGCCGTCGATATCCGGCCCTTCGACCGGCGTCGCGCCATAGACCGTGGTGAGGACTTCACCGTCCTGCGCAGGCTCGATCTCCTGCGCCGAAAGCGTGCCGGCTGCAGGCAGCGTCACTAACGCGACGAGGGCAAGGCGCGAGGCCGTGCTGGTTCGAATTGTCATATTTGTACTCCTTCATGTGCGACCGCGTGCCTCGCCAAATGCGACCGTTTGGTTCGCCTCCCCCTGTGAGACTTGGCCCGCTGTCCCGACCCCCGATGTTTCTTGTCGACAGACGATATGCAGTCCCCGCGGGGGTGATCGCCTGCGCCCGCAATCGGCTTGCCACATTTCTGCCACATGAACCATTGGCTATGGTGGTTGGTCGGAGGGGGTGGCTTGGGCGCAAACTGCGGCGAAGCGTTGTTCAAGCGCCGGCCGCACGCCTCGCTCAAGGCGAAATCCAGCGCCCTTCGTCACCGATGAACAGCGCGCGGCGATGGCCGGTATGGGCGAGGCTGAACCAGTCCGCCTCCTCGATCTGGACCAGCAATAGGGCGAAGTTCTCGCGCGCGGAGTTCACCTGATCGTCCGTCGGCTCGACGCCTTCGAACTCCGGGGGCAGGCCGCTGGTCGGTTGATCGTACTGCTCGCCAGGTCCACTCCCGAGGTAGCAACGCCGGGCAAAGTTGTCGCTCTGCGACCATGCGCTGTCGACCGCTTGGCCGGTCGTGACGATCCGTCCGCTCCCCCGCAGACGTAGCTGCAATTTCGCCTGCTTATCATACGCAAGGACGCCAATGCGTGGATCGCTTTCGATCACGGCGACCTTGGGAGAGCGAGCATCGGTGTGAAATCGCAGCGTCCAGCTCTCGGGATTGAAGCCGCGCAGTACCATCACCCGTGCATCGGCATCGGCGGTAGCGACGACCGGCGTGTGCATCGGCGACCTGCGATTGGTGGCGCCCTCTGCCAGGCGCTGCGAGATATCGTTGCGGATCGCGTCTAAGGTTGAAAGCATCACCGCAAGCTTGCACCGCCACACCCTACCTGCCAAGCTCGATCTCGTTCAGATTAATAAGGCCAAACATTAACGGCAGGTCGACAGACCGGTTCAGATTGGGGTCAGCCCGAACTGGTACAAACAGCGACAGTGAAACGAGCCGCAGGTGGTGGAGCGGCTGGTATAGCGGAAGGAACGCTCCATGACACTTACCAGATTGATGAAAGGAAGCGCACTCAGCGCCCTCGCCGCAGCGATGGCAATGACTGCCCTGCCGGCGGACGCGCAAGCCCAGGAATGGCGTGAGCGTGCGAATGAAATCAAGCAGCAGCGCCAGCAGAGTCGGCAGGATCGCCGGGGCGATCGCCGCGAAGCGCGCCAGGAGCGCCGCGGCGATCGCGTCGAGGCTCGCCAGGAGCGCCGTGGCGATCGTAGGGAGGCTCGGCAAGAGCGTCGCGAGAGCCGACGCGACGCACGGTCTGAAAGGCGCGGAGACATCAACGACCGAGTCCAGCGGCGCGTCGAGCGTCGAGTGGCCGAGGATCGGCGCGAGCGCCGCGCAGATCGACGTGTCGAGCGCCGGGAAGACCGGTACGAGCGCAATCGGACGTATCGCGCCGACCGCAACACGACCTACCGCGACCAGCGCCGCTATGACGGTCGCAACGCCTATCGCGACGGCTATCGGGATGGACGCCGCTACGATCGCCGGGCGCGCTATTACGATGGCCGCCGTTGGCACGACTACGATCGCTGGGACCACCGCCGCTGGCGCGATAACGATCGCTACAACTGGAACCGCTATCGCTACAACAATCGCAGCCTCTACCGGCTGGGCCGCTACTATGCGCCTTATCGCGATTACAGCTATCGCCGCCTGAACATCGGCTTCCGCCTCGGCAGCCTGTTCTTCGGCAGCCGCTACTGGATCAACGATCCGTGGCAGTATCGCCTGCCGGAAGTCTACGGTCCCTATCGCTGGGTCCGGTATTACGACGACGTCCTGCTGGTCGATATCTACAGCGGCGAAGTGGTCGACGTGATCCACGACTTCTTCTGGTAAGTCACCTTCGCCAGCCGGCTTGAGAGTGGTCCGGATGGCACAGCAGCCCCCGCCGAGCGATCGGCGGGGGCTTTTTCGTGCGTAGCCTTAGCCGGGCATTTTACCGAAAGGCAGCATGCGAAAGATGCCGCCATTCCTGTCGAAGAAGGTGTGCTTCAAGGCCCCGAGGATATGCAGCGCGATCAGGTAGATGAAGATCGACCCGCCAAGGGCGTGCAGATCGAAGATCGTCCCGCCGAGATCCTCGTTCGTGCCGATCGGCAGCGCGGGGATCGTGAACAGGCCGAAGAAATCGATTTCCCGCCCATTCAGCGAGTTCGCGATCCATCCGCCGATCGGCAGACCGATCAGCAGGACGTAGAAAATGACATGCACCGTGCGGGCCAGTGTCTTTTCCCAACCCGCCAGATCGGACGGGAGCGGCGGCACCGGATGCGTCCAGCGCCAAAGCAAACGGCCGACCGAAAGCACGAGAATCGCGATGCCGAGCGCCTTGTGATCGGCGAAGATCGCCATGGCTTGCGCCCGGTCATCGGTATGGTGGGCGTTTTCGGCGAGACGCCAATTCCAGATGACGGCCACGGCGATGGTCCAGTGAAAGATCATCGCGCCGATCGAATAACGCCGTGCGGTGCTATCAGCCATTTTGCTCTCCCGAAGATTGTCGCGGCAGCCTAGCGACCGATCGCCAAACGGCAAGCGCGGTACTTGAAGCGTCGGCTGTGCTTGCTAACACAAGCGCATGAGCAAGACAGCCACCATTGCCGATCAGGGCGCGCTGAAACGCATCGGCGCACAAGTGCGCAAGCGCCTGGAGGCAGATCCCCAGGCCTACAGGGTACCGACCGACAAGGCCGAGATTTTCGCGATCGGCGATTTCTTCAGCGCTGAGGAATGCCAGCGGCTGATCGGCATGATCGACGCGGTCGCCCGACCGAGCGAGCTGCACGAGACTGCGTACGTCGCGAAGTTCCGCACCTCCTATTCGGGCAATTTCGATCCGCACGACCCGTTTGTGAAAATGATCTCGCGGCGGATCGACGATCTGCTAGGGATGTCGCCGGCCCAGGGCGAGCGTATCCAGGGGCAGCGCTACCTTCCGGGGCAGGAGTTCAAGCCACATAACGACTGGTTCTACACCGACCAGGAATACTGGCAGATCGAGCGCAAGCGTGGCGGGCAGCGTTGCTGGACCGCCATGGCCTTTCTCAACACCGTTGAAGAAGGCGGCCACACCCATTTCGTGGAGGTCGGCGCATCGATCGAACCCAAGCCCGGCGTCCTGCTCGTCTGGAACAACGCCACGCCGGAGGGCGAGCCGAACGAAGGCACGCTGCACGCCGGAACCCCCGTCATCAAGGGTTCGAAATATGTGCTGACCAAATGGTATCGCGCCCGCAAGCACGATTGACACCTCACCGGCTAAATGAGCTCCTGCTCCGGAGCAGGCACCCGGATCGTCGTTCGCAGCCCCTGTGGATTGAACTGCGTATCGACATTTCCGCCCAAGCCACGGATCACACCTTCGATCAAGCGAGTGCCCGACCCGCTTCCTCCGTTATCAGCGGCGCCGCGCGGTTCAGGCGATGTTTCGCCCAACTTTTCCACCCAATGCAGTTCCAGCATGTGGTCAGCGGCGACCTTCCACTCGACGGAAACCTTGCCGTCATGCAGACAGGGCGCCATATTTGATCGCATTGGTCGCAAGCTCATGCATCGTAAGACCGAACGGCGTGACATATTCGCGCGGTAATTCGACCAGATCGCCGGACAACTCGATACGGTCCGAGTGGCTATCCCGGTAGGGGCGCATCACCGCTTCTGCCAAGGCCGGAAGGCTGGTCTTGTCCTGATGCAAACCTTCATCCGACAACGAAACGCGATGCGCACCCGCAAGTGCTTCGATACGTTCCTGAATGATCTCGGAAAGGTTGCTCACATCGGTTGCCGATCGGGCGGAAAGGCGCACGATGGCATTGAGTACGCCGAACAGATTGTCGGTCCGGTGCCGCAACTCCTTCGTCACCTGCTCGTTCTTGACGATCGTCTCGCGCGAACGGAGCAGTTCGGTGATGTCCCATCGCGAACCGAAGAAATACGCCAGTACGTCATTTTCGTCGTAGATCGGCCCGACGTGGACGGCGTTCCAGAACGGCGTTCCATCCTTGCGATAGTTGAGGATATCGACGACGCGATATTCTTCAGCCTCGATCGCATCGCGCAATTTGGACACTGATTCCTCGGAGGTATCCTGGCCTTGCAGGAAGCGGCAGTTATGGCCGATCACGTCCTCCCGGTCGTAGCCGGTCAGATCGAGAAATGCCTGGTTCGCATATACGATCGGGCAATCGGCCTGACGGGGATCGGAAATGCATTGGGCCATCCGCGTCTGTTCAGTCGACTGGAAGAACAGTTGCTCGGGGCTCACGCGCAGATCGTCGATCGAACCGATCATGCCCTCTTCACGGGTATCGCCCACGGCTGTTTTGTCTTCCTGGCCGCTCGTGCTCTGGCTCTGGTCGTACGATTCCGCCAAACCTTCTTCCCCTCGGCTGGCATCGCGGTCCTCTCACCGCGACACATGCCCGTTCAATGAGTTAGAGCGTGCGAGCGTTCCCAGACGATAGGCTCAGCCCCTATCGAGCCAGCGCCTCCGCGATCAGCTTGCGGCTGTTCTCCACGCCGTAGAGCGCGATGAAGCTGCCCATGCGCGGCCCCTGGTCGCTGCCGAGCAGCATCTGGTAAAGCGCCTTGAACCAGTCCCGCAGGTTCTCGAACCCGTATTCCTCGCGCTTGCCGATCTCGTAGACCTCGGTCTGCAGATCCTCCGGGCTCGCATGGGCCGGGGCATCGGCGAGATAGGCGTCGAGCGCCTTCAGCGCCTCGGCCTCGTTCGGCGTCGGTGCGCGCTTGACCAGCGTCGGCGCAATGTAGTCGCGGGTGTAGTTCACGGCTGTCTCGATCAGCACCTCGAGCTCGGGCGTCACCTGCCCTGCGCCGATGTAGCTTTCCAGATAGTCGCGCAGGTTCGGCACCGTGGCTTCGGCCCCCAGCACGCTGGCGAGGTTGAGCAGCAGGCCGTAGGTCACCGGCAGGCTGTCGCCCGCGCCCGGCGCCTCGCTACCATCGAACCCGCCATTGGCGCGCGCTAGATGCCACACCGGATTGCCGAGCTGCTTGTCGAGCTCCTGCTCGGCCAGCCGCTCGCGGAAGCTCCAGTAATCGTCCACCGCGCGCGGGATCACGCCGACGTGCAGCTGCTTGGCGCTTTTCGGGTTCGGGAAGATGTAGAAGCCCAGGCTTTCCTCGCTGCCATATTGCAGCCATTCCTCGATCGAGAGGCCGTTGCCCTTGGACTTGGAGATCTTCTCGCCGTTCTGGTCGAGAAACATCTCGTAGATCAGCCCCTCCGGCTTGCGCCCGCCCAGCACCTTCACGATCTTGCCCGACTGAACGCCGCTGTCGGTCAGGTCCTTGCCGTACATCTCGTAATCGACGCCGAGCGCATACCAGCGCATCGCCCAGTCGACCTTCCACTGCAGCTTGGATATGCCGCCCAGCGCGGACTGTTCGACCACACTGCCGTCCTCGTCGGTAAAGCGGATCGTGCCGGCCTCGGCATCGACCACCTCTACCGGCACCTGCAGCACGCGGCCCGTGGCGGGCGAGACCGGCAGGATGGGCGAGTAGGTCTTGCGCCGCTCCTCCCGCAAAGTGGGCAGCATGATGTCGAGGATCGCCTCGTTCTTGCGCAGCACCTGCTTCAGCGCTTCGTCGAACTTGCCCGCATTGTACATGTCGCTCGCCGCGATGAACTCGTACTGGAAGCCGAAGCGGTCGAGGAAGGCGCGCAGCTGCGCATTGTTGTGCGCGGCGAAGCTCTCGTGATCGGTGTCGAACGGATTGGCGACGCGGCTGAGCGGCAGGTGCAAATTCTCCTGCAACAGCGCCTGGTTCGGCACGTTGTCGGGCACCTTGCGGAGGCCGTCCATATCGTCGGAAAAGGCGACGAGGCGCGTCTTGCCGTCCTCCGGCTTCGCCCCGATCATCGCCTCGAACGCGCGGCGGACCAGCGTGGTGCGCAGCACCTCCTGGAAGGTGCCGATATGCGGCAGGCCGGAAGGGCCGTAACCGGTTTCGAACAGCACCGGGCTGCCATCGGGCTTCGCGCCATCGGGATAGCGCTTGAGCAACCGCTGCGCCTCTTGGAACGGCCAGGCCTTGGACACGCGTGCGGCGGCGATCAGATCGGTCATGCTCATGCGCGAACCCTTTGCCGCTGCGTGCCCCTTTCGCAAGTGCGAAGTGTCGGACGCCTGTTGGAGCGGCGCCGGGCCAGTCCAGTCACATGGACCGCATGGACCACAGTCCTGGGCGGAAAAAGTTGCGGGGTGGTTTGGGGATGAACTCGTGAGGGGGACGGGGCATCGTAGTATCCGGCCATCTATCGATCATTATTGGATCCTGCCGGTGTAGGACAGAAGTCTTGGATTGTAGGACCCTTCGGTCTCATCACGGCGCTCGCGAGCCGTTTCTAATCCTTCACAGGTTCCGCTCACGGTCCCTTGGTCTAAATCGGTACTATCGCTTTTTCTCCGCGATGCATCTTGCGAGATCATCGGCACCGACAGTGGTCATATAAAACTTGCGCCATTCGGGCGTGAGGATTTTTAGACGACCGATTCCGGCATCGCGGTTGTTCTTCAGACCATCCCTTTTGGCTTTCACGGCGATCCAGTAATCCGCAGCTACATCCATGGCGTAGCGGGCGCCTCTGTCGAAATCGGTCCTGTCCATCCGCGCTTCTGCGCGAACGAAAATCCCGGCAACGTCATCGGGCTCGATAGGCTTGCGACCCGAAGCAGGCCAGAAATGCATCATGAAGCGCTCATCGACAGTCATACGCGTAGTGGGCTCTCGGTAGACTGTGGGAAGAGTGCCGAATTGCGCATTAGAAGTCATTTTTTTGGTATAATAAGCCCCTCCGATTTTCCCCGGTGAAAATACCTCACGCCATCTGCCAGTCTTCTTCGATAAGATGAACAATGACATATTGCGTACGTCCACCGAAGCATTGCGCTGCGAGTTTTCCGGTAACGGGTAGATGACCGACCATGGGGTGACCGCATGAAAATTCCCCGCCTCATTGCCGATGCCGATGCGGCCCCCGCGCAGCCAGTCGGCGCCGGACGGGACGCCTAGACTATTTAGAGGGATGCCTTCCGAAGGTTGGCTCATGTCGATCAAAGCGGCACGCTGATCTCTGGCGGAGAACGCGGAAACGCAGTGTCTGGGTTCGTGAGCTGCGACTTGAGAACACGCGAGGGCCGCGAGCATTGCGAAGCCGATCTGGAACCAATTTAAGTTTGGCAAAATCTTCTCCTGTTCCGAAAACAGATTGACGTGTCTCCATCAACGGAAGCTGAATAGACGGACTCTCAACTCGACCGAAGGCACGACATCTAGCAAGAACCCTCTCTACCAAGCTTGCCCCGCGTTCCCAATGTGTTCTAACGCCAAAGCGTGAGCCAGCCTCTCCCCCTCCCTGCCCTTCACGCCAGCCATGCCGGAACCTGGCTGCGCGATGCAAACGGGGCGACGCGCGTGTGTTCCAAGGGCGAGGCGGTGATGGCGGCCGCGGACACGCCGCTGTTGATGATGAACGCGCCGCTGGTGGCGAACCGGCTGGGCTATCCGGACTTGAACGGCCTCGACCTGCTGGAGCTGTTCGCTTTCGTCCATCCCGCGCAGTTCTGCGTGCCGACGCCCAAGGGCCTCGCCCATGCGCTGGGGCTGGAGGAGCCGGGCGACGATGCCGAGGTGCCGCTGCTGCTGCAGAAAGCCGCGGGCACGCTGGTGGCGACCTGCGAGAGCGCGGAGTGGGCGCAGCGCGAAGGGGCGTGGTCGACGCTGCAATCGCTGGCGCGGCTGCGCTGGCCGTGGGCGGGCGTGCTCGCCCCGCATGTGAAGAAGCCCGAACGGGCCGAGAAATGGCTCTTCAGCCGCCTGCCCGAATGGGAGGAGACGCCCGAGCGCCCGCAGCCTTCGCAGGTGCTGATCGAGGAGCCGGAGATCGAGGCGCATCTGGAGCGGCTGACCGGCGAAGGGGCCGAACGGCGCGAGGGGCAGCGGCTGTTCTCGCGCGATGCGGGCAGCGTCTTCGCCCCGCGCGACCGGCAAAAGCGCCCGCACCTGTTGCTGGCGCAGGCGGGCACTGGGATCGGCAAGACGCTGGGCTATCTCGCCCCCGCCTCGCTCTGGGCGAAGCTGTCGGGCGGGACGGTGTGGGTGAGCACCTATACCAAGAACCTCCAGCGCCAGCTGCGCCGCGAGAGCGCCCGCGCCTGGCCTGCGACCCGCGAGGACGGATCGCCGCCGGTGGTGGTGCGCAAGGGGCGGGAGAATTACCTCTGCCTGCTGAACCTGGAGGATGCCTTGCAGGGCGGCTTTGCGGGACGGCCCGCGATCCTCGCGCATCTGGTGGCGCGCTGGGCGGCCTATACGCAGGATGGCGACATGATCGGCGGGGACCTGCCCGGCTGGCTCGGCACGCTGTTCCGCAAGCGCGGGATCGCGGCGCTGACCGACCAGCGCGGCGAATGCGTCTATGCCGGGTGCCCGCATTACCGGAAATGCTTCATCGAACGCAGCGCGAGGAATGCCGCCCAGGCCGATCTGGTGATCGCCAATCACGCGCTGGTGATGGTCAACGCCGCGCGCGGGCGCGATCAGGGCGGGCGGCCGACGCGGATCGTGTTCGACGAGGGGCATCACGTGTTCGACGCGGCGGACTCGACCTTCTCCGCCGCGCTAACCGGGCAGGAGGCCATCGAGCTCAGGCGCTGGATCGTCGGGCCGGAGAAGAATTCGCGCGGGCGGCGGCGCGGGCTGGCGGCGCGGCTGGCCGATGTGGCAAGCTACGACGATGCCGGCGGCGAGGCGGTGGAGGCCGCGGTCGAGGCGGCGCACGCGCTCCCCTCCGAAGGCTGGCTGGGGCGGCTGGCGGAAGGCGCGCCGATCGGCCCCGTCGAGGAACTGCTGGCGCAGGTCCGCGCGACCACCTTCGCGCGCGACGAAAGCGGGCTGGAGGCAGGTTACGGCATCGAGACCGAGACCGCGCAGATGCCCGGCGAACTGGTCGAGGCGGCAGGCACGGCGGCGCAGGCGCTGGCTGCCATCCGCGTGCCGCTGCTCAAGCTGGCGGGCCGGCTGGAAGCGGTACTGGAAGACGCGCCCGACTGGCTCGACGGACAGGGCCGCGCGCGGATCGAAGGCGCGCGGCATTCGCTCGCCTGGCGGATCGACCTGATCGCCGCGTGGGAAGCGCTGCTCGGGCGGCTGGGCGGGCCAGCGGACCGGGAATTCGTCGACTGGCTGCAAGTCGACCGCAACGATGCACGCGAATTCGACGTCGGCCTCTATCGCCACTGGCTCGACCCGATGAAGCCTTTTGCCCGCGTGGTCATGGAACCAGCGCATGGGCTGATGATGACCAGCGCCACGCTGACCGACCGCGACGAGAGCGGGCCGGACTGGCCGCACGCCATCGCCGCCAGCGGCGCGCCGCACCTGGAGCTAAATCCGCGCACTGCGCAGGCCGACAGCCCCTTCGATTATGCCAACCGCGCCGAGGTGCTGATCGTCACCGACATCCGCAAGGGCGACATCCCGGCAATGGCGGGTGCCTACGCGCGGCTGATCGAGGCGAGCGGCGGCGGCGTGCTCGGCCTCTTCACCGCGATCCGCCGGATGCGCGCGGTCTATGGCCGCATCGCCGACCGGCTCGCGCGGGCGGGCCTGCCGCTCTATGCACAACACGTGGACCCGATCGACACCGGCACGCTCACCGATATCTTCCGCGACGATCCGCGCGCCAGCCTGCTCGGCACCGATGCCCTGCGCGACGGGGTGGACGTGCCGGGCGAGAGCCTGCGCTGCGTGGTCCTAGAAAGCGTGCCCTGGCCGCGCCCGACCATCCTCCACCGCGCCCGCCGCGCGGCTGCCGCCGAGCAAGAGGGCGGCGCCAAGCGCTACGACGACCGCATCATCCGCGCGCGGCTGGCGCAGGCCTTCGGTCGCCTGATCCGCAGCCGCGACGATTCGGGCCATTTCATCGTCCTCTCCAGCGCCTTTCCCAGCCGGTTGCTGTCCGCCTTCCCCGAAGGCACGCCCGTCATCCGCCTGACACTCGAAGAGGCTTTACAGCGCGTGGCGAAGGGTGTTGGAACAGTGGACGCCCAAGTCGCAGCGGAGAATGACGCCTCGTGAAAAACCTCGGTCTCCTGCGCCACGCCAAGTCCGACTGGGGCGCAAGCGACAAGCGCGATTTCGACCGGGGCCTGAACGATCGCGGCCATCGGGGCGCGAAGGTCATCGGCGAGCATATCGCCCAGCACGGCTTAAAGTGGGACACAGTGCTCGCCAGTCCGGCCGAGCGCGTGAAGCTGACACTGGCCGACGCCCTGCCCGATCTCGAACCGCAATGGGACCAGCGGCTCTACCTCGCCGGGACCGATACGATCATGGACGTGCTGCGCGAATGCGGCGGCGATGCGGAGGCGGTGCTGCTGTCGGGCCACAACCCGGGCCTTGGCGACATGCTGTTCGAACTCGTCGCGCCGAAGAACGAGAACGACCTCTATGACGAGGCGAAGGTCAAATTCCCGACTGCCGCCTACGCGGTCTACGAACTCGATATCGAGAGCTGGTCCGATTTGCGCGACGGCTGCGGCAAGCTGGTCCATTTCGCCCGCCCGCGCGACCTCGACGAGGAGCTGGGGCCGGAATACTGAGCGTCAGGCTGCAGCAAGGATAGCGTGATTAAGCAAGGCTTTCACTCCAGCGAAAGCCTCCGAATGAAACGCCTTTTCCCCATCCTCGGTGCCTGCCTAGTCTCAGCCGCGGCGACCTCGGCGGACGCGGGAGAAGTCTATGGCGGCGTCCTGGCGCATGGTGTCGATACGCCGTTCACTTTCGAGACTAACGAAGAGGGGATCGACCTTCAGGCCGGCGTGCGTAGCGAACCTATCGAGGCCTTGTCCTTCGTCGGCAAGCCGTCGCTCTATGCTTTCGGGTCGGTCAATACGGCGGGCGATACCAACTTCGTGGCGGCGGGCGTCAGCTGGAAGATCGATCTCGGCCCGGTGTACCTCCGCCCCGGTGTCGGCCTCGCCCTGCACGACGCGCCTGCGTTCAGGCTCGACCTCGAGACACGCATCCGTACCGACCTCGGTAGCCGCGTGCTGTTCGAGCCGGAGATCGCGATCGGCCTGCCGGTATCGGAGCGCGTCTCGGTCGAGGCGAGCTGGGTGCACATCAGCAATGCCCGACTGTTCAATTCCCAGCAGAATCCCGGCATCGACATGATCGGTGTGCGCGCCAATCTGGCGTTCTAGCGCAATACCCGCGGACCCTTCCCGCTCTCGCCCCATGTGTCGTTCGCATTGTAGAGCGCGCATTTTTTTAGGCTCAGGCAGCCGCAGCCGATGCAGCCGTCGAGGTCCTCGCGGACCTTCTCCAGCCGCGCAATCTGCGCATCGATGCGCTGGCGGATGGCGGCGCTGATGCGTTTCCAGTCGGCGGCATTGGGCGTGCGGCCATGCGGCAGGCCCTTCATCGCATCCTCGATTTCAGACAGCGACAGGCCAAGGTTCTGCGCGATCAGGATGAAGCTCAGGCGCCGGATGTCGCTGCGCAAAAAGCGGCGCTGGTTGCCGCCGGTGCGCATTGGCTCGACCAGACCCTTGTCTTCGTAGAACCGGATCGCAGACACACTGAGGCCGGTGCGGCGGGCGAGTTCGCCGATGCTGAGCAGGTCGTTCGCTTTCATCGATCAGACTGATAGCGCAATAAACCTTGACCTCAACTTAGCTTGAGGTTGCATCAATGCGTGCATCGCCATTCGAACAGGAGATTATTTATGGCCAATGCACGGTTGGAACACGTCAATTTCTCGGTCACCGACGGAGAACGCAGCGCGAAACTGCTCGAACAGCTGACCGGCTGGCACCGCCGCTGGGAAGGGCCCTCGCTCGACAACGGACGCTCTATCCATCTCGGCGACGATCATGCCTATGTCGCCATTCACACCAGCCCGCGCATCGCCGGCGGTTTCGCCAAGAGCGTGCCCATGAACCACATCGGCATCGCGGTCGACGATCTCGACGCCGCCAAAGCCATCGTGATCGAACACGGCCTCGAAACCTTCAATCACGGCAAATACGAACCCGGCCCGCGCAGCTTCTATTTTTTCGACTGGGACGGGATCGAGTTCGAGGTGGTCAGCTATGAATGAGATCATGCCGCGCGAGCCGCTGTTCGCCCGCCGTCGCCAAACGCGGCGACCGGTTACATCCGTGGCGCCAGACCCGGATGCCGATCGGACCCGTGATAGCCGGCCAGCGCGGTCATCGGCACGTCCTCGAACCGCCCGAGCCAGCGCCGTGCCATCTTCGCCAGTGGCATCGGGTTGAGGTAATGCCGCTTGCATCGCCCGTCGCGCTCGCTCGCGACCAGCTCCGCCGCCTCCAGCACGGCGAGATGCTTGGCCACCGCCTGCCGCGTCATCGGAAGCTCCGCGCTGAGATCGGAGAGCGTAAGCCCGCCCTGCTCGCTCAGCCGGTCCAGCAGGAGCCGGCGCGTGGGATCGGAAAGGGCGACGAAGGTGTCCGTCATGCGGCAAGGCTAGGCAAACCGCGCCGAGTCGCTCAAGGTTAGGGGGTCAGAGCAGCGAGACTTGTCCACGATCGGACCACGGTACGTCCGTGCGGTCGAGGGTCAGGTCCCCTTGCCAGGGCGTGCACAACGCCCGCGCATCGTCGGGCGAGCCGCCGGTCCAGACGCCGATGTCAGCATCCGCCAGCAGCACCGGCATGCGCGAATGGACCTCTGCCGCCAGCCCGCCCGCATCGGTCATCACCATCGAATAGCAGCGACCCCATTCATCCGAATCGTGCCACACGCCGGCGACGGCGAAGACCTCTGCGTCGGGCCGCGACATCCAGCTGCGCGTCTTGCCACCCTTGGGCCCTTCGGCCTCCGCCCAAGCCGTCACCGGGATGATGCAGCGGCGCTCCTCGAAGCTGTAGCGCCAGAAGAAGCTGTCGAGCTTGTCGGTGCGGGCGTTATTGACCGGCTTCGGCTTCAGCGGCTGGCCGTTCTTGCCCTTCATCACCAGCGGGAAGCCCCAAGTCATCTGCTGGAGCCGGCCTTCCGCGACCACGGCACCGGGATAGCCGGGAAAGACTTCCTCCGCGAAATTCGCCCCGCCGAGCGTATCGACCGCGTCGAACCATTTGGCGACTTCGTCGGTGGTCTTGGTCATGCGGTAGAGATTGCACATCAGGCGTTACCCACCACGAAGCAAGCGGCGGCGACCAGCGCACCGGTCCAGCGGTTGGAGCGGAAGCGGTCGAGCGGGTTGGCGGGATCGTCGGCATCTAGCGTCGCGACCTGCCACGCGAGATGCGCCGCGGCCGGGAGCAGCGCAAGCAGCGCGATCCAGTCCGCACGGTAAAGCCAGAAGGCCAGCGCCCAGAGCGTTACCGCGCCTGCATAGAACAGCGCCACCCCGCCGGTCACATGGCCGCCGAGTCGCAGCGCGCTGGAGCGGATGCCGACCAGCGCATCGTCCTCGCGATCCTGCAGTGCGTAGATCGTGTCGTAGCCGATCACCCACAGCGCCGCGCCTGCGTACATCGCGGCGAGCGCATCCCAATTGTCGGCGCGTAATTGCGTCCAGCCGACAAGCAAGCCCCAGGTAAAGACCATGCCGAGCCACGCCTGCGGCCACCAGGTGATGCGCTTCATGAAGGGGTAGGCGGCGACAAGAGCGATGCTCGCCAACGCCACACCTTGGGCCAGTGGGCGCAGCTGGAAGAGCACGAGCAGGCCGATCAGGCACAGTGCGAGCAGCCAACCCCACGCTACCTTCTTCGAAACACGTCCGCTGGCGACCGGACGACTTGCAGTGCGGGTCACCTTCCGGTCGAGCCTTGCATCGACGATATCGTTATAGACGCAGCCCGCGCCGCGCATCGCGATACTGCCGAGCAGCAGCCAGCCGAGCAGTGCGACTTGCCAGCCCGCCCCAGCCAGCCACACGCCCCAGGCGCAGGGCCAGAACAGCAGCCACCAGCCGATCGGCCGGTCGAACCGCGCCAGCATTGCGAGATCGCGCGGCAATTGCGGCAGCCGCGCGACGAGGCCTTTATGTTCGCTGTCGGGGACGACGTCGGGATTGGCGGTTTCGCTCATCGCTTGCTCCCTAACCTCCGACGTGCCACCTGCAAAGCCATGCCCGCAACACCCGCCTGGCCGCCCAAGAGTGCACCGCGCCTGTTCGTCGAGGACGAACTCGGCACCGGCCGGACTATCGCCGTCGAAGGCAATCAGGCCAATTACCTCGCCCGCGTCATGCGCGTTACCGAAGGCGATGCGGTGATCCTGTGCGACGATCTCACCGGGGAATGGGCCACGCGGGTCGTGCAGGTCGACAAGCGCCGCGTCGAGCTCGAAGTCGAGCAGCACCTGCGCCCGCGCGAGCCGGTGCCGGATTTTTGGCTGTGCCCTGCGCTGCTCAAGAAAGACCGCTTCGACCTCGTGCTCGAAAAGGCGACCGAGCTCGGCGTCGCGCGCATCGCCCCTGTCGTCACCCGGCGCTGCGTGGCGGACAAGCTCAACCCCGAACGCGCCGACACGATCGTGACCGAGGCGGCCGAACAATGCGCGCGTACCGCCCTGCCCGAGATCGCACCGGTCGCGAAGCTCGAGGCCTTGCTGCGCAACTGGCCGCAGGACCGCCACCTGTTCTTCGCCGACGAGGAGGGCGGCGAACCGGCCGCCGACGCCTTTTGCTATGCCGAGGGACCGGCCGCGCTGCTGGTCGGCCCGGAAGGCGGCTTCGACGATGCCGAGCGCGCCGCGATCCGCGCGCATCCCGCGTCGGTCGCGATCAGCCTCGGCCCGCGAATCCTGCGCGGCGAGACGGCGGCCATCTCCGGGACCGCCGTGTGGATGGCGGAAGCGGGCGACTGGCTGGACGAAGAATAAAACGCTTTCCTCGGAAGGTTCGGTTTTCTAACGCCACCGACCATGAGCACGCGCGAGACCTCCGGCAACGCCGATCCCGTCATCGAATCCCGCGACCAGCTGGTCGCCCCGATGCAGCGCGGGGAGAAGCCCAAGGACAAGTGGCGCATCGGCACGGAGCACGAGAAACTCGTCTTCCACCGCAGCGATTTTCGTGCGCCGTCCTACGACGAAAAAGGCGGCATTCGCGACATATTGATGAGCCTGCGCCAGTTCGGCTGGGAGCCGGTGGAAGAGGGCGGCAAGGTCATCGCGATGCGTGGGGACGACGGGACGGTCAGCCTCGAACCCGCCGGCCAGCTCGAACTGTCGGGTGCACCGCTGGAAAACCTGCACCAGACCTGCGCGGAGACCGGGCGGCATCTCGACCAGGTGAAGCGCGTCGGCGAGGATTGCGGCGTCGGCTTCCTCGGCCTCGGCATGTGGCCCGACAAGACCCGCGACGAGCTGCCGATGATGCCCAAGGGCCGCTATGAAATCATGAAGCGGCACATGCCGCGCGTCGGCACGCTGGGCCTCGACATGATGCTGCGCACCTGCACCATCCAGGTGAACCTCGACTATTCCAGCGAGGCGGACATGGCGCAGAAATTCCGCACCGGCCTCGCGCTCCAGCCGCTCGCGACCGCGCTCTTCGCCAATTCGCCTTTCACCGAAGGGAAACCGAACGGTTACCTGTCGTACCGCAGCCATATCTGGAGCGACACCGACCCGCACCGTACCGGCATGCTGCCCTTCGTGTTCGAGGACGGCTTCGGCTACGAGCGGTGGATGGATTACATGCTCGATGTGCCGATGTATTTCGTCTTCCGCGACGGAAAATATATCGACGCTGCGGGGCATAGCTTCCGCGATTTCCTCAAGGGCGAACTCGAAGTCCTGCCGGGCGAGAAACCGACCGAAAGCGACTGGTGGGACCACCTCTCCACCGCTTTCCCGGAAGTGCGCCTGAAGAGCTTTCTTGAGATGCGCGGTGCCGACGGGGGCCCTTGGAGCCGGATTTGCGCCCTGCCCGCCTTTTGGGTCGGCCTGCTCTACGATCAGGGCGCGCTCGATGGCGCATGGGATCTGGTCAAGCACTGGACGATGGAGGAGCGCGAGGCGCTGCGCAATGCCGTGCCGAAGCAGGCGCTCGCCGCACCGATCCCCGGAGGCGGCACCTTGCGCGATCTTGCGAAAGAGGTGCTGGCCATTGCCCGCGCCGGCTTGGCTTACCGCGCGCGCCTCAACTCCTCCGGCGACAACGAGACCGGGTTCCTCGAAACGCTCGACGAGATCGTCGCCAGCGGGAAAGTGCCTGCGCAGGTCCTGCTCGATCGCTATCACGGCGACTGGGGCGGCGATATCAAGCGCGTCTACAAATACAGTTTCTGAGCGAAGGGAAAGAGCGATGATCCAGATCAATGGCACCATCAAGCTGGGCCGCACGATCGATGCCGCGACGCGCAAGGCGATCGTCGAAATGGTCCGCGCCAGCCGCGCGGAAGACGGCTGTCTCGACTATGCCTTCGCCACCGATCTGGCCGATCCCGACACGCTGGTCCTGTTCGAGCGCTGGCGCGACCAGGCGGCGCTGGATGCGCATGGCACGTCCGCGCATATGGCGGAATTCCAGAAGGTGATGGCGGACAATCCGCCCGCTTCGCGCGATATCCGCATCTACGAGACTAACGAGGGCAATCCGCTCGGCTGATTACTCCGCCGGCTGCGGCGCCAAAGCTGCGCGCGGCTTCCAGACCAGACGTTTCAGGCGCACAAGCGGTGCGGTCAGCAGGCCGTGTTGCGCCATATAGGCATGGTACTCGCGATATTTCGCATCCTCGCGCAGCAGATGCGCTTCCTCGGTCTTGGCGCGCCAGAAATAGATCGCGTTGACCACCAACAGGAAGAAGCAATTGCGGATGGTCTCCACCCATGACCCGTCCTGCACCAGGAAGGGCAGCGTCGCGCACCACCAGAACAGGTTCTTCGACACATAGGCCGGATGGCGCGTGAAGCGGTAGGGCCCGTTCGTCAGCACGCCGCGATAGGTAAGATTCGAAAACCGCAGGCCGAAGGCGAAGGTCGCCCAGGCGTAGAACGCGGTCAGCACCACCAGCAGCGCGCCCCACGCCGCCAGCGCGAGATCGTTGCCCTCCAGCCAGAATATCCACCCCGGAGTGCCGAGTTCGTAATTGATCGCCTTGCCCTCGCCCAGAATGCCCCAGACGATCGGCGGGTAGCAGATCAGCGCCGCGACCCAACCGGCGAGGAAGGGATTGCCGCTGCGGATCTGCGCATCGAGCGGGCGCATGGTGACGATATAGCCGACCGTGCCGATCATCACGTCGACCATGAACATGGCCTCGATCATCATCAGCGCAAGCTGCTCGGGCCGCTGCGCCAAGAGCCCGAAATCGGCTTCCACGACATTTCGGAAAGCGAACGGAATGATCGAGATCATGAAGGCGGTGAAGAAGGCCTTGATGATCCAGCTACGCCAATGCGCCTTGACTTCATCCGCTTGCCACCCAGCCTTGCGAACGAGCAGTGCCCCGAAGTGCCAGGCATGGTCGCGCGGGTTCACCATGTAGCGATCGATCCAGAACACATAGGGGACCGACAACACCATCAGCGGAATTGCCGCATAACCCAGCACCCGCATCGAGAAGAGGTAATTCCCGCTCCAGTACCAGCGGCACAGGCAGTAGAGCGCGGCAATGATGGCCCAGGTCGCCCACAGGCCGATGAGCTTGATCAGCGTGTCCGCACGATCGGGCTGGCGCGTGCGGCCGAGCGACCAATCGAGCCCGGTACTGCGGCGACGATGCACCTTCTCCACCACTACCGACCACAGCGCCATTGGCAGCGCCGCGGCGAGCAGGCCGACCAAGGCGGCGTGCGGACCGGACATGACCTCGCGCGGCCCGGGCAGGTCGAGGCTGGTGGCAATCGCGGGATAGGCGCGCGCGAACAGGACCCAGGCGAACAGCCCGGCCAGGCCGACCAACCCGACAGCCGCAGAGACATCGCTCTTCGGCCGCGTCATCGGGATCGATTCACGCGTATTCATTTCCCCGCCGTCCTACACCCGAATGGTTAACACCCGGCAGAGAATAGCGCAAAGCCTAGCGGAAGGCGGTCACCGTGCCGCTGTCGTCGAGGATGTAGAGCGTGTTGTTCGCCACGACCGGAGCCAGGCTGACCGGTTCGTCGAGGTCGTAGAACAGGCTGGCGGAACCCTCGCCCGTGCTCACGCGATAGATCTCGCCTTCGCTGCTGGCGACCCAGAGGTTGTTGCCGGCGAGGACAGGACCGGTCCAGAAGATCGGACCTTTCTTGTCCTCCTGGTCGCGATACTGCGCCAGCTGCGTGATCCAGCGGACCTTGCCGGTGCTGCGCGCGATGGCCAGCAGGCGGGCATCGTCGGTCAGGGCGAAAATCCATTCGCCGGCGATAGCCGGAGTGGAAATCCCTGCGAGGCTGAGTTCCCAGATGCGCTGCCCGGTGACCAGCTCGTAAGCTGCCATGCGACCGCCCTGACCCAGCGCGTAGACGCGGCCGTTGTCGATGATGGGGTCGGCGTCGATATCGGTGAGCGAACTGACCGAAGTCGAGATCGAGGTCCGCGCCAGTGCATCGGCCCACAACGTCCGTCCGTTTTCGTAACGGTGCGCGATGAGCTCGCCCGAGCTGTAGCCGGCGATAACCGTACCCTGCCCTGCAGCAGGCGCCGCCACGCCGAAGACGCCTGCCTGGGTGGCCGAACCGGATTGCTGCCACTGGACCGCGCCGTCGGTCAGATCGAGCGCATAAATCTGGTTGTCCTGCGTCATCACGAACAGGGAACCGAAGGCGATGGTGGGCGAACCGCGCAACGGTCCGGCGGGCTTTACCTGCCACAGCTGCGCGCCGGTGTTCGCATCGAGGGCGATGACGTCGCCCGCACCGGTGGTCATGTAGACCTTGCCATCGGCATAGCTCGCACCGCCTCCAAACGCGGAAGCGCGCGTGTCACCAGTCAAGTTGGGGGCAAATGCCCAGCGTTTGGCACCGGTCTGCGCATCGAAAGCATCGAGTTCGCCGTCACTACCGACCGCGAACAGCATGCCGCCGCCTACGACCGGCGCAGCACCCAGACGCTCGCGGTTGGAGCCGCCCGCGACTTCGGCGGTAAACGCCCGCGTCGGCGTGGCGGAGAGCGCGAGATGGCCATAGGACTTGCTGGCCGTTCCGCCGGCCTGCGCCCAGCTGTCATTCGCCTGCGCGGGAGGGAGAACCACCGCAACACCCGCCAGCGCAGGATCGACTTCGGCACCGGCTTCGATGCGCGAAAGGATCGGTTCGCGATTTCCGATCGTCGGCGTCGCCTTCTTATCGCCCCCGCCGAACAGGCCACCGCTGCATGCGCCGAGGCTGGCGACCAGCGCTGCGGCCAGAACGCCGCGCGCCAAACCGCTGCTTGAGAGAGCTTTCGAAGGCTTCCGGCCCTTACGATCCATAGTCGGTTCTTCCATTCCGGCCCGAACGGGCCCCTTACTGGATTTGCGCGGCGGCTTCGCCATCCGCGGCCTGAGTGTCCACGCCCTGTTCTTCGAGCAGAGCGTCCACGTCCTCGATCGCGTCCACGCCGAGCACGCCGGCCATCTGCCGTGCGCGCGAGCGTAGTCCTTCGGGTGCATCGTCTGCCTTGGCGATCTGCGCGAACAGCGCGCCCGCCTCGGCATTCTTGCCCTGGTCCATATAAGCATGGGCAACAAGCTCGCCGGCGCTGGCGAAGAAAGGATTTCCGGGCACGGCGAGCGGTTTGAGTTGGGCAATTACCTCGCCGCTCGACAGGCTGTCGTACCGTGTGGCGACTTCTCGCAGCTTCGCGAGGTCGCGTAGCGCCTGTGGTGCGCTTTCATTCGCGGCGACGGCGGCGAAGAGTCGCGCGGCTTCATCGGGCCTGTCCTGCTCGGCGGCGATTCCCGCGCGCATGAGCCCGGCAACTGCAGAGGCCCCGCCCCGGTCTTCTCCGGCCAGTGCTTCGAGCTGGTCGTATCCGGTTTGCAGATTGCCGGCTTCGACCTGATCGAGCGCGCCCACGAGAACTTCGGAATCGGCTTCCATCGCCTGTTCCTGGCGGCTGTCCCAGAACAGATAACCGCCGAAACCGACCAGACCGAGGATGAGCACAGCGAGCAAGGGCTTGCCGTATTTCGTGAAGAATTCCTCGGTATCGCCTTGGCGCACCGCGTCGTCGACCTCCCGCAGCAGGGCTTCCTGCTCGGCGGCGTCACGTTTCGCGAGTTTTTCCTCGCGGCTGAGTTCTTTCTTGGGTGTGAGGGCCACGTGTGGCGGGCTCCGCTTTGTCTCGTCGAAAAATGTTTGCGCGTCTTTAGGCAGTGCGCCCGCCAAGGGCAATGGTCGTCGAAGCCTGTCCCCGTCCGGGTGAACGGACGATGAAAGCGAAGGTCCGCTCGCCTACAGCTCCCGCCCCATCGCGCTGGAGTAGAGGCGGCGGTAGGTCGCCACCATTTTCGCTTCGTCGAACTTGGCCACGGCCTTTGCGCGATTGGCCTCGCCCACCTGGCGGCGCAGGTCCTTCGACTGCGCCAGCGCGGCCAGCACATCCTGAAGGCCGCCCTCGCTGCCGGGTGAGGTGATGTAAGGTTCATTGGCCTCGGCCACCATTGCCGCGATATCGCCCACCGCCGGGGCGGCGATCGGCAGGCCAGCAGCCATGGCCTCGACGACCGAGAGCGGGAATTGCTCGGAATCGCTCGACAGGGCGAAGATATCGAACAGGCCGATAATCCTCGCCGGATCGGCGACCGCGCCGGGCAGGTGGACGCGGTGATTGATCTTGAGGCGATCGACCTCGGCCAGGATCGCATCGCGCGCTTCGCCCTCGCCGACGATGACCAGCTGCCAATCTTCCGGCAGCGGGGCGAAGGCGCGCACCAGCCGGGGCAGGTTCTTGATCGTACGCAAGCCCGCCAGCGTACCGACCCAGTGCTCGTCCGGACGCTTGATCAGCCGCAGCGCATCTTTCTTCGGCCGCATGCCGAAGGCCTTGGTGTCGATCCCGTTGGGAATGCGCTTTACCCGACCGAGCGGCTGCTGCCAGTCGACCAGCGCGATCTCCTCCAGCCGTTCGGACGGGACGACTAGGCCGGAGGTTCTGCCCAGCGCGATCCGCCGGTACCACGTCCGGCGTTTCTTCAGGCGGTGCAGCTCGCTTTCGTCGAATCCGTCTTCATGGTGGATCAGGGGCGGAAGGCCGTGGACGTCCTTGAACAGCGTATGCGCCATCACCGCATCCATCGCGCCCCAATTATAGGTGAGGATGAGATCGAACGGCTTCATCGCCTTGGCGAGCCGTTGCAGGCGACCGGGAAGCGGAAAGCCCTTGAGGCTGGGGAATTCGGGCTGCACCATCGCGTCGATGCTTTTCGCGATGCCGTCGGCGGCGCCCAGCCGGTCGGGCTCTGCCGAGACAATGGTGTGCCTCGCCTTCGCACCGAAGGCGTTGATCAGTTGCACGCTGCGCCGTTCCTTGCCCCCGGCGGCGAAGGTGGAATGCAGGTGCAGGATGTGCGGGCGACCGGCGCTCATGCCACGCGCTCGAGCAGTGCGTCGATGGCCGTGCGCGCCTCGGCCTCGTCCAGCGTCGGCGCGTGGCCGATCTGCGGGATAGTGACGGCAGTGGCATCGGGCAGCCGCTGCTGCATTTCGGCGAAGCTTTCCTTCGACAGGAGGGGCGATACTTCGCCGCGCAGCAGCAGCACAGGACGTCCGCCGAGCGCCTCGAAAGCAGGCCACAGATCGGGCGGAACGGCGGCTTCGTCCGCTGCAAGGATCGGCTCGGCGATCTTCATGTCGTAGTCGAAGACGATGCGCCCGCTGCTGGCCAGCGTCATCCCGCGCTTGGCCATGCGGATCCAGTCCTGCATCTCGAAGCGCGGGAAGTTCGCGCCCTGCACCTCTTCCAGCGCGCGGGCGGCATGCATCCAGGTCGGAAAACTGCGCCCCTGCCCGACATAGCCCTTGATCGCGTCCAGTCCCGCCATTTCGAGCGCCGGACCGATATCGTTGAGGACGACGCCCGACAGCGCATCGGGCCGGACGGTGGCGAGGACCATCGTGATAAGCCCGCCCATCGACGTGCCGACGGAAACGAAACGCTCGATCCCCTCCTGCTCCAGCAGCGCGAGGACATCGCCGACATAGGTCGGCACGGCATAGCTCGCCGTGTCGCTGGCATACTCGCTATCGCCGCGCCCGCGAATGTCGGGAACGATCACGCGCCAGCCCTGCGCAACGATATGTGCCGCCAAATCCTCGAAATCGCGGGCGTTGCGGGTGAGGCCGTGCAGGCAGATCACCGGCGGCCGGTCGTTCGCCTCGCCATAGTCGCGGAAATGCAGGGTGAGGCCGTCGGCGCTCTGCCAACTGCGGTCGGTGTAGCTCGTGTCCATGGTCGAAGGAGTGTGTCCCGTGCCGATTTCGGTGTCGCCCTTGCTGCGGGCGGGCTTCGTCCCCACTATCGCTGCATGCGCGACGAACCGCAACCTGTCCCGAGCAAAGCCGAGGGAGCCGCGAGCTATCGCCCCGAGACGCCGATCGTCGCCCTCGCCGAATGGATCGGCGACCCGGTCGCACCGGGCGATTTCCCCGAGACGACTTTGCGCTTCCGCAATGATCGCCATGCAGCCACGGTCGGGCTTGAGGGTCTCTCGGACGAGGACTGGCTCCGCCATTTCGGCCGCTTCGAGGCTTTGCCCGACAATCTGCCCCAGCCGCTGGCGCTACGCTATCACGGCCACCAGTTCCGCGTGTACAATCCCGAAATCGGCGACGGACGCGGCTTCCTGTTCGCCCAGCTGCGCGATGACGCAGGCCGCCTGCTCGACCTTGGCACCAAGGGTTCGGGCCAGACGCCGTGGAGCCGCGACGGTGACGGGCGCCTGACTCTGAAGGGCGCGGTGCGCGAAATCCTCGCGACCGAAATGCTGGAGGCCCTGGGCGTCTACACCTCCAAAACCTTCAGCGTGGTCGAGACGGGCGAATCGCTGTGGCGCGGCGACGAGCCCTCCCCCACGCGCTCCGCCGTGATGACGCGGCTGAGCCACGGGCACATCCGCATCGGCACCTTCCAGCGCCTGCTCGCTTTGGAACAGCCTGAGCATATGGCCCAGCTTGTCGACTATTGCCTCGAACAGTTTCCCGGCCCGCCCCCGCCCGAGGATGCACCCGGACGCGACGAACCTGCGGTGAAGCTGATGCACCTCGTGGTCGAGCGGCTGGCCGATCTCGCTGCCAGCTACATGGTCGCAGGCTTCGTCCATGGCGTGCTCAATACCGACAACATGAACATCTCGGGCGAGAGCTTCGATTACGGCCCCTGGCGGTTTTTGCCAAAGTGGGACCCAGCCTTCACTGCCGCCTATTTCGATCATCAGGGCCTTTATGCCTTCGGCCGCCAGCCGGAAGTGCTGCACTGGAACTGCGGCCAATTCGCCATTGCCCTGCGCCTGCTGACAGACGCACCGCCGCTGATTGCCGCGATGGATCGCTACGGACCGCTTTACATGGAAGCGATCGGGCGGCGCTGGTGCTGGCGCCTCGGCGTCGAAAGTCGCGGCGCGGAGGCGGACGCGGCGCTGGTTGCGGCAAGCGAAGCGCAGCTGCGCGAAAGGGGGACCCAGCCAGACGAATTCTTTTTCCGGCATCGGGGCAAGCGAGAGGCGGAAGGTGCGCTGGCGGACGCGCTGGCGGATTATCGCCCTCTACCGAGTAATCACCCCTACTGGAGCGACGAGGCGCCGCAATCCATGCTGATCGACGAGGTGGAAAGCATCTGGTCAGCAATTGCCGAAAACGACGACTGGCAACCGCTGGCCGACAAGGTCGCGGCGCTGCGGCGGATGGGCGAAGCGCACGGTCCTGCACCGGAACAGGCGGGCCACGCGTAATGCTGTCGCCAATTGCCGTTTGACGCACTCACGCAGCTATCTCATAGGCGCGCACACGAACGAAAAAGGTCCCGGGAAGGTCTCGATTGTCTGATATGGAACTGGTTTCTACCGAACCTGCCACCGGCGCGGAAATCTGGCGCGGCACGGCGGGCGATGTCGAGCAGACGATTGCCCGCGGGCGCGAGGCGATGCGCGACTGGGCACGCACACCGCTGGGCCAGCGCGTCGAATTGCTCCGCCGCTTCGCCAATGTCGTGCGCAAGCATGCCGAACCCTTCGCCGAACTGATCGCGCGGGAAACCGGCAAGCCGCTGTGGGAAGCCCGGACGGAAGTGCAGGCCGTTATCGGCAAGGTCGATATCTCCGTCACCGCCTATGCCGAACGCACCGGGCAGAAGAAGCTCGATAGCGCGCTGCAGGGCACCGCCGCGCTGCGCCATAAACCGCATGGCCTGATGGTCGTGCTCGGACCGTACAACTTCCCCGCGCATCTGCCGAATGGCCATATCGTCCCCGCGCTGATCGCGGGCAATGCCGTGATCTTCAAGCCGAGCGAAAAGGTGCCCGCAGTCGGCGAATTCCTGACGCGCTGCTTCCATGAGGCCGGCATTGCGGAAGGCGTGGTGCAGTGCATTCACGGCGGCCCGGACGCGGGCAAGGCGCTGGTCGAACATGCCGATGTCGACGGCGTACTCTTCACCGGCTCGGCGCGCGCGGGGATTGCGATCAATCGCAAGCTCGCCTCGAACCCCGGGAAGATCGTCGCGCTGGAGATGGGCGGCAACAACCCTATCGTCGTCACCGACACGCCCAAGCTGGCCGATGCCGCCGCGACGATCGTCCAGTCCGCATTCACGACTGCAGGCCAGCGCTGCACCGCCGCACGCCGCCTTATCGTCGTCGACTCGATGTTCGATCAGCTCGTCGCGGAAGTGAAGGCGCTGACCGAGCGGCTGATCGTCGACGAACCCTTCGCCGATCCCCAGCCGTTCATGGGCTGCGTGATCGACAATCAGACCGCAGATCTGCTGTCGGAAAGCTTCGTCGCACTGATGTCGCGCGGCGGAAAGCCGATCGTGCACATGAAGCGCAAGGACGAGAGCCTGCCCTTCCTGTCGCCATCGATCCTCGATGCTACGGACATCGCCGAGCGGCCGGATATCGAGCTGTTCGGCCCGTTGCTGCAGGTGATCCGCGTGGCCGATCTCGATGCCGCTATCGCCGAGGCGAACAATACTCGTTACGGCCTGTCCGCCTCGCTTATCGGAGGAAGTCCGAGCGATTTCGAGCAGTTCTGGAGCGAAATCCGCGCCGGTATCGTCAACTGGAACCGGCCGACCAATGGGGCCTCCTCGGCCGCGCCCTTCGGCGGGATCGGCCTTTCGGGCAACCATCGTCCGGCGGCGTTCTACGCAGCGGATTACTGCGCCTATCCGGTGGCGAGCACCGAAATGGAACAGCCGCGTGCGACTATCGGCGTCGGCCTAAAATCCTGACGGCTGCCCGGCGGGGCGGACGCGTCAGTTGCTCGTGACGAGATCGATCTGGGTCACGCCCTGATCGAGGCGGCGGCCATAGACGACATATGCCGACTGGCCCTTCGTGCCGCTGAGAATATTGTCCCCATCCTTCACCGTGTGCTCGACATTGAAGCCGGCATCGCGGGCGCGCGTGCTGTAGAAGGATAGAACGTCGTCGAGGGCGACCGGCGTGTAGAAGGAGACGATTCTCAACGCACAGTCGCCCTCGTCCGTCCCGGCGGCTTCTTGCGTATTGCCGCGCGGATAGACGGGGAAAGCAGTCGGGAGCTTGGCGGCCCAGGCCGAGCCGTATTCGGCGCTCGCAGCGCAATTCGGGCCGTCCGGCTTTACCGCAGCGCGCGCTGCGGCCACCATCGCCGCGGTATCGGGCGCATTGGCCGCCAGCTGCTTGGCAGCAGGAGCGGCCTTCAGATTGGACGATCCGCCGACCATCTGCGCAGCGCGGTTGCGCGCAGCCTCGACGGCGCGCGGGCTCTTGTCGATTTCGGGAATCGCCTGGCTGCCCGTGCCGGACAAGGCCGCATTGGCCTCGTTCTGACCGGCCAGGTCGGGATCGCTCATGAGGCCATCGTTGAGCGCCTGTTCGCTCGCCGGATCGACCGCATCGGCATCCTGCGCCTCATCCGCATTACCGCCACAGGCAACCAGCAGGACGACAGGGGCGAGCGCAGCTAAGGGACGGAATTTCATCATTGGCCTCCGGCAGATAAGTGTCGGCTTCTGCTGTCTGGCGCTGGCGGTTTCCAGCCGCTTGCAGCGCGCTGCATCATAGCGGGACACCCGGCCTGCGGAAAGTTTTAGGCCAAACGATAAGGGCGCCTCCTCTCTCCCGAAGGAAAGAGGAGACGCCCTTGGCGGCCCGTGATTGTTATCTTGGGTACCGCCCTCCGCCCGTGGGTGGGCACGGACGAAAGCTGGTGTTTCGAATTAGCCGCAGCGTGTGCTGGAGCGATCGATGGTCCGGCCGAGCAGCGCTCCGGCAGCACCGCCGAGGATGGCGCCGAGCGTGCGATCGCCGCGACCGGCCACTTCATGACCGATCAGCGCGCCGACTCCGGCACCGACCAGAAGGCCGGTGGTGCCATTGTCGCGGCGGCAATAATACCGCCCGTCACGACCGCGCCAGATGCGGGTATCGCGGCGGACCGGCTCGCCATAATTGCGGTCATAGCCCATGTAGTAGGGACGCGACTGGCGGTAATCGCGATAGTCGCGGCGATCGTTGTAATATCCGCGGTCGCTGTAATAGGCGCGATCGCGATAGCGCTTCCAATGCTTGCGCTTCTTCCCGTGCTCGTAAACCGTGGAAGCAGGCCCATCATAGTAGACGGAAGCGTGCGCCGCCGGAGCAGCATGGGCGGCCGGTGCGGCGGATGCCGGCACGGCCAGAGTGAGGCCCGCTGCGGCCATGGTCAGTGCTGGAAGCTTGAACATATTTGCCATCGTATTCGTCCCTTTTGCAATCTTGTATTGGCCCTGTGACGTTCAGCTTTAGGCCCGCCAACCTGAACCGAATGCAACCGAGCCGTCAGATTCAAAATTTGCGACGAACCGACCGTTCCGTATCGGCGAGATGAAGCTTGCCGCGCCGATTACGCGCGCCTAGCGCCGCTGCAGGATGACCCAGGCCGCTTCACAAACAGACAAGACCGGCCTCGGCGCAGCCGTCGGCGCCTATGTCATCTGGGGCTTCCTGCCGCTCTATCTGATTCTCGTCAGCAGCGTGCCGCCGTTCGAATTCGTCGGCTGGCGCATCATCTGGACGCTGCCGCTCTGCCTGCTGATCGTCGCCTATCGCAAGCAGGGCGGCGAGGTTCGCCGGGCCTTGGCGGATCGCAAGACCCTCGCCCTGCTCCTGCTCAGCGCGACGCTGATCGCGGTCAACTGGGTGGTATATGTCTGGGCGATCCAGAACGGGCAGGTCTACGCCGCCAGCCTCGGCTATTACATCAACCCGCTGGTAAACGTGCTGCTGGGTACGCTGCTGCTGGGCGAGCGCCTGTCGCGGCTGCAATGGGTTGCAGTGGCAATCGCCGGGATCGGCGTTTCGCTGCTGCTGGCAGGAGCGCTGACGACCCTCTGGATCAGCCTGACGCTAGCCATGAGCTTCGGTACCTACGGCCTCATTCGCAAGCAAGTGCCGGTCGGCTCGCTGCCCGGTCTCACCATCGAATCAGCGATTCTGCTCGTCCCGGCCCTCGGCGTCGCCTGGTATTATGCGCAGAGCCCGGCGGCTTCGTCATTCGTGCAGGACATCGGCCTCAGCCTCGCGATCATGCTGGGCGGCGCTCTGACGGCATTCCCGCTGCTGCTTTTCGCCATCGCCGCGCGCAAGCTGCCCTACTCGACGCTCGGCTTCATCCAGTTCCTGGCACCGAGCATCGTCTTCATTCTCGGCCTTACGGTATTCGGCGAAGAGCTGAACTACGCCCAGGCGGCTTGCTTCGCCTGCATCTGGGCAGCGGCGGCGATCTTCGTCTGGGACTTGTGGTCGCGCTCTAGGAAGCCAGCCGCCAGCTGAGCGTTTCGCCGGCGTGGAACGGCACGATTTCTGCCGCACCGCCAGCGACCGATGCCGGAACTTCCTGTGCGACCTTCTCGAGCGTCACGGTGCCTTCGTTGAGCGGCAGGCTGTAGAAGCGCGGCCCGTTCTCCGACGCGAAAGCCTCGAAGCGGTCGAGCGCACCCTCCTCGTCGAACACCGAAACATAGCTTTCTAGCGCATAAGGTGCGTTGAATATGCCTGCACAGCCGCAGTCGCTTTCCTTGTCATGGCGATGGTGCGGCGCGCTGTCGGTGCCGAGGAAGTACTTTGCGGAGCCACCGGTCGCGGCCTCGCGCAAAGCCAAGCGATGCTCCTCGCGCTTGGCGACGGGCAGGCAATACATATGCGGCCTGATCCCGCCGACGAGGATGTCGTTGCGATTGATATGCAGATGCTGCGGCGTGATCGTCGCCGCGATATTCGCGCCCGAAGCATCGACGAATTCGACCGCCTGCCGCGTCGTGATGTGTTCGAAGATCACCTTGAGTTCGGGTAGGCGCGCGACCAGCGGCTGCAACACGCGCTCGATGAACACCGCCTCGCGGTCGAAGATATCGATCGCCGCATGGGTGACCTCGCCGTGGACGCAGAGCGGCATGCCGATCTCGGCCATCCGCTCCAGCACGCCGCTGATGTTGGCGACATCGGTAACGCCATGCGCGGAGTTCGTCGTAGCGCCGGCGGGGTAAAGCTTGGCAGCCGTTAGCACACCGTCGGCGAAGCCAGCCGCAAAATCGTCCGCATTGCTCTCGTCGGTCAAATAGGCCGTCATCAACGGCGTGAACTCTACGCCCTCCGGCACTGCGTCCACGATCCGCTCGCGATAGGCCGCGGCGAGAGCGCTGGTGGTGACCGGCGGCGAGAGGTTCGGCATCACGATCGCGCGGGCGAACTGCCGCGCGGTGTGCGGCACCACGGCGCGCATTGTATCGCCGTCGCGGAAATGCAGGTGCCAGTCGTCAGGCCGGCGGATAGTAAGCGTCTTTGTCATTGTGCGCGCCTTAGCCACACTGCCTGCGGTCTACCAGCCATTGCCGCGCGTCCGCTTCGCCCTGCTCCCAGGTGCGGGTTACTTTGCTCGCGTCGGAAAAATCGATCTTGTCCGCCGCGACCTCGCGGGTCGGCTGGATGTACGTGCACCGATCGGTCTGCGGAAGATTTTCGTAAATGCTGGTCATCAGCACGAGCGTTTTCCCGTGGTCGGTTTGCGGCAAAGGCGCCTTGTCTAGCATCCCGCCGTCGAGCACCCGGTCCCCCTCCCATTCCGGCACATCGAAGACGGGCGGGATGGTCGCAGCGGCGCAGATCAGATCGACGAGTTTGCCGTCGCGCGCGGCCTGGCGCGCATCGACACACAGTTCGCCCAATCCCGCCCGACGCGGCAAGATCAGGTGCGGGGTCGATCGCACGGCCTGATCGAGTTTATACAGAATTCCGTAGAAAACCGCGCTCAACCGGGCCGACACATGTTTGGGCGGGCAAGACAGCGACACTTCGTATTCTGGCCCTTCGGCGATTGCCTCGATCGCGGCGTCGTCCAGGGTCGTTTCGACCACGGCGCGGTAGATTTCCTGATGCGGGGTGAAATTGCTGCGCCTGCGGTCGTAATTCGCATCGTTGATACGGAACGCCTCGGTCATCAGCATCTTGAGATCCCGCTCGCGCCCACCGATCCACGCAGCGGCGCTCAGCGCGCCGCCCGACGCGCCACTCACCCGTTGCGGGGCGAGCTTCGCCTTGTCGCCCAATCCGGACAGGAAACCGCCATGCCAGAAGCAGCGGATACCACCACCGGAAAACACCAATTGCTCGATATCGCTGAACATCGCTTTGCCTATGGGCGGTCGCAACCTATCTGTCACCCATGACTGCGACACGATTGTTCGAGCGGGCGGTGATCCGCCTTTCGCCCCGCAATGCCGAAGAGGATGTGGTCGGCTTCCTTCAAGGCCTGGTCACCAACGATGTGGCAGGCCGGCTGCCGGTTTATGCGGGCTTGCTGACGCCGCAGGGCAAGACGATGTTCGATTTCCTCGTCTGGCCGGGCTCGAAAGGCGAACTGCTGATCGATTGCGAGGCCGATGCGGCGGAGGAGCTTGCGAAACGCCTGTCGCTCTACCGCCTGCGCCGTGCGATCGACATCGAGGTCGATCCTGCGGTCGGTGTGCATTGGCAGCGCGAGATGGGCGACGGCGGAGCGGCCGATCCCCGGCTTGGTGCGCTCGGCCAGCGCTGGCTTTCGCCTGTCGACGATGACGACGAAGCAGCCGACGACGCATGGCGCGCGCACCGGCTGTCGCTTGGTGTTCCCGAAGGACGCGCGGAACTGGGCGACATCCTCTGGCTCGAAACCAATGCAGTCGAATTGCATGGCGTGAGCTTCAACAAGGGCTGCTATGTCGGGCAGGAGAATACCGCCCGGATGAATTGGCGCAGCAAGGTCAACCGTCGGCTGCTTGTAGTGCCGCTCGAGTCATCGGAGGAAAAGCGGCGCAAGGTTGCGCACGAAGACCTCGAACTCGCGGTCGATCACCTGCGGCTGGGCGCGATCGACACAGATCGCACCCCGGACTGGATGAAGCCCGGGCTTACTGCGGCAGATTGAGCGCCGCGATCGAATTGACCAGCATCCGCTCCGCCCGGTCGCGAGCGGCGGTCTCGGGCAAGCCCAGCGAGCGCGAAAGCGCGCTGCCGATCAGCGCGTCGCCCATCGCCATCAGGACCAGCGCCAGAGTTTCCTCGTGAACCTGCATAGGGTCGCCGCCATGCTCGGCCTCCTCCGGTGCGATCTCGTCGACGAGATTGTGGATCGTCTCCACGATCGGTGTGAGGGCGTCCTCGTTGCCGGTGAGGATCATCCAGCTGGCCAGCGCTCCTGCCCCTTCCTTGTCGAAGGCATCGAAGGCGAGATCGACCACTTCGCGAGGAGAGCCAAGACCGGCGCGGCTGGCGCGTACGGCGTCTATGATCGTGTCGCACACTGTCCCGGCAAGATGCCCGGCAAGCGCCTTTTGCAGTCCTGCCGCCGAGCCGAAGTGATGAAGCAGGTTCGCATGCGTCCGCCCGATCCGGGCGGCGACAGCCTTGAGCGTCACCGCCTGGGGCCCTGCTTCGATCAATAACGCCCGCGCCGCTTCGAGTGCAGCGAGGCGGGATTCTTCGGGGGAAAGTCTCTTGCGCGTGGCCATGCGATGAAGCGTTAACCCAAAGCGGCGAGCGCGCAAAGCCGTTTACCGATCGTTATTGACATCAATGTAAGCAAGCGCTACTTACATCAATGTCAGTTAAACTCGGAGCTTTCCCATGAACGCCCCCGTCACCATCGATACCGATACCCGCACTTCCGCCCCCACCCCGGCAGATCTTACCCTCACCGTGCGCGACGAGCGTTTCAATCGCGACACCACGCCGCGCCGTTGGTGGGCGGGCGATGCGTTCGGTACCGCATGGCACAACGCCCTGTCGGCCACTTTCCCGCGCGGCGAGGCATTTTTCATCGAAGCCGTGAAAGCGCATCGCGATGGTGCCGATCCGAAGCTCGCGGAAGAGATCCGCGCCTTCGTGAAGCAGGAAATCAACCACACACGCGAACACATCGCGTTCAACCGCCTTGCCGAAGACCACGGTTACGACATCAAGGCGATCGACAAGCGCGTGGGCGAGATGCTCGCGCTGACGAAGGATCGCCCGGTCATCGTCAACCTCGCCGCGACCATGGCGCTGGAGCACTACACTGCGATGATGGCGCAGGAATTCCTCGCCAATCCGAACCACTTCAAGGATGCCGATTCGGAGGTGCGCGCGATGTGGGAATGGCATTCGGTCGAGGAGATCGAGCACAAGGGCGTCGCCTTCGACACCTGGAACCACGCGACCCGCGACTGGACGCCGTTCCGTCGCTGGAAACTGCGCAGCCTGATGATGCTGATCGTCAGCTTCAACTTTTTCCGCAACCGCTGGACCGACACGCTGGAGCTGCTGGCGCAGGACGGCATCACCGGCTGGAAGGCCAAGTGGGGCCTGTTCAAATATCTTACCGTAAAGCCGGGCGTCGTGCGCCGTATCTTCCCGGCGTGGCTGAGCTACTTCAAGCCGGGCTTCCACCCGTGGGATCACGACGATCGCCACCTGATCGGCAAATACGAAGGCGAATTCGAAGCGGCGCTGATGCCCGCGGAGTAAGTCTAACGAAGCAAAACAGGAAAGGCCCCGCAATCGCTTGCGGGGCCTTTCGTTTGGGTCACGCGGCTTTCGGGGCGGCGACCTCGTCTTCGGACAGGTCGAGGCGGTACATCATGCAATCAGCTTCTTCGCCGCGTCCGCAACTATGCCGCGACACGGTCTTGCCGGTTGGCCGGAAGCCGAGTTTACGCAACACGCGACCTGAGGCCGGGTTGTCGGTGAAATGTCCGGCAATGAGCTCTTCGTGGCCGAGCAGTCTTGCGATATCGATCACGCCGCGCGCAGCTTCCGTCGCGTATCCGTGTCCCCAGTATTCTCGAGAAATCCAGTAACCGAGCTCGACCGATCCTTCGCCCGCATCGATCCCGATGCAGCCGATCAGTTCAGAGCCATTCTCGCCCGGTCGCGTAATTAGAAAACGTGGATAGCGCGGTTCACGCTTCAGCATGACGAATTGGCGGGCATGTTCGGGACGATAGGGCCACGGTGCGCGCGCGAGGTTGCGGACGACGCCCTCGTCGGCGATCCCGCCGAACAGCGCTTCTGCATCTTCGGGCCAGGCAGGCCGCAACAGCAGCCTCTCGGTAACATGGAACATCGGTATTCTCCCCATATCCACGCTCCGGGCTCCTAGGCCGGACGCGTGACAGTTGCGTGGCGGCGAAAGGATATTTCGCCAGACTGAGAGGGAGAAACGACAAGAGGGAGACGGGCCCCCTGACTTAACAGGAAAGTCCCATCTCCCTCTTCGGTTGCCGGTGGTTATCCCGGCTGGGACCGTCCCGTCTGGACGATCCCGTTATCGGAGCGTCCGATTATTCGGCGGCTTCCGCCAGCATGTCGACCGAGACGAATTTGCGGTCGAGCTTGCCCTTGTGGAAGCGCACAATACCGTCGGTTAGGGCGAACAGCGTGTGGTCCTTGCCCATGCCGACATTGGTGCCCGGATAGAACTTGGTGCCGCGCTGGCGCACGATGATGTTGCCGGCGACGACGTTCTCGCTGCCGAACTTCTTCACACCGAGGCGACGACCGGCTGAGTCGCGACCATTGCGCGATGAACCGCCTGCTTTCTTATGTGCCATCGTCCGTAATCCTTACTTCTTGTCTTCGGTCTTCTTGGCGGCCTTCTTCGGCGCTGCCTTCTTGGCCGGAGCCTTTTCCTCGACGGCGCCCTTCTTGGGGGCAGCCTTCTTCGCGGCCGGCTTCTTGGCGTCTGCCTTCTTGGTCTCGGCCTTCGGCGAGTCGTCCGTCTTGGCTTCGGCCTTCGGAGCCGCTTCCTTCTTCGGCGCAGCCTTCTTCTCGGCCTTCGAATCGCCGACGGCGGTGATGCGCAGCAGGGTCATCTGCTGGCGATGGCCGTTCTTGCGGCGATAGTTGTGGCGGCGGCGCTTCTTGAAGACGATCACCTTCTCGCTCTTCGCCTGGGCGATGATTTCCGCGGACACGGTCACCTTGCCGGCGTCTTCGAGCTTTTCACCTTCACCGGCGAGCAGGACGTCGCCCAGCGTGATGGTATCACCGGCTTCGCCAGCCAGCTTTTCAACGGCGATCTTGTCTCCGGCGGCAACCCGGTATTGCTTGCCGCCCGTGCGCACTACTGCGAACATGGTGGTTATCTCTCAATCAATTAGCTTTGCCGCATCCTTGCGAATATACGGCGCACCCGTCAGGCCACCGAATGGCAGCCCCGGAAAGAAGCGTGCCGTTAGGCGAATGGCGGGCCCAAGTCAACGGCCAGAGCGACGATTTTTGCATCCTCGCTGGCGACTTTCGGCCTGCATGATATGGAGAGCGCGATGACGTATCGCAAGCTCTCTCTCGCCGCCTGTCCGGCGCTCCTGCTGGCCGGATGCGCGACTCCCGCCGATAGCGATTACCCGTCGCTTGCCGTCCGGGACATCGAGCGGGCCGAAGGACAGTTCGATGTCGGCCCTCCGCAGACGATCGAGGTGCCCGCAGTGGAGACCCCACTCAGCGGCCCCCTCCCCGAACAGCTTGCAACTCTCGTCGCCCGGGCGACAGACGCCCATCGCGCCTTCACGAGCGCCCTTCCCACAGCCGAGCGCCGGGTGGCGGCAGCTTCGGGCGCTGCAATCGGCAGCGACAGCTGGGCCGCTGCGCAAGTCGCGCTCGCCGATCTCGATTCTAGCCGCAGCCTGGCCTCGGTGCCGCTCGGCGATCTCGACATACTGTACGCCGCAGCATCGGTGCAGGCGGAGGAGACGGCAGCAATCGAGGCCGCGCGCGCCCAGGTCATCGCAATGGTCGCGGAAGAGGACGCAGCGCTGGAGCGACTGCGCGCGCGCGTTCGATGAGCCTCGCCTGCGCGACGTGTCCGGTGCGCGACCGCGCGGCCTGCGCCGTGCTCGACGAGGCCGAACGTGACGAGCTGGCAAAGGCCGGGCGCACGCGAAGGCTTGCGAAGGGCGAGACACTGTTCTCGGCTGGCTTGAGCGATGCGGCCTGCGCCACGCTTGTCAGCGGTGCCCTGAAAATCACCTCGACGGACAGCGACGGCCGCGAACGCATCCTGTCGCTCGTGCACCCCAGCGGCTTTGTCGGCGAGATGTTCGGGCCCTATGTCCAGCACGATGTCGTGGCGCTGGGCGAAAGCGAGGTCTGCGTGTTCTCCGGTCCCGCTTTCGAGCGGGCGATCGAACGCTACCCGCGGCTCGGCACGGCGCTTTTGCGGCGCACGCAGGAAGATCTCTATGCCAGCCGCGAGTTGCTGTCGCTGACCGGAAATGCCTCGGCCGAACGCCGCGTGGCGGGCGCAATCCTGTCGCTGGCCCGATCGGCGAGCGATTCGCCCTGTCATCCGGCGCGGCGCTTCGACCTGCCGCTTTCACGAAGCGAGCTTGCCGATATGCTGGGCTTGACCATCGAAACCGTCAGCCGGACGCTCACCCGCTTCGAACGCGCCGGGGCGATCCGACGCGACGGAAAACGCGGGATCGAATTGCTCGACCCCGCGCTCCTCCCCGACACCTGAATTCGATCAGCGGACCAGGGCCGCAATCGTCACGGTCGTCACGCCCCAGCAGAAGATGATGACCGGCAGGATGAGCATCTGGACGCTTGCATCCTTGGCCGTGAGCCGCCCGGTCAGTGTGGCGATGCCATCGCGGCGCAGCTTGGCGTAGCTCATCGGGCGCGAAGCGGTTCCGGGTGCCAGCCTGGTCCAGATCGCCGGGACGCCGAAGCCGGCCACGACGAACAAGGTGAAGATGGCCATCGGAATGATCAGGCCGGGGGTCGATAGCCCCGCCGCCATTACGGCAAGGAACCCGAGGTAAAGCGCCACGGTCGCGGCATAGAGGCCCTTGGGCAGCTCGAACGTGCGATCGACCTCGTGGCGGAATTTCGGCGCAGGAACGATGGCGGCCTGCCGGGCAACGAGTTCGCGAGTAAGATGCTTGGACATGTTCGGTCTCCTTGTTGGAGACCTTTTGGCCGGAGCCGGAGATCGATTCCTTGATCGAGATCAAACCACGCGAATTACTCCCAGCGCGCGATATCCTCGTGGTCTTGTCCGCGCGGCTCGATCCAGTGCCAGCCGTCGGCGCGCTTTTCGCGCTTCCACAGCCATGCTGCGCTCTTGAGGTGGTCCATCAGATAGTCGGCGGCGGCAAAGGCGTCGCGGCGATGGCGGGCTGCCGTGGCGACGAGCACAATGGCCTCTCCCGGCGTCATGACGCCGATGCGATGCCAGACCAAGGCTCCGTCGAGTGCGAATTGGTCGCGGGCTGTTTCCGTCAGCTCCCGCATCGCCGGCAGGGTCAGCGGTTCGTAATGCGACAGCTCGAGCGCGCGGACATCGCCATCGGGCCTGACCTTGCCAAGAAACGATACGACACCGCCCGCCTCGCCATGTGCGGCGTTGAACGCGGCCAGCGCCTCTCCGACCGACAGCCCCTTGTCGAGCAGCCGGACATCGAGCGGCGTGTCGATGGTGATCCTAGCCACCACTCACCGGCGGTAGCAGCGCGACCTCGTCGCCATCAAAGGCGTTGAGCCGTGTCTTGTCGGCAAGGACCTTGCCTGCGCAGGCCACATTGACGCGCTGCGCTGCCAATTGCTCCGCGACTTGCGGGCCTACCGCCCCCAGCAGGCCGGACCAGTCCAGCGGCGCCTGGACTTCAAGCGCCTGTTTCCCTGCCAGATCGCGCAACGGGCCGAGAAAGAGGATCGTCACGGCCATGCCTCAGGTCTCCAGATATTGGCCGGTAACGCCAGGAGCGCTGGCGAGATAAGAGACGGTCGCATCGAGCGCAGCGCCTTCGCCGGCCACCATGTTCACCCGGCGAGGCGTATGTTTGCGCGCGAGGCCGGCGGTGATGGCCCTGCGCCAGTCGCGGTGTGTATGGTCAGCCGCCGGTACCGTGATGACCACATCGAGACCGTCCTCCAGCTGATGCTCGATATGGCTGAGCCAGTGCTGGTGGAACAGGCTCGCAGCGGCGAGCGGGTCCTTGGGCAGGTCGTCCACCGCGATGCACTTCATTCGCGTCGCTCGCGGTGCAGCGTGATGCCGATTTTCTCGCCCGCCTCGGCTATGGCCAGCTTCACGATCTTGACCGTCACCGCCTCCACCCTCCTGTCCTGCAGGAACAGCGTCTCGCACACATGGTCCGCAACCGCCTCGATCAGCTTGAAATGCACGCCCTCGGGTAGTGCCTCGGAGGCGGCAAACTTCAGGTCCATGTAGTTCTTCGATTCGTCCAGCGAAGTGTCCGCATCGTAATGGCGCAGCGGCTTCATCCGAACCTGGATGGTAAAGCGCAACGGCTGCGGCTTGCCCGTCTCTTCTGAATAGATGCCGGTAAGCACGTCGTGCTCGAAATCGGCCACTTCGAGGATCAGCGAATCGTCCATGCCTTGTTCTCTAGCTTGGATTGGACCAGCGCGCGAAGATCGCAGTGGGCAGGAGGCGACCCGAGGTATCTTCCTGCACGGCAAGGTCGCCATGCTCGATCATGCCGGGCAGGTCTGCGAAAACCTCCTCCAGCAAGCCGCCGAGCGCGAGGCTGCTCATGCGAACGGCGTAGACGGTGAGGAACAGGAACCGGCTGTCGCCATCAAGCAATTGGCGGCAATCGGAGACGAGATCGGGCAGGCCCTGCTCCAGCCGCCACACCTCGCCATCGGGTCCGCGCCCGAACTTGGGCGGATCGAGGATGATCCCGTCGTAACGTCGCCCGCGCCGCACTTCGCGCGCGGTATATTTCATCGCATCCTCGACCAGCCAGCGGATCGGACGATCCTCCAGCCCGGCCAGCGCCGCGTTCTCGCGCGCCTGGGCGACGGACTTCTTGCTCGCATCGACATGGGTGACGCGGCCGTATTTGCTCAGCGCCTGCGTGCCGACGCCGGTATAGCCGAACAGGTTCATCGTCTCGGCATCGCGGGCCTCGCCGAGTTGTCCGCCCATCCAGTCCCACACGGGTGCCATGTCGGGGAAGAAGCCGAGATGGCGGAAGGGCGTGCATTGCGCGGTGAAGCGCGCCTCCTCGCCCCAGCCCAATTCCCAGCCGTTCTCCCGCACATCCTTGGCATACTGCCAGCGGCCGCCGCCATCCTCGTCGCTGCCGGGAACGAATTCGCCATGCGCGTCCCAGTCGTCGAGACGGGGCGTCCACATCGCCTGCGGTTCGGGGCGGATGAAGCGGTACGGGCCGTATTCCTCGAACTTGCGACCATGGCCGCTGTCGAGCAGGCGGTAGGCATCCCAGCCCTCGCCCACCATCAACACGGGATCGCGGCGCAGCTCTGCCATCAGGCGGCGTGCTCGAGGATGTGGTCGCGCACCGCTTCATAGGTCCCGGGAAGCTCGATGTAGGCCTCCTCGCGCGCGAACAGGTCGCCAACGCGATTGGGGAGAGCGGGACGAATGCCGGTGGCTCGTTCGACCGCATCGCTGAATTTCGCCGGATGAGCCGTCGCCAGTGTCACAACCGGGACCTGCGGCGCGAGGTCGGCGCGACGTGCGGCGTGAAGACCGATGGCGGTGTGGGGATCGATGATCTCGCCCCAGTTTTCGTAGGCTTGGCGAATCGACGCCGCCGTTTCGTCCTCGTCCACCCGAGCACTGGCAAACAGGCCCGCGGCTCCCTCGCGCTGGGCATTGCTGAGCATCATCGCGCGGCTGCCTTCGAACCCGCGCATTTGGTCTCCAAGGGCGCCCCCGTCGCGGCCGCCGACATCGAACAGCAGCCGTTCGAAGTTCGAGCTCACCTGGATGTCCATGCTCGGCGCGGCGGTGGGGGTCACGTTGCCTGCGGAATAGTCCCCGCTGCTCAGCGCGCGGTGGAGGATGTCGTTGACGTTTGTGGCAACGATCAGCCGCTCGATCGGCAGGCCCATGCGCGCGGCGACATGGCCGGCGAACACATCGCCGAAATTGCCGGTCGGCACGCTGAAGGCGAGTTTGCGGTTGGGCCCGCCCAATTGAAGCGAGGCGGCGAAGTAGTAGACCACCTGCGCCATCAACCGCGCCCAGTTGATCGAATTGACCGCGCCGATGCGATGCCGCGCGGTAACGCTCTCGTCGGCGAAGATGCGCTTCACCATCGCCTGGGCGTCGTCGAAGCTCCCTTCGATGGCGATATTGTGCACGTTCGGCGCGCGCACGGTGGTCATTTGGCGGCGTTGGACGTCGCTCACCCGGCCCTGGGGGTGGAGCATGAAGATCTCGACATTGTCACGGCCCGCCACAGCGTCGATCGCGGCGCTGCCGGTATCCCCGCTGGTCGCGCCGACGATGGTCAGGCGGCTGTCCTCGCGGGCGAGAAACTCCTCGAAGAGCAGCCCGAGCAATTGCAACGCGACATCCTTGAACGCCAGCGTCGGGCCATGGAACAGTTCGAGCAGCCATTGTCGCTCGTCCAACTGGACCAGCGGCGTAACGGCGGTGTGGGCGAAGCGGCTGTAGGCTTCCCCGGTCAATTCGCTGAGGCGGTCCGGCGTGAGGCTATCGCCGACGAAGGGCGCCATTACCCGCGCGGCGAGTTCGGCATAGGGCAAACCGCGCATCTCGCGGATTTCGTCCATGCCGAATTGCGGCCAGCTTTCCGGCACATAGAGGCCGCCATCGGACGCGAGCCCGGCCAGCGTGACCTCGGCAAAGTCGAGCGCAGGAGCGCTGCCACGGGTGGAGACGTATTTCATCGGCTCACGCGGTTAGCGGCGGCGGCGCGCACGGGCAAGCAAGGCGGACTTTAGCCTGCCTAAGCGTCCCTGCCCCGGCGGCGAAGCACGAGGATGTAGATCACGAGCGCCGTCAGCGCGAAGAAGAACCACTGGCCCGCGTAGCCCCAGGATGTGTTCTCATACTCCTCGGGCCGTGACGGCGCCGAAGGGAGGAGCCCCGCTTTCGGCTCATCGGCGACGATCATCAGCGGCCGTTCGGGGCTTTGAAAGGTCAGTCGCTCCCAAAACCCGCGTTCGTCCGGCGCAAGCATGGCGACGCCCTCGACCTCTCCGCCCGCCCATTGCGCCACCGCATCGGGCCTCTCGGCCACTCCGATCTGGGCCTGGAACGGGCGCCCGGATGGCGACAGGCAGGTAGCGATCTGTTTCCAGCCGGTCCGCCCCGAAGCATCCCGGCCGCCGGCGACCTGCATGTCGACGACCTCGGCACACGTCGCGCTCAGCCGACGATAGAGCAAGGCTTCGCTCTGCGGGTCGGCAAAGGGATAGTCCGCGACCGGCATGGAGGGGCGATCGATCATCGATTGCTTCAGCTGATCCCGCTCCGCCGCGCGGTCGAGCTGCCAGAAGCCGAGCGCGATCATCGTCGCGATAGCCACCGCGACCACGATTGTCGGAATGATCGGGACGTCCTTGGTCGTCATCTCATTCGTCCGATGCGAGAAGGGCAGCCGCGGCATGGCCGGGCTGCCCTTTGCTTGTTTCGGTCTTGCCGGATGGCATCAGTGGACGGCAGCGCCCCAGCCGCCCCAGACGTAGACGACGACGAAGAGGAACAGCCACACCACGTCGACGAAGTGCCAGTACCAGGCAGCCGCTTCGAAGCCGAAGTGCTGGCGCGGGGTGAAGTGGCCCTTGTAGGTGCGCGCGAGGCAGACGATCAGGAAGATCGTTCCGACCAACACGTGGAAACCGTGGAAGCCGGTCGCCATGTAGAAGGCGGAACTGTAGGTGTTGCCGCCGAATTCGAACGGAGCCGCCGCATACTCGTAAGCCTGGATGGCAGTGAAGACTGCGCCAAGCAGGATCGTCGCCCACAGGCCCTTCTTGAGGCCATCGCGATCGCCGTTGATCAGCGAGTGGTGCGCCCAGGTCACCGTGGTGCCGGAGCACAGCAGGATCAGCGTGTTGAGCAGCGGCAGGCTGAACGGATCGATGACATACTCGATCGCGGCAGGCGGGAACGTCCCGCCGATGACTTCGGAAATCTCCGAGGGAAACAGGGCGAAGTCGAACCAACTCCAGAACCAGCCGACGAAGAACATCACCTCCGAAGCGATGAACAGGATCATGCCGTAACGCATGTGGAGCTGCACGACCGGCGTGTGATCGCCCCGCTCCGCTTCCTTCACGATATTGCCGAACCACGCGAAGAAGGTAGCGATCAAGCCAGCGATGCCGAGGCCGAGCACGAGGTGCGCGCTAGCCATTTCGTGCATGTAGAGCACCATGCCGCTGGTGAAGGTAAGCGCCGACAGCGAGCCGAGGAAGGGCCAGATGTCGGGTTCGAGAATGTGATATTCGTGATTGACGTTGCCAGCCATGTGTCCCTGGTCCTGTATTCGCTATGCGCGCCTGCCCTTAAAGCGCCGAGGCGCGCGGGTCTAGGCCCTAGTCGGCAGATTCTATCGCCCGGTGGAAAGTGTAGGACAAGGTGATCTGCTCCACCCCGTCCATATTGGGATCGTCCAGCGCCTTCGGGTCGACGAAATAGAGCACGGGCATGCGCACCTGCTCGCCGGGCTGCAAGGTCTGCTCGGTAAAGCAGAAGCACTGGATCTTGTTGAAATAGGCCCCGGCCTGCTCCGGCTCGACATTGAAGGTCGCGGTACCGGTGATCGGCTGGTCGGAATTGTTGGTGGCGAGATAGATCGCCATATCGCGCTGGCCGATCGTCACCGTGTCGGTCGATTGCTCCGGTCGGAAGTTCCACGGAACGTCGCGGGCGGTCGAACCGTCGAACCGGATCGAGATCGTCCGCCCGCCAGCCGCCGCACCGAGGCGCTCCGCAGTGGCGGCCTCGCTCTCGCTGGCGCGCTGGGTCGTGCCGCCGAAGCCTGTGACCTGGCAGAACAGCTCGTAGAGCGGCACGGCGGCATAGCCGAGGCCGAGCATTGCCAGCGCGCCGCCGAATGCCAGCAGCGCCGTACGGGTCTTGCGGGTTTCGAGCGTAGCGGTGGTCACGATATCCTCACATCCGGGCGATGGTGATGAAATAGAAAAGGAAAGCCATGAACAGCAGGATCCCGCCGAGCACGAGGTTCCGGCTCTTCTGGCGACGCTTGAATTCGGCTTCTTCTTCGGGGGTCATGTCAGCAATCCGTTATAGGCGAGTACCCGGTCCACCACGAGCACTGCGAACAGCGCGAAAAGGTAGACGATGGAGAACGCGAAGAGGCGCTTCTCCGGCTTCATCGTGTCGTCGGCCTGCTTTTCGCGGAATGCGACCGGGATCGAAAGCGCAAGGAATGCAAGCGACAGCGCGAGCGCTGCAACGCCGTAGATCGGCCCGGTTCCGCCGATGAACCATGGGGTTGCCGCAAGCGGAACGATCAGCACGGAATAGATGAGTATCTGGCGCCGGGTCGACTTTTCGCCGCGCACATTGGGCATCATCGGAATGCCGACGTTCTCGTAATCGGTCTTCACGAACAGCGCGAGCGCCCAGAAATGCGGCGGGGTCCACATGAAGATGATCGCGAACAGCAGGACCGGCATCAGCGTGATGTCGCCGGTCACCGCGACCCAGCCGATCATCGGCGGAAAAGCCCCTGCCCCGCCGCCGATCACAATGTTCTGCGGCGTGCGCGGTTTCAGCCACATGGTATAGATGACCGCGTAATAGACGATCGCGACGGCAAGAATGATTGCGGCCAGCCAATGGATCGCGACGCCCATGATGAGGACCGAGGCGACCGACATCACGATGCCGAAATCGCGCGCATCCTCGCGCCGCATCCGCCCGGTGGGCAAGGGGCGCTGGGCAGTGCGCTTCATCCCGCGGTCGATGTCGGCTTCCCACCACTGATTGAGCACGGCCGAACCGCCCGCGCCCATCGCGATGCACAGGATCGCGGTGAAGCCGAGGATCGGGTTGATGCTGCCCGGCGCGGCGAGCAGGCCGCACAGGCCGGTGAAGATCACCAGCGTCATCACGCGCGGCTTCGTCAGCGCAAAGAAATCGCGCCATTCCGCGGGGAGCTGGGTGGTGGTTGCCTGGGTCATCGGATGGTCGGGCATATAGGGGCTCAGAGCCGTTTTAGCCAGTCGATCAGCAGGCGGTTCACCGCATCGGGCGCCTCCTGTTGGGTCCAATGGCCGATACCGTCGAGGATGTGTCCTTCGACCTGGGGCGCGAACATGCGCATCAGCGCAACCGGATCCTCGACCGCGCCGAACAGGAAGGTCGCCGGATCGCGCGTGCCGCCGATGAAAAGCGCTGGCTGTTCGATGCGTTTGCCGCTCCAGCCCTGGAGCCATTCGTAATCGGCGACGTGGTTGCGATAGCGGTTGAGCGGCCCGCGGAAGCCCGAAGCCTTGAACTCGGCTTCGTAGAAATCGAGGTCATCCTCCGTCAGCCAGCCTACCGGCTGCGGATCGGGCAAGCCTTCTAGGAAAGTCGCGCCATAGGGCTTGGACCAGTAATCGCCCGGCGGCACATCGCCACTGATCGAGTACATCATGCACTGGACGAAATCGCGCGGGTCCGCCTCGGCTTCGGCTTCGGCGACGCCTTCGGCCTGGAAATATTCCTGGTAGAAGAACTTGCCCTTGCTGGTGAAGTGTTCGTGGAAGACCTCGGTGAAGGGGCGGCTCGGCACGCCTGCGAAAGGGACCGACATGCCCGCCACCGCCCGGAAGTGTTCGGGGTGGGTGAGCGCGCTGTTCCAGACGATCGGCGCACCCCAGTCGTGTCCGATCAGAACGGCGGGCGCATCGGGGGAGAGCGCCTGCCGCAGGCCGACGAGATCGCCGACGATCCGCTCCATCGCATAGGCTTCGACCGGCTGCGGCTTGTCGGAGCCGCCATAGCCCCGCACATCGATCGCGCAGGCGGTGAACCCCGCATCGGCGACCGGGCCGAGCTGGTGGCGCCAGCTGTACCAGCTTTCCGGAAAGCCGTGGACCATGATGGCGAGCGGCGCGGTGCCGGCCTTGGGCCCCTCGATCGCACAACGCAGTGAGACGTCGCCGACATCGATAGTGCGCATTTCAGGCATCGAAAGTCCTTTCGCCGGATGTGCGAACGGCCGACCCGCTGGGGGCCGGCCGCTGCTTTGCCTCAGGGACCCGCCCTTACGCCGAGGCGGGCTTCTGGTCGCCGATGGGCATATGGTTGTGGTGGTCGTGGTGGTCCTCGATCACCGGCAGCTCGCTGAACTGGTGGAACGGCGGCGGGCTCGACAGCGTCCATTCGAGCGTCGTCGCGCCTTCGCCCCAGTAGTTCGCCCCGACCTTGCGACCGGCGACGAAAGCATAGGCGATGTTCACGAAGAACAGGACCATCGATGCGGCCATGATGTGATAGCCGAACGAGCTGATCTCGTTCCAGTAGGTGTAGGCTTCCGCGTAGTCCGGATAGCGGCGCGGCATGCCCTGCCAGCCCAGGAAGTGCTGCGGGAAGAAGATCACGTTCACGCCGATGAAGAAGCCCCAGAAGTGCAGGTGCGCGAGCAGTTCGGAGTGCATCCGACCGCTCATCTTCGGGAACCAGTAGTAGAAACCGGCGAACAGCGAGAACACCGCGCCCATCGACAGCACGTAGTGGAAGTGCGCGACCACGAAGTAGGTGTCGTGCACCACGTCATCCACACCGCCATTGGCGAGGTAGACGCCGGTCACGCCGCCGACGGTGAACAGGAAAATGAAGCCCAGCGCCCAGACCATCGGGCTCTTGAACTCGATCGAGCCGCCCCACATCGTAGCGATCCAGCTGAAGATCTTTACGCCGGTCGGCACCGCGATGACCATGGTGGCCGCGGTGAAATACATCTTCGTATTCACGTCGAGGCCGACGGTATACATGTGGTGCGCCCACACGACGAAGCCGACGACACCGATCGCGACCATGGCGTAGGCCATGCCGAGATAGCCGAACACCGGCTTGCGGCTGAAGGTTGCGACGATCTGCGAAACCATACCGAAGCCCGGCAGGATCATGATGTAGACTTCGGGGTGACCGAAGAACCAGAACAGGTGCTGGTAGAGGATCGGGTCGCCGCCGCCTGCCGGGTCGAAGAAGGTGGTGCCGAAGTTGCGGTCCGTAATCAGCATGGTGATCGCGGCTGCAAGTACCGGCAGGGCCAGCAGCAGCAGGAAGGCGGTAACCAGCACCGACCACACGAACAGCGGCATCTTGTGCAGGGTCATGCCAGGAGCGCGCATGTTGAAAATGGTGGTGATGAAGTTGGTCGCACCAAGGATCGAGCCGGCACCGGCGAGGTGCAGCGAGAAGATCGCGAAGTCGACCGCCGGGCCTTGCGAACCGGAGGTCGAAAGCGGGGCATAGACGGTCCAGCCCGTACCTGCGCCCGGCCCCGTGCCGCCGGGCACGAAGAGCGAGAACAGCAGCGACACGAAACCCGCCACGGTCAACCAGAACGAAATGTTGTTCATGCGCGGGAAGGCCATGTCCGGCGCACCGATCATCAGCGGCACGAACCAGTTGCCGAAGCCGCCGATCATCGCCGGCATGACCATGAAGAACACCATGATCAGGCCATGGGCGGTGATGAACACGTTCCACATGTGCAGCGAGGTATCGAAGTCCGCACTGCCGCCCATGAACTCGGCCCAGAACTGGAGATACTGAATACCCGGTTCGGCCAGCTCTGCACGCATGATGCCCGAGATGCCGCCGCCGATGATACCGGCGATGATCGCGAAGATCAGGTAGAGCGTACCGATGTCCTTGTGGTTGGTGGACATGAACCAGCGCGCGAAAAAGCCGGGCTTGTGATCGGCGTGATCGTGCGCGTGGTCGTCGGTATGAGCCTGGAAGCTGTCGGCGGTAGTGGCCATCGTGCTAATCTCTCGAGTCTATCTTCAAGTCTGGCTTACGTGGTTGCGTCTTCGACCGGCGGTGCGCCGGCGCCCGGAGCGCTCGGTTCGGCGCTTTCGGGCTCCTGCACGGCCGGCAGCGACGGATCGGCTTCGATGCCCGCCTCTTCTTCACCGGCGACGGTGCCGCCCTGGGCGCGAACCCAGGCGTTGAACTGGTCGAGCGGCAGCGCCTCGATCGCGATCGGCATATAGCCATGGCGCGCGCCGCACAGTTCCGAACACTGGCCATAATACACGCCCGGCTCGTTGATGGTGAGCATCTTCTCGTTGAGGCGGCCCGGCACGGCGTCGAGCTTGAACCACAGGCTCGGCACGGCGAAGGAGTGGATTACGTCTGCAGCGGTCGTCTGCAGGCGGATCGGAACGCCGACCGGCAGTACCATGCGATTGTCGACGGCCAGCTGGTGCGGTTCGCCGCGCGCTTCAGCTTCATCCTCGTCGAGCATGTTGGACACGATCTCGAAATCGCCATTGTCGGGATAGGCATAGCCCCAGTACCACTGGTAGCCGATCGCCTTGACCGTGATCGCGTCCTTGGGCGGGGTTTCGTATTGCTTGGCGATGAGCGTGATCGAGGGGATCGCGATGCCGAGCAGAATGAGTGCCGGGACCACCGTCCAGATCACTTCGATCGTCGTGTTGTGGCTCGTCTTCGATGGCACGGGGTTGGCGCCCTTGCGGAAGCGGACCACGACGTAGACCATCAGAGCGAGCACGAAGAGACTGATCGCGACCATCACCCAGATGAGGCCGACGTGCAGCCCGCTGGCATATTCGCCGGTCGGCGAGAACTGCGGCTGTACGTCCCAGCCGGCCTGCACCGGCATGCCCTTGCCTTCAGTCGGAGCCATCGGCGTATAAGCGTCGCTGCCGGCCGAGACGGCCTCCGGATCGGCGACGTCCGCCGCTTCTGCCGGATCGACACCTTCCAGCGCCGAAGCAGGCGTCTGCTCGGGAGCCGGAGCGACGAGATCGTCCTGCGTCAGACCTTCCTGCGCCAGCCCCGCCTGCGGAGCCACGGCCAGCATGCCAGCCATCGCCAGACCGGCCATGGTGCGGTTCAAACCCTTGAAGAAGCCAGGAAAATTCATCGTCTGGACGCTCTTTCGTATTTCGTTTTCAGCTCGGCCCGGTGATTTTTAGAAGGACCATCGAGAATCGGCCACCCATGGTACAACGACCCGGAAATGGGCGGGATTTGGGCTGCCCTATAGGCAGGGATGGCCTGTGCCTCAAGCGCCCAACGGACAAAATTATGCATTATCCTTTGCCTCTTGCGCAATCGCGCGTAAAACGCTTTGAGCCGGGGCGGTATGACCGAAGACGAAATCCTCTCCGAATTCCGCGCCAGCGAAGCCCTGCTCGAAGGCCATTTCAAGCTCAGCAGCGGGCGGCACAGCGGGCATTATCTGCAATGCGCCAGAGTGCTGATGAACCCGGAACGCGCAGGAAACCTCGCCCGGGCGCTGGCACAAAAAATTCCCCGCGAAATCCGCAATGAGGTCGATGTGGTGGTCAGCCCGGCGATGGGCGGCCTCATCATAGGCCACGAAATGGGCCGGGCCCTGGGCAAGGACGCCATGTTTCTCGAGCGCCCCGAGGGCGAGTTCCACCTGCGCCGCGGGTTCCGCCTCGATCCGGGCATCAAGGTGCTGATGGTGGAGGATGTGGTGACCACCGGCCTATCCAGCCGCGAAGCGATTGCGGCAGTCGGCCGCGAAGGTGGTGAAGTGATCGCCGAATGCGCGCTGGTCGACCGCAGCAACGGATCTGCCGATCTGGGCGTGCCCTTCTTCCCGCTGATCGACATTACCTTCCCGAGCTATGCGGAGGACGAGGTGCCGGACGAACTTGCTGCCATACCCGTGACAAAGCCGGGGAGCCGCGCCGCTTGATGCGCGCTCTTCGCCCAAGTCCACTCCGCCTCGGCGTGAACATCGATCACGTCGCCACCATCCGGAATGCGCGCGGCGGCGACCATCCCGATCCGGTACGTGCGGCGGAGATCGTCGCAAGCGTCGGCGGTGACGGGATTACGGCGCACTTGCGTGAGGACCGGCGGCATATTCGCGACGCGGACCTTCGGCGCATTCAGCAGGCCACCGACCTGCCTCTGAACCTGGAAATGGCGGCGACCGAGGAAATGCTCGCCATAGCTCTTGCCCACAAACCGCATGCGGCCTGCATCGTGCCCGAAAAGCGCGAGGAGCGTACGACCGAAGGCGGGCTGGATGCAGCGGGACTACACAACACGCTGACGCCGATCGTGTGGAAGTTGAAGGACAACGGCATCCGCGTCTCGCTGTTCATCGAGGCGGACGAGCGGCAGCTGGACGCTGCCCAGCGCCTCGGCGTGCCGGTGGTCGAATTTCACACCGGCGAGTACGCCCATGCCGGACTTGATGGCGATACGGAGCGCGAGGAGCGCGAGCTGGAGCGCATTGCAAAGATGTCCGCCGCCGCGCGCAGTGTCGGAATCGAACCGCATGCGGGGCATGGACTGACCTATGAAAACGTGAAGCCGATCGCAGCCATTCCGGAGCTCGCCGAGCTGAACATCGGCCATTATCTCGTTGGTGAAGCTGTATTCGTGGGACTGGAAGAAGCTGTACGCCGGATGCGCATGTTGATGGATGAGTCTCGCATATGATTATCGGCCTCGGCTCCGACCTCTGCAATATCGAGCGAATCCAGAACTCTCTCGACCGTTTTGGAGAGCGGTTCGAGAACCGCGTCTTTACCGAAATCGAACGCAGCAAGGCGCGGCGGAGGCCGTTCACCATCGCGGGCACCTATGCCAAGCGGTTCGCGGCCAAGGAGGCCTTCTCCAAGGCCGTCGGCACGGGCTTCCGGCGCGGCGTCTTCATGAAGGACATCGGCGTCGTGAACGCCCAATCCGGTGCGCCCACGCTCGCCCTGAGCGGCGGCGCTGCAATCCGGCTTGCGGAAATGGTGCCGGAGGGCCATGAGGCGCGCATTCATCTCACCCTCACGGACGATCACCCATGGGCGCAGGCCTATGTGATCATCGAGGCCCTTCCCGCATGAGTACCGGCACACCGGCAATGAACGACATCGCCAAGTCTTCCGACAGCAAGGACGAAAAGGTCGACTGGCTCGCGGAAATTCGCGGTCTTGCGCTGATGCTCCTGGCCGTCTTCGCGTTCCACAGCTTCATTGCCAAGCCCTTCTACATCCCGTCGGAATCGATGATGCCGAACCTGTTGGTCGGGGATCGGCTGATCGTCAGCAAATATCCCTATGGATGGAACTGGTCCTCGATCAGCTTCCACCTTGCCCCGCGCGGTGACTGGCGGGTGATGGGCGACACACCCGAATACGGCGACATCGTCATCCCCGTGCACCCGGAGCGCGACGAGGATTACATCAAGCGCGTGGTCGCCCTGCCCGGCGACCGGATCGCTGTGCGCGGAGGGCAGATCATCCTGAACGGGACGCCGGTCGAACAGCGGGTGGAGCCTGCGCTCGACCTTCCGCTGGATGCCAATTCGCGCTGCGACGGCTTCAACCTCGACAATTTCCGCGCGCGCAACGAGGCCGGAGAACTGGTGTGCCGCGTGCCAGTGATGCGCGAGACGCTGCCCAATGGCGCGACCTATCTGGTGATCGACCACACTCGTACGGCGCTCGATAATTTCCCCGAGATCACCGTGCCGGAAGGCGAGGTCTTCGTGATGGGCGACAATCGCGATCATTCCTCCGACAGCCGTGAGCTGGCTAGCTCGCGCGGCCTGCTCGGGCCGATCCCGCTGGAGAATATCGGCGGGCGCGCGGAGTTTATCACCTTCTCGCTCGATGGCACGACCACGCTCAACCCGGTGACCTGGTGGACCAGCCTGCGCGAAGGGCGCGCCTGGTCGACGCTGCGTCCTGCGGTGGTGGAACGCCGAAGCGCCACGGCGAGTTGATCCCTTCGAACAGGGGAGCAAACAAGATGTCTGACAGCGAGCGCGGCGACCTCGGCAGGAGCCCGACCCGGATCGACAGCAGGGCACTGCGCCTCGAGATCGGGAAGGCCTTTACCTGGGGGATCGTGATCGGCCTGCTGGTACTGGCGGTTTACATTTCGCAGTCGCTGCTCGTGATCTTCGGTGCCATGGTGTTCGGCGCGCTGATCGATGGCGGAGCGCGCCTCTTGGCTCGCATCCTGCCGATTGCTCGCGGTTTCCGCATCGCCATCGTGTTGTTGCTGACCGCGGCATTTCTCATCTGGCTCGGCTATTTCGCGGGTTCTCAGATCTCGCAGCAGGCGGCGCAGTTCCCCGATATCGTCACCGAGCAGATCGGCCGCACCATCGGCTGGCTGCAGTCGAAGGGATTTGCGGTCGAGTCCGGCGATATTCGCAGCTTCGCGGGATCGCTGGCAAGCGGCGTGGGGACGGTAACGCAGGCCATCGGCGGCGTCGTCGGCGGGCTGACGACGCTGTTCCTTATCATGATCATCGGCATCTATTTCGCCGTCGATCCCGACATCTACGAGCGCGGAGCGGCCTGGATGATCCCGGCGCGCCACCGCGATGCCTTTTACGACACCTTCAGCCACATGGCGAAGACCCTGCGCCGCCTGCTGGCAGGGCGCTTGCTCGGCATGCTGTTCGAGGGGTTCTTCACCTGGATCATGCTGGCGTTCGGCGGCATGCTGATCGGCATTGATCCGGTGCCGATGGCCGCCCTGCTCGGCCTGCTGACCGGCCTGCTCGCCTTCATTCCCAACATCGGCGCGATCGTATCGGGCGTGCTGATGGTGCTGGTCGGCTTTTCGGGCGGGACCGATATGGGGCTCTATACGATCTTCGTCTATTTTCTGGTCCAGAACTTCGACGGCTACGTCATCATTCCGATGATCGCGAAAAAGACCGTCGATCTCGCCCCCGCGCTCGTCTTGTCGGCACAGCTGATCTTCGGGGTGTTGTTCGGAATTCTCGGGATCGCGCTCGCCGATCCGCTGCTGGCGATGATCAAGACCGCCTTGCAGCGCCGCTCTGCTCGGATGGAGGACGGGGACGACGTGAAGACATTCGAACCTAAGGACGCCTGAACGCATGGTCCGCAAGTTTCTCTACATCGTCTCGTTCCTGATCGTGCTGGTCATCGTCGGCGGGATCGCGCTGTCCATCTGGTCGCGCGAGGCGACCGAGATCGCCTTCGTGCCGCGCGGCGATTTTGTCGAGCAAGAGCCGCTGGACCAGAACGCGTATCAGGACCCGGCGATGTGGTATTCACGCCCAGGTCTAGGCGCGAACGATCCGGCGCGCTACCAGCCGGCGGTCGCGGAGACTTCTCCCGATCCGGCGGAGCGCACGCCATCCCCGGATGCGCCCGCCGCAGAGCAAAGCCTCGACCGCGGCGCGCCTCAGGTGGGTATCAATTCGCAGTCCGGCGAGGTCGCAAACCCGCGCGAGCTGCCCGATTTCGCGGTCTTCTTCGTGCCCCCAACCAGCTACACCAAGGGCGCCCTGGGTGACTGGAACGCGCCGCTGAACGATGCCGATACCGACCAGCTTGCCCGCGTTTTCCTGCGCGGCCTCGCCAGTCCCTTCAACCGCGCCGACGAGGTGTGGGCACCGAAGTACCGCCAGGCCGCGGTTGGTGCTTTCCTGACCGACCGCGAGGAAGCGACGCGCGCCATCGATGCGGCTTATGCCGATGTCGAGCAGGCGTTTCGTTATTTCGTCGAGAGCGTGGGACCGGACAAACCGATCGTGCTCGCCGGCCATAGCCAGGGTGCGGCCCATGTGCTGCGCCTGCTGCGCGATGTCGTTGCCGGAACCGACCTAGAGCCGCGCATTGCCGCCGTCTACGCTCCCGGCTGGCCGATTTCGCTGGCGCACGACCTGCCTGCCCTGCCCCTCCCCGCCTGCGCATCGCCCGGCCAGTCCGCTTGCATCGTCAGCTACCTCAGCTTCGCGGACGATGGCGATCCGGGCCAGTTGCTCACGCGCTACAGCCAGATGCCGGGCCTCGATGGTCAGCCACGCGGTACGGAAGACCCGGTGCTCTGTGTCAATCCCCTGACCGGCATGACCGGCGGCTCCGCACCTTCCAGCGCCAATCTCGGCACGCTGGTGCCGGAAGACAGCTTGGCCACGGCGGAGCTGGTAGCCGGGGCCGTCGGCGCGCGCTGTGGCGAGAACGGCATCCTCTACATCGGCGATCCGCCCGAGCTGGGCCAGGGCGTATTGCCGGGCGGGAATTATCACGTTTACGACATTCCGCTGTTCTGGAAGAACTTGCAGGATGACGTAGTGCGGCGGGTGACGGCATGGACGCCCGCGCAATCGTAACCGACAACGCGCTGGAATATGGCGACGCGCTGCCCGATGGCGGCGCATTGCTGGGGCTCGATGTCGGCACCAAGACCGTCGGCATCGCGACCTGCGACCGCGAGTGGCGCTTCGCGACGGCGGGCAAGACGCTGCAACGCGGCAAGTTCGGCAAAGACAGCGAGAGCCTGCGCGCACTGGCGAGCGAGCGCGGCATCAAGGGCGTCGTCATCGGCCTGCCGCGCAATATGGACGGCAGCGAAGGGCCGCGCGCGCAGGCAAGCCGCGCCTATGCCCGCAACATCGCGCTGGCGCTCGGCCTGCCGGTGCTGCTGTGGGACGAGCGCTGGTCGACCGCCAGTGCCGAAGGCGCGATGATCGCGCAGGACATGAGCCGCGCCAAGCGCGCCGCACGCATCGACAGCCACGCCGCCGCCATCATCCTGCAAAGCGCGATCGACACGCTGGCCGGCGGCGGGTTCTAGGCCGATTGGGCATGAAATCAATTGATGCGGAATGATAGCGCGCTATTGGGCAGCGCGATGACCGGCAAAACGCGCAAATTCGATCCCGCGGAGGCGACCAAGTTCTTCACCGCTCGCGGGCATTCGGGCTGGCTGGGCCTCACCTATTCCGACCATGGCGACGACTGGGTGGAGCTGGAGCTGCCTTGGCGCGAGGACCTGCTCGGCGAAGAGGGGCAGCGGGTGCTCGCTTCCGGCCCGATCCTCAGCCTGATGGATATGGCCAGCGGCATGGCGATCTGGCGCACGATGGACGAATTCAGCGCCATCGCAACGCTCGACCTCAGAGTGGATTACGTGCGCCCCGCTCGCGAAGGGGCCAGCGTTTTTGGTCGCTCGCAATGCTATCGTCTGACTCGCAGCGCCGCCTTCGTCCGGGGCCTTGCCCATGACGGCGATGCCGAGGATCCGGTCGCGCATATCCAGGCTGTTTTCATGAAGATTGCGCCGCAAGGTCCGGTGGTGCCCAATGGCTGAACCGACCGATATGGATGCGCTGACACCCTATGCGCGCTCCCTCGGCATCCGGCTGGAGCGCCGGGAGGACGACGGCACGCCCGTCATGCGGGTGGAGTTCGACGAGACCGTCGAAGGTCGCCCTGGACACTATCACGGCGGGGCGACCGGGGGATTGCTGGAAACGGCGGGCTATGCTCTGCTCCGGACAGAGCTGGAGCGCCGGGATCGCTCGGCCCTGCTCAAGCCGATCAACATTACGGTGCAGTATCTGGCGGCGGGCAAGAGCCAGGCGACATACGCCAAAGCCCGGATCACCAAGCTGGGTCGGCGCAGCGCGAACTTAACGGTCGATGCGTGGCAGGACGATCCGCAGCGCCCGATTGCCACAGCGGTCATGAATGTGCTGATGGCGGAGCCGCAAGGCTAGAAGCGAGCATCCTCCAGATCTCGCAGGCGTTCGTCGCGCTGGCGCCTGATTTCCTCGTAGCGCTCCTCGGCCTCGATCTGGCGTTCTTCCGCCCGGCGACGTGCCTCTTCGATCGCCTGGTCGTCGATCCCGATCCCGTCTTCGCCAATCTGGATATCGATCGGAATGCCGTCGACCTCGGTCGAGAACACCGCCTCGCCGTCGCGTATCCGGATACGCGAATTGCCATCGCCGACCGGGATATCGCCGATGTCGGGCACATCGAGCGGCTCGACGGGCGTGCCCGGGTCGCTCTGCTCGCGCGGCGCAGGCTGGCCGGTCGCCTGTACGCCGAGTGCGCGGTTCATGAAGTCGCGCCAGATGCGCGCCGGCAGGCCACCGCCGGAAATCCCGTCGAGCGGCGAATTATCGTCGTTGCCGATCCATACGCCGACCACCAGATCGCCGGCATAGCCGACGAACAGCGCGTCGCGATTGTCCTGCGTCGTGCCGGTCTTGCCGAAGTTCGGACCGCTCAGCATCGCCGCACGGCCGGTCCCCTCGTTGATCGCTGCCCGCAGCATCCGCTGCATCTCGTCACGCGTCGATGACGAGAAACTGGACGGCCCATCCCAGAGGTTCTCGAAGAACCCGCGCTCCGGCTTCGCGAAAGCGTGAGCCTCTGCCGGATAAGCATTGCCGGCCACGGCGGCATAGGCGGAGGTGAGCTCGAGCAGGCTCATCGTATTGGTACCCAGCGCCAGACTGGGATCGCCCTTGGCAAGCGGCGAGGTGACGCCGAGGTCGCGCGCCAGCTGGATCACTTTCTCGCTACCTACCTCTTCGAACAGGCGCACCGCGGCGACATTGCTGGACTGCGCGAACGCCTCTTCCAGCGTGAGGCTTTCCGAATAGCGATCGCGAGAATTCTTGGGGCGATAGCTGCCGTGGGTGAACGCGGTATTGGCGATGCGATCGTCGGGGTCCCACCCGGCCCGCAGCGCGGCGAGATAGACGAACAGCTTGAAGGTCGATCCCGGCTGGCGCTTGGCCTGCGTCGCTCGGTTGAACGGCGACTTCTCGTAATCCTTGCCGCCGATCATCGCCACGACTTCGCCATTGGGCCGCATCGCGACGAGCGCCACCTGCGCAGAACCGAGCGGCGCACGGTTCGTCACATCGCGCGCGATCGCTTGGAGGCGGCTGTCGAGCGTGGTCGTCAGCGTTTGCCGGGCATAGCCACCGTCCGCCTCCTTGCGCGCTTCGGGCAGTGCCCAGTCGGCGAAGTAAGTGCCGGTCGGCAAGTCGCTCTTGAGCCGCACATCGAGCGCCGGGGGCGTCATCCCACGCGCCTCGGCCTCGGTGATATATCCTGCCGCCACCATCGACTTCACCACCAGCCCCATGCGCTGCTCCGCGCGGTCGTAATGCTTGGTGGGGGCATAGCGGGATGGTGCCTGGAGCAAGCCAGCCAGCATGGCCGCCTGGTTGGGCTTCAGGTTTTCCGGCTTGCGGTAGAAATAGTGCATGCTCGCCGCGCGCAGGCCATAGACATTGTCGCCGAAATAGGCGTTCGAAAGGTAGCGTTCGAGGATTTCGTCCTTGGTCAGCCAGCTTTCCAGCCAGAACGCGATCAGCGCCTCGCGCGCCTTGCGGGTCAGCGTGCGTTCGGGCGTTAGAAAGGTGAACTTCGCCAGCTGCTGGGTAATCGTGCTGCCGCCGCCCGTACCGGTAAAGATCGCCCGCCCGATCCCGCGCGGATCGACGCCCCAATGGTCGTAGAAGCGCCGATCCTCGATCGCGAGGAAGGCCTCCACCACATGCGGCGGCAGGGTGTCCACGTCGACCGGTTCGTCGACAATGGCCCCGTTGCGCGCAATCGGCGTTCCGTCGGCAGCCAGCAATGTGATCTGCGGCGGGGCAATCGGTTCGAGCGACTTGGACAGCGGCGCGGTGATCGCCAGCCAGCCGACCAGCAGGATGAACAGCGCGAAAAGCCCCAGCACGATGCGCCCGGCCCACCAGCGCTTGCGGCGGCCGAGCCAATAGGCCCGCTGCCACCAGCGCAGACGGCGGCGCTCTTCGGCTTCGATCGCATCATCGATACTGGAGAGCCGGTCGTCCCAATCGTCGTAGGGCGACTGGCCGTAATCGAACGCGTCATGAGTCGCGTAATAGCCGCTATGGCCCGGCGGCTCGGGCTCGGCTTGCGGCTTGCGTCTGAAGGAATCGAATACGCCCATTGTCTACTGTGTTAAACGAATAACACAGTTATGGATAGAGGGTGCAGCCTTAACCCTTGCCAACGACGCTTTCCGGCAGGTCCTCGCCGAAGACCCGCTGGTAATATTCCGCGACCAGCATCCGCTCTTCCTCGTCGCACTTGTTGAGGAAGGACAGGCGGAAGGAAAAGCCGACGTCCTTGAAGATCGCATAGTTCTGCGCCCAGGTGATCACGGTACGCGGGCTCATGACGGTCGAAATATCGCCGTTGATGAAGCCCTGGCGCGAAAGGTCCGCGACCTTGATCATGTCCGCCAGCACCTTGGGATCGATGTCCGGGTTCTTCGCCTCGACGATGTTTTGCTCGGTCTCGGCAGGCAGGTAGTTGAGGCCGACAACGATGTTCCAGCGGTCCATCTGGCCCTGGTTGATCTGCTGTGTGCCGTGATAAAGCCCGCTCGTATCGCCCAGCCCGACCGTGTTCGCGGTGGCGAACAGGCGGAAGTTGGCATCGGGGCGGATCACGCGGTTCTGATCGAGCAGGGTAAGCTTGCCCTGCTGCTCCAGCACGCGCTGGATCACGAACATCACGTCCGGACGGCCGGCGTCGTATTCGTCGAACACCAGCGCCACCGGATGCTGCAAGGCCCAGGGCAGCAGGCCTTCGCGGAACTCGGTGACCTGCAAGCCATCGCGCAGGACGATCGCGTCGCGCCCGACCAAATCGATACGGCTGATATGCGCGTCGAGATTGATGCGGATGCAGGGCCAGTTGAGGCGCGCGGCGACCTGTTCGATATGCGTGGATTTTCCGGTGCCGTGATAGCCCTGGACCATAACGCGGCGGTCGTGGGCGAAACCGGCCAGGATGGCGAGCGTGGTGTCCGGATCGAAAACGTAATTCTCGTCGAGATCCGGCGTGCGCTCGTCCGGCTTGGAGAAGGCCGGGACTTTCCAGTCGATATCGATCCCGAAGGTTTCGCGCACATCGACTTCGGTATCGGGCGCGGCAAGCACCGTCTTGGCGGCGGCATCGAAGCTCTTGTCGGTCATGTCGTTCATCGCCTGCGCGACCTAGGCATTTATATCCGCTGCGCCAAGCCTATATTGGCTGGCGATGCCGCAAGACCCCCTTTCAGAGAAGCTGCGCCTCAAACTGGTCGAGCGGGTGCGCGGCGTGTTCAACGATGTCGAGGGCGGCGAACAGCCGGTGCCGGTTTCGGACGAGGCATTGTTCGAGAAGGATTCGCCGATCCGCCTGGTGCATGCGGACATCGTCGGCATGATGGTGGGCGGAATTCGCGGGCTGCTGCTGCAGATGCTGCACCCCCACGCGCTGCAGGGCGTGCTCGACCATTCGAATTTCCGAGCCGACATGCACGGGCGCCTGCGCCGCACCGCGCGATTTATCGCCCTCACCACTTTCGGTCACCGCGACGACGCCATGGCGGCGATCGAGCGGGTCAATCGCATCCACGCAAAGGTCGGCGGAACGCTGCCCGACGGAACGCCCTATGAGGCGACCAATCCGCGCACCCTCGCCTGGGTTCATGTGGCCGAGGCGACCAGTTTCCTCGCCGGCTACCTGCGCCATGTTCGCCCCGACATGCCGGGCAGCGAGCAGGACGAATATTATCGCCAGTTTGCCGTCATCGCCCGCGCGCTGGGAGCCGATCCGGTGCCGCTGGACCGGCGCGAGGCGGAGGCGCTGTTCCGCGGATTGCGCGGCGACTTGCAGACCTCGCCAGCGGCGCGAGAGGTGGCGCAACTGGTATTGACGCAAAAGCCCGAGGGTTCGCCGCCTGCCGTTCAGGCGATGCTGGGCGCAGAAGCAGTCGCGCTCCTGCCGCCCTTCGCCCGCTCCATGCTAGGCCTCGAGCGCCCCGGCCTCGCCAGCATCCCCGCTCGTGCGGCGACCTGGGGCATGGGGCGGACGTTGCGTTGGGCTTTCCGGCAGAACTAGGCGAGCTTGTCCGGCAGCTCGAAGATATCGGCATAGGCAAGCGCCCGCTCCCGGTTACCTTCGATAATTAGGCCCTGTCTCTCTAGCTGCGAGACCGGCACCCCTGCGTACAGCAAAGCGGCCATGACCGGTGCGGCAGGGGCGCGAAAAACCGCATCCGCCTCTCGCACCTCGCCCCGCGAGATTTGAAGCGCGCCCTTACGCAGCGCCGCTACGAATTGCTCGCCCGCGATGTCGAACCCGATCTTCGAATCCATGCCTTGCGCCTTCGCCCCGTCGAACATGGTGCGCATCGATAGCATCAGCGAGACCGGCGACAGCGGCAACGTCGGATCGTGCTGCGCGGACATTGCGGCCCATCGACCAAGTTCCTGTATCAGCGGCTCGGCCGCATATCCCCACTCGGTAAGTTCGTAGACCTGAGCGGAAACGGGTGGCGGGAGCTTGCGCCGTTTCAGGACCCCCGCATCTGACAGGCCAGCCAGCCGCTCGGTCAGAACCTTGGCCGATACGCCGGGCAGACTGGCACGCAGATCCGAGAAGCGCCGCGAGCCAAACATCAGTTCACGGATGATGAGCAGCGACCAGCGCTCACCGATGAGTTCCATCGCGAAGGCCGTCCCGCAAGCATCGTCATACCAGCGACCATGAACGCCCAGACCCGACTTAGTTTCTTTTGGTAACTTCATTGTTGCTTTTTGTAACCCAAAGGAGGATGTCTGGCAAATGGCGAGTCGCAGCCGGCTCGCATGTTGGATGAGGAGAGTTTTGAATGACCTATGTCAGCGGCTTTGTGCAGCCAGTACCCGACAGCAACCGAAAGGCGTACATCGCTGCAGCCGAAGCCGGCTGGGTCCTATTCAAGGAGTACGGCGCCTTGTCGATGATGGAAAACTGGGGCGACGATGTTCCCGAGGGAAAGCAGACCGACCTTCGCCGGGCCGTCTCTCTCGACGAGGGAGAAAGCGTGGTCTTCAGCTGGATCGTCTGGCCCGACAAGGCGACGGCCGACGCCTGTTTCGCCACGATGGAAACGGACGAGCGCTGGCAAGAACTCGACATGCCGTTCGACGGCAAGCGGATGATCTTCGGCGGGTTCGAAACCATCTTTTCCGCGACAGCAAAGACAGCCTGAGCCATGGCGCAATATACCTTCTTCACCAACCCAATGAGCCGCGGGCAGATCGCGCGTTGGGCGTTACACGAGGTCGGCGCGGATTACGAAACCGAGCTGGTCGACTGGGAGAACAAGCCGGACGCACTGTTAAGTGCCAATCCGATGGGCAAGGTCCCCACTTTGGTTCATCACGACGGCGATCACATCCATGTCGTCAGTGAGGCTGCTGCCATCTGCCACTATCTTGGCGAGATGCATCCCGAGCGCGGCTTTCTGCCCGAGCATCATGAAAAGGCGGATTACTTCCGCATGCTGTTCTTCGCCGCCGGCCCCGTCGAACAGGCGGTGACGAGCAAGGCGATGGGCTGGGAAATTGCGGACGAACACACTGGCATGGCCGGCTTCGGCACTTTCGACCGGGCCATGGACGCACTCGAAACGCTACTTTCGGATCGCGACTATGTTTGCGGCGATCGGTTCACCATGGCCGATATCTATGTCGGCAGCCAGTGCGCCTGGGGCCTTGAGTTCGGCACCATGCCGAAGCGCGATGTCTTCGCCCGCTATGCCGAGCGCGTGACCAGTCGCGACGCCTGCCGCGAAGCCCGTGCCATTGACATGGACCTGATCGCGCAATCGCAAGCTAACGATTGATTTCAAGGATGCCTGCCATGCACGAACTCTCGATCACCCGCAGAATTAACGCAGCGCCCGAGAAGGTGTGGGACGTCCTCGCCAACCGGCAGGAGGAATGGTGGTGCCCCAAGCCCTGGACGATCGAGATGGTCGCGCAGGAAAGGCGGCCTGGAGGGCGCAGCGCGATGATCATGCGCGGTCCCGACGGCGAGGAAATCCCGCAGGAGGGCATTTTCCTCGCATGGGACGAGGGCCGTCGCTTCGTGACGACCGACGCCGTAAAATCTGACTTCGAACCCTCCGATCCCTTCATGATCGGAATCTGGGTGATCGAGGCCGATGGCGACGGCACCCGCTACACCGCCCGTGCGCGTCACTGGACCGAAGAAGCGATGAAGCAGCATGCGGACATGGGCTTCGAGGAAGGCTGGAGTGCCTGCGCGGATCAGCTCAAGGCCTTGTGCGAGGCGGACTGATTACGCGATCGCGCGCGATTTCCTGAGCAACTGGTAGGCTTCCACCACCCGGCCAAGCCGCGCTTCGTGGCGCCGGTCCCCGCCGTTACGATCCGGGTGGTAACGGCGCACCAACTCGGAGTAGCGGCGGCGCAGCCGTTGGCGGTCGATGTTCGTGCCGAGACCCATGGTCTCCAGCGCTTCGGCCTCTTCGCGGCTGAAGCGCCCATCCATCGCCATCTCCGCTTCGCGCCGCGCGCGGCTGCGGATACCTGCCGCCCGCGCGGAGATTGCGTCCAGCGGATCGTCGTAATCGGCCCAGCGCGGCATGCCGTCGACACCGGCGGTCGGGCGGTACGCCGGTTGTTCGGTCCGCCAGCCCGCACCCGGAGCCTGCGCGTGGTAGATTTCCTCCGCGCTCATGCCTTCGAACCAGTCGTATCCCGCGTTGAATTCGCGCACGTGATCGAGGCACAGCCATTGCCACTCGCCAGGTCCGTCGAAACCGTGCCCGCGGCCACCGGGGGCGCGAAATTCGCCGGGCTCCTCGCAAGTGGGGTGGGCGCAGACCCTGCCGGTATCTTCGTATCGTCCGTGGAACCTCGTCTGGCGCATTCGTTGTAGAATGGGGAGCGATGCTCGCCATGCAAACCCCGCAAGAGGAGAAATTGCCCAATGGCCGGAAAAGTACAGCAAGAAATGGAAGCGCTTCTGACGGAGGCTTTCGAGCCCACGCGGCTGGAAGTGATCAACGACAGCGCCAAGCACCACGGGCATTCGGGCGACGACGGCAGCGGCGAGTCGCACTTTACCATCGTCATCGAGGCGGCGGCCTTCGCCGAGAAGTCCCGGCTCGAACGCCAGCGGATGGTCAACAAGGCGCTGGGCGACATTCCTGGCGAGCGGGTTCATGCGCTCGCCATTCAGGCCTCGGCGCCGACGCCATGACGTCGCCCGCCTACGATCTCTGGTATTGGCCATCGATCCAGGGACGCGGCGAGTTCGTGCGTCTATTCATGGCAGCCGCCGGGATTCCATACCGCGACCGGGCGCGAACCGGTGATGCGCGGGCGCTGGTCGAAGATATGGAGGCGCGCGAAAAGAGCGGCCAGTTCGCGCCTTATGCGCCGCCGTATCTGGTCGAGCGGGAGAGCGGCTTCGCTATCGCTCAGGTCGCGCATATTCTCACCTGGCTGACCGACAAGCACGATCTGGGTACCAGCGATCCGGCGACCGATCTCCACCTGATCCAGTTGCAGCTCACGATCACGGATATCGTCGCCGAGGTGCACGACACTCATCACCCTGTGGCGAGCGGCCTGTATTTCGACGACCAGAAGGATGCGGCAAAGCGTGCCGCCAAGGCATTTCGCGAAGAGCGCGTTCCGAAATACCTCGATCATTTCGAAGCGGCCCTGTCCGTCAAACCGGAACCTTTCATGGCGGGCGCAAAATGGAGCCACGTCGACACCTCACTGTTCCAGCTGGTCGAAGGTCTGCGCTATGCTTTCCCGCTCCGGATGGCCGCCGTCAACGACGACTACCCAAAGCTCATGGCCTGCCGCGACGCGGTGGCAGAAATCGAAGGCGTAGCAAGCTATCTGGACAGCGAGGCGCGTATCCCCTTCAATGAGGATGGCATCTTCCGCCATTACGAGGAGCTGGACGCCGCATGAGCCAGATCACCGAGACCCTGACCCCAACCACTCACGATCTCGGCCAGTTCAAGGTGCGCCGCGTGCTTCCGGCGAAGGCACGATCGATGGTCGGCCCCTTCATTTTCGTCGACCAGTTCGGGCCGGCACAACTCGACCTTGGTAGCGGGATGGACGTGCGCCCACATCCGCATATCAACCTCGCAACCGTCACCTGGCTGTTCGAAGGCGCGATCGACCACCGCGACAGCATCGGCAGTTTCTCGACCATCCGGCCGGGTCAGGTAAACCTGATGACGGCGGGCAAGGGTATTGTTCATTCGGAACGCTCGCCCGAAGAGGAACGCCGCGCAGGACCGAAGCTCTACGGCATGCAGACCTGGCTCGCCCTGCCTGACGGACGCGAAGAGATCGACCCGGCTTTCGAAGCCATGAAGGATCTTCCCGTAATTGAAGATGGCCGCGCGAAGGCCGTGGTGATCATGGGCGAATTGTGGGGCGAACGAGCTGCCACGACGACCTATGCAGACACGATCTACGCAGAAATCGTGCTCGAAGCAGGCGGCGCGATCCCCATCGAGGACGAGGCGGACGAACGCGCCGTCATGCTGGTGGGCGGCGAGGCGGAACTCGATGGGCACAAGCTCGATAAGTTTGCGCTGAACGTTCTTCAGCCGGGGCGCGATATGACCCTCGAAAGCAAGTCCGGCGGGCGGGTCATGCTGCTCGGTGGCGAGGCGTTCGAAACGCAACGCCATGCGTGGTGGAACTTCGTCAGCTCCAGCCGCGACCGTATTCAGCAGGCCAAGGAAGACTGGCGCGAAGGACGCTTCGCCGACGTGCCGGGCGATAGCGAAGAGCGAATTCCGCTGCCCGATGGCGCACCGAAAACCGTAACCTATCCTTGAGGGGGATTATATGAACTTCGAAGGCAAGACCGCCTGGATCACGGGCGCGAGCAGCGGCATCGGCGCAGCACTGGCGCGCGAATGGGGACACCGGGGCGCGCGGGTTATTCTCTCGGGTCGCGACGAGGCGCGGCTGGCCGAGGTCGCGGACAGCATCTCTACCGAGACGCTCATTCTGCCCTTCGACGTGCGCGACGATGACGCCATGAAGGACGCGACCGACAAAGCTGCAGCCTGGAACGGCGTCGATATCTTCGTGGCAAATGCCGGCGTGTCCCAGCGCAGCGCGGCAGTCGACACCGACATGCAGGTCTATCGCGAGATCATCGACATCGACCTCACGGCGCAGATTGCCGCGACACAGGCACTGCTGCCGCATGTGACCGAGCGCGGCAGCGGGCACCTGCTGTTCATCAGTTCGATCGCCGGCAAGGTCGGCGTGCCGATGCGAACGGCCTATTGCGCGGCGAAATTCGGGCTTGCGGGATATGCGGACGCGCTGCGCGCCGAACTCTCGCAGAGCGATGTGCAGGTCCATGTCATCTACCCCGGATCGGTTGCCACCGATGTCAGCCGCAATGCCCTCACCTCAGACGGCAGCAAGCGCGGGCGCTCGGATTCGGTGATCGACAACGGCATTCCGCCGGGCGAGGCCGCAAAGTGGATCGTCGATGCCGTAGCCAAGGGCGAGCGCGAAGTGATCGTGGCACAGGGCATGGAACAGGCGATGGGCGAGGCGCGCCGTACCCCGGAGCAGTTGCTCGACCAGGTCGCGGCAATGGTTGCGAGCGGCTACATGGAAAAGATGAAGGCCGAGGGCTGATGACCGGGCTGGAGCAGAAGCGCGTCACACTTGCCAACGGAATCGAGCTGGACGTCGTCGATAAGGGGCCACGCGACGCCCCGGCGCTGATCTTCCTCCACGGCTTTCCCGAAAGCCATCGAACCTGGCGCAACCAGATCCCGGCATTCTCCGACCGCTATCGCTGCATCGCGCCCGATCAGCGTGGCTATCGTGGTTCGTCCAAACCGCAGGAAGTCGAGGCCTACACACCGGACAAGCTGATCGGTGACGTCTTCGCGCTCGCCGATGTGATGGAGATCGACCGCTTCACCATCGTCGGCCACGATTGGGGCGGCGCGATCGCCTGGGGCGTCGCCTATGCCGGGATGATGAACGGCCGCGTGACGCGCGCGGCAATCGCCAATGCACCGCATCCCGTGCTGTTTCCGAAACTGCTCTACACTAACCGGGCACAGCGGGAGGCCAGCCAGTATTTCTCGACGTTCCGCGACACAGCCAACGATCCGCTGATCCGCGAGCATGGCCTCCTCCCCGTCCTGATGAAGGCTTTCGAAGGCCGCGAGGTCGCCTCCACCATGGAGCCCGAAGAGCAGGCCCGGCTGCTACAGGACTGGTCCGATCCCGATGCGGCGATGGGGATGCTGAATTATTATCGCGCTAGTCCGATGGAGGTCCTCCCGCTCGATGCCCCATACGAGCTACCAGCAGACTACCAGCCCTTCCCCCTGGCCAAGCTGACGATTCCCACGCTGGTCATCTGGGCGATGGACGATCAGGCACTGCCGCCCGCTAATCTCGACGATCTCGATACCGTCATCGACAATCCCGAGATCGTCCGCATTCCGGACTGCGGCCATTTCGTACAGTGGGAAGCGCCCGAGGCCTATAATCGGGCGCTGGCCGAGTTTCTCGAACGGACCGACTAGCCGAGCCACTCCACCCATTCGCCATGCGCATGGGCATTGGCGAGATGAATTGCCTCCTCGCCACCGGGCCAGTAACGCACATGCAACTCATGCGCGAAAGTCTCGCGATTTGTTTCGAGCGACAGCCAGGCGAGCGGGCGGTCGGCGTCGGCAGCAGCTCCTGCTTGTTCCATCGCAGCAGTGATCCGCTCTTGCGTGAAATCGGGCAGATATTGCCACATGATCGAATGCGTCAGCACGCGAGTGACGCCCTCGTCCTGCGGCTTGGTCAGCTCCTGCTCGACCCAGTCGCCCGCGTCCATCCGCTCGATCTCCGGCGACATTCGCTCGGCCAGGGCAATGGCGGTATCGATCCGCGCCATGCGCTGGAACGCCTCGGGCCAGACGTAGCTCTTGAGGCGCAGCGCCTGCGCTTCGTCAGAGAGATCGACTGGAGCGATATCGCTGCCGCGCGCATCGACGAATGCAGGCTCGCTCTCCGGCGGCGGCGATCCGCGCCAGTCCGGCTCGATGACCATCCTGCTCGCCGAAGGCCCCACCCGAACACCGCCGAGATCGTAGCGATAGCGCCCCATCATTGTGTTGATGCCCGCGCTCGCGCCGATCTCCAGCAGCTCGAATTGCGGCGCGACCCGGCCATCGGTCAGCCACAGCAGCCCCGCCATCAGGCTCGCAGAACGGCCCGCCTCGTTCGTCTGCGGCGGCCCGTCCAGCCACGGCATCAGCCGCGCATCGTAAGTCTCGACCAGTTCGCGCACCAGCGTATCGACCTGCCCCTGGTCGCTCATCCGACCAGCATAGACATCCTCGAGCCGCGGCTCCTCGCCCGTCAGCAGGAGGTTGTGAATGCCGCCCGCGATCCGCAGCGGCATGGCGTCGCGCAGGCTCAGCCCTTGCCAGCCGTTAATACGGCGCGCGGTCGCAGCCTGGCTGTCCTCCAGCGCGAGCAGGGCGCGGACGATCCGCGCCGTTCCGGGGGCACCGTTCTTTTCCGCATGTTCGGCCTGCCACGCAATCGCTTGCGGAACCGAAACGATATCCATGACCGCCTGGTCTGCCATTCGTGTTGCCCTTTGTCCCTTCGCTGCCTATCTGCGCGGCCATGAGCGACAGCCTGACCTTTGCCGTGCCCAAGGGGCGGATACTCGACGAGGCCCTGCCCGTCATGGCGCGCGCCGGCGTGGTGCCCGAAGAGGCGTTCCACGACAAGGCCAACCGCTCGCTCACCTTCGGCACGACCCGCGACGACATGCGCCTGATCCGCGTGCGCGCCTTCGATGTGGCGACGTTCGTGGCGCATGGCGCGGCGCAGATGGGCATCGTCGGCTCCGACGTGATCGAGGAATTCGACTACGCCGATCTCTATGCGCCGGTCGATCTCGACATCGGTCACTGCCATTTGGCGGTTGCCGAGCCGAAGGAAGGTGCGGCAAGTGTCGACGGGGCCAGCCACGTTAGGGTCGCGACGAAATATCCCAACCTTACCCGTCGCTTTTTCGAGCGACAGGGAGTGCAGGCCGAATGCGTCAAGCTCAACGGCGCGATGGAAATCGCCCCGTGGCTCGGCCTCTGCGGCCGGATCGTCGACCTCGTCTCGTCGGGCCAGACGCTCAAGGAGAACGGGCTGGTCGAGACCGGGCACATCATCGACATCACCGCCCGCCTTATCGTCAATCGCGCCGCGCTCAAGACCGACCCGCGGGTCGCCGCACTTGTCGAGGCATTTCGCCGCGACGCCAGCGAGCGCAAGGCCGCCTGATGCAGTTGCTCCGCACCTCCGACGCCGATTTCGAGGCGAAGTTCGACAAGGTCGTGCGCGACCGGCGCGAGAGCGACAGCAACGTCGCCCGCGATGTCGCGAATATCCTCAACGAAGTGAAAGAACGCGGCGATGCGGCGCTGGTGGATTATACCGCCCGCTTCGACCAGCACCGGTTGACCAGCGATAGCGACTGGCGCATTTCCACCGAGGATTGCAAGGCGGCCTACGACGCGCTCGATGGCGAGCTGCGCGACGCGCTCGAACTCGCAGCCGATCGCATCCGTGCCTATCACGAAAGCCAGCTGCCCGAAGACCGCGACTATACCGACGACATCGGCATGCGCCTCGGCGCGCGCTGGTTGCCGGTCGATGCCGCGGGGCTTTACGTGCCGGGCGGCCGCGCGGCTTATCCATCCTCGCTGCTGATGAATGCCGTTCCTGCGAAGGTCGCGGGAGTGGAGCGGCTCGTGGTCGTCACGCCGACACCCAAGGGCGAGAGCAATACGCTTGTTCTTGCCGCAGCCCATATCGCGGGCGTGGACGAGGTCTGGCGCGTCGGCGGCGCGCAGGCCGTGGGCGCCCTCGCCTACGGCACGCAACGCATCGGCAAGGTCGATGTCATCACCGGTCCCGGCAATGCCTGGGTCGCGGAAGCCAAGCGCCAGCTCTTCGGCGTTGTCGGCATCGACATGGTCGCAGGTCCAAGCGAGATCCTCGTCATCGCCGACAAGGACAACGACCCGGACTGGATCGCCGCCGACCTGCTGAGCCAGGCGGAGCACGATCCGACCAGCCAGTCGATCCTCATCACCGACGACGCGCCGCTCGCAGGCATGGTCCGCGACAGTATCGACCGCGCGCTCCTCTCGCTACCCACCGGCAAGACCGCGCGCGCCAGCTGGGATGCGCATGGTCTGATCGTCATCGTCGACAGTCTCGATCAGGCCCCTGCCCTCGCCGATCGCCTCGCCGCCGAGCATGCGGAACTGATGGTCGCCGATCCGCAGGCGATGTTCGACAAGCTGCGGCATGCCGGCAGCGTCTTCCTCGGCAAGCATACACCCGAAGCGGTCGGCGATTATGTCGCCGGCCCCAACCACGTCCTTCCCACCGGGCGCCGCGCGCGATTTGCCAGCGGGCTGTCGGTGCTCGACTTCATGAAGCGCACCAGCTTCATCGACGCCTCCGACGCGGCGCTGGCCGCCATCGGCCCCGCCGCCGTCAAGCTGGCCGAGGCCGAAGGCCTGCCAGCGCACGGCCTTTCGATTTCCGTGAGACTGAACAAGTGACCCAGACCAAACGCAGCCAGGCCCGCAGCGCCGCCCGCCTCGGCGCCGTGCAGGCGCTCTACCAGCAGCAGATGGAGGGCACGAAGCTCGCCAAGCTGCTCGACGAGTTTCACCAGCACCGCCTCGGCCGCGTGATCGAAGACGACGAGTACGCCGAGGCGGACGTCGACTTCTTCGACGATGTCGTGGCCGGTGTGGATGCGCGGCGCGAGGAGGTCGACGGTTTGCTGACCGCCCGCCTCGCGCAAGGCTGGACGCTGGCGCGGCTCGACAAGACCATGCTCCAGATCCTGCGGGCCGGAACCTACGAACTGCTCGCCCGGCAGGATGTCGGCAAGGCTGTGTCGATCAGCGAATATGTCGACGTCGCCAAAGCCTTCTTCGACGACCGCGAGGCGAAGTTCGTGAACGGCATCCTCGATGCGGTTGCAAAAGAGGTCGGGCGCTAAATCTTGCTTTCAGTTCCGTTCCGTGGTCCCATTGCTTGGATCGCATTAACGAGGTGACCCGATGTTGAGAGCAGTCGCATTCCTTGCAGCATTCAGCGTTGCCTTTCTGCCGGACACCGGTTGGGGAAACACGCATTCGTCGAATGAAACCTCGACCATCTCGAATATTCGGCCGGGTAATGCCACAGAGCGTTACTCCTCGGACTCGTCGCTGCGACACAATATCGAAGCATGGTTGAGGCAAGGCGATTTCGACATTGCCATTCCTTCACTTCGCTCGCTGGCAGAAACTGGCGACACATGGGCGATGCGCGAGCTCGGCTGGCTGTCCGCCAATGGCAAAGGCGTAGCATATTCGCCTGCCGCTGCGATCGACTGGTTCACCAAAGCAGCAAATCGTGGCGACCACCGCTCGATGCTGCTTCTCGGCACCGCTTATGCTCGCGGGATCGGAGTGAAGGAGGACGGGAACATGGCTCGCAAATGGTTGCGCTTGGCAAGTGAATCCAACGAGTTGGACGTGGCAAGTCCCGCCATCGACGAGTTGAGAAGACTCCGTTGACCTCGCCCTGGCGAGCACTTTTAGCGAACGCCAAGCGCTGATTTCCAATAGAGATGTCAGCGGAAAACACCTTCATCGCCTCGCTTCGCGCATTGGCGAAAGCGCCCGAAGCTCGCGGTCTGGATGACGATGCTGCAGTCATCGAGTTCGGCAAGCAAACGCTTGTCATCACGCACGACACGATTGTCGAAGGCGTCCATGTGCGCGATACCGACGATCCGGCCGATATTGCGTGGAAGCTCATTGCGGTAAATCTCTCGGATCTTGCCGCAAAGGGCGCGCGCCCTTTGGGCGTCCTCGTATCGCACATGCTCGGCGAGGACGACGATCGCTTCGTTCTGGGACTGAGCGAAGTCCTTGCACATCACGACGTCTCCCTCTTCGGCGGCGATACCGTTGGCGGTACGGGAAGACGTGTGTGGGGCTGCACCGCGATTGGCAGTGCCGCCCACTGCCCAGTACCCGACAGGCGCGGTGCCAGGCCAAGCGATGCAATTTTCATTACGGGCGCACTCGGGAAAGCTATGCTCGGGTTCGAAGGTTTTGGAGGGTTCGAACACGCCTATCTCCGCCCGAAGCCATTGCTTGAGGAAGGTATCGCCCTCGCCCCGCATGTGAGCGCCATGATGGACGTGAGCGACGGCTTGCTACTGGACGCCGAGCGGATGTCCCGCGCCAGCCGTACGACGTTTGCCTTGGATAGCGCTCGCATCCCGGTCGCGGACAATGCTCGCTTCGAAGACTGCATACGCTGGGGCGACGACTACCAACTGCTCTTCACCGCATCTCCCGAAACCGCATTGCCCATCGCCGCCACGCGTATCGGGTCGGTTTTGGACAAGGGTTCGACACCCCTCCTGCTCGACGGTTTACCGCCCGATCCAAATCGGCCGCTCGGCTACCAGCATTAGAGACTTGCACGACCGGTAATCGACAGGCGCGGATTGCTGCGCTTTTCGGCCTTGTCACGCAAGACATGGCCCGTATACCTCTGCCTACAACCGCCCGCATTTCAAACGACGGGCGTCACAAGACATAAACAATCGGGAGGGGGAATTTTCCGTGGACCTAGTTCTCATATCGATCGGGTTGGGACTGCTTGCCGTCATTTACGGCTTCGTTACCAGCCGCCAGGTGCTCCGTTCGGGTGCCGGCAATGAAAAAATGCAGGAAATCGCCGGCGCCATCCAGGAGGGCGCGCAAGCCTATCTGAAGCGCCAGTACACAACCATCGGCATGGTCGGCGTGGTCGTCGCCGTGCTGGTGTTCGTGTTCCTCGGCCTGATGCCGGCGATCGGCTTCGTCATCGGTGCGGTGCTGTCGGGCGTTGCCGGCTTTATCGGGATGAATATCTCGGTGCGCTCCAATGTCCGCACTGCAGCAGCCGCGCAAAGCGGCTTGCAGCAGGGGCTGACGCTGGCGTTCCGCGCAGGTGCGATTACCGGCATGCTCGTTGCAGGCCTCGCCCTGCTCTCGATCGCGGTTTTCTTCTGGTATCTCGTCGGTCCGGCAGGCTTTGCTCCCGATAGCGACGAAGTGGTCTACGGCCTCGTTGGCCTTGCCTTCGGTGCCTCGCTGATCTCCATCTTCGCGCGTCTGGGCGGCGGTATCTTCACCAAGGCTGCCGACGTCGGTGCCGACCTCGTCGGCAAGGTCGAGGCGGGCATTCCCGAAGACGATCCGCGCAACCCCGCCGTGATTGCCGACAACGTGGGCGACAATGTCGGCGACTGCGCCGGCATGGCCGCCGATTTGTTCGAGACATATGTCGTCACCGTCGGTGTGACCATGGTGCTCACCGCGTTGCTGTTCAGCGATGTGCTGGGCGACCTGCTCTTGCCGATGATGGCGCTACCGCTGCTGATCGGCGGTGCGTGCATCCTGACGAGCATCGTCGGCACATATTTCGTGAAGCTCTCCAAGGGCGGCACGAATGTGATGGGCGCGATGTACAAAGGCTTCATCGTTTCCGCCGTGCTGGCGATCCCGCTGATCTACCTCGTCATCAGCTTCGCGCTAGGCGGGATCGGCACCGAAATCGGCGGTGCGGTGGCAGGCGTCGATCAGGGCGCTCCGCTGGCCGAGGAAGGCACGGCAGAGCAGGTCACTGCCTTCACCGGCATGGACCTGTTCATCTGCTCGGTGATCGGCCTGGCAATTACCGGCCTCATAATCTGGATCACCGAGTATTATACGGGCACCAACTACCGTCCGGTGCGCTCGATCGCCAAGAGCTCGGAAACGGGCCACGGCACCAATGTGATCCAGGGCCTCGCGATCAGCCTTGAATCGACTGCCCTGCCCACGCTTGTAATCGTGGCCGGCATCATCGCCACCTTCCAGCTCGCCGGACTCATGGGCATCGCCTATGCGGCCACCGCCATGCTGGCGCTGGCGGGCATGGTCGTGGCGCTCGACGCCTATGGCCCGGTGACGGACAATGCAGGCGGCATCGCCGAAATGGCCGGTCTTGACGACAGCGTTCGCGAGAAGACCGACATGCTCGACGCGGTCGGGAACACCACCAAGGCCGTGACCAAGGGCTACGCGATCGGTTCGGCGGGCCTCGGCGCGCTGGTGCTGTTCGCCGCCTACACGACCGACTTGGCGAAACTGTTCCCCGAGGCGGACGTCGATTTCAGCCTCGAGAACCCTTACGTCATCGTCGGCCTGCTGCTCGGCGCGGTGCTGCCGTATCTGTTCGGCGCCATGGGCATGACCGCCGTTGGCCGCGCAGCCGGTGACGTGGTGGTCGACGTGCGCGAACAGTTCGCCAACGACAAGGGCATCATGGCTGGCACCAGCAAGCCGAACTACGCCCGTACGGTGGACCTCGTGACGAAGGCTGCGATCAAGGAAATGATCCTGCCGTCGATGCTGCCCCTGCTGGCACCGATCGTGGTCTATTTCGCGATCCTGTTCCTGGCCGGCCAGGAGAACGCCTTTGCCGCCGTCGGGGCCCTGCTCCTCGGCGTGATTATCGGCGGTATCTTCGTGGCGCTGTCCATGACTGCCGGCGGCGGCGCATGGGACAATGCGAAGAAATACATCGAAGACGGAAACCACGGTGGCAAGGGCTCCGAAGCCCACAAGGCTGCCGTGACCGGAGATACTGTGGGCGATCCTTACAAGGACACCGCGGGCCCGGCCGTGAACCCGATGATCAAGATCACCAACATCGTCGCTTTGCTGCTGCTGGCAGCGCTCGCGGCAGGCTAATCACCTCCAATCTTCGTGGGAAAAGACCCCGTCCGGAGCGATCCGGGCGGGGTTTTCACTTGAAGTTCAGCCGCCGAATTGCATTATAGATAGTGGACAGGGGCGATCATTTCACGATCGAGCGAGGGGTTTGCTCAGGATCTCTGTCCTTGGGACTCACTTAGGGACGCAGGACTGCATCATGATTATTGCCAAGCTCGCTCTGCGCGCGTCGAGCGCCGTAGCGCTCGCGCTCGCCACCACTTCCATCGCGGTCGCACCGCAGGCCGCCGCTCAGGAAGCGGCTCCGCAGGTACCCGAACTCGTCGACGGTCGCATTCCGGTCGCCGAGTTCGTCAAGCAGGCTAATATGAGCGGCACGCGCATTTCGCCCGACGGCCGCCATCTGGCCTATCGTACCGGACAGGGTGGTCGTGAAGTCCTCGTGCTTCTCGATCTGGAGAACCTCGGCACCCCGCCGAAGCTGATCCTCGCCTCCGAAGAAGCGCGCGAGGCCGGCGAGCGGACGATGACCAGCTTCCGCTGGGTCGGCAACGATCACGTCGTCATGACGGTCATCAGCCGTGAAAACATGAACGGTCAATTGGCCGATTTCCGCCGCCTGGTCGCCTACGATATCAATAGCGGTGAAATGGTGCAGCAAGCCTGGCGCGACGCCGGCTTCGATGCAGGCCAGATACTGAACATCAATCACGATAACGGGACCTATCTGCTCCAGCGCGACAGCGTGGCCACCAGCACCGAGCGCTGGGGCATCCCCGAAGTCGTCGAAGTCGATGTGTCCGATGGCAGCTACAAAACCGTCCAGCGCACCAACCCGGTCGTCAGGGGCTGGGTGGCCGATGGCAATGGCATGGTCCGCGCCGGCTTCAACAGCGATAGCAAGAACGGCAAAGTGCGCATGCTCTACCGTTCGGAAAACGACGCGAATTTCAAAACCGTTTACAACGAGGCGGACGCCAGCTTCACCGGTACGCTGCCTAGCCCGCGCATGTTCATTCCCGGGACGGACGACGCGTATGTGATCAGCCGCGAGGATGGTTACGACAAGCTCTACCGCATGAACATGAACACCATGCAGCTTGGCGAGCCGATTTTCGAAGTCGAAGGCTACGACCTGCAGGGCATCATTACCAATCAGGACAACACCAAGGTCGTCGGTTACTACACCTTCGATGGCACCATGCGCCGCGTCTTTACCGATCCGACCCTGAAAGCGATCAAGGGCGGGCTGGAAGAGGTCTTTGGTCAGGACGAAGCGGTAATCGTCGATTACACGGACGATTTCAGCAAGGTCATCGTATACGGCGGCGGAATGCGGCGCGAAGGCGGCTACTATCTTTACGACACGCAGTCGGGTTCGCTGCGACTGTTGAACTGGACGCGGACCGCGCTCAAGGACGCGCCGCTCAATCCGGTCAAGGCGGAATGGTATACCGCCAGCGACGGTACCCGGATCCAGGCGATCGTGACCTATCCGCGCCATCGCATGGGCGAGAAGAACCTCCCCGTCGTGGTCATGCCCCATGGCGGCCCCTTCGGTGTGCAATCGGCCACAAACAGCACGGAGCCGTGGAACCAGCCGCTCGCCGAACAGGGCTATGTCGTCATTCAGCCGAACTATCGCGGCTCGGGCGGCTATGGCCGCGCTTTTGAAGAGATGGGCCGTGAGCCGGGCGGCTATGGCAAGCGTATGCAGGACGATCTCAACGACATCCTCACTGCCTATGGCGAGAAGGGCGTGATCGATCCGAACCGGGCCTGCATCATGGGCTGGTCCTATGGCGGCTATGCGGCCGCTCGCGGTGCCCAGCGCGATCCGAACGTCTGGAAATGCGCGATCGCCGGGGCCGGCGTCTACGACATGCCGCTGATGAACAAGTGGGACGCGCGGAACCTTGGCCGCTTCAACAGTGGCTTCCAAGCAACGTCCGAGGATCCCGAGGGCATTTCGTCCGCACGCAATACCGATGGCCCCTGGGCCCCGATCCTGATCGTGGCGGCAAAGCGCGACGCGCGAATCCCGATGGAACAGTCCGACACCCTGGTCGACAATCTGAAGAAGTCGGGGAAGGTCGAAGGCCGGGATTTCCGCTACATCGTACAGGAACAGGGGACCCACAACCTCCCCTATGACGACGTGCACATCCAGTGGATCGAAGAAGCCTACGCCTGGCTGGAGAAGTATAATCCGGCGTACATCCCCTCCGACGGGGACAGCGCACCGGCACTCGTCAGTTTCGACTGATCCGAAAAATCGGTAACTACGTTTGCCCCGTCCGGAGCGATCCGGGCGGGGCTTTCATATTCACCAGCGAGTTTGCCCCGTTGCGGTACGCTCCGAGTTCGCAAGCTGCATCTTAACTCCTCCCCTGATATGAACGGCCATCGACAAGCGGTCGCATGCGTGTCGAGGGAGGCGAAAACGATGCACAGGGGCGGCCTCGCACAGGCGAGCAAGCTCGGCACGATGCCGAGAGCCGCATCGTGCGGTCTTCCCGATCGGTTTCATCTGCTCGATTGGCGAAACGTGGATCTGGACGGGCTCCAGGCATCCTGGAGCCGGCTCGCCGACCATGCTTCCACTCCGAACGCGTTCTTTGAAGCGGGTTTCCTCGTGCCATCGCTCTCCATTTTCGATCCGGAGGGAGAGGTTTCGCTCGCCCTGCTGGTCGACGGCGGTCAACTTCGCGCGGTGATGCCGTCCACCTCGACAAGCGACTACCACGGTCGCCGACTTCCGCATTGTGCAAACTGGCTCCACGCCAATATGTTCTGCGGCGTTCCGCTCGTCGAAGCGGGCTATGAGGAGGCCTTCTGGACCGCCTATCTGGCAACCTGCGACCGGCAAGCTGGCACGTCGTGGTTCGCGCATTTCTCGCACCTGCCTGCCGACTGCGCGGTGACTCGCGCACTTCAGAAAGTCAGCCTTTCGCAGCATCGCCAAATGCAGATCGTGCACCGTGAGAGTCGGGCTGTTCTCAATCGCGGGAGCACGCCTGAAGCCCATCTGGCGCATGCCATGACGCCGAAAGCCCGCAAAGAGCTCCGTCGCCAGCGAAGGCGCCTAGAAGAGCTCGGCACAGTCGAAACCGTACGGTCGCGAGCGCAGGAAGGCCTGCAACGCTGGACCGAGGACTTTCTCTTGCTCGAGACCAAGGGCTGGAAAGGCGACAGCTGCTCCTCGCTGGCCTCGGACACTCACACGACCGCGCTGTTCATTCAGGCGCTCACCCGTGCTGCGGAGCTGGGCCGGCTCGAGCGCCTGTCGCTGACACTCGACGGCAAACCGATTGCAATGCTGGCCACTTTCCTCGCACATCCCGGCAGCTTCTCCTTCAAGACCGCGTTCGACGAAGAGTACGCGCGGTATTCGCCCGGCATGCAGCTCCAGGTCGAGAACCTGGCCCTGCTGGACGATCCGGAGCTCGCCTGGTGCGACAGCTGCGCAGCACCGGATCACCCGATGATAGAGCGGATCTGGCGAGACAAGCGCGAGATGGTCTCAATCACGGTCGAGGCCGGTCGCAGCTGGCGGCGACAATTGGGCAAGCTGTGGGCGCGGATCGAGGCTTGGCGGATGGAGCAGCGCCGGTGACGGTCCACGACCCCGATCTCGCGCATCAGCAAACGACGCAGGTCTTTCCCCAGGATACTCTGGCGACCTTCGCCGCCAACTATCCCGAGACCCCGCACACCCTCGCCCACCGCCTCCAGCTCGACGAGCGGCTGACGCTCGACGCGCTGACCTCGCTTGCCGGGCAGCTTCCCGACGCCAGCATCGAGTACAACCGCGGCAATCTTCCCGTCGGAGTCGACGGCAAGCCCGGCAGCAACGGCCTCACGATCGAGGAGACCATCCGCCACATCGCCACCAGCGACAGCTGGGCGGTGCTCAAGAACATCGAGCAGGTCCCCGAATACCGCGACCTGCTGATGGGCCTGCTGGAAGAGCTGCGCCCCGCCATCGAGGCGACGACCGGCCCGATGCTCACCCCGCAGGCCTTCGTCTTCATCTCCAGCCCCGACGCCGTCACGCCTTATCACTACGATCCGGAACACAACATTCTGCTCCAGCTGACCGGGTCCAAGACCATGACCCAGTTTCCCGCCGGCAACCCCCGCTTTGCGCCCGACACCTGCCACGAAAGCTACCACCGCGGCGGCGCGCGCGAACTGCCGTGGTCCGAAGACCTACTGGCCGGCGGCACCCCCTTCACCATCCACCCCGGCGAGGCGGTCTACGTCCCCGTCATGGCCCCGCATTTCGTCCGCAACGGGCCGGCGAGCTCTATTTCGCTCTCGATAACCTGGCGCAGCGGCTGGAGTTATGCCGAGGCCGAAACGCGTTGCTTCAACGCCGCGCTGCGCCGCATCGGCCTCAGCCCCCGCGCGCCCGGCCGGTGGCCCGCCGCCAACCGCGCCAAGTCGACCGGCTGGCGCATCATCCGCCGCTTGACGCGAGCGTAAGGTCCCCGCAAAGCCATGCGGGTGAGCGACACCCAGACCCCCGAGCAACTCGTCGCAGGCCTCGTCCGCCTGCTCACCGTCACCCGCGATGGCGAGGACGCGTTCAGCGCTCCGCAGCAGCCCGGCGGCGTCGGCCGCGTGTTCGGCGGCCAGGTCATCGCCCAGGCGCTGCAGGCCGCGCAAGCCACCGCGCCCGAGGGATTGGAGGCCCACTCGCTCCACGCCTACTTCCTGCGCGGCGGCAAGGAAGGCGTCGACATCGCCTATGCCACCGCGCGCGACTTCGACGGGCGCAGCTTCGCCAACCGCCGCGTGGTCGCCTCGCAGGAAGGCAAGCCGATCCTCAATCTCACCGCCAGCTTCCAGCGGCCCGAGGACGGCCTTGCCCACGACGACACCACCATGCCCGACGTGTTGCCGCCCGAAGAGCTCAAGCCCGACATGGAGCAGCGCCGCGCCATGGTGGAGCGGATGGGCGACCGCATGAGCGAGGACCAGCGCAAGTTCGTCCTGCGCCCGCGCCCGATCGACATGCGCACCAACGACAAGCTGCACTGGATGAACAGCGAACCGCGCCCGCCGCGCGCGCACAGCTGGTTCCGCACCTGCGCGCCCCTGCCCGACGATGCGGCGCTGCACCGCGCGGTGATCGCCTATGCCAGCGACTACACGCTGCTCGGCACCAGCGCCTTGCCCCATGGCCTCAGCTGGATGCGCGGCGAGCTGGTCGGCGCCAGCCTCGACCATGCGATCTGGTTCCACCGCCCGGCACGCGCGGACGAATGGCTCCTCTACGCCACCGACGCCCCGTGGAGCGGATCGGGCCGCGGCTACAACCGCGGCCGCATCTTCAACCGCGCCGGCGAGCTGGTAGCGAGCGTGGCACAGGAGGGGATGATGCGGAAGCGGGTGAAGAAGGCCTAGCCCCCGTGTAGGACGAATGTTGGACCGCCCGAGGGCGAGTACCCAAACATGGACCGCATGTTACACAGTCCAGGGCGGAAAAAACCTCAGGGTGCGCGAAAGGCATGCCGACGATGGGAAAGAGCGGCGCGGGGATAGCACTGGGCGAGGATGTAGGAAAACCGAGCAAATCGGCGCCCACGTGCAGGTACGAAAAATTAACCACACTCGCGCCTTAAATCTTAACCATCAAACCGTGAAATCCCTTGATTCTGCGGTTTTTGCGTAGTCCTTCGTTTACCTTTGCGTCGTAGAGCGGCAAGCCTGATCAACTATCCGGGCCCCGTCCATGTCGGAAATCGTAGCTTCGCGTTTTACCTATCTCGAGCGCACCACTTCGGCCTCTCGAACCTCGCCGATCGAGTCCGACGCCCCCGCTACATGGGGTGGCTATGACCTGATCGCGGCCGCCACGCTGCTCGGCAAACAGTCGGCCAGCCTCCAGGTGCCGACCCTTCCCTCTTTGGAAATTTACGAGATCCAAGGCGCAGGCCACGTATCTGCTCATGTGGGCGCGACGGTTTCGACCCAGGGTATCATCACCGCCATCGACCGCGGCGGCTTCTGGCTTCAATCGGCCGTGGGCGATGGCGACAGTGCCACCTCGGACGCAATCTTCGTTCGCCATTCTGTCGCCGGTGTAGCCGTCGGCGATGCGATCACGGTCACCGGAGTCGTGGGTGAGCAGGCGCGCGGTGCGGGCCTGACCATAACGGAGATTACCGCACAGACGGTCAATGTGCACAGCCACGGCAACGCTCTTCCCGAGGCAATCCTGATCGGTGTCAACGGCATTCTACCGCCGACCTCGGTCATCGAGGACGACTCGCTCGGTTCCTACGACCCGGAGACCGACGGCCTGGATTTCTGGGAATCGCTCGAAGGCATGGGCGTGACGCTGGAAACGCCGCAGGCGATTTCCAACACCAACAGCTATGGCGAGACCTACCTTGTCGCTTCGCATGGCGTCGGCGCGACCGGCATGACCATTCGCGGCGGACTTGCCATCGGCGAAGGCGACTGGAATCCCGAACAGATCCAGCTCGACGACCGGCTCTACGACCAGCCTTACCTGACCGTGGGAGATCAGCTGGCAAGCGTCACCGGCATCCTCGGCTATGGCTACAACCACTACGAGCTGGTTGCGACCGAGCGCGCCGTCGTTACGCGTGATGCCAGCCTCACTCGCGAGACCGCAGAATTCCGGGGCGATGCCAATCACCTGACCGTCGCGACCTACGATCTGTCGAACCTCGACCCCTACGATGCGCGCTTCGCTTCGGTCGCCAACGACATCGTAAACCGGCTGCAGTCCCCCGATGTCATCGCCGTCCAGCGCGTACAGGATGCCGATGGCCAAGGCACCGGAACCGATCTGTCGGGCCATGCGACCGCCGACCGCCTGATCGAAACGATCTTCCAGCAAACCGGCGTGCGATACGTCTATGTCGAGATCGCGCCGGACGAGATCAATTCGACCGCCGGGCAGGAAAACGGCAATGTCCGCAACGGCTATCTCTACCGGCCCGATCGCGTGGAACTGGTCGAAGGGAGCCTGCAGGTCATCGACCACGCCATCTTCGACGGCACGCGCAGCCCGCTAGTCGCGACCTGGAGCTTCAATGGCGAGGAAGTGACCACGATCAACGTCCACTTCACCACGCGATATGGCAGCGATCCGCTGTGGGGCGCGGTGCAGGATCCGTACCATGCGGGCACGATCATGCGGACCAACCAGATTGCTGCGGTGGACGAATATATCGAAGCGATGCTGGCAGCCGATCCGGACGCCAACGTCATGCTCACCGGTAGTTTCGGTGGTTATACGTGGGAAGCAGCGCAGCGGCAGCTGACGGACGACGGGTTGCTGACCAATCTTACGAACTGGCTCGATGCAGGCGACCGCTATACCTCCATCGTCGATGGCAATACGCAGCAATTGCACCACACGCTGCTGAGCGGTGGCCTGCTCTCACGCGGCGAGTACGATATCGTCCATCTCAACTCGGAGTTCGCCGGCCTCGGTCGCAACTCGGCCAACGATCCGCAAGTCACGCGGTTCTACATTCCGAATGCGCCGGATAACCTGCGCCTCGCGGGCAGCAGCGTGGTAGAGAATGCAGCCGCTGGTACGGTGGTCGGACGGCTCGTGGCCGACGATACACTCGGCGATCGGCTGACTTACGAACTGTTCGACGATGCAGGGGGCCTGTTCGCGATCAACGCAGCGACTGGCGTCATCACGACCACTGCTCCGCTGAATTTCGAAGAGCTGGCGCAGTACAGCCTCGAAGGCCGCGTGACGGACACGGCAGGTTTGACCACCTCGGGCAGCTTCACCGTGTCGGTGCTCGATGCCAACGAGGCACCAGTCGCGGCAAACGATAGCCTCTCGGTCGTCGAGGGCGGAGTCGCGAACGATCTTGCAGCATTGCTGCTCGGCAATGATGCGGATCCGGACGGCGGTGCCTTGCGTATCCTGTCGGTCGATACCGACGGAACGACCGGCAGGGTGGAATTCGATCCCGAGACCCAAAGCCTGCGCTATTTCGCGCGTGGCGGGGCGATCGACGAGCTCGCGCAGGGCGAAAGCCTGCTCGACACCTTTACCTATACCGTTGTCGACGCCAACGGCGCGACCCATACCGCACGCGTGACGATAACCGTCGATGGCGCGGTCGACGGGGTGACCCTGTATGGCGGGAACGGCAACGACGTGCTGCACGGCAGCGAAGGCGACGATTTTCTCTATGGCGGTAACGGCACCGACACGCTGATCGGCTACGGCGGAGACGACTGGCTAGAGGGTGGCCACGGCAACGACATCCTGACAGGCGGCGGAGGTTCGGATATTTTTGTGGTCGAAAAGGCCGGAGGCCACGACTTCGTCACGGATTTCGATATTCATGAGGACATGATCCACGACCGTGACGATCTGGGCCTGAAAGCCTGGTGGCTCGAGGATTACGACAACGACGGCACGCTCGACCTGACGCTGATGTTCGACAAGGGCGCGAAGATCACCCTCGCCAATGTCTGGGACATGGTTTTCCAGGGACAGGATGGCGCGGATGTCGATGCGCTGGTGAACCAGATCGTCTTCTACCACACGACCGATGCCGGCGTGGCCGGCTTCGACAATCTGGGTGCGGTCAACGAATTTACCGTCTGAGCGCGCTGCGCTCCATCTATCTTACAAACGAAAAAGGGGCGGAGCGCTTTTCGCGCCCCGCCCCTCCCTGCTGGTCCGCAGGGAAGCTTGCGGACCGGACCTGGGGCTTACCAGGAAGCCTGGAAGCCGGCCCGGGCGCCTACCTCGCCGGAGTCGAAGCCTACGCCGACGCCGCCGGTGAACACCGTGCTGTCGCTGATGCGGTAGCCGAAGCTGGCCGAACCCGCGACGCGTTCGTTGAAGTAGCCGAAGCCGCCGGCCACGCCGAAGGTCTTGCCGGGCATGATGATCGGCGATTCCATGGCGAGGGCCAGCGCGACACCTTCATTGGCGCGGCGGGCCTGGGTGTTGTTCTCGTCCGCCAGGTCGAACAGGATGCTCGTCTGGTTCTGAAGGTCCGAGATCGCTGCCGAATTGGCCGCGATGGTGCCGGTGTTGTTGGCGATCAGCATCGAGTTGGTCATGATCGCCGCCGAGTTTGCCTGCACGTCGCTGAAGCTGGCAAGATTGCTCAAGCCGTTGGAGCTGCTGACGCCGAGCGTGCCATTGGCATCTGCGGTGACGAAGGCGATCGGGCCGACCTGCGAACCGCTGCTCGCATCGAGTGAGGCGACGACGACCTGTCCGTCGTTCGTGGCGGTCGCGCCGTTGCCGATGGCGACCGAGTTCGCACCCGAGGCGACTGCTTCGTTACCCATGGCGACTGCGCCGTCGCCGCTGGCTGCGGCTGCTTCTCCGACCGCGACCGAGCGGACGCCCGATGCATTGGCGAGGTGGCCCAGCGCGGTGGCGCGTTCGGCTCCGGCGCTCGACTGCCAGCCATAGGCGGTTGCGCCCGGACCGGTGGCAACGCTCTCGCCGCCGACTGCGGTGGTCGAGTTGCCCATCGCCATGGCGGTGTCGCCGATGGCCAGTGCGTCGATGCCGTTGGCGACGGCTTCGTTACCGATGGCGGTGCTGAAGTCGGTCTGTGCATCGGCATTCTCGCCGACCGCTACCGAGCGGACACCCTGCGCCGTGGCGAGGTGGCCGACGGCAGTGGCACGCTCTGCACCGGCAACCGACTGCCAGCCGAAGGCACTCGCGCCCGGACCGGTGGCAACGCTCTCGCCGCCGATGGCCGAGGTCGAGTTACCCGTCGCCATTGCATCGGCACCAAGTGCCAGTGCGTCGACACCATCGGCTACCGAACCGTCGCCGTCGCCGTCGCCGTCGCTACCGATGGAAATCGCTCCGACGCCGCGCGCTTCGGCGTCGCCCCCAAGGGCAATGCCGGCATCGTCAGTCGCCAGCGCGCCGAATGCGCCGCCGTCGGTGTTGCCGCCGATGGCGATGCCGCCGCGACCCTGGGCCGCTGCCGCTTCACCCACGGCTACCGAAGCGAAGCCGTCGGACGTGGCGAGGTGACCCAGCGCGGTCGAGCGTTCCGCATTGGCGCGGGCCTGCCAGCCATAGGCCGAGGCGCCCGGACCGGTCGCGACACTCTCGCCGCCGACTGCGGTGGTGGAGTTGCCCATCGCTGTGGCGGTGTCGCCCACGGCCAGCGCGTCGATGCCGTTGGCGATCGATTCATTGCCGATGGCGGTGCTGAAGTCGGTCTGCGCATCAGCATTCTCGCCGATGGCAGTGGAGCGTTCGCCCTGTGCCGTGGCAAGGTGGCCCAGCGCGGTGGCGCGCTCTGCGGTGGCTTCGGCGCGCCAGCCGAAGGCGCTAGCGCCCGGACCGGTGGCAACGCTCTCGCCGCCGACGGCCGAGGTCGAGTTGCCCATGGCCATCGCGCTATCACCGACTGCGAGGGCGTCGATGCCGTTGGCTACCGATTCATTGCCGATTGCGGTGCTGAAATCGGACTGCGCGTCGGCATTCTCGCCGACTGCGGTCGAACGTTCGCCTTGCGCGGTGGCAAGGTGGCCGACAGCCGTGGCGCGCTCGCCGGTCGCTGCCGAACGCCAACCGATGGCGCTGGCGCCCGGACCTTCGGCGAAAGCTTCGCCGCCGATCGCGGTGGTGGACGGGCCGCGCGCCGTGGCGGGCGCGGTGCCCTCGTCGTCGCTGCCGACGGCGACGGCATCTGTGCCGTCCGCAATCGCGCCGGTACCGACGGCGACGCCGCCGTCGCCGGTCGCGGTCGCATCGGTGCCGCACTCGGTAGAGTTGGTGTTTGCGTCATTGCACTCTGGCGTGCCGTCGGCCTGTGCCGACGTTGCCATCGCAAACATCGCAGTGCCGGCGAGCAGCGCGGCGGCCAGGCGGGTGTTGGTTGTCTTGATCATATGCTTTCTTCCTATTCGGACCAGAAAGCCGATCTGCGCGGGTCATCCCCTCCCACAGTGGACGGCGATCACCATCCGGGCTGCGCGAAGACCTGCGGGTCTCGGCTGCCGTCCCGACCGGGACAGCGCGCGCAGCTACCCGGACGGTGCCCGATCGGATGCACCGTGGATGAACAAAGTTTTCAGATAAACGGTAAGTGGTTGTTTCTTAAAGAAAGAAAATGCAGCGTCAGACCCTGTCGAGCGCGCCGGCAATAAGGATCGGCGGTGTCGGAGCCTCATGCGGAATGCCCGTGTCCTCTTCGAACGTGACCGCAAGCGTCGAACCCGCCACCAGCAGCTCGGCCTCGCGTGCCGAGAGATCGCGCGCGAAGCTGCCGCTTTGCGGGATCGACCCGAGCGAGACCGGTGCGCCGCCCTCCGGAATGACCCAGAGTTCGGGTGCCTCGCCCTCGCCCGCCGTAAAGCCGTCGATCGACAGCGAGAGGCGGCGGTTCTGCGGATCTACCACGCCTGCAAGCCTGCGCCCGGCGTCCTCGTCCTGCAATTGCGCGACGAACTGTTCGCTCGGTGCAAGCGCCACGCCAGGCGGCAGCGTCTCGACCGTCTCGGGCGTGGAGAGGAACAGGACGAGCGCGGCAGCTGCCGCCCCCAGCCCGGCAATCGCCGTGGCGATGCTCCAGCCCGAGGGTCCGCGCGAAGCCTCCGGCATGGTCGCAACTGCCGTCTGCACTTCCGCATCGAGCCGCGCTTCGATCCCGGCCCAGACGGACGGTGAGGGCAGCATCCGACCCGCGGCCTCGCCCATCGCACCGAGGCGGCGCTCCCACCATGCTACGGCATCGGCGAAGTTTGCATCGCTCAGCATGGAGCGCTGCGCTGCGCTGCGTTCTTCGCCCTCGAGCACGCCGAGAGCATATTCGCCTGCGCGGACGAAGGGATCGTCTTCCACAATGGCGGTATCGTCAGCCACCCAGGCACCCTTTCAGCCCGGCAAGGCCGCGCCTGATCCAGCTCTTCATCGTGCCGAGCGGCACGTTGACCTTCTCCGCCAGTTCCGAATGCGAATAGCCTTCGAAAAACGCCAGCTTGATCGACCGGCGATGGTCGCCCTGCAATTTCTCGAGACATCGCGCCAGCGCGCGATTGTCTTCCATGTCGCATAGCCATTCGTCGGCGGGCTTGATGTCGTCGTCTTCCACCTCTGGCAGCGTGTCGCCCGCCAGTTCCTCCCCGCGCGCACTGCGGCGCAGATCGTTGAGCGCCGTGTTACGAGCAATCGTGCAAAGCCACGTGATGGGGCTGCCCTTGGCAGGGTCGAAGCGGGCGGCGCGTTTCCAGACCTTGACGTAAACGTCCTGCAGCAGGTCTTCGGCGCGCTCACGCTCCCGCACGATCCGCACGATCGTCGCGAACAGCTTGGCGGACGTCATTTCGTAGACGGTATGCAGCGCGGGCCGGTCGCCCTTGGCAACCCCCGACATGGCATCCAGCAATTGTGCGCGCCTGTCGATTAGGCTGGCTCCCCTGTTCCGGCGGAAACTGTTTGAGTCCAAGGGCTTTGTCAACAGCTGAAGCAAGCCTTCGCAATTGCACAAAAAACCACGAGCCAAACGCGTCGCCTTGCGCTATAGGGCCCGCACTACCCGCGCGCCCAGAGCCGTGCCCCATGCACCGCAGCGCCGGACAACACACGAGATTCCATGTCCTTCGAAACCCTTCCGCCGGTGATCGGCGATGCGCTCGCCGCACGCGGCTATGATGCGCCCACTTCCGTCCAGGCTGCCGTTATCGAACCCGAGGCCAAGGGCCGCGACCTCATCGTGTCGGCGCAAACCGGCAGCGGCAAGACCGTCGCCTTCGGCCTCGCGCTGGCAGACGAGCTGCTTGCCGAACTGGGCGGCACGCCGCTGGCCGAAAAGCCCCTCGCCCTCGTCATCGCACCCACACGCGAGCTGGCGCTGCAGGTCAGCCGCGAGCTCGGCTGGCTCTATGGCGGGGCAGGCCTGCGCATCGCGACATGCGTCGGCGGGATGGATGCGAGCAAGGAACGCCGCAATCTGCGCGGCGGCCCGGCGATCGTTGTCGGCACACCCGGGCGCCTGCGCGATCATATCGAGCGCGGGGCGCTGGACCTCTCCGGCCTGATCGGCGTGGTCCTCGACGAGGCGGACGAGATGCTCGACATGGGCTTTCGCGAGGACCTGGAAGAGATCCTCGACGCGACGCCCGATGCGCGGCGCACGCTGCTGTTCTCCGCCACCATGCCGCGCCAGATCGAACGATTGGCCGAGCGGTACCAGCGCGATGCACTGCGCCTCTCCCTCGTGGGGGAGGATCGCGGGCATGGCGACATCGCCTATCAAGCAATCACCGTGGGCCCGTCGGAAATCGAGAATGCGGTGGTGAACCTGCTGCGCTTCCACGAGGCGGAGACGGCCATCGCATTCTGCGCCACGCGCGAGAGCGTGCGGCGGCTACACGCGACCTTGCAGAACCGCGGCTTCGGCGTCGTGGCCCTGTCCGGCGAGCATTCGCAGAGCGAGCGCAACAGTGCGCTGCAAGCCCTGCGGGACGGTCGCGCGCGGGTGTGCGTCGCGACCGACGTTGCGGCGCGCGGGATCGACCTGCCGTCGCTAAGCCTCGTGATCCATGTCGAGATCCCGCGCGATGCGGAAACACTCCAGCACCGCTCGGGCCGGACGGGGCGCGCCGGGCGCAAGGGGACTGCGGCCATCGTAGTGCCCTACAACCGCCGCCGCCGGGTCGAAGGCATGCTCCGCGGTGCCGGGATCGACGCGCAATGGATGGACGCGCCGACCCCGCAAGCGATCCGCAAAAAAGATCGCACGCGCCTGATCGAAGCGATCACCGAGCCGCGCGAGTTCGAGGACGACGACCGCGAGATCGCCGCCGACATCATGAGCCGCATGAGCCCGGAGGACATCGCCGCCGCGCTTGTCCATGCCCACCGCGCCGATCTGCCCGCGCCCGAAGAGTTGCTCGCCAACACGCCCGAGGCGCGAGAGAAGGCGAAGGCCGAAAAGCATCGCCCCGGCTTCGAGGATGTGGTGTGGTTCAAGATGGACATCGGCCGCCGCCACAATGCCGAGCCGCGCTGGATCCTCCCGTTGATCTGTCGCCGCGGGCACATCACCCGTAACGAAATCGGCGCGATCCGCATCGGCCAGCACGAAAGCTGGTTCCAGGTGCCGCGCGCCGTCGCTGGCAAGTTCGCCGACGCCGTGGCCCGCACCGCCTCGCCCGAAGACGAGCAGGACGCGATCGCCATCGTCGAATCGCCGGAGGGCCCCCGCGTGGAGGCGCGCCAGAACCGCAAGCACGGTGGAGCGAAGGTCCATGCCCGCCTGATGGGCAAGCGGGATCATGGCGGTCCGGGCAAGCGCCCCGGCGGAAAGCCTCCCTTCAAGAAGGGCAAGCCGGGCGGCGGCAAACCCTTCAAGGGGAAGCGCAAGCCTGCGAAAGGCTAAGCTGACCGCCCGCGCTCAGTGCGTGAGCAGCAGTGGCACCGTCACATCGCCCAACATGGCGCGGGTCGTTCCGCCGAAGATTCGCTCGGCAAGCCGGGTGCGGCCATAGGCGCCCATCACGATCAGCCCGACCTTGCGCGCTTCTGCGGCCTTGCGCAGCGCGGCGTCGACACCGTCCTCGTCCTCGCCGATCTCGACCATCTCGCAAGCGATGCCGTGGCGCGAGAGGTAGTCCGCTCCGGCGACCGGAGGCAAATCCGGCAAGCTGCCCGCGCGTCCCTTGCGCGTCTTTTCCTTTGCAGTTGCCAGATAGACGTGGCTCGCTTGGCGCAAAAAGGGCACCGCTGCTTTCAGCGCGTGGCTCGCTTCCGCCGACCCGTCCCAGGCGACCAGTACCGGTGCGCCCACTTCGAAGCGCTGGCAATCCGCCGGCAGCACCAGCACCGGGCAATCGGCGTTCACCGCCAGCTCCCCGGCAGTGAACGACGCGCCTTTCGCATTGGTGCGCGGTTCCTGCGCGCCGACTACGACGAGATCGTTGAGCGAGGACGCGTGCAGCAGCGCGAGGGCCGTCGGCCCGGCGGCATCGACCCAGTCCCACGACACGCCCTCGTTGGCCATGTCCTTCTGCGTTGTTTCCTTCAGCGCGGCCGCTTGCTCGCGCCAGACCGGAACCATCGCAGCGAAGGCTGCGCCATAGGGATCGACTGCGCCGGCAGCCTCGTAAGGGACCGCATGCAACAGGGTGAGATGCGCATCGAACGCGCGCGTAATGTCGAGCACCGCGTCGAGGCGCTTCGAAAAGCCGTCGTCGCCGGTGGCGTTGAACAGGATGGATTTCATGATGCGTCTCCTTCTCGATTGTTCCGCAACAGACATGCCCCCAGTGCCGTACTTGCCTGACAACGTTATTCCGAGTGCAAGGCCATTTCCTTGATCCGGCGCAAACGCGTCCGGAAATCGGCGGTGAGACGGTAACCCCGCATAACGCTAGGAGAACTGGAACGCGCCAGCCTGTCGGCCATTGCCCCTGTATGGACATTCAACGCGAGCAGCGGAATTTTCGCCAGAGCAAGCCGTCGCGCCTCGGCAGGGGCATCGAACGGCTCACCCACCCCTTGGGTAAGACCCTCGCCGATCTGGTGCCTAAGCGCGCAGTCGAGATGATCCTGAACGGCCTCGACCGGGCCGTCGACGCGCCGCAGCTGGTCCGCTTTGATCACGAACCCAAGGATTTTGACGCGGCCCATCGGGCTGCCGAGAAGGTCACCCGGGCGGCACGCAGCGTCAGCGCGACGACCGGTGCGGCGGCGGGCCTGGGCGGCGCATTGTCGATGAGCGCCGACATTCCAGCGACGATCGCGATTGCCCTGCGCGTCATCCGCGACACGGGCCGCGCTTATGGCTTCGAAGGCCAAGGCGAGGCGGAGAAGCTGTTCCGCCTCCAGATCCTAGAGCTCGCCGCGCTGAACGATCCGGAGCAGCGCAAGGCCCGCATCGCCGATCTCGAACAGGGCATCGGCGGGGAAGGCCAGCTGGTCCACGCCGACCACGAACGCATCACGCCCATCGTCGACCAGGTGGTCGAGCGCATCAGCCGCGCCCTTGCATTCGCCTCCGTCCGCAGCCGCATCGGCATGGTCGTGCCGCTGGTGGGATCGGTGGTCGGCGGAATCGTCAATTCCTCGTTCCAGAACGACGTCGGCAAGGCCGCCCGCTTCGCCTTCCAGGCGCGGCGGCTGCGCGCGGAAGAGGGTGTGATCGAGGGGTAAGCGGGCGCGAAGCCTGCTCTACCCCCCCGCGTGATAGAAATCGTAGATCTTCTGCGCGACCGCCGCGCTGATGCCGGGGGCGCGTTTCAGGTCGTCGAGCGCGGCCGCCCGCACCTTCCCCGCCGTTCCGAAATGCAGCAGCAGCGCGCGCTTGCGTGAGGGGCCAATGCCGGGGATTTCGTCCAGCGGGCTGGCCGTGATCGCGCGGCTGCGCTTGGCGCGGTGGGCCCCGATGGCGTAGCGGTGGACTTCGTCGCGCAGCGTCTGGAGATAGAATAGCAGCGGCGAGTTGACCGGCAGCGTCTTCTCGCGACCGTCGGGGAAGTGGAACACTTCGCGCCCCTCGCGGCCGTGGTGCGGGCCCTTGGCGATGGCGATCAGGGGCAAGTCCTCGATCCCCATTTCCGCCAGCGTATCGCGCACGCTGGACATCTGGCCCTTGCCGCCATCGATCAGGACGAGGTCGGGCCAGACGGTCTCGTGGCTGTTCTTCTTGCCCTCCTCGCCGTCCGGGTTCTCGGCGAGATTGCGGAAGCGGCGGCTCATCACCTCGCGCATCATGCCGAAATCGTCATTGGTTTGTGCGGTCTTGATGTTGAACTTGCGGTACTGGCCCTTCTCGAACCCTTCCGGCCCGGCGACGACCATCGCGCCCAGCGCCTTGTCGCCCTGGATATGGCTGTTGTCGTAGACCTCGATGCGCTGCGGCACATCCTCCAGCTCGAGGAATTCGGCGAGCTCGCGCTGGATTTTCGCCTTGGCACCGCTCTCCGCCTGCCGCCGCTCAAGCGCTTCCACCGCGTTGCGCGTCGCCTGCTGCATCAGCTTGCGCCGTGTGCCGCGCTGGGGAATGGAGATGGCGACGGCGTGTCCGGCCTTTTCGCACAACGCCTCGGCGATCAGCTCCTGCTCGGGGAGTTCGCGATCGACGAGGATGGTCTTGGGCGGCGGCACCTCTTCATAAAATTGCAGCAGCACATCGGCGAGCACCTCCGCCTCCTCCACATCGCCCGTATTGCGCGGGAAGATCGCGCGATGGCCCCAGTTCTGCCCGCCGCGGATGAAGAAGGCCTGCACGCCCATGTGGCCGCCCTTGGCCGCCAGCGCGAAGACATCCGCATCGCCGACGCCGCTGGCGTTGATCGCCTGGCTGCCCTGGATGAAAGTCGCCGCGCGCAGGCGGTCGCGCAGGATCGCAGCCGTTTCGAAGTCGAGATCCTCCGCCGCCTTAGCCATCTGCTTTTCGAGGTCGGATTGCACCGCGCTGGACTTGCCGCCGAGGAAATCCTTCGCCTCGCGCACCAGCGAAGCATAGCCCGCCTCGTCGATCCGGCCGACGCAGGGGGCGGAGCAGCGTTTGATCTGGTACAGCAGGCAGGGCCGGTCGCGATTGTTGAAGAAGCTGTCGGTGCAGCTCCTCAGCAGGAACAGCTTCTGCAGCGCGTTGAGCGTCTTGTTCACGCTGCCTGCGCTGGCGAAGGGGCCATAGTAATTGCCCTTGGCCCGCCGCGCGCCGCGATGCTTCTGGATGCGCGGATAGGCATGGTCGGCGCGCAGCAGGATGAAGGGGAAGCTCTTGTCGTCGCGCAGCAGCACGTTGAACGGCGGACGATAGCGCTTGATGAGCTGCGCTTCGAGCAGCAGCGCTTCAGCCTCGGAGTTCGTAACCACGATCTCCATCCGGCGGCACTGGCTGACCATGCGCTGCAACCGGTTGGTGAGCGCCTTCACCTGCGTGTAATTCGCCACCCGCGCCTTCAGGCTGCGCGCCTTGCCGACATAGAGCACGTCGCCCCGCGCATCGAGCATGCGGTAGACGCCGGGGCGGGGTTTCAGCGTCTTCACCGTCTCGCGGATCGCCGTGAGCCCGGCTTCCAGATCGGGTTGCGCGCTGGCGACGGTATAGGTCGCGCGTTCCTCGTGGAAACGCTCCTTGCCTCTCGGGTCGTGGGGGGAACCGGCTTTCGTGCGCGACATGGGTGGCAGATAGTGCGCGCACTCCGCTTGTGCAAAGCCGCGTTTGCCGCCATCCCCACCCGCCATGGACGGGAAAGACATCGCACCGCCGCGCACGGTCGGCTTCTGGGGGACGGCGCTGTTCCCGCTCAACGGGATGATCGGGGCCGGGATCTTCGCCCTTCCCGCCGTGCTGGTGGCGGCCGTCGGCAATTTCGCGCCGTGGATGATGCTGGTTGGCGGCGTGCTCTTCCTGCCGCTGGCGCTGTGCTATGCCTGGATGAGCGCGCGGTTCGAACATAGCGGCGGTTCGGTGCTCTATGGCGAGGCAGCGTTCGGTCGCTTCGTCGGCTTCCAGGCGGGCTGGGCACGCTATGTCAGCGCCATCGTCACGGCGGCGGCGAACATGCATGTGATGGTCGCCTATCTCGCGGTGGTATTTCCGGGACTGGACGGGCCGGTCGCAGCTCCGGTTGCAGTGGCTGTCGGGCTGGCGATCATCACCGCGATCAATCTTTACGGCATGCGCGCTTCGGTCGGGACGCTGGGCGTCATGACCGCAATCAAGCTGTTGCCGCTGGCCGCGCTGGTGGTGTCGGCATTCTTCGCCAGTGGAGAGCTGGGCGCTGTTACTCTCCCGCAGTTTAGCCAGGTCGAGACGGTGATCCTGCTTACATTCTACGCCTTCATCGGCTTCGAGGGCGTGATCGAGGCGGCGGGCGAATTCAAGAACCCCAAGCGCGACGTGCCGCTGTCGATCGTCACCATGGTGAGCGGGGTGACGCTGATCTACATGGCGGTGATCTGGGCCTTCATCCTGATCGGTCCCGAATTCGCGGGCGAGAACAATGCGCTGGCCGGCTCCGCCGAAGCGGCGATGGGCCAGATCGGGTCGCTCGCCATCGTGATCGCCGCCAGCTTCAGCATCGGGGCGAACAATTTCGCCAGCGGCGTCGCCCAGCCGCGGCTGATGTACGGCATGGCGCGGCGCGGCATGCTGCCGAGCTGGTTCGCCTATGTGCACCCGCGATTCTTGACGCCGTTCAACGCCATCCTGTTCTACGGCGTGGCGGCCATCCTGTTCGGGCTGTGGGAGGGCTTTACCGTGCTGGCGGTGGCGGGCACGCTGATCCGGCTGGTGACCTATATCGTGACCAGCTGTGCCCTCCCCGTGCTGGAGCATCGCGAGGGGCGGATCGTGCCACTGCACCTCGCTTGCGTGATCTTCGCGGTCGGCAGTTCGCTGTTCATCGCGAGCCAGACCGCGTTGCAGGCCTGGCTGGTGCTCGGCGGCATATTGGTGGTCGGCGCAGTGCTGTATTTCGTCGCCGCGCGGCAGCAGCCGGACTACGCGCTCGACGAGGGCTGACATGGCGGAGCGTTACGATGCGATCGTGCTGGGCGCAGGCGCCGCCGGGCTGATGTGCGCCGCGAGGGCGGGCCGGCGGGGCAAGCGCGTGCTGGTGCTCGAACGCGCGGAGAAGCCGGGGAAGAAAATCCTCATCTCGGGCGGCGGACGGTGCAATTTCACCAATATCGGCGCGGGTCCGGCGAATTACCTTTCGCAAAATCCGCATTTCGCGAAGAGCGCGCTGGCCCGATACACGGCGCGCGATTTCCTCGAACTGGTCGAGAGCTACGGCATCGCCTGGCACGAGAAGACGCTCGGCCAGCTGTTCTGCGACGGCTCGGCCAAGCAGATCGTGGCAATGCTGTTGGAGGAATGCGCGAAAGGCGACGCGGACGTGCGTTGCGGCGAGGAGGTCGCCTCGGTCGAGCATGACGACGATTTCACCGTTGCGACCCAGACAGCTGCTTACAGCGCACCGGCCCTCGCCATCGCCACCGGAGGGCCGTCGATCCCGAAGATGGGCGCAACCGGTTTCGCCTACGATCTCGCCCGCCAGTTCGGGCTCAAGGTGGTCGAGCCGCGCCCCGCCCTCGTCCCGCTGACTCTCGGCGGCGAAGAGGTGCTTTTCCGCGAGATCTCGGGCGTCTCCGCGCCGGTCGTCGCCAGCGCGGGCAAGGCCAGCTTCCCCGAAGCCGCCCTGTTCACCCATCGCGGCCTGTCCGGCCCGTCGATCCTACAGGCGAGCAGCTATTGGTCGCCGGGCGAGCCGGTGGTCGTGAACTTCCTGCCCGGTCACGCCGATGGCTGGCTGTTCGACGCCAAGCGCGAGATGCCGCGCGCCACTCTCAAATCATTGCTCCGCGATGCCCTGCCCGACCGATTGGCGGACATTCTCGCCGAAAAGCTGGGCATATCGACCGAACTGGGCAACGCGCCCGACAAGGCATTGCGGGCCGCGGAAGAGCGGTTGCGGCGTTGGGAATTCCGCCCCAATGGGACCGAAGGTTTCGCCAAGGCCGAGGTGACCGTCGGCGGTATTTCGACAGCCGAGCTTTCCAGCAAGACCATGGAAGCAAAGCGAATTCCCGGGCTCTACGCCATTGGCGAGGCAGTCGACGTCACCGGCTGGCTGGGCGGCTACAACTTCCAGTGGGCCTGGGCGAGCGGCGTCGCGGCGGCCGAGGCGTTGTGAATCGCTGCCGCTAGGGAAGGCATTGACGGGCGCGGCAAGTTGACCGGACCCGCGGAATCGCTAGCTTGCCATGTGACGGACCCGTGAAAACACGGGCCGCGCAGGGGATGCCGCCACACGCTCGCAACGGGTATGGGGTAGCGCGGAAAGGAACTACATGCGCCAACTCCAGGGCATGGATGCGAGCTTCGTCGCGCTGGAAACGCGCAATTCGCCGATGCACATCGGCTCGATCCTGATCTACAACCCGGAGACCGCGCCCGGCGGCTTCGTCCGCTTCAAGGACATTTTGAGTTTCTTCGAAAGCCGCATGCAGCTTTCCCGCACGATCCGCCAGCGGCTGGTGCGCGTGCCCTTCGACCTCGACTATCCCTACTGGATCGAGGACCCGGACTTCGACCTCGAATATCACGTCCGCCATATCGCTCTGCCCAAGCCAGGCGACTGGCGACAGCTGTGCATCCAGGCGGCGCGCATCTTCGCCCGCCCGCTCGACCTGACGCGCCCGCCGTGGGAGTTCACCGTGGTCGAGGGTCTGGAGAACATCGAAGGCGTTGCGAAAGGCAGCTACGCCATGGTGACCAAGGTCCACCACGCCGCGATCGACGGGATGAGCGGGGTCGATCTGCTGGAGGCGATGCACACGCTCGATCCGAACGAGGCCGCCCCGCAGTCCCCGGACGAATGGCAGCCGGAGAAGGTGCCCAATCCCGTCGAACTGCTCGGCAAGAGCTATTTCAACGCGATCACCAATCCGATGAAGCAGCTGGAAGTCGCGGCCAAGGCTGCGCCCGGCCTCGCCAAGGCTCTGAAGGGCATGGTCGCCAAGGAATTCGACCTGTCGCGCGAGATGATCGCGCCCAAGACCCGCTTCAACCGCAAGATTTCGGGTCACCGCGTGGTCGAAGGGCGCAGCGTGCCGCTTGCCGATATCAAGATGATCCGGCAGGCGGTCGACAGCGCAAAGGTCAACGATGTGTTCCTCGCTATCGTCGGCGGCGCGCTGCGGAAATACCTGCTCGCCAAGGACGACCTGCCCAAGAAAACGCTTACCGCGATGGCCCCGATCTCGGTCCGCACCAAGGACGAGAAGGGCGACATGGGCAACCAGGTCGCCGCCATGGTCGCCCCGCTGGGCACGCATATCGAGGACCCGCTGGAGCGGCTGCAATATTGCCACGACCGCACCAAGAACTCGAAAGCGATGACCGAGGCGATGGGCGCCCGCAACATGACCGAAGCGAGCAAGGTCAGCCCGGCCCTGTGGATGAGCCTCGGCGCGCAGCTTTATACCCGCCTCGGCCTCGCCAATCGGGGGGTCGGCCCGATCTTCTCGACCGTGGTGACCAATGTCCCTGGCCCGCCGGTGCCGATCTATTCGAGCGGCGCGCGGCTGGAGAGCCAGATGGGCCTCGTCTGCCTGACCGACGGCATGGGTCTGGGCCATGTGGTGCAGAGCTATACCGACGAAGCGACGATCAGCTTTACCGCCTGCCGCGAACTGCTGCCCGATCCCGATTTCTACATCGAGTGCATCGTCGAAAGCTTCGAGGAACTGCGCGATGCGGCCAAAGCGGCGGCGGAATCCCCGGCGAAGAAGCCCGCCGCCAAGAAAGCTGCGCCGAAGAAAGGCGCGACTACGACCAAAAAGCCTGCCGCGAAGAAGCAGGCTGCAACGAAAGCGCCCGCCAAGCCGAAGAAAACCGGCACGAAACGGGCCACCAGCCGTTCGACGGCCACCCGAGAAGGGAAAGGATCGCAAACATCATGACTACCGCAACTGCCAAGACGGCAACCGAAGCGCGCCCGCCGCACACGCTGCTTGCCCTGACCGAGCCGAGCCGAGCCATGGGCGAATTCGCCAGCTTCCTGGCGCTGCGGCCGCTGCTCAAGCGCCTGCCGAAGGGCGACGGACATGGCGTGCTGGTGCTGCCCGGCTTCATGGCGTCGGATGCCTCGACGCGGCCCTTGCGCACGATGCTGGAGCGGCTCGGCTACGATGCGGTCGGCTGGAACCTCGGGCGCAACCTGCGGGTCGACAACGCTCGGATCGAAGCGATGATGGCCTGCGTGGATGAAATCCACGCGCGCACCGGCGACAAGATTTCGATCGTCGGCTGGAGCCTCGGCGGGGTCTTCGCCCGCGAGCTCGCCAAGCTGGCACCCGAAAAAGTCCGCATGGTCATCAGCCTCGGCAGCCCGATCAGCGACGATCGCAATCACACCAATGCGCGGCGGCTGTTCGAACTCCTCAACGGACGCGAACCCGAACCGATGCAGACCGGCAATTTCCGCGATCTCGCCAAGGCGCCGCCGGTGCCGACCACCTCGATCCTGACCAAGGGCGACGGCGTGGTCCACTGGCGCGGATCGGTGCAGGCGGCCGATCACGAATGCTGCGAGAACATCGAGGTGATCGCCAGCCACATCGGCCTCGGCGTCAATCCGGCAGTGGTCTATGCCATCGCCGACCGCCTCGCCCAGCCGGAAGGCGAGTGGCATAAGTTCAGACCGCGCGGCATCGCCAATATCGCTTTCCCGCGATCGCGCCTGCACTGACCCGCTAGAACGCCTTCCTGACGTCGATGCCGAGATAGCGCCCCGTGGGGTCGATCCGCAGCGGATCGTAGGCATCTGGCACGACACCGTCCTCATCCACCACGCGGCGGCGCGCGTCGAAAATATTGTCGGCCTTGAGCGAGACCCGCAGGCCCTTGAGCCAGCCCTCGTCCTTGTCGAACACCTCGCCGAGATCGGCGAAGAGCCGAAGGTCGAGGGTCGCAAGATCGTCGAAGAACAGGTCGCTCGACCCGGGCAGACCGCTGCCGTTGAGCCGCGCCTTTCCGGTGTATCGGCCCGACAACCGCAAGCCGTAGCCCTGCCAGAATAGCCCACCCTCCAGCCGAGCAGAGTTCTCGGCAATTGCGCCGCCGCCCAGCACATCGCCGGCGAGCTGGTCGAACAGCGGCCCGCCGTCTGTTAGAAGTATCTCGTTCTCCAGCGCACGATCGAAATTGACGCTGAAGAAATAGCGTGGTCGCTTGTCCTCATCGTCGCCGCCGCGGTTAATAGGGTTCATCCCACCACGTCGCCCGCCACCTCGGCTGGCCTGACCTCCCGTCCGTGCGCCATCGGCAGAACACATCCGCTCACGCAGTGCCTTGAGCCGCTCGGGGTCGATCTCCCCATCCTCGTTCCTTAGCCGGGCCAGCATGGCCTCCGGCAAGCCATCGAGTTGGGGCGGATCGGCGCAGATGGCGGTGCGCATGGCGGCAAATCGTTCGCGCTGCTCGGCGCCCTCTCCGCAGAAACGCTCGCGCGCAGCGGCGATCTTCTCGGGATCGGGATTGCCGCTGTCGTCCAATAGGCGTGCGCGGAACTGTTCGGGGATCTGCGAGAGGTCCGGCATCTCGCCTTGCGGCACTCCGCAGAAGGCCTTGCGCAGCGCTTCCATGCGCGCAGGGTCGAAGCCGCCACGCGCGCCTGCCTCGCGCTGCTGCGCTTCACGCCCTGCTCCGCGCCCGGAACGTTCACCCCGCTCGGGCGCCTTGCCGATCTGCCCGCGCGCGTTGAACCCGATCGACAGAATACGGCTGCGCGTTTCGAACAGGGTTATCGGGCGGCGATCGATTGCCAATAGGTCGCCATCGGCATCGCGCGTCACACGGTCGGGGAAGGCTTCCTCGAAGGCGGCGCTGAAGCCGGGCGTAGAGGTAACATCGTTGGAGCGATTGATCCCGTATTCCAAGTTCAGCCGCGCATCCTCCCAGAAGGGCAGGCGCCAATTGCCGGAGAACTTCCAGTCCGATTGCGTTTCCGCGACGAGGTTAGGATTTCCGCCGGTGACCAGGGTGACCAGCTCGGTCGCCCCGCTGGCATAGTCGAACACCGGCACGTTGAACTCGTCGATCCGCGGGCTGCCCAGATTGGTCAGGCTCGGCGCGACTTCGCGGCGGAAATAGGTCGCGCCCAGCGTCAGGTTCTCGAACGGCCGCCAGGTTGCGCCAGCCGTCCAGTCGGTCAGCACGCTGAAGTCGGACAGTTCGTCGATCCCCGCGGACAGGTTCAGGCTGAGATCGCCGATGGCTCCCAGCGCTCCGTCGCGTTCGGCGATGGGTACGGCGAGATTGATGCCGCCGTCGACCCGCCTACGGGTGAGTGACAGATCCGTATCGGAGCGTGTGTCGGCGCTCTCGAGCCGCGTCCAGTCGAGACCCGCATCCAGCGTTACGGCCACGTCGCCCGCCGGAAGTGCGAGCGGATAGCCGGTGAGGGTCGCGTTGTTGGTGATGCTGTAGGTCTTGCTGTCGGCGACATCGAAGCCCGAGGCGCCGAACCGGTCGATTTGCGTTTCGCCATCCGTGAAAACCGCGTCCGAGATGAAATTGGCTTTCCAGTCGCCGAATGCGGAATTGAAGGTCCCGCCGAGCGAGATCGTGTCGGTTTCGCTACGCCGTTCGAGCGGTGTCAGACCGTCGTTCGCCAACCCCGACAGGCTACGGCTACGGTCGCGGTTGAGGGTGGCGTTCAGGCTGATGGAATCGCCACTCTCCATGAAGGCGCGCGCATAATTCGCGGTCAGCTCGCCAGCCCAGGTGTCGGACACCAACGAGCGGAATGGGGCTTCGTTTTCGCGCCCTTCGATGGCCAAGCCGCGCTCCGCCTCGGTGAGCAGGCTGCGATCCTCGACTTCGGCATTGAAGTTGAGCCGACCTTTCTCGCCGATCCGCAGATAGGTGAGTTCCTGCTCGTTATAGGAATAGCCGCCGCGCGAAGGCTGCTCGTATTCGACCTCCGCAGTGACGCTCTGGAAATTGGGCTTCAGGATGATGTTCACCACCCGCTGGTCGGGCGAATAGCCGAAGCGCTGGGCCACTTCCTCGGGAAAGACCTCGATCTTGGCGACAGACTCCGGCGGGTAGGAGCGGAATTCGCGCCAGCTCGACACGCGGATCCCGTTGATCAGGAAAACCGGGCGTCCGCCGCCGCGGCTGCCACGGGCTCCGCTACTGGTGGCAGGCTGGATCGCCTCGATGATGTCGGCGATCGAACCGCCGCCGAAAGCTGCGATGTCCTCTTCATCATACTCGGCGATGGGCGGCTGATCCACGATCAGCTGGCCGCGAATTCGCCTACTGGTGACGACGATCGTGTCGTCGTCGTATTCCGGCTCTTCGGTCTCCTGCGCGTCGTTAGCGGGCTCCTGCGCGATCTCGGACGCTTCTTGCGCGAGACCAGTATTCGCGGAAACAAGCGCGGCGAGCGAGACGGTAATTGCAAGGCAATGCTTCAAGGGATCAGCTTTCGTATTTCGATGTAACCGCCCCTCTCCTCCGTCAGTGTAGGAAACCCTTCACCGTTACAACAGGTGATGACGTATCGGATTGTAACCGGTCGAAGCGCATCCCACATTGGTCGGACAGCGACCCGTGGCGCGGCGACGAGCGCCGAGGCTTCCCTTTTCGCAGGCTTGCCGCTACAGGGCGCGACCACGAAGCTTCACTCAGATACGGATAGACAGACTGCATGGCCAAAGAAGAACTCCTCGAAATGCGCGGCAAGGTAGTCGAGCTGCTGCCGAACGCGATGTTCCGGGTTGAGCTCGAGAATGGCCATGAAGTGCTCGGCCACACGGCCGGCAAGATGCGCAAGAACCGCATCCGCGTGCTGGTGGGCGACGAGGTGCTGTGCGAACTGACGCCCTACGACCTGACCAAGGCCCGCATAACCTATCGCTTCATGCCCGGCCGCGGTGGCCCGGGCCAGGGCCCCGGCCCGCAGTAAACGCGCGTGAGCTCGCCAAAGCTCATCCTTGCATCGGCAAGTCCCCGCAGGCGCGAACTGATCGCGCGCCTCGGCGTCACGCCGGATGCCATCGCTCCCGCCGATATCGACGAGACGCCGCGCAAAGCCGAACTGCCGCGCGATTATGCCAAGCGTATGGCGCGCGAGAAAGCGGAAGCTGCCGCGGCCGACGATGGCTTCGTGCTGGCGGGCGACACGGTCGTGGCGGCCGGTCGCCGCATCCTGCCCAAGGCGGAGGACGAGGCGACTGCGCGCCAGTGCCTCGAACTGCTTTCCGGCCGCCGCCACCGCGTCCTATCGGCCATTGCCCTGCGTGCGCCCGACGGCACGATGCGCGAGCGGTTGAGCGAGACGGCGGTCCTGTTCAAGCGCCTCTCTGCAGAAGAGATCGACGCCTATCTCTCCAGTGGCGAATGGGACGGCAAGGCGGGCGGATACGCCATTCAGGGCATCGCGGAGGGCCTCATCAGCCGCATTCAGGGAAGCCATTCTGGCGTGGTCGGGTTGCCGCTGTACGAAACACGTGCATTGCTGAAAGCGGCGGGGTTCGACATTGCCTGAGACCAGGCCGGAGTGGTTCGTCGAGCATGGCATCGGCGAGACGCGCGCGCTGTCGATGGATGGCGACAAGCCCGTAGCCGCGAAATTGCGTTGGCCGGGCGAGCTTGTTCCCGGCGAGGCATTCGAAGGCAAACTGCTCCGCAAGTCTGGATCGCGCGGCATGGCCGCGCATCCGTCGGGCCGAGAGGTCCTTGTCGATCGCCTGCCTCGCGATGCGAGCGAGGGCGCGACCATCCCTCTCACAATCACGCGCACCGCCATGACCGAACGCGGTCGCTTCAAGCTGGCGGCTGCTCGCCCGACGACGGCGACATCCGCACCGGCGGACAGTCCGATCGAAGCCGGAAAACCCGTCCGGAGTTTTCCTGACGGTGCGTGGGAGGACATCTGGCACGCTGCATCCTCCGGCGAAGTGAAATTCAGCGGCGGATCGCTGCTATTCGCCGTAACGCCGGCGATGACGCTGATCGACATCGACGGGGACCTGTCCCCTCGCGAGCTTGCGTTGGCTGCCGTGCCGGAAATCGCGCGCTGGCTGCCGCTGTTCGATCTCGGTGGGTCCATCGGGATCGACTTCCCCACTCTTGCAACCAAGGCGGACCGCAAAGCGGTGGACGCAGCATTGGAACACGCGCTCGCGGACTGGCCCCACGAGCGCACCGCCATGAACGGCTTCGGCTTCGTCCAGATCGTCGCGCGGCTCGAAGTCCCCTCGCTGCTACACCGCTTTGCGACCTCCCGCGTCGGCATGGCCGTGCGCATGGCGCTGCGCCGGGCGGAAATGGTCGAGGGCCCGGGCGTGACCCTTCTGACGGTCCATCCCGCGCTGAAAGCCAAGCTGAAGCCGGAGTGGCTCGCAGAACTCGAACGCCGCACCGGTCGCCCAACGCGCGTCGAGACCGATCCCGGTCTTGCGATCGAGGCGGCGCAGGCCCAGATCGTGCCGCATGACTAAGCCTGCCAAGCCCTGCCCGATCTGCAAGAAAACCCGGAGCGAGGAATTCAGCCCGTTCTGCTCCAGCCGCTGCCGCGACCGCGACCTGTCGCAGTGGTTCGGCGATGGTTACAGCGTGCCCGGCCGCCCCGCCCTGCCCGAAGAAATCGCGGCGGAGGTGACGGGCGGGCGGGAAGACTGAATTCCCCCTTGCCAAGGCGCGCCAGCTTCGCCATAGGCGCGCTCTCATTGCTCGCGGGGGCTTGTTCGCCCCCTTTGCCGAAGCCGTGTGCCCGGGTAGCTCAGTGGTAGAGCAGACGATTGAAAATCGTCGTGTCGGTGGTTCGACTCCGCCCCTGGGCACCACTTCGCTACCCGAGCGATTTCAGCATTTCCGTGACTGCATTCACGCTTTTATCCAGCACCACCAGATCGCGCGGACGGGTCAGGCGATAGACCGGGACCTGTGCCGCGATCTGCGCCGCAATAGCACCTTGCTGCGTCCATAAGCCCATCTCCTCCAGCGCCTCGGGCCGGTAGATCGTCCCGGCGAGCACCGCCGTCAGCCCTGCGCCACCGGTCAGCCGATCCAGCGCGAGTTCGCTTCCGCTTTGGAGCACCACGATCGCGTCGAGCGGCATGGCGCCCGCGCCCGCATGGTGCGCGGGGACCCGACAGTGAAACTTGTCGTCGCGCAGCCAGTCCCGCACGATGATGCGGTCCTCCCAGCCGAGATGCTCGATCGCTTGGCTCCAAAGCTTCAGCCGGCTGCTCGACGGGTAGAGAAGCGCAGCGCCTTCGTCCGGTGCCGCACGGCTGAGATCGTCCGCCACTAGCGCCGCGCCGCCGGCGATCATCGCCGCCGCCATGGTGCTCTTGCCCTCGCCCGCCTCGCCGCAGAACAGCACGCACCGCCCGTCCAGCTCGACGGCGCTGCCATGCCACATCGCCTGTCCGCGCTGGTAGCCGAGCAGACCCCAAGCGCTGCCGAGCGTGAACAATTGCAACTCGCGCGGATCGGCGCTGAGCGAGGGATGCAGCAGGATGCGCCTTCCTTCCTGCACCTGCCAGCCCCCAACCCCGTCCACGGCGAACCGCACACCCTGCTCGCCGATGCCGGTGCGGCCGTCGCTCGGACAATCGGGACATGGTTCGTCGGACAGCAGTATCGCGATATCCGGCTCGCCCTCGTCATCGGTACGAAATGCTTCCCACGCCTCGAGTTCGATCTGCGAGCCGACGAGGAGGCCGGAATGGCGATAGCGCCATGGCAGGACAGGACTTCCCATCATGCGGAACCCCCGCGCTCGCTGCACGCTATGACCATCGAACCGAACAAAAAGGAATCCCCCATGACCCGCATCCTCGTGCTCTATTATTCGTCCTACGGCCACACTGCCAAGATGGCAGAGGCAATTGCCGAAGGCGTGCGCGAGGCGGGCGCCGAGGCAGCGGTACGTCACGTGCCCGAAACCGCTCCGCAGGAAGTGGTGGAAAGCGCAGGTTTCCAGCAGATGGAAGGCCACAGCTGCATCGGCGGGCCGGACGAACTGGCGGAGTACGATGGCATCATCGTCGGCAGTCCCACCCGCTATGGCCGGATGAGCAGCCAGATGGCAGCCTTCTGGGACCAGACCGGCGGACTATGGCAGAAGGGTGCGCTGATCGGCAAGGTCGGCGCAGCCTTTACCTCCACCGCGAGCCAGCATGGCGGGCAGGAGACGACGCTGTGGTCGATCCTCAACAATCTGCTGCACATGGGCATGACCGTGGTCGGTCTCGATTACGGTTTCGAAGGACTGGTCGGCGTCGACGAGGTCAAGGGCGGCGCGCCCTATGGTGCCACCACGATCGCCGATGGCGACGGATCGCGCCAGCCGAGCAAGGTCGAACTCGATGGCGCGCGCTATCTCGGCAAGCGGGTGGCGAACACGGCAGCGAAACTTTGCGGCTGAGGGTTGTGCTGGCGTGATGCCGCGCTAACCCCTCCGAGATGCACGAGACAGCCAGCAGCGCGCTATCCGCCTTCGAACTTGCCGCGATCCTCGTGGTCGCTTCGGCCCTGCTGGGCTGGCTTAATCATCACTTCATCAAGCTGCCGCACGTCATCGGGTTGACGGTGATGGGCGCGCTGGCGGCGATCGCGCTGACGGCGGTCGATGCGGTTGTGCCAGGCATCACGCTGGACGACTGGGTGACCGAGACGCTCCAGCAGCTCAATTTCACCGAAACACTGCTGCAGGGTATGCTGAGCTTCCTGCTATTCGCTGGTGCCTTGCATGTCGATCTCGACCGGCTGAAGGTCGCCTGGCTGCCGGTCCTGCTGCTGTCCACAGTGGGCGTTCTTGTTTCGACCGTGCTGGTCGGGCTCGCCATGTGGGGCGTCGGCATGCTGCTCGCTCTGCCGATCGCGCCGATCTGGTATTTCGTTTTCGGCGCGCTGATCGCCCCGACCGATCCGGTGTCGGTGCTCGGCGTGCTGAAGGAAGAGAACGTCCCCGCATCGCTCCAGAGCGCAGTTGCGGGCGAAAGCCTGTTCAACGACGGCGTGGGCATCGTGGTCTTCATCATCCTGTTGGGCGCGGCGGTGAGCGGCAATGATTTCTCCCTGTCCGAAGGCGCACGGCTGTTCGCGATCGAAGCGGGCGGCGGCATCCTGGTTGGGCTGCTGTTCGGCTGGATCGGCTATCGCGCGCTCGCCAGCATGGACGAATATACGCTGGAGGTGCTGATCACGCTGGCGGTGGTGATGGGCGGCTATGCGCTGTGCTCCTACCTCCACATCTCGGGCCCGCTGGCGATGGCGGTGGCCGGTCTGTTGATCGGCAACCAAGGGGTTACCTACGCCATGAGCGATGTGACTCGCGACTATGTCGTGAAGTTCTGGGAGCTGGTGGACGAGCTGCTCAATTCGGTCCTCTTCCTGCTCATCGGGCTGGAAATGATCGTGCTGACCGTCGGCTTCGACGAAGCGGCGCTGGCGCTGGTTGCCATTCCGATCACGCTGGCAGCGCGGGCGATCGGTATCCTCGTTTCGACCAAGGCCATTCCCGCCGCGCGATTGCAGGACAAAGGCGCAGGCCGCGTGCTTTGGTGGGGCGGCTTGCGCGGCGGCATCTCCATCGCGCTCGCCCTGTCTCTGCCGCCCGGCGAGACGCGCGACCTGATCCTCGCCGCAACCTTCGCTGCAGTGTTGTTCAGCGTCTTGGTACAGCGCGCCACGCTAGGCCGGCTGATCGAGAAGCTGAAGCGCGATCATGCTCCGGCAGTCGAAGAAGACGCCCCAACTGTCCACTGATTGCTTTAGCTGGGCCGCTTCTGTATGCGGCTTGCCGAACGCCCCGGGCAGCGGTCGCATCCGATTCCGCCACCGGGGCGCAGGCTTTTTAAGCGCGAAGGAACAGCTGCATGGCACGTCGCCGCCAGATTTACGAAGGCAAGGCCAAGATCCTCTACGAGGGTCCCGAACCCGGCACGCTGATCCAGTATTTCAAGGACGATGCGACCGCCTTCAACGCCCAGAAGAAGGGCACGATCAACGGTAAGGGCGTTATCAACAACCGCATCAGCGAGTTCGTGTTCACTCGCCTCAGCCACATCGGCATCCCGACCCACTTCATCCGCCGCCTCAACATGCGCGAACAGCTGATCCGCCAGGTCGAGATCATCCCGCTCGAAGTGATCGTGCGCAATGTCGCGGCGGGCTCGCTCAGCAAGCGCCTCGGCATCGAGGAAGGCGAGCTGCTGCCGCATACGCTGCTCGAATATTGCTACAAGGACGACAGCCTGGGCGATCCGCTGGTGTCCGAAGAGGAAATCGCCTGCTTCAACTGGTGCAGCCACGAAGAGCTGCAGGACATGGCCAGCATGGCGATCCGCATCAACGATTTCCTCTCAGGCATGTTCGCCGCGATCGACATCAAGCTGGTCGATTTCAAGCTGGAATTCGGCCGCATCTGGGACGGCGATTACAGTCGCGTGATCCTGGCCGACGAAATCAGTCCCGACGGCTGCCGCCTGTGGGATATCAACACCGGCGAAAAGCTCGACAAGGACCGCTTCCGCCGTGACCTCGGCGGGGAGAGCGAAGCCTATCAGGAAGTCGCCCGCCGCCTGAAGCTGCTGCAGGACGACGACAACGGCCCCGGCGAAGTGCTCGACATGAGCGCGCATCGCAGCCGCTTGCGCTCCCCGGTCAAACCCAAGAAATAGGCATAGGGCGCACGCACTATTGCGGCGCGCTCCGCTTGCGGCACGGCGATTTTGCCTTAGGCTGACGTCCGGACTTGCCGCTGTTGCGGCGCAATCGGGACGCATTTCATGACCAGCTTCACCCCGCGCCGGCGCATTGCCGGCCTGCCCCTGCTCGCTCTGGCAGCGGCGGCCTGCCTCATGCCTGTTCATTCAGTTGCACAGGAAACGGAGCAGGCCGCTGAGACGCAAATCGAGCCGCGCACTGTCACCGGCTGGAACTTCCCCGTCTACGACATCCCCGCCGACCCCGCCGTGCGCTTCGGCACGCTCGACAACGGCATGAAATACGCAATCATGCGCAATGCGACGCCGCAGAACGAGGTGGTGCTGCGCATGCGCTACGACGTCGGCTTCATCGACGAACTCGACGGAGAGCTAAACGCCGCGCACTTCATCGAGCACATGGCCTTCAACGGGTCGACCAATGTGCCCGAGGGCGAGATGATCAAGCTGCTCGAGCGCGAGGGGCTGAAGTTCGGCGCCGACACCAATGCCTCGACAGGCTTCGACGAGACGATCTACAAGCTGGCCCTGCCTCGCAATGACGAGAGCCTGATCGATACCGGTCTCATGCTGATGCGCGAGATCGGCTCGGAGCTAACGATCACGCAAGACGCGGTTGATCGGGAGCGCGGCATCCTGCAGTCGGAAATCCAGACCCGGAACAGCTATCAGGCGCGCAACGCCCGCACCTCCTTCAAATTGCTCGCTCCGGACACGCTTTACGCCACGCGCTATCCCGGTCCCGATGGTGCCGGCCCCACCGCCACGGTAACCGCCGAACAATTGCGCGCGATGTACGAGCGCTATTACCGGCCGGACAATGCCACGCTGGTGATCGTAGGCGATGTCGATCCCGACATGATCGAGGCCAAGATCCAGGAGCGCTTCGCTGACTGGCAGAAGCCGGAAGAGCCGCTATTCGTGACCGACGTCGGCGAGATCGATTTCGAACGCGCTCCCGCAGCGACCAATTTCGTCGATCCGGCAATCGATTATATCGTCGAGATAACCCGCCAGTCGCCTTACGTCGAGCGCCCCACGACCGTTGCCGAGGCGCGCCGGGCATTCCAGATCGGCGTCGCCTCGCAAATCGTCAATCGCCGTTTGCAGAAGCTGGCGCTATCGCCCGAATCTCCGGTCCTGCGCGCGGGGATGCGGATTGCCGATTTTCAGGATGTCGCAACGCATGCAGGAGTCACCGTCTACGCCCGCGAGGATCGCTGGGACGAAGCGCTCGCAGTCGGAGAGCAGGAGATCCGCCGCGCGCTCGAATTCGGCTTCACCGCCAGCGAGATCACCGAAGCGCTGACCAACCTCGATACGGCGCTGAAGAACGGCGCAGAGCGGCAGGCGACGCGGCCCAGCGCGACGCTGGCGAATGGCCTTATCGCAACGCTATCCGACGAGCGGCCCTTCGTGACGCCGGCAACCCGGTACGACGTGTTCAAGCAGATCCGCCCGGAACTGACGGCGGAGGCGGTCCATGCGACTTTCAGGCAAGCCTTCACCGGCTCTGGCCCGCTCATCCTAGTGGCCTCCAAAGTTCCGGTCGAGGGAGGCGAGGAGGCGATCCTGGCAAGCTATGAAATCTCACAAGAGGTTGCGGTCGCGCCGCCCGTCGAGGAGGCGACCGCCGACTTCGCATACACCGATTTCGGCACGCCCGGCACGGTGGTGGCGGACGAGCGGATCGACGATCTCGGCTTCCGCGCGCTGACGTTCGACAATAATGTGCGGCTCAATCTCAAGCCGACCGAATTCAAGGACAACGAAGTTCGATTTCATGTCCGCATCGGCGCGGGCGAGCTGGGCTACGGGCTGGACCATCCAGGCGCGACGATGATGCTGAATTCGGTCTACGGACTTGCAGGGCTGGAGCAGCACGGTTTCGAGGAGCTGCGCCGCATCCTGGCGGGGCGGAATGTGAGCCTCGGCATCGCCTCCGCAACTGATCACTTCCATGCCGCAGGAACCACCAAGGCAGCCGATTTTGAGCGTCAGATGGAAGTGACCGCAGCCTATCTGACGGCTCCCGGCTATCGCGCCGAAGCCGAGGCCCGTTGGAATGCGATCATTCCGCCCTTCATTGCGCAGACCGACGCCTCGCCGATCAACGTCTTCCGCAACGAGGTTCGCCGCGTGATCGCCGGAGGAGACAAGCGCTTCGGGACGCTGGACAAGCAGGAACTGCTCGGGCTGACGCTCGAAGACTTGCGTGCCGCCGTCGCGCCGGGGCTCGAACAGGGTGCGATCGAGATCGCCGTGGTCGGCGATTTCGAAGAACAGCAGGTGATCAACGCCGTCGCGCGGACCTTCGGTGCCTTGCCGGAGCGACCCGAGGCACTGCGCGACTACCCCGAAGCGCGGCAGGTTGCCTTCCCGCAGGATCGCAGCCTGCGCACGCTCTACCACAAGGGTGAGGCCGATCAGGGCCTTGTCCATGTCGCCTGGCCGACCGATGACGACGACGATCATAAGGCGGAGATTACCGGCCAGCTTGCCGCAGCTGTCATCAGCCTCAGACTGACGGAAAAGCTGCGCGAGGAGCTTGGCGCGACCTATTCGCCCGAGGCCTATTCCAGCATGTCGAGCGCGTTCGACGGCTTCGGCTATCTCGGCGCGCTAGCCATCGTCGAACCGGCGAAGCAGGCTTTGGCCTTCGACGCCATCGACGAAATCGCCGCCGAGATGCGTGAGACGGAAGTGGACGACGACCTGCTGGCACGCGCCCGCAACCCGCTGGTGGAGCGTATCGCCAAGCAGCGGCGCGAGAACAGCTATTGGGTCGGCGCGCTCGAAAGCGCCCAGCTGCGCGCCGACCGCCTCGACCGCATTCGTCGCTACGAGCCGCGGCTGCGCGAGATCACCGCCGCCGACATCCAGGCTTTCGCCCGGCGCTACCTGACCGCCAACGGCGTGCTGCGCATTGCCGTCGTCCCGGAAGGCAGCGGCGAATAAATCCGGCGGACGACAAAAAGGCCGGGAAGGCATTCACCCTCCCGGCCTTTTCCCCCGTGACGATTTCAATCAGTAGCGGACGCGGGCCGACACGCCGAAGACGCGCGGGTCGTTCACGAAACCGGTATTGTTGTTGAAATCGATGCCGCCCTTCACATTGTCGGCATCGGTAATGTTGCGCACGAAGGCCGCGACTTCGAGGCTGCCGTCGGTGCGGGCATAGCCGACGCGCAGGCCGCCTTCGATCTGGTTGTTCGCGTTGAACTCCTCGCTCTCGTAGAGGAAGAAGTTCGTCGCGCCCTGATAGGCCCAGTCGGTGAAGGCGAAGATTTCGCCGCCATTGCCGATCGGGAAACCGTAACGCGCCGTTACGTCCGCGATCCATTCGGGCGCATTGGGGAACGGGTTGCCGTCCACCAGCGCGCGCGTGGTGCCGGACAGGACGACGGTCGGATCGATGACGGTACACTGCGCGCAGATGCCTACGGCGAGGTTCTCGTCCTGGATCTTGGTGTCGTTCCAGCTGAGGCCGGCCGTAATCAGGAAATCGGGCGTCACCTGGAAGGCGCTGTCGAGCTCGAAGCCGAGGCCGCGGCCCTTCTCCGCATTGACCAGCTGCACAAGGTTGCCTGCGCCGCCGACGGCAGAGAACTGCGGATCTTCGATCGTGTAGTAATAGACCGCGCCGTTCAGGCGCACGCGGCGGTCGGCCAGCTCGGACTTGAAGCCGACTTCGTAGCTGGTGATCTTCTCCGACAGGGCTATCGAGGGCGGCGCGCCGAAGGCGACGTCGCGCCCCTGGATGGTCGGCGCACGGAAGCCGTTGGCGACGCGTGCGAAGACGCTGGCATCGTCGCTCACGTCGAGGAAGGCGGCGAGGTCCCAGCTAAGGCGCGAGTCCTCGACTTCGCGAAACTGCAGGCCGGGACCGGAGATGAAGGACGGCGAGGTCACGCCGAACTGCTTCTCGTCATCGGTCCAGCGGAGGCCGCCGGTCAGCTTGAGCACGTCGGTCACCTGCGCCGAGAGCTGGCCGAACACCGCCCAGCTATCGTTGGTGTGGCGGACCGTCACGGAAGGCGGGAAATCGAAGCCGACGGTGGTCACGTTGAAATCGCTCTCGAAGACGAACATGCCGACCTGCCAGTCCAGCGTGCCGCCGGTGTCGGAAGCAAGCCGCACCTCGTGGGTGAACTGGTCGAGCTCGATCGAGTCCTGCGTGTCGGAGGGGAACGGGATGAAGCCCGGGCCGCTCACCGGCAGGAAGGCCGCGCCGAAGCCGCCGTCGATATCGCCGCGGCTGGAACCCTCGCTGTTGGCCCAGGAGGTGATGCTGGTGACGGTGGCGAAATCGGCATCGTAGTCGACGCGGATGGTCGCGATGTCGGCCTCGTACTGCGCCTGGTTGCCCGCGCCCGCGTCGTAGAACACGGTCTTGCGGTCGTAATTCTAGTTCAGCTCGTTATCGCCCGGCCCGAGGATATTGGCACGGAACAGCGTCGAGGTGCCTTCGAGGTCGCGCAACTGATACGAACCGAGGATACTCAGCCGGTCGGTCGGCGTCAGCAGCAGCTGGATGCGACCTGCGAGTTCGTCATAGGCGCCATAGGCATCCTCTTCGCCGGTGAAGCCGTTGTCGATGTAGTCGCCGCGGCTCTGCCACAGCCCCGACACGCGGACGGAGGCGATATCCGCCAGCGGCACGGTGATGCCTGCATCGAGCGAGATGGAATCGAAACTGCCATAGCTGATCGAGCCTTGCGCTTCGAAGGTGTCGCCGGGGCGCACGGTGTCGATCTTGACGATGCCGGCAGGTGTGTTGCGACCGAACAGCGTACCCTGCGGACCGCGCAGCACCTCGATGCGCTCGATATCGAAGATGGGGAAGCTCTTGAGCGTCACGTTTTCGAGGACGACATCGTCCATCACCACCGAGACCGGCTGCGAGGCAGCAAGGTCGAAATCGGTATTGCCGAGGCCGCGAATGTAGAAGCGCGGGGCGGCACGCCCGTTCGAGCTCTCGACGAACAGGCCGGGCACGCGTGCGGCGAGTGCGGTGACTTCGGCCCCGGCGTCGAAGATGGTCTTCACCGTGTCGGCATCGAGCGTGGCGGCGGACACCGGCACGTCCTGCAGGTTCTCTTCGCGGCGGTTGGCGGTCACGACGATCGTGTTGAGCTGGCCATCGCCCTGCTGTTCGGCGCCGGTCGGCTCGTCCTGCGCGAAAGCGGGCTGCGAAGCGGCGGCGGCGAGCGCCACCAGGCTTATACCGAACAGGCGGCGGGCACGAATGCGATGGGTCATGGAAAGGTCCTGCTTGATCCCCGCGCGATCCTCGCGGGGCGTTTGGAGGGTAAGGTCGAATGCGACTTGTGGCTCGATAGCCGATTCGCCGGCTATCCGCCTGCTGCAACTGCGAGATGCGTCACCAATCTGTAACCTATGTTGCATCGCGGCTACAGAGTATGTCGCCGGAACACCGTCGCGATGCGGCAAAAGCCTGCCGCTCGTCTTGAAGTGCCGCGCGCTTCGCGGCATAGGCGCGCGCACACTCGCGCTAGCGAAAGGCATCTCATGAAAATCCGCGTTCTCGTCAGTCTCAAGCCCGGCGTGCTCGACCCGCAGGGCCGCGCCGTGCACCACGCGCTGGAAGGGCTCGGCTTTAAAGGCGTGGAGGATGTCCGCATCGGCCGGACGGTCGAACTCGATGTGGCAGACGGCACCAGCGACGAAGCGCTGGATGAAATGTGCCGCAAGCTGCTGGCCAATACGGTGATCGAGAATTACCGCATCGAGAAGGTCGGCTGATGTCTTTCCGCGCCGCCGTCATCACCTTTCCCGGCTCGAACTGCGACCGCGACATGGCAGTGGCGATCGAGCAGGTGTCCAGCAGCGCGCCGCTGCGCGTCTGGCATGGCGATGCAGATTTGCCCGAGCGGCTCGATTTCATCGCCCTGCCCGGCGGCTTCTCCTACGGCGACTATCTGCGGTCGGGCGCGATGGCGGCGAACAGCCCGGTCATGCGCTCGGTCAAGGCCGCTGCGGATCGCGGTGTCCCGGTGCTCGGCGTATGCAATGGCTTTCAGGTCCTGACCGAGGCCGGCCTGCTGCCCGGCGCGCTGATGCGCAATGCCAGCCAGCATTTCATTTGCCGCACCGTCCCGCTCAGGGTCGAGAACGCACAATCGCTGTTCACGAGCGGCTACGAGGCGGGCGAGACGATCAACATCCCGGTCGCGCATCACGACGGCAATTACTTTGCCGACGACGAAACGCTCGACCGCATCGAAGGCGAAGGCGGCGTCGCCTTCCGCTATGCCGAGAATTGCAACGGATCGCGCCGCGATATCGCCGGCGTCCTCAACGCGGCGGGCAACGTCCTCGGCATGATGCCGCACCCCGAACGCGCGATCGAGCCTGCCCATGGCAACACCGACGGGCGCAAGCTGTTCGAAGCGGCGATCAAGGCTTTGGCCTGACCCTAAGCCCGCTTGCGGACAGCCTCCGCATTGCTCCGCACGAACAGCATCCGCACATCGGTGGCAGGCATGGGGCGGCCGAAGTGATAGCCCTGGATCTTGTTGCAGCGCAGGCTGCGGATCATCTCGGCTTCTTCCTCATTCTCCACGCCCTCGGCCGTAGTGGTCATGCCGAGGCTCTCCGCCATGGCGACCACGGCGCGAATGATGGCGAGCGATTCCCGGCTCTGCTGCGCTGCCCCCTGAACGAAGCTGCGATCGACCTTGATGGTCGAGAACTTGAGTTTGCGCAGGTAGCCGAGCGAGGAATAGCCGGTCCCGAAATCGTCCAGCGCGACCGAGCAGCCGAGCGTCATGCACTGCTCCAGCGCCTTGCGGGCCACGCTCGCGTCGCGCAGGAAGATGCTCTCGGTCACCTCGATCTCGAGCCGCTTCGGGTCGAGGCCGCTGTGCGACAGCGCCTGCACCACGGTCGCGGCGAAATCGGGCTCCAGCAGCTGCTCCGGCGAGACGTTGATGTTGACCTTCACATGAGACGGCCAGTTGCCGGCCGCTTCCTTGCACGCTTCCTGCATCACCCAGGTGCCGATCGGCACGATTAGCCGCGTATCTTCCGCCAGCGGGATGAACTTGCCCGGGCTGACGAAGCCATGCTCGCTGCTGTTCCAGCGGACCAGAGTCTCGAAGCTGACGACCTTCTCGGTCTTGGCATCGACCACCGGCTGGTAGTGGAGCAGCATTTCGCCGCGTTCCAACGCCTTGCGGAGCGAAAACTCCAGCTGGCGCTTCTCTTCCGCATTTGCATGGAGCGACGGTTCGTAATCGCAATGCTCGGTACCGCCCGCATCCTTCGCCCGATAAAGCGCGAGGTCGGCATTGCGCAGCAGTTCCTCGACCGTCTTGCCATCGCGCGGACCCACGGCCGAACCGACGCTGGCGCCGACATAGAGGATCTGGTTTTCGATCTGGTATGGCTCTGACAGCTGTTCGATAACGGCGCGTGCGAGACGGTCGATGCGCTTGCGATCGGAGGCGTCGCGGATGACGACAGCGAATTCGTCCCCGCCCAGGCGACCGCAGATCTCGCCTTCACCCGTCAGGCTTTTCAGGCGACCGGCAACCTGCGCCAGCAGCTGGTCTCCGACGAGATGGCCGAGGGAGTCATTGACCGATTTGAAGCGATCCAAATCGATCATCAGGAAAGCGCAGCGCGTGCGCCAATGCGCCGCATACTCCAGCGCTTCGCCCAGCGTTTCATTGAGCAAGAGGCGGTTCGGCAATTGTGTGAGGGTGTCGTAGCGAGCAAGAAAGGCGATCTGGTCGGAGGACTCGCGCTGTTCGGTCACATCGGAGCCGACACCACGGAAGCCAATGAACTTGCCAGCTTCGTCGAGCATGGGGGTGCCGGAGATTTCCCACCAGCGTTCCGCACCGCGAATATTCACGCGGATGACTAGCTCCGAAAAAGATTCCTTGCGCTTCAGCTTCTCAGCGAACTCGCGCAGCCCATCGGAATCGGTAGCGGGATTCAGATCGCGGCCGGAAATAAGGTCGAAAAACAGCTTGCCTTCGGCATCTTCGGCGCTGCATCCGAGCGCAAAGGCGAAGCGTGGCGATACCGATTTCAGGCGGCGGCGCGGATCGATCTGCCAGAGCCAGTCTGCCTGGTTTTCCTCGAATTCCCGCAAGAGCATGGAGACGACTTCGCTTTTTTCCATCGCGGCAGTCTCGTTCAACCGCCCGGTCACTGCGACGCGGGCATTCTCGATAGTGCCGAACGCCGCGAATAACATCGTGAACGTGACAACGGTCAGAAGCAGCCAGTCGCCAGCAAGCAGCGCGGCGACCAGCCCGCCGATCCCTGTCGCGATGGTAAAGGCGATCGATCCAAGCGGGGCGCTGAAACGGCTTGCCGCATTGGCGAGAATTAGAACCGCAGGAATGCTCCAGACGATTGCCAGGTGGTTCGCTCCGCCGGTCTGCGCGAAGAGCATCAAGCCGATCCCCCAGACGACGCCCTTGGCAGCGCTCGCCACGGCATGGCGCCGCATCTCCCAGATGCCAAAATGGACAGTGTCTGCAAAACGCGCAGCCCGATCTTCGTGGGCAGCAAGCAGAACCGCGAAGAACAAGGCCACGCCCCAGGCTCCGATCAGTGCCAGATCGACTTCGCCCCACAGGATCAGGGCGACCAAGGCGAAACCGATCGCATGCGAAATGGCGCGCGCCATCATGCGCTTGCTCAGCTGGGTGTATTGATAGCCGTGGATGCGCGACCACTCGGCACCAGCGGGCGTCGATAGCCCGATAGCTTCCCCAATCGACATTGGTGCGATCCCGTTCGCGGGTGACTTCTCTTGGTCGCTCACCGGGAGACGGTTAACGCTCAATCGTTAGCTGCAGGTAAAGGCCCAATCGATTTTCGTGTAATTACCTGACGTTATCGCAGTTCGCTTTTCCGTAAGGAATACAGCGACGAACTCACTCCACCGTGACCGATTTCGCCAGATTGCGGGGTTGATCGACGTCGGTGCCTTTGACGCAGGCGACATGATAGGCGAGCAGTTGGACCGGTACTGCGTAAACGAGCGGAGCAATGAGCGGATGCACCTTGGGCATCTCGATCGTCGCCAGGCAGCCCTCGCCGGCCTGTTCCAGACCCTCGCGGTCGGAAATCAGGACCACCTGTCCACCGCGTGCGCGCACCTCCTCCATATTGGAAACGGTCTTTTCGAACAGCGGACCGGACGACGCGAGGACGATGACAGGCACATCTTCGTCGATCAACGCGATCGGCCCGTGCTTCATCTCGCCGCTCGCATAGCCCTCGGCGTGGATATAGCTGATTTCCTTGAGCTTGAGCGCGCCTTCCAGCGCCATCGGAAAATCGGGGCCGCGGCCGAGATACAGCACGTCGCGCGCGGGGGCGATCAGCGGGGCCATCGCTGCGATGTCGTCATCGTGATCGAGCGCCGCATTGAGACAGGCAGGTGCTTCCAAGAGGTGTTTGACGACTTCATATTCTTCGTCGCGGCTCATCAAGCCCTTCTTGACTGCCATATGCGCGGCCAGTGCAGCGAGGACCGCCAGCTGGCACGTAAACGCCTTGGTCGAAGCAACACCGATTTCCGGGCCCGCATGGGTCGGCAGCAGCAGGTCGGCCTCGCGTGCCATCGTACTCGTCGGTACGTTGACGACCACTGCGATAGTCTGGCCGTTTTCCTTGCAATGGCGGAGCGCCGCAAGGGTGTCGGCAGTCTCTCCGCTCTGCGATATGAAGAGCGACAGACCGCGCTCTTCCAGCACCGGCTCACGGTAGCGGAATTCCGAAGCAACATCGATGTCGACCGGTACGCGTGCGAATTGCTCGAACCAGTATTTCGCTACCATGCCTGCATAATACGATGTGCCGCACGCGACGATCGTGACCCGCCGGATGCTGGAAATGTCGAAATCGAACTGCGGCAGCGCGACCGAAACGTCTTCCCGTCGCAGATATGAAGAGAGGGTCTGCGCCACCACGGTGGGCTGCTCGAAAATCTCCTTTTGCATGAAGTGACGATAATTGCCCTTCTCGGTTGCCGCGGCCGACGCGCCTGAGGTGCGCACCTCGCGCTCTACCTTCTCGTTTTCCTCGTCGAAGATCTGCGCACCTTCCTGCGTGATCTCCACCCAGTCGCCTTCTTCGAGGTAGGATATCTTCTGCGTCAGCGGGGCGAGCGCGAGCGCATCCGAACCAAGGTAGGTCTCGCCTTCCCCATAGCCGACCACCAGCGGCGAGCCGCGACGCGCGCCGATCAGCATGTCGGGATGGTCGCGAAAAGCGATCGCCAGCGCGAAAGCACCGCGCAGACGGGGCAGCATGTTGGCAACAGCTTCGTGCGGCGTTTCACCATTTTCGAGGCGGCGCGTCAGCAGGTGGGCTACCACTTCGCTATCCGTATCGCTTTCCATCGTGCGACCGGCAGCCTTAACTTCGTCTCGCAATTCCTTGTAATTTTCGATGATCCCGTTGTGGACTATCGCTACCTTGTCGGTCGCATGCGGATGAGCATTGCTTGCCGTCGGCGCGCCATGGGTGGCCCAGCGGGTGTGCGCGATACCGATATCGCCGGGCGCGGGATTGCCGGCGAGAACCTCGACCAGATTGGCAAGCTTGCCTTCAGCCCGGCGGCGGATCAGTTCGCCGCCATCGACCGTGCAGATCCCGGCGCTGTCATATCCGCGATATTCCATTCGCTTCAGCCCGTCGACGAGCCGATCGGCTACCGCTTCCTTGCCGACGATTCCGATAATTCCGCACATTGCTTACTGTCCCCGCTTTGGCGTGGCGTGTGACTTAGCGGTTATCGCCCCGCTTTCAATCGTCTTTACCCGGCGCTGCCGTAGACCGCGCTACCGCTGGCCGCGCCGCAGGCGTGGAGCGCCAGAGCAGTAGCCCCGCCGCGATGATGATGCCCGCACCGGCAAGCGTCGCCACATCGGGAATATCGCCGAACCACCACCACCCCATGAACGTCGCGACCAGCATCTGGATATAAGTCGTGGGCGCTATGGTGGCCGCACCCGCGCGCATCGTGCCCAGATAGGTCAGCCAATGGGCCGTACTGGCCGTCACAGCAACGACCGCGCATCGCGCGATGACCGTCCAGTCGGGCATGGTGACGCGCAGTTCGTCCACGCCGGACCAGTGGCCGCCGAGCATCGCCAGCACCAGCCACGGCATGGCAGCGGTCGCGATAAAGGCCTGCATCGACAGCGCGCTCCCCTGCCCCGCGCTTGCCCGGTTGGCGACGACCATCAGCGCGAAGAAGCTGGCCGAGGCGAGCGGCAACAGCGCGACCCAGCCGAGAGCGGCGAGATTCGGGCGCAATACCAGCGCGACGCCAGCCAGCGCCACGAGGGAGGCGATCCATACGGCCGGGCGCACTTTCTCTTTCAACAGAGGCCCGCTCAATAGTGCGACGAACACCGGCGAAACGAACGCCAGCGCCATCGCCGAAGCGAGCGGCATGACGTAGATCGCCGAGAAGAAGCACAACGACGCTGCCGCCAGACAGAACCCGCGCGCTGCCTGCAGCCAGGGATGACTGGGCCTGAAGCCCGCCGCACCCTCACTGCGCAGGAGCAATGCCGACAAGGCCACCGCCCCGATTGCAAAGCGCAAGGTCGCCACGGCCAGCGGCGACCATTCGCCCGCCATCGTCTTGATCACCGCATCGCCGACGGACAGGGTCGCGAAACCGGCCGTCGCCAGCAGGATCCCGCGTCTCTCGTCGTCTTGCATGATCGGCCCCGCCGCTTGAACAGCATCGTCGCTAGACAATGTGCCGTCCGGTGACCAGCCGTTAACTCTCCCTCGTCCAGAGATCGTCTGCGCGCCGTACGGTTCATTCGGCCAAACCGCCAATGTCGCACCGGCACATTAGGGAAAAATCAAGGTTTCCAACTTATTCACCACGACGAGAAAGACAGCCCAGGCGATCCTGCGATCGAGGGGCTGTATCGCGAACGACCAGGTTTTTCGGGGGTTTAGGCAATGAGCGCATTCGGACGGAAGAACGGGCAGGCAGGCATGGCCTCCGGTGCGCGTCCGAAATTCGGCAGTGCCCGCCCGATGCAAGGCGGCGCACCTGCCCCTTCGCCGAGCGAGAACAAGAGCGACAGCAACGGCGGCGAGCAGTTTCCGCCGCTGCCGGCGGACGGTGGTCCGAGCGACGATGCGATGGCGCGTCTGTCGGAGCGCATGAACGCCCAGCATTCGAACCAGTCAGAAGTCGGCGGCTTCGAAGCGAGCGTCCACAAGATCAAGGAACAGGTGCTGCCGCGCCTGCTCGAACGCGTCGATCCCGAAGCAGCGGCAACGCTCACCAAAGACGAGCTGTCGGAAGAATTCCGTCCGATCATCATGGAGGTGCTGGCCGAGCTCAAGGTCACGCTGAACCGCCGCGAACAGTTTGCGCTCGAGAAGGTGCTCGTCGACGAGTTGCTCGGCTTCGGTCCGCTCGAGGAACTGCTGAACGATCCCGACGTGACCGACATTATGGTCAACGGGCCCGACCAGACCTATATCGAAAAGAAGGGCAAGCTGACGATCGCGCCGATCAAGTTCCGCGACGAACAGCACCTGTTCCAGATCGCCCAGCGCATCGTGAACCAGGTCGGTCGCCGCGTCGACCAGACCACCCCGCTGGCCGACGCCCGCCTCAAAGACGGCAGCCGTGTGAACGTCATCGTTCCGCCGCTGTCGCTGAAGGGCACGGCGATCTCGATTCGTAAGTTCTCGGAAAAGCCCATCACGCTCGACATGCTCAAGGACTTCGGTTCGATGAGCGAGAAGATGTGTACCGCGCTCAAGATCGCGGGCGCTTGCCGAATGAACATCGTCATCTCGGGCGGTACCGGTTCGGGTAAGACGACCATGCTCAACGCCCTGTCGAAGATGATCGACCCGGGCGAGCGCGTGCTGACGATCGAGGACGCGGCCGAACTTCGCCTGCAACAGCCGCACTGGCTGCCGCTGGAAACCCGCCCGCCGAACCTCGAAGGCCAGGGCGCCATCACCATCGGCGACCTCGTGAAGAACGCCCTGCGTATGCGCCCCGACCGCATCATCCTGGGCGAAATTCGCGGCGCGGAATGTTTCGACCTTCTCGCCGCCATGAACACAGGCCACGACGGCTCCATGTGTACGCTCCACGCCAACAGCCCGCGCGAATGCCTCGGCCGTATGGAAAACATGATCCTGATGGGCGACATCAAGATCCCGAAGGAAGCCATCAGCCGCCAGATCGCTGAGTCAGTCGATCTCATCGTACAGGTGAAGCGCCTGCGCGACGGTTCGCGCCGCACCACCGACATCACCGAGGTGATCGGGATGGAAGGCGACGTGATTGTCACCCAGAACCTGTTCAAGTTCGAGTATCTCGACGAGAGCGACGACGGGAAGATCCTCGGTGAGTTCCGCTCCTCGGGCCTGCGCCCCTACACGCTGGAAAAGGCGCGCCAGTTCGGCTTCGATCAAGCCTATCTGGAGGCGTGCCTCTAAGCGTCTAGCCTTGCATGATCGCAGGGACCGACACGGCGAGCATCCCACCGCCGAGCACTGCGAACATCACGAACAGCCCGGTCCACGGCACCCAGCCGACCTGGTTGATCTGCGTTCGTTTCAGCCGCCTGCGCTCCATAAGCGAGCAGATACCGGCGACGACCAGCAAGGCTACGCCCCATAATGCGAGTATTTCGGCATCGCTGGCGAACAGGAGAAAATCAGGCTCTGTCATCGCGCGCCATATGGTGGCGGCAAACAAGCCCCGCAACTCCTTCGGGAACCGGATCGGGAATGGGTCGTTTTGATCTTCAAGCTCGCTGTTGAGCCCTTCGGGAAAGGACAGGACATGCTGAAAAAGATCCTGCTTGCATTTGGAATTACCACGGTGGCTCTGACTGCCACGGCCTGCAACACCGTCCGCGGTGTCGGACAGGACATTCAGTCGGTCGGCGATGCCGGGGACGAAGTCATCTGACCCGACCCCTATCGCAGAGTTTTCAAGACGCCCGCCCTCACCGGCGGGCGTTTTCCTTTGCGGAGCAGATTACGCTTGCCGACGGTACACTACGGTGAGATTGTTCGCTGGCATGGGATAGCGTTTGGTGCGCCTGAATCCGCGGGCTTGGGCAAGTTGGTCAACGTCCGACAGATTTCGCAAACCCCATAACGGATTGCGGGCGTTCAGGCTCTCGTCGAAGGCGGTATTCGATGGCGCGGTTGCGACGTCATCCTCGACAAAAGGGCCGTAAAGTATCAGCGGATGCTCGGCATCGAGGACTGTGGCCGCATGCCGCACCAGACCCTCGGTAGCGCACCATGGGCTGATATGGATCATATTGATGCAGAGCACGGCCGCCGCGCTCGACACAGGCCAAGCCTCTGCTGCTGCGTCCAGCTTCACCGGCAATCGCAAATTGTCCAGCCCGTCCTCTTCGCGCCATGCCGCGATCGATGCGATCGCTTCGGGGTCGGGATCGCTCGGCTGCCAGACGAGCGCGGGAAAGCGCCGCGCAAAGGCCAGCGCATGCTCGCCGGACCCGCTCGCGATCTCCAGCACCAGTCCGCTTTCGGGCAATTCCTCAGCCAGAACATCGCCGATGGGCAGGACATTGCGCCCCGCCGCAGGCGCATACCGCTTCAATTTACCGCCCGATCGCGCCCTTCCCAATAGGGGGCACGCAGCTCCCGCCGCAGGATCTTGCCGCTTGCATTGCGCGGCATCGCCTCGATCACGTCGACCGTCTTCGGCACCTTGAAGCCTGCCAACCTCTCGCGCGTGAAGGCGATGATATCGGTCGGATCCACTTCGCTGCCAGGTTTGGGCACGACGCAGGCTTTCACTGCCTCACCCCAAGTATCGTCCGGAACACCTACCACGGCGACTTCGGCAACCGCCGGGTGGCCGTAGATCGCGCTTTCGACCTGCGCCGGATAGACGTTTTCTCCCCCGGAGATGATCATGTCCTTGATGCGATCCTGGATGAAGACATAGCCGTCCTCGTCCATATAGGCCGCATCGCCGGTGTGCATCCAGCCGTCGATCAGCGAGGACGACGTCGCCTCCGGCAGGTTCCAATAGCCTGCCATGTTCGACGGACTCTTGCAGATCAGTTCGCCGACCTCGCCGCGGGGCAGTTCCTCGCCATCCTCGCCGACAACCTTGAGCTCGGCCCCCGGTACGGCCTTGCCCGCCGATTTCATTCGCTGGTTGCCCTCGAGACTATGGTCTTCCGGCGGCAGCATCGCGATGGTGCCGGTCGTCTCCGTCATGCCGTAGCATTGCAGAAAGCCTGCATCGGGTATCGTCTGCACCGCCTCGCGCAGCAGGTCGAGCGGGATCGGCGCCGCGCCATACATGACGTATTTCACGCCGGACATGTCGGTATCCTTCGCGCGTGGGTGCTGGATCACCATCTGCAGCGCGGCAGGCACGATGAAGAGGCGGGTGATGCCCTGCTCGAAGCCGTCGAGGACGCCGTCGGGGGTAAATTCCGCCTGCACGATGGCGCGGATGCCCGCCGCCATCGCCATGATGCCGAGGCCCGTCCCGCCGATATGCGCGCAGGGCATGCAGACGAGGATTGCCTCGTCGTCATCCCAGCTCGACCACGGCTGCGCCGCCTCCTCTGCCGGAACGCGCAGCGAGAAGAGGTTGGCATTCGTAAGCACCGCGCCCTTGGGGTTGCCGGTGGTGCCCGAGGTGTAAAGCTGGAGGATGGCGTCGTCGGGACCAGCGGCTTCGAATTGTGCCGGATCTGTCGCTTCGATTTCCGCGAGCGCGCTTGGCGTGTCGACCACTTCGGGCGCGCTTTCCATCTGTCCGCACGCCTTGGCGGCAAGCTCGTCGAAACCGTTGTCGATGAAGAGCACCTTCGCGCCCGTGTCGCCGAGGATGTAGGCAATCTCGGGCGCGGCGAGTCGCCAGCCGATCGGGACCATCACCGCGCCAAGCCGGGCCGCGGAGTAGAACAGCTCGAAATAGTGGCGAGCGTTCTTGCCTAGCCAGGCGATCCTATCGCCCTTGGCGACACCATGTGCGCCCAGCATCCCGACGATTTTACGCGAGCGCAGTTCGAGTTCGCTGAAGGTCAGCGCATTGCCATCCTGCTCCAGCGCGACGGTATCGGGCTTCTCTTCAGCCCAATGCCGCATCAGTTCGTCGAATGTAAGTTTGTCCGTTGCCGACATAGGTCCTCTCCGCTGTTTTCAGCTGCGAGGCGCATCATGCCACATCGGTTGCATGGAGCAACCTGCTATTGCCATCGCCCCTGCTTGCGGGCGCTTCGCTCCCGGATTGCAAGCCACAGGAACAGGCCGAGCGGCCCTGCAAAAAAGGTTGCGAGCAGGATCGGTGCCTGCACGACGCGGGAGAACCCCTTGGCATCGGCATCGCGCGCGATCCACAGGCCGACGAAGAGATCGAAGGCTAGATAGTGGACCCAGCCGACGGTCACGCCCGCCTCGGTCGCGAAGATCGTCCGAACGCCTTCGAGTGTGGTGAAATCCGAGGCTGCGCCGCTTCCGCCGCCTTCGAGCAAGCCGCTGAACAGTCCGATCACGCAGACCGCATACGTCAGGCACAGCAGGCCGACACCTAGATAGAGAACCGCCGCAAGCAAAGCGGGCCAGCGCGGCAAGGCAATCAGGCCGATCCACATCACCAGCGCGAGGCCGTTTGCCAGTCCGAAAAGCGTCTCCCACATGGCGGCTTTATCCCTCGTCCAGTCGCGGCAGCGTCTTCGCCGCGCGCATGATCGCGTCGTTATCGTGGATGAAGCGACCGCGTGCCGCTCGGCGCGCCAGGGCCAGCGCCGCATCGGCGACCGTCTCGGCCCTGATCGCCCGATACTGGCGGAAACCGCCATGCAGCATGAGATTGACGAAAGGCGCTGCCGCGAGCCCGATCCGCTCGCCCGGGCGGCGGTCGTTATCCCGCTTGCCGCGCAGCAGGCCCGGGCGCAGGATATCGAGCCGGTCGAAGCGCAGTTTCGTCAAATCTCGCTCGACCTCGCCCTTCACCTTCAAATAGAAGTTTTTCGACGCGATCGCCGCACCGACCGAGCTGACGTGGACGAAGCGCTCCACCCCCTGCGCCTTGGCGGCCTCGGCCACGCTGAGCACGAGATCTTGGTCGACCGCGCGGAACGCCGCTTCGTCCTCGCCCGATTTCTTCCACGTGGTACCGAGCGCGCAGATCATCGCCCTGGGCTTGATCGCTTCGACGACCTCGCCCCATTTTCCAGGCTCGGCCACGAACAGCTCCATCCTGATGCCCTTCGGCAGCTGAGCTTCGCGCCGGGCGATCGCCGAGAGCCGCACATCCTCGCGCCCGACGCAGGCCTCCATCACCTTGCCGCCGATGAGACCGGTCGCACCGATCAACACGATCCGCAGCGCGTCAGACATTGCTCAGCCCTTCCGGGGCGCGCCCGTAGATGCGGCGCACCTGCTCGAGAGCGAAGCGGTCGGTCATGCCCGCGATGAAATCCGCGATGTTACGGCTGCGCTGCGGCTCGCCCTGCGGATGCTTCGCCAGCCAGTCGTCCGGCATGGTCGAGGGATCCTGGCTGTAAGCCGCGTAGAGCCGAGAGATTACATCGCGCGCGCGCTCTGCTGTGACAAGCTGTTCGGGGTGGTAGTACAACCGGTCATACATGAATTTCTTCAGCCGCCGTTCCTGCTCCGCCATTCCGGCAGAGAAGGCCGCGAGCGGTTTGCCCGCACCACGCACTTCGTCGACGCTCCCGACGCCATCGACGCGCGATCGGGTCTCGGTCAGCAGGTCGTTGACCATCAGGCCGATCTGCGTGCGGACCAATTCGCGCAGCTTGCGCTCATGTGGGGCGTGCGGGAAACGCGTCTCCACCGCCCGCCACTGGTCGGCCAGCAGGTCGAGCGTCAGCAGGTCGTCGAGCTCGAGAAAACCGGCGCGCAGGCCATCGTCGATATCGTGGTTGTCGTAAGCGATGTCATCGGCGAGCGCAGCCACCTGCGCTTCAAGCGAGGGCCAAGTGTCCAGTTCGAGCGGAAAGGCCGCGTCGATTTCCGCCAATGCCCAGTTCGGTGCCGCGACCGGACCGTTGTGCTTGGCGAGGCCCTCCAGCGTTTCCCACGTCAGGTTCAGCCCGTCGTGGTCGCAATAGGGGTTTTCCAGCCGCGCCAGCGTGCGGATGCCCTGCGCGTTGTGGTCGTAGCCGCCGGCCTGTACCATCGCCTCTTCCAGCGCAGTCTCCCCGGCATGGCCGAAGGGCGGATGGCCGATGTCGTGGCCCAGGCAGAGCGCTTCGGTCAGGTCTTCGTCCAGCCCCAGTTCGCGCGCGATGACCCGGCCGATCTGCGCCACTTCGATGCTGTGCGTCAGGCGGGTGCGGTAGTGGTCGCCATCGGGAGCGACAAATACCTGCGTCTTGGAGCGCAGTCGGCGGAAGGCGATCGAATGGACGATGCGGTCGCGGTCGCGCTGGAATTCGCTGCGCGGACCGCGCGTGCCTTCGCGTTCCTCGGGGAACTCGCGGCCCCGCGATTTGGCGGGATCGGCAGCATAGGGTGCTCTCGTCATCGGGGGCGGGGTTAAGCCAGCGCACCAGCGCGGACAACGTGAACAGAGGGCGAACCCGCAATCTTATCGGCTAAAAAGAAAGGGCCGCGCGACCAGTGCCGCGCAGCCCTCCTGTCATTCGGCTGCGATCAGTTAATGCCGATCGTGTCCGGATTGCCGTCCGGGTCGCCATTGACAGTGCCGCCGGAACGGATGCTGCCCAGCAGCAGCAGGCCGGCCGCGTGCGGGCTGGCCATCGAGGTGCCCGACAGCGTGGCGTAGCCACCGTCCTTGTAGGTCGACGGAATGGCCGAACCCGGCTCTGCGAAGTCTACCGGCGGGTTGCCGTAGTTCGAGAAGCTCGACCAACTGTCGTTGTTCCGCGTGAACGAGCTGATCGTGTAGATATTCGGGTGATTGGCCGACGCAGGCGACTTGGTGGTCGCGCTGGTGCTTTCGTTGCCGGCAGCCAGCGCGAACTCGAGCCCGCCCTGTGCCGCAGCGATGACGGCATCGTTCAGCGCCTGGCTGAAGCCGCCGCCGAGCGACATATTGGCTACGTCGTTGCCGTTGTCGATGCTGGCAGCATAGTCCACACCGGCGATCACGCCGCTGTTCGAACCCGAACCGCGACGGTCGAGCACCTTGATGCCCACCACGGTCGTACCCGGCGCAACGCCGACGACGCCGATGCCATTGCCCTTGATAGCCGCGATCGTACCCGCGACATGCGTACCGTGACCGTTGCCATCGTCCGCATTCTTGTCCCGCGTTGCGTTGAACGCGCTGGACAGCGCGACATCGACATTGAGGTCAGGGTGATCGAGATCGACGCCGGTGTCGATGACGAGCGCGCGGCCCGCAGCGCCGCTGAGCCCGCCACCGACGCGCGTCACACCCCACGGCGTGCTTTCGCTCGGCTGCGTGCCACCGCCACCGCTGCCCGGCTTGTTGCCGCGGCCCTGCGCGGTCGCCATCACCTGGTCCTGCTCGCAATAGGCGATGCGCGGGTTGTTCGCCTGCATTTTGGAGACGCCTTGCGCCGACGCATTCACCGAGAAACCACGAATGGTATTCTTGTAGGTGAAGCCGACAGCGCCACCCGCTGCCTTGGCCGAGCGGTTGGCTTCGGCTTTCACATTGCCCTTGGCGACGAGGCCGGGGTTGAAGACGCAGATGTAGGAATTTTCGATTTTCGCGCCCTTGGCAGGCGTCGATTGGGCATTGCCGGAATTGGCCAAGCCGGCAGCCGCAAGCGCAACGAGGCTAGCGGCCGCAATGCGACCGTACGTAATTTTCATGTTGTCAGTCCCTTCCCTCAAATAGGAAAAGGCAGCATGACGGCGATCCCGTCGCAATCAATATTGCGATGGTTAATTTCAGCCGAAAATCTGCGCGGTGTACCCGAAAAGACGCATTCCCATGCGCCGCTATATCAATTGATGATCCAGTCGGCTGCCGCACGGCAGTGGATATCGGTGGAATCGAACACCGGCAGCACATTGGCGCGCGTGTCGACGACCAGTTCGAGTTCGGTACAGGCAAGGACGATCGCATCCGCGCCTTCCTTGTCCTTCGACGTGATGAGCGTTTTCAACGCCCGCTCCGCATCCCGCGTTACGCGGCCCAGCATCAGCTCCTTGTAGATGATCCCGTCCACCATTTCGACATCCTCGGGATTGGGCGGCAGCAGCTCCACGCCATGAGCGATCAGACGCTGGCGGTAGAAGCTCTCCGTCATCACGGTGCGCGTGCCGAGAATGGCAGCGCTCTCGCATTCGGCAGCCTGCATCGCGTCGCCGACGGCGTCGGCAATGTGCAAGAGCGGGATGGACACGGCTTCGGCCACCTGATCGTAAACCCGGTGCATGGTGTTGGCGGCAATAACTAGGCCTTGCGCGCCCGCGCTTTCCAGGCGTCGGGCGGAATCGACGAGAATACCCGCCACTGCGTCCCAATCGTCGCCTTGCTTGGCTTCGTAGACCTTCGAATAATCGAGGCTTTCAATGAGCATCGGCGCGCTCGCCATCGGCGGCGCCTGCTTCTGCACGAATTTGTTGATGCGCTCGTAATAGGCGCGGGTCGAGATCCAGCTCATGCCGCCGATCAGCCCGAGTGTGCGCAAGATTAAACCCCTTTTACCCTGATGCAGCAGGCCCTTGGCGAACCCGTCTGCGTTTCAGGTGCTTAGAACGGACGTATCAGGTGCCGGTTCCTCGCTCGGCGACCTGTTCCGCGATCCCTTGCGACGACAGCCAGTCGCGCAGGTCTTCAACGGATTCGACGGGTGCCTCTTCCATCGGGATATGGCCGATGCCCGGATAGCTGACGAGCGTAGCATTGGGCAGGTGCTCCATGTACCAATCGGCTGCTACAAACGGCACGAGCGCGTCCTCTTCGCCCCACATCACCAGCGTCGGCACATCGACCGCGCCGACTGCCTCGGCGGTGAACGGCACACGCGCGGTGCCGAACCGCTCGCGAGTTGCCGCGCGATTTCCCGGATAGCGGGCCATTTCCCAATAGCGATCGACAGCCTTGGGCGTGACCACGTCCTGGTTGGAAACGCTCTGTGACAAGCTGCGCTCTATAAGGCTGCGTGGCATGACCTGGCTAAGAGCCGTGCCGACGCCCGGCATTGCAGCGAGCGTGAAGGCGAGATTGCCGCCGCCCTCCCGCTCGATCGGCGCGCCCGAGGCATCTACCAGCACCAGCCCCGCGAGCCGTTCAGGGTGTTCGATCGCATAGCCCATCGCGATGCTCCCACCCATGGAATTGCCTGCCAGCACGAAGCGGTCGAGATCGAGCTCTTCCGCGACCATGTGCAAATCGTCGACAAAGGCATCGCGGGCATAGCCGCCATCGGATGCGGGCCCGGTCAGCCCATGGCCACGCTGGTCGTAACGGATGACCCGAAAGTCCTCGCGTAGGTTCTCGGCCCATGGCTGCCAGGTCATCAGGTCGGCATTGGAGCCGTGGAGCAGTACGATTGCCGGGGCATCGCGCGGGCCTTCGTCGCGCAGATGCACTGTGCGGCCATCGGCCAACTGCAGCCTCTGCGAAGGCTCGCCGCCGTATTTCGCCCACATCTCGTTAGCATCGGTATCGGGAACGCGGAAAATCAGGAAGGCGACCGCTATGATTGCCGCCAAGCCGCCCAGAATACGCAGCGCCCATTTCACGGCGTCATCTCACCGATCCAGCGGCGGACCACCTCCAAACCGTCCTCGTCGACCGTTTCCTTGCCGATTTCCGGCATGGCGACGCCGGGCTCGGGGCTAGCCATGCGATAGGTCAGGATGGACTTGTCAGGCGATCCCGGAACGATGTCGAACAGATGACCACCCGCCCCGCGCCCTGCGGCTACGGGCCGCTTGCCGATGCCGAGCGCATGCGGGTCCTCTTGCTCCCAGCGCAGGTCGAGCCCGCTGTTCGAAGCGGTCGAGCCGGGGCGGTGGCAATGCGCGCAATTGACGTCGAGATAGGCCCGCGCCGCGGCGTTCAGACTTGCGCCTTCGCGTGCCTCCCACAGCGGCAGCTGGTCCGCGCCTTGCGGCATGCGGTCGAGATGTCCGGCTGCGACCATCTGCGCCAACCAATCGCCCGAAAGGTTGCGCGCCTTGGGACCGATGGGGACTACCGCATCGTCCAGCCCATGGCATTCCTTGCACTGGTTTTTGTTCGGCACGCGGTAGCTGATCGCCTCGCCTTTCGGCGTAGTCAGATCGATGCGCGCACCCGCGACCGCCAGCTGCGCATCGGTCTGCTCCTCGTTCCAGAGATAGGGCAGCGCCACCCAGCCATCTGCGCGATGCAGCAACACGCGCGTCTCGATCAGCCGCCGGCTCTCGCCTTCGCCGAACGCGAAAGTCTTTATCAGCGCCGCGCCGACCGGCATATCGATCAGTCCCTCGCCATCGGCGCGAAACTGTGTTCCGGGAGCGCGATAGACGAAGCGCAGCTTGTCCGCCCCGTCCGAATAGAGCGGCGTGTTGAGCCGGTAGGGATAAACGTGCGGCACCGGAACCTGCTCGCCGAGGTCGGCGAAGAAACCATAGTCCGACAGCAGGCGCGGCATACCTTCGCCGGCGATCGCCTCGTCGTTCACATATTGCGGCGGCGTGGCCTGCACGGAAAGCGCGCCCGCAAATGCGAGCGCCGCTGCGGCGAGGACCCCGCTGTGCCTCATCCCGCCAGCCGTGCCTCTAGTGCAGCCGGAGCGCCGATGCCGCTGCGGTCGAACTCGCCGGTCGGCTCCGCCACGCTCAGTGGGCCGGGCTGCGCGCCGCCGAGACCCTTGCCCGCCTCGGTCAGGTTGAGGCTCCACCCCGCCGTGCCCTCCACGGCAGCGACCGAGCCGAGCCCGTCCCACAGCACCGGCGGCAGCTCGCCGCCGAAGGCCGCCAGCAGCATCTCCGCCCCGTCGAGCTGCGGATCGTAACCGCCGCCGTCATATGTGTTCTCGCCGATCGTCACCTCGCGCGGCAGCGGGTTGTATCGCTCGTCTTCGAAAGGCTGCGTATAGGCGATCACCATCACTGGTGCGGTCGGATTGCCGGAGAGAATGTTGTTCTCCACCAGCACCTTGTCGTTGGCCATCACCATGATCCCGGTCCCACGCCGCACGCCCGCGACGATATTGCCGGCGGGCGCGAAATTCGGCGTATCGTTGGCGACGACGAGATTGTTCGCCACGATCACATTGCCTCCGCCCATGACCGGCAGACCGGGAAGGTCGAACACCAGAATTCCGCCCGTATTGCGGGTGGCGACGTTGTGCTCGACCAGCGCGTTGCGGCTGTTCTCGATCTCGATCCCGGCGACATTGGCCTCCGCGATCGAATTGCGCACGGTGATGCCGTTCGACTGGCCCACGTAAATGCCCGCATCGCTGGCGCCAGTGACCTTCACGCCATCGACCAGCACGCCCGTGCTTTCGACCGGGTAGATGCCGTAAGCGCCGTTCTCCTCATGCGGCCCGCGCGTCCAGGTGACGCGGATGCGGTGATAGACGATATTGTCCGCGCCCTTGGACTTGATTCCGTCGCCCTTCGGGTTCTCCAGCGCGAAGTCCCGTACCGTCACATTGTCGCTGGTGATCAAGAATCCCTCGCCCGCGCCCTGCTGGCCGGTGAAGTCGAGCACCGTCCCATCCATGCCCGCACCGCGCACGGTGACATTGTCGACATCGAGGCTGAGCCCGTCGGTCAGCGCATAGCGGCCGGCCTCCAGCACGATCTCGTCACCCGGCAGGGCAAGGATCAGCGCTTCCTGCAACCGCGCCTGCGCGCCCTCCCCCGGCGATACGGTATGCGTTTCGGCGAGCAGCGGCGATGCGCTGGCCAGCAAGGCGGCAGCAAAGGTCAGTCGGATCATGAGTCTCTCCCTTGCAACCCATTGTGCCGCAAGGGTTCGGGAATGCAAGTCAGATGGAGAAAGCGCAGACCGCCGCGGCGCTGCCGGTAACCTCGACGACCTCAGGATCGTCCACCCGGCGCAACCGCTCGAGCAGTTCGGCGATGGAGACCGGCACGTCGGCCTCGCCGTCCTGCGGGCGCAATCGCTCCAGCTTGGCCAGCTGCCGGGGTGAGAGGCGCTCGACCATGCGGGTCGCCATGCAATCGGCCATCGGTTCGGGCACGCCGCGAGTAGTCAGTTCGGTGACGATGCGGTCCTCGGTCCAGCTGTCGAGATTGAGGTAGAACACCAGCGCGCCCACGCCGATCGCCAGCAGGGCCAGGATGATAACGACCTTCCGCATGGGATCAGTCGAGCGCCTTCACGATTTCTTCGACCATCTTCTTGGCGTCGGACAACAGCATCACGGTCTGGTCCATGTAGAACACGTCGTTGTCGACGCCCGCATAGCCCACGCCGCCCATGCTGCGCTTGATGAAGAACACCTGCTTGGCCTTGTCCACGTCGAACACGGGCATGCCGTAGATGGGCGAGGACTTGTCGGTTTTGGCTGCGGGGTTCACCACGTCGTTCGCGCCGATGATGAAGGCAACGTCGGCCTGCGCGAATTCGCTGTTGATGTCCTCCAACTCGAACACGTTCTCGTAAGGCACCTGCGCCTCGGCGAGCAGCACGTTCATATGCCCCGGCATGCGCCCGGCGACGGGGTGGATGGCGTATTTCACCTCTACGCCCTTTTCCTCCAGCATGTCGGCCATTTCGCGCAGAGCGTGCTGGGCCTGCGCCACCGCCATGCCGTAGCCGGGGATGATGATGACCTTTTCCGCCTGTTCGAGCATGAAGGCCGCATCGGCCGCGCTGCCCTGTTTGTAGGGGCGCTGCTCCTTCGCCTCGCCGCCGCCTGCGCCGCTATCGTCCGCGCCGAAGCCGCCCGCGATCACACTGATGAAGCTGCGGTTCATCGCGCGGCACATGATATAGCTGAGGATCGCGCCCGAAGAGCCGACCAGCGCGCCGGTGATGATCATCGCCGTATTGCCCAGCGTAAAGCCCATCGCTGCCGCGGCCCAGCCCGAATAGCTGTTCAGCATCGAGACCACGACCGGCATGTCCGCCCCGCCGATGGGGATGATCAGCAGGAAGCCGATGAGAAAGGCGAGCACCGTCAGCGCGACGATCAGCGGCATGGTGTCGGATGGCCCCGCCATGGCGAAGAGCGCGGTCAGCACGATGATCGCGGCGAGCGTGCCGAGGTTGATGACATGGCGCGCGGGCAGGAGGATGGGCGAACCGCTCATCCGGCCCGAAAGCTTGGCAAAGGCGATGACCGAGCCGGAGAAGGTGATCGCCCCGATGGCAATGCCGAGGCCCATCTCGACCTTCGAAACCGCGCCGATTTCGCCGTCGACGAGCAACCCGAAAGCGCCCGGATTAAGATAGGCCGCCCAGCCCACCAGCACTGCGGCGAGACCGACCAGCGAGTGGAAAGCCGCGACCAGTTCCGGCATCGCGGTCATGGCGATACGGCGGGCGATGGTGATGCCGATGATCGCGCCGATGGCGATTGCGGCGAGAATTTCCAGTGTCGTCGCGCCGTCTATGACGACGTTCATCGCATCGGGGCCAGTGGTCTCGGTGCGCATGGGAAAATGCGTCACCAGCGTCGTCACCACCGCGATCAGCATCCCGATCATGCCGAAGCGGTTGCCCGTCCGGCTCGTCGCTGGCGAGGACAGGCCGCGCAGCGCGAGGATGAAGAACACGCCCGACACGAGATAGGCGAGCGCCACCCACGGGTTAACCGCCTCGCCGGTCGCGGCATGGGCGGGGGTGGCAAACAAACCGGCAAAAAGAACAAGCGTCACCCCGGACTTGATCCGGGGTCGGTGCTTCACCTTCGAATCTGCTGCCGAAGGAAGCACCACCCCGGCTCGGGGGCCGGGGCGACGAAGGAATGAGGTGAGCGCCCCCATCACTTCTTCTCCTTCTTCTTGTACATCGCCAGCATTCGCGCCGTCACCGCGAACCCGCCGAAGATGTTCACGCTGGCGAGCACGATGCCGAGCAGACCCAGCCACTTCGCCCCCGGCACATCCGCCGCCGCCGCCGCGATCAGCGCGCCGACGATGATCACGCTGGAAACCGCATTGGTCACCGCCATCAGCGGCGTGTGCAGCGCGGGCGTGACCGACCACACGACGTAGTAACCGACGAAACACGCCAGCACGAAGATCGACAGGATCGAAATGAAGTCCATGCGTGGCCCCTCCCCGGGCCCGGATTACGTGGCTTGAAGCCTCTCGTTCACGACCTTGCCGCCCTGCGTCAGCCTCACCGCGTCGCCGATCTCTTCGTCCAGCACTGGCTTGCCTGCCTCCTCGTCCCAAAAGGCGGAGAGGAAATTGTAGAGGTTGCGCGCGAACAGCGCGGAAGCGTCGGCGGCCAGATGGCCCGCCGTGTTCGAATAGCCCACGATCTTCACGCCGTGCTTCTCGACCGCCTCGTCCGGCGAAGAACCCTCGACGTTTCCGCCCTGCGCCACGGCGAGGTCGAAAATTACGCTGCCCGGCTTCATCGTGGCGATCTGCGTGTCCGAGATCAGCCGCGGTGCGGGTTTGCCCGGGATCAGCGCGGTGGTGATGACGATGTCCTGCTTGGAGATATGCGAGCTCACCAACTCGGCCTGCGCCTTCTGGTACTCTTCGCTCATCTCGGTGGCATAGCCGCCTGAGCCTTCGCCCTCGATCCCCTCGACATCCTCGACGAACACGGCCTTCGCGCCGAGCGACTGGATCTGTTCTTTAGTCGCCGAGCGCACGTCGGTCGCGCTTACCTGCGCGCCCAGTCGCTTGGCCGTCGCGATCGCCTGCAGGCCCGCCACGCCCACACCCATCACGAAGACCTTGGCCGCCTGCACAGTACCAGCGGCCGTCATCATCATCGGGAAGGCGCGGCCATATTCGTTGGCCGCCGTGATCACTGCCTTGTAGCCGGCGAGGTTCGACTGGCTGGACAGCACGTCCATGCTCTGCGCGCGGGTGATGCGTGGCATGAACTCCATGCTCAGCGCTTCGTAGCCGGCGGTCGCATAGGCATCGACCAGTTCGCGATTGCGGAACGGGTCGAAGGTCGCGGCGACCCATGCACCCGGTTTGGCACCTTGCAGCAAAGCGACATCGGGCGCCTGCACGCCCATCACGATATCGGCGTCCTTCACGGCATTAGCCGCAGGGACGACCTCTGCTCCGGCCTGCGCATAGTCTGCGTCGGGAATGGCGGCACCGGATCCGGCACCTTCCTCGACCGCGACGGTGGCCCCGAGAGCGATGAATTTCTTCGCCGTTTCGGGGGTCAGCGCCACCCGGTTTTCGCCGGGCGCACGCTCTTTCAACACCGCTATGCGCATCAAGCGCCGCTTACTCGGCGATCATGATGACGACGAGCAGCGCGATCACCGCAATCAGCGGAACCGACCATTTGAGGTTGGCGATGAACGAGGAATAGGTGCTGTTGTGTGCCTTGTGGTCGTTGGCGGATTCCATGGCGGTACCCCTGATCTGGAATATTGATTGGCGGCCGGTCTATCGCGCCCGTGCGACCTGCTCAAGCCCTTCATCGCGCGGCCCACGGGATAACAGGCTTAATCGGGTCTTTACCCAAGCCGGCTATAGCGCGATGATACCGGCCGGACATTGGCCACCAATCAAGGGAGTGCCACAGGCGCATGGCGAGCGAGACAACACGTCTGCTGATGCTGATCGATGACGAACCGGCGCAGAGCCGCCTCGTCACAGCGCTTGCCGCGCGCGAAGGGTGGCGAACGCTGGTCGTGGGATCGAGCGAGGAGGCGCTCGAAGCTCTGGGCGCGGAAGAGGGCGCCGATGTGCGCGCCGTCCTGCTCGACCAGTGGGTCCCCGGCGACGCCGCCTGCGAACTGATCCGCGACATCCGCGCCGCCCGGCCCGACGTGCCGCTGCTGATGCTCACGGCGAGCACCTCGCCCCTGCTGGCGGTCGAAGCGATGCGCGCGGGTGCGACCGATTATCTCATCAAACCGGTCGGGCCCGATCGCCTGATGGCCGCCCTGCGCAGCGCGACCCGCGACGAAGCGCCGCGCGACGAATTGCAGCCGATGACTGAAAAGCTGCCCGCAGAGCTCGATTTCGACGCCATGGTCGGCACCGCCGCCCCGTTCCGTACCGCCCTGGCCAAGGCGGCGACGGCGGCGCGGGGGCACGGCAACGTGCTGGTTGAGGGCGACAGCGGCACCGGCAAGGAAATGCTGATGCGCGCGATGCGTGCCGCATCCACCCGCGCCAAAGCGGTGATGAAGCTGGTCGGCTGCGGCTCCATGCCTGCAACGTCGCTGGAATCGCTCGTCTTCGGCCACGAGAAGGGCGCCTTCGCAGGTGCCTTCGATCGCCAGACCGGCCTGCTGGAGCATTGCGACGGCGGCACGCTGATCCTCGACGATATCGACCGGATGGACTTGCCGCAGCAGGACCGCCTCGCCGATGTCCTCGAAAGCGGCATCGTACGTCCCACCGGCGCAGCGCACGGCTTCAAGATCGACGTCCGCGTCTTCGCCTCGAGCGACGTTCCGCTCGAAGAGCTGGCGGCATCGGGCGCATTCTCGCAGCGACTTTACGACGCGCTCGGCACCACGCGCATTCACCTCCCTGCCCTGCGCGAGCGGATGGGAGACATCCCCGCCCTCACCCGCCACTTCCTCGCCAAGATCGGCCAGCAGCCGGGCTTCACCCACCATTCCATCGCCGACAGCGGACTGACCCTGCTCGAAGCCTACGACTGGCCCGGCAACGTCCGCCAGCTGCAATCCGTGCTCTACCGCGCCTGTGTGCATGAACAGCGCGAGGCCCTGACGGCGCACAGCTTCCCGCAGCTTGCCGAACTGCTTGGCGACAATCCCGACCGCGGCGAGAGCCGGGCGCGCGGGCTCGGCGTGTTGCTCTACGAAGAAGACGGCAACCTCCGCCCCCTCGAAGAGATCGAGGCCGACATCATCCGCCTCGCCATCGGCCACTACCGCGGCCGCATGACCGAAGTCGCCCGCCGCCTCGGCATCGGCCGCTCGACCCTCTACCGCAAGCTCAGCGAGCTCGGCATCGACAACGCGGCGTGACTTCATGGCAAACGATGAACTGATTGTTATGGCCACCACGGGACCCATCTACGGCCGCGATCTGGCGGAAGCAAAATTGCATGGTTACTCCGGTCATGACCTGACTATGGAAACCACGCAATTGCTGATCGAAATGCCAAAAGGTTGCGCGCTCAGCATCTGTAGCGATTTCCTTTACGAGGCTATCGGTCGAGAATGGCGAGAATTCCAGCGAGCAGAAAATGGCGCGCGCTCATCCGATGCGATGGCCGCTGGCAGGAATCTGGATTTCTTGGTTCAAGTCTTGGACCAACTAGAAGCTCTCCGCACAAATTCCGAATAAATATCCCATTGGCAATTTTGCATCTCGCCCGCCGCCTCGGCATCGACAACGCGGCGTGAGCGGCTTAGCCACACAGGCATGGCAAAACTCGACAACATGCTTTGCATCGTCACCGGCGGTGCGCGCGGGATCGGCAAGGCAGTGTGCGAAGCTTTCCTGGCCGAAGGCGCGCGAGTCGTGCTCACCGATATCGACGAAGAGGAAGGTAGGAAAGCGGCCGACGCGCTTGGCTGCACCTTCCACCGGCTCGGCGTGGCGAGCGAGGCGGAGTGGGACGCGCTTGCCGCAGCCTTTCCCGCCATCGACGTCCTCGTCAACAATGCCGGGATCACCGGCTTCGAGGACGGCCCCGCCGCGCACGACCCCGAGAACGCCAGCCTGGCCGAGTGGCACCGCGTCCATGCGGTCAATACCGACGGCTGTTTCCTCGGCTGCCGCTATGCCCTGCGCGCCATGCGAGCGAAGGGCACAGGCTCGATCGTCAACATGTCCTCGCGCTCCGGCCTTGTCGGCATTCCCGGTGCGGCGGCCTATGCGGCCAGCAAGGCGGCGATCCGCAACCACACCAAGTCGGTCGCGCTCTATGCCGCGCAGCAGGGGCTCGCGATCCGCTGCAACTCGATCCATCCTGCCGCGATCCTGACCGACATCTGGGAGCCGATGCTGGGCGACGGGCCGGACCGCGACGCGAAGATGGCCGGGCTGGTCGCCGACACCCCGCTCAAGCGCTTCGGCACGGTCGAGGAGGTCGCCGCGCTCTGCGTCTACCTCGCCAGCGCCGACAGCGCCTACATGACCGGCACCGAACTCACGCTCGACAGCGGGCTGCTGGCGGGCAGTGCCGCTTCGCCCGGCTAGCCCGGCAGGTCCCCGAAGTCCGTCAGCGCCGCATCGCGAAGGCCCCGCCATACGTTGCGCGCCTGAACGGTCTCCGGCACGTCGTGGACGCGGTGGAGTTGCACGCCGGCGTCCATACCTTTCACCGCCAGCGTCACGCTGCCGCCGAGGCGAGCATCGGCCTCCGCCTCGTTGGACATCGCGCCGATCAGCCGCTTGCGGCTCGCGCCGAGCAACAGCGGGTGGCCGAGGGCGTGGTACAGCGGCAGCGCGTTGATCAGCGCAAGGTTCTCGGCGAGCGTCTTGCCGAAACCGATACCGGGATCCAGCAGGATGTTGCGCGCCTCGATGCCTGCCTCCAACGCGGCATCGCGGCGGGCGCGCAACGCGTCGAACACGTCGAACACCACATTGGCGTAGTCGCTGCCCTCATGCAGGTCCTCTCCACTGCCGGGCGCGTGCATCAGCACCACCGGCACCCCGGCGCGCGCGACCACCTCGGCGGCGCGCGGATCGTGGGTCAGACCGCTGACGTCGTTGACCAGCGCCGCGCCTGCCTCGATCGCCGCCTCCATCACCGCCGCCTTACGCGTGTCCACGCTGACCGCGGCACCCATCGCCGAGCAGGCCTCGATCGCCGGGACGACGCGCGCGATCTCGTCGCCTTCCCAGACGGGCTTCGCGCCCGGCCGGGTGCTCTCGCCGCCCACGTCGATGATGCTCGCCCCCGCCTCCACCATCGCCGCGGCATGTTCGCGTGCGGCATCCGGACTGTCATGGGCGCCGCCGTCGCTGAAGCTGTCGGGCGTGACGTTGAGGATGCCCATCACCTGTGGCTGGTCGAGCCGCACGGTGCGCGCGCCAAGCTCCAACGCCGGATGCGCGAGCGTGAGATTGGCCCACTGCGCCTCCGCATCGCCCGCCACGTCGTCGGGCAGCTGCGCCAGAACCTCAGCCATCGTATCGGGCGCGGCGAGCCAGCGGTCGACCACCTCGCCCCCCCGTTCTTTGGCCCGCCGAAGGATCACCGCAAAACGGCTCGCATAGACCATCCCGCCTGCCAGCCGGATGGCATTGCCATGCTCGGCCTGCGGACCGGGGACGAAGCCGATGGGGCGGATGTAGGCGTGTTGGATCATTGTTGGAAAGCCTCAGGGAAACGCCGCGACATGGACCGCATGTTACACAGTCCAGGGCGGAAAAAGTGGTGGAGGTGGTTTGGGACAAGTGCCGGCGTAGTCCGATAGCCAGAATAAAACTCGGTCATATGACGGGGTAATAGCGGGATGGGCCGATGTAGGACAGCTATGGACTTTCATTCTTCGCCGGGAATGTCCCGCAACATAAGAAACACGCTAACATATGTTATTTAAAAGCTTTCTATCGGAAAAAAAGCCGGAACGTTGTGTCTCGCCACCCGCTAGTCGGCCAGCAGTCTGGAAAAGGAGAGACGACTATGGCCGAAATTCCCGTCGAGAAGAAATCAAGCTCAAGCTGGATCTGGTTGCTGCTCCTCCTGCTGCTCGGAGCCCTCCTGCTCTGGTGGTTGCTAAGCGAAAACGATGACGATGCGGATCTGGCAACGGCCGACACCGATATCGTCGCCGCAGATACCGTCGACGGCGTGGGACAAACCACTGCCGATAATGAGGTCAACAATGAAATGACCCTTGCGGCTATCGCAGCCAATCCTGCAAATTTTTACGGGCAGGACGGCTTCACAGGTCGGGTAAACATCGATGGTCCGTTGACCGATCGCGGCTTCTGGGTCGAGCATGAAGGCACGCGGATGTTTGCGCTGGTGATCGATGAGCCCGCCGAACGCCGCATCGATATCAATCCGGGTGCAACGCTCGAACTCAACGGCGGGACCGTGCGTCAGGCATCCTCGATTTCGGCAACCGATATCGAAGGCGATACCCTCGATGAAGACACCCAGCGTGTCATCTCCGACCAGGAAGTCGTGCTCGTCATCGATGAAGACAACATGCGTATCGTCGAGCCTGCTTGACGCTGCCAGGAAGGAACAACTCATGAGCAAGAATTACGAAGACCTGCACGAACTGGACTCGTACCAGCTTGAGAACGAAGACCAGGATTTGCGTGGCAGCACGCTCTATTCGACCGATGGCACGCGCATCGGCACCGTCCGTCGCATGCTTGTCGATCCCGATCGGGACCATGTCGCAGGGCTGGTGCTGGACGACGATCGCTTCGTTCCGGTTTCGGAAATCGAGATCCGCGATGGTGATGCCTATATCGATCCGGTAGAGGCCGTCGGCTTCAACGATACCAGAGCGCGTAAACATAATGTGTCGCGTAGCCACGTGACGGTGCGCCGCCGCACTGCCTGACGGTCAAAAGACTACAGCGAAAGCCGCCGTTCAATCTTGAACGGCGGTTTTTCTGTATCGGTCCTCTCCCGCCATCAGACACAGCTGCCGAGCGGGGTGGATCGGTCTACCTCACTACCACTTCAGGCGTCACAGCGGTGCTAGAAGGTGCGGTACGAAGTCGGGCTTAGGGAGCTCGAGCAGGTCGTCGGCCTGCGACTACCGCGCGAATGCAGATTAGCAAAGCCACGCGGACCTGACCCCGACTACAAAAAAGGCCCCGGCGTAAACCGGGGCCTTTTCCTTAACGTTCAGGACGGATCGATCAGAAACCGAGCTGGTCGCCCGAAATCCGTACGCCGGCGTAGAAGAACCGGCCGAGCGCGCTGACCGGGTAGAAGGTCAGGCCGACATCGGGTTCCTGGTCGAAGATGTTGTTCACCCCGACGTAGAAGCTCATGTCGTCATCCGTCGTCCAGCGCAGCTGCATGTCATGGACGAACTTGGCGTCGATCTTCAGATATTCCGGTGCAACGATATCGGGATCGGCTTCGATGTCCGCACGCGCGAAGCGAAGCGTTTCGTCCCAGTAGTTGATGCCGTAATTCAGGTTGAAGTTGTCGAGCGTCCAGTTGAAGTCGAAGTTGACCTGCCATTCCGGCGCGCCGAGAACACCTGCTTCCTCGACGATATCCGCGCCGGGGGTGCCCTGCGTCTTCAGCTCGATCAGGTGGTTGCCGATCACGCTGAAGTTGAACGTCCCGAGATTGTCGGTCGGCTGACGGTAGCGTACCGAGAAGTCGACGCCCTTGGTGGAGAAAGCCGCGACGTTCTGCGGGCGCAGGGTGAAATCCCGGACCACGCCTGCATCGTTGGGATCGAAGCCGGCGCCGACCGGCGTGCGATCGATGTTGTCGCAGAATTCGTTATCCAACGTTTCGGCATCGACGCAGAGTTCGAGCAGTGTGTTGGCCGTCGGGGTCGAAATCGCATCCTCGATTTCCACGTCGTAATAGTCGACCGACATGACCAGGCCCGGAATGAAGCTGGGCTGGAAGATGGCACCGACGGTGATGGTCTTGGCAGTTTCCTCGCTCAGATCGACATTGCCGGTGCTGAGGCCCGGCAGGCTGGTGCCGGCATCGCCGGTGAAGCCTGCGATCTGGGCCGGAGTCAGGCCGAGATTGGTAAGAAGAGCGGTGCAGTTCGCTTCGCGCGTTGCACTGCCGTTGTCGATATTGTCGAAGGCACAGGGATCGTCGATGAATGCGAACGTCTGGTTGGACGGAGCAAACAGTTCGCCGATGTTCGGCGCGCGAACCGCCTGGGCGTACGTGCCGCGGATCCGGAAATCGGGAACCGGAGCATAGACCAGGCCGCCCTGATAGGTGAAGGTGGTCCCGACGGTTGAATATTCCGAAACACGGGCAGCGCCGTTCGCGGTAAGATCGTAGAAGCCCGGACGATCCTGAACGATCGGCACGCGCACTTCCACGAAGCCTTCATAGACGTCGAAGGACCCCGTTTCCGGGAACAGCGCGTTGCCGAAGGTCAGGCCGGTCGTGTTGACCGGATCCGGAATGCTTTCGCTGATTTCCTTGCGATATTCACCGCCGAGCGCGAATCCGATCGGATCGCCCCACAGCGCGAAGCCGTCACCGAAATCGCCACTGAATGCCGCCGTGGCAACATGCTGCTTGACCGTGCTGGTGTCGACAGCCGTCGTGTTGATGAAGGCCAGCGACGCCGGGTCCTGAGCGTTCGAGAAGATGTTGAACGGTACGCAGCCGCTGTTCGCGCCGGGCGTGAACGACAACTGGTCGAAATCGTCGAAGAAGAATGCGCCGGTAACGTTCTGGTTCGAGCTGGTCGCATCGCCGGTGAGGTTCGAGCGGCAGACGATATTACCGTTGGGCGTGCCGGTCAGGAATTCACCTTCGTCCACTGCATCGATCGCCGCATAGAACCGGTCGTTGAAGCGCGTGTTCGTCTGGCGGACCGTCGCATCCGACTGGCCGTAGACATAGGAAGCGTCGAACCGGATCGTATCGGTGACGTCGGCTTCGATCCCCGCGACGCCGCGATAGGTTTCGCGGCGGTTGGTTTCGCCGCGGCGGCCGAGGTCCAGATTGTCGCGACCCGTGACAAGAACGATGCCGAGCCCGTCGAAAACGTTCACTGCAGGATCGTTGATGTTGTCCGGAATGAAGGGGTTATCGGTGGGCACGCCGATGAAGAAATCGAAGGTCGGCTGGCCGAAGGATTCCGAATCGACCCGAGCATATTTGCCTTCCGCGAAGAAGCGGACGCTGTCGGTCAGCTCGTAGCTGAAAAGCAGATTGCCGATGTACCGATCGATCTTCGGCAGGATTTCCCCGCTGTAGGTCGACACGGGGGTGCCCGAACCACCGCTTTCAAAGAAGCTGCCCAGGAAGGTGCCGGGAATATAGGGGCGGCCATCGCCGAGAAAATCGGGCAGGAAGTCGCCGTCCACGTCGATCGCACCGATCGGGCTGGAGTCCAGATAGTTGACGTCCGATGCCAGGATCAGGTCCGGAACGTTCGGATCGTCACCCGCAGCCTGGTCGTCGAGATTGTCGTAGAACGAGCGGAAGCTGGGTCCGAATTCCCGGCGGTCCGAGAGCAGCAGATTGTCGTCGTGCCCGTATTCGAAGTTTGCGGCAATGTTGCCGCGTCCACCGGCGAAGTTGGTACCGACGGTGGCCGAGACGAAGCCCGTGTAGCCATCGCCTTCCTCGCTGATGCCGCTCTGCGCGCGCACCGTATAGCCTTCGAAATTGCGCTTGGTGACAAAGTTCACCACGCCGGTAACCGCGTCGGCACCGTAGATGGCGGAGGCACCGCCGGTCACGACATCGACGCGCTCGATCAGGTCGATCGGTAGCGAGTTGGTATCGACCGAGGACGAGCCGGGAACTGCCGCGACGTGGCGGCGGCCGTCGATCAGTGTCAGCGTCCGCTGCGTACCGAGGTTGCGCAGGTCGAGGAGGTTGAGGCCTACCCCGCCGATACCGGCATTGGCACCCGAACCATCGTTCGATGTATAGGAACCGGTAAGAGCCGGAGCTTCCGTGAGGAAGTCGGTCAGGTTGGTGACACCGCTGTTCTGGATGGCCGTGTCGTCGATGGCGACGACCGGGTTCGCAAAGTCGTACTCGTTCGTGCGGATACGTGTGCCCGAAACGACAATGGCGTTCTGCTCGACCGCGCCCGCAACATCGTCGCAATCGCCGTCGGCATCTTCGTCGATGCAGGTTTCGTCTTCCGCAGCTTCCTGTGCCTGAACGCTCATCGGTGCGACCAGCGCCAGAACGGCGGCGCTTGCCAGCATCGAGCGCTTGCCCACGGCAATCGACGTAAATTTCATATGTAACCCTCGGTTTTTATAATTCGGAAAGTTCGAATGAGGGCGCTAACAGCCAAAAGGCGTGTGCGAGGCAAGGACGTTGGTCGAAAAACCGCTCTTGTGCGATTTTGTACATGTCAGTGCGACATTTCCGCCACACAGGCGATCCGGTTAGTCCTCCACCGCCAGCAAATACAACTGCCGCGCAGCGTCGATCGGTTTTGCCTCGCCGCCAGTCTCGTAGTGCCAGAAGGTCCAGCCGTTGCAGCTGGGTGCGCCCTGTAGCTCCTTACCGAGGCCGTGGATGCTGCCGGTCTGCTTGCCTCCCTTTCCATCGACAACAGCGAGCGAGCCGTCGGCGCGAACCGTCGCGGTCCAGCGGCGCTTCTTGTCGAAGACCTCGGTGCCCGGCTTCAAATAGCCGTTTTCCACCAGCGCGCCGAAAGCCACCTTGGGGGCGCTGCGGCCGGCCTGCATGGTCGTGAGCGCGCTTTCGTCGAGCGGGAGTTCCTTCTCGATCCGCTTCAGCGCCGCCTCGCGATAGACGCCCTCGCGCTCGCAACCGATCCACTGGCGGCCGAGCCGCTTGGCCACGGCACCGGTGGTACCGGTGCCGAAGAACGGGTCGAGCACGACGTCGCCCTTCTCCGTGGTAGAAAGCAGCACGCGGTAGAGCAGGCTTTCGGGCTTCTGCGTCGGGTGGACCTTGTGCCCGCCCTCCTTCAACCGCTCCGCCCCGTTGCAGATCGGCAGGACCCAGTCGCTGCGCATCTGGAGCTCGTCGTTGAGCGTCTTCATCGCGCGGTAGTTGAAGTGGTACTTCGCCTTCTCGCCCTGCGAACACCACAGTAGCGTTTCATGCGCATTGGTAAATCGGGTGCCGCGGAAATTGGGCATCGGGTTGGATTTGCGCCAGACGATGTCGTTTAGGATCCAGAACCCCAGATCCTGCAGGATCGCGCCGACGCGGTAGATGTTGTGATAGCTGCCGATCACCCACAGCGCGCCGTCGGGCTTGAGGATGCGCTTGGCCTCGATCAGCCAGGCGCGGGTGAAATCGTCGTATGCCTTGAAGGTGTCGAACTTGTCCCAATCGTCGGTCACGGCATCGACGTGGCTGCCGTCGGGCCGGTTGAGATCGCCGCCGAGCTGGAGGTTGTAAGGCGGATCGGCAAAGACGAGATCGATGCTGGCGGTTGGAATGGAGCGCATGGCTTCCACGCAATCGCCGTCGAGGATGCGCCCTACCGGCAGCGCACCCGGCCCCGGCTGCGCCAACGGCAGCTGCACGGCCTTCTCCACGCGCCGCGCGCGCGTTTTCGCGATCTCGATGACCCCCATCTGTCTGTCCCCTTGGCGTTAGTTATCCACAGGGTGAGTCCAAACGAGTCCGCAGTCAAGCGCCAAGGATCGCAAGGCGTGGCGTGGTTCGCGTTAGCATGAGCGTGGCATGCGGAACGGAAACGCGTCCCCACAAGATGTTGCGGTGAGCGGCGCCGGCGGACTCCAGATGATGCAGTGTTGCTTTAAGGACTCGGCGAGCAATAGTCTGTCCCTAACGGAGGCGTTCTGGCCTCTCGACATTGTCGAGCGCGCCTGCCTGGGGAAGGTCGATGTCTTGCTTCGGTATGACCGTCATCTGGCCGTTGGTTTCCAGTATCACCCAGTTCGCGTCCGCCTCAGCCAACCCGTGTTCGCGCAGTGCGCTGCAAATCTCTTCCCGTGAAATCCTGGCGCGCCGCATCGTATCCTGGAGGTACTCACCCTTATGGAACAGAAGTGTAGGGGATGCTTTCACCATGCGCGAAATCGCTCCGACGCGAATGACCAGCCATGTCAGGACGAACTGTAATACCATGATCGTGAGGATCGCCGCGGCTGCTCGCACGGCCGGAACGGATTTCAACAGAATGCCGGACGCTGCCAAACTGCCCACCGTGATGTTGATAATCCAGTCGAAATTGTTGAGCTGGGCGGTCGAGCGCTTGCCGAACACGCGGACAAGGATGACGATGAGAAAATAAAACAGGATCGCCGAAAGCACGGTGTCGGCGATTTCGTTCCAGTCTTTGATCCAGTCGGCAGATTCGGTCATCAAACCTTTTTACAAGCGAAAGGCTCTCAGACAAACACCGTCGGTCAGCCCGTGCTCGTTTCACCCCCAGGCTTCAGTCCGGGATCGACGCCAGTCAGCTCGACCGATTTCGCCCAAAGCCGCGCGGCGAGTAGCGGATCGCGTGCCGTCTTGGTGGCATAGGCCTTTCCGGACGTAGCCCCGCTCATTTCGCGCAGGCCCCACGAGCCGAAATAGTCCCCGCCCTCGGCCTCCGGATCGGTCGCGGCCTGCAATGCGGGCACGGCCCCGTTTTCGGCAGTGTTGAGGAAGAAACCAACGGTTGGACCGAAAACCTTACCAAACACGCCGAGGTGGCGGGTGATTTCGGTCTGGGCGACGCCGGGATGGCAGGCGATGGACGTGACGGACGAGTTCGCGGCACGCAATCGGCGATCGAGCTCGAAGGCGAACAGCAGGTTCGCAAGCTTGCTCTGACCATAGAACTTCGTGCGCGAATAGCCTTGCGAGGCATCGAGATTGTCGAAGTCGATCTTGGCCCCCTTGTGCGCAATCGAGGCCTGGCTGACCACGCGCGCGCCGCCATTCTCTGCCAGCTTGTCGAGCAGCAGGCCGGTGAGCGCAAAATGACCCAGGTGGTTGACGGCGAATTGCTCTTCCGTCCCACCGATGGCAAGACCGAGCGGAGGGATCATGATGCCGGCATTGTTGATCAGTAGGTCGATCTTCGGCTCTTTCTTCGCCAGATTGGCCGCCTCGCGGATGGAGGCCATGTTGGCAAGGTCGAGCGGGAGGAAATCGAGATCGGCCTGTTCCGGTCCGCTGGCGATCTCCTTGATAGCGGCGGTCGCCTTGTCGGCATCGCGGCAGGCGAGAATCACGCGGGCACCCTTGCGCGCAAGGCCGCGGGCGATCTCCAGCCCGATGCCCGTATTGGCGCCGGTGACGATGGCGGTCTTGCCGCTCTGGTCGGGTACGTTGGAATAGGCAAAGCTCACGCGAACATCTCCATCTGCGATACCGGCGCGAAGCTACGGCGGTGCAGCGGCGTCGGTCCGTATGTTCGCAATGCTTCGAGATGCTCGGCCGTTCCGTAGCCCATGTTGCGCTCCCACCCGTAATGCGGGTGCGCCGTGGCCGCGTCGCGCATGATCCGGTCACGATGCTCCTTGGCGATGATAGAGGCAGCGGAGATGCAGGCTTCCTTGCCGTCGCCGCCCACGATCGCGCGTACTTGCGGCCAGCGCCACTCCTCGCGGCGGCCATGCGGGGTCATGTTACCGTCGATCAGCACTTTGGCAGGCTCGAGCTGCAGCGCCTCAACGAGCCGCGCGGTCGCCAACGTCATCGCCAGCATCGTGGCCTGGAAGATGTTGAGCCGGTCGATGTCGTCCGGTTCGATCACCGCGACCCCCCAGGCGCAGCGTTTGCGGATGGCCGGCTCCAATTCCGCGCGGCGCTTCGCCGAGAGCTTCTTGGAATCGTCCAGTCCCTGCGGCGGCTCGCAGCACAGCACGCAGGCAGCGGCCACCACCGGCCCGGCGAGCGGACCGCGCCCGGCCTCGTCCACGCCGACGATCAGCGGCACGGCACCAAGTCCGCCTTCGGGTGTTGCACTGAACATAGACACGGGAGCCTTACCTATGACGAAGCAGCCTTCGATCCTTTTCGCCACCCTATCGCCCCTCGCCCTGCTCGCAAGCTGCGGCAACGCCTATTCCACCGATGGGGGCGAGACCGCATCCACACCCTCGCCCACAGTGGACGGTGAATTCGATGGCGACTTCGCGATAACAGCGCACGGCGAATTCGACGAGCCCTGGGCCTCCGCATTCATCCCCGGCACGCCGATGCTGTTCATCACCGAAAAGCCCGGCACTGCGAAGATCTACAACACCGATAACGACCGCGTAATCACCGTGAGCGGTCTGCCGCAGGTCGATTACGGCGGCCAGGGCGGACTTGGCGATGTCGCCTTCCTGCCCTCCGAAAGCGCCAATTCGGTCGGCACGCGGACCATCTATCTCAGTTGGGTGGAGGCCGGCGAAGGCGACACGCGCGGCGCCGTGGTCGGGCGCGGCCAATTGAACTGCGCCAGTGCGACCGCCTGCTCGGTCAGCAATCTCAATGTCATCTGGCGTCAAACGCCGAAGGTAACAGGCCGTGGCCATTATTCGCACCGCATCGTCTTCAGCCCGGACGAGCAGTACATGTTCGTCTCCAGCGGCGAACGCCAGAAGCAGGACCCTGCGCAGAATACCGAAAACACGCTGGGCACCATCGTCCGCCTCAATCTCGACGGCAGCGCGGCGGCGGGCAATCCCTTCGCCGACCGGGGCAGCCCGACCGACCAGATCTGGACCTATGGCAATCGCAATATCCTGAGCATGGATTTCGACGATGCGGGTCGGTTGTGGGAGATCGAGCATGGTCCCGCCGGTGGCGACGAACTCAACCTCGTCCAGCGCGGGGCGAATTACGGTTGGCCGGTGCGTTCGAACGGCGACAATTACGATGGCTCGAACATCCCTGACCACACGGCGGACGACGGTTTCACCAAGCCGGTCATCAGCTGGTCGCCCGTGATCGCGCCAGGGAACATGGTGTTCTACGATGGCGACCTGTTCGAAGGCATGGACGGCGATCTGATCGTGGCCGGGCTGAAGACGCAGGCGCTGATCCGGATCGCTTTCGACGGGGAGACCGCGCGCGAAGTCGCTCGTTACGACATGGGCAATCGCATCCGCCAGGTCGTTTACGGCCCCGATGGCGCATTGTGGGTGCTGGAGGATGGCGAAGGCGGCCGCTTGCTGGAGCTACGCCCGTCCTGATGGTCAGCGGCCTGACTTCTGGGGTCCTAAGCCAAACTTGATCGACTTGGCAGCGAGGCGTGCTTAAGCGCCCCGGTCCATGGCGACACTGGTTCCCCTCTCCGCGATCGACTCGGCACTGGTCGAAGACCTGCTCGACGCCGCATTCGGCGAGGGCCGCCACGCGCGCACGGCCTACCGCATCCGCGAAGGTGTCGAATGGCTGGACGGACTGAGCTTCGCCGCGCTGGACGACGACGACTATCTCGCCGGCACGATCCAGCTGTGGCCGGTGGCGCTGACGGACCCGCAGGGCCGCCCGCATCCGATGATTATGGTGGGGCCCGTCGCGGTCATGCCCGGGCGGCAAGGCGAAGGCTTCGGCAAGGCCTTGATGGCCGCGAGCCTCGGGGCGATCGACGCGGGCTTCGACGACGGCGCAGCTCCGCTGCCGCAGGTGATGATCGGCGATCCCGACTATTACGATCGCTGGGGGTTCGTGGCGGACCACACCGGCGGCTGGCACTGTCCCGGCCCGTTCGAGAAGCACCGCTTGCTGGCGCGGACGGGCAATCCGGCGATCCTCCCGCCGGAGGGGATGCTCGGGCCTTGGGATGGGTAGTTTCTAATGGGTGCGCTATCGACATCCGACGATAGCTTGCGGCTGTGCCATCCCGCTCCCCCACCCGGCCACCCATAAAATACCGTGCCGTGGGTGGCCGGGTGGGGGAGCGGGATGGCACAGCAAGGTCAGGACGGATGTCCTGACCGCACGCAACCAAAACCTCCATTGAGTCCCGCCCCGCCTTCTGCCACCACACTTCCAATGCCCTACACCCCGCCCCCCGAACTCGCCGGAATGTCGCTCGCCGAAATCGCGCAGGCGGTGGCCGATCGCAAGCTGCCGCCGGTCGAACAATGGTCGCCCGACAATGTCGACGATAGCCACATGCGCATTGCGGCGGACGGGACCTGGTATCACGATGGCTCGCCGATCCGGCGGCCCGGCATGGTCCGCGCCTTTTCCGGCCTGCTGAACCGCGAGGGCGACGGCAGCTACTGGCTGGTCGTGCCCTACCAGAAGCTGTCGATCGAGGTGGAGGATGCTTGCTTCATCGCCACCGATGTCTCGCGCAAGGATGGCGACCTCGTCTTCCGCACCAATACCGACGATGTCGTAGTTGCCGGTACCGACAACCCGATCCGCGCGGCGGGCGATCCGGAGAAGCCCGCGCTCTACGTCCACGTCCGGCGCGGCTGCGAGGCGCGGCTCAACCGCTCGACCTATGAGCAGCTGGCTCAGATCGCGCTCGACGAAGGTGGCGACTTCACCGTGACGAGCGGAAGCGAAACCTTCTCTCTCCTGCCTGAATGAGCGCCATCTTCGATCGTCTGGTGCAGCTGTTCGAGCAGGGGCACGCGCAGGATGTCGGCCCGCTGATATCGGATGCGCGCTTCGCCGATCTGGATCGCACTGCCGATGCCGCCGTGCTGATTGCCGTAACCGAGCGCGAGAATCCCACCGTCCTGCTGACCCAGCGCCCACGCACCATGCGCGACCACCCCGGCCAGGTGGCCTTCCCCGGCGGCAAGCTGGACGAGGGCGAGGACGCGGTCGAAGCCGCCTTGCGCGAGGCGTGGGAGGAACTGGCCATCCCGCGCGAGCATGTCCGGCTGATCGGCACGACCGATCGCTACCAGACCGGCACCGGCTTCGACATCACGCCCGTGCTGGCGGTGGTGCCGCACGACTTGCCCATCCGCCCCGACCCGCGCGAGGTCGAAAGCTGGTTCGAATGCCCGCTCGACAAGCTGATGGATGCATCGCAATGGGACCGCAACGAAGTGTTCTGGAAAGGCGCGATGCGCGAATATCTCGAGATGGATCACGAGGGCTATCGCATCTGGGGCGTGACCGCGGCGATCTGCTGGAACCTGTCGCGACGCATCGCGTGGCTGGATCGCAGCCATGGCTGACCGCCTGCCCGATGCCGATTGGACGAAGCGTGAGGACCTCGGCCAGTTGGTCGAGGCGCTGGGTGCCACCAGCATGCGCTGGGTCGGCGGCTGCGTGCGCGATACCATGCTCGGCATCGCGCCGCACGATATCGACTGCGCTACGACCCATCGACCCGGCACGGTAATCGACAAATGCCGCGCGGCGGGCATCCGCACCGTCCCGACCGGCATCGACCATGGCACGATCACCGCGATCCTCGATGGCGGACCGGTCGAGGTGACCACTTTGCGCCGCGACGTATCCACCGATGGCCGCCGCGCGACCGTGGCCTTCGCCGACGACTGGCGCGAAGACGCCGCACGGCGCGATTTCACCATCAATGCGCTCTACGCCCATCCCGAGACGCTGGAGCTGGACGATTATTTCGGCGGCCTTGCCGATCTTTCGGCGCGGCGCGTGCGCTTCATCGGCGATGCGCGTGAACGGATCCGCGAGGACCATTTGCGGATCCTGCGCTATTTCCGTTTCCAGGCACGCTTCGGCGATGCGCTGGACGACGAAGCTATCGCCGCCTGCGAGGAACTGGCGGCAACGCTCAAGGGCTTAAGCCGCGAGCGGGTGGCAATGGAACTGCTCGCCATCCTCTCGCTCCCCCATCCGGTCGCAACGGTGCAGCTGATGGAGAAGCTGGGCGTGCTCGGCGTCGTGTTGCCGGAAGCGCACCGCAACGAGATCGTCTGTCTGATTGCGCTCGTCGCGAGCGAGGCCGCGCATGGCCACGCGCCCGAGGGCATCAGAAGGCTTGCAGCATTGATCCCGCCGATCCCGACCATAGCGGAGGCGGTCGCGGCGCGGCTCCGGCTGTCGAAAGCCCAGCGCGTCCGGCTGGTCTGTGCAGCCGAACGCAAACCCGCCGATGTCGATGCGCCGAGGGTACTGGCCTATCGCGAAGGCACCGACTGCGCGATCGATCGCCTGCTCCTGTCCGGAGCAAGTACCGAGACGTTGGCGGGCTGGGAGATACCCGAACTACCGCTGAAGGGTGGCGAAATCGTCGCACGAGGTGTCGGCGCCGGCCCGGAAGTCGCTCGCATCCTGAGAGCCGTGGAAACCCGCTGGATCGGCGAGGAATTTCCCGATCGCGACCGCGTGGAAGAGCTGCTTTCCGAAGAACTGGTACGGCGCGAAAAGCCTTCAGCCTAGCTTAAGCTGCACTGCACCATAAAGACCCTGCATTTGCCACTTTTGGCCGAATGTGCCATGAGGCAACCGCGTCCCACTGGGGCTCGGCGGGTTGTGCAACTGCGAAAGGTTGCTCGCCCTTTTCCATTTTAGGCGGCTTCGATGCGCGTTGGCGCGTGGCGGAACCGTATGTTTCGAAAACCAAGTCTTGGAGTTGATTATATGAAATTCGCGAAGCTGGCCGTTGCCGCCGTCGCTCTTGCCGCCACCCCTGCCCTCGCCAACGAGCAGGTCGTCGCCGGTGCCACCGTTTACGGCCCGCAGGGCGGCGAAGTCGGCACCATCGTGGCTGTCGAAAACGGCCAGGCCGTGCTCGACACCGGCAAGCACAAGGTTCCGCTCGCCGTGAACATGTATGGCGAAGGCGAAACCGGCCCGACGATCACTGTCACCAAGGTACAGATCAACGACATGGTCGACGCGCAGCTCGCCGAAGCCGCTGCCAAGCGCGATGCCGCGCTGACGGTCGGCGCCGAAGCCATGGCTGCGGATCACGCGCCGCTGGGCACAGTCGTCGAAGTCGATGGCGACAATGTCGTGATCGCTCGCGGCGGTGACGAAGCCAACAAGGTCACGCTGCTGCGCTCGCACTTCGATGCGACCGACCACGGCCTGATGGCCCGCCTGACGAACGCGCAGATCGATGCCGCCATGTCGCAGGCCGCTGCACCCGCGGAGGGCGACACCGCTGGCGAATAACGCCGAATACCGACCCTTTCGGGATCGAAAATTAAAACCGGAAGCGCGGGAGGGCGCTTCCGGTTTTTGTTTATGTAGCGCGCGGAAAGCGCATCTGCGCTTCCTTGGGCGGCAGGCGCACTTAAAGAAACTCTAGAAACGATTATCCCGCGGGAAACCCTGCGGCGGCAGCCGGCCCGCACCGCCGCGCGCGACTTTCCATTGCCACATCTCGGTTTCGGTGCGGGTGCGGTCGCCCTTGCCGCCCATCGTCCAGCTGAGGCCGTCCTCCAGCTTGAAGGTCGTGGCATCGGACAACCCGCCATCGCGGTAGTTCTGCAGTTTGACGCCTTGCCCCTTCGCGAGATCGGGCAGTTCCTCGAGGTTGAATACGACGAGCTTCCGATTGTCGCCGACCACCGCGACATGATCGTGTCCTTTGAGGATCGGCCGCGCGACGGCGAGCTTCGCATCGCCCTTCAGATTGACGACCTGCCGCCCTTTTCGCGTTTCGGCGAGGATGTCGTCGGTGGTGGCGGCGAAGCCCTTGCCCGTGGTCGCCGCTAGCAGCAGGCGCTGTCCCGGTCGGTGGACGATCACCGACACGATCTGCGCCGCGGCATCGATGTCGAGCGTGTTGCGCACCGGCTCGCCGAACCCGCGTGCGCCGGGCAGCTTGTCTGCGCCGAGCGTGAGGAAGCGCCCGTCGTCGCCCGCCAGCAGCAGCTTGTCGGTCGTCTGCGCGTGCAGCACGAAGGCGGGCCCGTCGCCTTCCTTGAACTTGAAGTCCTGCTCCAGATCGACATGGCCCTTGGCGGCGCGGATCCAGCCCTTCTGCGAGAGGATCACCGTCAGTGGCTCCTTCTCGATCATCGCATCCATGCTGAACTCGACCGCGGGCGCGGCTTCGGCAATGGTCGTGCGGCGACGGCCGAGATCGGTATCCTCCGCATATTCCTTGCGCAGTGCATTGAGGTCGCGCTTCAGCCGTGTGCGCTGGCGGGCGGGCGAGCCGAGCAGCTTTTCGAGTTCCTCCTGCTCTTTCAGCAGATCGTCGCGCTCTTCGCGAAGCTGCATCTCTTCCAGCTTGCGTAAACTCCGCAGGCGCATGTTGAGGATCGCTTCGGCCTGCCGGTCGGTGAGCTTGAACTCCTCCATCATCACGGCCTTTGGCTCATCCTCGGTGCGGATGATCTCGATCACGCGGTCGAGGTTGAGGAAGGCGATGATATAGCCTTCGACCAGCTCCAGCCGCCGGGCGATCTGGTCGAGCCTATGCTGGCTGCGGCGTTGGAGGATGTCGATCTGGCTGGCGATCCAGTTGTCCAGCAGCTCTTTCAGCCCCATCACCATCGGCGTGCGTGTGCGATCGAGCACGTTGAGGTTGAGGCCGAAGCGCGTTTCCAGATCGGTCAGCTTGTATAGGCTTTCCTTGAGCAGTTCCGGATCGACATTGCGGCTGCGCGGTACGAGCACGAGCCGGATGTTCTCATCGCTCTCGTCGCGCACGTCTTCCAGGATCGGCAGCTTCTTGTCGGCGATCAGCTGGGCGATCTGCTCGATCAGCTTGCCCTTCTGCACCTGGTAGGGGATCTCGCTGACGACCAGCTGCCATTGCCCGCCGCCGAGCCGCTCGATACCCGCATCCCGGTCCTCCGCCTTGTCCGCCTCGGCTGCGTGGAAGCGGCCGCGCACGCGGAAAGACCCGCGCCCGGTCTCGTAGGCATGGCTGATCGTGTCGGCACTTTCCGGCACCACGCCACCGGTGGCGAAGTCCGGGCCCTTGAACAGCTCCATCAGTCGCGCATGCTCGACATGTGGATTGTCGATCACTTCCAGCGTTGCATCGACGATCTCGGCGACATTGTGGCTGGGGATATTCGTCGCCATGCCGACTGCAATCCCGCTGGCGCCATTGGCGAGCAGGTTGGGGAAGAGGCCCGGCATGATCTCCGGCTCTTCTTCCTCGTTATTGTAGGTCGGGATGAAATCGACTGTGCCCGCGTCGAGGCCTTCCATCAGGCGCATGGCCGTCCTGGTAAGGCGGGCTTCGGTGTAGCGGTAGGCCGCGGCATTATCGCCGTCGATATTGCCGAAGTTCCCCTGCCCCTCGACCAACGGATAGCGCAGGGCAAAATCCTGCGCGAGGCGGACCATGGCTTCATAGGCCGCGGTATCGCCATGCGGATGGTATTTGCCGATAACTTCGCCGACCACGCGGGCCGACTTCTTGAACCCGCTGGCGGGGTCTAGCTTCAGCTGGCGCATCGTCCAGAGCAGGCGGCGGTGAACCGGCTTCAACCCGTCACGCAGGTCGGGCAGCGAACGCGCAGTGATCGTGCTCAGCGCGTAGACGAGATAGCGCTCGGACAGCGCGGAATCGAAGGGTGCATCGACGATGGCATCGAAGGGATCGGCGCCGGAATCGTCCAGTTCGGAAGTGGCCATAACACCCGCCCTACCAGAGCCACGCTTCGCCTGTCAGCACGGAACGGTGCGTCATCCCCACACGTTGGCATGGCATACACATATTACGGAGATAACTTATGACAAAACGCATCATGATCCTCGCCACCGACGGTTTCGAACAGTCCGAACTGATGAAGCCGAAGGCCAACCTCGAAGACGCCGGTTTCGAGACCACTGTCGTGAGTCTCGAAAAGGGCGAGATCAAGGGCTGGGACCAGAAAGACTGGGGCAAAAGCGTCAGCGTAGACAAGACGGTCGATGAAGTGTCCGACTGTTCTAGCTATGACGCCCTTCTCCTGCCGGGCGGCCAAATTAATCCGGACATCCTCCGCATGAACGAGCGCGCCGTCACGATCGTCCGCGAGTTCAACGTGGCGGGCAAGCCGATTGCCGCGATCTGCCACGCACCGTGGTTGCTTGCGGAAGCGGATATCGTGAAGGGCAAGACTGTCACGTCGTGGCCCTCGATCCGCACCGACCTGAAGAATGCGGGCGCAAATGTGGTCGACCAGGAAGCAGCCATCGATGGCAATCTGATTACCAGCCGTAATCCGGACGACATTCCGGCATTCAGCAAGGCCCTCATCGAAATGCTCGGCGCAAGCGCCGAAAAGCGCGAGATGGAAACCGCCTAACTCCACTCTAAATTAAAACGAGCTTGGAAGCCCTGCCGCAGCGATGCGGCGGGGCTTTCGTTTTTCCAACCAACTGCGCTTGCCACGCGTTCGATATGTTGTCCCATTACCTCTGTGTTTAGATTGTGTTCAGATAATGGCATAAATAAGGCGGTCTGGGCGGACGGAGTGAAGAGCGAAATGCAAAGGAAACTATTTACCGCAATTTCGGCTGTCGCGTTACTGACGGCTTGTGGCGAAAACTCGGACCAACAAGCCGTCACTGAACGGGTGACTACAGTCGATGTCGAAGCTGCTGCCGAGGCTCCACAGGCCGATTTCGGCTTCATGGAACCGATGCCGCAGAATGCGCCGCCGCCGACTGCCGCACCCCCGCCTCCTCCCCCGCCCGCCATGGACCGCGCTGGCCCGCCCGAGCCGGGCGAGTCCATCGGCAATGCCGGCGGCACCATTGCCGTCGGCATGCCGCAGGTCGCCTACACCTTTGCCTACGGCTTTCGCGTTCCGGCCGATACGATCCGCCCGCTGCAGGAACGCCACGCCGATATGTGCGAGGCCAAGGGGCCGCAGACCTGTCGCATCGTCTCGATGAACCAGGGCGAGCAGGAAGGCGACTATGCCTATGGCAGTCTGACCATCGCCGTGCGCAGCAGCGAAGCGCGCACCTTCGGCAAAGCGCTGACGGCCGCGACCGGCCGGATGGAAGGCGAGCTGGTGTCCTCTTCCATAGAGGGCGAGGATCTGTCCAAATCGATCGTCGATACCGAAGCGCGGCTGCAAGCCCGCACGGTCCTGCGCGATCGTCTGATGGACGTGCTGCGCAACCGCCGCGGGACTGTCTCCGAGCTGGTCGCTGCAGAACGCGGCGTGGCGCAGGTCAACGAAGAGATCGACCAGGCGCGCAGTTGGCTCACGGAAATGCGCGCCCGCGTCGCTTTCAGCACGATAACGGTCGAGTATCAGGCCGGCGCCCCGGTCGAAGGCGGCTTTGCCGAACCGATCCGAAGCGCATGGGGCTCGCTGGCATCTTTGCTCGGCAATATGATCGCCGTCTTGATGATCCTGCTGACAGTCGTGCTGCCGCTGGGCCTGCTCGTCTGGCTGGCCGTCCGCCTATGGAAGCGCACCGGCCTGTCGACCGGCATCGGTGACGATGGCTGGCGGCCCGCGCGCGATGGCGAACCCCAGCCGGCGAGCGACTGAGGGCCCGGACCCATGGCCCCGCTCGTGCATTGAGCGGGGCATGGGGAACAGAATTCTGCAACAAATCGCGCTGCTTATCGCAGCCCTTTCCGCTGCCATCGCCGGACCTGCGCTGGCCCAGTCCGGGCGCCAGGTGGCGCAGGATTCCTCGCCCTATGTCTACGAAGTCGAAACGCTGCAGAACGGCGGCGGGGCAGCGAGCCCGTTAGAACTCGATACGCCCATGGGCCTCATGGAAAGCTTCATGGCCGCCGGCGAGCGCGGGGAATGGGAGCGGGCTTCGGCTGCGCTCGACCTCGCCAATGTCGATCGGTCGGCGAATGCGGATTCGCCGCAGGATCTTTCGGCTAAGCTCTACGACCTGCTTCACCGGACGGTCGCGATCGACTGGGCCTCGCTCCCCGACCGCCCCGATGCCGTCGACACGACCACGACGAGCAAGGATCCGATGGCCGGCGCGCCGCGCCGCTCGATCGTGATCGGCTACCTGGAAGTCGAAAACCGGACCGTCCCGATCAGGATCGCGCGCGTGCAGGCGCCCGGAAGCGAGCCCCTGTGGGTGTTCAGCCGCCAGAGCGTCGCCAATGTGCCGCAGCTTTATTCCATCTACGGACCGAGCAAGTTCGAGGAGGCTCTGCCCGCGCCGCTGCGCAAGCAGGCCTTCTGGACGCTCGCTTGGTGGGAAGTGATCGCCCTGCCGCTGATCCTGCTGGTCGCTGCCTTTGCCGCCGCCCTTACCTATTTCGCGATCAATCGCTGGCGGCACCGGCTGGACGAGGACACCAAGCTCTACGGCATCCTCCAGGCGGTGCACCTGCCGGCGACCCTGCTCGCATTTGCCGGCACTTTCGCGCTTGTCCGGACCACGTTCTTCCGCCTCTCCGGGCCGGTAAAGGATTTGCTCGATCCGCTGCAGCTGGTGCTCATCCTCGCGGCGATCATCGGGATTGCGCTCTCGGTCATCGACTATCTGTTCGACTTCGCCACCTCGCGCCGGACGGACAAGCTCGAAGCGGCGGAAAACAATGCGGATCGCAACTTCTATACGAAGATGAGCGCGATCAGGCGGATCGTCACCGCCTTGCTGCTGCTGGCCGGGATCGGCTTCCTGCTGGTGGCCAGCAATATCTCGAACACGCTCGGCTTCTCGATCATCGCCTCGGCAGGCGTGATCGGTCTTGTGCTGGTATTCGCCGCCCGCAAGGTGCTGGGCGACATCATGTCCAGCGTGCAGATCGCTTTCGCTCAGACCGCACGGATCGGCGATGCGATCTATTATTGCGGGCAATGGTGCTATGTCGAGAAGATCGGCTTCACCCATTTGCGCCTGCGGACCTGGGACGAGCGGCGGGTGATCGCGCCGCTCGGCGATTTCACAAGCGACAGTTTCGAGAACTGGACCAAGCAGGACCCGAGCCTGATGATGCATGTCGAGCTGGAACTGGACAATCGCGCCGATGTCGACGCGCTGCGCGAACCGTTCCGCGAGTTCGTGCAGAGGGACGATGATGTGATCCATCCAGACGAAGCGGTTTGCGAAGTGATCTCGCAGAATGCGCGGGCTATGACAGTGCGCTTCATGGTGAGGGCCGAGGATCCGAAGACAGGCTGGAGCATGCATTGCCGCCTGCGCGAACACATGCTCGCCGCCGCCTCCCGCCTCGATGCTGCCGCCGATCACGAACCCGCTCCCGCCTTCCTCCCGCGCGAACGCGAAGTGCGGATGGACGCGGAAGGCTAGAACCGCCGCATATCGTGGCTTTCGGCGGGGATCGACACCGCCAGCCCGTCGAGCGCTTCGGTCAGGTCGATCTGGCAGGAGAGCCGGCTGGTCCGCGCGACGCCTGCTGCAAGGTCGAGCATGTCCTCTTCCTCCTCGCTGGCTTCGTCGAGCCGGTCGAACCATTCGGGTGCGACGATGACGTGGCAGGTGGAGCAGGCCATCTGACCCTCGCACGTTCCTTCCAGCGGAAGGCCGGCGGCCTGGGCAACGCGCAACAGGTTGTCGCCCGGCTCGCACTCGGCGATGACGATCTCGCCCTTTGATTTCGTGAATTCGACCTTCACAGCGCGCCCTGCGCTTTTGCCGCGGTGTTGATCTTCTCCGCCGCCTGCTCGATCTCGTCCATCGTGGTGTAGCGCCCGAAGCCGAGCCGGATGGAGGCCTTGGCAAGCTTCTTCGGCAGGCCGATCGCTTCGAGCACATGGCTTGTCCGGCCTGATCCGCTGGCGCAGGCGGAGCCGGCGGAGAACATCACGTCGCGCACGTCGCTCATCAGCCGGTTCACGTCGAGCCCGCCGCCGTTCGGCCCGCGCGGGCGAATGTTGAGATTGCCGTGCCAGCGCGCCTCCGCGCTGCCGTTCAGCTCCCAGTTCTCGAACAGCTCGCTGGCGCGCTTCCAGAGCTTCTGCACGTGTTCGGCGTCCTGCTCCATCCGCTCCTGCGCTTCCTGCGCAGCGGCACCCATGCCGGCGATAAGCGCAGGCGAGAGCGTGCCCGAGCGTATGCCGAATTCCTGGCCGCCGCCGGTCTGCACCTGGTCCAGCGACAGCCCTTCGCGCACCCACAATGCGCCGATGCCTTTCGGCCCGTGAAACTTGTGGGCTGAAATGGCGATCATGTCCGCACCGGTCAGTTCGATCCGGCCATAGGCCTGCACCGCGTCGCAGAAATAGAGCGCATTGTTCTCCTTCGCCTTGCGATGCCATTCGATGGTCGGCTGGATCGTCCCGATCTCGTTGTTGACCTGCATCAGGCAGACCAGCCGCGTGTCGCTCGGCAAATCTTGTTTCGTATTGCACTGCCCGTTCTTGGCGACGTTGAGCACATGACACTTGCCTGCATCCTGCGCGGTATCGAGCACGGCGGCATGTTCGATGGCAGAAACGGACACGGCCCCGCCATTGCCGCTTCCGCGGATGGCGAGATTGATAGCCTCGGTCGCGCCGCCGGTGAAGATCACCTTGCCTCCCGCCGGGAACAGCGCCGCGACCTGCTCGCGCGCCAGTTCGATGGCAGCCTTGGCCTGTCGCCCCATGCGGTGCGGGCTGTGCGGATTGCCGAAGCCGGTGCCGCCCGGCCCGTCCAGCCAGCGCAGCATCGCATCGCGCGCCTCGGGCGCGAGCGGGGTGGTGGCCTGGTAGTCGAGATAGATCATCGGTGCGCAAACGCCCCTATCCGTTCGCCCTGAGCTTGTCGAAGGGCCGTACTTACTTCGGGTGCCGCGCTAGTCAAAAAGAAGGACCGTGCTTCGACAGGCTCCGCACGAACGGACACTACTGTTTCGACATCTCAAGCCACGCCTCGCAGAAGCGTTCCACTTCGACGCGGGTGGTGTTCCAGCCGAGCGAGACGCGGATCGTGTTCGCGGCAACCTCCGGTTCGACCTGCATCGCCTCCAGCACACGGCTCGTCTTCATCGTGCCGCTGGAGCAGGCGCTGCCTTGCGAGACCGCAATGCCCGCCATGTCGAACCGCATGACCTGCGCGGTGGCGCTCATGTTCGGCATGGCAATGGCGCGGATGTAGGGCGTGGGGTCGGAGAGACGATCGGAAAGCCATATGCCGCCGAGTTTTCGACATTCTTCGGCCAAGTGATCGAGCGGCTCGAGCACTTCGGGCGCGACATAGGGATCGGTGCAAGCTTCCAGCGCTGCCGCCTTGCCGAGGACTCCAGGCAAATTCTCGGTCCCGCGCCTATAACCGCGCTCCTGGCCGCCAGAGGGCGCTAACATGGAGTAGTCCTTCACCAATAGTGCTCCGAGCCCGATTGGCCCGCCGAATTTATGGGCGGAAATGATGACCATGTCCGCAATTTGCGGAATGGCCAGTTTTCCAGCCGATTGTGCACAATCGACAAGCAGAAGCCCGCCTTTGTCGTGAACCGCCTCAGCAGCCATGCCGATATTCTGCCGATTGCCGGTTTCCGAATTGAGGTGCTGGATGGCGACCAGCGACCTGTTTTCCAGCCCCTCCACCAATGGTGAGGGATCAATTGCATTTGCAGTCTGCGGCAACAAAACACGGCCATCAGGTTCTACGGGGATTCGATAGTCCCGTAAGTCGTCCACACCGAGAATTGCATCGTGCTCGACGGCGCTAGCTACCTCATGGACGACGGAGGCTCGATCAAACGCCAGCGCCGCCGCCTCGCTGGCCCCGCTGGTGAAGATCACCTCGCCGTCCCATCCGAGCGCCGCCTTGATCCGCTCCCGCGCGTCCTCCAGCAGGCTGCGCGCCTTGCGCCCTTCGGCATGCGGCGAGCTGGGATTGGCCCATAACCGGAAGCCCTCTTCCATCGCCGCTTGCGCTTCGGGGCGCAGCGGCGTGGTGGCGGCGTGATCGAGGTAGATGCGTTCGGGAATGATACGGGCTCGAAATTATTGCGAAATCGCGGGGAAACCCTATATAGCCCGCGACCTCGCATGCGCCACCCATGGCCAGCGTGACCCATCAGATTCGACAGGTACTCCATCCATGCCGACCGTCATCTTCCCCGGCCCCGAAGGCCGTCTCGAAGGCCGTTTCTCTCCCGCCCCGCGCCCGCGTGCGCCGGTGGCGATGATCCTGCACCCGCACCCGCAGGGCGGCGGCACGATGAACGAGCAGATGACGCAGCGGCTCTACAAGACCTTCGTCAACCGCGGCTTCGCCACGCTGCGCTTCAATTTCCGCGGCGTCGGCCGTAGCCAGGGCAGCTTCGACAATGGCGTCGGCGAATTGTCCGATGCCGCCAGCGCGCTCGACTGGGTGCAGCAGGTCCATCCCGAAGCGCAGGTGACCTGGGTCGCCGGCGTCAGCTTCGGCGCGCTGATCGGCATGCAGCTGCTGATGCGCCGCCCGGAAATCCGCGGCTGGATCAGCATCGGCGCTCCGGCGAGCATGTACGACTTCTCCTTCCTCGCCCCCTGCCCCGCCAGCGGCATCTTCATCCACGGCGCGCAGGACACGGTGGTGCAGCCCAATTCGGTCACCAAGCTGGTCGAGAAACTGCGCACGCAGAAGCACATCACCGTGCATCACGAGGAAATCCCGCGCGCCAACCACTTCTTCGAGAACGAACAGGCGGAGCTGATGAAGTCGGTCGACAATTATCTCGACTTCCGCCTCGATCCGGCCTGCCCGATTAAATGATGTAGTGATTTGGCCAGCGAGAGCGGGCCTCGAAATCCGGCATTCGCGCAGGCGGAGAACCCGCTTAAGTGCGCCACGGATCGAACTCTGCCGTTCGGTCGTCGATCCCACACGCGTGTTATAAAGTCTCATCAAACTTGACGTCTGTCGGTAATGTTGTAACATTGCTAATACGAGGAGTCGCAGACTAAGTCTCCCGCATTGGAAGAGGAGCACATCCATGTCCTACATCACCCAATCGAACCGCGCCTCGGTCGGCAGTATTGCTGCCGTGGTGGCTATCCACGCCGGGGTCGGCGCGCTGCTGGTTTTCGGACTGACGGTCAGTGGCGCGATGCCGGATATCATTACCCGGCTCCCCGCGAAGGATATCCGTGACGTCCCCCCGCCGCCTCCACCTCCTCCGCCGCCAGAGAATACGGCGGACCCGAAGGAAAGCACCGTACCGCCGGTCTTCACCCCGGTGCCCAAACTCGATCTCAAGCCGACGCCGCCGATTATCGACACGACGAACTTAATCCCGCCGCCCATCCCCAGCCCGCAACCGGGACGCGGCGAGATCGTGCTGCCGAAACCCGCACCGCCCGCTCCCACGCCCAGCTTCGAGCCGGTTCCCGCCCGCCCAAAGAACGATCCCGGGCGCTGGCTGTCGAACAACGACTATCGCTCGAGCTGGGCGCGTCGCGAATTGACGGGAGTTGCCAGATTCCGCCTCGAGATCGCCGCCAACGGCCGCGTGTCGAACTGCACCGTCACCGGTTCGACCGGGCATAGCGAGCTGGATGCGGCGACCTGCAGCCTGGTCAGCAAGCGCGCTCGCTTCGAACCCGCGCGTGGGGGCAATGGCGAGCCGGTTGCCGGCAGCTATACCGGTTCGGTCCTCTGGCAGCTGCCCGAATAAGGCTCCCTAGCGAGCGCCCTGCTCGAGCTTTTCGAGCGGGGCCTCACCCCCGGCATCGGGCAGCGTCCAGATCGCCACGTTCATCAGCGCCACGAAAGCCAGCAGCACCATCAGCAGCGCGTTCTTCGCATTGCCAGTCCGCCGCCACAGGAAAAAGGCGCCGATCAACAGCAGGATCGCGGCAAAAACGGTGAGCGAGAGGACAGCATCGAGCATCGCTTTTCCATAGCGCCACGCGCGCGCCTCGCAAGCTTAGGTAGAGCTTCCACGGCGGAACGGGGTCGCACCCCGCCCGTTGCCAGGGGAAAGGAGACGACCATGAGCATTTTCGGCAAGATCAAGGACGCGATTTTCGGCAAGGATGCGAAGGCGCAGGAAGCGCCGAAAACTGCCCCCTCCGGCGCGCCGAAGGCCAATCCCGGCAATGCCTGGGCCAATGCACCGGTCGTCGAGAAGAAAGCCACCCCGGTTGTCGATGTCGAGAACCATCTCGATTCCATGCCCGGCGCAGACCGGCTGAACTGGCGCACCTCCATCGTCGACCTGATGAAGCTGCTGAACATCGACTCCGATTACGAGAGCCGCAAGGCGCTGGCGCAGGAACTGGGCCGCGAGGATTATTCGGGGAGCGCCGAAGACAATATGTGGCTGCACAAGCGCGTGATGAACGAGCTTGCGGCCAATGGCGGCAAGGTCCCGGCAAATCTGCGCGACTGATTTCGCTGCAGTCCATTTGACAGGCCCTGACCGGCGGCGCACACCGCCGGCATGACTTCACACAGCTACGACATCACCCGCCGCCAGGCCCTCGCCGGGCTAGCCGCGACAACTGCACTCACCTTATCGGGTTGCGCGACCTACGCCGCCGACGGGACCTCTGCCCCCGTAAGCCTGACGCCCGATGAATGGCTCGACCAGGTCGGCTACAACCTCCTCGCCCATGAACCCGAGCGAGCGACCTCGCTCGGCGTCGATACCGGCAGCCATGCCGCACTGCGCAGCCGGCTGGAAGACCAGTCGCCCGAGGGGCAAGCCGCCTATGCCGCCACGCTGCGGCGCGATTTGGAAATGACCCGCGCCTATCCGCGCGAGCTCCTCGATGCAGATCAGCTGACCAGTTTCGAAGTGGTCGAAAGCGCCTATGCCCTGGCCCTCGATGGCTTCGAGCTGCCCTATGGCGATACGCCCGTGGGCAACTGGCGCACCGCGCCCTATGTCGTCATCCAGAACGTCGGCGAATATCTTGCCCTGCCGCGCTTCATGCAGTCGTCGCATAATGTCGCGAATGCCGATGATGCCGACGCATATATCAAGCGGATGGAGCAGATGCCGTCGGTTTTCGACGGAGAGTTGGAGCGTATTCGTGCTGCCCGCGGCATGGGCGTGGTGCCGCCGGGCTTCCTTCTCGACAAGGCGATCCGCCAGATGGAGCAGACCATCGCCAGCGCCGGAAAAGGCGAGCTGTTTGCCGACGATCTGCGGGCCAAGCTCAACACCAGCGACCTCCCTGAAGCCCGTGCCGATCGGGCAATGGCGCTCGAGAGCGGCCCGATTGCCGAGGCGCTTTCCCGCCAGCTGGCCGAACTGAAGGCCGAGCGAGCCGTGGCCAGCGATGCCCCCGGCATCTCCGCCCGTCCGCAGGGCGAGGAATTCTACGCCTGGGCTCTCCGCTCCAGCACCACCACCACCCTCTCCGCCGACGACATCCACCGCCAAGGCCTCGAAGAGCTGGAAGCGCTGCATGCCCGCATGGACCCGATCCTGCGCGACATCGGCTATACCAGCGGATCGGTCGGCGAGCGCATGCAGGCGCTGGGTGCAGACCCGCGCTACAAGTTCGCGGAGGGCGATCCCGGCCGCGAAGAGATCATGGAATTCATCTGGGACCGGGTGAACTGGATCAAGGCGCAGATGCCGCGCGCCTTCAACACGCTGGTCGAACCCAATCTGGAGGTGAAGCGCATCCCGCCTGCCGAGGAAGTCGGCGCGCCGGGCGCCTATGGCGGGGCGGGCAGCAAGGACGGCACCATACCGGGTCGCTTCTGGATCAATCTGCGGACCACCGACCTGCACCGCAAATACGACCTGGCGGACCTCACCTATCACGAGACCATTCCCGGCCACGTGTGGGAAGGCGAATATTCCAACCGCCTGCCGCTCATCCGCTCGATCCTGGCATTCAACCCGTTCAGCGAGGGCTGGGCGCTCTATGGCGAGCAACTGGCAGACGAGCTCGGCGCCTATGACGATTTCGCGGTCGGCCGCCTCGGCTATCTCCAGAGCCTCGCCTTCCGTGCCTGCCGGATGGTCGTAGACACCGGCCTCCATGCCAAGGGCTGGAGCCGCGAGCAGGCCGTGCGCTTCTTCGTCGAGGAGAACGGCAGCAAGCCGGAAGAAGTGGGTAGCGAGGTCGATCGCTACTGCAGCTGGCCCGGGCAGGCGACCGGCTACAAGCTCGGCCACAGCCGCATCGTCGATCAGCGCGCCCGCGCGGAAACCGCCTTGGGCCCGGCCTACGACTTCAAGGCGTTCAACGATGCAGTGGTGCTTGGCGGCAATGTTCCGATGGACGTGCTGGAGAAAAACGTCGCGCGGTATATTTCGAAATATCAGGTATAGTGCTAGCCCGTATATAGACCAATCGTACTAGCCCGCCTTAGCTACGCCGCTGTAAAAGTGGCCGTGTCCTGATTATAATTATCCATGAGGCTGAACTTGCAATGTCGAAAATTCTATCCCAGAAAAATCTGCATATTACTTGGAGCGTTCTCCAAGGGATGGCAGCGGGTAGCCTGATTTATCTAGGCTTTAAGCTGGTGTTGCAGGCTTGACCTCTCAACTTGAGAGTCAGCGGGCTCCCTCCCGGATAGCTTGCTGACTCTTCTTCTCATCGGTGATTGCTCACGCGGAAGCCGTATTTGGGATTATCCCGACAAACGGGCTGCGCCTGCCAGCGATCTGAGCTCTGCTAGCGCACCTGTGCGTCGGTTTCGACCAGCGCGATCTCGAATAGCTTCGGCCAAAGCTTTCCGGTAACGAACAGGCGCCGCTTTTCCGCGTCCCACGCTATTCCGTTGAGCACGGCATCCCGTCCGGTGACTGGCACAGACGCAACGAGATCAGTCAGGTCGATCAGCCGTTCGACCCTGCCGTCTGCCGGATCGATTGCGACGATATAGGCCGTCTCCCATATGTTGGCGAAGACGAGTCCATCGATCATCTCAAGCTCGTTGAGGCGGCGCAGCGGGCGGTCGTTCATGGTGACCTCGATGCTGCGAAGGACGTCGTAGCTCTCCGGATCGAGCACCCGCAGGGTCGCGCTGCCATCGGAGTGGATGAGCCCTTCCCTGGACGTCGTCAGGCCCCAGCCGTCGAGCGGATAGCCGTCACGCGTCGCCAATGGCTCGAGAGTGTCCGCATCCCAGCGATGGATCGCACCGTCGCGCCATGTCAGGCTGATGAGTTCACCGTTCCATTCGGCCAAGCCTTCGCCGAACTGGCTTGGCGGGATGGCCATTTCACGGACCGCCTCGCCGGTTTCGAGATCGAGCTGTCGGATGACCGACTGCCCGACGCGCCCGGTGCTCTCGAACAGCGCGCCCTCGTGCCACAGCAGCCCTTGCGTGAACGCGGCGGCGTCATGCGGATATTCGGCGACGACCTCGGCGCGGTAGACCACTGGGCCCGAATAGGCCTGCTCCGCCACGACCGGCGCCGTTTCCTGCGCGATTGCTCCCTGTATCGGTGCGAGCACGACGGCAGCGGCGGCAAGTCGGAGGACTAAGTTCATCCTCAATCCTTTGGTCTGACCATGCTGAGCGCAAGATTAAGGGGCAGGCAGAGGGGTCGAGCCTTATCTCCCGCCAGGTCGAGAAAAAGCCCCGGTCCGGTTTCCCGGCCGGGGCTCTCTTCTGAGGTCCCCGTCGACACTAGGCTCGCAGGGCTCTCCTCTCCAACCGATAAATCGTCAGGCGGCTGCGGGGGCCGCGTCGCGCACGCCCTGGTCGACATGGGCTGCGAAGGGTTCGAAATTGTCCACGAACAGCTGCACCAGCTTGTGCGCGGTGCGGTCGTATTCGTCCTTGTCGTCCCAGGTGGAACGCGGGTCGAGGATCTGGCTGTCGACGCCGGGCACACTCACCGGGACTTCGAAACCGAAGTTCGGGTCCTTGCGGAACTCCGCATCGTTGAGCGACCCGTCGAGCGCGGCATTGAGCAGCGCGCGAGTGGCCTTGATCGGCATGCGATGGCCGACGCCGTATTTGCCGCCGGTCCAGCCGGTGTTGACCAGCCAGCAGTGCACTTCGCCCTCGGCGATGCGCTTCTTCAGGAGGTTGCCGTAAACGCTCGGGTGGCGCGGCATGAAGGGCGCGCCGAAGCACGTGCTGAAGGTCGCGGTCGGCTCGGTCACGCCGATTTCCGTTCCGGCGACCTTGGCCGTGTAGCCCGACAGGAAGTGATACATCGCCTGGTCGGGCGTGAGCCGCGCGATAGGAGGCAGCACGCCGAAGGCATCGGCGGTGAGCATGATGACGTTCGACGGCGGCGGACCGAGATTGTCGGCGCTGGTGTTGGGAATGGACGACAGCGGATAGGCGCCGCGGGTGTTCTCCGCGAGGCTGTTGTCGTCGAGGTCGATTTCGCCCGCATCGTTCATCACGACGTTCTCGAGGACCGTGCCCTCCATCTTGGTCGTGGCGTAGATTTCCGGCTCGCTATCGGGATCGAGGCGGATCATCTTGGCATAGCAGCCGCCTTCGAAATTGAAGACCGCCGTATCCGACCAGCCATGCTCGTCGTCACCGATCAGTGTGCGGCTGGCGTCGGCCGACAGCGTGGTCTTGCCGGTGCCCGAAAGGCCGAAGAACACCGCGCTCTTGCCGTCCGGGCCGATATTGGCCGAGCAGTGCATCGGCATCACGCCTTGGGCAGGCAGCAGGTAATTGAGAATGCCGAACACGCTCTTCTTCATTTCGCCGGCATATTTCGTGCCGCCGATAAGGATCAGCTTTTCCGACAGATTGACGGCGATCACCGTCTCGCTGCGCGTGCCGTGGCGTGCCGGATCGGCCTGGAACGTCGGCAGGTCGATGATGGTATATTCCGGCTCGAACCCGTCGAGCTCGGCGGCGGTCGGGCGCACCAGCAGCGTGCGGATGAACTGGTTGTGCCACGCCAGCTCGTTGATAACGCGTACCTTTACGCGATATTCAGGCTGCGATCCGCCGAACAGGTCCGCCACATAGAGATCGCTCTTTTCGCCCAGCGCGGCCAAGAAATCCTCTTTCAGCGCAGCGAAATGCTCCGGCTTCATCGAGGCGTTATTGTCCCACCACACGGTGTCTTCGGTTTCGCTGTCGCGGACGATGAACTTGTCATTCGCGCTGCGGCCGGTGTGCTTGCCGGTTTCGACCACCAGCGGCCCATCCTTCGCCTTGCGGCCTTCGCCATTCTCCAGCGCGGCGGCGGTCAGCTCTTCCGCGGTCAGGTTCGGGTGGATCGTGGCACCGGTGGCGATGCCCTGGTCGGAAAGAGAAGTCGAAAGCGGGGTGGTCACCGAAAAATCTCCAGCGCGCGAGTGCGTTACTGTGATGGAATCATCCACGCATACGAATGCGCGGTGCTCGCGCCAGCCTCTAATACCCCACCGCCCATGCGTCAAACCGGACGGCGGTAAATTCTGGCTTAGGTGGGCACAGCCTGCGTTGTTTTGCACGGATAATCGGATTAGGCACCAAGGCATGAACAGCGATGCGATCCAGGGTGCGAACCCGCAGGACCCCGACCAGCGCGTGATCGCGCTCGTCGACGACGACCGTAACATCCTCACCACGGTGTCGATCGCGCTGCAGGCGGAAGGGTTCGCCACGCGGCTCTACTCCGATGGCGAGGCGGCGCTGGGCGCGCTGCTCAACAATCCGCCCGACCTTGCCATCTTCGACATCAAGATGCCCAAGATGGACGGCATGGAATTGCTGCGCCGCCTGCGCGAGGAATCGGCGCTGCCGGTGATTTTCCTGACCAGCAAGGATGACGAGGCGGACGAAGCCGCCGGGCTGCAAATGGGCGCAGACGATTATATCGCCAAGCCCTTCAGCCTGCGCCTGCTGCTCGCGCGCATCCACGCGATCCTGCGCCGCAGCGATGCCCGCCGACCACTGGTGATGAGCGACGCGGTCCCTGCAGACACATCCGAGAAAATCGATCGCGGGCGCTTGCATATGGACCCGGCGCGCCATCACGTTACGTGGGAGGACAAGCCGGTCTCGCTCACCGTCACCGAGTTCCTGCTGCTCGAGGCACTCGCCGTGCGGCCGGGGGTCATCAAGAGCCGCAACCAGCTGATGGACGCGGCCTATCCCGACGATGTCTTCGTCGACGACCGCACGGTAGACAGCCATATCAAGCGCATGCGGCGCAAGTTCCGCCGGGTCGATCCCGAATTCTCGGCCATCGAAACGCTCTACGGCGCCGGCTACAGCTTCAGCGATGGCTGACCAGCGACCCGGAGAATCCGACAGAGCCAGCGCCCTGCGCAGCGACCGGTTCGGCCAGTTGCGCTGGTCGCACCGTCTGTCGCTCACCAGCCGCATCCTGTTCGTCAACGTATTGCCGCTGGTCCTGCTGGGCGGCGGGGTCCTTTATCTCGATGCTTACCGCAAGCAGCTACTCGACGAGCGGTTCAAGCTCGCTCTGGTCGAGGCGCAGATTACCGCGGAAGCGCTCGCCGGTGCTACGGTCCAGCGACAGGAAGCGCTGCTGATCCAGATCGGCAAGGAGCAGCGCCTGCGCCTCAGGGTCTACGGCCCCGATGGCAATCTGGAATCGGACAGCTTCGCCCTCGCCCCGCCGAGTTTCGACCTGCCCGAGCCGTCCGAGGTCGATCAGACCGACCTCGCCCTGCGCCTCGACCGCGGGTTCGATCGGATCGTAGGTGCGCCTGCTCTCCCGGACTATGTCGAGCCTGCCACCGACGATGCGTCAGGCTGGCCGGAACTGGTCCGGGCCCGTGAGGAAAGCCTGACACAGATCGTGCTGCGCGATGCCCCGGACGGCACGCATGTCATCAATGCTGCCGCACCGGTCGGACTGGATGGCGATACGCTGCTGCTGACTCGCAACCCGGTCGACATTACCGAAAGCGTGCGCGCGGCGCGATCGACCGTGCTCGCCGTCGTGCTGCTGGCGCTGCTCGTCTCCACGCTGCTGTCGCTGTTCCTCGCCCGTACCATCGTGCGCCCCTTGCGCGAACTGGTGCAGGCCGCCGTCCGCGTCAGGCAAGGCCGCGACCGGCAGGTCGAGGTGCCACGCCTGCCCGATCGCCGCGACGAGATCGGTATGCTCGCCCGCGCTTTCTCGGACATGACCGGAGCGCTCCGCCAGCGCATCGACGCGGTCGAAAGCTTCGCCGCCGACGTCGCGCACGAGATCAAGAACCCGCTCGCTTCACTGCGCAGCGCGACCGAGTCGCTGGCCAAGGTCGAAGATCCGCAACTGCGCGCACAGTTGCTCGACATCGCGACGCACGACGTGCAGCGGATCGACCGGCTGGTCACGGAAATCTCCGACGCCAGCCGGATCGACGCAGAAATGTCGCGCGCCGAATTCGAGACGGTCGACCTCAAGCAGCTCCTGTCGAACATCGTCGCCAGCCGCGAGGAGCGCGAGGAGAACGAGGGTCGCACGATTGCGCTGGCAATGCCTGAGGAGCCGCTGGTGGTCGCAGGCGTTCCGGTGCGGCTGGAGCGCGTGATCGACAATTTGCTCGACAATGCGGTATCGTTCTCCCCGCCGAGGGGCCGGATCGATGCAGTGCTGGAGCGGCACGATGGCTGGATCACCCTCACTATCTGCGACGAGGGCCCCGGGATCCCCGAGGAAAAGCGCGAGAAAGTGTTCCAGCGGTTCCATTCCGACCGGCCGGAGGGCGAGGACTTCGGCAAGCATTCCGGGCTTGGCCTCGCTATCGCGCGAACCATAGCCGAGGCGCATGACGGCACGCTGGTCGCGACCTCGCGGCAGGATGGTGAGCCGGGCGCCTGCCTGGTGTTCGGTCTGCCCGCGCGCCGATGAGTACACAGGTCCTCGCCAACGTCACCGGCGTTGCCATCGGCGGGCGAGCGCTGCTGATCGAGGGTGCACCGGGCCTCGGCAAGTCCTCGCTTGCCCTTGCACTCATCGACCGTGGCGCGGTGCTGATCGGCGACGACGCGATCGAACTCGTTGTGCAGGACGGCGCGCTGATTGCCGCGCCCCCACCCAATACCGCCGGGCTGATCGAGGTCCGCAACATCGGGTTGGTAGAGTTGCCGACGATGCGAGCTCAAGTGGCCCTCGTCCTCCAGCTCGATCCCGACGCCCCGCGCTTCCCGATGGACGTTCCGGCGCGGGACTTGGCCGGTATGTCCGTGCCGGTCCTGCCCTTTGCCCCGGGTGATGCAACGCAGGCCCTGCGTGCCGAATATGCGCTGGCAAAGCACGGCCTGCCCTTTCCAAGCGAAGCGCAAGCAGCAACAAGGCTCGCGCAATGACCGCCGATTCCTCCGCTTTAGCGCGCCAGCGCGTCCTGCTCGTCACCGGCCTCTCCGGCGCAGGCAAGTCGACGGCGCTGCAGGTGCTGGAGGACATCGGCTGGGAAGCGATCGACAACTTCCCCGTGCGCCTGCTCGGCGGGCTGCTTGGAAATGAGGACGAGGGCAGCCAGCTCGCCATCGGCTTCGATTCGCGCACCCGCGGTTTCGTCCCCACCGAGATCATCGCAATGTGCAAGCAGCTCGCGGCTCGCGGCGATGTCGAGGTGACGACGCTGTTCATCGACTGCGCCGGCGGCGAGCTGGAGCGGCGCTACAACGAGACCCGCCGCCCGCATCCCATGGCCCGCGGCCGCCCCGTGCTCGACGGGATCAAGGCCGAACGCGAGCTGCTGGAGCCGCTGCGCCGCTGGGCCGACATCGTCATCGACACCAGCGACTTCTCCACCAACCAGCTGCAGCAGGAAGTGCGCGAGCAATTCGCCAGCAGTGCCGAGCGGGAGATGACCGTCACCATTTCCAGCTTCGGCTTCGCCCGCGGCACTCCACCACTCGCGGACTTGCTGTTCGACATGCGCTTCGTCGACAACCCGCACTGGGTCGAGGGCCTGCGCGAGAAGACCGGACTTGAAGCCGAGGTAGCCGCGCATATCGAGGCCGATCCCGCTTTCGAACCCGCCTTCGCCCGCATCGCCGACTTGCTGCGCGAGTTGCTGCCCCGCTATGCCGCGCAAGGCCGCAGCTATCTCAACATCGCCTTCGGCTGTACCGGAGGGAGACACCGCTCCGTCTACAGCGCCGAGCGGGCGGCGGAGGTCTTGCGCGCCGAGGGGTTTTCGCCCACCGTCATCCATCGCAATCTGGGGAGCCGGCCCGCCGATCCGCTCGAACGGCGTTGATTCCCACGGCCATTGATGGTTCAGGACCCGGCACGTAACCTTCCAAGGGTAATTATTCGGATACGCCCACGCATGATTGGCATGATTCTCGTCACCCACGGCAATTTGGCCGAGCACTTCATCGACGCGATGGAGCATGTGGTGGGCAAGCAGGAGGGCGTCGCGACCATCTGCATCGGTCCCAACGACGACATGGAGCGTCGCCGCCAGGACATCGCCGATGCCATCGCCAAGGTGGACACGGGCGACGGGGCGATCATCCTGACCGACCTGTTCGGCGGCACGCCCTCCAACCTCGCGATCTCGCTGCTCGACACAGGGCGGATCGAGGTGATCGCGGGCATCAACCTGCCGATGCTCATCCGTCTTGCCGGCGCGCGCAAGAGCATGGGCGTGGTCGATGCGGTCCACGCAGCGCAGACCGCAGGCCGCAACTACATCACGGTGGCCAGCGAGTTCCTCGGCCAGGATCTCGACAGCGCGAAGGCTGCCACCTCTTGAGCGAGCTGCGCCGCACCCTCACGGTGGTCAACCAGCGCGGCCTGCACGCGCGCGCCAGCGCCAAGTTCGTCGGCGCAGTCGCCGAATTGCCGGAAGGCTGCCAGGTGCGCGTCGCCAAGGGCGAGAACGAGGCGGCCGGCGGCTCCATCCTCGGCCTGATGATGCTGGGCGCGGCCAAGGGCGACACGATCGAGCTGATCGTGGTCGGCGACGGCAGCGAAGAGGCGATGGGCACCCTCGCCGCGATGATCGAGGACGGTTTCGGGGAGCCGTGACCATGGCTCCCAGCGACACCCACCCGCGCCGCCTCATCACCGGCTTTTCCAACCCCACCGTCAAGGCGCTGCGCGCCCTGCGCGAGAAGAAGCATCGCAAGGCCGCCGGCAAGTTCCTCGCCGAGGGCCTGCGCCTGCTGACCGATGCGCGCGAATGCGGGCATTTGCCCGAAGTGCTGGTGCTCGCCACGGGTCGCGATCCCCATCCGCTGCTGGCCGAGCTCGAAGCGGCGGTCGCGGCGGCGGGCGGTGAGGTGATCGAGACCTCGCCCGACATCCTCTCCAAGATCACCGGCAAGGACAATCCGCAAGCGGTTGCGGGCGTGTTCGCCGAATTCGACACGACGCTGGCGAGCCTTAACCGCAGCCGCGCCGACATCTGGCTGGTCGCCCAGGCGCTGCGCGATCCGGGCAATCTCGGCACCATGCTGCGGACCGGCGATGCGATCGGCGCGGGCGGACTGATCCTGATCGACGATTGCGCCGATCCGTTCAGCGTCGAGGCCGTGCGCGCCAGCATGGGTGCGGTGTTCACCCAGGCCATCGCACGCGCAGAATGGAGCGAGTTCGAAAGCTGGCTTCGCGACGGCACAGGCCAGCTCGTCGCCGCCAGCCTGCGCGAGGCCCAGCCCTATCGCGGCGCGCCCTATGCCGCACCCTGCTTCGTCATGGTCGGCAACGAGAGCCGCGGCTTGCCGGAGGAATACGAGATGGCCTGCGACCTGCGCGTAACCATGCCGATGAAAGGCCGCGCCGACAGCCTCAACGCGGCGGTCGCGGCGGCTGTGCTGGGGTACGAGGTACTCGCGGGACTGAAACAGCGGGACTGATCCGGACCAACCCCCCAGGGTTAAATGGCCAAATAGTCTTGCGCCGCGATCCGTTCGATCCGGTCGACGGTTAGTTTTCCGGCGGGTGCTTCCACCCGCCAGTTCAGGCCATCGGCTGCGAAGTTCAGCGCAACTTTCGCAGCAAGGACTTGTTCGACATTCCGCATGATCAAGAGCGAGCCGAAGCCCGTGCGTGAAGGCTCGGTTACCAGAGGGCCACCGGCCTCGTTCCAGCTCATGCGAAAGACTGGCTCTTCCGCAGGTTCGCTGGCAACCTCCCATTCGATATCGATCCTCCCGCGATCATTGCTGAGTGCGCCGTATTTTTCGGCATTCGTCGCGAGTTCATGGATTGCCAGTCCTATTGCTTCGGCAACATCGGTTCTGACGATTACGGGACTGGGCTTTGTAATATGTATCCGTTGCCGCATATCCTCGCCGATATGGCGAAGTTGCGCCTCTACGATATCGGCCACGCGTGCTCCCGACCAATCGCCGCCGTCGAGGATTTCTTGATTGGACGCCAGCGCATTGATCCGGCGATCAAGAGACTGGATGAGTTCGTCTTTCGGCAAGCCGAAGGAACGCCGCAAGATCGCCCTGATCGTGGCGAGCATATTGCGAGAGCGGTGGTTCACCTCGCGCATCAGCAGCTTGATGTGGTTCTGCGCTTCGAGCTGGTCGGTAATGTCGGTGTTCGTGCCGCACCAGAGAACGACGTTCCCCTCGTCATCCCTTAACGGGTTTGCACGACTGAGGAACCATCGGAACTCTCCGTCAGCCCTCCGCAACGGGAAAGTGTCGTCCCATGGCTCTCCGCTATCCCATGCCTCCTGAATGCGGGTGGTGACACGCTCGACATGATCCGGGTGATGAACTTTCTGCCACCCCCAACCCTGCATTTCCTCCAGATCGGTGCCGGTGAAATCGTACCACTGCTGGTTGAACCAGTAGATCCAGCCATCCTTGTCGGCGAGCCACGCCAGTTGCGGAATGTTGTTGGCGAGCGCGGTGAACTGGTCGGTCTTCTGGCGAAGACCGGACTGCAACTCGATCTGCTCGCGCAAGTCGTTCGCGATCTTCGACGCGCCGACGATCCTGCCGGACGCATCGCGCACCGGCGAGACTGTCACCGCGATAGGCACGGTTTCGCCGCTCTTCGTGAGACGTTCGGTAGAAAACTTTGGAACGGTCTGCCCAGCACGAATTCGTGCGAGGATACGATCCTCTTCCTCAGCGCGATCTTCGGGCACAATCCGGCGGATAGACTGCCCGACCATTTCTGCGGCGGACCAGCCGAAAAGCGCTTCTGCCGCCGGGTTCCAAGTCTCTATGATGCCTTCAAGCGACTTCGAGATTATCGCGTCCGAAGAGCTTGCGATAATGGCAGCAAATCGGGCTGCGTCTATGTTGGGATCCGGTTTGTTTTCGGCCATACGATGCGTTTGCTTACACCAAATTCGTTCAGCGAACCCGCAGTCATCTAACCGCTTCGCGGGGCTGCCACAACTACCGCTTTACTCCGCGGCCTCGCGCCCTTCGCCGGTGCCGTCTTCGATCTGCGCCGCGTCTTCCGCATTGTAGCGCGGGGTCGCCTCCACCTTCGGTACTTCCTCGATCTCGCGCTTGCCGATTTCGATGCCGCGTTCTGCGAGGCGCCTGCCCGACGTCAGCACGTTGCGTTCGAAGCTGCCGACGAACTTGTTGTAATTGTTGACCGCCGTTTCCAGCCCGCCGCCGACGCGCTTCATGTGTTCGGCGGCCACGGCCAAGCGATCGTAAAGCTCCGCCCCGGCCTTGCCGATCTCCACCGCTTCCTGCGCGATCGTGTCCTGCCGCCAGACCTGCGCCACGGTGCGCGCGATGGCGACGAGGTTGGTGGGCGTCGCGAGCAGCACCTTGTTGCGGAAGGCGAAGTCCCACAGCTCCGGATCGTGCTCCAGCGCAGCGGCGACGAAGTGCTCGCCCGGCACGAACATCACCACATAGTCGGGCGTGTCGTCGAACTGGCTCTGGTAGCTCTTGCTGCCGAGCGTCTGGACGTGGTTGCGCATGGATTTCGCATGCAGGTCGAGATGGCGGCGGCGCTCGTCGTCGTCGTCCGCCTCGAACGCGGCCTGGTAGGCATTGAGCGAGACCTTGGCGTCGATAACCAGCTTCTTCTGCCCCGGTACATGCACCACCGCGTCGGGACGGAGCCGGCCGTCCTCGGTCTCGATCGAATGTTCGAGATTGAAGTCGGTATGCTCCGACAGTCCGCATTGCTCGAGCACGTTCTGCAACGCCCGCTCGCCCCAGCGGCCGCGGGCCTTGGGCGCATTGGTCAGGCTGTTGCCGAGCCGCTGCGCCTCGCGCCGGACCTCTTCCTGCCCGCGCTGCATCTCGGTGATCTGCTGGTAGAGCCGCCCGAAGGCATCGGTGCGCTTTTCCTCCAGCGCGGCGACCTGCTTCTCGTACGCCTCCAGCCGCTTGCCCACCGGATCGAGCAGAGCGCGCAGCTTTTCCTCGCTGGTCTTTTCGGAGTGGCCGAAACGCTCGTTCGCGCGCTTCAGGAAATCCTCCTGCGCCTTCGACAGCACGGCGGTGCCGGTGTTCTGGAATTCCTTGAGCAGTTCCTCGCGCGCCTCGACCAGCAGGCGTTTCTGCTCGTCGAAATTGGCGGTCTTTTCCTTGAGCGTCGCAAGTTCGGACCCGAGCGCGGCATTGTCCCGCCGCAGGGCGTCGAGTGCCGTTTCGTGCGCCGTGCGGGTTTCGCGCAGCTCGCCGTCGAGCGCATCGGCGCGGGTCGCGCGCACGGTCGCATTCTCAAGCTCCACGATGGCGCGGCGGAACTTCTCGTCCAGCTCCCGCGCCTCGGCATCGCGCTCCCCATGGCGCGCTTTCCAGTCGGCTGCCGGTCGCGATCCGGCGAACCAGCCGAGCGCGACCCCGATCAGGAGCGCGGCGACGGCGACGATGAGAACGGTCATATCCATGTGTCGGAACATAGCTGGAACGGGCGGCGCGGGGAAGGCCCGCCCGGAACTATCCCCACAGCCACGCGCTCCTCATGCAAAGAGGAGATATTCTATGTCGATCAAGGAAATGATCCAGGACCACCCCGCGGTGGGGGCCGACTATACCGAAGAACTGGGCGAAGCGGTCAAGCACGCGATGTATTGCGCGGCGATCTGCAATTCCTGCGCCGATGCTTGCAGCGCGGAGGACATGGACATGCGGCGATGCATAAGGCTTTGCCTGGATTGTTCAGACGTATGCGAGGCGACCTATCGCCTTGCCAGCCGCCGTACCGACGAGAATCGCCAGCTAATCCGCACAATGCTCGCGACCTGCATCAATGCTTGCGAGATCTGCGAAGCGGAATGCGCCAAGCACGACAACCCGCATTGCCGCCGCTGCGCGCAAATGTGCCGGGAATGCGCAGAAGATTGCCGCAAGGCGCTCGACAAGCTCAACGAGGAAGTACACGCCGACGCGTGAACCCCGCGCGCTGAGGGGTATCAGGCCGCCTCGCGCAGCTTCTTCAGCTTCTTGAGCGCCATGTTGCGCTTGAGGCGGCTGAGGTGGTCGATGAACAGTATCCCCTCGAGGTGATCCATCTCGTGCTGGATGCAAGTCGCCATCAGCCCGTCGAGGTCTTCCTCGTGGGTCTCGCCTTTGAGGTCCTGATACCGCACGCGGCAGGTGGACGGGCGATCGACATCGGCGAAGATATCTGGGACCGAGAGGCAGCCTTCCTGATAGGTCGCCAGCTCGTCTGCCGGATCGAGGATTTCCGGGTTGATGAAGACGCGCGGTTCCTTCTTCACCGGATAGTGCACGTGTTCGTGCCCGCCATGATTGCAGACCTCGCCCTCGGCCTCGGTGTCTTCGGGCTGCAGGTCGATCACCAGCACGCGCTTGGGCACGCCGACCTGGATCGCCGCGAGCCCGATGCCGGGCGCATCGTACATGGTTTCGAACATGTCGGAGACGAGCGTCTTCAACTCGTCGTCGAACTCGGTGACGGGTTCGGACACGACCTTGAGCCGGGGGTCCGGCACTTCGAGAATTTCACGGATAGCCATGTGGGGTGAGATAGTCTGGCGGAGGGAAATGTTCAACGAGTCTTCGTTGGGTGCGGTCGGGACATTCGTCCCGACCTTGCTGTTCCGTCCCGCTCCCCCACCCGGCCACCCATAGAATACCGTGCCGTGGGTGGCCGGGTGAGGGAGCGGGACGGAACAGCCAAGGAAAGCGCGGATGCGCTTTCCGCACGCATCAAACAGGCCGCCGCGCTCTGAGCGCCTGCGCCAAGGTGCCCTCATCGAGGTAATCGAGCTCCCCTCCGACGGGCAGGCCGTGCGCCAGCTGCGTAATGCGTACCGGATAGGCCTCCAGCCGCTCGGCGAGATAGTGCGCCGTCGTCTGCCCCTCCAGCGTGGCGTTCATGGCGAGGACGATTTCATCCACCCCGCCTTCCCCTACCCGCGCCATCAGGCTGGCGATGTTGAGGTCCTCGGGCCGCACACCGTCCAGCGCCGACAATTTGCCGCCGAGCACATGGTAGCGCCCGGTAAACAGTTTCGCGCGGTCGAGCGCCCACAGGTCGGACACGTCCTCTACCACGCACAGGCTCTTGCCGTCGCGGCGCGGGTCGGCGCAGATGGCGCAGGGGTTGCGCGTGTCCACATTGCCGCAGGTTTCGCATTCGACCAGCGCCTCGCCCACCGTGGCCAACGCTTCGAGCAGCGCGGGCAGCGCCGTCTCGCGCCGCTTGACCAGCCAGAGCACCGCCCGCCGCGCGCTGCGCGGGCCGAGGCCGGGCAGGCGGGCCAGCGCCGAGGCTAGGGTTTCGATCTCTTGCGATGCCATCGCGCCACAGATAGGGGCGCGGGCGAGACAGAGAAAGGCCGCAATGCGCATTATCTTCATGGGTAGCCCGGATTTCGCCGTGCCGACGCTGCAGGCGCTGGTCGATGCGGCGCATGAGGTGGTGTGTGTCTACACCCAGCCGCCACGGCCGGGCGGGCGGCGCGGCAAGGAGCTGACGCGCACTCCGGTGCACCAGCGGGCCGACGATCTCGGGATCGAAGTACGGCATCCCAAGTCGCTCAAATCTGCCGAAGAGAAGGAGGCGTTTGCTGCGCTGGAGGCCGATGTCGCGGTGGTCGCCGCCTACGGACTGATCCTGCCGCAACCGATCCTAGATGCGCCGAAGCACGGTTGCCTCAACGTCCATGCCTCGATCCTGCCGCGCTGGCGTGGAGCGGCCCCGATCCACCGCGCGATGATGGCGGGCGATCCGGTCACCGGCGTCACGATCATGCAGATGGAAGCGGGCCTCGACACCGGCCCCATGCTCACGATGGCGCGCACGCCGATCGAGGACAAGACGACCGGCGAACTGACCGAGGAACTGGCCGAGATCGGCGCGCAGCTGATGGTCGGCACGCTGATCGATATCGATATGCTGCATCCGCTGGAGCAGGACGACACGCAAGCGACCTATGCCGCCAAGATCGACAAGGCCGAGGCGCGGATCGACTGGGCTCGGCCTGCCGAGGATGTGGTCCGGCAGGTGCATGGTCTCTCGCCCTTCCCCGGTGCGTGGTTCAAGCTCGATGGCCAGCGGGTCAAGCTGCTGCGAGCGGAGATTGCCGAAGGCAGCGGCGCTCCCGGCGAAGTGATCGACGACCGGCTCGCGATTGCCTGCGGCGAAGGCGCGATCCGCCCAATCGAATTGCAGCGCGAGGGCAAGCCGAAGATGGACCTCGACGCTTTCCTGCGCGGCAATGCGGTGCCCCAAGGCAGCGTGCTGGGCTGATGTCGGCGCATGGCCTTCGACAGGCTCAGCAAGAGCGGGCTTTGTCCCCAATCCCACATCCGCTCAGCCTGAGCCTGTCGAAGGCCATGCGCCTACCGATGCGCCGATGACCCGCTTCGCCCTCACCCTCGAATTCGACGGCACGCCGTTCTTCGGCCTCCAGCGCCAGAAAGACGGGCCGAGCGTGCAGCAGTCGGTGGAAGAAGCCGCTTTCCGGATTCTGGGAGAGGACGTGCGCCTCCACAGCGCGGGCCGCACCGATACCGGCGTCCACGCGCTCGCCATGCGCAGCCATATGGACATCGCCAAGGAGATTGCGCCCTTCCGCCTGATGGAGGCGCTGAACGCGCATCTGCGGCCCGATCCGATCGCCGTGACCCATTGCGAGATCGTACCCGACGACTGGCACGCGCGTTTCTCCTGCACGGGCCGCAGCTATGTCTATCGCATCGCCAATCGCCGTGCGCCGCTGACGCTGGAGAAGGACCGACTGTGGCAAGTCGGCACGCCGCTCGACCACCAGGCCATGCACCGCGCAGCGCAAGCGCTGGTGGGCCTGCACGATTTCACCACCTTCCGCTCGGTTCATTGCCAGGCGGACAGCCCGGTCAAGACGCTCGACCGGCTGGATGTCGAGCGAGATGGCGAGGAAGTCCGCATCCACGCCGCCGCGCGCAGCTTCCTCCACCACCAGGTGCGCAGCATGGTCGGCTGCCTCGCGCTGGTCGGCATGGGTCGGTGGCGCGAGGAACAGGTGGCAGAGGCTCTGGAAGCGAAGGATCGGCAGGCGCTCGGCCTCAACGCACCGCCGCACGGGCTCTACTTCGTCGAGGCGACCTATCCCGGCGACGCTTGACGTTGCGGCACCCTAGCCAAGCCGGATCGGTAAGCGTAGCGGGTCAGAGATACGTTTCACGATGCAACGAAAGGGACAAGGATGGCCTACACTGGCAAGCAGCTTTTCACCACGCTGACGAGCGACGGCACGCTCACTCTCGAGCTGGAGGACACAACCTTCCCCGATCCGACGGGCAACCAGGTCCTCGTCAAGATGGAGGCTGCGCCGATCAACCCGTCGGATCTCGCGATCCTGACCGGGGCGGCCGATTTCGAGAATGCCGACTATTCGCCGGGCAAGGTCGTCGCCAAGATGCCGGAGCCGTTCAACAGCGGCCAGAAGGCGCGCCACGGCCAGCGACTGCCGGCTGGCAATGAGGGCGCGGGCACGGTCGTCGCCACGGGCGATAGCGACATGGCCAAGGCGCTGATGGGCCAGCGCGTCGCCTGCGTTCCGGGTAGCGCCTATTCCGAATACGCCATCGCCGATGCCTCCATGTGCCTGCCGCTGGGTGATCACAGCGCAGAGGACGGCGCATCGAGCTTCGTCAACCCGATGACTGCGCTTGGCTTCGCCGAGAATGCGAAGATGGACGGCGCGAAATCGATCCTCCACACGGTCGGCGCCTCGAACCTGGGCCAGATGCTGGTAAAGATCTGCCAGGAAGACGGCCTCGGCCTCGTCAACATCGTGCGCAAACCCGATCAAATCGAGCTGCTGAGGGGCCTCGGCGCAAGCCATGTGGTCAATTCGTCGGACGACGATTTCATGGATCAGCTCAAATCCGCGATCGACGAGACCGACGCCTTCTACGGCTTCGATCCGATTGGCGGCGGCAAGATGGTCGATCACTGCTTCAAGGCGATGGAGCAGGTCGCGGTCGGCAAGATGACCGAATATTCGCGCTATGGTTCCAACCAGCAGAAGCGCATGTTCATCTATGGCCGCCTCGACTTCGGGCCGACCACGCTGACGCCGAGCTATGGCTTCGGCTGGACGCTGTCGGGCTGGCTGCTGACGCCGTTCCTGCAGCAGGCGGGTATGGAAACCGTCGGGCGCATGCGCAAGCGCGTGCTCGACAACCTCACGACCACCTTCGCCAGCAGCTACAAGACCAAGGTCGACCTCGAGGGCATGCTGACCAAGGACGCGATACTCGACTATCGCCAGATGAAGACCGGCGAGAAGTATCTGGTGACGCCGAATGGGTAACGCTTAACGCCCGTCGAAGGCGCGCTGGAGGGCGGCGGGATTGGTCTCGCCGCTCGCCAGCAGCAATTGCAGGAGGATCCGCGCCTTTTGCGGGTTGAGCGCGCGGGCTGCGACGAAGCCGTTGGCATCGTCTTCCGGCTCGCGATCGACCAGTCCTTCGTCGGCACGGCTAGCGCGAACCACGGCGACGCCTGACGCTGCGGCGTCTACCAACGCCTGACGCACGGGTTCTGGCATATTGCCCTCGCCTACACCCGAAACGACAACGCCGCGTGTATTCTCGCCCAGCTGGCACTTCACTGCGCTGGCATCCTGCCCGGCGTAGACATAGACGACTGCCACCTTGGGCAAATCGTCGCACCACGCGAAGCGCGCATCCTCGCGGTCACCCCACGGCGCACCGAACCATTCGAGCGTGCCGGGTGTGACCAGCGCAATCGATTCGCGCGGGAAACCGCGAAACGCTTCCGAACCGCGCGTGCGGACCTTGCGCACATCGCGCGCGGCGAACACACGGTCCCCCATCACGACCAGCGCCCCGCGACCTGCTGCATTCGCGTCACAGGCCACGCGGACGGCGTTGGCGAAATTCCGCAGCCCGTCATAGCCGACCGCATCCGCCGGTCGCATCGCGCCCACCACCACCACCGGCTTGGTAGAGGGCAGCGTCAAATCGAGCAGGAAGGCCGTTTCCTCCAGGGTATCGGTGCCATGGGTCACGATCACGCCCGCGCATTCCGGATCGTCGAGCGCTTCCATTGTCGCGCGATGAAGCGGGTTCCATACCTGCGGGCCGATATCCGCCGAATCGATGTTGGCGATCTGATGGCCCGAAAGCTCCGCCTCCAGCCCCAGTCCGCCCACGCGTTCTAGATAGTCCTCGATCCCGATCTCGCCCGCGCGGTAATCCTGCGCGATCGCATTGCCCGCGATCCCGGCGATGGTGCCGCCGGTGGCGAGAACGGTGAGCCTGGTCGTCATGCGCGCCGCCTAGCTGCCGATTGGCGATCTCGGCAATTGATTTTAAGATTTGCGGCGCTATGTGCAGCGGACCGCCGCACCGGCGGTACCCGTGGTTGGGGCGATTAGCTCAGTTGGTAGAGCATCTCGTTTACACCGAGAGGGTCGGCAGTTCGAGCCTGTCATCGCCCACCACCACTCCTGATGAAGCCTGACTCTATCCGCCAATCGCCTCGTCGATTGCGGCCCGGGCGTCCTCGCTCGACCAATCGTAATCGCCCGATACGCGCCAGAGCTCCTGCCCCATCGCATCGTAGAGCACGGTCGTCGGCATGACCCCGCCGCCGATGGCGAAGCCCAGCTCGCCCTCGGGGTCCATCCAAGACCCGAGCATTGCGAAGTCGCGCTCGGCGAAGAACGGGCCGACCTTTTCCGCGCCCTGCATATCCTGGCTGACGGTCAGCACGCGAAGCTCGCTATCGTAATCGACTGCCAGCTCGTCGAGCAGCGGCATTTCCTTCACGCAAGGCGCGCACCAGGTGGCCCAGAGGTTCACCAGCACCGGCGTGCCCTGCAACGCGCCCATATTAAGCATATCCCCCTGCAGGTCGCGCACATTGCTCGCCGGCATCAGGGTGCCGGCTTGCGAACGGTCGATCTCGCCGGTTGGCGCGGGCGTAGCGGTGCTTTCTTGCACGGTGTCCGGCGTCCCCCTATCGCAAGCGGCGACAAGCAGACCCAGGGTGAATGCAGCAGTGAGCGACAAGCGGGACAATTCGGGCTCCAATGCCATGTGGGGCGGCAGGTTCGCACAGGGGCCTAGCGCGATCATGCGTGAAATCAACGCCTCGATCCCGTTCGACAAGGCACTGTGGCGACATGATATCGAAGCGAGCAAGGCGCATGTCGCCATGCTCGGCGCGCAGGGCATCGTCACGGCCAAGGACATGGCGATCATCACCGAGGGCCTCGACAAGGTCGCCGCCGAATATGCGCGCGAGGGTGTGCCGGAGGACTGGGACCTCGAAGACATCCACATGACCACCGAGAGCCGCCTCGCCGAGCTAATCGGTCCGGCAGCAGGACGTCTCCACACCGCGCGCAGCCGCAACGACCAGGTGGCGACCGATTTTCGCCTCTGGGTGCGCGACGCGCTCGACCAGATCGATGCGGGATTGCTGGCACTGCAACAGGCGCTGGTGACGCGCGCCGGAGAGCATGCGGCCAGCATCATGCCCGGTTTCACCCATTTGCAGACCGCGCAGCCGGTGACGCTCGGGCATCACCTCATGGCCTATTACGAGATGATCGCGCGCGATCGCAGCCGGTTTGCGGACGCGCGGGCGCGGATGAACGAAAGCCCGCTCGGCAGTGCAGCACTGGCCGGGACCGGCTTCCCGATCGACCGCGAAGCGACCGCGCAGGCGCTCGGCTTCGAGCGGCCGACGCGTAACAGCCTCGATGCCGTGTCCGACCGCGACTTCGCGCTCGATTACCTGATGGCGGCAAGCCAGTGCGCGCTGCACCTGAGCCGCCTCGCCGAAGAGTTCATCATCTGGGCCAGCCAGCCCTTCGGCTTCGTGCGCATGCCCGATACGCTTTCCACCGGCAGCTCGATCATGCCGCAGAAGAAGAACCCCGACGCCGCCGAGCTGGTGCGCGGACATGCGGGCCGTGTGATCGGCTGCGCTACCGCGCTGATGGTGACGATGAAGGGCCTCCCTCTGGCCTATTCCAAGGACATGCAGGACGACAAACCGCCCGTCTTCGAAGCGCACGGCCTGATGGCACTGAGCATCGCCGCGATGACCGGCATGGTGGCGGACAGCGACTTCAGGACCGGGCGCATGCGCGAAGCGGCCGAACTCGGCTATGCCACCGCCACCGACCTTGCCGACTGGCTGGTGCGCGAGGCGGACATTCCTTTCCGCGAGGCGCACCACATTACCGGCGCTGCCGTGAAGCGGGCCGAGACCGACCGCGTGACGCTCGACCAGCTGCCGCTGGACGTGCTCAAGGCAATCGACGGGCGGATCGACGAGCGCGTTTACAAGGCGTTGTCGGTCGATGCCTCGGTCGCCTCGCGCAGTTCCTATGGCGGAACCGCGCCCGAACAGGTAAAGGCGCAGGTTCACGCCGCGCGCAAGGCGCTGGGAATGGATGCCTAGATGAACAGATTGCCGATCTTAGTGTGCGCGCTCGCGCTCGCCGCCTGCGGTCAGAAGGCCGACCTCGCGCCGGTCGAGGGCGCGGCGCTGCCGCCGGCCCCCTATGGCGCGGAAGTCCAGCCGAGCGCGGACGAACTGCTCGTGCTCGACCCGCAGGCGGCGCCCGATCGCTCGGTCGAACTGCGCACCCGCTCCGAAGAACGCGAGGACGATCCCTTCGACCTGCCGCCCGAGTAGGTTCTCAGCCGAAAAGCACAGCTTGCTCGACTCGCCTTCCCGAATTCGGCAGAGGCGCTGGCCATGGACCATTTCCAGCTTCGTGACGGCGTGCTCCATGCCGAAGACGTGCCCCTGCCGCGCATTGCCGAAGAGGTCGGCACGCCGGTCTATGTCTATTCGCGCGCCACACTGACCCGCCATGCCCGCGTGTTCCGCGATGCGCTGGGAGAGCTCGACAATCCGCACATCGCCTTCGCGGTAAAATCCAATCCCAACCTCGCCGTACTGAAAGTTCTGGCGAACGAAGGCTATGGCGCGGATGTCGTCTCCGGCGGCGAACTGACGCGTGCGCTGAAGGCGGGGATGAAGCCCGAAGACATCGTGTTTTCGGGTGTCGGCAAGACTCATGCCGAGCTGCTCCAGGGCCTCGAAGCGGGCATCGGCCAGTTCAATATCGAGAGCGAAGAAGAGGGCTACGAACTCGCCGCCATCGCCGAACGGCACGGCAAGCGAGCGGCCTGCGCCCTGCGGGTGAACCCCGATGTCGATGCGCGCACGCATGAGAAGATCTCCACCGGCAAGCGCGAGAACAAGTTCGGCGTGCCGCTCGATCGGGCAGCGGAGATATATGCGCGTCTGGCCGAGGAAGACGGCCTCGATATGCGCGGCGTCGCGGTGCACATCGGCAGCCAGCTCGGCGATCTGGAACCGCTGGAAACCGCTTTCGGGAAACTCGGCGCGTTGATTGCGGAGCTGCGCGCGCAGGGGTGCACGGTTACCCATGCCGATCTCGGCGGGGGGCTGGGCGTGCCGTACAAGGCGGGCGAAACGCTGCCCGCACCGGCGGAATACGGCGCGATGGTCGCGCGGGTGACGAAGGACTGGGACGTGCGCCTGATATTCGAACCGGGTCGCGTGATCGCAGGTAATGCCGGCGTGCTGCTGACCCGTGTCATCCGCTCCAAACGCAGCGGCAACGGCCCGCCCTTCGTAGTGGTCGATGCGGCGATGAACGATCTCGCCCGGCCTGCCATGTACGGTGCCTGGCACGATTTCGATGCAGTCGCGCCCACCGGAGACGGGATGACCGCGCATATCGTCGGCCCCATTTGCGAGACCGGCGACACGTTCGCCATGGACCGCGAGTGCGATGCGCTGGTCGCGGGCGATCTCGCGGTGTTCCGCACGGCGGGCGCCTATGGTGCGACCATGGCAAGCAGCTACAATTCCCGCGGCTTCGTGGCCGAAGTGCTGGTCGACGGGGACAGATACGCGGTAGTCGCGGACCGGATCGCGGCAAGTGCGATCATGGACGCGGAACGCGTGCCGGAGTGGCTCGGCTGATGCAGGCGCGCCGTGCATAGCCTGCCGCTCTTCCACCGCATGGCAGGCACGCGCGTGGTGGTCGTCGGCACCGGGGACATGGCCGAGGCCAAGGCGCGGCTGGTGATGCGGGCGGGCGGCATTCCCTGCGCCGAGACCGAAGCGCATCATGCGAAGATCGGCTTCGTCGCGCTGGAGGACGAGCGCGCTGCCGAGGCGGCGGCCTTGCGACTGAAGCGCGCGGGCCTGCTGGTCAACGTCGCCGACCGGCCCGATCTGTGCGACTTCACCCTGCCCAGCGTGCTCGACCGCGATCCCGTATTGGTGGCAGTGAGCACTGGCGGAGCCTCGGCGGGGCTGGCCAAGCATTTGCGGCTGCGACTGGAAGCGCTGCTGCCGCAATCGCTCGGCGCACTGGCGAAAGCGCTCGAAGGCGCTCGCGATGCGATCCGCCGGCGCTATCCCGAAGCCGACACCCGCCGCCGGGCACTGGACACCGCTCTAGGCGAAGGGGGCGCGCTCGATCCGTTCGAGACGAGCGATCCTGCGGCGGTACATGCATGGCTGAAGGATGTAGCGCATGAAGCCGACGGCGAGATCTTCGACTTCAGCCTCACGAGCGACGATCCCGACGACCTTACGTTGCGCCAGGCACGTGCCTTAGGCCGCGCCGACACGGTTCTGCACGATCCCCTCCTGCCCGAAGCAATCCTCGTACGCGCCCGCGCCGATGCGGTGCGCATCACCCTGCCGGCAGACCCGCCCGCAGAAGGACTAACCGTAATCCTGCGCCGCGCCTAGGCGGCTACCAGCTCCGGCGACACGGCAGCTATGTCCGAAAAATAGCGCGCCATGGCATCGGCGGTATCTTCGGACAGCGCGATATGCGCGCGCCGCCGGTCCTCAGGATCGGCCACGCGCACAAGCAAGCCGGTCTCGACCATCTGGCCGATCCAGCGCAGCGCCGTCGTCGCCGGGACGCCCGAGGCGATGCAGAGCGAGGTCACACAAACCTTGGTGCCTTCCGCCCGCGCCGCCGCAAGGTCGAGCAGCATGTCCCAGGCCGGGTCCGCGAACAGGTCGCCATCGAAATAGCGCGCACGCGCCTGGCGGTGCTTGATGATCTGCCGGATATGGCCGGCATCGGGCAGGCGCGGGCGATTGCCCGCCGGACGCTGCCGCACATAGGCATCGTCGTCGCTGCGCCAGCCGGGCTGCGGCGCTTCCAGCCGGAACGCTCCGCCGCTCACTCGCTGGCCGGGAGCAGTCTTCTCCAGCCGCTCTGCCATGCGCCCCACCTGCTCGGTCAGGCGGAGCAGCATCATCCGGTCTTCCTCGCCCAGCTCGCGCAGGCGCAGGTTCGGAACATGCGCCAGCACGCGCCCGATCGCGATCACCCGCTCCGACCGGCAGGGGTCGACGAGGATTTGCGGCGCGGAGGAAGAGAAACACCCGAAAATCGCATCGAGCGCGCCCATGGTGGTCGAGACGACCATCTGCGTACCCGCCTTGCCCGCCCGCATGTCGAGCCGCGATAGCAAGGCCAGAGCCTCCGCCGTATCCTCGGCGCAATCGACCAGCAGCACATCGCCCAACGCAGTAATCGCGCCGTTCGCATACTCGGCGAGCGACATGGAATGCAGCACACAGAACCCCGCGGCCTCGGCATCGTCGCGCAACTCGCCGCGGATATGCGCGCGGTCTGCCAGCACGGTCACGCCGATCTGGCACCCGGCCGAATTGCACACCGGCTCGTAACTGAAATCCGCCTGCATCGAATCGCGCTCCTGCTGTTTCTTGCGAACAGGATGAGAACAAATACGGATCAGGTCAAGACTCAGGCACGGATTTCGATCGGGGTCCCATCGGGCACCAGGCTCCACAACTCGGCGATTTCCGCATTGGTCAGGGCGATGCAGCCGTCGGTCCAGTCGCCCGGCACCCGCTGGTTGTTCGGCAGGCCGTTGGGCTGGCCGTGGATGAAGATCAGCCCGCCCGGCGAGCGGCCGCGCGCTCGTGCATAGGCCCGGTCGGCGGCGTTGGGATAATCGATGTAGAGCGACAGGAAGTAGCTCGACTGCCGGTTGCCGTAGGCGATCGTATAGCGGCCCTCGGGCGTACGCTCGTCGCCTTCGAATTGCTTGTGGCCGATGGGCCGGTCGCCGAACTGCAGGCCGCGATAGGTGCGGATGACCTCCGCACCCTGATAGACCCACAGCGTCCGCTCCGACTTGTCGATCAGGATGAAGTCGGCGACCTCGCCCTCGCGCGCCTGTTGGGTCGACCCAGGCGACGCGCCGAGCAGCGATAGCGAGAGCAACAGGATAGCGAGCCAGCGCATGGCGCGCATCCTGCCACCGCTGCGGCAATCAGTCCATGAACGGATCGCGCATCAGGATCGTGTCGTCGCGCTCCGGGCTGGTCGAAACCAGCGCGACGGGCGTTTCGATCAGCTCCTGCACGCGCTGGATGTATTTCACCGCATTGGCCGGCAAATCGGCGAAGCTGCGCGCGCCGGCGGTGCTTTCCTTCCAGCCGTCCATGCTCTCGTAGATCGGTTCGACCGCGGCCTGGTCGGCGGCGTGGCTGGGGAAGTAGTCGAACACCTGCCCGCGCAGGCGATAGCCGGTGCAGATCTTCACCTCGTCCAGCCCGTCGAGCACGTCGATCTTGGTCAGCGCAATGCCCGTCACGCCACTGATTGCGCAGCTTTGCCGCACGATGACCGCATCGAACCAGCCGACACGGCGCTGGCGGCCGGTGACAGTGCCGAATTCGTGGCCCCGCTCGCCCAGCCCCTGGCCGATCTCGTCCTCCAGCTCGGTCGGAAACGGGCCGCTGCCGACGCGGGTGGTGTAGGCCTTGACGATGCCGAGCACATAGCCGGTCGCATTGGGCCCCAGCCCGCTGCCCGCCGCAGCCGTCCCGCTGACGGTGTTGGAGCTGGTGACGAAGGGATAAGTGCCGTGATCGATATCGAGCAGCACGCCCTGCGCGCCCTCGAACAGGATCTTCGCGCCCGCCTTGCGGACCTTCTTGAGGCGCTTCCACACCGGCTGCGCATATTGCAGCACGAAATCGGCTATTTCGCGCAGCTCCTGCAACAGCGCCTCGCGATCTACCGGCGGCTGGTCGAACCCGGCGCGCAGTGCGTCGTGATGGGCGCACAGGCGGTCGAGCTGCGGTTCCAGATCGTCCAGATGCGCCAAATCGCACACGCGGATCGCGCGGCGGCCGACCTTGTCCTCGTACGCCGGTCCGATGCCGCGCCCTGTGGTGCCGATCTTGCCAGTGCCCGCTGCCGCTTCGCGCAGGCCGTCGAGGTCGCGGTGGATCGGCAGGATAAGCGGGCAATTGTCCGCCACGGCGAGATTGTCGGCAGTGACCTTCACGCCCTGCCCCTCGATCTTCTCGATCTCGGACTTGAGCGCCCAAGGGTCGAGCACCACGCCATTGCCGATGACGCTCAGCGTGCCGGACACGATGCCGCTGGGCAGCAGCGACAGCTTATATGTGGTACCGTCGATGACCAGCGTGTGGCCGGCATTGTGCCCGCCTTGGAAACGAACGACGGCATCGGCGCGGCTGGCCAGCCAGTCGACGATCTTGCCCTTGCCTTCATCGCCCCACTGGGCGCCGATCACGGTGACGTTGGCCATGTTGGATAAGCTTCCCTGCAATACTGCACAAACGCCGCGGGCGTTAGGCGCATGCGAAAGGTGGAGCAAGGCATTTGCCCGGAAACTTGCCGCCAGTTCTCCATTGTAAAGGCAAAGGAGACAGCATGACCGATTATCCCACTCTCACCCTTAACGACGACCGCCAGATTCCGCAGCTCGGCTTCGGCACATGGCAGATCGAGGAGGACGACGCTCCGCAAGCCGTGAAGACCGCGCTCGAGACCGGCTACTGGCTGGTCGACACCGCAGCGATCTACCAGAACGAGCGCGGCGTCGGCAAAGGCATCGGTGACTGGGCCGACATCTTTTTGCAGACCAAGATCTGGAACGAGAGCCAGGGGTACGACCGGACGCTGAAGGCGGCGGACAAGTGCCTTGAGCGGCTGGACCGCGACCACGTGGACATGCTGTTGATCCACTGGCCCTGCCCCGACAAGGGCCTGTTCGTCGACACCTGGAAAGCGCTGATCGAACTGCGCGACCAGGGCAAAGCGAAGAGCATCGGGGTCTCGAACTTCCGCGAGGAGGATTTGAAGCGGATCGTCGACGAGTCCGGCGTGGTCCCCGCGCTCAACCAGATCGAACTGCACCCCGGCTTTCAGCAGCGCGAAATGCGCAAGGTGCATGACGAGATGGGCATCGTAACCCAGAGCTGGTCTCCGCTCGGACAGGGCGGCGGCATGGATAGCGATGCGGTGAAATCGGTGGCCGAGGAGAGCGGCCAGGACCCGAGCGCCGTGGTCCTGCGCTGGCATATCCAGCATGGTCTGTGCCCGATCCCACGCTCGACCAACCCCGATCACATCCGCGCCAACTTCACCGCGCTCGATTTCGAACTGTCGGACGATCAGATGGCGAAACTCGACGCGCTGGACGACAGCGAAGGCAGGCTTGGGCCGGAACCGGGCAAGTTCAACGACTGAGGCGCAAACGGAGGGGATGCGAAGAACGTCCGCGCCTGCTATCAGCGCTGCCGCCATGTCGCATCCTGTCCGCATAGCCGCGCTCTACCACTTCACGCGCTTCGACGATCCTGTCGTGATCCGGCCGGAACTGCTTACTCTGTGCGAAGCGCAGGGGGTGCGCGGCACGCTGCTGCTCGCGCGCGAGGGCATCAACGGGACGATCGCCGGGAGCGCGGACGGCATCGACACTGTGCTCGACCACATCCGGCAACTGCCCGGTTGCACGGATCTGGAGGTCAAGTTCTCGCAGGCCGACGCAATGCCCTTCAATCGGATGAAAGTGCGGCTGAAACAGGAGATCGTCACGATGGGCCAGCCCGATCTCGACCCGGTGCAGGGCGTCGGCACCTATGTCGACCCGCAAGACTGGAATGCTCTTATTGCCGATCCCGACACAATCGTGATCGACACGCGCAACGATTATGAAGTGCAGATCGGCACCTTCGCAGGCGCGGTCGATCCGCAGACCACCAGCTTCCGCGAATTTCCCCAGTGGTTCCGCGCCAAGCGCGCCGAACTGGAGGCAGCAGGCCGCACGCCGAAAATCGCGATGTTCTGCACCGGCGGCATCCGCTGCGAGAAGTCGACGGCCTTCGCCAGGGCCGAGGGCGTGGAAGAGGTGTTCCACCTCAAGGGCGGCATCCTCAAATATCTCGAAACCGTCCCGGCGGAGCAAAGCCTGTGGCAGGGCGAATGCTTCGTATTCGACGAACGCGTCAGCGTCGGCCACGGCCTCGCGCCGGGTGATCACACACTGTGCCGCGCCTGCCGCCGGCCGGTGAGCGAAGCCGATCGCGCCGACGATCGCTTCGAGGAAGGCGTCAGTTGCCCGCGCTGTTTCTCCGAGCGCAGCGACGAGCAGCGCGCCCGCTATGCCGAGCGCCAGCGCCAGGAACGCCTCGCTGCCGAGCGTGGCGAAGAACACGTCGGGCGGCGCGAAATTGCGAGCGACGATGGCTGAGGCGATCCTCTACAGCTTCCGCCGCTGTCCTTATGCGATGCGCGCCCGCATGGCGTTGCATGTCAGCGGCCTCGCCTACGAACACCGCGAGGTCGTGCTGCGCGACAAGCCCGCGGCCATGCTGGAGGTATCGCCCAAGGGAACGGTGCCCGTTTTCGTGACCGCGGAGGGCGAGGTGCTGGAAGAGAGCCTCGACATCATGCGCCATGGTTTGGCGCAGAACGATCCCGAGGACTGGCTGGGCCGCGACGATCAGGCGCTGGTCGCTACGAACGACGGCCCGTTCAAGCACCACCTCGACCGATACAAATATGCCAGCCGCTACGAGGCCGTCGACCCTGAGCAGCACCGCGCCGCAGCGGTCGACATCCTTGCCGAGATCGACCGTCGCCTCGCTGCGTCACCCTATTTGTGCGACGACAAACCCGGCTTCGCCGACATCGCGATATTTCCCTTCGTGCGGCAGTTCGCCAATCACGATCGCGAACGGTTTGACGCCGATCTAATGCCGCACCTACAGGCGTGGCTGCAGGCACTCGTGTCCTCCGAGCTATTCGCTGCAATCATGACGAAGTATCCGAAATGGGAGCCGGTCGAAACTTAGAGAGAAACGGCTTCGGCTCCGTCCAGGCGATGTGTGCATCCTAGCTCCGCCGCATTTTCCTCGCTCGTGATTGCCGCCACAGTGCGCCAGCCAATTGCGCGCAGGCGGGCGGCAATATTGCGGTCGTGGCCGATGGGAAGGTACAGGGTCTTGCGGGTGTCGGGCGTTCGATCACCGAGCGCATCGAGCAGAGGGTCGATATAGAGTGAGAAGCCCGTTGCCTCCTCATCGCTGCCCTTGATCACATAGGTTCCGCCCCGCCCCAGCGCGCCCCGCGCGCCTTCGCCGTAGAGGGTGAAGCCGAACCAGCTCTGGTATTCGAAGCCGTGGCGTTCGGTCGGATCGAGCGTCAGGCGGGCGCGGTCGCCGACCGAGGCGGCGATTTCTCGCAGGCCCGCGATCCGGCTGGCGAGCGCACCGCCAGCATCGATCGCGGCCAACTTTTCGATGGCGTCGGGCAAGGGGCCGGTTGCGTAAAGGAGCGGCAGGTAAGCTTCGCCGCCGACTGCCGACAGCCCGCCCGCATCCTTGGTGTCGAGTTCGCGGCGGACCGCCTCGCGCTGCCCGGGATCGAGCGGAAGCGCCTTCTCGGCCAGGGTGTCGACCAGATCGGGCAGTGTGAAGTCGAGCGAAATATTCGCGACTCCTGCCGCTTCGAGTGCATCGATGGCGACATTTACGATCTCGCTTGCCGCGGCCACGCTGTCGCTACCGACGAGTTCCGCACCCATCTGTAAGCGCTGGCGGGCTGGGTCGAGCTGGTCCGCCTTCAGCAGGGCGACGTCGCCCGCGTAGCACAGGCGCAGAGGCCGCGGCGCTTCGGCGAGGCTGGTCGCCGCGATGCGTCCGACCTGCACCGTCATGTCGCTACGCAGCGCGAGCGTGCGCAAGCTGTCGGGGTCGGTGAAGCGCACCATGCGCCGAGTAGCGACGCCTTCCATGCGTCCGGCGAGCGATTTCTCGAACTCCACCAGCGGTGGCCGCACGCGGTCGTAGCCATGCGAGTCCATGCTATCGAGCACGGCACGCATGGCCTGGACTATGGCCCGCGATCGCGCCGGCAGCGCGTCTTCGAGCCCGACGGGCAGGAGGTCGTCTTGATTTGTCATTGAACCTCATTCGTCATCCCGGCCCCCGAGCCGGGATCGCTATCGACCAAGCGCCTAGCCGAGACCGATCCCGGGTCAAGCCCGGGATGACGATCTGGGGGATCGTCAGAACGCCAGAGGCATTACGGTCTTCACGCCTTCCAGCGCGCAGGCCTGTTTCACCACCTCGTCCGGAATCGGCTGGTCGACGCTCAGCAGCAGGGTGGCTTCCCCGCCCGCCGCGCGGCGGCCGAGGTTGAAGGTACCGATGTTGATGCCGTTTTCGCCCAGCAGCGAGCCAATGCGGCCGATGAAGCCAGGCGCGTCCTCGTTGACGATGTAGAGCATGTACCCCTTCAGCTCAGCCTCGATCCGCACGCCGAACATTTCGGTCAGGCGCGGTGCGTCGGCGCCGAACAGCGTCCCGGCCACCGAGCGATCGCCCTGCTCCGTCCCCACGGTCACGCGGATAAGCGTATTGTAAGCCCCTTCTTTTTCGTGACGGATGGAGCGGATGTCGAGGCCCCGCTCCTTGGCGAGATAGGGCGCGTTGACCATGTTCACCGTGTCGGAATATTGCCGCATCAGCCCCGCAAGGACCGCGCCCTCGATGGGCTTGCCGGACAGCTGCGCCGCCGCGCCTTCGCGCTCGATGCTGATCTTGGTCAGATTGCCGTGCGCCAGCTGCCCGACGAGGCTGCCGAGGTTTTCGGCCAAACCCATATAAGGCTTGAGCTTCGGGGCTTCCTCGGCGCTTAGGCTCGGCATGTTGAGCGCATTGGTGACGCCGCCGTTGACGAGGTAGTCGGCCATCTGCTCGGCGACCTGCAGGGCCACGTTGACCTGCGCTTCGGTGGTCGACGCACCAAGATGCGGCGTGCAGATGAAATTGGACTTGCCGAACAGCGGCGATTCCTTCGCCGGTTCGGTCTGGAACACGTCCAGCGCCGCGCCTGCGACCTGGCCGCTATCTAGCGCCTCGGCCAGGGCCGCCTCGTCGATCAGCCCGCCGCGCGCGCAGTTGACGATGCGGACGCCCTGTTTGGTCTTGGCAAGGTTTTCCTTCGACAGGATATTGCGCGTTTCGTCGGTCAGCGGGGTGTGCAGTGTGATGAATTCGGCGCGCCCCAGCAGCGTATCAAGATCGACCTTCTCGACTCCGATTTCCACCGCCCGTTCCTCCGTCAGGAAGGGGTCGAATGCGACTACCTTCATGCGCAGGCCCTGCGCGCGGGCGGCGACGATCGATCCGATGTTGCCCGCGCCGATCAGGCCGAGCGTCTTGCCGGTCAGCTCCACGCCCATGAAGTCGTTCTTGGGCCACTCACCGGCTTGCGTACGTGCATTGGCCTGCGGGATTTGCCGGGCGAGCGCGAACATCATCGCGACGGCGTGTTCGGCGGTGGTGATGGAATTGCCGAAGGGCGTGTTCATCACCACCACGCCCTTAGAACTGGCGTAGGGAATGTCGACGTTGTCGACCCCGATTCCAGCCCGCCCGATGACCTTGAGGTTGGTCGCTGCGTCGAGGATTTCGGGAGTGACCTTGGTCGAGGAGCGAATGGCGAGGCCATCATACTCGCCGATGCGGGCTTTCAGTTCTTCGGGCGCCTCGCCGGTGATGACGTCGACGTCGCAGCCGCGCTCTTCGAAGATACGCGCGGCGTTCGGGTCCATCTTGTCGCTGATGAGCACTCGGGGCCTCTTTGGGGGCTTGGTCATTTTGCTAACCTCGTCATCCCAGCGAACGCTGGGATCGTTATCGGAAATGTCGGAGCGTGCGGGAAGCGGTCCCAGCTTTCGCTGGGACGACGCCTGTCAGCCCGCTTTCACGGTCTCATAGGCCCATTCGATCCATGGAAGGAGACGCTTAAGGTCCTCCTGCTCGACCGTGCCGCCGCACCAGATGCGCAGGGACGGCGGGGCGTCGCGATAGCCGTTGAAGTCGTAGCCGACGTCGCGCTCTTCGAGCAGCTTGACGATCTTCTTGGGAACGCCCGCCTTGTCCTTGTCGGACAGGCTGTCGTACCACTCGCCCTGGAAGACGAAGCACACGCCGGTGTTGGTGCGCTTGGCAGGGTCAGAGACCATGTTGCGCAGCCACGGGGTCGCCTCGATCCAGTCGAGCACGATCTTCGCATTGGCATCGGCGCGTTCGAACATCGCCTTGCGGCCGCCCATCGCCTGCGCCCATTCGAGCGCATCGATATAGTCTTCGGTCGCCAGCATTGAGGGCGTGTTGATGGTCGCGCCTTCGAAGATGCCGGTGTTGATCTTGCCGCCCTTCTTGAGGCGGAAGAGCTTGGGCAGCGGCCATTCGGGATCGTAGCTTTCGATCCGTTCGACCGCTTTGGGGCTGAGGATCAGCATACCGTGTTGGGCTTCGCTTCCCATCACCTTCTGCCAGCTGTAGGTCGTGGCATCGAGCTTGGCCCAGTCCATCTCCATCGCGAAAACGGCGCTGGTGGCGTCATTGATCGCCACACCCTCGCGGCCCGGCGCGAGCCAGTCGGTGTTCGGAATTTTCGCCCCCGAAGTCGTGCCGTTCCAGGTGAAGACCACGTCGTTCTCCTGCGGGATCGACGCAAGATCGGGGATCTCGCCGTAGTCGGCATCCAGCGTGGTCAGCTTGGGCAGCTTGAGCTGCTTGACCGCATCCTGGATCCAGACGTTGCCGAAGCTTTCCCACGCCGCAACGGTTGCCGGGCGATCGGGGCGCAGCATCGTCCACATCGCGCATTCGAGCGCGCCGGTATCCGATGCGGGCATGATGCCGACGAGGTAATCCTCGGGCACGCCGAGCATCTCCTTCGACAGGTCGATGGCATATTTCAGCCGCGACTTGCCGAGGGCGCTGCGATGCGAGCGGCCGAGCGATTCGGTTTTGAGATTGGATGCGGACCAGCCCTTGTGCTTGGCAGTCGGTCCGGACGAAAAGAAGGGGCGCTCAGGCTTGAGCGTCGGTTCGGCAGTCATGTATTCTCTCCTTGCAGAGAGCACGCGCGGCGTTGGGACCGCGTGGCCCGTCGACGGCAATAATCTTGCGGGCAGCGTAGTCAATGCGAAATAGGAATGCATCGACAGGCTGGGGGTTCGCTGGGTCAACGCAGGCTGGCAGGAATGGGTCCGTTTTTGTTTAATGCGGGCCAGACATCCGTCCGGCCCTCGCTGTTCCATCCCGCGGGCCCTCCCGGCGCTTTTGTTGCGTACGGAAAGCACATCCGTGCTTTCCTTGGCTGTTCCGTCCCACTCTCCCACCCGGCCACCCAAACAGTATAGTGCCGTGGGTGGCCGGGTGGGGGAGTGGGACGGAACAGCCGCAAGCCTTCGACGGATGTCGAAGGCGCAACCAACCAGGACTCTCGCCAAACGCTCTCCTGCACCCTATGGCCCGCGACGATGAACGCTTCCGACCTTCGCATCGCCATGTTCAGCGGCAACTACAACATGACCGTGGACGGCGCGAACAAGGCATTGAACAGGCTGGCCGAGTTCCTGCTTCGCCAAGGTGTTACCTTGCGCGTGTATTCACCGACCATCGACACACCCGCGTTCGAACCGCAAGGCGATCTGGTCAGCCTGCCCTCCGTGCCCATCCCCGGCCGCTCGGAATATCGCGTCCCTTATGGATTGAATGACGAGGTGCGCCGCGATCTGGAAGACTTCCGGCCCAACATGATGCACATCTCGTCGCCGGATTTCAGTGCGAGAGCGGCTGTGGAATGGGCGCGCAAACGCGATATTCCCGTGCTCGGTTCGGTGCACACACGCTTCGAAACCTATCCGCGCTACTATAAGCTCGGCTTCCTCGAACCGCTGGTCGAAACGTACCTCCGCAGTCTTTATCGCAAGTGCGACGCGTTGGTGACGCCCTCGCAAAGCATGGTCGATACTTTGCACGAACAGCGCATGCATCGCGATATCTCGATCTGGTCGCGCGGGGTCGACCGGACCATTTTCCACCCCTCCAAGCGCGATATGGAGTGGCGCCGCGCCCAGGGGCTGGCGGACGACGACGTGGCCATCGTCTTCCTCGGCCGGCTGGTCATGGAGAAGGGCCTCGACATCTTCGCCGACACGATCGTCGAACTTCGCAAGGAGCAGGTGCCGCACAAGGTGCTGGTCATCGGCGACGGCCCGGCGCGCGGATGGTTCGAAAAGACCCTGCCCGGCGGGACCTTCGTGGGTTTCCAGGGCGGCGCGGACCTGGGCCGGGCGCTGGCGAGCGGCGACATCTTCTTGAACCCGTCGGTCACGGAAACCTTCGGCAATGTCACCCTGGAGGCGATGGCCTGCGGGCTGCCGGTCGTGGCTGCCGGAGCGACAGGGAGCGCCAGCCTGGTCGAAGACTGGGAGACCGGCCGTCTGGTCGAGGCAGGCAAGCCGCGCGAATTCGCCGAGGCGCTCGCCCCTTACTGCATGAACCCGGAGCTGCGCGCGCGCCACGGCGAGGCCGGCGCACGCGCAGCTAGCGAGTATTCTTGGGACGCGATCAATCAGGTGGTAGTCGATACCTACCTGCGCCTGCTCGAGCAGCGCAGAGCTTAGCTCCGGTCAGCGCAGCACGCCCTTGCGCCGCATGCTGATTGCATAAACCAGCAGGAACACCGCGATGCTCCACAGCAGGATCGGGAACCAGCCCGGCTGTATTTCAGCCAGTTCGGGCGGCATGTCGGCCCCCGCCTCGTAGAGCGTCGTCAGCGCGATGCCGACGATCGACAGCGCAAACGACCACACCGCAAACCGGCTGCGCATCAGCAATAGCACCGATCCGATTACTGCGCCCCAGACACCCAGCGCCCAGCCGCTATGCGCCCAGATCGGAAATGCATCGAGATAGGCGATGCCTTCCGCCGGATAGCCCATGGATTCGAGATAGGCCTGGTTCCTCAGGTTGGTCATGGTGTAATCATACGCGCCGAAGGCGTTCCACAGCAGCGAAACCACGCCGACCAGCCACAAGTGCCACGGTGTCCTGACAGTTTCCGTCATACTTCACTCTCCCCTCTGCCGACCCTCGTCACGCAGCGTAGCGAGGATCGGCAGAGAGGCAAGCAAGACAGGGTCATAGCCGCTCGATCTTCTTCGCCAGATCGTCCACCAGATCGACGATTTCGCGCATGGTCTTCTCGTCGAGCTGGCCGCTCTTGGCGCGGTTCTTCAGCACTGTGGCGAGATTACCGACGGCACGGAACATCTCGGGTGTGGCGAAAGCCTTGCCGGATTTCGCGCGGCGCTGACGCTGGCCTTCGATCCGCTCGACCAGGCTTTCGATCTCGTCCTTGCGATCGACCAACTCGCCACGCCCTTTTTCCGTAGCACGATAGGCCTTGCGCGGCTCGTCGCCATCGACTTCGCGGATCAGCCCCTCGTCCTCGAGCAACGAAAGCGTCGGATAGACCGTGCCCGGGCTCGGCGAATAATTGCCGCCAGTCATGTCCTCCACCGCCTTGATGAGCTCGTAGCCGTGGCGCGGTTCCTCCGCGATCAGGTGCAGCAGCAACAGGCGCAATTCGCCCGGAGCGAACATGCGGCGGCGGCGCGCGCGGTGCTTCCCGCCGGATCTGCGGGAGCCGTTGCCGAAGGGTCCGTTCGGGCCGAAGGGTCCGCCGGGTCCGAAAGGTCCGTCCGGGCCGAAGGGGCCCTTGGGTCCGAATACGCCCTCGGGTCCAAAAAAGCCCGACGCGCTATAAGTGCGGCTGTAAGAACCGTCGCGGTCGGGATCAACATCGTCCTCGATGTCCACATCGACGTCGAAGTCCTCACCTTCGGGATGATCGGGGATGTTGCCTTCCAGCGGCTCGTCGCGTTCGTCTTTGCCAGTCATATCGTAACTCCTTTTAGATATGACTAAGATATATCTTCCATTGCCTCCCGCAAGAGCCCCCTGCAAAAGCTCGACGAAACCCCTATGTCAGCCGACCAATGGCCGACCTCTTCCCCGACAGCCTCCCGGCGACTGCCGAGACCGAACCGCCGCGCGAAGATGCGCCGCTGGCTGATCGGTTGCGCCCGCAGGTGCTCGACGAGGTGGTCGGGCAAGATCATCTGACCGGTCCCGAAGGCGCAATCGGGCGGATGGTAGCAGCAGGCCGCCTGTCCAGCATGATATTGTGGGGGCCGCCCGGCACCGGGAAGACGACGATCGCGCGCCTGCTGGCCGACAGCGTCGGCATGCGCTTCGAGAGCGTCAGCGCCGTGTTCAGCGGCGTCGCCGACCTCAAGAAGGCCTTTGCCGCCGCCGACAAGGCCGCAGCAGCCGGACAGCGCACGCTATTGTTCGTGGACGAAATCCATCGCTTCAACCGCGCCCAGCAGGACGGCTTCCTCCCCTTCGTGGAACGCGGCACGGTCACGCTAGTCGGCGCGACGACCGAGAACCCCAGCTTCGCGCTCAACGCCGCGCTGCTCAGCCGCGCGCAGGTGCTGATTCTCCAGCGGCTCGACCACGATGCGCTGGGTTCGCTGCTCGACAAGGCTGAGGAACTGGAAGGCGCCCTCCCCCTCACTCCCGAGGCCCGCGATGCACTGGTTGCCAGTGCAGATGGCGACGGGCGGTTCCTGCTCAATCAGGCCGAAACGCTCTACAACGCGAAGATCGACGAGCCGCTCGATCCCGCCGCGCTCGGACAATTTCTGCAACGCCGGGTCGCCGTCTACGACAAGGATCGGGAGGGGCATTACAATCTCATCTCCGCACTTCATAAAGCAGTGCGTGGCAGCGACGTACAGGCGAGCCTTTATTATCTCGCTCGCATGCTTACTGCAGGCGAAGAACCGCGCTTCCTTGCCCGTCGCCTGATCCGCATGGCAGTGGAGGATATCGGCATGGCCGATCCGCAGGCGCTGGTGCAATGCATGGCAGCCAAGGATGCCTACGAATTCCTCGGCAGCCCCGAAGGCGAGCTCGCGCTGGTGCAGGCTTGCACTTATCTCGCTACCGCGCCGAAATCGAACGCGGTCTATAAGGCGCAGAAGGCGTCGTTCAAATCGGCTAGGGAAACCGGCAGCCTGATGCCGCCGCAGAACATCCTCAACGCGCCGACCAAGCTGATGAAGGATATCGGCTACGGCGCGGGCTACAGCTACGATCACAATTCCGACGAGGGTTTCTCGGGCGACAATTACTGGCCCGACGAAATGGAGCCGCAGGAATACTACCAGCCCGTCGATCGCGGCTTCGAGCGCGAGGTGAAGAAGCGGCTCGATTACTGGGACAAGCTGAGAAACGAGAGGCATTCGTAATCCGCAATTTCGACAATTTCCTCGCCATCGACTGGTCGGGCGCGAAGGGGCGCAAACACAGGGGCATCGCGCTCGCATTCGCCAAAGCAGGCGGCGGCGCACCGGTGCTGATCGACCATCGCTGGAGCCGCGAGGAAGTGCTCACGGTGCTGCGCGAAGACCTGCCGAAGAACACCCTCGTCGGTCTCGATCTCGGCATCAGCCTGCCCCACGCCGATTGCGGCGCATATTTTCCGGAGAACAAAGTCTCGCTGCCCGATGCTCCAGCGCTATGGGCCCTGATCGACGATATCTGCCGCAAGGACGAGCATTTCGGCGTGCAGTCTTTCGTCGACCATCCGGATTACGCGCCCTATTTCCGCAATGGAACCGATACCGGCGCGCATTTCGGCTGCGACGATGCGGCGCATGGCCGCGGGCGCTTCCGCGTGACCGAAAAAGCGCAGGCAGAGATGGGTTGCAAACCCTATTCCAATTTCAACCTCGTCGGGGCGGCGCAGGTCGGCAAGTCGAGTCTGACGGGCATGCGGATGCTGCATCACTTGCGCGGCCTGCTGCCGGTCTGGCCGATCGACCCGCTGCCGCGCAAAGGCTCGGTCATCGTCGAAATCTACACCAGCCTTGCTGCGATGGAGGCCGGGCGCAGCGCATCGCGCGCCAAGATGCGCAGCCATGAGGATTTGAACGAGGCGCTCGCCGCACTCGGATCGACACCGGTGTCGGGCAAAGGGCCGATCGACGACCATTCCTCCGATGCGCTCCTCAGCGCCGCATGGCTACGCAAGGTGGCTGGAGAAAGGCGTCGGTGGCAGCCCACGGCGATGACCCCGCAAATCGCGCGCACGGAGGGCTGGACTTTCGGCGCGTTTTGACGCAGTGGCGCGCCACGTTACGACGCTTGTCATTGACCTCTTGCAGGGCACCAACACCCCTCAAGTGGCGAAGCGCTAGGGCGAAAATTGTGCCGGCTTAGCTCAGCTGGTAGAGCACCTGATTTGTAATCAGGGGGCCGCGGGTTCGACTCCTGCAGCCGGCACCAAATTTAACTAAAAGCACAATCAAGCATTTTGCCTTGGCCATTGGCTACTTGCCACCTAGGTAAATGCGTGATGGATACCTTCTTCACCAGCGCCGAACTCCCTGCAGGTCTGCGCAGCGCTTTTGCCGAGAGCCGCATTTCGCTCAGCCTGGCCGATGCGAAGGCTGAAGACATGCCGCTGATCGCAGTGAATCAGCCATTCTGCGATATGTCCGGTTACGGCCCGGACGAGGTTCTGGATCGCAACTGCCGTTTCCTCCAGCCGGACGAATCTCCCGACGCCGTTCGCAAGGATATGCGAGAATTCCTCTACGATTCCGACGAGCCCGATGGCCGGTTCGTAATTCCGAACGTCACGAAGGACGGGCGGAAATTCCTGAACCTGGTGTATATGGCCAAGCTCAAGAAAGACGATGAGGTCACTTACGTGCTCGGCTCGCAGTTTCCGGTCGACCCGGAGAAGGCTTCCGAGCCCGACCTCTACGATCGCGCGCTCAAGGAGAGTCTGAAGCAGCTCAATTTGCTGACCGGCGATGACAACTGGGCCCTGCTCGGCAGTTTCGACGCGCTGGCGTCGAGCCACTCCATCATTGCAAGGGCCCGAATGGAATGAAGGAGGGCGCACCAGCAAGCAAGCCCGCACGATCGGGCGAATTCGCGATCGTCGGCGTCGGTGCGTCGGCGGGCGGGCTGGAAGCCTTGCGCGAAATGTTCAGCGGCTTCGACGGCCAGAGCGGCATGGCCTTCGTGGTGGTCCAGCATCTCGATCCCACGCACGAATCGCTGATGGCGCAGCTGCTCGAACGCTACACGCCGATGGCGGTGAAGCAGGCGGAAGGCGGGGAGAAGCTCGAACCCGACCATATTTACGTCATTCCGCCGGCCCATGGCCTCGCGGTGAAGGACGGTGTGCTCGAGCTGACGGAATTCACCGAACAGCGCGGCATGCGTCGCCCGATCGACGATTTCTTCGAGAGCCTTGCGAAGGATCAGGGCGAGCGCGCGGCCTGTGTGATCCTCTCGGGCACCGGCGCGGATGGCAGCCGGGGCCTGCGGGCGATCAAGGAACATTCGGGCATCTGCATCGCGCAGGATCCCGACACAGCCGCCTATGACGGCATGCCCACTGCCGCCATCGGCACGGGGCTGGTCGACATCACCTGCGACCCGCGCGACACGGTCGAGCACCTGTCGAAATTCTTCCAGCGCGCCGGCCTCGCCGATGTGGTCGAGAACGATCTCGAGGATGCCGACACGCTGCTCGATATCTGCGATGTCCTGCGCGAGGCCGTCGGCCACGATTTCTCGAATTACAAGCGCAGTACGCTCAATCGCCGGGTCGCTCGCCGAATGCAGGTTCTCGGTATCGAGAATACCAAGGCGTATCTCAAGCACCTCCAGGAAAACGGCAACGAATGCAGCGCATTGTTCAGCGACCTGCTGATCAACGTCACCCGCTTCTTCCGCGATTCCGAACATTTCAAGCAGCTCGACGAGTTGGTCATTTCGCCGATGGTGAAAGAAGCCAAGAACGGCGAAGAGCTGCGGATTTGGGTGCCTGGCTGCTCCAGTGGCGAAGAGGCTTATAGCATTGCCATGCTGTTTGCAGAAGCAGCCAAGCGGTTCGACAAGCGCCCCTATGTGCAGGTGTTCGCTACCGACATCGACGACAAGATGCTCGATATAGGGCGGAGGGGCGTCTACCCGCTGGCGTCGCTGCAGGACATCCCCAAGCTTTTCCAGGATGAATACATCTACGGAAGCAAGGACAAGTTCACCATCGCCCCGCAGATCAGGGACATGGTGCGCTTCAGCGTCCACAACCTCGTGCGCGATCCGCCCTATTCCAAGATCGATCTCGTCGCCTGCCGCAACGTCCTGATCTATTTCGACGATTCGCTGCAGAAGCTGGTGTTCCCATTGTTTCACTTCGCCACTCGGGAAAGCGGTTACCTGTTCCTCGGATCGTCGGAAACGATCGGGCGGCATGAAGACCTTTTCGAATCCGTGGACCAGTCGGCGCGGATTTTCCGGCGCAAGAACGTGAAGGGCAACTACACGCTCAATCTGGCCAGCGACGTATCGCGGCAAATCAATCGCAGCCGACAAAGGCCGAACCGGGAGGAAACCACGCGGCGGGGCGGCGTCGAGCTGCGCGCTCTGGAAAAGCTGGCGCAGCGCTACTCGCCCGTCAGCCTCTTGCTCGATCGTGAGGCCATGCTGCTTGAACGCTGGGGATCGGCCGGGCGGTATCTCGATTTCCCCGAGCGGTTGGAACGCTCGATCCACGTGCCCTCGCTCGCCCGCCCGGGCCTGCGCGAATTGTTCGGCCCGATGATCCGCCAGGTCTCCAACACCGGGCGCAGGGCCATCGTGAAAGAGGTAGAGATCGTTACCGATTTCGGCACGCTGGAGGCGACCATCGTCTGCGAGCCGATCGACAACCAGACCTTCCTCTTCGTCGTGAACGAGACCCGCGGCCTCGAACCCGACACCGGGGATGATTACGACGAATTCGATCCCGAAGACGGCCAGCGGCAGTTCCTCGAAGAAGAGTTGCAGGCCACCCGGCATCGACTGCGCTCGACGGTGGAGGAGCTGGAAACGACGAACGAGGAGCTGAAGAGCTCCAACGAAGAAATGATGTCGATGAACGAGGAGCTCCAATCCACCAACGAGGAGCTTACGACCGTCAACGACGAGCTGAAGAACAAGGTCGATCAGCTGACCACGGCCAATGCCGATCTCAAAAACTTCTTCGACAGCACCAAGCTGGCGGTGATCGTCGTCGATTCCGAGCTGAAACTACGCAGCTTTACCGATGCAGCCGAAGACCTCTTCCCGCTGACGAAGGAGAATATCGGGGAACCGCTCTCCACCCTACCGCATAATCTCGACAACGATCATTTCGTCCAAATGGCGAAGAGCGCCGCCAAGCAGGGAATGCAGGTTGAAGAGGGTATGCATTCGAGTTCTCTTGATCGCGAGCTCGTGTTGCAAGCAATCCCTTATCGCTTGCTTGACGGTCAGCTGGACGGCGCAACGCTGATCTTCACCGACGTCTCCGAAACGCTGTCGCTGGAACGCGACCTGCGTGAAGAACGCGAGCGTCTGAGGCTCGCCCTGGAGGTCGCGAAGATCGGCGTCTGGGAATACGAACCCTCGACCGACAAGACGGTGCTGGATCCGACCGAGCGCAATCTGTTCGACCTAGCCCAGGACGATCCCGGCGACACGCTGGAGCCGATCATGGCCTCGCTGCCGCCGAATGATCGCGATCGCGTCAATCGCGCATTGCGCATGGCGATGGAAGGAGACAGCGATTTCGACGAAGTCTTCCGCTTGCCGCTCGACGATGGCGAGACCCGCTACCTCCACGGCCTCGGCAAGCTCATCGAGGTCTCCGGAACGCGCAAATTCATCGGCGTGACCTTCGATGTGTCTGCCGAACGCCGCCTGCTCGATCAGCGCGAGCTGATGATCCGCGAGATGAACCACCGGGTGAAGAACCTGTTCTCGGTCATCTCGGCGATGGTTTCGATTGCCGCGCGCGATGCCGAGGATATCGCAACCTTCGCCGAGGGCCTGCGCGATCGCATTCATGCGCTTGGCCGGTCGCACTCGCTGACCAACGAGGCGGGAAGTGCCGCGGATGGTGGCATTGCGCTATCGAAGCTCGTCGATACGGTCCTGCGGCCTAATCTCGCCGGTCAAAAGGTCGACATGTCCGGACCCGATACGACCATTGGCAACGAAAAGATTACATCGATTGCGCTGATTCTGCATGAGTGGGCCACCAATTCGACCAAGTACGGAGCGCTGGCCACCCGCGACGGGTCGATTGACATTCGCTGGATCGCACAGGATGACGAAGTCGCGATCGACTGGCAGGAGGACGGTCAGGCAGCGGGGGAGAAGGTCGACAGCGGGCCGGGCTTCGGCACCAAGCTCGTGCAAACGGCTGCACGTCAGCTTCGCGGTGAAGCCAGCGGCGATGCGATCGAAGGCGGTTATCGCCGGACTTTGAAATTCCCGACTTAGTCGGGCAAAAGCGTCAGGCAGCGCAGCTTTTGACTTCGCCGGCCATTTCGAGAGCCGTGCCGATATCTGCTGGCGATGCCGGCTTTTCGAGCTTCGGGCAGTCGGAAAATTCCTGGCACAGCTCTTTGTGCGAGAGGTTCGCGCTGACGAAAATCACCGGAACGCCCTTCGCAGTCAGGTCACGGGCGACCGGCCAGACCGGCACTCCTGCGACATCGATATCCAGCAGGGCGAGGTCGGGGGCTTCGCTTTCCAAAGAGGCCAGCGCACCCTCCACGCTCGTCGATTCCGAGTGGATCGCGTAGCCGAGATCTTCGACGGTATGGACGAGGTCGAGCAGCACCAGTGCCTCGTCGTCTACAATCATAACATTCTGCATCGGGGCGACTTTTAACCTTATCCCGCCTTAATCGTGTGGACCGAACGGCCCAATCCCGAAAACTGTTCCACGCTTCGTCGATTTTCGTGAAGTTCCGTTAACCATTGGGTAACCCATCGTAGCGGCGCATTGCGATCTCGCCTTGCCTGACAAAAGCGACTAGAGGCCGCGGCATGCATTTTCTCGATCAGGCCAAGATCTATCTCAAGTCCGGCGCGGGCGGCCCCGGTGCCGTCAGCTTCCGGCGCGAGAAGTATATCGAATACGGTGGTCCCGACGGCGGCAATGGCGGCAAAGGCGGCGATATCGTGTTCGAAGCGGTGCAGGGTCTCAATACGCTGATCGACTTCCGCTATGCCCAGCACTTCAAGGCGAAGCGCGGTACGCATGGCCAGGGTAAGGACCGCACTGGTGCCGGCGCGCCCGATCTCGTCATCGAGGTTCCCGTTGGCACGCAGGTGCTGAGCGAGGACAAGGAAGAGGTGCTCGCCGATTTCACCGAAGTCGGCCAGCGCGTCGTTTTCCTCGAAGGCGGCATGGGCGGGCGCGGCAATGCCAGCTACAAGTCCAGCACCAATCGCGCCCCGCGCCAGCACCAGCCGGGCGAGCCGGGTGAGGAGATGTGGGTCTGGCTGCGGCTGAAACTGCTTGCCGACGTCGGCCTGCTGGGCCTCCCCAATGCGGGCAAGAGCACTTTAATCAACCAGGTCTCCAACGCCAAGGCCAAGGTCGGCCATTACGCTTTCACCACGCTGGTGCCCAAGCTGGGCGTCGTAAGCCACAAGGGCCGCGAATTCGTGCTGGCCGACATCCCCGGCCTGATCGCGGGCGCAGCCGACGGTGCGGGGATAGGCGACCGTTTCCTCGGCCATATCGAGCGCTGCCGCGTGCTAATCCACCTCATCGATATTTCGGGCGATGATCCCGCCGCGGCCTATCGTACAGTCAATGATGAGCTCGAGGCCTATGGCGCAGGCTTGGATGACAAGGCGCAACTGGTCGCGTTGAATAAGCTCGACCTTGCCGACCAGGAGTTGGGCGAAGGCTTCGCCGAGGAATTGCTCGCCGCGGGGGCCGACAAGGTCTTCACGGTGTCGGGCGCGACCGGTGCCGGCATCCCGGAACTGCTCGACGCCGTGCTCGGCTATCTGCCCGACCGCACTGCGACCGAAACGCATGCCGAAGAAGTCGAGGACGACGATCAGGCACCCGACTGGTCGCCAATCTAGGCGAAGAATGCACAGGCACATGGCGCAGGCTGTCCCTCTCGACCTCACCGCAAGCCGACGTCTTGTCGTCAAGGTCGGCTCGGCACTGCTGGTCGAAGACGGTGCTCCCCGCGCAGACTGGCTGGCGACGCTGGCAGAGGACCTTGCGATGCTACGCGCGCAGGGGATCGAGATCGTCGTGGTGTCCTCAGGCGCAATCGCCCTCGGCGCGGCGAAGCTCGGCATGGCGAAGGGCGGGCGCGGTAGCCTGGCTGACGCGCAGGCGGCGGCGAGTGTCGGCCAGGTCGAGCTGGCGCGGCTTTGGTCGGAAAATCTCGGCCGCCACGAAATTACTGCCGCGCAGATGCTGGTCACATTGGGTGACCTGGAAGACCGGCGGCGCTACCTCAACGCCTCGGCCACGCTGCAGCGTCTGATTGAGGCCGGCGCGGTGCCGGTAGTGAACGAGAACGACAGCGTCGCCACCGAGGAAATCCGCTTTGGAGACAATGATCGGCTGGCCGCGCGCGTGGCGCAGGCGGCGGGTGCCGATGCCGTGATCCTGCTGTCCGACGTCGACGGTCTCTACGACCGCGACCCGCGCGAAGACGGCGCGGTTCGTCTGGAGCGGGTCGAGGGCGTTACGCCGGAGATTATCGCCATGGCGGACACCTCTTCGACTTCGGGGCTCGGTTCGGGCGGGATGCTCGCCAAGCTGCAAGCAGCGCGCATTGCGGAGCGGGCTGGAATCTCGCTGGTAATCGCCAATGGCACCCACCTCTCGCCGCTCAGTCGGTACCGTGAGACCGGTGTCGGCACGGTCTTTGCGCCGCAACAGGATGCCAGTGCGCGCAAGGCATGGCTGGCTGGGAGGCTCGCACCGGCAGGGGTGCTGACTGTCGATGCGGGATGCGCCGAAGCACTCGGCAAAGGTGCCAGCCTGCTCGCTGCCGGCCTCGCCGAGATTGAGGGCGAATTCGCACGCGGCGATCTCGTCGCGATCTTCGGGCCCAAGGGCGAACGGCTCGGACAGGGGCTCGTCGAATATAGCGATGCCGAATGCCGTGCGATTCTCGGCCTTCGCGAAGAGCAGCAGGAAGCGAAGCTTGGCTACGCCCCTCGCGCTGCCGTAATCCATCGCGATCATATGGTGCAGGCATGACCATCGCTCTGACCGGTGCGACCGGCTTCGTCGGTCAGGCCGTGCTTGATGAGGCAATACAGCGCGAGGTCGCGATCCGCGCCCTCTCCCGCCGCGCACAAAAGGATCGCGCCGGAGTCGAGTGGATCGAGGGAACCCTAGCCGACACTGCGTCGCTCGAAACGCTCGCGTGCGGAGCGGACGCGATGATCCACGTCGCGGGCCTGACCAATTCGCCGGATCCGGCAGCCTTTGAGACCGCGAATGTCGATGGCACGTCGCACGTCATCGCGGCAATGAAGGCAGCGAAATGCAAGCGGCTGGTCTTCGTCTCCTCGCTCTCCGCCCGCGAGCCGGGCTTGTCCGCCTATGGGGCATCCAAGGCGCGCGCCGAGGAGCTGGTGCAGGCGAGCGGCCTCGACTGGACGATCCTGCGCCCGCCCGGCGTCTATGGCCCGCGGGATATCGACTATCTCGAGATGTTTCGCAGCGCGAAATGGGGCTTCATCCCCCTGCCCCCGCGCGGCGCAAGCTCGATCATCCACGTCGGCGATCTGGCGCGGCTGCTGCTCGACCTCGTCGATGCGCCGCCCGCACTGGTTCGCCGCCAGACCTTCGAGCCCGACGACGGGCGCGAGGGCGGCTGGGCGCACAAGGAACTCGCCCGCGAGATCGGACGCGCTGTCGGTCGCCGCGTCTTCGCCCCGCACCTGCCGAAACCGCTCATGCTCGCAGGTGCGCGCGCCGATCGCCTGTTGCGTGGCGACAAGGCACGGCTCACACCTGACCGCGTCGGCTACATGGCGCATCCCAACTGGGTCGCCCGCTCCGCCAGGCGCGTGCCCAATTCGGTGTGGGAGCCGCACATCAAAGGCGAAGATGGCTTGAAGCAAACCGCCGAGTGGTACCGCCGCGAAGGCTGGCTCTAGGCGTTAGAGGAACGGTTCTTCGCCCCGCTTGTGGATGCCGCACTCGACCTTGTCCCAGCCGGCCCAGCGCCCGGCGCGCGGGTCCTCGCCCTCGCCCACCCGGCGGGTGCAGGGCGAGCAGCCGATGGAGGGGAAGCCGCGTTCTACCAGCGGGTGGCGCGGCAGGTCGTGCTCTTCGAAATAGGCAGCGATGTCCTCTGCCGACCAGTCGATGAGCGGATTGATCTTCAAGCGGCCCTGCGCATCCGAGGTGTCCAGTTCGAAGCGCGGCAAATTGGCGCGCGTGGAGGACTGGAACGCCTTGCGCCCGGTAAAACTCGCGTCGAAATCGGCGAGCGCCTTGGCGAGCGGCTTGACCTTGCGGAGCTCACAGCAGCCATCGGGGTCGTAGGACCAGCGCAGCCCGCTTTCGTCGCGCGTTTCAAGATCGGCGATCTCAGGATAGAGATCGATGCGGTTGAGGCCGAGGCGCTCGGTCAGCTCGTCGCGATAGGCCAGCGTTTCGGGAAAATGCTTGCCGGTGTCGAGGAACAGCACCGGCACCTTCGGATCGATCTGCGAAATCAGGTGTAGCAGGGCCGCGCTCTCCGCGCCGAAGCTTGACACGATCGCCGCATCGCCAACCAGATTGCCTTCGATCACCGCGCGCAGCCATTCCTCCGTCTCGGAGCCGCGAAACATGCGGTTGAGGCGAATGGCATCGTGCTCCGAAAAACGCGGAGCCGTGTCGAGGCGGTCGATGGCGCGAAGTTCGTTCATGCGTGCCGTTTCGTCCAGATCGGTGTGCGGTCGTCTGCCGCGCTCTGGTAGACTTCGGGCCAGCGCTCGAAGGCGGCCTGCACGTCGTCTTTGTCGAGCTGCTGGTCGGGCTCGAAGGCATCGAAGCCGCAGCGCCGCATATAAGCGAGCTGGTCGACCAGCACGTCTCCGACGGCACGCAATTCGCCGTCGTATCCGGCCTCGCGCAGGATGCGGGCCGAGGAGTAGCCGCGCCCGTCGCCGAATGCGGGGAAGTTCACCTCGACTAGCGCCAGCCGTTCGAGGTGCGGCAAAAGATCGCGGGCATCGTCGCCCGGCTCGATCCGCACCGCGCTGGCATTCGACTGGTCGAGGAAGGCATCGACCGTCACTGCGGGGTGATCGACCGTCTCGTCGTCGCGATAGCGCAGAAGCTCAGCCATAGAGCGCCTCCTTGAAGGGGTTCATGCCGATGCGGCGATAGGTATCGAGGAAGCGTTCGCCGTCCTCGCGCTCGCGTTCGTAGACCGTGGTGACCGTTTCCACCGCATCGACGATGCCATGCTCGTCGAAGCCGGGGCCGGTGATCTTGGCGAGGCTGACGTCCTCCGCCTCGCTGCCGCCGAGGAGGAGCTGGTAGTTCTCCACGCCCTTGCGGTCGACGCCGAGAATGCCGATGTGGCCGGCGTGGTGATGCCCGCAGGCGTTGATACATCCGCTGATCTTCAGCTTGAGCTGGCCGAGCGTTTCGGTCTTGCCGGTCTTGGCGAACCGCTCCGAAATCCGCTGCGCAACCGGGATCGAGCGGGCATTGGCCAAGCTGCAGTAATCGAGACCGGGGCAGGCGATAATGTCCTCCACCGTGTCGAGGTTGGGCGCGCCCAGCCCTGCTTCGTCCAGCGCGGTCCACAACGCATGGAGATCGGCCTTGCGGACATGCGGCAGGACGATGTTCTGCGTGTGCATCACGCGAAGCTCGTCGAAGCTGTAATCCTTCGCGAGATCGGCCATCAGGCGCATCTGCTCGGCCGTCGCGTCGCCCGGAATGCCGCCGACCGGCTTGAGGCTGATCACGGCAGAGACATAGCCGTCCGCCTTGTGCGCGACGGTATTGCGATCGACCCATAGCGCGAAGTCGGGGTCAGACCGGTCGATGTCAGGAGATGCGTCCGCTTCGAACAACGGGTCCTCGAAGAAGGTGCGGACGCGCTCCAGCTCGGCGAAGGGCGGTTCGACGCCCTGATCGAGCAGAAGGGTGAATTCCTCTTCGACCTGGCGGGTATATTCCTCGGCGCCCAGTTCGTGGACGAGGATCTTGATCCGCGCCTTGTACTTATTGTCGCGCCGACCGTAGCGATTGTAGACCCGCAGGCACGCCTCGGCATAGGTCACCAGCCGGTCGAGCGGCACAAAGTCGTTGATGCAAGGCGCGATCATCGGCGTGCGGCCCATGCCGCCTCCGACGTAGAAGGCTGCGCCCAGCTCGCCCGCATCGTTCCGCACGATGTTGATGCCGATATCGTGCAACCGCATGGCTGCACGATCAGTGTCGCTGGCGATCACCGCGATCTTGAACTTGCGCGGAAGGTAGCTGAATTCGGGATGGAAGCTCGACCACTGGCGAAGCAGCTCCGCATAGGGGCGCGGGTCGACAACCTCGTCGGCCGCAGCGCCTGCAAAATGGTCGGAGCTGATGTTGCGGATGCAATTGCCGCTGGTCTGTATCGCATGCATCTCGACCTTGGACAGGTCGGCGAGAATGTCTGCCGCATCTTCCAGCTTGATCCAGTTGTACTGGATGTTCTGGCGCGTGGTGAAATGGCCGTACCCACGATCGTATTTGTCCGCGATGTCGGCCAGCGCGTGCATCTGGCGGCTGTCGAGCGTGCCATAGGGAATGGCGACGCGCAGCATATAGGCATGGAGCTGGAGGTAGAGGCCGTTCATCAGCCGCAGCGGCTTGAACTGGTCCTCGGTCAGCTTGCCTTCGAGGCGGCGGCGGGCCTGGTCGCGGAATTCCTCCACGCGGGCATCGACCATCGCCTGGTCGTATTGATCGTATTTATACATCAGATCACCCAGTTGCCGAGATCGGGCTCAGCGGGTTTGAGGGTCAGGTCGGGGCGCACCGTCGGGCCCAGAGTGCGGACGCGCTCCTTGATATGCGTCGGGCGGGGAACGCCGTCCTGCATTTCCGCATCGATGGCATAAGGCGCGTTGACGCGGCGCGCGGCTTCTTCGCGGCGGGCGGTCTCGTCCTCGCTGCCGGTGACATCGGCGGCGTCTTCGACATGGATCGACCAGTCGCTGCCGGTCCACCACGTGACCGCGCCGGTTTTGAGATCGTTTCCGGTAAGCAGTCTCATCGCGCAGCCTCCTGTGCCTGCTTGGCAAGTGTCGCGGCATCGCGGGCGGTGACTTCGCCGATCACGATCAGCGCAGGGCTGACGACGCTCTCGCGCTCGACCAGTTCGGGCAGCCCGGCGAGCAATCCGCGCAGCACGCGCATCTCGGGCCGCGTGCCGTTCTCGATCACCGCAACCGGCATGTCGGGGGCGAGACCGTCTTCCATCAGCTTCTCGGCGATCTGCGGTGCGGTTTTCACGCCCATGTAGATCACCAGCGTGCGCCCCTTGCCGGCAAGCCCTGCCCAGTCCTGGTCCTTCAGCCCCTTGCACTGGCCCGCAACGAAGCTGACGATGCTGGAGGAGTCGCGATGGGTCAGCGGGATCTGCGCTGCGGCAGCCGCACCGTTCGCGGCGCTGATGCCGGGGACGATTTCGACGGTAACACCTGCCGCACGAGCCACTTCGGCTTCCTCGCCGCCGCGACCGAAAACGAAGGGATCGCCGCCCTTGAGGCGCACGACATCCTCGCCCGAGCGCGCGAGGCGAACCAGCAGGTCGCTGATGTCCTCCTGCGGCATGGTGTGGTGAGAGCGGCGCTTGGCCACACAGATCAATTCCGCATCCTCGCGCGCGATGGCGAGGATTGCAGGATCGACGAGGCCGTCGTGCACGATCACTCGCGCACGTTCAATCAGCCTCGCGGCGCGGATCGTCAGGAGGTCGGGATCACCCGGCCCCGCGCCGACGAGATAAATGGTTCCGGTCTGTGCCATGCTGCCAAGATGCGGGTCATCGCGGCATGGCGCCAATCAGAATGGGTGTCCGGCACGGTAGGCGAGATTTTGAAATCGGACCTTCCGGCGCGGCAATCTATTCTTTTGTAACCTTGGAGGCCTTGGTTTTCTGGTCGGCAAACTGCGCGAACATGCGCTCGAGTTGGTCGCTGCTGCGCAAATGGATGTCGCGCTGCGGGAAGGGGATCTCTACGCCGTTCTCCTTGAACAGCCACCACAGCTTCTTCAACACGGCAGAGCGGACGTTGCCCACCCCTTCCTCGGGATCGTCGATCCAGCAATGGATCGTGAAATTGACGGAATTGTCGCCATATTCGCTCATCCACACCGTCGGCGGCGGCGCCTTCAATACGCGATCGCATTGCGAGGCCGCTTCGAGCATCAGCTTTTCAGCGAGGTCCATATCGGCCTCGTAGCTGACACCGACAGCCACCTGCATGCGCACGTTCTTGCTGGAGTAGGACCAGTTTTCGACCTGGTTGATCATCAGGTTCTCGTTCGGGATCAGATATTCGCGCTGATCTCGGGTCGTCACCGAAACGGCGCGCACCCCGATTTTGCGGATCTGCCCGAACGTTTCGTTGCCCGCCATGTCGGCCACGGCGATGACGTCGCCGGGCTTGATGGACTTGTCCATCAACAGGATGATCCCGGCGATCAGGTTGCCGAAGGTCTTCTGCAGGCCGAAACCGATCGCGAGGCCGAAGGCGCCGGAGAAGACTGCCAGCGCGGTCAGATCGATGCCGAGCAGGTCGATCCCGAGGAAGAACGCCGCAGCCCAGACCACGATGGTGACGATCTTCTCGACCAGCAATTGCTGCGTATCGTCGAGCCTGGTGATCCGGCGCACGCCGCGCTTGGCCAGCTTGCTGATGAACCACGCCAGCGCGAGAACCCCGAAGATCACCACGACGACGATCAGGATGTCGAACACCGACACGCGGAAATCGCCGAAACTCAGAGCGAATGCATCGAGCGTATCAAGGATCGTGCCGGCGGTTTCGCTTTTCGAGCTGACCGCTTCGCGGATACCCTCGGCGGCGGCGACGGAGGTTTCCTCGGGCGCGTCTTCGGCCAGGCTCCATGCCTGTTCGACCGGTGTCGGCTCTGCCGATGGTGTCGCTGTCGGGGCGGCTGTGCCTTGCACGTCTATCCTTCGTTCATCGCCGCAAAGCCGCGTTCGAGATCGGCGATTAGGTCGGCTGGGTCTTCGAGACCGATCGATAGCCGCACTGCATGGCGATCCTCAAGCCCCCAGCCCGCTTTCGGCCAGTCCATGCAGCTGCGCACGGGTTCGACGTCGAACGGCAGGGCGAGGCTCTCGTAGCCGCCCCAGCTATAGCCGATGCCGAACAGGTCGAGCGTGTCGACGAGGCGGCAGCGCGCGGCATCGTCGCGGCCGGCGATCACGAAACTCAGCAGGCCGCAGCCGCCGGTGAAGTCGCGCTGCCAGAGCTCATGGCCGGGCGCGCCCCGCAGCATGGGGCACAGGACATGCGCCACATCGTCGCGCGCTGCGAGCCATTCGGCAATCATGAGCGCACTTGCACTTTCCTGATCCAGCCGCAGCTTCATGGTCCTGAGACCGCGAAGTGCCAGCGCCGCATCGTCGGGCGAGACCACATGGCCCAGTTGTTGCGCCGTCATCCGCAGGCGGCGATACCAGCGCTCGCCCGCACTGGCAGCGCCCATCATCAGGTCGGAATGGCCGCCGACATGCTTGGTGAGCGAAGTAATGGCGATGTCGCAGCCATGCTGGAGCGCCGGAAAGCCGAGCGAAGTGGCCCAGGTGTTGTCGATCAGGCTGACCGCGCCATGCTCGCGCGCGATCGCGGCAAGCGCCGGAATATCGCAGACCTCCATGGTGAGGCTGCCGGGCACTTCCAGCATGACCGCGCGGGTCTTGTCGCAGAACGCGGCGCGGAAGCCGTCGAGGTCGAGGGGGTCGAAAAAGCGGTGCTCCACGCCGAACTGCTTCAGAATGCCCATCGCGGTGCTGCGCGTGGGGTCATAGGCATTGTCCGTCACCAGCAGCACGTCGCCGCTGCGCAGCACCGCCATCAGCGCACCGACGATCGCGGCGACGCCGCTGGGATAGAGCACCGTTCCCGCCGCCCCGGGTTCGAGTTCGGTCAGCGCCTCGCTCAGCGCCCATTGAGTCGGTGCTCCGCGGCGACCGTAGAAGAATTTCCCATCGGCATTGCTCTTCGGCCCGGCCCGCAGCGCTGCGCAGTTTTCGTATAGATGCGTGCTGGCGCGCCAGACGGGCGGATTGACGACACGGTCCGCAAACTCGCCCGAGCGGCCTGCAGTGACGAGGCGCGTAGCTGGCTTCGCATCGTCGCGACTATTCGCCATGAGCACCACTTTCCTTCGGGGTTGCAGGATCGCTGCCCCACTCCATCCAGCTGCCGTCGTAAAGCGCGGCATCGTTCTTGCCCGCAAGGCCCATGCCGAACAGCAGGACGCAGGCGGTCATGCCGCTGTTGCAGCTTGCGACGACCGGCCGATCCAGATCAAGCCCTGCCTCTGCGAACTCGGAGCGCAGGGCTGGCGTATCTTTCCACGTGCCATCCTCACGAAACAGACGCGGGAAGTGAAGGTTCGCCGCATCGGGAATGTGCCCCTCCGAACCGCTGTCCGGTGCACCGGCAAAGCGCGCAGTATCGCGGGCATCGACGACTTGCTCCTCGCGGGTGGCGCAATTGGCGAGCATGTCCGCCTTGCTACGGACCGACCGTCGCGGCGTCGGGACGGGGTAATCGACTGCGTAGTATGCTTCGTCACCGTCGGAGGTTTCACGACCTTCCGCCTGCCATTTCGCAAGGCCGCCATCGAGGATCGCGACCTGGTCCATGCCGTAATGGTCGAAGATGAACCACGCACGCGAAGCGCTTTTGATCGCGCTGTCGTCATAGAGGACGACGCGACTGGACGGCACGATGCCAAGCGAGCCCATCCGCGCGGCAAACTGCTCGGCGGTAGGAAGCGCTTTGGGCACTTTCGAGCTCTCGTCGATAAGGCTCGCCAGATCGAGAAAACGCGCGCCGGGAATGTGCGCTGCAAGAAATTCAGCCCGCGCATCGCGGCCGCTGTCCGGCAGGTGCATCGTCGCATCCAGCACGACGAGGTCCGTGTCCTTGTGGTGCTGGGCTAACCAGTCGGTCGAAACGAGGCGATCCATCCGCTGCGGGTAGCGGCGCGCGGCGCGCAAGTCGAGCCAGTGGTCGGGACTTCAGGCCAACTCACGCTGCGCGATCGGGGCATAACTGCGCGGCGGCTCGTCGAGGCGGAAGGGCTGGACGCGGCCGCCATCGGGCTGGCCCTGGCCGACCACGAAGGTCTTCACCAGCGCACCATCGCCCGCGCCATCGACCCGCACGCGCATAAGCGGCACGAGCAGCGGATGGCGACCCTGCATGATGACCTGCGCGGTCGACAGCGGCAGCTGGACCTGCCCCTCGACAGCAACATTCTGGCGCGGCGCGATGCGGGCCAGCGTATGCTTCGGCTCGAGGCTCGTCTCGGTCGTCGCCACCTGCTGCTCCATCGGGCTCGCCGCGCTGGCGGACACCAGATCGACGCCGACAGTAACATTGCTCAACGCCGCGTCGGTACGGTTGACGAGCGTCAGGCGATATTTGAGCGTCGCGAACATGGCGCTGCGGGTGAGTTTTTCCGCGGTCAGCCGAACGGTCAGAGCATCGGCGGCCGTGGCCGCATTGGCTTTCGGCACCGATGCAACGACGGGCCGCTCGATCTGCGGAGCAGGCGCGCTGGTCCGGCGACGCTTCCAGAAAAGCAGTCCGGCCCCGATCGCAGCAAGCGCAGCGACAACGATCACCAGCCATGTCCAGTCGGTGTTCTCGGAGCCGGGGTCCGCAGGACCGGCAATCTCCGCTTCTTCCAGCGGCTGCTGAATATCCGGCGCAGCGGGCGGAGCGGGAATGGGCGGCGTACCGTCGGTGGGCTGGACCGGGGGAATATCCTGCACTGGCTCTTGGGGCGCTGGGATACGCGGCGACACCGGAACGGTCTCGACCGAGCGCGGCACCGGCGTAGGCCGCGGGCTCGCTACGCTACGCGGCGAGGTCACGGTAGCGCTAGGCGTAGGGGTTGGGGTCGGCGTCGGTGTGGAAGTCGCCGTCGCCCTCGGTGTCGGGCGCGCCGTATTAATTACGCGCGGCGCGACCGGTACGACGCTGCCCTCTTCATCGACCGGGCCCTGCGCGCGCGGGCTTGCCGTCGGCGTCGGCCCCGGCGGGAGCGAGAAATCCTGTGCCGATTGCGCCATCGCAGGCGCGGAAAGGCTCAGCATCAGGGCAGTCAGGGGCAGGCGAGAAGTCGGCATGTTTTGGGCGCGTTCGTGAAAAGCAGGCACATGCGCTGCGCCGCGCTGAATAGGTACTGAAGCACGCGCTTCCAAGCCCCGCCTTGCGCCGGGCCGCCTTTCACGGCAGATGCGCGGCATGAGCGACACACACAGCCCCCGGTTCCTTGGCGAGAACAGCCCGCTACCGGGTTCGCCCGAAGAAGCGGACCTCGACTACGTGCCGAACCCGCGCGCCGGCGAGCTCTACCTCGTACGGTTCGCCGCGCCCGAGTTCACCTCGCTGTGTCCGGTAACCGGCCAGCCCGATTTCGCCCATCTGGTGATCGATTATGCGCCGGGCGAAACGATCGTGGAATCGAAGAGCCTGAAACTTTTCCTCGGCTCCTTCCGCAATCACAACGGTTTCCACGAGGATGTCACCGTGGGGATCGGCAAGCGCCTGTTCGACGAGATGCGCCCCAAGTGGCTGCGGATCGGCGGCTACTGGTATCCGCGCGGCGGCATTCCGATCGACGTATTCTGGCAGAGCGGCGCGCCGCCTGCCGACCTTTGGCTGCCCGACCAGGGCGTTGCATCCTACAGGGGGAGAGGCTGAGCATGGCCGAGCATAACGAGACCGACCCGACCACTCACGACGACACCGCGACCACCACCTCGAGCGAGACAGCCGCGACGCAGAGGCCGCGCCGCGTCTGGCGCAAGAGCCTGCCGAAATGGTCGCTATGGCTTTCGCTTGCAGTGCTCGCGTGGTTCGCCCTCGCCGCATTCGGGCCGAAGTTCGGCATCATCCCCTGGCAGACCGGCCTCGGCTTCATGATCCGCGAGGCTGGCGTGATCCTGCTACTCGTCGCGTCGATCTTCGCGATCGTCGCGCTGGCATTCGCCTTCTTCAAGACGCCGCGCGGCCCGTGGTGGAAAGCGGCCATCGGCCTCGCCATTCCGGCAATTCTGTTCATGGGTCTCGCCACGATCCGCAGTCAGGCGGAAAGCGTTCCACCGATCCACGACGTCTCCACCGACTTGCGCGACCCACCCGAATTCTCGCCCCGCACCATGACCCTGCGCGGCGAAATGGGTGCCAATCCGATCAATGATTACGGTACTCCTCTCGGCGAGCTGAGGATGTGGGCGGACAGCGACGACGCGGCGCTCAAGGCGAAGAACCACGCCGACCTGATCGCCGAGAACTACGACAATCTCGATCCCATCGTGATCGGCAACCGCACGGACGAGGAAGCCTTCGATGCGATCGTGGCCGCCATGGGCGCGATCGGCCTGACGGATGTGCGCCGCGTGTCGGGTATGAACTCGGTCGAAGGCGTGGCGGAGACCTTCGCCTTCGGCTTCAAGGACGATGTCGTTGCCCGCGTACAGGACGGCCAGATCGACCTGCGCTCGGTCAGCCGGGTCGGGGTCTCCGATCTCGGCTACAATGCCGACCGGCTGGAAGACCTGCGCGAAGCGATCATCGACCGGCTGGGCGCGTAAATCGCCTGATCCAGCGGGTGTCGAGCCAGTCCTTCACCCGTCGCAACCAGCGTGATTGCAGGCCGAACCGCCGGTAGCTGGCGATCGCTTCGCCGCGACAGGTGTTGAGCAGGTAGAAGTCCATGAAACGCGGGCTGTAGCTGCGGCGCGGCGGCTTGCCGCCCAGCAGGCGCCGAAGGTTTTTGGCCAGCACCGGCCCGGTGTAAACGGCATGGACGCCCGAATGCGGCACGCTCCTGTCGGTCCGGCGCGCGACATCGCCTGCGGCAAGGATATGTTCGAATCCGCAGACCCGCTGATGTTCGTCGACCTGCACGAAGCCGTCCTCATCGACCGGCAAGCCGCTGGCGGTGGGCCAGTCAGGCGCGCCGCTGCCGATTGCGGCTGCGATCAGGTCGAGCGGCTCGAGCGAACGGTCGCCTGCCATCAGCGCGCCATCGCGGATCGCCGCATCTTCGCGCATCACCGCAATGCCCTGCGCTTCCAACTCCCGAGCTACGCGCTCGCGCACAGCAGTAGCGTGATCGGGCAATAAACCTCCGACCCCGGTCACGAGAGTGACGCCGCAATCGCGCCAATGGCTCGAATTGCGAAAACCGAAGGCCAGTTCGACACCGCCCGCCCCGCCACCAATCACCGCGATCCAACGATGCACTGGCTCTCTCTCGCGAAGCACCTGCCAGCGGCCAATGAAACCACTCAGCGGGCGGATGTCGAGCAGGCGCTCATCCGCACCCAGAACGTCGCTCGCCTGCCCTGCACCTCCGGTCGCGATGGAGCAGATGTCGAACGCCAGCGTCTCGCCATTGTCGAGGTAGGCGATGCGCTTTTGCGGATCGATCCGGACAAGGCGCGCCCTATGCCATTCCAGGGCCGCCTCTTTTACCAGCGGTGCCAGTGAGATGGCCAGCTCGTTGGCGCGATATTCGCCGGCGATCCAGCCCGGCACCATGCCTGAATAGAGCATCGCGTCGAGCGGCTCGACCAGCAGCGTGCGTGCGCGTGGTGGGCCGTGCTTGCGCCAGTCGTCGATTACCCCGAGATGCGAGTGGCCCGCGCCGACGAGCAGGAGGACGGGATCGGCGCGCGCAATCATGTCGCAACACTAGCGCTTCGAGCACGACTTGTCGTGGGATTGGCAAGCCTGGTGGAGCCGAGCGGGATCGAACCGCTGACCTCGTCATTGCGAACGACGCGCTCTCCCAACTGAGCTACGGCCCCGTTCCAGCTTGCGGCCCGACCGTGGCCGGGAAGGCGCGCCAATTAACGCGGCGCGCCGTCCATTTCCAGACCAAATCCGGCGGGACTGCTCAATCCTGCGGCGTGCCGCTGTCATCAGCATCGCTAGGAACCGGCTGGACGATGGGCGTCGACTCGTTGCGCGTATCGACCGGCACCACAGGAATGCGTGCGCCCGTATCGGGATCGACCACGGTGGTCTCGCTGACGTTCGCCTGATTGGTCAAAAGCGCGGGATCGCTCAGGCCCGGCTGCGGTGCGACCAGAGAAGCGCGGGCCTGCTGCGCCGCGACATACCCGGGCTGCGAGGAGCCGTAGCGCGCCCCGTATTGCGCATCCCAGGCCGCCGAGTCCCGCTCGTATTGCTCATAGGCGCGGAAGAAGTTCTCGAACGGCTGTTCGAAGGTGCTGAAATTCGTCAGCGCGAAGGCGGTCGGATCGACCGTGTCCATCGCATTGTACTGGTTCGCAAGCTGCAGCGTCGTGTCGCAGAACTCGCCGCGAGCGGGCGGCAGGGCGAAATAGTTGTAGACCATGGTCATCTGTGCCTCGCGCGCCACGATCGCTTCCCTGCGCGTGCTGGCCTCCTTGCGATATTCGGCGTCGATCCGGTCGTTGACCCGCTTGAGCGCGCGCCCGTGGGTGGAGATGTAATCGCTGTAGCCGTCCAGGATCGGCTGATATTGCGGATCGAGGCAATTGAGCGCCGCCACGTTCCAGGCGGAGCGGAAGTGCCACACGCGCTCGTCGTCGCTGATGCCTGTGTTTACGGTCTGGCGAACGCCCAGCGGGCCGACGCGCGGGATGTCCATGACATAAGCCGCCTGCTTCGGCGGCACCGGACGATAGGGCACCGCTTCGACCGGAGGCGGAGGCGGCGGCGGCGGGGGCGGAGGAGGCGGCGTCGCACAGGCGCCGAGGGCAGCGATCGTGCCGATCACGGCGGTTATGCGAAGTATCGGTTGTGCGGCGCTGCTCATGGCTGGCGGACCCTCCTGGAAGTACATCTGTCGTTAATTTGCCCCGCCCCGGATTGACCGGGGATGAAGCATCAATCCTTAGCGGCTGGCAGAGACAAAGAAAATGCCCGGAGCGCGCATTGCGCCCCGGGCACGTTCAAACGAATCCTGTGTGCGATCAGTGGAGCGCGATCACTCGCGGCTGCCCATGAACCGCAGGAGGAACAGGAACATGTTGATGAAGTCGAGATAGAGGCTCAGCGCGCCCATGATGATCGCCTTACCGGCGAACTCGGTACCGCGCAGGTACTGGTACTCGCGCTTCAGGCGCTGTGTATCGTAGGCGGTGAGGCCCGCGAAGATCAGCACACCGAGGAAGCTTACGGCCAGAGCCAGCGTGCTCGACTGCAGGAAGATGTTGATGACCATCGCGATCAGCAGACCGATCACACCCATCACCAGGAACGTGCCGAAACCCGACAGGTCCTTCTTGGTGGTGTAGCCGAACAGGCTGAGGCCGGCAAAGGCGCCTGCAGTGGCGAAGAAGGTCGCCGCGATACTCTCGCCGGTATAGACGAGGAAGATTGTCGAGAGCGACAGGCCCATGACGATCGCGAAGGCCCAGAACATGATCTGAAGCGTCGGCTTGGAGAACTTGTTCACCCCGAAGCTCATCGCGAAGACAAAGGCCAGCGGCGCCAGCGCTACGATCCACATCAGCGGACCGCTGGCGAAGGTCAGCGCCAGCCCGCTACGCGCAGTAAGCAGCGCGACGATGCCGGTCAGCAGCACCCCCGAAGCCATGTAATTGTAGATCGACAGCATGTGCTTGCGCAGCCCTGCGTCGAAGGTTTCCTGCCGGGTAACGGCATCGCCCGCGCGGGGCACGGAGCCGAAGCCCTGCCGCTGCTCGGTGTTGTCGTTCCAATTGGCCATTTCAAAGTACTCCCATAAGCGGCGATCACATGCGCCGCTTCTCATACGCGCAATATCGCCATTCGGGCCCCGAATTTCAAGGGAAACCGACGAACGTCGACCCTTGCCCGATTAACCAAAATTACTGACCATACTCAGGCCTCGCCCGCCGCATCGACCATGGCCGCACTGAGCGCGTCGGAGGGCGATTTGTCGCCCCACAATACGAACTGGAATGCCGGGTAGAAGCGGTCGCACTCGTCGACCGCGATTTCGACCAGCGCCTGTGCCTGTGCGAGGCTGAGTAATCCGTCGTCACCCAGCATCGTACCGTTGCGATAAAGCACGACGCCGCCGTTGGACCATATGTCGAAATGGCCGAGCCAGAGTTGCTCGTTGATCCGCGCGGCCAGCTCGTGCGCGGCTTTCTTTTTACCGTCCGGCACACGAATCTCCGGCAGGCAGATGACCTGCAGGACCATGTCTTCCGGCCGCCAGATCCCGCGCAACTGGTAGTTCGTCCAGCTGCCCTGAATTTCGCCGCTCATCTCCCCCTGCACGCTTTGGCACGGCCATCCGCGTGCCTCGAACAGGGCCACCAGCATATCGAGCGGAGCTGCGTCCTCGTCCGCTTCGTAGCTTTCGCTTGCCGTTCTCATCGAGCCTGTCCCTCACACGTCATGCACGCTGGATGCCGACAGGACACGGGACTTGGCAATCCAGCCGATTGTCGCTGCTGGGGAGAACCGTTTTCGCTTGTGCAAACCCTGTGCACAAGGCGCGCGCCATGGGTCAGCCGAGGGGCTCGATCGCTTCGCCTTCGGCACTGCGGAAGGTAAAGCTATCGATATCCAAACCTTTGAGCTCGTTCATCATTTCACGTGCAGTCGCCGCATCGGGATAGGGCCCGGAAAGAAGGCGGTTGGCCTCTCCCCATGGCGTCACAAAGGGCCCCTTGCCGTCGAGCAGCCCGTCCGCCTTGCGAGCGATCCGGCGCCAGTCGAAACCGAGAGCCGATACATCCTTGCCGGTCGCAACCTGCACCCAGTGCCTCGAAGGATGGGCGGGCGGCGGCGGGGGATCGGGCTCGGCCTTCTCGCGCGGTGCCTCGATGCGCGTGATGTCGACCGCCCCCTGTGCTGCCGGACGTGACGTTGTCGGCTCGAGGGTAAAGCCGGCGAAAGCTTGCTCGAGCGTGGGTGCCGGTTCGCTAGGTGGCGACGGCGGTGGTGGTGGTGAAGCGGCGGTCGCGCGGGCGGGATCGATGCTGTTCGGCGTGGTGGCAGGTTGCCGCGCAATCACCACAGGCGCGGTCTCTGCAGGCGCTGGCGCCGACGCAGTAGCAGCCAAAATGGCAGCGGCTCGCGATGCTTCCTCTGCCGCTCTGGAACTTTGCGCAGGCTGCGCGGGAGCGGGAGCTTGCTGCGGCACCGGCTGCGCCACTGGTTGTTGTTGCGCCGCCCGCGTAGTCGCCGGGGAGAGATCGGGTGCAATCCCCGCATTTTCGCTCGAACGCGGCCCGACGGTTGCCGTCCGGCGCGGTCGTTCCTGTAGCTGGCGTGCGGGAGCCCTGCTCTCGGACTGGCGAGACGCAACGCGCCGTTGCGGCGTCGCTCGAGGCTGGGGAGCAGCGGCAGCTGGCGGTGTCGTCGCCGGTGCTTGCGACGTCGCTGGTGAAGGAGCGGCCGGCGCGTAGGCGGCGATTTGCGGGTCGTCCGTGCCGATATTGGCCGCGCGCGGAAACACGCCGAGCGTTCCCGCCGCCGCCTGCTGCGCCGGCGTCAGGCGAGGCATGAATTCGAGATAGGGCCTGACGCGACCCGCCATCTGCACGGGCAGCATCGCATCGGAAATCTCGATCGCCTCGCGCGTATCCCCGAGGATCGCCAGACCGAATGCGCGTGTGCGAAAAGCCGCGAGATCGCGGGCTTCGAGCAAGGGCAGCAGGGTCTGTTCGAATTTCTCGCGCTCTCCCGAGATCGCCAGGCTGAGCGCGAGGCGGCGTTTTACTTCCGATCCGGCACCTTGCGCCAGCGCCAGCCGGAAAAGCTCCTGCGCGCTGCGGTTGTCGCCGACGAGCATGAAGGCCGTGCCCCGGTCTTCCGCCATGCGATCGTTGGTGACGCCCGCCCGTTCTGCCTCGGCAAACAGGCGCAAGGCCTCGATCGGTTGGCGCGAGCGGGCATAGGCTTTGCCGAGGCCGAGGCTGATGCGGCTGTTGGTGGGTGAAAGCTGCTTTGCTCGGCCGAAAAAGCCGATCGCTGCGTCGATATCGCCGACATCCAGTGCCGCCTCGCCGGCGTCGAGCAGGGCCGACACATCGGCCGCATTGCGCGCCAGCCGCCGCAAGGCGTCGCTCAACCGGTCGGACCCTTTCGGCGGCAAGGGCTGGACGATCTCGCGCTGCGCGTGGGCCGCGGTCGGCACGGCAACTGCAGCGGCCAAGACCGCTGCAACCGTGATCCGCGATAGTGTTACCATGATCCTGCCCTTACCCGGGCGCGCCTGAACAAGCGCTGGCCCGGGTGGCTAAGTGTCTTACTGGTTGTTCTGGCGACCGAGGAAGCGGGGAATGTTCAGCGAACCACCTTCGCCATCGTCGTCGTCTTCGTCGTCCTCTTCGTCCGGCTTGTTGGCACCGCGCGAGAGATTGGCCATCCGCTCGAACAGCGTGCTGCCGGCACCGGCATCGCTCCCGCTGTCGTCACCGCCCAGCACGGGGCGCTTCTTGCCCGGCTTGCTGGCGAGCGGGCTGTCGCCCTCGCCATAGGAGCTGTCCTGACCGCCTTCTTCCATCGGCTCGGACAGGTCGAGCGGCGAAGGCTGCCCGGCATCTTCCGCCCAGCCGCCGCCAAATTCTCCGTCCTCGGCGGGGGGCGGAACTTCGCCATCCTCGTTGCGCAGGCCGGCGAGCGGATCCACGATGCCGTCGACATCGTCGTAATCTTCTTCTTCGTCGTCGTCAGCAGAACCGTAGCCGAGATCGTCGGACAGGACCGAGGAGCTATCGTCGCCCGCTTCCGCCGTGAGGTCGAGCGTGTCGGCGTCGCCGGACTCGGCATCCGGCTCGGCGGACAGGCCTTCGGACAATTCGAAGGGTTCATCGTCGTCGATCGTCTCGGTCGGCAGGTCGAGCACGGGGCGCTTGGGCGCGCGGCTATCGCTCATCGAGAAGGCCTGCGGCGCGCTCGCCTGCGACGTTCCATCCGTTTCGATACCGGTCGCAACGACCGACACGCGGATCTTGCCTTCGAGCTCGGGATTGAAGGCCGAACCCCAGATGATGTTCGCGTCTTCGTCGACCAGTTCGCGAATGTGGTTCGCGGCCTCGTCCACTTCGAGCAGCTTCATGTCCTCGCCGCCGATGATCGAGATGATCACGCCCTTGGCGCCGGTCATGCTGACGCCGTCGAGCAGCGGATTGGCGATGGCCCGTTCGGCGGCTTCGAGCGCGCGATTGTCGCCCTCGCCCTCGCCCGTACCCATCATCGCCTTGCCCATCTCCATCATCACCGAACGCACGTCGGCGAAGTCGAGATTGATGAGGCCCGGCATGACCATGAGATCGGTGATCGAGCGCACGCCCTGCTGCAGCACCTCGTCGGCAAGCATGAAGGCTTCCTTGAAGGTCGTTTCCGCCTTCGCCACCAGGAACAGGTTCTGGTTAGGGATCACGATCAGTGTATCGACATGCTTTTGCAGCTCGTCGATGCCCGCTTCTGCGGCGCGCATGCGGCGCGTGCCTTCGAACAGGAACGGCTTGGTCACGACGCCGACGGTCAGCACACCCTTCTTGCGAGCGGCCTCGGCAATAACGGGAGCAGCGCCGGTGCCGGTGCCGCCGCCCATGCCGGCCGCGATGAACACCATGTTACAGCCATCGAGCGCGTCTTCGATATCCTCGACCGTTTCCTCGGCTGCCGCCTTACCCACTTCGGGGCGCGCCCCTGCGCCGAGGCCGCCGGTGATGTCCGGGCCGAGCTGGATGCGCTTTTCCGCCGGCGAGGAGCTGAGCGCCTGCGCGTCGGTGTTGCTGACGATGAAGTCGACGCCTTCGATGCCGGCGTCCATCATGTTGGCGATCGCGTTGCCGCCCGCGCCGCCGACGCCGATCACCATGATCTTGGGGCGGAGGTCGTCGCTGGATGCCGGACCGATATTGATGCTCATTGGGTATCCCCCGGAAAGTCGGAATTCTGAAAAATCACTATGTCACATTACGCGCGCAAAGCGAATCGCGCGAAGACTCGTAGAAGAAGCTTATCCACAAAGGCCTAATGCCCTGTTGTGCATGGGTTTCAACCATCAGAAATACTCGCGCACCGCCTGTACGACACGGTTCACCAGACCGAAGCCGGAATAGCGGCTTGTCGATTGGTAGTTCGAGCCGACCGAACGAATGTCTACCGGGTCTTCCGCAGCGTAAAGGCACAGGCCCGCAAGCGTCGCAAATCCAGGCGTCGCATGCGCTTCGGGCAGGCCCTGAAGCGCAGGCGGCTTGCCAATCCGCACCGGCTGGCCGAGCGCGCCCTGCATGAAGTCGGCGATGCCGTGCAGTTCGGCTCCGCCACCCGTCAGGACGACCTGCCCGCCTTGCGAACCGCCGAAGCCGAGCGCCTTGAGTGCCTTCGCAATCTCGCCGCTCATCACGCCGAGGCGATCTGTGACCGTGCCGACCAAATCCGCGCGCGGGATGCGGTTCTGCTCGTCCGCGCCGCGTGCCAGCCGGCCGTCGGGCTTGTCGCCCGGGCCATCGACCGGGATCATCTCGCGGTGATCGGTCGGCGTGGCGATCGCCGATCCCGACACGCATTTCAGCCGCTCGGCCTGGCTCCGGCGGATACCGAGCGAGGATGCGAGCGCATCGGTAATGTCGTTCGAGCCGACCGGGATCGAGCGCAGACCGAGCAGCATGCCCGCCGCATGGACGGAAACATTGGTTACCTGCGCGCCAATCTCGACCAGCGCCACCCCGAGATCGCGCTCTTCGGCGGAGAGGCAGGCGTATGCTGTCGCGAGGGGGCTGGCGACCACACCTTCGACCTCGAGATGCGCGCCCTGCACCGCCTCGATCAAATTGCGAACCGGTGCGCCTTCGGCGAACGTTACATGGACGTCGACGCCCAGCGCTTCGGCATGGAGGCCCTTGGGATTGGCGACGCCATGCGCGCCGTCGAGCATGTAATGCGCCGGCTGCGCGTGCAGGACCATGCGCCCGTCGGGATGCAGGTGGTCGCGCGCTGCATGGAGGAGATGCTCGATATCGTCCTCCTCGATGCGCCGCCCACCAATGGCGATCTCGACGCTGGAGATGCGGCTCGACAGCCCTGCCCCGGCGCAGCCGATCCAGACGCTGGAGATCGAGGTATTGGCATTCGCCTCCGCTTTCTCGACTGCAGTGCGGATCGAGTGGCTCGCGGCGCGCATATCGGTGACATAGCCGCGCTTGATGCCTTCGCTCGCGCGGTGGCTGGAACCGAGCACGACCATTTCGCCGCCCTCGGCCTCACCCATAATCATGGCCGATACCCGGAAGGATCCGACGTTCACGGCACCATAGACGCGGGTTATGCGCGGCGTCGGGGCGGCCATCACTCGGCCCGCCCGTTGCGCGCAAGCTGGGTCGGGCAGGGGCCGTCCTTACAGCGCAGATAAACACGGTCCGGCACGCGCATGTCCACCGCGATGGGCTTGCCGCCGATCAGCCTGTGCATGCCGTCGAGCTGGGCAAACTTGACCAGCGCGGGCGCGCCCGCCTCGCCTTCCGGCAAGGCAAGCAATTGCCCGCTGGTGAAGGTGAGATTCCACCGCCGGTTGCCGACCCATTCGGCGCCAGCAATATGCGGTTTCAGCGCCGGCGCGGCGTCCAGCAGACGGCCGAGTTCCTCGACCTGCCTCTGCGCACCGGGGCCTTCGATCAGCAGCTTACCCTTGGCCGCCTCGCGCGCGATCGGCTCGAGTTCGTGGCCCTGCCCGTCGACCAGCATCAGCCGGTCGGGCTTGCGCAGCACGGCGTGCGGCTCGCGCTCGACAATATCGATCTTCAGCGTATCCGGCAGCTGGCGCGAGACCCGCGCATCGGCCACCCAGGGCAGCTCCAGCAGGCTGTCACGCACGTCGCCGAGTTCGACCAGCGGCATCGGCCGGTCGCGCTGGGCGAGCACGCGTTCGTAGACCAGCTGTTCGTTCATCCGCTCGACGCCGGAGACGCGGACCTTGCTGACCTCGAAGCCGGAGCGCGAGGCCGATTTCGCGAGCTCGTCGCGCGCGATTTCCGGCACGCCCGCATAGCTGGCGACCGTCCACGCAATGGCGAGGCCGACGATGATGATCGAAGTCAGGAAGAACTTGTGCCACTGCTCCTCGGTGAAAGGCAGCGCGGCCATGATGCGATCGAGAATGCCGCTGGTATGCTTGCGCGCGGCCCGAGCCTTCTGGCTGCGGCTCCGCGCAGCGGCAGAACGCCGCACCCCCTGGGGCTTGCGGCTAACCCTGGCCATCGCCCCTGCCCTTACCTGCATGGCCCTTACCCGCATGGTGGCGCAAGGCCGCGGCGATCACGGTCTCCACCAGCTCGCCATACTCCATGCCGACATGCTTGGCCTGCTCGGGCACGAGGCTGAGCGGGGTCATGCCGGGCTGGGTGTTGGTTTCGAGGATGAACAGCCCATCCTCGCCCTGCTCCTCGTCCCAGCGGAAATCGGTGCGGCTGGTGCCCCGGCAGCCGAGCACCTGGTGCGCGCGGAGTGCATATTCGAGACACAGCCTTGCAATGTTCTGAGGAATGTCCGCCGGGCAGATGTGATCGGTCATGCCGTCGGTATATTTGGCGTCGAAATCGTAGAAGCCGCTCTTCGGCTTCAGTTCGGTTACCGCGAGCGCGCGCGGGCCGTCCTCGAAATCGACCACCGCCGTCGTCATCTCGCGGCCCTTGATATAAGGCTCGGCGAGCAGTTCGGCGAATTCCCGCCACGGCCCCTTGGCGTCGCGCGCGATGGGATTGCCGTAGTCGCTCTCGTCGGTGACGATCGCCACGCCGACGCTGCTGCCTTCGTTGACGGGCTTGAGCACGTAGGGACGTGGCAGCGGATCGCGCACGTGCAGGTCGGCGCTCTTGACGATGCGCCCGCCGGGCATGGGAATGCCGTGCGGGACCAGCGCCTGCTTGGTCAGCTGCTTGTCGATCGCGACCACCGACGTGGCGAGGCCCGAATGCGTATAGGGCACGCCCATCAGGTCGAGCATGCCCTGCACCGTGCCGTCCTCGCCCGGAACCCCGTGGAGCGCATTGAACACGACATCGGGCGCGACCTCGGCAATGCGCGCCGCCACCTGCCGGTCCATGTCGATTCGCGTCACCCGGTGCCCGCGCTCTTCCAGCGCTTTGGCAACGCCCTCGCCCGACATGAGGCTGACGGGCCGCTCGTTCGCCCAGCCGCCCATGAGGACGGCGATGTGCAGGTCTTTGGGAAGGTCGGTCATGTCAGTTCCTAAGGCCGCCCCACGCGCTGGATTTCCCATTCGAGTTCGACGCCCGAATGCTCGTAGACGCGACGTTTAACTTCTTCGCCCAGCCCTTCGATATCGGCGCTGGTCGCGTCGTCGACGTTGATCAGGAAGTTGGTGTGCTTCTCGCTCACCTGCGCACCGCCCATTTGCAGGCCGCGGCAGCCCGCCGCATCGACCAGTTCCCAAGCCTTGCGACCGGGCGGGTTCTTGAAAGTCGAGCCGCCGGTCTTGGTGCGCAGCGGCTGCGAGTTTTCGCGCGCTTCGGCGATCTCGTCCATCTTCGCACCGATCGCTTCGGGGTCGCCGGGCTCGCCCTGGAAGCGGGCGGCGACCACCACCGCGCCGTCCGGCAAGGCCGAGTGGCGATAGGTATATTGCAGGTCGGCCTTGGGCAGCGTCACCAGATTGCCGCCCGGCAGGATGACGTCGCAGTCGATCAGCACGTCGCTCACCTCGCGCCCGTATGCGCCGCCGTTCATGCGCACGAAGCCGCCGACCGTGCCGGGGATGCCGCGCATGAATTCGAGGCCGGCGATCCCGGCATCGCGTGCCGTCGAGGCGACGAGGATGCCATGCGCCCCCGCACCGCAGGCGACCACATGATCGTCACGCGTTTCGATCTTCGCAAAGGGCTTGCCGAGCTTGATGACCACGCCCGGCACTCCGCCATCGCGCACGATCAGATTGGAGCCGAGGCCGAGCGCCATCACCGGCAGCTTGCCGCCCAGCCGTTCGAGGAAGACGCGCAAATCGTCGAGATCTTCCGGCTCGAACAGCCAGTCGGCATTGCCGCCGCTCTTGAACCAGACCAGCTTGGCAAGCGGCGCATCGTGCGTCAGTTTGCCGCGCAAGTCGTCGATCGCAACGGGTGCGGAGACGCCGCCATCGACCTCGCAATCGGGAGCCATGCCGCTGTCCCAGTTCCACACGTCGTCGGGTTGGTCCATCTCCATCGCTCAGCTCGCCAGCGCGATCTGGTTCTGCAGGCCGGCCGCCCAGCGGGTGATGTCGCCCGCGCCGAGGCAAATCACGAAATCGCCTTCCTGCAATTCGGCTGCGAGCGTTTCGGCGAGATCCTGCTCGTCCTCGATCGTCGCGGCGGCGCGGTGTCCGCGTGCCTTGAGGCCATCGACCAGCGCCTGCGCGTCGACGCCGGGGATCGGGTCTTCGCCCGCCGCATAAACCGGGGTGACATAGACGAGGTCGGCTTCGTTGAAGCAGGTCTGGAATTCGTCCATCAGATCGTTGAGACGGGTGTAGCGGTGCGGCTGGACGACGGCGATCACGCGCCCCCGCCCTGCACTTTCGCGGGCCGCGCCCAGCACCGCCCTGATCTCGACCGGGTGGTGGCCATAGTCGTCGATGATCGTCGCGACGCCGCCACCGGTCGGAACTTCGCCGACCTTGGTGAAGCGCCGCCGGACGCCGCCGAACTGGCTGAACCCGTTGCAGATCACCTCGTCCGGACAGCCCATCTCGATCGAGACGGCAATCGCGGCGAGCGCGTTCTGGACGTTGTGCCGGCCGGGCATCGGCAGGCGCACGCCCTCGATCCGGCGATCCTCCTGCCCGCGACGGCGCACGATGACGTCGAAGCAATTGCCACCCGCATCGGGCCGCACATTCACGCCGCAAATGTCGGCCTGCAGGTTGAAGCCATAGGTCACGACATTGCGATCGCGCACCTTGGCGATCACGGCCTGAACCTCGGGATGGTCGATGCACAGCACCGCCGCGCCATAAAAGGGCACGTTGTGGATGAACTCCACGAAGGCGTCCTTCACGCCCTCGAAATCGCCGTAATGATCGAGGTGTTCGGGATCGATATTGGTGACCACCGCGATCGTGCCGTCGAGCCGCAGGAAACTGCCGTCGCTCTCGTCGGCTTCGACCACCATCCAGTCGCTATCGCCGAGACGAGCGTTGGAGCCATATTGCTCGATGATGCCGCCATTAATGACGGTGGGATCGATCTTGCCCGCATCGAGCAAGGCGGCAATCATGCTGGTCGTGGTCGTCTTGCCATGCGTCCCGGCGACCGCGACGGTCGATTTGAGGCGCATGAGCTCGGCCAGCATCTCTGCACGGCGAACCACGGGAATACGGTTTTCCAGCGCGAAGGCGACTTCGGGATTGGTCCGCTTCACGGCGGTGGACGTGACCACCACTGCCGCGCCTTCGACATTCTCCGGCGCGTGGCCGATGGACACTGTCACGCCGCGACTGCGCAGCCGCTCGATCACCGGGCTTTCCTTGATGTCGGAGCCTTGCACGCTGTAGCCGAGATTGTTCATCACCTCGGCGATGCCGGACATGCCGATCCCGCCGATGCCGACGAAATGGATGGTCCCGATATCGGTCGGCACACCCCTCATTCGGCGGCCTCCTTCGCAGCGCCTTGGCCGGCGGGCGCGCCCTGTGTCGCGCCGCGCGCATTGTTTCCGCCGACGCGGATGACGTCCATCATGTCGGCCCCGCCGAAGCTTTCGACGAGGTCGGCCAGATCCTCGACGGCCTTGGGACGACCGCAGTTCCATGCGGCATGGGCGGCTCTGTTCAAACCTTGCGGGTTCTCGGCAAGCGCCTTGATCTGCTTGGCGAGTTCCTTAGCCGTAAAACGCTCCTGCCGGATCATCCGTGCGCCGCCGGCCTTCGCCATTTCGCGCGTGTTCGACGCCTGATGGTCGTCGGTCGCGATCGGCAGCGGGACGAGGATGGCCGGGCGGCCCACCGCGGTGAGCTCGGCAATGGTCGAGGCCCCGGCGCGGCCGATGAACAGATGCGCATCGGCAAGGCGCGTGGCCATGTCCTCGAAATAGGTCGCTAGTTCTGCCGGAATCTCGTGATTGCGATAGCGCTCGCGGACGGCCTCGAGATCCTCGGCGCGGCACTGCTGCGTTACCTGCAAACGCTGGCGCAGCGCGGGCGGGAGCATGGCGAGCCCGTCGGGCACGACTTCGGACAGCACGCGGGCACCCTGGCTGCCGCCGGTCACGAGGACGCGCAGCAGGCCGTCCTCGGTGAACTCGGGGAATGGCTCCTCACGCAGCGAGAGCACGCCTGCGCGCACCGGATTGCCGACGAGGTGGACCTTGTCCGAGTGCTTGTCCGCCAGCCGCTCGACATCGGGATAGGCCGTCGCGATCGCCTGCACGCGGCCTGCCAGCAGGCGATTGACGCGGCCGAGCACGGCATTCTGTTCGTGCAGGATCGTCGGGATATCGGCGGAGGTCGAGGCGAGCACCGCCGGGGCGGAGGGATAGCCGCCGAAGCCGATCACCGCGCTCGGTTCGAAACTCTCGTACAGCCGCAGCGCCATACGCCGCCCTTCCAGCACAGCGCGTATGCCCTTGATCCATTGCAGCGGGTTCTTGCCGAAGCGGCCTGCGGGAATGACATGCGCGGGCATGAAATCGGGCTTGCCCGGGATCTCCGCCCCGCGTTCGTCGGTGATCAGGGCGACGTGATGCCCGCGCCGGTCGAGTTCGGTCGCCAGCGCGAAGGCGGGCAGCAAGTGCCCGCCGGTGCCGCCGGCGGCGAGGACATAGTGGCGGCTGGAGCGAGTCATGGCTGGATCTCACGCACGGGGCGAGCGGAAGGGGAATTCATCGCGTCCGCCTGCCCTATTCCCATCCACTCGCCAAGCCCCTTGGTCCGGCTTTTCAGGAAGGGATTTCGCCGCGTTACCGCCAAGAGCAGGCCCACGGTCAGGCCGATGGCAATGGTCGAGGAACCGCCATAGCTGACCAGCGGCAACGTCATGCCCTTGGAGGGAAACAGCTGCAGGTTCACCAGCATATTGATGAACGCTTGCCCGCCGAGCAGCGAGACCAGCCCCGCCCCGGCCAGCAGCGCGAACAGATCCTCCTCGTCCACCAGCCGCATCAGCACGCGGCCGGCGATGGCAAGATAGAGGATCACGATCACCGCGCAGGCGAGCAGGCCGAACTCCTCACCGATCACGCTGAAGATATAGTCGGTATGCGCTTCGGGCAGGCTCATCTTACGAATGCCGAGGCCGTAGCCCGCGCCGGTCCAGCCGCCCGCCAGCAGCGTGCGACTGGCGAGGTCCACCTGGTCGTAAGCCGTGCCGCCGCCGAGGAAGCTGTCGATGCGGTGGCGGGCGTTGTCATAGAGGAAATAGGCGGCGGTGATGCCTGCGATCCCGCCGCCGATGACGAAGCCGATGCGCTTGGCGTCCACACCGGACAGCACGACCATCACGAACCACACGCCGGCAAACAGGATGGTGCCACCGAAGTCGGGCTGCGCCATCATCAGCGCAGCGATCAGGCCTAGAGTTCCGGTCGCGATGCCGAGGACGGGCAGGTTCGGGTCGCGCAGGCGCCAGGCGAAGATCCATGCCATGGCGATGGCGAAGCCGGGTTTCAGGAATTCGGACGGCTGGAACTGCATGCCGATCCTGATCCAGCGCCTTGCGCCATTGATCTCGACGCCGATCAGCGGTGTGAGGAACAGGAAGAACAACATCACCGCCGCAAGGACGATGCCGAGCCGCCGAGCATTGTCGCGGGTCAGCATCGACACGCCGAGCATCGTACAGATGCCGACCACCTGCCAGGCGATGTGGCGGTAGAAGAAATAGAGCGGATCGAGCGTCTCGCTGCTGGTCGAAAGGCGATTGGCCGTGGCCGGGCTGGCGGCGGCGACGGCGATGGTGCCGAAGCTCATCAGCAGCAGGATCAGGAACAGCAGCACGCGATCGATTTCGCGCCACCAGATCTTCAGCTCCGACCAGCGCGAGAGGCGGCCCTTGGGCATATGCGCGGGCTGGCGCTTGCCGGGGACATAGGGCTGCATGGTGGTACTCATTTCAGGCCCTCCACCAGCTCGCGGAAATGGTCGCCGCGCGCTTCGAAATCGCGATACTGGTCGAAGCTGGCGCAGGCGGGAGAGAGGAGGACGGTGTCGCCTCTGACGGCGTGACTTGCGGCGCGAGTCACGGCGTGATCGAGCATTTCGCACGGCGTGACCGGCACGCGGCCTTCGAGCAAAGCGGCGAAATCGGGTCCAGACTTCCCGATGGTGTAGGCGGCTTTCACATGGCCCAGTTCGGCCTCACATTCACCCAGCCCCGGCTCCTTGGCGAGCCCGCCGAGGATCCAGTGGATGTTGTCGAATGCGGCCAGCGCAGGCGCGGAGGCAGCGGTGTTGGTGCCCTTGCTGTCGTTGACGTAAGCGACGCCGGCGATTTCGGCGACCCGCTCCATGCGGTGCGGAAGGCCGGGGTAGGTCACGACGCCCTCGTCAATCTCCGCCGGTGTCAGATCAAGTTCGATGCAGATGAGGCGGGCCGTCATCGTGTTTTGCGCGTTATGCGGACCGGCCAGAACGGGATTTCCCCCGGTGATCCCATTCTCGATCTCGACCGGATTGGTCGAGAACCCCTCTGCCGCGAGTTCGCCGTACAGCTCACTCTCACCAACGAAATTAAGATGATTGCCGGACTGCATCTCGAATAGCCGGAGCTTGGACGCGCGGTAGGCCGAGAAACCATCATACCGGTCGAGATGATCCGGGGTGATGTTCAGCAGCACCGCCACGTCGCAATCGAGCGAATAGGTCAGGTCGATCTGAAAGCTCGACAGCTCCAGCACATAGACCCCGCCTTCCGGCAACGGCTCCTGCTCGAGGATCGGCAGGCCGATGTTGCCGCCCATGGTGGTCGGCACGCCTGCGGTCTTGAGGATGTGGTGGACCAGCGCGGTGGTGGTCGACTTGCCGTTGGTGCCGGTGATGCCGACGACCTTGTGCGACGGCAGACCGCTGCGCGCCTGCGCGAAGAGTTCGATATCGCCGATCACCGGCACGCCGAAGCTGTCGGCATGCGGCTTGATCGGGTGGGTGTTGAGCGGCACGCCGGGGCTGACGACTATGCCTGCGAAGCCGGTCAGATCCGCCTCGACCGGATCGGCCAGTTCGATGCGATCCGCGAACTCGGCGCGCGCTTCCTCGCTTCTGTCCCACGCCATGACCTCGGCCCCGCTCCCCAGCAGCGCCTCGACCGTCGCCCGGCCGGACCGCGCGAGGCCGAGCACCGCGTAGCGTTTGTCCTTCCAGGCGGTCGAAGTGATCATCGCAGCTTCAGCGTCGCCAGGCCCATCAGCGCGAGGATGATCGAGACGATCCAGAAGCGGATCACCACCTTGCTTTCCGACCAGCCGAGCTGTTCGAAATGGTGGTGGATGGGCGCCATGCGGAACACGCGCTTGCCGGTCCGCTTGAACCAGAAGACCTGGATGATGACGGAAAGCGCCTCGAACACGAACAGTCCGCCGACGATCGCCAGCACCACCTCGTGATGCGTTGCCACGGCTATCGCGCCGAGCGCGCCGCCCAGTGCCAGCGAGCCGGTGTCACCCATGAACACGGCGGCCGGCGGCGCATTGAACCACAGGAAGGCAAGCCCCGCCCCCATGATCGCGGCGCAGAAGATCGCCAGTTCACCCGCGCCCTCGACATGCGGAATGCCGAGATATTCGGAATAGTCCACTCGCCCGACCAGATAGGCGATCAGCGCGAAGGTGCCCGCCGCGATGATAACCGGCATGGTCGCCAGCCCGTCCAGCCCGTCGGTCAGGTTCACGGCATTGCCCGCGCCCACGATAACGATGGCGGCGAACAGGTAGTAGAACGGCCCCAGCTCGACCCCGAAATCGTTCACGAAGGGCACGTAGACGAAAGTGTTGATCTGGCTGACGACGATATAGCTCGCCGCGCCCGCGACGAGGAATTCCGCCAGCAGCCGCGTCCGGGCGGAAACGCCTTTGTGGCTCGATTTCGAAACCTTGTCGTAATCGTCGAGGAAGCCGATCAGGCCGAAGCCCAGCGTCACGGCAAGGCACGCCCAGATGAACGGGTTCCTGAGGTCCATCCAGATGAGCACTGCCAGCGACAGGCTGATCAGGATCATCAACCCGCCCATGGTCGGCGTACCGACCTTGGCGAGGTGCGTCTGCGGCCCGTCGGTGCGGATCGGCTGGCCCTTGCCCTGGCGCACGCGCAGCATGGCGATGAAGCGCGGGCCGATCAGCAGGCCGATCACCAGCGCCGTCATCAGCGTCGCCCCGGCGCGGAACGTCTGATAGCGCACGAGGTTGGCGACGCCTTCGAAGTTCAGCCATTCGGCAAGAAGGTAAAGCAAATGCGCCTCTTGTCGCGCCTATCCGGCGCGGGTGAAGTGATCCACGAGCCGACCGAGGCCGACCGAATTGGAGCCTTTGACCAGCACGGCATCGCCAGCGACGACGCCGAAATTCTCGAGCAGTTCGATGGCCTCTTCGGCAGTTCGGCAATGCGCCCACGCAATGGGCTTGCCAAGCACGTCGCTCTGCGGTTTCCCCAGTTCGCGCGCAAGCACGCCCATCTCGTCGCCGACCAGCACCGCATAGTCGATATCGGCAGCGAGCAGCGGCTCGGCGAGGCCGGCGTGGAACTTCGGGCCGAAATCGCCCAACTCCTTCATCGACCCGAGCACGGCGATGCGGCGACCCGAGGGCGTCTGGCCGAGCTGCGCCAGCGTGGCGCGCATGCTGGCGGGATTGGCGTTGTAGCTTTCGTCGATCAGCAGCGCCTTGCCGCCCGGCGCGGTAATGCCATGGCGCGCACCGCGGCCCTTCAATCCGCCCATCTCCGCCAGCGCGAGACCTGCCGCGGCGAGATCGCCGCCCGCCGCGCGCACTGCCGCCATGACGGCGAGCGAATTGGCGACCCAGTGCTCGCCTGGCTCGGCCACGGTGTAGCACAGTCGCCCTTCGGGAAATTCGCAGGTCACCAGGCTGCCGCCATTGGCGCTGGGGATCGCGTCGAGCAGCCGCATGTCGGCATGGCGCGCCGTGCCGAAACTCATCACCCTCGCGCCGACTTTCTCGGCAGCGGACTTCAGCTGTTCGTAATAAGGCGTGTCGGTCGGGATGACGGCAGTGCCGCCGGGCTCCAGCCCCGCGAAAATTTCCGCCTTGGCCGCAGCGATGGCCTCCATGGAGCCGAGGTTCTCGATATGCGCCGGCGCGATGGTGGTGATGACCGCGACATGGGGGCGGACCTGCGTCGTCAGTCCCTCGATCTCGCGGGCGTTGTTCATGCCCATTTCGAAGATGCCGAAGCGGCTGCGCGCGGGCATGCGGGCGAGGCTTAGCGGCACGCCGACATGGTTGTTGTAGCTGCGGATGGACCGGTGCGCCGCGCCGCGGCTGGCGCGTTCGAGTGCGGCGAAAATCGCTTCCTTGACCCCGGTCTTGCCGACCGAACCGGTCACGCCGATGATCTTTGCCTCGGTGCGGGCGCGCGCTGCGCGAGCCAGGGCCTTCAGCGCTTCGGTCGTGTCTTCGACCAGGATGTGCGGCCAGTCGACCGGGCGATCGACCATGGCCCCTGCAGCGCCATTGGCGAAGGCCTTGTCGAGGAAGCGATGCCCGTCCATCGCCTCGCCCTTGAGCGCGACGAAGAGATCGCCGTTCACCACATCGCGGCTGTCCATCTCGACGCCTGCGACCTGGAAATCATGGCTCGCCGTGCCGCCGACCGCTTCGGCGATGCTCTTTGCGTCCCACAGCGTCAGCGGCAGGCGATCGCGCGGATCGGCAGGCCATTCGACATAGGCCGGATGGCGCAGGATGGCGGCGCTCATGCGCGCTCTCCCGCGATTTCGGCAGCGCATTCGCGCGCGACTTCCACGTCGTCGAAGGGCAGCACCCGCATGTTTTCTCCCGACCCGATGATCTGACCCGTTTCATGTCCCTTGCCGGCGACGAGGACGATATCCTCGGCGCCCGCTTCGGCGATGGCTGCTTTGATGGCTTCGCGACGACCGCCTATTTCGCGTGCTTGGGGCGCGCCCTCAAGCACTGCCGCACGGATATCCGCAGCAGTTTCGCCCCGGGGGTTGTCGTCCGTCACGATGACGACATCGCTGGCCTGGGCCGCGGCCTCGCCCATCGGCGCGCGCTTGCCATGGTCGCGGTCGCCGCCTGCGCCGAATACGGTGATGAGCCTGCCGGTGACATGGGGGCGCAGCGCCGCGATCGCGGCTTCGAGCGCGTCGGGTGTGTGGGCATAGTCGATGTATACCGGCGCACCGCTCGGCGAGATTACGGCGCGTTCGAGCCGCCCGCGCACCGGCTGCAGGCGCGATACCGCATCCCAGACGCCCGAGGCACTCGTGCCCGTAGCAAGAGCAAGGCCCGCTGCGCACAGCGCATTCGAGACCTGATAAGCACCGATCAGCGGCAGGGTGATCTTGCGCTCCTGCCCGTCATGTTCGACCGTCAGCACCTGGCCAAGCTGGGTAGGCTCGCGTGAGGTCAGGCGGATGTCGCACCCCTGCTCGCCGACGGTCATGACGGTCAGGCCGCGCTTCCCGGCATGGTCGACCACCCGTGCATTCCAGCCGCTTTCGCCGGACCCCATCCAAACGACTGCAGTCGCGCCGTCGGACACGACCTCGTCGAACAACCGCATCTTGGCCGCGAAATAGTCTTCCATGTCGGCATGGTAATCGAGGTGGTCGCGGCTGAAATTGGTGAAGGCGGCGGCTTCGACCGGAATGCCTTCGTTGCGGAATTGGGAGAGGCCGTGGCTGGATGCCTCGTAGGCGACATGCGTCACGCCCTCGCGCGCCAGCCCGCTGAGGTTGGAGAGAAAGGTGACGATATCGGGCGTGGTGAGCCCGGTGGAGACGCTCTCGTCCGGCGTGGTGACGCCGAGCGTGCCGATGCTGGCCGCGCGTTCGCCGGTCATGCGCCAGATCTGGCGCGTCATCTCGACGGTCGAGGTCTTGCCATTGGTGCCCGTCACCGCGACGATGTGCTCCGGCACCGGCGTGAAATAGCGCGAGGCGAGGCGGGCAAAGGCGCGGCGCGGTTCGGGCTCGGCGATGTGGACCGCGCCTTCGACTGTGACCTCAGGCCTCGCCACCACGGCGATGGCGCCTGCTTCGATGGCGGCAGGAATGAAGTCCTCGCCATTGACCTGCGTGCCCTGGAACGCGCCGAAGACCGTGCCCGGTGCCACCTTGCGGTTGTCGATCGCAAAGCCGGTGACTTCGGCATCGCTGCCGCCGCAATCGAGGCCCGCCGCCGCACAGAGTTTCGCCAGCTTCATGACGTCTTCCCCGGAATTAGCGGACGAATATCGGAAATGTCGACGTCGCGCGTCTCGTCGGGCCGCACGCCGATCAGCGGGCCGATCCGCGGGACCAGTCGGCCGACGATCGGCGCGGCGGTCCAGCCGGCCGTGCGCTGATAGCTCGATGCCACGGTGCCACGGGGCTCGTCGAGCATGGCGATGACGACGTAGCGCGGGCGATCCATCGGGAAGGCGGCTGCGAAGGTGGAGACCAGCGCCGTGCGGCGATAGCCCGCGCTGCCACCCGGCTTTTCCGCCGAACCTGTCTTCCCGCCCACGCGATAACCGTGGGCATCGGCGTTCTTGCCCGTTCCGAACACGGTGATAGCGCGCAGCAACTGGCGCATGCGGCTCGATGTCGAAGCCTTGAACACGCGGCGCCCCTTCGGCGCGGCGCCCGGCTCCACCTTGTGCAGGGTCGCTGGACGCCAGATGCCGCCATTGACCATCGCCGCATAAGCGCTGGCGAGATGCAGCGGCGTCACCGCGATACCGTGGCCGTAGCTCACGGTCATGTTCCGAAGGCGCGGCCAGTTGTCGCCCGGCCAGATCGGGAAGCCCTTGGCCGGCAGCTCGATATAGGGTCGTTCGTTCAGCCCCATGTCGATCATGTAGCGGCGCATGCGTTCGGGGCCGAGATCGTCGGCGATCCGCGCGGTAACGGTGTTCGACGAATAGACCAGCGTCTCGACCACGTTGAGTGTATTGCCCTTCGAATGCAGGTCCTTGATTGCGAAACGACCGACCTTGACCGGGGTCGCATCGTACCGCCGGGAGAAGTCTCGCACCACGCCGGCATCGATCGCGGCAGCGACCGAGAGGGGCTTGAAGGTCGAGCCGAGCTCGTAGACCTGGTTGGTCACGCGGTTGAACATCAGGCTCTGCCCGCGCTCGTCGATCTTGTTCGGATCGAACTCCGGCAGAGAGGCCAGCGCCAGCACCTCGCCGGTATCGACATCCAGCACGATGCCTGCGCCGCCCTGCGCATCGACCAGCTTCATGCCGCGCCGCAATTCGTCCTCCAGCGCGCCCTGCACCCGCACGTCGATCGAGAGGGCGGCAGGCGTCCCGCGGGTCACCGGATCGTTGAGCTGCGTGTCGAGCACCTGCTCCATGCCGACGCGGCCTTTGCCGTCGGCAGCGACGTAACCCAGCACATGGGCCGCCATCGATCCTTGCGGATAGTGGCGATCGTTCTCCATCGGCATTTCGAGCGCGAGCTCGCCGATTTCCTGCACGCGGTTGGCGTCTTCCGGCAGCACGCGGCGGCGCAGGTAGCCCTGCTGACCGCTGGCAAGCTGCTTGGCGACGCGGCTTTCGTCCATGTCGGGGAAGATCGCCTTGAGCTTGGCAGCGACTTCTGCCGGATCGCGGACCAGCGGATCGCCATCCTCGCCCAGCGCCTTGGGATTGAACCACAGCGCATAGGCCGGGAAGGCGCGTGCCATCGGGATGCCGTTGCGATCGACGATCTCGCCGCGCGGGGGCAGCAGCGCCTCCTCCAGCGAGGTCGCACGCGAAGCGCTGTCGGACATGCCGAGATAGCCGAGCCGCAGCAGCGCCATCAGCGCAACGAAGGCGAAGCCGAGCGCAATCCACAGTACTCGCCAGCGGGCGACCGTCAGCGATCGCTGGCGCAGGGTGACAAGCTGCACGCGGCCGGAGGCGACGGCCATGCTGACCGCTCCGTGACCTGTGCGCCCTGCCGCGATCGCGGGACCATAGCCCGCGTAAGCGTTCACCGGGCCACCTCGGAAACTCCGGCAGCTGCAACCGGCCGGGTCAGCCGCTTTGCGAGATCGGTAGAGGCGAACTCACGCGTCGTAGGGCGACCGGGGCGCGCAGCGGCGTCTGGATCGTCGCCAAGCCAGTTGGCCAGCAAGCCCTGCTCTTCGCGCGGCGGCCGGTTGAGCGCGACGCGCACCGGCGAAGGTGCATCGAGCCCGCGCGGCGTGCCGAGTGCGGCAAGCTGGCGCTCGCTTTCGAGATACTGGTCGGCGCGCGGCGGACCATAGCCGAATTCGATCGCGTTCCAGTTGGCGAGCTGCTGCTGACTGGCGCGGGTCTGGAACTCGGTTTCCAGCATCAGCTTGTCGTGCTGGGCGGCAATAATATGGCGCTCGGTCAGGCGAACCTGGCTCTTCACCGCGTTCACCTTGAAGGTGAGCGCGAGGAGCAGACCGAAGCATACGGCCAGCACCAGCGCCCAGCCGATCTGGCGCAGACGGGAGCCACCGGCGATCATGCCGCTTCCCTCGCGGGTGTGGCGGTGCGCACCGCATGGCGCAGGACGGACGAGCGCGCACGCGGATTGCGCTCGATCTCCGCCGCGCCCGGCTTGATCGCCTTGCTGACAGGAGAGAAGACCGGATCGCCAAGCGCCGCCAGTGGGACGTGACGCGAAGCGCTCGGGGTCGAGGATGCCTCGCGCAGGAAGCGCTTGACGATCCGGTCTTCGAGGCTGTGGAAGCTGACCACCGCAAGGCGGCCCCCTTCACGCAGCAGGTGTTCGGCGGCCGACAGGCCTTGGGACAGTTCGTCGAGCTCGCCGTTCACGTGAATTCTGATGGCTTGAAACGTGCGCGTGGCCGGGTCTTTCTTGTCGTGCGGCTTGTGGCCCAGCGCCTTGCGCACGACGCGGGCGAGATCGCCGGTCGTCTCCAGCGGGCGGGCCGCCACGATCGCACGCGCGACGCGGCGCGACTGGCGCTCCTCGCCGTACTGGTAGATGACATCGGCAATCGCGCTCTCGTCGGCGCTGTTGAGGAAATCGGCGGCGCTTTCGCCCTGCTGGCTCATCCGCATGTCGAGCGGACCGTCGGCCGAAAAGGCGAAGCCGCGTTCGGCCTGGTCAAGCTGCATGGACGACACGCCGATATCCATCACGATCCCGTCGACTCGCGCCACACCGGCCGATGTCATGACGTCGAGCATTTCGGAGAAACGGTGCGGGTGGAGAATAAGGCGCGGCGGGTTTTCCCCCGTCTCGCGCCAGTTGCGACCCGAAGCGATTGCATCGGGATCCCGGTCGAAGGCATGCACCGTCGCGCCGCGCTCCAGCAGCGCACGCGTATAGCCGCCCGCCCCGAAGGTCGCGTCGATCACGACATCGCCCGGCTGCGGGTCGAGCGCGTCGATCACCTCGTCGAGGAGGACGGGAATGTGCGGCGCGCGGATCATTTGCCCTTCGCCTTCGCATCGGCGAGCAGGCTTTCGCAGGCTGCCTTGGCGCTGGCCCAGTCGTCGCCCATCTTGGCGAGTTCGTCCGGGTTCCACAGCGTGAAAAAGCGTCCGCCACCCTGGAAATAGAGCCCTTCCTCGATCCCGGCGAGGCTGCGCAGGTGATCGGGCATGACGAAACGGCCGCTGTCGTCGAAGGGCATTTCGAGGAAGCCGAACAGCTGGCTGGCCCGAGTGTCGCGATCGAAATCCTTGCCGACACGGACGGCGATTTCTTCCTCTCGGTCGAGCTGGGCGTCGAGCTCTTCTTTGCGGCTGAGTCCGAAGCCGACGAGGCAATTCCACGTGGGGTGTTTCATGAGGCAGAGAACACGGCCGTCGCTGCTTTCCTTGACGGCCTTGCGGAACAGCGGCGGAAGCACAAAGCGGCCCTTATCGCCCGCAGGCGAATAGGCTTGTCCGCTGTACCCTCCGAAAGTCACTTGCCCCAGTTCCCGAATGCGCGTTCAACATCTCCCCCGGGCAAGACTTCCTCCCCCTCGCCCACGTGCATGGGCGAGCTGCACCGCTCGCGAGCGGTACGCGCATAGACAGCCTTGTCCGATGTCCTGAGGATTTATCGCGGGACGGCCGGGGATGGAAGGGAAAATTGCGGGATTTCACGGGATAAGCCCGTATATACCTGATTTCTTTATGCTATTTTTGCACCCGCGTTCCAGAAACACTTACCACTTTACTAATGAGGTCGCTGGAAACACTCACGATTCCGTCGAGCCGTGCGGAGTTTCCCGCGCCATCCCCGACTCGCTCCCGCAATTTCCCGTGATCAGAAATCGAGCGCAGCCGCGACCAGGTCATCGAGCGCCGCCCTGCGCCGCGAGGGCGGATCGCCCTCCCCTTCCCAATCGAGGATGGCGGCATCGGCCAGCAGCGTCACGCGGCCTTCGCCGACCTCGCACTGGGCGAGCAGGCCGCCGTCCGACACAGTGCATTGCGACGGCGCGCTTGCATCGACCTGTACGAACTTGCCGGGGAGATTCACCGGAAACTCCCCGTCATAGGCATCGGTCCAGCGTTCGCCGACAGGCTGCGTCTCGTCGAATTGCAGCTCCAGCCCCCACCGCTTCAGGATGGGCGAGATCAGCACGACGTCCTGCGGGCGGCGTCTGTCGCCAATGGAAAACTCGCTATGCCGCGTCAGCAGCGGGTCCGCGAAAATCAGCAGGCGCCCACCACCGCGTAGCCACTCGTCGAGCGCGACGTTTTCAGATGGCGCGAGCGGCCGGGGCTGGGCCAGTAGCAAGCGATCGACATTCGCGAGGGTTTCCGGCTCGAGCGCGTCGAGCGGTGCGAGTTCGAACCTGCGCTCCAGCGACTCGCGCACCCAGTCCTTTTCCTGAGCGGTATCGAGCAGGGTGGCCACATCCCCGCCGCTTCCCCAATAGATAGGCAGCGTGGAGAACAGGCCAAGTTGCTGCTTGTCGGCGGCGTTGTCCGACGGGGCGACGCCCTGGCCGCAGGCGGCAAGTGCCAGCCCCAGACCGAAAAGCGCAGCCTTAAGGCTGTTGTGGCTGGGGGGCACTGAGATCCTGCTCCGGCGCGGCGGGCGAAGGCGTGCCGGTCACCGCGGTAGTGGGCTCTGCGGGAAGTTCGGGCACGACGCCTGCCTCGGCCAGCGGGTCGTTCCGCGGCATCGCCTGCGTCGGTTCGGTGGTCGGTGCCGCTTCCGGCACGGCGGTTGCATCGGTCTGCGCCGCGCGATTGCTCACTACGCTGGCCAGCGCGACCAGCAGCACCATCATGACGATACCCGTCCCGCCGATCTGCAGGCGCTGGAGATTGCGCTCGCGCCGGGCGCGGTTGCCGGGAATGTCCGACACCTCGCCCTTATCCGGCTTGCGGCTCATATCGAAGAATTGCGCCATCGACCGCAGCGATACGCCGCAAGCGCCCGTGCGGTCAATCGTCGCCTTGCAACCAATCGAAGACGGGCAGGTCTTTCGATGCCAGCCATTCGGGATCGTAAAGCGTCGAGAGATAGCGGAAGCCGGTATCGCACAGGATCGTGGCGACGCGCGGGCTTTCGCGCCCCTCGGCTACCAGTTGCTTGCCCAGCGCGATAGCGCCAGCGACGTTGATGCCGGAGGACAGGCCAAGGCACAGCCCCTCTTCGCGCAGCAGGCGAGCGACCCAGAGGAGGCCCTCCTCGTCCGACACGCGGAACTGCGTATCGATCGGCGCGCCTTCGAGATTGGCGGTGATCCTGCCCTGTCCGATCCCCTCGGCGACCGAGGAGCCTTCGGCCTTCAGCTCGCCATTGGCGAAGTAATTGTAGAGCGCCGCACCATGCGGGTCGGTCAGGGCGATCTGCACGCTCTCGTCGAATTCCTTGAGGCCCATGCCGACGCCGGCGATCGTCCCGCCAGTGCCCGCTGCGCAGGTGAAGCCGTCGATCCGGCCGTCGAGCTGCTGCCACAGCTCCTTCGCCGTGCCTTCGATATGCGCCTTGCGATTGGCGGTATTGTCGAACTGGCCCGCCCAGATAGCGCCTTCCGTCTCCTCGGCCATGCGGCGCGAGACGTGCTGGAAGTGGTTGGGATCGGCATATTTCGTCGGCGGCACCGTGACCAGTTCTGCACCCAGCGCGCGGATCGTCTGCATCTTCTCGCGGCTCTGGTTATCCGGCATCACGATGATCGTGCGATACCCGAGCGCATTGGCGACCAGCGCGATGCCGATACCGGTATTCCCCGCCGTCCCCTCGACGACCGTGCCGCCGGGCTTCAGCTCGCCCCGCGCTTCCGCATCGCGGATGATGTAAAGCGCAGCGCGATCCTTTACGGAAGCGCCGGGATTGGCGAATTCGCATTTGCCGAAAATGTCGCAACCGGCTTCGGCGCTCGGGCCTTCCAAGCGGACCAGCGGGGTGTTGCCGATGAGGTCGAGCGTGTGCTCGCGTACGGGAATTGCTGTCATATGAGGCGAGGTAGGCGCGGGTGAGCCAGTGCGCAAACTACAAGCGCTTGCAAGTCGGAAAGGGAGAGTCTTTGTGGGGTACGCCTTCGACATCCGTCGAAGGCTTGCGGCACCAGGACGGATGTCCGGCCCGTACGCAAAAAATAATACTCAATCCTCGGGCGCGATAGTAACCTTCAGCCCGTCCAGTTCCGCCGTGAACGGGATCTGGCAAGCGAGGCGCGAGCCGTCGGTGCGGTGATCGGTGGACTCGAGCAGATCGTCCTCGTCCTCGCTCATTTCCGGCAGCTTGTCGGCAAAGGCCTGGTCGACATGCACATGGCAGGTCGCGCAGCTGCAGCAGCCGCCGCACAGGGCCAGCAATTCGTCAAAGCCGTTGTCGCGGATGGCTTCCATCACGGTCAGGCCGTCCTCGACCTCGATTTCGGAGGTTTCGCCTTCGCGGGTGGTGACGATCAGCTTGGGCATGAATGCTTCCTCGGTTGCAATGGGCCACTGGCCCGACCTATGCGGGCGGCTGCTATTCAATCGAACGCGGGAAGGCAAGCACGCGCCGCCATGGGCTTGACGAATGCACAATTGCGCGAGCATCTCGATGCGGTTGCGCGCGACGATGCGACCGTCGCGGCGGCGTTGGAGCGTTGCGGCTATCCCGAAGAGCGGATCAGGCCGACCGGCTATCGCACGCTGCTCCGCACCATCGTGGGCCAGCAGGTCAGCGTGGCGGCGGCTGCCTCGGTGTGGAACAAGCTGGAGGCCGAGCTTGGCGAGGATATGGACCCGCAGGATCTGCTCGACCGCGATTTCGACACGTTGCGCGCCTGTGGCCTGTCGCGGCAGAAGCAGGGCTATGCGCGGTCACTGTGCGAGCTGGTCGCAAGCAATGCGCTGAGCCTCAACAATCTGCCGGAAGACAACGAGGAGGCGATTGCCGAACTTACCCGGATCAAGGGCATCGGCCGCTGGTCGGCGGAAATCTACCTGCTGTTCGCGGAAGGCCGGCCCGACATCTGGCCCGCAGGCGACCTCGCCGTGCAGGAGGCGGTCGGGCGCTTGCTCGACCTACCCGCGCGACCGAGCGAGAAGGAAACACGCGCGCTGGGCGAACGATGGCGACCCTATCGCGGGGCCATGGCGATTTTCACCTGGCACACCTACAACAATGCCGCGCTGTAGCGCGCTCGAGGAGAGAGACATGGCGGACCGTAAAGCGATCTTCATCACCGGCGGCGGGTCGGGCATCGGCCGTGCGGTCGCGACCTATTTCGGCGCGCGCGACTGGTTCGTCGGCGTCGGGGATATCGACCAGGCGGGCATGGACGAGACGCTCGGCATGATCGGCCACGGCTTCACCTATTCGCACAAATTCGATGTCCGCGACCGTTCCGCCTGGGACGAGGCGCTGGAAAGCTTCGCCACCGCGGCGGGCGGACGCATCGACGTGGTGTTCAACAATGCCGGCATTCCGATCGGCGGATCGCTGGTGGAGAATTCGACCGAGGAAATCGAACGCTGCCTCGACATCAATCTCAAGGGCGTGCTGTTCGGCGCGCAGGCGGCCTATCCGCATCTCAAGAAGACCGCGCCCGGTTCGTGCCTGCTCAATACGGCGAGCGCGGCCGGGATTTACGGCACGCCGGGTGCCAGCGTCTATTCAACAACCAAGTTCGGCGTTCGCGCCATTACCGAAAGCCTCGACGGCGAATGGGCGGAGGACGGGATCAAGGTCCGCTCTTTGATGCCCAGCTTCATAGACACGCCGCTGCTGGACCACACGCCCAATGCGCAGACCAACGAGGGCATTCGCCAGCGCGTGACCGAAGCCGGGCTGGAAATCACCCCTGTGCTGGACGTCGCGCAGGCCGCATGGGACGCGGTGCATGGCGAGAAGCTGCACACGGCGGTCGGCAAGACCGCCAGGCAGATGGCCTTTGCCGCGCGCTGGCTGCCGGGCCGGGTCCGCAAGCAGACCCGCGGGAGCGCGCGCCCCCTCGGTCGGTGAAGGACTAGCCCAGCAAAGCGTCGATCTTGCGCGCCATCTTCACGTCGCGCAGGCTCAAGCCGCCGGCGTCATGCGTGGTGAGCGTGATCTCGACTTTGTTGTAGACGTTGAACCACTCGGGATGGTGGTCGCGCTTCTCCGCGATCAGGGCAACGCGGGCCATGAATCCGAAGGCTTCAGAGAAATCGTCGAATTCGAACTTGCGCTCGATCGCATCACCGTCGCGGGCCAGCGACCATTTCGGCAAGGCGCTCAGCCAGGTCTTGCGTTCTTCCTCGCTCAGCTTTTCGACCGACATCCTGTTCATCCTTCGAAGACCTCGTCACCTTGCTTGTGACAGCCGCGGCTTTTGCCTATCGCTGCGCGCCATGCAAGCCCGCCTCGCCGCGAAAGACCTCGCCTGCCGACGCGGCGACCGCCTGCTGTTCAGGGGGCTAAGTCTCGAATGTGACAGCGGTGCGGCAGTCCACGTGACCGGCGCGAACGGGATCGGCAAGTCGAGCCTGATCCGCATCCTTGCGGGGCTGCTCCGCCCTTTCGCGGGCACAGTGGAAACTGTCGGCGGTATCGGCCTGGTGGACGATCGCCTCGCGCTGGACGGGTCGCTGCCGCTGGGCAAGGCGCTGGCCTTCTGGGAGACGCTCGACGGCTGCCGCGATGCGGGCCGGGCGATGGAATTGCTCGATCTCGCCGACCTGCTGGACGTGCCGGTGTGCTTCTTGTCGACCGGCCAACGCAAACGCGCCGCGCTCGCCCGTTTGCTCAATCGCAATTGTCCGGTCTGGCTGCTGGACGAGCCGCTGAACGGGTTGGACACGCAGGCACAGAAAGCCTTCGAGGCACTGATCGCGCAGCACTGCCAAGGCGGCGGGATCGCCATCGTCGCCTCGCACCAGCCCATTGCCCTGCCCTCCCAACGCACCATCGCGCTGGCGGAGTTTGCCGCATGATCGGCCCCCTGCTGCGCCGCGATCTCGGCCTGCTGCTACCCGGCGGGCGTGGCGGTGCAGGCGTGCTGCCGCTGCTCTTCTTCCTCGCCGTCGCGATGCTTTACCCGTTCGCCGTCGGGCCCGACGCGCAACTGCTGGCGCGAACCGGCGGCGGCGTGATCTGGGTCGCAGCGCTGCTCGCGGCGATCCTCCCGCTGGAAAAGCTTGTCACTGCCGATCTCGATGCAGGCGTTTTCGACCAGCTGCACCTGCGCGGCGCGAGCGAGGAACTCGCCATGGCGTCGCGCCTGCTCGCGCACTGGCTGGCCTTCGCGCCGTTGCTGTTGCTGGCAACCCTGCCCGCTGCGGCCCTACTCGGCCTGAGCGGAGAAATGCTGCGGACCGTACTCCTCGGCCTGCTGGCCGGCACGCCGGGCCTGGCCGCCGTCGGCCTCATCGTCGCCGCGCTCACCGCATCGCTGCGCGGCGGCGCGGCGCTCGCAGGTCTGATGGTGATCCCGCTGGCCGTGCCGATCCTGATTTTCGGAGCAGGCGCGCTCTCGCGGCCCGAAAGCAGCGGACTCCTGCTCACGGCGGCCATCAGCCTCGGCCTCTGCGCCATCGCGCCTTTTGCGGCAGGGGCGGCAATCAGGTCGGCGCGAGAAGGATGAAGTTGCGCGTGCCCTTCGACAGGCTCAGGGCGAGCGGACTTTGTAAATTCCACCCCGAGCCCGCTCATCCTGAGCTTGTCGAAGGATAAGCACCGCGCCCGAAACCCTACTCAGTACGGCGGCTTGTGCAGCCCCTTCGGACTTTCGGTGAAGATTTCCACCCCGTCGTCGGTAATCGCGATCGAATGTTCGAACTGCGCGGAGAGCGACTTGTCGCGCGTCACTGCGGTCCAGCCGTCACGCAGGATCTTCGCATGCGGACGGCCGAGGTTGATCATGGGTTCGATGGTGAAGAACATGCCGGGCTTCAATTGCGGGCCGGTCCCGGCCTTTGCCGCATGGATGACTTCGGGCGCATCGTGGAACAGGCGGCCGAGGCCATGGCCGCAGAACTCCTGCACCACGCCATAGCGAAACTGCCGCGCATGCGCCTCGATCGCGGCGCCGATATCGCCGAGCCGCGCGCCAGGCTTGGCCGCGGCCTCGATCCCCAACATCAGGCATTCGTAAGTCACATCGACCAGCTTCGTGGCCTTGAGCGCAGGCTCCCCGGCGTAGAACATGCGGCTGGTATCGCCGTGCCACCCGTCGAGCAGCGGGGTAACGTCGATGTTGACGATATCGCCGTCCTTCAGCGCCTTTTCGCTAGGGATACCGTGGCAGATCACATGGTTGATCGAGGTGCAGCAGCTATGCGCATAGCCGCGATAGCCCATGGTCGCAGGAACCGCGCCCGCGTCCAGCGTCATACCGCGCACGAGGTCGTCGATCTCGCCGGTCGTCACGCCGGGCTTCACGAACGTAGTCAGCTCGTCGAGAATTTCTGCTGCCAGCCGGCCGGCCTTGCGCATGCCTTCGAAACCATCCTCGCCATGCAGCTTGATGGTCCCGTCGCGGTAGACGGTCTGGTCGCCTTCGATCACCTGATATTCTGTCATGCACGCGACATAGCGATTGCCGCGACGGATTGCGAGCCAATCAGCGCTTCACGCTGAAGGCACCGGCATATCGCGGCTTCACCGCATCGATAACGCTGGCCGTCACCGGGAAATCGAGTTCGTAATCGCCTTCGGCATAGGGACCGGCCACGTAGGGCCCGAAATAGACCGCGATCCGGTCGAAAGTCTTTCCGTTGGAGGAGCCGACGAGGATCGATGCCTCGTCCAGTCCCGGGCAATCGTTCGGCCATTCACCATCTTGCCCGACCGGCCCGCCGCGGCGCTTTGCTCGGGCCTCGTTCAACGCGGTGCACAGCTTTGCGCCTAGAGCTTGCTCGAGATCGACCGGCGAATTGAACAGTTCGATACCGGCCATCCCGCGCCCTGCAGACTTGTCCCAGACCAGCGAGCTCTTGCCATAGGTGCCATGCGCCCCGCCGGTGTAGGCATAGAGATCAGCGCTCAGGCTCAGCCAGTCGGGCAGATCGGCGACGACCAGCCACTTCTTCTCGTAACCGCGATTGCGGCAGGAGACGCAGTCGGGCGGCGAGTCCGCAAGGGCGCTCTGCCACTCGTCCTTCTGCTCGGCGAGCTGCTCGTCGCGCTCCGCTTGCAATCGTTCGGCAAGCGCCGGAATGGCGGAGGCTGCGGCTGGCCAGCTATACGCGAAAGCGCGGGTGTCGCCGTTGTCGTCCGCATTGTCTTCGAAATTGACGGCCTGCGCCGCGCTCGCCGGAGTTGAGGCAGTCGCAGTGGCCGTTGCGGCCGGACGCTCCGCGACGCCCGCCCGCTCGGCATACTCGGCGCCGTCGGAACAGGCCGCACTCGACAGGGCGAGGGAAATCAGGAACAGGTGCGCTCGCATCGCGCTTCCTTTGCGTCAGACGAAATGAACGGGGACTTGCCACTTATGGCCGACACTACACCGCTTATCCAGCCCGACCGGGGCCAGGACGCAATTGCCATCCACCTGGTGAACAAGGACGGCTTTGCCGATTGGGCGAAGTCGCTCTCTGCCGGCCAGCGTGCTGCGCTTGAGGCGCAGAAGTTCGACGGCAGCGGATACCAAGTCGGCATCATCCCCGATGGCGACAGCTGGTTTGCAGTCGGCGGCGTGGCCAATCCCGACGAGCTGTCGAGCTGGTGTATGGCCAAGCTGGCCGAGGCGCTGCCTGAGGGCACCTATCGCCGCGCGTCAGGCGAACCCGGCCCGGCCCTGCATGGCTGGCAGACCGCGCAATATACGTTCGAGAAGTACAAGAAGCCCGAGAAGCCCGTCGGCCCGCGCGTGCTCCTGACCAAGAATGCCGGCAAGATCGACGCCGCGATCGCCGAGGCCAAGGCTGTGTGCCTCGTCCGCGATCTGGTGAATACGCCTGCCGAAGATATGGGCCCGGCAGCACTGGAGGAAGCGTGCGAAACCCTCGCCAAGACGCATTCGGCCAAGTTCTCGGTCACCCGCGGCGATACGCTGGAGCAGGAATATCCGATGGTCCATGCCGTGGGGCGCGCTGCGGCGCGCCATCATGCGCCGCGGATCATGCACCTGACCTGGGGCAATGAGTCAGACATCACGGTCGCCATTGTCGGCAAGGGAGTGTGTTTCGATTCCGGAGGGCTCGATGTGAAGAGTTCGTCCGGAATGCTGCTGATGAAGAAGGACATGGGCGGCGCGGCCCATGCCATTGCACTCGCGGGCCTGATCATGCAGGCAGGGCTGAAAGTGAGGCTGCACGTGCTCGTCCCGGCGGTCGAAAATGCGATTTCCGGCAACAGCTTCCGCCCCGGCGACGTCCTGAAGACGCGCAAAGGATTGACCGTGGAAATCGGCAATACCGATGCCGAAGGCCGCCTGATCCTCGGCGATGCGCTGACCCGCGCGAGCGAGGAAAAGCCCGACCTCATCATCGATTTCGCGACGCTGACCGGTGCTGCACGCGTTGCCCTCGGCCCCGAATATCCGGCCCTGATGACCCGGCGCGACGACACGGCTCAGGCATTGATCGAGGCAGGCCGCTCCCATGACGACGAACCGTGGCGTCTCCCCCTGCCCGATGTTTATCGCGAGTGGCTGGCGTCCGATATCGCCGACACGAACAACGCCCATGGCAACGCCTTTGCCGGGGCCAGCGTGGCCGGACTGTTCCTCGACAAATTCGTCGGCGAAGGGCTCGACTGGGCGCATTTCGACACCTTCGCATGGCGGCCGAGCGCCAAGCCCGGCCGCCCGAAAGGCGGCGATGCCTATGGCCTGCGCGCAGCCTTCCACATGCTCAAGGCGCGCTATGGGGGGACATGAGCCGCGCCAATCTTGCGGGATCGGCGCCGCACAGCTAAGCGCCGCGAAACCTTGAAACGGATTTACCCGGAAGCGTGACCTCGCCTGCTAGCTACACATTGCCCGACGGCATCGTCGGACTGAAGGGTCCGGTGGACCGCCCCGCTCTGGGCACGCTGCCCCTGCGCGGTGACCTTGCGCATATCGCGCTGGCAGGCCGGTATCTTGCTGCGCATTACGTGATTCCTCAGCTGCGCCGCGTCGGTAGCGAGGCCGTGACGCTCAAGATCGCCATGCGCGACGATGCCGATGACGGTGCGACGATCGATGCAGGCACCGAAATCGAACTGCTCGATTGTGCGGGCGACTGGGCCTGGATCGCCTGCGGCCCCGAGGGGCCCAGCGGCTACGTCCGTCTCGGCGCGCTCGCTCCTGCCGCGTGACACACCGGATTTTCATCGACGGGGCTGCGGGCACGACAGGCCTCGAAATCGCCGACCGGCTGAAGGATCGTACCGAGTTCGAGCTGATCGCTCTCGACGACGCGCAACGCAAGGACACCGCGGCGCGCCGCGAAGCGCTGAACGAGGCGGATGTAGCCATTCTCTGCCTGCCGGACGATGCCGCGCGCGAGGCGGTCGAGCTGGTCGATCCCGCGAGCGGCACGCGCATTATCGACGCATCGAGTGCGCACCGCACGACTGAAGGCTGGTGCTACGGCTTTCCCGAACTGGTCGGCCAGGAACGCGTGGCCAATGCCAGGCGAGTGAGCAATCCGGGCTGCTATCCGACCGGCTTCCTCGCTCTGATCGCGCCCTTGGTTCAGGCCGAGCTACTACCTGCCGCCTGGCCCTTCACCGTCAACGCGGTCAGCGGCTATTCGGGTGGCGGCAAGGCGCTGATCGAGCGCTATGAGAGCGGCGCCGCGCCGGGCTTTCGTGCCTACGGCTACGATCTCGCGCACAAGCACCTGCCCGAAATGAAAGCGCACGCGGGACTGGAACACCCGGTGCTTTTCGCGCCGGCCGTGGTGCCGGTGTTCCGCGGGATGATCGTGGAAGTTCCGCTGCATCTCGGCGCGATGGAAAACGATCCGCATGCCGACGATCTGCGCGATGCGCTGCGCGAGTTTTATGATGGCTCAAGCGTCGTGACGGTGAGCTCCGCACCCGCGCCGGCCGAGTTGACGCTTGAGCCCCAAGCTGCGCCGTCGGACGGCATGGAGCTGTTTGTGGTCGGCAACGAGGGCGGCTCGAACGCCCGTCTCGTCGCCAAGCTGGATAACTTGGGCAAAGGTGCCAGCGGAGCAGCTGTGCAGAACCTCAACCTCATGTGCGGGCTGCCCGAGACTGCAGGCTTGAAGCTCGTATCTGCCTAAATCTTAGGCAGACCTAGTTCGGTCCTTAGGCATCGGTAAGGACCGCGTTCGAAGCAATTGCGCCGCACCCGCCGAACCATTCCCGAAAATGGCGCAAATCCGCCCCGCCGCTTGCTGAATCGATCCCGGCCAGCCTATCCCGCGCTTGGCACGATTCTTGGAACGCCGCGCGCAGGCGCGCATTCGGTTTACCAAGGCGCAATTCATTTGGCAGGCGGGACACCAGCAAGCGTGAAAAAGATCGAAGCGATCATCAAACCCTTCAAGCTCGACGAGGTGAAGGAGGCGCTGCACGAAATCGGCGTGTCCGGCATCACCGTGACCGAAGCGAAAGGCTTCGGCCGCCAGAAGGGCCACACCGAACTTTATCGCGGTGCCGAATATGTCGTCGACTTCCTGCCCAAGGTGAAGCTCGAAGTGGTCGTTGCCGACGACGTGGCCGAGCGCACCGTTGAAGCCATCGCCGCAGCCGCTCAGACCGGCCGTATCGGCGACGGCAAGATCTTCGTCTCGCCGATCGAGAGCGCGCTGCGCATCCGCACCGGCGAGAAGGATAACGACGCAATCTGACTCAATGCGGCGTGTCGCACAGGCGCGCCACGAACCCATCCGTTCAAACGAAAGGCAAGACATCATGGCAAGTGCAAAGGACGTCCTCAAACAGATCAAGGACGACGGTATCGAGTGGGTCGACCTGCGCTTCACCGACCCGAAGGGCAAGTGGCAGCACCTGACCATGGTCGCCAAGATCCTTGGCGAAGACGAGCTCGAAGACGGCCTGATGTTCGACGGTTCCTCGATCGCCGGCTGGAAGGTGATCAACGAAAGCGACATGATCCTGAAGCCCGATCTCGAGCGGGTCTATGTCGATCCGTTCAGTGCCGAGCCGATGATGATCGTGTTCTGCGACATCGTCGAACCCTCGACCGGCGAATGGTACGCCCGCGACCCGCGCACCACCGCCAAGCGCGCCGAAGCCTTCCTCAAATCGACCGGTATCGGCGACACGATCTTCGTCGGTCCCGAAGCCGAATTCTTCATGTTCGACGATGTCCGCTTCGAAGACGGTTATGCGGGTTCGGGCTACGCGATCGACGATATCGAACTGCCGACCAATAGCGGCAAGGAATATGAAGCGGGCAACATGGCCCACCGCCCGCGCGCCAAGGGCGGATATTTCCCCGTCGCCCCGGTGGACAGCGCCGTCGACATTCGCGGCGAGATGGTCGCGACCATGATCGAAATGGGCCTGCCCTGCGATAAGCACCACCACGAGGTGGCCGCTGCCCAGCACGAGCTCGGCCTCACCTTCGGCACCCTGGTCGAAACCGCCGACAACATGCAGATCTACAAGTATGTCGTGCACCAGGTCGCCCATGCCTATGGCAAGACCGCGACCTTCATGCCCAAGCCGATCAAGGACGATAACGGCAGCGGCATGCACACCCACATGTCGATCTGGGACGACGGCAAGCCGACCTTCGCGGGCAACCAGTATGGCGGGCTGAGTGAAAACTGCCTCTATTACATCGGCGGCGTCATCAAGCACGCCAAGGCGCTGAACGCCTTCACCAACCCGACCACCAACAGCTACAAGCGTCTGGTACCGGGCTTCGAAGCGCCGGTGCTGCTGGCCTATTCGGCACGCAACCGCTCGGCTTCCTGCCGCATCCCTTACGGTGCGGGCGACAAGGCGAAGCGCGTAGAATTCCGATTCCCCGACGCGATGGCCAACCCATACCTCGCCTATGCCGCGCTGCTGATGGCGGGCCTCGACGGGATCCAGAACAAGATCCACCCGGGCGAAGCGATGGACAAGAACCTCTACGACCTGCCCCCGGCAGAGCTCGCCGAGGTCCCGACCGTCTGCGGAAGCTTGCGCGAAGCACTAGAGGCGCTGCAGGCCGACCACGAATTCCTGCTGCAGGGCGACGTTTTCACCAAGGACCAGATTGACGCTTATTGCGAACTGAAATGGGAAGAAGTCATGCGTGTCGAAACGACGCCGTGCCCGGCAGAATTCGACCTCTACTACAGTGCTTAACCTTTAGCGGTCATAGCAACCCCATCACCGAGGAGGGCGTCCGGAGCGATCCGGGCGCCCTTTTTCTTCGCGGACCGGACGAGCCTCGTAACGATCATCCCCGATATGTGACGAAAGGGACCGCCAGTTCTGGCGATTTGCACCCAAACCATTTTCCTACTGCGCCATTTCCTGCTTGATCGCTTCGCGTCCTGTTTGAGCAAGGAGCGCTTTTCATGAACCGCAAATCCGTTTTCGATGCCGTCCGCCGGCTGCTTGGTCGGGGGTTTCGCCAATCCGAAGTCGATGCGCTCGACCGCGCACTCGACGAGGCGACCGGCGTTGCTACCGAGAGCCGCGACGGCGTGCAGCACAAGGCAAGTCAGCGCGGGATCGATCTCATCAAGCGCTTCGAAGGATGCGCCCGCGTCAGGCGCGACGGGCTGGTCGAAGCCTATCCGGACCCCGGGACGGGCGGTGCGCCCTGGACCATCGGCTGGGGCGCGACGGGTGCGGGCATCGGGCCCGGTACCGTATGGACGCAAGCACAATGCGACGCGCGGCTCGAACGCGATATAGCCCGTCACGGGGAGGATGTTGCGCAAGCCCTCGGCAACGCCCCGACCACGCAAGCCCAATTCGATGCTTTGGTCAGCTTCCATTACAACACCGGCGCAATCGCACGGGCCACGCTCACCAAGCGCCATCTCGCCAGAGATTACGAAGCTGCCACCGCAGAGTTCGCACGCTGGAACCGCGCTGGTGGCCAAATCATGCAAGGCCTCGTCCGCCGGCGCGAAGAAGAAGCACGGCTATATCGCTCCGGGTATCGGATGAACGCCGGCTAAACGCTCCGTTGTGAAGGAACCGCGCGCACACACGCGGCGTTGCTTTAGCCAAAGGAGACTTAACATGCGTTATATTCTGTGCGGTGCGGCAGCGGTTGCGCTTGCCGCGTCGGGAGCCATGGCGCAGCCGGGAAACGGCAAGGGCAATGGTAACGGCAACGGGGGCGGCGGTCAGTCTGCCGCCTCGATGAACAAGGGTAATGGGAATGCCAACCGCGGTAATCGCGGGAATGGCAATGCCGCCAAGCAGCGTGGGCCCGATCGTCAGGTGCAACGCGACCGTGGGCCGCAGCGCTCGGCCAATCGCGGCAATGGGAACGGAAACGGAAACGACAATGGCAATGCGATCCGTGCCGACCGGGGTAACGGGAACGGCAATGCCGCTCGCGTAAATCGCGGCAATGGTAATGGAAACGGCAATGAATTCATTCGCCGCGGCGATCGTGACGTTCGCTCGGTAACGCGTGTGGACTATCGCGATGGCCGCGACTTCCGTCGCATCGACCGATCGCGCAGCTACATCGAAGGCTGCCCTCCGGGTCTGGCGAAGAAGCGCAACGGTTGCATGCCTCCGGGCCAGGCGAAGAAGTATTACGATCGCGGCCTTTTCGGCCAGTCCTATCGCCCGAGCCTGTTCGGCCTGAACAATTATCGCGACGGTCGCTATGCCTATAACGACGGGTATCTGCTGCGGCTCGGCAGCGGCGGCGGGATCAGCGGTTATATCCCGCTACTCGGCGGCGCGCTCGGCATCGGGAATCCGTGGCCGAGTTCCTACGATTATTACAACGTCCCCGACTACTACGTCGATTATTACGACCTCGGCCGCCAGGGGCAGTATCGTTATGCGGACAATGTGATCTATCGCTACGATGCGGAAGACGCGGCGATCATGTCGGTTGCGGCCCTGCTGACCGGTGACGAGTTCCAGGTCGGCCAGCCGATGCCGCGCGGGTATGACGTCTACAACGTCCCCTATGCATATCGCGACAGGTATTACGACACGCCCGACAGCATGTACCGTTATTCCGACGGTTACGTCTATCGCATGGACCCCGAAACCCGCCTGGTCGCCGCGGCGATCGAACTGCTTATCTGAGGAGGATGGCATGAAATCGATCGTTAAGAACGCGCTTGCCGCGGCGGCACTGGCTGCCTTACCTCTCGTCGCAGCATGCTCCGACGGGGCCGAGGCCGATGCCGAGACGCTGTCGGAAACCCGCGATGAAAGCACCCAGTCTCTCGGTGGCGCGCTTGGCGCCATGAACGACGTGTCGACGTTGCGAAATGCCCTCACCGAAACGGAACTGGCCGGTATTCTCGATGGTCCCGCAAGCTATACCGTGCTCGCGCCCAACGATGCGGCTTTCGAGAAGCTCGGCGAAGCGTCCGCCGACCTGTCGGAAGAAGAGCAAAAGCCAATTTTGCTTGCCATCGTCCGCGATCACCTATTGCCGGGGCACCTCACGCCGGAAACCATCCGCAGCGCTATCGAAGCGCAAGGCGGTTCGGTGAGCATGACCACGCTCGGCGAAGGTGATGTGACTTTCGCGATGGAGGGCAACAACCTTACCGTTTCACTCGGCGATGGCGCCCAGGCGCGCATCATTGGCGAACCGGTGGCGTCCAACAACGGCGTCATCATTCCCCTCGATACCGTACTGGTCCCGAGCGAAAACGGCTGACCCGCCTTGCTCAATAATCGCGGCTGATCTCGGCGACGACACTTTCGCGTCCGACCGTCGAGACGGCCGCGAGGAGCGATAGCCAGCTGGTTACGCGGAACTCGACCTCGGTCGCGCTATATCCGCGCCCGTCGGTAATGATCTCCGCGTAGAACCTGCGCCCGAAATTCTTGCCCAGCGCAACGCCGGTCCCGCGACCCAAAGCGGGATCGGCGCTTACTATGCGCAGCCGGTCCAGCCCGATGGCACTACGCAGCTGGTTGATCGGGTCCATCCCACCGCCACCACGCAGGCTGGCCAGCGCCGCGCCGAGCTGCAGCGCATCGGTTGCCGAGAGGCTCGTGACCGATCCGCCGAACAGCAGGCGAGCGAGGATTTCCTCTTCCGGCAGTGCGGGATTGGAGCTGAAGGTGATCTCCGGTTGGGTCGCGCTGCCGCGCACATTGACTTCGACCGTCAGACCGTCGCTTTCGGTTTCCGCGCGAATGTCGAGGCGCGGATCGATCGGCTGGTTCGCATCGAATTCGATCCGTCCGCGGGTCAGCTCGAAGCGCGTTCCGGCGAAGGTATAATCGCCGCGCACCACTTCGGCGCGTCCGCCGATGCGCGGATCGTCGGTCGTCCCCCGCAGAATAATGTCGGCGCCCCATTCGCTATCGAGGCCCATCCCGTCGACGTCGATCCGGCTCGGGGCCGTCGCATCGATCAGATAGCGCCATGGCCGCGATGGTGCGACGGCCTGCTCGCGATTGGCCGGCGTGTTGATTTCGCGCGTCGCGATTTGCGGCAAGCGTAGATCGTCCGCCGCAGTTCCCAGCCGCCAGCTTGCTCTATCGACACGCACCCGGCCTGCAATCGTCCCGCCAAGGCCGTTCGATACGATCCGCAACGGCCCGCTGATAGTGGCATTGAGTCCGTTCGCTTGCAGCAATTGCGCGTTCGATGCCGAGGCCCGCAGGTCGATGATCGGCCCACGCACCTCCAGCACCCGCCCTTCGACCGGCTCGCCGATGGTGCGCAGATCGACGATCCCGCTACCGCTGACCGTGCCGCCGTTGGGCGTCTCGCCGCTGAAGCGCGTCAGTTGCAGCCGCGACCCGGAGAAACGCCCGCGCATCGCGACGCTGCGGATGTCGGTGCCTGATAGCGAACTCTGTACGCGCATAGCATCGCTCGAGACCGACCCTCGCACCGTCGGATCGGCCAGCGTGCCGGTAGCATCGGCCGCGACCGAGACCGGCCCGGTCAGGTCGAAGGCATCGATCGCGGCAAGGCGCCAGAGACTCTCTGCCGCACCATTGTAACGCAGCTGGCCGAACAATCGCCCTGCCCGCAGGCGTTCGAGCAGATCGCCCGATTGCGGCAGACCGGAAATGCGCGCCTGCAGGCGTCCGCGCCGGATGTCCTCGTTACGCATGAGCGCGCGGGTTTCAAGATCGCTTTCCGTAAGACGCGCCACCAGCGACAAATCGACCGGTCGAGACGTCAGCACCAGGCCGGAGCGCGTCAGCCCGTCGACTTTCACGCGCGCGAGCCCGACCGGCAGGCCACCTTGCCCGACGCGGTATTCGACCGTGCCCGATATCGTCCCGCCGAGTCCGGTATCCGCGCTCGCCAGATCGACCAGCGACAGCGGCATACGCGCAAGCTTGAGATCGAGCTCGGTCCGCTCGCCGCCGAACAGCCCGGCGGCGATCATTCCGCCATCGCCGTAGATCACTTGCGCCGGCGCAAGGCGCCATCCGGCGTCGGTGCTGGTGAGCACCGCGCGGCGCGGCATCTCGATCGCCTTGCCCGCGAATGTCCCGTCCAGGGCCACAGCAATTTGCTCGGGCCGGAAGCGCGCATTCATGTCCATTTCGAAGCGCGCGTTGCGGCGGCCCGAAATCGAGGCATCGACGCTACCGATCCCGTTCTCGACCTCGCCCTGCGCGGCGAAACGACCGATGAAGAGCGAGCCATAAGAGAGGCCAGCTCCGCGCGCGGAGCCGGAGAAGCTGGTCAGCCCTTCGCCGACTACGCCCGTCGCGTCGATCCGGGCGCGGGCGATCCGGATGGGGGTGGCGCCACCGAAGCTGGCATTGCGTGCGGTAAGATCGACGTCGACACCCTGGCCGCCACCGCGCGGTGCCAGCGCCACAGTCCCGTCGAGTCCCCCGCCCACGAACGCGAGATCGCCTTGTGCGCCGCCATCCACCAGCGTCAGCGCACCGGTGACGGTCGTATCGCTGACGGTAAGCGTCTCGACGTCTATGCGGGTGGGCCCGTTCGCCGGCGAAAATAGACCGAGCTGACCTGCGAACGGCCCGAGCGGCGAACCGCCTTCGGTCTCGATGGCGAACCCCTCGTCGGTCGGTGCAATCGCGACGCGCACGTCGGTGAACCCGCTGACCGGTTCGGCGAATACGAGTTCGGCCTCGGGACCGGAGTCCGTGAGCGCGGCGACGACGGTAAAATCGCCATAGTCCACATGCCGCCCGCTGCCCGCGATGCTGGTGGTGCCGTCACGCACGCTGCCGTTCAGCCGCATCGTAAGCTTGCTCGCATCGAGCCTCACGTTGTCGAACACGAGCGGGCGATCCCCGCCGATGGCCAGCCCGCCGCGCACACGGATCGGCGTCCCGGCGAGATTGGCCAGCGTGTCGTTCGTGACGGGCGAGATCCGGGCATAGAGATCGGCGGAAACGCGCCAGGGCGCGCCCGACGCAAGCGTCAGGTCAATGACGGCCGTGCCGCCTGCCGTGCCCACATTGTCAAGCGCCAGCCGGTCGGCCCGCACCGGCCCGCGGATCTGGTAACTACCGCTGTCGAGGTTGCCCCGCAGCGCAAGGTTCGCACCGAGACCGGGAAAGGCGATCCGCAAATCGTCTGCCAGCAATTGCGAGCCGCTGAGCACGATCGTGCCCTCCCCGCGTCCGTTCACAAGCCGCGGATCGACCAGCGCATTGCCGCTGGTGATACGGCCCACGGCGAGATTGAGCGGCAGCGTCCAGCGCGTCCCGTCGTAGGTCGCGGTGCCCTGCTGCCGGACATTCGCCAGAACGGTCCCGCTCGCATCGAGTTCATCGACCGTCAGATCGTGCACGATGGTCAGGTCGGAGAATGCCCCGTCGATCGTGGCATTCACCTCGCCGCCGCGGATCGCGAGGTCGGGCCCGAAGAGATTGGGGTCGCGCAACAAGCCCTGCACGACCAGGTCGTCGGCGCGGTTCTCGGCGAGGTCGACTGCGCCCTCGGCATCGAGCCGGATGCCGCTTCCGAGCAGTTGCGTGCGCCCATCGAAGATGCGGTCGTCGATAGTGGCGGAGGATTTGATTGCGACATCGCTGCCGAGCGCGGCCAACGGCAAGCCCTCGAGGAAGGCAGAAGGGTCAAGCTTGCCGACCAGGCCGAAGCGTCCGCTGCGATTGGTGATCTTCAGCGCGGCGACGCGATCCGTTTCGCTGCGCAGGAGCAGGCCACCGTTCCACGCGCTCCAGGTACCGGATCCACGCACGCGGGCTTGATAGGCTTCGTCGAGGCCTGCCAGAGCCACGACCGGGCCGTCGGCTGCCGCGTCGAGATCGAGCGACAGGTCGAAATTGTCGCCATCCGGCTCGGCATCGAGCAGCAATGCGATGCGGTCCTGCTGGCCCAGACGACCGTCCGCCTCGACCATCAACCTCCGGTCGGTGACCTGCACTTCGCCGGCCAGGTCGACTCGCTGGGCGGTGTCGCCGGCGATGCCGGGTGCGAGCATCAGATTGTCGATCTCGAACGCGTCGATCGAGATGTCGAAACCGGGCAGGATCGGCCCTTCTTCCTCGCTCGGGATGAATTCGGGAATACGTTGCAAGGTGGCACGGCGCGCTGCGAAGCTATCGATCTCCAGCCGGTTGTTCAGCCATGCGCCGGGGTTCCAGTCCACTTCGGCCCGCGGGATGGTCATGAAGACGCCCTGCGGATCGGACAGCCGCACATCGTGCAGCACGGCGGCACCGTAGAGATTCCCCTCGATCCGCCCGATCTGAATGTTGAGCCCGTTCGGCAACGTCCGCTCGCCGATCTGCTTGGCGAGAAAGCGCTCTCCCAGCGGCGTGTTTAGCACGACCACCGCGCCGACGATCAGCAGGATGATCGCCCCTATTATCCCCAGCAGCCATTTGCCGACGCGGCCCATGCGCGATTTGCGGCGCGGCGCGGGCTCTGCGGCGGGTGCCGGTTCGACTTCGGTGGCCTCTGCCATCAGAAGGCCTGCCCTAGACCGACATAGACCGCGACGGGAGAATCGTCAGGACCGGGATTGAGAGGCACGCCCACGTCGAGGCGGATCGGGCCGAAGCCCGTGGTGTAACGCACGCCGATGCCCGCGCCGATCTTGATCTCGCCGAAGTCCGGCGTTGCCGAGGTGGAGACGCTGCCCGCATCGACGAAAGGCACGACCGACACGGCGCCGTCGAGGAAGCCGGTGCCGATCCGCGCCTCGAGCGAGAATTCGACGAGGCTGCGTCCGCCGATCGGTTCGTCAAACTCGTTCTTCGGCCCGATCGAGCGATAGGCATAGCCGCGCACCGATCCGCCGCCACCGGCATAGAGCCTGCGCGACGGAGCCACACCGACGAGGTCCGCGCCCTGGATCGTCGCAAACCGCGCCCTCGCCGCAACCACATAACGGTCGCCGATCGACTGATAATACGAGGCGTCGGCCTGATTGCGCAGGTAGTAGTATTGCTGGCCCTGCGTTCGCGAGGTTTCCGGGGCAAGGAATCCGGTCAGGCGATAGCCGCGGGTCGGGTCGAGCAACGAATCGCTGGTGTCGATGGTAGCCCGCCCGAAGATCGAGCCGACGAAATAGGTCTGCCGCGGCCGCGGCATGCCGTCGACGATGCGATTGCGCTCGTCGGTAGCGAGGATTTCCGCGCCGACGGCCCAGGATAGCGGTTTCTGGAACAGGAGGGTCGACAGCCGCTCATAGGTGCCGGTCAGCGCCACGGTGTTCGCGTCATAGGCCGCATTGTCGATCGTCGAGGCATAGGCGTCGAGCGTCAGCACCTTGTCGCGGCCGCCGAGATTGTTGCGGCGGAAAGTCACCCCGGCAAGCTGCTCTTGCGTGCCGACGATGCCGCGCACGCGCAGCGATCCTTCGGGTGGGAAGAAATTGCGATGCTCCCAGCTCGCCTGGACCCGGATGCCCTCTTCCGAGCCATAGCCGATCGCGCCCGCGATGGTGCGCACCTTGGCGCGTTCCAGTTCGACATCCATCGCCACCACGCCGGGCTCGTCGCCCTGCGGTGCCTGCACCTCGCGCGGGGTAACCGAAACCGTCGAGACGAGGCCGGTCGCCGTGACCGCACGGCGCAGGTCGAGATCGAGGCTGCGCTGATAGACATCGCCCGGATCGAAGCGGGCGATCGAGGCCAGGTGTCGCGAGGACAGGAAGTCGGGATCGTTACTGACGACTTCGCCGAACACGTACTTCCCGTTCGGGCGCACCGGCATGGTCAGGTCGCCCTCTTCGCGCTCGTGATCGATCAGCAGTTCCGGCTCGTCGATCTCCGCGAAGGGATAGCCGGTCTCGCCCAGCTTACGGTCGAGATCGAAGCGTTCCTGCACGATCATATCGCTCTGCAGGAAATCGCCCGGCTGAATTTCGAATGCCGCGCGCAAAGTGTCCGCATCGGGCGCGGTGGGCAGCTCGCCGAGGTCGATGGCGCCATAGCGATACCGGTCGCCGGGAATGACATCGAAACGCACGCGCGGGCTGGTATCGGCATTGTCCTCGCCCGGCTCCGGCGAAGCGAGCGTCCGGATGACCTGCCCGTCGTAATATCCATAGACCCGCAACAGGGTCTCGAGCAGTTCCTGATCGGCCTTGGCGCGGGCGGCGACCTGCGCTGGATTTTCCTCGCCGTCGTCCTCCAGTTCCTCGATCGTCGACAGCGCCTCGAAGCGCTCGACGAAGACGGCGCTTTCGAGAAACGGGGGCTCTTTTTGCGGGAAGGCCAGCATCAGCGAGTCGGAAAGATCGAAGGTCTCGGCTTCGTCGAAGGCGAGGCGCGGGTTGTCGGGCAGCAGGTCGACGAATTCGATATCTTCGTCTGGCTCGAGATCCTGCAATGGCTCGAACTCGAGATCCTCGGGCCAGGCGAGGTCCATGCCGGGAATGTCGTCGATCGGAGTGTCCGCCTCGATCTCGGCGAAATCGTCATTCTCGGACCCCTGCGGGCCGTCGGTGCCCTGCGCTGCCCAGTCTTCCGGATTATCCAGCGCGCTGTCGGGGATCAGCTCCTCGAGTTCCTCTGCGGTCGAGCGATCTTGCGCTAGCGCGGGTTGGGTAACGAGCGCGGCCGAAGCCATGCCGAGCGCCAGGGCCCGGCGAGCCACGTCAATCGGCGAGCTTGTACTCGGCGGGGTTGCCGTCCTTGGCGGGCAGCGCACCGTCGCGCTTGCGGCTTCGCGGTGCGGTGGCTGCAGCAATGAGCCGGCGCTGCTCGTCGTCGCCCATGCGTTCCCAGCCTGCGCGTCCGAGCTTTTCGAGCGGACGATAGCGGACCTTGTACTGCATCCGCTCCGCCCCTTCGACCCAGTAACCGAGATAGACGTAAGGCAGTCCGCGCTCTGCCGCGCGGCGGATGTGGTCAAGAATGATGTAATTCCCAAGCCCAGCCCGATCCTCATGCTCCGGGTCGTAGAAGCTGTAAATCATCGACAGCCCGTCACCCTGGAAATCCGTTAGACATGCTCCGACCAGGCGACCCGGCTCGGCGCCGATTCCCGGCTCCCTGTATTCAACGACATAGCTGGATACAGGCGTGTGTTCCACCATATCCGCAAAGTCGGTATCTTCCATCTGCGTCATTCCACCACCCGGGTGCCGCGATGCAAGGTATTTCTGCAACAGCTGGAACTGCTCGTCGGTCGCCCAGGGGCGGCATTCGACCGAAACCAGGTCGTCATTGGCCTTGAGTGCACGGCGCTGCGTCTTGGATGGCTTGAACTCGTTGGCGACCACGCGCACCGAAACGCAGGCCTGGCAGTCGAGGCATGAGGGGCGGTAGGCGACCGTCTGGCTGCGGCGGAAACCGATCCGCCCGAGCGCTTCGTTCAACTCGTCGGCATTGGCGCCGCGCAGTTCCGTGAACACCTTGCGCTCGCTCTTGCCCGGCAGATACGGACAGGGCGCAGGGCTCGTCACGAAAAAGCGGGGAAAGCGGATCGGTGCTGTCACGGCTGCGGGCATCCTTTCATCGCGAAATCGGCTTACGGCAAAGCATCTTTCTGCCGCATTTACGATTTCTTGACTCTGTTATGCAGCTTCCGGTTCCGGGTTAAAAGGCCCTTAACCATGAAAAGCGGGCTTGCCTCGTCAAACGACTCGCGATTTGTGGAAAAGCGTGCAGCTGCCGATCAGGCCAGTTCGGCCAGTTCCACATCGTAGCCTTTGGCCCGCAGGCCTTGCACCAGGCCGTTTATCTGCGCCTCGTCGCGCGCCTCGCATTCGATTTCGGCCGTCAGCCCCTTGGCAGGCAGCAGAGTGAAGATGCGCTGGTGATAGATTTCGATGATATTCACATTGTGCGCATCGAATTCGCGCATCACCTTGAAGAGAGCGCCCGGGCGATCTTGCAAAGTGATCTGGAGCCGGGCAAGGCGACCGGAGCGAGCCAAGTCGCGCAGCAGAACGTTGGCGAGCAGCCGCGTGTCGATATTTCCGCCGCACAGCACCAGGCCGAGGGTCTTGCCAGCGAACTTCTCCGGATGCGACAGCACCGCCGCCAAACCCGCGGCGCCCGCGCCCTCGACGACGGTCTTCTCGATCTGGAGCAGCAGCGAGACCGAATGCTCCAGCTTCGGCTCTTCCACCAGCAGCACTTCATCGACCAGCTCGCGAATGATCTCGCGCGTGAATTCGCCGGGTGCCTTGACCGCGATGCCTTCGGCAAGCGTATCGCCGCCGCAGGGCCGCTCGTCGCCGGTGACTGCCGAATACATCGACGGATAGAGCGCAGCCTGTACGCCGATCATTTCGATGTTCGGGTTCAGCGCCTTGGCGACCGTAGCCATGCCGCTCATCAGCCCGCCCCCGCCGATGGGCACCACCAGGCAGTCGAAATCGTCCTTTTGCTCGAGCATTTCCAGCGCAACCGTGCCCTGCCCGGCCGCAACATGCGGATGGTCGAAGGGATGGACGAAAGTCAGCCCGCGCTCTTTTTCAAGCTTGCGTGCGTGCGCATAGGCCTCGTCGAATGTCTCGCCGTGCAGCTCGACATTTCCGCCGACGCTTTCGGTCTGCATCACCTTCACGCTGGGCGTGGTCTGCGGCATCACGATCGTTACCGGCACACCAAGCCGCCGCCCGTGATAGCTCAGCCCCTGCGAATGATTGCCCGCCGACGCCGCAATGACGCCCCGCGCCCGCTGTTCTTCGGGTAGTTGCAGCAGGGCGTTGAGCGCGCCGCGTTCCTTATAGGCCGCGGTGAACTGGTGGTTCTCGAACTTGAGCCAGATGTCCGCCCCGGAAATCTCCGACAACGTCTGCGAGCGCAGCATGGGCGTCTTTACCACCGCGCCGTCGATGCGCGAAGCCGCAGCCCGCACGTCGTCGAGGGTCAACAGATCGGTCGCCTTGTCGTGGGCGCGCGCGGTGGATGCAGTGCTCATGGCCCCCGCCCCTACGGCGCACACGGGGACGGCGCAATCTCGTAAAGGGTTTGCCTGCGCCAAGCTATGCCTTATCGCGCCGGGACACGATGACACGGGGCCGCTCGATGAAACTGAAATTCCTCACTGCACTTCTCGCCTGCACCATGGCGACACCAGCACTCGCCGACGTGCTGATCGACAATGTCGAGGGGCTGACCATCGACGAGGACGGCGATGTCAAGCGCTTCACGGGCCTCGTGATCGGCGACGACGGCAAGATCGTCCAGTTGCTGGAGCGCGGCGACGACAAGCCGCAGACCGATTACCGAGAAGACGGCCAGGGCCGGGTGATGATCCCCGGTCTGATCGATGCGCATGCGCACGTCATGGGTGTCGGCATCGGAGCGCTGACGCTGGACCTGTCCGACACGCGCTCGCTCGACGAAGCACTGGCGAAGATCGCCGCTTTCGCTGCCGAGAACGAGGCGCGACCCTGGATTCTCGGGCGCGGCTGGAATCAGGAGCAATGGGGCCTCGGGCGCTTCCCGACGGCGGCCGAGTTGGACCGGGCGGTTTCGAACCGGCCGGTCTATCTCCAGCGGGTCGATGGCCATGCCGGCTGGGCGAATACCCTCGCCTTGGAGGCCGCGGGCATAACCGCGGAAACGAAGTCCCCGGAAGGCGGCCGGATAGAACGGCTGGCCGGATCGCAGGAGCCATCCGGCGTTTTCGTCGATGCCGCCGAAGTGCTGATGAACCGCGCCATCCCCGCGCCGCGCCCGGTCGAGCGCGACCTTGCCTTCGCCGAAGCGCAGAAGGTTTTGCACCGGCAGGGCATCACAGCGGTGGCCGACATGGGCACGACGATCGAGGACTGGCAGGCCTTCCGCCGCGCAGGCGATCGCGGCACGCTGACGCTGCGGATCATGAGTTATGCCGCCGGGCCCGACCAGATGGAGCTGATCGCAGGCTCTCGCCCCTCGCCCTGGCTGTATGACGACAAGCTGCGGATGAATGGCGTAAAGCTCTATCTCGACGGCGCGCTTGGCAGCCGCGGAGCGTGGCTCAAGCAGCCCTATGCCGACGATCCGGGCAACACCGGCCTGCCGCTGACCAGCCCGGCCAAGCTGCGCAACATCCTCGTCCGCGCGGCGCAGGGCGATTTCCAGCCCGCCGTCCATGCCATCGGCACTGCCGCCAATGCCGAGGCGCTCAATGCCATTAGCGAGATCGCCGAGAGCTTCCCCGGCGACCGGCGCTGGCGCATCGAGCACGTGCAGATCGTCGATCCGGTCGACCTGCCGAAACTCGGGCAGAACGGCGTCATCGCCAGCATGCAGCCGGTCCACCAGATCAGCGACCGCCTGATGGCGGAAGCACGGCTTGGTCCGAACCGGCTTGACGGGGCCTATGCCTGGAACACGATCCTCGGCCTTGGCGGGAAGCTGGCCTTCGGCTCGGACGCGCCGGTCGAGAGCGCCGATCCTTTCGCCGGGATGGCCGCCGCGACGACCCGTATGGACGCCAATGGAGAACCCTTCGGCGGCTGGCGACCGCAGGACCGCGTCAATCGCGAGCAGGCGCTGGCGGGCTTTACCGCTTGGGCGGCCTATGCCGGATTTGCCGAAGGGCGGTTCGGTCGGCTGCTACCCGGCGAGCAGGCGGACTTCGTGCTGGTCGATACCGATCCGCTGATGGCGACACCAGCGCAGCTACGCGCGACGAAGGTGCTGGAGACCTGGGTCGGCGGCCGGAAAGTCTACGACGCGGACTGAGGCTCTTCAGGCTCGGCCTCGTCCTTGATCTTCTTGCGATCGGTAAAGCGCATGAGGATCAAGGAGCCTTCGAAGAGTAGCAGCAGTGGTATCGCCAAGAGCAATTGCGACCCGGGATCGGGCGGCGTGATGATCGCCGCGAGCGCGACAACGAGCACGATGACATAGCGGCGCGCGCCGACCAGCTGCTCGCGTGTCACGATGCCGGCGCGATGCAGCAGCAGGAGCAGCACCGGCAGCAGGAAGCTCATCCCGAAAGCGAGGATGAACTGCATCACGAGGCCGAGATATTCGTTCGCCGTCGGCAGCGCCTGGATTTCCAGCCCGCCAGCCGTTCCCTCGAAGCCGAGAAACCAGCGGAAAGCCGTCGGCATGACGACATAATAGGCCAGCGCCGCACCGGCTCCGAACAGGATCGGCGTCGCGAGCAGGAACGGCAGGAAAGCCCGTTTCTCCTTCGCATAGAGACCGGGGGCAACAAACGCCCACAGCTGGTTGGCGATGATCGGGAAGCTGAGGCAGAAGCCCGCGAACAATGCGACCTTCAACTCGACGAAGAACACTTCGTAGAGCTTCGTGAAGATCAGCTGCCCCTCCCCGGCCGGAAAGGCAGCCTTGAGCGGCTGGATCAGGAAGCCGAGGATCGGATCGGCAAAATAGAGGCACACGCCGAACGCCACCACCAACGCGAGGATGCAACGCACCAACCGTGCGCGCAGCTCGATCAGATGGTCGAGCAATGGGGCCTGCGTTTCGTCGATGTCCTTGATTACCGCCATGTCACGCGTCTTTCGTGGGTGGCGGAGGGGGATCGAGCGGCAGCGAAGGCTCTTCGGTTTCCGGCGGAGCGTGCTCGGGCGCTTTCACCGGTGCCGCGCGGCGAATGGCCGCTTCTGCAGCGGCGTCGGGATCGGGCACTTCGTCCGCAGCGGCCAGCGCCTCCATCTGCGGCGGGACGAGATTGTCGGGCGCACCGCCGGCGGGATCGTCTCCGGTCGGATATTCGGCCATGATCCGCTTGTTGCGGTCGGCCCATTCCTTTTCCATGTCCTCGATCTCGGCCTGCCGGACCATCTCGTCCAGCCCGGCGCGGAAATGGCCCGAGACCTTGCGCAGCTTGCCGATCCAGCGACCCGCCGTGCGCATGGCCTTCGGCATATCCTTGGGACCGATCACGATGATCGCCACCACGACGATCACCAGCAGTTCGGCAGCGCCGATATCGAACATGGAATGCCTACCGCGGTCTAGCCGGTCACTTAGTGTCGCTGGTCGATTTGACCTGACTGTCCTTCAGGCCATCGTCGGCCGGCTTCGCTTCGTGCTGGATCCGCGGGGCAGGCTTCTCGTCGTCTTCGTTCATGCCCTGCTTGAAGCTTTTGATGCCCTTGCCGAAATCGCCCATCATTTCGGAAATACGCCCGCGCCCGAACAGGACGAGGATGACGATGGCGATGATGATAAGCTGCCAGGGACCGAGCGACATGATGAAACCTTTTTCGTAGCTGTGCTGCCTATATAGGCGTGTGCGGCGCGCTACGCCAGTGAGCTATCGTCCGGCGCGTCTTCCGTTTCGCTATCGGTCACTGCCTCGCCCATCAGGTCTTCATAGGCATCTTCGACCGGGTCGAGCAGGCCAGTGCCGCGCAATTCCGCGATACCGGGCAGGTCGCGGCGGCTGGCAAGGCCGAAATGTTCGAGGAAGTCGGGCGTTGTGGCGTAGATCGTTGGGCGACCGGGCACCTCGCGCCGTCCGGCGATCTTCACCCAGCCCGCCTCCATCAGCACGTCGAGCGTCCCGCCGCTGGTCTGTACGCCGCGGATCGATTCGATTTCGGCGCGGCTGACCGGCTCGTGATAGGCGATGATCGCGAGAACTTCGGTAGCCGCTCGGCTGAGGCGGCGCAGCTGTTCTTTCTCTCGCCTAAGGAGATGCGCAAGGTCCGGCGCGGTTTCGAAATGCCAGCGCTTAGCCCGCTCGACCAATCGGATGCCGCGCTCCTCGTAATGCCCTGCTAGCTTGCGTAGCGCCTCGCGCACATCGCTGGGCGCCGCATCGCCGAGGAAACCTGCAAGCGCATCAGCAGTCATCGGCTCCTCGGCAGCGAACAGCGCGGCCTCCAGCGCGCGGGCAAGGTCATCCATGTGGCGCAGCCCGCCTAAGGTGCAGCGGCCCGAAGGTCTCCTCCTGCTGCAGCTCCGCCTTGCCTAGGCGGGCCAGTTCCAGCGCGGCGACGAAGCTGGAAGCCAGCGCCGACTTGCGCAGCCGCGGTTCGGCATGCGGCGGCAGGAAGCTGCGCAGCTCCATCCAGTCGAGCGATACGCCGAGCATGTGCGACACCCGGTCGAGCGCGCTTTCGAGCGTCATCACCGGCCGGTCGCGCACCATGTGGATGGCCGGGGCGGTGCGCGCCTTGACCCGTCCGTATGCCTCGATCAGCGCGAACTGGTCGCTTTGCCACAGCGTCTTGCGCGCGATCTCCAGCCCCTCCGGTGCGCCGCGCAGGAAAACATCGCGCCCGATGCGGTTGCCGCCCATCAGCCGCGCCGCCGCATCGCGCATCGCGCCGAGCCGCTGCAAGCGCAGCTGGAGCTTGAGCGCCAGTTCCTCCGGGCTCGGATCCTCTTGCTCGTCCTTGGGCAGCAGCATCGCGGATTTGAGGTAAGCGAGCCAGGCGGCCATCACGAGATAGTCCGCCGCCAGCTCCAGCTTCAGCGCACCGGCCTGCTCGATGTAGTTGAGATATTGGTCGACCAGTGAAAGGATCGAGATCGAGCGCAAGTCGACCTTCTGCCGCCGCGCGAGGTCAAGCAGCAGATCGAGCGGCCCTTCCCATCCGTCGAGCTCCAGATAGAGCGCATTCTCGTCCACTTTCGCCTCGGAGGCGATGCCGTCCCAGTCGTCTTCGGCATCCGCTTCGGCGAAGAGGAAGCCGTCGCCGGTCACGCCGCCGCGCCTTCGGCCACTGCCAGCAAGGCATCGCGCTTGGCCAGCAGCTCCGCCGTCTCGACGGCGTCCAGCGGATCGCCCATGGCGGCGTGCACGCGGTCCAACCGCTCGCGCGCCTGCTTCGATATCGTGCCGCAGCGTTCGACGATGCCTTCCATATCGTCACGCTTCGCCCAGCAATTGAGCACGATATCGCACCCCGCAGCGAGCGCCTGTTCGGAGCGTTCGGGAATCGTCCCGTCGAGCGCCTGCATGTCGATGTCGTCGGTCAGCAACAGGCCGTCGAAGCCGATCTGCTGCCGGATGACATCGTCGATCACCTTGCTCGACAGCGTGGCCGGGCGATCCGCATCCCACGCAGTGAAGACGATGTGCGCGCTCATGCCAAGAGGATGGTCGGATAGCGTGCGGAAGGGCTCGATATCGGCCTCGAGCTCCGCAGCACTCACCTCCACGGTCGGCAGTTCCTTGTGTGTGTCGCAGGTCGCGCGGCCATGGCCCGGCATGTGCTTGAGGCACCCGACCACCCCCGCCCGTGCCATGCCGTCGAGCAGCGCGCGACCGAGGGCGGCCACCTGCATCGGTTCGTTGCCCAGCGCACGGTCCCCGATCACGTCGTCGGTCTCCGGACGCCGCACGTCCAGGGGCGCGTGGTAATCGACGCTGATACCGGCGAGCGCCAGTTCTAAAGCCATGGCTTCGGCATTGCAGCGCATCGCCTCGATGGCGGAAGCCGGCGCGATCTCGTATAGCCTGGCGAATGCCTCCCCCGCAGGATAGCGCGGCCATTCGGGCGGCTTCATCCGCGCGACGCGGCCACCTTCCTGGTCGATCGAAACGATCAGCCGGTCGCGGCCGTGGATGCTGCGCAGATCGTCCGTCAGCCAGCGAAGCTGCTCCCGATTTTCGCAGTTGCGTGCAAACAGGATGTATCCCGCGGGATCGGCTTCCTTGAAGAAGGCCCGTTCATCGGTCGTAAGCTCGGGGCCGGAAATGCCGAAGATGGCAGGTGTCATGAACGCAAACTGCGGTGTTTCGGGGGGTGCGGCAAGCTTTTACCCCGTGCGAAGTGTGGAAATTACGTCGGCTTGCAGTCCTATTTCACGAAACAGGCAAGACCATCCGACTTCAAGGCGTTGCACAGGCGGTTTGCGGCAGCGCGGTCACCCGGCAGAGCCTGCAGGCGGTAGACCCGTCCGATGTCGACCTGAGCCTCCACCACTCGGTGCCGCACGCCGTTCAGCGCTTCGGTCTGGCGCGTCAGATTGGTCCACGCCGCTTCCGCATCCGCGCGATTGGGGAAAGCCCCGACCTGCACGGCAGTGCCGCTGGCCGCCGGCACGGGAGCCGGGGCCGGACGCGTCGCGGGGCTTTCCGCCGCGCCGTCATCGTTGAGAGTCGAAGCGATCGAAGGACCGGCGACCCTTTCGCCCTCCCGCTCGGCCTGCCCCTGTTGCGGCGAATCGGCGAGGCGGCCCTCTCGGGTTTCGCCTTCACCGACAGCGAAACTGGAATCGCCGGTGCCGGGGAAGACCTTGCCACCCTCGTTTTCCGGCTTCGTCTTGTAAGGTTCTTCCGGTGCAGCGATCAGGCTGCCGTCGGCGGGCGGCTCATCCGAGGTCGCGCGTCCGAAATACCAGATACCGCCCACGACCACCGCGAGCGCCAGCAGCGCCAGCACGCCGACCAGGACGATGCGTCCGGTGTCGAAACCGCCGCGCGGCTCATCGTCATCGGTTGCTTCGAGCCACGGCAGGCTCTCGTCCTCGGCCAGGTCCAGTTCTTCGCTGTCTTCCCAATTGTCGTCGCTGTCATAGGGCGTCGCAGCCATGCTCACATCTCCTCGACCGCTTCGACGCCGAGAATGGCGAGCCCGTTGCGGATGACCTGTCCGACGGCATCGGCGAGGAACAGGCGCGCTGCGGTGAGCTCGGCATCCCCCTCCTGAATGATCCGCTTGGACGGATCGTCGTTACCCGCATTCCAGAAACTGTGGAAGGCGGCAGCGAGATCGCCGAGAAAAAAGGCGATGCGGTGCGGCTCGCGCGCTTTGGCGGCGGATTCGACCACGCGCGGGAATTGAGCCGCCTCGCGCACCAGCGCGAGTTCGTCCGCGCCGAGCCGGTCGAGATGCTCGCCGGACGGCTCGACCCCGGCCTTACGCATGGTCGAGCGGATGCGGGCGTGGGCATATTGCAGGTAGAAGACCGGATTGTCCTTCGACGCCTCGACCACCTTGGCAAAGTCGAATTCCATCTGTGCTTCGGGTTTGCGAGTCAGCATGGAGAAGCGCACCACGTCCTTGCCCACTTCCTCGACCATGTCGGCGATGGTGACGAAATTGCCCGAGCGCTTGGACATCCTGATCGGCTCGCCGTTCCGCATCAGCTGGACCATCTGGACCAGCTTGACGTCGAAGGGGATAGCCTTGCCTTCCCCTTCCGACAGCGCGGCGACGGCGGCCTTGATGCGCTTGACCGTGCCGGCATGGTCCGCGCCCCAGATGTCGATCAGCTCGTCAGCGGACTGCGCCTTCTGCAGGTGATAGGCGAGATCGGCACCGAAATAGGTCCACGCACCGTTCGATTTCTTGATCGGGCGATCCTGATCGTCGCCGAATTGCGTGGACCGGAACAGCGGCAGTTCGACCGGCTCCCAATCCTCCGGCGGGGCCTTGCCTTTGGGCGCTTCGAGCACGCCGTCATAGACGAAGCCATGCTCGCGCAGCCACGCTTCTGCCGCTTCGGGCTTCTTCGCAGCCTGCAATTCGGCCTCGGAGGAGAAGAGGTCGTGATGGATGCCGAGCAGCGCCAGATCCTCGCGGATCATGTCCATCATCGCCGCCACCGCCTGCTCGCGGAAGATCGGCAGCCACTCGCTCTCCGGCGCATCCTTGTAGGCATCGCCGAACTGCTGCTTCAGCTGCTCGCCTACCGACCTGAGATAGTCGCCCGGGTAAAGCCCTTCGGGGATTTCGCCGATGTCTTCGCCCAGCGCTTCCCGATAGCGCAGGTGTGCGGAGCGGGCGAGCACGTCGACCTGCCCGCCGGCATCGTTGACGTAATATTCGCGCACCACGCGATGGCCGGCGAATTCCAGCAGGCCCGCCAGCGCATCGCCCACCACCGCTCCGCGGCAATGACCCATATGCATCGGGCCGGTCGGATTGGCGGAGACGTACTCGATGTTGACCGTGCGCCCGTCGCCCATGGTCGAGCGACCGTAATCCGCGCCGAGCGCAGCGATCGCTTCAAGCTCGCGCCGCCAGGCATCGTCGGCCAGGCGCATGTTGATGAAGCCCGGCCCGGCAATTTCGGTCGAGGTGATATCGGGATCGCGATCGAGATGCTCGACGATCTTCTCCGCCAGCGCGCGCGGATTGGTCTTCGCCTGCTTGGCCAGCACCATGGCGGCATTCGTCGCAAGGTCGCCATGCGAGGGATCGCGGGGCGGCTCCACCGTGACATTGCCGCGCGGCGTTTCGGGCGGAAGCGTGCCTTCCATCTCCAGCGCGTTCAGGATTGCATCGATACGCGCTGCGAAAGCCGCGTGGAGGGTCTGCATGTCAGCCATGGCGCGCGCCTAGCCCATTGGGCCAGATTCGCAAGAGAGCAGCGCTTAGCGCGTGGCGTTGTAGCGCAGCTGCGGTTCGGACAGCTGGAAGCCGACCAGCAGCTCGAACGTCGCCCGCTGCACGGCAGCACGCACCGCCGGATCGGCCAGCGGGTCGAGTGCCGCATCGGGATCGCCGGCCTTGCGCTTGCGGGTGATCTGCTCGCGGATATCGGCGGGCAGCGAAGCGTCGGCGCGGTTCACATAGGCACCTGCCTGCCCACTGGCGGAGGCGCGTTCCTGCCCGTCCGCGAATTGCAGTGTGACCTGTCCGATCCGCTTGGTCACCACCTGCGATCCGCCGCGCAACACGGTGGAGAAATAGGGCAGCGTTACGGTGCGTGCACCGCGCGTATCGGCGCGGCGGGCCAGCACGTCGAAGGTCGCCTGCGTATAAACGCGCTCCGCACCCTCGTCGCAGGTCGAACGCAGATTGGTGATCGCCGCCGTCACGTCGAGGTCGGCCAGCGTGGTCGATCCGGGCGTGCGGAAGGTCGTGATGTCGCCGGTGTAATCGGGAATGCCGACCGCCGGGCACGCGGTGCGGACTGCCTGGATACCGACGCCTTCGTTGATCACCAGTTCGCCTTCGCGGCTGCATCCGGCGAGCGCCAGTCCGACTGCGAGCACGGATAGGAGGCGATTGCGGCTGGTCATGCGGCTTGTATTCCCTTGTCGAATTCGAACTCGGCCCGCCATGCGGGACGCGAGGACGCCCTAGCTTGCGTGCGGCGAAAGCGCTAGAGGGCAGCACATGAACGCCCCCTTTCAATCCACCGATGCGGCAGCTGGCAGCGATCCGCGCCTGCCCCTCCAGCTCCTGATCGCCGCCCCGCGCGGTTTCTGCGCCGGAGTCGATCGCGCGATCGAGATCGTCGAGCGCGCGCTCGAGAAATACGGCGCGCCGGTCTATGTCCGGCACGAGATCGTCCACAATCGCTATGTCGTGGAGAGCCTCAAGGCCAAGGGCGCGATCTTCGTCGAGGAACTGGACGAGGTGCCGACCGACGCACCTGTGGTCTTCAGCGCGCACGGCGTGCCGAAGTCCGTCCCGGCAGAGGCCGAACGGCGGAACATGATGTATGTCGATGCGACCTGCCCGCTGGTGAGCAAGGTCCACCGCCAGGCCGAGCGCCAGATCGAAAAGGGGCAGCACATCCTTTTCATCGGTCACGAAGGCCATCCCGAAGTCATCGGCACGATGGGCCAGGTGCCCGAAGGCCAGATCACGCTGGTCGAGACGGTCGAGGACGTCGCGAAACTGCCGTTCACGCGCGACGACAAGCTGTCCTTCCTGACGCAGACGACCCTGTCGGTCGATGACACGCGGGAACTGGTGGAGGCCCTGCAGGAACGTTATCCGCAGATCGTCGGACCGAAGGCGGAAGACATCTGCTACGCCACCAGCAATCGGCAGGCGGCGGTCAAGAAGATCGCTCCGGCCAGCGACCTTGTGCTGGTTATCGGAGCGCCCAATTCTTCCAACTCGCTACGGCTGGTCGAAGTCGCAGAACGCCTTGGGACCGATGCGCGGCTGATCCAGCGGGCCGAGGAGATCGATCCGACATGGCTGGAAAGCGTCGGCACGCTCGGCCTGACCGCTGGTGCCTCGGCTCCCGAGAAGCTGGTTCGCGAAGTCGTCGACCGCCTGTCCGAGTGGCGCGCCGTTAGCGAGGAAACGATCATGACTGCCGAGGAAAACATGATCTTCAAGCTACCGCGCCAGCTGACCGACTAGGTGGCAGTCTACACCCACCTCGGCGCGGAGGATCTGGCGGATCTTATCGCGGCCTACGATGTCGGCGAACTGGTTTCCGCCAAGGGGATCGCCGAGGGCGTGTCGAACTCGAACTGGCTGATCGAGACGACTGGCGCGGATGGCACCGGTGCTCGCTTCATCCTGACAATGTACGAATACCGCATCGATACCGCGCAGCTGCCCTTCTATCTCGGCCTGCTCGATCATCTTTCGGCCAGGGATTGCCCGGTCCCGCGCACCATCCACGACCGGACTGGCGCAGCCTATCGCACGATTGGCGACAAGGCGGTGGCGCTGATCGAATTCCTGCCCGGCGTCTCGGTCGACCGCCCGACACCGGCGCAAGCCGAGGCGGTGGGAGCGGCTTTGGCGCGATTGCACGGTGCGGTCGGAGACTTCGACAAGTCGCTGGCGCAGGCTATGGGCTTGGCAGAATGGCGGCGGTTATTGGAGGACTGTGGCAAGGAGGGGCTGGCGGGGATCGATCCTGCACTGCCCGACCTGGCCTTTTCGGAGCTGGACTACCTCGATGCCCATTGGCCCGAGGGGCTGCCGCGAGACGTCGTCCACTGCGACCTGTTTCCCGACAACGTCCTGATGCTGGGCGACAAGGTCAGCGGCCTTATCGACTTCTATTTCGCAGCCGAAGATTTCCTCGCCTACGATCTCGCCGTGACCCATGCAGCCTGGTCCTTCGAAGACCGAGGCAAACGCTTCCGCACGGAAGTCAGCGATGCGCTGCTCGCAGGCTACGCTAATGGGCGAAGCCTGTCGGACGCCGAGAGAGCGGCGCTTCCCGTGCTGGCGCGGGGGGCTTGCATGCGCTTTATCTCGTCGCGCGCCTACGACTGGGTGAATACCCCCGCCGACGCGCTCGTGGTGCGCAAGGACCCGATGGATTTCGCCGCGCGACTGGATTTTTACCGCGAGCATGGCACAGCGCTCTTCGCATGAAGAAAGTCGAGATATTCACCGATGGCTCCTGCAAGGGCAATCCCGGCCCCGGCGGCTGGGGCGCGCTGCTGCGCATGGGTCGTCATGAGAAGGAACTGTCCGGCGGCGAGCCGGAGACGACCAACAATCGCATGGAGATGACCGCCGCGATCCGCGCGCTGTCCGCGCTGATCGAGCCGTGCGAGGTCGAGCTTTATACCGACAGCAAGTACCTGATCGATGGCATCACCAAATGGGTGCACGGCTGGAAGAAGCGCGGCTGGGTCAATGCCAGCAAGAAACCGGTCCGCAATGCCGAGCTATGGCACGATCTGATCGAGCTTACCGCGCGTCACACCGTCCACTGGCATTGGGTCAAAGGACATAGCGGCCACCCGGAGAACGAACGGGTGGACCAGCTCGCCAGCGACGCGGCCGATGCCATCGCCGCCGGCTGAGCCTGAGGCAGCTTAACTGTTGTCCATCACCTCGGCACCCGGGCCGTTCTTCTTGATCGAATCGATCGCGTTCTGCGCGCTGGCCTTGGAGCTGTAGCCCTCTGTCGAGAACATCGTTTCCGAATTGTATTTGAAGCGCACGCGGTACTCGCCTGCCTTGTCCTTATAGATTTCGAAATGATGGGCCATGGCTTGCAGCTCCCGTGTTTGCGATTGGATTCGGTCTTGCAAGCCTAACAAATGTTGTCCAATTGGCTACCCGAAGCGTGACGCCACATATGGCGATGGATCGACCGCTGCTGTCAGATCGTCGCCGGACGCCCCGGTGAACAATTGCGCTGCGAGGCGCGCAGCGGCCGGTGAGGTCTGGATTCCGAAGCCGCCCTGGCCCGCGAACCAGCCGAAGCCTTCGACATAGGGATCCCAACCGTAAACGGGTCGCCGGTCGGGCGCGAAGCTGCGCAATCCGGCCCATTTTCGCTCGACCGCTTCGACCTGCCAGTCCACCACGCTTTCGAACCGATCGATTGCCTGAGCAACGGCCAGCTCTTCGGGAGCGGCATCGCAAGGCTCGCTCGGTTCTTCGTCATGCGGGCTCAGCCAGACCCGGCCCGATTCGGGCTTGAAATAGAAACCGCCGCCGATGTCGAGCACGAGCGGGAGATCGGGCGGGACCTGCGGCGCGACCCTCAATTGCACGACCGTGCGCCGCAGCGGCTGGATCCCGACCGGGCGCGCGCCTGCAAGCTGTGCGAACTCGTCCGCCCAGGCGCCGGCTGCATTGATGAGCGCTCCGGCGGTCCAGCTTTCGCCCGCTGCGCTCGTCAACGTCCACTGGCCATCCCGGCGGGACGCGTCGACGATCCTGGCGCGACAGACAAGCTGGACGCCACCGCGCTTGGCCATAGCGAGATAGTGCTGATGCAGCGCGCCTACGTCGATGTCGGCACAGGCAGGCTCCCAGATCGCGCGGGTCCAGTCCGGGCGCAGGCCGGGCAGCCGCTGTTCCAGCGCATCCCGATCGAGCTGCTCTATCGTCACGCCCGTCCCGTCGAAACGCTGTTCGAAGCGGTCGATGGCATGCGTATCGCTAGCGCGCCCGATATAGAGCGCGCCGCGCTGCGTCAGAAAGCCGCCCTCGCGCAAATATCGTCCCGATGCGAGCGTGAGCGGAACGATGTCCGGCCCGCCATAGCATTCCTCCCAGAACGCGGCCGAGCGGCCGGTCGAATGGTATCCCGGCCGATCCTCCGCCTCGAGCAGCAAGACGGTCGCTCCGGTAGCGGAGAGTTCGGCGGCGAGGCTGGCCCCGGCGATCCCGGCGCCGACGATGGCGAAATCGAAAGTGTTCACGATGTTTGCGGTGCAACCCTGTCCAGAAATTCCTCGATCGCACTCATCGCGCGGCCCCGCACCTCATCGGTCTCGCGCAGAATCTCGTGATGCGCTTCCGGCCCGAATGCGACCAGTTCGCCTTTCGGCAGGCGCTCGCTCGCCCGAACGGCGGCGGGATGGCTGACCAGCTTGTCGTTGGATGTCGACACTATCAGCACCGGAACCTCCATGGCTTCCATTGCGCCTGTCCGTTCCAGCACCCGGCTCGAGGCATAGGCCCGCTCGACCCAGCCCCAGCTGCCCGGTCCCATCACCAGTTCGGGCCGCTGCTCGCGCCACCACAGTTCGTCGGCATAGCGTTGGGCGTCGTGGCTTAGCAGGTCGCGCCGCCGCGCAGGGATTTCTCCCGGCTTTTCGCTCCATTTCCATGCCGGGCGCGTGGGTTTGCCCAGCAACGTCATCAATTTCGCGACTCCCTGCAGCATGGGCAGCGGAAGCGGCGGCCCCGCCATGCCTAGCATCGGCGCGCTCAGGACTACGGCATCGGGATCGACAACCTGCTCGACCAGGGCACGCATGACGAGATGCCCACCCATCGAGTGGCCCGCAAGGACATGGGGTCCGGGCGTCTCCGCTTTCCATGCGGCCCACAGAGCCGCCAGATCGGCCACCCAGTCGCCGAAATCGTCGATATGTCCGGTGACGTCGTCGTCGCCCAGCCGACCAGACCCGGCCTGGCCGCGCCAGTCCGCTGCCGTCACGCGCCAGCCGGCCCGATGCCATTCCTCCAGCGTCTCGAGATACTTCTCGTAGAAGTCGCCGCGCCCGGGAAGGAACAGGATCGAACCGCGTGCAGGCTTTGCGCCAGGCCAGTCGATCCGGCGCACGGCATGTCCATCGGGTGCAGTCCAGCGGGTCTCGCTGGCATCTGCAGGAATGGAGCGGCGGTCGATCGCCGGGGTCATGGCCGTATCCGAGATATGCGGGTCCTCGCTATGGTTACTGTTTGGTAAGTCATGATCTGTACCACCGGCACCGAAAGGACTTTCGGGGACATCATGGCCGGTATCGAAATCACCTACGTATTGCTCGGCGGATTGGCAATCGCACTGCTCATTGCTGCGGTCACCGACCTCAAGAGCCGCACGATCGGCAACAAGCTCAATGCTGCAATCGCACTCGGCGCCCCGCTGTGGTGGTGGGCGAGCGGGCTGACGCTGTGGCCGGGTGTCGCATGGCAGATCGGCTTTGCCGCGCTGGTATTCGCAATTTGCACCGCAATCTTCGCTCTGCGCCAGATGGGCGGCGGCGACGTCAAGCTGCTGACCGTACTCGCGCTGTGGATTCCGCCGCTGCCGTTTCTCAAGCTGATCGTCATCATGGCCATCGTCGGCGGGGCGCTGACGATCGTTTTCGGCGCGGCGCACATCCTGCGTCGCAGCAAGGACCGCATCGCCATTCCTTACGGTCTGGCGATCGCCATCGCCGGTCTGTGGGTGCTCGGCACCGAGCAGTTGGGCCAAGTGCCTGCCGTTTCGGGAATGCTTTGAAAACCCGATCTTAACCAATTCGCCCGTAAGCGAAGAAACCATACCTGCCCGCACCAACATTTTCACGCGGGCCATACGAGGGGGCTAGATAGCCATGGACAGGAAGAAGCTGGTTCTGCTGGTAGGCGCACTGATCGTTGCGATCGGTACCGCACTGGTTGCTCGGAGCATGTTTGCAGGTGCCTCGGCACCGCAGGCAGAGGCCGCGCAGGTGGAAGCACAGGGACCCAAGGTTCTCGTCGCGCAGCGTGCGCTGCCGGTGGGGACCATCATCACCGCAGATGCGATCAACTTCCAGCTGTGGCCGGAAGAGCTGGTGCAGAACGCCTACTTCCTCGATGGCGAAGCGGATATGTCCAAGCTGCTGGGCACGGTGGTCCGCCACCCGATTACGGCAGGCGAACCGGTGACCCAGGGTGCGCTCGTCGCGCCGGGCGATCGCGGCTTCCTTGCTGCCGCCCTCGCCCCGGGCATGCGTGCCGTTACCGTGCCGGTGTCCGCCCAGTCGGGCGTGGCGGGTTTCGTCTTCCCGGGCGACCGTGTCGACATGGTGCTGACCCAGACCGTCGAGGGCGGTGACGATACCGAAATGCGCACCTCGGAAACCATTCTTCGTAACCTTCGTGTACTCGCCACCGACCAGTCGACCGTGTCCGAAAAGGCCGAAGACGGGTCTACCATCGTCAAGCCTTTCCGCGCCGTTACGCTGGAAGTGACGCCGGTAATCGCCGAAAAGATCGCCGTGGCGCAGACCATCGGTACGCTCAGCCTGTCGCTGCGTTCGCTTGCCGACAACCAGAGCGAACTCGAGATGGCGCTGGCCAAGGGTGATGTGACCATCCCGGACGACGCTACGCCGGAAGAAGAAGAAAAGCTGCTGCGCGAAGCCATGGCGCGTCCCGACGATGCCAAGGGCACCTTCGTGACCGGCGGCGACGTGTCGCGCTTCCAGCGCCGCAGCGTCCGCCCGGTCGGATCGTCCAACAAGGGCGGCGGCGGCGGCACCGCGGACTTCAACCCGGCCGATCTCTTCGGCGGACGCGAAGTCAAGCATACCGGCCCGACCGTCAGCGTGACGCGCGGCAAGGACACCGAAGTCGTGCCGATCGGCAAGAACGGTTCGGTCACCACGCCCGCAATGCGCGAGGCCTCCGTCTTCGAGAAGATGATGGAGACCGCCATCAAGGCACAGGCGGGCACCGCTGGCCAGGGCATGCCGACGCCGACCAATTCGAAGCCAGTTCGATGATTGGCCGCGATACCAAGACAGGAAGCCATTCAGGGGGCAATTCCATGAAACGTCGTCTCACTACCAAAGTGCTGCTCGCCAGCCTGGCGCTCGCGCCCTTGGCCAGCATCCCGGCCAATGTCGCCACCGCCCAGTCGGTCGCACGGCCCAGCTCGGAAATCGTGCTGTCGATCGGTCGCGGTGAACTCGTCACCGTCCCGGGCGCCATGGCCAACGTGTTTGTCGCCGACGACAGCGTTGCCGATGTGCAGGTCAAGTCGACCCGCCAGCTTTATGTCTTCGGCAAAGCCGGCGGCGAGACCACGGTCTACGCCAGCAACTCGGCCGGCGACATCGTCTGGTCCGCCAACGTCCGCGTGGGTTCGAACATCTCGAGCATCGACCAGATGCTGGCGCTGGCCATGCCGGCCGCGAAGGTCAATGTCGCGACGATCGGCACGAACACCGTATTGCTGACGGGTACGGTCGGCGCGCCGGAAGACGCTGCCGAGGCCCAGCGCCTGGTCGAAGCCTTCCTCGGCGAAGATGCCAATGTGATCAGTCGCCTGCGCACGGCAACACCCCTGCAGGTGAACCTGCAAGTGAAATTCGCCGAGGTCAGCCGCTCATTGGTGCGCGACATCAAGGGCAACCTCGCCACGCGCGACCAGTCCAACGGATTTGTGTTTGGCGCACAGAGCAATAACGCAGGCAACATCGTCGGCAATCAGCCTACGGCAAATACGGTTCCGCTCGATCCCTGCGCAGTTTACCAGTTTGCCTGCACCAGCGAACCGCGCCCATACGACTATATCAACCAGCGCTTCGTTACTCCGCAAACCACGTTCGAAACCGTGCGTGGCAATGCGAACGGACTGCTTGCACTTGGCGGCCGAGTTCTCGGGTTCGATCTTCTTGCAACGCTCAACCTAGGTGAGCAGATCGGCCTTGTTACCACGCTGTCGGAACCGAACCTGACCGCCCTTTCGGGCGAGACCGCCGAGTTCCTCGCAGGTGGCGAGTTCCCGATCCCGCAGAGCCAGGGCTTGGGCACCGTCACCGTCGAGTACAAGAACTACGGTGTCAGCCTGACCTACACGCCGACCGTGCTGGCCAATGGCCGTATCTCGATGCGCGTGCGCCCGGAAGTGTCGGAACTTTCCAGCCGCGGTGCGGTGACGCTGAACGGGTTCACCGTTCCCGCCCTCACCACCCGCCGTGCGGAAACGACCATCGAGCTCGGCTCCGGCCAGAGCTTTATGATCGCGGGCCTGATGCAGAACAGCTCGCAGAACGCCCTGGAGAAAACCCCGGGCCTGGCGGAGCTGCCGATCCTCGGCAATCTGTTCCGCTCCAAGAGCTATCAGAAGGGCGAGACCGAGCTGGTCATCATCGTAACGCCTTACCTGGTGAAGCCGGTCAACGCGAGCGACATCGTGTTGCCGACCGATGGCTTCCGCGCTCCGGACGAGGTCGAGAGCATCCTCGGCTACATGGAAAACAACGGCGAGAGCGGCGCCAAGCGCCCGATGCCGACCATGCAGGAAAGCACCGAGCCGGCCACGCCGGGTATCTCGCAGGCTCCGGCGAACGGCGCAGCAACCGCCAGCACCGCACCGGTCCAGCCGCGCCGCGCCGAGGCCGATCCGGCCGCCAAGCCCGGCTTCAGCTTCGAGTGAGAAGGAACATAGCGATGCGTAACATCATGAACCGCAAGACGACCTCCGCAATGGCCCTCTCGCTCGCGCTCGGCCTGGGTGCCTGCGTCGGCGGGGTGCCGACCAACGACACGCTCTATTCGACCAAGCAAGCGGTCGTGGAGCGCACGCACTACACCTTCGACGTGCAGACCAATGGCGACAGCCTGCCGGTCAGCGAACAGCAACGCCTGCTTGACTGGTTCGACTCGATGGACCTGCGTTACGGCGACAAGATCGCGGTCGAGGACCCGGGCTATGGCGAAGGCGTGCGCGATAGCGTGGCGCAGCTGGCCGGCCGCTACGGCCTGCTGCTGACGGACGGTGCCCCACCGACCGAGGGCTATATCTCGCCGGGCCAGGCGCGTGTCGTTATCTCGCGGACGCTTGCGAGCGTTCCGGGCTGCCCCGACTGGTCGGCCAAGAGCGACGCCAATTACAAAAACGCCACCTATCCGAATTACGGCTGCGCCACCAATGCCAACATGGCTGCGATGGTCGCCAATCCGGAGGACCTCGTCACCGGCCAGGTGGGCACGGGCGAAACCGTTATCCTGAGCTCCAACAAAGCCATCGACAGCTATCGCAACCAGGAGCCGACCGGCGCTGGCGGCCTTGCTGAAGTCGGCACCACAGAGGACTGATCCATGAGCGCTTCACTCAAATCTGCCATGCCCGGCAACCGCGATGCCTTCGCTGCATTCCTGTGCGACGAAGCGGCGCTCGACGTGTTGCGCCCGGTGGTCATCGAACTCGGCTGGCAGCCCGAGAAATGCAACAAGGGCGGGCTTCGCAATGCGACCCAGGCCCTGTCGGTCTCGGCCAGTCCGAATATCCTGATGGTCGACCTGTCGGAAAGCGGCGACCCGCTCAACGACATCAACGCGCTGGCCGAAGTATGCGAGCCCGGCACGGTGGTGATCGCGATCGGCCAGGTGAACGACGTGCGTCTTTATCGCGACCTGCTCGCGAGCGGCATCCACGACTACCTTCTGAAGCCGCTCAGCGCCAGCGTGCTGCGCGATTCGCTCAATCAGGCACAGGCGGTCTTCGCGGCTCCGCGCATGAGCGACGAGGACAAGGCCAAGCGCCATATCTCCACCGCTGTCATCGGTACACGTGGAGGCGTCGGGGCATCGACGCTTGCAACGTCGCTGGCCTGGAACTTTGCCGCCGAACGTAACCTCGCGACGGCCATGCTGGATCTCGACTTGCATTTCGGCACCGGCGCCTTGACGCTCGATCTCGAGCCGGGGCGCGGACTGACCGACGCGATCGACAACCCCAGCCGCATCGACGGGCTGTTCATCGAACGCGCCATGATCCGCGCGAACGAGAATCTCGCCATCCTGTCGGCCGAGGCGCCGATCAACCAGCCGTTGATGACCGACGGATCGGCATTCATGCAGCTGCAGGACGAATTCAAGCACGCGTTCGACATGACCGTGCTCGATATGCCGCGCAACATGATGATCAACTTCCCTCACCTTCTGAACGAGGTGAATATAGTGGTCCTCGCGGCGGAAATGTCGCTTGCCTCCGCACGCGATACGATCCGTATCCTGTCGTGGCTGAAAACCAACGCCCCGCACGCAACGCCGCTGATCGTGGCGAACAAGGTGCAGCCGGGCGCAGCCGAAATCAGCAAGGCCGACTTCGAAGCCTCGATCGAACGCAAGATCGACGTTATCATTCCGTACGACCAGAAGGCCGCGGCCAATGCGGCCAAGCTGGGCAAGACCTTCCTCGAGGCCAATAGCGGAGCGAAGGCTGCGGCGGCGATCAAGCAGGTCAGCCAGCAGGTCATCCGCCTTGATCATGACGACGAGGACGAGAGCGAAACCGAAAGCGGCAAGAAGTCGCTGCTCGGAGGCCTCGACCTCAAGGGCCTGCTTTCGAAAAAGAAAGAGCCCGCGGCAGCTGCGGAAGCGGTCGAATAAGCGCGGTGCCGGCATCCGCCCAGAGCGGGCGGCGCGGCAACCGAACGAACGGATAGGGACGGAGTCAACGAATGGATATCATTCAGGTCGTATTGCTAGCTGTCGGGGTGCTCGCCCTGCTGGTCATCGGCTATACGCTGATTGCCGGACCCGATGCTGCCAAGGCCAGCCAGCGGCGCCTGCAGCAAGTCCGCTACCGGCATTCGGAAAGCACCGACGCCAAGGTGGAGTCGCAGCTCAAGAAGGCGATTGCCTCGCGCCGGCCGAAGCGGCACGCGGCCGCCGGCTCGACTTCGCGCATCGATGCGCTTGCGATCCGGCTCGACCGGACGGGCAAGAACTGGTCGCTGAGCCAGTATGCCTATGTCTCGATCGGCATCGGCCTGGCGATTGCGACATTGCTGTTCCTGCGCTCCGGATCGCTGCCGCTATCCTTCGGCATCGGCGTGCTCGCCGGCGCGGGCCTCCCGCACTTCTTCGTCGGCCGGCAGATCAACAAACGTACGGCGCAATTCAATGCGAAGTTTCCGGACGCGATCGAACTGCTCGTGCGCGGTTTGCGCTCGGGTCTTCCGGTAACGGAAACGCTGGCAGTCGTATCGCAGGAAGTCCCGGGCCCGGTCGGCCAGGAATTCCGCGGCATCGTGGAGCGCATCAAGATCGGCAAGACCATGGAGGATTCGCTCCAGGACACCGCCGACCGCCTCGGCATCCCCGAGTTCAATTTCTTCTGCATCACGCTGGCGATCCAGCGCGAAACCGGCGGCAACCTCGCAGAGACGCTGTCGAACCTTTCCGACGTGCTGCGCAAGCGTTCGCAGATGAAGCTGAAGATCAAGGCGATGAGTTCGGAATCGAAAGCGTCGGCCTACATCGTCGGCTCGCTGCCCTTCATCGTCTTCTGCCTCGTCTACTGGATGAACCCCGAATATCTCTCCGGGTTCTTCACCGACGATCGCCTCATCGTCGCCGGCCTCGCCGGTCTCACATGGATGAGCATCGGCGGCTTCATCATGGCCAAGATGGTCAACTTCAAAATCTGAGCAGGGAAGAGACAGACCCATGGACCCCTCCACCGGCCCAACGCTTCTCGGTGTCGACGTCATGTTCGTCGGCTCGATCCTCGCCGGGATCGCAGCGCTCGCAGTATTGTTCGCAATCTACACGGCGGTCACGATCCGGGACCCGATGGCGAAGCGCGTCAAGGCGCTCGAGGGGCGTCGCGAGGAGCTGAAAAGCGGCCTCGTGACGTCGAGCGCGAAAAAGCGCCAGAGCCTGGTGCGCAAGACCGACACGACCGAGAAGATCAAGGACACGCTCGGCAGCATGAAGGTGCTGCAGCAGAGCCAGGTAGAAGCTGTTCAGCAGAAGCTGGCCCATGCGGGCTTCCGCAACAAAGAGCTGGCGGTGTACATCATCGCCGCGCGCATGATCCTGCCGGTCCTTCTCGGCGGGGCCGCCTTCACCTGCATCTTCCTGCTCGACATGTTTCCCGACTGGGGCGCGATCAAGCGTAACGGCGCCCTCGCGGCATCCGTCTTCGCGGGATACAAGGGGCCGGAACTCTATATCGGCAACATCGCCAAGAAGCGCTCCGATGCCATCCGCAAGGGTCTGCCCGACGCACTCGACCTGCTGGTCATCTGCGCGGAAGCCGGTCTCACGGTCGATGCCGCCTTCAACCGCGTCGCCAGGGAATTGGGTCGCGCCTATCCGGAACTGGGGGACGAATTCACCCTGACCGCGATCGAGCTGTCCTTCCTGAACGAACGCCGCCAAGCCTTCAACAATCTCGCCTATCGCGTCGATCTCGATGCGGTGAAGGGCGTGGTCACGACCATGGTTCAGACCGAGAAATACGGTACGCCGCTGGCTTCGGCATTGCGAGTGCTCTCCGCCGAATTCCGCAACGAGCGAATGATGCGGGCCGAGGAAAAGGCCGCGCGCCTCCCGGCGATCATGACCGTGCCGCTGATCCTGTTTATCCTGCCGGTGCTGTTCATCGTCATCCTGGGCCCTGCGGCCTGTTCGATCGGCGACGCGTTCAGCGGCGGGATCGGATAGCCCGAACCACCAGATCTGGGACTAAGCGAAAGCCTGGCCGGCTCAGTCGGCCAGGCTTTCCGCGTCGAAGTCCCCGGCATTGTCGCGCACGCGGGCGAGCATGTCGCGCAGCGCCTCGCGCTCGTCGGGGCTCAGCACGTCGAACAGCTCCTCCTCGATCTTGCGCGCCAGCGGCATGATGCCGGCATGAACCGCCCTGCCCTCGGCCGTCAGCTCCAGCATGTGCGAGCGGCCGTCCTTCGCATTGGGCGAGCGCTGCACGAGGCCGCGGTCCTCCAGCCGCTTGCAAGCCCGGTTGACCGGCACCTTGTCCATCAGGGTGAGCTGCGAGAGATCCCGCTGCGTCAGCGCGCCGCCATCGCCCAGCACCGCCATGATCCGCCACTCGGTCGTCTTGAGCGCGAACCGCTTGCGATACTGCTCCGCAATCCTGGTCGAGACGGCATTCGAGGCGATCGAGAGCTGGTAGGGCAGGAAGTCGGCAAGGCGCGGGGCGAGTTGATGCTTCGGCATACCGCCATCCTTACCCCCCAGCGCAGTCAAGGCAACCCGGTTGCGCGGGTGACTATCACGCCTGCAACTACTTGTACTCCGGCTCGTCCCACCACGGGTAGAAGTCCGGCATGTCGCCGCTTACCGTGTCTGGATACTCGGGCGCGCGCTTCTCGAGGAAGCTGGCGATTCCCTCCTTCGCGTCGTTGCTGCGGCTGAGGCGATAGATCGCGCGGCTGTCCACCCGGTGCGCGTCCATCGGGTGCCCCCCCGCGCCATTGTGCCACAGCATTGCGCGCGTCATCGCGACCGACACGGCAGAGGTGTTGTCCGCAATCTCCCGCGCGATACCGACGGCTGCATCCATCAGGTCGCCCTGCGGATGGACCGAGCGCACCAGCCCGCGCTCCAGCGCCTCGCCCGCATCGATCAGCCGGCCGGTCATGCACCATTCCAGCGAGGTCTGCATGCCGACCAGCCGCGGCAGGAACCAGCTGCTCGCCGCTTCGGGCACGATCCCGCGTCGCGCGAAGACGAAGCCGAAGCGCGCATTGTCGCTGCACAGGCGGATGTCGAACGGCAGTTGCATCGTCACGCCGACGCCGACCGCAACGCCGTTGCAGGCGCCGATCAGCGGTTTCTTCGACTGGAAGAGCCGCAGCGTCAGCCGCCCGCCCCCGTCGCGCACGCGCTCGTCGGAGAGGTCCTCCACCGGGTTCGGATCGGAGAACACGTGCCCCCCGCCCTCCGGCGTCAGGTCCGCGCCAGCGCAAAAGGCGCGATCGCCATGCCCCGTCACGATCACCGCCCGCACGCTGTCGTCCGCATCGGTCGTGTCGAGCGCATCGATGAACTCGTCCATCATCGTGCGGGTGAAGGCGTTCATCTTCTCCGGACGGTGGAGCGTGACGGTGGCGATGCCATCGGCGATATCGAGCTTGATCTGCGTGTAGGACATATGTTGGCTTTCTCTCCTCTCAGTACCCCCACATGGACCGCATGTTACACGGTCCATGCAAGAAAAACCTGCCACCGGCGTGCAACCGCGAAGCTCTCGTTCTACGGCGCGGGATAGGCGCGGGCGTCATCTGCGCGACGATAGGCACTGCATGCCGGGTAGGAAATCCCCGATCCCCCAGCGCGGACAAAACTCGGAACGATATACCCCCCGGGGGTGTAGAGTGAGAGAAAGGGGACCCTATGACAAGCCACGAAAACCGCTCGAACAGCGCTTCCCATTCCGGAAAATGGACCACGTTCTTCGCCATGATCGCAACCTCGATCGTGACCATGTTCGTGTTGAAATATTCCAACGTTTACGAGCCTGACCATATCTTTTTCAGCCAGACGCGCATGTGGATGGCGCTGATGATGGGCATGGCGATGATCGTCATCATGCTCGGCTTCATGTGGGGCATGTACAAGACCTTCGCGACCAAGATGATCGTCATGGTCGCGGCCATTGCAGGATTCTTCCTGTTCCTGTTCCTGGCGCGCAGTCAGGAAACCGTGGACGATGTTTCATGGGCGAAGGCGATGATCCCGCATCATTCCATTGCCGTGCTCACCAGCCGACGCGCCGAAATTTCCGATCCGCGCATGCGCAAGCTCGCCGACGCGATCATCGAGGCGCAGGTGAAGGAAATCGCCGAGATGAAGCTCATCCTCGAAGATATCGAGGTGAACGGCGAAATGGGCGATGGAACGCCGCTCCCGCCGCGCACAGCAGAGCTGACCCCGGAACTGCTCGAACAAGCGAAGGAAGCGGTGGAACGTGAAATCACGCCCGAATTGCGCGAAGAGGTCGAATTGGGAACGTAGTTCCTAACGGCGTTTTTCGAACAGTTCGACAAGCTCATTGAACTTGACGCGTTGCTCGGCGGGATCGCCGCTGGCGATCGCCTCGGCAACGCAGCAGGCGGCGTGGTCCTTGAGCACCTGGCTCTCTACCTTGGCCAGGGCGGATTTGATTGCCTGGATCTGATGGAGAATGTCGATGCAATAACGCTCGTCTGCGACCATCTGCTGAACGCCGCGCACTTGCCCTTCGATCCGCTTCAGCCGGTTACCGATCGCCTGTTTGTCACTCATGACCCTATTCGCCCTTGAATACCCTATGGGGGTATCTTAGACCGGCTGGCAGGAGATACAAGCCGAGTGACCACATTGCAGACCGACCGCCGCAAATTCATGCTCGGCTCGACCGGCCTTCTGGCAACCGGCCTTGCCGTGCCCGCATGGGCGAGGGGCGAGAGCCTGTCCCACGCGCGGCAGGGGTTCGGCGAGGTTTCGGGCGAGCGTATCGCGCTGTCGGTAGATCGTCACCATTTCGGCGTCGGCGGGCGCAAGGGCCATGCCATTGCGGTCAACGGCACCGTACCCGGCCCTTTGGTCCGGCTGCGCGAAGGCCAGAACGTCCGCCTCGACGTTACCAACAATCTGGTCGAAGATACCTCTATCCACTGGCACGGGCTGCTGCTGCCCTTCCAGTTCGACGGCGTTCCGGGCGTGAGCTTTCCCGGCATCAAGCCCGGCGAGACGTTCACCTACGAATTCCCGATCCGGCAGAGCGGCACCTATTGGTGGCACAGCCACTCCGGCCTGCAGGAGCAGGAAGGCCACTACGGCCCCATCGTGATCGAGAGCGCCGAGCCCGATCCGCGTTACGACCGCGACTATGTCGTTCTGCTAAGCGAGTTCAGCCCGCGCCACCCGCACGAGATCGCACGCATGCTGAAGGTCGGCGAGCACTATTTCAATTACCAGATGCAGACCGCCAGCGAAGGCGACATGCCGCTGGACGAGCGGCTGATGTGGGGCGGGATGCGGATGAACCCGCGCGACATTTCGGACGTGACGGGCGCGACCTACACTTTCCTCGTCAACGGGCACGGGCCGATGGACGGGGTGGAGTATCTCTTCGCGTCGGGCGAGCGGGTGCGGCTGCGGATCATCAACGGCTCCGCCATGACCTTCTTCAACATTCGCATTCCCGGCGTGCCGATGACGGTGATCGCTGCCGACGGCATGGATGTGGCGCCGGTCGAGGTGGACGAATTCCAGATCGGCGTTGCGGAGACCTACGACGTGATCGTCGCGCCGCCTGACGGTAGCCACGCGCTTGTCGCCGAGGCGATGGACCGCAGCGGCATGGGGCTGGCCTCGCTCACCTCGCACAGGGGCCACCGCGCCACGCCGCCGCCGCTGCGCGACCCGGTCACGCTGACCATGGCCGACATGGGCATGGGTTCGATGGACGGCGCACACGGCGGTGCGATGAACCACGATGCGCCCGGCGGTGGTCATGGCGGGATGGACCATTCGGGCATGAACCACGGCGGCGACGACGCGAGTCCCGCGACGGATCACGGATCGATGGACCATGGATCGATGGACCACTCGATGCGCGACACCTCGAAACTGCCGCCCGACGTGAAGGTCGGCCCCGGGATCGACATGGTCGCGCCCATGCCGATGGACCGGATGGACTTCCCCGGCCTCGGCCTAGAGACAGTCGATCACCGCGTGCTGCGTTACACCGACCTGAAGGCCGCGCGGCCGAACCCGCATCGCATGCCGACCCGACAGCTGACTATCCACCTGACCGGCAATATGGAACGCTACATGTGGAGCTTCGACGGCGAGAAATTCTCTGCCGTCACCGACGATCCGATCCGCTTCGCCTATGACGAGCGCGTGCGCGTGAAGCTGGTCAACGACACGATGATGGCGCACCCGATCCATTTGCACGGCCATTTCTTCGAACTGGTCAATGGCGCAGGGATGATGGACCAGCCGCTGAAGCACACGGTCGTGGTCCAGCCGGGCAGCACCGCCACCTTCGACGTTACCGCGAACGAACCGGGCGACTGGGCCTTCCATTGCCACCTGCTCTATCACATGCATGCCGGCATGATGCAGACCGTGACGGTGCGCCCCTTCCCAGCGCCGGAGGACGAGGCATGAGGGCGCACCTTTTCCTCGGCGCAGCGCTGATGCTGGCGGCGGCTCCGCTGGCCGCGCAGGATCATTCGGGCCATGCCATGCCGGATCACTCCGCGCATCAGCAGCAGGCGGAGGAGCAGCCGGATGCGCAGGACCATTCGCAGCACCAGCAGTCACCTGCGCCTTTCGTCCTGCCCGATATGACCGGCGCGCCCCGAATGGACCATTCGACGATGGACCATTCCGCGCATCAGGTCGGCGACCTGCCCGAGGGGCCGCCTCCGCCCAAAGCCTTCGAGGGTCCGCAGCACGCGGCGGATGCGATCTACGGCCCCGCCGTGATGGCCGAGGCCCGCGCAACCAATCATGCGACTCATGGCGATATGAAGACAGGCACGCTGATGGCCGAGCGGCTCGAAGCGCGCATCGGCGAGGGCGAGGACGGCTATCTGTGGGATCTGCAGGGCTGGTACGGCGGCGACATCGACAAACTCGTGATCAAGTCCGAAGGCGAAGGCGAATTCGGCGGGGCAGTCGAGGATGCCGAGGTCCAGGCGCTCTGGGGCCATGCCATCGGCCCGTTCTTCGACCTTCAGGCGGGTGTGCGGCTGGACATCGAACCGGAAACGCGCAGTCACCTCGTGCTCGGCGTGCAGGGCTTGGCGCCCTACATGTGGCACGTCGATGCCGCATCCTTCCTCTCCGACCGCGGCGACCTGACCGCGCGGATCGAGGGCGAATACGACCAGAAGCTCACCCAGCGCCTGATCCTCCAGCCGCGCGCCGAACTGGAGTTGGCAGCTCAGGACATTCCCGAGCGCGAGATCGGCGCGGGCCTGACCAAGTTCGAGACCGGCCTGCGCCTACGCTACGAAATCGCCCGCGAATTCGCGCCCTATGTCGGGGTAGGCTATGAAACCAAGCTCGGCGAGACGCGCTCCATAGCAAAGGCCGCCGGGGACGACCCCGACGGCCTCAAGCTGTTGCTCGGTCTGCGCGCCTGGTTCTGACGCATAGCGCCAATTCTCCTCGGAACGGCCCTGCCTGCCGCCGGTTCGGACCACAACCAAGGAGAAAATCGATGAAAATTCTCGTTGCCGGTTCGACCGGCAATACCGGCACCCGTCTCGTCAAGGAACTGTGCGAACGCGGGCATGACGTCATCGCGCTCGTGCGCGCCTCGTCCGATACGGGCGCACTTCCCGATACCGTCACATTGCGGCAGGGCGATCTTACCGCTCTGGACGACGATGTCGCACAGGGCTGCGAAGTCGTGATCTTCGCCGCCGGTTCGGGCGGCGATACCAGCGCCGAGATGACCGACAAGGTCGACCGCGACGGTGCGAACCGGCTGATCGACATCGCCCAAGCCAGCGATGTCCGCCGTTTCGTCATGCTGAGTTCGGTCGGCGCCGACGATCCGGACCCCGAAAGCGAACTTGCCCACTACCTCGAGGCCAAGCACGCTGCCGACGAGCATTTGAAGCAGAGCAGCCTCGAATACGCCATTCTTCGACCCGTCTCGCTCACCGACGATGGCCCGACGGGTTCGGTCCGGCTGGGCGACGACGTCGATCCCAGCGGCAAGGCCGCACGCGGCGATGTCGCGAAACTGCTTGCCGACGCAGCCGAGCAGGACGAATGGGCAGGCTCGATCCAACTGATGGAAACCGCATACTGAAACGGAAAACGCCGCCGGTTCGGGACGCGAACCGGCGGCGAATATCCTTACCTGCGAAATGACGCCTAGCGCGGTGCCATGCGGATCGCACCGTCGAGGCGCACGTCCTCGCCGTTGAAATAGCCGGTCTCGATCATGCACATGGCGAGATTGGCGTATTCTTCCGCATTGCCGAGGCGCTTGGGGAACGGCACGCTGGCGGCCAGCGCGTCCTTCACTTGCGGCGGGGCCGCATTCATCAGCGGGGTGTTGAAGATGCCCGGCAGGATGGTGTTGACGCGGATGCCTTCGCGCATGAGATCGCGCGCGATGGGCAGCGTCATGCCGACCACGCCGCCCTTCGAAGCGGAATAGGCCGCCTGGCCCATCTGGCCGTCCTCGGCAGCAACCGAAGCCGTGTTGACGATCGCGCCGCGATCGCCCTCATCGCTCAAGGGGTCGAGGCTCATCATGCCGGCTGCCGACTTGGCGATGCAGCGGAAGGTGCCGATGAGGTTCACCTGGATCACGAAATCGAAAGCGCTGATCGGGAAGTGCTTGATCTCGCCCGACTGCTTGTCGCGGCTGGCGGTCTTGATCGCATTGCCGATGCCGGCGCAATTGACCAAGATCCGCTCCTGCCCGTGCGCCTCGCGCGCCTTGGCGAAACCGGCGTCCACATCCTCGTCGCTGGTGACGTTGACCTTGCAGAAGACGCCGCCGATGTCCTTGGCGACCGCTTCGCCCTTTTCCTCGTTCATGTCGAAGATGGCGACCTTGGCGCCCTTGGCTGCGAGCGCGCGCGCGGTGGCTTCACCGAGGCCCGATGCGCCGCCGGTGACGACGGCGGGGGTGTTGGCTGATACTTCCATGAAAAATGTCCTCTCGTAAGATTGAAACTTGGAGCGCCTCGACGCCCGAGCGCGGATGCTCTCAAAGGGCCTCGACGATGGTGACATTGGCGACGCCGCCGCCTTCGCACATCGTCTGCAGGCCGTATTTCTTGCCGCGCGCCTTCAGCGCATGGACCAGGGTCGCCATGAGTTTGGTGCCCGATGCGCCGAGCGGGTGGCCGAGCGCGATCGCGCCGCCGTTGACGTTGAGCTTCTCGGGGTCCGCTCCGGTGTGCTTGAGCCAGGCAAGCGGAACGGGCGCGAAAGCCTCGTTCACCTCGTAAAGGTCGATATCGCCGATGCTCATGCCGGCCCGCTCCAGCGCGCGATCGGTGGCGAACAGCGGCTCTTCCAGCATGATCACCGGATCACCCGCCGTCACGGTCAAATTGTGGATGCGCGCCATCGGGGTGAGGCCGTATTCCTTTAGTGCCTTCTCGGACACGACCAGCACCGCGCTCGATCCGTCGCAGATCTGGCTGCTGGTGGCTGCGGTAATTTTGCCCTCGGGGCTCAGCAGCTTGACGCCGGCAATCCCCTCGAGCGTGGCGTCGAAGCGGATGCCTTCGTCGACCGTGTGGCATTCCTCGCCCTCGGGCGTCTCGATCTCCACGCCGACGATCTCGTTTTCGAAAGCGCCGGACTTCGTGGCCTCGATCGCCTTTTCATGGCTGTGCAGCGCAAAGCGGTCGAGATCGTCCTTGGAGAAGCCGTGCTTCTGCGCGATCATTTCCGCGCCCATGAACTGGCTCCACTGGATGCCGGGATACTTCTCTTCGAGTCCGGGCGACTTGTAGTTGCCGAGGCCCTCTTTCATGTGGAACATCGCGGTCGAGCCCATCGGCACGCGGCTCATGCTTTCCACACCGCTGGCGATGACCACGTCCTGCGTGCCGCTCATGACAGCCTGCGCGGCGAACTGGATTGCCTGCTGGCTGGAGCCGCATTGGCGATCGATAGTGACGGCGGGCACGCCCTCGCCCAGGCGTTTTGCTGCCAGAACGGCGTTCCGCCCGACCTGCATCGCCTGTTCGCCCCCCTGGCTGACGCAGCCCATCACCACATCATCGACCGCCTTCGCTTCGAGGCCGCTACGCTCCATGATCGCATCGAGCGAGGTGGCGGCGAGATCGACCGGGTGGACCCCGGCGAGCCGGCCCCCGCGGCGGCCACCGGCAGTGCGGACGGCTTCTACGATATAGGCTTCGGGCATGGCAGGCTCCTCGTTGACTGGATCGGTTTGAGTTTCGTTTCGCCACTCGCCTATGGGCGCCTTACGTTAAGGTCAAGCGGCACGGAAGGGCGCGCAGAAAATGACGTGCATACGTAAGCGCAATCGCATCGTCTCGCAGCGCCCAACATGTGTGGGATTCGCGCAACACACGTTCGAGCATTACGGAAATCCGCCAGATTTGCTTTGCAATGTAACTATCCTGCGAGGCAGATACCATATTCCGCCGATGGGCCTGTCGTCCGGAAAACCGGTGCAGGCAGTCCATCCATGGGGGTTCTTACACATGCATCGAGTGGTCGATGCATGTAACGGAAGAAGGACACAATCGAGTGAAACTCCAGACATATTTCAAAGCCAGCGCGGCTCCTGCCGCTCTCGGTCTCGCGCTGATCGCGCAGCCGGCGATGGCCCAGGTTTCGGAAGAAACGCCTGAAGCAGAAGCAGCAACGGCTCCGGCAGGACAGGCGATCGTCGTCACCGGCTCGCGCATTGCAGACCCCAATATCGAAAGTGCGAGCCCGGTTGCGGTCGTGACCGCCGAAGAATTGACGCTGCAGCAGGCCAACACGGTCGAAGAATCGCTGCGTCAGATTCCGGGTATCGTCCCTAGCGTCGGTTCCAACGTCAACAACGGTAACGGCGGTTCGACCTACATCAACCTTCGTGGCCTCGGCGCCAACCGCAACCTCGTGCTGTTGAACGGCACGCGCGTCGTTCCGCAAGGTCTCAACGGCCTTACCAACATCGACGTGATCCCGGTTGCTCTGCTCGAGCGGATGGACGTGCTGACCGGCGGTGCCGGCGCAGCCTACGGTGCCGACGCCATCTCCGGCGTCGTCAACTTCATCACCAAGCAGGACTTTTCGGGCGCAGAACTCGCCGCGACCAACGCGATCACCGAAGAAGGTGACGGTTACACGTTCCGTGCAGACCTCACGGTCGGTGGCAACTTCGCCGATGGCCGCGGCAACGCGGTGTTCTCGGTCGGCTACACCGATCGCGAAGCCGTCTTCCAGGGCGACCGGGAATACGGCCGCGAGAACATCTCGTCGTTCAGCGGGCTTCCCGGCGGTTCGTCGACCGCAGTCCCGTCCGTCATAACCGTTCCCGGCACGACCAGCGGAACGCTGCAGGTCGACGGCGATTCGCTGCGTCCGTTCTACGCACCGTTCAACTTCAACCCGTTCAACGTCTACCAGACTCCGCTGGAACAGTACCGCATGTTCGGTTCCGGCCGCTTCGAAATCACCGACGCGATCGAAGTCTTCGCCGAAGGTATGTTCGTTCAGAACACGACTTCGACGATCATCGCTCCGTCGGGTACTTTCCGCAACGTTCTCGAAACCCCCCTCTCCAACCCGTTCCTGACGGCCGGCATCCGCAACCAGATTTGCGGACTCGACACCGATGGGGACACGGCAGGCGTACAGGCCCTCTTCGGCCAGGCGGAATGTGATGCCGCTGCACTGGCGACCGATCCGAACGATCCGAACTATCGTACGGTCGGCATCGACTATGGTCGTCGCTTCGTGGAATTCGGGCCGCGTCTCAACGAGTACCGGACCCGCCTTTTCCAGGTCAAGGCCGGTGCGCGCGGCGCCCTGACCGACAATCTGGACTGGGAAATCTTCGGTGCATACGGCGAGAGCGAAAATGTCTCGCGCCAGTCGGGTAACGGTACGTTCACCCGGCTTCAGCAGTCCGTGCTCTCGACGAACCCGGACACCTGCCTCGACACCTCGAACGACTGTGTGCCGATCAACCTGTTCGGTCCTCTCGGTAGCCTGACCCCCGAAGTTCAGGATTTCCTCGACGTCGGCAACTCCGGCACCGAAGGCGCAGAGCTCAGCCAGATCCAGGCCTTCATTTCGGGCGATCTCGGCTTCGGTATCGCTGCTGATCCGATCAGCATTGCGGCCGGTGTCGAATATCGCGACTACTACGCCTTCAGCCGCTCGGACCTGCTTTCGCAGACGCCCGGCGAGGTGCTCGGCAATGGTGCAGCATCGCCCGACGCCGATGGTAGCTACGACGTGAAGGAAGCCTTCGGCGAACTCATCGTTCCGCTGGTGGTGGATTCTCCGATCGGTGAGGAACTGACGCTCGAACTGGCGGGCCGTGTGTCCGACTATTCGACGACCGGCACCGAATACACCTGGAAGATCGGCGGTACCTATACCCCGGTTTACGGTGTGCAGTATCGCGGTGGTTTCCAGAAGGTGACGCGCGCTCCGAACATTGCCGAACTGTTCGCAGTTCCGACGACGGGCCTCGACAACTTCAGCAACGACCCGTGCGCGGGCGCAGCCCCGACCAACAACGCGAACCTGCGTGCCGTCTGTCTTGCACAGGGCGCCCCGGCTTCTTCGATCGGCAATATCATCGTCGATCCGGCCGGCCAGGTTAACGTCACTTCGGGCGGCAACCCCAACCTCGACGCCGAGAACGCGGAAACGTGGACTGTCGGTGCCGTGATCCAGCCGGGCTTCCTGCGTAACTTCACGCTGACGTTCGACTACTACAACATCACGCTTACCGACGCGATTACCACTCCGACGATCGATGACGTGTTCAGTGCCTGCTTCACCGGCACGCCTTCGGCCACCAATCCGGCATGTACCGCAATCCGTCGTAACCCGGCGACCGGTAACCTGTTCGGCAGCGTCGCGACCACGCCGGGTCTGCCGCTGGTCCTGACCAACCAGGGCCGCGTGTTCACGGACGGCATCGACCTGACCATGAACTTCAACACGGACCTGGGCTTCGGAGGACTCGACCTGAGCTTCTTCGGCAACTGGACGAACCGTTCGACGTTCAAGGCGAACCAGAACGATCCGAACAGCCTCAATCGCGATTGCGTAGGCTACTACAGCATCAACTGCCCCTCGATTCAGCCGGAGTTCTCCTTCACGCAGCGTACCACGCTGAGTGTCGGCGATGCCGATCTGTCTCTGCGGTGGCGCTTCATCGATGCCGTCGAAGTGGAGCCGGAATTCGCTGGTGACTTCCTCGAGGAATTCACCACGATCGGTGCCGAACACTACTTCGACCTGACCGCCAACTTCAACGTTACGGACAACTTCGGCTTCACCGCCGCAGTGATCAACCTGTTCGACAACGAACCGAAGGTGGTCGGCAGCAACATCGGCTCGACCGCATATAACAGCGGCAACATCTACCCCTCGACGTACGACCCGCTCGGCCGTCGTTACTCGGTAACCGCACGTATGACCTTCTGATCTTCGAAGGTAATCGACCAAGGAAAGGGGCGGCGGTTGCCGCCCCTTTTTTTATAAGCTATCATTCGTGGGATTTATGCATTCGGCCCACAGCATTGCGATTTGATCGCTGAAGGACTTCATCATGAAAGCAGCCACCGTCATCATCGCCCTGAGCCTATGCGCTCTCACGACGCCCGTGCACAGCATGCAGTCGAATTCGAAGCAGGCCACATCGGCTGAAACTCGCACGACCGATCGTGAGAAGCGGGACGCAGGCGATGATGCGAAAATCTGCAAATCCTTCAAGGTGACCGGCTCGCGGGCGAAGAGGGAGCGGCTGTGCAAGACACGTGACGAATGGATCGCCTTCTACAGCGAGACTCGCGACGAGGCGGGACGGCTCGCCAATCGCGAGGGCGTCTGCAGCGACGCGAGCATCTGCGGCGGAAACTGATCAACCGGCTGGCCATTCAGCCAGATTGGCCTTTCTACCTGAATGAAATCGAGCCAGGCCCGAAATTTCTGCGGGTTCGCCAGGGGGTGCCGGATGTCAGCAGCTCCTCTGTGGACCGAAAGATCTGACGATCTCGCAAAACTGTTGCAAATTGGTGACCCTTCAATCCCGATCTGCCCTGCTCCAAGGGTTTTCGCCTAGCATTGCTTGCGTCCACCCCAAACGCTTGCTTTTATCGCGCCATCAGCCGGACAACCCCGGCTTGAGTAGGGGACTGACAATCATGAAGAAGACCTTTTCCACCCTGGGTGGACGGGCCGCGCTGTTTACCGGTGCCGGTCTCGCCGCCCTTGCGCTGGCCAATCCGGCCTATGCGCAGGACGTCGATACGTCCGAGCAGGACGCGTCCGAAACGGCCGACGAAGGCCCGGATGCTGTCGTCGATCCGGCTCCGGCAAACGCTATCATCGTTTCGGGTTCGCGTATTGCGCGTCCGAACCTCGAATCGCCGGTTCCGGTCACCAGCGTTACTGCCGAAGACCTGACCAACCAGGGCGACATCTCGCTCGGTGACGCGCTGAACGATCTTCCGTCGCTGCGCACCACCTTCAGCCAGGGCAACTCGACCCGCTTCATCGGCACGGCCGGTCTCAACCTGCTCGACCTTCGCGGCCTCGGCACAAGCCGTACGCTGGTCCTCGTCAACGGCAAGCGCCACGTGACCGCGCTGCCGGGCGACTTCATCGTCGACGTCAACACGATCCCGGTCGACCTGCTCGAGCGTGTCGATGTGGTGACCGGTGGTAACTCCGCCGTTTACGGTTCGGACGCTGTCGCCGGCGTGGTGAACTTCATCCTCAAGCGTGACTTCGAAGGTTTCGCCGTTCGCGGCCAGGCCGGTATTTCGGAAGAAGGCGACCGTGCGACCCGCTTTATCTCCGCAACCTACGGCAAGAACTTCGCCGACGGTCGCGGCAACATCGCGGTTTCCGGCGAGTACGCCAAGTCGGACCCGCTGTACTTCCGTCAGCGCGACGATCTGACCGGGGCCTATAGCGGCCGCTGCCAGTACAATCTTGTCAGCGACGATCCGGGCGACGAAGGTGACTTCGGGAGCGACGGCATCACCGATCTCGAGCCCATTTGCGGTGTTCGCAACGGGTCGATCTCCGACGGTGGTACGCTCGGCAGCCTCGGCGGCGGCGTATATCTTCGCTTTGCGCCGAACGGCAATCTGTTCGTCGATACGCCGGACGATCCGCTTCCGTTCTCGGGCAACGTCGTCGGTGGTGGCGGCTCCACGCTGCGCAACACCGGCCAGCTTGCTGCCGGTCTCGAGCGCTACACGGCGAACATCCTTGCCCGTTTCGACGTCACCGACGCTTTCCGTCCATTCGTCGAAGCGAAGTATGTTCGTCTCGAAGCCATCCAGGAAGGCCAGCCGAGCTTCTTCGTTGGCGGTCCGACCTACGTTGGCGGCAACCCGCTGTTCTGCGACAACGCCTTCCTGAACGATCAGGCGCTCGGCACGCTGCAGAGCTTCGGCCTTTGCTCGGCGGGCCGCACGAACACGCAAACCGTTCCGCTCAGCCGCTTCAACATCGACTTCGGTGGTCGCGGCGAACTGCAGACGCGTGAGACCTATCGCATCGTCGGCGGTATCGAAGGTACGTTCAACGACGACTGGAACTACGAGCTGTCGGCGAACTACGGTCGTCTCGAAACCGACCTGCGTTCGCTGAACAACCTCGTCCTGTTCGATCTCGACGGCAATCCGGCAGGCTTCAACCTGGCTGCCGATGCCGTCCTGAACGGTGCAGGTAACCCGGTCTGCCGCATCAATGCGGACTCCGATCCGAGCAATGACGACCCGAACTGTGTGCCGATCAACCTGTTCGGCTTCGGTGCTCCGAGCCAGGCAGCTCTGGACTACGTCAACACGACCGGTCGCCGCGAAGGCAATGCCGAACAGTTCGTGGTTCTGGCTTCGCTGGCCGGCGACCTGTCGGGTCTGTTCGAACTCCCAGGCGGTCCGATCGCTTTCGCAATCGGCGGTGAATACCGTGAAGAGCGCGCTTTCGAGGCATTCGACGAACTTACCGCAAGCGGCGGCACGTTCCTGAACGCCATCGCGCCGTTCGACCCGCCGGCCCTGAAGGTCAAGGAAGCTTTCGGCGAACTTCGCGTTCCGCTGCTGGCCGACCTGCCCTTCGCCGAAGAGCTGACCCTCAACGGTGCAGCTCGTGTTTCGGACTACAACACCGCAACCGGCACGACCTTCTCGTGGAACGTGAACGGCATCTACGCACCGATCCCGGATATCCGCTTCCGCGCGGGTTACGCCGTCTCGGTTCGTGCGCCGACGCTGAGCGATCTTTACTCGCCGCAATCGGAGAACTTTGCCTTCCTGGCGGACCCCTGTGACATCGGTCAGGGCAATATCAGCGTTAACCCGAACCGCAGGGCAAACTGCGCTGCGGCCGGCGTTCCGACGACCCTGAACGCGGCGGCGGTCGCTGCGTGTGAAGGAAGTTCGGTCGAAGCTGATCGTCGTGAACTCGGCGATCCGTTCATCAACTGCCCTGCGATCACAGCATCGACGGCATACACGTCCGGAGGCAATCCGAACCTTTCGGAGGAAAAGGGTAAATCCCTCACTCTTGGCGTGGTTGTCGAACCGCGCTTCCTGCCCGGCTTCAGTGTGACAGTCGACTATTACAATATTGAGATTGAAGATCAGATCGCCGTCCTCGGCGCTCAGACGATCCTCAACAACTGTTACGATTCGCCGTCTGGGATTGATAACCCCTTCTGTACGACAGTTGCACGCGACGCGACGACCGGGTTCTTCCTTGAGCCGGCCGTGCTTTCGAGCGGTGTCAACTTCGCCTCGCGCGAAACCGAAGGCATCGACATCGACGTGCGGTACAACCGGACCTTCGACAATGGTGACCGTTTGAGCGTGCGCGCAATCGCAACGCACCTGCTCAAGCTGAACTTCTACGAAGATCCGACGCTTCCGGACAATCCGAACCGTATCAAGAGCGAACTGGGCGATCCCGACTGGGCCGCCTCGCTCAATACGACCTACGATTTCGGCGATGTCGCCCTGACCTGGTCGGCGCGTTACATCGGTCCGATGTACAAGAGCGCGTACGAGAACCAGAACCCGTATCCGGGTCTCTGCCCGCCAGAAGGTACGGTAGGCTCGTCGGGTGGTACCTGTACGCCGGGCGAACTGGTCACCCTCGATCCGAACAACGCGGACCAGTATGAAGATCCGACCTTCTCGGATAAGATCTACAACAACTTCCGCGTGACCTTCGATGTGCAGGAAGAGTTCAGCTTCTACCTCGGCGTGGACAACGCGTTCGACGTGAAGCCGCCCTTCGGCCAGCTCGGCATCGCCGGCGGTGAACCTTACGACAACTTCGGTCGTTACTGGTACGCCGGTTTCAACATCGAGCTGTAGGTTCGAGCGAAGGGCGACCTTCGGACCAAAAAGGAAAGGGCCCCGGGAAACCGGGGCCCTTTTTCGTGTGGTGACTGTTTGCGGAGACGGACCCAGCCGCCATCCGGTCTCAGCTGACTGCCATCTCCAGCGCGCCGTCGCCCTCGTCGACCGCCACAGTGGCGCCGTCCGGCACCTCACCGCGCAGGATCTTGTCCGCCAGCGGGTCCTGCAGGTAACGCTGCACCGCCCGCTTCAGCGGCCTTGCGCCATAGACCGGATCGTATCCCACCCGGCCGAGCCACTTCTTCGCGCCCTCTGTCAGGTCAATCGTGATCTTGCGATCCTTCAGCAGCTTCTGCACGCGCGCGACCTGTATTTCGACAATCGGGGCCATGTGCTCCTGCGCCAAACGATGGAAGAGGATGATCTCGTCCAGCCGGTTAAGGAACTCGGGGCGGAAATGTCCGCGCACCACATCCATCACCTGCGGCTCGACATCCTCGACCTTCTGCTCGTCGGTCATCTGCGCGAGATATTGGCTGCCGAGGTTCGATGTCAGGATGATCAGCGTATTGGTGAAATCCACCACGCGGCCCTGCCCGTCGGTCAGGCGCCCGTCGTCGAGCACCTGCAGCAGCACGTTGAATACGTCGCTATGCGCTTTCTCGACCTCGTCGAACAGTACGACCTGATAAGGCCTGCGCCGCACCGCTTCGGTCAGCACGCCACCCTCTTCATAGCCGACATAGCCCGGAGGCGCGCCGATCAGGCGGGCGACCGCATGCTTCTCCATGAATTCGCTCATGTCGATGCGGACCATCGCCTGGTCGTCGTCGAACAGGAAGCCGGCGAGCGCCTTGGTCAGCTCGGTCTTGCCGACACCCGTGGGGCCGAGGAAGAGGAAGCTGCCGAGGGGCCTGTTCGGGTCCTGCAGTCCGGCACGCGCGCGGCGCACGGCCTTGGATACGGCATCGATGGCCTGCGATTGGCCGATCACCCGCTTGGCGAGGATGTTCTCCATATCGAGCAGCTTCTCGCGCTCGCCCGCCATCATCCGGTCGACCGGGATGCCGGTCCAGCGGCTGACGACACCGGCAATGTCGTCTTCGGTGACCTCTTCCTTGAGCAGCGCGTTCTCGGTCTGGCCGCTGGCTTCCGCGAGCTGCTTTTCGAGCTGGGGGATCTTGCCGTATTGCAGCTCGCCCGCCTTGGCGAGGTCGCCTGCCCGTTGCGCCTGCTCCATCTCAATGCGCGCCTGATCGAGCTCTTCCTTGACCCGCGCCTCGGCGTGGATCTTGTCGCGTTCGTTCTGCCAGCGCGTGGTCAGCTCGGAGGACTGCTGTTCGAGTTCGGACAACTCCTTGCGCAGAGCTTCGAGGCGATCCTTCGAGGCGGAATCGCTCTCCTTCTGCAGGGCCTGCTCCTCGATCCGCAGCTGGATGATGCGGCGGTCGAGGCCCTCGATTTCCTCGGGCTTGGATTCGACCTCCATGCGGATCCGCGACGCCGCTTCGTCCATCAGGTCGATGGCCTTGTCGGGCAGGAAGCGGTTCTGGATGTAGCGATTACTGAGCTGCGCCGCCGCGACGATCGCCCCGTCGGTGATGCGCACGCCGTGGTGCAGCTCGTACTTGTCCTTGATGCCGCGCAGGATCGAGACCGTGTCCTCGACGCTCGGCTCGTCGATATAGACGGGCTGGAAGCGCCGCTGGAGTGCGGGGTCCTTCTCGACATATTTCTGGTATTCATCGAGCGTGGTCGCGCCGATGCAGTGCAGTTCGCCGCGCGACAGGGCAGGCTTCAGCAGATTGCCCGCATCCATGCTGCCTTCGCTCGCACCCGCACCGATCAGCGTGTGCATTTCGTCGATGAACAGGATGATCTGGCCATCGGCACCCTTCACCTCGTCGAGCACGGCCTTGAGGCGTTCCTCGAACTCGCCACGATATTTTGCGCCCGCGATCAGCGCGCCCATGTCGAGCGCCATCAGCGTGCGTCCCTTGAGACTGTCGGGCACGTCGCCATTGGCGATGCGGAGCGCGAGCCCTTCGGCAATCGCGGTCTTGCCGGTGCCGGGTTCGCCGATGAGGGCGGGATTGTTCTTGGTCCGCCGGGCGAGGATCTGCACGGTCCGGCGGATTTCCTCGTCGCGGCCGATGACCGGGTCGAGCTTGCCGTCGCGCGCCGCCTGCGTCAGGTCGCGGGCGTATTTCTTCATCGCGTCGTAGCTTTCCTCAGCGCTCGCACTGTCCGCGCTGCGACCACCGGTCGCTTCCTGGATCGCCTCTTCGAGCGACTTCGCATCCACACCGGCGGACTTGACCGCCTTGCCTGCGTCATTGTCCGACAGGGCGAGAGCCTGGAGCAGCCGCTGCACGGGCACGAAGCTGTCGCCCGCCTTCTCCGCCAGCTGTTCGGCCTGGTCGAGTGTGCGCACGGCATCGTTGTCGAGCCCCGGCGTCGACTGCGCCCCGCCGCCGGAAACCGCCGGGATCTTGCCCAGCGCCGTATCGACTTCGGTAATCGCCACGCCAGGATTGCCGCCCGCGCGCTGGATCAGCTGCGCCGCCATGCCCTGATTGTCCTCGAGCAACGCCTTGAGGATATGCAGCGGCGTGATCCGCTGATGGTTCATGCGGATCGCAACGGTCTGCGCGCTCTGCAGGAAGCCCTTGGCGCGGTCGGTGAACTTTTCGAGATTCATCTGGAAACCCCTGTGCTTGAATATACGCTCGCATATGGTGTTGCGATTATGCAACACAAGCCCTCGCCACAAATTGTACGAGGTGTGTTAGTCGGATATAGGGGTGCGCCCGCGCTTGGCGAGAGGGCGCGCGAATTTTTCTTCGCGATTGACCGGAGGCGTGCTCCGCGCAACTCTTGTGGCCATGACAGCATTCGACGACTGGCGCGCCCGCTCCCCCTTCTATGACGAAACCCACGACGCGCTCGCGCAAAGCGTGCGGCGCTTCGTCACCCGCGAGATCGCGCCGCAGATCGACAGGTGGGAGGCCGAGGGCGAGTTGCCACGCGAATTGCACCGTAAAGCCGCCGAAGCGGGCATCCTGGGGCTGCGTTATCCGGAGAAGTATGGCGGGCACGAGGAAGGGTTCGACATCTTCCACGGCCTCGTCGTGACGGAGGAACTGGCAGCCGTGGGGGCCGGCGGGCTTGGCGCTTCGCTGATGACGCACGGCATCGGGCTTCCTCCCGTCCTCGCTCTAGGATCGGACGAACTGAAGCAGCGGGTCGCTCCGCCGGTCCTTGCGGGGGAGAAGATCATCGCCCTCGGCATTACCGAAGCAGGCGGCGGATCGGATGTCGCCAATCTTTCGACCACTGCCGTGCGCGACGGCGACGATTACGTTGTCAATGGCGGCAAGATGTTCATCACTTCCGGCATGCGGGCCGACTGGCTGACCTGCGCGGTGCGCACCGGCGGGCCGGGCGCCGGCGGTATCTCGCTGCTGCTGATCGAGATGGACAGCGAAGGGGTTGAGCGCACCCGGCTCGACAAGATGGGCTGGCGCTGTTCGGATACGGCCGCGATCCATTTCAGCGATGTGCGCGTACCGGCCGAGAACCTCATCGGTCCGGAAAATGGCGGCTTCATCGGCATCATGCGCAATTTCAACAGCGAGCGGCTCGGAATGGCGATGGGCTGCTGTGCCTTTGCCCGCGTCGCGATGGCAGAGGCAGCGGATTGGGCGCAGAACCGCGAGACCTTCGGCAAGCCGCTGGTCGGCCACCAGTCGATCCGCATCAAGCTGGCCGATATGGAACGGCAAATCGAGGCGACGCAGGCATGGGTAGACCTGTGCGCATGGCAGGTGCGCGAGGGGCGCGACCGCCCGGCCGATTTCGCCATGCTGAAAGTACAGGCGACGCGCATGCTCGAATCCGTCGCCCGCGAGGCGGCGCAGGTCCTTGGCGGGGCAAGCTACATCACCGGCAGCAAGGTGGAGCGGATTTACCGCGAGGTGCGCGTCAATGCGATCGGCGGGGGCAGCGAAGAGATCATGCTCGATCTCGCCGGACGGCAGCTATTCGGCGGCAGTCGCTAGATCGCCTAACCCGGGCACCATCACCGTGCGATCCCCCCCGAAGTCCTCGCGCACGACAACGAGGCCCTGCCGCTCGAGGTGGTCGAGCAGGCGGCGGATGCGTCCGGGCGAACTGGTGCCATAGGCACGGGCAAGCGCCTCCTCGTCGACCTGCGTTTCGCCCGCATGAGCGGCGCGAGCGATCACCAGGAAGGGTGCGAGCAAATCTTCCTCGACCGCCTCGGCCAGTTCCATGATGCGCGCGGCCGTCTCTTCCGGCAACTCGTCAAGACCAGCGCCCGCCATGGCGAAGCGGCGGCGGAAGGCGCGCATGTCGGGCATCGGACCGATGATCCGTTCGCGCCGGCAGCGGGTGAGGAAGGTCTGGTATTGCGCGCTGGCGGACTGGAAGGCGACGCCATCTTCGTTCGCCATTGCATGGATAATCGCCTCGAGCTGCTCCGCCACGGCGGATGTGTCGCGCGGTTCGGCGGGCGGCGCAACCTGACGCTCTTCCGCTCGCGCGATACTCTGCTCGACGTCCTCGACCCGCGGTGCGGGCGGCGGCGGAGCCGGTGCCGCCTTGGCGACATCTCCGGCAAGGTCGCGTGTCAGCAGCGCTTCCATGTCGGCAGGCGCGGTATCGGGTAGCGCCATTAAACCTTCCGCGCGCGCCTGATGGCCGGTCTTCACAGGGCCGATCTTGCAGGCCAAGGGAAGCCGCGTGATGGCCGGACCGAGCGCGAGGAAGTGCCCGCGCTCCAGCTCGCGAATACGCTCCGCCTGCCGCCGCTCCATGCCAAGCAGGTCGGCAGCGCGCACCATATCGATGTCGAGAAAGGTGCGCCCCATCAGGAAGTTCGACGCTTCGGCGGCGACGTTCTTGGCGAGCTTCGCCAGCCGCTGCGTCGCGACGATGCCCGCCAGCCCGCGCTTGCGCCCGCGGCACATGAGGTTGGTCATGGCCGACAGCGTCATGCGCCGCGTGTCCTCCGCCATCTCGCCCGCAGCCGAGGGGGCGAACATCTGCGCCTCGTCCACGACGACCAGCGCCGGGTACCAGTGCTCGCGCGGAGCATCGAACAGGGCGATAAGGAATTGCGCGGCACAGCGGATCTGTTGTTCCACCTCCAGCCCGTCGAGATCGAGCACAACGCTGGCCCGGTGTTCGCGGATGCGGCGGGCGAGCGCCTCGATCTCGCCCGGCGAATAGGCCGCGCCGTCGATCACTACATGGCCGAATTCCTCGGCCAGCGAAGGGAAATCGCCTTCAGGATCGATCACCACCTGCTGGACCATGCCGGCACTTTCCTCCAGGAGGCGGCGGAGCAAGTGCGACTTGCCGCTGCCCGAATTGCCCTGGACCAGCAGGCGCGTGGCTAGCAGTTCCTCGACATCGAACTCGACCGGTTTGCCGGTGGCGTCATGGCCGATGGTGATCTGCGTGCTCACATACTCTGGCTAGCGAGCCGAATCCCGTTAACGAAATAGCGCACGGCGGGTTTTGCCCAGCCCAATGCGGCCTCTTTGCACTGCCCGCCTTTCTCGCTAGGCCACTAGCCAAGAGAGGAATTGTCTTAATGCGTAAATGGTTCGCGCGCGGCGGGTTCGCGCTGCTCGTCCTGTTGCTCGTCGTTTTCGTGGCGCTGGCGACGTGGGAGCCCTTCTGGGCTGAGCGGGACGATGTCCGTCCCTCTAACGGCACTTACACTGCCGAAATCGTGCGCGACGAATTCGGCGTGCCCCACATTTATGGCGAGCGGGATGCCGACGTTGCCTATGGCGTGGCCGTCGCCCATTCGGAGGACGATTTCGCCACCCTGCAGGATGTGATCGCGATGAGCCGGGGGCGCTATGGCGCGATCGCCGGGCAGGACGGTGCGGCCTTCGACTATGCCTACCACCTGCTCGACGCACGCGGCACTGCCGAGCAGCGCTTTCCCGAACTGCCGGAGGATACGCGCGCGCTGTTCGAAGCCTACGCTGCGGGTCTGAACGACTATGCGGCAGCGCACCCGGGCGAAGTGAAGCTCGGTAATCTCTTCCCGGTCGACGGCGTGGACGTCGCCGCAGGTTTCGCGCTGCGCCAGCCGTTCTTCTTCGGTCTCGGCAATGTCATCGGCCCGCTGGTCGAAGGCGAGCCGCTGCGGCGCGAGCAGGGGCCGGCGATCCCGATGGACGACTTCGCAAGCGATGCACCGCCGATCATGGACGGCACGCGCTCCGAACCTCTCGCCTACACCCGCCCGCTCGCCCTGCCCTCGCGCGAGGAAGCGGCGATGAGCGGCTCCAACGCGTTTGCCGTCACGCCCGAGAAGTCCGGCGGGCCGACGACGCTGATCTCCAACTCGCACCAGCCCTGGCGCGGCGGCGTCGCGTGGTACGAGCTGGTGGTCGAGAGCGGCGAAGGCTGGCATTTCGCCGGGGCGAATTTCCCCGGCAGCCCCTACCCCTTCCTCGGCCACAATGCCGATCTGGGCTGGACCAACACGGTCAACACGCCCGACATGGTCGATATCTACCAACTGGTGCTGGACGACAGCGGCACACGCTATCGCCTCGACGGCGAGTGGCGCGACCTCGAAAAGCGCGCGGTGACGCTGCCGGTTCGCGTCGGGCCGATCGTCCTGCCGATCCGGCGTAATATCTGGCGCAGCGTACACGGTCCGGTGGTGAAGAACGACAAGGGCGCCTTCGCCATCCGCTATGGCGGGATGGGCAATCTCGGCCAGCTCGACGCCTACTACCGGCTCAACAAGGCGAGCTCGCTCGACGAATGGCAGGGCATCCTTGCACGGATGGACATCCCTTCGACAAACTTCATCTATGCCGACAAGGCGGGGAATATCGCCAATATCTACAATGCCGCGATCCCGGCCCGGCCCGCGACCGTGGATGGCGAGCGGATCGACTGGCGCGGCATCCTGCCCGGCGATCGCAGCGACCTGATCACGCGCGGCCCGGTCAGCTACGAGCAATTGCCCCGGTATGTGAATCCGGCCAGCGGCTGGCTGGTCGAGGCAAACAACAACCCGTTCCTCGACGCAGGCCCCGGCAGCAATCTCTCGCCCGAGGACTTCCCGCCCGAACTCGGCATCGAGACCAAGAACACCAATCGCGGGACGCGTGGGGCGAAACTGATGGCCGAAGCGGATGTGCTCGATCGCGCCGCGCTGGAGCGGATCAAATACGACACCGGCTACGAGGACACCGGCTATGTGGGGCAAATGCTGAAAGACGTCGCGGCAATCCGTACCGATGACGAGCAGTTGCTCGCCGCCCAGCGCCTGCTCGCCGATTGGGACCTGAAAGCCGACAATATCGGCCGCGCGGACAGCCTTGCGCTGCTGATGATCCGGCCCTTCATGGGGTCGAGCTACAACAACGAACCGTGGCCCGACGCGGAGGAGGAACTGCAACGCTCGGTCGACCACCTGCTGACTCATTTCGGGAGGCTCGACCCGCCGATGGGCGAACTGCTCCGCTTGCGGCAGGGCGAGGTCGACCTCCCGCTCGATGGAGGTTCGGACACGCTGCGTGCTTCGACGCTGTGGGATATCGACGACGATGGCCGCCTGTCCGTGCGCCACGGCGACAGCTTCATCCAGTGGGTCGAATGGATGCCGGGCGAGCGGGTCAAATCGCGCTCGATCCAGCCCTTCGGTTCTGCGACCACGCGGCCCGATTCCCCGCATTACGCCGATCAGGCTACGCTGTTCATCCAGCACCGCTTGAAGCCGGTGCACTTCTGGCGCGAGGATGTGCTTGCCAACGCCGTGCGCCGCTATACCGTTTCATCAAACCGAACTCGCTAACAGGAACTCGACCATGCGCCATATCCTGCTCACCGGAATTGCCACCTTCGCTCTTGCCGGATGCGCCAGCGTGCCCGGCGAGCCGATGGCAACGGCAGTCACTCCGCCCGCCACCGACGGCTCGCTCGCCAGCCTCGTCGACAAGGTCGACATTCCCTACGAGCAGTTCACGCTGGACAATGGCCTCACCGTCCTCGTTCATACCGACCGCAAGGCGCCGATCGTGGGTGTGACGACCTATTACCGCGTCGGATCGAAGCACGAACCGCGCGGCCGCACCGGCTTTGCGCACCTGTTCGAGCACCTGATGTTCGGCGGCAGCGAGAACGTGGAGAATTTCGACATTCCGCTGGAGGCCGCAGGCTCGACCAGCACCAATGGCTCGACCAATTTCGACCGGACCAATTACGTGGAAACCGTTCCCACCGGTGCGCTCGACCTCGCGCTGATGATGGAAAGCGACCGCATGGGCTACCTCCTCGGCGCAATCAGCCAGGAGAAGCTCGATAAGCAGCGCGGCGTGGTTCAGAACGAGAAGCGGCAGGGCGACAACCAGCCCTATGGCCTGACGTTCTATACCATCCTTGAGGGGCTGTTTCCCGTCGGCCATCCCTATCGCCATTCGACCATCGGCTCGATGGCCGATCTCGACGCGGCGAGCCTCACCGATGTGCGCAACTGGTTCATCGACAATTACGCGCCGAACAACGTCGTCCTCTCGCTGACCGGCGATATCGATGCTGCGACCGCGCGCCCGATGGTGGAGCGCTGGTTCGGCGATATCGAGCGCGGGCCGGAAGTCACGCCGGTGCAGGCCGCGCCGGTCACGCTGGCGGCGGAGAAGACCCGCGAGCTGGTCGACCAGGTGCCGCAGACCCGCGTCTATCGCGCCTGGACCGGCCCGGGCATCAATCACATTGACGCCGTGCCACTGTCGATCGGTATGAACATCCTCGGCGGCCTTGCCAGCTCGCGGCTCGACAATGTGCTGGTCCGCGACGAACAGCTCGCCACCAGCGTCAGTGCCTATAACTGGCAGTCCGAGCAGGTCGGCATCCTGATGGCGCAAATGGACATCAAGCCGGGCGTCGACCGCGCACAGGCGGAAGCTCGGCTCGACGCCGTCATGGCCGAATATCTCGCCAGCGGGCCGACGCCAGCCGAGATGGACCGCGCGGCCACCAGCTGGGTATCGAGCGAGATCGACGCGCTGGAACGCGTTGGCGGCTTCGGCGGCAAGGGCTCGACGCTGGCCGAAGGGCTGCTCTATTCCGACGATCCGGCCTATTACCGCACAGCACTGGAACGCGCGGCCTCGCTCGAAAGCGGCGAGGTGCGCGAGGCGCTCGGTCGCTGGCTTAGTCGCCCAGCCTACAAGCTTGCCATCGTGCCCGGCGAACGCGTCGAGAGCGGTGCGGATATGGGCGGCTGGGGCGACGAGGCAACCACGTCCGCACCTGAGCCGGACGCCAAGGAGCCGATCGAGATCACCCGTACCGGCCCGCCGCGCGAAATGCCGACGCCGCAAGACGTCGGCCCGCTGACTTTCCCGACCGTCGAACGTGCCGAACTGTCGAACGGCATCTCGGTCGCCCTGGCGCGCCGTACCGCCGTGCCCAAGGTCGTCATTTCGATGCAGTTCGATGCCGGCTATTCCGCCGATGGTGCGGCCCGGGCGGGCACGCAGTCGTTGATGATGGACTTGCTGGAAGAAGGCACGACCAGCCGCAGCGCCGTCGAGATCGCCGAGGAGCAGGAGCGCCTCGGCGCTTCGATCGGCACCGGCAGCTCGCTCGACACCAGTTCGGTGACGATGAATGCGCTCGCGACCAACCTCACGCCGTCGCTGGAGCTGATGGCCGACATCGTGCGCAATCCCGCTTTCGCGCAGACCGAGGTGGAGCGTGTGCGCGACCAGCGCTTGGCCGAGATCGCGCAGCAGCTGTCCTCCCCCGGCGGGCTGGCCAGCCGCACGCTGCGCCCGCTGATCTTCGGCGAAAATCATCCCTATGGCACCGTCGGCAGCCTCGGCACCGCGCCGGTGGTCGAGGCCATCGGCCCGGCGACCCTACGCGCCGAGCACGGCAAATGGATCCGGCCCGACAATGCCGAGATTTTCGTTGTCGGCGACATCACCATGCCCGAGCTTACCCGCCAATTGGAGGGCGCTTTCGGCGACTGGCAGGCAAGCGGGGCCGCCGCGCCCGAGAAGGTGTTCACCGATTCGGCGCGCGTGGACGGCACCCGCCTCGTGGTCATCGACCGGCCCAATTCGCCGCAATCGGTCATCTATGCCGGCCGCGTCCTGCCGCTCGCCGGGGCAACGCCGGGCCTGGAATCGCTCGACCTCGCCAATGAAGTGCTCGGCAACGGCTTCCTCAGCCGCCTCAACATGATCATTCGCGAGGAAAAGGGTTGGAGCTACGGCGCACGTAGCGGCGTCGATGCCCCGGCAGGTCCGCGCACCTTCACGGTCAGCACTTCGGTCCAGTCCGACCGTACGGGCGACTCCGTCCAGCTCATCCTCGATACCGCGCGCGAATTCGCCGAAGGCACCCGCACGGTCGACGATACCGAGTTCACTCGCGTGACCGACGGCAATATCCGCGGCCTCCCGAACCGCTTCGAGACCAATTACCAGGTGCTCGGCGCCATCGTGGAAAACGACCGGCTCGGCCGGCCGGACGATTACTACACCACCCTGCCCGCCACCTATCGCGCGATCGACAAGACCGCGATCGATGCGGCGGCCCGGCAGTATCTCGGCCCCGACGACCTCACCATCGTGGTGGTCGGCGACCGGAGCGAGATCGACGCGCAGCTCGAAAAGCTCGGCCTGCCGACGACCTATCTCGATGTTGACACTGATGTCAGCAACGCGGATTAAGGTGCCACTTCAAACCCTCAATTTTGCAGAGAGGAATTACCATGTCCGTAGCCGGTACGTATGACACCGTCGTCAAGAGCCCGATGGGCGACCAGAAAGGCACCTTCACCGTCGTCCCCGGTGACGATGGCAACACCTTCACCGGCTCGATGGCCGGCGGAATGGGCTCGATGGACGTCAAGGACGGCACCATCAACGGCAACGCGCTGAGCTGGAAGATGGACATGACCGTCCCCATGCCGATGACGCTGAACTGCAACGCCACCGTCGATGGCGACCAGCTGACCGGTACCGTCAACGCCGGCGCTTTCGGCGACATGCCGATCACGGGCGAACGCCAGGGCTAAGCTGTTCTTCAGCGAGAATTGGCAGGGCGTCGGGAGCGATCCCGGCGCCCTTTTTCTTTGCGTCAGATATGTGCTCGCACTGCCTGGTAGGCCGCCGCAGCCACCGTGTTGGCGAGGTTGAGCGAGCGCACCTTGTTCGAGCGCATCGGCAGGCCGACGAGCTGCTCGCGATGGGCCTCGATGATTTCCGGCGGGATGCCCTTCGTCTCGCGCCCGAAGACGAGATAGGCATCTGCCGGGTAATCCGGTTCGTAAAAGCTGCGCTCCGCATATTCCTCGAACAGATAGAGCTGGTCGGCGCGCGGTGCCCGCTCCGCGATGAAGGCCTCCCAGCTGGCAAACTCGACCAGCCGGATATGCGGCCAGTAGTCGAGGCCGGAGCGCTTGACCCTTTTGTCCGAAATCTCGAACCCGAGCGGGTGGATAAGCACCAGTTCCATATCCAGCGCCACGCAGGTCCGCCCTACCGCGCCGGTGTTGCCGGGTATTTCGGGCTGGACAAGGACGATGGAGGTCATCGCGCCTGGAACAGGCCCCACAGGAAGAGCGCCCAACCGATCGTCAGGAGACCGCTCGATCCCATGACAGCGAGTGTGACGACGTTTTCGGCCAGAGCCGAACCGTCATGACCTGCGCCGGCCATCGGCAGCACCTGGCTGGCACCGTTCAATGCTGCAAGCGTTATGCCGACCCACAGGCCGACCATACCGATCGCAAGGGTCCAGCGCGCAATCTGCTCAATCCGTTGGCCGAGTTTGGCCGTGCTCCAGAGCGCGCCCGCGATCATCACCGCCATTCCGCTTTGCACGGCATCGAGGTGCGCGGACAGGGCCATCCGCGGGTTGGCGTGCAGGTCCACCGCAGCGCCTTGCAGGATGCCTGCCATGAACAGCGCTGCCCCCGTGATAACCAGCGAACGGCCGGCCGGGGTTAGCGCCAGCTGCATCAGCCTAGCTTGTCCTTCAGGATCTGATTGACCACCGCAGGGTTGGCCTTGCCCTGCATCGCCTTCATCGTCTGGCCGACGAAGAAGCCGAACAGCTTGTCCTTGCCGCCGCGGTATTCTTCGACCTTGTCGGCGTTGTTTGCGATGATCTGGTCGATCGCGGCTTCGATCGCACCGGTGTCGCTGACCTGCTTCAAGCCTTCGGTTTCGGCGACTTCCTCGGGGTCGCGACCGGTCTTGAGGACGATCTCGTAGATCTCCTTGGCCTGCCCGCCCGAAATCTCGCCCTTGTCCTGCATGGCGAGGATGCTCGCCTGCGCTTCGGCGGTGGCATTCGAAGGGTCGGCCTCGTCCCCGAGCGATTTCATGACGCCGGGTGCGACCGAAAGCGCCCAGTTGGCGACCTGCGTAGCAACCTTGGCTTCCGGCTTGCCGATCTTCGCGGCAGTCGCAGCGAGCAGCGTTTCGAACCGGCCGAAGGTCTCGACCTCGGCGGTCAGCTCGCGCGCATTATAGGGTGTGAGGCCGAGCTCGCTCTCGTACCGCTGGCGCTTGGCATCGGGCAGCTCGGGCAGCGAAGCGCGGCATTCCTCGAGAAACGCGTCCTCCAGCTCCAGCGGCAGCAGGTCGGGGTCGGGGAAGTAGCGGTAATCGTGTGCGTCTTCCTTGCTGCGCATGGTCCGCGTGGTGCCGGTGTTCGGATCGAACAGGCGCGTTTCCTGATCGACCGTCCCACCATTTTCCAGCACATCGACCTGGCGATTCGCCTCGTATTCGATGACCTGCATGACGAAGCGCACGGAGTTCACGTTCTTCGTCTCGGTCCTGGTGCCGAATTCCTCGCCCGGCTTGCGCACGCTGACATTGACATCGGCGCGCATCGAACCTTCTTCCATGTTCCCGTCGCACGAGCCGACATAGCGCAGGATCGAACGCAGCTTGCGCACATAGGCCCCCGCCTCGGCGGGCGAGCGCATGTCGGGCTTGGAGACGATCTCCATCAGCGCCACGCCGCTGCGGTTGAGGTCGACATAGGACATGGTCGGATGCTGGTCGTGCATCAGCTTGCCCGCGTCCTGCTCGACATGGATGCGCTCGATGCCGATGACCTTGTCCTCGGCGATGCCGGCCTTTTCGTCCGCCTCGATCAGCAACTGCCCCTCGCCCACGATGGGGTGATAGAGCTGGCTGATCTGGTAGCCCTGCGGCAGGTCGGCGTAGAAGTAGTTCTTGCGGTCGAACCGGCTGTATTTGTTGATTTGCGCCTCGATCGCCATGCCGGTGCGCACCGCCTGACGGATGCACTCGGCGTTCGGCACGGGCAGCATGCCGGGCATCGCCGCGTCGACGAGGCTGACCTGCGTGTTCGGCTCCGCCCCGAAGGCGGTCGAGGCGCCGCTGAACAGCTTGGCTTTGGACGTGACCTGCGCATGGACCTCGAGGCCGATCACGACCTCCCACTCGCCCGTCGCGCCCTGGATGCGGTAAGTGCTCATTCTGTTTCCTCGAAACGTGTGCGGGCAATCGAGATCATTTGGTCGAACATTTTCTCGAGACGATCAAACTGCCCTTGCTCTAGTGAGCCTTCCGGGAGCATTTCCAGCACCGCACGAACGCCATCGACCGAAGTTTGTATATCAACCGAGGAAGCAAGCCCGCGCTCTGCAAGAATTCGGAGGCCGTGGATGCCGGCTGTCAGCCCCGCAATACCCAGCAACCTATCGCGCCGGTCGTCAGAACTCTCACCGAACAGTGTCACCACCACTTCTCCGGCTTCGCGTCGAACCTGGCGCGTTGCTGGATCGCGAGCCCTGCGTTCAGGACGCCCTGCTCGTCGAAGGGCTTGCCGACGATCTGCAGGCCGAGCGGCAGGCCGTCCGCGTTCACCGTCGCGGGCACGCTCATCGCAGGCAGGCCGGCGAGCGATGCGGGGACGGCGAAAACGTCGTTGAGATACATCGTCAGCGGGTCGTCGTTGAGCGAACCCAAAGGAAATGAAGCGGTCGGCGTGGTCGGCGCGAGGATCGCGTCGCATTGCGCGAAAGCCTCGGCAAAGTCGCGGCTCACCAGCGTGCGGACCTTCTGCGCCTGATTGTAATAGGCGTCATAGAAGCCGGCCGAAAGCACATAGGTGCCGATGAGGATGCGGCGCTTGACCTCGTCGCCGAACCCTTCGGCGCGGGTGGCGGCGTACATGTCCTGCAGGCCCGCACCGTCGGGCAGGTCGCGCAGGCCATAGCGCACGCCGTCATAGCGCGCGAGATTGCTCGAGGCTTCTGCCGGAGCGACGATGTAATAAGCGGGCAGCGCGTATTTGGTGTGCGGCAGCGAGACGTCGACGATCTCCGCGCCTGCATCGCGCAGCCATTCCTTGCCCTGCTCCCACGACTTGAGGATTTCCTCGTCGGTGCCATCCATGCGGTATTCTTTTGGAATACCGATGCGCTTGCCCTTGAGGTCGGCGGAGAGGCCCGCTTCCCATGCGGGCACGTCCATCTTCAGGCTTGTCGCGTCCTTCGGATCGAACCCGGCCATCGCCTCCAGCATAATCGCGCAATCCTCGACGGTGTGCGCCATCGGGCCGGCCTGATCGAGGCTGCTGGCAAAGGCGACGACGCCCCAGCGGCTGCAGCGGCCATAGGTCGGCTTGATGCCGCAAATGCCGGTGAAGGCGGCGGGCTGGCGAATCGATCCGCCGGTGTCGGTGCCGGTGGCGGCAGGCGCGATGCGCGCGGCGACTGCGGAGGACGAACCGCCCGAAGAGCCGCCGGGGCTCATCGCGGCATTGCTGCCCGCTTTGCGCCACGGCGAATTGACGTTGCCGAAATAGCTGGTCTCGTTCGACGAGCCCATCGCGAACTGGTCGAGATTGAGCTTGCCCAGCATGCCCGCGCCCGCATCCCACAGGTTCTGGGACACGGTGCTTTCGTACTGCGGGTTGAAGCCTTCGAGGATGTGGCTGGCGGCGGTGGTCTGCACGCCTTTGGTGGCGAACAGGTCCTTCATCCCGATCGGCACGCCGCCCATTTTGCCGAGGTCATCGCCCTTGGCGCGCTTCGCATCGACTGCGTCGGCAGCGGCGAGCGCATGATCGGGCGTGGTGACGATGAAGGCGTTGAGACTGGCGGCTTCGGCGACGGCAGCGTTGAACGCTTCCGCCACTTCGCGCGCGGTAAACTCGCCGGAATCGACGCCGTCGCGGATGTCCTTGACGCCAAGGTTCGTAAGGTCGGTCATTATTCGATCACCTTGGGCACACCGAAGAAGCCGTGTTCGGCCGCGGGTGCGTTGGCGAGCACATCTTCGCGGCGACCGCCGGCGGTTTTGGGGTCGGCATCGACCACGTCATCGCGCAGGCGCAGGTGGTTTTCGATCACTGCAGTCATCGGCTCGACACCGGACACATCGACCTCGCCCAGCTGTTCGACCCATTCGAGGATGTTGTTGAGCTCGGGCACCATGCGCTCGAGCTCTTCGTCACCCATTTTGATGCGCGCCAGCGAGGCGATTTTCGCCACGGTGGCCTTATCGACGGACATGGCTGCCGTCCTTTCCGTTCCTGGTGTTGACCGGTTGCAAAGGGCAGCTAGCAGCGCCGCTCCGCAGCTTCAAGAATTCGCGCGACCCGGCCTATTCGGCCGGAGGCGCTGCGCCGGCCTCGCCCTGCTGCTGCTGTTGCTGCATCATCTGCTGCATGGCGGCGGCACGCGCCTGGAAATCTTCCTCGCTCATGAAGTCCACCACCTCGACCTCGAACACGAGATCGGCATTGGCGGGGATCGGCGAGCCCGGCGGCGGTTCGGCGCCATAGGCCTGGTCTGCGGGGATGGTGAGGACATATTCGCCGCCCTTCTTCATCTGCGTCAGCCCTTCGATGAAACCATCGATGATCGCGCCTTCCTGCAGCAGCAGGGGATTGCCGTCCGGGAACAGGCCCGGCGGGATCGGCAGCGGCTGCGAACGGTCGAATTCGGTCCCGTCGGTGAGCTTGCCGACATAGTTCACGAACACCACGTCGCCGACCTGTGGCGATTCGCCCGTACCCTCGGCGACAGTCTCGACCGAAACGCCTTTGGGCACGGCGGCCCAGGCAAGCCCTGCGCCGAGCAGCACGGCGACGATCACGCCGATCCACAGCTTGGTGAGCGAGCCCTTGGAAATGGGCTGGAGGGGAACGCGGGTAATCTCGGTCATGCAAATTCGCCTGTAATACGCAAAGGGCGCGGATTTCTCCGCGCCCTCATGGCTTAGCTTGTTTGGTGTCGCAAGCCGGGATTACTTGACCCCGTCACGCTCCATCCGCTTGCGCTCGAGCTTGCGGGCGCGGCGAACGGCAGCAGCCTTTTCGCGGGCACGCTTTTCGCTCGGCTTTTCATAGTGGCGGCGCAGCTTCATTTCGCGATAGACGCCTTCCCGCTGCAGCTTCTTCTTGAGCGCGCGGAGGGCCTGGTCGACATTGTTATCGCGAACCATGATCTGCATAAACTTCAATACCTCGACTAGCGGGCCAGAGCCCGCTCGCGGCGGGGTATGCCTCCTTGAATAGTGCTTCGTTGGATAAACGAAAAACGCGCCGAATCCGTTCCGGATCGGCTCGAACCGGGGCGCACATACGGATTCGAGCGGTAAAAGGCAAGCGCTGACTGCGCGCTTCCCGTTTCCCGCGCGAGGCGCTAGGGGCGCTTGCAGCAATGTCCACCTACTCCCCTGTCCTTGCCAGCCTCAACGTCGCTCTCGGCGGCGCGATCGGTGCGGTGCTGCGCTACCAGCTGGGGCGCGGCATGACGTGGTGGCTGGGGCCGCAAATAGTTTCGCTGTTCCCTTGGGCGACGCTTGCCGCCAATGCCGTCGGCAGCCTCGCCATGGGGCTGCTCGCAGGATGGCTGGCCGTTCGCAGCAGCGGCGACGGCGAGCAGGTGCGCTTGCTGTTGGGCGTCGGCCTGCTGGGCGGCTTCACCACTTTCAGCGCCTTCAGCCTGGAGATGGTCCTGCTGATCGAACGCGGGCAGTTTCTCTTCGCCGCCCTTTACGCCATCCTCAGCTTCGCGCTGGGTATCAGCGCGCTGATGGTCGGCCTCACCCTGATGCGGAGCTTCGCATGAAAACCGCCGACGAAGTCCGTACCTTTACTGTCGAGCAGGACGATGACGGCGTCCGCCTCGACCGCTGGTTCAAGCGGCATCTGCCGCAGGTCGGCTTCGGCACGGTCAGCAAATGGGCGCGCACCGGTCAGATCCGCGTCGACGGCAAGCGCGCCAAGCCCGACGACCGGATCGCCGCCGGCCAGCAGATCCGCGTGCCGCCGGGCGGCGATGCGCCGCACAAGAAGCCGAAAGCCAAGCGCCCGCTCACCGAGGACGAGATCAGCCAGGCGCACGACATGGTCGTCAAGCAGACCAAGAGTGCGATCGTGCTGAACAAGCCGCCCGGTCTTGCCACGCAGGGCGGCACCGGGACGACGCATCATGTCGACGGCCTGCTCGACGCTTTCGCGCCGGGCGAGGAGGACGTGCGCCCGCGCCTCGTCCACCGGCTCGACAAGGATACGTCGGGCGTACTGCTGGTGGCAAAGACACCGGGCAGCGCATCGTACTTCTCCAAGCGCTTCTCCGGGCGTAGCGCCAAGAAGATCTACTGGGCGCTGGTGGTCGGCGTGCCCGAAATCCGCGAAGGCGTGATCGAGGCACCGCTCGCCAAGCAGCCGGGCTCCGGCGGCGAGAAGATGCATGTAGATCACGAGGGCGGGCAGTCGGCCAAGACCAAGTACCGGGTGGTCGACAGCGCGGGCAAGAAGGCCGCGTGGCTCGAACTCCAGCCGCTGACCGGGCGCACCCACCAGCTGCGCGTGCACTGCGCGGCAATGGGCAACCCGATCGTCGGCGACGGGAAATACGGCGGCAAGGATGCCTTCCTCACCGGCTCGATCAGCCGCAAGATGCACCTGCATGCGCGCCGGCTGATCATCGATAGCCCCGATGGCGGCAAGCTCGACACGACCGCCGACCTGCCCGAGCATTTCGCGGCGAGCATGGAGCAGCTCGGCTTCGATCCGAACATCAGCGATGCGACGCCCATGCGCGACGATCCGCCGCCCAAGAGCCGCGAGGAAAAGAAGCAGCAAGCCCGCCAGCACGCGAAAAACTACCGCAAGTCCCAGCGCGGACCCCGGCGCGCGCGGGGTGGATCTGGCGGGAAGCCGGCGAAGCCGAAGGGCAAGCGCTGATGCACCCCAACCCGGTGTTCAGAGCCGACGACGAAGCGCTGCTTGCGCGGCTTCTCGACGAGGTCGGCTTCGGGACCGTCTTCGCGCAGACCGCGGACGGCCCCCGGGTGGCTCATACACCTATCGCGATCGGCCCTGATGGCGGCATTCGCTTTCATCTCGCTAAGCGAAACCTACTCGCTCCGGAGCTCGACGGGACGCAGGCGCTGATCGTGATCGATGGTCCCGACGGCTACATCTCGCCGCGCTGGTATGCGAACCGCGACACCGTCCCGACGTGGAACTACGTCGCGCTCGAACTCGAAGGCCGTGTGTCGATGCTCGACGAAGCGGGGCTGGAAGAGTTGCTGCACGGGATGATCGCAAGGCATGAAGGCAAGCTTGCCGGAGATGGCTGGAGCGCAGCCGAAACCAGCGAGCGCGTCTGGACTGCGCAGCTCAAGGGCATCGTCGGTTTCGAAATGACGGTTACCGCCATCCGCTCGACGGTAAAGCTTTCGCAGAAAAGCAGCCCCGAAGAGCGTGAGCGGATCGCGGCGGGTGTGGCATCTGCGGGCAATCCTGCGCTCGCCGGCTGGATGCGGGAAGCGGCGGCGTGAACCGCCTCGCCATCTTCGATTGCGACGGCACGCTGGTCGATGGCCAGGCCGCAGTCTGCGAGACGATGGAGCGCGCCTTCGGCGCCATCGGCGCGCCGCCGCCCGAGCGCAATGCGATCCGCCGGACAGTCGGCCTGAGCCTGCCCCTCGCCGTGCGCCAGTTGATGATGGACGGCCGCGAGGTCGACCGGCTGCAGGTGGTCGAGGCCTACAAGCGGATCTTTCGCGACATCCGCCTGTCTGGCAAACTGCACGAACCGCTCTTCGACGGGATGCGCGAATTGCTCGAAAGGCTCTCCGCCGATGGGTGGATGCTCGGTGTAGCGACCGGCAAGAGCGATCGCGGACTCCATTCCTGCCTCGAAACGCACGGCATCAAGGACCTGTTCGTGACCCTGCACGGGGCGGACCGCTATCCGTCGAAACCCAATCCGGCGATGCTGGCGGCGGCGCTGGCCGAGGTCGGCATCGAACCGCAGGGCGCGGTGATGATCGGCGATACCAGCTTCGACATGGAGATGGCCCGTGCGGCCGATATGCGCGCCATCGGTGTCGCCTGGGGCTATCACGAACCGCGCGAGCTGCTGCAGACCGGCGCCAGCGCGGTGGCCGAAACGATGGAAGAACTGGAGGACATGATCCGTGGCTGAGCCCGATCCCGCCGCGAGCCGTTTCTGGCTGTTGCAACTCGCGCGCCTGTCGGGGGCTGCGATGGTCGTCGTCGGCGCGCTGATCGTCGCCGAAGCGATCGCGCTGCCCTATGCGCTGGGTATCGCGCTGCTGGTGCTGGGGCTGGTGGAATTCTTCGTAATCCCCACCCAGCTCGCCAAGCGCTGGAGCACGCGCGACAAATGAAGCGCTTCTACAAGGATGTGAGCGTCGAGCCGACCGAGGGCGGCCATCGCGTGCTGCTCGACGGCAGGCCGATCAAGACGCAGATGGGCCGGCCGCAGGTCGTGCCGACCGAAACACTTGGCTCTGCCCTTGCGGCGGAATGGGCCGAACAGGGCGAGAAGATCGACCCTCGCAAATTCCTGTTTCGCGACCACGCCGATTTCGCCATCGACATCGTCGGACAGCATCGGGACGAGACGATCGCCAAGCTGCTGGCCTTCGCGGAAACCGATACGCTGTGCTATCGCGCCGACCCGGACGAGCCGCTCTATCGCCGGCAGCAGGAGGACTGGGAGCCGCTGCTATGCCGCCTCGAAGACAAGCACGGCGTTTCTTTCCAGCGGATCAGCGGCGTTATACCCAAACCCCAGCCGCCGGAAACGATTGCGACGCTGAAGGCCCATCTCGAACAGCTGGACGATTTCGCGCTGGCGGGCATGACCGCCCTCGCATCGCTCAGCGCATCGCTCGCCATCGCCCTGCTGGCGGACGACGAGGCCGTGAACGATCCGATGCTGCTATGGCGCGACGCCAATCTCGAGGAAGAATGGCAGGCGGACCAGTGGGGCCGCGAGGAAGAGGCCGAGGAGCGCCGCCGGAAAAAGGGCGACGAGTTCTCCGCCGCTCACACCTTCATGCTGCTGGCCAAAAGCTGACGCCTCAGCCGACCCAGTCGGCGATTTGCACCGCGACGTCGTTGGCCGCCCGGTTGAGCGCCGGGCCGACGCTTTCACGGTCGGCGGCGATGCCGGGAATGCGCGCTTCGAAGCGACGCGTTTCGATCGCACTACCCTCACCCGGCTTCACCGCGTCGAACACCAGCACCACGCTGGACGACGGCACGTCGTAACCGAACTGGCGCAGCGTTCCCGTGAGCCGATTTTCGGCCAGCACGCCGGGATCGTCGCCGTCGATGACGACGCGGCCCGAGCGGGTGCGGATGGTTTCGGCAATCAGGCGACGCAGGAGGCGCGCGGGCTTTTCGACCCAGGTCGCTTCCTGGAGATAGGCGAGCTTGGTCGGATCGATCTGGACCGGCACACGCGTCACATCGAGCGCGGCGGGCGCTTCGAACTCGGAGAGAACCAGCGCAGTTCCGGCATTGGCGGAACCGCCCGCGCCCACCGGCGCCGAAGCGGTCGGAGTCAGCGTCAGCAGATTATCGGGCGTCTCGCCGCCGAAGCTGATGCAGCCCGCGAGCAAGGCGATCGGGGCCAATGCGGCCGGTCGAAGAAAACGGGTCGTCATCATGCGCCTCACGGTTCGTAATCGGGCAGCGGTTGCGAGCTTAGCAGGGCACCTGCGCCCTTTTCGTCGATCTTCTCGGTCACGTCGCGCAGCGCCTTGCTGGTGGCGCGCAGATCGCGCAGCGTTGCTTCGGCAGCCGGCAGCGTGCTCTCGGTCAACTGCTTGGTCGCCGGCCGCGCATCGGCGAGCGTCTGCTCCAGTGCCTTGGCCGCGCCGCTGGCGGAATTCAGCGTCCCGCGTAGCTGCTCGGCGAGCTGCGAGCCTTCCTGGTTGATCAGCCGGTCGGTCGATTGTGTAACCTTCTCGAACGCGTCCAGCGCTTCGCTGGATTCGCGCAACGTCACCTGCAATTCGGACAGCACGCGCTCTATTTGCGGCGTAGCAGCGGCAAGATCGCCGCTCATGCGCTCGGTATTGCGCAGGATGCCCTGCAGCGAATTCTGGTTCTCGTCCGACAGCAGCAGTGTCAGCCGCTCGGTCAGCGTGGCCAACCGCTCGAGCAGCAGCGGCGCGCTGGCGAGGACGGCACCGATCCCGCCCCCGGAGGTCGGCGGGATGATCGGCACGCCTTCGGTGCAGGCGGTGGTCTCGCAGGAGATCGGCGGAGCGCCGGTGCGTGCCCCGTCGAGTGTGATGGTGGAGACGCCGGTGAAGCTGCCCTGGATCGTCGCAGTGGTGCCGACCAGGATCGGCACTTCCTCGCGCACCTTGATACGGACGCGCACGAATTCGGGATCCTTGTCCCACAGCTCGATCTGATTGACCTGACCGACGGGCACGCCCGCGAAATCGACCGAGCTGCCGTTGGCGAGGCCCGCCACCGACTGCTTGAAGAAGATGTCGTATTCGTTCTGGTCCCCGCCGCCGAGCCGCGCGAGCCAGACGATGAACAGCGCAAGGGCACCGAGGATCAGCAAGGTAACCGCCCCCACCCAGATATGATTTGCCCGCGTTTCCATCCGTCAGTCTCTATGCCTTGCTATCATACTTATTGTCCAACGCTTTGACCGCGTGGGCGGCGATGGGATTGTCCATGTGCTGCCGCAATTCGTCGAGCGCCTGCGCGGTGAGCGCGGCCCGTCCGCGCGGGCCGTTGAAATATTCCTGGATCCACGGGTGATCGAGCTGCATCAGGTTCGGAACCGTATCGACGGCGATCACTTTCTTGTCGGCCAGCACGGCCACGCGGTCGCAGATTTCGTGCAGCGTATCGAGATCGTGGGTGATCAGGAACACAGTGAGGCCGAGCGTTTCCTTCAACTCGCGCGTCAGGCGGTCGAAGGCCGCTGCGCCGATCGGGTCGAGGCCCGCAGTCGGTTCGTCGAGAAACAACAGTTCGGGGTCGAGCGCGAGCGCACGGGCAAGGCCGGCGCGCTTCTTCATCCCGCCCGACAGTTCGCTGGGGAACTTGCCCGCGGCTTCTTCCGGAAGGCCGGACAGCACGGTCTTGAACCGCGCGATCTCGTCGAGCAGCTCCGGCGAGATGTCCGGGAAGAACTGCTTCAGCGGCACCTGCACATTCTCGCCAACGGTCAGCGTGGAAAACAGCGCCCCGCCCTGGAACAGCACGCCCCAACGGTTGCGCACGCCGATCTCTGCATCGGGATCGCCTTCGGTCATCGATTTGCCGAAAACCTTCACCTCGCCTTCGGTCGGGCGCTGCAGCCCGATGATGGAGCGCATCAGTACGCTCTTGCCGGTGCCCGAACCGCCGACCACGCCGAGGATTTCGCCCCGCCGCACCTTGAGGTCGAGGTTCTCGTGCACGGTCTGCGAGCCGAAGCGATTGACCAACCCCTCCACCACGATCGGGTGCTCGCCGCGATAGCGTTCGTGCCGCCCGAGGGTCCTGCCGTCGTCGTCCTGCGCCATCAGCCCCACCCGATCTCGGTGAAGAACACCGCGAAGAAGGCGTCGATGACGATGACGGCAAATATCGCGGAGACAACGGCCATGGTCGTGCGCCGTCCGACCTCTTCCGAATTACCCTTGACCTGCATGCCGTGATAGCAGCCTGCCAGCGCCACGATCAGACCGAAAACCGGTGCCTTCACCAGCCCGACCCACAAATCGTAGATCGGTACCACGTCCTGAATGCGCGCAAGGAAGGTGTAAAAGGGGATGCCGAGCATGACGTCGCCGATCACTGCACCGCCGACGATGGCGACCAGGGCGGCATAGAAGCCGAGCAGTGGCATCATCAGGATGGCAGCCAGGATGCGGGGGATTACCAATGCCTCCATCGGCGAGATACCGATGGTGCGCATCGCGTCGATCTCTTCGGTCAGCTTCATCGTGCCGAGCTGCGCGGCGAAGGCCGAGCCGGAGCGACCAGCGACCATGATCGCGGTCATCAACACGCCCAGTTCGCGCAGGGTGATGCGCCCGACGAGGTTTATGGTCAGCGTTTCGGCACCGAACTGCGCCAGCTGCACGGCACCCTGTTGAGCGATGACGATGCCGATGAGGAAGCTCATAAGCCCCACGATCGGCAGTGCGCTGACGCCGACCAGTTCCAGCTGGCGGACCAGCGCCAGCCAGCGAAAGCGGCGCGGATGGCGGATGAGGTTGCCGAAGGCGGCGATCAGCGCGCCGAGGAAGCCGAGCACGCCGAAAACGCCGTCGCGCGCAGCAAACACCTTGTTGCCGAGGGCCTCCGGAACGCGCTCCCAGACCGGCAGGCGCGGGGCGGAGACTTCTTCTTCGCCACGTGAGCCCTTCAACGCATCGATAAGCCGAGTGGCGCGATTGCTCGCCCCGGTGACTGCTGCATCGTGGTCGCTCGCAATGGTGCTGGCAACCCAGGCGCCAACCGTATCGATTTCACTTATTTCGGAGAGATCGACCCTCGCAATCGGACCGTCCAGATGGCGCAGTTCCTCGTCGACCGAGCCGATGGTCGATACCAGATAGGGACCGGACAGGGCGAGCACCTGCCCCCCGTCGTCCCCCTCGACCAGCTCGTATTCGGCGAAACCACCCATTGCTGCGCCCTATGCGGGGAATTGCCGTGCGAAACAAGCGGCTATGCCGACGCATCACCTGCGGCGTTGCATCGCAGCATGGGCGCTGGCATGGAATCCTATCTGATTTACCGGCACCGGCCCGCTCCCCCTCCCGGCCACCCCAAAGGATCATGCCATGGGTGGCCGGAAGGGGGAGCGGGCCGGTGCCGCCTGTAAGCGCGAGCGAACAAAGACAATGACCACCGAGCTACCCAAGACTTTCGACCCGGCAGATATCGAGGCGCGCTGGTACGCGCATTGGGAGGAAAACGGCCTGTTCCGGCCCGGGCGGACCGACGCCGAACCCTATACGATCGTCAACCCGCCGCCGAACGTCACGGGCAGCCTGCACATCGGCCACGCGCTCGACAATACGCTGCAGGACGTGATGATCCGTTACGAGCGGCTGCGCGGCAAGGACGCGCTGTGGGTGGTCGGCACGGACCATGCCGGTATCGCGACGCAAATGGTGGTGGAACGCCAGCTGGAGGCGCAGCAGGACAAGCGCACGAATTACTCACGCGAGGATTTCATTGCCAAGGTGTGGGAATGGAAAGAAGAAAGCGGCGGCACGATCACCCGCCAGCTACGCCGCCTCGGCTGCTCGATGGATTGGTCCAGAGAGCAGTTCACCATGGACGAGCATTTCTCGAATGCCGTGCTCAAGGTGTTCGTCGATCTCTACAACAAGGATCTGATCTATCGCGACAAGCGGCTGGTGAACTGGGACCCCAAGCTCAAGACCGCGATCTCGGATCTCGAGGTCGAGACGACCGATGTGAAGGGCCACTTCTGGCATTTCAAATATCCGCTCGAAGATGGCGTCACGCTCGACGACGGGCGGGACTACATAGAGGTCGCGACCACCCGCCCCGAAACCATGCTCGCCGATATGGCCGTGGCGGTTCACCCCGATGACGAACGGTACCGGAGCGTCGTCGGCAAGCATGTCGTGCTACCGATCACCGGTCGCCGCGTGCCGATCGTGGCGGACGAGCATGCCGATCCCGAACTCGGTTCGGGCGCGGTAAAGATCACGCCGGGTCACGACTTCAACGATTTCGACGTGGGCAAGCGCGCCGGGTTCCAGCCCGCCGAGATGCTCAACATGCTCGATGCGGAGGCCAACGTCTGCCAGACTGCGGACGGGCTGGTGCCGGAGGAATTTCTCGGCCTGCACCGCTTCCGCCGCGAGAAGATCGTCGGCGAAGGCGATGGCGCGCGCGAGCTGGTGGTCAAGCGCCTGAAGGAAAGCGGCCACCTCATCCCGCACATCGCCAAGACTAAGGATGGCGAGGAGGTCGAACTCGATGCCGAACCGCGCACCATCGCAACCCCCTTCGGCGACCGCGGCGGCGTTGTCATCGAACCCTGGCTGACCGACCAGTGGTATGTCGACGCCGAAGCGTTGGCGAAGAAGCCGATCGAAGCGGTGAAAAACGGCGAGATCGAGATCGTCCCGAAGAGCTGGGAGAAGACATTCTTCAACTGGATGGAGAACATCCAGCCGTGGTGTGTCAGCCGCCAGCTATGGTGGGGACACCGGATCCCGGCGTGGTACGATGCGGACGGCAAGGCCCATGTCGCCATGACCGAGGCCGAAGCGCAGGCGCAAGCAGGCGACGGCGTCACGCTGACCCGCGACGAGGACGTGCTCGACACGTGGTTCTCTTCGGCGCTCTGGCCCTTCGCCACGCTGGGCTGGCCGGAAAAGACCGACCTTGTCGACAAGCACTACCCCAACGACCTGCTCATCTCCGGCTTCGACATCCTGTTCTTCTGGGATGCGCGCATGATGATGGCGGGGTATTTCAACACCGGGCAGGCTCCTTGGCCCAAGCTCTATCTCCACGGCCTGGTACGCGCAGCGGACGGGGCGAAGATGTCCAAGTCCAAGGGCAATGTCGTCGACCCGCTGGGCCTGATCGACCAGTACGGGGCCGACGCGCTGCGTTTCTTCATGGCCGCGATGGAAAGCCAGGGCCGTGACATCAAGATGGATGAAAAGCGGGTCGAGGGTTATCGCAACTTCGCGACCAAGCTGTGGAACGCAACCCGTTTCTGCCAGTCGAACGGCATCGGCGCGAGCGCATCGATCGAGGCTCCCGCGGCCAGCCACGCAGTCAATCGCTGGATTATCGGCGAAGTGGTGGAGACGAAGCAGGCGCTCGATGCCGCGCTTGCCGACCTGCGCTTCGATGCGGCGGCGAACACGATCTACCACTTCGTGTGGGATCGTTTCTGCGACTGGTATATCGAGCTGATCAAGGGGAACTTCGACGAGGAGACCAAGGCCGTCGCCGGCTGGGCGCTCGACCAGATCCTCGTCATGCTGCACCCCTTCATGCCCTTCATCACCGAAGAGCTGTGGTCGAAGCAGGGCGACCGGCCCGACTATCCGCTCATCACCGCGAAATGGCCCGATCCGAAGGCGACCGTCGATCCGCAAGCTAAGGCGGAGATCGACTGGCTGATCGCCCTCACGTCCGCCACTCGCACGGCAAAAAACGAGCTAGGCATCGCCCCGGGCGCGAAGCTGGAGGCGTATTGCGCCGCTCCCAGCGCCCTCGCCCGCTCGGTCGTGGACGCCAATGCTGCCGCGATCGAGCGTCTCGCCCGCCTCACTCCCGTGCAGTTCGCCGAGGCACCCAGCGGGGCGGCGATGCAGATCGCGGCTGGCGACGATGCCTTCGTAATCCCGCTCGAAGGTGTGATCGACATCGAGGCGGAAAAGGCCCGCCTCACCAAGGCGATGGAGGCCAGCCAGAAGGAATTCGGCAGCCTCAACGGGCGGCTGTCCAATCCCAATTTCGTCGAGCGCGCCAAGCCCGAAGCGGTCGAAAAGGCCCGCGCCGACGCTGCCTTCCATGCCGCCGAAATCGACCGCCTGCGCGCCGCTCTCGCACGGCTGGGATAGGGGCGCTCTTACCAAGGCTCCGGATGCATCTTACCTGTGACGCATGACATCATGGATCGTACCTGGGGCACTCCTGCTGGTCGCAGGCTTGGCAGCGTTTCGCTGGGTATGGCGTCGCCAAAGGCGTAAAGTACTTTTGGCGACACCGCTGGGCACCGAGCAGCGGGAAATCGTCGAACGGCTCGTACCGCTGGTCAAACGATTGCCCGAGCCTTTGCGGGCATCGCTGGAAGGCAAGATGAACCTGCTGCTGAACCAGGTCACCTTCAGGGGCATCAATGGCGTCGAGGTGACCGAGGAAATGCGACTGTCCATCGCTGCCCAGGCCTGCCTCCTGATCGTCAACAGCCCCGTCTGGTACGATACTTTGAGGAACATACTCGTCTATCCTGCCGCATTCCTTACCGGGCGCGGCACGCCCGATGATGCAGTCGTGCACGAAACCCACCACGCGACGCTCGGGGAGAGCTGGGCACATGGGCCGGTGGTCCTGTCGTGGGACGATGCATTGTATGGCGGGCTCGATGCGAGCGACGGCCACAATGTCGTGATCCACGAATTCGCTCACCAGCTCGACGGGCTGAGCGGCCACGTCAACGGCATCCCGATCCTGCGTAAGGGGCAACGCTACGCCAAATGGGAGCAAGCGATGCTGGAGGCCTATGACGATCACGTCGAACGGCTTGAGAACGGTGAACGGACACTGATCGACCCCTATGGCGCGACAAACCACCAGGAGTTTTTCGCCGAAGCTATCGTGACCTTTTTCGAGCGGCCGAAGGCGCTGCGGAGCGAAGAGCCTGCACTCTATGCTCAGCTGAAGCAGCTGCTGGCGATCGACCCGGCGCTGTGGCACTGACCGACCCGCGGGGTCCGGCTCTCCGATTTCCCAAGGTCGGATTTCGTGTCATAGGGCCGCGCACCATGACAATCGGTAATAGAGACATTTCCCCTTGCCTTTAGTCCTCGCCACCGACGACACTGGCGGGCCCGAGATTTTCGCCTCCGTTCAGGGCGAAGGGCCGAGCGCGGGAATGCCGGTCGCGTTCATGCGGCTGTCACGCTGCAACCTCGCCTGCGTATGGTGCGATACGGCCTATACCTGGCACTTCACCGGTGATGATCGCCCGCATCGCGACGGGGTCGAATTCGACCGCAAGGCCAATCAGGTCAGGCTGGACGAGGACGAAGTCGCCGCGCGCATCACTACCTTAGGTCAGAAGCGCCTCGTCATCACCGGCGGCGAGCCGCTGTTGCAGGCCCCGGCGCTGGCGAAGCTGCTCGACCTGCTGCCGGACATCTCGGTCGAAATCGAGACCAACGGCACGACAACGGCCCCGCCTCCGCTCGACATCCGCATCGACCAGTTCAACGTCAGCCCCAAGCTAGCGCACAGCGGCAATCCGGCGGACCTGGCACTCATACCCGAACGGCTGGACGCCTACGCGACCGACCCGCGCGCGTGGTTCAAATTCGTGATTGCCGAGCCTGCGGATGTCGACGAGGTGCTGGCACTGCGCGATCGCTACCGCTTCAAGCCGGATCACGTCTTCCTGATGCCCGAAGGCACCGACAGCGAAACGCTGCGGACCCGCGAAAAGTGGCTCGCCCCGCTATGCGTCGAACACGGCTTCCGGATGAGCGACCGGCTACACATCCACCTGTTCGGCGATACGCGCGGGACATAATTGAATTTCGCAGCCACATCCATGGCTGCGCCCTCGCTAGACGTGCAGCACGCTGCACCCGCTACGGGCGGGCGGTCGCCCTTGCTTCGGCTCGGTTTCTGTTTAACCCTGCGAGCGCCAGCGCTGGACCGTGCGTTCGACGATCTCTTCCTCGCCGCCGGTCTGGTTCCACAGTTCGACGAAACTCGGGTCTTCGGACGCAGGGCGTTTCGATTCCTCGAGATTGTCGAAGCTGACGCGGATCGGGATGGCCACACCTTCGCCGCAGATGATGCATTCGCGATTGCGGAGCGCGGGGATTGCATCGAGGAAGCCGCGTGCGCCTTCGGGCATGGCGGCGCGGACGAAATCCTGGTCGCGGTCGTTGTTGAGGCGCATCGAGATGATCGTGCCGCACTGCGACAGCACGCCTTCGGCGAGGTCGGACGGTCGCTGCGTAATGAGGCCCAGCGAGATGCCGTATTTACGACCCTCCTTGGCGATGCGGCTAAGAATGGTGCCGACCGAATTGCCATCGGAATTCTTCTCGCTCGGCACGTAGCGGTGGGCTTCTTCGCAGACCAGCAGGATCGGCGACGTGCGCTCCTCGCGGCCCCAGATGGCAAAGTCGAACACCAGGCGGCTCAGTACCGCAACCACGGTCGAGGTGATGTCCGAGGGCACGCCCGAAACGTCGATGATCGAGATCGGCTTGCCGTTGGAGGGCATGCGGAAGATCTTGCAAATGAACTCCGACATCGTGTCGCCGACCAGCATGCCGGAGAACATGAACTGGTAGCGCGGGTCCGACTTCAGCTCTTCCAGCTTGTTCTTGATCCGCATGTAGGGCGCTGACGTCGTCGCCTTGTCGAGCTTGCCCATCGCATCCTGGATGGCGTTCGACAGGTCGGACAGGAGGTAGGGGATGGGCGAATCGACGGTGATCTTGCCCATGCTCTCGGCCAGGCGGCTTTTGCTGCGCGCCTTGAGCAGGCATTTGGCGAGGATGTCCTCATCCACCTGCCGGTCGTTGCCCTGCGAGGTCAGCAGCACCTCGCAATGCTCTTCGAAGTTCATGATCCAGTAGGGCATCTGCAGGTTCGAGACATCGAGGATCACGCCGGTGTTGCGGAACGCGGCCGAGTATTCGCCATGCGGGTCGACCATCACGATATGACCCTCGGGCGCGGCCTCGCAAATGCGGTGGAGGATCAGCGCGGCGCTGGTCGATTTCCCCGTACCGGTGGAGCCGAGCAGGGCGAAGTGCTTGCCGAGCATGGCGTCGATGTAAATGCCGGCGCGAATATCCTTGGTCGGATAGACCTTACCGATGGTGACAGCGCTGCGACCGTCGCTGACGTAGACCTGCTTCAAATCGGCTGTACTGGCGGGATAGACCAGTGCGCCGGGCACCGGGTAACGGGTGACACCGCGGCGGAAGCCGTGCAGACGACCGGTGAGCTTTTCTTCGATGCCCTCGCCGAGGAAATCGATATTCGCGAGGATGCTGCCGGCCTTGCGATCCTGCCGCTGGTTGCGGACGCTGGCAAGGAGCCAGCTGCTACCGACGCGAATCTTGATCTGGCTGCCGACCTGTCCGGCCATGGCGATTGCGGGATCGGCATCATCCGCGCATTCGGACAGGCGCTGAAGGTCGACGGCGATCATCGAGCCGGAACCGGCGATTTCGAGGACAACGCCGATGGGGTCCATCGTGTTGTTGGCGCTCTGCACGTCCGGATCGGGCGCTTGCTCGTCCTCGGCTTCGGGTTCCGGCGCCTTGCGAGCTTCCGCCTCGGCGCGAAGCTGCGACGGGGGAGCGGGAATGGATGGCGGCGCTACGGCCTGCTGGTCCACGATCGGCTCCTCGAAAGGCACCGGCTGTTGCACTTCCGGTGTTACCATCGAGGGCCGCTCGTCGGCGACCGGCTGTTGCTCGACTGGCTGCGGATTATGGACATAGCCCGAGCGCGAGAGCGAAGAGGCCGCCCCGCTGTCCTGTTCGCTTCGACGAATCCGGTCGCGCAGTGAGGAACCACGCGGCTGCGGCGGCTGGGCTCCTTCTTCCTTGGCAGGATCGAAAGTGCGGTGGTTCGGATTGCCCATGTCGGTCATCGGTCGGTTCGGCCCCAAGTTTCGCGCCCATCGCGCAGGGCTACAGCCTATGGCGGGGGACGGTTAAAATCGGGTCAACGCTAATGGGTCGATAGGGACTGGGGTCGGGGCTCTAGATCATCGCGAAGAGGCGACCGGCCAGCCAGCCCATGCCGACTGACAGCACGACGGCGAGGAGACCGTAGAGCAGCGACAAGTCCTGCGAATACTCCTCGACCTGCCGTTCGAAGCCGACTTTCTGGACTTCCACTTCGGTCTGCGCCGAGGCGATTACCCGCCCGCGACTCACCGCGAAAGTCTCGGCGGTATAGGTCCCTGTGGTCACGTTGGACGGCAAGGTAATCCGTGCCTGATACAGAACCTGCTCGCTGATCTGCACGCCCTCGAAATCCTGCTTGTAAAGCTGCTGGCGCGTTTTCAGATCGACGAGACCCGCGGAAAACCGCGCCTGCTCGTCCAGATCGATCACGCCGCTGGGGCTGAGCTGGATATAGTCGGTGCCGAACTCGTAAATCGCAGCCGTTTTCTCGTCCACGATCTCCTCGATGGGACGGGAGGAGGCGACCGCGAAGAACGAGGGGACCGAGCGGAAATCGGTGCTCTCCGCATTGACCCACACGCCGAGGAAGCGCCCCTTCTCGCGCAGTCGGGCAGGCTCGGCGGGACCTTTGAGCACCACGACGATGTCGTATTGATTGCCCGCAGCGCGCCCGCCCGGATCGAGGACCGCGCCGAACAACAGCAGTTCGGTGCCGGTAAACCCTTGCCTGACCTCCACTTCGTGCTGGCTGACCTCGGGCACGAGGATCGGGTCACGCTGACCCATTAGCGCGAACGCGCAGAGAAGGATCAACAGAACCCTCACAGCGGATACACCGTGTAGATCTCGTCCGGCTGGTAGAACAGGCCGAGGAACATGCGGAAGGCGATCACCAGCACGATGGCGGCCAGGATCAGCCGCAGCAGTTCGGGCTTGGCCTTGACGGCGATCTGCGAGCCGATCTGTGCGCCGGTGACGGAACCGATCAGCAGCAGGAAGACCAGCACGATGTCCACCGCCTTGGTTGTCAGCGAGTGCATCATCGTGGTCGCCATGGTCACGAACAGGATGTTGAACAGGCTGGTGCCGACGACGACATTCGCGCTCATGCCGAGAATGTAAAGCATGGCGGGCACGAGGATGAAGCCGCCGCCGACCCCCATCAGCATAGTGAGAATTCCGACGACGACGCCGACCAGCAGCGGGGCAAGCGGAGAGATGTAGAGACCGGAGCGATAGAAGCGCCATTTCATCGGCAGGCTGGCCACCAGCGGATGGTGCCGGCGCTTCGGGGCCTGCTTGCTGCCGGATCTGGCACCGCGCAGCAGTTCGACCGATTCCTTCGCCATCAGCAGCCCGATCGATCCGAGCAGCACGACGTAAAGCGCATTGATGACGACATCGATCTGGCCGATCGAGCGGAAGAAGCGGAACAGCAGCGCGCCGAAGCCTGAACCGACAACCCCTCCGGCGACCATCACCGCACCCATGCGGTAGTCGACGCCCTTGCGACCGCTATGCGCAATTACGCCTGTCACGCTGGCCCCGGTGACCTGTGTCGAAGCCGAAGCGGCGGCCACTGTGGGTGGCACTCCGTAGAAGATCAGCAGCGGCGTCGTCAGGAAGCCTCCGCCTACTCCGAACAGACCCGAAAGCACGCCCGTCAGCCCGCCCAGCGCGACGATCCACAGCCCGTTTACGGACAGGTTCGCAATGGGCAGGTATACATCCATGAAAGCGCCCTATCGCAGCCCCCGCCCGGATAAAAGCTGAACCGTGTCAGAAGCCCGCCGCAAGGGTGATCGCTGCTCCGGAAGAGGGCTCGGCATTGCCGGCCACGCGGAAGCGGTAGTCGGCCGCGATACGCGCCTGTCCATTGCCGAGTCCGAAATCCAGCTTGAGCGTCGGGCCGATGTCCACCCGCGAGGCGCCGCGCTGCGCGCCGGCCCAAGCCCCGGCACCGGCGCGCACCGATAGTGGATCGTTGTCCTCGATGTCGCGGGTGAGGTCGATCCTGCCATCGACAAACCCCGTGGCGAAATCGCCGGCGACGTAACCCGCCTGAGCATAGCCGGAGGCTTCGAGGCCGAACGGCATTTGCGAGTTTTCAATACCTGCCGAAACGAAGGCGGCAGGTCGCAACCTCACCTGATCGGCAGATTCTGTTGCGCGCAATTCCGCGTGCAGCGCTAACGGCAAGCCGCCAACCGGCCTTGCGCGCATACCGAGCGCCGCCTCGGTCTCTCCTGCTGTCACCAGCGCCTTGCTGGCTCGCGCATAGATCGCGGGATCGTGCCTGCTGGACGGCGCGAGGCGATAGGCAATCACCGCACCTGCCTGGCTGGCTCCGTAGCTTGCCGGCCGCGCTCCACCGGTGAGCGCGGACGTTCCTCCATCGCGCAGCATCAACCAAGCATCGATCCGCCATGCTTTTAGCCAATCGGCATCATTCTGAGGTGTGGCTTCCAGCGTGCGGTCGATCGATTCCGCGGTGCCGCCCGGCACATGCGACTGTGCCACATCGGTTTGCCGCAATAAGCTTTCTTCCAGCACCCGCTCACCAGTTCCGAAATGCTCGCGGTGATCGCGGCTCGTCAGCGTGACGATTGGGGAAATCGGCATTTGTTTTCTGGAGGGCGCAGGGTTTGGAACCGGCCCAGCATATGATGGAACCGTTTGATCGTATTCGGGCGATGGCCTCGCTTGGGGTACTATCGCAGCGGTGCGTTCACCTTCGTACGAGAATGCAAGCGTATTGGATTTTGTCGGCTGAACCATCATCGGCCAGGGACTCTGCCACGAAATTAAACGGATCAGCAGCCAGCCGATTAGCAACAAGCCAAGGAATAGAAGAGGCTGCCCTCGACGCGCCTCCACTGCGCCATCGCTCATGCGTGGGCCTCGGCCCTTGCGGCCAAGGCCGGATGGTCCTGGTGCTCTGTCTTGTCCCAAATGACAGTAGCACCGCGCAGCGTTCCTACATAGGCAGACAGGGCGCGGCGCGCGGCCATGATAGCGATGATGTTCGACACGATCAGCCGCGGTACGGACAGCAAGCCCTGTCGCCATCCGTATTCGCGCGCGGTGAAAAGCGCCCGCATCGCGAAGCGCCAGCCAAGACCGACGAGATTGAGCAGCAACAGCCAGCCCAGCAGTCCGGAATATTCCGGTGCCGCAATCGCGCCGCTGCTCACCAACAAGTAGAGTAATCCACTCAGTCCGATAAGCAGGTAAGCAAGTGAAAGCAGAATGGCAGCAAGCGGCCCGCGCCGATCGCGCAGCTGCATCCAAATGTCCGCAGCCGAGCCCTGCCAGCCGAGCCGGTCCCAGCCCTGCAGCGCGATACCATGCATCCAACGCGTCTTCTGACGGACGGCCTGATCGAGGCGCGCCGGGAAAAAGGCACGAGTTGCGATCAGGCGACCGTCGGCGGTGCGGCAGCGCAAGAAGCGGCCCAGTCCGCCTGCCTCGGCGACGCGCAGGCCAAGCTCATAATCCTCGGTCAGCGATTGCTGCGCGAAAGGCTCGTCGCCGAAGCGACTGAGCATATCCCGAGAGATCGCGAGACCCACGCCTGCCCCCGGAATGGCCGCGCCCAAGGCGTCGCGCACCAGAAGCGCCTTTGCGTGCGATTCTGCGAACTCGTCGGCGTAGTGACTGCCGATAAGGGCGGACCCGCGCTGCGGGAGCGCCATAACGGGTAGCTGGGCGAAATCCGCCGTTGCCATCGCGTCGTCCAGCAGAGCGAGAGCTGCGGGATCGACCATGTCCTCCGCATCATGCAGCACGATCATGCGGGCCGCTGTCCCGCCGCGCGCCTCGTCTTCGCGCAAGGCAGCGTAAAGACGGTTGAGGCAGTCGGCCTTGCTCGTCGGGCCGTCTTCGCCATGCACCACGATCCGCACTCTCGGATCGCCCCGCGCAGCCGCCATGGCCGATGCCATCGTTGCCGGGTCGTTGTGGTAGCAGCCGACGTAAATTCGCAGATCGCGATAGGGCCAGACTTCGAGCATGTGGTAGATTGTCGGGCCGATCACCGCGGCTTCCTGCCATGCAGGGACGAGTACTGCTGCGCGGCCTGTTAACGGCCTTTCGGTCAGCTGCGATTCGTCGATTTTCGGGATTGCGATCCGGCCGCGCAGCCGCATCCAGATGTAGGACAGGTCGACTGCGAATTCGTCGATTACGCCAATCGCGAAAAAGGCCGCGCAAAACAGCAGCAGCTCGCGATGGGCGAGCAAAAACCATTGCGCGACAGTGAATTCGCCGATGAGCACGACCCGTTTCCCCCCGCCAAGGCGTCTAGCGAAACGATCACCCCCTTGCAACGCGGTGCGGTTTGTTCAAAGGACCACCCCGACATGACCGAACGCCCTTCAGCTTTCCGCCTCGTTTTCGCCCCCGTGCGAGCGCTGTTCGTCAGCGATGCCTCGGCCGGTATCCTGCTCATCTTCGTAGCTGTTGCAGCGATGCTGGCCGCGAATTCGCCGTTCGCCGCGGAGTACCAGCAGCTGTTCTACGGCAAGCTGGCGTGGACCCCGATCCCCAAGCTGTACGACCTCCATCTATGGATCAATGATGGCTTGATGGCGATCTTCTTCTTCGTCGTCGGGCTGGAGGTGAAGCGCGAGTGGATCGAGGGGCAGCTCTCCACCGCGCAGCAGCGACGCTTGCCGATCATGGCGGCGGCTGCCGGCATGGTCGTCCCGGCCCTGTTCTATGTCGGTGTCGTCGGCGGCGACAGCACCTTGCTGCGCGGCTGGGCGATCCCGGCCGCGACCGACATCGCCTTCGCGATGGGTGTGCTGGGCTTGCTTGGCAATCGCTGCCCGGCATCGCTCCGCCTGTTCCTGCTGACCGTCGCCATCGTGGACGACATCGGTGCGGTGCTCGTGATCGCAGCCTTCTATACCGAGAACATCAAGCTGGAGTGGCTGGGCGCCTCCGCAGTCATCGTGGGTGCCATGCTGGCGATGAACAAGGCGCGCGTTTCCGCCTATTGGCCGTTCATCCTGCTGGTCCTGGTGCTGTGGTTCTTCGTCCTCAACTCCGGCATCCACGCGACGATCGCGGGCGTCGTGGGCGCGCTGTGCATCCCGATGCGCGGCAAGGACGACGAAACCATGGTCGAAACCATGGAGCACGCGCTGGCCCCGTGGAGCGCCTATTTGGTCGTTCCTGTCTTCGGCTTCGCCAACGCCGGCGTGCCGCTGGCCGGTCTCGGCATGGAGCAATTGCTGGCACCGCTGCCGGTCGCGATCATCGCAGGGCTCTTCCTCGGCAAGCAGATCGGCATCTTCTCGGCCATCTGGCTGGCGGACCGGCTGGGCATCGCCCCCCGTCCCGACCAGGCGAGCTGGCAGGAGATCTGGGGCATCACCCTGTTGTGCGGGATCGGCTTCACCATGTCGCTGTTCATCAGCGGGCTGGCCTTCGCCGGGCAGGAGTTGCTAATCAACGAGGCCAAGATCGGCATCCTGCTGGGATCGTTGCTATCGGCAATCGTGGGCTACACGGTCATCCGCCTCTCGGCCGCGCACCCGGACGATGCGAGTTCGCCTTACATCGAGAAGAAGGGCTGACTACCAGCTGCCGGTATTGGGCATGCTCGCCCACGGTTCCTGCGGGTCGAGATAGCCTTCCTGCAGTAGCTCGATCGAAATACCATCGGGTGTCCGCACGAAGGCCATGTGCCCGTCGCGCGGAGGGCGATTGATCGTGTGGCCCGCATCCATCAGCCGCTGGCAGGTCGCGTAGATATCCTCGACGCGATAGGCGAGGTGGCCGAAATTGCGTCCGCCGTCGTAGGTTTCCGGCGCGCTGCCATCCTCCGGCGGCCAGTTGTAGGTCAGTTCGACCGCCGTGCCTTCCTGCCCCGGCGCGGCAAGGAACACAAGCGTGAAGCGTCCCTTGTCGTTGTCGAAGCGGCGTACTTCCTTCAACCCGATGAGATCGAAGAAGGCGACAGTCGCGTCGATGTCGGCGACGCGGATCATGGTATGGAGGAATTTGGTCATTACGCGCAGATGGCGTAAATCCTCCAGGATACAAACGAAAATGCGCCGCAGCGGGTGCGGCGCATTCGAATACTCTGGCGGGAAAGGGGACGAGCGCTGGCCCGCCCCTGCCCGGCTGGTCACTCAGAAACTGGCGGAAATCGTGCCGACGATCGCGTCGTCGGTGAAGCCGTCGATCGACGGACCTTCGACGCCGACATAGGAAACGCCCACTTCGAACATACCGGCCGATGCGGTCGCGCCGATAGCCCAGTCCAGCCCGGTATCGTCTGCGGTACCGGCCAGCAGCGGCGGGGCCAGCGGTCCGTCGGTGTAGCCGAGGTGGCCGGTCAGGGTAATCGGCGTGTTGGGAACGCCTACACCGAGGTCGGTATAGACATAGAGATTGTCGTCATTACCCAGCGAATCCTGGCTCGGTGCCCAGGCGACGCCGACCGTGGCTTCCGCCGGGCCGAGGTTGAAGCCGAGCGAGGCGTACGGCTCCCAATAGTCGGTATCGAGACCGAGGTCCTCGGTCGGGTAAAGATAGTAGAGCACGCCGACATCGAAGCTGACGGCGTCGCTGATCTGGCCGCTGTACCCGGCATAGATGTCGACTTCGAGTTCGCCATAGGCAGGGCCGCCGTCGATCGAGGATGCCCAGGTGCCGACATAAAAACCGCTGTCATGCGCGGCATCGATGCCGCCCTGGATGGCGGGATCGCCGCCCGATAGCGAGACGCCGCGGAAACGATAGTCGGTGGTCAGCGCCACGTTGGCGGAGACGGTCACAGGGCCGGCATCGACGCCGTCCTCGACCTCTTCAGCCGGGTTGGAGACCTGCGCCATCACGGGCGCGGCGGAAATCAGGCTCACCGATGCGAGCGAAATGGCCATCAGGCCGCGAAAGGACGTCAGCATTACAAACTCCTACACGAGTGTCGCTTCGTCCCACCTGCGAATCCGTCGGGGCCGTTTTGGTGGCTCCTCGTCCGGATACGGCAACTTTTGTGCACGTCACGTGGTCTTTACGCAAGATATGACCCGCAAAGTTTTTGCACATGCAGCAAAACCTGTGATGTTTTCGCAACTGCACAACGCGCCATTCAGCGAAGGTTGTCCCGTGGCGGACTAGGCCCTATCTGGTCGCCCGCCGGCAAGGCCCACGTTCCATATATCGAGAACTCACAACCAATGCTTCGATCCCTTCGCCAATTGTTCAAGGAACGCCCCACCGCGCGCCGCGTGGCGCGGGTTCCGGATGGCGAACGCTATTACGTAATCGGCGACATTCATGGTCGTTTGGACCTCTTCGAGGAACTGATCGAAGCGATCGAAGCCGACGATGCAGCCAACGAAGCGGCAGACACGACGGTCATCCTGCTCGGCGATCTGATCGATCGCGGCCCCGACAGTTGCGGCGTCATCGAACGTGCACGCGACTGGGGCAAGACGCGCAAAGTGCGCTACATCGCCGGCAATCACGAGGAAATGTTCCTCGAGAGCTTCGACGACAAGGAAATGCTGCGCCACTTCGTCAAGCATGGCGGACGCGAGACCATCCTGAGCTACGGCATCAAGCGCAAGCGCTACAACGAGCTTACGATGAAGGATTTGCAGATCGAAATGGCCGGGCTGATTCCGCAGGACCATCGCGAGTTTCTTGCGTCATTCGAAGATCTGATCATCGCCGGCGACTATGTTTTCGTTCATGCCGGACTCAATCCGAAGCGCTCGGTCGAAGAGCAAAAGCAGAGCGACTTGCGCTGGATCCGCGAGCGCTTTCTCAAGCATCCCGAGCCGTTCAGCCATGTCGTCGTGCACGGCCATACGATCTTCGAGGATATCGAGCGGACCGACCATCGCATTGGTATCGATACGGGCGCATTTCGCACCGGCCGCCTGACCGCGCTGGTTCTCGAAGGCGATACCCGGCGTGCCATCCAGGCGGCCGAGACCGACGGGTCTATCGCCATCAAGGCAGACATGCTCGACTGAAGCGTGACAGGCTCCCGGCTGTTCCGGAAGCCTGCCAGCTCTTGCGTTATTCGCCGGCCAGTTCGCGGACCAGCGCGGGCGCGGGGTAGATAGTCTCCAGCGCTTCCTGCACCGCATCGGTCGACACCGCCACGGTCCGGTTGAGCGTGCCGTCGTAACCGTAATTGCCGCCCAGCGAATGGATATTGCCGTCGAAAGCCGCACCGATCACCGTGCCTGCGCGGTCGATCACCGGAGAGCCGGAATTACCGCCGATGATGTCGTTGGTGGTCACGAAGTCGAAAGCGGTATCGGGATCGATATCGGCCTGGTTCGCGGCGAAGGCTTCGGCCACGTCGAACGGCGGTGCGCCGGTCGCGCGCTCGAAAGTCCCGCCCATCGTTGTCAGGATCGGCACCTGCTGGCCGCGTTCCTCCCAGCCCTTCACCTGGCCGTAGCTGATGCGCAGCGTGAAGGTGGCATCGGGATAAAGGCTGTCGCCATAGGCCGCGAAGCGCGCGTCGGCGAGCTTGCCACCGGCGATGGCGAGCGGGCCGGAATAGCTCTCGTTCACCGCATCTCGCAGTGCCCGCTGGCGATCGGCGAGGCGCAGGGCGTACTCGATCATCGGATCGTCCGATGCCTCGATCGCGGCCAGCCCGCCGTCCCAAAGCTCCTTGCGCACCGCCGGATCGGCCAGCTGCGTGCCTTCGACCAGCCGCTCGGCCAGCGCTTCGGGGCTTTCCTGCCCCAGCAGCAGGCGGCTGTCCGCATCGTCCACGCCGAGATATTCGCGTGCCTTCGAGAGGCTCCAGCCCATCATCAGCTCGTCGAGCCAGGGGTAGACCGGGCGCTCGTCGAGCAGGCGCTTCTCGGTCAGCGGCAGCGCGCTGTCGGTGTAGCCGGGCAGGCGCTCGCCATTGGGCTTTGCGCGCTCTTGCGCCGCGAAAACCAGCGTCGAAGCATAACCGAACAGGTCGCCCGAGGGGCTGATGAAGCGCGACGGCAGGTAAAGCGCGCGATAGGCTTCGGTCGCCTCGTCAACCGCGGTCCACGGATCGCCGATCTCGGCATTGCCTTCGCTGCGCTGGCGTAGGTCGGCCTCGGCTTCGGCCAGCTGGGCGGTGAAGTCCGGATCGTTCAGCGCCTTGGTGCGGCCGATATAGACCTTGAGGCCGTTCTCGACGCCGTTGAGCGCGTCGAGACCCTGCCGCTCCTTCTCAGGGCTTTCGTCCATGGCAGTGATCAGGCGGCCGCGCAGTTCGGACAGGGTCGTGAGGGTCACCGGCAAGCGCACCTCACGCTCGAAGGCGAGCTGGCTTTGCGTGTAGAGGCGGCTCGTCGAGCCGGGATTGCCGACCACGAATGTCACCTCGCCCTCTTGCGGAGCGCGTGGGTTCCACTGAAGGTGCTGCGGTGTGGCGACCGGCCGGCCGTTCTCATAGGCCCGCAGGAAGCTCGCATCGAGCGAGTAGCGCGGGAAGTTGAAATTGTCGGGATCGCCGCCGAAGGTCGAGGCGCGGTCTTCCGGGGCCCAAGCGAGGCGGATGTCCGAGTACTTGCGGTAGGTGTAAAGCTTGTATTGCCCGCCGCCGAACAGCGTCACCACCTGGCAGCGGGTCGTATCGGTGTCCGGGCATCCGGCCGACTCGAGTTCCGCAATCTTGGCGTCACGTGCCTTGGTAAGGGCTTCACCCTCGAGGCCTGCGAAGGAGTCCTTCACCTCTTCGGTCACGTCGGCGATCGAGGTCACGACCTCGGCCTGTTGGCCGGGGCACTTGAGCTCCTCTTCACGGTTTTGCGCGACGAAACCCGCGTCGAGATAGTCCATCGCGTCCGAGGAATTGTCGAACAGGCAGCTGGCGATGCAGTGGTGGTTGGTGAGGATCAGGCCCGAACCCGACACGAAACTCGCCGAACACCCGCCGGTCAGACGCACGGCGGCGGCCTGCACGCGGTCGAGCCACGCCTGGTCCGGTGCCCAGCCATAGGTCTCTTGCATTTGTTCGGTCGGGAAACCGTCGAAGGTCCACATGCCTTCGTCGGCCTGGGCCGCGGTGGAGGTGAAGGCGATGGCGGCGCTTGCCGCGTAAAGCGCGAAACGTTTCATGGATTGACCCTCTTAAAGACTGTCGTTGCGCGCCGTTTTCGCGTTTCCGCAGCGATTGTCCAGCGCGAAGGTCAGCCAAGCCATCGCTTCCTGTTCGCCGGATGCTGCAATCCGGCAGCCGCAGCGAGGATGACGAGCAGCGCAGACAGGCTGCAGGCGATCGCGACCACGCCGCTTTCCTGCCCGCCGCGGTTGTAGATGCCCCAGAGCGCCCACAGGAAAACGAGCGCGTACCACGGGTTGCCCGCGCTGCGCAGCACGGCCAGAGCGGCCACGATGCCGCCGACTGCGACGATGGCGGCGGCGAGCAGCGGATAGGTGTCCTCCGCCCCGACGCCGTGGAAGCGCAAAGCGGCGGTGACGTTCACGATGGTCGCGGCGGTCAGCCACGCCGCAAGCGCGCTGAAGGTGACGCCGATCAGGAACCGCTCCCACCCTGTCATCGGGCGGTCGAGTTGTGTGAGGATGCGCAGGATGGCGAGCAGGCTGACCAGCGAGGTCGCGATAATGACTACCGATATCCAGGTGAGGTCGGCAAACTGCGTGTAGAGCGCCCATACGCCTTGCGAGGCCAACGCGACCACTGCGTACCAGCCGATGCGGTCGATCAGCGCGTTGTCCCGCTGCGCCGGAAGCAGTTGCCAGAGCACGAAGCCGGTCGAGAGCAGGAACAGCGGCCCCCAGATGCCGAACGCCCAGCCGATCGGTGTCACCAAGGTGCGGACGCTGTCCGACTGCTCGCCGATGGGTTCGCCGAAGCCGAGCTGCGGGAGGAAGGTCGATCCGATTTGGATGACCACGGCGAGGACGAGTGCGACCCGCTGAGCGAGACTGCGATGTGGGGAGCTATGCTGCGTCATGTCGCCTCAACCCGCCCGTCGGCGCGCCGTTCCGCGAGGGGTGAGATGCCAGGGGGCCTGTAAGCCGGGTTCTGTCTCCACAGACGGTATCCGACGAGCGGACCGTATCTGCGGCGGCAGCCATTCATCTAGGCCATGGATCGCTCCATGACTCAAGCAGCCAACCCGGGCGGTCGATACGAAACGTATCTGCCAGCAAGCTGGCGCGCCGCCCCTATTCGGCCTTGCTCCGGGTGGGGTTTGCCATGCGGACCGCGTTGCCGAAGCCCCGGTGCGCTCTTACCGCACCCTTTCACCCTTGCCTGTTCTCCCGAAGGAGCCATCGGCGGTATGCTCTCTGTGGCACTTTCCCTCGACTTGCGCCGGGCGGGCGTTACCCGCCACCCTTGTTTCGTGGAGCCCGGACTTTCCTCTCCAACAACCCGCTCATCCTGAGCCTGTCGAAGGAGCGGCTGCCCGGCCCCCTGGCGAATGCGCAGATAGGATGTGGCTTTCGATTAGCCAAGTGAAACGGGTGACGATCGCGGGGCCACTCGCCACCAGGCCTGACTTCAACTTAAACTGCTATTGAGAATTATTCTCATTGACGCAGTTCGAACCGCTCGGTAGCCGCACCGCCATGAGTCGCGAGACGATCAAGTTCTGGTACCTGGTGCACAAGTGGAGCAGCCTTATTCCCATGGCTTTTCTGCTGATGCTGTGCGTCACCGGCCTGCCCCTCATTTTCCACGACGAGATCGATGCCGCGATGGCCGACGAGGCGGGCTCCGCACTCGCCGAGACCCCCTCTGCCGAAGGCGGGCTTCCGCTCGATGCCATGCTCGAAACGGCGCTCGAGCAGCGGCCTGGTGAAGTCCCGCTGTTCATGGCCTTCAGTCAGGACGATTCCCTCCTGACCGTGACGACCGGCCCCTCGCCCGATGCGGACGGATCGCAGATGACGCTGCTGTTCCTCGACCGGGCGACCGGGGAGTCGCTGGGTCCGGCCCCCGTCAATCAGCTCATGGATTTCCTGCTGACGCTGCATACCGATATGTTCCTGGGCTTGCCCGGCATGTGGGCTCTCGGTGTCTGCGGTATCCTGTTTCTGGTCGCGCTGGTTTCCGGCATCGTTTTGTATGCCCCCTTCATGCGCCGTTTGCCCTTCGGCACCGTACGGACCGATCGCAAGCCCCGAACCCGCCGGCTCGATGAGCACAATCTACTGGGTGTCGTGGCGTTCGCATGGATGATGGTCGTAGGTGCGACCGGTGCGATCAACGCCTTTGCCAATCCGCTGACCGATAGTTGGCGCGAAAGCGAAGTCGCTGCGATGACCGCAGGCTACGGTGCGCAGCAGCCTCTTTCACCCGACGAATACGGGTCGCTGGATGCGGCGATGGCTGCAGCCCAGGAAGCCCTGCCCGGTCGCAGCCCGCAGTTCGTCGGTTTCCCCGGCGGCGACTGGTCGTCCGGCCATCATTACGCGATCTTTTTCCAGGGCGATCGACCGGTCACGCAGAACCTGCTGACCCCCGCGCTGGTAGATGCGCGCTCCAGCCAGTTGACCGATGCGCGGACCATGCCCGCGATCAACCAGGCGCTGATGATGTCGAAGCCGCTGCATTTCGGCGACTATGGCGGTCTGCCGCTGAAGATCATCTGGGCCGTCATGACGCTGATCACGATCTGGGTGCTGTGGACGGGCATTTTGCTGTGGCTTCGCCGCAGGTCCGGCAGGCTCGAACGGCGGATCGCGGAGATCCAGAGCGGCGGCACGTTGGGAAAAGCCGCATGAGACACAAACCGCGCAACACGCTTCTTCAGACCTTCGCCGTCCCATTGACGCTGGCGATCGCCACCGTGGCAGGTCTCATCCTGGGGCTGACAGGGGATGGCTGGCGCGACCTGGCCAGCTGGCTGCTGCTGATAGTTTCCCTGCTCCCGATCCGCGCCGCCTTTGCGCGTCGCCGATCGAGCGCACATCGTAATGCTCGTTTGGGCCATTCCCGTTTGGAAAGAAAGACATCATGAATTCAATGCTTCGCGTTTCAATCCTCGCCCTCGGCGCTTCGATCGCTGCAACGGCGCAGGCGCAGGATACGTCGGACGACGTAATTATCGTCACCGCGCAGCGCGAGAATGCGACGCAGGTGGTCAATGCGGGAAGCGCGGGCGTGCTGGGCAACAAGAATGCAGAGGATCTGCCCTTTACCATCCGGTCTTATGACGAGAGCCTGATCCTCAACCAGCAGCCGCAGACCCTGGGCGATGTATTGGAAAACGATCCGACGATCCGGACGACCTACGGCTTCGGTAATGCGTCCGAGCAGTTCGTCATCCGCGGCTTCACCCTGTTCGGCGACGATGTGGGTGTGAACGGATTGTATGGCATCGCGCCTCGCCAGCTTGTGGCGCCGGAGCTATACGGCAGTGTCCAGGTGCTTAACGGATCAAGTGCTTTTCTCAATGGCGCCGCACCGGGCGGCACGGGTCTCGGCGGCAGTGTGAACCTGATGCTCAAGCGCGCCGGAGCGTCCGATCTCAATCGGGTTACGGTATCCGCCGAACAAAGCGCCCGCTTCGGCGGCGCGGTGGACGTCTCGCGCCGGTTCGGAAGCGGGGGCGAGTGGGGACTGCGCATCAACGGAGCCTATCGCGATGGCGAAACTTCTATCGACGAGGAATATCGCCGCACGGCCGTAATCGGCGGCGCGCTCGATTACGATAGCGGACCGCTACGCGCCGCCATCGATCTGGCGTATCAGGAAATCCGTGTCGACAACCTGCGGCCGAAGGTAACGATCGCGACCTCCACCGTGCCGGTCGTCCCAGACGCCGACGCCAATTACGCGCAGGATTTCGCCTACAGCGATCTGTCCGACGTGTTCGGCACCTTCGGACTCGAATACGATGTCGCCGACAACGCAACTCTTTATGCTCGCGGCGGTGCTCGGGACGGCACGGAAGCAGGACAGTATGCCAGCCTGACGCTGGTCGACGCCGACACCGGAGCCGCAAACGGCGGGTCGCTGTTCGTACCTGCGACAAGCAATAACGAAGCTATCGAGGCCGGCCTGCGCGTGCGCCTTGGCGAACGCGTCACGCAGGAGATCAATTTCGGCGGCAATATCAGCTGGCAGGTCTTCCGCACGGCCTTCGATTTCGGATCGGGATACGCCACGAACCTCTACGACACGCCGCAGGTCGCATTGCCGCCCGGTGGCTTCATCGGCGGCGACCTCGACGATCCGCAACCGATCACCAAAACACGGCTGGCCAGCGCCTTCGCCTCGGACACCATTGGCCTGTGGGGGGATCGCATCCTGTTGACCGGCGGCCTACGCCTGCAGGATATCCGGCAGGAGAACATCAATTACGACGGAACCCCGGGCGCGACCTACGACGAGAGTGCGGTTACTCCGGTGGCCGGCTTGGTCGTCAAACCGGTGTCCGGCTTGTCGCTCTATGCCAACCGGATCGAAGCCCTGCAGCAAGGACCCGTGGCCCCGATCGACCCTGGTCTGGTGACCAACCCCGGCGAAGTCCTCGCCCCGCGCAAGTCGGTGCAATATGAAGTCGGCGGCAAGCTGGCGCTGGGCGGATTGTTCGTCGGCCTCGGAGCCTACCGGATCGAGCGCCCGGGCGAAGGCGTGCTGGACGATGGCAGCTTCGGCTATCTCGGCGATCAACGCCATCGGGGGGTGGAACTGACCGTCAATGGCGAAGTCGCACCCGGCTTACGGTTGATCGGCGGCGCTGCCTTGACAGATGCCGAACTGATCGGCGGCAATGAGGTGCCGGGTGTACCGGACTTCACGGCCAACGCCGATGTCGAATGGGATCTCGGCTTTGCGCCCGGCCTCACATTGACAGGGCGTGCCGTGCACACCGGCGAGCAGTGGGTGGATGCGGCGAACACGCTGACGCTGGATAGCTGGACGCGCTTCGATCTCGGTGCGCGCTACGTGTTCGTGGCCGGCGAAGCGCCGATCACGCTGCGACTGTCGGTCGATAACGTCGCCAACGAGCGGTATTGGGCCAGCAGTTTCGATGCTTTCTCGGCCGCGTTGCTGCAGGGGCGGCCGCGCACGTTCAAGGCCTCCGTGTCAGCGGACTTCTAAACGCGTCAGCGGGTGTTGCCGCGATCCCTGTCCAGCAGCAGCTGGAACAGGATCGCGCGCACTTCGCCGTCGATCTCGCCGTTGATCTTCTCCGGACGCCAGCGGCGCTGGAAGGCTTCGACCGCCTTGTGCCCATCGGTGATGTCGTAGCCGTAGCGTTCCAGCGCGAGGTAGAAGGCCGCGTCGTTGTCGAACGGATCGCCGCGTTCGAGCTTTTCGGGGCGCGGCAGGCAGAGGCCGTACTCGGCGAGGCGATCCCACGGGAACAGCTCGCCCGGATCGATCTTGCGGGCGGGCGCGACGTCCGAATGGCCGACCACGTTGGCGCGCGGGATGTCGTATTCCTTCACGATCCGCGCCACCAGCGGCACCAGCTTTTCGAACTGCGCCTCGTTGAATTCGCGATAGCCGTATTTGTGGCCCGGATGGTCGAGCTCGATGCCGATGCTGATGCCGTTAACGTCCTTATGGCCGCGCCAGTAGGAGACTCCAGCATGCCAAGCGCGTTTGTCTTCCGGCACCAGCCGCACGACCTCGCCCTGTTCGCCGATGAGGTAATGCGCGGAGACCTTGGCCTCCGGATCGCATAGCCGCTCAATCGCGAAACCCTTATCCTCCATCTCGGTATAGTGGATCACCACCATCGAAATGGGACCGCTGCGCTCGTCGTGATTGGGCGAAAGGACCTCGCGGTCGACGAGCTCGTCCTTGCTGGCGGGCAGGCCTTCGCCGAGCTTCCCGAAGTCGGACTTCACCCGATCAGGCCTTCGCCCTGGGGCAACACTGCACCCAACACCAGCGCATCGGCGGACTTGTGATATTGCAGACCGCCGCCACTCTCCTGTGCGAGGAGGTGGATCATATGCGCCGCCGCCGTGCGGCTCGACAGCTCCTTGCGGTCGAGACTGCCGTCGAGCGCCTTGCCGATGGTCTCGTCGAAGGCGACCTTGGGCCCGCTGGCGCGCACCACGATTTCGCACGCCCCGTCACGCGTTTCCGCGCCGACATCCAGCGTGCCGCCGCGCACCAGCGCGTCGATCGCGATCTGCGCGAAGTTGAGCAGCACCTTGACCGCCGGCTTGCCGAGCGAGGCATCAGCCAGCGCCCAGTTGACCTCGACCTTGTCCTTGTCCGCCACCAGCGCCTGGATCAGCGCCTTGGGCTCCTCCACATCGACACGCTCGCCAAAGCCGCCGGCCGCGCCGAAGGCGAGGCGGAAGAACTTGAGTTTGTTGGTAGAGATCGACGCGCTCTGTTCCAGCAATTGCATGACGTTGGCCCGCATTTCGGGGTCGGTTTCCAGCGCGAGCAGTTCCAGCCCGTTGGACAGCGCCCCCACGGGGCTCAGCATGTCATGGCACAGCCGCGAGCAGAGCATGGCGGCAAGGTCGATCGATTGGCGGTCGTCCATCGTGATCCCGGTAATGAAAAATTGAGGATGTGTCTTAGCGAGGCGAGGTCACATAGGGAAGCGCTTCGAACCCCGCATCCCCCGAACGCCAGAACGCGATTCGGCCTGCCGCGACGATGGCGCAGACCATCCCGTCGCCCGGCGCCATGGCGGCATCGGTTGCAGAGGGATCAGCGCCGCCATTGGGGTGCGAGTGGTAATAGCCGACGATCTGCGGACCACCCAATCGCCCAGCGCGATGCGCGTCGATGAGGGTTTGCGGATCGATCTCGAAATGGGTTGCGGGGTCGGGATGGACGTTCGCTGCGGGGAGAATGGCGCCGATGCGTTCGCCTTCACCCAGCAGGATGCCGCAGCATTCGTTCGGATGCGATGCCTCCGCCTCTGCGAGCAGTTGGTCCAATAGCGCGCTTGAGATGTCCACGGTCATCGCGCATGGCCCTAGCATGGCCTCGCCGGAAATCATCAGCGGATCGCTCGCCACCACCGGCCGCCTGGACAAGGCGCTGGCCGAGGCGAGCGGGTTGTCGCGCGAGCGGGTGAAGGGGCTCATCGCGGATGGCGCGGTCGAGCTGGACGGGAAGGTGATGACCAGTGGGTCCGCCAAGGCCGAGGCTGGTGCTCGCTTCACTATTGCCCTCCCCCCGCCTGAACCGCTGGCCGCGGAACCGCAGGACATCCCGCTGGAGATCGTCTTCGAAGACGCTGACCTGCTGGTGGTGAACAAGCCCGCAGGCATGGTCGTGCATCCCGCGGCAGGCAATCCGGACGGGACGCTGGTCAATGCCCTGCTCCACCATTGCGCGGGGCGGCTGTCCGGCATCAATGGTGTCGCACGGCCCGGAATCGTCCACCGGATCGACAAGGATACCTCCGGCCTGCTGGTCGTCGCCAAATCCGACGCGGCGCACGAAGGGCTGGCGAAGCAGTTCGCCGACCATTCGATTGCGCGCCGCTATCTCGCCGTCTGCGCTGGCCATCCGAACCCGGCATCGGGTACTGTCGCAGGCCGCATTGGCCGCTCCGACAAGGATCGGAAGAAGATGGCCATGCTCCCCAACGATGCCACGCGCGGCAAGCATGCGGTCACGCATTACGAGACGAAGCAGCGCCTCGACCATGCCGCGCTGATCGAATGCCGGCTCGAAACCGGGCGAACCCACCAGGTGCGCGTTCACTGTGCGTCAATAGGTCATCCGCTATTAGGAGACCCTGTCTATGGACGCACTCCCAAGCCGATCCGCGCGACGCTTCAGCAGCTGCAATTCGCCCGCCAGGCGCTCCACGCAGCCAGCCTCGGATTCATCCATCCTATCAGCGGCGAAAGCTTGGATTTCCGCGCCGAATTGCCCCCCGATATGCGGGAACTCATCGACGAAACCGCACGTTGAAATCGATGAAAAGCAGCACAGTCACGGGCAATATCTGTTATAAGTAACTTCAGTGGCCCGAGAGTCGAATGCCCAGCAGGGGTTCGGCGCGCGAGGTCGACGCTAGAAAGGTCAGGGTTTACGTGAGCAATACCAAAGCATTGAGCGTCCCGGCGCTCGGCGGTGAGCAGAGCCTCAATCGCTATCTCTCCGAAATCAAGAAATTCCCCGTGCTGACGCAAGAGCAGGAATACATGCTCGCCAAGCGTTACGAAGAGCATGAGGACAGCGAAGCTGCGGCGCAGCTCGTCACCTCGCACCTGCGCCTCGTGGCGAAGATCGCCATGGGCTATCGCGGCTACGGCCTGCCCGTTTCGGATCTCATTTCCGAAGGCAATGTCGGCCTGATGCAGGGCGTGAAGAAGTTCGAAGCCGATCGCGGTTTCCGCCTCGCCACCTATGCCATGTGGTGGATCAAGGCATCGATCCAGGAATACATCCTGCGTTCGTGGAGCCTCGTGAAGATGGGCACCACCGCCGCACAGAAGAAGCTGTTCTTCAACCTGCGCCGGATGAAGAAGAACCTCGATGCCTACGAGGACACCGATCTCCATCCCGACGATGTGGCCAAGATTGCGACCGATCTCGGCGTGCCCGAGCAGGAAGTGATCAACATGAACCGCCGCATGCTCATGGGCGGCGACGGTTCGCTCAACGTGCCGATGCGCAATGGCGAAGACGGCAGCGGCGAGTGGATGGACTGGCTGAAGGACGATGGTCCGCTGCAGGACGAGCTGGTCGCCGATGCCGAGGAAGCCGAAGTCCGCCACGACATGCTGGTGGAGGCTATGGATAATCTCAACGATCGCGAGAAGCACATTTTCCGCGAGCGGCGCCTGACGGAAAACCCGCAGACGCTGGAGGAATTGAGCCAGGTCTACAGCGTCAGCCGCGAACGCATTCGCCAGATCGAAGTCCGCGCTTTTGAAAAGGTGCAGAAAGCAATGAAGGCGATTGCCGGCGAAAGGCTGCTGCCGGGCGTGGCGTAATTGCGCTGGTCGTGAGACAATAGAAAGGGCCGCCGTTCCGATGGGACCGGCGGCCCTTTCTCTTTTGCGTCTAACGACTAACTCCCCGCCAGATCCAGCACCGCGGCCACCATGGCCCGGGTGCCGAGCGTCACGCTCTCGCGCGGGGCGATCTTGAACAGGGGGGAATGGTGCGACGGCACGGCGGGGCCGCCATTGGCCTCGGCCTCGAACGCCTCGGGCGGGGTGCCGCCGACGCCGAAATAGTAGCCCGGCACGCCGAGGTCTTCCGCTACGAAATAGGAGAAATCCTCCGCACCCATGCCGCGCTGCTCGAAGGGTTCGAAGCCTTCCTCGCCGAAAGTCGCGCGCATCACTCCATTCAGCCGGCGGGCGAGCTCGGGGTCGTTATAAGTGACCGGTGTGCCTTCGCTCACCGTGACCTTCACTGGCAGTTCGTCGGGCAGGCCGTGGGCCTTGCCGATGCCGACCGCAACGCGCTCGATGGCGGCAAGCAATTGTGCGCGCGTATCCTCGTCATTCGCGCGCACGGTCAGTTGCAGGTCGGCGCGTTCGGAGATGATGTTGTGCTTCGTGCCGGCCTGGAACGCGCCAACCGTGATAACCGCGGGTGAGAGCGGCTCGATCTCGCGGCTGACGATCGATTGCAGCGCGGTGACGATCTGCGAGGCGATATAGACCGGGTCGCGGCCCATGTGCGGGCTGGCCCCGTGCGCGCCGACGCCGGGCACCATGATATCGACCGAATCGGCGCTCGAATACTGGATTCCCTCGGCCGCCGAGACGACGCCCGTCGGTAGGATCGAGGCGACATGGAAGGCGAGTGCATAGTCCGGCTTGCCGAAGCGGTCGTAGAGGCCGTCCTCCAACATCGCCTTGGCTCCGCCGACACGTTCTTCCGCAGGCTGGACCACGAACATCAACGTGCCCGACCAGTCGTCTTTCATCGCCATCAAGCGCCGCGCCGTGCCGACCATCGACGTGATATGCACGTCGTGCCCGCAGGCGTGCATCACCGGATAGGTCTCGCCGTCCTGCCCGACCTGCGTGGCGGTAGAGGCGTAGTCGAGGCCGGAGCGCTCCTCCACCGGCAGCCCGTCCATATCGGCACGCAACATGATCAGCGGGCCATCGCCATTCTCCAGCATGCCGACCACGCCGGTGCCGCCGACATTTTCGGTCACCGTCAGCCCGGCGGCGCGCAGTTCGGCGGCCATGCGCTTGGCGGTATCGGTCTCGAGGAAGGAAAGTTCGGGGTTCTGATGGAAATGGACGAAGAGGTCTTCGAGATGGCTGTCGTAATCCGCTGCAACCGCGTCGGCGACCTCCGCGCTATCGGCCAGAGCCGGTGTCGCAGCGAAAGCGGCCAGCGCCGCGGCCAGAGTGAGATTGCGCATCGATCATCCCCTTGTGTTCATTCGTGGTGACAGAAAGCACGGGCGCGCCCCATGGGCAAGCGCCGCCGATTGCAACCGCTCTCCATGGCCGCTAGCAGCAGGACCATGCGCTGGTTCGTCCGCTTTCTTTTCAAAGCCATGTTCGGCCTGCTGGTGCTGAGCCTTCTGCTGGTGCTCGCGTTCAAATTCGTGCCCGTGCCCGTCACCGCCACGATGGTGATGGACGGCAACGGCATCACCAAGGACTGGACCACCCTCAGCAATATCGACCGCAACATGGTGCGCGCGGTGATTGCGGCAGAGGATGGCAAGTTCTGCACGCATGACGGCTTCGACCGCGAAGCGATCGAGCAGGCGATGCGCGAAAACGCCCAGGGCGGGCGCATCCGTGGCGGCTCCACGATCAGCCAGCAGACCGCCAAAAACGTCTTCCTGTGGCAGGGCGGCGGCTATTTCCGCAAAGGGCTGGAGGCCTATTTCACCCTGCTGATCGAGCAGATCTGGGGCAAGCGGCGGATCATGGAGGTCTATCTCAACGTCGCCGAAACCGGCATCGGCACCTATGGCGTGGAAGCCGGGGCCGAGCGATACTTCAACAAATCCGCCGCCAGCCTCACCCCCACCGAAGCGGCGCGCATGGCTGCCGCGCTACCGCTGCCGAAGGAACGCTCGGTCGTGAACCCGCGCGGCTGGCTGCGCGGACATGGCAATACGATTGCCGCTCGCATCGGCGTAGTCGGTCGTGACGCCCTCGATGCCTGCGTGTACGACTGATCGCCATGGGCGCAGGGCACGATCACGCGCATGGCAGCGATCACGCAGGGCATAGCCATGCTCCGGCCGATTTCGGCCGCGCCTTCCTGATCGGCATCATCCTCAACACCGGTTTCGTGATCGTCGAGGCGGCCTATGGCTGGATCTCTGGCTCGATGGCGCTGATCGCCGACGCAGGCCACAACCTCTCTGACGTGCTGGCCCTGATGCTGGCTTGGGGCGCAAGCGTCGCGGCGAAGAAGGCGCCGACCGACCGCTTCACCTATGGCTACAAGAGCTCGACCATCCTCGCGGCGCTCGCCAATGCGGGGCTGTTGCTGGTCGCCATCGGAGCGATCCTGTTCGAGACGTTGCATCGCATGGCAGAACCCGCCGAGGTCCAGGGCGAGACCATGGCGATTGTCGCCGGGATCGGCATTTTGATCAATGCGGGCACCGCGGCGCTCTTCCTGCGCGGACAGCACGACATCAATATCCGCGGGGCCTTCCTGCATATGGCCGCAGACGCGCTGGTCAGCCTGGGCGTGGTGATGGCAGGGCTGGCGATCCTGTGGACCGGCGAAACGTGGATCGATCCGGCAGTAAGCCTGCTGATCGTGCTCGTGATCGCTTGGGGCACCTGGGGTCTGCTGAACGACAGCGTGGCGATGAGCCTGCTCGCGGTGCCCAAGGGCATCTCGGAGAAATCCGTGCGCGATTATCTGGCAACCCTACCGGGTGTGGACGCCGTCCACGATCTCCACATTTGGCCGATGAGCACGACCGAGACCGCGCTAACAGCGCATCTCGTCATGCCCCAGGGCCACCCGGGCGACACCTTCCTCAGCGAGATTTCGCACGAGCTGGAGCATCACTACCGCATTGGCCATGCGACCATCCAGATCGAGCGCACACCGCACTGCGCGGGCGGTTGCTGACATTAGCGGAGATGGGGCGCCTTCCGGCATTTCAATAGCTCGATCAGTCTCTCATCCATGAACCGGTAGCGGTCGGGAATTGCAAGATGGACGATCGGCTTGCCGTCGAGCGCATCCGCAAAGCGCTGGCGGATAGCCGTGCGATGGCGCGCCTCCATCCCAAAAAGCGGCCCGCCCAGCGCACGAGTTCCGCATCGATCACGACGTCTGCGGCGGATGCAGGTCCGGCCGAGAGGACATCGAAGCCCTCCCGGCCGGCGAATATCTGTTCTGCTGTCAAACTGCGCCAGCGGTTCTTGCCGCAGACGAAGAGCAGGCGCCGGGTGGTCAGGCGGCCTCTTCCTCGTCCTTCTTGCCGCCATGGACCTGGACCGGTTCCTTGCGGCCGTCGACCACGTCCTTGTCGATCACGATCTCGGTCACGCCTTCCATGTCGGGCAGGTCGAACATGGTATCGAGCAGGATTCCCTCGACGATCGAGCGCAGACCGCGCGCGCCGGTCTTGCGCTTGATCGCCTTCTCGGCGATTTCGCGCAGCGCTTCGTCCTTGAAGGTCAGCTCGACATCTTCGAGCTCGAACAGCTTGCTGTACTGCTTGACGATGGCGTTCTTCGGTTCGGTCAGGATCGTCACCAGCGCATCCACATCGAGGTCGTTGAGCGTTGCGATCACCGGCAGGCGGCCGACGAATTCGGGGATCAGGCCGAACTTGAGCAAATCTTCCGGCTCGCTCTTCTCGAGCAGTTCGCCCACGCGCCGCTTGTCCGGATCGGCGACATGCGCACCGAAGCCGATGCTGCGCTTCTGCAGGCGGTCGGCGATGATCTTGTCGAGGCCGGCGAAAGCGCCGCCGCAGATGAAAAGGATGTTCGTCGTGTCGACCTGCAGGAACTCCTGCTGCGGGTGCTTGCGCCCACCCTGCGGGGGGACGCTGGCCGTGGTGCCTTCCATCAACTTCAGCAGCGCCTGCTGCACGCCCTCACCCGAAACGTCGCGGGTGATGGAGGGGTTTTCCGCCTTGCGCGTGATCTTGTCGATCTCGTCGATATAGACGATGCCGTGCTGCGCCTTCTCGACATTGTAGTCGCTGGCCTGCAGCAGCTTGAGGATAATGTTCTCCACATCCTCGCCCACGTAGCCGGCTTCGGTCAGCGTGGTGGCGTCGGCCATGGTAAAGGGCACATCGAAGGTACGCGCCAGCGTCTGCGCCAGCAGCGTCTTGCCAGTACCGGTCGGGCCGACCAGCAGGATGTTCGACTTCGCCAGTTCGACATCGCCGGATTTGCCGCTGTGCTTCAACCGCTTGTAGTGATTGTGCACTGCGACCGAGAGGACGCGCTTGGCGCGATCCTGGCCGATCACGTAATCGTTCAACGTCTGGAAGATTTCGGACGGCGTCGGAACGTCGCCTTCCTTCTTGCCGGTGAGGCCGGCCTTGGTTTCTTCGCGAATGATGTCGTTGCACAGCTCGACGCATTCGTCGCAGATGAACACGGTCGGGCCCGCGATGAGCTTCCTCACCTCGTGCTGCGACTTGCCGCAGAAGCTGCAATACAGCGTGCTCTTGCTATCGGTTCCGCTCAACTTGGTCATATCCTAATCGTCTTCCCCGGCCCTGTCGGCAGATGTGCGACTCTAGGGGACACGGGATTTGGGTCAATATCGTAGGTACAGTCATCCCCTTGCCACAAGCTGAAGCGGCAAGGTTGCTGGAATCCTACGGCAATCGTGCAACAGTCCCGCGCAGGCACAGTGGCTGCGCGGAACCTTAAGGCTGCCCGATCACTCGGGTGCGCCACCCGAACCTTCGGCTTCTGCCTCGCCGTTTTCCGGACGGGTTTCGAAGACCTTGTCCACGATCCCGAACTTCATCGCTTCCTCGGCTTCGAGGAAGGTATCGCGATCCATCGCCTTCTCGATGTCGGACAGGCTCTGGCCGGTGTATTTCACATAGAGATCGTTCATCCGCTTGCGAATGCGCAGGATCTCGCGCGCCTGAATCTCGATATCGCTCGCCATGCCGCGTGCGCCGCCGGACGGCTGGTGGACCATGATGCGGGCATTGGGCAGCGCGATGCGCATACCCGGCTCGCCCGCCGCCAGCAGGAAGCTGCCCATGGAAGCGGCCTGGCCGACGCACACGGTCGACACGCGCGGCTTGATGTACTGCATCGTGTCGTGGATGCCCATGCCGGCCGTAACCACACCGCCGGGCGAATTGATGTACATGCTGATCGGCTTTGAGGGATTTTCGCTTTCGAGGAACAGCAGCTGGGCAATAATCAGCGACGCCATGCCGTCTTCCACCTGGCCGGTGACGAAGACGATGCGTTCGCGCAGCAGGCGGCTGAAAATGTCGAAACTGCGTTCGCCGCGGCTGGTCTGTTCTACCACCACCGGGACAAGCGCGCCGGTCGCGGGATCGCGCGTGAACTGGCCCTGGGTGGAATGGGCATCGCTGCCGAACAGGTCGATCATGAAAATTCCTCTCGTCGGATCGGTTGAGCGCCTATGTCGCGAGTACCCCGGCGATGTTCAAGAGGCTTAACCCCTTTGCCGCCCAGATATGTCGCCGAACACCCAAATGCCGGTGGAAAATCGGTTGCACGCTGCAATCCATGTAATTCGTCCGTCGCAATGTGCCGTTGGCAGACGTGCCGGACTCATTTGTCGGATGCGATATCGCCATGGTCGATGGCGCGGTGGCCTTTTCGGTTACAAACGTAGACGAGGCTCCTCGAACCAGGAGGGGAGCCCCTATTCAATGAATTACCGCCGCGACATATCGGTCGTTACCGTCTTGGCTTCACTGATGCTCGGTGTAATTCCGATACCTGCGCTCGCCGCGAAGGACGATGCGAGCGAACCGGCCGGCGAAGGCGATCCGCCCACCGAAGGCGCGCAGGTTTTCGAACCGGCCTATTTCGAACGCTACGCCCCCCGCAACGCACTCGACATGCTCGCCCAGGTCCCCGCCTTCGTCATCGACGATGGCGACAACAATTCGCGCGGGCTCGGCCAGGCGACTGCCAATGTGCTGGTCAATGGCGAGCGCTTCTCGAGCAAGTCCGACAGCGTGCGCGACCAGCTCAGCCGCATCCCGGCAAGCGACGTGGTCCGGATCGAGATCGTCGACGGAACCACGCTCGATATCCCCGGCCTCAATGGCCAGGTCGCCAACGTCATCGTCAACAAGACTGGTTCGTCGGGGCAGTTCAGCTGGACCACCGGCTTTCGCCCGTACAACACCGGAGCGCAGCTGTTCGGCGGCGAGGTATCGCTGACCGGCAATGCCGGTAAACTCGACTACACGGTCTCGCTCAGCAACGAGAACAACCGCTTCGGAACCGATGGCCCGATCACCGTGGTCGATGGCGCGGGCGATCTGATCGAGACGCAGGATACCAAGTTTTCCGGCAAGTTCGACAATCCGATACTGGCAACCAACTTCACCTATACCTTCTCGCCCGACGTCATCGCCCATCTCAACCTGCGCTACGGCGAGGACTTCTTAGCAGAACGGATCACCGAATTTGCCCAGACTGTCGTCGGCCCCAACCGCGAGCGCCTATTGCTCAACGACGAGGATGGACCCGAATACGAGATCGGCGGCGACATCGAATTCCCGCTTGGCCCAGGCAAACTCAAGCTGATCGGGCTGGAACGCTTCGAACGCGACAATTTTCGCAGCGTATTGGTCGACAGCTTTTCCGACGGCTCGCCCGACACCGGCTCGCGCTTCCGCCAGACCAATGCGGCGGGTGAGCGGATCGGTCGGTTCGAGTATGGCTGGAACATGTTCAAGGCCGATTGGCAGCTTTCGGGCGAGGCCGCGTTCAACCGGCTCGACCGCCGCTCCTCGATCGAGGAGCTCGATACCGATGGCGAGTTCTTTTTCCTCCCCTTCCCGGCCGGCAATGGCGGCGTGACGGAGGATCGCTATGAAGGCATTCTCAGCGTCGGCAAGCAGTTGACGCCGAAGCTGTCGCTCCAGGCCACGGCGGGTGCTGAATATTCGAAAATTCAGCAGACCGGGTCCGCCGCCAATTCGCGAGTGTTCAAGCGGCCCAAGGGCTCGCTGTCCCTCGCCTGGAAGCCGACCAGCGATTTCGACGTGTCGGTCGAGCTGCGTCGCCGTGTCGGCCAGCTCAGCTTCGGCAATTTCCTCGCCAGCATCAATCTCGACAACGACAACGGGAACGGTGGCAACAACGAACTGGTGCCCGACCAGAGTTGGAACCTGGAAGCGGAGATCAACAAGAGCTTCGGTCCTTGGGGCTCTGCCAAGCTGCAGGTCCGGCAGGCGTGGTTCGAGGATTTCATCGACTATTTCCCGCTCGCGAACGGCGGCGAGGCGCGGGGCAATATCGGCGATGCGCAGAGACTGCATATAGAATTGTCGGGAACGGTGAAATTCGATCCGATCGGCTGGAAAGGCGCACAGCTCAATTTCGCTGCCGTCCAGCGTTATATGGATGTAACGGATCCGTTCACGGGCAAGAACCGCGCATTCTCCAACGATCTCTACAACCGGCTGGAGGCCGATTTCCGCCACGACATCCCCAACAGCGACTGGGCTTATGGCGCCAGCCTGTTCACCTTCAGCCCGGTCGAATATTCGCGCCGCTACGAAGAGGGGCGCTTCTGGGAGGGACCGAGTTTCGTGGATGTCTTCGTGGAGCACAAGGACATCCTGGGCATGACCGGGCGACTGCGGGTGGGCAACGTGCTGTCGGCGCGCAACAAGGGTTTCCGCACCGTCTTTGACGATTCGCGGCCCGACGGCGACGTGCTGTTCACCGAAACGCTGGACCGGCGCATCGGCCCCATCGTGCGCTTCACCTTGAGCGGGAATTTCTAACCACGCTTGCATTGCGCTTCGGCGGTGGCAGGGTGGCGCGATGAAGCATCTCGCCCTGTCGTTCGCTCTCCTTGCAACCGCATCGCCGCTCGCAGCGCAGGAGGGGCCAGATGAACAGCCGACAGTGCGCTTGGAGATGCCCGGTCCACCACCCGGAGTGGAGGCTCCGCAGAACGAAGCGGAGCGGCGCACGCTCCTTTATGCCATTCGCGCTCGAAATCTCGACAACGGGCCGAATGGGCTGAATTCGATCATCGCTTTTGCTCCCGACATCACAGCTCAGACCCGGGCGGCGCGAGCTCAGCCAACATTGCTCGCCGGTCGACCAGTGCTGGTGAAAGACAATATCGAAACACGCGAATTACCGACCTCCGCCGGTAGCCTTGCCCTGGCGGAGAGTATGACCGGACGCGATGCGCCGCTGATTGCACGCCTGCGCGCAGCCGGCGGGGTCATGATGGGTAAGACCAACCTGTCCGAATGGGCGAATATCCGCGACGACAATTCTACCAGCGGCTGGAGCGCGGTGGGCGGCCTGACCCGCAATCCGCATGCGATCGACCGCAATACCTGCGGCTCATCCTCCGGCAGCGGCGCGGCGGTGGCGGCGGAATTCGCCTGGGCGGCCATCGGCACGGAAACCGACGGATCGATCACCTGCCCCGCCAGCGTCAACGGGATCGTCGGCTTCAAGCCAACGGTCGGCATGGTCAGCCGCACGCATGTCGTGCCGATCAGCCATTCGCAGGACACCGCGGGCCCGATGGCGCGCAGCGTTTACGACGCGGCCCTGCTGCTCGAAGCCATCGCGGGCAGCGATCCCGCCGATCCCGCCACCGCAGAAGCGGACGCGCGCAAGACTTCGTTCTCGCAAGGTCTGCGCGATGCTTCGCTCCAGGGCGTCAGGATCGGCGTGCTGGTCAACCAGATCGGCAGCAGAGACGACGTGCGCACGCTGTTCGAGCAGGCGCTGGACGACATGCGGCGCGCAGGGGCGGAACTGGTCGAGATCGAATACGATCCGCAGGGCGAAATGTTCGGCGCGGAGCTGACCGTGCTTCTCTACGAATTGCGCACCGACATGGACGCCTATCTCGCCTCGCGCCCGGGCACCGGCGGACCGCGCAGCCTTGCCGACCTCGTCGCTTTCAACAAGGCCAATGCCGATGCCGAGATGCGCTGGTTCGGCCAGTCGCTGTTCGAACGCGCGCTCGAGACGACGGATCAGGCGGCTTACGAGGAAGCCCGCGCTACGTCGCTACGGCTGGCGGGCGCAGAGGGGATCGACCGTCTGCTGCGGGAGAACGACGTCAGCCTGCTGGTCGTGCCCACGCGCGGCCCGGCGTGGGTCAGCGATCTCGTCAATGGTGACAATTTCAACGGCAGCATCGGCGCTGGCTCGCTTGCGGCCATCGCAGGCTATCCGCACCTGACCATGCCGATGGGCGCGGTCGAGCGGCTGCCGGTCGGTATCAGTTTCATGGGCGCGAAGTGGCAGGACCACGCGGTGCTCAAGGCCGGGGCCGCATTCGAGCGGGCGCGCACCGCCGAAATTCCGAAGCCGAATTTCCAACGCTGGGAACCCGAAGCCCTGCCCGCGGACTGATAGGCGATGGAATACGAACCGCGCATCTTTCTCTTCGTCGTCATGGGCTTGGGGCTGATGGTAGCGGTGTCGCTGGAGCGGTTTCTCGCCAGGTTCTGGCTGTCGCTGCCGATCGTCTATGTCGCTGCCGGGTTCGCGATCTTCTCGCTCCCGCTCGACCTGCCGCGCATCAACCCAACCTATGATGGCTTCGACGCGGTTACGCTCGAATACACGACCGAGTTCATCGTGATCGCCTCGCTGATGGCGGCAGGGATCGCGATCGACCGGCCCGTCAGCTGGGCCAATTGGCGACAGGTCTGGCCTCTCCTGTTGATCGCCATGCCACTAACGGTTGCCGCGGTTGCCTTGCTCGGCTGGTGGGCCATCGGGCTGACACCTGCCTCTGCCATTCTACTCGGCGCCGCGTTGGCGCCGACCGATCCGGTCTTGGCGCGCAGTGTGCAGGTCGGCCCACCGGGGGAGAACAAACGTCATGATGTCCGCTTCAGCTTGACCGTCGAGGCAGGCTTGAATGACGGACTGGCCTTTCCCTTCACCTATTTGGCCATTGCCGCGGTCGGAATGGCGTCACTTGGAACGTGGACGCTTGACTGGGTATGGTACGACTTGGGCTGGCGAATCCTCGTGGGCTGCGCCGTAGGGTGGGCAGTAGGTCGGCTCGGCGCATGGTGGGTCTTCGAACGAGAAGCGGACGCACCAATGAAGGACATCGAAGAAGAAACCGAAAGCGCGGAACAACCGAAATACTCGACCAGCGAGGGATTGATCGTCCTGGGTACGCTACTGCTTGCCTATGGACTGGCGGAAATCTTTGCCGGTTATGGCTTCCTTGCCGTATTTGTCGGTGCAGTGACCACGCGCCAGCGGGAGAACCGCAGCCGTTATCACAAGATCAGCCACCATTTCATCGACCAGATCGAGCAGATCGTTCTAGTTGCCGTGCTGTTCGGTTTCGGGGCCATGCTGGCGAGTGGAGTGCTGCAGCCATTGACCTGGGCTGCCGCGCTGGTTGGCCTCGCATTGATCTTCGTCATCCGGCCGCTATCGGGTTTGCTAGCGGAATGGCGCTCCGACCTGCCGATGATGGGCACCCTTGCGATCGCCTTCCTCGGCGTGCGGGGCATGGGCTCGATCTACTACCTCGCCTATGGTCAGAACCATGCGGAGTTCATCCAGATCGATTTGCTATGGGCTTGCGTCAGCTTCACCATTCTCGTCTCGATCCTGGTGCATGGCATCGTCTCCGGTCCGCTGATCTCGCATGCCGAGCGTCGCCGCGCGCACATCCATACCGGCATGGACGAGGAAATGCTCAGCCATAGTCCCGACGGCAAACCGATCGCAGTCGAGCTGCCCGACAAGCCCTGCTGACACCGCGCAAGTAAAAGGGCGACCGGATCCGATCCGGCCGCCCTTTGCGATTTTGTATTCTTCCGTAAAGCTTACTTCTTGGCAGCAGCCTTCTTTGCCGGGGCCTTCTTCGCAGCCGGCTTCTTGTCGGCCGCTTTCTTGGCCGGGGCCTTCTTGGCGGCGGGCTTCTTGTCGTCCGCCTTCTTCTCGTCGGCCTTCTTCGCAGCGGCTTTCTTGGCCGGAGACTTCTTCGCCGCAGGCTTCTTGTCGGCAGCCTTCTCGTCCGACTTGGCGTCGTCCTTCTTCGCAGCAGCCTTCTTCGCTGGGGCCTTCTTTTTAGCCGCAGCCTTTTTCTTGGGCTTCTCTTCAGCGGTGTCCTCGGCCTCGATTGCGGCTTCGAGCTCCTCGCGCGTCACTTCGCGGTCGGTGATTTCGGCCTTATTGAACAGGAAGTCGACAACCTTGTCTTCATAGAGCGGGGCGCGCAGCTGGGCGGCGGCCATCGGCTCGGTGCGGACATATTCCATGAACCGCTCGCGGTCTTCCGCGCGGTACTGCTGGGCAGCCTGCTGGATCAGCATCTGCATTTCGTTCGCGTTGACTTCCACGCCGTTCGCCTGGCCGATTTCCGACAGCAGCAGGCCGAGGCGCACGCGGCGTTCGGCGATCTTGCGGTAATCGTCCTTCTCGTCCTCGACCTCTTTCAGCATCGCTTCGGGATCTTCGGACTGCGCGGCTTCCTGCTGCAGCTGGGCCCAGATCTGGTCGAATTCCGCATCGACCATACCCTGCGGCACGGCGAAATCATGACCGGCAGCCAGCTTGTCGAGCAGTTGGCGCTTCATCTGCGTGCGGGTCAGGCCTGAGGTTTCCTGCTCCAGCTGTCCGCGGACCAGTTCCTTCAGCTTGTCGATGCTGTCGAGGCCGAGGTTCTTGGCGAACTCGTCGTCGACCTTGGTCTCGGTCGCGACCTTCACCTGCTGCACGGTGACGTCGAATGCCGCTTCCTTGCCGGCAAGATGCTCTGCCGGATAATCGTCCGGGAAAGTCACGGTGATGGTCTTCTCATCGCCGGTCTTCACGCCCGTAAGCTGCTCTTCGAAGCCGGGGATGAACTGGCCCGAGCCGATCACCAGCGGGGTGTTTTCCGCCTTGCCGCCTTCGAATTCGGTGCCGTCGACGCGGCCGACGAAATCGATGATCAGCTGGTCGCCCTCGCCCGCCTTCTTGGTCTTGGCGGCGTCCTTGTAGCTCTTGTTCTGGTCGGCGATGTTCTGGACGGCTTCGTCCACCGCCTCGTCCTTCACCGGAACGGTCAGGCGCTCAAGCTCGAGGTCCTTGATCTCGGGCGCTTCGATCTCGGGCAGGATTTCCAGCTCGACGGTGAGCTCGGCATCCTTGCCTTCCTCGTAGCCTTCGCCGAATTCGACCTTGGGCTGCATCGCGGGGCGCAGCTTGTTGTCGGCCATCACCTTGTCGACCGATTCGCGGATCATGTCGTTGACCGCCTGCGCGTGAAGCTGTTCGCCGTGCATCTTGCGCACGAGGTTCGCCGGCACCTTGCCGGGGCGGAAACCGGGCATGCGGACCTGCGGGGCGATCTTCTTCACTTCGCTGCCCACGCGCTCGTCGATGTCCTTCGCCGGGATGGTGACGGCATAGGCGCGCTTCAGGCCTTCATTGGCGGTTTCTTTGATCTGCATGGTTGAAACTCGTGACTTTCGAAAATGCGATAGTGATGACGGGGCTTCACGCCGGGGCGGCACTGGTGCGGGCGAAGGGACTCGAACCCCCACATCTTTCGATACTGGTACCTAAAACCAGCGCGTCTACCAGTTCCGCCACGCCCGCTAACCCGAACGATGCCGCGCGAAGGGGCGGGCCCTCCACGTGTAGGCGCGTGCCTCTAGAGCGATGCGACGACAAGCGCAAGCGTGGCGACGGACGGGGGAACGCGGGGGCGCGACAAGCCGTTGATCCTAGCGAAAGGAGCCATGCTTATGGCCGACTATGAAACACCCCATATCCCGCCGACGACGCCGCCGGTCGTCAATCCCGATGTGAAGCCGAAAACATCCGCCGAGATGGAGGCGGACGGCGAAGCGGAAGGCGAAACCCTCGACCATCGCGACACCCCGGACGAAATCGACATCGAAACCGAAAAAGCGCTCGAGCCTGCCATGGACGGCGGGCGTGACGGCAAGGGGGAGCAGGGGCTGGATGTCTCACGCTCCGAAACCCTGCTCCCGCCGGATTGAAGGAGACCGACCATGGCAACGCAGCCCGACCCCTCGCCCGATACGATCGATCCCGGTGCGCCTCAGGAAATGCCGCCCGACAGCCCGCCGAACGAGGCCCCGATGGAAGAGCCGCCCGGTGTGGAGCCGGTTTCCCCCGATTACGACAATCCGGGTCGGAGCCCGATCGAAACGCCTCCGCCGCCCGATTGAATGCTGCGCCCGAATGAACTTGCGGGTCGGCGCGGGGCGCATTATCGGCGCATCGCATGAGCGAAGACACGAATAATGACACCCCGCCCGACCGCCTGTCGGTCAACCCGAAGAACGAGCATTTCAGCACCGAAGTGTTGCAGCGCGGCGTCGGCATACGGTTCAAGGGCAAGCAGCGCACCGATATCGAGGAATATTCGATCTCGGAAGGTTGGGTGCGCGTTCAGGCCGGCAAGACGATGGATCGCAAAGGCAATCCGCTCACGCTCAAGCTCAGCGGCCCGGTCGAAGCCTGGTACGAGGATCTGGGCGAGGACGCGCCGGTCGCAAAAGCCGGCTGATCAGCGGAAGTCGGCGAAAGCGCTGAGAAAGCGCTTCGAGGTTTTCTTGCGCGCCGGTTTGTCGGACTGGGCGATCTGCATACGCTGCTGAACGACGTTGTCGCCGTAGATAAACCCTTCGACCGGCCATGCGGTCTTTCCGACCCCGCCGAGCGGGGCATACCAGACCTGCACCTCGCTCCAGTCGTTGGCGGGCGACACGTCGACCGCCAGCACGTCTTTCTCGACTTGGCCGCGCCGCCCGTCGATCGGCGACCAGTTTGCATGGTCGAGCAGCACGCGGCGCGAATCCACCACCTTGCTGACGGCGGCGACATGGCCGAGGCGCATGCTGCGATGCGGCTTGAACGCCATGACGGCGCCAACGCGCGGAGTCGACCCGGTCGCATATCGACCTTGCGCCTGATCCCACCACGTATGCGCATCGCCGTAGATTTCGATGCCGCTGACCTTGCGGGCATAGGGCACGCATTGCAGGTAGGGCGCAAGCTCGCTCCCCGAGGACGAGAAACCGCTATCCACGCGGAAATCCCGGCTGTCGTCAGCGAGAGCCGGAGCGGAAAGGCCAAGCGCGGCCATGGCGATAAGAGCGCGATTCATGGCCATGGTGCGTAACCTGTTAACCTTACGGCGCGCCTGCCCGACATGGTTAAAGGCATTTAACCCTCCCACGCACATCCGCTTGCAATAAGGCGGCTGAAGGGCCACTTGCCGCGCCATCATGCGCGCATCCCCATCCAAGCCCACGGTGATCATCATCGGCCGCCCGAATGTCGGCAAGTCGACGCTGTTCAACCGGCTCGTCGGCAAGCGGCTGGCGCTGGTCGACGACCAGCCGGGCGTCACGCGCGACCGCCGCTTCGGCGATGCGGAGATCGCCGGGCTGGAGTTCCAGATCGTCGATACCGCCGGCTGGGAAGACGAGGATCCCGACAGCCTGCCCGGCCGGATGCGCAAGCAGACCGAAGTCAGCCTGGAAGGCGCGGATGCCGCAATGTTCGTATTCGATTCGCGTGTCGGCCTGACCCCGCTCGACGAGGAGATCGCCCGCTGGCTGCGCAGCCAGAAGGTGCCGGTGGTGCTGGTCGCCAACAAGGCGGAAGGCAAGCAGGGCGATGCGGGCATCTACGAGAGCTTTTCGCTCGGTTTCGGCGAACCGGCCGCCGTGAGTGCAGAGCATGGCGAAGGCATCGCCGACCTGTTCGACCACCTGTGGCCGATCATCGGCGCCAAGGCCGAAGCTGCCGAAATCGAAGCCGAGATCGACGAGGAGGACGAGGAGGCCCTGCTCGCCGGGCCGCTCCAGCTCGCCATCGTCGGCCGCCCCAATGCGGGCAAATCCACACTGATCAACCGTCTGCTGGGCGAAGACCGCCTACTGACCGGGCCCGAGGCAGGGATCACGCGCGATTCGATTGCGATCGATTGGGAATGGATCGACCCCAAGACCGGCGACGCGCGCGAGATCAAGCTGATCGACACCGCCGGCATGCGCAAGAAGGCGCAGGTCACGGACAAGCTGGAGAAACTGTCGGTCGCCGATGCCCGACGCGCGGTCGATTTTGCCGAAGTCGTCGTGCTGCTGCTCGATGCGACGCGCGGGCTGGAAGCGCAGGACCTCAAGATCGCCAACCTCGTGCTCGAGGAAGGCCGGGCGCTGATGATCGCGATCAACAAGTGGGACGTCGCGGACAATGCCAGCAGCTTGTTCAACGGCATCCGCGAGGCGCTGAACGAAGGGCTGGCGCAGGTGCGCGGCGTGCCCTTGTTCGCGGTCAGCGCAAAGACCGGCAAGGGGCTCGACCAGATGCTCGGCGCGGCATTCGAACTGCGCGAGGCGTGGAGCCGCCGCGTGCCGACCGCCGCTCTCAACCGCTGGTTCGATGATGCGCTGGAAGCCAACCCGCCGCCCGCGCCCAAGGGTCGGCGGATCAAGCTGCGCTACATCACGCAGGCGAGCATCCGGCCGCCGCGGTTCGTCGTGTTCGGCACCCGGCTGGAAGCGCTTCCCAAGAGCTACGAGCGTTATCTGATCAATGGAATTCGCGACAAGCTCGGCTTCGAAGCCGTGCCGGTACGCGTGGTGCTGAAGAGCCCCAAGAACCCCTACAACGCCAATAAGGGCGGGGGCGGAAATTACAGCGGGGAGCGGTGATGATGCTCGACCTGCTAGCCAGCCTGCCTGGACTCGAACTGATCGAACGGACCAGCTCCACATTGCGGGTGCAACAGGTCGTGCAGCTTAGCCTCGCGCCTGCCTTCCTGCTCGCCGGGATCGGGGCCATTATGAACGTGATGACAAACCGGCTGATCTGGGTCGCCAACAAGATCGAGAAGATCGTCGCTGCCGACGAGGACGGTCGTGCTGGTATCCTGCTCGACGAACTGCCAGCGCTGGAACGCCGCCGCATCCTGGCCCAGCGCGCCGTGATGCTCAGCACCGCGTCGGCTCTTACTATCAGCATCGTGATCGCGCTGCTGTTCGTCAGCGCCTTCGTCTATGCGCCTCTGGGGACGATAGTAGCCTTTACGTGGATCGTAACGATGGGCCTGCTCGTTGCGGGCCTCGCAAGTTTCCTGCTTGAGACGCAAACCGCGGCGAAGCGCAATCGCGAGCGCATGAAGCGGCACTTGCGCGGCGACTGATCGCGATTTCCGGACCGATTTCGGCCAAGTGACGCTACGGCACGGCGAGCTAAAATCGGTTATCCGGCGTTCATCTTGCGCGGCGCAACACGCGATCTCCAACCGAGGAGAGACGCCATGCACCGTATCCTGATTGCGATCCTGTCACGCGGAGAGCGGGAACTGCATCACGTGAGGCTCGACACGCTGGACCTCGGGACGGCCTTGCTGGTGACCGATATCAATCTTGCGGAGGGCTCGGCCGAGCTGTGGGAGGGCGAACGGCGCCTCGCGCGGCTGATCAAGCATGGCGGACCGCATGCGACCTTCTGGGAAGTCGGCTGCTATTGAGCGCTGCTCAGCCGGCCTCGCCGTCGCCCGCCGGCTTGCTTTGCAGCTGGACGTAGTTCTCCAGCCCCATCCGGGCGATCATGTCGAATTGCGTTTCGAGGAAGTCGACATGCTCTTCCTCGCTGGCGAGAATGTCCTCGAATATCTGGCCGGAGGTGAAATCGCGCACGCTCTGGCAATGCTCGGCCGCTTCCTTGAGCAGCGGGATCGCTTCCATCTCCATCGCCAGATCGGCCTTGAGGATTTCCTCGACCGTCTCGCCGACCTTTAGCTTGTGGATCGCCTGAAAGTTCGGGAGGCCGTTCAGGAACAGGATGCGCTCGGCGAGGATGTCGGCATGCTTCATCTCGTCGATCGATTCGTGCCGCTCGTACTCGGCGAGCTTGTGTACGCCCCAGTCGGCCAGCACGCGATAGTGCAGCCAGTACTGGTTGATCGCCGTCAGCTCATTGGTCAGCGCCTTGTTGAGAAATTCGATGACCTTGGGGTCGCCTTGCACGTGCCTGCTCCTGTTGTGTGAAACTACAATCGTATGCTCCCACAAGGGAGGAATTGACAAGGGGACGCAGCGAAAAAATGGCGGAATTCCGCCAGTTGCAAGCGATTGTCAGTAGCGGAAATTCAGGCGGCGGCGGGTACGAAGCCCAGCTTGCGCTCTTCCTCGATGATGGCGTCCGCCTCGACCAGGCACTGGCCGCAATTGGGCTGCTTGCCCATGGCCGCGTAACACGCCTCCGCATCGCCCGAGACGTGGTGCGCCTTGAATCGCAGCTCGCTCTCCCGGATGGCGTTGCAGATGCAGATGTACATAGGCGCGGATCCCTTGCGATTGATTCGCAAGAGCAGGTGTAGTGAGAGTCATTCTCAATAGCAAGCCCGAGCGGCAATTACCTCCGCAAGGGAAATAGCCGCCAGTAGGTCAGGCAGCGCCATAGCCATTCGAGCGGGCCGAAGCGGAAGCGCTCGAGCCAGGGCTTGGACCACAGCAGCATGATCGCCCATGTGGCAAGCGTCACGATATAGAGCTCCGTCCGGCCAAGCTGGCCGAACAGGCCACCCGCCCAGCCATGGAATACCAGCATCATCAGCACCGAAGTCCCGAGATAATTGGTAAAGGCCGCCCGCCCGGCCGCAGAGACACGCTGCGCCAAGGGTCCGGCAATTTGCTGGCCCCAAAGCGCCAGCAGGGCGAGCAAGCCGAGGATGGCGAACAGGCGCGGCACCATCGACCAGGCGCTCATCGCGGCGAGCGTGCCGTAATAGGTCAGTCCGCCGGCCTTCGCCCAGAGCGCCACCGGAATGGTCAGGGCCGTGCCGACGATCCACAGCCCCCAACCCCATTTGCGCTGCCGCCCCGGATCGACGCCGCCATCGAACAGCCCGTAACGAAAGGCCGCCATGCCGACGAGCATCAGCGGGAGCGTTTCGAACCAGAACAGCATCAGGACGAACCCGATCTCCGGCCCATGCTCGGTGATGTTGTGATTTACCCAGGCGCCGTAGTCGCCATCGCCGATCAGCTGCGTTTCGTAGCGGCCATCGGCGAGGTCGGCTTGTTTCTCGCTTTCGAGATCCTCGGCCATTTCGGCGAAGGCCGCCTCTTGCGAGCCCTCCATCATCGGCAGGAAGCCGAGAATGCCGGTGTAGAACAGCGCGCCGCCCAAATAGCCGATGAGGCCGAGCACAAGCAATTTCCGGCGCGAGAGGCCGACGAACAGCAGAGCGGCGAGCCCTGCGCAGGCGTAAAGAAACAGGATGTCGCCGCGCCAGATGAAGAAGAAATGCACCAGGCCGATCATGCCGAGCCAGAACAGGCGCCGGACCTGCAGCCATCTGCCCTGCCCGCGCGCCGCCGCACGTTCGAGGAACAGCACCATCCCGGCCCCGAACAGCAGGGTGAACAGCCCGCGCATCTTGCTGTCGATGAGGACGAACTGGAGGACCCACATCCAGTCCTCCGCCGCGCTGTGCGGCACGGTGAAGGCGTCGGGGTACATATAGGCCGTCATCGGCTGGCCGAAGGCGACGATATTGGCGGCAAGGATGCCCATCACCGCCAGCCCGCGGATGAAATCGAGGCTCGCGATACGGTTCGTGCCGCCGGTGGGCCTCACCTGCTCCGGTGTCGCCTGTTCTGCCTGCTCTGTCACGTCGTGCTCCCTGTCCACCGCCCTACCTAGCGGCAGGTGGAAAAAGGGAAAGCGGGCAGGCGATCTAGTCCGGGGATCAGCGGGTCACGAGACACTCGTAGCCGCCACGCTTCAGCTGCGCGCAGGCAGAAGTTGCCGCATCGCGCGATTCGAACCCGCCGGCGAGAAGCTTGGTAAGTCGTCCTGCCGGCTCTTTCAGCTTGGCACGTCCGGCAAGCGCGGGAGTTTGCGAGACCTTCTCCCACAGCCGGTCGGCATTTCCCGCCACCCCGAAGGCACCGAGCTGCAGCTTCCACGGGCCTTGCGAGCGGTTGGCCTGTGGCGATGGCGCGACCACGGGAGTTTCCGGCTTCGGCGTCGTGGAGACGGTCGATTCGGCGCGCGCAACCGTGACCGGTCGCGGCGTTTGAGCGAAATCCGCGCCGCGTGTTTCGCGAGCCGGAGCCGGCGCCGGGCGCGCGGCTGGCGGAACCGATTCGGGAGTACCGACCGCCAGGTCGACCGCAGTCAGCTCCCGCGCCCGCGCCGCCTCGGCTTCGGACTTCAGTTGACTCGCAAGCACCTGCGCCGCCTGCCTGTCGGCCAGCGGGATATACTCGTCCATTTGCGTGAGGGCGCCCTTGGCCTGCGGCAGCCCCGTCGAATTGGCGAGGGTCAGCAGGGCATAGGCCCGCTGCCAGTTCTTCGCCACGAGGTCCCCGTTGAAGTGAGCGATGCCCAATATGTACTGCGCGCGCGGATCGCCGCGTGTCGCTGCGGCTTCGATATAGGGAAGCGCTTGGTCGCGCTGCTCGCGCTGGAACAGAAGCAGCCCGTAATTGTCCGCTGCTTGCACATGACCCTGCGCCGCTGCGCGAGCATATAGCGCTTCCGCCTGCGCCAGGTCGGTATCGACCCCCCGACCCAGCCGATAGGCCTGCGCCAGATTGAACTGCGCATCGGCATCGCCTGCCTGCGCCGGAGCCACCCATTCGCGCACGGCGGCGGCATAATCGCCGCGGCTCCAGGCATCGACGCCGTCCTTCACATCGGCCGACGCGGGCACGGCGAGACCTGCCGCGATGGCAGCGCAAAGCGCCATGCCCACGTTTTTGCTCTTTCCGATCATCCGTTCCGTCCTCGGCACTGTCGACCGCACATCTGCGGCAGTCGGCCCCACCCTATAGTAAATCGACCGTTAGCAAAGCGTTGCGCCGCATCCCGCTTTCGCAGCGAGCGCCTAATCCGCCCGATGTTAACCCTAAATTAGGGGTAGTCTGCGATTTCCGTTTTCGAACAGTCGCATTTGGTGCGGCGCTTGATTGACTAGAGGCTCAAACCAGGGGGATAAGCCTTGCGTGTACTGGCATTGGCATCGCAGAAGGGCGGATCGGGTAAAACCACGCTCTCCGGACATCTCGCCGTACAGGCCCAGCGCGCCGGCGCCGGGCCCGTCGTTCTGATCGATATCGACCCGCAGGGCTCGCTCGCCGACTGGTGGAACGAGCGCGAGGACGAATATCCCGCTTTCGCGCAGACCACGGTCGCTCGCCTGGCGAACGATCTGGCGATCCTGCGCCAGCAGGGCTTCAAGCTGGCCGTGCTCGACACGCCGCCCGCCATCACCATGGCCATCCAGTCGGTTATTTCGGTCGCCGAGTTGATCGTCGTCCCGACCCGCCCCAGCCCGCACGATTTGCGCGCCGTTGGCGCCACGGTCGACCTGTGCGAACGGGCCGGCAAGCCGCTGGTCTTCGTGGTCAACGCCGCGACGCCGAAAGCCAAGATCACCTCGGAAGCCGCCGTCGCGCTCTCGCAGCATGGCACGGTCGCCCCGATCACCCTGCACCACCGCACCGATTTTGCCGCCTCGATGATCGATGGCCGCACGGTGATGGAAGTCGACCCCGAAAGCCGTTCGGCTGCCGAGGTTACCGCGCTGTGGAAATATATCGCCGACCGGCTGGAGAAGAACTTCCGCCGCACGGTCTTCGCCGCACCGAACACGCAGAGCGCTGTTCCCGGTGCCCATCGCCCCGCTGGCGGCTTCGGCCGCCGGGTGGCACAGTAAGAACGCCTGGGCGGAGACTGCCGGATGTCTGACGCCAATTTCGCCTCGCTCACCCCGACGCTCCTCGCGCGCAAGGGCGGTGCCAAGCCCGCCATGCGCCCGCAGTCCGGGATCCCCGGCCCTGTCGACGGCAAGGAAGCCGCCGCCAACCTGGAAGATCTCGGCTGGAACGACATGGGTGACGACAGCAGCACGCCCCTCGTGGCCGAAAAGCCGACTGCAGAAAAAGTCGTGCCGATCGCGCCCCGTCAGGCGGCCAACGAAACCGATGCGGAGCCCGCACCCAACCAGGTGCGCGAATCGCTGAGCAAGATCGCCGCCCAGCTGGACAAGCCGGCCGCGGCCAACGCCAAGCCGGTCGTTCGCAAATCTGCCGCTTCGCGCGGCAAGCGGGCAGCCTTTACGCTGCGGCTCGACCACGAGCGGCATCTGATGCTGCGCCTCGCCTGCACCGTTCGCGGTCGCAGCGCGCAGCAGCTGGTGACCGACGCGCTGGACGATCTGCTGGCCGAAATGCCGGAGATCGCGAGCCTCGCCGCCCAAGTCCAGCAGTCGGAAAAATAACGGTTCGAAGACGTGGGATCGCCTTCAGGGGAATGACAATGAGCATCGAGAGCAAAGCCAAAAACAACCGGTTCATCCGGCTTGCCGTAACCACGGCCCTGGCCACGACCGCGCTGGCGGGTTGCACCGGCAAGGTCGCTCCCTCGCACAACTATTCCGCCGCCAAGGCGGAGAAGGCGCTGGCGAAGGGCCAGCAGGGCGAGGCGATCGAGCATGCGGAAGCCGCCGTTCTGGCCGCGCCGCGCGATGCGCAGACCCGCACGCTGCTCGCCAACGCCTATCTCAAATCGGGTCGCTTCGCTTCGGCCGCGACCACTTTCGGCGAAGCCGTCGAGTTGGGTGACGCGGCCCCGCGCACGATCATCAGCTATTCGCTGGCGTTGACTGCAATCGGCGACATCCCCGGCGCGCACGAGCTGCTGCGCCAGCACCAGAATGCGATCGACCCCGCTGATTTCGGCCTTGCCCTGGCACTCGCCGGGCAGCCGCAGCAGGGCGTCCATATCCTCAACAATGCGCTGCGTGGGGGCCAGAATACGCCCAAGGTTCGCCAGAACCTCGCCTACGCCTTCGCTCTGTCGGGCGACTGGCGCAATGCCCGCATCCTTGCCTCGCAGGACGTCCCCGGCGACAAGCTGAACGAGCGCCTGCAGGAATGGGCCCAGCTTGCAAGCGCAAGACATCCGACCGTTCTGGTCGCCCGCCTGCTCGGCGTGCAGCCGGTGGAAGATCCGGGTCAGCCGGTCATGCTCGCGCTCGCCAATCACCCGGCACATGGCCAGTTGGCAGTCGAGTCCGCCGATCAGGTCGAGCCGGTCGAAGCTGCTGCGGCTAGCGATTTCGCGCTCGCGGGAGAACTGCCCGCCGTAAACGCGATCCCGTCGATGGATGCGAATGCCGACGAAGCACAGTTCGATGACAGCGGCGAAGCGGCATTGGCCGATGCCGGTCTCGAGACCGTGAGCGGCCCACGCTTCGTCAGCCGCGAAGTGGTCCAGTCGGTTCCGGCTTCGCAGCGTGCCAAGCCTGCTGCCGCACCGCGTGCGGCCAAACCCGCTCCGGCCAAGGCTGCCCCGGTCGCGATGGCATCCGGCGATTACAACATCCAGCTCGGCTCGTATTTCTCGATGTCCGATGCGCAGGCCGCGTGGAAGGTTTTCCAGAGCCGCCATCCGGAGCTGTCCGATGCGGAACGCGTCATCACCAAGGCACGCGTGAACGGCAAGATCTACTACCGCGTCGCGGCAGCCGGTTTCGCCAAGGCCTCGGCCCAGTCGATGTGCCGCTCGGTCAAAAGCTCGGGCGCAGGCTGCATCGCCTACGCTGCATCGTCTCCCCTTCCCGGCGCTCTGAACGTAGTTCGTGACGGGGTTCGGGTCGCCTCGCGGTAACAACCGCACTCCATCAGACTTCGCCAGCCCTGCCCGGAGCGATCCGGGCGGGGCTTTTTCTTGCGTGCTACAGGTCGATTGCGACGCCGCCCTTGTAGAGCGCGGTCACGCGGCCCTGCGTCGGCTGACCGTCGAACGGCGTGTTGCCGGCGGTGGCTGCCATCTTCTCGCTCTGGATGATCCACGGCTTGTCGATTTCGACGATCGCGATGTCGGCTTCCTTGCCCGCTTCAAGGACACCGGCCTCGACGCCGAGGATTCTCGCAGGGGCCGTGCACAGCATGGCGATGGCGCGCGGCAGGTCAATCACCTCGTCGCGCACCAGCGACAACGTCATGGCGAGCAGGGTTTCCGCCCCTGCCATGCCCGGTTCGGCATCGGCGAACGGCAGGCGCTTGTCCTCCGGCCCGCGCGGATCGTGCCCGCTGGCAATGACATCGATCGTGCCGTCGGCGATGGCTTCGCGCACGGCCTGCCGGTCGTCCTCGCTTCGTAGCGGCGGCGAAAGCCGGGCGAAGGTGCGGAAATCGACGGTGGCCAGGTCGGACAGCATGAAGTGCGCAGGCGTCACGCCGCAGGTAACCGATGCCCCCCGCATCTTGGAGCTGCGGATCAGCTCCAGTCCTGCGCGCGTGGTTACCTGCCGGAAATGCAGCCGCGCTCCGGCCATTTCGGCCAATGCGAGGTCGCGCGCGATCGCGATGGCTTCTGCTTGCGGCGGCGCACTCGGCAGGCCGCGGCGGGTAGCAACTTCGCCGGACGTCGCCACCCCGCTACCGACAAGCGCGGCATCCTCGGCATGGGCGATTACGACCATGTCGAGCATGGCGGCGTACTGCAGCAGGCGCAGCATCGCGCCGGAGTCCGCGATCCAGCCCCGCCCGGTAGCCACGGCCCGCGCGCCCGCTTCGCCCATCAGGGCGATCTCGGCGATTTCGGAGCCTGCGAGATCACGTGTCGCGGCGGCGAGCGGGTGGACCCACAGATCCGGCTTGCCGCTCTTGGCGATATAGGACACCCGGCTCGGCAGATCGAGCGGCGGCGACTGGTCGGGCATCAGCGCCGCACGTGTAATCCCGCCGAAATGGAACGCGGGCTTGTCGATGGCGAAGACGCCGAGATCGACGAGCCCGGGCGCAACCAGCCTGCCGCGCGCGTCGACAGTCTCGTCGCCGTCCTGCGCCGCGACATCGCCGACCGACTCGATCAGGCCGTCGACCAGCCGGATGCCGCCATCCGCGATCCCATTTGGAATGGCTATCCGTCCGTTCGTGATTGTGAGGGGACGTGCTTGCTTCATGCCGCCGCTCCCCAGCCATCGACCCCACGCCCGCGGCGGGTCAGCACGTCGAGAGCGGCCATGCGGATGGCGACGCCCATCTCGACCTGCCTCGTGATGATCGATCGGTCGATCAGGTCGGCCACCTCGCTATCGATCTCGACCCCGCGATTCATCGGGCCTGGATGCATCACCAGCGCATCCGGGTTGGCATTCGCCAGCCGCTGCTTCGTCAGGCCATAGAGATGATGATATTCGCGCGCCGAGGGAATGAACTGTCCGCTCATCCGCTCGGTCTGGAGCCGCAGCATCATCGCCACGTCCGCCCCGTCCAGTGCAGCGTCGAAATCATGGTAGACCTCGGCACCCATCGCCTCGATCCCGGTCGGCATCAGCGCAGGTGGCGCACACAGGCGCACTGTCGCGCCCAGCGCCTGCAAGCACAGCAAATTGGAGCGCGCGACCCGGCTGTGGAGAATATCGCCGCAGATCACGATGACGAGGCCGGTAAAGTCGTCCGCAGCCTCGCCCCGCTCGCGCAGGGCATGCCGCAGCGCCAGCGCATCGAGCAGTCCTTGCGTCGGATGCTCGTGCTGCCCGTCACCCGCATTGAGCACCGGGCAATCGACCTTGTCCGCGATCAGCTGCGTCGCCCCGCTCGATCCGTGGCGGATCACGATCGCATCCGCGCGCATCGCGTTCAGCGTGATCGCCGTATCGATCAGGGTCTCGCCCTTTTTCACGCTCGAAGTCGCGGCGTGCATGTTGACCACATCCGCGCCCAGCCGCTTGCCCGCGATTTCGAAGCTCAGCAGCGTGCGCGTGCTGTTCTCGAAGAAGGCGTTGATGACCGTCAGCCCGGCCAGCAGGTCGTTATGCTTGGTCGGCTGGCGGTTCAGCGTCACCCATTGCTCCGCCTCGTCCAGCAGGAAGAGGATTTCATGCCGCTCGAGCTGGCCGATGCCGATCAGGTCGCGGTGCGGGAATGCCTGCGCGCCCGCCGGATAGCGGGCCGCGTGGGGCGAAGTTTCCGTCGATGCCATTGAAGCCACGCCCTTAGTCGAGGCTTATCGCGTGCTCAAGCGCTTATCGCTGGCGAAGCGCGCTTCTGACGCCTAGCTAGGGCGCAACAGGAGAACGGTTTCGATGGGTTTCGCAGGCAAGGTGTGGAAGTTTCTGGTCGGGGTGAAGGACGCGCTCGTGCTCGTGTTCATGCTGCTGTTTTTCGCCGCCCTCTTCGCCATCCTGACCGCCCGGCCGAGCCCTGCAGCGGTGCGCGACGGGGCGCTGGTGCTCGATCTCGACGGCGTGATCGTGGAGGAACGCTCGGAGGTCGATCCCATTGCCGCTTTGCTCGCAACCAGCGCGCCCATTGCCGAGTACCAGGCCCGCGATCTGGTGCGCGGCCTCGATGCCGCGGCCACGGACGACCGGATTACCGCCGTGGTCCTCGATCTCGATCGCTTCCTGGGCGCTGGCCAGGTCCATCTGCAGGAAATCGGCGCGGCGCTCGACCGGGTGCGCGCGGCGGAGAAACCGGTGCTGGCCTTCGCGACCGCCTATACCGACGATTCCATGCTGCTGGCCGCTCATGCAAGCGAGGTCTGGGTCGACCCGCTCGGCGGCGCGGTAGTCGCGGGGCCGGGTGGCGAGAGGCTTTATTATGGCAACCTCCTCGACCGGCTCGAGATCAATGCGCGGGTCTACAAGGTCGGCGAGTACAAGAGCGCAGTCGAGCCCTATTCCCGCTCCGACATGTCGGAAGCTGCGCGGCAGAACTACAGCGAGCTCTACGGGGCGCTGTGGGAAGAATATCTCGCCAATGTGAAAAAGGCGCGCCCCGCCGCCGATATCGAGCGGATCACCGGCGATCCGGTTGGCTGGATCGAAGCCGCCGACGGCGATCTGGCCACCGCTGCCGAACAGGCCGGCTTGGTCGACCGGCTCGGCACGCGGCAGGAATTCGAGGAACGCGTCGTGGAACTGGTCGGCGCGGACGACTGGAGCGACGAGCCCGGCGCTTTCCCCTCGACCGAGATGGCGGCCTGGCTGGAGGACAATCCGCTCGACACGCCCGGCAAGCCCATTGGGGTCGTCACCATCGCGGGCGAAATCGTCGATGGCGAGGCAGGCCCCGGCACGGCCGGTGGCGACCGCATCGCCGACCTGCTCGACGAAGCGCTGGCATACGACCTTGCAGGCCTAGTGGTGCGTGTGGACTCTCCCGGCGGATCGGTGCTGGCCTCCGAGCGGATTCGCAATGCGATCCTGCGCCACAAGGCGAACGATATCCCGATCGCGGTCTCCATGGCCAACCTTGCGGCGAGTGGCGGATACTGGGTCTCGACGCCCGCCGACCGCATCTTCGCCGAACCCGAAACGATTACCGGATCGATCGGCATCTTCGCCGTCATCCCGACATTCGAGCAGGCCGCGGCCAGCCTCGGTGTGAACAGCGACGGCGTGCGCACCAGCCCGCTGTCTGGCCAGCCGGACGTCATCGGCGGCTTCACGCCCGAGGTCGACGCGCTCATCCAGGCGAATGTCGAGAACGGATACGAGGACTTCCTCGACCGCGTAACCGCCGCACGTGGGCTGACGCGTGAGCAGGCCGACCGCATCGGCCAGGGCCGCGTCTGGGACGGCGGCACGGCGCGCCAGATCGGGCTGGTCGATCAGTATGGCGGGATGGACGAAGCGCTGGCGTGGGTCGCGCAGCAGGCCAAGCTCGGCGACGACTGGCATCCGCGCTATCTCGGATCGCAGCCGACGGGCTACGACACCCTGCTGCGCAACCTGCTGACCGACGATGCCGAGACCGGCCAGGGCAACGATGTGGTGGCAACCTTCGCACTCCGCCGCGCGGCTGTCCTCGGTCGTATCGAAAGCGACCTCGATCGGTTGATGGGAACGCGCGGAATGCAGGCCTACTGCCTTGACTGCCCTGCTCCGCTGACCGCAGTGCAGGACCGCGATGCTTCTTCCGGCTGGCTTTCCTCGCTGATCGGCCTGCTCGCGCGCTAGGAGGCGCTTGCCAGCAAGCGATTCGCCGCGTAATGGCGCGCCCCTGCCCGGCGATCATCGCCGCGAACGGGCGGGCGCGTAGCTCAGTGGTAGAGCACACCCTTCACACGGGTGGGGTCGCAAGTTCAATCCTTGCCGCGCCCACCATGTTTTCAAAGACTTAGCGTTGCCAGCATAAGTTTACATGAAAAAAACATGAAAAACCTGGGTGATCACCTGCGAACATCAACGGTGATGTTGAAGCCTCGCTAGGACCGCATCCAGATGACCCGCCTTGGTCGGGACTTCGCTTCCAATCCAGTGAGTTACGCCTTCTTCACCTTTCGCTGGCAAGTTCTTGCGCGAAAGAACGAGAGGAAGCATGTCAATTCATCAACCCGTCCTCCCCACCCGGGCTATCGAACTCGTTGAAGCTCGTAGCCTGAAGCATGCCGAGACCCTCTTGGCCGACTTTGCAGCGGCTGGTCTGATTAAGACTTACGCGCTGGTGCGCGAGATAAGGCGAGCCGATGGTCCGACCGCGACGGTTCGAGATTCTCAAATTCCTCAGGATGAATGGGATCGGATCATTGCGTCGAATAAAGTCGCGCTTGCTCTTAATGGAGGGACTGTTCGACTTGAGGGGGCCCCACTGAAAGGAGGGCTGTCGCAGGTTCAGATCACAGGTATCAGCTTTTCCGAAGCATCACTCACCAAAGTCCTCGATCGATACTGCGCTCAATCATCGAAAGGTGCACAGAAGCCGCTTTCAGCGCAAAGCACAGATGTTGAGACCGACGCCGCGACCGCGCTGCCCTTGAGTAAGGCACGAAAGCAAAAGGAAGTGCTCCCCATTAAGCAAGGGGATCTTACGGCTTCGGTCGCGCAGACCATGCAAGCGACCGGCTTGGGGCGCACAAAAATCGACCGCCTAATGAAGGAGGGCAAGCTCGTCAGAACCAAGGTAGGTAGGCGCACGCTTATAACTGTCGAAAGCATTGAACGACTGGTTGGTGCAAAAATAGCTTCGTGAAATAATAACTTTTCGCATAATAGGAGGCATTGGCACGCCTCTTCACTGCACCGGTCCAAATCCGTTTCGTCTCCAGAGTTGCCATAAATGGCGAGATGCAAAACGGTTGGGAGCGGACTTTCCGCTTTTTTGGCAGCTTTGGCTCCCGGGACTATCAGGTAGTAGTCGAGCAAGATTCGCGGCTTTCACGCGAGCGCTAACTTCTCCACTCCGCTAAGCGAAACCACAATCCAGGTTCGCAAGGCCGGGAACGTCCTAACAGATATTGTCCCTCCAGTTGCTGTTCGTCGGGCGGAAGTCACGCGCTGTCGGATACGAGGGAACGATGAGGTAGGAATTCTGCGTTTGGAACGCGTAATCTCGACAATATTGCCCCAGCCTCAGGAGAATTGATATGGAAATTCGTGAACTCATGACGAAAAATCCGGCGTGCTGCAGCCCCTCGGACAGCGTGGCTAACGCCGCTTCGCTAATGGCAAAGAACGATTGCGGGCAAATTCCCGTCACCGACTCAAATGGTGACCTCATTGGTGTCATTACCGATCGCGACATCGCTTGCCGCTGTGTTGCGGAGGGTAAGTCTGCCGACACGCGAGTCGAAGACATTATGTCGTCTTCACCCATTACAGTGAGAGTGGATGAAAGTGTTGCTGAATGCTGCAAGAAGATGGAAGACAATCAAGTTCGCCGCCTTCCAGTTGTTGACGATGCAGGGAAGTGCTGCGGAATAGTGTCACAGGCCGATATTGCGCGACATGCCAGCGAGCATCAGACTGGCGATCTCGTTCGAGAAGTTTCAGAACCCACAAGATAGATGGCTTAGCTAGTCGTTCAGGCAAATGTCAGGGCCCGCTAAACATCTGCTCTTGGGCTCAGTCTGTTGATCGGATTCATCGGGACCTTGGCAACGGAGGCGAACCGATGACAAAAATATCAATAAGAAAAGCAACGCCCCGGCGCCAAACTTTGTCGGTGTGACCCAGTCGCCGCAGGAGGATGTATTCGGCGCAATTTCCTCGCAAGCGCCTTTATCTGAGCAGACACCCGAACCATAAGGTCATTCGAATTGCAATTGATTGTCAGTCGCATCGAATCTAGGGCCGCTCCATGGTTCACTTCTGCATGTCTTTCGTTGCGAGTGTTGGTCGAACGCTCGTTCTGACCGTGGCCTCGCTTCTAAGCCTGACTCTGGCGTCGAATGTAGCAGCTGCTGCGCCCGGAGTGGCCACCACCTGGCGAATGCTCGACTACGTGGCCGTCGACTATGGGGCGGCGGTTTCGGACGGGAAGGTCTCGAATCAATTCGAATATGACGAGATGATCGAGTTCTCCAAGTCGGTTGCGGAACGAATCGCCAGTCTCCCTGCCAGCCCGAACAAGAGCGCTCTTCAGCAAGCAGCTGAAGAATTGAGGCAATCCATCGTGGCCCGGCGGCCTGCTGGCGAAGTCGCACAGCGCGCACGCGGACTCGCTGCCGCATTGCTCACCGAGCACCCGGTCCCCCTCGCCCCTAGAAAAGCTCCTGACATGGAGAGGGCAGTAACGTTGTTCGCTCAGAATTGCGCTTCCTGTCACGGATCAGCTGGGAGGTCCCCTCCGTCACAACTGATGAACATCGACCCCCCGCCGATCGACTTCACCGATCAGCAGCGGGCGCGGGAGCGCAGCGCGTTCGGCCTCTATCAAGTCATCACGCAGGGTATTGAAGGCACGACCATGTCAAGCTTCGCCTCCCTTCCCGATCAAGACCGTTGGGCCCTAGCTCTCTATGCAGGCGGTATAGCCTTTCCCAACAAGACCGAAGGGCAGCGCATCTGGAATGATAGACCCGAGGTTCGCCAACTCATACCGAATCTCGAAACGCTGGTCACAATTACCCCATCGCAGCTTGCGAAGCAGATCGGCGATAAGCAAGCGTTGGCGGTCATCGCCTATTTGCGCGCTAATCCGCATGTTGTTGCGGCGGACAGAGGTTCGGACGGGCTAGATCTAGTGCGCGAAACACTGTCGGAAAGCTTGGCGGCCTACGAGCAGGGTGACCGCGCGCGCGCGAACGAACTTGCACTCTCAGCCTATCTCGATGGCTTCGAACCGCTTGAGGCGGTTTTATCCACCCGCGACGGAAATCTGATGCTGGAGGTCGAGCAGGCGCTCAGCGCGTTTCGATCTAGCATCAATTCAGGTGTTCGGCCAGCGGAGTTGCGAGCCCAGCTAGACGGAATGGAACCCTTGCTAGACCGGGCGGAATCTGCCTTGGCACCCGAAGCCGCTACCAGCATTTCAACTTTCCTCGGCGCCTTCACGATCCTACTGCGCGAGGGCCTCGAGGCGCTTCTGGTAGTGATTGCCATGATCGCGTTCGTCCGCAAGTCGGAGCGAACCGAGGTCTTGCCCTATGTGCACGGCGGGTGGGTTGCTGCCCTGCTCGCCGGCGTGTTCACCTGGGCCGCTGCCACCTACTTCGTGACGATAAGCGGTGCTAGCCGAGAACTTACGGAGGGGTTCGGTGCGCTTTTGGCGGCCGTCGTGCTCGTTTCCGTCGGAATCTGGATGCACGGCAAAAGCCATGCCGACGAGTGGCGGCGTTATATCCAGGAAAAGATGGGCAAAGCTCTCTCACGCCGGTCCGCCTGGTTCCTGTTCGGCCTTGCATTCGTGGTGGTCTACCGGGAGGTGTTCGAGACGATACTGTTCTATGCGGCCTTGTGGAACCCACAGAATAGCGGAACCATTCTCGCAGGCGCGCTATCGGCTCTTGCACTGCTGGCGGTCCTAGCCTGGATGATGCTTCGTTACAGCCGGAAACTCCCGATCACACAGTTCTTCAGATACAGCGCTGTTCTGATAGCCGTTCTTGCCGTTGTATTGGCAGGCAAAGGCGTCGGCGCGCTTCAAGAAGCAGGTCTCCTAAGTATCACGTTACTTGAAGGAATACCGCGCGTGGACTTGATTGGATTCTATCCTGCCGTCGAGCCCGTTGCGGCTCAGGTGATCACCGCAGCGATCCTGTTTTTCGGGTTCCGGAGGCACGTAGGCCTGCGAAGAAGTGACGCGGTGCCAGCCTAATCAAAAGGCTGGAAAGTCGCATCGATTTTCGAGCACGGGTTTGATCATCAATGGCTGGATGGTTTTGGCTAGATTGCTGAGCGGAAGGTTCCTGTGTAACCACCGGCGGGTGTAATTTAGAGTCTTATGAAGACCGCTAAGGTTGTCGTTGAGAAGGTAGAGGCATTGTCCTCATCCGCTCTCTGCCCGAGCATCCTTCGCATCGCGAAGAATCTCCAGTGCTTCCTTGACAACATACAACCCTATCGCTGCGCCGACCACGAGGTCGAAATAGCCGATATTTGTCAGCAGAACAGCAACGCCTGATGCAATGACAGCCGAGTTAGCGACGATATCAGCGCGCGTGAAAATCCACGCTGCACGGATATGAACCTCATCCCTTCGCTGCTTACTCAACAAGCGAAGAACAACAACATTCACGACCAGCGCCACCAGCGCGACGGCGACCATCCAGCTACCTTCGGGACTGGTCCCGGTAATTGCACGTCGGATGACGTCGGCAAGAACTCCAATACCAACGAGCATAAGTAAGCTACCGCTGAGTGTCGCGGCTTTCGCTTTAAAAGCTGCGGATCGCCCAATCGCGGCCAGTGCAATCGCATATGCACTTGCGTCGGTCAGCATATCTAAGCCGTCTGCTATCAAACCTGTAGATTGAGCGATGATGCCCGTCGTAATTTCGACGATGAACATGATGCCGTTCAGGATCAGTGCCACCCATAAGGCACGGCGCTGCTCTTTCGTCTCGACTTCGGTTGGTCCGCATCCACAATCGCTCATGACAATGGGATAGTGGACGGTCGCTAGGCCGTAAACACGTGATTCAACAAGCTTGGTCCCGGTTACACCATATTAGAGCGGAGCCCGCGCTTGTTGTTTTTACTGAAACGAATCTCAAACCTCGCGATATCCGAGTAGTCGGAGCGCGTTGAAGACCACGAGCAGGGTCGATCCTTCGTGCATGATCACAGCCGGACCAATGCCGAGGCCCAATATCGTCGCAGGGACCAGGATAGCGACTACTCCCAAACTCACGTAAACGTTCTGCCGAATGATCGAGCGGGATTTTCGCGAAAGCCCCACCACGAAAGGCAAGTGGCGCAGGTCGTCTGCCATTAGTGCCACATCTGCAGTTTCGAGCGCGACATCAGATCCTGCCGCACCCATGGCTATCCCGACTGTCGCCTTCGCCATTGCGGGCGCATCGTTTACACCGTCGCCCACCATGGCGACTTTCGCCTCGCGGCTGAGCGCATCGATTGTATCAACCTTGTCTTGCGGCATGAGATCGCCACGTGCTTCATCAAGACCCACTTCCTTTCCTATCGCCGCAGCGACATTGGCGTGGTCTCCTGAAATCATCAGCATTCGCTCGATGCCCAGAGCGCGCAGTTCGGCAAGGGCCTCCCTTGCCCCCTCTCGAGCGGTGTCCATCATGCCGATGACACCGAGATCACGTTTCCCGCGTCGCACAACCATCGTAGTGCGACCCTGCTGGCGTAGGGCCGAGATTGCTTCAGCCGATGCATCGGTTAGGGGCGCCGTGCCATCAACCCCGAACATCTCAGCCTTGCCGATCCAGACGGCCTCGTCGCCGAGCCTCGCAGTCACACCTCTACCCGTCAGGCTCTTGAGATCAGACGCTTCGGGAATGTCGGTGTCGCCGAGCCTATCCACTCCATCGCGCACGACGGCCTGAGCGAGGGGATGATCGCTCAATCTCTCCACTGCAACTGCTACGGATAGAAGCTCCGCCTCGTCGGCACCGCCGGTCGGGATTACCTCGGTTATCCGCGGCTCGCCCTCGGTGAGCGTTCCCGTCTTGTCGAAAGCCATCGCTTTGAGGGTCCCAAGGTCTTCGAGCGCTGCACCTCCTTTAATGAGCACACCGCCGCGTGCGGCCCGTGCAACTCCTGAAAGGACAGCACTAGGCGTGGCTATTGCCAAGGCGCAGGGACTGGCTGCCACGAGCACGGCCATCGACCGGTAGAAGCTTTCACCGAAGGATTCGTCTATGACTAGCGGCGCGAACAGCAGCAGCACTGCCAACGCAAGAACGAGCGGCACGAATATGCGCTCGAATTTGTCTGTCATGCGCTGCGTTGGGGAACGCTGTGTCTCGGCTGCTGCCACGAGCTCATGGCCATCATCATGATGCCTCCGGGATCGGATCCTTCCAGAAAGCGCCGGATAGCATCGGCGACCACACCGGCCGCAAACACCATCAGCATGATGCCGGAGAACCGTGCGGCACCGCGCTTCCACTTCCGCGACCTCGTAAGGGCAAGGAGACTGAGAACGTAGACGAACGCATCCGAAGAGTTATCCAGCCCGTTGGCAAGCAGCGCGTTAGAATCGGCAAAATAGCCGACAGCGAAAAAGCCTGTCGCGATCGCTACATTAAGCCAAAGGACGATCCAGAGCGTCTTTCGCTTCTCCGGGGTGTCAGGGTTGATGTTGTCATCACCGCTCATCGGGCGCTCCCTTCAGTTCGTGTTCCGGTCTTGGGATTTCCAACCTCCAGTTCTCCCTCATGCGATGTCGGTTAGCTCGCGCTGTTCTTCGCGCGTCACGTTGCGCCGCAGTCGGTCCCACCACTTCTCGCGCCAACCACGCTCGTCGTCAGATCGATGCAAAACGAGCCGCGCAATCGCTGGCAAGACGAACAAGGTCAGCGCTGTTGCCGTCACTAGGCAGCCGACAGCTCGGTCACTCTGGCACGGGCTGCACTCAGCTGTGATGCAAGCGCTGCTGCATCGGCGCTTTCGATCCGTGCGACCGCCTCACCCTGCTGGACATAGTCGCCAAGCGTTTTGCCGACGCTTCGGACAACGCCCGAAGCTCGCGCATCGATACGGGCGCTGGAGGTTGGACTTGCAGCAACCGTAGCTGGGAATACCAATTCGATTGCAGCGCCCGTCTGCACCGTTGCGAGTTCGATATCGGCAGCTCTAATCTGCTCCTCGTCGAGCAGAACGAGCCCTTCGGGAAGATCAGATTCGCCTCCGGCCTCTGCGGCATGTGCATCGTCATCAGCGTGATCGTCGCTTCCACCTTGCTGCCACAGGAACAGCAGCAGCGCTGCAGTGAGAACAATAATCCCGGCGGCAATCGCCAGATTTCTGCGGTTCATTTGGAGATTCCTCATTGTGCGGCCAGCCTGATGAGTTCGGCGGCCGCCTGTCCCCGGTCTTCCTGCGCGGCGATCAATGCCTCGCGGATGGCATCGCGAGCTTCAGCAGCACTCAACACTTCGATCAGCGGGAAACGACCATTGCGGTAACCGATGCGGACGAGCCTCAAGGCCTCTTCGGCTTGGGGGAGGGATGTTGTCGCCAGGGTTTCAGCTCGGGCTTCCGACGCAAAATATCGGGCCCGGGCACTTGTCACTGCCTGTTCGAAATCAGCTAGGGCCACCCTCTCGCGGGCATTGGCCGCGCGCAGTCTGGCCTCGGCGGCAGCGATATTGCCTTGGTTGCGGTTGATGAAGGGCAAAGGGACCGACACTCCGACAAGGAATGCACTGTCGTTGCTTTCCTCGAAGCGCCGCACACCCGCAGACACTACTGGGTCGGGAATGCGCAGGCTGCGTTCGCGAACTATTTCAGCTTCTGCAGCTCGGCTTTCGGCTTGCGCCATTTCAAACTGCAAATCCAAGCATTCTCGACCTCAATCACCCGGGCGCTGACTACCCGAACATTCGTAATGCCGCTGCCACCTTGTTGGCGTCTGGCCATATCGCAGACATTCTGAAATCGAGCTACTCGCGCCTATTCGTGGACGAGTATCAAGACTGCTCGACGCGCCAACATGTGCTGGCTACCTGGGCCGCACAAGCTTTGCCTACGGCTGTGCTCGGCGATCCCCTACAAGCAATTTTTGGATTTGGTTCGGACGGGTTGGCGGATTGGAACAACGATGTGCTCTCCTACTTTCCCTTGGCGGGCGATCTCGATACTCCTTGGCGTTGGATCAACGCGCAAGCTCAACCCCTCGGGCAGTGGCTACTCAATGTCAGACCGCAGCTTTTACAAGGGCAGCCTGTAGACCTTCAGCAGGCCCCGGTGGGTGTAGATTGGGTGCATCTTGATGGAACTGACGATCACAATCGCTGCCTCCAGGCTGCACGCGTAAATCCACCCGGAAACGTTGGCTCAGTCCTTGTGCTTGGCGATAGCACTAGCCCGCCGAGCCAGCAGCGGATAGCAAACCAAACGCCTGGGGCTGTTACGGTCGAAGCAGTTCATTTGAACGATCTGGTGAATTTCGCCCGTAGCTTCGATCCAAGTTCGGCGAATGCCCTGCAAGCCCTTCTGGACTTCGCAAAAAGCGTCATGCGGAACTCGGGTGCAACAGCGATGATGCAGCGTGTATCGTCGTTGCAAAACGGAACGGCGCACAACCCCGCAACGGACGCAGAACACGCTGCCTTGGCTTTTCTCGCTGCGCCATCCTTTGGCTCTGCAGCAACTGTGCTTGCCGAGATCAACAAGCAACCCGGTGTCTCTGTGCACCGGCCGGCAGTCCTTCGGGCATGTTTGAGGGCGCTGCAAGCATGCGAAAGTGGTGGTGGAAGTCTGCTCGACGCCGCGGTCAAGATGAGGGAGCAAAACCGCTTAATTGGACGTCCTCTCCCTAAGCGAGCAGTCGGAAGCACCCTATTGCTAAAAGGTTTGGAAGCTGAAGCGGCCGTAATTTTGAACGCTTCAGATCTGAACGCTCGACATCTCTATGTTGCACTGACCAGAGGCTCCAAAACGCTCACTATTTGTGCACGGGCACCTGTGCTGACTCCACAGTGGTGAAAGCAAAACTCAAACTACATTGTGCGGCCGCTTTAGGGTAAAGCTCGAAATTCCCTTTATGACTGAATTTGAAAGCCCAAGCTGCCACCCAGCACTACTGAAAGAACGACAGCTTCCGGGAAACCAAAGCGACTGACGGAAGGACCGAGATTGGGGCGCGAAGCTGACAAGCCAAGCATCGATGTCCGAACGTGCCGACCAAGCCAGGTCACTGTGCAAATTGCCTTTCGCGCTGCGCTACAGATTGTGCTCCACGCTCCGATCAGAAGCGGCTATTGAGACAGCGCATCCAAGCTCGACATCTGTTCGAGATCCCATTATCGGACCACCAACAGAAGCCCAACGCTCGCGAGCCGCTAGCGGATGTGCATAAGTTGACTGGCGGGGTAGCGCCTGTTCATTTTTTCTCGCACATATGAGGCGTCAAAAATGAACAGGGTGCCGGTATGACGACGAACATTGTTACCAAGCCGCTCGAAGCGCAATTGAAGCTAGAGCGCATTGGCCTCACAAGCGAACAAGTGTTGGAAATCATCCACGCTATGGCGAGTGCCAAAGCTGATGCGACCGAAAATGATCCTCCGGGCGCTGCAGGTTGGTCAGCGTGGCGGATGGGCATACGTCGTTCTCGCGAAGTCACCATCCACGACAAGCGCTTCCCTGATTGGGAGCGCGATGAGGAAGGCCAGGTCAGCTCGGTGTTGAACCGCAAGCTGGGTGTCCGGCTTCTGGTATCCAATACTGGCGACGGCACAGGTATCGCAGAGCAAGACCGTTTTCCCCAAAACAGGTCGAAGAAAGGAGCAGCAACCGATCGGATTGTGCAGAACAATCAGGGCGTTTTTGACTTCATGGAAGTGGCTCCGAATGTAGTTCATCTCCACGCGCCAGGGGACGCCGAGCAAGGCATCGTGTCTTGGTATGTCTGCGTTTACTGCGAAGGTGATGAACTCCGCGCCGAAGTCTCGTGCCCCATCGGAATTGAAGGTGGTTTCTTCACCGGTTTCAGCGACCGCATTATTGTTCTAGGCGATGACGAGATCGACATTGACCCGATTGAAGGGGAACTTCCTGAAGGTGAGGTCGTCGATATCGACGTCCCAGTTAGTCGGAAAAAGTAGAAATGTCCTTCAGTGCTGCACGCCTCGGCGTCGCCCGACAAAGGCGATTGCTGAACCGAAAAGGATTCGCCGCACTGCTCGGTGTGACGCAGCACACCGTTTCCAGATGGGAGAAAGGCACAACTGAACCGGATGACGAAACAATTGCAGCGATCGCGAATTGCCTCCAATTTCCTGTCGATTTTTTTCGTTCCGTCGATCTTGAAGTGCCGGAAGCAGCGCTGGTCAGTTTCCGAAGTCAGACCTCAATGAAGGCTGCGATTAGAGATGCAGCCTTGTCGGCAGGCGCGATTGGCTTCCTCGTTGCTGATTGGGCTGACGAGGCTTTTTCTCTGCCGAACGTGTCAGTTCCTGACCTCCACCCTCTGGAACCAGAGGCAGCTGCTCGTTCGCTGCGCGAAGATTGGGGGCTCGGTGAACGACCAATTTCCAATATGATTCATCTCTTGGAAGCGCATGGCGTTCGCGTATTTTCGCTTGCTGAAAACTCCGTCCGCGTGAACGCATTTTCGCTTTGGCGAGACGACACACCTTTTATTTTCCTCAATACCGTCAAGAGCGCAGAGAGTAGCCGGTTCGATGCCGCGCATGAATTGGGGCACCTAGTTCTTCATCAAGACGGAAGCACAACAGGTCGGGAGGCCGAGGATCAAGCCAACCGATTTGCATCGGCCTTTCTTATGCCCCGCGCCGACATCCTCGGTCATATTTCGGACGTCTATTCCTTAGATCAGCTCATCCGCCTTAAGCGACGCTGGAAGGTTTCAGTCGCCGCGCTCAACTACAGACTGCACAAAGTTGGCATCACCACTGATTGGCGGAACCGCGACCTTTGCATTCAAATTTCTCGCCTAGGCTACCATAAGGAAGAGCCCGAACCTATTGAACGCGAGCGCTCAATGGTTTGGGAGAAAATCCTCAAGCTGCTCTGGGCGGAGAAGAAGACCTTTCGGGTTATTGCGGAAGATCTCGCATTGCCTGAATCGGAGGTAAGCGCTCTGATCTATGGGGTTGTGAATTCTGGTTCACCTCCACCGTCATCGACATCTGCTCCTACCCTCGTTTCTGACAGAGTGTCGGCTAGGCCTTGACGCCCGTCAACACATACGCATCGACTTTTCTATTGTCGAAATTGGTCTCGAAAACGTGGGTTTTGGGCGCAGATTCACCAGTTTAGCCTCCGAGAAAGGCGCAGAAACGCGTGTGTTTGTGAATACGCATTAATTTCGGGAGGCAGGGGCCGAAGGTTCGAATTCTTTCCTCGCGACCCGTTTGTAACGCCGATCGCTATTTGCGCCGCTAATGTAAGTCACATAGCTAGGCTTGCCAAAGCGTCTTCAGCATCATCTCGCACAAGATGACCATAGTGCTTCTCTATCATCGCTACACTTGTGCCGGACAGCTGCGCTACAGTGAGGATCGGTAAGCGCGCGCGGACTAGGTCCGTAATGACGCTATGGCGTAGGGTGTAGGCGGAAACGGCGTCAGGCAAGTTCGCCTTCCTTACAGCGTTCTTGATCGGGTGTTTCCAAGTATCCTTGTTCCAGGCCTCGCCCGAATGCCGAGCAAACACCGGTGCAGTCGGCAATTTTCCCGTCACTTGAGCAGCGAGAAAATCGACGATGACTTGGGGTAGGGAAATCTGCCGCGGAATGCCGTTCTTGTCCTTACCGATTGTGAGCGTTCGGGTGCGCTTGTCAAAATCTCGCGCGGTCAAGCTTGCGAGCGAGCCGGGACGAAGAGGCAGGAGGCATAGCGCTTTCAGAAACGGCCGCGTTTCCTCGCAGACGGTATCGATCAATCTCTTCCGCTCACCCTTGTCCAAATATAGTTCCCGGCGCTTGTCGGCACCCTTGAAGGGCTTGAGCGCCTCCTGCCAGGCTGCATCGGTATTGGGGGAACCGGGCGTAAGGACACGCCCCAGCGCCGCACGCAATGGCACCATGTCCCGATTGATCGTCGACTTTGCACGCTCCTTCATCCGCCGCTTTTCCGCATTCTTTGTGCGGGTCACCAAGGCAGGGCATTCCTCCAACCTCTTGCGCCAAGCCTTCAGGTGGTGGCGCCGCAACTTCTCTAACTTCACCTTGGCAATAGGATCACTGTAAACATGACGCCGGAAAACGCCCTCGGCGATCGAATTGGGCTTTTCTTTGAGGTAGGAATCGCAGGCATCCTTCACCGTCACCATATCGCGCGCAAGTTCACCTCCGGCTTCAACGGTGGCAGCCCAAGTCTCTGCGTCGGCCTTCGCTTGCCTAAACACATCGTGACCTGACAGCGTGCCGTAATCGCCCAGCCGCTTGCGGCTATTGCGAGTAGTATCAGCGTCATAGAACCTGGCGAACCATGTGCCGCCCACCGTCTTCTTCGACGGCCGATAACCGAGGTAGACGCCTTGACGTAGACGATGCCAATGAGGCTCGTCTCCCGCTTTTGGCTTCAGCTTTTCACGCTCTCCGATGCGGCTCAAATCTGGCATTCGCCATCGCTATCGCAAAATCCATGAAAAAAACATGAAAAAGATAGGTGCACATCAGCGAACACCGACGGGGGCTATACCTTGTTTTTATTGTTCTTTCTGGATTCGAAGAAGCCTAAATTTCCGTAATTCCCACCCTTCACACGGGTGGGGTCGCAAGTTCAATCCTTGCCGCGCCCACCACCGCTCTTCGAAGCAGACATAAAAAAGCCGCCCGGTGAGGCGGCTTTTTCGTTATTAAACGGTGCGCTTATGCAGCCTTCGTCGTCGTGGTCGCCGAAGGTGCGGTAGAAGTGGCGGGCGGTGTCTGCCGATCTTCTGCATCCTTCTTGTCCATGAACTTCTTGGCGACGTAGCCGCCGGCACCCAGCGCAAGCATCGCAGGCAGGCTCACGCGGCGAAGCATTGTGGTTGCCACGACGCCCAGTGCCGCACCCGTCGCGCCACCGACGCCTTTGGTCTGCTTGGCGATCCTGTCGCCTACGAATGCTCCGATTACCTTGCCGATCATATGAATTCTCCTTTGGCCCATCAACGGGCGAAAGGCGCGCGCGTTCCGACGCTCAATCGCTGTCTGGACGTGAAAGACCATCGCGGAGCAGGCTGTTCGCAGCCGCGGCCACGGTGGCCGCATCGGGATCGCCATCTTTCGCCCAGATCGCATAGCGCAGGCCGAGAAACACATTGATCCCCATCACGGCCCAAGCTTCCGGCTCGCCAAGATCTGCGCGCAGGTCTCCCGTTGCGGCACCGGCCGTGAGCCGCTGCTCGATACGATCTGCGATCCGCTCGTAATGTGCGCGATAGCTATCCGGATCGACGAACTCGGCTTCATCGATGATGCGGTAGACTTCCTTATGCTCGGCAGCGAATTCCAGAAAGGCCAGCAAGGCCGCCTGCTCCACGGCGAGCGGGTCCATGTCCGGCTTGATCGCGTCGCGCGCCGCGGCCCCGACTGCCTCGCTCATGTCGCCGACGAGAGCACGGAAGATCGCGTCCTTGCTATCGTAATAGGTATAGAAGGTCCCCAAGGCCACGCCCGCGCGTCGGGTGATCCCGCTGATCGACGCTTCGTGAAAGCCGCTTTCGGCAAATTCCGCCGCAGCGGCATCGAGCAGTTTGCGCAAGGTCCTGCGCCCGCGCTCGGTCCGCGGGACGCGATCGGCCGTATCTGTAAGCTGCTGCATTAACCGCCCCTTCCGCCGACGTTTTATGCGCGAGCGGCATCTACCGCAAGATCGAACTTGAAAGGTGGTTCAGGTTTCAGTATCGAAGGCGTAACGAGAAAACATCTGTGGGAGGATTACAGTATGCGTGGCACCAGGCTTTCGATGTGCGCCCTGCTTGCCGGAGTGGCGACGGCCACATTGATAGCGACGCCTGCCGTCGCTCAGGACATAGACGATGAAGTGACGCTCGATGACGATCAGGGGGCGATCGATAATGTGATCGTCGTCACCGCTCGTCGCCGGGCTGAGCGCATCACCGATGTGCCACTGGCCGTCACTGCGATCTCCGGCAAAGAACTGGAAAAGCGCGGCACACAAGACCTGACCCAGATTGCGCAGGAAGTGCCCAACGTAACGCTGGAAGTCAGCCGCGGCACCAACACCACGCTCAGCGCCTTCGTGCGCGGCGTTGGTCAGCAGGATCCGGTCGCCGGCTTCGAGGCGGGTGTCGGCCTTTATGTGGACGACGTTTATATCAACCGCCCGCAGGCTGCCGTGCTGGACGTATACGATGTGGCCCAGATCGAAGTGCTGCGCGGTCCGCAGGGTACTCTCTACGGTCGCAATACCATCGGCGGCGCGATCAAATATGTGACCGCCCGGCTACCTGACGAAACGCAGGTCAAGGTGCGCGGAACGCTGGGCAATTACGACCAGGCCGACCTGATCGTGTCCGCCTCGACCCCGATCAGCGACACGCTCAAGATCGGCGCAAGTGGTGCACGCCTTTCGCGCGGGGGCTTCGGCGACAACCTCGTCCAGGAAGGGGTCGAGAATTACAACAAGGACGTCTGGGCCGCCCGCGGCACGATCGAGTTCGACAACGGTCCGCTCTTCATCCGCCTGTCCGGCGACTATGTGAAAGACGATTCCGATCCGCGTCAGGGCGCCCGCCTGCTCGTCGGCCAATTCAGCGGCGCACCGATCCTCGACAGCGTCTACGACACGCGGGCCGGCCTCGACGTGATCGAACAGGAGGTCGAAGCCTACGGCGGCGGCCTGACCATCGCCTATGAAGTCGGCGACACGATTACGCTCAAGTCGATCACCGGGTATCGCGAGGACAAGTCGACCACGCCGATCGATTTCGACAGCCTCCCTGCTGCCGACCTCGACGTTCCGGCGATTTACGAGAACGACCAGTTCAGCCAGGAACTGCAACTGCTCTATGAAAGCGAGCGCCTGAACGGCGTGCTCGGCGCCTATTATCTCGATGCCAACGCCTTTACAGCGTTCGACGTGGCGCTGTTCACCACTGGCGCGCTGGTCGGCCTGCCCGGCCTGAACGCGCAAACCCTTGGCGATGTCGGCACCAAGACGTGGTCGATCTTCGGTGATTTCACCTACGATATCACCGACCAGCTGAGCCTGTCGCTCGGAGGACGCTATACGTGGGACAAGCGGACCAGCCGTGTGCTGCGCACGACCTTTATCGGCGGCTATTCGGACCTGTTCCCGCCGTCCGACGCCATCCCCATCGCCGTGACGAGCGACTTCAACGGCAGCGAGACGTTCAAGGAGTTCACCCCGCGCGCCTCGATCGCTTACAAGCCGAGCTACAACCACACGGTGTATTTCACCTACTCCAAGGGCTTCAAGGGCGGCGGTTTCGACCCGCGCGGCCAGACCTCGCTGGCCCCGGATATCGATCAGGACGGCGATGTCGATTACGACGACCAGTTCGAGTTCCTCCGCTTCGCACCGGAGAAAGTCGACAGCTACGAGCTCGGGTGGAAGGCCAATTTGCTCGAAGACCGGCTGTTTCTCGCACTCGCTATCTTCAAGGGCGACTACACCGATATCCAGATCCCGGGCTCGGTTGGCGTCGATACCGATGGCGACGGCGTCAGCGACACCTTCGTCGGGGTGACTTCCAATGCAGGCGATGCCGATGTCAACGGGATCGAATTCGAAGGCAGCGCGCTGGTCGGGCGGGACTTTGCCGGCCCCGGCAGCCGGTTGAACTTCAACTGGGCGGTCGGCTATCTCGATGCCGAGTACAACACCTTCATCGACCCGTTCGGCAACGATGTGGCGGACCAGCGGGTGTTCCAGAACACACCCGACTTCACCGCCAATGCCAGCTTCGACCTCGGCCTGCCGGTCGCCAGCGGCATCGTCGACTTCATCGGTACGGTTTCGATGCGTGGCGATTCCAGCCAGTTCGAACTTCCCGGCCCGCTCGATCAGGATGCCTATACGCTGGTCGATGCGAGCATCGTCTACACGGCCGACAGCGATCGCTGGTCGATCGGCGTCCACGGCAAGAACCTGTTCGACAAGCGGTATATCGTCGCCGGCTACGACTTCGTGACCGGATCGGTGCTGGGGCTGGAGGGCAACCTCACCGGTTTCTACGGCGATCCGCGCCGGGTCTTCGTGACTGGCGAATTCAAGTTCTGAGTATCGCCCGCAATTGAGCGAGAGGGCCGGCTCCGACGCCGGCCCTTTCTATTTCCACACCCGGCGACGCGTTTCGCTCGCCTCGCGATCCGTCGCGACACCGTAGGTCGAGACGTAATCTGCGAAACGCTCGCGCACCTGGCCTTCGCTCAGGCCGAACTCCTCCAGGCTGTAGCGGTGCGGATGCCGCTTGAGCTGGGCGGAACGGTCGAGAAAGCCCTGCATGGGCTCTAGCGCTGGCTCGATATCGAATTCCAGGAAACGGTAGACCCGTTCCATCGTGCCGCGCCAGTCGGTTTCCATGTCGTCGTAATGCACGTCGATCATCCGCTCGCGGGGGATCGCATCGCGGGCGGCGCGCATCCTCGCGATCATCTCCGCCGTTTTATCGAGCCATGTCTGGCCCATGCGGTCGGGGTCGACATGGTCGGAATAGATGATCGTCTGGTTCCACGCGAGCGAGGCGGCGCTGCCGACCACCTGCTTGGGATCGCGGTGGGTGAAGATCAGCCGCGCATCGGGGAAAACCTCCAGCAGCGCCGGCAGGTCCAGCATGTGCTGCGGCGTTTTCAGGATCCACGGCCGCAGGCTACTTTCCTGCTGGCTCCAGCCGATCAGGCGCAGCAGGTCCGCCATGTGGCGATAGGCCGGCACTGCGCTTTCTTGGGCGCACCATGCGGAATAGCTCGGCACCTGCCACTGTGCATCGTGCTTCATGCCCCACATGCTCGCGACCAGCAGGCCGAGCTCTTCCTCCGGCTCGTAGGGGCCCGTTGGGTGGATCGAGAGGGTGCGCGGATTGGCGAGGCGCGCGACCTTCATGATCCGCGCTGCGAGTTTGGGACGGAAGTCTTCCTTCTCGCCCGCCAGCACCTCTTCGAAACCGGGGCGCGGGACCGGGTTGATCGTCTCGAAGCTGCGCATGTGTGCGAAACGCTTGTCGCTCGCGAGCAGGCGATGAAGCCGCGTCGTGCCCGACCGCATCGGCCCGACGATGACTACCGGATTGCGGATCGGGCGAGCGAGAATTTCGGGATGCCGCTTGAACCACATCTGCGCATAGAGGCGGCTTTCCAGCACATACTGGAACTGCTGCATGGCGGAAAAATCGCCCGCCGCATTGAGCCGCGCCTCGCGCTTCACGCTGTCGAGCAGGACCTCGAACGGTTTTTCGAACCACGGATCGCCAAAATCTTCGAGGCCGGTCTTCTCGGCGGCTTGTTCGAGCAGGAAATCCTTCTCCAGCCGCGCACGGGCGACGGCTCCGATCTTCCGCCCTGCGCGGACGACCTTGTCGGCAATGTCGATGAAGCGCGTACGGCGCGGCGGCTCGATTGGCTGGCCTTGCAAGTCTCTCATGCCTTTCAAGCTGTTCCGGTCGTCCCTGAACGTGCGGGGCCTAAAGACGTGCCCGGGAAAGCTCAAGCGATGGCTCTGCTGCCTATCCCTCTGGCCAAGCGCGCAGCGACAAGGCATAGGCCCGCCCCATGCACGATATCGCTTTCATCCGCGCCAATCCCGAGAGTTTCGACGCCGCGATGCGCAGGCGTGGAGCCTATCCGGTGGCCGACCGGATCGTCGCGCTAGACGCCAAGAAGCGCGAAGCTACGACCAAGGTCCAGCAAGCGCAGAGCCGCCGCAACGAAGCCTCCAAGGCGATCGGCCAGGCCATGGGCCAGGGCGACAAGGACAAGGCCGAAGCGCTGAAAGCCGAAGTGGCCGAGATCAAGGCCTCGATGCCCGAATGGGAGGAGGCCGAGCGGGCTGCGGGCGAGGAACTCGACCATTTGCTTGCGACCCTGCCGAATATCCCGGCCGACGATGTACCGGAAGGCGCGGACGAGGACGACAATGTCGAAGTCCACCAGTGGGGCGAGAAGCGCGAATTCGGTTTCGAACCGAAGGAACACGCAGACCTCGGCCCGGCGCTCGGCATGGAGTTCGAGACCGCCGCGAAACTCTCCGGCGCGCGCTTCACCTTCCTGCGCGGCGACATCGCCCGCCTGCACCGCGCCCTCGCGCAATTCATGCTCGACCGCCAGACACGCGAGAACGGCTACACTGAATGCAACCCGCCGGTGCTGGTCAATGACGACGCGATGTACGGCACGGACAAGCTGCCGAAGTTCGCGGAGGACAGTTTCCGCACGACCGACGACCGCTGGCTCGTCCCCACCTCCGAAGTCCCGCTCACCTATTCGGTCGCTGGCGATATCCTGCCCGATCTCGCCGAACCGATGCGCCTCACCGCGCATACGCTATGCTTTCGCTCCGAAGCAGGCTCTGCGGGCCGCGACACGCGCGGGTTCATTCGCCAGCACCAGTTCGAGAAGGTCGAGCTGGTCAGCATCTGCCGTCCGGAAGACAGCGAGGCCGAGCATGAGCGCATGACCAAATGTGCCGAGGGCGTGCTCGAAGCGCTAGGCCTGCCCTATCGCCGCATGCTGCTATGCACTGGGGACATGGGTTTCGGCGCGCGCAAGACCTTCGACCTCGAAGTATGGCTGCCCGGGCAAGGCGCTTGGCGCGAGATTTCCTCCTGCTCCAACACCGGCGATTTCCAGGCGCGGCGGATGAATGCCCGCTATCGCCCCGAAGGCGAGAAAAAGACGCAGTTCGTCCACACGCTCAACGGCTCCGGCCTTGCCGTGGGCCGCACGCTGGTGGCAGTGATGGAAAACTACCAGAACGAGGACGGCAGTGTGAATGTGCCGGAGGCGCTGCACAGCTACATGGGCGGGGTTACCAAGCTGGAGCCTAAGAACTGATGCGCATCCTCCTCACTAATGACGACGGCATTCGTGCCAAGGGCCTCGAGGTGCTGGAGGGCATCGCGCGGCAGTTTAGCGACGACATCTGGATTTGCGCGCCGGACGAGGAGCAGTCCGGCATGGGCCACGCCCTCACCCTCACGCGCCCGGTGCGGCTGCGCCAGCATGACGAGCGCCGCTTTTCGGTCACGGGCACACCGACGGACTCGGTCACTATGGGCCTGCGCAAGGCGATGGACGGCCCGCCCGACGTGATCCTCTCGGGCGTGAACCGGGGCGCCAACCTGGCCGACGACATTACCTATTCCGGCACCGTTTCCGCCGCCATCGAAGGCGCGCTGGCAGGCGTGCGCTCGATTGCGTTGAGCCAGGTCTATTCGAAGGAAAACGCGGGCGACGATGTGCCCTTCGGCGCGGCAGTGGAATGGGGCGCGAAAGTGCTCGCGCCGCTGCTCGACACCCCTCTGCCCAAACGCACGCTGGTCAATGTGAATTTCCCGCCCCTTCCGCCAAGCAAGGTGAAGGGCATCCGCGTCGTGCGGCAGGGTTTCCACGATTATTCGCGCGGCACCGTGGTGGAAGGGCGTGACCCGCGCGGTTTCAAGTATTACTGGTTCGGGCTCGAAGCGATCGAGCACACGCTCGACCATGGGACGGATCTGGAGGCGATCGACGAAGGTTATGTGTCGGTGACACCGCTCCAGCTCGACCTCACGCACCATTCCTCGCTCGGTTCGCTGGCGGAGCGGTACGCAGGATGAAGCGCCTCGCCCTCGCGCTTGCGGCGTTCGTGCTGATGGCAGCGGGCAATCCCGCGACCGAGACCGAGCATACCGTGAAAGAGGGCGAGACGCTGAGCGGCATAGCGGAGCGCGCTGAGGTGCCGGCGACGGTGATCGCGGCGGCCAACGGGCTGGTCGAACCCTACGACGTTCGCGTCGGGCAGGTGCTCTCCATCCCGCGCCAGCGCAGCCACGTGGTAAGGCGCGGCGAAACCGGCTTCGCAATCGCGATCGATTACGGCGTGCCCTTCGACCTGATTGCCGTGGCGAATGGTTTGGAGCCGCCCTACAACATCCGGGTCGGCCAGAAACTGATCATCCCGGCCTTCTCGACCCGCCCGATCCCGCCCGCCCCGGTGCGCGATCGCCCGTTCTTCCGCGCTCCGCATGACGGCGCGGCACTGCTCGGGTTCCAGCGCACCGCCGACGGCAAGGGCCACGAAGGCATCGACTATGCCGTGAAGACCGGCGACATGGTCCGCGCCTCGGCCAGTGGCAAGGTCGTCTACGCGCAGGAAGACAGCGGTCGTTTCGGGCCGCTTGTGGTGCTCGATCACGGTAACGGCTGGCGCACCCGCTACGGCCATCTGGCCCGGGCCACCGTCAAGCTGGGCGACTTCGTGCAGGCGGGCGAGCGCATCGGCATCGCCGGACAGGGCGGCGAGGCAAAGCGGCCCGAATTACATTTCGACATCCTCAAGGACAATACGCCGGTCGATCCCGCCAGGCTGATCGGCAGGCGAGGCACGCGATGAGCCGCAAGGATCGCCAGGTCGACACGGTCGTCCCGCAGAAGGAACCGCAGCGGGTTTTTCGCGGACCCCGGTTCCAGCCGCTGCGGCGCGCGGTCAGGATACCCGTCTGGGGTGATCTTGGCATCCGTCTGGGCCTCGCCCTGTTTCTCATCTTTATCGTGGTTATGATCCACTGGTGGGATCGCGAGGGGCTGGTCGACAATCTCGATGGTGAGGTTAGCTTCCTCGACGTGATCTATTTCACCATGATCTCGATCACCACCACCGGCTTCGGCGATATCGCGCCGATTTCGGACCGGGCGCGGCTGGTCGAGGCCGTCATCGTGACGCCGATCCGCTTTGCCGTGTTCTTCATCTTCGTTGGCACGGCGTATAATTTCATCATCAAGCGCAGCTGGGAGAAATGGCGCATGGCCCGCATCCAGGAACAGCTTTCGGACCACATCGTGGTGCTGGGCTATGGCATCTCCGGCTCCGAAGCAGTCGCCGAACTGATCGAGCGCGATGTCGACCCGAGTTGCATCGTCGTGATCGACCCGAGCGAGGAGCGGCTTGCAGATGCCGAAGCGCTCGGCTGCAATATCATGGCCGCGGACGCTACGCGGGATACCACGCTGAAAGCGGTGCGGATCAACCAGGCGCAGAACGTGCTGGTGTCCGCCGGGCGCGACGACACCACGATCCTCATCACGCTGACCGTGCGCGCGTTGGCACCGACTGTGCCGATCAGCGCCGTAGTGCGCGCCGACGACAATGAATCGCTGGCGCGGCAGGCCGGGGCAAACAACGTCATCAACCCGGTGCGTTTCACCGGGCTGCTGCTCGCCGGCAGCGCCAAGGGCGAGCATATCGCCGATTACCTCGCCGATCTCGCTTCGGTCTCCGGCCGGGTCCAGCTGGTCGAGCGCGAGATCACCGAAGAGGAATGCGGCTGCGCGATTTCGGAACTTCGGACCGGCGGTCGTGGTCTGCGCGTATATCGCAACGGCAAGGCGCTGGGGTTCTGGGAGGACGAGTGCCAGAACCTGCAGCCCGGCGATATCGTGGTCGAGATCGTTCCGACGCCGAATGGGACCACCAAGGGCGACGGGCACGACCACGAAGATCAGGTGCCCTACCCGGTCGGCTCAGACTAGCCAGAAGATTCCGCCCATCGCCAGATACGCGGCCAGCCAGTAGCCCCAGTCGAGCAGCGCTTTGCCGATCGGCTCCTCGCGCCGGGCGGCAGTAATGAATAGGGCCGGCCCGATGAAAGTCAGCGCCAGGCCGCCTGCCATCATGAAATAGAGCCAGGGCTTCGCCGCCAGTGTTGCCTCACCCACCCGCGCGAACATGTGGCCGAGCATGGCCGCGCTCGCGAGCAGCAGCAGAGCGGCAACTGCGTGCAGCAGCAGATTGCCGCGCGGCGTTGCCCGCTTACCGTAGAAGGCCACGCCGAGCACGGCTGCCACCAGCCACGCCAACGCCACTGCAATCCAGTCTACCGGTCCCATGCAAGCCTCCTAGCGCCGCCGGTGCCATTCGTGTAGGGGGCCGCCAAATTCACGGACATCGGTATATGAGCACCTCCACCACCTCGATCCCCGACCAGAAGAAGGTCGGCATGGTTTCTCTCGGCTGCCCCAAGGCGCTGGTCGATAGCGAGCGCATTCTCACGCGGCTGCGCGCCGACGGTTACGCGATGAGCCCCGACTATGCCGGGGCGGATGTGGTGCTGGTGAATACCTGCGGCTTCCTCGACAGTGCCAAGGAAGAAAGCCTGCAGGCGATCGGCGAGGCAATTGCTGAAAACGGCCGCGTGATCGTGACCGGCTGCATGGGCGAGGAAGCGGATGCCATCCGCGCCGCTCATCCCAGCGTGCTCGCAGTGACCGGCGCGCACCAGTACGAGGCCGTGGTCGAAGCCGTCCATGAGCATGCACCGCCAAGCCAGGGGCCGTATATCGACCTCATCCCCCAGCCCGACATCAAGCTGACGCCGCGGCACTACAGCTATCTCAAGATTTCCGAAGGCTGCAACCACTCCTGCGCCTTCTGCATCATCCCGGACCTGCGTGGGAAGCTGGCGAGCCGCCGGATCGATGCGGTGTTGCGCGAAGCGGAGAAGTTGGTCGCGGCGGGAACCAAGGAATTGCTGGTCATCAGCCAGGATACCAGCGCCTTTGGCGTAGACACGCGCCACGAGAGCCGCAGTTGGAAGGGACGCGAAGTACGCGCCCACATGACCGATCTCGCGCGCGAGCTTGGCCAGCTCGATATCGGCGGCGGCATGCTGCCATGGGTGCGGCTGCACTACGTCTATCCCTATCCCCATGTCGACGCAGTCATCCCGCTGATGGCAGAGGGGCTGCTGACACCCTATCTCGACATTCCCTTCCAGCACGCCAGCCCGAAGGTGCTCAAATCCATGAAGCGCCCGGCCAACGAGGCCAAGGTGCTCGAACGGCTGAAAGGCTGGCGCGACGTCTGCCCGGAGATCGCCATCCGCTCCAGTTTCGTGGTCGGCTTCCCGGGCGAGACCGAGGACGATTTCCGCTATCTGCTCGACTGGCTGGAAGAGGCGCAGCTCGACCGCGTCGGCGCGTTCCGCTTCGAACCGGTGGAGGGCGCGCAGGCGAATGCCCTGCCCGACCATGTCCCCGAAGTGATCAAGGAAGAACGCTTCGCCCGGGTCATGGAAGTGACCGAGCGGATCAGCGCTGCGAAGCTCCAGGCCAAGGTGGGTAAGACGATCCCGGTCATCATCGACGAGGTCGGGGCGCCGGACGAGGACGGCGATATCGGGGCTACCGGTCGCAGCCAGGCGGATGCTCCCGAAATCGACGGCGCCGTCTATTTGCGAGATGCGTCGCCAGACCTGGTGCCCGGTGCCATCGTATCGGCCCTGATCGAAGACAGTGACGCGCACGATCTGTTCGGAACGATCGTATAAAATTTCTCGCGCACCGGCGCAGAGTAGACGTTTACCAAATCGGGTAATTGTCGCTCGGAGCCTGCAACCCTTCAGAATCCTGAGCTTCTTTGCAGCCGAGGCGGTCTCTAAACCGGTTCGGGAGTCGATCGGCGCGGAACAATACTAAGCGCGCTTTAACCACCCGACCCCGCGCAATTCCGCGCCGGACGCAAAAACACGCGGGTCGCGTCAAAGGTTTCTTAAACTTAAGACGCCCATAAGCGCATGCAATGGGTACCGAACGCGCCTTTTCAGGAAAGCGGCTTCTCCCGGCGCGATTGCGGCTAGGGGGCGCCGGGCGCGTGGGAGAACGGCTGCGGCACCTGATATTTTCGGTACTCCTAGTTATCCCTCTGTTCGCAGTCATGCTGTTCGAACCGATCGATCAGTTTCTGTGGCTGTTCCAGTCGAAGATCGCAGGTCAAAAGGCCTCCGGCGATATCGTTTTCGTCGGTAGCGACCAAATCCTCAACGACCCGAACTCTGGCCATCGGCGACTTCAGCTCGCCAAAGCTCTCGAGGAACTGGACCGCCGCGGCGTCGGCAAAGTCTATCTCGACATAGTCTTCGAAAAGCCGTCTGCAGCGCCGCATGATGCGTCTTTGAACGCTGCAATCGAAGGGCTGGGGCCCCGCATAGCGCTTGTCGATCAGCTCGTGGGAGATATGGACTTCAGCCAGCAGTTACGGCGAAACCACTCCAGTCTTGGGCCTTCGGCCTCGCGCGTTGTCGCCGATCGGCGCGACATGAACCTTTTCGGCATCGCTTGGACAGCCGACTACGGTTTCATCGTCGGCGGTCGCCGCATACCTTCGTTGGCTGCTTCGCTTGGTGGGGAAACGAGCGAAGACAAGAGGGGCAAGTTCCAAATCGACTATGGTTTTTCGGGGCAGCAGATAGCGGCGACTTCGCTAGCCGAGCTTCTTGGCGATCCCGATGCTCCGGTGAGTATAGATTTCGCTGGCAAGACAGTCGTCATCGGTCATGACCGTAATAGCTCTGGCTCCAATCTCATCGTACCGAACAGTACGAACGCCCCTCCAAGTTATATTTCGATCTACGCTGGAGAAACTCTCAAAAGCGGGCGGCTGGGTCATTTGGGCCCGATGGCCACGCTCGCTATCTTCGTTTCGCTCTTGGCCTGCCTCATCCTGCCTGGCCCTACACGAAGAACGCGCTGGCTTAGCTATGCTGCACTTGTACTTCTCGTGCCCGCCATGCTGGTAGCGTCCGCCCGGATCGGTGTCCGTCTCGAGGTCTCGTATGCGTTGGCGCTTTTTGCGATCTACGCGGTTTTCCGATCCCGAACGCGCCTGAAACGGCGCCTCGCCCTGACCAACCAGGAAACGGGGCTGCCCACGCTCAAGGCACTCGACAGCCGCCTCATCCGTGACAAAGTGACAACCGGGCACGTGGTGGTTGCCAAAGTGCATAATTACGAGCGGATCCTCAAAAGCCTCGCCTCGGAAGATCGCACTACCTACCTCTTGAAGCTGATCGACCGTTTGCGCGCGGCGGATCCCGATCTGGCCGTCTTTACCGAAGGCCACTACGTCGCGTGGCACTCACCGATCGAGGATAGCTCCGCTCAGACGGAGCACCTTGCTGGCTTGCGTGCAATTTTCGCCGCACCGGTCCATGTCGGCGAGGTATCGATCGACGTCGGCATTACCTTCGGCGTTGCGGCGATCGAAAACGATCCCGGGGGCCGCGTCCCGGCAGCCATCGCAGCTGCGGAGGACACCACGGAAGCCCATGATCCTATCAAGTTGGCGGAAAGCAGCGAGAATGCCGACCTGTTGTGGGACATCTCGCTCCGTGCGCGGATCGACGAAGCAATGGATGCAGGGGAGATTTACTGCGTCTATCAGCCCAAGATAGACAGCGGATCCGGCGCCATCGTCGGGGTGGAAGCCCTGATACGCTGGCACGACCCGGCCAAGGGCTTTATCGAACCGACGCATTTCGTCGCGCAATGCGAGAAGGCAGGTCGCATGGAGCACCTCACGCGATATGTCCTGCAAAGCGCGTGTTCGGCCGGGCAGTTGCTGCATTTCCGCAATTCCCCGCTCAAAGTCTCCGTCAATATATCTGCGACCCTGCTCAGGGACATGCGCATCGTCGGCCTCGTCCGCAACGCGCTGCAGGCGACCCGTTTCGACCCGCACTATCTCACGCTCGAGATCACCGAGACGGCGCGGATCGCGGATATGGAAGCGGCGGCGACGATCCTGGACGAATTGGTCAAGTTGGGCGTTGGCCTGTCGATCGATGATTTCGGTGTCGGTGCGGCCAATTTCGAAACCTTTTTCGGACTGCCGTTCAACGAGTTGAAGATCGACCGCCTCTTCGTATCGAAAATCGTCGATGACCCCAAGGCGCGCGCAATCGTGTCCAGCATCGTCGAGATGGGCCACCAGGCGCGAATCACCGTAGTCGCGGAGGGCGTGGAGACGATGAAAGAAGCTGAAATTCTTAACGAAATGGGCTGCGACGAACTTCAGGGCTTCGTTTTCAGCAGACCGATTCCGCTATCCAAGCTACTGGAATACAACGCGAAAAACGCGGAGGGCCGCTTGGCAAACATGGTTTAGGCTTTACAAACATATATGGTTAATGGCAGGTAATACCTCTACCAACAGGAGGTATTACTATGTGGAGCATTTGGAGATGGTTCTTCACCGGCTGATCGCCGTGGCGAAACCAAACGAATAAAGGGTCCCTAACGGGGCCCTTTTTTCATGGCCCCATGGGTGACCGGCAATGGTTCGATTGCCGAAACGATCGAGGGCCGACGGCGTTGTCCCGTCATATGCCCATAGTCATCCATACGCGCTTCGCCTTCGGCGTCGACGGTCCGACCGACGTCCTGCTGCAATTCGAAGCCGCCGCCCTGCCCGAGCAGACCATCATCTCATGCGAGACACATCTGCCGCCGGGGCAGGACTTCACTCGCGTCCCTGCAGATGACGATATCGGCAAACGCGTCTGGCTGAGCGCGGAAGGCCATTGCGAGGTCGAATACCGCGCCAAGATCGAGATCAAGCGCCAATTGGCGGACCTTTCCAGTCTTCAATCCCTACCCGCGCACCAATTGCCCGGAGAGGCGATCCACTACCTGCTGGACAGCCGATATTGCCACGCGGACCGTTTCCAGCCCTTCGCACAGTCGGAATTCGGACACCTCGAGGGCGGTGCCCAAATTGCCGCAATGCGTGACTGGATTCACGACAATTTCAGCTACACACTCGGTGCATCGGGGCCAGACACCGGCGCTGTCGAAAGCTTCGTCACACGGCAGGGAGTTTGCCGCGACTATGCTCACGTGCTTGTGGCGCTGGCCCGCGCCTGTGCGATCCCGGCGCGTTACGTATCCTGCTATTCGCCCGGCGTCTCGCCTCCCGATTTCCACGCGGTAGCCGAAGTGTTCCTCGCCGACCCGGAGATCGAAGGCGGTGGCACATGGCAGATCGTCGATGCGACCGGAATGGCGGATCCGGCAGAGACCGTGAAAATCGGCGTAGGCCGCGATGCGGCGGACGTCAGCTTCATGACTACCTTCGGTGCCAGCGACTTCAAATCCAGCAGTGTCGAGGTCCGCAAAGAATAGGAATGCAGCCCACTGGCACGCCGAGCGCGGCGCTGGTAGCGAAAAGCCGAAAGGGGACGCGACCATGATTGCAGAGTGCACCGAATGAATTTCACGGCCGATCGCCTGCTACTCTTCGGCGCGACGGGCGATTTGTCCCAGCGCATGCTCCTGCCCTCGCTCTGCGCGCTGCACGCTGATCACTTGCTCGATCCGGACCTGCGCATCGTCGCGACGGCCCGCTCGGAAATGTCCACCCGCGAATTCCGCCAGTTCGCGCGAGAGGCGCTGGAGAAACACCTGCCGACCAATCGCCGCGGACCGATGGCGGACTTCCTGAACCGTCTCACCTACGTTCCGGTCGATGCGACCACGCCCGATGGCTATGACCAACTGGCGAAGGAGGTCGGCGAGTACGACGGCCTGGCGATATTCCTCTCGACAGCACCAAGCCTGTTCGAACCCACCATTTCCAATCTCCAACGCGTCGGTTTGACCAAGGGCAATGCCCGGATCGCACTGGAAAAGCCGCTCGGCATCGATCTCGGCTCCAGCTGCGAGATCAACGATGCGGTGGCAAAGGCCTTCAGCGAAGACCGGATTTTCCGCATCGATCACTATCTCGGGAAGGAGACGGTGCAGAACCTGCTGGCGCTGCGCTTCGCCAATATCCTGCTCGAGCCGGTGTGGAATTCGAATTACGTCGATCATGTGCAGATCACCGTCGCCGAGACGGTCGGGCTGGAATCGCGCGTCGCCTATTACGACGACAGCGGCGCCTTGCGCGATATGGTCCAGAACCACATGCTGCAATTGCTGGCGCTGGTGGCGATGGAGCCACCGACCAGCTTCGACGCCACTGCCGTGCGCGACGAGAAGGTCAAGGTCCTTCGGGCCCTGCGTCCTGCAAAAGCGGAAGAGGTCGTCACCGGCCAGTACCGTGCGGGCGCCGTCGATAGCCAGAGCGTGCCGGGCTATGACGAGGAACTGGGCAAGGACAGCGATACTGAAACCTACGTCGCGCTGAAGGCCCATGTCGACAACTGGCGCTGGCGCGGTGTGCCGTTCTATTTGCGCCATGGCAAGCGCATGCCCAAGCGCGTCACGGAGATCGTGGTGCAGTTCAAATGCATCCCGCACTCGATCTTCGAAGGCCGCGGGGCGAAGACCGAACCCAACCGTCTGGTGATCGAGATCCAGCCGGAAGAAAACATCCAACTCACGATGATGGCCAAGGTGCCGGGCCTCGGCACAGATGGCCTCCGCCTGCGTCCGGTGCCGCTCGACATTGCCATGCCCGATGCCTTTTCCGACGTCGTCCGCCGCATCGCCTATGAGCGCCTGCTGCTCGATCTCGTTCATGGCGACCAGACGCTGTTCGTCCGGCGTGACGAGGTGGAGGCGCAGTGGGAGTTCATCGACCACATCCGCGCTCTTTGGGCGGAAAACGATACCGAGCCGAAGGCCTATGCCGCGGGCACATGGGGGCCGAGCGCTGCCATCGCGCTCGCCGAACGCGACGGGGTGACCTGGCACGATGACTAAGCTTAACGACACTGTCCACCGCGTCACGCAGCGCGTGATCGAAAATTCGCGCAAGAGCCGGGGCGACTATCTCGAACTGATGGAGCGCGAGGGCGACCGGCAGGTCGATCGCCATTCGCTATCCTGCTCGAACCTCGCCCACGCTTTTGCCGGGGCGGAGGAGGATCAGGAAGCCATCAAGGCCGCGCGTGGGCCGAACCTAGGTGTCGTCACCGCCTATAACGACATGCTATCCGCCCATCAGCCCTATTATCGCTATCCCGAACGGATGAAGATCTGGGCGCGCGAAGTCGGCGCGACGGTGCAGGTTGCCGGCGGGACTCCCGCCATGTGCGACGGCGTGACACAAGGCGAGGCTGGCATGGAACTCTCGCTATTCAGCCGCGATACGATCGCGCTGAGCACCGTCGTCGCACTTAGCCACGCCATGTATGACGGCGTCGCACTGCTCGGCATTTGCGACAAGATCGTCCCCGGCCTGCTGATGGGCGCCCTGCGCTTCGGCCATTTGCCGGCGATCTTCGTGCCCTCCGGTCCGATGGGCACCGGTATTTCCAACAAGGAAAAGCAAAAGACCCGCCAGCTCTATGCCGAGGGCAAAGTGGGCCGCGACGAATTGCTCGCGAGCGAAATGGGCAGCTATCACTCGCCCGGCACCTGCACCTTCTATGGCACGGCCAACTCCAACCAGATGATGATGGAGATGATGGGGCTCCATGTTCCTGGCGCGGCCTTCGTGCAACCGGGCGCGAAACTGCGGCAGGAATTGAGCCGGGCTGCGACCCACCGCCTCGCCGCCATCCATCAGGACAGCGACGACTTTCGCCCGCTGTCCCGCGTGGTGGACGAGAAGGCGATCATCAATGCGGCCATCGGCCTTTTGGCTACCGGTGGCTCCACCAACCACGCGATTCACATTCCCGCCATGGCGCGGGCGGCGGGCATAAAGTTCGACTGGACCGATCTCGCGGAATTGTCGCGAGCCGTACCGCTGGTGGCGCGGGTCTATCCCAACGGTTCTGGCGATGTGAACCATTTCCACGAGGCCGGCGGCATGGGCTACGTCATCGGCACGCTGCTCGACGAAGGACTCGCGCATGCGGACATTCTCACCGTGTGGGATGGCGGCTTCGAGAGCTATTCGCGTGAACCCGGCTTCGAGGACGACGAACTGACCTGGCGCGATCCCGGCCCCTCTGGCGACACGGAAATGCTGCGCCCAGCCTCCGACCCGTTCCAGGCAGACGGTGGCATGCGGCTGGTAGAAGGCAATCTGGGCCGCGCCTGCTTCAAGTCTTCCGCGGTCGAGCGCGAGCGTTGGACGGTCGAAGCTCCGTGCCGCGTGTTCCACGACCAGCGCTCCGTCAACGAGGCCTTCTCGAAAGGAGAGCTCGACAGGGATGTGGTCGTCGTCGTCCGCTTCCAGGGCCCGCGCGCCAACGGTATGCCGGAACTGCACAAGCTGACCCCCGCGCTCGGCGTGTTGCAGGATCGCGGCTATCGCGTCGCGCTCGTCACCGACGGGCGCATGTCCGGCGCATCGGGCAAGGTCCCCGCGGCTATCCATTGCACACCCGAAGCACTTGGCGGGGGGCCGCTGTCAAAGCTGCGCGATGGCGACATGGTAAAGGTCTGCGCGGTGACCGGAGAGCTGTCGACCACCGCCGATCTCGACGCGCGCGAGCCCGCCGATGCGCCCGCGCCCGACATCGGCATGGGCCGCGAGTATTTCGCCATGTTCCGTGCGAATGCCGACGGCGCCGAGCAGGGCGCATCCGCGATGCTGGCCATGGCAGGATTGTGAGATGGATCTCGTAAGCGTAGATATCGGCGGCACCCATGCCCGCTTCGTCATTGCCACGATTGCCGATGACGGCACGATCACGCTGGGCGAGCCCGAGACGATCCACACCGAAGATCACGCCAGTTTCCAGACTGCGTGGGAGGATTTCCGCGATCGCAAGGGCGGATCGCTGCCGCCGCGTGTCTCTATGGCGATTGCCGGGCCGGTCGGCGGCGATGTGATCCGGTTCACCAACAATCCGTGGATCATCCGCCCGGCGCTGGTGCAGGAGAAACTCGGCGTCGAGCAATATTGTATCGTCAACGATTTCGAGGCGGTCGCCCATGCCGTGGCACGGGTGGAGGAAGACCAGTTCATCCACCTCACCGGCCCGGACAAGCCGCTCGCGCCGACCGGTCGCCTCAGCGTGCTCGGCCCCGGCACCGGCCTTGGCGTCGCCCATCTCTATCGCGAGCCCGATGGCACCTATCGCGTCTCGGCGACAGAAGGCGGTCATATCGATTTCGCCCCGCTCGACAGCATCGAGGACGCGATCCTCGCTCGCCTGCGCAAGCGCCACACGCGCGTTTCGGTGGAGCGGGTCGTCTCGGGCCCTGCCATCTCGGACATCTACCAGACGCTTGCCGCGATGGAGGGGAAGCCGGTCACCGACGAGGACGACGTAGCGATCTGGACGCGCGGTCAGGACGGCAGCGACAGCCTTGCCGCCGCCGCTGTGGACCGCTTCTGCCTCTCGCTCGGAAGCGTCGCCGGCGATATCGCGCTGGCGCAGGGCGGTTTCGGGGGTGTCGTGATCGCTGGCGGGCTTGGCTACCGCATCCGCGACACGCTGCTGAAATCAGGCTTTGCCGAGCGCTTCAAGGCCAAGGGCCGCTTCCAGGAGCTGATGGCGTCCATTCCCGTCAAGCTCATTACCCATCCTCAGCCGGGCCTGTTCGGGGCCGCCGCCGCTTTCGCGAGGGAATACGCATGACCGCAATCGCCGACATCATGAACACCGCGCCGGTCATTCCGGTCATCGTGGTCGACGAAGTGGAGCACGCCGTGCCGCTGGCGAGCGCGCTGGTTGCAGGCGGTTTGCGCGTGCTCGAAGTCACGCTGCGCACGCCAGCGGCTCTCGATGCAATCCGCTCCATGAAGGGCGTGGACGGCGCAATCGTCGGCGCGGGCACCGTGACCAATCAGCGCGAGCTTGCCGATGCGATCGACGCGGGAAGCGAGTTCATCGTCTCGCCGGGATTGACCGAACCGCTCGGCAAGGCCGCGATCCGCGAGAACATTCCCTTTCTCCCGGGCATTGCCAATGCGGGCGACATCATGCGCGGGCTCGACCTTGGTCTCACGCATTTCAAGTTTTTCCCCGCCGTGGCCGCAGGCGGTCTGCCAGCACTGAAAGCTCTTGCTGCGCCGTTCGACCAGTGCCGCTTTTGCCCGACGGGCGGCGTGAGCCTCGACAATGCGCGCGAGTGGCTGGCTTTCGATCCGGTGCTGTGCGTCGGCGGCAGCTGGGTCGCACCGCGCGGGCCTGTCGACGAAGCGGAGGTAGAGCGCGTCGCGCGCGAGGCGGCAGCGCTAACCTCCTGACATGCGGTTGTTCTGAAGCGAGACGCTTGGGGCCTTGCCACTGGAAATGCCGAGCTGGAATGGGCATAATGCCCGCATGGATGCGACATTCAAATGGATTGGCGGCACCTCGCTGGTGGTCGTGGCCGTGCTGGTCGGGCTGTTTTTCAGCGGCTCGGTCGGCGCTCAGGATCAGGCTGTCGCAGCGCCGGAGTCCGTTGAAGCCGCGGCACCCGCTGTAAAGCCGATGGGTGCGATCGCGGCCAAGGCGCTGGCCGATCACGACCGCCTCTACACCGTCCGCCGCATTCTGCCGATCGACGGACCGATCAAATATGGCGAGTGGCATTGGGACGATGAGGGCGTACCAGAAGGCCCGCTGCTGGTGACGGTCGACCTGCAGGCGCGCGTGATCTCCGTGTTCCGCGGCGGCTACGAGATCGGTGCGGCTGCCGTGATGCTGGGGACCGACAATCATCCGACGCCGACCGGCAAGTTTCCGATCCTGTGGAAGCAGCGGCACAATGTGTCCGAGAAATACGGCAATGCGCCCATGCCCTGGAGCATGTTCCTGACCACCGACGGCATCGCTATTCATGGCGGGTCCGAAGTACAGAACGGCTATGCCAGCCACGGCTGTGTCGGTGTGCCGGACGAGCTCGCCTCGCGCCTGTTCGCCATCGCCAAGGAAGGCGACATGGTGGTGATCACCGATGGCGAGAAGCTCAACCTCGGCGACAGTATCGTCTGAGCAGGGTCAGGCGTTGCGGCGCGGCGTTTCTCGTTTGAGCAGCCAGAGATTCGTACCGTCCTCTTCGATGACTTCGGCGCTGACCCCACCGACGTTGACCTTTCGCGCATCCTGCAAGGCAGCCACGATCTTCGCGGCATCGCCCCGAACAAGGGTGACGCCTAGGTCTCCGGCAATCATGCGAACTACCTCGATCCAGACCGGTACGCGCGCGACTCCCGAGGCTGCAAAGGGATCGTAGGCGAAGGCCTCGCCATGGCGCTTGGTATGCAGGGTAACATCTTCAGCAGCGAGACCCTCTACCATTGACCAGCTCTCTTCGATGAGACTGGCTGAACGTGCGAGACCATCGACATCGATCCAATCGCTCCGCTCCAGGCCCTGCCGCAGGCGGACCCTGTCGAACACCCTGTCGCGGTTGCTGGGATCGTCGGCCACCGCGACACCTGCACCGTCGATCACCGCCTGCAGTTCGCTGCGCCGAAAACCCAGCAGGGGACGCGCCAGTTCGATGTCGGTGCCTTCAATCAGACGCCGCTCCCGCACCCCGGCGAGACCCGCCAAACCGCTGCCCCGATTGAGCCGCATGAGCAGCGTTTCCGCCTGATCATCCGCGTGATGCGCGGTCAGAATTAATTCCAATCTCTCTCGCGTCGCCCACTGCGCCAGCGTTGAATAGCGCGCGCGGCGGGCCTCCTGCTGCACGTTCCCCTTCGCCAGATTGATGTTGATGATTGTGCAGGGCACGTCGAGTTTACCGCATAGGTCCTCGACCAGCCGACATTCGTTGACCGCCTCTGCGCGCAGGCCGTGGTTCACCGTCGCGACGTGGCAATCGAAGCCCGCCGCATCCGCCAATAGCAGCATCGCCATGCTGTCGGGCCCACCGGATACGGCCAGCCCGACGCGCTTCGAAATCGCGAGACGTTCTGCCGCCTCGACGAAGCGTCTCAGAAGATCGGGATCGACCGCTGTATCAATTGCAGGTCACCCGGCTGCGCTGGGTCGCGTACTGTCCACTCAGGCGACCGCTTGCGAGCGCAGGATAGGTCTCTGCGAACTCGGCCAGCGCGATGCAGGCGCGGTTGGTGTCGTCGAGGGCGATCATCGCCTCGGCGAGGTAGAGCAGGCTGTCTCCGGCACGCGCACCGCCCTTGTCGTCCTGATAGTTCTTGAGGAACCACGGGGCCGCCTCGCGCGCCTTGCCATCGTCGAGATAGGCGCGGCCCAGCAGATTGCGGCCATAGGTCGCGCGCCAGTGCGAGGGGTTCTGCTCGACGAACATGGTCAGCTGTTGCTGCGCTTCCGGGTAGAAGCCTGCGTCCCACAGGCGGAAGCCGTAGGAATATTCGTCGTCCGCCGGATCGTCGGTCTGCGGTTTGGCGATCGCCTGTACCGCGGCGAGACGCTCCGCGCTCGGACCCTGCGCCGCGCTGCTCGCTCCGGTCATGCTCGCGGTGTTTCGGGCGACGGCATCTGTCGAGGGCGAGACGATGCTGTCGTTATCGTCGGCAGGCGTGGTCACAGGAGAGGACGCGCTTGACGCTGATGTGGAAGGCGACACACGCGCACCTTCCATCGCCTCGAGCCGCGTCGTCAGCAGGCGCAGCGCATTGGCGTTCTCCTCGATCTGCGACGTCTGCGCCTGCAGCTGCGATTCCAACGCATCGAGCCGCGCAAGAATATCGGTCACCGCCGTAGTCGAGGACGTATTGACCGTCGATTCCACGCTCGGCTGCGCACTGATCTCGGGCTCGAAATAACGTCCGTCGCCGCCGGGGAAGACCTTGCGCTGGAGCGCGCGCACTTCGCTCTCCAACCGGCGGATGCGGTTTTCTGCGTTATCATCCTGCGGCAAGGCCGGCGTGGCCGTCGCCAGCAGGGCGATCATGGCGGCACCGAGGCCGGTGGCACGTAGGCTGCGTCCGAAACTCATCGGCTGGGCTCCTGTCCAGAAATTCGTCGTTATGGAAATTGCCCTACCCCCCCGAAGCTGTCGAGGCGGTGAAGGGGCTTTTCCCCTCTCTTGCAAAAGCAAGGATCAGGTCGCGGGCGTTGAAGTCGCCGTAGCAGTTTGTTGCGCCGCCGGAGCGGCGCTGCGCTGAGCCAGCGATTCAGCATCCACCGGGACATCGCTGACGACCTCATCCTCTTCCGAAATCTTCGGAACGCTGCGCCCGCCTACCGTGATCGTGAAGGCATAGGGGCGCCCGGTGCGGATCTGCGGCTCGCTGGCATCCTCCGGTATTGTATAGGTGTCACCTTCGGCCATGATTCCTTCGAACAGCGTCTCACCCTCGCCATCGTAGAAACGCACCCAGGTGCCTTCCATGCCGTTGGTGAAGACGACCGGACCCGAGGGAGCCGCCTGCGTCGGCGTGGCGGTCGGCGCAGCCTCGGCCGCGCCGACCTGCTCGGTTTCGTCCTGCAGCGGTGCCGGACCGAGGCCGGGGGCAAGATAGCTGCGATAGAATGCAAAGATGCCGCCGACCAGCAACAGCGCGGCGATCAGCCCGAACCATGCGAGGCCGCGCCCGGGGACACGCGCCGGATCACCCGGTTCGAACTTGGCAGGCGCCATGCGCTCCCCGCCGTCGCCCGAGGCAAGCTGTTCGCGGACCTGGCCGATAATCTCCTGCTCGTCGAGACCGACGGCGCGTGCGTAGGTCCGGCTGAAGCCGATGGCGTAAGTGCGAGATGGCAGCGCCGCAAAATCGTCGGCCTCGATCGAGACGAGGTGCCGGTACGGGATTCGGGTCTCCGCCGCTACCTGCTCGAGTTCGTACCCTGCAGCTTCGCGCGCCGCGCGTAGCCTGGCTCCTGCCGTCTCGGTCGAGGCGGCGGGCGCCGGTTCATCGACAGTTTCGTTATCTTCCATGCAAATCCCGATTGGCGACCGTGCGGCTTGGTGCCGCCCTCATTTTCCGTCTTGCCGCTGAAAGCGGCGCAGCCCCACAGCTGTCAAGCACAGCCTGTAGCATGCTCAGGGCAAACCGGCGAGCCGCGCTGCATGCGCGACGAAATCAGCCCGCGTCGCTCAGTCGACCTCGATATCACGTTGCTCGGCCCAGGCCTTGAGCGCGGCTCGCATGTCGGGCGGCGGGCTGAGCAGCCACTGAGACATCTGCTCGGTGATCTCCTTGAGGTCGATCTTGCGCACCAATTCCTTGATCGGGCCCACCGCGGCCGGCGTGATCGACAGGCGGCGATAGCCGATGCCGAGCAAGGCGATCGCTTCCAGCCTGCGCCCGCCCATTTCGCCGCATACGCCGATCCTGACCGGCTGGCCGACGACGGTGTCCGAGACCCGCTTGAGGAATCGCAGGATCGCCGGGCTGAGCCAGTCGTACCGCTCGGCCAGCTTGGGATTTGCGCGGTCGGCGGCGAACAGGAACTGGGTGAGGTCATTGGTCCCGACCGAGATGAACGACAGGCGCGGCACCAGCGCGTCGAGGCATTCGGCCAGAGCGGGTACCTCCAGCATGCAGCCATATTCGATCGTTTCCGGCACGACGTGACGCCGGTCACGCAGGAAAGCGAGCTGGTTTTCGAATACCGCCTTGGCCGCATCGAATTCCCACGGTTCGGAAACCATCGGGAACATCACCGAAAGCTGCCGCCCGGCGGCCGCCTCCAGCAAGGCACGCGCCTGGGCTTTCAGCAGGCCTTCGCGCTCCAGCGACAAGCGCAGGGCGCGCCAGCCCATGGCGGGGTTCTCATCCCGCTCGCCGATCTGCGTGTTCAGATAAGGCACCGCTTTGTCGCCGCCGATATCGACCGTGCGGAAAATGACCGGCTTGTCGCCCGCTGCATCGAGCACATCGCGGTAGAGCCGCAACTGCCGGTCGCGCTGCGGCAGAGTGGCGGAAACGAGGAACTGGAATTCGGTGCGGAACAGGCCGACCCCGTCCGCGCCGGTCAGCTGCAGCATGCTCATGTCGTCGCGCAGGCCGGCGTTCATCATCACCGTGATGCGCGTGCCGTCGCGCGTGAAGGGCTCGACAGCGCGCAGTTCGGCGTAGGTCGCCTGCTGCTCGCGCTTCTTGACGAACCGGGCCTCGAAGGCGTCCATCAAGGCCGTGCCTGGCCGCAGGGTTACGGTCGCCTTGTCCGCGTCGAGCAGGATTTCATCGCCCTCGCTCACCCGCGCGCGGACACCATCGGCGCGGCCAAGCACGGGAATGCCCATCGCTCGCGCCACGATCACCACATGCGCGGTGAGCGACCCTTCTTCCAGCACCACGCCCTTGAGTCGGCGACGGTCGTATTCAAGAAGTTCCGCCGGGCCGAGATTGCGCGCAATCAATATGGAATCGCGTCGCAATCCTTGCGTCGCCGCCGTGCCGAGCTGGCCGGAGACGATCCGCAGCAACCGATTGGAGAGGTCTTCCAGATCGTGCATGCGATCGGCGAGCAGCGGATCGTCGATTTCGCGCATGCGCATCCGGGTGCGCTGCTGCACGCGTTCGATCGCCGCTTCGGCCGTCAGCCCGCTGTCGATCGCTTCGTTGATCCGGCGGCTCCAGCCTTCGTCATAGGCGAACATCTTGTAGGTCTCGAGCACCTCGACATGCTCTCCGCCCTTGCCGAATTCCGGCTCCTTGCCGAGCGCATCGATCTGTTCGCGCATCTTGTCGAAGGCGCGGTAGACGCGCTGGCGCTCTGCCTCGATGTCTTCGGCCACGACTTGGTCGATCTCGATGCGCGGCTGATGGAAGACGGCCCTGCCCGAGGCGAGACCCTTCACCAGCGTCAGCCCCTCGATCACCTCGGTCTCGGTATGCGCCTCGCCGAAATCGATCGCTTCCTCGTCGTCGACCAGTTCCTTGTGGGCGATCAGTTCGGACAGGATCATTGCGGTCGTCTGCAGCGCTTCGATCTCGACATCCTCGTAACGCCGCGGCTCGACATGCTGGACGCAGAGCACGCCCACCGCCCGCTCGCGGTAGACGATAGGGACGCCGGCGAAGGAGTGGAATTTCTCCTCGCCCGTTTCGGGGCGATAGAGGAAGTCCGGATGCGCTTTCGCCTCGGCGAGGTTGAGCGTCTCGATATTCTTGGCGATCGTGCCGGTCAGCCCCTCGCCCACCGCCATGCGGGTGACGTGAACGGCGTCCGGGTTCAGACCCTGCGTGGCAAATAACTCCAGCGCGCCTTCGCGGAGCAGGTAGATCGAGCAGACCTCGCTATTGAGGCTCTCTGCGATAACTTCGACCACGCGATCGAGCTTGTGCTGGGCGTGAGTGCGCCCGGCCATGATTTCGTGCAGGCGGGTAAGGATCTGGCGGGCGGATGCGGCAGCGGACATGCCCTTGCCTATAGCAAAACCCCGGCTCGGCGAAAGCGGGACATGCACCCCGCCTCCGCCTGGTGCAGGATCAGCAGCTCGCGAGCTCTTCCTTGATCTTGAGCTTCTGCTTCTTGATCTGCTGGATCATCGCTACGTCGGGCGCCGGCCTTATCTGTTCCGCATGCAGGCGGGCCTCGAGACCGGCGTGCTTGGCTTTGAGCGCATCGACATGGGATGATTGCATCAGTCTGTCTCCTTACGGGTTTAACGCGACCCCAAGAAGCGACTCGTGCCGTGCGGCACGGGCCGCGTGACCATTATGTGATCATAGTATTGCCGATTTACAAAGGCCCGACTGCGGGCCATGCGACGAAACGACATGCGGGAAGGACGGACGTGAACGAGCAGGAGCTGCGCAAGAGGCTGGAGATGTTGCGGAGCGAGCATCGCGATCTCGATGCCGCCATCGCGGCCCTGTCCGATGCAAGCGACGGCGGTGGCTTCGTCGACCAGTTGCAGATCGCCCGGCTGAAGAAGCGCAAGTTGCAGCTCAAGGACCGCATTGCGATCATCGAAGACACGCTGTTGCCCGATATCATCGCCTGACCGCCTGCAAGCCGCGGTTGGTCGTGCCGCCAAGAGACATCATGGTAAACGCGCTGGTCACCTTCGCGACCGGGGCGTAATCCGAGGCCAATGTCGGCTCGCAACATCAATCACGAGATCATCGAGGATCTGTATTCGGAGGCCCTGCTGCTGGCCGACGATGCACGCGCCGTGTTCGACCTGCGCATCGGCGAGAAGGGCGACAACGCCAGCGACAGCCTGAAGATCGCCCTTTCGATCGAGGGGCTGCGGACCACCACGCGGGTTATGCATGTGCTCGCGTGGCTGCTGAATCAGCGTGCTTATCTGGCGGGCGAACTCTCCGCCGCGCAGCTCGCTCGCCATAACGAACTGCCGGAAGAGCGCAGTGCAGATCCCGCCAATCTCGAAGCGCTGGAGCCCGAAACCCGCGCCCTCATTCGCGAAAGCGAAGACTTGCACGCACGCGTAGCGCGGCTGGACCGCGAGATGCGGCGGGCTGAGCAACAGGCGGAAGCACCGGTCCAGGCCATGCAGGACCGCCTCGCGCAGGCGTTCGGCACTGGCGGCTGATCAGGCGGCGGCGAGCGCGCGTGCGTAGCGGGCGAGCCGCGCTTCCCGCACATCTTCCGACATATCGGGCGTGAAGCGGCGCCCTTGGCCGCGCATGGCGTCCGCCGCTGCGGCAAGCGTCGGATGCACCCCCGCCCCCACGGCTGCGAGGATGGCCGCGCCCAGGGCGGTCGTCTCGACGAAATCGGGCCGCTCGACGGCGATGTCGAGAATGTCCGCGAGGTCCTGCGCCATCCAGTCGTTCGCGCTCATCCCGCCGTCGATGCGCAGCGTCGACCACGGCGCACCGTCGGCGGCGAAGGCGTTGGCGAGATCGTGCGTCTGGTGCGCCATCGCCTCCAGCGCGGCGCGGGCGATCTGTGCGCGGCCACTGGCGAAACTGAGGCCCGAGATCACTCCGCGCGCATCGGGCTTCCAGTGCGGTGCCCCCAGCCCTGCCAGCGCCGGAACAATCACCACCTCGCCGCTGCTCTCGATGGTGCGAGCAAGCTCCTCCGTTTCCGCCGCCGATCCGATCAGGCCAAGCTGGTCGCGCAGATACTGTACGAGGCTGCCCGCGACGAAACACGCGCCCTCGATTGCATAGGTCCGCTGGCCGTCTTCCTGGCAGAGCACGGTCCCGAGCAGCCGGTTGTCTGAGCGCGGAATGTCCTGCCCCTTGTTGGTCAGCACGAACGCCCCGGTGCCATACGTCGCCTTGGTCTCCCCGAATGCGAGGCAGCCCTGCCCGATAGTCGCCGACTGCTGGTCGCCCGCCAGTCCGCAAATCGGGATTTCCGCGCCGAGGCATTCCGCCTGCGCCGTCGCAATCGTCCCGTGCGTGTCCACGACCTGCGGCAATGCGGCGCGCGGCACGCCGAACAGTTCGCACAACTCCTCGTCGAACTGTGCGCCGTCGAGGGACAGCAGCAGCGTGCGGCTGGCGTTGCTGGCATCGCTCACATGCGCGCCGCCCGACAGCTTGTAGACCAGCCAGCTTTCAACCGTACCGAAGGCGAGATCGCCGCGCTGCGAAGCCGCTCGCACCGCCTCGTCGTGGTCGAGCAGCCAGCGCATCTTGGTGCCGGAGAAATAGGGATCGAGCAGCAGGCCGGTCCGCTGTTGCACGCCTTCCTCGTGGCCGTAGCTTTTCATGTCCGCGCAGAACGCGGCCGTGCGCCGGTCCTGCCACACGATCGCCCGCGCCAGCGGTGCACCCGAATTTCTGTCCCACGCCACCACCGTTTCGCGCTGGTTGGTGATTCCGATGGCCGCGATCCGCCCTGGCGCCTCGCCCACGACCTGCCGCGCGCAGGCGAGCGTCTTGTCCCAGATTTCCGCCGCATCGTGCTCGACCCAGCCGGGCTGGGGGTAGTATTGCGTGATCTCCGCCTGCTCGACCGCCTCCATCGTCCCGTCGGGTGCGAAAATCATCGCGCGGGTCGAGGTGGTTCCGGCGTCGAGTACGAGGATGCGGTCGGCCATGCTCTCTCCCTTGCATGCAGCGGGAGGTGACATGGCGCATCCGAAGCCCCATATGCAAGGCCATGGCAGGCCCTCCCCCCAAACCCTGGCCCACCGGCGAAGCGATGCAGCTCGAACCGCTGGTGCGCCGCGTGCTCGCGCCCAATCCCTCACCCTATACCTATACCGGGACGCAGACCTACATCGTCGGCCTCGGCGATGGTTGCGCGGTGATCGACCCGGGCCCGGACGAGCAGGAGCACCTGCTCGCGCTCGACGCCGCGATCGGCGAGGAACATGTCTGCGCGATCATGTGCACGCATACGCACCGCGACCATTCGCCTGCTGCCGCGCCGCTCGCTAAACGAACCGGGGCGCCCATCGTCGGTTGCGCGCCGCTGGTGCTGGACGATAGCGGCCCGCGCGCCGATGCCGCTTTCGACCGCACTTACGAACCCGACCGGGTAATGGAGGATGGCGAACAGATGACCGGCCCCGGCTGGACGCTGACCGCCGTGGCCACACCTGGCCATGTCTCCAACCACCTCTGCTTCGCGCTGGAGGAAAGCGGTGCGTTGTTCACCGGCGACCACATCATGGGCTGGTCGACCAGCGTCGTGATCCCGCCCGACGGCGACATGGGCGATTACATGCTGAGCCTCGAGAAGCTCTACGGGCGCGAGGATACGGTGTTCTATCCCGCGCATGGCGAAGCGGTAGAGAAACCGCGCCAGCTGGTGCGCGGCATGATCGGGCATCGCCGCCAGCGCGAGAACCAGATCCTGCGCCTGCTTGGAGAAGGGCCGCTCGAGGCAAGCGAGTTCGTGCCGAAAATGTACAAGGGACTCGACCCGAAGCTGCACAAGGCAGCGGAAATGTCGGTGACCGCGCATCTGCTCGATCTGGAACGCCGCGGGCAGGTCGCACGTTCTGGCGAGCAATGGCGAACGATCTGAAAACCGATCTAAGAACCGACGAGCGTAGCTCGATCTCTCCCGGCCTGCGGCACGACACTCCGCTGGCCCGCGCGCAGGCTTTCCCGTGGATGATCGTGATCGTCCTCCTGGCGGCCAGCGCGTGGCTCGCATGGCGGGCTTTTTTCTATGAGGAGGAGGGCGATCCGGTCGGCAGTGCGATGCTCGCTTTCGAAAAGCAGAACTCGCTGACGGTGTTCTCTTCGCGTTTTGAGGTCGTGGCCGAAAGCGAGGATCGGCGCGGGATCATGGGCGTCGACGTGCTGACCAGTCGTCAGGCGGCCATCGTCCCGGCGAGCGTCGAATACCGGCTCGATCTGTCGGGCATGGACCGCGAGGACTTCCTCTGGAACGAGCGCACCGAAACGCTCGACGTGACACTGCCGCAATTGCGCATCTCGCGCCCGAACCTCGACGAGGCGCAGCAGAAGGTCTTCACCGAAGGCACCTGGGTGACGCGCGATGCCAGCACCGACTTAGCGCGCAACAACTCCGAGCAAGCCGAGCGCAAGGCTGTTGCTTTCGCCAAGAACCCCGAAGTGCTGGGCCTCGCCCGGCAGGCAGCCAAGGATGCGGTGCGCCAAAACCTCGCCATCCCGTTGCAGGTCGCAGGCTATGGCGATGTGACGGTGAACGTCCGCTTCGAAGGCGAAGACACGCCCTGAGTTGATTTTTCCGCGCGGCGCGGCATAACCCCTCTCAAACAGAACAGGTCGCTTGGCACATCCCGGGGGGAGATCGAGCACCATGGCGACAGCCGCAATCGAGACCGGCGCACAGGCGCGCGGCAATACCCGCTTCTTCACGATCATGGCGTTCGTCATGTCGTTCATCATCGTGGCGGGCTTCAGCCTCAATATCGCCATGGGCCGGTCGAGCTTCGCCGTGCCGCTGGCTTATCACATCCATGCGGTCGTCTTCATGGCGTGGATCGGCATCTACCTCGCCCAGCATATGACCGCATCGGCAGGCAATTGGCCGCTCCATGCGAAATTCGGCAAACTCGCATATCTCTGGGTGCCGCTGATGGTCGTGTTCGGCACCGTGGTCATGGTCGTCGTCGCACGGCGGACCGGCGGGCCGTTCTTCTTCCATGTCAGCGAGTTCCTGTGGAGCAACATCATGACGCTGTGGTGCTTCGGCGGCCTCGCGTGGTGGGCCCTGATGCGGCGGCGCTATACCGGCTGGCATCGCCGCCTGATGCTTTGCGCCATGGCGATCCTCACCGGGCCGGGCCTCGGCCGCCTGCTCCCGCTGCCGCTGATGATCCCAAATGCCTGGACCATCACCGTCATCGTGACGATGATCTTCCCGGTCATCGGCATGATCGCAGACAAGCGCACGCAGGGCCGCGTGCATCCCGCTTACTGGTGGGGCCTCGGGATATATGCAGGCGTCTTCCTGCTTTCGCTGGCGCTGGCCTACAGCCCCTTCGGCATAGGCCTGACCGAGCAGCTGATCGCCGGAACGCCCGGCGCCGAGCGCCCGATGGAGGCTTTCCTTCCGCCCGGCTTCACAATGTAGGAACGCCCTCGCCTTCCCGTCCGTTCGCTATATAAGCGCCCTCAAACGCAGCAGACGGGACCCTACATGACCGCCCAGACCGACCTTCCGACCGGCGAAGACCTGCTCGCCGCCATCGATCGCCTCCGCAAGGAGAAGAACGCGATCATCCTCGCGCATTACTATCAAACCGCCGATATCCAGGACATCGCGGACTTCGTCGGCGACAGCCTTGAGCTGAGCCGTAAAGCCGCCGAAACCGATGCTGACGTAATCGTGTTCTGCGGCGTGAAGTTCATGGCCGATACCGCCAAGATCCTCAGCCCGGAAAAGATCGTCGTCCTGCCCGACATGGACGCCGGCTGCAGCCTCGAAGACAGCTGCCCGCCCGAAAAATTCAAGGCCTTCCGGGAAAAGCACCCCGATCATATCGCGCTGACCTACATCAACTGCTCGACCGAGGTGAAGGCATTGAGTGACGTGATCGTCACCAGCTCCAGCGCGGAGACGATCATCAGCCAAATCCCGGAAGACCAGAAGATCATCTTCGGCCCGGACCGGCACCTCGGCAGCTACATGAGCCGCAAGTTCGGCCGCGAAATGCTGCTCTGGCCGGGCGTGTGTATCGTGCACGAGGCCTTCAGCGAGACCGAACTGCTCAAGCTGAAAGGCCAGCACCCCGATGCGCCGGTCGTCGCGCACCCCGAATGCCCGCCGACGATCATCGACCACGCGGATTACGTCGGCTCGACAAGCGGCATCCTGCAATATGCCAAGACTTTCGAAGGCGACACGCTGATCGTCGCGACCGAACCGCACATCATCCACCAGATGGAAAAGGCGCTGCCGGAAAAGACCTTCATCGGCGCGCCGGGTGCCGACGGCAACTGCAGCTGCAACATCTGCCCCTACATGGCCCTGAACACCATGGAGAAGATGTACGCCTGCCTGCGCGACCTCGAACCGCGCATCGAGATCGAGGAAGGCCTGCGCCTGAAAGCCAAGCAGAGCCTCGACAGGATGCTCGAAATGGCCAGCGGCACGATCGGCAAGGGCGATCTGGGCAGGGTCTGAGTTTACGGAGAATACTTACATGATCGCACGTCTGGCGCTCGCTACCGCGCTCGTTTTTGCATCGTCTGCCGCGCTGGCGCAGGAAACCGATGCCGATGATCCCTACATCTGGCTGGAAGAAATCCAGGGCGAGAAGGCGCTGGAGCAGGTGCGCGAGTGGAATGCGGATACGGAAGCGGTCCTCACCGCGACGCCCGAATATCCGGTCGCGCGGGCATGGGCGAAGCAGATCCTCGACGACGATCGCCAGATAGCCATGCCCGATGCGATCCAGGGCAACATGGTCACCAATCTGTGGCGCGATGCGGACAATCCGCGTGGGCTGTGGCGCATCGCCAGCCTCGAAAGCTACATGGCAGGCGCGCCCGAGTGGCGCACGCTGATCGATGTCGACCAGCTCGGCCGCGACGAAGGCGAAAGCTGGGTCTGGCACGGCGCAAACTGCCTCGCGCCCGAATACGAGCGCTGCCTGATTTCGCTGAGCCCCGGCGGCACCGATGCCGATGTGGTGCGCGAATTCGATGTCACCACCGGCACGTTCGTCGACGGCGGCTTCACCCTGCCCGAGGCAAAATCGAACGTCGCATGGTTCGACAAGGACACGCTGTTCGTCGGCACCGACGAGGGTGAAGGCTCGCTGACCGACTCCGGCTATCCGCGTCTCGTGAAATTGTGGGAGCGCGGGACCGACTTCACCTCCGCCCGCCAGATTGCCGAGGGCGAGCAGACGGACGTCAGCATCTCCGGCTTTTCCGTGCTCGACGGCGATACGCGGTGGCGCTTCATCCAGCGCGGGCCGAGTTTCTGGACGGCGAACTATTCGCTCGTGCGCGAGGACGGCAGCACCGTTCCGCTGCCGCTACCCGAAGATGCCGAATTCGAAGCGGTGCTCGACGGCCATGTCATCGCCAAGCTCAATTCACCGCTCACGACCCGCAATCGGGAGGCCGAGGCCGGTTGGCTGGTGGCCTGGCCGCTGCAAGACGTGCTCGACGGCAAGCCGGCCGAGCCTTTCGTCGTGTTTTCGCCCAGCGAAACGCAGGCGGTCGAAGAGGTTGCGACCTCGGAGAATACCCTGTCGGTCAAGGTGCTCGACGATGTGTCGGGCAAGCTGATCGAGGTCCGCCCGGGCTATCCCGGCTGGTTCAACCGTGAAATGGACCTGCCCGACAACAGCACGATCCAGATCGCGAACACGACGGGCACGGGCGATACGGTGTTCGTGACGATCGAAAGCATGCTCACCCCGCCGACTTTATGGGCGGTGCCGGGGGACGGCGCGGCGAAGCGGATCGCTTCCGTGCCCGCACAATTTGATGCGAGCCGCTTTACCGTGGAACAGCGCTTCGCCACTTCGAAGGACGGGACGCGGGTCCCCTACTACCTCGCGCGGCCCAAAGGCGCGGAAGGCCCGCTGCCGACGTTGATCCACGCCTATGGCGGCTTTCGCGCAGCGCAGACGCCGAAGTATCTTACCGCCGAGCCCTATCGCAGCGGGCCGCTATCGCTCTTCTGGCTCGAAAGCGGCAATGCCTATGTGCTCGCCAATATTCGTGGCGGCGGGGAATACGGCCCGCGCTGGCACGAGGACGCGCTGCGCGACAAGCGGCAGAACAGCTTCGACGATTTCCATGCCGTCGCCGACGATCTCGTGGCGCAGCGCCTCGCCACGCCCGGCAAGATCGCCGCGTCTGGCCGCTCGAACGGCGGCGTGCTGGTAGGCGCGGTCGCCAACCAGCGGCCCGACCTCTATGGCGCGATTATCTCCGGCAGTCCGCTGATCGACATGCGGCGTTACAACAAGCTGCTCGCGGGCGCATCCTGGATGGCTGAATACGGCAATCCCGATGTGCCGGAGGACTGGGCCTTCATGCGCGACTGGTCGCCATACCAGAACATGCAGCCCGATCCCGATTATCCGGCAGTGTTCTACTATCTCTCGACGCTCGACGACCGGGTCCACCCCGGCCATGCGCGCAAGGCCGCCGCCAAGCTCGAAGCCTTCGGCCAGCCGTTCTACTATCGCGAGGCGATCGAGGGCGGGCATTCGGTCGGCGCGGACCGCGAGGAAGATGCGAAGCGAGCAGCCATGCTGCTCGCCTTCCTCAATCGCGAAATCGGCGACGAAGCGGAGTAGTCTAGCGCTCCAGCCGCTCGGTCAGCATATGCGGCGTCGCCATCCCGAAGGCGAGCGCTACGGCAAGTTCGAGCGCGAGCCAGCCGCACCATACCGCCAGCGCGATTGCCGCTGCGGCCAGCGTGGCAAAGGCGGTGGGCAACGCGATTGCCTTGAGAACCTGTGACGCGCCGTATCGCGCGACTTGGCGCTGCTGCACCGGGAGGGCATGCATGCCGAGAAAGATCAAGCCCACGGCGAGGACCGGGTGGAACAAGAGGCAGGCCAACGCAGCAAGCCCCGCGGACGTTGCGCCTGCGTGGTGCAGTGCCATCGAGGTCGCAGCAGCAAGCAAAGCCGCACCTCCCACTACGGCGAGAAGCAGCATGAGCAGCGCCGGCGGCGTTTGGCCGAGTGCAGCAGTGAAGACGGTCCCGGTCGCCTCTAACCTGAGCAGCGCGCTACCCCCCACCGCAAGTCCGGCGATCGCCAGCCGTGGCAGCAGGTCCATCCCGCTATCGCTGCGGGCGAAATGCCATGCGGAAAAAGCGAGGAAGATCGACAGGCCGAGTACCGGCCAGGCGAGATAAAGCGAGGCGATCGCGAGACCGGTCACCACATAAGCGGCGACCAGCACCCCCGAAAAGGCGCGCAGTTCGCCGTCGTTCTCGTCACCAGCGCCATGGCCCAGACCGAGAACGAACAGGCCGATTCCCACGGCCAGCGCCACGGCCGATCCGGCCAGCTGGGCGAGGCCACCGACGGCGAAAAGCACGATAAAAACATAGGGGGCCCCGGCACCGAGCCGGGACCCCCTGTTCGATCCGGAGATCGGGCGTGACGCCATCAGTCGCCGCGGATCGAGGCTGCCGTCGAACCGGCAGGCGTCGTCGAAAGCGCCTCGGCCGAGGGCAGATACCCCTCCAGCGCGCTGCGTCGCAGGACATAGCGCGACAGGATCACGCCGTAGATCAGCTTCGACGAGATGTCGGCGATGCTGAAGAGCAGCTGGCGTACCACAACTACGTCGCCGGTGAAGCCGAGCTGCGGCAGCGCGTAAGCGATCGGGTAGAGGCCCCAGGTCGCAAGGAAGAACCACCAGATGTTCTTCGGCCAAGCTTTGAGTTCTGCCGGGCTGTTGGCGATGCCTGCGGTGATAACACCGCGCACCTCGATAATCAGCCAGACGAAGAAAACGGTCGAGATGACACCCCAGATGTTAAGCCGCGACCAGTCGCCTGTCTCGCCGAACTGGCCGTAGAGGCCGGTCCAGATCATCAGCAGGGCCGGGATCGCCATGCGAAACGCGCGCTTGTGCAGATCGGGCCGGGCCAATGCGAAGGCGATGGGCAGCTGGGTCAACAGCAGCGGGACCGTGATCGTCCAGTTGCCGTAGCGATAGGCATTGGTGAAGGTCTCGCCTTCCGTCACCGGCTGGTACATGCCGCCGACGAATTCGTAGGTTTCCTGCCAGGTGGTGAATTCGCGCAGCAGGCTGAGCCCCGCGCTGGCCATGACGACTGCCGAAATGATCGGCACCACGCGATAACGCGGCGCGAGCTGCATCGACGCCATCAGGAAGTAGAGAATGAAGGCGAAATGCGCGCCATAGCTGACCATCAGGATCAGCGATCCCGAAGTGTACTGCCCGGCGGTGAGAGTAACCAGATTTTCGATATTGCCAACAACGTTGGCATCGACAGGAGCAATCATAAGCAGTCCTTTCTCGACTGCGTCCACCGTCCGTTCCACCCTCGGCGACGCTTATTAGCCGCCATTCGATGAAGCGAACGGACGTGGCAACGAAATGGAAGGCCGCACGTTAGGTTCCCGATCCGCCGTCTATTCTCGGTGGTGTCTTGGGGTGTAGAAATTTGGTTCGACCAACTCGCATGACCGGCTTGCCGGGGTGGATCGCCCACCGCCTGTTCGCGAATTACTGGTTGCTGGCGGTATGCGCCGTGGTCGGCGCCATTCCGGTGGCCCTCGGCATTCTGTGGCTCGACCGGGAAGGCGGCACGGCATGGCTGTTGGCGCGCGACCTTGCGACGGTCGAGACCTCCGATACGGCCAAGGATTTCGTCGGCGTTGCGGCTGGCATCAACGCCGCTTTCATCACGCTCTACTTCTCCATCACACTCATCGTGCTGAGCCTTGCGGCCGGCAATCTGGGCGTGCGCCTGATCGACCGCTGGGTAGAGCGTCCCCTCGTCCGAGTGAGCATTGCCGGGCTTTCATTCTGCCTCATCGTCTCGCTCGTCGCGATGCTGTCGATCGATGCGGAGGCACCGCTGGAGGATACGCCGTTGCTGCTGGTGGGCACGGTACTGTTCCTCCAGGCCGTGAATGTCGCAATGCTCGCGGTGTCGCTGCACGACCTTGCTCGCACGATGTTCGTCGACACTTCGATCGACAGGCTGGCGAACGATTGCGAGGACCGCAGCCTGTCCCTCACGGGCGTCGAACCTGTCGACGACGATCTAGCACATAGCTGCCACGCACCGCGCGAAGGCTATGTGGAGGACGTGGATATCCAGAGCTTTTGCAAGGCGTTCTCCGGCTCGCAGAAACGAGTCATCGTTCATGTCGCGCCGGGACAGCATGTCATGAAGGGCGAGCAGCTCATCAGCTCGGAAGCCGAGCTCGACGGCCACGATATCAATCGCCTTATCCCGATCGGAGCCTATCGGTCGGACAACCAGGGCGTAGTCTTCCGCATCCGGCTGATCGTCGAGATCGCCGCACGCGCGCTGTCGCCGGCGATCAACGATTTTTACACGGCCTTAGCCTGCGCCGACAAGCTGGCCGCGGTCATCGAAAGCCAGACCAGTACGTTTGTATCCGATGACCACGTGCCCAGTCTGGAGGGCGAGAAATGGCTGATCCTCATCGGTCATGATTTCCGCGGCCTGTTCGTCGATCCTCTCAACGCCTTCCGGCAGGCTGCATGCCAGTATCCGTCGGTCAGTATCCGGATGATCGACAATTACGCCAGAATTGCCGAGCGGAGTGAGGCGAACGGTGCAAGCGAAGGCCTGGTCGACATGCTTCGCCAGCTGGCGCTAGACCTCAGTGACCATGCCGTCGCCGTTGCGCAGTTCGACAAAGACCGCCACGACATTCGCGAGGCTTTCGCGAAAGGTTTTGCGAAGCAGACCGGCACAGAAGGGCACGAATGACTGCAGAGATCCGCTTTTTCTGGTCGCGACTGAACGCCAATTACTGGTTCTATCCGGCGCTGTTTTCCATTCTCGCCGCGATCCTCGCCTTCGCGATGGTCACGATCGACCGGCTGGGTTTTGCCGAATTCCTGAACGATATAAGCTGGATCATCCCGGCGCGTCCCGATGGCGCCTCCACCATGTTGAGCGTGATGGCGGGCAGCATGATCGGCGTCGCCTCGACCGTCTTTTCCATCACCATCGCCGCCGTCGCCTATGCCAGCGGCAATTACGGCCCGCGCCTGCTGACCAATTTCATGGAAGATCGCGGCAACCAGCTGAGCCTCGCGACCTTCATCGGCAGCTTCGTCTATGCGCTGATCGTGCTGCGCGCGGTGCGGGGCGAGGACGAAACAGCAGCCTCGATCGAAACGGCCGGGGCCACCGCCCTGCCCGGCTTCACACCGCAACTGTCGCTGCTGGTCGCCTATGTCTTGATGGCATTGTGCGTCGCGGTGCTCGTTTTCTTTCTCAACCACATCCCGTCCAGCATTCGCATCAACAAGGTGCTGAAGGGAATCGGGGAGCGGCTGCTGGAAACCATCAAGGATACCTATCCGGTCGAAGACGAGTTTACCGATCCCGTCGAACCCAAGGGCGGCGAACCGCTGGAGGCTTGGAAAACCGGCTATGTACAGATGATCGATTTCTCCGACCTCGCGGCCATCGGGAAAGACTCAGGCTGCACCTTCTCGTTGAAGGTCCGCACCGGCGACTTCGTGCATCCCAAGATGGTGTTGGTAGAAATCGACGGCTGCGACCCGGACAAGGTCGAGGACCGTGTCCGCGAAAGCTTCACGATCGGCGCTACGCGCACGCCGGAGCAGGATCCGCAGTTCCTGATCGACGAGCTCGTCGAGATCGGCTTGCGCGCGCTGTCGCCCGGTATCAACGATCCGTTCACCGCCATCACCGCGCTCCACTGGCTCGGCGCGGCAACTGCCGAAATCGGGCGGCGGGACCTGCGCAAGCATATCTGCGGCGACGATGAGGATGGTTGCCCCGTCATCCCCCTGCCCGACGATTTCGCGCACTACGTAAAGCGCGGCTTCGGCGCGATCCGCAGTGGCGTGGCGACGTCCCCGCTGGCGGCGGAAGTCATGCTGGACACGCTTGCCCATGCTGCAGTGCCGATCGGCGACGAGCGCCGCCAGGCCTTGCTCAAACAGGAGGCTGAACGGCTTGCGGCACAGGCGCGGCTGGCGCTCGTGGGCCCGGACCTCGAACGGTTCGAGACTCACGTGACCGAGTTCAACAAGACCTTCTGGTAAGCGGCTAGTGCACCTGCCCGACCTTCGCGGGCGTTTTCGCGAGCACCAGCGCGGCGCCGACGAGTGCCATGCCGAGTATATCCAGCGGCACGAGCAGTTCGCCAAACGCGAGCCAGCCGACCAGCCCTGCCAGCGCCGGCTGGGTCAGCAGGGCCATGCCGATGATGAGCGGCGGGAAATGGCGAAGCGAAAACACCAGCAGCCCCTGCCCGACGATCTGGCTGGAAAAGGCCAACAGCAGGACCGGCATCCAGCCCGCCGGTCCCGGCAGGATCGGTTCGCCTGCCAGCACAGCCATGCCCAGCAGTAGCGGGGATGCGGCAAGGCCGACCAGCACGAGCACCAGCCACGGGTTCAGCGTCGCACGCGCCCTCTGTGCGGGAAGCAGGTAGAAAGCGTAGAAAATACCGGCGGCGAGACAGAACAGATCGCCGACGAAAGTCGCGGTCGATATCTCGAGACTCCGCCCGAGCAGGATCGTGGCACCCGCCAGGGCAGCAAGCACCCCCGCCCCTTCGCGCCCCGAAGGCGCGCGGCGCGTTGCTACCAGCCCCCACACCATCAGGATCACGCTGCCCGAATTGCCGAACAGTGTCGCATTGGCGAGCCGCGTCTGCTCTATGCCGATATGCCAGCTGGCGAGATCGATGGCGAAGAATGCGCCCGCCACCAGGCACAGCGCGGCAATGCGCCATTCCAGCGGAGCCTTCCCGCGAGCGCGCCATGCGAGCAGGGCCATCAGCGGAAGCGCCAGCACGAGCCGCCAGAATGCAGCGGAAACCGGTCCGGTATCGGCCAGCCGCACCAGCCAGGGCCCCAGGGCCAGCGCGGCATTGCCCGCGATCAGCGCGGCAAAGTGCCATGCGCCGGGCTGATAGCCATTCTTGTCCGCCGTGACGGTTGCGCGCTCCATGCCCGCGACCTAGCTCAATGCCCATCACGCGCCAGCAAAAAAGGAATTGGCCGCATGCACGAAACACTCTTCCAGCCGCTGACCATGGGTAGCCTGAAGGCGAAGAACCGCATCTTCATGGCCCCGCTCACCCGCGGGCGCTCCACCCAGCCCGGATCGGTCCCCAACGAAATGATGGCGACCTATTACCGCCAGCGCGGGGGCGCGGGGCTGATCATCTCCGAAGCGACCGGCATCAGCGTGGAAGGCCTCGGCTGGCCGGCCGCGCCCGGTATCTGGAGCGATGAGCAGGTCGAAGGCTGGAAACTGGTGACCGATGCGGTCCATGCCGAAGGCGGGCTGATCGTGCTGCAGATGTGGCACATGGGCCGCCTCGTCCACCCGCTGTTCCTGGGCGGCAATCCGCCGGTCTCCGCCAGCGCGACCACCGCGCCGGGCCATGCGCATACGTTCGAAGGCCGCAAGGATTACGAGCAGGCGCGCGAAGCTACGACCGACGACATCAAGCGCATCGTCGAGGATTATCGCCACGCTGCGGAGAACGCGAAGAAGGCGGGCTTCGACGGCGTTCAGCTGCACGGCGCGAATGGCTATCTAGTCGACCAGTTCCTGCGCGACAGCACCAATCTGCGCGAAGACGAATACGGCGGCAGTGCAGAAAACCGCGCGCGTTTCCTGAAGGAAGTGCTGACCGCGCTGGTCGATGTGTGGGGCGCGGATCGTGTGGGCGTGCGGCTGTCGCCCAATGGCGAGACGCAAGGCTGCGACGACAGCGATCCGGCGACGACCTTCGGCGAAGCGGCCAAGGTCTGCGAAGCGCTGGGCCTTGCCTTCGTCGAACTGCGCGAACCGGGACCGGAAGGGACCTTCGGGTCGACCGATGTGCCGAAGCAGAGCCCGCTCATCCGCCAGCTCTATACCGGACCGCTGGTACTCAACAGCGACTATTCGCCCGAAGAGGCAGTGGCCGATATCGATGCCGGACGCGCCGACGCGGTCAGCTGGGGCCGCGATTTCATCTCCAACCCCGACCTGCCCGAACGCTTCAGCATCGGGGGCGAGATCGCACCGAACGTCGATGTGCCGCGCAGCTGGTACGGCCAGGGCCCGGAAGGCTATGTCGATTATCCGACACTGGCCGGGGCCGAAGCGGCAGAATAACGCCTATTCTTCGGCGGGTTCCGCTTCGGACTCTTCAGGCGCGGCGGGAGCTTCGGCTTCCGCCGCGCTTTCGCTAGCGGCGTCGGATGTCGAATCCTGCGAGCCACCAGCGCTTGAACCATCGCCACTGTCCGGACCCGGGTTCTGCGGCGCGGATTGCGATTGCAGCTGGTCGAGCGGGATCATGTCGTCGCTGATCGTGCCGCCCAGCACCTCGCCGCGCGCACCGCGCTCATCGCCTTCAGCCGGAGCTTCGGCGGCATCGTCGCCACATGCGGCCAGCCCGAGCGCGCACGCCAGGACAAGCGGAAAACCTCGGGTCATGGGAGCGCGCAATCCTTTCCATCCAGCGTGGCGAGAAAATCGCCTAGCCGCGCGTGCAATGCCGCATCGAAGGCCTCCGGCGCAAGCTCGATCCCTAGCCTTTTCAAGCTGGTGACGCCGAACTCGTCGATTCCGCACGGCACGATACCGGTGAAATGCGTGAGGTCGGGCGCGAGATTGACCGAGAAGCCGTGCATCGTCACCCAGCGCCGCACACGGACGCCGATCGCACCGATCTTCGCCTCGCGCCCGTCGATATCGCGCGTCCAGATGCCGATGCGGCCCTCCGCGCGCCAGCTCTCGACGCCGACATCTGCCAGCGTCGCGATCACCCAGCCTTCCAGCGAGTGGACGAAGCAGCGCACATCGCGCCCGCGCTCTTTCAGGTTGAGCAGGACATAGCCGATCCGCTGGCCCGGCCCGTGATAGGTATAGCGCCCGCCACGTCCCGCCTCGACCACTTCGAAGCGCGGATCAAGCAGTTCGGCCCCGTCGGCGCTGGTACCCGCAGTATAGACCGGCGGGTGTTCGAGCAGCCAGACCAGCTCGCTCGCCTCGCCTTCGCCGATGGCGCGATTGCGCGTGTCCATCGCTGCGAGCGCATCGCGATAGGCGGTTTGGCCGCTTTCGGCACGCCATTCGACGGTTTTGGGGGGCTGCTGGCACATCGGCGATTGCGTGGCGACTGCCGACGCGCTTATCAAGAGGCGATGACAAGGGATCGCACGAAATTCGACCTCGACACCGCATGGCGCGATGCCGTGCGCCTCGCCCGTGAAAACTCGGGGCTGCTCTTCGCGATCTCGGGCATCTTCGTATTCCTGCCCTATGCGATCGCGATGCTGTTGCTGCCCGCCGTGGCGGAGCGGCCCGACCTGCCCGATGGGGCCAGCTTCGAGATGGCGATGCAGGCGATGAATGCGTTCTACGCCAAGACGTGGTGGGTCTTCGCGATTATTGCGGTGGTGACCACTATCGGCCAGCTATCGATGCTGGCCCTGATCGGCCGCCGCGCGAGCCCGACGGTCAGCGAGGCGATCGGCATCGGCGGCAAGGCAATCCTGCCGGCCTGGCTGGCGCTCATCCTGCAATCGCTCGCGATCAATTTCATCGTGCTGCTGATCGTTTCGCTCGCAAGCCTGACCGGCTTGGGCGCATTGGCCTTCGTTGCGACGCTGTTCGCTTTCGGCCTTGCCCTTTACCTGTTCACCCGGCTCTCGCTCGTCCTGCCGCTCGTCGCGGTCGATGGTGAGAAGAACCCGATCCGCGCGCTGACCGGATCGTGGGCGATGACGAAGGGACAGGGCGGGCGCTTGCTCGCCTTCTACCTGCTGCTTGCCGTCGGTGCGTTCGTCGCGCTGCTCGTGGCGCTGCTGGTGGTCGGACTGGTGCTGTCCATCGGCGGACCAACGGTGGCGGAGATCGGCAATTCCATTGCTACGGCGGCGGCAGTGACAGCCGTGGTCGTGCTGGCCACCAGCGTGCTCGCCGCAGTGCATCGCCAGTTCCGGCGGCTGGAGCGCTCGGGACCGAGTGTGCCGCCGACCGCCTGAGCGCTGGTCAGCCCTTCGGCTCTTTCCAGCCCCAGAACAGCTGGCAGGGCAGCACGTTCAGCGGTTCGAACCCGCTCTCGATCCGCTCGAAATGCCTGGCCATGTAATCGCGGGCCTTGGCGGAAAACTGGTAGACCAGGAAGGCCCCGCCGGGCCGGATGATGCGATAGGTCGCCTCGGCGATTGCCGGTCCCACGCCCTCCGGCAGGGTCGAGAACGGCAGACCGGACAGCACGTAATCGGCGTGGTCCGCGCCGTGCGCCTGCACGATCTCCTCGACATCGGCAGCCGAGCCGTGGACAGCGTGGAAGCGGCTGTCGCGGAAATGCTTCTTGAGATAGTCGATATAGAGCGGGTTGGTATCGATCACGATCAGCATGCCATCGCGCGGCAGTCGGTCCAGCACCGGCTGGCAGAAGGTGCCGACGCCGGGCCCGTATTCGACGAAGACCTTGCATTCCTCCCATTTCACCGGGGCGAGCATCTTGGCGATGGTAAAGCGCGAGGAGGGGATGATCGAGCCGACCATCTTCGGTTCTTCGAGGAATCCGCGGAAGAACACGCCGAACTGACCGAAGAAGCGCGCAGCCTTGCGGCGGAGCGACGGGCGGTGGATTGCGCCTACACTGTTATCGGACGACAATTGACTTCCTTAGCGACCTCGAAAACACATCTTCGGCTCTGGCAGCGCAGCAATGGCATTGCAAGCGCATGTCCCGTTGCAAGCTAGCGAGACTGGGCCTAGCGCAGCACATTCATGGCCGATGTCGATCCCGCCAAATCCGCAGCGCCCGCCAAGCCCGCCTTGCCGCGGGCCATCTCGCGCGAGCGGATGACGCTGCTGTTTACCGTCATGCTGGTGACGGCGGCGGGCAATACGGCGATGCAATCGGTCATGCCCTCAATCGGCACGGCGCTGCAGATCGACGACGTGTGGATCAGCCTCGCCTACAGCTGGTCGGCGCTGCTGTGGGTCATCTGCGCGCCGTTCTGGGCCGAACGCTCCGACCGGCGCGGGCGCAAGGCGATGATGGCGCTGGGGCTGACCGGCTTCATCGCCAGCTTCTCGCTCTGCGGCGCAATGCTGTGGCTCGGTCTATCGGGCTATCTCACGGCCTTCTGGGCGCTCCTGCTGTTCGCGGTCGCGCGGAGTCTCTACGGCGGCTTCGGCAGCGCCGCCCCGCCCGCGGTGCAGGCCTATGTCGCCGCGCGCACTCCGCGATCCGAGCGCACGCAGGCGCTTTCGCTGATTGCCTCCAGCTTCGGCCTCGGCACGGTGATCGGCCCGGCGCTTGCTCCGCTGATGGTGCTGCCCTTCGTGGGGCTGACCGGCCCGTTCCTGATCTTTTCGGTCATCGGCATCCTGGCACTGGTTGCTCTGCGCCTGCGGCTGCCGAACGACACGCCGCAATTCCCCGCGCGCGGCAAGGCCTATGACGCACCCTATTCGGGCAGCCCGACATCGGAAGTTTCCGGCAGCGACGACGATGACGAGGACGAGGACGAAGAGGCCGTCGAACCGCACAAGCTGCGCTGGTTCGAAACACGGCTGCGGCCCTGGGTCGTAGCGGGCCTGCTCGGCGGGCATGCGCAGGCAATGGTGCTCGGAATCTCCGGCTTCCTCGTGCTCGACCGCCTCGGCCTTCGGGACACGCCCGCAGAGGGCGCCGGTCCTGTCGGGCTGGTGCTGATGGCCGGAGCGATCGCGACCTTGCTCGCGCAATGGGGACTGATCCCGCGCTTCGATCTCGGCCCTCGCGCCGCTACGCTCTCCGGCATTGCAGTGGCCGCTTTCGGGGTCGCCTTCCTCGGCGTGGCGGACGATCTCCATTCGATCGCACTTGCCTACGCCATCGCCTCGCTCGGCTTCGGCCTGTTCCGCCCGGGCACCACCGCGGGCACATCGCTCGCCGTGACCCGCTCCGAGCAAGGGCAGGCCTCCGGCGTGACCGCCTCGGTCGCGGGCGCGAGCTTCATCTATGCGCCTGCGCTAGGCGTCTGGCTCTACGGCCATTCCGACTGGCTCGGCTTCGGCCTCATCGTGGCGCTATGCGCCATCGTCTTCGCCTACGGCTGGGTCAGCCTCCAGCGCGACAGTGCGCTGACCAAAGACCGGAATTAGGTTTGTTTGGGTGCGCCTTCGACATCCGTCGAAGGCTTGCTGTTCCATCCCGCACCCCCTCCCGACCACCCAATCAGTATATTGCCGTGGGTGGTCGGGAGGGGGTGCGGGATGGAACAGCAAGGGTCGGACGGATGTCCGGCCCGCACCGAACAAATACTTCTACAAAATTTCCAGCACGGTATCCTGCGGCCTGCACAGGCGCGCGCCCTTGTCGGTTTCAACCAGCGGACGTTCGATCAGGATCGGGTCGGCGACCATCGCGTCGAGGATCGTGTCGTCGTCGGCATCGGGCAGGCCGCGCTCCGCCGCGTCGGTCCCTCGCATCCGCAAGCCCTGTGCCGGAGAAATTCCCGCATCGCGATAAAGTTGCGCCAGCTTGTCCTTCGTCGGCGGGTCCTTGAGATATTCGACCACGGTCACGTCGACCTTGGACAAGTTTTCCAGAATCGCGAGCGTCTTGCGCGACGTGCCGCATTTCGGGTTGTGCCAGATCGTCGCCTTCATCTCTAACCTCTCCTGCTCGAGCGTTTGCGCGGTCCGCTTAAGCGACTGTTGCGATCAGTGAAAGCGGCGCTTGCGATTTTTTCATCGGCAGAAAGCGCTTTTGCGGTTGCGAATGCGAATTGTTCTCAATAGCAGGGCCTCCATCAGATTGAGAATCATTCGCAAGAATAGAAAGCCTACTTTATGAGGATCGTTTCCACCCGCGCTGCCCTGCTTCTTGGCAGCGCGATCGCATTCGCCGCTACTCCCGCCCTCGCCGACGAGCAGCCCGAGCGCGACTACCTTCCGAGCGACATCGTAGTCACCGGCGACGCCGACGGCTACGGCACCGACGACGGGCTGACGGCCACCAAGACCCCCACCCCGCTGATCGATGTGCCGCAGGCAGTCACCGCGATCACCCGCGACCAGCTGGACGACCAGAACGCCACCTCGCTCAACGAAGCGCTGCGCTTCGTGCCCGGCGTCAGCCTCGAAACCGGCGAAGGCCACCGCGATGAGGTGTTCATCCGCGGCCAGGAAACCACCGCCGACTTCTTCATCGACGGTTTGCGCGACGACGCGCAGTATTATCGCCCGCTCTACAATGTGGAGCGCGTCGAGGTGCTCAAGGGCGCCAATGCGCTGATCTTCGGTCGCGGAGCCGGCGGTGGCGCGATCAACCGCGTCAGCAAGAAAGCCGAAATTGGCGACCTGCGCCTAGCCGGGGCCGCCAGCGTCGACACGCATGGTGCGTTCAGCCTCGCCTCCGACATCGGCCTGCCCGCAGGCGACGCGCTAGCCCTGCGCCTCAACGCGACCTACGAGGAATTCGACAACCACCGCGATGTCTATGAAGGCCGCTTCATTGGCGTCAGCCCGACGGCGACCGTAGGCCTCGGCCCGTCGACCGAACTGGTCCTCAGCTACACCTATGACGACGACCAGCGCGTCGTCGATCGCGGCGTGCCGGCCTTCCAGGGCCGTCCGCTGACCGACAATGACGAGACCTTCTTCGGCGATCCCGACTACAATTACAGCGACGTCGAAGCGCATATCGCCCGCGCGCGGATCGATCACGATTTCGACGGCGGCCTGAGCGCCAACGCCACCGTGCAATATGCGCATTACGACAAGTTCTATTCGAACATCGTGCCCTCGGGCGCGTCGGACACCGATGGCGACGGGATCGCGGATACTGTCAGCCTCGGCGGCTACGAGAGCGGGACCGTGCGCGAGAACCTGATCGGTCAGGCCAATCTCGTCTGGGAAGGCAACACCGGCAACATCGGCCACACGCTTCTGGTGGGCGCGGAATTCTCGCGCCAGGACACCGATGCCGATCGCGATCGGGCGATCTTCGGTACGCCGACCGATGTTCCGCTGGCCGACACGATCTTCGTGCCGCCCTTCACGCTCGAATTCCAGCGCGCCTCGACCTCCGAGCTGTCGACGCTATCGTTCTATATCCAGGACCAGATCGACTTGGCCGACTGGCTGCAGGTCATCGTCGGCGCACGCTATGACGAGTTCGATCTCGAGAGCTACGACATCGGCAACGACTTCTTCGGCTCGCGCAAGGACGACAAGATCAGCCCGCGCCTGGGCGTGATCGTGAAGCCGCAAGACAGCCTGTCGATCTACGCCAGCTATTCGGAAAGCTTCCTCCCCGCATCGGGCGACCAGTTCACCGTGCTGAGCGATACCAGCATCAACCTCGAACCCGAAAGCTTCGAGACCTGGGAAGCGGGCGTAAAATACGCCCCGCGCGCCGATCTGCTGGTGACCGCGGCTGTCTTCCGCCTCGACCGCAAGGACACCGCCTTCACCGATCCGGTGCAGAATGTGGTGCTGCAGACGGGCGAAACGCGCGTGCAGGGCTTCGAGGCCAGCCTTGCCGGATCGCTGACCGACCAGTTGCATGTGAATGTCGGCTACACCTATCTCGACGGCGAGATCCGTTCGGCGACCAATTCGGGCGGGATCGGGACCGAGCTGCAGCAGCTGCCGGAACACCAGATCGGTGCCTGGGGCCGCTACGACTTTACCGACAAGCTCGGTGCAGGCCTCGGCCTGGTCCACCAGTCGAGCCAGTTCGCCAGCTTCAGCAACGACGTCGTCCTGCCGGCCTATACCCGCGTCGATGCGGCGGTGTTCTACACGCTGAACGAACGGGTGAGCTTGCAGCTCAATGTCGAGAACCTGCTCGACGAGGAGTATTATCCGAGCGCGCATGGCGACAACAACATCCAGCCGAGCAAGCCACTGACCGCCAAGCTGGGCGTTCGCTTCGAGCTCTGACGCCAGCGCCGATACCGGCTTTCCTACAGGAGCGGCGGCGGGCTAGGCTCGCTGCCGCTCTTTGTCATGGTCGGTCGAAGCAGGGTGGCGATGCCCCCCGGGGGGGTATGCCCCGGTGTATCATCAGCACTCTGGTATGATAATTTAAGTAATTCAGTGGCTTGTCGCGACCTTCGCCGGGCGACAGGGTGTCGCCTTTGTCGCCTATCTGTCGCCTAGTATCAGTCCTGCGGCGCGCTGATGGCGGGCACATCGCGGGCCGCGTCCTCGGTGCTGATGCCCGGCACCGGCGCGGCGCTGATCCGCTCCTGCCGCCGGGCGACGCGTCCTGCCCGCTCGATGGCGCGGACGAGCCGCGGATAGACGCCGCAGCGGCACAGGTTCGGGATCGCCGCCTTGATCTCCGCCTCGGATGGCGACCCGCTCTTTTCCAGCAAGGCGCTCGCCGCCATGACGATGCCGGGCGTGCAGAAGCCGCACTGGATCGCCTGCTCGGCCACCAGCGCCTGCTGCACCGGATGCGTGCGGTCGCGGCTCAGCCCCTCGATCGTGGTGATGAAGCGCCCTTCCGCCTCGCCGATGGTGATCAGGCAGGATCGCAGCGCCTCGCCATCGACATGCACCATGCAGGCCCCGCAATCGCCCTCGCCGCAGCCGTATTTGGTGCCGGTGAGGTTGGCCGCATCGCGCAGCGCCCAGAGAAGCGGCGTGTCGGGATCCATGCGGAACCGCACTGGCCTGCCGTTGACGGTCATGCTGGTCATGGATGCGCGCTTTGCCTTGCGGGTGAACTGGACGGCCGCGTTATCGCACGGTCGGTTGCAGGCGGGCAAGCGGCGCGGCGCATTTCTCCGCTAGGCAATGCGGGCCCCGCCCGCTAGGCGCACCGGCGATGAGCGAGACGGCCAAACTCACCACCGGGAGCATCCGCGGCCACCTCGTCAGCCAGACTGCGCCGATGATCATCGGGGTCGCCGCGATCATGTCGGTCGGCCTGATCGATGCCTATTTCATCGGGCAATTGGGCGCGCAGGAATTGGCCGCAGTCGCCTTCATCTTTCCGATCACCATCGCGCTCTCCAGCCTCGGCGTAGGCGTCATGGTCGGGATCAATTCGGTCATTGCCCGCGCGCTCGGTGAAGGGGACCGCGACCGGGCCGAACGGCGCGCAAACTTCGGCGCGATCTTCGCGCTGGCGATCGGCGTGGTCATGGGCCTTCTGCTGTTCGCCCTGCTCGATCCGCTGTTCCAGCTGATGCAGGCATCGGAGAGCCTGCTGCCGCTGATCCGCGAATATATGCAGCCCTATGCGCTGGGCCTGCCGGTGCTGCTTTTGCAGATGGGCCTGAACGGCGTGCTGCGGGGCCAGGGCGAAGCGCGCAAGACCAGCTATGTCTCGGTGACCTATTCGGCGGCGAACTGGGTACTCGATCCGATCCTCATCACCGGGGCCTTCGGTTTCGGCGGGTTCGGGATCGCGGGCGCAGCCTATGCCACGATCGCGGGCTTTTTTATTGCCATCTTAGTCGCGCTTTACCTTATCAGGGGCGCGCAACTGCCAATCAACCCGGCCACCATCCGCCGCTGCAATGTCGGCGAATCGAGCAAGGCGATCCTCTCGGTGGCGGGCCCTGCGGCGTTTTCCAATGCGATCAACCCCATCGGCCTTTCCGTTCTTACCGCGCTGCTTGCAAGCCAGGGCGAGGCGGCCGTGGCGGGCTTCGGAGCTGCCGGGCGCTTGCAGAGCTTCGCCACGGTCCCGCTGCTGGCGCTGTCCGGCTCCATCGGCGCAATCGTCGGCCAGAACTGGGGCGCGAACCGCCCCGATCGCTCGCGGAGGGCGATGTGGTGGTCGGCGCTGTTCTGCCTGGTCTACGGCCTCGCCACCGCAGTGCTGCTGTTCTTCACCGGCGACTGGTTCGCGCGCTTCTTCACCGACGATCCGGCGGTGGTGGAGGAGTTTTCCCGCTACCTCGCTATCGCGGTGTGGGGTTATGCCGGCTTCGGCCTGCTCATCGTCGCCAATGGCGCGCTCAACGCCGTCGACCGCGCGGGCGTGGCTCTGGCACAGAGTGCGGCGCGTGTCTTCCTGGTGATGCTCCCCTTCGGTTGGCTGCTACGCGGAAGCTGGGGGTCGGAAGCGATCTATGCCGCCGAACTCGCCGCCAATATCGCCGGGGGCGCGCTGGCGACTTACCTAGTCTGGCAGGTGCTGCGCGACCGGTCGGAATCGAGCGGCGTTCCTCAAACCAATCGTTAACCATCTTGCTGCATAGCTGGCCTCCGATCGGATCAGGGGCAGTTTAATGGATGATCTTCTGGCGGACTTCGTCGCCGAAACACGGGAAATGCTGGAAGCCAGCGGCGGGGAGATCGTCGCCTGGGAAGCGGACCCGTCCGACCGCGCGCGGCTCGATACGATTTTCCGCTTCGTCCACACCGTAAAGGGCAATTGCGGCTTCTTCGATTTTCCGCGGCTCGAGAAACTGAGCCACGCTGCCGAAGACGCGCTGTCCGAATGCCGCGCCGGACGCCGCGAGGCCGACAGCGCGCTGGTTTCCGCCGTGCTCGCCATCATCGACCGCATCAGCGAGATGACCGACGCCATCGAAGCCGGCGAGGAATTCCCCGAAGGCGGCGACGACAAATTGATTGCCGCGCTCCAGGGCAGCGACGATATCGTCGTCGCCAGCGCCGTGATGTCGGAAGCCGAACCGGCGAACGACCAGCATGTTGGCGAAGCCGACGGTGACGCAGGCTCCGACAACGAGAGCTCCGCGCCCAAACCCGCACGCGCCCAGGCCGTACAGCGCTCCATCCGCCTGCCCGTCGACCTGCTCGACGAGGTGATGAAGGGCGTGTCCGACATGGTGCTTGCGCGCAACGACCTGTCGCGCCGCCTGCGAGAGGCCGGGGAACAACCGACCATCGACGGACCCTTCGATCGCCTCTCGACCATCCTCGCCGACGTTCGCGCGGCGATTACCCGCATGCGGATGCAGCGGCTGGAGCACCTCTTCAGTTCGCTCCCCCGCCTTGTCCGCGACCTGTCGAACGAACTCGGCAAGCAGGTCATGGTCGATTTCGAGGGCGGGGAGGTCGAACTCGATCGCGAGATGATCGAAATGGTCCGCGATCCGCTGACCCACATCATTCGCAACGCCATCGATCACGGCATCGAAGGACCCGGGGAGCGACTGAAAAACGGCAAGCGCGAGATCGGCCTGCTCCGCTTCGCCGCGCGCCAGGCCGGCAACCAGATCAGCCTCGTGGTCTCTGACGATGGCCGGGGGATCGACACCGGCCGTCTCGCAGACAAGGCCGTCGCCGCCGGACTCTATTCGCAGAGCGAAGTCGACCGCATGTCCGATCGGCGCAAGCATCTGCTTATCTTCGAACCGGGCCTGTCGACTGCCAACGAAGTCAGCTCGGTCTCCGGGCGCGGTGTCGGCATGGACGTCGTGCGCGCCAATATCGAGCGCGTCGGTGGCTCCATCGATGTCGTCAGCAAGCCCGGCGAAGGCGCGAGCTTCCATCTCAAGCTGCCGCTGACTCTCAGCATCATCGCCGCCCTTACCGTCGGCGCCGGCAGCCAGCGCTATGCGATCCCGCGCAGCTATGTCGAAGAGATCGTCTTCGGCAGCAGCAGCAACGTCGAATTCGCCACTGCCGGCGACCGCCGCCTTGTCACCTTCCGTGACAAGCGCGTCCCCTGCCTCGCGCTGGGCGACATTCTCGGTATCGACGAGATCGACGATGCGGAATGGGACAGCAAGACGCTGGTCCTCATCCGGCTCGCCAGCGACGATGTTTTCGCCCTCGCCGTCGACCGCGTGTTCGACCACGAGGACGTAGTGGTCAAACCGATTGCCCCGGCAGTGATGGAAACCCGCCTCTATGCGGGGACCACCCTGCTCGACGATGGCCGCCCGATGATGCTGCTCGATTTGCCGAGCATCGCGACCAACCGCCTGCACATGGGCGAGGGCCGCTCGACCGAGGTTGTCGAAGAAGAGGTCGTCGAAACGGGCCGCAAGGCCGTGCCGATCATGCTCTTTGCCGGGCTCGACGATCGTAAGCGCGCCGTACGGCTCGACATGGTTCGTCGGATCGATACCGTGTCGCGCGAGGCGATAGATATCGAGGGCCAGCGGGCGCAGGCCGTCATCGACGGATCGGTATTCACGCTGCTCGGTCTCGAATTCGGCGAGCTTCCGGAAGACCGGTGTCGCCTGCTGCGCCTGACCGATGGCGAGAGCGAAGTCGTCTATGCGGTCAACGAAGTGCTCGATGCGGCCGACATGGATGGCGAGATCATTCCCTCGCAGTATGATCCCCTGATCGAGGGCGTGACCCTCATCGGCGACTCGCTGGTGCCGGTGCTCGACGGGCACGCGCTCTTCGCCCGCCAGCGCGTCCAGCGCCGGACGGACGAGGTGCTGTCGTGCCGCATTCCCGGCGATAGCGACTGGGCCAGAACGATCCTGGAACCGCTGGTCGAGGCGGCCGGATACCGCATCGCTGCCGATGACGGCGAAGATGCCGATGTCGAAATCCAGCTGGCCGAAATCGCTCAGCCCGAACAATCCGCCAGCGCCCGCAGCGTCATCCGCCTGACCCAGGATCCGGACACTGCCGGAGCCGATGGCGGTACCATCTACCGCTACGACCGCGACGGCCTGCTGGCCGCGCTGAAACAGGCCCGCCTCGGGAGGACCGCATGACCGATTTGCTGCTCCAGTGCCTCGTCGCCGGCCGCCACGCGGCCATCCCGGCGAGCGATGTCCAATCCGTGATCGAGATCGAGGAGATCACGCCGATCCCGGGAACGCCGGACTTCATTCTCGGCCTCACGGCCCTGCGTAGTCAGGCGTTGACGGTGATCGACTGCTCGCTGGCCCTGGGCCTCGCAAAGACGGTTGCGGAAGACGACCAGCGCGCGGCGGTGGTCGAGGTCGAAGGGCATCTCTACGCGCTGCTCGTCGATGCCGCCTATGATGTCGGCGAAGCGCTCAGTCAGCCGGTGGCCGTGCCCGGCGGTTTTGGCGCCGGATGGCAACGCGCCGCCCGCGGCATGGTCGAGACCGAGAGCGGCCCCACCCTGCTGATCGACACGTCCTCGCTCATCGCCGGCCCGATGGCAGAGGCGGCTTAAGCGAATAGTTACCCCTCGGGCGGTATAAGGGCCCGAAACACACGAGGTCCAACGACATGAAAACCTGCCTGATCGTCGATGATTCGCGCGTCATCCGCAAGGTATCGCGCCATATTCTCGAAACCCTCGATTTCGAGGTCGAGGAAGCCGAGAACGGCAAGGAAGGTCTCGATCGCTGCATGGAATCGATGCCGGACGTGGTCCTGCTCGACTGGAACATGCCGGTAATGACCGGCATCGAATTCATTACCCAGCTGCGCCAGCGCGATGGTGGCGACAAACCGAAGGTCGTCTTCTGCACCACCGAAAACGACGTGGCGCATATTCGCGAAGCGATCAGCGCAGGCGCCGACGAATATGTGATGAAGCCGTTCGACCACGAGACCCTGCAGATCAAGCTCCAGCTTGTCGGCATGGCCTGAGGAGGCGTCCGATGAGCGCAGTGCTTCGCAGCGAGAGGGCCGATCCTACCGCATCGGTCGGCCGCAAAGTCCGGGTCATGATCGTGGACGATTCGCTGACCGTGCGAACCGTCTTCACGCGCATGCTCCAGAAGGAAAAGGACATCTGCATCGTCGCCACGGCCAATACGGCCGAACGCGGGCTCGACGAACTGCGCAGGCATGAAACCGATGTGATCATGCTCGATCTCGAAATGCCCGGGATGGGCGGGATCGAAGCGTTGCCGAAAATACAGCAAGCCGCGCCTGGGGCCGAGGTCCTTGTCATCTCCTCGCTGACCGCAGACGGCGCGGAGCACACCGTTCAGGCCCTGTCGCTCGGTGCGGCCGATACCATGCTCAAGCCGCGGCCCGGCGGCTTCAACGACAGCTACCGTGAAGCTCTGCTTGGCAAGATCCGCGCACTCGCCGGCGTCGATATGGAAGCGCCCAAGCCAGCGCGCCCCGCCCCGGCGCCCGCCAAATCGGGCAAACGCCCCGAAGTGGTCGCGATCGGCGCTTCGACCGGCGGCATCCACGCGCTGAACCTGTTCCTGCGCAAGATCCCGAAGAATTTCGACTTGCCGATCCTGATTACGCAGCATCTGCCGGACAGCTTCATCCCGGTGTTCGCCAAGCAGATGGAACTGGCCGCCGGCCGTCCTGCTATCCTCGCCGACGAAGGTGTCGAGCTGAAGCGCGGTCACATCGTCATCGCACCGGGGCACGGCCACATGGTCGTGCGCAAGTCGGGCGGGCGCTACGTCACCGGCCTGGCCTATCATCCGGTGAAGAGCGGTTGCATGCCTTCCGTCGACCCGATGTTCGAATCCCTCGCCGAGGCGTTCGACGGGCGGGTCGCCGCTGTCCTGTTGTCCGGCATGGGCCGCGACGGCACCGAAGGCGCGCAACTGATCGCCAAGGCAGGCGGCACGCTCTACGCCCAGAATGCCGAGACCTGCGCGGTGTGGGGCATGCCGCGCGCAGTGACCGAGATGGGTCTGGTCGCCGCTGCCAGCCCGCCGGAGGAACTCGCGGAAAAAGTGCTCGCCAGCGTGGGGGCCGAGGCATGGGCGTAGACGACGCCTCCCACAAAATAATCGCCGATCTGCTCGAACAGCGCACCGGACAGCAATTGACAGAAAACCGGCGCTGGCGCGTCTCCACGGCGCTTGCCGGGCTGTTCCGCGAACTCGGTCTCGACAATGTCGATCAGCTGGCCTGCATGCTGGAACGTCCCGGCGAGCACCATCTGGCGACCAAGGTCGTCGAGGCTCTGCTCAACAACGAGACCTATTTTTTCCGCGATCACGTCTATTTCGCGATGCTGGCCAACCAGGTCTTGGGCGATCTCGCGAGCAGGCGCGCCGGGTCGAAGCGTCTGCGCATCTGGTCCGCCGGATGTTCCACGGGACAGGAACCGCTCAGCCTCGCCATGCTGTTCTGCGAACAGCCCGGCCGCTGGCAGGATTGGGATATCGAGATCCTCGGAACCGACATCTCCGGCAAGGCGATCGCGTCGGCGAAGACCGGATGCTACACCCAGTTCGAGATCCAGCGCGGCATCAGCGTCGCGCAAATGCTCAACTTCTTTACCGAAACCCCGCGCGGCTGGCAGGCCAACGACAAGATCAGTTCGATGGTCCGCTTCCAGCAGCACAGCATTCTCGACCACCCTCCCCATCCGGGGCAATTCGACCTCGTGCTATGCCGCAACGTGCTGCTCTATTTCGACACGGACATCCGCCGTACGGTGTTCGACCGTCTGGCCAGCGCGACAGCCAGCGACGGTTTGCTGATGCTCGGCGCCGGAGAATCGGTGGTGGGCCAGACCGAACGGTTCGAGCCTTCGCCATGGGGGTCTTCGCTTTACCGGCCGACTTCCGTCCATGCCCGCGCCACCCGCACGTTCCAGCACCGGGCCTCCGCGTGACGGACAAGGTAAACGCGGCTTCACCATTCCTTAGCGAATGACCGCTATCGCCATGTTGCAGAACATCGAACGGTTGCAATCGGGGGCATTGGTGGAAACTCGGCAGGATCAGGCTGTCAGCGATAGTAGAGCCGTGGTCTTCGGGCCACTGGTAATCCTGGCCGGTATCTTCCTGACGACTTTTGCGCTCACCATGGCGAGCAGTCGGCTCGGCATCGGCCAGCCCATGGCCATCCTGGCGACCGGCACCGTTATTTTCGCTGCTGCGGTCGGCTTGCTCGCTTATTCCGGCATCCGCCACCTGCGCCGGGCGGAAATCCTGAGCATGAGCGACAGCCTGACCGGCCTGCCCAATCGCCGCGCGCTTCACCGCGACATGCAGCGCAAGGCGCTCGGTGGCGAGGAAGTCGCCCTCGCCCTTGTCGATCTCGACGGGTTCAAGCTCGTCAACGATCACTATGGCCATTTCGTCGGCGATGCGGCGATCCGCGAGTGTTCGCGCATCTTCGTGGAGATGACCGAAAGCGAGGCGACGATCTATCGCCTCGGCGGGGACGAATACGCCGTCATGGCCGCAGGTCCCCTTGCGGGCACCTTGCTCGAAGGGCTGTGCCGCCGGATCGTCGAGCGACTGGCCAAGCCCGTCAATGTCGACGATCGCCGCCTGACCCTTGGTGCCAGCATCGGCCTGGCACGCTGCAATGCCGGGGATACCGTCAGTTCCTCCGAATTGCTGCGCCGCGCCGATGTCGCCATGTATGCCTCGAAGCGTGGCGGCAAGATGCGCTGCACCTGGTTCAATCCGGCCTTCGACAAGAGCCGCGAGCAGATCAAGGAACTCGACGACGAATTGCGCCTCGCGCTGGCGCGCGACGAGTTTCGCCTGAATTACCAGCCGCTGGTGGACAGCACCACGCGCATGGTCGTTGCCGTCGAGTGCCTGCTGCGCTGGGAGCGTCCCGACGACAAGCCCATCGGCCCGAATGTCTTCATTCCGGTGGCCGAGGAAAGCGGGCTGATCAACGCGATCGGCCTATGGGTCCTGCGGCAGGCCTGCATCGATGCGTTGGCCTGGGACGATATCACCCTGTCGGTCAACATCAGCGCGGCGCAGCTTCGCAATCCCGAATTCCCGGTCCAGCTCGGCCATATCCTCGAGGAAACCGGCTTCGATGCCGAACGGCTCGAACTCGAGATCACAGAGACCTGTCTGGTGCTCGATCCGGTCGTCGCCGAACGCAGCCTTGCGCTCATCCGGGGGTTCGGCGTGCGCATCGCCCTCGACGATTTCGGGACCGGCTATGCCTCGATCGGTTTCCTGCGCCAGTTCCGGTTCGAAAAGCTCAAACTCGATCGCAGCCTCGTAGTGCAGGCTGGCGAGGACGATGGCAGCCGGGCGATGATGCTTTCCAGCATCACGGTCGCCCGAGCGATGAAGATGGGCGTCACCGCCGAAGGCGTCGAAACGCAGGAACAGGCCGACATGGTCCGCGCCGCCGGCTGCGACCAGATCCAGGGCTGGCTCTACTTCAAGGCGATGCCGGCCGGTGACATCGGACAGCATCTCGGCCAGCCGGTCCAATCCATGGTCGCAGAAACTCCCAAGGGTAAAAAAGTAGCATGAACGCTCTTTCCGAAGCGAGCGGCGACTTCGTCGCCGAATACGAAGTTATGCCCGAAGAAGTTTTCGGCGAAAAGCGAGAGCTTGCCACTTTCGAATCCACCGACGTCGAACGACAAGCGCGCGGCATCAGGGGCTGGATGTATTCGAAGACCGTCGGTCAGAAACTCGATGCCATCGCCTGGATCAACATCGTTGCTGTGGCGCTTATCCTCCTCTCGATCCTCGGAGGGGGCTGGTACGCAGTGGAACTGCGCCAAGAACGGATCGAAATCTCCGAGGCAACCTACGATTCCGCCCAGATGGTGGCGGAAATCGGAGACGCTCGCCTCTTCGTCCAGCACTATGCGGTCACGGGAAATCCGGAGGATCTGGCCGCAGCGCAGGACTCGCTGCGGCAAGCCGATAGGACGCTTCGCGAGATCGAATCGCACGCGAACGAGATAGCTCCGACGACCATCCCTGTGATCGACGAACTCAATGCTTCGCTCGCCGCCCTCGCCTCGCGCGTTGCCGCTGCCAGCAGTTCGCGCGGTTCCCAGGAGCAATGGCTAGCGTTCTCCGACAGCGTCTTCGTCGAAGGTGACGATATCATAGCAACGGCCCGCGACCTGCGCGACGAACTGGTCGCGGTGGGCGAAGCCGAAGACGACAAAGCCCGAACCGGCATCGTCATCCTCTTTGCCCTGTTTTTCGTGATGTGCGCAGGCGGCGCAGTGCTGGTGCTGCTCAGCAACCGCTACATCGGCGGTGATCTCTCGCGCTCACTCGGCAGGATCAGCGATGTTGCGACGCGCCTCGCGGCGGGTGAAAAGGGCATGCACATCCCGGGCACAGGACGCCCCGACGAGATCGGCGACCTTGCGCGATCTTTCGAGGTATTTGCGCAGTCCGCGCAGGAATTCGAGCAACTTTCCGAGGAACGCGCAGCTTTGCGCGCGGAGCGCGGCAAGGAGATGCAGCGCGTCGCGGATCGTTTCGAAACGACAGTCGGCAAGGTCGTCGGCGGCGTGGCGAGTGCCTCGAGCCAGCTCCAGCGCACGGCAGGAGCGATGAGCGAGACCGCCGACCGCACATCGCAGGAAGCAGGCGAGGCTGCGCGCCACATCGCCGAGGCTTCTACCGGAGCAACGGCGGCGGCTGCCGCATCCGACGAATTCGCCATGTCGATCGGCGAGATCAGCAGGCAGGCATCGCATTCGGCCGAACTTGCACGCCAAGCCAACGACACCGCCAAGGGCGCCGACGAGACCATCTCCGCGCTGTCCACTTCGGCCAACGAGGTTGGCGCGATCGTCGAACTCATCCAGTCGATCGCCAAGCGCACCAATCTCCTTGCTCTCAACGCCTCGATCGAGGCGGCGCGTGGCGGGGAGGCGGGCCGCGGCTTCGCGGTCGTCGCCAGCGAAGTGAAGGAACTTGCGGCGCAGACCAGCCGCGCCACCGACGACGTGGCCGCCCAGATCCGCGCCATGCAGGGCTCCACCGGTGCCAGCGTCAGCGCTCTACGCGCCGTTGCGCGCCAGATCAGCGAGATCGAAACGACGGCGACTTCGATCGCCAGCGCAGTTGACCAACAGTCGGTGGCCGGCCGCGATCTCGCGCGCAGCATCGACGTGGCGGCGCGCGCCAGCGACGACGTGTCCCGCCATGTTTCGCAGGTCCGCGAAACCTCGCTGGAGACCGGAGCCGCAGCAAGCCAGGTGTTGAGTTCGGCGAACGATCTGGAACAGCAGGCGGCCGAGCTACGCCAGCAGGTCGCCACATTCCTCGGGCAAGTCCGTCAGGGGTGACCGGGAAGAGCCTCCGATCTGCGTTGCAGCAAGCGCGACCGTCGCATCCTCTGGCAATAAATCGCCGGGGCTCCGTACCGATTGCCTTAATTTCGTCGTCACGCGATCGAGACCGAATTCTCACCGCTTAACCATTTCGCAAGCGCTCCCGTCTTACAGTTAGCAACAGCTTAATGGGGAGTGACGCATGAACGCGCCGACGAATTTCCTGGAACACGATCTCATCCGCGAGATCGCCGACGTTGAAGTAGGTGCCGGCGTGCGGGATGATGAAGTCACCGGCGTCGGCGCATGGTTCATGGGCAAGTCGCTCGACGACAAGGCGGTGCTGGCTTCCCTCATGTCGGTTGGCGGTCTCGCGGTCATCGGAACGCTGGCCGCCTGGGGGCTTATTTCACCCGCGAGCAGCCGGTTAGCCCTGATCGCAATACTCGGCATCGTCGGTTTCAGCGTCCCAGTCAGCCTGATCGCCCTGCAATTCATGCGCAAGCGGGTGATTGCGCCCTATTCGCACATCAGCCGGGAAATGACCCGCCTTGCAGCGGGTGCCCGCGACATCGAGCTGATCGGTACCGATCGGGTCGATGAAATCGGAGACCTCGCGCGCGCACTGCACGTTTTCACCAAATCCGGCCACAAGCTCGACGAGCTCTTCGCAAAGAAGCAGAACTCGGAGAAGGCCCGCAAGGCCGAATTACTCCAGTTGGCTGCCAACCTCGACTCCAGCGTCGGCGAGATCGCCGGCGGTGTCGCAGCGGCGTCGAGCCAGCTCAAGACGACGGCGCAGGGCATGGCATCTACCGCCAACCAGGCGACCGGGCAGGCCGAACAGGTCATCTATTCGATGGAGCAGGCATCCAATGGCGCGACCGCGGCTGCGGCGGCATCCGACGAATTCGCCATGTCGATCGGCGAAATTAGCCGACAGGCGGCGCATTCGGCCGATCTGGCGCGCAAGGCGACCGAGACCGCTACCGGCGCGGACGACACGATTTCGGCCCTCGCCACTTCGGCCGATCAGGTCGGCGCGATCGTGGAACTGATCCAGTCCATCGCCAAGCGCACGAACCTGCTCGCCCTCAACGCATCGATCGAAGCGGCGCGCGGCGGAGAGGCCGGACGCGGTTTCGCAGTCGTCGCCAGCGAAGTGAAGGAACTCGCGTCGCAGACGAGCCGCGCGACGGAGGAGATCGCCGACCAGATCCGGGACATGCAGAATTCGACCGGTGCCAGCGTCGGTGCGTTGCGCTCGATCGTCGACCAGATCCGCGAACTCGAAACGACTGCTGTGTCCATCGCCAGTGCAGTCGACCAGCAATCGGTTGCCGGACAGGATCTGGCCCGCAGTATCGACCTTGCCGCCCGTTCGACCGAAGAGGTCTCGGGCAGCATCACGCAGGTTCGCGAAACGTCACTTTCGGCAGGCGCTGCTGCCAGCCAGGTGCTGACATCGGCGGAAGAACTCGAACTGCAGGCCGAAGCCCTGCGCGCGAAGATGCAGGCCTTCACCGCAGAGGTCCGCGCAGGCTAAGCGATCCGCTTACCGCAGGCGACGCGCAGACGGCGCATCGCCCGCAGCGATTACGTTACTCCCACCAGTAGGGTCGGCGGGTTTCCGAACCCGTCTCCACTTCGTTCATCGTGCGCGCATCGTAGAGCCTGCCGCCCAGCATCACGCGCTCGATGTTGTCCGAGTTGCGAATATCTGCACTAGGATCGGCGGACAGGACCAGCAGGTCGGCCAGCTTGCCGACCTCGAGGCTGCCGATGTCGCGGTCCATCCCGAGCGATTGGGCCGACCAGATCGTGCCCGCACGCAGCGCCTCGACCGGCGTCATGCCGCCGCGCACGAAGCTCCACAGCTCCCAATGCGCGGCAATGCCGGCCTGCTGACCATGCGCACCGATGCTGATCTTCACGCCGCGCTCGGCCAGCTTCTTGGTTTCGCGCGCCGCGTCGTCGTCGACGAAGGCCCACTCCGGCGCCGTGACGCGCCGCGCGGTCTGCGCGATCAGTTGGCGCGGCGGGGTGTGGACGAGCAGCGGATTGTCGAACACGTCGGTCGCCTGCCGCCAATACGGGTCGCCAGCGAGCCCGCCGTAGGTGACCACCAGCGTCGGCGTATTGTTGGTCTGCGACCCGCCCCAGAACTGCAGCACGTCTTCGTAGAAATATTCGACAGGGACATTGTGCTCCACGGTCGAATTGCCGTCCGCGATCAGGTTCATGTCCATGCCGAACAGCGAACCGCCCTCGGCAACGACAAGCATATTTTCGGCCATCGCTGCGGCGACCACCTGCTGACGCTGTTCACGCCGAGGCTGGTTGTAGTTCTTCACCGAAACGCCGCCCTGCGCCTTGATCCGACGCACGTGTGCCAGCGCGTCTTCGTATCCGTCGATGCGGGCATAGACCGAAGGCGCTTTGGCGCCGTAGATGATTTCCCCGGTCGAGAAGATGCGCGGAGCCAGCAGGCTGCCCGCCCGCTGCCGTTCCGACGCTGCGAAAATCATGCTGGCGCGTGAAGACGGATCGTGGAGTGTCGTCGTACCCAGTGCGAGGTTCTGGACCAGCGACCAGTTCTGTTGCGGGATGAGATCGGCGACGCCTTGCGGTCCGTGGGCATGGGCATCGACGAGGCCGGGCATGATCGTCTTGCCCGCTGCGTCGATAACCGTCGCGCCCGCCGGGACCGCCACGGTATCGGCCGCGCCCACTGCAGAGATCCGGTCACCGCGGATCACGATCGTCCCGTTCTCGATCGCGCCTGCGCCGTCGCCGGTCATGGTCAGGATGCGCGCGCCGGTCAGCGCAACCACGCCCGTCGGCTTGTCCGCGCGGATCGTCCGGGCGAGCGAGATGCCACTGGCAGGCGGCGTGAATTTCGGCGCGTCCTTGGCCAGCGGCGCATTGGCAAACATCGCCGAGGTCGGAGCGCGATAGAGCGTCGGCCCCATTGACCAGGTCAGCGTACTGCCGCCATCGGTCCAGCCGATGTAGTCCGCCCCGCCCTTGCTGGCGCGAGTCACCGGCAGCGAACTGGCCTTTTCGCCCAGCGTGACCGCCTGACCACCCGGCAGGAGCGGTGTTACAAACACCTCGTAATTCTCGCGGAATGCCAACATGTCGCCGCGCGGGCTGACGCTGTAGCCGCTTACTAGCTCTCCTTCGGCGTGAACCTGGCGCCGGTCGCCGGCGAGCGTTGCGGACAGCAGCTGGAGCTTGCCGCCCGACCGGCCGAGCATGAACAGGCGATCATTATCCGCGCCGAACTGCGGATCGGTCGTGTCCCGCGCGACCAGTGCGGGCGTGCCGCCGTTTGCGGAAACCGAATGGACGCCCTCGTTCTCCGAGTATTCCGGCGAGGTGAGATACCCGCCCGAGCGTTTTTCGAACACGATGGTATTGCCGTCGGGCGAGAATTGCGGCTGCGCGTAATGGCCGCGTGTGCGGGTCACGGGCCGTACATTACGACCATTTGCGTCCGCCGTCATGACCTGCCCCAAGCCATCGTCGGTCCAGCGCACGAACACGACTCGTCGGCCGTCGCGCGACCAGCTCGGCCAGAGCTCCAGCGCCTCGCCACCATCCGACAGGAAGCGTCGCGGCTCACCGCCGCCGAGCTGCTTGGTGTAGAGCTTGCCGAGGCTTTCGAAGACGACCGTGCGGCCGTCGGGACTGACGCTGGCGAAGCGTGGGATTTTCGCCGTGAAGCTGTCCTCGCCCACCGGGATGACGGGATGGGGCGCATCGGCCACGCCGCGCGTATCGTCGATCCGGAACGGGATCACGCTCGATCCGCTGCCATCGGCAGCGATGCGGTGGATCTTCCCGCCGGCCCAGGCGACGATCGCGCTGCCGTCCGGCGTCCAGTCCATTCGCGGATAGAAGCCGTAGACTGCCCAGGTTTCCTGCATGTCGAGATCGAGATCGCCGTAGATCATCCGCTCGACGCCGGTGGTGAGGTTCTTCACCCATAGCTCGGTCGTATCCTTGTCGCGGCGGATGAATGCCAGCGATGTGCCGTCGGGCGACGGCGTCGGGCGCACGGCCCCGCCATATCCGCTGGCCGCAGTCGTCACTTCGGTGGTGGCGAGGACGTAACGCTCGATGGCGAACGTCCCTTGCGTCGAATCCTGCGCGTATTCGAAGATCGGGCCGCCGGTGACATTGCGGGTGTAGTACACTGCCTCACCGTCCGGTGCGTAAATCGGCTCGCCGAGTTCCTTCTGCAGTGTCTCGTTGGCGCGCGCGACCAGCTTGACGCCGCCACCGCCAGAGGGATGATAGAGCCAGATCTCACCCGTCCCCAGCGAGCGCTCGGTCGTGAAGTGCTTCTTGGCTACGATGTATTTGCCGTCCGGCGACCAGTCGGGCTGGTTCAGCAGGCGGAATTCTTCCTTGGTGACCTGGCTCTTGTTCGAGCCATCGGCATTCATCACCCAGATGTTGTCGCCGCCGCCCCGATCGGAAGTGAAGGCGATGCGCAGTCCATCGGGTGAAAAGCGCGGCTGCACCTCCCACGCTAGGCCCTCTGCGATCCTGCGCGGTGTGCCGCCGGCGATCGGCATGGTGTAGATATCGCCGAGCAGCGCGAAGGCCAGCGTGCGCCCATCGGGCGACACATCGACGTCGATCCACGTGCCCTCATCGGTGCGGATCGGCACCTGCCGGATAGTAAAGCCGCGCGGATTGGCGACGTCCCAGCTTTCGCCCTCACTGCTCGATGCTGCCGGATTGGCAGTCGCGGGCGCAGCGTCGACGGCCATGCCGGACCCTTCGGCAGGCTGTTCGTCCTGCGAGGCATCGACCTCCTGCTCCTCGACCGGATCGGGAGTCGGTTCGGGCTCCTGTGCATAGGCCGCCTGACTCGCGAACAGGACTGCAAGGACGGATGCGATGCTGGATTTCATGATTGTCTCCCTCGAATGCCTTGCCCGCTTCATAGGCGGCTGGGGCGCGAGGGCAAATGGCGTTTACGCGCGGGGCTTCAGCCTACGCTGGCGCGCTCCACCAGCCGCACGGGTACCCGCCGCTCCGGCTTCTCGCCTTCCTTGGCCAGCGCCGTGTCGATGAGCAGCTTGCCCGCCATGGCGAAGTCCGGCTCCACCGTCGTCAGCGGCGGCGCGCTGAACTCGCCCGAACCGAGCCCGTCGAAGCCGATCACCGAGACCTTTCCCGGCACCGCAATCTGGCGTGAGGCGAGCTCCTCCAAAGCTCCCAGCGCCATGGCATCGCAAGCGAAGAAGAGCCCATCGAAATCCGCGCCCTTCTCGACCAGCGTAGCAATGGCGTTGCGCCCCTGCGACACGCGGTCCTCGCCTTCCCCGACCAAGGGCTCGTGGACTTCCAGACTGCCCGCCTTCATCGCCGCGCGATAGCCCTCGTAACGTTCCGAAAACTGCCGCTGCGAGCAATGCGTGTCGCCGACGAAATGGATCGAATTCGCGCCGCCTTTCACCAGCCGCTCGACCGCAATCCGCCCCCCGTCGCGATTGTCGGAGCGCACCCAGGTGGCATTGTCGAACGGCGAGCCCCAGAACGCGATGGAATCGCTCTGCGCGGCGCATTCGCGGAAATAGTCCCATGCCGGCTGGTTGGTCGCCGTGCCGATCACGACGACGCCATCGGCCTGTCGCCGCGCGACGTAATGGCCGAACAGTTCCTCGGGCTCGGCCTGGAAAGAGACGAGCGCTTCGTAACCCCGCTCCGCCGCCGCCGCGCAGGTGCTGCCCAGCATCGAATAGTAAAACGGATTGATCGCGGCAGCGCCCTGCCCTGCCCGACCGATCACCACGATCGCGATCGTCCCGGTTTCGCCGCGACGCAGACCGGCCGCGCGGGCATTGACGTGGTAGCCGAGCTCTTGTGCCGCCTGCTCCACCCGGCGCCGGGTCGCTTCGGTAATGGTCTCGGACCCCGAAAGCGCCCGGCTGACGGTCGACTGGCTGACCCCTGCACGCTCGGCAACATCGATCGAGGTCACGCGCCGCGGCGCACCGTTCAGACTGTTCGACATCCCACGTCCCATGGCAGTTTTGTCGTGTCCCTAACCCGAAGTTCACGAGATTGCGAGTAGTGCAGTTCAGCCCGCACTTGCACAGACGAACCGGCACCGCATAAGAGGGTGGGAACTGAGGGGTATCGCATGGCGCAGGACCATCGACGGGAAGACCGGTTCACAGTCCAGGTCGCAGGTCGCTATCGCGGCAAGCATGGCAATTCGCGAGACATCTGGATCAAGGATGTCTCCGAATATGGCTGTCGCTTCTTCGACAGGTTCTCCGTTCTCGAAGTGGACGGGGAAATTCTCGTCAAGCTCGGGAACATCGGCCCTATCCCCGCAGAAGTGAAATGGCGCGAGGGCAGCACGGTCGGCGCGCAATTCGATCGTCCGCTCCATCCCAGCGTACTCGATCACATCGTTCGCGAGATGGATCGCCGCGAAGGCGAATAGCATGCGGCAGAGCGCTCGGCGTCGGCTGCTGGGCGCGGCAATTTCCTATCTCGGCGGGATTGCGACGCGTGTCGCCGTCCAACTGGCGACGCTGCCGATCCTGTTCGCGAACTGGCCCGCAAATCGCGTCGGAACGTGGATGATGATTTTCGCGGTTCCATCCTATCTCGTCATGGCGGGCCAGGCCTTTTCCGGCGCGGGCGGGAACGCAGCCCTTGCCGCTGCGAGAGAGGATCGCTGGACCGACGCGCGTGCAGCGTTCCGGGCGAGCTGGATCTGGGGAACCGGGCTAAGCGCGCTGGCCATCGCTGTCTTGATCGCTTGCGCGATGATCGTCCCCGCCGACCTCGCCCGCGATTTCGGCTTTGTCGACCAGAGCGAACTGCGCCTCAGCACCGTCTGGCTGGGCATGTATATCTTCGCCTTGGTCCAGGCTGCGCTGATGCTCGTGCCGCTGCGGGTGAGCGGACATTATCCGCTGTCGGCCGTGGCGCTCAATATCGCCGCCCTGACGGAGATCGCCGTGCTCGCGCTATGCGTCACGCAGAGCCAGTCCTTTGTTCTGCTGGCGGCTGCTCTGGCGGGCTTGCGCTGCCTTACCGCCGTGGCGATCGGCGCGATCGCCTATCGCCACGCGCCGGAGGTTTTTGTCGCCCCGGCGGTGCCCCTCCGGCCGACCCTGCGCCAACTCCTTCGCCCATCGCTGGCCTTCATCATCCTGCCGGTCGTCTATACGCTCAATCTCCAGGGCTACACGCTGCTGGTCGGCTTTGCTTTCGGCGCCACCGCGGTCGCCGGTTTTGTCGCCATCCGGGTCGTGGTCCGCGCGATCGATCTGGTCATGACGGTCGTCTATTCGGTCCAGTTCTTCGAAGCCGGCTATATCGAGGGCGACAAGCAAGCCATTCAGCGGCGCCAGCTGGCGACCATGACCACCCTTACGACAGTTGCGATCGCCGTATTTGCTTGCGTGCTGATGCTGGCGGGCGACTGGCTGCTTGCCCTGTTCACTGCCGGAAAGGGCGCTTTCGATCCCGGGCTGGCGTTTACTCTGCTTGCGGCCGGTGCGCTTCGCGGGCTTGCAACGACACCGCAATCGATGGTCGCGGCAGAGAGTGCCCATGGCGCCTTGGCCCGTAGCTATCTCCTCGCCTCGCTGCTCGCACTGGGTGCAGCGACGGCTCTGGCGACGGCCGGCCTGCCGCTGCTGGTGATCGTCGCCATGCTCATCCCCGCCGAGCTGGTGGCCACAGTGCTTGCCTTTCGTACCGTACTTACCAGGCTGGACTGGAACGTGCGGGATTTCCTTCGCGCACTCGGGAGCCGCGATCGCCTTGCCGACGTCGTCCACCTGGCGCGTTTCCTGGGGCAACGCAGCTGATCGCAGCTTGCGGCCTGCCGCCGGAAGGGTCATTCTGCGCCGGCCGTGTACGACTTCCTGCTCCTCGCCTCCTGCCTCGTCTTTATCGGGACATGCATCGCCTACGCCCGGCACGATGCGGCGAGCCTGTTCCACCCGGCCACAATCTATTTGGCCTTCCACGGCTTCATCTTCGTGATCCGCCCGCTGTTTGCCCGGTTCTACGAATTCGATCTCGTTTACAGGGTTTATGATTTCCTGCCGTCCTTGAGTGACAAGATTACAGTCATCCTCGGCTCGAACCTGGCGATGCTCGTCTTTGTCTTCACCGCTCTGCGTGTGGGAGGACAGCCGGTGGCACGATCGCCCGATGCTCTCGAATTCGACCGCTTGCGGCGCGATTTTACGGGGCCGATACTGCTCACCTGCGTCTTGTTGGCGCCGCTCGCCCTTGCCGCGCAGTTCGCAACGTGGGAGCGGCGGGTCGATCCCTACCTGACAATGGCCCGCGATGCCGGGACGGGTATCATGGTCAATGTCGAGGCCAACGGCTGGTTCATGGAATCAGCCCTGATACTCGCGCCCCTCTCTGTATTCGCCGTCTGGCTGCTGCGCTACCGACCCCTGGGATGGCTCATTTTCGCGATCGCCAGCGTGCTGATGCTCGGCTCGGGAGGGCGCGGCGCATTCGTCTTCGCGGCCACTGCCATCGCGATTATCTTCTTGCTGGAGCGGGGTAGACGCTGGTTCGACCCACGAGTTGCGGGGCTGGGCATTCTCGCAGTGCTTGTCTTCAATGCGGTCGTGATCGATCGCGGCCAGAGTTTGCGCAGCATGCTGGGTTCGGACCTTGATGGCGGCTACACCACCGCCCACGATCTCGACCCGCTCGAGCACATGGATTTCGCCAATCTCGAGTATTTCGAATATATCGTCTACGCGGTCCCGCAACGCACCGGCAGCTGGGATTATTTCGCGCATAATCTGCAGATTTTCACAGAACCCGTTCCGCGATCGCTATGGCCCGACAAGCCGATCGGATCGCCGGTCAAATTTTTCGAGCTCTGGGATTACGGCACGCCGATCGGCATGACGATCTCGCTGCCCGGCGCGGGGTGGATGTCGTTCGGATATGTCGGAATTGCCATCTACGCCGCCCTGTTCGCCTGGCTCTACGGCGCGATCTACGCCCGGCTGCTCGGTCGATCGGCCACGCCGGTTGCGATGCTCGCCTATGCTTTGCTGGCAGCTACGACCATCGTGGTGTTCCGCGACGGCATATTGCTGACCCTGTTGCGCCAGCTACCGTTCTATTTCGGGCCGTTCCTGCTCGTTCTTCTATTTGCCAGAGTCAAAAAACCGAACACCCCGCGGACCATAGCGCCGTATGATTCGGCCGGAGAAACACCGGCCGACCGACGCCGGGCGCTGGCGAGCCAGGGATCGCGCCAGCTACTTTGACCCTGACTGCAGTGCCCGAAGGCGAGCTCCTCACAAAACATTTCATTTAGAGACTGACTGGCGCTTGCCGCTCTCATGGTCTATTCTGTGACCAAGAGGAGAGAAGAATGGCTGACTTGGCGAGCGATTTCGACGTGCTGATCGTCGGCGCGGGCATATCCGGTATCGGAATGGCGGCGCATATGAAGGACAAGGCCCCGACCCATAGTTTCGCCATTGTCGAGCGACGCGACAACATCGGCGGCACATGGGACCTGTTCCGCTATCCAGGCATCCGTTCGGACAGCGACATGCATACGCTGGGGTTCGAATTCGAACCGTGGAAGCATGAAAAGTCCATCGCCGATGCCCCTGCCATCCTCGACTATCTCGAGCGCATCGCCGACGAGCGAGACATCCGGCAGCATATCCGCTTCGGCCACAAGGTCCTTTCCGCCGACTGGCGCGGCAGCGAGGCCCGCTGGCATGTCACGCTCGAAACGAAGGAAGGCGAGCGCAAGCATTTCACCGCGAACTGGCTCTACCTCGGCGCAGGCTATTACGACTACGACGAGCCTTACGACCCGGGATTCGATTTCGGCGAATTCGAAGGCCAGGTCCTGCATCCGCAATTCTGGCCGGAAGACCTCGACTATGCGGGCAAGAACGTCGTCGTAATCGGGTCCGGCGCGACCGCCGTCACCATCGTGCCCTCGATGGCCGACAAGGCGGCCAAGGTCACCATGCTCCAGCGCACGCCGACCTGGATGTTCAGCCGCCCGGCCAAGGATTCGGTCGCGAATTTCCTGCGCAAGATCCTGCCGGAGGAAACGGCCTACAGGATCACCCGGTGGAAGAACATCAAACTGCAGGACTTCGGCTTCAAACGCGCGCGCACCAAGCCCGACAAGATGGCGGAAGGCCTGCACAAGCGCATTCGCAAATCGATGGGCGAGGATTACGACCTCACCGATTTCACTCCGCCCTACAATCCGTGGGAGCAGCGCCTCTGCCTGGTGCCGGACGACGATCTGTTCGAAGCCATGAAAAGCGGCAAGGCCGAGGTGGTGACCGGCCACATCAAGGCATTCGAAAAAGGCGGCGTCCGGCTGACGGACGAAACCTTTCTGCCTGCCGATATCGTCGTAACCGCGACCGGCCTCAAACTGGCGGTGGCCGGCAAGATCGCGCTGTCGAAGGAAGGCGAGCCGATCGATCTGGCAGAGCACTTCTACTACAAGGGCTGCATGTTCTCGAACGTGCCGAACCTCGCGGTCGTGTTCGGCTATCTCAACGCCAGCTGGACGCTGCGCGCGGACATCAATTCGGATTACGTGTGCCGCGTGCTCGAACTGATGAAGGGTATGGATGTCGACATCGCCGTGCCCCGCCTGCCCGAGGATCACGATCTGGAGGAGGACGATATCTTCGATTTCTCGTCCGGCTATATCCAGCGTTCGAAGCACATCATGCCGAAGAATGCCGTCGGATATCCGTGGCGGCTCAACCAGGAATATGTGCTCGATCGCAAGCGCATGGCGAGCGAGCCGGTCGACGATGGCGTGCTCACCTTCTTCCGCGCGACCGAAGAGGTTTCGGATGCGGAGGGAAGCAGGGAAGCTGCGGAGTAGCTTTCCGCGCCGCACCGCATTAGGTCGGAGCGCATGAGCGAACGCATCTATACCGCCGGCCTCGTCGTGATCGGCGACGAGATCCTTTCCGGCCGAACGCATGACAAGAATATCGCGCAGGTCGCCAGCTGGCTTCAGGTGCAGGGCATCCGCCTTGCCGAGGTCCGCGTCGTGCCGGACGTAATCGAGCGGATCGTGGAAGCGGTGAATGCGCTGCGCGAGGCGAACGATTATCTCTTCACCACCGGCGGCATCGGCCCCACGCATGACGACATCACGGTCGATGCCGTGGCTCGGGCTCTTGGCGTCGACGTAATCGTCCACCCGACTGCGCGGGAGATTCTCGAGAAATACTATGCCGACAAGGGCGGAATCACCGATGCGCGGCTGCGCATGGCGCGGGTGCCCGAGGGAGCGGAACTGATCGCCAACCGTATGTCGGGTGCACCGGGGATCAAGATCGGCAACGTGCACCTGATGGCGGGTGTGCCGCATATCACGGCTGGCATGCTCGACGCGCTGACGGGTACGCTGCAGGGCGGTAAACCGCTGATCTCGGAGACGGTCGGCTGCTGGACGCCGGAAAGCGAGGTCGCCGATATCCTCCGGCAGGTCGAACAGAACCATGCCTCGTGCCAAATCGGCAGCTATCCGTTCTTTCGCGAGGGGCGCGTGGGCGCGAATTTCGTGGTCCGCTCGACCGACCGCGGAGAGTTGAAGAGCTGTGTCGACAGCCTGTGCGACGGGCTGGCGAGCGCCGGTTTCGACTTTACCCCCGGCGGAATCTGACAAAGCCTTTGTTAAACCTGCCACGCGCAGTATCCCTGCTCTACGGGAGGTTTGCTAACGCGTGGAATGGCTATTCATCCTGATACTCGGCGGGGTCGCCTATTACCTGACCGAGCGTCTCGGTAAGGCCGAACGCCGCATCGAAGAGCTGAGCGCGCTGCAGGATCGCATGTTCGATTACATGCGCTCGGCCAACGATGACCGGCGGGGCGAGCCTGTCCCCGACGAGTCGACTGTCGAGGCGGTGCCCGAACGCCCGACGAGCGTCCCGAAGATGGTTTTGCACCGGGATCGCCCCAATGAAGTAGAGGAAGCCAGCGTTGCAGCTAAACCGCTGGACGAGCCAGAGCCTGCATCGCAGCCCGTCGATGAACCGTCCTCGAAAGAGCCGTTCTACGCGCGCTTCAGTTTCGACCTCGAAGACGTGTTCGGGCGAAGACTGCCGATCTGGGCGGGCGGCGTTACCCTTGCCGTCGCGGGCGTCTTCCTGGTCCGCTACTCGATCGAGCGCGGGCTGATCACGCCCACGCTTAGGGTCGTCATGGCCTTCCTGTTCGGCGGTGGGCTGATCGCCGGCGCAGAAGCGGCGTACCGCTTCCGCGACAAGGTGGCCGACCCGCGCGTATCGCAGGCGCTGGCAGGCGCAGGTTTCGCGACGCTCTATGCAGGCTTCTACCTTGCGGGCACGCAATACGGACTGATCGGGCAGACACTGGCGTTTCTCGGCCTTGCTGCCGTGACCGCAGGAGCAATCGGCCTGTCCTTCCGCTTCGGCCTGCCGAGTGCCGTCCTCGGCCTGGTCGGCGGCTTCGCGGCCCCTGCGCTGGTCGGTGGCGAGGAGGCGAACCTGCCGCTGCTGGCGCTCTACCTCGGCCTCGTCACCGGCGGACTGGTTTACGCTGGCCGCCAGCAACAGCGTCAATGGCTCGGTATCGCCGCCATCGTCGGCGGGCTCGGCTGGGGCGCCCTGTTGCTGCTGGCCGGCGAGCCGGGCGTGGCGGAAATTCTTGCGCTGGGTCTCTATTTCGTGGTCCTCGGCGCAGTCATGCCCGCGCTCGGCGAGGCTGGGCGGTTCGAGCAGCCCTTGCGGCTCGCCGCGGCGCTCGTCGCCAGCGTGCAATTGGCGCTACTGGTCGATCAGGGCGGCTACGCACCGCTCGCCTGGGGGCTATACCTGCTGCTCGGCGCGACACTGGCCTACTTCGGCTGGAAACGGCCCGAGATGCGCGAGGCCAACGGGATCGCGGCGCTTGTCGGCCTGCTCCTCTATGCGCAATGGCCGGTGCCATTCCCGAGCGATTTTGCGTTCGTCGGCGCTGCATTGGCGCTGGTATTTGCGATCGTGCCGCTCACTTATCTGCGGGACAGTTCGGACCGGATCGGCGACCGCCTGCAGGTCGCGCTGGTGCCGCCAGCGCTTGCCGCAGTTGCCTACGCCACTTTCGGCAAATTCGACGCGGACGAGGCCGAATGGGCACTGTTCCTTGCGACCGCTCTCCTTGCGCTCGTACCTGCGGTAGGTGCCTGGATGCTCCGGCTGCGTGAAGACCGCCGCTGGTTTGCCGGTCTGCTCGGATCGGCCTCCGCGCTAGCGTTCGCGGCTCTGCTGATGGTGACGCCGGGCTGGAGCGCGCCTCTGATGGGTGCGGCCGCGCTAATTCCTGCGTTTATGCTGCTCTACCGGAATGGCGACAGGGCAATCGCGCGGCTTTGCTCGATCGGCTGTGTCGTGACGCTCGGAGCACTGATGGCGACCGGGACCTTTTTCGACGAAGCCGCTTTGCTCGGCGGTGTCGGTTCGACGACGACATGGCGGGCCGTCCTGCGCTGGACCGCCGCAGCCGCTCCCTTTGCAGCACTGGCAGCGCTTACCCGAGAACCGGCGATGCGACACAGCGCCGAGGTGGTCGGTGCCTTTCTCGTATACGGCACGCTGGCGCAGGTCCTGCCCGCCGACGCGCTGGCATGGACCGCAACTGCCTGTACCTTTGCCATCTGGCACTTTGCTAGCGAGCGACAGGCCGCGCAGAGCACCTCTACTTTCGGGGCACTACTGTGGGCGCTGGTCCCCCTACTGGCCTGGCTGGAGGCGGGTGCAGCCTCGCTGGCTGCCGATCCGGTCTACGTGATCGACCTGCCCTCACCCATGTCGGTGTTGCTACGCATCCTTCCACTGGCGGCAGCGCTGGCAATCCTCCCTTCGTTGCGAACCTTCCGCGCTGTCGAGACCCTGCGTCCCGCCTGGCTCGCCGCCCCGGTCCTGCTGATCGCAGCGCATGTCTTGTTCAAGCAGCTGCTGACGATCGAAACCGAGACCAGCTTCGTCGCGCTCGGGCTTGCCGAGCGGACTTTGTGGGAGGTTCTGCTCCTCGGTCTGGCATGGCTCGCCGCCACCGGTTTCGCCAGCATCGCCCCCCGTCGCTGGCTGGGCATTGGGCTCGCCGCCGCAGCACTACTGCATTTCACGATCTATACCGGCCTGCTCCATAACCCTCTCTGGGATCGTCAGGCGCTTGGCCCCATGCCCGTCGCAAACCTTGCGACCGCCGCATACGGCATTGCGATCATTGCGGCGCTATCGCTCAGGCGCTGGCTCACGGAAAGGCTGCGCCCAGCGTTCGATGGCGTCGTGATTGCACTGTCGTCGGTGCTGGTCCTGACCCTGCTCAGGCAGGCATTCGAAGGCTCCATCCCGGCAGGCATCCCGCTATCGCAAACGGAAGACCTGATGCGCAGCTTCGCCGGCATTCTGCTCGCGCTTTTCTACCTGTTCCTCGGCAACCGCCTGGACCAGCGCAGCTGGCGGATCGGCTCGCTGGTGCTGATCCTGATCGCCGTAGCCAAGGTGTTCATCGTCGACGCAGCGGGTCTGGAAGGGCTGCTCCGAATCGCCAGCTTCATGGCGCTGGGTTTCAGCCTGATCGGCATCGGCTGGGTGTATTCCCGACAGTTGCGAAGCACGCCTGCCGGGGACGCCTGATAACAAAAAGGCCGGAAGTTTCCTCCCGGCCTCTCTGAAATTGTTTTGAAGTAGAAGAGGCTTACGCGCCTTCGACCTCGCCGAGGTCGACCTTGAGGCCCGGTCCCATCGAGCTGGTCAGCGTGACCTTGCGCACGAATTTGCCCTTGGCGCCCGACGGCTTCGCCTTGACGATCGCCTGGGTCAGCGCCTCGAAGTTCTTCTTCAGGTCTTCATCCTTGAACGACAGCTTGCCGATGCCGGAGTGGATGATGCCCTGCTTCTCCACGCGGAATTCGACCTGGCCGCCCTTGGCGTCCTTCACGGCCTGCTCCACGTTCGGTGTCACGGTGCCGAGCTTCGGATTCGGCATCAGGCCCTTGGGGCCGAGCACCTTACCGAGACGGCCGACGACGCCCATCATATCCGGCGTCGCGATCACGCGGTCGTAATCGAGATTGCCGTTCTGCATGTCTTCCATGAGATCTTCGGCACCGACCTTGTCTGCACCGGCGGCGAGCGCCTTGTCGGCATTGTCGCCCTTGGCGAACACGGCGACCTTCACGTCCTTGCCGGTACCGCTGGGGAGCGAAACCATGCCGCGGACCATCTGGTCGGCGTGGCGCGGATCGACGCCGAGGTTCATCGCGACTTCGACGGTCTCGTCGAACTTCGCCTTGTGCTCGCGCAGCGTGGCGAGAGCTTCGTCGACGGTATAGAGCTTTTCGCTGTCCAGCTTGGCGACGGTCTGCTGCTTCTTGGTCTGCTTTGCCATGGTCTTAGCCCTCCACCACGTCGAGGCCCATCGAACGCGCGCTGCCTTCGATGATCTTGGTGGCCTGTTCGATGTCGTTCGCGTTCAGGTCCTTCATCTTCTGCTCGGCGATCTCAGCCAGAGCCGAACGCTTGATGGTCCCGGCCGAAACCTTGCCCGGCTCCTTCGAGCCCGACTTGAGCTTGGCGGCCTTCTTGATAAGAAAGCTGGCCGGCGGGCTCTTGGTGACGAAGCTGAACGACCGGTCGGCATAGACCGTGATCGTCGTCGGGATCGGCATGCCCTTTTCCATGCTGTCGGTCGCAGCATTGAAGGCCTTGCAGAATTCCATGATGTTCACGCCGCGCTGGCCCAGTGCGGGGCCGATGGGGGGCGAGGGGTTGGCGATGCCCGCAGGCACCTGCAGCTTGATATAGCCGTCGATCTTCTTGGCCATGAATGGCCTCCTTTCTCACTTTCGCCGCGCCTGTTTCCAGCCGAGGCTCATGGTAAGCGGTCAAGCGGTCCGGCATGCCGAACCTCCCGCGCGGGGTTCCCGAAGCTGACTTGGGAAGGCGCGCACATAGCGATCTGGCGCGCGATTGCAAGCGATTCGCGCTGTTTCCGGCATGTAGGAGCGATGTAGGAGCGGCCTCGTGCGCTTCCCGTGACATGGACCGCATGGACCACAGTCCAAGGCGGAAAAACCAGCCATCTCGCAGACCGATCCAAAAGCCGGTTCGTTTCGTAATGTGAACACGCATGTCATGGTTTGCGGCGTAATGCATCGCGCCGATGTAGGAAAACGTCCGCACGACGAGCCGCGAGCGTCCGTGGACCCGTGTGGGACCGTGGTCGAGAGCTCCTGCACCGCCGCTTCACGATCTGATAGGCTTCACGAATGTCATCTCGCTCCATCAATCCTCTCGCTGCAGCTATGACGCTCGTGCTTGGTGCCCCATTGGCAGCGCAAGACAAGTCGCCCGATGATCAAGCCTCGAGAATGCCCGATCTGCCGCCTGCGCATTTCGACGAGAACCTGGCGATCGGGGGCGAGGAAATCGAGGCGCGCAAGCTGCGCAGTCGCATGACGGTGGAGGTGGAGGTCAACGGCAAAGGCCCATACAAATTCGTCGTCGACAGCGGGGCGGACACTTCAGCCGTAGGCCAGATGCTGGCGGGCAAGCTTGCCCTGCCAGACGGCGCGCCGACAATGCTGCATGGCGTTACCGAGAGCAAGATGGTGGACCGCGCGTGGATCGACGAACTACGGCTCGGCCCGACGGTCACAACCGACCTCGAAGTACCTGTCCTCGACGAGCGCGACATGGGCGGCGATGGCATGATCGGCCTGGACGCGCTGGTGAACCAACGCCTGATGATTGACTTCGAGGAGCGCACGATCCGCGTCGATGACGATCTGGAAAGCGACCTCGAGAATGCCTCCGTCAGGGAGGGGGTCATCGTCGTCACCGGCCGACTTCAGCGCGGCCAGCTGATCCTGACCGAGGTTTCGGCGAACCGCGCCTCGGTCGATGCGGTAGTCGATACTGGATCGGAAGTGACTATCGGGAATCTGGCTCTGCGCGACAAGTTGCTTAGGAAAAGGCGCGGCGGATTCCAGACGATCAAGGTCACCGGCGTCACCGGCAAGACCATTGCAATCGAGTTTGCCATTGTCCGCAATCTGAAACTCGGCCCGATCACGCTTCAGAACGTGCCCATCGCCTTTGCCGATATCCCGCCGTTCGGTGTGTTTGGGCTGGAGGACGAGCCGTCGCTCCTGCTCGGCACCGATTTGATGGAAACCTTCCGCCGCGTCTCGCTCGATTTCCGGGACCGCAAGGTGCGCTTCCAGCTGCGCAAATGCGATAACGCAGCGCTGCGGATGCGTACGAGCCCTAACGCCTCACGCGTCCGCGCTACGCAGGACAGCGCCTGCGCTCGTTGAAGTCCGAGCGCAGTCCCGCTCGGATTACTTGACCAGTTCGACCTGCTCGAATTCCAGTTCCACCGGGGTGGCGCGGCCGAAGATCGAGACCGAAACCTTGACCTTTTGCTTGTCGAAATCGAGTTCCTCGACCAGCCCGTTGAAGCTGGCGAAGGGCCCGTCGAGCACCTTGACGTTGTCGCCGATCTCGTAATCGACCGAGACCTGCTTCTTCGGCGCAGACTTGGCTTCTTCCACACCGCCGAAATAGCGCGCGGCTTCCTTGTCGGATATCGCCTGCGGCTTGTTGTTGGTGCCGAGGAAGCCGGTCACCTTCGGGGTGTTCTTGACGAGGTGGTAGACATCGTCGGTCATGTTGAGCTTGGCCAGCACGTAGCCGGGCATGAACTTGCGTTCGACCTGCACCTTCTTGCCGCGCTTGATCTCGGTGACCGTCTCGGTCGGGACTTCGACCTCTTCCACGCCTTCGGAAAGGCCCAGGCGCTCGGCCTCGGCGATGATCGAATCGCGGACCTTGTTCTCGAAGCCGGAATAGGCGTGGATGATGTACCAGCGTGCCATGTGTCGAAATTATCCTGTCGGAAGAATGCTAATCAGGCGAGCGTCAGCAACCAGCGCACCACGGCGCCGAACAGCGAATCGACGCCAAGGAAGAACAGCGAGAGGATCAGCGTCAGGATGCCGACGAAGATCGCCGTGCGCACGGTTTCCTCGCGCGTCGGCCATACGACCTTCTTGCCTTCGGTCTGCACCTGCCGGAGGAATTCCGCCGGGCTGGTCTTCTGCTTGTCTGCCATCGCTCGCACTCTCGCGTAAAACTCGTCGCGCCTTCCGCCACGTCCCTTTCAGGTAGGGTCTCTCGCCGCCCCGGTTCAAGTCCGGGAGGGGCTTTTCGTGATCCCAATGTCGGAAGACGCAACGGCGTGTAGGCTCTGTGCTGCGAAAAGGCAAGCGGTGGAAGGGCCGCATTCCGGCCTTTTCAAGCGCGCCCTTCGGCCCTAGCCTCCGCGTTTTACCCATCCGGGTCGTATGAGGGGAATTCTTGCAATGGCAACCAGCCAGGCACCAGGTCTGGGCGAGCGGCTGATTCAGCCGGTCACCAACATATCCGATTTCATCTGGGGCGGTACGTGGAACGGGGTGGAAGTCCTGCCCTTCCCGCCCATGACCATCATCCTGCTGGGCATCGGCCTGTGGATCATGGTCGGCCTCAAGTTCTACCCCATCGTCAAGCTGGGCAGCGCCTTCAAGGGACTGTTCGCCGGCCGCAAAAGCCAGGGTGCAGGCGAGATTTCGCCCTTCGCCGCGCTGTCGACGGCATTGTCGGGGCAAGTCGGCACCGGTAATCTCGCGGGCGTGGCCACCGCCATCGCGCTCGGCGGACCGGGGGCAATTTTCTGGATGTGGATCACCGCCCTGTTCGGCATGGCGCTGGCCTTCGCCGAAGGCTCGCTCGCCATCCGCTATCGCGAGACCACCAGCGACGGTGTGAAACGCGGCGGCCCGATGAGCTACATCATGATGGGTCTCGGCCCGAAGTTCACCTGGCTGGCGGTGGTGTTCTGCCTGGGCACGCTGTTCTCGGCGCTCGTCACCGGCAATTCGATCCAGGCCAACGCCGTGGCCGACGGCCTCAACGAGCTGTTCGGGATCGAGGAATGGCTCGGCGGGCTGATCGTCGCGATCCTCGTCTTCATCGTCATCATCGGGGGCATCAAGTCGATCGGTAACGTCGCCGAGAAGGTCGTGCCGTTCATGGCCGCGACCTATATTGTCATGGCGATCGTAGCGCTGATCCTGAACTTCGGCGATCTGCCGGAAACCTTCAGCCTGATCTTTAATGGTGCGTTCAATCCGCAGGCAGCCAGCGGCGGCTTCGTAGGCGCGGCGATCATCCTCGCCATCCGAGCCGGTGTTGCGCGCGGGCTGTTCTCCAACGAGGCGGGCCAGGGCTCGACCGCCATTGCCCATGCCGTAGCGCAGACGGACGATCCCGAATTGCAGGGCCGCATGGCGATGCTCGGGACCTTCATCGACACCATCGTGATCTGCACCATGACCGCACTGGTCATTCTTACCGTACGCGGCGATTTCACCGCTGCGGGCGAGCCGGTGCTGCATGCCTGGCAATCCGACAGGGTCGGGTTCGAGATGACGAGCGGGGCCTTCGCGGCCGCCTTCCCGCTCGAGATCGCGAGCATTCCCATCGGGACGCTGGTAGCATCGATCGCGCTGATCCTGTTCGTCTTCACCACGCTGCTGACGTGGAGCTATTACGGCGAGCGGGCGATCACCTTCCTCTACGACCGCATGAAAGGTTCCACGCGGTCGGGCGAGCGCAAGCTTCACATGGCGTGGCGCGTGCTCTGGTGCGTGGTGATCTGGCTGGGTGCAGCCCAGCCGAGCGAGCTGGTCTGGCGCCTGGGTGACATTTCGAATGCTGCGATGGCTCTGCCCAACTTGCTGGCGCTCGCGCTGCTCTCGGGCGTGGTGTTCAAGCTGGCCAAAGGCGACCGGACGGCGGGTAAGGACCACCACGCCGCGACACCGGAGGAGCCCGAGGAATACTGACGGCTTCCATCCGATAACGGCAAAGAAAAAGGGGCCGGGAGTGGAAGTTACTCCCGGCCCCTTATCCTTTGACTGAACCCTCAGCGCCGACCGAACAGACGGGCAAGGAAGCCCGGCTCTTCGCTCTCCATCGGAAGGATCTTGCCGTAAGTCTGAAAGCGAGCGGAACTGTCGCTGACGGGCTTCGGCTTCACCCACCGATCGGGGCGGCTACTGTGGAAGGACATGCTCGACATGGGCTAACCTCATGAAATGCTTTCCCTCCGTCCTAATGGGTAAGAACACCTACCAGGCGGATCGGGTTCCCGCAGGCTGTGCAGCCCCCCTGCTCCACACCAGCCACAGCAGGACAAGCGCGGCGAACGGCATGAGGTTGATACCGAGCGGCAGGGCGGCCGCGCGCGTCGCATAAGGCGCAAACCACAGCGCGACGAGCGCGAGCTTTTCGTAGGGGCGGAAGCCGTCGCGAAGTCCCCGGTCGACCAGCCACAGCGTCGGAAAGATCAGGAAGGGCAGGTCGTAATTGAACAGATAGGGCGAGGCGAGCGCCGTCGCGGCCAGTGCCGTCGCAGCTATCGCCGATGGATCTCCGCGCAAGCGGCGCACCGCCAGCACCGTCGCAGCCAGCGCGAGCGCGAAGGAAATCCCGCCCGCGATCGCGGCAGCAGTGTCTCCCGCCAGCAGCCGGGTTTGCGAGAAAAAGGTCGCCATCCGCAGAAGGAAGTCGCGATTGATACCTTCCATCAGCGCAGCGCTCGCCTCCCAGCTGGTCGTGTAGGCCAGCAGGGTCCCGGTGCCGAATACGGCCCACGACAGCAGAATGAGCCCGACAGCCGTCGCACCTGCCACGATAAATGCGCTCCACCGACCGCTGGCAGCGAACCAGAACGGCGCGAGGACCGCGAGATGCGGCTTGACGACGAGCGCACCGATCGCCGCTCCGGACCAAGCTGGGCGGTGAGTGAAAGCGTGCGCCGCCACCACCAAGAGCGCGCCGGTCAGCAGGCCGGTCTGGGCGTGACCTGCTGCGATGAGGGCACCGGGATAGATCAGCACCAGCGGCCACAGCCTCGGAAAGGCGCGGATGCCGGCCCAAGCCCAGAGCGCATAAGTGACGGCAACCCATGCAAGCCATGCGACGGGGAACGGCAAGGACCCGAAGGGCGCGACTGCGAAGAGGAACGGCGGCGGATTGACGAAGGCGAACCAGCCCTCGCTCCCGGTGCCGGTCTGTACCTCTTGCTGGACCGCCAGATCGTAGGCCGAGGCCGGATCGCCCTGCACAGCCACATGCCCGGCTCCCCAAAACGCGAGGAAGTCCGTGCCTTCCACGCCCATCGCCTTGACGAAACTGTTCGCGAGCAGCGCTAGCGAGGCGATGCCGAGGAGCAGCGCATAGCCGCGCACGCGCTGGCCGGTCAGCCAGTGCGCGTCACGGAAGAAAGAGCGGGCGTCCATGAAACCGGCTTAATCGGCACGGTTTCATGGCGCCAGATGGCCCTGAGCGCTTTTACCCGCCGCCGTTGGCGATCCAGCGGTCGATCTTGGATTCCAGCACGGGCAGCGGCAGGCCGCCTGTGTTGAGAACCTGCGCATGGAAATCCTTGATGTCGAAGCGGCTGCCGAGCTGCTGCTTGGCGCGATCGCGCAGTTCCTGGATCTTCAGCGCGCCGATCTTGTAGGCCAGCGCCTGGCTGGGAATCGCAATGTAGCGGTCGACCTCGTTCTCGACCTCGGTGCGCGTCATGCCCGAATTGTCGAGCATGAAATCGATCGCCTGATCGCGTGTCCAGCCCTTCGAATGGATGCCGGTGTCGACCACCAGTCGCATGGCGCGCAGCTGCTCGTCCTGCAGCGTGCCGTAACGCGCCCATGGGTCGTCGAAGAGGCCCATGTCGTAGCCAAGCGTCTCCGAGTAAAGCGCCCAGCCCTCGACGAAGGCGGTGGTGCCGCCGAAGCGCATGAAAGCCGGCAGGTCGGTGTTTTCCTGCGCGAGGCTGATCTGGAAGTGATGCCCCGGCGCGCCTTCATGGAGGTAGAGCGTTACGTTGCCGGTCGTGAGGCGGCTCGGCAGGTCGTAGGCGTTGAAGTAGAACGTGCCAGGGCGCGAACCGTCCGGCGCGCCCGACTGGTACGATCCACCCGCCGAATAGCGCTCGATGGACACATCGTAAGGCTCGATCTTCAGTTCCGACTTCGGCAGCAGCGAGAAATAGTCGCCGATCTTCCCGTCGACGATCTCGCCGATACGATAGAAGTCCTGCGTCAGCCATTCGCGGCTTTCCGGCTTGAACTGCTCATCCGTGCGGACGTAATCGAAGAACTCGTTGAGCGTGCCTTCGAAGCCGACTTCGGCCTGCAGCGCTTCGAGCGATCCCTTGATGCGCGCCACCTCGCTCAGGCCGAGGTTGTGGATGTAATCGGCCTCCAATGGCAAGGTCGTCGTCTGCTCGATCAGCTGGGCGTAGAGCGTGTCGCCGCCCTTCATCTGGCTGAGGCCGATGCTGTCGCGGGCCATGGGAAGATATTCGTCGCGCAGGAAATCCCGCATCCGCTCGTGGGCAGCGTTGATCTCGCGCGTTTTCGCCTCGTAAGCCGCCGTCAGGCGCGCCTTGTCCGCTTCTGAAAAACTCTCGGGGAAGTTCTGGACCGGACCCATGAACTGGGATTCGGCCAGCGGGACTGCCAGCAGGGTATCGAGCTGTTCGATCACGCGGCCGATGGTGAGCTTCGTTTCCAGCACGCCGCTTTCCATCCCTTCGCGCGAACGCTCGATCGCGCGGTCGCTGATGGCGATGTAATCGTCGTGGCGGCTGAGATTGTCCTCGTAATTCGCGATCGTCTTGAACTGCGCCGCGCCATTGCCGCTGGCGAAGTTCGGATAGAAGGTATGGAAGCCGCGGAAGTGATTGATCGGCCGCACCTCGGTCAGCGCGCGGATCTCGTCGGACTGGCCGCGCAGAGCCGTTTCCTGCTGATATTTAAAAACATCGTAAGCCAGCTGGTCGGTCGGCGCGAGCGCGCTGCGGTCGATCTGGTCGAGCAGCGCGAGATTGAGCTGCGTGTCGAGCCGCGAGGCGTAGAAACTGGAGTCGGTCAGGTAATCTCCGAGCCTATCGGCATTCGTGTCGTCGCCACGGAACAGCCGGCTGAGGGGCTCCAGCTCCAGGCTGCGCGCATCCGACTCTGCGAAAAGCTCGAACAGCCGATCGCGCTCGGTTTCCTGTTCTGTCGTGGCAGCGGCGTCCTGCGCCAACGCAGCGCCAGGTAGGGCGTAGACGAAAGAGAAGGCGGTAGCGGCTAGGAGGGCCCTGCGGAAACTGGTCATATCGATCCCCTGAAATTCGTGTGTTGTCGGCCTATGACACGGGATAGATCGACTCAAGCGAAGATGCAGACGACCGTCGCCCCATGCTCGACGAACGGCATGGCGCACTCGCGCATCATTTGCCCTTCGCGCGATGGTCGCTATGAAGCGCCCAACCGTTCTTTTCGAGAGAGGAATTTCGATGATCCTTCGCGCCGCGACTACTGCTGCAACCCTTCTGGCCACCGCATCGCTTGCCGCGCAGGCGCAGGCCCGGCCGATGACCCCGGAAGACGTCGCCAAGCTGGAAAGCGTGGGTACGATCGCCGTCTCCCCAGATGGCAGCCGGGTGGCCTACACCACTGCCAGCCTGCCCGACGTGACCGAGGGCGAGGACAATGGCTCGACCAGCCTCCGGCTCAGCATGGCTTACGGCCCGAACAATGCCCGCGAATTCCTGCCCGATGACATCAGCGCCTCGTCTATAGCGTTCTCGCCCGACGGCCGGATGGTCAGCTTCGTCTGGGCCGATGAGGACGAGGACCGCGCGGTCTGGGGCATTCCGGTCGATGGCGGTGCGCAGCGCAAGCTCGCCGCGGTCGATGGTGCGGATGTCCGCGCCTACGCCTGGGCCCCGGATGGCTCGCGCATATGGCTACTGGCCGGTGCCGAAGAAGACACTGCTCGCGAAAAGGAAGCCAAGGCCGGCTTCAACGCCATCGTCTATGAGGAAGAAGCCCGCCTCAACCGCCTGTTCGCCGCAAATATCGGCGGGGAAGTGGACGCCGATCCGCGCGCCGTCACGATTCCCGGTTATGTCAGCGCCTTCCGCGTCGCGCCCGATGGCCGCACCGCGGTGGTCGACAGCGCGCCGACGCCGCAGATCGACGATGCCTATACGTCCAAGCGCGCTCATGTGCTCGATCTGACGAACGGCCGGGTCCTGCGCGTGATCGAAACGCCAGGTAAGCTGGGAGACATCGAGGTGTCGCCCGATGGTCGGCAGCTGTCGATGATCGCTGGCGTCGATATGAATGACCCTGCGGATACGACGCTCCACCTCGTCGATGTTGCCAGCGGTCAGTATCGCGCGCTCAACGCAGGCGCGCCGGAGGCCGCCGTCGATGCGGCATGGCTCGCCGACGGTCGCTTGGCCGCAGTGATCCACAAGGGTGCGGAAAGCGCGCTGCGCATCTACAATGCCGATGGCAGCGTTGCCGAAGAACATGAGGGCGGCGACCTTCTGCTTTCCAGCCTCGAGACCGGCGGCGGCACGATCGCAGTCGAAGCCAGCAGCGCGCGGCACCCGACCGAATTGTTCGTCTGGGAGAGCGGCGCTTTCCAGCGGTGGACGACGCACAACCCCTGGCTCTCGGAAATCGACTTCGGCAACCAGCGGACCATGACCTTCACGGCACGTGACGGTCAGGAGGTCGAAGGCGTATTGATCGAGCCGGTCGGCGGCGTCCCGCGCGGTGGTGCTCCGCTGATCCTCGACGTGCACGGCGGACCGGAAGCCCACGAATCCGATGGCTGGAATACCAGCTACAGCGGTCCGGGCCAGGTTGCTGCCGGACAGGGGTATGCCGTATTCCTGCCGAACTACCGCGGGTCCACCGGTTACGGCACGGCCTTTTCCAAACAGCACACCGGGAATTACACCGATCCCGAATTCACCGATCTCGTCGACGCCAAGCGCGCGCTGGTCGAGGCCGGAATTGCCGATGCCGACCGCGTCGGGGTAACAGGCGGATCCTATGGCGGCTACGCCACGGCATGGTCCTCGACTGCCCTGTCGGACGAATTTGCCGCCGGTGTGATGTTCGTCGGCATTTCCAACCAGATCAGCAAGTTCGGCACCACGGACATACCGTACGAGATGTACAACGTGCATTCCGGCAAGTGGCCGTGGGACGACTGGCAGGGCATGCTTGAAGTCAGCCCGATCTACCATGTCGACAAGGCCAACACGCCCCTGCTGATCCTCCATGGTGAGGAAGACACGCGCGTCTCGCCCAGCCAGAGCTACGAGCTCTATCGTTCGATGAAAGTGCGCAAGCCCGATGTGCCGGTCCGCCTCGTGCTCTATCCGGGAGAGGGCCACGGCAACCAGCAGGCTGCCGCCCGCTATGACTATAATCTGCGGATGATGCGCTGGTTCGATACCTATCTGAAGACCGGCGATCGCGACGCGGAAATGCCAAGTCCGCGGCCAACGCTGGAGATAGCCGAAGACGAAGGCTGAAAACGAGAAAGGGCGGCTCTCGGGCCGCCCTTTCATTTTGTTACGTTGAGAAACCTCAGAACGTGTAGCCGATCCCTGCTGCGACCATGAACTGGTCGGCGCTGCCGCGGATGCTGGTGAAGGGGCTGTCCTTTGCATCGCCGAGCAGCCGCGAGTAGCTCGCCAGACCGATCAGGGCGAGGCCGCCGTCGGTCACATCGCCGTTGAGGTCGAAGGCCAGCAGGACATTGGTGCCGATACTCTCGAAACCGCCCTCCGCCTGGAAGAGGGGCAAGGCATCCGGGTCGGGAACCAGCGTGTTGAGCGGCCCGACCGAATAGTAATAGTCGGCGTAATCGTCGTCGATATTATTGGCGCTGACCGAAAGCGAGGCAGCGATGCCGCGGCTGAGCGGTGTGAAGTAGGTCACGCTCGGGCTGATCGTGCGGCCGCTATGGGCACCGTTGATATCCCACACTGCGTCGAGATTGACGCTCACACTGTCGTACGGGTTGAGCACGCCGGGAAACGACACACCGACGCTCGGGCCGACTTCGATCGCCGTATCCAGCTCGCCATAGCGTGCAACGACCTCGTCCTTGATGTCGTCGACATCGACCCGGTCGCGATTGAGCTTGATCATCGGCCCCGCCGAGAACGACACGCCCTCATCGGGATCGGGGACGAAATCGAGTGCGATACCCGCAGGCCGCGGGTTGATGTCCACTCCGCCCAACGAGCCCTGTACGATCGGCAAGACGAAAGCGGTGTAATCGTCCGAGCCGGAATAGCTCGGCCCGTAAGCCACGCCGACACCGACGCTGACGAAATCGCCATCGAATATGGTTGCCTCGACTGCGTTTTCTTCCGGAGCACTTGCGGCAACGCCCGGCTCCCCCTGGTCCTGAGCGCTGACAACGGATGCGGAAAATGCCGCGCCGAGAGCGGCGGCGATGGCTAGCTTGTTCATGAATACCCTCACTTCGTCTTTCGCCTCAAACGGCTTGGCGCGCATCGCGTTCCAGTGTCGCACAACGAATAGCCGCATTGCCGCCGGAGCGCGAACTGCCTAAGCCCTGCAACCGATGAACGGGCGCATGATCGATATGGCAATCGTGGGCGGAGGGCTCGCCGGCGGGCTGATCGCGCTGGCCGTCCATCGCGCTCACCCGGAAATGCGCCTCGCCCTGTTCGAGAGCGGCGATGTGTTCGGCGGCAATCACCGCTGGAGCTGGTTCGACAGCGATCTCGACGCCGCTGGCAAGGCTTTGCTGGCAAACTGCCGCCAGGTCGAATGGGATCGGGGATACGAGGTCCATTTCCCCGACATCGCCCGAACGCTCACATCGACCTACCATTCCATCGCGAGCAGGGATTTCGATTCCAATTTGCGTCGCGAACTGCCGCAGGAAACTCTGCGGTTGCTGAGCCCGGTCGCAAACATCGCACCTGACGGCGTGACGCTGGAAAGCGGCGAGCATGTTCCGGCGCGCGTCGCGATTGACTGCCGCAATGCCGTGCCCTCCCCGCACCTGCGCGGCGGATGGCAGGTTTTCATGGGTCGCCATATCAAGCTGCCTGCCGCGCATGGAATGCAGCGCCCGATTGTGATGGACGCCCGGGTTCGCCAGCACGGCGCATATCGCTTCGTCTACACCCTCCCGCTGGGCGCGCAGGACCTCTTCGTCGAGGACACCTATTACGCCGACAGCCCGGTGCTGGATCGCAGCGCCCTGTCGCGCAGGATCGACGACTATTGCCGCGAGCAGGATTGGGACGGGGAGATCGTCGGCAGCGAAACCGGTGTCCTGCCGGTCATCACCGGAGGCGATTTCGCCGCCTACCGGCGCGACATCGGCCCTCCCGGCGTGGTTCGCGCAGGCGCGCGCGGCGGTTTCGTCCACCCACTGACCAGCTACACCTTGCCCTTCGCCGTCGACAATGCATTGGCAATCGCACGCGAGGCCACCCTGCCGGGCGAACAACTCGCCGCGCTGATCGACAAACGCGCCCGCGATCACTGGCGCGCGACAAGCTTCTACCGGGCCCTCGGCCGCATGCTGTTCCAGGGTGCGCAGCCGGAGGAACGCTTCCGCATATTCGCGCATTTCTATCGATTGCCGGAGCCACTCGTGGAGCGTTTCTATGCGGGCCACTCCACTCTGGCAGACAAGGCACGCATATTGATCGGCAAGCCGCCGATACCCATACCGGCGGCAATCGGCGCCTTGCTTGGCAAGGGCGCTCCGCTGGTCCAAGAGGGATCCCGATGAACGCCGAAACGAACACCCCGCCCACCGCCACCGGTGAAACCACCGTTGCGGGCGTGCCTGCGACCGGGAAGACGGCCTGCGTCGTCGGTTCCGGCTTCGGCGGGCTTGCCCTTGCCATCCGCCTGCAGTCCGCCGGTATCCAGACGACTGTTATCGAGGGGCGCGATAAACCCGGTGGCCGTGCGTATTACTGGGAAAAGGACGGCTTCACTTTCGATGCCGGCCCGACCGTCATCACCGATCCCGACTGCCTGCGCGAACTATGGACCCTGACCGGGCACGACATGGCGCAAGATGTCGAGATCATGCCGGTTATGCCATTTTATCGCCTGAACTGGCCCGACGGGACCAATTTCGACTATTCCAACGACGAGGAGCAGCTGTTCGCCGAAATCGCGCAGCTCAACCCGTCGGACGTCGCCGGATACCAACGCTTTCTCGATTATTCGGAAGCCGTCTATCAGGAAGGCTACGTCAAGCTGGGGCACAAGCCCTTCCTCGACTTCAAGTCGATGCTCAAGGCTGCCCCTGCCCTTGCGAAGCAGCAGGCCTGGCGCAGCGTCTATTCGATGGTGTCGAGCTATGTCGAGAACGAGAAGCTGCGCGAGGCGCTGAGCTTTCACACGCTGCTGGTCGGCGGCAATCCGATGAAGACCAGCAGCATCTACGCCCTCATCCACAAGCTGGAAAAGGACGGCGGGGTTTGGTGGGCCAAGGGCGGCACCAACCGGCTCGTCGCGGGCATGATCCGCCATTTCGAACGCATCGGCGGCACGATGCGGGTCGGGGATCCCGTGGTGCAGGTGCATACTCTTGGGACGAAGGCGACTGAGGTGGAAACCGCATCCGGCTGGCGCGAGCGCTTCGACGCGGTCGCCAGCAATGCCGATATCGTGCACAGCTATCGCAACCTCCTGTCCGATTCCAAACGCGGAAAATCCTATGCCGGGAAGCTGGCGCGCAAGAAATTCAGTCCCAGCCTGTTCGTGGTGCATTTCGGGATTGAGGGTACCTGGCCGGGCATCCCGCATCACATGATCCTGTTCGGCCCGCGCTACAAAGGCCTGCTGGAGGACATTTACGACCATGGCGTGCTGCCGGAAGATTTCTCGATTTATTTGCACCACCCCAGCGTCAGCGATCCGTCGATGGCGCCCGAGGGCATGAGCACCTTCTACGCGCTGGTCCCGGTCGCCCACATGGGCAAGCTGGCGGTCGACTGGGAGGAGATGGGTCCGATCCTCGAAAAGCGCATTCTCGACGAGATCGAGCGCCGCCTGATCCCCGACATCCATTCGCGCATCAAGACCAAGTTCCACTATGCGCCGAAGGATTTCGCCAGCGATCTCAACGCCCATATGGGCAGCGCCTTCAGCTTGGAACCGGTGCTGACCCAGAGCGCCTTCTTCCGCGGCCATAATCGCGACGACGTGATCGACAATTTCTACCTCGTCGGAGCGGGCACTCATCCGGGCGCAGGCATCCCCGGCGTGGTCGGCAGCGCCAAGGCGACGGCCGGGCTGATGGTCGAGGATCTGGTCGAGTGAACCGCCTCGCTGTCTATTGTGGTTCGGCTTCGCCCGAGGATCCGCGCTATATCCAGCTCGCCTACGATGTCGGCGCAGGGCTGGCGGAGCGCGGCATCGGCGTCGTCTATGGGGGCGGGCGGCTCGGCCTGATGGGCGCGGTCGCGCGCGGCGCGCTGGAGGCGGATGGCGAAGTGATCGGCGTGATCCCGGATGCGCTCGCGAATTCCGAGGTCGCCAACCACGATTGCACCGAACTCTACACCGTGGGCGGCATGCACGAGCGCAAGCAGCGCTTTACCGATCTGTCCGACGGTTTCGTGACCATCCCCGGCGGCGTCGGGACGATGGATGAATTGTGGGAAGCGATGAGCTGGGCCCAGCTCGGCTATCACCAGAAGCCGGTCGGCCTGCTCAACGCCTTCGGCTTCTATGACGACCTTATCGCCTTCAATCGCCGAATGGCCGAGGTCGGCTTCGTGCGCCCGGCCCACCAGAACATCCTGATCGCCGACGACAATCTCGGCGGACTGTTAAAGAAAATGGCAAGCTACGAAGCGCATACGCCGATCTTCCAGATGAAGGCAGACGACCTCTGAGCACGCCCCGCCCACTGACTACCAGCAAAATTCGCGCGACACCGACGCGCGCCGGGGGCGGGCGCGACCGGCGCAATCTCGTCGCGCGCGCCAAGGAAGCGATAGAGGAAGGCTCGCAGAGCTTCGCTGCCGCCAGCAAGCTGTTCGACCGCGACACGCGCGAGCGCAGCTGGCTGCTCTATACCTGGTGCCGCCGCTGCGACGACATTGCCGACAATCAGGACAAAGGCGGCCCTCTGGGCGATCAGGGCGATCTGAAGAGCGCCGAGGACCGCGTGCAGGCGATCCGCGTGCTGACCAAGCGCGCGCTGGACGAGCAGCCGACTGCCGACTTCGCTTTCGATTCCTTCGGCATGGTGGCCGACGAGACCGGCCTCACCTGGGACATGGCCAACGACATGATCGGCGGCTTCGCACTCGATGCCACGCGCTGGCAGCCGGCGACCGAGGCGGACATGATGCGCTATTGCTATCATGTCGCCGGATCGGTCGGGATCATGATGGCGGTGGTCATGGGCGTCAGCAAGGACGACGGCGAAACTCTGGACCGCGCCTGCGACCTCGGCCTTGCTTTCCAGATCGCCAATATAGCGCGCGACATCGTCGAGGACGCCGATGCCGGGCGTTGTTATCTGCCCAAGACCTGGCTCGACGAGATGGGCTGGGAAGCGGGCGAGCATGCCCTGCCGGAAAACCGCTTCCGCCTCGCCAGCCTGATGCCGCGCCTGATCGCGCTGATGGAAAAGCACGAAGAGGCGTCCAAGCTCGGCGCGAAGAAACTGCGCTTCCGGCAGCGCTGGGCGGTGCTGGCAGCGGCCAATATCTACGGCGCGATCGGCCGCAAGGTGCTGAGCCGCGGGCAGCTGGCTTGGGACGGGCGCACGCGCGTGAGCGGGCTCGAGAAAAGCTGGCACGTCACGAGCGCCTTCTTCGAGGCCTTGTGGAACCGCCCGGCCCAGCCGCGCGAACCGATCCTGTGGAGCCGCCACGATTTCCGCCCCGTCGCTGGGTGGTAGCTTGAACGGGCGCGACGCTACGGCTAGCGCACGTCCATGATTTCAAAGCTCCTCATCGCCAATCGCGGCGAGATCGCCTGCCGCATCATCCGCACTGCGCGCGCCATGGGGATCGCCACGGTGGCGGTCTATTCGGATGCCGATGCCAAGGCGCTGCATGTGCGTACAGCAGACGAGGCGGTGCAAATCGGCCCCTCGCCCGCGGCCGAGAGCTATCTCGTCGGCGAAAAGATCATTGCCGCTGCGAAGCAGACCGGGGCGGATGCGATCCATCCGGGATACGGCTTCCTGTCGGAGAATGCGGACTTCGCACAGGCGGTGATGGATGCCGGGCTGATCTGGGTCGGCGCGCCGCCGTCCTCGATCCGGGCCATGGGCCTGAAGGATGCCGCCAAAAAGCTGATGCGCGAGGCGGGCGTGCCCGTTACTCCCGGCTATGACGGCGACGACCAGTCGGCAGAGCGCCTGCAGCAGGAAGCCGACGCGATCGGCTATCCGGTGCTGATCAAGGCGGTCGCGGGCGGCGGTGGTAAGGGCATGCGCAAGGTCGATGCAGCTGGAGACTTCCTCTCCTCGCTTGAATCCTGCCGGCGCGAGGCCAAGGCGAGCTTCGGCAATGACGACGTGATCCTAGAAAAATGGATCACCTCACCCCGCCATATCGAAGTGCAGGTGTTCGGCGACAGCCACGGCAATGTTGTCCACCTGTTCGAACGCGACTGCTCGCTCCAGCGCCGCCACCAGAAGGTGATCGAGGAAGCCCCCGCCCCGGGCATGGACGAGGCGACGCGCGAGGACATCTGCGCCGCCGCCGTGCGCGCCGCCAAGGCGGTCGATTACGAGGGCGCAGGCACGATCGAATTCATCGCCGACGCCAGCGAAGGCCTGCGCGCCGATCGCATCTTCTTCATGGAGATGAACACGCGGCTTCAGGTCGAGCACCCGGTGACCGAGGAGATCACCGGGGTCGATCTGGTCGAATGGCAGCTGCGCGTGGCAAACGGCGAGGCCATTCCGCTGAAGCAAGAGGAGTTAGGCATTAACGGCTGGGCGATGGAAGCGCGGCTCTATGCCGAGGATCCAACTTCAGGTTTTCTTCCCAGCATAGGACGCTTGGAACGCCTCGATCTCATGGACCACTCAGGCCGCAGCGACACTGGGGTGGTCCAAGGCAGCGAGGTTACTCCCTTCTACGATCCCATGATCGCGAAGATGATCGTGCACGAACCTAATCGATCGGATGCGATTGCTGGGCTCATCGACAAGCTGGAAACTGCCGTCGTTTGGCCGGTAAAAACGAACAAGGGCTTTCTGGTCAGGTTGCTCAACGATAAGGACGTACAGGACGCCGATCTCGACACCGGCTTGATTGCTCGAAAGTTTGACCAGCTAACAAAACGTCCAGTACCGTCCGACCGCGTCTTGAGTGATGCGGCAGCGTGGCTACTGCGCGAAAGCAGCGACTTCGATAGCGTCGTGACTGGCATTGGCGCCTTCCGCCTTAATGCGGCCCCGCCAAAAAGCATGCGGCTCACAGTTGACGGCGAGGAGCGCGAATTCGAATTTTCACCCACGCCTGAGGGTCAATATTTTGAACATGGGTTTGCTCCCATAGAGCAACCAGCCCATCAGTTCGTTCAGATTGAAGGCGACGTCATCGCAATTTCCCTTCCTCGAAACGACGCAGGCGGTGCCGCCTCCGCCGCCGATGGCGCGATCCTCGCCCCCATGCCGGGCAAGGTCATCGCGGTCGATGTGGCCGAGGGAGATGCGGTCACGGCGGGCCAGCGGCTTATGGTGCTCGAGGCGATGAAGATGGAGCACGCGCTCACCGCGCCGTTCGACGGGACCGTCACCGAACTTAACTCCAGCGAGGGTGGGCAGGTGCAGGTTGAGGCGGTGCTGTGCGTGGTGGAGCCTGTCGAAGAGGGCTGAATCCCTCTCCCATTCAGGGGAGAGGCAGCGAGACTTGGCGGCTTGCCGCCTAGTCGCAGCGGAGAGGGGTCTGCGGCGGGCATTGCGCGTCACGCCCCCACCCCCTAACCCCCTCCCCTGAAGGGGAGTGGGAACAGGCATGACCTGGCAGCGTGAACTCGAAGAACTGCGCCAGCGCGTAGCCCTTGCCGAGCAGATGGGCGGCGCGGACAAGGTTGCGCGCCAGCACGGGCGCGGGAAGATGGATGCGCGCGCCCGGCTCGCCGCGTTGGTCGACGACGGGTCTTTCCGCGAAATCGGCAAGATCGCGGGCAAGGGCTCCTATGACGCGGACGGCAATCTCGAGTCCCTCCTCCCCGCGCCGTTCCTGTTCGGCAAGGCCACGATCAACGGCCGCCCCGTGGTCGCCACGGCGGACGATTTCACCATTCGCGGCGGCGCGGCGGATGCCGGGATCAGCCGCAAGATGGTACAGGCGGAGAAGATGGCGCATGAGCTCAAGCTCCCCATCGTCCGCATGATCGATGGCACCGGCGGCGGCGGATCGGTCAAGACGCTGGAGCAGATTGGCGCGACATACATTCCCGCCGTGCCCGGCTGGTCGGACGTGGTGAAAAACCTCGATACCGTGCCGGTCGTCGCGCTAGCGCTCGGCCCGACGGCAGGTCTGGGTGCGGCACGGATCGTCGCCAGCCATTATTCGATCATGGTCAAGGGCCTCAGCCAGATCTTCGCCGCCGGACCGGCGGTGGTCGATGGCCTCGGCGATAGCTACAAGGGCTCGGACGATCACCAGCAGGCCAAGGAAGATCTCGGCGGCAGCGGCATCCACACGCGCAACGGCGTGGTCGACGACGAGGTCGCCAGCGAAGCGGAGGCCTTCGCCCGCGCGCGGCATTTCCTCAGCTTCATGCCCGAGCATGTCGGCCAGCTCGCCCGCCGCACGGAATGCCGCGATCCAATCGACCGACGCGAGGATGCGCTGCTCTCCCTCGTCCCGCGCGAGGACAAGCAGGTCTATTCCATGCGCCGCTGCATGGAGATGGTGTTCGACCAGGGAACCGTGTTCGAGATCGGCAAGATGTGGGGCCGCGCCTGCATCACCGCGCTTGCCCGACTAGACGGCTGGCCGGTGGCGGTGCTCGCCAGCGACCCGAGCTATCTCGGCGGCAGCTGGGATGCCAAAACCAGCGAGAAGGTCGAGCGGTTCGTAAAGCTCGCCGACCGGTTCCGCCTGCCGATCGTCCACCTGGTCGACAATCCCGGCTTCATGATCGGGCGCGAGGCGGAGATGGCGGGCACGATCCGTTACGGCGTGCAGGCGATGAATGCGGTCTACAAGGCCACCGTCCCGCTCGCCAGCGTGGTACTGCGCCGCGCCTATGGCATCGCCGGCAGCGCGATGAGCAATGCGGAGACCTATCAATACCGTTTCTGCTGGCCGAGCGGCGACTGGGGCAGCCTGCCGATCGCAGGCGGGCTGGAAGTCGCCTACAAGTCCGACCTCGAAGCGGCCGAGGACCCGGAGGCAGAACTCGCCGCGATCCGCGAGCGGCTGGACAAGGTCACCAGCCCGTTCCGCAGTGCGGAGCGCTTCAATGTCGAGGACATCATCGACCCGCGCGACACGCGGCCCTTGCTGTGCGAATTTGCGGATCTTGCCTGGCGCAGGCTTCGCGCAGAGGCTTAGTCCGTCTCCGGCTCCGGCGGACCGAACAAGGCGCCGCGCTCGCTGAACAGAACGAACACCAAACTCAGCACCGCGGTGCACAGCAATGCCAGCGCCAGCGGTCGGGCCGTGCCGTCGTAGGCATAACCGATGAACGCACCGAGCAGCGCGCCGCTGGTCATCCGCAGGAACCCCTGCGCCGAGCTGGCCGCGCCGGCGATATGCTTGAAAGGTTGCAGCGCGATACTGCCGAAATTGGCCCCGATGAAGCCGAGCAGGCTCATGTTGGCGGCCATGAGCGGCACGAAGGTCCACAAGCTTTCGTCCGGCTGATTGGCGAAATAGAGCTGGGCCGCCGCCACTGCGATGAAGGCGAACAGGGCCACGTGGCTGACACGCCTTGCGCCATACCGCTCCACGATGCGGCTGTTCGACCAGTTCGCGATCGCCATGCAACCGGCACAGATCGCGAAGATCAGCGGGAAGCGGTCGCCCGCGCCGAAGGCTTCGCCGATCAGCTGCTGGCTGGAATTGATGAAACCGAACAATCCGCCGAACACCAGCGCGCTGCCGAGCGTGTAGCCGATCGTCTCGCGCAGGGTGACGGCCGTGCGCATATTGCGCGCGATCACCGGTATGCGGATTTCCTGCTTGTCGTCCTCGTGCAGCGTTTCCGGCAGGCGGGTGTAGACCCACAGGCTCATCACGCAGCCCGCCACGGCCATGGCTGCGAAGATCCAGCGCCAGTCGCCGAATGCCAGCAGCACGGCCTGCCCGATGCTGGGCGCGACGGCGGGCACGAGCAGGAAAATAACGAAGATCAGGCTCATCATGCGCGCCATCTTGTCGCCGCCCACGCGGTCGCGGATGATGGCAGGCGGCAGGGCGATGATGCCGGCGGCGAAGAAGCCCTGCGCCGCCCTCAACCCCACGAGCATGTCGAATGTCGTCGCCAGCGCGCAGGCGACCGACAGCACGATGTAGAAGAACAGGCCGGTGAAGAGCACGGGCCTGCGCCCATACCGATCTGCAAAAGCACCCGGCACCAGCGTTCCGATCCCGGCGGCGAGCAGATAGGCGCCGACCACGAACTGTCGGTCGTTACCCTGCGCCCCGAGATCGCTCGCCACCGCGTCCAGCGCGGGCAGGATCGCGTCGATCCCGAAGGCGTTGAGCGCCATCAGCAGCGCCATCATCCAGATCAGCTCGCGCTCGCCGATGCGCGGGCGCGTCGCCGCTGCGGCCGAAGGGCGTTCGCCCGAAGCTAGCTGATCGTTTCGCATCTGCACAAAATGGCAGGTGGCTCACAAGGTTCCGCTTTGCAACCCACTGCCCTATCTATTCCTGCATGAGCGATGGCGAAAAACGCACGGGTGACGAGGAGGGAGGCGAGGCCGACGGCCTGCGCAAGATCATCCATGTCGACATGGATGCGTTTTTCGCCAGCGTCGAACAGCGCGACAATCCGGACCTGCGCGGCAAGCCGGTCGCCGTGGGCGGGTCGAGCGGGCGCGGAGTCGTCGCGGCAGCCAGCTACGAAGCGCGCAAGTTCGGCGTGCGCAGCGCTATGCCCTCGGTGACGGCCAAGCGGAAATGCCCGGAGCTGATCTTCGTCAAGAGCCGCTTCGACGCCTATCGCGAAGTCAGCCAACAGATCCGTGCGATCTTTCGCCACCACACCGACCTTGTCGAGCCGCTGAGCCTGGATGAGGCCTATCTCGACGTCACCGAGGACAAGCTCGGCATCGGCAGCGCCACCCGCATCGCGGAGCTCATCCGGCAGGAAATCCGCGCCAAGACGCGCCTTACCGCCAGTGCGGGGGTGAGCTACAATAAGTTCCTCGCCAAAATCGCCAGCGACCAGAACAAGCCCGACGGGCTGTGCGTCATCCGCCCCGGCGAAGGCGCGGAGTTCGTGAGCACGCTACCGATCCGGCGATTCCACGGTGTCGGCCCGAAGGGCGCGGAGAAGATGGCGCGGCTCGGTATCGAAACCGGCGGCGATCTCGCGGCCAAGGACATCGAATGGCTGCGCGCGCATTTCGGCAGCTTCGCCGATTATCTTTACCGCGCGGCCCGCGGGATCGATCTCAGGCCCGTACGTTCCAGCCGCATCCGCAAATCCGTCGGAGGAGAACGCACTTTCAGCCGCGACCTCTCCTCAGGCAGCGAGCTGCGCGAGACGATGGAGGAGATCATCGACATCGTGTGGGGCTATATCGAGCGGGCCGAAGCGAAGGGTCGCACGGTGACGCTCAAGATGAAATACAACGACTTCACGATCTTCAGCCGGGCAAAGACCGTGGATACGCCGATCACCGACCGGGAAAGTTTTGCCGGTATCGGCCGCGCACTGCTGGAAGAGGTCCTGCCCCTCCCCATGCCGATCCGCCTGATGGGCCTGACGCTGTCGAAGCTGGAAAGCAATGGCGAGGCCGAGAAGCCCCGCCCGGACGCCCAGCTCAGTCTGCTCTAGCTGCGGCGCTTGGTATAGACCTCCAGCCGCCGCCTTGCGCTGGGGGCCAGCGGCTCTGGCAGCGAATGGGTCGGGAAAAAGCGCGCCTCCACCACTTCGCGGCCGTCAGGCTTGGGCATGTCGTCGACCAAGCCGGTGAAGACATGCGCCATGTGCGGGGCGCCGGACAGCGTTTCATGCACCTCGCCAAGCGGTTTGAGGCCATCGATCTCGCAGCCGGTTTCCTCGCGCAGTTCTCGCCGGGCGGCATCTGCGGGGGCCTCGCCTCGCTTGAGTCCGCCGCCAGGGATGTACCAGCCCGGCGGACCGTAACTATGCCGCACGAGCAGCACCTGCCCTTCCAGATCGCGGGCAATCACGCAGACACCAGGCGGCGTCACGCCGCGCCATTTGCGCCAGTGATGCCGCATCTTGTGAGCGACACGCATGGCTTGGCGAACCAGCGGCGCGGGGATCAGACGAAGCATGTCACCTGTTGCTTAGCCGCGCCGAGCAGGCGTGCAATCGGCAAATCGTTCTCTTCCGCCGCCGCCGCATCGAACACCGCACGCTTTTCCTGCCCGCGCATGACGAAAACGAGCGCGTCGCTGGCAAGCAGCGAGGGCATGGTCAGGCTGATGCGGTCGAAGGGGGCTTCCGGCGGAAGCGGATCGGGCGTCAGCCGCAGGATCGGCCGCGGATCGTCGACCTTGGGATCGGTATTGGGGAAGAGCGAGGCGATGTGCCCGTCCGCGCCCATCCCCAGCCACGCGAGATCGAAATGGGGCACGGCCTCCATCACCGTCAACGTGACGACCTCGGCCCCCGCAGGCTCGAACAGGGCACGCAGCTTGCCGGTATTCGACGCCTCGTGATCTTCCGGCACGATCCTGTCGTCGCCGGGCCACACGACGAGTCGCGACCAGTCGAGGTCGTCCTGGAGCAGCTTTTCCATGATGGGAAAGGGCGTCGAGCCGCCGGGGACAGTGATGGTAACCGGCCCTTCGCTCTTCTCCATCCGCGTGCCGATTTCGCGCACGAACCAAGCGGCAATCGCCGCATCGTCCGCATTTTCGATCAATGTAATGTCAGCCATGCCCTCTGATACACGAAGGCCGCCCGCACCCAAGGGTGAAGGCGGCCGCTCATGTCACGAATAGCTATTCGCTTATTTGGACGTCTGGTTGAGAAACCAGATCCGCTCCTCGCACTGGTCGATCCAGTCGTCCACGATACCGCTGGTGGCGTTGTCGCCGACCTCTTCGGCCGCTTCCTTCACTTCGCCGAGGCGCTTGTGGAGCAGGCGGTTATCGTCGCGCAATTCCGCGACCATGGCATCGGCGGTGAGAGTGACGTCGTCCTGGTCCTTGATGCGAGTCTCGGACTGCACCATGCCGATCGAGGTTAGCGTGTACTCGTCGTTCTTGCGCACGCGTTCGCCGAGGTCGTCGACAGTGCCGATCAGCTGGGCGGCCTGTTCGTCGAACAGGACGTGGAGGTCGCGAAAACGCGGCCCCGCAACATGCCAGTGGAAGTTCTTCGTCTTGAAATAGAGCGCCATCGTATCCGCCAGCGCGCCATTGAGCGCAGTGACGAGTCCGACTTTTGCGTTGTCGCCGAGTTCGGCCATATCGAATTTCCCTTTTGTCTTCGGATTACGTATTTTCAACCGACAGCCGATCAATCGGTTTCCATGACCTTCCTTGAGATTGTGATCGATCTAGCCGATCAAGCCGCGTGCTGTCAGGCCGAGCCAGATTGCGAGCAGGAACAGCACGGCACCAAGGCACAGGCGCACGGCTCGCAATGGGAGGTGCTCCAGCCTGTCGCCCAGAAACCAACCGAGGCAGACCGCTGCCGAGCCCCCGATTGCGCCGCCGATGCCCGCCAGCATCGGCGATGCGAGCGCGGCCGCGAAGGCTGCGATCAGGAAGCGCGAGGCATCGGTCAGCTGCCTCAGGAACAGCACGATCCCGATGGCGCCGAGCGAGCGCGTTGGTTCTTGTGGCATGCGAGCGCGATTGGGCCAGGCACACTCGACCGCGGCCAGCAGCATGGCGATTGCGACGAACATGGTCGCCGCATCGCTCGAAAGCTGCCCGGCAAGTGTGCTCCCGAACCACGCGGCGATGAACGCCGTGGCGATGGCCATCGCCACGGCCATCAACAGCAATGCATACGAGGCTCCTAATCGCTCGCGCAGATGCGCGACGAGCAGCTGGTCGCGCGATCCCGTCGCCGCGAGAAAGCTCGCCACCATTGCGAACAGGAAGGATGTCATCTGCGATCGCCCCTTTGGCTTTGCCGTGCGCCCGTGCGATAGCACGCTTGGCTTTCAGGCAAAGGGTGAGGAGCAGGCAATGGAACTCAAGGCAGGTATGGCAGCAGTCGTCACGGGCGGGGCGTCGGGCCTCGGCAAGGCCAGCGCGCAGGCACTGGCAGATGCGGGCCTCAAGGTGACGATTTTCGACATCGACGAAGATGGCGGCAAGGCGCATGCAGAGGCCATCGGCGGCACATTCGCCAGAGTCGACATCACCGACGAGCAGTCGGTGGTCGACGGCTTCGCAGCAGCACGGGCTGCCCACGGGCAGGAACGCGTGACGGTCCATTGCGCGATGACCAGTCGGCGCGGCAAGACGCTCGGCTGGGACAAGGAAAACGGGCGCTACAAGCGGCTCGCGACCGAGGATTATGCCTTCGGAGCCGAGGGCATTCTCGTCTCTTCCTATCGCATTGCCAGCCTGTCCGCGCTCGGCATGGCGAACTCCGACCCGCTGAACGAGGATGGAGAGCGCGGCTGCGTCACGCTGACCGCCAGCGTGGCGGCGCAGGACGGGCAGATCGGCCAGGTGATCTACGGCAGCTGCAAGGCCGGGGTGAACGGCCTCGTCCTGCCGATGGCGCGCGATCTGATGGACATCGGCATCCGAGTGAATTCGGTGATGCCCGGCATATTCGCGACGCCGCTGATGCTGGGCATGAAGGACCGCAATCCGCAAATGTGGGACCAGCTCAACGCCAGCGTCCCCTTCCCCAAGCGGCTCGGGCATCCTGGGGAATTCGCCTCGCTGATCCTGGAGATCGCGCGCAACAGCTACATCAACGGTCACCAGTTCCGGCTGGACGGAGCGATCCGGATGCCTCCCAAGTGACGGGAAAACCGCGAGCGAACGATCGCGGCTGGGTGAACTGGGCGATCGGGCGGATCGAGGCGGATTTCACGCGCTCGGCCGACACGCATCTCATACCCCTGCCCGTCCCCGCACTGCCGGACATCGCGATCTATCTGAAGGACGAGTCCAGCCACCCGACCGGCAGCCTCAAGCACCGGCTGGCCCGCTCGCTGTTCCTCTATGGCCTGTGCAATGGCTGGATCTGCGAAGGCACACCGGTGATCGAAGCGTCGAGCGGATCGACTGCGGTTTCCGAAGCGTATTTCGCCCGCATGCTGGGCCTGCGCTTCATCGCTGTGGTTCCGCGCTCGACTGCAAAGCCGAAGATCGAGGCGATCCAGTTCCACGGCGGCGAATGTCATTTCGTCGATGCGCCGGGCGAGATGTATGCCGCCGCCCAAGCGCTCGCCGATGATCTCGGTGGCCACTATATCGACCAGTTCACCTTCGCCGAGCGGGCTACCGACTGGCGGGCGAACAACAACATCGCCGAATCGATCTTCGCACAGATGGCGCGCGAACCGCATCCGGTGCCGCGCTGGATCGTCTGCGGGGCCGGAACAGGCGGAACATCGGCCACCATCGGCCGCTTCGCCCGCTACAACCGGCACGATACGAAAGTCTGCGTCGCCGATCCCGAAGGCTCGGTCTTCCACCGCCACTGGGCCGACCGGTCGGTTACCAGGGTCGAGCATCCCTCCGGTTGCATCGAGGGGATCGGCCGCCAGCGGGTCGAGCCGAGCTTCCTGCCCGACGTGATCGACAGGATGGAAGCGGTGCCCGACGCCTGCTCGATTGCCGCCGCGCATGAAGTCAGCGACCGGCTCGGCCGTCGCTGCGGCGGATCGACCGGCACGAATGTATGGGCCTGCGCCATGATCGCCGCCGAAATGGCTGCGCGAGGCGAGGCAGGCTCAATCGTCTCGATCCTGTGCGACGACGGCGCGCGCTATGCCGACACGATCTTCGAAGACGGCTGGCTCGATGCGAAGGGTCTTAGCGTGACAGAACCGCGCGAGCGGATCGGGGGGTTCTTCGATAAAGGCGACTTCTGAGTGGAGCGGGTGAAGGGAATCGAACCCTCGTCGTCAGCTTGGGAAGCTGCTGCTCTACCATTAAGCTACACCCGCGCGCCGAACGGCGGCATTTGCCGCAGCGTGGAGACAAGGTCAACGCGAGAAACGCGTTCCTCGTAGCGATGTGGAGCTTGAGGACCAACACCTTGGCGTGCGCAGACGGAAGACGCTAGGCAGGCGCGCAAGATAACAGACGGGACACCACACGCATCATGATCAGCGACGATCGCATCATCCTTGGCCTGCTGGGCGCCTTGCTCGCCTTCGTTTTCGCAACGCGGGACCGGCCTGGCTGGCAGCGGTTCTACGTCTTCGTGCCGATCATTCTCGTCTGCTATCTCGTCCCGTCGCTATTCGTGACCACCGGGTTGATCGACACGAGCGAGAGCCAGCTGTGGCCGGTCGCGAAGGATTATTTCCTGCCCGCCGCGCTGTTTCTGATGACGCTGAGCATCGACATCAAGGGTATCCTCGGCCTCGGCAACAAGGCGATCATCATGTTCCTGACCGCCACGGTCGGGATCATCCTTGGCGGGCCGCTGGCGCTGTGGATCGTCGCGCAGTTCGAACCCTCGGTGATCGGATCGGGCGACACTGCGGCCTGGCGCGGACTGGCGACGCTGGCGGGCAGCTGGATCGGCGGCGGCGCGAACCAGACCGCGATGCTCGAAGTCTATGGCTATCCGCTGGAAGGCTTTGCCGCGCTGCTGGCGGTCGACATCATCGTGGCGGAAATCTGGATGATATTCCTGCTCTACGGGGCCGGAGCGACCGAAAGGGTCGACCGCTGGCTGGGTGCGGACAGTTCCTCCATCGCCAGACTGCGCGACAGCATGGCGGATTATTCCGAACGCATCGAGCGCGTGGCAAAGGCCAATGACTATGTGCTGCTCTTCGGCGCGACCATGGCCGTCGTCGGCGCGTCGCACCTGCTCGGCGGCTGGATCGGAGGCTGGTTTGCCAGCATGCAGGGGGAGGACGCGACACTCGCTAGCGAGTTCTTCTGGGTGGTCGTCATCTCCACCACCGCCGGCCTCGCCGCCAGCTTCACCCGCGCCCGCGAACTGGAGGGCATCGGCGCGAGCAAGTTCGGCGTGCTCTTCATCTTCCTGCTGGTGGCGATCATCGGCACGCGCATGGACGTGACCAAGATCATGGACGCCCCCGCATTCATGGCCATCGGCGCGATCTGGATGCTGTTCCACATCGTCCTGCTGCTGGTGGTGGCCAAGATCATCAAGGCGCCGTTTTTCTTCGTCGCGGTCGGCAGCAAGGCCAATGTCGGCGGGGCGGCGAGCGCGCCGGTGGTGGCGGCCGCTTTTCATCCGGCCCTTGCCCCCGTCGGCGTGCTGCTCGCTGTCCTTGGCTATGCGTTGGGCACCTATGGCGCGATCCTGTGCGCACAGATGATGGCGGCGATCGGATAGCCGCAAGCGATGCCGGTTTCATTTGATACCGGTTGATTTCGCAACCTTGGCTTGCCAGAGCCGTTGGCACGAAAAGAGAGGAATCTTTCATGCGCCAAGTCGACCATTTGATCGCCGGGGATAGCCCCGCCGCCACTCGCAAGCACAAGATCTGGAACCCCTCGACGGGCGAGGTCCAGGCCGAAGTCGCGCTGGGTGATGCCGCGCTGCTGCAGAAGGCTGTCGATGCCGCGAAGAAGGTCCAACCCGAATGGGCGGCGACCAATCCGCAACGCCGCGCGCGGGTGATGTTCGAATTCAAGCAGCTGGTCGAGGCGAACAAGCAAGAGCTGGCCGAACTGCTCTCCAGCGAACACGGCAAGGTCGTGGAGGATGCGCATGGCGACGTGCAGCGCGGGCTCGAGGTGATCGAGTTCGCCTGCGGCATCCCGCAGGCGCTGAAGGGCGAGTACACGCAGGGCGCAGGTCCCGGCATCGACGTCTATTCTATGCGCCAGCCGCTGGGCATTGGTGCAGGCATCACCCCGTTCAACTTCCCCGCCATGATCCCGATGTGGATGTTCGGCATGGCGATTGCGGCTGGTAACGCCTTCATCCTGAAACCGTCGGAGCGCGATCCTTCCGTTCCGGTGCGGCTCGCCGAACTGTTCCTCGAAGCGGGCGCGCCCGAGGGGCTGCTGCAGGTCGTCCATGGCGACAAGGAAATGGTCGATGCAATCCTCGACCATTCCGATATTCCCGCGATCAGCTTTGTCGGCTCGTCGGACATCGCGCAGTATATCTACTCGCGCGGAACGGCGAACGCGAAGCGCGTGCAGGCCTTCGGCGGTGCGAAGAACCACGGCATCGTCATGCCGGACGCCGATCTCGACCAAGTGGTCAACGACCTTGCCGGTGCCGCATTCGGTTCGGCTGGCGAGCGCTGCATGGCGCTGCCCGTGGTGGTCCCCGTGGGCGAAGACACCGCCGACAAGCTGCGCGAGAAACTGATTCCCGCGATCAACGGCTTGCGTGTCGGCGTGTCGAACGACCCCGATGCGCATTACGGCCCCGTCGTCACGCCCGAGCACAAGGCGCGCGTCGAAGGCTGGATCGACACGGCCGAGAAGGAAGGCGCCGAAGTCGTCATCGACGGTCGCGGTTTCAGCCTGCAGGGCCATGAGGACGGCTTTTTCGTCGGCCCGACGCTGCTCGACCGCGTCACGCCGGACATGGAAAGCTACAAGGAAGAAATCTTCGGCCCCGTGCTCCAGATCGTGCGCGCGAAGGATTTCGAGGAAGCCGTGAAGCTCCCGAGCGAGCACCAGTACGGTAACGGCGTCGCCATCTTCACCCGCAACGGCCACGCGGCCCGCGAATTCGCGAACCGCGTGAATGTGGGCATGGTCGGCATCAACGTGCCGATCCCGGTACCGGTCAGCTACCACAGCTTCGGCGGCTGGAAGCGTAGCGGCTTCGGGGACATCGACCAATACGGCATGGAAGGCCTCAAGTTCTGGACCAAGGCCAAGAAGGTAACCCAGCGCTGGCCCGACGGCGGCGGCGACGGCAGCAACGCCTTCGTCATTCCGACGATGGGCTGATACATGACCCGCCTAGCCCTCGCATCGCTTGCCGTGTTCACGCTGCTCGCCTGTTCGCCCGGCCAGACCACGCCGGACGATCCCGCCCCGCAGCAGACCGCCATCCCGGTCGAGCCCGATGGCGGTATCGGCGACGGCGCACCGCCCTTGCCGGAGCTTATCGGCACGATCCCGCCACGCTTTCGCGGGGTGTGGGATTATGTCGAAGGAAGCTGCGCCCCGGCGTCCGACCTGCGGCTCGAGATCGGCGAGGACTCCATCACCTTCTATGAATCCGCGGGCCAGTTGACCGGTATCGAGGACAGCGGGACCGGGAGCGTGATCGTCACGCTCGCCATGGAAGGCGAAGGCGAAACGTGGGAAGATCGCCGCGAGCTGGTGCTTGAAGATGGCGGAGCGCGGCTGCTTGTCCTGGACCCGGCCGACTCGAGTGCCGGCCGCGATTTGCCGCGCAAGCGTTGCGATAATTGAGGAGGACGATATGCGTAGTCTGTTTTTAGGTGTTGTGGCGCTGCCTCTCGCCGCGTGCGCAGGAACATACGGAGAAGCAACGGGCTCGGCCCCGGCAAACGAAGCCGGCAGCGAATGCGATGCCCAGCCGGTCCAGTATCATATCGGGCACGAGGCGAGCACCGAGATGGGTGCCACCATACTGCGAGAGAGTGGCGCAAAAACGCTGCGCTGGGGCCCGCCGAACTCTGCGTGGACGATGGACTACCGGACCGATCGCGTGAACGTGCGCTATGACGAAAGCCGCGAGATCATCGAGATCACCTGCGGGTGAGCGGCCGTCGCCGAGCCTTCACCGGCTCTCCGTTCGAAGCGCAGTTCGGCTTCGCTCGCGCGGTCCGCGACGGCAACCGGATCATCGTTGCCGGCACCGGCCCGGTGGAAGACGACGGTTCGACCACGCAAGGCGGTGCCGCCGAACAGGCGGAGCGATGCTGCGCCCTGATCCTTCGCGCGATCGAGGAACTGGGCGGGTCGGCAAGCGACGTCATTCGCACGCGCATGTTCCTGACCGATCCGGCCGACCAGAACGCGGTGGGCGAGGTCCACGCCCGCTATTTCGGCGAGGCGCGACCCGCCGCAACAATGGTAGGCTGCGCATGGCTTTGCCGACCGGAATGGAAAGTCGAAATTGAGGCCGAGGCAATCGTTCGCGACTGACCGGCCTCGCCCCTTCCCTTGGCCCTGCCAGAGAGCTAGAGCGCACCGCATGATAGGACAATTCCAGCTTACCGACGATCAGCTGGCCATCCAGGAAATGGCCCAGCGTTTCACCGCCGACAACATCACGCCGCATGCGGGCGAGTGGGACGAGAAAAGCCACTTCCCGCGCGAGGTGATCAAGCAGACCGCCGAGCTCGGTTTCGGCGCGATCTACGTTTCGGAAGAGAGCGGCGGCATCGGCCTCGGCCGGCTCGAGGCGGCGCTGATCATGGAAGCCATGGCCTATGGCTGCCCGACCACCAGTGCCTTCATCTCGATCCACAATATGGCCAGCTGGATGATCGACCGCTTCGGCGGCGAAGGGGTGAAGGAAAAGTACCTTCCCGACCTCGTCACCATGGAGAAGATCGCCAGCTATTGCCTGACCGAACCGGGCAGCGGATCGGATGCCGCGGGCCTCAAGACCAGCGCTGTGCTGGACGGCGACCATTATGTGCTGAATGGGACCAAGCAGTTCATCTCCGGCGGCGGGGTGAACGATGTCTATGTCACCATGGTCCGCACCTCCGACCACAAGACCAAGGGCATCACCTGCCTCGTGATCGACAAGGACACGCCGGGCGTCAGCTTCGGCGCGCCGGAAAAGAAGCTCGGCTGGAATGCCAGCCCGACCGCGCAGGTCATCTTCGAGGATGCCCGCGTGCCGGTGGAGAACCGGGTCGGCGATGAAGGCGAGGGCTTCCGCTTCGCCATGATGGGGCTCGACGGTGGACGCCTCAACATCGGCGCCTGCTCGCTCGGCGGCGCGCAACGCTGCCTCGACGAGGCGGTGGCCTACACCAAGGATCGCCAGCAGTTCGACACGCCGATCGCGGAGTTCCAGAACACGCAATTCATGCTGGCCGACATGGCGACCGATCTGGAGGCCGCACGCGCCCTCCTCTACCTCGCTGCCGCCAAGGTCACAGATAACGCGCCGGACAAGTCACGCTTCTCGGCAATGGCCAAGCGGCTGGCGACCGACAATGGCAGCAAGGTCGTCAACGATGCTCTGCAGCTGTTCGGCGGATACGGCTATCTCAAGGACTATCCGATCGAACGCTTCTGGCGCGATCTGCGGGTCCACTCGATCCTCGAGGGCACCAACCAGGTCATGCGCATGATCGTGGGCCGGGACCTGTTGCGACAGTAAGCGAGTATTCGATGACCGACGAAGTAAACATCCACACCCACGGCCGCACCGGCCACATCTCGCTCAATCGGCCCAAGGCGCTGCATGCGCTGACGCTCGACATGTGCCACGCGATGAGCGCGGCACTGTCCGGGTGGGCCGATGACGACGAGATCGAGGCAGTCATTCTCGACCATGCCGAAGGTCGGGGGTTCTGCGCAGGCGGCGACATCAACCTGCTGCGCCATTCCGCGCTGAACGATGGCGGGAATAGCGGTCGCGAGTTCTTTCACGACGAATATCAGCTCAACCACCAGATGATGACCTATGAAAAGCCCATCGTGGCCTTCATGGACGGCATCACCATGGGTGGCGGCGTGGGCATTGCCCTGCCCTGCAAATATCGCGTCGCGACCGAGAACACGCGCTTCGCCATGCCCGAAACGGGGATCGGCCTGTTCCCCGATGTCGGCGGCGGCTGGCACCTCTCGCGGCTCGGCGGACGGCTCGGCCAGTTCCTGGCGCTGACCGGCGCGCGGCTCGACGGGGCCGAATGCCATTTCGCCGGGATCGCAACGCATTATATCCCTGCAGAGAAGCTGGCCGAGGCCAAGGCGCGGATTACCGAGCATCCCGGCCGCATTGCGGGCATCCTGTCCGAGCTGTCGGTTACGCCGCCCGAGCCCCGGATCGAGGCCAATTGCGAGCGGATCAACAGGCACTTCGCTTCCGACCGCTACGAGGACATCCTCGCGAGCCTGGAGGCCGATGATAGCGATTGGGCTGCCAAGGAGCTCGCCACGCTGCGCACCAAGAGCCCGCAAACCTGCAAGGTCGCGCTGCGCCAGCTGGCGGAAAGCGAAAAGCTGGATAGTTTCGCCGACAACATGCGGATGGAATATCGCATCGCATCGCGCGTCCTGACCCGCCCCGATTTTGCCGAGGGCGTGCGCGCGGTAATCGTCGACAAGACCAACGACCCCCACTGGGATCCGGCAACGCCCGAGGGCGTGAGCGAGGAACTGCTCGACAGCATCTTCGCCCCGCTTCCCGCCGATGAGGAATGGAAACCCCTATGAGCTACGAAACCATCACCGTCGAACAGCGGGATGCCGTCACGCTGATCACGCTCAACCGCCCCAAGGCGCTGAATGCGCTGAACAGCAAGGTGCTGGAAGAGCTGATCGACGCTTTCGCCGCCTATCAGGCAGACAGCAGCCAGCTCTGCGCAGTGCTCACCGGTTCGGGCGACAAGGCCTTTGCCGCGGGTGCCGACATCAAGGAAATGAGCGAGAAGGACGCGGCAGACTTCTATCTCGACGATTTCTTCGCGCCCTGGACCAGCGAGATCGTCAAGAAGACCCGCAAGCCGTGGATCGCAGCCGTGAACGGTTTCGCGCTGGGCGGCGGGTGCGAGCTCGCCATGATGGCGGACTTCATTATCGCTTCGGAAAACGCCAAGTTCGGCCAGCCAGAGATCAAGCTTGGTGTTGCCCCCGGCATGGGCGGATCGCAGCGCCTGACCAAGGCCATCGGCAAGTCGAAGGCCATGGAAATGTGCCTGACGGGCCGCATGATGGATGCCGAGGAAGCCGAGCGCAGCAACCTCGTCGCGCGCGTCGTGCCGCATGACAGCCTGCTGGACGAAGCGATGAAGACTGCAACACAGATCGCCTCCATGCCGCCAATGGCTGCGATTGCGAACAAGGAAATGGTCAACGCCGCCTTCGAGACCAGCCTCGACCAGGGCCTGATCATCGAGCGCCGCATCTTCCAGATCCTCACCGCGAGCGAGGACAAGCAGGAAGGCATGGCCGCCTTCGTCGAAAAGCGCGAGGGGAAGTGGAAGGGGCGTTGAGTTTGTGGGGACAGGTCTCGTCGCATTGGCAACGCTCCTTTTTGGCGCCGCTATCAGTGTTACTTTGACGAGAACGGGAAAGACAAACCTCATCGTAGCGACGTCGATTGGCCTTGTAGTGTCTATCAGCGTCAGCACGGCTTTAAGCCCGGTCTACCCTTGGGACAGCCCTCATCTTCCCGGAGCCTTGCTAAGGTTAACCCTATTCAATCTGCCATTCATTTTCGCTGCGGCTGCGTTGGGAAAGTGGATGAGAAGCTAAAGAGGAACGAGAAATGAAAATCACCTTCATCGGCCTTGGCAATATGGGCGGCGGAATGGCCGCGAACCTCGTTAAGGCGGGTCACGAGGTGAATGCCTTCGACCTCAGCGAAGAGGCGCTTGCTACCGCCAAGCAGAATGGCTGCGCAACTTTCACCGATGCGGGTGAAGCGGTGCAGGACGCCGAAGCGGTTGTGACCATGCTGCCCAATGGCGGGATCGTGAAGTCGGTCTATGAAAGCAGCGTGATCGGCAAGGCTCCGGCGGGCGCGGTCTTGCTCGACTGCTCGACCATCGATGTCGCCACCGCGAAGGAAGTCATCGCCGCGGCCGAAGCTGCCGGATACGACATGGTCGACGCGCCCGTCTCGGGCGGGATCGCGGCGGCTAACGGTGGAACGCTTACCTTCATGGTCGGCGGGACCGAGAAGGCATTCGGACGCGCCGAAGAGGTGCTGCAGGCGATGGGCAAAGCCGTCATCCACGCGGGCGATGCGGGTGCGGGCCAGACCGCCAAGATCTGCAACAACATGCTGCTCGCCATCTCGATGATCGGGACCGCCGAAGCGATGAAGATGGCCGAAAAGCTCGGCCTCGATCCGCAAAAATTCTACGAGATTTCCAGCCAGTCCTCGGGCTATTGCTGGTCGCTCAATGCTTACACCCCGATGCCCGGGGTTGGCGTCGAGAGCCCGGCGGACAATGATTACAAGGGCGGCTTCGCTACCGCGCTCATGCTCAAGGACCTGCGGCTGGCAATGGATGCGGCGCAGGATGTCGACGCCACTACCGTGCTCGGTGCGAAAGCGGCGGAGATTTACGAGAAGCTGGCCGAAGAGCACGGCGCGCTCGACTTCTCCTCGGTCATCACAACGCTCTGATCTCGGCGATTATCCGCGCCAGCCAGTCGCGCGGCTTGGTGCGTTTGCCGATATCGGCGACGAATTCCTGACCGCGTGCTACACTTCGCAGTCTGCCGCCACGCAGCCAGCGGTCGGCGCGGTCGTGGTAGCTGAGGCCGCCCTTGCGTAGCCAGTCAGGGCGGCCCCACAGGCTCGGTGGCCCTTCGGGCACGGTCAGCCGCAGGGCATCGCTGGCGCGATTGGCGAGGCTGCCGGGCCCGGCGTAGATCGTGTCGTTCTTGCCGTGCATCGCCAGCGCATGCGGGTGCCGGTGTTCGACGAGCCACTCCGGCACCCTCTCCGCCAGTGCGATCACCTCCTCGACCTCGAGATAGCCGAAGATGCGGTGATGCGGATCGCCGCCGTCGGCGCGGAACAGGCCGAAGAACAGGAAAACGTCGCCGACCCCGACCCCGCGATTGGCGAGATGCGTTTGCGCTGCGCCGACCTGGCCGAAGAGGCAAATGCCCTCTTCGGTGAACATCGGATCGTGATGGCAGAGGTCTTCGGCATCATGTTGGCCCCGGCTGGCCGCATGCGCCAAGTCTCCCAGCCCGAGATCGCCATAGCTCGTGCGCGAGGCTCGTCCCGCCGGGATCGGCAGGCTGATCGGCCGCCCATCGACGATCGGCGAAGGTCCCCCGCCCGATGCGCTGTCGAAGCCCTTGCGACTGAAGATAATCCGCATGGCGCACTCGCTGCCCGCTGCGCTGCAAGGTGACAACCCCGCACTTCGGGCCTAAATGCGCGCCCATGGCTACGCAGACACACGCAAAGATCACCGCCCTCGTTATGGCCGGCAAGCGCTCCGGCGTTCTCGACCCGCTGGCCGAGCGTGCCGGTGTCGCCCAAAAATGCGTCGTGCCGGTCGGCGGCATGCCGATGATCGAGCGGGTGATCGCTAATGTCGCTGCCTGCGATCGCATCGGGGAAATCCGCGTTGTGGCGCATGAACCGGACGAGATCGCGGCGATCCCGTCGATCAAGGCGCTGATGGACGAGGGCCGACTGGTGTTCCGCCCCGGCGCGTTCAACCTCGTCGACAGCGTCTTCTCGGGCGCGGAGGGCGCGAGCTATCCGATCATGATCACCACGGCAGACAACTGCCTGTGGCTGCCGCACGACTATGCCGAATTCATCGACAAGGCGATCGCCAATCAGGCAGGCGCCGCCGCTGCCCTGGCGCGAAAGGAAGGGGTCATCGCAGCCGACCCGGTAGGCCAGAAGAAATTTTACGAGTTTTCCGACGGCGGCTATTCCAACTGCAACACCTATTGGATCGGCAGCGAGCAGGCTCTCGGCGCGGCGGAGATCATGCGCGGCGGCGGGCAATTCATGAAATTTCCCAGCCGCATCGCCAAGGCTTTCGGCGTGGTGAACCTGATCCGCTTCTTCCTCGGTTGGGGAACGAAGGAGAAACTGTTCGCGCAAGTCTCGCGACGTTTCGGCTTCAATTTGGTGCCGATCGAAATGAGCAATGGTCATTGTGCAATCGATGTCGATGAGGGGCGCAGCTTAGAAGTTACCGAACGCCTGCTGGCCAAGCGGAACGTCTCCGCCGCCTGAGGCTGCGACACCTGAGGGATGAAACGGCTTCTCCGCAATATCGGCTGGCTGCTCAGCGGCCGCGGCGTCAATGCCGTGCTGAGCCTCGTTTATCTGGCGATCGCGACGCGGACGCTGGGCCTCGACGGGTTCGGATATTTCGCGCTCATCGTCGCGCTCGGGCAGACGGTCACGGGCATCGCCAACTTTCAGACCTGGCAATTCGTCGTGCGCTGGGGCGCGGGCGAGGACGGCCCTGCGGAAGCGACCGGTTTCGCCATCGCGCTCGACATCCTGTCCATCGTGCTCGGGACTGTGCTCGCCGCCGCACTGTGCTGGTCGGCGCAATTCTGGCTACCCCTGCCGCCCGACTTGCTGTGGCTCGCCTTCGGCTTTTGCATGGTCTCGCTGCTGGCCATCCGCACCACACCGACGGGGCTGTTGCGACTGCGGTTCGAATACGGGCGGGCGACGGCAGCCGAGGCGGTACAGCCTATAATCCGCGCATTGGGCGCAATCCTCGCCGCGATCTTCATGCCGACCGTCACCGGCTTCATCCTCGCCTGGGCCGCGGCCGAAGTCTGCGTCGCTGCCGCGCTCTGGTTCGCTGCCGGCCGGACCGAACGCATCGACTTCTCGCAAATCAGCCTGTTCCGGCTCCCGTGCGAGCATGCCGGGGCGTGGAAATTCGTCTGGTCGACCAATCTTACCGGCAGCCTTAATGTCGGCTCCAAACAGGTTCTCATCCTGCTGGTCGGTGCGATCGGCGGCGAGGCGTTCGCCGGTGGCTTCCGCGTCGCCAGCCAGCTCGGCCAGGCCTTGGTGAGCCTGGCGCAGACCGTCTCCAAGGCGATCTATCCCGAGCTGGTGCATGCCCGCGACAATGCCCATGACATGGCGCGCCGCATGGCCAATATCGCGCTCGTCGGCGGCGCGCTGGCCGTGCTGGTGGCGATCTTCCTCGGGCGGCCCGGACTGGTCCTGATCGCCGGGCCCGAATTCCGCGTCGTCTACTGGGCGATGGTCATCCTCGCCATTGCCGGGGCGATCGAGCTGGTCGGTGCCAGCCTGGAATCGCTACTGGTCAGCGCCGGACGCGCCGGCACCGCCTTCGTCATGCGCGCGGTGCCAACGATCATCGGCCTGTCGCTGCTGCAGGTGGCGATGGACTGGAACGGCCTGAAGGGCGCGGCTTTCACCGTTCTCGGTGCCAGTGCGCTGTCCGTGATCGGGTTCTGGGTGGCGGTGATCTCGCTCAGCCAGATCACCATCACCGTGGAACCGAAAACCGACACCCGCGACTAGCGTGCGCCGACCTCGCTGGGGACCGGCGTTCCGGCTGGAGCGCTTTGATCCTTGTAGGCAAGCACCGGCTTCCTCGCAGCCTGCGTTTCGTCGAGGCGCCGCCGCGGGGCATAGAAGGGCGCAGTCTTGAGCGTCTCGTCGCCAGCCTTGGCCCGTTCCGCCACGCTGCGCAGAGCCAGGATGAACTGGTCCAGCGCCGCCTTGCTTTCCGTCTCGGTCGGCTCGACCAGCATGGCTCCATGTACGACCAGCGGGAAGTACATGGTCATCGGATGATAGCCTTCGTCGATCAACCCCTTGGCAAGATCGAGCGTCGACAGCCCATCGGCAAAGCCTTTGTCGCTGAACAGCGCCTCGTGCATGCAGGGCCCGCTGTGGGCGAAGGGCGCGTCGAGCACGTCTTCCAGGCTGCGCAGAATGTAATTCGCGTTGAGCACGGCATCCTCGGCCACCTGCCGCAAACCGTCCGCCCCGTGGCTGAGGATATAGGACAGCGCGCGGGTGAACATGCCCATCTGGCCGTGGAACGCGGTCATGCGCCCGAAGTGCCGCATGCGCCCGCCGAAATGTTCTTTGGAGAAGCTGTCGGCATCCTCTTCCTCGACGAGGTGGACGACGCCGTCCTTTGTCCGCGAGGTGTAGGGCAGCGGTGCGAAGGGGCTGAGCGCCTCGGAAAACACGACCGGGCCGGAGCCGGGGCCGCCGCCGCCATGCGGGGTGGAGAAGGTCTTGTGCAGATTGATGTGCATCGCATCGACGCCGAGATCGCCGGGGCGGACCTTGCCGACGATGGCGTTGAAGTTCGCCCCGTCGCAATAGACGAAACCGCCTGCTTCGTGGACCGCGTCCGAAATCGCCTTCAGGTCGCGCTCGAATAGGCCGAGGGTCGAGGGATTGGTGATCATCACGCCAGCCACGTCCGGGCCGAGGCGGCTCTTGAGCGCATCGAGATCGACGCGGCCGTCCGAATTGGCCGGAATGTCCTCGATCTCGTAACCGGCGAAGGCGGCGGTGGCGGGATTGGTGCCATGCGCGCTTTCGGGCACGAGGATGACCTTGCGTGCATCGCCGCGCGCTTCGAGTGCGGCGCGGATGCAGAGGATGCCGCACAGCTCGCCATGTGCGCCGGCCTTGGGGCTCATCGCCACTCCGTGCATGCCGGTGAGGTGGATGAGCCAGAAGGCTAGCTCGTTGATCACCTCCAGCGCGCCGCGCACCGTATCGACCGGCTGCAGCGGATGGACATCGGCAAAGCCGGGCATGCGCGCGACCTTCTCGTTGAGCCGCGGATTGTGCTTCATCGTGCAGCTGCCAAGCGGGAACAGGCCGAGATCGATGGCATAGTTCTGGCGGCTGAGGCGCGTGTAGTGACGCACGGTTTCCGGCTCGGTCAGACCGACGAGCCCGATCGGTTCGCTCCGCTCGAAATCACCGAGGCGGCCGGCCGGCGCAGGCGTCGGCGGGCTCGGCTGCTCCACTCCGGCAAGGTCCAGCTTGGCAGCGAAATCGAAATCGACGCCGGTGGTCTCGCTATGGCCGATCTCGAACAGCAGCGGCTCTTCGAGCATCAGCGCGCGGTTGCCGGTTGCGGTATCGGGACCGCCCATCGCGTTGTCGCCCTCGACCGGGGTGCCGGGCTTCCAGCCCGATGCGTTCGGAGTTTTCGTTGGCGCGTTCATGCCAGCACCTCCTCGAGCGCGGAGGCAAGGATTTCGATGTCCTCCTCCGTGGTGGTTTCGGTCACTGCGACCAGAAGTCCGTTGGCAAGTGCGTCGTTGCCGGGGAACAGGCGGCCGAGCGATACGCCCGCCAGGACATCCTGCTTGGTCAGCTTGCGCACGATCTGGCGCGCGTCGCCATCCAGCAGAACGGTAAATTCGTTGAAGAATGCCTCGTTCAGGACTTCGACGCCGGGTACCTTGGCCAGCCGGTCGGCGGCGATGCAGGCGAGGCGGTGGTTCTCCATCGCGAGCTGCCGCAATCCCTTTTCGCCGAGCAGCGTCATGTGAACGCTGAACGCCAGCGCGCAGAGGCCCGAATTGGTGCAGATGTTCGAGGTCGCCTTTTCGCGGCGGATGTGCTGCTCGCGCGTCGACAGCGTCAGCACGAAGCCGCGCTTGCCCTCGGCATCGACAGTCTCCCCGCACAGGCGACCGGGCATCATGCGGACATGCTTTTCGTCGCGCACGGCGAAAAGGCCGAGATACGGCCCGCCGAACTGCAGGCCGACGCCGATCGACTGGCCCTCCCCGATGACGATATCCGCGCCCATTTCGCCGGGCGATTTCACCGCCCCGAGCGCCACGGGCTCGGTATTGACCGCGATCACCAATGCGCCCTGTTCATGCGCCGCCTCGGCAATCTTCGCGATGTCGGGGAGGCGGCCGAGGATGTCCGGATATTGCAGCACGACGCAGCTCGTATCTCCATCGATCCGCGCAATCAGGCCGTCGTCATCGGGCTTGGCCGTCAGGCTGGGCGGAGCGCCGGCGATTTCGTCATCGGTGAATTTGGCCATCGTCCGCACCACCTCGGCGTAATGCGGATGGAGCGCGCCCGAGAGCACGACCTTGCGTTTCTTGCCGCGGGCGATGCGGCTGGCCATGGCGACCGCTTCCCAGCAGGCGGTCGAGCCATCGTACATCGATGCATTGGCGACCGCGCAGCCATAGAGCCGTGCGACCTGCGTCTGGAATTCGAACAGCATCTGCAGCGTGCCCTGCGCGATTTCCGGCTGGTAGGGCGTATAGGCGGTGAGGAACTCGCCGCGCTGGATGATGTGATCGACGCTGGCGGGGACGTGATGCTTGTAAGCGCCCGCCCCGAGGAAGAACGCCGCATCTGCCGCCGCGAGGTTCTTCTTGCTGAGCCGCCGCATGTGCTTTTCGACCGCCATCTCGCTGGCGTGCATCGGCAGCCCCTCAATCGGGCCGCTCAGCTGCGCCTCTTCCGGCACGTCGACGAACAGGGCGTCGATATCGCTCGCGCCGATCTTGGCGAGCATCGCCGAACGGTCGGTATCGGTCAGGGGTAGGTAGCGCATTTCATGTTCCCGTCGTCCCGGCGAAAGCCGGGAAGGCTATTAGAGACTGTCGCAGAAGCTCTTGTAGGCCTTCGCGTCCATCAGGCCTTCGAGCTCGCTCTTGTCGCCGATGGTCATCTTGAAGAACCAGCCGGTTTCCTCAGGCGAAGTGTTCACCAGCGCCGGGTCTTCCTCCAGCGCCTCGTTCGATTCCATCACTTCGCCGCTGATCGGGGCGTAGACGTCGCTGGCGGCCTTGACGCTTTCCACCACGGCGGCATCCTTGCCCTTGTCGATCACGCTGCCGACTTCGGGCAATTCGACGAAGACGATATCGCCCAGCTGGTTCTGTGCATAATCGGTAATGCCGACGGTGGCGCTGTCGCCCTCCACGTCGATCCATTCATGCTCTTCGGTGAAGTAACGGGCCATCGGGTCAGCTCCCTCGGTAATAGTTGTGGGAGACGAAGGGGAGCGTCACCACCTTCGCCGCAAGTCTCTTGTTACGAACCATGATCTCCAGATCGGTTCCCGCATCGGCGTGAGCGACATCGACATAGCCCATGGCAATCGGGTGGCCGAGCGTGGGCGAAAAGCCGCCGCTGGTGACGCGGCCGACCTTGTCGTCGCCCGCGTAGATTTCCGCACCTTCGCGGGCCGGCAGGCGCCCTTCGAGGGCAAGGCCCACGCGGCGTTCCTTCGGGCCGGACTCCATCAGCGTCTTCACCGCCTCGAAGCCCATCCAGCCGCCGGTCTCGCGGCGCTTCTTGGTGAGCGCGAAGGCGAGATCGGCACTGACGGGATCGACCGTGTCGGTCATGTCGTGGCCGTAGAGCGGCAGGCCCGCCTCGAGGCGAAGGCTGTCCCGCGCGCCGAGGCCTGCGGGACGCACTTCGATTTCCGCGCACAGGCGGTCGCACAGCGATTCCGCGAATTCGGCAGGGACCGAAATCTCGAACCCGTCCTCGCCGGTGTAGCCCGCCCGGGTGATCCGCAGCGGCCATTCGCCGAAATCGTGCTCGAGAGATTGCATGAAGACGAGCTGTTCGGGCACGCCGCGCATGATGCGGTTGAGCGCAGTTGCGGCATTGGGCCCCTGCAGCGCGACCAGAGCGTAATCGTCCATGTGGGTCAGCGTGACATCGTCATCGAGATGCTCGCGCAAATGGGCGATATCGTCCCATTTCATCGCGCCGTTGACGACGATGTAATAGGCGGGCTCGCCCCAATGGCCTTCAGTGCCGGCGTCCTCGTCGCCCTCGATCCACGGGGTGGCATTGGTGACCATCAGATCGTCGAGGATCCCGCCCTCGTCGTTGAGGAGCAGCGAGTAGCGGACCCGGCCCGGCTTCAGCGTGGCGATCGCGCCGGGAAGCAGCTTTTCCAGCTCTTCCGCAGCCTTCTCGCCGGTCACCATCAGCTGGCCCATGTGGCTGACATCGAACAGCCCGGCGTTGCTCCGCGTCCAGTCGTGTTCGGCGACGATCCCGCCGCCGGTTTCCTTGTTGTACTGGATCGGCATCCAGTATCCGGCGAACTCGACCATGCGAGCGCCCTTGCCGCGATGCCATGCATCGAGCGGCAGCGTGCCGGTTTCCTGCTGTTCGTTTTCTTCAGTCTCGCTCAAGTCCCGTCCTTCAAAGCATGGGCGCGCCGATCCCGGCGCGGGAAAACAACCCATGCCCCCTCTGTCGGGAAACCTGAGAGACTGACACGCGGATGGGCGTGCTTACCCCTTCGGTGGCTGGCCGCGATGGCGACCGGCGCTTTCCAGAGTGTCGATGGCCCGCACGGTCCGGTGGCCTGAGAGTTTCCGGGGCGGTTGCTCCTTCGGCGGTACGGGGACGCCGCCCCGCACGCTCTCCCGTGCGCGCCCGCTACAGAATCGCTCCCGCAGCCGACGCCTGTTGCACTGCGGCAATCCCCGCGCAGCGTCAATCGCGAAAAGCCTTATTCCCCGGCCTCGATCGCCCGGCGGACCATGTCGATTTCCTCGGCCGCGAAACCACCTTCGTCCGGCGATGTGCGATCGGGCAAGGCGGTGGCGAAGTAGACGAGGCCTTCGCTGTCGTCCTCCGCGATCCACAGGCCGGAGCGCAAGCCATACTCTTCGACCGCATGGCCGTCACGGCGTACACTGTCCGCGAAGAGATCGTCGCCGCAAGCATCCAGTGCCGGAGAGAGCGTGAGCACGCCTGTCCCGTAGTTGCCGCGACGAGCTAAATCATGTCGATCAGCTCCAATTGAGCCATAGCAGGTAAAGCGCGGACAGGACGATCCAACTGCCGTCGAGCGTCTTGAGGCGCCTCGCCCCAAGCCAGAGTGCAATCGGTCGCGCAAGGAACCCACCCAGTGCCGCCGCAGGCCCGGCCAGCAGTACCACCTCCCACTGAATCGTGCCCGCCTCGACATGCCAGAGAGCGCCTACGATGACGCTGACCGAGGAGATCAGGCAGGCTGCACCTGTGCAGAGCAGGACTGGGTAATGCCGGATGAACAGGTATAGCGCGACAAGTTCGCCGATGCCGACGGAGAACAAAGCCGTCAGCATGCCACCCGGTATTGCGAGCATCAGCAAGACAGCGAGGTCGAGACGTTCGAGCCGAGACTTTTCCGCACGCTCCAGATTGACCGTCCAGGTCGAGGCGATCAACGCAATGCCGAGCAGTATGGAAAAAGTCTTGTAGCCCATCAAGACTGCGTGCTGGTCGAAAGCCGTCAGGCGCTGGGTTGCAAGCATGGCAGGCAGCGACAGCGCCAGGACCGCCCCGGCCACGGTGAAGAAATCCCTCGGACGTACCTGGGCATGCAAGGGATCGGGTTGCGGCTGGTGATACAATCGGTCGGTCCAGCGCAGGGCCCCCATCGTCATGCCGAAACTCTGAATACACATGGAAACCCCCACCACTTGTAGTGGCTGAAGGTCCATTACCTGCCATTCGCGCAGGGCATTGAAGACCGGCACGAAGACCACCCCGCCGCCAGTACCTGACGTATTGGCGATGATTGCGCCAATCACACCGATCCCGGGGAGGAACCAGAGGCGAGAGATAAGTCGCGTATCGTAGAGGGCCAGGAACAACAGCGCCCCGAAGGCGAGCAGCAGAATGCCGCCGCCGATCCAAACCAGCCTCCCCTTCGGCAGGGTGCTCAATCGAGATTGGGCCTCAGCCATCGTTCGGCGGTCGCCATATCGACCCCGCGCCGCTGCGCATAGTCTTCCAGCTGGTCGCGCCCGATCCGGGCGACGCCGAAGTACTGCGCTTCCGGGTGACCGAAGTAGAATCCGCTGACCGCCGCCGTCGGCCACATGGCGAAATTCTCGGTCAGCGTCAGGCCGGCGTTACCAGGCACGTCGAGCAGGTCGAACAGGATGGGCTTGAGGCTGTGATCGGGGCAGGCCGGATAGCCCGGGGCGGGCCGGATGCCCCGATACTCTTCCTTGATCAGCGCCTCGTTGGTCAGCTGCTCGTGAGGCGCATAGCCCCAAAGGTCGGTGCGGACGTGCTGGTGCAGGCGTTCGGCGAAGGCTTCGGCGAAGCGGTCGGCCAGCGCTTTCAGAAGGATGTCCGAATAATCGTCCTTGTCCTCCAGGAAGCGCTTCGAATGCTCGTCGATCCCGTGAATGCCGACTGCGAAGCCGCCCAGCCAGTCGCCCGCCGGATCGATGAAATCGGCGAGGCACATATTCGCCCGGTCGCGGCTCTTCTTCACCTGCTGGCGCAGGAACGGCAGCATCACATCGTCGCGGTCGTCGAGATGCAGCGTTATGTCGTCGCCGTCTCGTGCGCAGGGCCAGAAGCCGGCCACACCCTTCGCGGTGAGCCATTTCTCCTCCACGATCCGGTCGAGCATGGCATTGGCGTCGGCGAACAGCTGCGTCGCCGTTTCGCCCACGACCTCATCCTCCAGGATCGCCGGGTAGTTGCCGTGCAACTCCCAAGCGCGGAAGAACGGAGTCCAGTCGATATAGTCGCGCAGATCGGCGAGCGACCAGTCGTCGAACACATGCACCCCGGGCTTGAGCGGCGGGGCGGCCTTGTCCGACAGGAAGGCATCGTAATAATTGGCGCGGGCGTCCTCCAGGCTCAGCAGCACGCTCTGCCCCTTCCCCGCCCGGGCATCGCGGACATGGCCATATTCGCTGGCCGTGGTCTCGACGAATTCGTCGCGCTGCGTGTCCGACAACAGGCGGCTGGCGACGCCGACCGCGCGGCTCGCGTCGAGCACGTGGATCACCGGCCCCTCATAGGCCGGATCGATCCGCAGGGCGGTGTGCACCTTGCTGGTCGTGGCCCCGCCGATCAGCAGCGGCATGTCCATGCCCGCCGTCTGCATCTCTTCGGCCACTGTCACCATCTCGTCGAGCGAGGGCGTGATGAGCCCGGACAGCCCGATCATGTCGGCTTTTTCCTCGCGCGCCGTCTCGAGGATTTTCGACCAGGGGACCATCACGCCCAGGTCGATCACGTCGTAGCCGTTACACTGCAGCACCACGCCGACGATGTTCTTGCCGATATCGTGGACGTCGCCCTTCACGGTCGCCATCACAATCTTGCCCTTGGCCTTGCGCTCGGCCTCGGGGAGCAGGTCCTTCTCTGCCTCGATAAACGGAATGAGGTGGGCGACGGCTTTCTTCATCACGCGGGCCGATTTCACGACTTGCGGCAGGAACATCTTGCCGCTGCCGAACAGGTCGCCGACCACATTCATGCCGTCCATCAACGGGCCTTCGATCACTTCGATCGGGCGACCGCCGGACGCTGCAACCAGCTCGCGGGCCTCCTCTGTATCGGCAACGACATGCGCATCGATGCCCTTCACCAGCGCGTGCTCCAGCCGCTTTTTCACCTCCCAGCCGCGCCATTCCTCGGCCGCCTTTTCGTCGGCGGCGCTCTTTCCCTTGTAGCTTTCGGCAAGGTCGATCAGCCGCTCGGTAGCATCCGGGCGCCGCATCAGGATCACGTCCTCGCAGGCCTCGCGCAGGGTCGGGTCGATCTGGTCGTAGACGTCGAGCTGCCCGGCATTGACGATCGCCATGTCCAGCCCGGCGGGAATCGCGTGATACAGGAACACCGAGTGCATCGCGCGGCGTACGGTCTCGTTGCCCCGGAAACTGAAGGAGAGGTTGGAGAGGCCGCCGCTGGTCTTGGCGTGCGGACAGGCCGCCTTGATCTCGGCCACCGCTTCGATGAAGTCGAGGCCGTAACGGTCGTGCTCCTCGATCCCCGTCGCCACGGCGAAGATATTGGGATCGAAGATGATGTCCTCTGCCGGAAAACCGATGCCCGTCAGCAGTTCGTAGGCGCGGGTGCAGATTTCGACCTTGCGGTCCTTCGTATCGGCCTGGCCGGTCTCGTCGAAGGCCATGACCACTAGGGCGGCGCCATAGTCCATGCATTTGCGTGCCTGCTCGAGGAACTGGTCTTCGCCTTCCTTCATGCTGATCGAATTGACGATCGGCTTGCCGGATACGCATTTGATACCGGCCTCGATCACATCCCATTTGGAACTGTCGACCATTACCGGCACGCGCGCGATATCGGGTTCCGCGGCGATCAGCTTGAGGAAGGTGGTCATCGCCTTCTCGGCGTCGAGCAGGCCCTCGTCCATATTGACGTCGATCACCTGCGCGCCGTTCTCGACCTGCTGACGAGCGACTTCGACGGCGGCATCGTAATCGTCCGCCAGGATCAGTTTCTTGAACCGGGCGGAGCCGGTCACATTCGTGCGTTCGCCGATATTGACGAAGCGGGCGGTGGTAAGGTCGCTCATGGGTCAGGCAGCAATCGTAAAGGGTTCCAGGCCGGCGAGGCGCATGTCCGGCTCGACAGTCGGCAGCTTGCGTGGCGCGATGCCGTCGACAGCCGCAGCCATTGCGGCGATGTGGGCGGGGGTGGAGCCGCAGCAGCCGCCCAGCGCGTTGACACGGCCATTCTCGGCCCAGACCTTGGTCAGCGCGGCGGTGGTTTCCGGCAGTTCGTCGTATTCGCCGAGGTCGTTGGGCAGGCCCGCATTGGGATAGACCATCAGATAGGTGTCCGCGATGTCCGACAGGATCTGGACATGGGGGCGCAGTTGCTCGGCTCCGAAGCTGCAGTTGAGGCCCATCGTCAACGGCTTGGCGTGGCGCACCGTGTACCAGAAGGCTTCGACCGTGTGGCCCGACAGATTGCGGCCCGACAGATCGGTCAGCGTGAGCGAGATCATGATCGGGATGTCCTGCCCGAGCTCGCGCTCCAGCTGCTTGACCGCCATGATCGCGGCCTTGCAGTTGAGCGTGTCGAACACGGTCTCGATCAGGATGAAATCCGCCCCGCCCTCGATCAGGGCGCGCGCCTGTTCGACATAGACGGCCAAGATTTCGTCATAAGTGACCTCGCGAAAGCCCGGGTCCTCGACATCGGGCGAGAGCGACAGCGTCTTGTTCGTCGGCCCCATCGCACCGGCAACGAAACGGGGGATGCCGTCCTTCGCCGTTGCCTCGTCCACCGCTTCGCGGACGATCCGGGCGGCGGAGACGTTGATCTCGTGCACCAGATGCTCGGCGTCGTAATCCGCCTGGCTGATGCGATTGGCGTTGAAGGTGTTGGTGGCAAGGATATGCGCGCCGGCATCGATATAGCTGTCGCAGATCGTCCGGATCACCTGCGGCTGCGTCAAATTAACGAGATCGTTATTGCCCTTCTGGTCGGCGGTCAGGCCGGTGTCGCCCGCATAGTCCTCCGGGGCTAGCCTGGCGCGCTGGATCTCGGTGCCGTAGGGGCCGTCCTTGATCAGGATGCGCTGGGTGGCGGCTTCGGCGAATTCGGTGCGCTTGGACATGTCAGGCCTTCGGTCGCAGGCCGAGCATGTGGCAGATCGCGTAGCTCAGCTCGGCGCGGTTGAGAGTATAGAAGTGGAACTGGCGCACGCCGCCGGCATAGAGGCGGCGGCACATTTCGGCAGCGATCGTGGCGCTGACCAGCTGGCGGGCTTCGGGCCGTTCGTCGAGTCCTTCGAACAGGCCCTCCATCCAATCGGGTATGGCGGTCCCGCACAGTCCGCTCATCCGCTGGACGGCGGCGAAGCTCATCACGGGCATGACGCCCGGCACGATCTCGCCCTCGATCCCGGCAGCTTCGGCCTTGTCGCGGAATTCGAAGAAACACTCGGGATCGAAGAAGAACTGCGTGATCGCGCGGGTCGCCCCAGCATCGAACTTGCGCTTCAGATTGTCGAGGTCGGCCTGACGATCGGGCGAATCCGGATGGACTTCCGGATAGGCCGCGACCGAAATTTCGAAATCAGCGATCTGCTTCAGGCCTGCGATCAGGTCTGCGGCGTTCTGGTAGCCGCCGGGATGCGGGGCGTAGCTGCCGCCACCGTCGGGGGCGTCGCCGCGCAGGGCAACGATATGCCGCACGCCCTCTTCCCAATATTCGCGCGCGACCTGGTCCACCTCCTCGCGGGTCGCCTGAACGCAGGTGAGGTGCGCAGCGGCGGGAATATCGGTTTCGCTCACGATACGGCGCACCGCTGCATGCGTGCGCTCGCGGGTAGAGCCACCGGCGCCATAGGTCACCGACACGAAACGCGGGTCTAGCGGGGCAAGAGTCTCCACGCTCTGCCACAGCGTCTGCGCCATTTTCTCCGACTTGGGCGGGAAGAATTCGAAGCTCACCTCGATATCGCCGGGCAGCCCCGAGAACAGCGGCGCCTCGAGCGCGCGCTGCGCTTCGCGCATCTGGTTGAGGGTTGGGCTCACGATACGGCCTTTCTTGCTTCGGCATCGCGCTCTGCGATCCAGATTTTCACGACCAGCTCGCCATCCTCCAGAGCGGCGGTCTCGCCGGGAACGAAGCCGGCGTCTTGCAGCAGGCCGCGCATCTGCGCGTCACCGAAGCCGAGCCGGGCATGAGCGTAGCGCTCACGCAGCTCCTCGCGCTGGTGGGCGGCGAAATCGACGATCGCTATGCGGCCGCCCACAGACGTGACCCGCGCAGCCTCTGCCAGGGCAGCGCGCGGAGCCTGAGCGAAGTGAAGGACCTGATGGAACAGCACCGTGTCAAAGCTCGCCGCGGCAAAGGGGAGCGATCCGAAATCGCCCTGGACGAGCTCGACCCGCTGGGCAGGCAAATTCTGCAGTTTCGCTCGCGCCACGCGTAACATCGCAAGGCTCTTGTCGAGCGCCACGATATGCTCGGCGCGCTCGGCAAAGATTTCGGCCATGCGCCCGGTTCCCGTGCCGATATCGAGCAAACGACCGAGCGGGGCGCTGCCCAAGGCTGCGTCCAGAGCGCTTTCGATCGCTTCGTCCGAGCTGTGCAGACGGCGCAATTCATCCCAATCATGCGCGTGGCGGGCGAAATACGCCTGCGCCTCGGCTTCGCGGGTTTCGCGGATTTCGGCTAGCTTGCGCCGATCGGAGGCGCATAGTTCGGCGAACTCGCTGTCCGCACGTTCCGCAACGTCGAGCAAACGGATGGCACCTCCGGCAAGCGATGGCTCTGCAGTCGTCACCGATCCAGCGCGGACGAACGTCCAGCTCCCCTCCCGCCGCCGCTCGGCAAGACCGGCGTCGCACAGAATGCCGATATGGCGCGAAACCCGCGGCTGGCTCTGACCGAGCACCTGCGCCACCTCCCCCACGGCAAGTTCCATCGACCCCAGCAGCCGCAGGATCCTGAGGCGCGTAGGGTCGGCCAGCGCGCGGAAGAGGGTTTCGGTATGCATTCCTACAATGGATATAAAGATATTTTTATATCTGTAAATCGCTGCTGAAGGGTCGCTGCCGAAGCACGGCCTGTCGCAGCAAGCGGTAATTGCAAACCGGATATTTACCATTCCCCGCGATCACCGGCGGGCAATGTCGCAAACGCCCTTCACTCCCGCTCCCGAGCGCGTCAGGTTCGTCGAGGACCTGCTCGATTACATGACGCTGGAAGAAAAAGCGGGGCAACTGGTGCTCCTGCCGGATGGATCGGCGAGCAGCGATCCGACGCGCATCGACCAGTTGCGGCGCGGGCTGGTGAGCGGGTTCATCGATCCGGTCGGCGCCATGCGCACCCACCAGTTGCAACAGATTGCGATCGAGGAAACGCGCCTCGGCATACCGCTCTTCTTCGCAGCGGACCCGGCGCAGGTCCTGCCCGGTCGCTTGCCCGCCCCGGTCGGTATGGCCGCCAGCTGGAACCCCGAGGCAGTAGCAGCCGCCGAAGAGGCGCTTGCCGAAGAATACCTTGCACTTGGCCTGAACTGGGCCTTTTCACCGGTCGTCGCGACGACAAATTATCTCACCGATGTCGGCTTCGAGCAGTCTTTCGGCGAAAGCGCCTGGCTCGCAGAGCAGATCGCTGCTGGCCGCGTACGCGGGTTGCAGGCGCAGCGCAGCGAGTATCGGCGGCAGGTTCTGGCCACGCTCGATTTCGCCTTCAACGACAGGACCGGGCGCCGCGGAGAAGGCAGCCTGCGAGAGCGCGAACAATTTCGCGCCATTCTCAAGACGGTCGAACAGGCTGCTCCCGCGACCATCGGTCTCGATATGATAGGCCAAGGCCGGCGCAACGTCTCCCGGATCGCGAACGACGCTTTGAAAAACCTGCGCCGCGCCGGGGGGTTCGATGGCATACTCTTGGCCGATTGGGCGCAACTGGCGGAGAAATCCGGACACCACGCCGAGGGACCGGCCTTCGTCGGCCTGTCGGTAGAGCGCCTGGTCGCAGCCGTCGAGGACGGGCGCCTCGGTGCCAGCGAGCTCGACGAAGCGGTGCGCCGGGTACTCGCGGCGAAATTCGATCTCGGGCTGTTCCGTCCGTCGGAGGATGTGGCGCCCGCTGCACCGGCACGGGCCACTGGCCCCGGCGACCCGGCACACGATCTGGCGAGCAAGTCGATCATTCTGCTCCGCAACCAGGGCGGACTGCTCCCGCTGTCGCCCGGTGGCGAAGACGTCCTCGTGGTCGGCAGCGCAGCTCGCGACCGTTCGCTTGCATTCGGCGGAAGCCGGGGCGATGCGTCTAGCATCATCGATGGTCTCGAAGCGCTCGGCATCGCCTACAAGTTCGTGGCCGGCCTTGCCCTGCGCGAAGGTCAGTCGGTCATCGACCGGATGATCCACGCCGATCGCATGGCCATAGGCATGGCCGGCGAAGCCGCGCGGCGCGCAGGCACAGTTATAGCGGTTCTCGGGCAGGGCAGCGAGCAACCGGGCGAGCCACTGGGCGAAGCGCAGACGGTCCTGCTCGAGACATTGCGCGCCGCCAATCCGAGAACCGTCCTCGTCACGCTCGGTTCGCGGCCCTGCGATCCCGATATTGGCGGAGAGCCGCTGCCCTGCATTCTCCATGCCGGAACGCTGGGCACGCAGTCGGGTCATGCAATCGCCGAGATACTGAGCGGACAAAGCGAGCCGTCCGCACGTCTGCCCTATACGATCAGGACGCGCAGCGGGGAGGTCCGCCTGCCCTTCGGGCACGGCTTGTCGTATGGCGAATTCACGCTCGGCGATCTGTCGCTCGAGCTGGGCGCCGATCGCATCCTTGCCAGCGCCCGCCTCCGCAATATCGGCGAGCGGCGCGGCGAAGAGATGCTGCAGCTCTACCTTCGCAGGCTGGACGGTCTCGACGCATCGCGAGAGGCCGTTCTCCGCGGGTTCCAGAGGATCGCGCTCGAACCGGGCCAAAGCACGCAGGTGACCTTCGAACTCGCTGCCGAGGCTCTCGCGCACTATGATGCGCAAGCGCGCTTCAAGGTGGAAGCGGGCGACTACGAAGTCCGGCTGGGCTTCAGCGCGGCCCGTGTCCGGGTGGGCGAAATCGCGCTGCCGCAGCCGGTTGCCGACGCGATGAACGGTGCAGGCAAAGCAACGACCTTGCCGCTGAAGGGAGCGGCCAACAGCTAGGGCTACTCGCTCGGTTCGGGAACGGCCGCCGCTCCGCACCCGCCGCCGCCCGGCGTGAGAATCGTGAAACGGTCGCCCGGCTGCATTTCGGCTGCTCCCGTCGCTCCGAGCGACTCGCGCGTACCATCCACGCGGTCCACCCAGTTTGCACCCGGCTTTGCATCGCCGCCGCCGCAGATCCCCTTGGGCGCGACCGTCCTGCGATTGGCGAGGATATTCGCGCGGATCGGCTCGAGGAACGTGACGCAGCGCTCGACGCCGTCGCCACCGCTATGCGCGCCCTCGCCTCCCGACCCGTGACGGATTGCGAATCGCTCCAGCCGCACCGGCAGGCGCGTTTCGAAAATTTCCGGATCGGTGAGCCGCGAATTCGTCATATGCGTCTGCACCGCGCTGGTGCCGTCGTGATCCGGCCCCGCCCCGGAGCCGCCGCAGATGGTCTCGTAATACTGGTGCCGCTCGTTGCCGAATGTGAAGTTGTTCATCGTCCCCTGGCTCGGCGCGAGGCGGCCTGTTGCGGCAAACAGCGCATCTGTGACGACCTGGCTCGTCTCCACATTCCCTGCGACCACCGCTGCGCCCGGCCTCGGATTGAGCATCGAGCCATCGGGCACGATCAGCTCGACCGGTCGCAGGCAACCGTCGTTCATGGGGATGGCATCGTCGATGAGCGTGCGGACGACATAGAGCGCAGCTGCTCTGGTGATCGACTTCGGCGCGTTGAAATTGTTCGGCAGTTGCGGGCTCGTACCGGTGAAGTCGAACACAGCGGAGCGCGCCTCGCGGTCGATGCGGATGGCAACCTTCACCACCGCGCCATTGTCCATCGGATAGGCGAATTCGCCATCGTCGAGCCGGTCGAGCAGCCGCCGCACGCTTTCTTCGGCGTTGGCGAGGACATGGCCCATGTAGGCCGACAGGATTTCGGCCCCGTGATCCTTCGCTGCCGCGTGCAATAGCTCGGCACCGCGCGTACAGGCGGCGAGCTGCGCGCGCAGGTCCGACAGGTTACGGTCCGGATTGCGCGCGGGGTATTTTGCGTCTGCCAGTGCTGCGCGCACTGCCGCCTCGCGGAATTCGCCTTCGTCGACCATCAGGAGATTGTCGATCAGCACGCCTTCCTGCTCGATGGTGCGGCTCTCGGGCGGCATGGATCCCGGCGCAATTCCGCCGATATCGGAGTGGTGCCCGCGCGCGGCGACGAAAGCGTCCGGTTCTTCGGCACCACCCTCATCGTAGAAGACGGGGACGATCACCGTGATGTCCGGCAGATGCGTGCCGCCGCGGAAGGGATCGTTCAGCACATAGGCATCGCCGCGCCGGAAACCGCGCCCGTCGCGCTTGTCGCCGCGCGTCTCGATCACCCGGGCGATACTGTCGCCCATGCTGCCGAGGTGCACCGGGATGTGCGGCGCATTGGCGATCAACGCACCATGCCGGTCGAACAGCGCGCAGGAAAAATCGAGCCGCTCCTTGATATTGACCGAGGTCGCGGTCGATTGCAGCACGACGCCCATTTCCTCGGCGATCGCCATGAAGTGGTTGTTGAAGATTTCGAGCCGGACCGGATCCGCCTCGGTCCCAGCGGCCCGGTCTCGCGCAATCGGCTGCGCGCGGGTAAGGACGAGGCTACCTTCTTCGGCGAGGCGTGCGCGCCACCCGTCCTCTACCACCGTGGTCGATCCGGGATCGATGATCAACACCGGACCCTCGACCGCCTCGCCTTCGCCCATCGAAGCGCGTTCGATGGTCCGCCAGCTCCCCGAAGCCTGGACACCGACCGCCTCCGGAGCGGCCTGCGCTTCGCCGAGGCCACCGGCATTGCCGCTAGCCTCGACGCTGAGCGCTTCGACGATGATCGGCGCCGAAGCATCGGAATAGCCGAAGCGCTGGCGGTGCAGCGCGCGGAAGGCCGTATCCCTTGCATCGCGATCCTCGCACTCGACCGCGAGCAGGCTGTCGCTCCCTTCGAAGCGCAGCCGGGCGCGGCTTTCGAGCACAATGGCGTCCGGTGCGATCCCCTGCTGCACTAGCGCGTCGCGCGCTTCGTCTTGCAGCGCTGCGAGTTCGGCATCGAAACTCTCGACCAATGGCCGCACCAGGCTGACCTCGTGGATCGCTTTCACCGGCGCGAGGCCGATGCCATAGGCGGACAGGATACCGGCGAGCGGGTGGACCAGCACCGTCTCCATGCCCAGCGCATCGGCGACCTTGCAGGCGTGCTGGCCGCCCGCTCCCCCGAAACAGGCCAGCGCATAGGCGGTTACATCGTGCCCGCGCGCGACGCTGATCTTGCGGATGGCATTGGCCATGCTGTCGACCGCGATGGCGAGGAATCCCTCGGCGATGTCCTCCAGCGGCTGCGGCTCCGGCATGACGGCTGCCACCTCCTCCAAGCGTGCGCGCGATGCGGCGGGATCGAGCGGTTCATCACCGCGCGGACCGAAGACGCGCGGGAAGAAAACCGGGTCGATCCGCCCGAGGAACAGGTTGCAGTCGGTCACCGTCAGCGGGCCGCCCTTGCGATAGCAGGCGGGGCCGGGATCTGCGCCCGCGCTATCGGGCCCGACGCGAAAGCGCGCTCCGTCGAATTGGCAGACCGAGCCGCCGCCCGCCGCGACGGTGTGGATCTGCATCATCGGCGCGGCGACACGCACGCCCGCGACCACGCTGTCGCCGGTCAGCTCGTACTCGCCCGCGTAATGCGCGACGTCGGTGCTGGTCCCGCCCATGTCGAAGCCGATCAGCTTGCCGTGGCCCAGCGCCTCGCCTGCTGCGACCATGCCGACCACGCCGCCGGCCGGACCCGAAAGGATCGCGTCCTTGCCGCGAAATGCGCCGACTTCCGCCAGTCCGCCGTTCGATTGCATGAAGCGAAGAGTACGGGTCTCGGGCAGGCTCGCCTGAAGGTTGTCGGTATAGCGCTGTAACACCGGCGAAAGATAGGCATCGACCACCGTCGTATCGCCGCGCGGGATCAGGCGGATCAGCGGCGCGACCTCGTGGCTGACGCTGACCTGCGCAAAGCCAAGCTCGCGAGCCATCGCGGCCAGTCGCGCCTCATGCTCGCGGTGCTGCCAGCCATGCATCAGCACTATGGCGATGGCGTCGAAACCGTCCGCGCGCAGCGCTGCGAATTGCGCGCGTGCCTGTGCCTCGTCCAGAGAGAGCAGCACTTCGCCAGTCGCAGCCACCCGCTCTTCGATCTCTACGACCTGCGCGGGCAATTGTTCGGGCAGCACGATGTGCCGCGCGAAAATATCGGGCCGGGCCTGAGTGCCGATGCGCAAGGCATCGCCGAAACCGCGCGTGATCGCGAGCGCGAGCCGCTCGCCCTTCCGCTCCAGCAGCGCATTGGTGGCGACCGTCGTGCCGATCCGGACTTCCGCGATCGGTCCCTCGCCGTGCTCCGCCATCAGCCGCCGCACGGCCTCGCTCGCTGCATCGGAATAGAAGCCGGGGTTCTCGGACAACAGCTTGTCAGTCACCAGCTTCCCGCCAGGCGTCGTCGCTACGACGTCCGTAAAAGTACCGCCGCGATCAATCGCAAAGCGCCAGCCCGAAGCGGAAATCTCATCATTGTTCATTTGCCCACTCTAGGCATACATAGATCGAGAACAAGCTATGCGGGTCGCACCGAGCAACCCGATCACGCCGCACAGCTTTTTTGCGTTGCAATAGGCGAGCGAATCCGCACATCCTGTCCACGATGCTGCGCCAGTACGAACTTGTTGAACGGGTCCAGGAATACGACCCCGACGCCGACGAGGCGCTGCTCAACCGCGCCTATGTCTATACGGTGCAGAAGCACGGCACGCAGACCCGCGCCAGCGGCGACCCCTACTTCAGCCATCCGGTCGAAGTCGCCGGGCTGATGACCGACCTGAAGCTCGATCAGGAAACGATCATGACCGCCCTGCTCCACGATACGGTGGAGGACACACTGGCAACGATCGACGATATCGAGGCGAATTTCGGCCCCGACGTCGCGCGGCTGGTCGACGGGGTCACCAAGCTCTCCAAGATCGAGCAGATGCCCGAGAACGAGCGCGCGGCGGAAAATTTGCGCAAGTTCCTGCTCGCTATGAGCGAAGATATTCGCGTGCTGCTGGTGAAGCTCGGCGACCGGCTGCACAACATGCGCACGCTGCACTTCATCAAGAAGCCGGAGAAGCGCCAGCGCATCGCGCGCGAGACGATGGATATCTACGCCCCGCTGGCCGAGCGGGTGGGCATGTACGAATACATGCGCGAGATGCAGATGCTGGCCTTCGAACAGCTCGAGCCCGAGGCCTTCGAGACGATCACCCAGCGCCTCGACCAGATCCGCAGCGAGGACGGCGGCCAGGTCGATGCCATCGCGCTCGACATGAAGCATGCCTTGTCGGAAGCGGGCATCGTCACCGAAGTCTCGGGCCGCGAGAAGCACCCCTATTCGATCTGGCGCAAGATGGCCGAGCGCCACGTCAGTTTCGAGCAGGTGACCGACATCATGGCCTTCCGCGTCATTTGCGAGGACGTGGCCGATTGCTACCGCGCGCTGGGCGTCCTGCACACGACCTGGCAGTTCCTGCCGGGCAAGTTCAAGGACTACATCTCCACGCCCAAGACCAATGGTTATCGCAGCCTTCACACCTCGCTGATCTACGGCAAGTCGATGCGCGTGGAGGTGCAGATCCGCACGCGCGAGATGCACAAGCTCAACGAGTTCGGCTATGCCGCGCACTGGGCCTACAAGCAGGGCGACCGGCCGGACGGGCAGGTCGGGTGGCTGCGCGATTTGATCGAGATCGTCGATGCGAGCCACGATGCCGAGGAGCTTCTCGAGCATACGCGCATGGCGATCTACCAGGATCGCATCTTCGCCTTCACGCCCAAGGGCGCGCTGTTCCAGTTGCCCAAGGGCTCGACCCCGGTCGATTTCGCCTTCGCCGTGCATACCGATCTCGGCGCGCAGACCGTCGGCGCGAAGATCAACGGACGGCACATGCCGCTGCGCACGCAGCTCAACAATGGCGACGTGGTGGAGATCATCAAGAGCCCGCAGGCCGATCCGCAGATGAGCTGGCTGGGCTTCGTCGTCACCGGGAAGGCGCGCGCTTCGATTCGCCGCGCGGTGCGCCTGAAAGAGCGCGCCGAGGTCGCAGAGATCGGCAAGAAACTGTTCGACGAGATCGCCCTTCGGGTGCCTGCCAAGATCGGCAAGAAGGCCACGCGCGATGCGCTCAAGCGGCTGGAGCTGGAGGAAGAGGAAGACCTCTTCTACGCCATCGGCGCCGCCAAGATCGAGGACCGCGCGGTGATGGAAGCGCTGGTCCCCGGCTGCACCGAGGGCATGGCGGAGGAACCCGACTGGGCCCGCGAAGGCAAGGCGCTGTCGATCCGCGGCCTGACGCCCGGCGTCGGCTTCCAGCTGGCCGAATGCTGCCACCCCGTCCCCGGCGACCGCATCGTCGGCATCCGCAAACCGGGCGAAGGCGTGGAAGTGCACGCGATCGACTGCGCGCAACTCGCCAGCGGGATCGATACCGACTGGCTTGACCTGTCCTGGAACAAGCGCTCGCGCGGGGCGGTCGGGCGGATGCGGGTGACGCTGTACGACCGGCCTGGCACGCTGGCCGAGATGGCCGGCATCTTCGCCAAGAACCACGTCAATGTGAAGAGCCTCGAACAGACGCAGCTCGACCACCCCTTCACGACCTACGAGATCGATCTCGAAGTGCAGGATCTCGCCCACCTTACCCGCATCCTCAGCGCGCTGCGGGCCAGCGATTCCATCGCCCAGGCGGAGCGCGTGTGACGCAGCTGGCCGGGATCGACCACATCCAGCTCGCCATGCCCCATGGCGGCGAACCCCACGCCCGCATGTTCTGGAGCGAGATCATGGAGCTGGACGAAATCGCCAAGCCTGCACACCTCGCGGTCAACGGCGGCTGCTGGTTCAAAGGCGGCGGGGTTGCGATCCATTGCGGGGTGGAGGACGGTTTCCTCCCCGCCCGCCGCGCGCATCCGGCATTGCTGGTAAAGGATTTGCGGGCCCTCATCGCCCGTCTCGAGCTGGCTGGCATTCCCTTCAAGCAGGGCAAGAAACTCGATGGCTTCATCCGTGGTGACATCGCGGACCCCTTCGGCAACCGCATCGAGCTGATGCAGCGGGTCTAGATTACGCGTTCGGTGAAGCGGACCAATTCGGCACGATGACTGGGTAAGGTCAAAACCATTCGGTCGCCGTCGACGCGCATTTGCGGACTTTCACGGGAAAAGCGGAAATAGAGCCGGTCGGAGGGCTGCTCGACACACGCCTGCAAGGTGCAGATCGTCATGCCCTCACCGCTGGTCCCGCAATAATTGCAGCCATTGTACCACCCGGACACTTCCCCCCAGTGGACGCGAACGGAATAGCCGACGCCCGATACGTCGCGCCCGTCGATCCGCTCGAAGCGCCACAGGCCGTCTTCCTCCGGCGCCGCGATCAGGTGCCAGAGCGTTTCGTTATGCGGTATTGTTGCGCTCGCGAGGCCGGCAATGCCCGCGACCAGCAAGCCTCCGCCGACCGCCCATGCCAGCTTCGAATGATGCTGCCCGCGCCTCACAGCAATTCCAGCGCGATTTTGGCCGTGTCGCCCGCCGCCAAATCCTCGGCCTTCAGGACCTTCTTTCCCACCAGCAGCAACCATTCGCCGGTCTTCGACGGAAACACCGAAATCTTCCACCGCGTATCGCCGATCGCTGCCAAGACCTTGACCGATCCGAAGCCCCGCCTGCCGCCGAATTCGAGGCGATGCAGTCGCTCGTGCATGGTGATCGCCTCGGCCATGTCGCCGCCGATGGTGACCATGTGATAGACTGCTGTCTCGCCTTCCCAGCGCCGGATCTCGGCGGTGCAGGCGAGCGTCTCGCTCACCTGCCCACGCGGCGCACCGGCACCGGGATATTGCAGATGTCCGCGCCCCCTGCCGGCACGATGAAGAAGGGATCGCGGCGGTTGGCGCGCGCATCTGCGTAGCGGGCGAAGGTCTCGCCCTCGGTGGAGAGGTATTCGTAAGCCGGCCGCTCGGCTTCCGGCAGATCGCTGGCGACGCGGATTGACAGGATCGGCGTACGCTTGTCCGCCTCGTCGGCCGTATAAAAGCCGAGGTCGCCCGTTCCGCGTGGTAGCGAAGAGAGGTGCTCCATCCCTTCCACGATCCGCCCGACGAGCGCGATGTTCCGGTCGAGGTGGCGCGGTGCATGGCCGATCACGGTGTAAAGCTCCGCGCCCGAGCCGGTGTCCGGGGACATCCCGCGCCCGACACCGACCATGCCGTAGCAGTGAACCGGCCAGACCGCCGCGGGTTCGCCCTCCGCCGCATCGCCGGCGTTGGTTGCCAGCGGCCAGCCGTTGTCGAACAGGGCCGCCTGCGAATAGGAATCGACCAGCCCGTTCGCCAGGATGATGCCGGTCGTCTCGTCCGTGCCGGCCAGAGCGTCTCCACGCTCCAGCGCGAGATCGCGCTCGCTGTCCGCCAGCTTTACCGACAGGGCGATCGCGTCGCCATCCACGGTGTAGGCGGCTTCCGGCACTGCGTTCAGCGAGTCCGGAAGCGGCTTCGCGGCACCGTCGGCCTCGGGATTGTCGTAATTTGGATCGCCCCACTGGACGACGTAATTGTCCTGCACGCGGTTGATGCTGATCCCGTCGTACCAGCCTGCGCGGGCCAGCATGCGGATGTTCTCCACCCAGCCTTGCGAGAAGGGCGCGGGCATCATTTGGATGGTCACCTTGCGCTCGTTGCCATCGGCATCTGGGGCAAGCGTCATGATGAGCAGGTCGTCAGCGGCGATCGTTACCCATTCCTCCGGGGAAGCCTCGGCGACGATCTCGTTCGGCGAAGCCGCGTCCTCCGGCGGTTCTTGCGCCGAAACCGGAAAAGCGAGCGCGACGGCTGCGGCGAGAGCTATGGACTGTCTGTTCATGGTATGGACGATGCCACGCCCCTGCCGAAAGGCAAGAGCGCTCGGTTTCGACGGCATCGGGAATCGAAAACCCCTTCCCGCACGTTTTCGAGGGCGGAAAGGGGCTTCGAGACGGTGTTCGCAGGGGATGCCTGATCCGCGCAGCACCGTCGCTGACCAGCACTCTACCATTAATTTCGCAAAGCGAAATAGGCCGCTGCCACTTCGGCTTGCGATTCCCACCTGTCACCGCTAGACGCGCGCCTTCCCGGATGACCTGCCGCGCTCAATCAGCGAAGCGGTAGCGCGCACGGGAATGCGGAGCAGTGGCCGAGTGGTCGAAGGCGCACGCCTGGAAAGTGTGTATACGGTAACCCCGTATCGAGGGTTCGAATCCCTCCTGCTCCGCCAGATACTGGATTTCTACGGGCCACCGTGAACTGCCATGCGCAACTGAAAGCGTCAATAAGCGAGGTTTTTCAACATTTTCGAGTCCAGATTGGTCCGCGCCAGACCATCGCAAGCCAGCCTCCGGTTGTTGTCTCATTGTTGTCTTGATTTGCATTTTTGTGCGTTTAAGCTGGCGTGGCCATGTCCTCGCGCGCGCGTAACAAACTGACTGTGAAACAGGTCGAAAGCCTCAAGAAGGTCGGCATGTATTCCGATGGCGGTGGTCTTTACCTTCGGATACGAGAATCAGGGCGATCATGGTTCTTTATCGGAACTTACAAAGGCCAGCGCCGCACTTTGGGAATTGGCAATGCGTTAGATGTTACTCTGGCGAAAGCACGGGAAAAGGCGAAGGAAGGCAGGCTGCTCATTCTCGATGGGAAGGATCCCAAGGAAGAATGGCGAAAGCGGGTTAAGCCGGATCAAAAGCCCACGACATTCGGCAAGTTTGCTAAAGAGTACGTCGCCGAGATCGAGGACGGCTTCCGCAATCCCAAGCATCGCCAACAGTGGCGCAACACGCTGGACACCTATGGCGAACCGATGGCGGACGTACCGCTCGCCAATATCGACACTGAAGACGTTTTGCGGTGCGTGCAGCCAATCTGGCTAGAGAAGCCTGAGACGGCTTCGCGAGTTCGAGGCCGCATCGAGAAGGTGCTCGATGCCGCCAAGGCAAAGGGCTATCGGACAGGCGAGAACCCGGCCAGAATGCGCGGACACCTTGAGCTGTTTCTGCCCAGGCGCAGCAAGGCGACCGTCAAGCACCATGCGGCACTCCCTTATGCCGAGATACCCGCGTTCATGATAGAGCTTCGCAAACGTGAAGGCGTCGCGGCCAAAGCCCTTGAGTTTGCTATTTTGACGGCGGCAAGGTCTGGCGAAGTTCGCGGCATGACTTGGGGGGAGGTCGATCTTGCTGCCAAGCTATGGACAGTCCCAGCAGGCCGCATGAAGGCATCGGAACAGCACGAAGTCCCATTAAGCGATGCGGCACTGTCCATCTTACGGGCTGTGCACGACGACGGGCTCCAGGCGGACGATGTTGTGTTCCCCGCACCGCGCGGGGGCTCGCTGTCGGACATGACCTTGTCGGCAGTCCTGAAGCGCATGGGGCGTCGGGTCACTGTGCATGGTATGCGATCGTCTTTTAGAGATTTTGCTGGTGACCTTACCGTTTTCCCACGCGACGTTGTCGAGATGGCGCTGGCCCACACAGTGGGCTCCGCCACGGAGCGCGCATATCGCCGGGGGCGCGCATTGGAGAAACGGCGTGAGTTGATGGACGTATGGGCATCATACTGTATCGGAAACTAGTTCAGCGGGGCGTAGGTTTCCCAAGGTGGAGGTGTCCTTGCCCAATCCTCCATCGTATCCACTTGGCCTTGCTTCTTCGCGGCCTTTTTCACGCCACCGATTTGCAGAATGAAGCCCCAAACTAGCTGGTGTGGAATGGAATGTTTCCATGCGTAGGCGAGAGCATTTGCGTATTCTGATCGGCTCTGCTTGCTGATGCCGAACGGATGATCAGTTTCGAACGCCTGAATGGCCAGGTTAAAGAGATTGCGCTGCTCTGGGTTATTACTTTCGCGAGCGGCCATCAGGTAGAAATCCTGCTTTAGCATATCGACATCCCTTTGTTCGAGAAGAGAAAGCACAAAGCGGTACACCTCGGAGAGATAATGCCCTCGCCAGCTTTTGCTGTGGCGACTGATGCCTTCTAGCTCCAAGCGGCCTAACCGTTGACTCGTCTCTTCGAAGAATGGTTCGCATCGATTCCAAGCATTGTCCGCTTGGGCCTTTTCCCGAACGCTTAGGTGATTGATTTTCGAAAACTTCCGCCGTGCCCTGATCATATCACCTTCTCTCGCTGAACGGTCAGAGAGATCAAGGATAGCGCCAAAGACACCATGGGTCCACAAAACTGCGGACTGCATATGTCTGCTTCTGGCGTCGTGGAGATCAGTTGACCAGTCTGGAAAGTGAATTCTCACAACAACGGTCCACAATTTCGCGGACTTCAGCTTCGACCGAATTTTTGACGGTACGATCGGTCCATCGACTCAAAAAAGGACCTCGAATATGCTCGAACGTAAAATCACCGTCGAAGAATGCTGTGTCATCGTAGGGTGCGGCAAGAGCCATCTCTACGCCCTCCTAAACGCTAATGAGATTGAGAGCTGGCTCGTCGGAAAGAGGAAGCGCGTCATCTCAGAGAATAGCGCCTACGAATACGTTGCTCAAAAGAAGGCTGCGGAGATCGCCAAGCAGAGGGCTGGCAAGGACGGGGGCTAGCCGAAATTTTATGTAAAGCAGGTGGATTCACGCCAACCACCACATCCACCACATCTACGCAGCCCCTAGACCCATCTAGCACGCTCTAGGGGCTGCTTTTTTTCTTGAAAAATACAGGAGTGTCTTATGGTCCCCAGCACGGCCAAGACCATCACCATGCACAGGGCAGAGAGGGCCATCCTGTCCTACCGGACACGCGTCGCCCTGGCTCAGGTACCTAGGGGAAAGCCTAACCGCAAGAAGCGTCCCGCCAATCTTCGTCAAGGGCCACCCGTCACCGTGGGAACGCTCGCAGACGATACAGCTCGTCTCCACGCCATCAGCGCCATGATAGATGCCAACAACGCCCATCGCAGGCGATATGTGAAGCTTGACAAGCTAGGTATCCACCGGCCTCGTCATTTCCTCTTCACAGGCTGCTATGACGACGGTCTCATCATCGGGGATACCATCACCGAGATGCAGATCGATCGTGTCATCGACAAGACCTACCGCCTGATCCGGGACATGGGCCTGCATGGTGTCTTCGCCCTCCAGATCGTTGGTATCCGTGATGAACGCGATAACACCTACCATGTATGGCTGCACGTCCACGGGCTCACCTTCACCCAAAATATCGACTTTACGCCTGTGAAGACCGCCAAGGCATTGTCTCAGCGCCGGGCTTACCCCAACACGCTGGGTGCCCCGAGCATCACGCTACGGTCCCGAAAGCACTCTGCTCGCCTCTTCCGGAATAAGCAGGCCCCGTTCTACAAGTTCGCCTATCGCAACCTCAAGCTCGATCAGACTAAAGCCTCGCTCAGCCATCTCGCTTATTACATCCTGCATCCGCCGGAATTTATGTTGAAGCTGGTGCCTTCCAAGACCGATCCGGCCAAGGGTAAGCTTCGCTCAAACAAGGGCGACTATCCGGCGTGGTTGGCAAACCGCATCCATCAATTGGAGAATCAGATCCCACTCGTAAAGGCCGTGTTCTCCGTGGGGCAGGGCAAAGAGATACGGTCAATGTGGAAACGCCTTTATGTTGCTAATTGCAATCTGGTTGACCGTTGCTGATGTCTACGCGGGAAGAACTGTAGAAAAGGGGCGCAGTAAGATGGCGATATTAACGAAAAGGCGCGCCTGGAAGCCGGTTTTTGGCAGCCAGGCGCGCTGAGATTCACGTAACGCTGGCTCCAGCGAATTAAACTTCGAAGAAGTTTTCCGAGTAGGGCCACATTCGAGGCAAGCCCCCGGTTTGCTCGAACGTTAAAGGAGCGCCTTCGAACCCCTCATTCGAGAGTCGCCAGCTATGAAAGAAACGCCTTTGCGGAGAGGGCGATGTCTGGCGATACGGCCAAATGCGGAGATATTCCCCGCGTCCACTTGAGCTGTTTGCCTTGAGATACAACAGGTCGCGGTCCCACATGATGGCTCCACAATATCCCCGACGCGTTGTCGTGTGAATGGGCCCGACGAAAAGCTTTACGGGCCCACGCCAATGCCCCTCAAGAACTGGATGCGCGTTTAAATGGAGATAGGCAAAGCGATGGTGCGACTCCTCTCCTTCAAGCTGGACGGCGACCTGCCCTATAAGGGACTCGAAGACCCAAAACAGGCGGCCACACAGGCTTTGGAAAAATCCGGAAGGTGTTTCTCGCGAAAGATGGGTTGATGAGGTTACTACTTGCATTGCAGACTCCTGTTTTAGAGACCGAATGCATACCCGAAGGCGAACGTTTGCGCTTTTAAAACAAGGGGCTCGCTAAGGTCCGTAGTGGACCGCTGAGGCCTTCCCTTGGTATGTTGACGCTCCAAATGTGGATCACCGCACACCACCCTCGTAAACTTCGATTCGGCCGCGCTGGTCAGTCGCACATAGCGGCAGGCGCAGCGTTGCTGACCGTCATTCCGACATCATCGAAGTGGAAGGAGCGTGGATATGTCCACCGCAGAGCAGAGCAACTTGGCCGCAGCAAAAGACCCGAAGATCACGGCCCGTATCGTCACCAACATCGAGCAGCTGGAGCACGATTACCGCTTAGCAGACGGCCATCTGAGCGACTGGCTGATGCGGATGATCACCATCTCGATGAAGGCTGTGGCCCCTGAGCCCTTTGCAATCGAGAGCACGGCGTGGAGCCCTTACGTCACTTGTCCCGATTGGAAGCCGACCAAGCGCATCGGCCGGGGCGATGCATGGCTAGAGATCGTCGAGTTCGCCCGCGATGAGCAAGACCATACCTGGCTTGCAGCAGCGGTTGGTGCCGGCCCGACTGAACTGAACCTCGAACTCATGTTCCGCGACGCTCTGTCCGGATACTTCGCCAAGCTTGAGGGCGATCAAGGTCTGGCTTCGAAGCTGCGCAAGAAGGGCTTCAAGATCGATACCGCCAATAAGCGGGTCTACCTCCCGATCGTCATCAAGGCCGACCTGCTCGCCAAGGCTCTGCCGACCGACGACTTCCAAGACGCCATGGCACCAGTCCGAGAAGCCACGGAACTCGGCATTGCTGCCAAGCCGGAAATCGACCTGCTGCTCAAGCTGGTGCGAGGATGAGCGCCGTGGCGGAAGTCGCGGTGCCACGAGCCGAAGCCATCGCCCGCCTCAACGACGCTCTTCGAAAGGAGGGCGTCGGAGGCACCATCATGGTCACACGGGGCGTCCTCTCCATTACAGGCTACAACTCACCGGAACTCGCAGAGGCACTTGCAGCCTACGACGCCTTTGATGCCGATAACGACCCGCACGGCGAACGAGACTTCGGCGACCTTACGCTTTGGGGCGAAGAGATGTTCTGGAAGATCGACTACTACGATGCCGACCTTCGCTACGGCTCAGACGACCCTGCCGATCCGGACAAGACCAAGCGGATCCTCACGGCCATGCTTACAAGCGAGTGGTAGGGCGTCATTTATTGGTCAGCGGTGCAATCGGCAGAAGTGGCAAGCGGACTGGTACAGACTGCGCTGGACGCCGAAGCGCTGTCGTGCTTCTTCACTCTGATGAGCAACGTCTATTACTTGGACGACTACCGTCCTGGGGCCGAAGCGCCCTTCGAGCCTGAAAAGAACCCGAGCAGTCGGGTCGAAACCGAAATCAGGCGGCGCAAGAAGCTCAAACTGAATAGAAGTAATCGGGTTGAGGAAGAGGTTAAACGTTTTGCAAAGCCTGAGCGAGACAGGCTGCTTGAGATCAAGCGCGCTCAAGAGGAGGAAGCACGTGCGACCAACTACCTGGAGCTGGCGACGCCCGTAATCCTCTACCATGTATATTGGGGACGGAACGCCTGGCACTCGACTTGGGTGGCTCGATACCAGCGCAACACACTAGCAGTATCGAGAAGGGAAGCTGAAGCGTTCATCGGCGAACGGCTCAAGCAAGGCACGGCTTTCCGACTAACCGTTATGCCTGGATGGCATCTCAAGTTTAGAGACTCGTCGTTTCTCGTAGCTGAGATCAATACACACACACCATTTGCACGATTGCTTGATCCTAAATTCGCACGTCGCATGACCTTGCAGAAAGACGCGCTCGAACTCCTTAAGCCAGACGCAAAGATCTGGGATGGTCCGGTGCCGGACCATGACAATGTGATCGTGCAGGAGACGAACCGACCAGCCGAAGAATTTGAGGCTTGGTCGTCCAAGACCGAATTACCGCAGCAAGTGCGCACACCCGGCGCATACCGGCGTGAGATCGACGGGGCGCGATGGTGGATGGAGGCAATAAACGGCTCCGGCCCCATTGATTATGATTTCTCGGCTTTCGAGCGTGCGTTGAGACAGTTGGAGGCTTGAGCGAGCGCTTCACGAGCGACCAGAAACTACGGAAAGGTATCACTAGCCCGGTTCGTCCGAGATCGGACAGAACGCTGCCAGTCTGCTCTCGGCCCCACCCACGCCATCGCGCCAAAGTCCGCTTTCGACACCAACATCGGCAAAGTTGATTGTCGCGAAACCACTCTGAAAGTCGACGCCGAGATCAGGTGTGGTTGCTAGCTAAGAGGGCGCTCGAGACCGAACCCATAGCGATACGCTCTTGCCACCAGCCATCAGCATAACGCTTGCGTATTGTCTAAAGTGGGTTGGATCACAGTGTCTCTATTCCTTCGTAGATAAAGCAAAACCGGGGCCACAACGCACATTCTTTGAGCCACATCCCGAGCACCTTAGTCGCGCTACGACGGACGCCATCTGCCGCGACCATCCTTTGCGGTTGCATAGCCGTAAGAGGACCGTCGGATTGATCACCGCCACGCGGCCACAGGACCGACAGTCGACCCGCAAGTTGTAACCGTGGCGTCGGAAATCGCCAATATCATCCAGTCGTTTGCTGCTCACGGTTTGCGCCTGAGTGACCAGACCAGCGCCGAGACGGCAGTCAGCAGGGCTGCGAAGGCAGCAACAATGGGGGCATCTAGAACAATCATGGCAATCTCCGAATCGAAATCGGCCTTGTTCCACATTTGTTCCGAGTAGGAAAATTGGTAAACTGCCGCTAAGCCAGCGACATGCTTCTGCTTGCTGCTGCCCTTGCCGTGTGCTCACCAGGTCCCCGCGACCACTGTGTCCATGATGGCGACACGGTTTGGATCGACGGCGAGAAAATCCGTATCGCCGACATCGATACGCCGGAATTGAACGGAAAGTGTGCCTCTGAGCGAAACTTGGCGCTTCGCGCACGTAGTCGGCTGATTCAGCTATTGAACGCTGGTCCGTTCACAATCAGCCGCTCTGGCACTGATCGCTACGGCCGCACTCTTGCCGTGCTGCATCGCTCAGGCCGATCAATTGGAGACCAGCTCGTTGCGGAAGGTTTAGCTCGAGCTTGGTCCGGCCGCCGCGAACCTTGGTGCTGACCCGCTAATGTCATCTCTTCTCGTAGACCTGTTCAAATATCGCAGCCGCGAAAAGCGGGAAGCCATGGAAGATTGGCTGACCGAATGCCTGGCCGCAATTCTGCGCGCCTTGCCTGACAAAGTGTTTGCTGAAGTTCTGAAAGACTTGACTGGACAAGACTGTCGGCCCGCTCTCGAGGCGAACGCACAGAGAATAGTTCTAACGCAGCATACCGTAGCGCGGGAAGGAATCGCGGAGCGGTTGCGACCAGACTTGATGGTCAAGATCGATGACATTTATTGGGTCGTCTTCGAAAATAAAGTCGACGCAGCCCATGGAGCTGGCGACGACCCACAAGCTAACACCAAGGAGATCGTTCGAGCGGCCAATCAACTCGAATGCTACGCGCGGTGGTTCGCTGAAGAACAAGAACCAGGTTTTTGCCTGCCGAAGACGCTCGTTTTCTTGACCCATTACACTCCGCCACCACCAAATTTCACTTCGAAAGGCGCTGCAAGCGGTGTATTCCGTGGTCTGGAACGACGAGTTTCGTCGTGGGGCCGTCTCGCCCGTTCAATTGTGAGACGAACAGGCGATCTCGATGCAGACTCGCTTTCTCGATCACTATCCCTAGCATTCCTCGATTTTCTAATGGAGCATGACTTGGCCCAAGAGCAGCCGACCACTCACGATCTGACCCTTTTTGGCGCAGCTCTCGAGAACTTCTCTCAGGTCGAGGCCTTCGTCAACGCGATGCTCTATCGTTTGGAAGAGGGCCTGCCCGTCCGCTCAAAATATGATTATGCCTCTGCGAGCAGTAGCGCTGGCATCTTCTCCGCCGGTCGGCCCATCACCACTCCTTCGTCATGGCCAGACAACGTATCGGTAGGCGCAGGAATTTGGTATCCTCACCTTGATCGTGGCTGGTATCGAAGCGAACTTGAAGATGCGAAGCATTTCGTTTCTGAGACACCGAAAATCTTCGTCCACGTTTATCACAAAGTCGACGGCGAGCTCGGCGACATTGGCGGAAAACCGGGGCCTGATTGGCATCGCCCGGTCACCGACTTTTTCACCTATATAGACTTCGCCTCCTTCTCGAATGACCCGGATGAGCGTGCCACCGAGATTCATAGCTGGATTGAAAAGAAGCGCGTCGAGATAAAGGACTTCTTACAAGCGTGAAGCAACAGCGCCGGGCTTGGCATTAAGGCAATGAACCACGAACGAGCCATCCTATACGCCGAATTCAGCCTGCTGCTGGCTTTCCATATTTGGATGCTGGTCTTGGCCGCACGATGGGTCTGGTCATGGCTGTGACGCGCGAACAGGAGCGATGGGCGATGGCACTGTGGGTCGATCGTGAGCACGGCGAAGAAGGCGAGCGCTTCATTGCCGAACGTGTCCTACATTTCGATGCTGAAGGCGATGATGGCGGCAAGCAGCTCTGGACGGATGTGGCACGTCGGTATGTTCAACTGAAACAGGTTGATGACCCATTGCCGCACTGATGCAAATGCGGACGGTTCAAGTTTCGCCTTTCCCGCGAGCCGCGCGCAAGAATTCAAAGCATAGGATCGTTTGAGCACGTCCCGTCTCGATCCAGCAGACACCTTCGGAAGTTACCCGCGATTTTGTTCTCGCTTTTTTAAGCAAAGGGTTGCACCAGAATGCAATCTGGATGCCCGACAGGGGGTCATAGTATCCAGATCAATAGGGGGTCATTAAATGAAAATTACTGTTGTCGCGGCTACCGCCGCGCTTGTCTTGTCGCCGATCGCTGTTCAGGCGCAGGAGGCAGCACCCATGCCCGTTTACGTTCAGAATGAGGCACCGGCTGGCAATGCCATTTTGCCCGCCAATACCGAAGTCCTGCTTCGCATGGCTCAGGAAGTGACGACTAAGGGCAAGACGTGGGACGAAGGCGACACCTTCCGCCTTACCGTCGCGCGCGATGTGATGATGGGCGATTTTGTGGTGATTCCTGCTGGGTCTCCCGCCAAGGGCCGCATCACTTGGCTCACAAGTCGCGGTGCTTTTGGCAAATCCGGAAAGATGGACATCGAACTCGAGGAAGTGACGGTCGGTGGCCGCATGATCCGCCTTGACGGAACCTATCGTCAGGAGGGGGAAGGTGCGACTATGGCTACGGTAGGCGGTGTGCTTCTGGCAGGCGTGTTCGCAGGTTTCATCACCGGCAAGTCGGGCCGTATTCCTGAGGGGCGCGAGTTGATGGCGACTACCGAAGGTCCTATCGAACTCGCGATCAGCGCCGACGCCGTGCGCAACTCCACTCGCCAGGTTGGACTTGCGCCGATGGCCCAGCAGGCTGAAGTGAACGCTGCAGGTGCCGCGCCAGTTGCCGAAGTTGAAGCGGAAGTCGCTTCGAAATAGTCTATTAAGATGCGGCGGTGAGAATTGAGTCTCACCGCCGCAGCCAGTTGGTAAGAAACGCACCCCGCAATCCAGCTGCTCGACGAATGAGACAGCTCGTCTGAAAGTGGGCCGGAAGAAGACGGTCAGCTTTGGGACAGAGTCATTCACAATCCGACCAGTCAGATCGAACCCTGCCCTATGCGAGGGCCGGACCGCCCGCTGCCATTCCATCGTTTCCAAGGGGTGCGACCGCCATCCGAGAAAGGGGTAGCGATAATGGCCGATCTGCTTGGTTTGGCGCTGTCGTTGAACGCTAATCTGTGGCGACTTCATCAGCAAAGGTCCCGGCATCTAGAGCTTTCTTGATGTTCCCGCTGAAAGTGCTGATCTCCAAGTAGATCGCCTTCCCCTTGGGCAAGCGGCCTCCATCGGTCTGCGCTGCGCCGAATTCATCCAGCAATCGATTGATTCTATCGCGCACTTGTACGCAGTGGCCGCCGAATGCCTTGGTCAACATTTCGGTGTTCCTATCCAGTGCAGCGGTGAAAGCCCGAACGGCGTTCGCATCACTATCAGCAGAGGCCCCAATCAGCCTCGTAACGCTACTGCCGGGCCCATACTTTTCCATCGCGCTTAGAGCAGCTGAAAGCACACCGTCGAGCGCACCCAATTCCCCATGTTGGTACCGGCCAACGATCTGTTTGCGGGCGGCCTCGACTTTCTCAGCCGCAGTGCGCGCTCGATGGGCCTGCCAGATCGCAATCCCGGCCCCAAGGATCGAGAAGGCGGTGCCAATCCACGTGACGGTCTCACTGGTCACGGTCAGTCACCGAGAAGCGCGGCTATCTGTTTGCGTCCGAGATTGTGCTGCCGGTCGAGACCCCGCCAACGCACCAACATCTCGCGATACGTGTCTAACATTGGGCAGTGGCTGTTGAAGTAGGGATATTCGTCGTGCTTCAATATCTCGAAGCGGTTGAGCTCGACAACGAAGTAGCGGACATACGCCATCAGGTGCGTTTCGTTGTTGCCGTCGAACCCCGGGAAACGCGCCATTTGGTGCTCCCTAAGCTTGTCGCCCTTGTCCAGCTTCTCGATGCCCCACGCGATTTCGCTGAACATATCGAGGATGTCGATCACCTCGCGGCACTGTTCTTCGCTTAGCTCATCGTAGAGGTGTTCGACCATCCAATCGTAATGGTAGGTGTACCCTTCTTCGAGAGCGGTCCTGTTCTTTGCGTAATGATCTGCATCGTCAGGATACAGTGCTTCAAGAATACGAAGCTGATAAATGAATGACAGTCGCTCTTTCTTCGTCAGTTCCATGACTTTCCTCGTTCGGTGTGCGGCAACTCATACTTGGTGAACAGTCCCGCGCAAACCAAGTTGGGAACCTACCCCCTCAGGGGTCGGGTCGCCGGCCGCCAGTCCATCTTTCCCATCCCCGCCACCGCCCCTTATCGCCGGGGTAGCGGCGAGGAGTACGCTTAGTAGATTTGGACCTTGTAACCGTTTCTTTCGAACAGTCTTTGAAGCCCAGCCTTTCCGGAATTAAATGCACATGAAAATTCGGTTTCCGCAACTTTGTCACCAGTCGCAAAGCGGCCTGCGATTTTCACAGTCGTATTTCCAAAAGTGAGGAAGCTGTTTCCAGAAAGTGTAACGGAACTTGTCTCGTTGTTTGCGATCAGCAGGTCCGATTCCGCCAGCTTGAATTTGCGTTGCAGCATGTCGATCGTTCGCGCGAGCTCTTCTTGCTGAGGTCGGTTGATCGCCTTGTCCACTCCGAGCACTGCGAGGGCTACGGGAATGGCCACGATTGGGACGGCAATTCCTGCCAATACTGCTACCGAAACAGCCAGATCATCTAGTAAGCTGCCTTTCCTCGGAAACGCAATGATATGGCCATTGTCAATCGCAACCCCCATTCGCCGCTTCTTCCCATTGAAAGTGAAATCTGCGCTATCAGTCAGGTAGTCCATCTTTCGCCCCCAATCGTGATCGACAATTAGTACATCCAAATAGCACGCGCGCAAATTGAGCGGTGCTTTGCGATCAATGCTTCGCCGTTCGTTCCTTTCGCCACTTTGGGCAAGAAATGGATATGGCTCAATGGCCGAAATGGGGGCGCAAAGCTGACCTTATTGCTCGCCGTTTCGGATGATGAGTGGCGGGCCGATCGATCCGCCAATGACAGTTAAGCGCGACCTTGCCTTTCATCATCGAAGAACGTGGAGGCCATTGCGAGATGGTCTTCGAATTTTCCGGCGCCTTCATCACAGGCGCATAACCACATGAGGTCTGCCAACACGTTTCCAATGATCTCGCCAGGCTCCAGCAAGCCATCACAATTGTAGCTGTCGAGAAATGCCCGCGCGCTTTCGAACCGATGCCGGTTGGTAGCCACGATCTCACTGGGGATCACACAGTTAGTTTTTTCAAATTTTTGGACGTGCATTTCCAATCTCCTTAGGCCGCACCTCGGAATTGACGGCGCAACGGAGATTTACCGGATGCGTCTCGCAGAAAGTCCGGATGTAAGTTTCTGGCCGTTTTCTTGGGTCAGAAATTGGCATCCGTCCTTGGACACCTCAACGCGAATGGCGGAGGTGTAGGTCAATCTAACGCGTGGCGTTCGAAAAGGAGCATTAGCGATACAGCGATCTGATTTACCAGGCGCTACTCCAAATATAGGCCGACGCATTTCGATACACTAATTTGTTTCGTGACACGCTTTCGATACGAGGAGTTAGCCCATGTCGCGAATATTTGCATATTGCCGCGTAAGCACAGCCGAACAGACTACAGAAAACCAGATCGCAGAAATCGAAGCAGCGGGTTTCCATGTCGAACCCCGCCGAACTTACTGCGAGACGGTCTCTGGATCGGTCCCCGCTATGGACCGGCCAAAGTTCGCTCGAATGGTTGACCGCTTAGATTGGGATGACGTTCTCATCGTCACCAAACTTGACCGACTGGGGCGCAACGCAATGGATGTTCGCACTACGGTTGAAAGGCTCGCCGAAAATAACGTGAGGGTTCATTGCCTCGCGCTCGGCGGCGTTGATCTCACCAGTGCGGCTGGTAAAATGACGATGTCAGTCATCAACGCGGTCGCAGAGTTCGAACGGGACTTGTTGATCGAACGCACGCAAGCTGGACTGCGCCGCGCCAAGGCCGAAGGTAAGAGGCTTGGCAGGCCCCGCGCGCTAGATGATCAGCAGCAGGCGGATGTGATTGCGATGCGCAAGGCAGGCCACTCCTTGACTTGTGTCGCCGAAAAGATGGGCGTGAGTCGATCAGCCATCCAGCGCGCAGAAAAGCGTTGTGCTTCAGCTACGCGGGGTGATTGAAATTCGCGTCACAGTGCTTTCAGTCGGACAATCCTCCTTCTAGTTCGCGAATGCTGCCGTCGTGCAGGCATCAACCGATCAGGATTGCTAAACTACCCAGGTATCGCTCCCCAAAAAGTTCGCCATTCCAGTTTCCAGTTCGATCAGAACGGGGCGTGCCGATGCCTGCGGTGCTTCAAGATCGTAGGAAGCCATTCTGACAGGCGATGACCCAACTTGATTGGGGTGTGCAGCATCGAACCACGCGTCCAAATCGAAGTTGCTTTGTTCGAACTGGGGACCATTTAACTGATCGACTTCGGCGACAAAACGGCGGACTCGCGGATGAAGCTCACCGATCATGTCAGGTCTGAGTTCAGCTAGCAAATCCTGCAAATCCCGACCGAAGTTCGAGCGCCAATCCGCCAATGGGTCAGTGAGTGCGTCTGACTGCTGCGGTCCCGAGAAATACGTTAAGGCAGCATCTGCAAACTGAAGGCTCGTTCCATTCGAGAGAGTGAAGGTGCCGTAATTCAGGATAGCAGTTTCGCCGAACCCGGTTCGCGCCTCAACGCTTTCGCCCGCAAGATCGATTGATGCAATCCCCAATGATGCGAGTGTCGCTGTTTCTCCTTCGTCAACGATTCCGTCCCCATTGGCATCGCACCAGACACCGAACGCCATGAACGCTTCGTCATCGGAGCTCAGGATGCCGTCTGCGTTGCTATCGAATGCGCGGAGCCCGGCCAGATCGGAAGGCGCACCAGGCACATCGTCAGTAAAGCTGATTTCCGAGGCATCCGTCATCGTCCCGTCCCCGTTGCGGTCGAGGAAGAGGAAGCCATCACGAGAGCCGATCCAGCTCGTGTCGTCGCCTATGCCATCGCCATCGAGGTCGAATGAAGCTCGGCTATCGGAAGCGCTTACAGTCTGGATACCATCACCGCCGAGATCGAGGATGATTGGTGAAGTAACTCCCACGGTGGTGCCACCCTGAAACTCGAGCGTCTCGATACTAATGATCCGATCGACCCCGTCATCGCCATCGATGGCGGCTTCATCGTCGGTAACGTAGACAGCGCCGCCGCTGGTCGTGATCGAGTAGTCCGTGGACAGGCCGCTATATACTGCGCGGTCGGTATGTCGCCCGCCATCGAGCCAGTCGTCGCCGGTCCCGCCGAATAGGATGTCGTTTCCATCCTGGCCGTAAAGCGTGTCATTGCCAACGCCACCGCTCAGGCTGTCCGCACCTGCCGTGCCGTAGAAGACATCATCGCCGCTGGTCGGTGCAATCGATAGGGAGACGAGATAGCTATGATCCCAGATTGTACCATCGGCGAAATGCACTTCTTCGATCTGGTTGCGACTGTCCGTCACCGCATTGTCGAGCGTGATGCTGTCGGTCGATCCTGCAAATGTCAGTACCAGGTCATTGCCACTATCGCCTTGGGAAACCGTGACATTGGCCGGATCGATCCCGATCCCCAATTCGAGAACGTCGAAGCCGCTGTGTCCGCCGACGAACCTGTCGACCGTGTCTCGGATGATATCCTGGCCGTCTCCGACCTCGAAAACGAAGATATCGTCGCCACCTTCGCCTGACAGCAGGTCGTTGCCCGTCCCGCCAGTGAGTATGTCATTGCCATGGCGACCGCGAAGCGTGTCGTCACCACCTGCCCCGGCGATAATCTCGGCTGCCTCGCTGCCATGGAAAATGTCGTTGCCTGGGGTCGGAGTCATCGATCTCGCCATGAGATCGTCGTGAGACCAAACCGTACCGTCTGCAAAGTGTACTTCTTCAATTCTGTTACGAGTATCGGTAATCGCGTTGTCGATGGTGATTTGGTCAGTCGATCCGGCGAATGTCAGGACAAGGTCATTACCGTTATCCGCCTGACTGACGGAGACATTGGCCCAATCTATGCCAGCCCCCAATTGCAGGATATCGAAACCACTGTGTCCACCGACGAACCTGTCGACCGTGTCCCGGATGATGTCCTGACCGTCTCCGACCTCAAACACGAAGGTGTCGTCGCCGCCTTCGCCTGACAGCAGGTCGTTGCCAGTCCCACCAATAATCGTGTCGTTGCCGTGACGACCGCCGAGCGTGTCATCACCACCTGCCCCAGCGATGATTTCGGCTGCCTCGCTGCCATAGAAAATGTCGTTGCCCGCCGTCGGTGTCATCGATCTAGCCATAAGATCAGTGTGCGACCAAACCGTACCGTCTGCAAAACGCACTTCTTCAATTCTGTTGCGAGTATCGGTAATCGCATTATCGATCGTGATGCGGTCGGTCGATCCGGCGAAACTCAGTACAAGGTCATTACCGTTGTCCGCCTGAGAAACCGTGACATTGTTCGGATCGATCCCAATACCCAATTCGAGAACGTCGAAGCCGCTGTGTCCGCCTCCAAAGCGATCCACCGTGTCCCGAATGATATCCTGACCGTCTCCAGCCTCGAACACGAAGGTGTCATCACCGCCTTCGCCGGAGAGAAGGTCGTTGCCCGCTCCGCCTATCAGAGTGTCGTTCCCTTGACGTCCACGGAGCGTATCGTCTCCTGCTTCGCCAGAGATGGTTTCTGCGGCTTCGCTACCGTAGAAGGCATCGTTGCCCGCCGTCGGCGTCATCGATCTTGCCATGAGGTCACTGTGCGACCAGACCGTGCCGTCTGCAAAACGCACTTCCTCGATCCTATTCGGTTCGTACGTGATGGCGTTGTCGATAACGATTTGGTCTGTCGAATTCGCGAAGGTCAGGACCAGGTCGTTGCCGTTATCTGCCTGCGCTACCGAAACATCGGCTGCATCGATCCCAGCACCGAGAAGCAGTACGTCATTGCCCCCGTATCCGCCGCCAAAGGTGTCGACCGTATCTCGGATGATGTCTTGGCCATCTCCAGCTTCGAAGACGAAGGTGTCGTCGCCGCCCTCGCCCGAAAGCAGATCATTGCCCGTTCCGCCGATTAGCGTGTCATCTCCCTGACGTCCGCGTAGAGCATCGTTCCCAGCCAATCCAACCAACGCGTTCGGATTTTGATCTCCGAATATAGTATCATCGCCTGTAGTTGCGCCAGTTGCCAGAGACAGCATGTATTCGTGCGTCCAGACTGTGCCGTCGGCGAAATGAACCTCCTCGATGCGGTTGCGATCATAGGTGATAGCGCTGTCAATCGTAATCTGGTCAGTCGACCCGGCGAAGGTCAGGACAAGATCATTGCCGTCACCTGCTTGCGAAACAGTTACGTCAGTCGAATTGATGCCCACGCCAAATTCTAAGACATCGTTCCCGCCATAGCCGCCGCTATAAACATCGAAAGTATCGCTGATCGTGTCTTGGCCATCGCCTGCGTCGAAGAGGTACGTGTCGTCGCCCCCTTCGCCCGATAGGATGTCATTGCCAGTGCCGCCGATCAGCGTGTCGTTACCTTGACGTCCACGCAAGATGTCGTTGCCAGCCAGCCCAGCAAGAGTCTCCGTGTTTACTGTCCCGTAGAGCAGATCATTGCCGGTAGATCCGACGGTCGCGCTTGCTAGCAGGTCGTCGTGGGTCCACACTGTACCGTCGGCGAAGCGAACCTCCTCTATAGCATAGCGGCTATCGACAATCGCCTGATCGAGGGTGATGCTGTCACCGTTTGTTCCTATTGTCAGGACGATGTCGTATCCGCTGTCCGCTTGGCTAATCGTTACATCGCCTGGAGCAATTCCGGCACCGAGCTCGATGATATCGAAACCCCCGGATGTGCCACCGAAATATTCGCTGATGGTATCTTGGCCGTCTCCTAGGGCAAAGACATAGGTATCGTCGCCGCCCTCGCCCGAGAGCACATCGCTACCCGCACCGCCGATAAGGACGTCGCTGCCATCCCGCGAGCGGATAATGTCATCGCCCGCCTCGCCGGAAAGCGACTCTCCGCTGCTACTGCCATAGAGCACATCATCTCCGGGCGTTGCAATCATGACCCGGGCGACAAGATCGGCATAAGTCAGCACCGTTCCGTCAGCAAACTCCAACACTTCGATCGTCGAGGCTTCGTCGGTGGCGACATTGGCCAGAGTGATCTGATCGCTGGAGTTGGTGAAGGTGAGAATGATATCGGAGCCCGTGACGTTTCTCGAGAAGACAAGCTCGCTTTCCAGGATGCCGGTGCCAAAAAGAAGGCGATCATTGCCTCCACCCAGGACGGTTGCGCTATTGTCGCTAATCGTGTCCTGACCGTCTCCGCGCGAGAAAATATAGGTATCATCGCCAAGACCGCCATGAAGGACATCGTTTCCGCCGTTTCCTGCGAGGACATCGTCGATCCAGAAACCTTCGAGCGTTTCGTCGGCTGCCGTCCCTTGGAGCAGGATGGCCATGACGTCTTCTTTGGAAAGCACCGTACCGTCGGCAAATTCGAACCGCTCGATGTCGCGCCATGTCCAATCGTGATTGCCCTCACGTTCGAGACCGCCTTCGACCGTGAGTGTATCCGACGAGCCAACCAAGCCGATAATGAGGTCGCCGCCGCTTCGAGACCAGATGACATCGGCTTGCGTTACATCTGTACCAAAGAGGATGCGATCGTCGTCCGCTGACAGGACATTACCGACGCTTTCGCGGATGATGTCATTGCCCGAGCCATAGCCAAAGACGTAGGTGTCCGAACCATCGAGTCCGCGAAGGATGTCGTTGCCAGCGCCGCCGTCGATATGATCATCCGTATTGAACCCGAGGATCGTCTCGTCCGCCTCGGTTCCGGTAGTGAGGATATTCTGGATATCGGTCTTCGTCATGACCGAGCCATCTGCAAACTGGATTTGCTCGATATCATGGTTCGAGAAGCCCGAACTCATGTGGAACTGATCGACGATGGTTATCGAGTCCGTCGTCCCGGCAATCGATATGGTCAAGTCATTCCCGTCACGCACGAAAGTGAGATCGTTTGCGGCGATCCCGGCGCCGAAGACGATCTGATCGAAATCAGAGAAGAACTGGTGTCCGACAGATTCCTCGATGATGTCCTGCCCGTCGCCGAGATTGAAGTAGTATGTGTCCGATCCATCACCGCCACGCAGAATGTCGTTACCACCCAAGCCAGTAAGCTCATCGTTCTCAGAGGTACCATCGATAGTGTCGTCGCCGCTCGTGCCCGCCATCACGAAATTCGCGACATCTCGTTTCGTCCATACGGTGCCGTCGGCGAATTCGAAGAACTCGATATCTTCCCAGGTGAAACCGAGCGAGTAAGAGAACTGACCGATAATCGTCACGGAATCCGATGTGCCATCAATCGAGACGATGAGGTCTTCGCCATCACGGGAAAGACGGATGTCCAACGGAGTTATTCCGCTTCCGAAGACAAGGCAATCGCTGTCGTCCAAATTGGCGAAGCGAACACTCTCGACGATCGTGTCCTGACCATCTCCGAGATTAAATTCATAACGGTCCGACCCGTCGCGTCCGAACAGTGTGTCGTTACCTAAACCGCCAGCGAGCGTGTCGTCGGTATGATAGCCCTCGATGATGTCATCACCATCGGTCGCAGCGAGTAGCTGCACCATGATGGCCTCCTTCGTGATCTCAGTGCCATCTTCGAAACGAAAAAGCTCGATGTCGTAGTTCGTAAAGCCGATATAGTTCCTGAACTGGTCAACGATCGTGAGCGTGTCGGTCGTGCCGATGATCCGAACAATGAGGTCCGATCCATTTCTTTCGAAAGTCAGGTCATCGGCAGTCAGGCCAGGGCCGAATTCCACCACATCGAAATGACTGAAGTTGAGGTCGCCTACGCTTTCCTCGATCCGGTCGGAACCTGAGCCGATCCCGAAAACATAGGTATCATCGCTATCACCCCCGCGCATGATATCATCACCAGCGCTCGCCTCGAAACGATCTTCCATGGCAAAGCCGGTGATGACGTCATCACCGGAAGTCGTCGCGGCCTCTATCGCGAGCCGGTTCAGATCCTGCCAAGTCCAGACCTCTCCATCTGCGAATTCAATTCTTTCGATGCGACTGTTCGAAAACGCGCCGAAGACGCCGGTGTGGTAGTAATCGTTCTGGCCATGGAGGGTGACCGTATCTCCGCCCGAGCCTATCGCGAGCGTAAGATTTGTCCCGCTGGTGATGATCGATATGTCACTGGGCGTAATTCCGGCACCAAGCCTGAGTATATCCGGTGTCGTATCGACGGACACGAACCCTGATCCGAGGATAAATGGGTTGTTGTCATCGATGACGTCCTGGCCGTCGCCCAGATTGAAGATGTACGTGTCGGCGAAGCCGCCACCGGACATGTAATCGTTGCCAAGACCGCCGGTAAGCGTGTCTTGGTAGAGATCACCCCAAAGACTGTCGTCGCCATCCGTGCCGGTCGTGACGTCCAGCAACACATCTTGCCAGCTGATACGAGTACCGTCGGCAAATTCGAACCATTCGATCCGGTCGAACCACTGCGAGCCCAATGTGCCAGTCTGGAAACCGTCGAACTGGTTGAGGACAGTCAGCGTTTCGCCCGTATCGAGCGTAATCGTCAAATTTGGTGCGGACGAAGCGCGCGTAAAGCTGACGTCGGAGAGATCGATGCCCTCTCCGAAAACAATAGTGTCCGCGCCGTGAAGGAGCGACAAACCGCCGAGGCCGACATTGATATCGATAAAGACCGCTTGCTCATCGATGGTGTCGTTGCCGAACCCCCGAGCGAAGTAATAGGTGTCGTTGCCGTCGAGACCGATCAAGAGGTCATCGCCCAGGCTCGGCCCAAAGACATCGTCGTCGCCGAAGCCGCGCGTCACGTCATCGCCATCGGTTGTTTCCGCAGCGATCAGCATCTGCTGAACGTCGCGGTGGGTGTAGACCTCACCATAGTGGCGGAACGAGAAAATCTCGATCCGCGAGTTTGGCGCCAAGGGATCGTTGTAACCTAGGGAGAGATACCCGAACTGGTCTTCGATCGTGACGCTGTCGCCGCCGGTGCCGATCGTGATCACAAGGTCGTTAGGATTTGTCCCACGCGTGAAGACCAAGTCTTCGGGCGCGATATCGTCGCCGAAGATAACCATGTCGGCTGCACGAAGCAGCGGGGTAGTCTGGAAATCGCGAATGATGTCCGCGCCGTCGCCGAGATCGAAAACGTAGAGGTCGGCATCGTCACCGCCGCTCAGGATATCGTCGCCCTCGCGCCCCTGGAATACGTCGGTGTGCATGGTGCCTTCCATGACATCGTCGCCTGACGTTCCCTCACCGATTGCGATGGCGATGTCCGGGATTTCCATAACCTCGCCGTCGGCGAACTGGATTTCTTCCAGACCGAGATTGTTGCTGAGCAGTGTGTCCGTACCGATCGGGACTACGTCTGCAAATTGACCGATTATGGTAACCGTATCGCCGGTCGCATCGACCGTGAGCACCAAGTCCGCTCCGACCCTATCGACCGAAACTTCCGACCGGTCGATATCGACGAAACGGATGCGGTCGCCGGTCTGTGCGCCTTCTTCATCATAGATGGTAACCGCACCGAAGCCGCGGGACAGCAAATAGACATCCTGCCCCGCACCACCATTGACAGTATCGCCGTCGCCGATGCTCGAAAAGATCGTACCGCCCTCGCTTTGGACGAGCGTTTCCGCAGCGGACGTTCCGACCACGAGATTGTCGATACCAAGTGCGGGCGCGAGGCTCGCGATATCCAGCGAGGTTCCGCTGGCTACGATCGCGGCTTGCAATTGCGCCGCCGCAAAATCGGCTCGCACGATATTACCGTCGAACCGGTGCGAAGCATCCTGTATGGCGGACAGTAACTCGCCCCAGCTTTCCCATTCGGCGAGGGCGGCGGTCAAATCGCTCGATAGCCCGCTTAGGATTGCGGAATACACGTTTTTGAGGGAGTCTGCGCCGTCCAAGACGATAAGGTCGAGGTCGGAGCGGTAGGTCAGCCCGGCAAATGCGGGCAGCGCGTCGCTCTGCACGATGAGGCGTAGCGTCAGGCTCTGCAGGGTGTCCGTCCAGCTCGCTTCGAGCTCTGGCAGGTTGTCAAGCAGCACTTCGCCAGTGGCTGGATCGCGCGGAGCGATTTCTTGGCCGCTGAACGCTTCGAGGAAGGCCAGCTTGCGCATGTCGAAGCCATCGGTTCCGAGCGCATCGGGTGCCATTCCATCGACGCCGGCCCAAGCGTAGAGGATCGCCTCGGCGCTTGACTTCAGAAGAGAGAGGTCTGTGGTGGCCAGCTGGTCGAAAGCATCGACCTGAGACAGGATTGCGGCGTCCTCGCTCATAACAACGCGCAGATCGGCGACATTGCCGAAACCGCGCAATTCCGGCAGCGCGGCTGCGGCAGCCGAAACGCTCGTTCCGCCAAGATAGCGCGTATCGATATGGCTGATATCAAGTACCGCATCGCCCGCCATGCGGGTCGAGCCGTCGGTCATGGTGACGAGTGCTTCCGCGGCGATCGTATTGCCGCCGATGTTTATCGGATCGGTCGGAGCGGCTGCAGCAAGACTGATCGACTGGATTCCAAGCTCTGCCAGCGTGAACAGCTCGCCCGCATCGGTCTCGCCGTCGCTGTCGAGATCGCGCCAGACGCGCAGTTCGTTGAAGACGGCATCTGCAGCGTCGATCACGCCATCCGCGTTCACATCGTGCGTCGCAAGTTCGGCGAAACCACCCTGAGTCTCGTCGCCGAAGAACTCGGTGCTGTCGTCGACGATGCCGTTGCCGTTTGCGTCCAGCACAAGAAAGCCATCGTCCGGCCGAACCCAGCCGGTTTTCTCGGCAAAGCCGTCGCCATCGAACTCGAAGTGGACGCCGCTGTTGCGCTGGGTGGTCAGTTCATAACCATCGCCGTCGAGGTCGAGGACGATCGGGTCCCAGCCGTTGAAACCGACACCGAAAGCGGCCTTGAGCGATAGATTTATATACTGGGTGAAGGTATCTAGTGTCGGATTTTCCGTGAGGCTTGACTGAAAGACGACCACTCCACCGCTGGCTGCGCCTGAATCGAGGTCGAGGTGGTAGTCATCGATTCTGGCAACGCCCCCAAGGCCCCAGCCGATATTGATACCGAGGCTTCCGTCTGCGTTCTTCTGATAGCTCGCGAACTTCATTGTCACTGCGTCGACGAAGAAGGAAGCAGCCAGAAGCATAGACGCGCCGGCGACAGGGAATGCGTTGACCAGATTGGAGAACGGCGTCCAGTAAGCCGTGCCGCCTTCCATCCACCATTGCTTCGTTCCGCCGAACAGTCTTATGCCATAGTACGTGGTGTCAGCCGCCTCCCCGTCAGCGATTACGGTATTGGAGCCTATGTGAAACTCATCCGCCCCCTGCCCGCCGTACATGACTGTTGAGCGACCTGCTGAATGCAGCTCGTCGTCATCAAAACCACCATCCAACACGTTAAATGCACTTCCGCCGAATAGATGATCCGAGCCAGATCCACCATGAAGAACATCTGTTTGTGTTTGTGACGGATTGGAACCGTTAAGTTCAGGATAGATCCATTCCTCCTCCTCGGTCGACGTTTCGGAAAGCGACCACCAAGATGAAATTGAACGATTGGCCGCAAATGCCCGACCATCACCGTAGATGCGATCAGCCCCTCCACCCCCAACAATATTGTTAGACGCCAAATTTCCGATCAAAACATCGTCAAATGCTGATCCCTCAGCATTTTCAACGACTGTACCAAAAGCAATCCCAATATTGTAATTTCTGCCTTGCAGGCTATCTATGTCACTGAGCGAGCCCTGGCGCAAATCTATAAGCACGCTCGTTGATTGGTTTGATCCACTGAATGTGTCAGATCCACTAGCATCCCATACAGCAAGCTGATCGTAATCAGAGTCAAGCTCACTTGAATGGCCCACACCCATATTCTGAAAGTTCGTAGACGAGGAAAATTGATAGAAATCGCTAGGATTGTATCCTGCGTTTATTCCATATCGACTTTGAAGCGCATATATATCGAAAATAGCTAAGTTGGTATTCACTCTATCAGAAATACCTTGCGTGTACGATGTTACCGTATATCGATCATCAAAGCTGCTTGAAAATGTACCGTTCACAGAGTCTGTAAGACCGAAGACATGAAGTATTTCATGCAGAACGACATAATCGGTGGGACGTATAAGATTACCCTGATTTAAGGGGAAAAAGAAAATTTCGTTATGATACAAACCAGTATTAAGATCAAGCAGAGATGGCGCCGTCTGCCCCATGTGATTTAAAGTCGAATTCGCCGTATAAAAGTTGATATTCGCGGTACGGGCATCACCTTCAAGAAGCTCTTCAAATTGTATGCCCGCTATTACGTTCTGTATCTCAGTAAAAGATCGATATATGCTTTCTCTATACTCATATATTGAATTATTTAAATACTCAGACCACGGCGCGTCATTTAAAAGACTTTGATGTATCTGACCGTTACTGTCCAGCCATACCTCATCTAAATCAGATCTCAATCGAAAAAGAGTGATTTCAGGGAGTATTTCAATACCATTATTGACGATGGCAAGTGCGTTCGATGAACTTGTCATTTCATTTGTCGCTTTCCGATGGAGCTTCAAGTAGCAAAACGTCGTCGCACGTGAATGGATTGCCGTCTATCTTGCAAGAATAAGGAGCGTAGCGATACAATGCCGTGGCATATCCAGCGAAAAAACTCACGGTAATAAGCACTATCGCGTATAATAACTGCCTCATATTGGAAGCTCCAATTTCTCTCAGAAGGCGAAACCTAGGGATCTACCCTAACAAATGATGGCCGTCTTGGCGACATGAGATTTCGTACTTCACATATACTGACGTAACTCCCAAGCTTCCCACCAGCTAGTCAGAAGCACGTGACGTGACCCCCTGATTTTCCTCCAAGTTGGATTAGAGTCCGGCCCTGACAGAAGGACGGACGAGATGAAGAGAACGAGGTTTTCAGAAGAGCAGATCATCGGCGTGCTCAAGGAGGCGGAGGCGGGAGCGAAGACCGCCGACCTGGCCCGGCGACACGGGGTTTCGGAAGCGACGATCTACAACTGGAAGTCGAAGTATGGTGGGCTGGAGGTGTCTGATGCCCGGCGGCTCAAGGAGCTCGAGAGCGAGAACGCCAAGCTCAAGCGCCTGCTGGCCGACACGATGCTGGACAAAGCGGCGTTGAAGGATCTTCTGGCAAAAAAGTTCTGACGCCCGCCGCGCAGCGGGAAGCTGTCGCTCATCTTCAGGCATGCCACGGGATGAGCGAGCGGCGGGCGTGCCGTGTCATCGATGCCGATCGCAAGAGCGTGCGTTACCGTTCCACCCGGGGCGATGACGCCGATCTGCGTGAGAAGCTGCGCGAGCTGGCCAACCAGCGACGGCGGTTCGGCTATCGCCGTCTGCACATCCTGCTGCGCCGGGAGGGGATCATGATCAACCGGAAGAAGACCCAGAGGCTCTACAAGGAGGAAGGCTTGGCGGTGAGGCGTCGACGCAGTCGCAGGCGCGCAGTCGGCACGAGGGCACCTGCTCCGGTGCTCGCCTTACCGAACCAGCGCTGGAGCCTGGACTTCGTGCACGACCAGATGGCGTCGGGCAGGAGGTTCCGGGTGCTCAACGTGGTCGATGACGTGACAAGGGAGTGTCTGGCAGCGGTGCCGGACACGTCGATCTCTGGTCGCCGTGTCGTTCGAGAGCTGACCGAGCTGATCGCCCAGCGTGGCAAGCCCGGCATGATCGTCAGCGACAACGGAACCGAGCTCACCAGCAACGCCGTGCTGGCATGGTGCGGCGAGATCGGCGTCGAGTGGCATTATATCGCGCCCGGAAGGCCGATGCAGAATGGCTATGTCGAGAGCTTCAACGGTCGCATGCGGGACGAACTGCTCAACGAGACGCTGTTCATGAGCATGGCCCATGCCCGTGTCGAGATCGCCGCCTGGGTGGATGATTACAACCGGGAGCGACCGCACTCATCGCTTGGCTACGCAACACCGGCGGCGTTCGCCGCCGAACTGGATAAGCAATGGCCTGCTTCGCTACGCCCTACGGGCTCCACTACGCAGCCCATTGCTTCAATCGCGCTTATGCGCAAAACAACCGCCCAGCTCTAATCCCAGCTGGGGGAAAGCTGGGGGTCACGTCACACGAACTGCATGCGGTCGTTGGGGAGATCGACCGCCACCGCTTCTCCGCGCAGGCTCTTATGACGATCGGCCATATCGGGCAAAAACGCTGTCCGGTTTCCCGCAGTTACTTCGTGAACCGATAATCCCGCCCGCAATTCGTCAGGCGTCTCGACTTCCAAAGTCATTCGGAATCGATGTGAATCGTCGGTTAGTGGTGAAACGAAATCGCATGAGGGGAGGAGCAGACTGAGAACGCCAAGTGCCGCAATTTTCGCGAAAAATCTGCGCTCAAGGACTTGTGTTCGAGCCGAGCTGCAAATTAAAGATTGACGAAGTTTTTCATAGAACTGCAACATTGCGACCGCCCTGCCTCTGCTGTTAATCTCTAATGTGGAAAATATTGTACCCAATATTGGAAAAACGGACACGGCTCAGTGCGCTCACTAAATTTCTTCACGGCTCGATAGTTGCACTCGATCTTCACCGTTGTCATGCAAAAATCGGCATTGTGACAGCTCTAGTGATCGTAGTGACCCACACGGGTGGCGTTCGGGCCGACCAGTAAGAATGTTTACCAGCAACCGATCGCCATAAATTGATGTGTAGATGGACTGACCGCTTCCAGCCCTTCCCCTCGTTGTCTGGCAGAACCGTAATAGCTTCGATAATATCCGGGACAGTCCATCCCAGACCTTACCATAGACTTTGGCTCAATTTATGTCGCAAGGAATATTTGAAAAAATCCCCTTTACTTTCAATCATTTTTGCATCCCTCCTGCTCCGCCACACATAGCCTTGCCCTGGCCGTATCGCGCCCCAGTTTCGCTCGTTCCGGGAACGCGCCCCGGACATGCGGGAAAGATCAGTCCGAACCGATGCCTGCGTGGAACGCGGTGTGGGAACTGGCCAATGCAGCATCGCTGTCGATCAACGACTGCCTGCTCGCAATCAGTTGGCGTTGCGCATCCAGCACATCGAACAGCGATGCGAGACCTTCGCGATAAAGAGCATTGGATTGCGAGAGGGCGACCTCGCTCTGTTCGATTGCTTCCGACAGCGCCTCGCTGCGCTGTTGATAGGCTTCGATCGCGACCAGAGCGTTTTCGACTTCGCCCAGCGCGTTCAGGAATACGCTGTTGTACTCCGCGAGCCGGGCTTGGGCCTCGAACTCGGCAGCGGCGACTTCCGCCCGGCGCCGACCACCGTCGAACAGCGGCAGATCGAGCGCGGCGCCGATCCCGACGAGAAAGTCGCTGAACAGGCCGCCGAGCGTGCCGTCACCGATACCGATCGTCCCTGGAATGGTCAGCGAAGGTCGCAAATCCGCTCGTTCGATCCCGATCGCGGCTGCCGCTTGCGCGAGCCGCGCTTCGGCCGCGAGAATATCGGTCCGCCGCCGCATCAGGTCTGCAGGAACACCTGCGGGCGGACCCAGTCCGTAATCGGGGATTTCGGCCTCTTCACGTGTCGGAACAGCGAAAGCGCCTGGCGGCTCGGCCAGAAGGATCGCGAGGGCGTTCTGCGCTTCGTTGCGTGCGATCTCGATGAGACCGCGCCGGGCCCGCGTCTGCGCGAGGTCGGCTGCGGCTCGCCGCACGTCGAGGTTGGCGGCAAGACCGGCTTCGAACCGCAAGGTGACGATCCGGAGCGTCTGTTCCTGCAAGTCGGTCGATTGCTCCAGCAGTTCGAGCTGCGCTCCGGTGCGACGATACTCGATATACTGGCTGGCGATAGCCGCGGCCACGATGCGCCGTTGATCCGCAAGCAAATATTCCGCTTCGGCATAATCTGCAGCGGCAGCGCGGACTTCGGCCGCAAGCCTGCCGTTGATATCGGGATTGAACAGACCGAAAAGGCCCGCACTCGCAGTGATCGCGCTGTCGTTTGTCAGGGATGCGCCAATCTCCGCCGTTCCATCGACCGAAGGAAGGAGGTCCGACCGTTCGGCGCGCAACAGTTCCGCTGCCGAACCGAGCCGGTCGGTCGCCGCGTCGATATTAAGGTTGGCGGCAAGGCCCTGGCGCACGAGCGTGTCGAGCACCGGGTCGTTGTAGCCAAGCCACCAGTCCCGCTCGATGCCCGAGGGCGGAAGGTCCGTCGCATAGGCCGGCGGTGCCTCGACGACCGGGATCATCACCTCCGGCTCGACGCCCGCACAGGCGGACACCATCAGAGCCACTCCGGTGGCAGCCAACAGCCTCTTCATGCCGGAGCCATCGTCATGTCTTCGTCCACGTCCTGGATCTCGCTATTCAGGCGCTCCAGATCGACGTTGCGCGGTTTGCCGAAACGCGCGATGGCGAGGTAGATGACCGGCGTGAGGAACAGGGTGAAGATGCCCGCGATGCCTAGACCGCCGAAAATTACCCAGCCGATCGACTGGCGCGCTTCCGAGCCGGCTCCGCTCGCCAGGATCAGCGGTACTGCGCCGAGCACGGTCGAAATGAGCGTCATGGCGATCGGGCGCAGGCGAATGGCGGCGGCTTCTTCGACTGATTCGCGCACGCTACGGCCCTGCTGGCGCAACTGGTCGGCGAATTCGACGATCAGGATGCCGTTCTTCGCCATCAGGCCGATCAGCATGACGAGGCCGATCTGCGAATAGATATTGAGCGACACGCCCGAAAGATACAGCGAGAATATGGCCGCTGCGAGAGCGAATGGCACGGTCAGCAACACCACGAACGCGCTCGTGAAGCTTTCGAACTGCGCCACCAGCACGAGGAATACGATGATCAGCGAGAAGCCATAGGTCAGCAGCAGATCGTTCGAGGTCTCTTCGAGGCTTTCGGCCTCGCCTTGCAACAGCATGTCGATGCCCGGACCCACGGCGTCTTCCGACAGGCGTTCGATTTCATCTACCGCATCGCGTAGCGGCGTGCCCGCTTCGATGTTCGCGCTGACCTCGATCGCGCGGCGCTGTTCGGTGCGGTCGAGTTCGGCGGCGATGCCCTGTTCTTCGATCTGGGCCAGCGTGGAAAGCGGGACCAGGCTACTCTCGCCGCCGACTGTGCCCCGAACGTAGAGGTTGCGCAGGTCGGAAGGGTTGGTGACCGTCACCGCCTGCGCTGTCAGGAAGATCGGCACCGCCTGGTCGCCTACGTTAAGATCGACGAGGTCCTCTCCCCCGATCATCGCCCGCAAGGTTTGGGACAGATCGTCCAGATCGACGCCGAGATCGGCAGCGCGCTGCCGGTCGATCTGCACCGACAACTGTGGCTGTGTCGGCTGGTAGGAGATTTCGGCATTCGAGAGGATATCCGACTGGGTGTCGATCGCGGTCGCGAGCGCCTGCGCCGATGCGTAGATCGTATCGTATTCGGCGCCGGTCAGGGCGACCTCGATCCCGTTGCCGCCGCCGCCGAAGCTCAGCGTCCCGCGCCCGCGCGCGTTGGTGCGTGATCCCGGGATTTCCTGCAGCGGTTCGTTGAGTTCGTCGACGATCTCCGTCTGGCTACGGTCGCGGTCGCTCCAGTCGGCGAGCTGTGCTGTCACGCGCACGCGGTTGGGATCGTATCGGCCGACGATGGAGAACGTGCTCTCGATTTCGCCACTGTCGAGATAGGGCTGGAGGACGCGCTCCACCTCGTCGAGTTCGCCGTCCATGAAGTCGAGGCCGACCCCGTCCGGTCCGGTCGCATCGACCGTGATCACTCCGCGATCCTCGTCCGGCACGAGTTCGTTGTCGAGCTGCGAATAGAGCAGGCCCGCGGCCACTGCGACCACAATAGACGCGATGCCGACCAGTTTCGGCCGGTCGAGGCAGCGCCTTAGTGCGCTTTCGTACCAGTTGTTCGCCTTGTGCCCCCAGCGAGAGAGGTGTCCGCCTTCCGTCTCCTCCTTGTCGCTCGTCAGATCGAAGCGGGCGGCGAGTGCGGGCACGAGGGACAGGGCAACGAAACTCGATATGATGACTGCAACCGCGAGGACGAAACCGAATTCCCGGAACAGCCGGCCGGCCTCCGACGGAAGGAAACTGATCGGCACGAAAACCGACACCAGCACTGCCGTGGTCGCGACCACTGCGAAAAACACCTGCCGCGTCCCCAGCACGGCGGCCGCGCGCCTACCAAGCCCCTTGTTCTGCAATCGCTGCGCATTCTCGAGCACGACAATGGCATCGTCCACGATAAGACCCGTCGCCAAGACCAGAGCTAGCAAGGTCAGCAAATTGATCGAGAAGCCCATGAGCCAGATACCGGCGACCACGCCGACAAGGGCAACCGGGATCGTCGCACTCGGGACGACGGTCGGCCGCCATGCCCGGAAGAACACCAGCATCGTCCCGACCACGACGAGGATCGTGAAGCCGAGCGTGATGAGCACTTCGCGCACGGAAATCCGGATGAATTCGGCGTCGTCGGATACGACTTCGATGGATATGTCGGAGAAGCGCTCGTTCAGCCGGTCCACACCCTGCCGGATGCCGTCCGAAATCTCGATCGTGTTAGAACTTGCCTGCCGCACGACGCCCAGTCCCACGATGGGCCGTCCGTCGAGCCGCACGAAATTCGTGGCATTGGCGGGCGCGAAATCGGCCTGGGCGACGTCGCCGACGCGGGTGGTTCCGTTAATGACGACGTTCTCGATCAGTGCAGGGCTCGTCGCACTCGCTTCGGCGCGCACCACCAACTCCTGCGCATCCGAGCGGAACGAGCCGACCGGTACGTCGTAGGGCGCATTCTCCAGCGCGTCCGCCACGTCGGTCAGCGTCAGGCCGAAACGATTGAGCCGCGCCGGATCGACCGAGACCCGCATCTGCCGTGCGCGGGTCCCGAACTGCTCGATGCTCGCCACACCTTCGGCAGCCAGCAATTCCGGCACGATGTCGTTCTCGACGATGCGTGTCAGCTCGGCTTGGTCGTATTCGGTCGATTGCACCGCCAGCGTCATGATGGGCTGGGCATCCTGATCGGCCTTGACCACGGTCACCTGCTCCACCCGCTCGGGCAGGTCGCGATTGACGCGGCTCACCGCCTCGCGCACGTCCGATGCCGCCGTATCGAGATCGATGCCGGGATTGAACTCGACCCGGATGCGCGAATTGTTTTCCTCGCTGGACGAGCTGATCTGGCGTACGCCGGAAACACGCGCGACCGCATCTTCAAGGATGCTCGTCACTTCGGAATCCATCGTCTCGGGCGCGGCCCCGGGCAGGCTCGCCGTGACAGAGACGATGGGGCGGTCGACATTGGGCAGTTCGCGGACCTCCGCGCCCAACAGCGCTGCAATCCCGGCAATGACGATCAGCAGGTTGAGCACGCCGATCAGCAGCGGTCGCTTGACCGCCAGCATGGGCAGGTCGAACTTATTCTTCATCGGCTGCGGATTGCGGGGCCGCGCCTTGCCGGTCGCGAACCCGGACCTGCTGCTCGCCCGATCCCCCATTGCGCACGATCCGGATATCCTGACCGTCGCGAACCTTTTGCACGCCTTCGACGATCACGCGGTCCTGCCGGCGGATTGCGCCGTTGACGAAGACACTTCCTTCCCGCCGCGCCGTGATGGTGACCGGCACCCGGACCGCTTTCGCCTCGCGGATCACGAAGAGGTGCGAACCTTCGCCGCCCCACACGATCGCTTCTTCGGGGACGACGGGCCGGGTTTCGCCTGCGCGATTGAAGGTTACGCGAAAACTCATGCCGGGACGCAGCCGGTCGTCCTCGTTCGGAATCGCTGTGCGTACGATAAAGTCGCGGCTGTCCTGCGAGATGCGGGTGTCGGTTGCCACCACCCGAGCATCGATTTCGCGCGAGGGGTCGGAGAATGGCGTAACCTGCACGACCTGCCCCGGCCGAAGCGCGCTAAAGACAGCCTCCGGCGCAGGAAAATCGACGTAGAGCGTGCCGCGCTGGTCGATCTGGGTGATAGGCGTCGCATCGTTCACCCGGTCGCCCGGATCTATCTCGGTCAGGCCGACATGGCCACTGAACGGCGCGCGCACGACCCGATCGGCCAGTGCGGTTCGAGCCTGTTCGAGGGCGACACGGGCGGACGCGAGCGCGGTTTCGCCCGCCTCGATCTGGCTTTCGGAAATGGCCCCGGTATCTTCGATGCGCCGATACCTCCCGAGAAGCTGATCCGCCTCGCGCACGTCGACTTGCGCCGCTTCCACCGCGAGCCTCTCCTGTCTGGAATCGAGACGAACGAGGGGTTGCCCGCTGCTGACGAAATCGCCTGCGCTGAACAGCACGTTCGTAACACGGCCGTCGGTCTCGGCATAGATTTCGGCCGAGGTGGCAGCCCGCGCGGAACCGATCGCTTCGACTTCCAGCTCCTCGGGAAGAAGGCGGATAGTCTGCGCCACGACCGGAACGGCCTCTCGTTGAGGCTCGGTTTCGGATTCTCCGCAAGCCGTGCCGAGAAGCGCAAGAGCGACGGCGCTAAGTCGAAAGATCGGACTGGGCACCCTTGCGACCTAACGAATATACAGGGCCGGGGGAAGCAGGATAGGCAGACTCTACGAAGAATTTGGCGGATCGCTGTGACCAGAAAAACTGCACGGCGGGAATTGGTATTTCCAAGTCGAAACGTACAAGTCTAGCCCGCTGGCCGGGCATTCCCTTCCGCATCCGGCTCGATCGAGGAGTTGGTGCCGGTTGCAATCGACGATTAAAAGCTACGGCAACACGAAAAGCGTTCCCGGGACGGTGCGGCTGCTGTGGAGCGACTCCTGTTTTTTCGCCGCTAGCGCGAAGGCTGTGCCGTCGGCGTCAGACGTGTAGCTTGTCCGAGGGACGGGATCGGTTCGCGCCGGTCCCGCTTTTTCCTTACGAAGGAGGCACCATGCTGCTCGAGAAAATCAAGACACCCGGCCTGTCCCACCTGTCCTACCTGATCGGTTCCGGCGGCAAGACGGCCGTTATCGATCCGCGGCGCGACTGCGAATGCTACGTGGAAATGGCACGCGCCGAAGGGTTGGAGATTACCCATATCTTCGAGACCCATCGCAACGAGGATCTGGTGTCCGGAGCGCCGATCCTGAAAGAACTGACCGGCGCGCGCGTCTTGCACGGTCCCAATTCTGCCGGCCCTGTCGAGTATGCCGAAACGGCGCATGAGGGTGACGAGTTCGAAATAGGCCAGCTTAAAATCAAAGTGCTGGAGACACCGGGACACACGGACGATCATCTTGCTTTCGTGCTCCACGACACGGCCTATCCCGAGGGACCGGTCGGCGTGTTTACGGGAGATGCGCTGTTCGTCGGGGACGTTGGCCGCACGGACTTCTATCCCGATCGCAAGCGCGAGGTTGCTGGCCTTCTCTACGATTCCCTGCAGAAAATTCTGGCGCTCGGCGATCAGGTCATCCTCTACCCGGCACATGGGGCAGGATCGGTCTGCGGGTCGGGCATGGCGGAACGCGAGTTCTCGACCCTCGGCCACGAACGCGCAAACAATCCGCGGCTGCAATTCGAAAGCCGCGATGCTTTCATCGACTTCAAGGTGGAGGAAAACCACTACCAGCCGCCCTATTTCCGGCTGATGGAGCGCCTTAACCTGGAGGGCGGCGATGCTGCACCTCGCGTGATGCGGCCCAAGCGGCTGTCGCTGCCCCAGTTGGGCGACATCGAGGTCGAGCATCTGGTGGATGTGCGCGAGCCGCTTGCCTTTGCTTCAGGCCATCTTCCCGGTTCCACGAACCTGCCGGTCGGGATGATTTCGGCATTCGCAGGATGGTTCATTCGCGAGGGCGAGAAGGTCGCTCTTGTTGCTTCCGATGAAGACCAGCTCGAAGCTGCCATGACGCATCTCGTGCGGATCGCTCTCGACACTATCGAAGGCGGCTATGTCGGCGTCGTGCCTGCCGCTGCGCAGGGCCAGGCGATGCGGACCATTCCGATGATCGGAACCGAGGAAGTCGAGCGTCGCCTCAGAGGCGGCAGGGATAATTGGACGCTGCTTGATGTAAGGGATGCGGACGAACGCGCAGAAGGCGCTATCGAAGGCTCTCGGCATATCTACGTGGGCGAACTTAACGAGCGTTATCGCGATCTCGATCCGGCACAACACTACACTTTGATGTGCGCCAGCGGAATGCGGGCCACGGTCGCTGCCGGCTGGCTTGCGAGCCGCGGTTTCGACAAGCTGGACATCTATCTCGGCTCCATGGGCGCATGGAAAGCGGCCCATGGCTGAAGCGGATCAGGCGACCTTCTGGAGTGAGCGATACGCGAAGGACGAGTATCTGTTCGGGACCGCACCGAACGCCTTTCTGGTGCGCGAGGTGAGAGGTTCAACCTCCGTCGCCCGATTTCACCGCCGATAAAGCTTTTTACCAGCCCGAGATGTCGAAACGACTACGCCAGCAGCTGCATGCCGCTGGCGTAGCCTGTAGAATTGACGCAGTCCGATGTGCTCAGACGACCGCGTCGCGCTTGACCGTGATCACCTGCGGGTAGGTGAATTCCTTCAGCCCATCGACGCCGTATTCCGCGCCGAAGCCCGACTGCTTGTGCCCGCCGAAGGGCGAGAAGGGCGACAGGTGCATGAATTCATTGATCCAGACGGTACCGGTTTCGAGCTGCTCGGCGATCTCGACGCCCTTGTCGGTATCCTTGGTCCAGACCGCACCGGCGAGGCCGTATTCCGAATTGTTCGCCCGCTCGATGACTTCGTCGATGCTGTCGAACTTGAGCAACGGCATGACCGGGCCGAACTGTTCCTCGGCCACGATCCGCGCATCTTCGGGCGGATTGTCGAGGATGGTGATCGGCACGTAATAGCCGGTGCCCGACGGGTCCTTGTCGCCGCCGGTCAGGAACTTGTAGCCATTGTCCTTGGCGTCCTGGATCAGCTCCAGGACGCGGTCGTACTGCTTCTTGTTCTGGATCGGGCCGACGCCCGTCCCCTGATGCGAGCCATCGCCCACGACGACGCTCTTGGCATATTCGGCAATTGCCTTGCTGAGATCGTCGTAAATGTCCTTGTGGATGTAGACGCGCTTGGCGGCGATGCAGACTTGGCCGGCGTTTGAGAAGCTGGACCAGAACAGCTGCTCGGCCACCTTCTCGACATCGGCGTCGGGCAGCACGATCGAGGCATCGTTGCCGCCGAGCTCCAGCGTGATCCGCTTGAGGTCGCCCGATGCGCCCTCCATGATCTTCTTGCCGGTCGCTGTGGAGCCGGTGAAGGTAATCTTGTCGATATCCGGATGCTCGGTGATTATCGGGCCGAGGTGATCCTCGCCGGTGATGATGTTGACGGTCCCTGCCGGAACCACGTCCTTGATCAGCTCGGCAATGCGCAGCGTCGTCAGCGGCGTGAAGGGCGAAGGCTTCAGCACGATGGTGCAGCCCGCGACCAGCGCGGGGACGATCTTCTGGATCGCCATCATGACCGGGAAGTTCCACGGCACGATGCCGCCGACCACGCCTACCGGCACGCGGCGCGTGCGGCTGAGGCGCTGGTCGTCGTCCTGGTTGACGACATCGTCCAGCGTCAGCGTCGACTGTGCTGCGGCGAGGCCCGCGGCACCGTAAATCTCCTGCTGGGCCTGCGCGTGCGGCTTGCCCTGTTCGGTGGTCAGCAGGCGGAACAGTTCATCGGCATTGTCCTTGATCGCTGCGGCAATGCCCTGGACGACTTTCTGGCGCTCTTCTTGCGAGGTCTTGCGCCAGTCCTTGAACGCACGGCGGGCGGCGGCGACGGCGCGGTCCAGCTCGTCCTTGCCGCAGGCGGGCACCCGGCCGACGACCTGCTCATTGGCCGGGTTCAGCACGTCCAGCCATTCGCCGTTGTCGACCATCTTGCCGTCGATGAGGTTCTTGTAATCGGTCATGGGCTCTCTCCTCGCAAATTGGGGGACTCGTTTCTCTTGCCGATACACTGTCGGGATTCGTTGCTCGTTGCAACGGGTCTTGCGGTGCGGCGGCAAATTGGTGAGAGAGGCCGTGAGAGGAGAATGCGTGCAGACCTTCGTCACCGAAGCCGTCGATTGGCCGGACAGCGCACCCGAGTTGCGGGCCGGGGTCCGCGGGCTGGTGGCCGAGCATGGCGAGCGCGATCCGGTCTGCCGGGCCAATTGCTGGACCAAGGCCGATCCGGACTTCAGCCGCAGGCTCGGTGAGGCAGGGCTGCTCGGCATGACCTGGCCGAAAGAGTATGGTGGCCATGAGCGCAGCCAGCTCGAGCGCTATGTGGTGATCGAAGAATTGCTGGCCGCCGGCGCTCCGGTCGGCGCGCACTGGATCGCCGACCGGCAGAGCGGGCCGCTGCTGCTGCGGCTCGGCAACGACGAACTGAAGGAGCGCTGGGTGCCCGGCATGGCGTGCGGCGAGGTATTCGCATGCATCGGACTGTCCGAACCGAATTCGGGCTCGGACCTTGCCTCCGTCAGGACATCCGCACGGCGGGATGGAGACGATTGGATCATCAACGGGCAGAAGGTCTGGACCACCGGCGCGCACTGGTCGCATTTCATGATCGCGCTGATCCGCTCCGAAGCCGGTTCGGAGCGCCAGCAGGGCCTGTCGCAATTCGTCATCCCGATGGATGTGCCGGGTGTCTCGGTGAAGCCGATCATCGATCTCACCGGTGCGCACGAGTTCAACGAGGTGTTCTTTGAGGATGTGCGCCTGCCTGCCTCGGCATTGCTCGGCGAAGAAGGCCAGGGCTGGCGACAGGCAACGGCGGAGCTGTCGCTCGAGCGCTCCGGGCCGGAGCGGTATTTATCGTCGATGGTGCTGTTCCTGGAACTGGTGCGTCATGGCGAGAAGCACGCCGATCCCTCGGTCCGCGACCTCGTCGGCAGGATGGCATCCGATGCCTGGACCTTGCGCATGATGAGCGCATCGGTCGCGGCCAAGCTCGCGCGGGGCGAAGATCCCGCGCTGGAGGCGACCATGGTCAAGGATCTCGGCAATGCCTACGAACAGGCGATCCCCGAGCTGTTGCAAGGTGCGATCGAGATGGACCTGTCCGGCGACGAGGTCCTGGCAAGCGTCACGGCCTATCTACTGCAGGTCGCGCCCAGTTTCTCGCTGCGCGGCGGAACGCGCGAAATCCTCAAGGGTATCATTGCGCGGGGACTTGGACTGAGATGAGCGATACCCGCCGAATGCTGGCCGAGATGGCCGATCCGCTGTTCGCCGAGCTGGGGCCTACGGCGAGCGAGAGCGACTGGTCTAGGCTCGATGAGCTCGGCCTGCCACTGCTGCTTGTGCCCGAAGCGGACGGCGGCTTCGGCGGCAATCATGTCGACGCACTGACTGTCTTCCGGCTCTCCGGCTATCACGCGCTCGGCCTGCCCTTGGTCGACCGGATCGTCGCCAGCCGCGAAGAGGAAGGAACCGAAGCGCATTTCCATCTCGGTGCTTTTGCCCGCGCGGCGCAAATCGCCGGCGCTCTCGATGCAGCATTGGCGATGAGCGTTGCTTACGTGAACGAGCGCCAGCAATTCGGCCGCCCGCTCGGCAAGTTCCAGGCGGTGCAGCAGGAGCTGGCAACGTTCGCCTGCGAAGCGGCAGCCGCCAACTGCGCCACGATGGGCGCGGCCGAAGCGCTCGACCGCGGCGATGCTGCGTTCGAGATCGCCGCAGCCAAGCTGCGGGCCAATCGCGCGGCGAGCGAAGGCGCACGGATCGCCCACCAGGTCCATGGCGCAATCGGCTTCACGCAGGAATATCCGCTTCACACCTTAACCGGCCGCCTTCGGCAATGGCGCAGCGAGTTCGGCAGCGATGCATATTGGAGCAAGGCGCTCGGCGACAGCGTGATCGCCCGCGGCGCGGATGCCTTCTGGCCGGACCTCACCGCGCGGACCGACTAGGCCAGCGCCAGCACTCCGGTAAGGATGTTGCGCACGAGGTCGACCTGCCCGCGCGCGCCGGTCTTGGCGTAGATCTTCTTCGAATAGTACCGCGCCGTCTCGATGGTCAGGCCGTGTTGTTCCGCCGCTTCGGCAATCGACAGCCCCTGCGACAGCGACCATGCCAGCCGCGCCTCGGCGGGTGTCAGGTCGAACAGATCGGCCAATTGCTCGTGCCGGTCCGCGCTGGAGGAGCGGTCGCCGCGAAGATAGAGCATGGCAACGGCACGGCTGTCGCCCACGAGGGTGTCGAGATGGATGGGCGATACCAGCACCTCCACCCAGGGATCTCGGCTGAGATTGAGAGCGCGGGGACGCAGGTGCCGATCGGCTGCACATTCGCGTACCAGCGCGGTCAGCTGGCGGTCGAGTTCCGGCGAAGATGGTGTCAGGCGATCATACGGGCCGCGCCGCAATGCCCCCGACCTGGAGAGGAAGCGGTCTGCCTGGGGATCGCATTCGACGATGCGACAGCGTTCGTCCAGCGCGACCCACCCGAAATTCATCCGCGCCAACGCATCTGCGCTCAGCGAGGCCCGTGCCTTTTCGCGCTCGATACTGGCAAGCACGCGCAGGGACACGCGGAAATATGGCGCGAGAGCGGTGAGCAGGCGCGAATGCTCGGCATCGAGGTCGTTTCCGAGCAGCGCCATCCACGCCTCTATCCCTTCTGCCCCCGTCATTCGGATCACGCGCATGTCCGGCCCGCCCGCAATCGGCTCACCCAATTCGTCCGCCGAATAAACGCGGCCCTCCCGCAGATCGGCGAAAGGCAGTTCTGCCGATGCCGGCATATTTCCATCGACGAGATAGATTTCGCCCCGCGCACCGGGAATTCTCAGGCGGATCAGCGCGCTGTCGACGCCTGCAACGCGCCTCAGGCGACGTAGAAACGTGCCCCACATCGGCTGCTCGAAGACACCCTCCTGCAAGGGCACAAGCAGTTCGACCTCGCCAATATTGGGAATACGCATGCACGCATTATAATGCCTCCCATTTGGGAGGTCCATCCGATTGCCGGTCCGCTACGCCTCGCCGCCGAAAAGGAGTTCCGATGAGCGACGCGAAGACCCTTACCCATCTCCAGCGCCTCGAGGCCGAAAGCATCCACATCATGCGCGAAGTGGTTGCCGAGGCGGAGAAGCCGGTGATGCTCTATTCGATCGGCAAGGACAGCGCAGTAATGCTGCACCTGGCGAAGAAGGCATTTTATCCCTCGCCCCCGCCCTTCCCGCTGATGCATGTCGACACGACCTGGAAGTTCCAGGACATGTACGCCCTGCGCGAGAAGAGCGCGCAGGATGCGGGCATGGAGCTGATCGTCCATCAGAATCCGGAAGCCAAGGAACGCGGCATCAACCCGTTCGACCATGGCCCGCTGCATACCGATATGTGGAAGACCGAAGGGCTAAAGCAGGCCCTCGACAAATACGGCTTCGACGCGGCCTTCGGCGGCGCCCGCCGCGACGAGGAAAAGAGCCGCGCTAAGGAGCGCATCTTCTCCTTCCGCACCGCCAGCCACGGCTGGGACCCGAAGAACCAGCGTCCCGAGCTGTGGAACCTCTACAACGCGCGCAAGAAGAAGGGCGAGAGCATCCGCGTCTTCCCGCTCTCCAACTGGACCGAGCTCGACATCTGGCAGTATATCATGGCCGAGAACATCGAGATCGTGCCGCTCTATTTCAGCGCGCCGCGTCCGACCTTCGAATATGAGGGCGGCCTGTTCATGGCCGACGACCTCGACCGGCTGGAAAAGGTCATGGGCTATCGCCCCGAAACCACCGAGAAGTCCATCCGTTTCCGCACGCTGGGCTGCTTCCCGCTGACCGGCGCAGTGGAGAGCGAGGCTGCCACGCTGAGCGAGGTGGTGCAGGAAATGCTGCTGACCACTACCAGCGAACGCCAGGGCCGCGTGATCGATAAGGACGCGGGCGACGCGTCGATGGAGAAGAAGAAGCAGGAGGGTTATTTCTGATGACCGACCCGATCTACCAGACCGACGCCCTCATTGCCGAGGACATCGACGCCTATCTCGAGCAGCACCAGAACAAGTCGATGCTGCGCTTCATCACCTGCGGCAGCGTGGACGATGGCAAGTCGACCCTGATCGGCCGCCTGCTCTACGATTCGAAGATGATTTTCGAAGACCAGCTCGCCAGCCTCGAAGCCGACAGCAAGCGCGTCGGCACGCAGGGGCAGGAGATCGATTTCGCCCTGCTGGTCGATGGCCTCGCCGCCGAGCGCGAACAGGGCATTACGATCGATGTCGCCTATCGCTTTTTCGCGACCGAGAAGCGCAAGTTCATCGTCGCCGACTGCCCGGGCCACGAGCAATACACGCGCAACATGGTCACCGGCGCCTCGACCGCCGACCTCGCCTGCATTCTGATCGATGCGCGCAAGGGCGTGCTGGTGCAGACCAAGCGCCACAGTTTCCTGTGCCACCAGCTCGGTATCAAGAATCTGGTCCTCGCCGTGAACAAGATGGACCTGATCGGTTACGACCATGCCAAGTTCGATGCGATCGTCGCGGACTATGAAGAGTTCGCCAAGAGCATCGGGATCGAGAGCTTTACCGCCATTCCGATCTCCGGCCTCGCGGGCGACAATATCACCGCGTCGTCGGACAATACGAGCTGGTACGACGGCCCCACGCTGGTCGATCACCTCGAGGCGGTCGAAGTGCGCAGCGCTGCCAATCTGGCCAAGCCGTTCCGCATGCCGGTGCAGTGGGTCAACCGCCCCAACCTCGACTTCCGCGGCTTCAGCGGGTTGATTTCGACCGGCAGCGTTAAGCCCGGAGACACGCTGCGCTCGCTGCCTTCGGGCAAGACCAGCAAGGTCAAATCCGTGGTGACGATGTCGGGCGAGCTCGACGAAGCGATTGCCGGCCAGTCCATCACGATCACCTTGGACGACGAGATCGACTGCTCGCGCGGTGACGTGCTCGCTGCCGCCGACAATCCTCCCGAAGTCGCCGACCAGTTCGAAAGCACCATCGTGTGGATGGACGACGAGGCGCTCGTCGTGGGCCGCGCTTACTGGCTCAAGCTCGGCACGCAGACGGTCAGCGTGACTATCGCCGAGCCGAAGTACGAGATCGACGTCAACACGATGGACCATCTCGCCGCGCAGACGCTGCACCTCAACCAGACCGGCGTGTGCGAGATCACCACCGACAAGCGGATCGTGTTCGATCCCTATGAGGAAAACCGCGCGCTGGGCGGGTTCATCCTGATCGACAAGATCAGCAACCGCACGGTCGGGGCCGGCATGTTGCACTTCAGCCTGCGCCGGAGCCAGAACGTGCATTGGCAGGCGACCGACATCACCCGCGATCATCACGCCGGCATGAAGAACCAGACGCCGCGTGTGCTGTGGTTCACCGGCCTGTCCGGCTCGGGCAAGTCGACGATCGCCAACGAAGTCGAGAAAAAGCTGGCGATCATGAATCGCCACACCTTCCTGCTCGACGGCGACAATGTCCGCCACGGTCTGAACAAGGACCTGGGTTTCACCGAAAGCGACCGGATCGAGAATATCCGCCGCATCGGCGAGGTCGCCAAGCTGATGACCGATGCGGGCCTGATCGTGCTTACCGCCTTCATCAGTCCGTTCCGGGCAGACCGCCAGCTGGTACGCGACATGATCGACGCGGGCGAGTTCATCGAAATCCACGTCGACACGCCACTGGAGGTCGCCGAGGCGCGCGATGTGAAGGGGCTCTACAAGAAGGCCCGCGAGGGCAAGCTGAAGAACTTCACCGGCATCGACAGCCCCTACGAGGCACCGGAGGATCCCGAAATTCGGGTCAACACGGTGGAGATGAGCCCGGAAGAGGCGGCCGATTACATTATCGGCAAAATCCTGCCGCTTAAATAGCGCTACAACGAAAAGGGGCGCCTCGCCGGGCGCCCCTTTTTTGCTCTAGCTTTGGAGTCGGCGGTCAGCCCGGGCTTTTCGGGCCCGATCCGTTCGCAGCAACGATCAACCCGGTTCCGAATGCCGTCACCGCACCGGCAATCAGGCCGCCGGATGGCCCGCCCGAGACCGAACCTTCGGCCAGACCTACCGGGCAGCCATTGTCCTCGGCCCAGTCGAGCCAGTCCTGCCAGGTGTAGAGTTCGCCGGTATCGACTTCGCGGTAGGTCTTGCCGACATAGCGCCACCTTTCCGGACTATTGCCATCGTCGAGCCAGCGCGAATATTCCGGCTGGATGCGGGTGCAATTCCAGGTTTCCGGCTCATCGAGTGCGCCATCCTGGTCCGACGCGATCGCCTGGTCGCCGACGCTCTGCGCCACTGCGGCACCGCCCGCTGCAAGCGAGATTGCAGTAATGGTCGAGATCAGAAGCTTACGCATTGCGCACCCATTAAGTCGTAAACGCTGCGAACTCCTTACCCTGAAAGCGCTCCGGTGGCAATCAGGCGCCCTCGCGATGCCATTCGGCCGTTGCCCCGCCCATCATCACCAGCGTGCGGTCGGCCGCTTCGATGGTTTCCTTGCGGTGGGCGATGATCACGCGGGTGATACCCATGGCGGAAATCGCTTCGTTCACTTTGCGCTCGTGGCGGGCGTCGAGATGGGCGGTGCCTTCGTCCATGAAGAGGATCTTCGGCTGTCGATACAGAGCACGCGCCAGGATCACGCGCTGCTTCTGACCGCCCGACAGGGTCGAACCCATGTCGCCGATCAGGGTTTCGTACTGCATCGGCATCTGGATGATGTCGTCGTGGATCGAGGCGGCGGTCGCGGCGGAAATGACCCGCTCCATATCGACCTCGTCGTCGAACAGTGCGATATTGTCGGCTAGCGATCCGGCAAACAGGCTGTCTTCCTGCAGCACCGCGGCCGTCTGCGAATGGAAGCTCTTGTAGCCGAAGCGGTGCAGCGGGATGCCGTCGATCAGCACTTCGCCGCTTTCCGGCTCGACAAGGCCGAGCATGACCTTGAGCAGGGTGGATTTGCCGCCGCCCGAGGGGCCGGTGATCGCCACGTGCTCCCCCTGCTCGATGGTCAGGCTGACGCCCTGCAACACCATCGGGTCGCTCGACGAATAGCGATAAAAGATGTCGCGCATCTCTATCTTGCCCTTCAGCTCGGTCACGGCATCTGTGCCGGGCTGGAAGCTGCGGTCTTCGGGCGAAAGAGCGATGTCCGACAGGCGCTCCAGGTGCAGGCCGAGCATCTTGAAGGCGATCGCCTGGTCGATCAGCGCGGCAGACTTGCTGATGAACTGCCCCTTGTAGGCGATATAGGCGAAGACCATGCCGACGCTGAAGCCCGCGCCGTCGATCACGAAACCGACTGCCAGCCAGATCGTGATGATGTTCTCGATCCCGAAGATCAGCATATTGGCCGTCGATTGCCAGATGCCGATCCGCGCGAGCCGGACGTTGGAATTGACCGCATCGGTCAGCCGCGTCTGCCACAGCGCATGGCGCAGCGCCTCGCGCCCGAACAGGCGCAGGGTCACCATGCCGCGGACGGTTTCGATCAGCGTCGACTGTTCCTTGCCCTTGGTAATGATGCTCGCTTCCTGCGCCTCTCGCTGGAAGGAGAAGCTGATCGCGCGCACCAGCGCGTAGAGGCCGAATGCCACGATCGCGATGAAGGCCAGCATCGGGCTGTAATAGAACATCACCGCCAGCGTCAGCAGCGCCATCACCCCGTCGACCAGCGCCGCCACCGCGCCCTGCGTCAGCAGCGACTGGATCGGGGTGATCGACTGGAAGCGCGAAAGAACGTCGCCCGTATGGCGCTTCTCGAACCATTCCACCGGCAGGCGGAACAAGCGGCGCGCGATGTTCGAAGCGAGCGAGAAACCGATGCTCGTCCCTGCGTTGAGGAGCACGAAGGATCGCAGCAGGCTGGCCATCACATTGATGATCGTGAACAGGCCGAAGCCCAGTGCCAGCACCGTCAGCAGATCGTTGTCCAGCGCGGGCAATGCGCTGTCGATCGCGACTTGCATGTAATAGGGCGAGGCGAGAACGAAGGCCTGCAGCACCAGGCTGAGCAACAAAATCTGCGCGAGCGACCGCTTGAGGCCCGTCATGCTCTGCCAGAGCTGCGATAGATTCAGCCGCTCGCGCAGCGACTTGCGATCGAAATCGCTGCTCGGCCGCAATTCCAGCGCGACGCCGGTAAAATGCTCGGACACTTCCGGCAGCGGCATCCAGCGCGAGCGGCCGTCGGGATTGTGGATCAGGGCCTTGCCGCCTTTCACCGCCTCCAGCACCACATAGTGGTTCATGTCCCAGTGCAAGACCGCCGGCATGTGCAGATTGCCGAGCTCTTCCAACGGCAGTTTGACGGCGCGCGGGGTCAGGCCGATCTGGTCGGCAAGGTTGATCAGCGCCCGCAGCGGCGCACCGCGCAGCGAAGGCGAATAGCGCCGCCGCATGGTGCCGAGATCGATGTCCAGCCCGTGATAATTGGCGACCATCGTCAGGCTGGCGAGGCCGCATTCCGCCACCTCCGTTTGCCGGACGAGGCGCACGCGGCTGCGGGTGGTGAGGCCGAGGTCGAGTTCCATCCTAGCGGTTCCGCACTGCAAAGAGGGGTTCGAACAGCCACTCGATCAGCGACTGGTTCTCGGTCACGATCCGGGCGGTCAGCGACATGCCCGGCACCAGTTCCTCCATCCGCCCGAAAGCAGAAATCTCGCTCGCCGCAAGGTCCACGATCACCGGATAGACCGAAACGACTGCGCCGTTCGGCAGTGCCTGGCTGATCGCGCTGGAAGATACAGTGCGGATCGTGCCGGTCACCGTACCGAAGCGCTGGTAGGGGAAAGCATCGACTGCCAGCCGCACTTCCTGACCGGGCTCGACGAAGCCGATCGCCTGGCTCGGCACCGCGAGTTCCGCCCGCAGCGTCGAGCCTTCCGGCACGATGGCCATGACCGGCGATTGCGGACTGACGAGCTGGCCTGCCCGCATGGTCAGCGCGGTCACCCGACCCGCGACCGGGGCCGTCAGCGCATAGGATCGCGCACCCGCATTGGAGGCCGCCTGCTGCGCCACCTGCGCCCGCGAGGCCGCGATGCTCGCCGCCTGGCTTTCCGCCTGTGCCGAGATGCCTGCGGCACTGTTGGTCAGCTCCGCCAGGGTCGCCCGGCGCGACGTGAGCGATTGCTGGAGCTGCGACAATTGCTGGCGACGGGAGAGATACACATCCTCCCGCGCGCGCAAATCCTGCTGGCTGATGAAGCCGCGTTCCGCCACCCGCCGGGCCCGTTCGAGATCGGCTTCGGCCGAATTGACGAGGTCCCGCTGGAGCGCGATTTGGGACTGCAACTGGTCGATTTCGGTGCGGAGGCCGGCTGCCTGGACGGCTATCTGGCTGCGCTGGGCAGACGCGGTGCGCTGGGTCGCGGTCAGCTGGGCAAGCAGGCTGGCATCCTGCTGCGCGATGGCCTGTTCGGTCATCGCCAGTGCGGACACGCCGGACGCGCTGTCTTCCTCGGCGCGGATCGCGACCAACGTCTCGCCCATGCCGACCGATTGCCCGTCCTCAACCAGCATTTCGGTGATGACGCCGCGGCGGTTGGGCACGATCGATGCGACACCCTTGTCCGGCACGATTGTGCCGGTGACGGTCTCTACTCGCGCGTAGCTCGCCAGCGAGAGGAAGATCAGCGCCGCCGCGAGGCTGCCGAAGATGAGATAGCCGATAAGCTGCCACTTGACCGGGACGGCAATGGCCACTTCGCCCGACAGGCGATCCTTCTTCTGTTGCAGAGCTTCCGTGCGGAAGAGCTGTGTCATCGACCCCAATTTCCCCCCGCGTCTCTATGCCGGTCCGCCTACTGCCGATCAGTATGCCGCCCTGTTGATTTCAGCAACGAACGACTGCGGGCAACAGTGCGAATGTACTATGCCGCGATCCGCATGTGGGCACGGAGCAAGCGGCGGCGACCGTTTTCTATCGCCAACCGATAGTCGTCATGTGCTATGGTCAGCGGCCCCCACCGATGCATGATTGCGGGAGTTTGAAGTCGTGAGAGTGCAACGCAGACCGATGGACAATAGACCGGCCAGGATGATGGTGGCGGATGACCATCCGATTTTCCGCGAAGGGATCAGCTCGATCCTGAAGAAGCTCGACCCCGAAGCGAAGATCGACCAGGCAGGCACCTATGAGGAGATGCTGGAGACCGCCGAAGCTGGATACAGCCCGAACCTGTTCCTGCTCGACCTGCGCTTCCCCGGCATGGATATCGAGACGGCGGTCCCCCAGTTGCGGCGCAAGTTCCCGCTGGCGTCGATCGTCGTCATCTCGATGGCGGACGACAAGCGGTCGACCGACAATGTGATGGCCTGCGGTGTCGACGGCTTCATCAGCAAGGCCGCCACACAGGACCAGATCCGTGACGGTATTGCCGCCGTGATGGAGGGGGAGTTCGTCAACGTCAGCGTCGGGAGCGGTCTGGCGCAAGCCGCTTCGGTATCGCAGTTCTCGCGCCTGACACCGCGTCAGATGGATGTGTTGCGCGGCATCGCCGATGGCCATTCCAACAAGCAGATCGCCAAGGACCTCGGCATATCGCCTTTCACGGTGCGCATTCACGTTTCGGCGCTGCTCCGCGAATTGCGCGTGGAGACCCGTACGGCAGCAGCGGCGATGGCGATGAAATACGGGGTGCATTGAACTGCCGAGGCCATCGGTTCGCGCAGCCGCATCCGGCCCCGTGAAACAGAAAGGGCCGCCCACGGGCGGCACCTTTTTTGGCTAGATTATTTCTGTTTAACTTTGCGTAGGGGAGCGCCAGGGCGGCATCCAATTGAGGATGTCTTCCGGGCCTGGGGGTGGTGGCGTGACGACCGACGTATCGGTTTCGTCATTGCCGCCGACAACGAGTTCGACCTCGTCTTCGATCAATATTTCACCAGCCGTCGTCTTATTCATCGCGTCCTCCTGATTGCGAATCTAGTCTCCTTTGATAACAGCAGCATGGATGGCGCTTGCCTAGCTTGCACTAGTCAATTTGCACTAGTTGCGGTATTATCTGCGCCCGTCGCCTGCTTTCATGGACATCAGTGCGGATCGCAATTCGGCTGCCCGTAAGGGCTTGGTCAGAACCAGTCCCGGGAAGTTCGGCAATTCCTCTTTGATCTGATCTGGATGGCGCCCCGAAAGGATGGCAATCCTCGTGCCGTTCGAGCGTATCCGCTCTAGCACTGCAACATGGTCGGCTAGGGTCTCGCCATCGCCGAAGTCGAAATCGGTAAGAAGAACGGCCTCCTTCATATCTTCGGTCGGAGGTTTGAAGGTCGTGCGGACATCGCAGCCCCATTGGCTCAGCACCTTCACCGTCGCTTCGACCAGTTCCGGATCATCATCCGCAATACGGATCGACAATCCCGCAAGAGGAAGAGCATGTCCGGTTCCGGGGGTAGCAGGCTCAGGCCGGGCATCGGTCACCTTGAGGCCGCTGATGATCGCCGACGTACCTTTTCCTTCTTCCGATTTCAGCGTGAACTTCAGGTCGAGTAGCGAAGCAAGACGGTTGACGATCGAAAGGCCAAGCCCCTTGTTGTCGCTCCGCATCAGCGAGTTGCTTCCGCCGCGATAAAATTCCTTTTTGACGAGCGAAAGATCGGATTGCGAAATACCCGTGCCGGTATCAACGACATGTATCGCCATCCGTCCCCGCACGCGCCGACAGCCGACGACGATCCGCCCGCCGCGCGAATATTTGATCGCATTCGACAATAGATTTTGCAGCATGGTGCCGATCAGCGCTCGGTCGGTCAGCACCCTGACATCGCAGGGGACGAACCGGACTTCGACCCCTGCCTGCTCGGCCGCCAGCGAGTTCTGACCATCGATCTTGGCCAGCAGCTCGTTCATCGAAACGGCCTCGATGTCCGGTTGCAAGGCGCCGCTTTCGATCGCGGCGATATCGAGTAGGACCCGGAACATCCTGCTCGCATTGTCGACGGACCACGAGATCTTGGCCACCATATCACCTTGCTGCGCCGAAAGCCGTGTCTGCTCGAGCCGATCGGCCAGCAATCCGATCGCATGAATCGGCTGGCGCAGATCATGGCTGGCCTGGGCCAGGAAGCGCGACTTGGATTCCGCCGCCTCGCGATAGGCACGCGCCGCGTGCCCGCTTTTCTGCCATAGCCGTCCGATTATCAGCACAGCCAGGAAAACGACAGCGGCCGAACTTTCCAGATAGATCAACCGCGCTTCGAGGATCGTCGGTGCCACGACCAGGCAAACGATGCTGGCGAACAGCACGGTGCGCCCGACCACCGGGGTCAGGAACAGCCAGGCGGCGGCACCACACAGCGCGACCAGAAAAGCAGGGAGCCAGTCGATGTAAACCGGCGGACCGTCGAGAAGGGTCTGGGCCGCCAGTAGGGTGATAATTGGCTTCGGCGTATAGAAATCGTGTGGTGTCGCTACATAATCGCGTCTGGCATCGGTAACGAGGCCGATTACTACCGTTCGCTCTGCAAGAGTGGGCCGAAAATCTTCACCCTCCAAAACGGAACCTGCACTTATCAGCGGCACCGTTTCCGGATCGTAGCTGACGTCGATATTGAAGATGTTCTCCCCCGGCCGACTGCCATCTGCCAACAGATTCGCGACTGAGGGGTAGACGCCGGTCGCAGCGCTGGCGGTATAGACCGTCCAGACAGGAGCGGGCGAGAACGTCGCCTTGACCGGCATGACTGCAGCAATGGTTGCAGGGCCCGGCAGAGCGTCTCCGGTAAGGGCGACTTTGGAATATTCGACATCCGGCGGGGGCAAGGAACTGGTGCTCAGTTGCTGCCGGTCGTCGGTCGGCAAGCTGGTTTCCCAGATGGGAGCGGCCGTAAAGCGGCCCAGCGCCTGCGCAAGCGCGTCCGTCCGCTGCGTTTCTCCCGGATCGAGATACTGGTTTTCCACCACCACCCGTGCAGGCTTTGCGGCCGCGATCCGATCGAGGAGCGCCGCGAGTTGTTGCGGCGTCCATTCGCCCTCCGGAGAGGCAGCAATGGTCGCGTCGTCTATTGCGACGACGACCCCATCCCCATCGTAGGGCTTCTGGTTGATATGTGCGGATACGATGCTCTGCATCCAGTCGTAGGGAGCAAAGATCTGCAAAGGTGCGATCAGGGCGAAAAGAGCCGCGACGGTTGCAAAGAACACCTTCTCGCGGCGCGACGAAGTGCGCAAGAGGGATGTTTTGGCCGAACCTGATGCCATCTTCCGCCTCGAACCCCTGCTTGCCAACCGGGTGTGACCCGATCGTCCACCGCATGGTTGTCTATCCTCGGCCTCAATGCCGCAAATAGTGCCATTGCACTAGTCGCGCCGCCGAAGCCTGGCGATATGCAGGTTCGAGCGCGAAGCGCGAGGCGGACGAAGGAGAGATGGGTAGAGTGGTGCCCCATAGACGACAAAAATGGGCACTCAAAACATTGGGAAATTTCTTTGCGCAGACCCTGATTTCAGTCAATTATCCCAATTCGCCGGCAGCTTTGGGGCCGAAAGCGGCCGGTCGGCTTCTGCGATGCGCGCGGTCAGAAGCCGCCGTTCTTGGCCAATTGACATTCACCGCGATCACACCGTTGGGACTGTCCCGCCGTCTATGACATATTCGGACCCAGTGATGGTCGCCGCTCGATCGGAAGCCAGAAAAGCAATCAGATTTGCGATCTCTGCAGGTTCGGACGGCCGACCGATCGGAACACCGCCGAGGGATTTTATGATCATCTGCTTTCCTTGCTCTACGCTCACGCCATGATCCGCTGCAAGGCGTGTTGCGAGAGCAACGGAGCTTTCCGTTGCGATCCAGCCAGGCGAGACGCGCACGACGCGAACGCCCTTAGGCGAGACTTCCTTTGAAAGCGCTTTGCTATAGGTCGATAAAGCCGCCTTTGCTGCAGCATAGGCTGTCGTAGCCTCGGGCAATGGCATTTCTCTCTGGATCGATGTTACGTGGATCACCACACCCGATCCTTGTGCTGTCATCGAAGGAAGCAATGCACGGTCCAGACGTACCGCGGGCATCAGGTTGAGGTTAAGTTCACGGCGCCATTCTTCCTCGTCGAGCGCTTGATACCCACCGGCCGGCGCGGAAGAACCGCCGAGCATGTGCACAACGATATCTACCCCGCCTAGGCGATCGAACACGGCCTGCGCCACGACAGCACACTCATCCGGAGAAGTAAGGTCGGCGGCTACGAAGCCCTCTTTCTCCATGTCCCGTGGCTTACTCCTTGCAGTTGTCAGAACGTGGACGCCAAGGTCCTGAAGAAGTTCGACGGTAGCCGCACCTGCGCCGCGAGTTCCCGAAGTGACGAGCGCCCGTTTGCCACCGAGCGATAGAAAGCCGCTCATGGCACGATCTCCAGTTGGGCGATCTTGTCGTCTGCGAAGGCGAAGATGTAGCGCAAATCGACCGGGCTACCGGGAAAATTACCGACAAGATGTCCTGTTACGACGATCCGACCGTTCTCCGGAGCGATGGCAATCGGTTTCACCGTGTAGCTGTATTGAGTCGTGGCATTTGCCATCCACTGGCGGATGGCCTCGCGTCCCGTGTAGGTATTTCCTTCGTCGATCACGACGGCGTCGTCAGCGAAGCATTGGGCGATCGCATCAGGGTTTGCAGCCTTGTCGGCCTCGAAATACTGACGGACCACGTCGGGCAAATGGATAGGCATGGGAATCCTCCAAGTTGAATTGGTGCGGAGAGGAGCACTCGCTTCGGTCCCATCTAAATAAGCCTTTACTCGCATCCTGATAATCGGGACAAATCGGGACGAGCTATTCAGGATTTCAGGATAATGGCGAATTACAGCTTGAGCGATTTCGACGCCGTCCTCGCGATCGGTCGCAAGGGTTCGTTTCGAGCAGCAGCGGTTGATCTGGGGATGTCGACAAGTGCCTTGAGCAACGCAATTGCCAAGCTGGAAGGCCAGGTGGGCGTTCGCTTGTTCAATCGTACGACCCGCAGCGTTGCTCTGACAGAAGCAGGCCGACGCTTTGTAGATCAGGTCACGCCAGCCTTAAGAGACGTCCATCAAGCGCTCGACACCGTCCGATCACAACAAGATACGCCTTCCGGGACTTTGCGTATCAATACATTCCCTACTGCCGCACGCGAGATCATGGGGCCACTCGTTCTGGAGTTTCTGAGGCGGTTTCCCGACGTCCGCATCGATCTCGTCACCGAAGGCAATCTTACAGACATCGTCGCCGACGGTTTCGACTTCGGTGTGAGAAGCTTGGACCTGGTCCCGTCCGACATGATTGCCATTCCGGTCACTCCAGCCAGACGGTACGTCGTCGTGGCGTCCCCAGCATATTTGGCTGATCAAGAACGCCCGCGAGTGCCAGCAGATCTGCTCTCTCACCCGTGTATCCGCGTACGCCTTCCGAATGGAGCAATTTACCGCTGGCATTTTGAGTCCCAAGGCCAACCTGAGCAAATCGATGTCCGCGGTCCTATCGTCCTCGATGAGGCAAGCGTAGCCCGCATGGCCGTCCTTGAGAACGTCGGCTTCGGCTTCTTCATGGAATCTGATGTCCGGCCCGACATCGACGCGGGGAGAATGGTGCAAGTTTTGGAGAAATGGACGCCCGCTCTAGCTCCCCTGTGCCTTTATTATCCCAGCCGCCGGAATCCACCGGCGGCGCTCAAGGTTTTTGTCGATCTAGCGCGCGAGCTCTCATGCGCGGCAAAGGAGCCTTAAAAGCAAGAAGCCTAATTGATGGAATGCTTTGGAGCCGTTTGCAGACAGTCTGCTATTGGTCGTCAAATAAAGAAAGCCGTCGAACAAGTAGCGACCCGCCATCTGAATTATTTCTTGGAATCGGCAAATGTAAACCTTCCCTTTCTCGAGCTTGAGCCTTGCGGCTGAAGGTCAGGATATTTTAAGGACAAGAGGCGAGCCTTCATCCGAGTACAGCGCATGGACCGCCTCTGCACGCTGGGAGAGAACCGCGCCTTGGTTGATGTAGCCTTTGTCGGTGATCTCGCCGGCATCGAGCGAGGGCGGCTCCGTCAAGAGCACCATGCTTTTGACTGTCCGCGAATGGCCGCCGGACTGTGCGTTGAAGGCCGCAAGTCTCGCGGCGATGGCGTTTGCGAGAAGCGAGAGACCGGCAGGGCCGCTTTCGGTCACGTATTTCTGGGCAGCTGCAGGGTTGGGCCAGACTAACAAGCCGATATGCTCCCGGTCCTGACCGGCAATTACGCAATCATGCATGAGCGGACTGCATGCAGTCACCAGTTCCGGCCTGAGCGTGCCGACCGAAACCCATGTCCCGGTCGAAAGCTTGAAATCTTCGGTCACACGGCCGTCGAAAACCAGTCCGCGATCGGGATCACCCTCGTCGAGGAAGCCGGCCGCATCTCCCAAACGGTAGAAACCCTCCTCATCGAACGCTTGCGCATTCTTCTCTGCGTCGTCCTTGTAGCCCGGCGTGACCGAGGCGCCCTTTACTCGCACCTCCATCTTCTCGCCATTCGGAACGAGCTTCAGCGTGATACCGGGCATCGGTAGGCCGATCAGGCCCACGCGATCTACTTCCCAATGCACCATGGTGATGCCTTGCGTTTCCGTCGCGCCGTACATCGTCGTGATCGGGATCCGCTTGCCGGTTTCTGCAATGGCGAGTGCCTGCAGCCGGTCGTAGAGGTCGTCCGACAGAGTAGCCCCGCCGTAACCGAGCGATATGACATCCTTGAAGAAGGAGCCCCGCAATTTTTCGTCCTGTTCCATGGCATCGGCGAGCATGGCGAAAGCCACAGGCGCAGAGCCAAAGACGGTTGGCGAGATCTCGTAGAGGTTCTTGATCGTCGTCTCGAACATGCCCGGAACCGGCTTGCCCTCGTCGAGATACATGGTTCCCCCCGACCACATGCAGCCGTTGAAGAAGATGTTGCCGCCGCTGATGTGGCTCCATGGCATCCATTCCAGCGTGACGGGGGGATCGCGCTCGTCGCGGCTCTCTTCCGCGAGACCTTCCTGCCCTGCGATCACCGTCGTCATCATGCCGTGCGTTTGCGGCACGCACTTTGGCATTCCGGTAGAGCCCGAGGTGAACAGATATTTGCCGACTGTATCGGCGCCGATCGCCGCGACACGTCGATCGACTTGCGAGGTTGGCTCGAGGCGGCAAAGTTCGGTGAAATCGACTGTCCCTTCAGGTCTGCCGTCGCAGGTCACCACCACAAGATCGGGCGCTGCTTCCCGAAGCCGAGCCAGAGCAGCGGAGTGCAATTCGCCCTCCTTGGCGAACACTGCCTTGGCACCGACATTGCGGAAGCAATGAAGAAGTTTTTCGTGGTCCTGCGACATCAGCGAATAAGCCGCGCTGACCGGAGCGATAGGGACGCCTGCGGTATAACAACCGAGCATCAGCAGTCCGTGTTCGAGTGAGTTGCCCGAAATGACCATGACCGGATCATCGGTCCCGAAACCGTGATCGATAAGCCACTGGGCAATAGAGTCTGCGGAGGTTCTCGCCTCGGCCCAAGTGACACCGGTCCATGGTCCATGACCCGGCTGGCGTTGAAGGAGGAACGATCGGTCGGGATGCGCCTCGCTCCGTTCTCGGAAGATCGCTGCGAGGTTGTCAGGAACGTTCGCTGGATAGTGGCGGGACCAGATCAGGATCGATCCGTCATCGCGGCGCTCCACATCGGTTGCAGGTCGCTTCTGAGGAAGCGGGCTGAAGGGCGGCTTGGTTTCAGTCATGAAGTCGCTCCCGGCACCGCGGATGAGCAATTACGGTGCCGGAAACCATTCCTTTTCAGAAGCGGAAGCGAACTGTCGCGCCGTAACTCGCGCTGCGGCCCGGGAAACGGACCGCGGTGTTCGCGTTCGTGGCGGCCGAAGCCCAGTAATAGGTGTCGGTGACATTGCGCCCCCACAGCGAAGCTTCCCACGCACCGTCCAGGTCATAGACCGCCAGACTTGCATTCAGGATGCCATAGCTATCGATTGCGAGGGGCGCGAAATCCTCGATCGAACTGGATGTCGATGACTGATAGCGCCCGTTGGCGATTGCCCTCAGGCCAAGCCCTGCCGTGATCGGCGTATCGTAGGTGATCGTCGCCGCGCCCGAGAATTCCGGACTGTAAGGGAATTCGAAGCCATCGTAATCGAGCGGTTGGCCCGCGGCGTTGATACCCTGGTAGCCAACGATTTCCGTCTGCAGCCAAGTGCCAGCCAATGCGAAGGTCAGTTCGTCGGTTGCGAACCAGGTCAGGTCGCCATCGATCCCGTAGGCGCGCGATTCCGGGATGTTGTCGAGACGCAAGAGCGTAGTGTAGATCGGGTCGGCGAAATACACCGCGAGCTGCTTGTCGACATAATCATAATAGAAGCCGGCTAGGTTCAGGTTGAATGAGTTGTTGGCCAGCGCCAGCTTCGTGCCGACTTCGTAGGCGGTCAGCTGCTCCTGCCGCGCAGGACGGTTCTGCGTCGCGATATTTGCCGCATTGACCGGAGTCGACCCCGATTTGAAGCCGCGTGAGACCGACGCATAAAGCAGCGTGTCGTCATTCGGCTCCCATGTCAGGGCGCCGCGCCAGGCAACATTGTCTTCATCGAGCTTCGACGTAACGGGCCCGAATGAAAGCGTGTCGACATCAAAGGTATTGCACTCGTTCTCCGAGATAGGCGGAACGATTGCGCCATAGTTCACGAAGAAGAAGAAGCGGTTGAACAGGTTTACGTTGGGCAGCATCGAGCCATTGAGATCGCGCGAGCAGCCCTCGTAATCCTGCGTGTCCTTGGTGTAGCGAACGCCGGTTGTCAGCGTGAGCGCGGGCGACAACTCCCAATCGGCGCTGGCAAAGACACTCATGGTCTCGACATCGAATTCCGCTTCGTCCCGATAGGTGCGGAACGAGGTGAGGACGTCGTTGATCGAGTAAGGCGCATAGCCTTGCGCGGCGAAAAACTGGTAGATGCTGGCACCGCCGAGGGCGTCCTGCGGCGCGAGGATCAGAGCCCGGATTGCGCCGACATTGGCGTTCTGGCCGAGCAATGTCTGGTTGGTATCGATCACCTTGTCGTTGGCGTAGTAGCCGCCGACCACCCATTCGGCCGGTCCGGTCGTGCCCTGGAACCGGATTTCCTGTGATAGCGACTCGACTTCGCCCTCTGCATGCTGGCTGAGGATTTCGTAGGGCGCACCGCTCCAGTCATAGGCGGCGTCGCGCTCGACACGGTTGTAGCCGGTCAGCGAGATGAAGCTGATATCGGGCGCGAAATCGAACTGCAGCATCCCGCGTAGCCCGACGAAGTTGCTGTCTTCGGCATTGGGCCGGTCGATCCCGGCCCCCCGCCCGATGTCCTGCGCCCGCGCATCGAGCGGCTGCCAGTCGGCCGTGTCGCTGGTCCAATTGTCGGCATTCGCGGCGACATAGTCCGCAAGGCCCGGCGCATTGAACAGGCTGAAAAGCGTGCCGTTGGCCGGATCGGTGTTCGGGGTGAAACCGACTGCCTGCGCCGCCAGCGTATCCGATTTGTTAATCCAGAAATTGCCGGCCAGCTCGAACCGCATGTCCGGCACCGGTTCGGCGGCGATGGTCAGGCGTCCGCCATAGCGTTCCACTTCGCCCTGGGTCTCGTCGCGGCTGATGCTCTTCTGCCATCCGTCCCAGCTGCGTTCGGTGCGCCACGCGGCGCGCACCGCCACGGCATCGCCCACCGGAATGTTCAAATGGCCTTCGGTGTTGAGCGTTTCTTCGGTGCCCAATTCCACGGCAACGCTGCCGTTGAAATCGCCGAATTCGGGCTTGGCGGAGATGAAGTTCACGAGGCCGCCGGTGGTGTTGCGCCCGTAGAGGGTACCCTGCGGACCCTTCAGAACCTCGACACGGTTGAGGTCGAAGACCGGCCCACTGTTCATGAAGGGATAGGCGAGCGCGACCTCGTCCTGATAGGTGCCGACGGTCGACGTCGCCGAAAGGTTGATGGTGTTGAAGCCGATCCCGCGCAGCGTGTAGATCGGGATGCCCTGATAGCCGCGCGACACGTTGAGACTGGGGACGACGACCTGAAGGTCTTCGGTAGAGTTGACCTGAAGGTTGTCGAGCTGTTCGCCCGAGAACGCCTGGATCGATACGCCGACGTCGGTGATCGCCTCTTCGCGGCGATTGGCCGTCACGATGATCACATTGCGATCGGCACTGGATTCGGCTGCGACGGCTTCGTCACCGGCGGATTGCGCCCATGCAGGGTTCGGCATCCCGATCGCAAAACCCGCCACGCCACAGGCGAGAAAGCCCTTTGTCATCCTTATCATCGATCCTCTCCGCTATGACCCCTCAGGGGGTCTTTATCATTGCTGATAACTTATCAGGACTGATAATATTGGCAAGCGCAATTGCCTTGCGACGGGGAAAGCCCCATGACCGAGGTGATGAACCGGTCGGGATCGAACACAGCGGCGAAGCAGATGCCGAAGGGCGCCATCCGCGACACGCTGCTCGAAGCGGCGAGCTCGCTGATGCGAGAGCAGGACACGGTGGATATCGGCATTCTCGACATCGCGGCGCGCGCGCAGGTCAATCACGGGATGATCCGTTATTATTTCGGCAGCAAGGAAGGCATGATGCTGGCCTTGCTGGACCGCGATGTCGGGGTGCGGATCAGGCAGCTGGGGGCTCTGTTCCGGCTGAATGTCACCCCGACGGAGCGGATGCGCATCCATCTTGAGGGCATTCTGGATACCTACTACCAGATCCCCTATCTCAATCGCCTGATCCAGTTGATGGTGCGCGATGCCACGCCAGAGCGTGTCCATCATATCGCCGAAGAGCTGCTCAAACCCATCGCTAACGCGCAGCAGCGCATCATCAAGGAAGGGATTGCCGCCGGCGAATTCCGCAAAGTCGATCCCAAGCTTTTCTATTTCAACACGATCGGTTCGGCAGACGGCCTCTATGCCAATCGCTTTACGCTCTCGGCCGTGTTCGGCGGGATCGCCGCGGCCGACGACGCACTCCATGCGCGCTATAAGCGGCAGACCGTAGAGACGCTGATGGCGGGGCTTCTCATTTAATTATCAGACTTGATAATTTCGCGACGGACGGCATAGGTACGCGCATGGATCTCAAACTCGACGAGCAACAGGAACTGCTCAAGCAATCGCTCGACCGCTACCTCGAAAAGACGCTGCCTTTCGATGTGCGCCGCGAACAGAAGGCACAGGGGCGCTTCGTGGCTTTCTGGAAACGGCTCGAAGCCGAGCTGGGTGTGGCAGCGGCCGGAATAGCCGAGCGGTCAGGAGGCTTCGGCGGCGGCGCCGAAAGCGAGATGATAATTTCCGCCGCGCTAGGCCGCGCTCTTGCGGTTACGCCCTACATCACCTGCCAGGTCCTGTCGGCGAACCTGCTCGACGCGCTCGGAGAACATGAGTTGGCCGGACGGATCGCCGCTGGCGAGCTGCTTGTTACGACCGCAATTGAGGAACCACAAACGCGCGGCGACGTAAGACATATCCGCCTGCGTGCCGAACGCGATGGAACGACGTGGCGGCTGACCGGGACCAAGCTGGTCGTCGACTTCGCCGCAGAGGCCGACCTCGTCCTTCTGCCTGCAAGAGTGGACGGCGAAGAGTTCGCGCTGTTCGTGGTCGATCCAGCGATTCTCGGCAACGCGCTCAAGCCCTTCGCTCTGATCGACGACACGCCCTCTGCAGACATTGTCTGCCAAAGCTTCGAACTGGCTGAAGACGCGTGTCTGGCGACTGGCGATGCGGTCCTGCGGGCGCTGAAGGCGGCGGTGGCCCGTGCGCTCGCCGCCATCTGCGCCGAAGCCTCGGGCATTGCCTCGGTAATGGTCGGCGACACGGTGCAGTATACCAAGGAACGCGAACAGTTCGGCGTGCCCATCTCGTCCTTTCAGGCGCTGCAGCACCGCATGGTCGATATGTGGTCGAAGGCGCAGGAGATCGAGGCGGCTTCGCTGCTTGCCGCGCTCAAGGTCGACGATCCGGCCGCGATTTCGGCGGCCAAGGCGACTGTGGGCGATGCCCTGCGCCTGATCGGTCAGGAGGCGGTTCAGCTGCACGGGGCGATGGGGCTGACCGAAGAACTGCGCGTGGGCCATTATTTCAAACGCGCGACGGTAATCGAAAACCGGCTCGGCACGGCGGCGGACCACGTCGAGCGATACCGCAAGCTGCGGCAGGCGGGCTAAAGCCCCAGCACCGCCTTGGCGAGGATGTTGCGCTGGACCTCGTTGGAGCCGGCGTAAATCGAGCCGGCCCTTTCGTTGAGGTAGCGCAGCGGCGCGATCGCCTGCCAGTTTTCGCCCGATACATAGCCGTCTTCGGGCGGCTCATAGCCGGGTATCGCCGCCCCCGGCCGCGTGGGATGGGGCTGGAACACGGTGCCGCTCGCCCCTGCTGCCTCGAAAGCCAGTTCTGTCAGATGCTGTGCCAGTTCGGTGCCCATGATCTTCATCAGTGAGGACATCGGGCCCACGCTCTCGCCGCGTCCGGCCGACGAAAGCAGCTTCAATTCCAGTACTTCGAGAACGTCGATGCGGATCATCGCGCGAGCAAGGCGCTGGGCGAAGTCGCCGCGTTCCAGCAGGCTTTGCCCGCCTGCCTCCTGCGACCTTGCATGGGCTTCGATTTCCTTCGCCCTGATCTTGAGCCCAGCCGAATAGGCAGAGCCTCCGCGTTCGAACTCGAGCAGATATTTCGCCACGCTCCAGCCATGGTCGACCTCGCCGATCACGTTTGATTTCGATACGCGGACATCGTCGAAAAATACCTGGTTCTGCACCGTCTCGCCCGACAGCATGGTGAGCGGCCGTACCGTGACGCCGTCCTGATCCATCGGGACAAGGATGAAGGTGATGCCCTGCTGCTTGCGCCCCTCGCTGCTGGTACGCACGAGGCAGAAGATCCAGTTGGCTTCCTGCGCGTGCGTGGTCCAGATTTTCGAGCCGTTGAGGATGAAGTCGTCGCCTTCCGGGACTGCGCTCATCTGGAGTGCGGCGAGGTCCGATCCCGCGTTGGGTTCGGAGTAGCCCTGGCAAAAGAAAACCTCGCCGGTCAGGATCCGGGGGAGAAAATAGTCTTTCTGCTCCGGCGTGCCGAACGCCGCGATGACATGGGCGACCATGTGAATGCCCATCGGCGAAAGCGACGGCGCGTCGGCCTTAGCCTTCTCATTCGCATAGAGATAATGCTGCGCGACGCTCCAGTCCTTGCCGCCATGTTCGAGGGGCCAATGCGGTGCTGCGAGGCCGGCTGCATGCAGCTTTTCTTGCCAAGCCATCGATGCTTCATGGTCGGGATAGACGCTGGTCGCATTGCGACCTGCGTCGCGGATATCGTCGGTCAACTCGCGCTCGAGCAAAGCCGCGATTTCGGAGGCGAAGGCGGTGTCTTGCGGGGACCAGTCGAGATTCATGGGATATCCGTTTGCCGAAAATTATCAGGCCTGATAACAGGGTTTGCGCGCGGGTCAATTGCGCGAGAGGGAAGTTTGGAACGGGGAAGTCATGAACGAACACGCATCGATCACCAAGTCGGTAGACAAGACTTACCAGAAGAGCACGACACCAACGAAATTCGATTTTACAAAGCCGGCTGGCGAGCCCGCCTTCCACGCGCCGGACTCAGTCCATTGGCGAATATTCAAGAACAGCATCGCCATGGCGATAGGTGGCGTTGCCGCCGTGCTGCTCGAATTCGCCGATGCCCGCATCCGCTCGGGTGTGTGGGATCATTCGGTTTATCCTGTCGATCCGATCGGTCGGTCACAGCGCACTGGCATGGCCGCGATGCTAGGCGTGTATGGCCCGCAGAGCATGGCGCGCAAAGTGATCGCCGGGGTTGGCCGGATGCACGCCAAGGTCTCGGGCGAGACTCCGAGCGGCGAGGCCTACACTGCGCTCGATCCGGAACTGCTCGACTGGGTTTCGGCGACCGCGCAATACGGTTTCCTCACCGCCTACGATCGGTTCGTATCTTCGCTGAGCGCGGATAAAAAGCATGCGTATTGGACCGGGGGCGACGAGGTGGCCAAGCTTTATGGCGTGACCGAAATCCCCCATTCCGAGGCCCAGTTTCTCGCCATGATGATGCGGCTGGTACCTCGCTTTGAACCGCACCAGATCAACAGCGATTTCCTCGAGATCGTGTCTTCGGGCAAGGCGCGTCCCGAAATTCCCAAATTCATCCACAAGGCCCTGGCCCGCGCTGCGGTGGACATCCTCCCGCCGATCGTGCGCGAGAAGCTTTGCCTCGGAAAGGAATGGGACCTTTCTTGGCCAGAACGGCAACTCGTGCGCTTCGTCGGGCGGCAGGCAGACAAGAAGGTCGAACCGGAACATCCCGCTTATCAGGCAGCGCTTCGGCTCGGCCTTCCGGGCGATACCGCCTGGCGTCGCTGACAAGACCTCCGAACCGGAATACGCCATGATCCTGCTCTACGAACACCCGCTTTCGCCCTATGCGCAAAAAGTGAAAATCGCGCTCGACGAGAAGGGCATCGGCTACAAAACGCGCGTGCCCGACGGAATCGGCGTGGGCGGCGCACAGGGCGAGTTCGCTGCCGCCAGCCCGCGACTGGAAGTCCCGGCCTTAATCGACGGCGAAACCACGCTGTTCGATTCGACAATCATTTTGGAGTATATCGAGGACAAGTGGCCCGATCCTGCACTGCTGCCCATCGACCCGGCAGAGCGCGCGCGGCAGCGCCTGATCGAAGACATGCTCGATACGCATTTCGAAGCCGTTATCTGGGGCCTTGGCGAGCTGCACTGGTTCAAGCGTGGCAAAGGCGACCTTGCGGGAAAGATGGAGCGCGCGGCGAAGGAGCAAATCGCGGCCTACCACCGCTGGCTCGAACAGCAGCTCGGCGATGCCGAGTGGTTCGCCGGTGACCGGTTCGGCTGGGGCGATCTCAGCACCGCACCTTACATCAATGGCGCCGCCGGTTTCGGTTATGAACCGCCGCAAGGCTCGCGGCTCTCCGACTGGCTCGGGCGGGCGAACGAGCGCGCCTCCGTCGCCTGGGCCAATGCGGCAGCGGTTGCGGCCTTGAGCGGCATGGAAAATATCGCGGGTGCGGTCGATGCAGGTATGTTCAGACGCGAGTATCGCGACCACCGCCTCGAATGGATCGTCAAATCTGGCGGGCTGGCCATCGTCGAAGCGGGCCTGCAAAAGAACAATATCCGTTTTACCCCGCCACCCGCCTGATCATTTCCCACAGGGAGAGCCCATGCCGCGTTCAGACGACATCATCCTGCACCACTACGATGCATCGCCTTTCTCGAACAAGGTCCGCATGCTCCTGGGCCTGAAGGGCCTGGCCTGGCAATCGGTCGTGACGCCCAACATGATGCCCAAGCCCGATCTCGTTTCGCTCACCGGCGGCTATCGCCGCGCGCCGGTCATGCAGATCGGGGCCGACATCTACTGCGACAGCCAGGTCATCATGGCCGAAATCGAGCGTCGCCATGCAGAGCCGAACGCCGACTTCGGCGCGAGCTGGCCGATCAATTTGTGGTCGGACCGTATGTGGTTCCAGCATTCCGTGGCGATCATTTTTGGCACGCTTGGCGACAAGGTCGATCCCGCCTTCGTGGAAGACCGCGAGAAGCTTTCCGGTCGGCCTTTCGACGTGAATGCCATGGCAGCCGCTTTGGGCCATTCGAAAACCCAATGGCGTGCACAAGCCGCGTGGATCGAACAGGCGCTTGCAGCGGACGGGCGGGAATTCCTGTTCGGTTCCGAACCGAGCATCGGCGACCTCGCCGCGCATATGAACATCTGGTTCGTATCGTCCGTATTCTCCAAGGTCGCAGAGGAGCTTCTGGACGGGTTCGACCGTGTGCACCGCTGGCGCGCAAGTCTCGAAGATTCCGGTCAGGGCACGCGACGCGAACTCGATCCGGCCGACGCACTGGCAATCGCCGCAGAATCCGAACCGGGCTCCCGGTGGCAGGCGACAGGCTGTGCGCAGTCGAAGGGCCTATCGGCTGGCGACCCGGTCATCGTATCCGCCGACGACTACGGTCGCGACCCGATCCGCGGAGATCTCCTCGCTGTAACCGACAGCCGCATCGTCATCCGCCGCTCCGATGATGCGCACGGTCAGCTCAACATCCATTTTCCACGAACCGGCTTCGTCCTCGCCCGGGCGAACTGAGTGCACCCCGTCATCCGCTGATTGGGAAATGGCGGAGACGGAGGGAGCGAAAGTGATAGAAGCAATCAATCACTTATCCGTACATTGAGGTGCCAGCCACTACCTCAGCCATAACTTCGCGCGTGGTCTGCGATGGTCTATTGCGGACTGACGAACAACGGCTGGAGGTTTTTACGACAGCTATGGGGCCGGTTACGGACCGTCCGCTTTCATCTGAAATCCGGTGAAAGCAGACGAACCAGCTAGCCCAGCCGGGCAATCGTCACCATGCGCACGAGATCGGAGAGGGTCTTCGCCTGCATCTTCATCATCGCATTCGCGCGGTAGACTTCAACAGTTCGGGGGCTGATGTCGAGATCGAAGGCGATCACCTTGTTGGCTTTCCCGTCCACAAGGCCATCGACCACCTGGCGCTCCCGCGCGGAGAGCAGAGCGAGACGGTCGAGCACTTCGCGACGTTCGTTTTGTTTCTGCTCATCGTCGGTGCTCTCGTTCAGCGCCTTACGGATTGCCGCTAGTATGGCCTCGTCGTCGAACGGCTTCTCGATAAAGTCCGCAGCGCCTGCCTTCATCGCCTGGATCGCCAACGGCACGTCGGCGTGACCGGTAATGACGATCACCGGCACAGTATCATCGCGCTCCTTCAGCTTACCGGCCAGTTCGACACCGTTCGTGCCGGGCATGCGCACGTCGGTCACCACGCAGGCGCCGGAAAGCGGAGGTGCGGATTTCAGGAAAGCATCGGCCGAGGCGAACGAGCGAACTCGGATTTCGGCGACGTCGAGAAGAAACTCCAGCGAGTGCCGTGCGCTCTCGTCGTCGTCGATTACGTAGACGATCGGATCACTCGCACCTCTACTCGCCATCGTATAGTTCCTCGCTTGCGACACGCTGGACCGTAAAGCCGAACTCCGCCCCGCTGCCGGGAGCTGGCCGGACCCAAATACGCCCGCCATGCGCCTCGACGATCGTGCGCGAAATCGACAGTCCGACGCCCATACCCGTGCGCTTGGTGGAGATGAAGGGTTGAAAAAGCCGGTCGGCGACTTCGGGATCGATGCCGGGACCGGTGTCGGTCACCGATACCTGTGCCATGTCCTCGTCGTCGACTTGTTCGATCACAATCGTCAGATTACGTTTCGAAAACTCTGATTCCGCCATCGCATCGACAGCATTTCGCACGAGGTTGAGCACGACCTGCTGGATCTGAACCTTGTCGACCAGCACCAGATCGATTGCAGGGCTGAACTCATACTGCACCCGGATGCCATGCTCCTTGGCACCCACGAGCGCGAGAGCGCTGGCCTCCTCGACGAGCTTCGGCAGGCTCTCGATCGTGCGTTCGGTTTCGCCGCGGGCTACGAAATCCCGCAGCCGGCGGATGATGTCGCCCGCCCTGAGCGCTTCCGCGGCGGCCCGCTCAACGGCTTCCGCTACGCGCTTGTGCTGGACCTCCTCTCGCATGAGCAGCAACCGGCTACCCTTAAGGTAATTAGCGATCGCCGAGAGCGGCTGGTTGATCTCGTGCGCGAGCGCAGACGCCATTTCACCCAAAGCGGTAAGCCGCGAGACGTGCACCAGCTCGCTTTGTAATTCCTGCAATCTTGCCTCGGCCTGCTGGCGCTCGGTCAGGTCCCGGATGAACCCGGTGAAGAAGCGCTGCCCTTCCGCCTGCATCTCGCCCACCGCGAGTTCGAGCGGGAAGGTCGAACCGTCCTTGCGCTCGCCGACGACCACGCGACCCTTGCCAATGATCCTCCTCTCGCCGGTGCGATAGTAGCGCTCGAGATAGCCGTCATGCGCGCTGCGGTAGGGATCGGGCATCAACACCTTGACGTTCTCTCCGGCCACCTCTGCCGCATGCCATCCGAACATCCGTTCGGCCGCAGGACTGAAATCGCGGATCAATCCGGATTTGTCGATGACGATCATCGCATCTGGCACGGTGTCGAGGATCGATTGCAGATGGGCTTCACGCCGCGCGAGAGCGACGGCGGCGGTTTCAGTTTCGATCCGCGCGCGTTGAAACCATTCGCCGCCGATGGCCACGGCCAAGCCGATAAGCACGAAGGCTGCGGCGGCAATCAGGCTTCCGCCCTCGATCGGTCCGCTCAGCGCGTCGCACCATAGACCCGCGGCTGCGCCGACCACAGCCGCAAGACTTCCGGCTCGAATCCCGGAAAGTGCGCTCGCGACGACCACGCCGGGAACGAAGAAAATGAACGTCGCGCGTTGACCGAGTTCGTCGGCTGCCAGCAGGCGGACCGCCACGCCCGCCGCTATAGCGAGCAGTGCCAGTAACAGCGCGGTCGAAAACGACAGACGCGGCAGGAAGCGGCTGACAAAACTGGTGCGCCCTACCTCCGGTAAGGCCCTTAGGGTGCTTGGCGTAGGGTGATCATCCAAATTTCGCGGTCCCGTGCATCGGCATAGAAGGAGGTCATCGGCGGCGCTCCAACAACATTTGCCGCAAGCGGAGAAGTTTCAATGACTGCACCCTTCATCGATCTCGGTGTCCACCACAACCCCCGCGGAATGTCGGACCGGATTGCCTTCGGTTTCACCAAGGCGCTGCGCTGGTGTGCCGATACTTTCTTTGCCGAGCGTTACGGCCACCGTGCCGTCGTGCTCGAGACGGTGGCGGCCGTGCCGGGTATGGTTGGGGCAACGATTAACCATCTCGCCTGTCTGCGCCGCATGTGCGACGACAAGGGCTGGATCAAGACGCTCATGGACGAAGCCGAAAACGAGCGCATGCACCTGATGACCTTCATCGAGGTCTCGCAGCCCACCTGGTTCGAGCGCGCGGTGATCATCGGCGTGCAATGGGTGTTCTACCTGTTCTTCTTCGCGCTCTACCTGATCAGCTCGAAGACCGCGCACCGTGTCGTGGGCTATTTCGAGGAAGAAGCCGTCATCAGCTACACGCATTATCTCGCCGAGATTGACGAGGGTCGCAGTCCGAACGTGCCCGCACCGGAGATCGCCAAGCGCTACTGGGATCTTCCTGAGGATGCGACGCTGCGCGACGTAGTGCTGGTGGTGCGCGCCGACGAGGCCCATCATCGCGACGTCAATCACGGCTTCGCCAATGAGCTTGCGGGTCTGCCAGTCGGTCAGGTCGCCGAATGCCCGCCGCACGTGACGCTTGAACCCAACTGGAAGAAGGCCGCCTGATCCAGGCTGCTCAGCGAGGAGGACGGAAGATGGTCGATCAAGCCAAGATCCTGTTGCTGGTCGAAGATATCTCCGTCCTTTCCGCGCTGCGTTTCTCGCTCTCGGTCGAAGGGTTCGAAATCGCCGAGGGGATTGCGAAGGAGGGCGACCTTTCCACGGCGGCCGCACTGGTCATCGACGAATGCTACGCCGGAAACGGTCTTGTCGCTCTCGATGGGTTGATGAGACAGGGCTGCTGCGCGCCCGCAATAATCCTTGCGACCAATCCTACTGTCAAGCTGCGAGCCCGTGTCGCCGCCGCAAACGCCGAGCTGATCGAAAAGCCGCTTCTGGGTGACGAGCTGAGCAGTGCGATCCGCGCCATCTTCGAAACACGAAAGGCGGCCTGACGTGACCACCGATCTTCCCGACGGCATCAAGCCATACAAGCGTACGGCAACTTTCAGCGAAGACACCGTGCCGGCAGGTCTGCTGGCTGAGCATTCCACCAAGGACGGCGTCTGGGGTCTCATCCGAATCGAGGAAGGCAAGTTGCGATACGTCGTCACCGATCCGCGCCGCGCCTCGACCGAAGTGCTGCTCACGCCCGAATGCGAACCCGGCGTAGTCGAACCGACAATCCTTCACCGTGTCGAGCCGGTCGGAGCGGTGCGGTTTCATGTGCAGTTCCTGCGCGTTGCAGACGCAACACCTTTCGCCGACAAAGACGAGGGAGGCGCTCATGACCAGCGCTAACATCCGTTCGCATCCGGGCGATCCCAACACCCGTTCCTTCGCGCAGCAAAAACGCGCTGAAAAGCGCGCAGCGGCCGAGGAAATCGGGATTGACGCGGCGTTTATCGATCGCCTGGTCGAAGCATTCTACGCTAAAATCCGTGAGGATGACCTTCTCGGCCCGATCTTCGCCGAACGCATTGCGGATTGGTCGCCGCACCTAGCCAGAATGAAGGGTTTCTGGCGCTCGGTGCTCCACAATAGCGGCGAGTTCTCGGGCAATCCCATGCTCAAGCACCTTGCTATTCCGGGCCTCGAACTCCGGCATTTCTCGCGTTGGCTCGACCTCTTCTACGAAACGCTTCAGGAAGCAGAAGGGAATCCTGCCGCGACCGATCTCGTCGGCGCACGGGCGAGGATGATCGCCGACAGCTTGCTGACTGCCATAGAAATGCGCCGAAACGGACTTGCCGGAGGGCGCGCAGGAAAGGACCTACCCCATGCCTGATACCGTTCTTCGCACGCAATCCGCGGCGCCACTGCCGGAGTCTCTCGATGCACTGCCCGATGTGCTGGTTCCGATTCCCGCGCTCGAGGCCAACGACAACGAAGCGCCGAGGCAAGCACAGCAGCCCGAATCCCGAATGTTCGAACTGCCCGCATCGGTATGGCGGGCGATGATTGCCTGCTACGCGATCTTCCTGATTGCCCTGCTTGGTGCGACCGGCGGCGCTCACGCCGCGTTCGCGATCGCAATCTCGGCGATCTACGTCACCATGTTCTTCGGAACCGCCCGTGTGATGCTACGGCAAGCATCGTCGCAACCGCGCAGCGTTCTCGATCGTCCGGGCACTGTCCTGCAAACTGCCTACGGACCGCTGGCGCGCAAGGAAGTTTATGGCCAGGTGCTCATAGTTCCGGCAGCCGTCGCCTTTTTCGGGATAGGTATCAGCGTCATTAGTGCGGTCGTAATGTAGGAATATCAGCCGACGTATCGCAAAAAACCACTGCCTGCTGTTACTTCTCCTTGCGAACTTCGTCGCTGCCATCCTCCTGTTCAAGATGACCGAAATGCTTCAGTGGCGCCATGATCCACAGCGTCGCGACGGTTATGACAGAAAGCATGATCGCAACATCAAGGCTGCCAAGACCAACTGCCGCGCCGATAGCACCGGTAATCCAGAGGCTGGCGGCCGTGGCGGTGCCCTTGACCGAATCCTTGAGGCGCAGAATGGCCCCGCCACCGATAAACCCCATGCCGGTTATCAGACCTTCGACAATGCGGGCCATCGCCTCCGGAGTATCTGCAGTCATCGATTCCGCTGCCTGGATAAACCCGCAACTGGCAACAGCGACGAGCGGGAAGGTCCGAAGCCCCGCACTCCTTTCCGATTTTTCCCTGTTCCAGCCGATCGGGAACGCCAGAAGATAGGCCAGGCCAATCGCGACCAGGTGAGGCATGATGTCGAAATGGTCAGGCCCCAGAAACTGTTCAAACATCCCAAACTCCGCAGCATTTTAGGAACTTAATCAAAATCAGCGAGGAGGTTCCGCGCCACGATCATACGCAAGGAAATATGTTCTAAGCCCCAGGGCGTGCCTCTCGGGATCCGGGGCCAACGGAACATGGTTGAACTGGCGGTGCCATTCATTTCGGAGCCTGCACTTGTCTCAGACGCGAGGATCAGGTCGCTCCTAGAGGAACCCCCACCCATCCTTTTATCCGGCGCATTACGGCCACGGTTCTTACGGTCTCGATCTTTAGTTCTCCATCGGCCAACTCGTCTGCCAGATTGGTCCAGAACTCCATGTCCGGAACCAGGAAACGAACCAGAAAATCGTAGCTCCCGCTCACCTGATAAGCCTCGATTGCTTCGGGGATGTCGGCAAGCGCCTGTTCGATCCTTCGCGTGCTTGCAGGATCGTGTGCCGAAGCAACAATCTCTGCGAACACGGTAAGATTAGGACCCAGCTTGGCTGCATCGACCTGGGCCTTGTAGCCCGTGATGACCTCTTCTTTCTCCAGCCTGCGCAGGCGCGCGAGACAAGCACTCGGTGAAAGAGCCACCGCCTCGGAAAGACGCTGATTGGAAATCCGGCCATCGCGCTGAAGGATATCGAGGATTTTGCGGTCGATTCGGTCAAGCGAGGGTTTCTGCGGCACGCTCGCCTCCTTTCCGCAGATTCTATTGTGCAGGGCGAAAACTTCGAAGGGAAATACGGTTTTCCAGCCTCTATATTTGCAGTCGACGCGCCGCAAGATCCGCGGCGCTCGTTCTTTTGGCAATAGCGAGACAGGAAGTCGGCATGCAGCGATTGCACATCCCCCGTCGTATTGTTCCCGAGCTCGCTCTGCTTGCTGCATCGGTGCTTTGGGGCGCGAGCTTTCTCGCGACCAAGATCGGCATGGAATCTACAGGGCCGCTCGGCTTTGTCGCCCTACGCTATCTGATGGCAACCGTTGCCTTCGCGCTGGTCCTGCCGCGTGCGACCCGCGGAATTGGTGCCACCGAAATGGTTGCCGGTATCGTCGTCGCTGCCACTGCGAGCATCGCATATGGCGCACAGGCCTATGCGCTGCAAACCACGGACACTGGGCGCGTAGCATTTCTTTCCGCACTCTACGTGCCACTTGTTCCTGTGCTTCAGCTGCTGTTTTTTCGCCAACGCGGAGCTGCCGGGATCTGGATCGGAGTTGTCCTTGCCTGTCTCGGTGTAGCCATCATGTCGGGCCTGTCGCCAGCCGACATCACCCTTAGCTACGGCGATACACTTTCGATCGTTGGCGCCGTTGCAATCGCGGTAGAGGTCGTCATCCTTGGATATTACGTGCGCCGGGCCGATCCTCTGCGGATCGCGTTCGTGATGATGGTCACCACCACGCTGCTGTGTGCTGCCTTCGCGCTCGCCACAGGGGAGCCAATGCCGGTTGCTTCGCCGACACTGTTCTGGGTGGTCGTGGGCTATGGTATCGCTACCGCCTACATCCAGTTCGCGATGAGCTGGGCCCAGGCCCAGGTCGATTCCTCGCGTGCCGCAATTATCTACGCGCTCGAACCAGTCTTCGGTGGGTTGTTTGGCTATGCGGCGGGCGAAATCTTCGGCCTGTCCGACGTGGTCGGTGCGCTCGTTATCCTGGCCGGCGTGATCATCGCTTCATTGCCGCGGCTGGTGGACAGGCTTCTTATGCGCAGACCGGTCAGGACGCCTGTTCGATTGGCCGATCGGCCCATGACGGAAACCTCGCCATGATCTCGTCTGTGAGAATGGTCGGCATCACAGCGATGTTTTATATCTCGGGGTGCGCGGGCGTCCCGAGGTCAACGGAGCCGCTCGTCGGAGCCTGGATCGTCGAAGACATCGCCGGGCGCGGGATCATCGATTATTCGCGTATCGAACTGGTCCTGGAGCATGACGAGCAGTTTTCTGGCTCGACAGGATGCAATCTCCTTCTCGGCCGATACCGCGTCGATGGCTCGGCCATGACGATCGACGTCGCAATGACGACGCGTAAAGTCTGTCCTGAAGCGCTGATGTATCAGGAACGGGTCTTCCTAGGAGCCATTGAGTCGATCGATAGCTACCGCTTCGACCCGACCGGTGCCCTCGTGTTGCAGGACGGCAACCAGCCATGGGTTTTGGCGCAATCCCACAAGAGACGACCATGAAATCCAACCCAATTTGTTCGATCTTGCGGCGTTTCCTTGTTCACGCAGTCGCGGTCATGGCTCTTCTTGTCGGGGCGACAGTTGCGCAAGCCCAGCTTCCGACGCCTGAGCCTTCCGAAACAGCGCAAACCGAAGCTCCCGTAGACACATTCGAAAGGCAAACTCCGCGCTCCAGCGTAACAGCGCTGCTGAATGCGCTTGCCGCCGAGGACTACGAACGGGCCGCGCGCTATTTCGCCGGCACTCCCGATCCGGCCACGCTGCCCCTAGACAATGAAGGCTCGCAAGCGACCAACGCGTCGGAAGGACTGGCACAAGGTGCAGATCTCGCTCGAAAATTGAAACTCGCGCTCGACAGCGGGGGGATGCTTCGACCCTTTGCCGTGCTTTCTAACGCTCCCGATGGCGACTTGGAGGACGGACTCGATCCCCTCCTGGAGCAAGTCGGCACGTTCCAGCTCGAAGGTTCCGAGCAGCCCATTATCCTGCAGCGCGTCGCCGTAGGGGAACGGGACTTACTGCAATGGCGAATTTCGCCGGAAACAGTGTCGGCTCTCGAAGATTGGACGCCTTCGCCTGAGGTCGCGGAACAAAACGAGGAAAAGGCGATCGAAGTCGCCGGCGCGCCAGTCCTCGACTGGCTTTTGTTGATCGGCGTAGCGGTCGCGCTTTTCGCAGCGCTACGCCTGCTCGCTGCTGCAATTATCTCGGTCCTGCGGCGACTCATTCCCGAACACAGCAGCAGCACCGTCTTTCGTTTGATCCACGCCGCTCTCCCACCGCTCGCGCTCTACGTGGCGACAATCGCCTTCTTCTATGTTGCAGGCACCATGGAGGCCTCGATCATCGCTCGCCAGCAGCTGCTGCGCGGCGCAGGTATCGCGGCCTGGCTTTCCCTTGGCTGGTTTTTGTTCAGGCTGATCGATGCTGTCGCGCGGATGGCGAGCGAACGGATGAACCGCGCGGAGCGGCGCCAGGCCGCATCGGTCATCACGCTGCTGCGGCGGATCGCCAAGCTCACATTGCTCATCATGATCTTCATCGGCGTGCTCGACACGTTCGGTGTCGACGTAACCACCGGTATCGCTGCTCTCGGCATCGGCGGGCTCGCTTTGGCGCTCGGCGCGCAGAAAACGATCGAGAACCTGGTCGGGTCTGTAACGATCATCGGAGATCATCCGGTGCAGGTAGGCGACGCTGCCCAGATCGGCGATACGTTCGGCACGGTCGAGGATGTCGGCATGCGCTCGACCCGTGTGCGCACGATCAACCGGACGCTGGTAACGATCCCCAACGGATTTCTTGCCGGCGAGAAGATCGAGAATTTTTCCGCTCGCGACCAGTTCCTCTTCAAGCACGTGATCGGAGTCAGCTACGACACGGATGCCGAGAAGATGAGCGAGGTTCTGGCCGCGTTCCGGACAATCCTGGCGGAAAACGATCATGTCCTCGAAGAAGATGCTCGCGCACGCTTCATAGGTTTCGGCGAAAGCGCACTCAACATCGAGATCTTCGCATATTTTCGGACTGCATCGTTCGCGGAATCACTCGAGATGCAGGAGGATCTGCTTCTCGCGCTGATGCGAAAACTGAAAGAACTCGACGTGGAAATCGCGTTCCCTACTCGCACGCTTCACATCGACGCTTACGGCTCGGCCAACGGCCGCTCGGCGCCGATCTCAACCGCCCGCCCAAATCAGGAGGGTAACAAGGAGAATGACGGTGAAATGTAATTTGCTGTTAGCATCGGCTGCCCTCGCCATGAGCCTGAGTGCCTGTGCCACCATTCAGCCCGCTGCAGAAAGCAGTGAGGTCGTTATGGTAGAAAGAATTACCGGCACACTGTCCTATCGCGAGCGCATCGCGCTGCCCCCGGGCGCACAGGTGGAAGTCGTTGTCTCCGACATCACCCTCGGTCGCAACCAGGAGCTCATCCTCGCGCGCACGATGAACACGATCGGACAGGCCTCGCCGCCGATCCCGATTTCGATTGACGTATCGAAGCTGAATTTGAGCGACGGCCCGCTCTACGGCCTGCGCGCCTTCATCCGCGAGCCCGATGGTACAATCCTGTTCCGCACCAGCGAACCTTTCCTGCTCAATCTTCGTAATGACACCGTCGATATCGGCGACATAAGGGTATCGATGACATCGCCAGGCGATCCCGGCCTTGCCGGTATTCCTGACCTGCAGGACGGCGAATGGCGTGTAACCCAGATCGGCGGCGATGTCGTGGCGCAGATCTCCGCTCCTACGATGACCTTCACGGCCGATGGTCGCTTGTATGGTTCCACCAGCTGCAACCGCTTCAGCAGTTCATATGGCCTCGATGACAACTTGCTCGAGGTTGGCAATGTCGCTGCGACGAAGCGCGCCTGTGAAGCCGGATTGATGCAGCAAGAGCGCCGTTTCCTCGATGCCCTTTCTCTGATCGAGAACGCATCGCTGGAAGCTGGGGGTTTTCTCGTCCTCTCCGGCAATGGCCAGCGCCTTGTCGCAGTCCTCAACTAAGGATTATCCGATGTTGAACAAATTCCGAAGTCGCGCCACTTGAAATTACCATGTCGAAATCGCACTACCTTTTCATGACACGGGTCGATCATGGTCTCGGGGTGATGGTTCCGGCAGGCAGCAGCACCGCGCGCCTGTATCCCTAGAGCGCTTCGGGCGTTCTAGGGATGTGCGCCACGCTGCAACTTCCAGCATCGATGTTTTCCAAGCCCAAGGCGATAACGAGCCCGAGGCATGCTCGCTTCATTTGCGAGACCGGAGCCAACAGTGTTCTTCTCCCGCTTTACCGTGCTCGGCCTCTGTCTGGCTGGCCTCCTGTTTGCTCTCACGAGGCTTAGCGACGCATGGGCATTGCCAGTTCTCGCAATTTTCTCGTGTCTATGTCTCTTGGGCGTCATCGACCTTATCCAAACGCGGCATGCGGTGCGCCGGAACTATCCGATCATCGGACGCCTGCGATGGGCTTTCGAGAAGATAAGACCAGAAATTCGCCAGTATCTAATTGAAGGCGATGACGATCAGACGCCCTTCTCGAGGGCGCAGCGCTCCTTGGTCTATGCTCGCGCGAAGGACGAGGTTAGCGACCGTCCGTTCGGAACGCTCTCTGACGTTTACAAGAACGGCTACGAATTCATTTCGCATTCCACAAAGCCCAAGCCGTTGGCAGATCCCGACAGCTTCAGAGTGCCGATCGGGGGAAGCGACGCGCGCGATCCCTACATGGCCTCGATCTTCAACATCTCCGCGATGAGCTTCGGCTCCCTGAGCGCCAACGCTATCCGGGCGTTAAACGAGGGAGCCAAACTCGGCGATTTTGCGCATGACACTGGCGAGGGAGGGATCAGCCCCTACCACCGTGAGAATGGCGGCGACCTTATCTGGGAAATTGGCAGCGGCTATTTCGGTTGTCGAACCGAAAAGGGACGCTTTGACCCGGTGCGCTTCGCTGACAATGCTGCCGACCCGCAGGTCAAGATGATCGAACTGAAGCTGAGCCAGGGTGCCAAGCCCGGTCACGGCGGCATCCTTCCCGGCGAGAAAGTCAGCCCTGAGATCGCTGCTACACGCGGTATTCCGGTAGGCGTCGATTGCATTTCCCCTGCCGAGCACTCGGCATTCTCGACACCGCTTGAGATGATGCAGTTTCTCGCTCAGCTCCGAACCTTATCGAAAGGCAAGCCAGTCGGTTTCAAGCTGTGCGTCGGACACCCATGGGAGTTCATGGGAATGGTCAAGGCGATGCGCGAAACGGGGATCTTTCCCGACTTCATCGTCGTCGATGGCGCAGAAGGCGGAACCGGCGCGGCCCCGGTCGAGTTCGCCGACAACCTCGGCATGCCGATGCGCGAGAGCCTCCTGTTCGTTCATAATACGCTCGTAGGTGCCGGGGTTCGTGACCGGATAAAAATCGGTGCGGCCGGCAAGATCGTCAGTGCGTTCGACATCGCCGCGGTCCTAGGGCTGGGTGCCGACTGAACCAATGCGGGGCGCGGCTTCATGTTCGCGCTCGGATGCATCCAGTCTCTTTCCTGCCATACGAACCGCTGTCCGGTCGGCGTTGCCACGCAGGACCCCTTGCGCCAGCGGGCCCTGGTCGTGCCTGACAAGGCAGAGCGGGTCCGGCGCTTTCATCGCAATACGTTGCGAGCGCTCGCGGAAATGACTGCTGCTGCCGGTCTCTCGCACCCATCCGAGCTTGGACCGCACCATCTGGTAAGACGTGTCTCTCTGACCGAAATCCGCCTCTTCTCCCAGCTTCATATTTTTCTCGAAGACGGCGAGCTGCTGTCAGGAACGCATGACCGGGATTTCTACAGCGCCGCCTGGAAACTCGCACGCGCCGACCGGTTCGAGCTGGCAGCGTGAAACTGATCTTCCATATCCTGACGGCTGTTCTTGCAGTCCTTCTTCACTCGCAGGGTGCCACACCGGATCGAGGTGGCACCGCGCGGGATTCGACCGCATGGAACATATCGCAAGCTACCGCCTGTTACGATACCGGTCCTGGGCGTGGTGCCGAACTCTCGGCAGATACCGAACTGGGCGCTTCGGCCGATGGACCCGCCGGACCGTGCGGAGTGCTGGCCTTGGTTCGTCAGGCGCACGCATGGGAACGCAATGAGGAGGTCCGGCAATCCTACCACCGGATGGCCGACGCACCTGCGGAATGGTCGCTTCCCCCTCCGACCGGCCCTCCATTTTCCTGACACTCTGGACCTTTTTAGCGGACTTTCGTCCGCATCCAACAGTCAGGACATTCAATGGAAACCGAAATGCAACGCGGTGCGATCCGCGACGAACGGCGTGCATACGCCAAGGCCTTGTTGGCCCGATACCCCGACCTGCCGATTGATCAGCTCGACGATCTTCTGCGATGGTTCCGCAAGGAGGCAAGCGCGCTCGATGTCGGATTGATTTCGATGGATGACGAGGTGTCGCAGCAATATGCATTGTTGAAGCGCGACGAACTCGATCGGTTCGCGATGCCCGATATCGTATTCATGCTGCTGTTCTGGTCGGCGACGTGCGCCATCATCGGCGGTAGCGGTTATCTGGGTAGTTGATATGTGGAAGGGCCCGAAGCGAGAATCCCTTCGTTCCGGGCTCATACCCCGTCGCCAGATCCTGCCAGCTAACAAGCCATTGCAGCCCCTTGCGAAACGTTCCTGTCTACGCCCCGTTTGATAGGAAGAACGACATCGTCCCAACGCAGGAGCGCATCATGGCGAAATACGCAGTCGGAGATCATGTCAGCTGGAATTCCGAGGCAGGAAGAGTCAGCGGAACAATCTCCAAGATTCACGAATCGGATTTCGACTACAAGGGCCATACGCGGCGTGCCTCGAAGGACGAGCCTCAATACGAAATCGAAAGCGACAAGACCGATCATGTTGCAGCCCACAAGGAAGATGCGCTGACAAAGCTGAAAAACTGATGCCAACCGTTTTCACGATCGGCCATTCCAATCGGGATGCGGACACTGTCATTGCCATGCTGAAAACAGCAGGAGTGGACATGCTGGCCGATGTTCGGGCTTTCCCCCGCTCCCGCGCCAATCCCGCATTCAACATCGATTCCTTCCCCGATCTGCTCGATGAGCACGACATCGCCTACGGACACTTCGATAAACTCGGCGGCAGAAGGAAACGACAAGATGATGTGGATCCGGCGCTGAACGGATACTGGCGCGTCCAGAGCTTCCATAACTACGCCGACTATGCGTTGAGCGGCGACTTCCAGTCGGCGATCAAGGACCTCGTTAACCTAGCGGATAATTGTCGCGTGGCGTTGATGTGTTCCGAGGCGGTCTGGTGGCGATGCCATAGGCGTATCATCGCCGATCATCTCATGGCTCGCGGTCATGAAGTTATCCATTTGATGGCTCCCGATCGTCAGGAACGAGCAAAGTTGACGAATGGAGCCGTTGTCAGCGGATCAACCGGAGTCGTCTATCCAAGCTCGGAATACCGTGAGGAGCCGAACGAGCATATCCCATTATGCCGATACGAAAGGCTCGCGATCCGCGAGAACGAACTTCGTGCCCGTCACGCGGATCAGTCTACCCGCTCGAGCAGCTCCTCCGACGAGACGATCTGGTAAAGATCTCTGTCGATCTGTCGGACAGGCTCATCATCGGAAGTTCGCCAACCGATGGCGCCCACACGGCGACGCTCGCCGCGCTCAGATCTCGAAATGGCGATGTGGCGATACTGGATGACTTCGACCGGCCTGTCCGCATTGCCGCGGCAGGACATATTGGACATTGTTTCTTCAATTACATCGGCTTCGGCGGGCGTTGAAGCAGTCGGAAGCTGACTTGCCGGCTTGCCTCGCTCGATCGTCACAGAATCTGCGCATCCGGAAGCGAACCGATATCTTCCATCGTCATCTCCGACGAAAGATCGGTGTCATTGCCACGGGTCGTCACGGTCAGACCGTCAATCGGTATCGCGACGTAACGATCAGGATCGCTGTCCTCGACTTCTATAAGAAGTTCGGTCGCATTGCCGTCGGCATCTTTCGTCACGGCTTCCACGTCACCCAATTCGGTTCCGTCGGCGGCCAGGATTTCAGCATCGAGCAACTGGCGTTCGGTCAGACCGAGTGCCACCGGGGTGTCGCCGGACTCCTGCGCGCTCTGTTCGGCTTGTTCTTCAATACGGTCTTCGACCTGGTCTTCCTGATCATTGCAGGCGGAGAGGAGGAGAGCGGATCCGAGAAGCAGGGGGGCGAACTTGTTCATGTTGATCTCCTTTATTATCTGTCCGTCACGCTAACGGATGCGGCTGCTCCTGTGTTCCGTTAAGGGTTCGCGATGAGCGCCAGCATCGAGGCTTCGTCGGGCCGTGCGGCGACACGAATATCCATTCCTTGCTTCCCCTCGAAAGGAGCCGCGGCTGCATCGGAGATGCAATAGACGATGCCTCTGAAAGGCCGGGATGTCCGTTCCAGGCAGCGCTTCACCATATGGCCAGCACGCGGCGAGTGGATCAGAATTCCGTTTATCTCGTGCGGTGCTGGAAGGGATGCCAATAGCTTCGCGGCAGCGATATCGCAGGTCTCATACACCGGCCTTCGCATCGCGAGATAACCCTTGCGGCGAAGGTTGCCGGTCAGGTCTCCAGCCGGCCGGTGGGCGGAGAAATGCAGAAGCCGTCTCCCTCGCGGAAGGGACTGAACGATCAGGCGCTCCAGATCGAGCACGTCCCCAGCCGCCGAGACAACATGGGTATATCCAGCGTGGGCGGCACTCTTCGCTGTTCTGTCGCCCACTGCAAACACTGGAATATCGAGAAGTGCCGGGCAGATAGAATGATGGCGAACGCCATTTACTGACGTGAACACGATCGCATCGGGCTGCTCGTCCAAAGCTTTCTCAGGGAGACCTTCCACTCGCAGAACGGGCAGAGCCAGCGCATCGAACCCTAACTGCCGCAGGGCACCCGCAGTCTTTTCGTTATCCGGCGACGTGCGTGTGACCCAGATCCTCGGCCCGAACGCGGGATCCTTCGTGTGTGTCGGGGAACGGTCAGTCACTTTCATTTCGTCGTTCGATATTGTCTGTCTTCGAAGAAACGACAGCCCCCGCCAGAGGCTTGCTTCCCCGGCCAGCGAGAAGAATGCCGCCAACTATCAGCGCCATTCCGATCGCATGAAAGCCTCGCAGATGTTCGCCTAGAAAGATAATCGCAAGCCCCGCGCCCATAACTGGCATGACGTTCATATACATCCCGGCTCCTGCAGACCCGATGAGTTCTACGCCCCTGTTGAAGAAGAGGTAGGCAAGGATGGAAGGAAAAACCGAAACATATCCGATCGCCAGCAGGCTTTCCTCCTGCAAAACGATATAGCGCCCCGAATTGAGCTCCAGCGCATAGAACGGCGCGATCACGATTATGCCGACGATCAAGGTCACTGCAAACAGGCTTAGGGGATGGATCGCAGGGCGGCGCCTGAGCATTACCGCATAGACCGCCCACAAACACACGGCGAGGCCGATGATGAGGTCGCCTTCGTTGAAATTCAGGGTGCCGAGAACACCAAAGTTCCCGCGAGCGATGATCCAGAGCACACCAGCCAGCGCGATGGCGGCACCGACGATCTGGCGCAGTGCCGTGCTGTCGCCCATGAAAATCGCGCCAAGAAACAGAATTAGGGCGGGTTGGCCCGACTGCAGCAACATGGCGTTGAGCGCTGTGGTCTGTTGCAATCCGCTGTAGAGCAGGGTGTTGAAGGCGCCGATGCCGAGTGCGCCAAGCACCAGCAGCATCCTCCAGTTCCTGCGGATGATGGGAGCATTCCGCCGCAAGTGGCGCCATGCAAATGGCAGGATGATGACCAGGGCAATCGTCCATCTCCAGAACGCCAAGGCGACGGGAGGGACCAGCTCACGCGCCGCGCGCGCAACGATTGCATTACCGGCCCAAAACAGGGCGGTGAACGTGAGGAGCACGTAAGCGCGCGACCACAGGCTTGCAAAGAAGCGGGACTTGTTTTGCATGTTCGACCCGGACGAAACGCTGCCGTCGAGAGTTAGGCAGCGCGCTCCTCCATCAACCGCATCAGGCCGCGCGAAACGCAACCGGAGGGATCGTTGGCGATGGTCACGGGAATACCGCATTCCGCGGTAATCGCCTCAGCCAGGAATCTGGCGCAGATCCCACCGCCCGTGGCGACAACGCGCTCGCTCAACAGGTCGGCGGCAAGATCGGGAGATATTTCGCCGACCACAAGCCTGGCGGCATCTGCAAAACGACCGAAGTGTCGCTGCAGCACGGGGTGAAACTCGGAAACCGGCAAGGTCAACGTTCCTGGAAGACCATTGTGCAGTGATCGACCTCTGATTTCCACTTCCGCGTCCTCGGCACCTTCTGCCGCGAGATGCTTCTTCAGCGTCTCGGCGGTGATTTTGCCTATGAGGAAGTGATGCCGGAGATGAAGATGTTCAGTAATCGCCTCGTCGAGGCCGAGACCGCCCAAACGCACGGAGCGCGAACGACATTGTCCGTCGATCGAGAAGACCGCAACCTCGGTCGTTCCGGCGCCGCATTCGACGACCATGGACGCGCGGGCTTCGCGGACGGGCAGGTTTGCCCCAATAGCCGCTGCAAAAGGCTCGCGCACCAGTTCGATCCTTCCGAAGCCGGCATCGTCCGCGGCAGCGAGCAATGCATTCGCCTCTGCCTTCGTGGCGTCCGCCGGAATACCGATCATGGCTGGGGGGCGTCCTCTACGCTTCCTGCCAACCACCGACGAGAGACCATGAGCAAGCAGTGCGGAAGCTGCGTCCATATCCTGCAAAACACCGCGGGCAAGGGGACGGCGGACCACATGGGTTCCGGGAACCCGATCAACCATCGCCAGGACGTCCCGGCCAGCTGCAATCAGTTTCATCTGACCGGCCGTCTTCTCGTAATAGCACAGGGATGGTTCGTCGAAGACCACGCCTTCGCCTCGCACCATGATACGCATGTTGGCAGTGCCGAGATCGATGGCGAGATCTGGGCCGCGCCTGAATCCGAAAGAAGGAAAGTTCATCATTTCCTTTAGATAGGCCTTCCGGACTCGAAAGTCTCGAAATAGTCGACGAGGCGATTGGTCTTTTGCCATTTGACTAAACCGAAGATCGCGCCCACATGTGGCTCATGGTCTTTTCGCAACACATCGACCGACATTTCGCGCACGCAGGTCAGCTGCCCGCACGGGCGCACGCCTCGTCTCGACGGCCGTGATCCGGTCCGGGACGAGGCTCCCGGACGATCTACAGCCCAGCCGCGATCCTCTTGCGGCTCTCCAGCGAGTTACGAAAATGACCACTTCCCAAAACGGCGAAAAGCCGATCATTCATGTTATCGATACCGAAGCGGACGCGCTCTACGAACTGGCGATGTCCATCGAGGAGCGCAGTCCGGATGTAGCTGGAAAACTGTGCGAGGAACTGGATCGCGCTAATGTCGTGGCAGCCGAAGACCTACCTCATGACGTTGTGACCATGCAATCCGAGGTCGAATTCGTCGACGAGCGATCGGGTGACCGGCGCAAGGTTCAACTGGTATGGCCGCGCGATGCGAACCTGGACCAGAACCGTCTCTCCGTGCTGACCCTCGTGGGCGCCGGTCTCATTGGAATGCAAGCCGGTTCTGCGATCAACTGGCCCGATCGTTCTGGCAAGGAACGCTGCCTGCGGATCGTCGACGTGCGACAGCCGGAAAGGACGGACCGGGCAGCCTAGCATTGCGGGATATTCGTGTTGTTCCCGGGGCTTCCGTTATGAGAAGATCTCGATATGACCGGGAACCTCGAACCTGCTCTGGCGGCCGGATGAGGTGGATCTATGCTCCGCTGATCCAGATCGCAATCAGCGATACTCGACCAAGCACGATCAATGACAAAACCACCGTAGTAATCACTTTGGGACCGGCATTCCCCAGACTGCGCACACCCACGCCTAGGCCCAGTGCAGCCATGGATACCACCGTCAGCAGCGTTGCCACGAAGCTTAAGGGGGCGAGCGCAAATTGGGGTAGGAGACCAAAGGATCTGGCCGCATCGCCGAACGCCTGTCGGAGTATTCACCGTTGTCGGCGGACGGTGCAAAAAGAGGGGCGACGGTCAAGCACAAGGACCGCATCGCGGTGTTGAGGCATCATATCGATGATCTAGCGAAAGTCACCGACTTGGTAGAAGGGGATATTTTACTGGCATCCGCGCTCGTCACGTCATCACTGGTCCCGATGCAATTCAATGCGCCTTGGTCCAGACCTTCGATGTCTTAACATCATTTGCGGACCTCTCGCCCTTCGTGGCTTCTCGACACTGATGATAATAGTGGCTGGCCATCACGCGATTTGCCCACTCTCTAGTGCCCCCCAGTATTGTCGGTTGCGCGTGTCATCCCGCGCTTTCCCATCACCTGAACCGTCCTAGCAATCGATGCATTCTAGGAGCGAAGGTGGAAGCGATCGCGAGCAATTCGGTTCGACGTTTTAGCGAAGCTTGAGGTAAATCAAGTTGTCCGGCCGGGTGTAGTGCTATCGGTGACCTAATCGAACAAGGTCGCCTCGTATGCCGACAAATTCTGAAAGACTGGAGCTGCGCCGCAGACGAATGGCGAAAAGCCCGCCGATCCTGCGCGGCGGCTTCAGACCATTCTTCCTCGGTGCCGCAGCTTGGGCCATATCCGCCCTAGCGGCATGGCTGACCGTGCTTTTTGGTTTCGTGTCGTTCGACCTGCTCGACAATCCACTCGCATGGCACCGCCATGAAATGCTGTTCGGCTTTGTCGGTGCAGCGATCGCAGGATTTGTGCTGACAGCAGTTCCGAACTGGACGGGGCGGTTGCCCATTGCAGGTGGTCCCTTAGCCGCCCTTTTCGCAGTGTGGCTCTCCGGGAGACTTCTTCCGTTCGTATCGCCCGACAATAATCCCATGCTCATTCTCGTCGATGGAGGCTTCTATCTCCTTCTGGCATTCCTCCTCGCACGCGAGATAATCCAGAGCAGAAACCGCAATCTGCCTGTCGTCGCGATCGTGCTCCTCTTTGGAGCTGCCGGTATCCTAGACCGGCTTGAAATGGCAGGTTCGTTAGATTCGTCGCTGGGATGGCGAGCCGGACTCAGTCTCGTCGTCTTGTTAATCGCGATCATCGGAGGACGAATTATTCCGAGCTTTACGCGGAACTGGCTCAGCTCCATCGGCGCTTGTGAACGATTGCCCACGCAGCCTCGCACCTTGGACAAAGTGATAATCGCCCTGACCGCCGCCGCACTGCTGGCGTGGCTAAGCGCACCGTTCAGCTTGTTGAGCGCGGTGCTCCTATCGAGCGCTTCCGTTGCCCACTTTCTTCGCCTGTCGAAATGGCAGGGCTGGCGGTGCAGCGCCAATGCTCTGGTGTGGATTCTGCATCTGGCATACCTCTGGCTCCCGGTGGGGCTCTTGCTTCTTGCCGGTGCCCAAGTCGAGATCGTTCCGGAGACAGCGGGTATCCACGCCTTTTCGACAGGCGCGATGGCAACGATGATACTCGCAGTCATGAGCAGAGCCAGCCTCGGCCATACCGACCGGGCGCACTTTGCCAGTCGGGAGATTGTCGCCTCGTATATTCTCATCACGATTGCGGCTGTCTTGCGGGTTCAGGCAGCTCTCTCCATCGGCGACGGACAGGCGGCGCTGGCGGTTGCTGGAGCAGCTTGGCTCGGAGCATTCGGCCTCTTTCTTTTCCGATACGGACCGATCCTGTGTGCGCCGCGATCCGATGAGAACACGAAGGAAGGTCAGGCATGACAAACCGTTCAGCCCTGAGAACCCTAGGGCTTGCTGTCGCTGTTCTTGCGACGCTTTTCTCTCTGTCGTTCATCGCGACGCCAGTAAAATTCCTGGCAGCCGACGTGCCGATGTCTCATTTACTCGCGGTGGGGCGAGAGACCTTCCGGGCGTCCGTCGCGATCGAGAGCGTTCTGCTGTTTGCCCTTTTCGTCTCGGCACGAGGAACATCGCGCAGTTTGATAATCGTAGCAATCGCGACAGTGGCTCTGCAGTGGATCGTAATCATGCCGGAATTGGACGACCGCACGATGGCGCAGATCGCAGGTGCGGCGGTCGGACCAACATCGCTGCACAATTGGTGGATCGGGCTCGATGTCATGCGCCTGGCGATCTATGCCTTCGTCGTCCACACGTGCTCGCGCCATCTTCGTAAAACTGTCCGGACGAACGGGTTGGAAAGCTAAGCATGCAGGGCTAAACGGTGGCCATGCAGGCCGAAGATCCAACAAATGAAATCAATTTCTGTCAGGCTTGCTCCGTCCGAAACCGCGCGATCTGCGCCGACCTGGACGATCATGAAATAGAGTTGTTGAACAAGATCGGGCGCAGAAGACGTCTGGCGCCTGGAGAAACCCTTTTATGGGAAGGCGACGAAGCCGTCTTTGTCGCCAACGTGGTTTCTGGTGTGCTGAAGCTCTCCACCCAGAAAAGTGATGGCCGGGAACAGATCCTCGGGCTCGCCTATCCATCCGATTTCCTCGGTCGTCCCTTTGGCGAGGTTTCTCCCTACAGCGTAGAAGCTCTGAGCGAATCAACCGTCTGCGTTTTTCAGCGATCGGATTTCGAGCGCTTTGCGGAGGAGCATGGGCGGCTGGAGCACAAGTTACTTGAACGAACGCTCGGGGAACTGGACAGAACCCGACGCTGGATGCTGCTTCTAGGGCGGATGAACGCAGAGGAAAGGCTCGCCACCCTGCTTCTCGAAATCGCCTCACGAACAGTCTTGGCGACCTGTGAGAATACGGGCTGGAAAGTGCCTGACGAGTTCGAGCTTCCAATGTCACGCCAGCAGATCGCGGATATTCTCGGCCTCACCATAGAAACAGTCAGCCGCCAGTTTACGAAGTTCCGTGAGGAAGGCGTCATTGAAATGCGAGGCCGCCGGGATGTCACCATTCGTAAGCGTGACGCTCTCGAGATGCTGGCTGCATAATCGCGCCTTATGCGCTGTCGCCAAACGCGATGGGTCACGTTTAGAAATATTCTAGCCGTTTGATCTACCTCAAAGACTTGATGGAAGTTCAACTGCAAATGTCGATCCGGAACCTCTTGCGGAGCTTCGGGCCTTGTCCGACAACGATCTTCAGCGCCTTTTCGCTGCCTTACTCCATTTGGACCTGCCAAAGTCCATGACATCACGCCTTTGCGCGTTGGGCGGCGACGTAGACATCAAATGCGGGGCAGCTGCGGAGCTCGACGGGTCCGCTGCCAGATTTATTGCCTTCGTTGCAGAGGGTGTTGCGAAGTTTGTCGGACATCTTGGTAATGATCGAGAACAGGTCGTTGCTTTCTTGCTGGCGAACGATCTCACAGTGTTTCCGCGGTCGGACGCCGTGCCATATTCGCTACACGGCATCACCGACTGTCGCGTGCTTACTTTTCCGGCAGACGCCTTCATTCGCACCATCGCGGCAGATCCCGATTTAGCGAAGGCGGTTTGCGAACACATGTTCGTCGCATTCGATCAATCCCGAGACATGTCGGTGCTCCTTGGCCGCAAGACCGCGCAGGAACGTGTTGCGACTTTCCTAACCTCGATGGCCGAACGCATCGGGAAACAAAATGATGACGGAGTATCGCTTAGTCTTCCGGTATCTCGACGCGAAATCGCTGACAGCTTGGGGCTGACCATCGAAACAGTCAGTCGGCAATTCACCGAGCTGCGGGAACTTGGCATCATAGATACCAACGGCAGATCCGAAGTTACGATATTAGACCGGCTTCGAATTCGGGAGGCGGCTGCGCTTCCTTGTTGAAAAGCAAAACTTTTCGAATTTTGATCCAAGTCAATGCGGTGGTGCGGCCAGCCGCATAGAGCCGTGAAAAAGCGATCGGAGTATTTGATGCAAGCTGAAGCTGCACTGGGTCGGGTGGGCCTCTGGTTATTGGTTATGGTTCTATCTGTCGTGATGGCTGCGACAGCGGCCGATAGCGGGATGGCGGCACACGCGACCATAATCGGAATTATCGCGTTCGTGATGGTCTGGGTGACCGCCGCTCGTTTCGATCCGTTAGGAAAAACGCAGGGCTTCTTCAAAATGCCTGAAGGGCCGTCGCGATATGACGACGACCCTATCCGCTGGGGCGTCCTGGCCACCATGATGTGGGCTCTCGTGGGTCTACTCGCTGGCGTGTTCATCGCCTCGCAGCTGGCTTTTCCGCAGCTCAACATCGAGCCCTACTTCAATTTCGGGCGGGTTCGCCCGTTGCACACGTCCGCAGTAATCTTCGCGTTTGGTGGCAACATCCTGATCGCGAGCAGCTTCTACGTCGTCCAGCGCACCTGCCGCGCGCAACTCGCGTTTCCCGCTCTCGCCCGATTTGTGTTCTGGGGATACCAGCTGTTCATCGTCCTTGCGGCCTCGGGCTATCTGTTCGGGGTCACGCAGAGCCGCGAATACGCAGAGCCGGAATGGTATGTCGACCTGTGGCTAACCATCGTTTGGGTCGCCTACCTGATCGTCTTCGTGGGCACGCTGGCGCGCCGGACCGAACCGCACATCTACGTCGCGAACTGGTTCTACCTCTCCTTCATCATTACCATCGCGATGCTGCATATCGTCAACAATCTGGCGGTGCCCGTTGCGTGGAATGGCTCGCTTTCATTCTCCGCCTTCGCCGGCGTTCAGGATGCGCTGACCCAATGGTGGTATGGACACAACGCGGTCGCGTTCTTCCTGACGGTGCCGTTCCTTGCGATGATGTATTATTTTGTGCCGAAGCAGGCCGAAAGACCGGTATACAGCTACCGGCTTTCCATCATCCACTTCTGGTCGCTGATATTCCTATATATCTGGGCCGGCCCGCATCACCTGCACTACACCGCGCTGCCTGACTGGGCACAGACGCTCGGCATGGTTTTCTCCGTGATTCTGTGGATGCCAAGCTGGGGCGGCATGATCAACGGACTGATGACCCTCAACGGCGCATGGGACAAGGTTCGCACCGATCCGATTATCCGCATGATGGTCATGGCCATGGCGTTCTACGGAATGGCCACCTTCGAAGGGCCGATGCTCAGTATCAAGGCGGTCAATTCGCTGTCCCACTATACCGACTGGACCGTCGGGCACGTGCATTCGGGCGCTCTCGGCTGGAACGGGCTGATCAGCTTCGCTGCGGTCTATTTCCTTGTCCCGCGACTGTGGAAGCGCGAGCGCATGTATTCGCTGCGCATGATCAACTGGCATTTCTGGCTCGCGACGCTTGGTATCGTCTTCTACGCAGCCAGCATGTGGGTGGCAGGCATCACCCAGGGCCTGATGTGGCGTGAATACGGCCCCGACGGCTATCTCGTGAACAGCTTCGCCGAAACGGTGGCCGCGCTGCACGAACTCTACATCATCAGAGCACTGGGCGGTGTCATGTATCTCAGCGGCGCCATTATCATGGGCTACAACGTCTGGATGACCATTAGCGGCAAGCTGCGAGAGGAAAAGCCGATGGGTGCCATGCCCGCTTACGACCCCGAAAAGGACCGGCCCATCGCAGGCTCGGCATCCCCCGAACCCGCAGAATAGGATAGATCGCCATGGGTCTCGCTACCCAGCACAAGAAGCTGGAAAAGAACATCAACTTGCTTGCGATCGGGTCCTTCATCGCGGTGGCGATCGGCGGCATCGTGGAGATCGCTCCGCTGTTCTGGATCGATAACACGATTGAGGAAGTAGAGGGGATGCGTCCCTATACGCCGCTCGAGCAAGCGGGTCGAAACATCTATGTGCGCGAGGGCTGCTATTCCTGTCACAGTCAGATGATCCGACCGTTCCGCGATGAGGTAGAGCGCTACGGGCACTACAGCCTCGCCGCCGAAAGCATGTATGACCATCCTTTCCAGTGGGGTTCGAAGCGCACCGGGCCAGACCTCGCGCGCGTCGGTGGGCGCTATTCGGACGAGTGGCACGTCCAACACCTTGAGGATCCGCAGAGCGTGGTGCCGGAAAGCATCATGCCGAAATACTCGTTCCTCGGTGAGACACCGCTTAATACCGACAACGCCGCTGCTATGCTGGTCGCCCTGCGACGTGTTGGCGTCCCCTATTCGGATCGTGACGTCGGCGAAGCGATGGCGGACATGATCCTTCAGGCCAACCCCGACAGCGGAGGCGATGTCGAAGATTTCCAGCAGCGCTATCCCAAGGCTCAGGTCCGCGACTTCGACGGCGATCCGAGTAGACTGACCGAAATGGATGCACTCGTCGCCTACCTGCAGATGCTTGGAACACTGGTCGATGTCGACAGCGCTGCAGCCCAAGAGCGGTTGGCCGAGGAGAAAGGCAGATGAGCCTCTACGACCAGTTGCGTCATTTCGCGGACAGCTACGGACTTGTTGCCCTCCTGATCCTGTTTCTCGGCCTTTGTCTTTGGGTGTTTCGGCCCGGGGCAAAGCAACAAAACCAAGAAGCGGCGCGTTCGATATTCAAGGACGAGGAAACCGGGGAGCGCCAGGATGGCAAATAAGCGCATCGACGAGCCGACCGGAACGGAGACTGTCGGGCACGAATGGGACGGTATCGAGGAACTCGATACGCCCATGCCGCGCTGGTGGCTGTGGACTCTCTACCTGACGATCGTCTGGGGTGTGGTCTACGTCATTCTTTATCCAGCCTGGCCGCTGGTCGACAAAGCGACGGAAGGCGTGCTTGGCTGGTCCAGCCGCGGAGAACTCGCCGAAGAGATGAGCGTGGTCGATCAGGCGCGCGCAACTGTGCGCGAAGAGCTGGCGCGGATACCGATCGAACGCCTGCCGGAGAACAGCGAACTTTTCGGACAGGCAGTAGCCGGAGGACGTTCGGCCTTCCAGGTCCACTGCTCACAGTGCCATGGCTCGGGAGCCGCCGGAAGCCAGACGCTCGGCTATCCCAACCTTAACGACGATGACTGGCTGTGGGGCGGCGATCTGAAGGCCATCGAATACACATTGGTAAACGGCATCCGCGCACCCGGTGTCGAAGACACCCGAACCAGTCTCATGCCCCCGTTCGAAGGAGCGTTTGAACCTGCCCGACTTGATGGTCTTGTCAGTCATGTGCTTTCGCTCAGCGGAAAAGGCGCATCAAATGGGACGGGTGTGCAGCTCTACCAGGACAATTGTAGTGTCTGTCACGGCGCTGCTGGCGAGGGTAATCGCGAACTCGGAGCACCACGCCTGAACGATGCGATCTGGCTCTACGGCAGCTCTCGCGAACAGGTCCGCGACCAGATCCTGAACCCCAAGATGGGCCGCATGCCGCACTGGAGCGAACGTCTCGACCCGGTCACGATCAAGATGCTCTCGGCCTATGTCTGGTCTCTGGGTGGCGGCGAAGAATTCGTCGAGGTCGCCGAAGATCCCACGGTGGAGGTCGATGAAGAACCGTGATCCCGGCCGCGCGTCGAGCGCTCCTCCTCGCCGCGAAGGCGAGGAGCGTGACTGGTCGGTAGTTGTCGAGGACGGGCGGGCGAAGACGAACGAGCCGGTTTCGAGCGCAGTAGCCGAGCCGGAAGCGACGACGCTGCGTCACGAGCCACACGAGCCGCCGCGTCAGCAGCTGCCGACTAAGCTGTTCGAGAAACGCACCAAGGTCCACAACAAGCGGATCGACGGACCCTTCCGCCGGTTCAAGTGGTTCGTGATGTTCGTCACTCTGGCGATCTATTACGGCACGCCCTGGATTCGTTGGGATCGCGGTCCTTATGCTCCCGACCAGGCAGTGCTGGTCGATTTGGCCAATCGCCGTTTCTACATGTTCGGCATCGAGATCTGGCCGCACGAATTCTACTATGTCGCCGGCCTGCTGATCATGGCGGCGCTCGGGCTCTTCCTCGTGACGAGCGCGGTCGGACGTGCCTGGTGCGGATATGCCTGCCCGCAGACTGTCTGGACGGACCTGTTCCAGCATGTCGATCGCTTCGTCGATGGCGACCGAAACGCACGCATGAGGCTTGACGCGGCACCCATGGGACCGAAGAAGTTTGCAAAGCGAAGCTTCAAATACACGATTTACCTCGTCATCAGCTTTTGGACCGGCGGTGCATGGATCATGTATTTCGCCGACGCGCCGACGCTGGTGCGCGACTTCTGGGCGGGAGAGGCGGCACCGGCAGCTTACATCACGGTGGCAATCCTGACGCTGACGACATTCACGCTGGGCGGGTTCATGCGCGAGCAGGTCTGCATCTACATGTGTCCCTGGCCGCGCATCCAGACCGCGATGATGGACGAGAAGTCGTTGCTCGTGACCTACAAGGACTGGCGCGGTGAGCCGCGTGGGAGTGTCAAGAAGGCGGAAAAGAACCCGGGCAAGTTCGGCGACTGTATCGACTGCCTCCAATGCGTTGCCGTTTGTCCGACCGGTATCGACATTCGCGAAGGTCCGCAGGTTGGCTGCATCACCTGTGGATTGTGTATTGATGCCTGTGACAAGGTAATGGCCGATGTCGGCCGCCCACGTGGTCTGATAGACTACGCAACGCTCGAGGATTGCGAGAAGGAAGCGAATGGAGAACCCACGCGCTCACCTTGGAGAGCGCTGCTTCGTCCAAGAACCCTCGCTTATTTCCTGATCTGGGGTAGCATCGGTTTCGCCATGCTGTTCGCATTGGGCGTGCGCAACCATGTCGGCCTTTCGGTCTCCCCCGATCGCAATCCGCCTTACATCCTCATGAGCGATGGATCTGTGCGCAACTCCTACACGCTTAAGCTACGCAACATGGAAAGCCGACCACGCGAGATGGAGATTGCTATCGAAGGCCTTCCCGGCGCGCTGATGTGGACGGATACAATCGGAAGGGACGACGCAGCGCGCACTCAGGTCAAAACAGTGCTTGCCGATCAGGTTCTTTCGGTTCGGGCCTATGTGGTTGCGCCCGAAGGAACCTCTACGCAGGATTTCAGCTTCAGCGTGACTTCGCGCGATGAGCAGCAGGAAACAGCGACAACGGAAACGCGGTTCGACACGCCGGGAGGCGAGGAATGAAACGCGAATTCACCGGTAAGCATGCGGCAGCAATCATCGTCACCGGGTTCGCCATCATCATTGCGGTCAACCTGTTCATGGCTACACTCGCCGTGCGCGGGTTCGGCGGCGTGATCGTCGAAAACTCCTATGTCGCAAGCCAGGAGTTCAATGACTGGCTCGACGCTGCCGAAGAGCAGGAGGCGTTGGGCTGGTCGGTCGAGATGACCCGAAGCGAGAACGGGCACCTCCTCATCGACACCACATCGGTGCCCGATGGCGCGACCGTGACCGCAGAAGCTCGCCGACCGCTCGGGCAACCGGAAAGCAAGGGCCTTAGTTTCATCGAAGCGACGCCCGGGAATCACGTATCGCTCGAACCACTCGATACGGGACGCTGGATCGTGCGCCTGAAAGTCGCATCTCCCGAGGGAGATGCATGGTCGACCGAAGAGCAGTTGCCGTGAACGCGCCTACGGCAATCGAAACGCTTGAGCGACCCGGCCTCGTCGATAGCAGGTTCACCGTGCCCGGCATGCGCTGTGCCGGTTGCATCGCCAAGATCGAACGCGGTCTACAAGAGATCGACGGTATCGAGGCTGCACGCGTCAACTTTTCCGCCAAGCGTGTCGCCGTCCGGCACGACCGGAAGTTCGACGCAGAAGAGCTTGTTGCAGCCATCGGCAGGATCGGCTTCGAAGCGCAGGTCGCCGATGCAAACCCCCTAGGCCAGGACGATGCCGAAGCCCGCATGCTCCTGCGCTCGCTTGCCGTGGCGGGGTTCGGGATGATGAACATCATGCTGCTCTCGGTCAGTGTCTGGTCGGGTGCGGGCGGTGTAACCCGCGAACTGTTCCACTGGCTGTCCGCGCTGATCGCCCTGCCGGTGGTCGCTTACGCCGGGCGACCCTTCTTTTCGAGCGCAGCCATGGCCCTGCGGCATCGTCGGACAAACATGGACGTGCCGATCTCGATCGGTGTCCTGCTTGCAACCGGGCTCAGCGTCTACGAAACAATCATCGGCGGTGGGCATGCCTATTTCGACAGTGCTGTCATGCTGTTGTTCTTCCTACTTGCCGGTCGCGCGCTCGATGCGACGATGCGGAACAAAACCCGCGCAGGCATCGGTGCACTGCTGTCGCGTATGGGAAAGTCAGCTCGCGTCTTGGCGGAAAATGGATCCAGCCGAACGGTCGAAGCGGACCACCTTGAGCCGGGAATGCTCATGCTTGTCGCCGCGGGTGAGGCGCTTGCGGCGGATGGCTTGGTCGAGGACGGACAAAGCTCGATCGACAATGCGATGCTTACCGGCGAAAGCACGCCTCAGCCTGCCGGTGTTGGCGATACCGTTCACGCCGGAGCGATCAATCTCGGCGATCCCATCCGTGTGCGCGTTACCGCCGCCTCGTCCGATACAGCGATTGCCGAGATTGCGCGGCTGATGGATGAGGCGGGGCAGTCGCGCAGTCATTATGTCCGTATCGCCGACCGTGCATCACGCCTTTATGCGCCTGCCGTCCATACTCTTGCGTTGCTGGCGTTTGTAGGATGGATGATTGCCGGGGCCGGCTGGCACCAGTCACTCGTGATCGCGATCGCAGTTCTTATCATTACCTGTCCGTGTGCCATGGGGCTCGCAGTTCCAGCTGCTCAAGTGGTTGCGTCAGGGGCGCTCGCCAGGCGAGGCCTACTGGTCAAGGATGGAAGCGCGCTCGAACGGTTGGCCGAAGTCGATACCGCACTGTTCGACAAGACCGGAACGCTGACCCTGGGCGAGCCTGTTCCAAGCCTCGATCATCTTACGAATGACCAAAAAACTGTCGCGCTAGCCCTCGCGCAGTCTAGCCGACACCCCTTGAGCAAGGGCATCGTGTCCGCGCTCGGAGCGGAAGGCGTCTCACCTGCATCGCTCACTGCGATCACCGAAACAGGAGGACAAGGCATAAGCGGGATGCATGGCGAGATTCCTGTCTCATTGGCTCGTGGTGCTTTGGATCAAACGGGGATGGCATCGACCTTGCGCATTGGTGAGGAAAAAATTGCCATCGTTTATGCGGATCCGGTGCGGGCCGATGCCGCCCAAACGCTCGCCGCACTTGATGCAAGCGGCTTGGACAGCAGGATCGTCTCAGGCGATCGGCATTCTCCCGTCCGCGCACTTGCGGGCGAGCTTGGTATTGAAGGCGAAGGCGAAATGCGTCCCGATACTAAGTTGGCCCTGCTCGATACCTTGAAAGCAGACGGACGTCGTCCGCTGATGGTAGGCGATGGTATCAATGATGGTCCTGCGCTGGCAGCAGCCCATGCCTCCATCGCGCCCGGCACCGCCAGTGACGTGAGCCAACAAGCCGCAGACGCGGTGTTCCTTGGCAAGGGGCTGATGCCGGTTGCGCTGGCGGTCACCATCGCACGCCGGACGATGCGCATCGTCCGCCAGAACTTCGGATTTGCGATCGGCTACAACGTGGTTGCGGTGCCGCTCGCGCTCGCGGGTCTCGTGACGCCCTTGATCGCTGCCATAGCCATGTCGCTCAGTTCACTGGTTGTCGTTGGAAATTCCCTGCGGCTGGCGCGCATGAGAAACGCACCTTGAACGTGCTGGTCTTCCTCATCCCGGTCGCGCTGTTTCTGGGCGGTGCCGGGTTGGTCCTGTTCTTCTGGGCCATGCGCGACGGTCAGTTCGAAGATCTCGACGGTGCGGCAAACCGTATTCTTATCGATGACGAGGATGATGGCCGGAATTCAACCAACGAAGATGAGGAAGGGTGCCGATGAAGACGAGGTTCGCCTTTCTGGCCTTGCTTCCGGCATCATTCGGACCGGTTCCTGTTGCTGCTCAGACCATCGAAACACGTCTATGCGGCGGCGGTGTCCTCAGCATTCCGATCCCGATGCGCGAATCGCCTCCCACGGCGCCCTGTCATAGCGAGGGTTGCCACGCGTCCTGTTCCCGTAAGCGAATTGATCCAGCGCAATGAATACGATCTCGAATACGAGCAACGAGCCCGCCATGTGGCCCTATCACCCCGATCTGCTGGCAACTCCGGTTCCCCGCTACACCAGCTATCCGACTGCGGCCGAGTTCGGCCCCTTGTCAGCCACCCATTTTGCCGAGGCTCTTGGCAATGCGAGCGGCGCCGTTTCGCTCTACGTCCACATCCCGTTCTGCGAGAAAATCTGTTTCTACTGCGGGTGCAACACGGGCAAGTCTGGCAAGCGGCAGCGGCTCGAATCCTATCTTGATGCGCTGGTCTGCGAGATAGATCTCGTTTCCGATATGTTGCGGAGCGACGCACATGTGCGTCGGATCGCGTTCGGCGGCGGCAGCCCAAATGCGATCAGCCCAACAGAATTCCTATCGCTCGTCGACTGCCTGATCGCACGCTTCAAGATCGATGATCCCACATTTTCGATCGAGCTCGACCCCCGAACATTTTCGGCGGAATGGGCGCAGGCGATCGGGAGTGTCGGGATCGAACGTGCAAGCCTCGGTGTGCAGACCTTCGCTCCACACTGCCAGGAGGCGATCGGCCGGGTTCAGCCCGAAGGCCTAATCGAACGCAGCGTAGACCTTCTTGGTCAGAATGGGATTACCTCCCTGAATTTCGATCTGATGTATGGTCTCCCGCACCAATCGCAGGACGACCTCCATGACAGCTTACAGCGCACGGTCGCCATAGCACCGGACCGCATCGCGCTCTTCGGTTACGCTCATGTTCCGCATCTGATTGCGCGACAGCGCGTCATCGACGGCAACGCCCTTCCAGATCCGGAAGAAAGGTTTGCTATGGCTCAACTCGGGCATGCTTACCTGACCGAGCAGGGCTACCGCTCCATTGGTTTCGACCACTTTGCCAAACCCAGCGATCCGCTCGCCCAAGCATCTGCGACGGGAAAGCTGCGGCGAAACTTTCAAGGCTTCACGGACGATCAGTCACTGGTCCTGATTGGTCTCGGCAGTTCGGCAGTAAGCAGTTTCCCAAAGCTGCTTGCCCAGAACGAGAAGAATAGCGGTCGCTACAGGATGCAAGCCAGCCAGAGCCGATTGACAACGGCGGTGGGCATCGCTCGGACCGACGACGACCGAGTGCGCGGGGAAATAATAGAAGCACTCCTATGCCGTGGCAGCGCGACGATCGACCCTGTGTTGGATGAGCCTGTGCTCAACGCCCTTCGCCCTTTCATCGAGCTCGAGCTTGCAACCCTCGATAATGACCAGTTATCCATTACAGCGAGCGGGTTGCCCTATGCACGCGTGATCGCTGCCTTGTTCGATACCTACCGTCCGCAGTCCGTCCGTCGTTTCAGCTCGGCTGTCTGAGTTCGGTCCGAAAGGAGTTTCTTCAATGCCGTTGTGGTTCCTTCCTGCTCTCATCACGCTTTTTGCAGTCGTCAGCTTGGGCGCGGGCATTTGGCTCTTGCTACACCTGCGCGATGTCGCTCGCGTGTTCCGCGGGAATAGGCCGGGTGAATTGGTGCGCGGGCCAGGAAAACGGAGGGCAACACCGGCAGCGGTGTGGACAGCGTTTATCATATTCAACGCGGGGTGGATCGCCTGCATTGTTATCTGGATCTTCGTTCTGGGAGGGGAGGCTAATACGGTCGTGGACGCCAAAAGCTGACAGTTTCGAGCTTGTTTCTACACCCCTATGTCCACTCCTGTCGCCCTGCGTCTCACGACCCCAGCTAGCCGAAGCGAAAACGCCGTGCGCTGACTGTCGCGTCTCCGTCAGCGCAGCGAACCACATTGCGTCCATCAGCCTTCGCCTTGTAAAGCGCAGCGTCCGACCTTCTCAACAATGAGAAGAGATCCTCATCGCTTCTCAGGCAACCAACTCTATTCGATGGCAGAAAGCTGATGGCTTTCGCAATGTATCCTGTGCACCAGAGCAACAGACCGACTGAGAACAAACCGCTACCGAGCATTACAGCAGACCAGTATAAACCAGCACTTCTAGCAGCCTGTTGCACAGCATACTCATTGGAAAAGCTGTAAAGGTCGTTGCCTACGTTGGCATAGGCGAGCGATGCAATGAGGGTGATGCACATCCCTATCGCCATGGCATAAGCACTTCCTGTCATTAGCGCCTTTCCATCAGGCCGCTCATCTACAGCTTCAATTTCAACCCTGCATACGTGATTGTCCATCGCGGTTTCATCGCCAGTCATGCCGCAAGCATCGCATCTAATCGTGACTCCCCTCTTGAACCATTTTCGGCAGAGGTGATGGCTCGAAACGCCATCGAAGGCATTGCGGAGCCATTCAGAAGCTTTCAGGGAAGAATGCCCTGCCGCCAAGGGAAGCTTGAAACGGCAGGGCTACACCATCAGTTCGAATCGAACAACTGAAAGCGCAGAGCCAGTTCCATACCAGCCCATCAAATGGCTATCATTGGCAAGTGCTTGATTCCAGCGAGCCTAAGCACTTCATGCGGGCGGTCCTGTTGCTATTCCGAGGGGGTACTGGCGCCCAGTCGCTCTAAGGAGGTAGACAAGACTGGGTGCACCATTTGAACGGGTCGAAAACTCTATGGCACAAGGCGCACGAAACCGCCTCACCAGCATCGTTTTGAACAGCCGTTCCTGCACTTCGTTCCTTAGCGTGCCTGCTCAGTGCTCGCATTGGCTAAATACTGCCATGGCAAAAAAAATCCCCCCACGACCAAGGCGAGCTTGCGAAACAGACTCTAGCAGAGCGCCACGATGGCATCACAAAGGCTGTCGATGGCCGTCTGGCCCACATGCAGCACACTAAGCACGGCGAACTCATCGGCAAACTGTCTGATGAGCATTGCCTAGACGTTCTCAATCAAACTATTTGTGGCGATTACCCTCGTGGGCGTCGGTCTCATCAGAACGCAAGCCGGCGCTGCGATCGACTGGCCTGATCGTTCTGGTAAGGAATGCTGCTTGCGGATTGTCTAAGTGCGACAGCCGACACTGAAGGACCGAGCAGCTTAGCTCCATGCCTCATAATCTACAAAGTGCAAAAGCCCTTTGGGATTACCGTTGATCGAAGCAAATAGCTTCAGGGCACGATTTGCGCAATCTGGAATCGAAGAAAGCGCGCCTTGAGTGTTGGCGGTGAGAATAGGGAACAAAGAGACAGCGCTCGTGATTGCAAGGCGAATGGTTACCGTGATGGTGCGCCACGCTGCCGGTAGATAGTGCGTCTATCAGTATGATTGCGAATTTTGCCTCGTTTCCCGGCATTGGGTACCGCATTGGCGCCAGGCGATGACATCAAAACAGGCTACCATGCGACGCATCTTCGAACCAATACTTGCTGGAGCCACTTTTCGCGATCGCATGCTGGCGTGCGCCGGTGGTCTGACGGGTATCGCTCTTACAAGCTTCATCGCGTCCTGGATCCTGCACGATAGCGCGATCCTACCTTTCATCGTCGCTCCGATGGGAGCGTCGGCCGTGCTCGTCTTCGCCGTTCCCGCGAGTCCCCTAGCTCAGCCTTGGCCGGTTATAGGCGGCAATGCGATTTCTGCCTTTGCGGGCGTATTCTGCGCGCATCTTTTTGGTTCGCCGCACATTGCAGCCGGTTTCGCTGTAGGACTTGCCATCCTGGCGATGTCGCTCACGCGCAGCCTGCATCCTCCCGGGGGAGCAGCGGCGCTCACGGCGGTCATCGGCGGAGAAACCATCGAAGCCCTTGGATATAGCTTCGTCTTTCTGCCCATTGTTTTCAATGCAGTATGTCTGGTGATCGTCGGTGTCCTATATCATAGGATTTCCGGACACAACTATCCTCATCAGGCGCGATCAATCGGAGCGCAGGCTATACCACAGCATGAGCCTACTGCGCCACATTCCGACGATATCGAGGCCGCACTGAGAGATTTGGGAGAAACTTTCGATATCGGGAAGGACGATCTGGAGCTTATAGTGCGCCAGGTGGAATTTCATGCCGCGCGGCGCCGCAGGAAAACAATACACCGAAGCTTTCTCTCTTCGAGAAAAGCTCGTTAGCGAATGCTTCGGTAAGTGACGTTCATCACCGACATTGGTCGATGTCGGAACGCGTAGTCGAGTTGGTTTGATCGGCGAGACCCTCTATCTCCTCGCCCGAAATCACTTCGACCCGAATCGGGTCATACTGAAGTCGCCGCCCGAGCCTTCTGACCCGGACAGGATCAAGCGATTCTTAGAGGCGAATTGACAAGGTCCACCGACACGAAGACGGAGACGATCCGCTATTACGAGCGCGAGGGCATCCGGCCAGCAGCCGACCGGACCGATATTGTTTATCGCGATTACTCCGACGAGCATTTGGGACTCTAACCTTTTTGCGTCGCACGCGCGAACTCGGGTTCAGCATGGCGCAAGTTCGAGAACTGCTCGCGCTATCCGATCACGATGCAAAGCCGTCCCAGGACATCGATCAGCTGGTCCCACAGCAATTGGCCGAGATCGATCGCAAGAACGTTCATCTCGGCGCTCCGCAACGAACTTTGACAGATGTTACGATCCTGCCAGGCGGACAAGATCCGCGAATGCCATATCATCGGAAGCCTGGGGCGACTTGCCGTAGCGCGAGGGCGCAATAGACGTCCGCTTTCGGGCGTTTCGGGCAAGAAGTGGAACGGCCGAAATGGGGGCGCAATGCTGCCGTTATGAGGGAAGGGAAACCAGAATTTCCCAATGATTACAGTGCCCATCACTTTCATGTCGGGTGCGCCAGTTTACCATGGAAGTGCGCACTGGAGCCGTATCGACACCGGGCGTGCTTACCGCCTGTACCAGGCTTGCCACAGTGCCGCGCACGATAAGTTGCTCTTTGGTCATCACGACCTCACTGACGAAGGCCTGCATGTAATTCTTGCGCAGTGCCGGTTACCGAGCTCGGTGAGCTTCTTCTTCAGGCCGGTGGCGAAGGCGGCAAGCGTGTCCCTATCGACGCGGTCCTGCTTGTAAGCGCGCTGCGGTTCGAGCAGATCGATCTCTTCATTGAGCGCGGCGCGTTGCGACTGGTGGCCCGCAAGGCGCTTTTTGAGATCCTGGTCCCCGGGATCGACGAGGCCTGCCTCGATCGATTCGAAGAGTCGCTAAATGGCGGTTTCGGCTGCGGGGCGCTCATTGAGCAGCGTGACGATGTCGCGCTTGCGCTTCGCATCGACACCAGTTGAGCGCTCGAGCAACTGTGCGAGGAGTTTTTCGAGGCAAGCAGGATCGAGCGAACGCTGCTCGAGCACCTCGACGATAGCGTCGTCCTCCTGCTGCATGGGAACATTGTTGTCCCGCATAGACGATCTTTCTTCCGGCGGACATACCGGCGAGGCAGGCGCAGGCGTAAAGGCGACGGTTGTTGGTTATCGAATTCTCCTTTCGACGACCGGATTCCCGATTTGCCAGATGATCCTCACTCGACCAAAAATTGGGACAATCGGCGACTGAGAGGTTGGGCTCCCGCCTGTACTGGAGGTAAACCGATGAAACTGACCGACGCGATCGAACGACTCATTCGGAAATTCGAACGGCGCACGAAGCTCGATGATTCTGATCGCGAAGCACTCAGAGCGCTACCTTCTTGCAGCGAAGCTCTTCGCGGCTAACCAGTATCCGGTATGCGAAGGCAATTTGCCGCAGTTGTTTCTATTTGGCACTCCGGCAGTCCCTTCACAAAGCTTCCCGTCTTCGCCGCTTCATGTACATGCTTCCCTTGCCGTGGTGATTTCCGCGATCAAGAGGTTGGACATCGGTTTGGTTCTTGGTTCCGAAAAGCCAAGTTTTGTGGCAATTCAAACCTTACCCTTGTTCAACCCGCGCCGTTCAGTTGAGAAACGGGAGCTACCTTCAGGTTACCTGAAGCGGTTGTTCTCTTCGCCCAATGCTTGAGCAGCGTGCGACAAGGTAACTAGACCGACTCCACCCACGAGATTGCCTGCCAGTGAAACTGTGCTGACCTTCACTAGCTGCTGAACAGCAATTTCGGCGCCGACGAAAAGACCGAACGCAATGTGCAGGGTGGAGACTACCACGTGCTCGAACGGGCCCAGCGCCAGTAAGACGCCTACCGCGAAGGCGATTGCCGCGCGTACGCCCGTGCTTCGCGCAGAGATGACGAGAAACGAGAGGAGGGCAACCAGCGCCCCTCCCACGATAGAACGCGCAAAGGTGGTCCATGGTGCGCGGCCCGCAAGCTCTTCAGCAAGTGACACAATCGATCTCCGCGCGCTCTCGTCCAACGCGCCATCGACCGAAAGGATTAAAGCCAACATGGCGCCACCGACTATGTTGAGCAGGAACGTCAGAGACCATAGCCGCAACAGGCGTTTAACCCAGTTCCTCTCCTTGCGTTTGAAAGCGGTCGCGATCGGATCGAAGAAGTTCTCGCTGAACAATTCGGCACGGCCCGTGATCAGGAAAACAACCCCGATCCCGAATCCCAAAGCGCCAAGAACTGAGGCGAACTGGCCGAAGTGGGGATGTGCGGCCGAATAAATCAGCGCCTGCGCGGCACTTCCAAAGATTATTGTAAAGCCGGCGATGAAACCGGTGGCCAGAAGCGCCGTGAGACTTTGGTCTAGACGGCGCTTGCCCTCCTCGGCAGCCCGTTCGAAAATCTCCGCTGGTTTGAGCGCGTTCGACATATCTGAACGACGCGCTGGACTTATCGAAGGTTCCTATTCAAGGTGTTCGAACGCGTGCTAATGCATCGCCAACTTCTGCGGCTCGGCAGGGCGAAACAAGCCACTGAAACACTCTTCTGAACCAAGCTGGGGTGACACATCTTGAATGAGCCCGTCGAAGGCCTCCAGGTCGATGCCGATCGTCGTCTCCAGGAGAAATTCTGGTTTTGGGAGCGAGTTGGCTGGGCGGGCATGCTGGTATTGGTGCTTGCTGCCCTCGCCGGGCTCACGGGTGCCAGTGGTCCGCTATCTTCAGGCAAGATAGAGACGGGCGGCGCATCAATCGACTATCCGCGGATCAGTCGCTGGCGTGCGGCGAACACGCTCTCCGTCCGCTTTTCGGAAGCCGGCACTTCCGGCACGATCGTTCTTCCTAAGGCATTTCTCGACGCCTTTGCGATCGACATGGTTACGCCGCAGCCGACCCAGGTGATCGCAACGTCAAAAGGGCAGGAATTTCATTTCGTCCTTGCTGACGGCGACGCTGCACGCGAAGTGCGCTTCGCAATCACTCCGCAGACGCCCGCCTTTCCCAGAGAGGCGAACGGTACCGTTTCCGGCCGTCCATATTCCTTCAGCTTTACCATCTTGCCCTAGGAGACAGCAATGGACAGCGTTATCCGCGGAGCAATGATCTACCTGATCATGCTGGTGATCCTTCGGATCTCGGGCCGCCGCACGATGGCGCAGGCGACGCCGTTCGATTTTGTCCTGCTGCTCATAGTAGCTGAGACGACCCAGCAGGCACTGCTGGGCGACGACTTTTCGATGACGAATGCGGCAGTGCTGATCGTGACGCTGTTCGGGATCGACATCGGCCTTTCCTACGTCAAGCGTTGGGTCCCGTGGATCGGCGATCTACTTGATGGACGTCCGACGCTTCTGGTCTGCAATGGGGAGATCGACAAGCGTGCGCTTCGAAAGGCGCGGATCGATATTTCCGATCTATTGGTAGCTGCTCGCAAACAGCACGGGATCGAAAGCATGGCTCAAGTAAAACACGCAGTTCTGGAAACCGACAGCGGCATAAGTATTATCCCAGTTAAGTCGGCGGCCTGACTTGAGCCGCCCGGGCTTCGCACTTAATGAAGTCGAGGAGTTTGCGAATGCTACCTCGACCGATAACGGGAACATTGATCAAGGCTTTCTTGGAACAGCCTACATCCCGCTCGCACAAGAACGGCAGGTTGGAAAGTGCCTGCCCTACCGCAAATCTGTTCCTGCATCTTTCCCGTCTCCGCAGTAGCGTTCATATTTCGTGTTGTAGCGCTCGAGCAGCTTGGCCTTGCGTTCCGGCAACATCTCCTTAGCCAGGTCGGGCATCCAGCTGCCTTCTTCCTGATAAATGTGCTGCGCCACAGCGCTTTCGATATGGTCCAGCTTTTCGTGCCACTCGTCGGAACCCGGCGGCATGTCTTTGAGCTTGGTCAGCTGGATTTTCGTCATCGCATGCTCTTCATAGGCCATGCCAGCGTGGGTCTTGCTGCTCTCATCCGCGATGCCAGGATAGAGAACAGCTTCTTCTGCATTGGCATGGCCGGTAAGCAAAGTTGCGAGACGCTCGACAGCTTGCCCGGAAGGCGCGGCGCGGGCAGCTTCGAAGCTGGCTCGTGCTGGCTGAGGATTGTGCGGATCCAAGGCTCGTCGGCTGCCAACGCTTCGACGTTCCGACGCGCTTCTGCGCACGGTTCTTCGGAGGCGGCAGGCGTAACTGCGGCTGCGATGCGATCGAGGAATGACATTTTGTGCTCTACTTTCTGGCGGTTCGAAGCCGCCCGACGGGTTGAGGGACGAGAAGCGGGCAAAGCTAGCTTCGATTCATGTGTGCGGCGTTGCGCGAATTGATAATCGCTTCAACCTCGATTCCTCTCATCAGAATTACCCGGCTTTTCGCATGGGTATGGACTTTGCAGGGTCGAAAGGTTGCTAGGCAATTCCAACCAATCGCGGAACTGGCGGTCGATCGGAATGCCTGTTTTTGTAAGTGAATTGAATGAAGAGGACGTATCCTGAACCTTGTGTCGGATGTTCGGACGACTGCAAAATCAATTTCGATTAGATCGATAGGTTCCGCCTAAGCTTTGTTGTTTAAGCAAAGAAAAATTTTATTTTGAAGTGGTGTCGAGTACTCTGACAATATTATTAAAAGTTCGAGAAACCCGCGGAGCAAGGGAAAGCTGGAACAAACCCGAACTTTCGGCGCTCACGGAGTATGACCACTACGAACTTCGGGCAATTTCTACGAGTGGCGCTGGATGACCTGAGGGAAGGCCGTCGCTCGCTTGCGCGCAGGCTGCAGGAAGTTGCCGTCGCCACAAACGATGTCGCGACGAAAGAGACCTTCCGCAATTTGATCGCTCGATCCAGTGAAGAATCAAGCATCCTCGGCCAGATGCTGGGCGAACCTGACGGGCAACCTAACCTCTGGGCAAATGGCATAATGGATGATGCATTGCGCGACATAGAGTCGACAGCCCAAGGACGGGCGCGAGACGTCGCCGTAATTGGAGCGATCCGAAAATTCCTGGCTGCCGACATCGTGTCGCTGGAAACGGCCATTGCGCTCGATCAGCACGAAGGGGCCGCGAAAAACCAAACGTTAAATGCTTTTCGCCAGCAAGCTCAGGATATGGACCATCTGCTCCGTGAGCGCCTGGCGGAATTAACCCGGTCGCTTGATGGGGAGACGCAGTGAGGGAAAGCCTCATGGCATCTTCACCGAAACCCTGCTCTAGCTCGTCAGCACCGCAGGACGAAGAACGCGTTGAACCCGGCCACGCGTCTCACGATCGCTGGGTTTCTCGCTACTGCAATCGGCTTCGGTCCCGCGAGAGTCGGTCTTGGTCTTTTTATGCCCCAGTTCGCCGACGAGTTCAGCCTTTCGCTGGCAGACGGCGGGCATATCGCGAGTATCGCCTTTGCCGCTTTTTTAATTGCTTTGCCCATTACTGCTGTCCTGGTTTTTCGGCTCGGACCTCGCACTCCTGTTATTCTGGCCTGCCTGATGGCGTGCACGGGATCGGTGGTGGTGGCTACTGCATCAAGTGCGGCCATGCTGACCGCAGGGATAGTCATCGCAGGGTCCAGCGCAGGTCTGTGCTGGACCCCGTTCAACAATGCTGCGCGGCACTGTTTAACCGAAGATCGGCGAAATACGGCTCTCTCGATAATCGCGACAGGAACGGCCACCGGCGTAGTAATTGCAGGCGTTCTTTCGTTATTCGCAGGGATGGGGGCAAGCCACTGGCGACAAGCTTGGTGGACTTTCGCCAGCATCGCCTTCTTTGCGACAATCGTGGCGTGGTTCGGGACACCGAAGCTTGAGCAGAAGCAATCGATCAAGGGGTTTGCCCTTTCGCACTTCTATGGCCGCAAGGCATGGCCGCTCCACACCCTCGCTTTGGTTTTCGGCGCAACAAACGCCATCTTCATTACCTTCGCGGCGAAGCGCATTGCAGATACGGGAGGGCTTCCTGGCCTGGTTGCAGGTGGCGCTTCGGCCGTCGTCTTTATCAGCTACGGCATCCTTGGCTTCATCGGTGTAGCCACCGGGCGTCTGGTAGGCCGGTTCGATCTCGGTGCCGTGCTGCGCGTGACATTCGCGGCAGCCGCCCTCTCGATGGTCCTCATCGCGTGGGCGCCCAATGACTGGATCCCCGTGATAACCGCAAGCGCATTACACGGAGCGGCGCTCATGGTCGTCAGCGCGGTGCTCTCCTTTTGGAGCCTGAGATTGTTCCCAAATTGGAGTACGACCGGATTCACCACGGCTCTTATGGCGCTGGCAATCGGGAGCTTGATCGGACCAACAATCGCGAGCGGCGTAATCGCTAGGACAGGAGAGCAGGCAGTCTTCGCCCTCGCGGCGGTTCCCTCTTCTCTGGTTCCTCTATGGCCCAAGCGTTTGCCGGCATTGCCGACGATCCGTTCAAGCCCGGTTGGTGACTGCGATTATTCTAAAAGGTAGTCCGGCTGGGAGCAGCCCTGAGCAGTACCCCGCTAGAATATCTCAATCCACCAACGCCCCGCCGAGAATATCCGGAACGGTTCGATCGGCAATTCGCTGCATCGTCATGTCGCGGAGAAAATTTATGTCCCAAAATCTAAAAATCGGCGCCGGACTAGGCGGCGTCGTTCTTACTGCTGGAGCGATCGCATTCGGAGCGCTCCTCTCCAATAGGCATCACAATCGCGGATATGACGATGCCGCAAACCATACCAAACGCCAGCCCGAAGGTGACAATGCGCAGGTTGGCCGATCGGTAACCATTCGCAAGCCACGAGCCGAACTGTTCGCATTCTGGTCGGACTTCTCCAATCTGCCGCAATTCATGGAGAATGTGGAAGCGATCGAAGCCGGCGCAGATGGAGCATCCACCTGGCGGATCAAGGCCCCCGCGGGGCAAACGGTCGAGGTCAAAACCGAAATTGCCAGCAAGAAGCAGGACGAACTGATCGCCTGGCGCTCGGTCGAAGATTCCGAAATCAAAACCAGCGGCGAAGTTCGCTTCGAGGAAGCACCGGGCGAGCGCGGAACCAGGGTCAGCCTGATTATGGATTACGACCCACCCGCAGGCACGCTCGGCCGGGTGGTGGCGAAGCTGTTCCTGCGCGAGCCGCAGGTTCAGGCGCGGCACGATCTGAAGCGTTTCAAGATGCTTATGGAAACCGGGGAAATAGCGACATCGGCGCGAACGCGGGACGAAACCCGAGCAGCCAAGCAGGAGAACGGATGATGCGTGCACTTACCTGGCATGGAACCAAAGACGTTCGCGTAGACACGGTCAGCGATCCGGAAATCATCAATCCCCGCGATGCGATCATCAAGATCACCAGCACAGCCATCTGCGGGTCCGACCTTCACCTTTACGATGGCGTCATTCCCGGCGTGGTGCCGGGCGATGTGCTGGGCCACGAATTCATGGGCGAAGTCGTCGAGACGGGATCTGCGAGCGATCTGAAGAAAGGGCAGCGCGTTGTGGTGCCGTTCACGATCAGCTGCGGCGGCTGTTTCCATTGCAAGCAGCAGCAGTATTCCGCTTGCGACAATTCAAATCCGGTTGAAAAACAAGATATGTCGGCCACACTTTACGGCCAGCCGATGGCCGCCCTGTTCGGCTATTCGCACCTCACGGGCGGCTATTCCGGCGGACAGGCCGAATATGCCCGCGTCCCCTTCTCGGATGTCGGCCCGATCGTCATTCCTGACCATCTGGAGGACGATCAGGTGCTGTTCCTTTCGGACATCCTCCCGACCGGCTGGATGGCGGCGGAAAACGCCGACATCCAGCCCGACGATACCGTTGCGGTGTGGGGCTGCGGCCCGGTCGGTTTGTTCGCGATCCAGTCGGCCATCGTGATGGGCGCATCCAAGGTAATCGCGATCGACCATTACCCGAACCGCCTCGCACTGGCGAAGGAGCTGGGCGCGGAGATCATCGACTTCCGCGAGACTGATGTTCGCGAAGCCCTCATGGAAATGTCCGGCGGAATCGGCGTGGATGCCGTGATCGACGCGGTCGGCATGGAATCGCACGGCTTCGCGATCGACAACATGTTCGACGTCGTGAAGCAAAAGGTCGGCATGGGTGCCGACCGCGCGAGCGCGCTGAAGCAGGCAATCCTCGCGGTCCGTTTCGGCGGCAAGGTATCGATCCCCAGCGTTTATGGCGGGATGACCGACAAATGGCCGCTTGGGGCGATGATGGAGAAGGGCCTGCAGATTCGCGGCGGCCAGACCCACGTCCAGAAATATACCAAGCTGCTACTGGAAAAGATCGAAGATGGCACGCTCGATACCACGTTTCTGATCAGCCACCGCTTGCCGCTCGAACAGGCGGCCGAAGGGTACAGGAATTTCAAGGAGCAGCAGAATGAATGGACCAAGGTCATTCTGAAGCCCGAAATGGAGAACTGACCATGGCCGGAAAAATTGAAAAGCTGTCCGGGCTGTGCGTGGTTACGGGCGCCTCGAGCGGCATCGGGTTTGAGCTCACGAAGCTGGCGGCCCGCGATGGCTGTGACCTGATCCTTGCGGCCGATCGCGATCTCGGTGCGGCCGAAGCCGCCGCGCGGCAGTGTGGTGCAACGGGTGTCGAGACGGTCGAAGCCGATCTCGCCACACGCGACGGCCTCCAAGCCCTCGTGACAATGCTCGGCGACCGTACGCCCGATGTCCTGCTTGCCAATGCCGGTCATGGGCTGGGCGAAGCGTTCCTCGATCAAGAGTGGAAGGACATTGCCCACGTCATCCACACCAATGTCACGGGCACGACCTGGCTGCTGCACCATGTCGGGCAGAAAATGCGCGCGAAGAATGCCGGTCGCATCCTCGTAACCGGTTCGATCGCCGGGCACATCCCAGGCTCATTCCAGCTCGTTTACAACAGCACCAAAAGCTACATCGATTACTTCTGCTTCGGGCTGCGCAACGAACTTAAGGATACCGACGTGGTCGTCTCATGCCTGATGCCGGGGCCGACGGATACCCGGTTCTTCGACCGCGCCGGGCTCGAAAACACCGATGTCGGCAAATCTGACAGCAAGGACGATCCCGCCATGGTTGCCGAGGCGGGTTACAACGCCCTGCTCGAAGGCGACGCGCACACCGTCAGCGGCTTCATGAACAAGATCCAGGATATGTTCGCCGGCGTGATTCCCGATACGGTGCTCGCCCAGATGCACCGTCGAATGGCCGAACCTGACAATCGCTAGGGCCGCACGCTTTCGCTAATCGCAACAACCGAGGAGAACACCTATGTCTCTCACCGCCATCGCCCTGAACTGCTCGCTCAAGAAATCTACGGGCGAAGCAAGCTCCACCGACGCCATGATCGCCGTGCTGAAAAAGCATCTGGCCGAGCGGGATGTCGAACTGGCCGAAACCATCCGGATCGCCGATTACAATGTCCCCCCGGGCGTAACGTCGGACGAGGGTGAGGGCGACGACTGGCCGGGCATTCGCGAGAAAATTCTGAGCCACGACATCCTGGTCTTCGGCGGGCCGATCTGGATGGGGCAGATCGGGTCGGTCGCTAAACGCGTGCTCGAACGGATGGATGCCTTCACCAGCGAGACCGACGACCAGGGCCGGATGCCGAGCTTCGGCAAGGTTGCGATCGCTGCGATCGTCGGCAATGAAGATGGCGCGCACTGGAGCTCGGCGCAGCTGTTCCAGTCGCTCAACGACACGGGCTGGACGATCCCGGCAGGCGCCGCATGCTATTGGGTAGGCGAGGCAATGGGCAGCACCGACTTCAAGGAGTTGGCCAAAACCCCCGATCCGGTCACCGAGACCGCGCAGATGTGCTCGATCAATGCCGCGCATCTCGCCAAACTTCTCGCGGGCGACACCTACCCCGGGACGAAGGGCTGACGGCCCGGAACCCTCCTACTCCAAACTCCTAGGAGACCATCATGAGGCAAGGAACCACCAACCAGATCGAGCCGCCCCTACCGAAGCAGCAACAGCGTGTACCGGGCGCGACCGAGGCAATGCACCCCAAGCCTGATCATGGCGAAGACAGCTACGAGGGGTCCGGTCGCCTCGAAGGAAAGAGGGTCGTCATCACCGGCGGTGACAGCGGGATCGGTCGCGCGGTCGCAATCGCCTTCGCGCGCGAAGGCGCGGATGTGCTAATAGCCTATCTGTGCGAGGATCACGACGCGCAGGAAACGAAAGAATGGGTCGAAAAAGCTGGGCGCAGATGCGTCTTGATGCGCGGCGATATCAGCGATGCGGAGCATTGCCAGGCTATAATCGAACAGGCTGTCCGCACCTTTGGCGGGATCGATGTGCTGGTGAACAATGCTGCCCACCAAATGACATTCGAAACATTGGAGGACATTCCCGACGACGAATGGGAGCGGACCTTTGCAACCAATATCCACGCGATGTTCTATCTCGCGAAAGCCGCTTTGCCTCACATGGGTGAGGGCAGCTCGATCATCAATTCGGCATCAATCAATTCCGACCAGCCCAACCCTACGCTGCTGCCTTATGCGACCACGAAGGGTGCGATCCAGAATTACACGGCAGGATTGGCGCAACTGCTGGCAGACCGGAAAATTCGGGTGAACTGCGTCGCGCCTGGCCCGGTTTGGACGCCGCTTATCCCCTCTACGATGCCCGAAGAGGACGTCGCCGAATTCGGGAAAGATTATCCGCTCGGCCGCCCCGCACAACCCGCCGAACTCGCGCCGCCCTACGTTATGCTGGCGAGTGATGAAGCAAGCTACATCTCGGGAGCTACAATAGCCGTGACCGGCGGCAAACCGATGATGTGATCTGTCGGCTGCCCGAGCAAGGGAGCGAAGCGGCATTAGCTGCCCAATACGGAAAGGTTGTCTTACGAACAGGGTCATACGCGGACGCCTGCTCATTGGGCGACCTCCCGATCGAACGCTCGATGTTTCGATTCTTGCCGAAGTGGACCATCATGGTCGCTAGTCACAGACGCGCCGCTTTCGTCGGATCGTGGAGCTGGCCCTTGCTGACGAACAGGCTATCTCCGATTATCCCGACGAACGCTCCGGCTGGCTTGAACAGCGGGGAGTAATCAGCGGACTGTCGAGCTGATGGTATTAGGCCATGATTGATACGACGATGGCGGCCGCTGAATCACAGACCAGGCCATGCATTCGCATGCCAGGCATGGCTGCGCCATTCGCGATCAAGTCCCAGCACCACACCGAGAATCGCAGCCACGCCAAGCTGGCTCAGGATATCCCAGTCGAGCCTTCTGGAGGATGTGACAGGGCTGAATTCGGTTCGCTATTCCACTTTCTGCTCGGGTCCCGGGATGGTCTTTGCGGTCGTAGCAATCGGGAAGGACAACCAACCTGAGTGCTGCAATTGCCGGGTGGGATGCTCTCTTCTGTAGACAACCTGGCAGCGCCCCTACGATAACCCGTTGCAAAGGAAGGACAGTCTTCTCGTAGTGTTCTTGCTCCATGCAGGGTGGCTCATATATTTTCCTAGCGCGGACGGGTTCTCGACACGAGGTGAGGAGAAACGTGATGGCGAAGGGAAGCAAGGACAAATACACCGACAAGCAGAAGCGCAAGGCCGAGCACATCGAAGAGAGCTACGAGGACCGCGGCGTGTCGCAGGAAGAGGCCGAACGCCGCGCCTGGGCGACCGTGAACAAACAAAGCGGCGGCGGCAACAAATCCGGTTCCGGCAGGAGCAGCGGATAAGGTTGGCGCGGAAAGCAAGTGATGCACACATACAAGCTGCGTGCTCGCGATGATCGCGATTCAGTGATTGAAGAGATCGATTTCGAATGTTTCTCGATAGCCGGAGCTCTGGATAAGGCCAAGGCCATGGTTAGAGCCGGCCACGCTGATCTTTTTGAGGATGGCATGCCGGTCTGTTCGATGGAACTGGTGGCAGAGACTGGGGTGTGGGTGGTTGATAAGCCGCGGTATTCTGAACGTTAGACGCAATTATAGCCGAGCAAATCATGGATCGCGGTTGGAAGCGGACTACCGGCTACCCGCTATAGCGCTAGTTTCGACCCTTGATAGGCGGGGCACGAGGCAAGACTTAGTCGATTGCAACCTGATCGGGAGGTTGCGAGCCCCAAACGCCTGTCCTTAACACAAGGCGGTTTGCGTGGACAGCGGATGTCCGCTTTCAGGCAGTGACAGTTGGGCGTCGAATGTCTGGAATGGGGGCGCTAAGTAGCCATCCTTAGTTATCCGACCTCAAGGTGGGGCTCGAAGCAACGAATGGTCTCTACGATCTTCGCGACCTGATTGTCTGGGAATAAGTCGCTTACGCCGTTAGGATTTCGGTCCGTGAATGGAGGCTCATATAGCAAGGCAGGATCAAGGCGTCCTGATGCAGTCAGTTGTTCGACAATGAGTTCGACGAATTCGATCTGTCTTGCCGAAAGCGTAAACTCGGCAAGCGCATTGTTGAACGCTTACAGCGCCTCCTTTCTGTCCAAACCGACGAGCGATCGGATGAGCAAAGGCATATCCGGCATATATCCGGCATATTGGTCAACTGCTCGAATTGTTCGTCGTCAGTGACTCCTGACTCGATAAGCAGAGCTTGCAGTTCGTCGAGATCGCTCTTTGTGATGGGCTTGCCCTTCCGCAAACGCACCAGCGTCAGATTGTCAGGCGCTGATTGCCAACGCAAACCCCGAAATGGGCGAAGTGCCCATTTTTGACCGGGGGTGGTGCCGCTTACGTGACTCGAACACGTGACCCCATCATTACGAATGATGTGCTCTACCAACTGAGCTAAAGCGGCACATTCCCGCTTGCGGGAAGTGGAGGCCCGAGCCGGAATCGAACCGGCGTGCAAGGATTTGCAGTCCTCTGCGTAACCACTCCGCCATCGGGCCTCGCCCTTGCCTCTCGGCACGGGAAGCGGCGCACTAGCGATTCTGCGCGGGCTTGGCAATCGCCGCGTGACACCCTTACGTAACGTCACTCTGGACGCGCGCGCGCTCAGCCGCAATGACAGCGCCCCATGAGCCTTGCCAACCTTATCGACCCCGTCACCGCCGAGGGCGGCGCGACCCGCTTCAGCGGCCTCGACAACTGGATGCAGGGGCGCACGCTGTATGGCGGCGCGTCTGCCCTGATCGCCTACCTCGCGGCCGTGCGCGCCTTTCCCGACCTGCCGCCGCTGCGCGCCGGACAGGTGGCGTTCGTAGCCCCCACCGGGCCGGAGGTGGAACTGCGGCGCGAAATCGTGCGCCAGGGGCGCAACGTGGCGCAGGTGCGCAGCGAAATCTGGTGCGAGGGCAAATGCACCCTCACCGCCTTCTGGCTGTTCGGCACCGCACGCGAACCGAATGCCGTGCATCCCGCCGCCCCGGTCGAGAACTGGCCCGGCGCGCCGGAAGATCAGGAGCCGGCGATGAAGGGCAAGGGGCCGGCCTTCATCCAGAACAATTTCGAGATCCTGCGCGCGCAGGAGATGCGCGGGCCCGGCGATCCGGTGGTGCGCCGCTGGGCGCGGCTGACGGAGCGCGAGGGCCTCGATCCGGTCAGCGAGCTCATCCTGCTCGGCGACGTACTGCCGCCCGGCGCGATGCGCGCGATGGAGCGGCAGGGCCCGATCAGCTCGATCAACTGGTCGTTCAACCTGCTCGACACCGATCCTGCCACGCGCGACGGCTGGTGGCTGAGCGAGAACGCCAGCCAGCACGCCGACGCCGGCTATTCGAGCGAGCGGCTGCGCCTGTGGAATGCGGACGGCAAGCAGGTGCTGGACGGGATGCAGTGCGTGGCGGTGTTCGGATAGGGCGACACTGCGGCGACAAAGGCGACACCCTGTCGCCCGCTCGTGATATGCACTAAACCGCTGTTACAGAAGGACATTTCCCGTTCTTGGAAAAGCGGCATTGCAAGGGCCGCCCCCGCCCCCGCCCCCGCACCTTACTTGCCGTTCGCCTTTTTCGCTTTCTTGCGGGCCTTGCATTCGGCATCGGCATTCGACCGCCACTCTTGCGGGCCCTGCTCCACCCGGTCGGCCAGCGCAGCGAGATCGCCGGTTTCATAGGCGGCTTCGGGCAGGAAATCGTATTTCGGCTTGCGCACGAGTTCGCGCCGCATGGCGAGCAGCGACAAGGTCAGCCGCTCGTCGTACTTGCGCGAGGTGCCGATCAGCTCGCCATTGTAGAAATGCGGAACCTCGACACCGTTGAGCGCGCGATCGAGCGCTGCCTCGGCCAGTGCATCGAAGCGCGAGGCAAAGGCCGCTTCCCACGCCCGGTCGAACGGCGTCCCGCGCAGCCGCGCGCGCAGCTTGTAGGCCGACTGCCGCCCCATCCCTACCGCTCGCGCCGCAGCAGAGACATTATGCGTCGCCCCAAGCTCGCGCAGGAACGCGGCCTGTTTGGCAGGCGTCCAGCCGTCGTGGCGCTCGGGTGTGGAGAGAGCGGCGGGGGATGCGTCGAGGGTTGCAGGGAGCGTTTCGACAGCGGATTCGCTGTCGGCCGCGAACGAGGATGGGTGCGGTTGGTTCGTCATCCGCGAGGTTAAGGCAAATTCGGCGCGAGTAGGAAAGGGGTCTTTCGCCGACTATTCGGGAATGACGAAAACATTCACACCTATGTCGACGTCATAGAGCGCGCTGATCTGCCGGACCATCTGCGACAGAAAGTGAAAGCCAAACCCGACGCCAGCACAAAGGATGCACACGCCCAGACAACCGTTTGCGCCAATGAGTCAGCGAAGAACGGCAGGATCGCCAGAACAACATTCGTGGTGACATGGAGGACAAACAGGAAGGCAACACCACCCCACAGGCGTTTGTCGGCGAAAAGCACGTAATATTTGCCGAATACGAAGTGAAGCAGGAGCCGCGCTGCTCCGATCACGACAAACATCGCGACGAGCAGGCCGGCGTTCATGATTTCGCCGCTCTCTGCGAGGCCATCCCTGACCCTGAAGAACTGCTGCACATTTTCGATAAGTGCGATGTACAACGCGACGATGAAGGCGCTGGCGCCAAGCGTATAGCGTCTGCGCATTCTGCTCAGACCGAAGTACCGCAAAGAGTCCTCGATCGAAACCGTCACGATTTTGGACAGGACGATCCCGACGATGGCCAGCGTATTGGAGTGATTGAAAATCGGTGGAAAGACCTTGCCGATGATAACCGTTGCGATAGTGACCCAGAAGCCGATCAGCACTGTCCAGCCGAACCCTTCGAGATAGAGTCTGAAGTCATTCATACGGCGCAGAGTACCGCCTCGATCTGAAATAGCGAGCGAGGCGTAAAACCCCGCTCGCATTTACTATCCGCAAGGTCAGCGTCCGGCTTGCGTGGTACCGATTTCCTGCTGACGCGCACCTTCCTGCGCGGCATAATCCGAATTCAGTTCAACGTTCACCGTGCCGAGGTCGATGCTGAATTCGACACCGAAAAAGCTCCACGAACAACAGCTTACGCTGGCATCTCCGGTGCCTTTTTCGTAGCTGACCTGACCTCCGCAAATTACAGTCATTTCAGCTTCGTTAAGTTCGCAGATCATTGCTACTGCCATCAACTCACTCCTTATTTGGTTAGAACAAATCCTCACGAATTAGAGGATCTGTCCTGCTGTGGTCGATGACAGCGCTAATCCTTTCAATTCGACATGAGAGCTAACCGGTATGTGCTACTGTCTTGGCTAAAAGGCCGCGTAGCTGTCGCAGGAGACAGCGAGTTCGGCCCCCCGCGCCAGGTCACGCAAATTTCGGCGCGCGTTTCTGCATTTCCGCCATCACCGCCTCGATCTGATTGGGCTTGCGGATGATGCCCGCCTGCTCCTCGCTCTCGGCCATCAGGATCGCGTCCTCGCCCTCTTCGTGCATCACCTTGAACAGGCGCTTGGCGCCGCGGATGGCGGCGGGGTTCTTGTTGGCGATGGTTTCGGCCAGCGCTGTGGCGCGGGCGAGGGGATCATCCTCCACCATGGTGGCGAAGCCGAGGTCCAGCGCCTCCGCACCAGTGAATTCGCGGTTGGTATAGGTCAGCTCGCGCAGCACATCGTCGCGCACCAGGCCGCGCCACAGGGCATAGCCGCCCATGTCGGGCACGAGGCCCCATTTCATTTCCATCACCGCCATGCGCGTGTCCGGATGCACCACGCGGATGTCCGCGCCGCTGGCGATCTGCAGCCCGCCGCCAAAGCATACGCCGTGTACCGCCGCGATCACCGGCACGGGGCACTTGCGCCAGGTCATCGCGACCTCCTGCGCCTGGTTGGCATTGCCGTGGGTCCGCTCGGTCAGCGGCGTGCGGTCGCCATCGGGGGCGGCGTTGAAGTTCGACAGGTCGAGCCCGGCGCAAAAGGCGCGCCCCTCGCCCGAGAGCACCACGACGCGCAGGCCCTCCATCTCGCGCAGCGCCTCGCCCGCCTCGATAATGCCGGCGAACTGCGCCTGGTCGAGCGCGTTCATCTTGTCACCGCGAGTGAAGCGCACCTGCGCCACGCCATTGTCGCCAAGCTCGATCGAAACGCGGTCGTTGGGCTGCATGATGGATCCTTTGTGCAAGTCGTCGGGTGAAGGCAAACACCGTTGCCGATCGCAACCGGTCTGTCCAGCACCCCGGTCGGCCAGCGCCTCAGCGTGCGTGGTCGGAGAGGAACTTCTTGATGTTGCGTGCGGCCTGCCGGATGCGCTGTTCGTTCTCGACCATGGCGATACGGACGTAGCCTTCGCCTTCCTCGCCGAAACCGACGCCGGCCGCCACGGCGACACCTGCCTCCTGCAGCAGCTGTTTCGAGAACTCGAGACTGCCCATGTGCTCGAAACCCGGCGGCAGCTGGGCCCAGGTAAACATGCTGGCGGGGGGATTGGGGATGGCCCAGCCTGCCCGCGTGAAGCTTTCGACCATCACGTCGCGCCGGTGCTGGTAGCGGGCGCGGTTCTGCTCGACCACGTCCTGCGGCCCGTTGAGCGCGGCACAGGCAGCAGCCTGGACCGGGGTGAAGGCGCCATAGTCGAGGTAGCTTTTCACCCGCGTCAGCGCGGCGATGAGCTTGGGATTACCGACGCAGAAGCCGATCCGCCAGCCGGCCATGGAGAAGGTCTTGGACATGGAGGTGAACTCCACCGCGACATCCTTCGCGCCCGGCACCTCGAGGATCGAGCGGGTCGGCTTGCCGTCGTAGTAAAGCTCGGAATAGGCGAGGTCGGACAGCACCCAGACCTCGTTGCGCTTGGCCCATGCGACCAGCCGCTCGTAGAAATCGAGATCGACCGTTTCGGCCGTGGGGTTGCTGGGGTAATTGACCACCAGCACCGTGGGGCGCGGGACCGTGTAGGCCATCGCATTGTCCAGCGCTTTCCAGTAATTCTCGTCCGGCGTGGTCGGCACGCTGCGGATCGTCGCCCCGGCGATCATGAAGCCATAGGTATGGATCGGATAGGCCGGGCTCGGCGCCAGGATCACGTCGCCCGGCGCGCTGATCGCGGTGGCCATGGACGAGAGGCCTTCCTTCGATCCCATGGTGACCACCACCTCGCGCTCAGAATCCAGCTCTACCCCGAAACGCCGCTGGTAGTAATTCGCCTGGGCGCGGCGCAGGCCGGGAATGCCCTTCGATTGCGAATAGCCATGCGCATCGGGCTTGGCCGCGACCTCGCACAATTTGTCGATGACGTGCTGCGGGGGCGGCTGGTCGGGATTGCCCATGCCGAGGTCGATGATGTCGCGCCCCGCCTGCCGCGCCGCATGCCGCATCGCGTTGACTTCCGCGATGACATAGGGGGGCATGCGCTTGATGCGGTAGAATTCTTCGGACATTCCGGCTCCGTAAGGCGTTGGACGAGTCACACTGATTACCTATTCACGGTGCAGGTGCAATCGGCCTAGGTGCATGCGGGCACGCAATATCCTATGGCCAGCACAATCCGCGCTTGCCACCCTCAGGAGCGACAATGACCGAGACCGGCCCCGATCCCTTCACCAACATGTACGAAGCCCCGGCCAAGCTGGCGCGGATGATGTTTGCGTCGTTCCAGGGCGCGATGGCGGGCGGCATGATGGGCGATACGCCGATGAAGCCGGAAGACGCGCAGCACTGGGCCGAGGTCGGCACGAAACTGCAGACCATGTGGATGCAGTACCAGGCCGAACAGCTGGCCAATCCGCAGGCCATGGCACCCTATTTCGATCCAACCCGGTGGCAGAGCATCGCTCAGGACTGGTTTCGCCAGATGCCGATCGCCGATCCGGCGCAGCAGCAGCGGTTGATGCAGGAAGGCATGCAGCTGTGGCAGCAGGTGCTGGGGCAATACGGCCTGGGCGAAATGGCCGGCATCCCGGCGGACGATCCCGAAATGCCGCTGAAGGACCGCCGCTTCGCGGATCCCAAATGGCGCGCGCATCCCGCCTTCGCGCTGATCCACCAGACCTACCTGTTCCTCGCCCAGCGCGTTGCCGCCATGGTCGATCAGATGGAGGGGCTGAGCGAGGACAAGCGCGAGCAACTGCGCTTCACCACCAAGGCCATCACCGAAGCCGCCAGCCCGGCGAATTTCCCGCTGCTCAATCCGGTGGTGATGGAGCGGACGCTGGAAAGTCGCGGCGACAATCTGGTCAAGGGCATGGAGCACCTGCTCAACGACCTGAGGCGCGGCCAGCTGTCCCATACCGATGCCAGCGCCTTCACCCTGGGTGAGAACATCGCCGTGACGCCGGGCAAGGTGGTGCACGAAACGCCGCTCTACCAGCTGATCCAGTATACGCCCTCCACCGATAAGGTGCTGGCGACGCCGCTGGTGATCTTCCCGCCGTGGATCAACCGCTTCTACATCCTCGATCTCAATGCGAAGAAGAGCTTCGTCAAATGGGTGGTCCACCAGGGCGTGACCGTGTTCATGGTCAGCTGGAAATCGGCCGATGCCAGCATGAAGGACGTGGTGTGGGACGATTACGTCCGCGCCCAGATCGATGCGATCGACCATATTCGCGAGCGGCTGGACGTGCCGGCCGTCCATACGATCGGCTATTGCGTTGCCGGGACCACGCTGGCCGCGACGCTGTCGCTGCTGCACCGCCGCGGCGAACAGGACAAGGTGAAGAGCGCGACCTTCTTCACCGCGCAGGTCGATTTCGAGAAGGCGGGGGAGCTGCTCAACTTCGTCGACGACCAGCAGCTCGGCATGGTGAAGGCGATGAGCGCGGACGGCTATCTCGACGGGCGCTACATGGCGGCGACCTTCAACCTGCTGCGCGGCACCGATCTGATCTGGAACTATGTCGTCAACAACTACCTGCTGGGCGAGGACTATCCGGCCTTCGACCTGCTGCACTGGAACGGCGACGTGACCAATCTGCCGGCGAAGTGGCACGCCCAGTATCTGCGCGACCTTTACAAGGACAACAAGCTCGTCGAACCCGGCGCGCTCAGCGTCGATAACACGCCGATCGATCTCGGCATCGTGGAAACGCCCACCTATGTGCAGGCGGGCAAGGAAGACCATATCGCCCCGGCCGAAAGCGTCTGGAAAATTACCGACCACTTCAAGGGACCGATCAAGTTCGTGCTGGCAGGGAGCGGCCATATCGCGGGCGTGGTCAATCCGCCGGATGCGGGCAAGTACCAGTACTGGCTTAACGACGGCGAGCCGCGCAGCCTGGCCGAATTCCGTGAAGGCGCGGTCGAGCATCCGGGCAGCTGGTGGCCGGACTGGATCGACTGGCTGCGCGAGCAGGACGGCGAAACCGTGCTTGCCAAGGGCAAGCGCAAGCCCGGCAGCAAGGGCGACAAGGTAATCGGAGACGCACCCGGACGCTACGTCGCCACGCGCTAACACATTGAATTAACGGCTTATCGCGCTTTATTGTGCACTGCACAAAAAGCGCTTGACTTCGCACCTGCAATGTCTATTTTGTGCACTGCAACAAAAGCGAGGTTCCCATGGCTGACAGCCAGAGCAAAATCGATGCCGCCGCCGAGAAGGCTTTCGCCGAGGCTGCGGAAAAGAAGACCGCCAACGCTGCCAAAGAGAGCGTGAGCGCGAAGACCGTCGAGAAGGCGGTCGAAGCGGATACGACTGCCCCGGTGAAGACTGACAGGGTCGCCGAAGCCGTCGCTGCGACTGCCGAGCCGGCAGCGCCGAAAAAGGCCCCGGCCAAGATGGTCGCTGCCAAGAAGGCCGCACCGAAAAAGGCCAAGCCGAAGACGGCTGCCGCCAAGACCGTCGCGAAGAAGAAGGCTCCGGCCAAGACACCGGTCGCCGCGAAGAAGACTATCGCCGCTCGCAAGAAAGCGGCCACCACCAACACCACCCCGATTTCCAAGCTGAAGGAAAACATCATGGCCACTGCCAAGAACGCCAAGACCACCGACTACACCGCCAAGGCCAAGGAAGTTGCTGCCGACATGCAGACGCGCGCCAAGGCTGCCTACGACAAGGGCACCGAACTGACCAAGGACACCGTCGAATTCCAGAAGGGCAACTTCGAAGCTCTCGTGGAAAGCGGCAAGATCCTCGCTTCGGGCATGCAGGACATGGGCCGCATCTATGTCGAGGAAGCGAAGACCGCTGCCGAGACCGTTCAGGCCGACGTCAAGAAGATGGCTGCCGTGAAGTCGCCGACCGAGCTGTTCCAGCTGCAGGGCGAAATCATGCGCCGCAACTTCGACGCGATGGTTTCGACCACCTCGAAGAACACCGAAGCCATGCTGAAGCTTGCAAACGAAGCCTTCGCACCGGTTTCGAACCGCATGAGCCTCGCCGCCGAAAAGGTTCGCCAGGCCGCCTAAGCGAAATTACCAGCTTCAATCCGCCGGGCACCCTCTCCTCTCTCCCCCGCCCGGCGATTGGACACCCGGGCCGGATGGCATCGCGCCATTCGGCCCATTTTTTTCGCTTCATCGATTTTCGACCCTGGGGCGCAGCATTTCAGCGTTTTCTTGACCCGAAACATGGTGTGAGACACTCGTCCGCCTTGCGATTTGGCAAAGCGTTACGATAATGGGCCTGCAATGATCGATCGCCTTCCCCCCTTTCCCGCCCGCGCCGCCGATGGCGACGACGAAGATGCGAAGGACGGCGAAGGCCAGGTCGGCGTCGCCACCAAGACGCGGACCAAGCCCAAGAAGCCCAGCCAGTACAAAGTGCTGCTGCTGAACGACGATTACACCCCGATGGAATTCGTGGTGATCGTCCTCAAGCGATTCTTCCGCATGGACATGGAAGAGGCGACGCGAGTGATGCTGCATGTCCACCAGAAGGGCGTCGGCGTGTGCGGCATCTTTCCTTACGAAGTGGCCGAAACCAAGGTGAACCAGGTGATGGATTTCGCCCGCCAGAACCAGCATCCGCTGCAATGCACGCTGGAAAAGGCCTGAGCCGATCGCTCTATTCGGCCATCCGGACCCCGATCCGCCCGGCCCCGGGCAGGAAAGCGTCTGGGACTATCCCCGCCCCGCCATTGCCGAGCGCACGGACCGCCACATCGTCATCCGCCACCGGGGCGTGACGCTGGCCGATACGCGCGCCGCATGGCGCACGCTCGAGACGAGCCACCCGCCGACCTATTACATTCCGCAGGCCGATATCGCGATGGAGCACCTGTCGCCCAACAGCCGCCGCTCGCTGTGCGAGTGGAAGGGGCAGGCGCGTTACTGGGATGTCGAGATTGCAGGCGAGCGGATCGAGGCGGCGGGATGGTCCTACCCCGATCCCACTCCGAGCTTTGCCGGCATCGCGGGACGTGTCGCCTTCTATCCGGAACCGTTCGACGAAGTACTGGTCGATGGCGAACAGGTCGTGCCGCAACCAGGCGGCTTCTACGGCGGGTGGATCACCAGCAAGGAAGCTGGTCCGTTCAAGGGCATTCCCGGCAGCAGGTTCTGGTAATTTGTCGATCGACCAAGGGACATGACCTCGCCCGCAATTCACGCTAGGGCCATTTCGAACGCCCCAACGCCGGTACCGCCTTGCTGAATTTCATCCCCGCCATCGACCGCTATATCTTCCGGCTGGTCATCGTCCCGATGCTCGGCGTGTTCTTCGTCGCCGCATCGCTGCTGACGCTGGAGAAGATGGGGCGATTGTTCGAATTCGTCTCGGTCGAGGGCGGGCCCGTGGGCGTAGTATTCAAGATGCTGGCCGCACTGGTGCCCGAATATGCGAGCCTCGCCATCCCGCTCGGCCTGCTGCTCGGCGTGCTGCTCGCCTTCCGCAAGCTTGCGACGACCAGCGAGCTCGACGTGTTCCGCGCAGTGGGCCTGGGCTACGGGCGGCTGCTGCGCGTGCCCTATATCCTGACCGCGATCCTGATGGCGGTGAACGTCGCGCTGGTGTTCTACGTCCAGCCGATCAGTCGCTATTACTACGAACAGCTCGAATACGATTTGCGCTCCGGCGCACTCGGTGCCTCGATCAAGGTCGGCGAGTTCACCACGCTGGCCGATCGCATGGCGCTCAGGATCGAGCGGAGCGAGGATGAGGGGCGCGAACTGCACGGCATCTTCGCGCGCGTGTCGGACAGCAACGACCAGGTCCTGTCGATCTCCGCCAAGCAAGGCGCGTTCCTCGCGACCTCCGACGATCCCGACACGATCATCCTGCGCTTGACCGACGGAACTATCGTGCAGGACACGGGCGAACAGACACCGCGCGTGCTCACCTTCACTCGTCACGACCTGCCGATCGACCTGCCCGCGATCGAGGCCTTCCGCGACCGCGGCGATGCCGAGCGCGAGTATATCCTGCCCGAACTGCTTCGCGTCGGCTGGAGCGACAATGCCAGCGAAGCCCAGCGCGATGCCAGCCAGGCGAGCTTCAATTTCCGGCTGGTCGAAGTGGTCATGATGCTGATGCTGCCGCTGCTGGCGGTGGCGCTGGGCATCCCGCCCAAGCGTTCGACCAGCGCGCTGGGCGTGTTCCTCTCGATCATCATGGTGGTGAGCTACCACAAGGTGAACCAGTATGGAGAGGACGTGGCCGCCCTCGGGCGGATCGACCCGATCATCGCGCTGTGGGGCCCCTTCGTCATCTTCGCCGCGCTGATCGGCTGGATGTATTACCGCGTGGCCTTCGTGCCGGGCGGTCAGGCGATCGGCGCGCTGGAGGTGTGGTTCGCCAAGCTGTCGAAGAAGCTGGGCAAGCTGTTCCGGCGCAGGCGGGCGCGGCCCGACCTCGTGGCGCAACCGGCGGAATAGGGCGCGGGCATGCAATTCGATTTCTTCCCGTCGAAGACGCTGACGGTCTATCTCGCCAAGCTGTTCGTGGTGCGCATCCTCGCCATGCTGTTCATGCTGGTGCTGGTGCTGATGATGCTCGACCTGCTGTCAAACAGCGGCAAGATCCTCGCCGTCGAGGGCAATGGTCAGGGCCAGCTGCTGACCTATGCGGGCCTCAGGATACCGCAGCTGGTCCAGAGCTTCCTGCCCTATTCGGTGCTGCTTGCGACGCTGATCACGCTGGTCGCCCTGAACCAGAACAGCGAGGTCATCGCGATGAAGGCGGCCGGGCTTTCCGCGCACCAGGTGCTGGCGCCGCTGCTGCTGACCGCCGGGATCGTCTCGCTGCTGAGCTTCGCGTTCAACGAGCAAATCACGACACGGGCGACCGCCACACTCAAGGCGTGGGAGGCGGTCGAGTACGGTGCGATCCCTCAAGAAACGGACGTGCGGGCCAATGTCTATCTCACCGACGGTACGGGCGTGCTAAGCGCGGCCAACCTCACCGGCTCCGGCAGCGAAATCGCGATGACCGACGTCACCTGGTACAATCGCAACGCGGACGGCACGATCCTCGAGCAGGTCGATGCCGGGCGCGCGACCTATGCCGCCCCCGGCTGGCGGCTGGAGGATGCGACCCGCTTCAGCGTGCAGAATGCGGTGACCGAAGAGCTCGATACGCTGGTGGTCGGCGAAGGTCTGACACCGGCGCAGATCGATCTTGCCAAGGTCGATCCCGAGACACAGCCGTTCTGGGAGTTGTCGGACTCCATCGACGCTTATGAGAGGGCTGGTCGGCGCACGGCAGAATTGCGCGCCAAGTGGTGGCACAAGATTTCCGGGCCGCTCTCTGCCTTCCTCATGCCGCTGCTCGGTGCGGTGGCGGCCTTCGGGCTTGCCCGGTCCGGCCAGCTATTCGTCCGTGCGGTCATCGGCATGGCGCTGGGCTTTGCCTATTTCGTGGTCGACAATGCCGCGCTCGCCATGGGCAGTTTCGGCGGGTACCCGCCCTTCCTCGCCGCCTGGGCGCCGTTCCTGCTCTTCGTCCTGATCGGCGAGACGGTCCTCGTGCGGACGGAGGAATGAGCGGCTGGCATATCCGGCTGGCGCGGGCGGAGGATGCGGAAGGATTCCATGACGTCGAGGAAGATGCCGCCCAGCTCCTCCGCGAAGAGCCCTCGCTGGAGGGCATCCCGGTTGCGCCGTCCGAAAACGCCGATCACTATCGCCGCCTGATCCGCAAGGGCCACTGCCTAACGGCCTACGAAGGCGAGCGTGTAGTCGGTTTCGCCGCAGCCGCGCCGATCCGGCGGGAATTGCACCTCGCCGAAATCAGTGTCGCGCGCACGCACCAGCGCTGCGGCATCGGGGCCACGCTACTGGAAGCACTGGCGATCGATGCAGCGAATTCCGGCTTCCGCGCGATCACGCTCAACACCTATATCGACATTCCCTGGAACGCGCCGTTCTACGCGCGCCACGGTTTCGTCGAATTGCAGGATTTCGATGGCCGTCCGCATCTGGCGGAGTCGCTGGAAAAAGCCGTCGAACTGGGCCTGCCGCGCGAACGGCGCTGTGCGATGATCCGGTTTCTCGGCTGATCAGCCGCGCGGCGTCATCGTGCTGCGCGCGATCCGTCCCACCAGCGTCGCCATGCCCTTGTGGTTGGCCCCGTGATAGGTCGAACTCGTGCCAAGCTCGCGGGCCAGGCGGCGGTGGGCCTCGGGCAGCGAGTGATAAGGCATGGAGGGCATCAGGTGATGCAGCGCATGATAGCGCAGGCCGACGGGCGCCCAGATTTCCGCCGCATAGCCCGGCGGCGGCACGTTGACGCTGTCGAGGAACTGCGCGGTGACGGTCATCGCCTCGCCCTCGTTCTCCCACAGATGCGCCACCAGCGTGCGCAGTTGGTTGAGCAGGGCCGTTACCGAAAGGATCGCTCCGGCAGTCAGCAGCGGTGCCCAGCCGAGCCAGAACACGCTGCCGACCAGCGCCCAGGCCCACAGCATACCGCCCAGCTCCTGCCAAAAGACACGCTTCGAGATATCGCCTTCGGGCGGACGGCGGCGGAATTCGGGATTGATCGAGAGCGAGGAGGCACGCTGCCACACGAACTTGCGGACCGGCGGCAAGATCGCACCGAGCGGGACGAGCAGGCCGAAGCGCACGATCAACCCGATCGGCGCGAGCAGCGAAACCAGCACGAACAGCGGCAGGCTCCACGGCTTCATCAGCGCGAGCGGCAAGTACTCCGGGTCCTCGACGGTGCCGTATTGCGTGCGCTTGTGGTGCAGCGTGTGCACGCCCTCGTACATGAAAGACGGCACCAGCAGGGGGATGCCGACCAGCAGGTTCCAGCCCAACCGAAAACCCGGCAGCGCATTCTTGTGGATATGCGTGAGCTCATGGATGAACATCAGCGCGCGGTAGAAGGCGAGCGCACCGACGATGCCGAAAGCGATCTTCGCCAGCGCTCCGTCGACCAGTATCGCAGCCGCAATTGCAACGTAGCCGAGCAGCGCGGAGCCGATCATGTCGGGCCAGTAAATCGCGGGCCGCGCTTCGGCGATGTCCTTGGTCAGGTCGCGCGCGGCGCGCAGCATCGCCTTGTCGTCCGGCATTTGCGCATGCCAGCCGGCGCCCGCATCGCGGCGTGCGACGAAATCGTCGGAAGGCATGGGCTGGTGGGCGTTCATCTCTCGATTTCCTTGGAGGTCCCCTATCGCAAAAGGGGCGCGGAATACAGCGGGCGCTTGCGATCATTGTGATCGACGGTGCGCGGGGCCGCGGGGTCATTCCTTGACAAAGATCATTCAGCACACAACGGGCTAACGCAGACTGAACGGGAGTGTTTTGGTGTCGGCAGGCGAAATAGTAATCGAACCGGTCGAAGGCAAGCAAGGGCGCGCCCGCTTCGTCGACCTAGGCCGCGCCTTCGCCGCGCGCGAACCGCATGCCGTGCCGCAATTGCGTTCGGAGCAGCTCGAGCTGGTCGATCCGGGCAAGAACCCGTTCTTCGGCCATGCCAGCCACCTGTTATTTGTTGCCACGCAGGACGGCCGCGATGTCGGGCGGATTTCCGCGCATATCGACCATCTCGCGCTCGAATTGCCGCCCGAGCAGGGCATGGGGCCGGGAACGGGCATGTTCGGCTATTTCGATGCCGAAGACGCGGCAGTCGCCGCGGTCCTGCTGGCGCGGGCCGAGGACTGGCTGCGCGAACAGGGCATGACGCATGTTATCGGCCCGATTTCCATGTCGGTCTGGGAGGAGCCGGGGCTGCTCGTGAAGGGGCAGGACCACGCACCGACGATCATGATGGGACACCATCCGGCAGCCTACGCCGAGTGGATCGAGAGCGCGGGTTATGAGCGTGAAAAAACGCTGCTGACCTACGATCTCGACGTGACCGAGGATTTCCCGCCGCTGATCCGCCGCATCGTGCAATCGGGCCAGCGCAACGATCGCATCCGCATCCGCCCGGTCGACAAGTCGCGCTGGTCCGAAGAGGTCGAGATCGTGCTGGCTATCCTCAACGACGCGTGGTCGAAGAACTGGGGGTTCGTCCCGTTCACCCCCGAAGAAATCGCCTATGCAGGCAAGAAGCTGAAGCCGATCATCCATGAAAATCTCAACATGATCGCCGAGTTGGATGGCCGCCCGGTGGCGTTCATGCTCACCTTCCCCGACGTAAACGGAGTGCTCAAGAAGACCGGCGGCAAGCTGCTGCCCTTCGGCTGGGTGCGGATGCTGCGCTGGCTGCGCAAGCCGACCGGGTCCGCCATGCGCGTGCCGCTGATGGGGGTCCTCAGGGAACTGCATAACTCGCGCCTCGCCAGCCAACTCGCCTTCATGATGATCAGCCAGATCCGCGTGAACGCGACCGAGGCCTATGGCGCGAAGCGAGCGGAGATCGGCTGGATCCTCGACGACAACCAGGGAATGAAGGCGATAGCCGATGCGATCGACAGCTCGGTAAACCGCGAATACGTGATCTATCGCAAGCCGTTATAGCGCAGCGCTGTTGCATTGCGGACACGCCGGGCCGGCGATCTGCGCCCTGCCGGAACACACCGCGCCCTTGCACCGTTAGGCGACACATGGGCAATCGCCCGCCCACTCGATCGCCAGACAATGCCAGACGCACCCGCAACCACGAAAACAGACCTGCCGCCCCTTCCCGACCGCGTCCTGATCGTGGAGGACGATGCGATCATCGGCCTGGCGCTCGAGGACGCACTGGCCGATGCGGGCGTGCGAAATGTCGAGATCAGCACGACCACGGAACAGGCGCTCGATGCGCTGCGCCGCGAACGCCCCGACGCTATTGTGCTCGATGTGCATCTGGCCGATCGCGACGACGGTTGGGCGATCGCGGAGCTCGTTAAGACCCTAGGGCCGGACAGCCCGCGGATCGTGTTCTCGACCGGGGCACCGCAGGATATTCCGGACGAAGTCGCCGAGATGGGCTGCGTTCTTGCCAAGCCTTACGATATCGAAACGCTGATCGACCTGCTCCGCGAGCCCAAGCGCCGCGGCATAATTTCGCGCCTGCGCGGTCGGCTCCGCTGAATCCTACAAATCGCTGGAGGAAGGAAACGTCGCACCCGCGGCGCAGCACCACATGCTTGCCATAGCCGGGTGGAAAATCGTGATCCACGAAAAAAGGCCTCCACTGGATATTTCCAATGGAGGCCTTTCGGGATCGTATCACCAGCCGCTTGGACGGGAGGGGGGTCTCGGCGGTGACATAGACTAAATGACCGGCCTGAAATCCGGTTCCATGGAAAGCGAAAAAATTTTCGCGACTTCCGGAAAGGCCGGAAAATCGCAAATCTTGCCCTATATGAACGGCCGCAAGCTGGCGTCGTCACGATCGAACTGTGCCACCTTGCAGGCGGTATCCATGTCCGGCACGCATATCTCGCGCGATTTCCAGATTACCAGCCCTTCGCGCTCCAGCTGGCGGATGGTGCGGTTGGTGTGGACGAGCGACAGGCCGAGCATATCGGCGATCTGCGCCTGCTTGATCGGCAGGTGCAGAACATTGTCGCGTGCCGCGAGTCCGGTCTCGAGGGCCCGATCCACCAACCAGACCGCCAGATAGGTCACTCGCTCGCGCGCACTGCGCTGGCCCAGCGCGACGATATGGTCTTCCAGCAGACGCTCCTCCTTCGCGGCCAGCCAGGTGATGTCGTAACCGAGGCGCGGATGCCGGGAAATCAGTTCGATGAAGTCCCGGCGTTTGAACGTGCACAGGCGTGCGTCGGTAAGCGCTTCGACCGAATGACTCGCCGGCTCGTCGAACGCGCCCTGCAATCCGCTCAGGTCGCCCGGAAACATGAAGCTGACAATCTGGCGGCGTCCGTCATCGAGCGTGCGGAAGCGTATCAGGACGCCCTCGATTAGCGTATAGAGCCGATGTCCCTCATTGCCCTGCCGGACGAGGCAATCGCCGCTTCGAAGCGCAATCTCACCTTCCTTGAACTCGCCCATGTAAGCGAGTTGCTGCGGCTCTAGCGGACGCAACCCCGGCCTGCTCTGGAGCGGGCAATTCTCGCAGCTGTACGGATTTGCAACCTCGTGCATGCATTATCTCCCCCTCTTTGCTACAGACGGGTTCCGAACCGCCTGCACCTGCCCGTCATTCGTCCTTACTACACAACGCACCGCGTAAAGGAACCAAGACGGATGCAGGGCGTTCAATGCGCGCACTTAACCAAAAGGGGTCTTATGTCGCTTGGTGATCAAATTGCCCGCAACCTTCCGTATCTGCGTCGTTATGCGCGCGCACTGACCGGCTCGCAGGCCACGGGTGACGCGTTCGTACGCGCCACGCTCGAGGCGGCGCTAGCCGATGAAAGTCTCAAGGCATCGCTCGAAGGGGGGCGCGTGCCGCTCTACCGGGCGTTCAACAAGGTATGGGCCAGCGCCTATATGGATGTGTCCGAACCGGATTCCGGCGAAGGCCACGAAGGCGCGGCGCATGACCGCTTGAAATCCATCACGCCGCTCAACCGCCAGGCCCTGCTCCTGACCACGCTCGAGGATTTTTCCGTCGAACAGGCAGCGGACATCATGGAAATGGAGCCTGAAGAGATCGAGCGGCTGGTCCAGGAGGCTGTCGGCGAAATCGACAAGGAATCCGCAACCAGCGTGCTGATTATCGAGGACGAGCCGCTCATTTCGATGCAGCTCGAGGATCTTGTGACCTCGCTCGGCCACGAAGTGTGCGGCACGGCCGCCACGCGGACGCAGGCACAGGAAGTCGTGGCGGATAAGACGCCCGGCCTCGTGCTGGCCGACATCCAGCTTGCCGACGGTTCGTCGGGTCTCGACGCCGTGGACGATATCCTTGCGATCAGCAGCGTACCGGTGATCTTCATCACGGCTTATCCGGAAAGGCTGCTGACGGGGGACCGGCCCGAGCCGACCTATCTGGTGACCAAGCCCTTCCAGGAACAGACCGTTCGGGCTGCCATTAGTCAGGCACTCTTCTTCGGATCGAGCAGGCCCTTGGGCTGATCCTGAAGACAGTTATCGCAAGTTACTTCGAAAGGCCCGCCACAAACCGGCGGGCCTTTTTTGTTGCGCTCGCAGCAAAGGCGGCGCTTAGCTTTCGCCGTGCGGGATAAGCTTATTGCCGGTCTGGTAGGCTGCCCGCAGGGCAAACTCGCTCGGCTGGCGTACGGGGACCAGCAGCGTGCAACAGACGCCGCGTTCGTCGAACACCAGCTCGACCGGATGGCGCAGCTCATGTGCCACGATTTTCTCGATCAGTTCGGTGCCGAAGCCCCGGCGCGCCGGCTTGACCACGGCCGGCCCGCCGCGCTCGGTCCATTCCACCTTTGCAAGGCGCTCGTTGACCTTGGCCCACTGGACCTCGACCCTTCCCCCGTCCACGCTGAGCGAACCATATTTGGCTGCATTGGTCGCCAGTTCGTGGATCGCGAGACCGAAGCTCAGCGCATCGTTGGGCGCCAGATCGACATCCGGCCCGTCGAGCACCACCTCGTGCTCCGCGTTGCGCGAATAGGGCGCAAGTTCCACCTCGACCACGGAGCGGATCGGCGTTGTGCCCCATTCGGATTGGGTCAACAGGTCGTGCGTTGCCGAGAGCGCGCGGATGCGACCATCGATCCCTTCGGCGAATTCGTCGAGGTCGCTGGCCCGGCGACGGGTCAGCGAGACGATCGAAAGCACGTTGGCGAGTGTATTCTTCACGCGGTGATTGAGTTCGCGGGTCAGCGAATCGCGAATGGAATTCTGCTGCGCAAACCAATCGAGCGAACGACTGTCCTCCATCGCTTGCTGGGCCAATAGGCGCGCGACCAGCATTAGCAGGCTGGCCACCGCCAGACCGAACAGCAGCGTGATCATGGACATCATCGACAACGCTTCGTCGCGCCCGGACTCGACCACCAGAAGCATGTTGCGATCGGCGATCTCGACTTCGCGCTCGACCACGTTCGCCGAATTGCGCCAACCCGGCAGCTGGGCAAGAAGACTGCGTTCGCCGCCTTCGACATCGTACAACCGAGCGGACAGGCCGTCGTAGCTTACCAGCTCGGCGGCGGAAGCAAGGAGCTGCTGGCCGTTGAACGGGCTATATATGAAGCCTTTCAGGTCCTGGCCCGATCCGCCCGTGTCGAAGACCGGCATGAATACGATGAAGCCGGGCTCGTCTCCACTACCTTCCTGAACGAGAACGATCCGGCCGCTTGCGATCGGACGCTGCTCGCGCTCGGCAAGGTCCATGGCGGCCCGGCGAACCGGCTCGGAGTACATGTCGTAGCCGAGCGCGCGGCGATTCCGCAACGTATCGGGTCTGAGATACAGGATCGGCACAAGCATAGGCCGCGGCTGGGCGGCAAGCGACGGCGTGATCGTCACATCGGACACTCGGCCTTCGGACAGCCTTTCCTCGAACGCAGGCACCTCCGACGCCGTGATCGATGGCGCCCAGCCCATCCCTTCCGCACCGCGAAAATTGGAATCGAGCCTCAACTCCTCGACGAACCGTCGGAAGAGAGTGCCGGTCACCTCGTCCTGGGTGCTCAGCAGGGCCGCACCGGCACGAAGATAGGAGGTGCTGGAAAAGGCCCGCCGTTCGATCGCCGATGCCATCGCCATGGTAAGGCGATTGATCTCGGCTTCGTCGCGCTTCGTCTCCCCGCGCTCGATCCCGAAAACGCTGGTTACGGTGATCGCCATGACCAGCAGAAAAATGACCACCGGCGCCGCACGCGGGTATTCGGCCAGCAATCGCCGGCGGCTACCCTTTCGTTCGAAATCCTCGGTTCCCAGCGCGAACCCCTGTTATCATTTGATGGCGTGCCTGTAGTATGTCGCGCCCGGCGTTTGGTTCCATGACACATTTTGGCGGGAACCAGAGGCTATCGACTGCGTTCCGCCTCCACACACGGGTTCGATTCTGCGCACTCGCATTGATAGCGACGTGCGCATTAGGGTGTAGAGGGAATAATTCTGGATCGATATGAATTCCGATAAGTCACACATGCCATCCCCTCGCGGCGGAACGGCCGCGAAGAGGGACGGCAAGGATCCCGAATGGGCAAACGGTTTGCGCAAGCTGTATGATTCTGTAGTGGACGAACCGCTGCCGGACAGCTTCAAGGATCTTCTAGAGCAACTGGATACGAAGGACTGATGGGAGGCAATGAACGAACGGCCTCCGAGAAGGCCGAATTCAAGCGGGAACTGACGGAAGTCGTCCCGCACCTGCGCGCGTTTGCGCGCGGGCTCTGCGGACGTGCGGATATGGCCGACGACCTCGTGCAGGAGACCCTGCTCAAGGCGTGGGCCGCGCAGGAACGGTTCCAACCCGGCACCAGCATGCGGGCATGGACCTTCGTGATCCTGCGCAATGCCTATCTCACCGACATGCGTCGCAATCGCTTCCGCGGCGAGTATGACGAGACCGTGGCCGAGCGCATCCTGACGGCACCCGCCGGTCAGGAAGAGCCGATCCATCTGTCGGACATGCACCGCGCCCTGCTGACGCTTCCGCCGGAACGTCGCGAAGCGCTATTGCTCGTCGGCGCAGGCGGCTTTTCCTACGAGGAAGCGGCCACGATCTGCGACTGCGCCGTCGGGACCATCAAGAGCCGGGTGGGACGCGCGCGTGCGGCGCTGAATACCATGCTCAGCGACGGTTCGATCCCCAAGCGCTCGCTCCAGGACGATGCGGCGCACCGGGCGATCCTCGAAGAACTCGACGACGTCGCCGCAGGCAACGGCATTGCCGCGCGCAGCTGACGCAGGCGCAAACCGCACTGTAAACTTGTCAGAAATTGCCGTGCGCGGCAGATAGGCGCGATGGACGACAGCGAAGCCTCCGCACCGGTCGAACCGACGCCTGCGCGCACGGGCCGCTCGCGGCGGCTCGCATTTGCCGAGCAGGAACTGCGGCTCATTTCCTCGCTGGTGCTGCTGATCGGCCTTGGCCTGTTCTTCGCCCTGCCCTTCGTCCTGTCGATCGGCGCAGTTGTGTTCCTGCCCCTGGTGACGGCGCTGGTGCTGACCGTGATCCTGTCCCCGCTCGCCGACAAATTGAACGGCTGGGGCTTGCCCAATGCGATCGCTTCGTTGGTCGCGCTGCTGATATTTTTCGCCGTCCTGCTGCTCGCCTTAGCGCTCATTCTCCAGCCGGCGGTGGCGCTGTTCGACGATGTGCCGGCGATGGCCAACCAGGTGATGGACCGGTTCGGCGAATTGCAGCGCCAGTTCGCCTGGGTTGCGCAGATCAATGAGCAATTGGCCGAGTTGATGAACCGCGAAGGTGGGCGCGAGGTGGTGCTCGCCAGCCCGAGCCTCCTGGAAGAGCTGGCTTTCGCAACGCCCGGCGTGGTTCTCGAAACCGTGCTGACCCTGCTGATGGCCTATTTCATGATCGAAGCGCGCGTTCGCCTGCGCCAGCGCCTGTTGTTCGGCCGGGCGAGCTTCGGAACCAGCATCAAGGCCGCGCGGGTGCTGCGCGAGGTGCAGGAGCGCGTCGCCGCCTATATCCTCACAGTCGGCTGGATCAACGCGATGGTGGGCGTGGTCGTCGCCCTTGGCGCTTGGGCGCTGGGGGTGGACGCGCCGATCATGTGGGGCGGGCTTGCCGCGCTGCTGAATTTCCTGCCCTATATCGGGCCGATCGTGATGGTCACGCTGCTGGGCCTGTTCGGCATCGGCACCGCGGATACGATCCTGCTCGGCATGGTCCCGGCGATTGCCTATCTCGCGTTGCATACGGTGGAGGCGAATGTCGTGACCCCGTCGATCCTCGGCGCGCGGTTCACCATGAACCCAGTGATGATCCTGATCGCCCTGTCCTATTTCTCGTGGATCTGGGGCGTCTTTGGTGCGCTGCTGTCGGTCCCCATCCTGCTTATGCTGACCGCCCTGTTCGACCATGTCGGCAGGCCGAATTTGATCGGCTTCATCTTCGGCGAGCCGCTATTCGCCAGCGAAATCTTCGGTAGCGAAGAAACCGAGGAAAGTAGCTGAGCGCATAAACAAGAGCCCGCCGCGCGAGTGGCGCAGCGGGCTTTCGAGTTGTTTCGGAATTACTCGATCAGTTAGGGTATTCCCAGGTCGTACCGCGTGCGAGATTCTCGCTGGCGAAGCTCCAGTTGAGCTTGCCGTTCACGGCGTCGAGATAGGCCGGACGGGCGTTCTGGTGGTCGAGGTAATAGGCGTGCTCCCACAGGTCGATCACGAGCAGCGGGTTCACCCCGTCCTGATCGGCCAGCGTATCACCGTCATGCGTTTCCTCGATCGTCAGCTTGCCGCCCTTGACCGCGAGCCAGACCCAGCCGCTGGCGAAATGGCCGGCACCGCGTTCGGCGAGCTTTTCCTTGAGGCCGTCGACAGACCCGAAGTCGCGATCGATCATCGATTTCAGTTCGTCCGAAGCGGAGGTTTCGTCCGCCGCCATCGAGTGCCAGTAGAAGCCGTGGTTCCAGCTCTGGGCCGAATTATTGAACAAGCCCTGGTCTGACCCGCGGGCCGCGGCGATCACCTCTTCGAGGCTTTTGTCGGCATGATCGGTACCCTCGATCGCCTTGTTGGTCTTGTCGATATAGGCCTGGTGGTGCTTGCCGTGGTGGTACGACAGCGTCTTGGCCGAAACGGCCGGCTCGAGTGCAGTGTCGTCATAGGGTAGGTCGATCAGATCGAATGCCATTGGGGGTCCCCTCTTGTCTGGCGTCGGAAAGGTAAGGTTCAGGTTTGCAACGCGCGGGGAAGCGATGGGTTGCAGCCTCCCGCCGATTCCGGCTGAAAAGATCGCAGGGGGTTCCTTTCGCCCTGCATTCGCGGCACAGAGCCCGCGCGAAAGGCAGGAGTTTCCAACGCATATGGCACGCAAGTTCTTCGGCACCGACGGTATACGCGGACGCACCAACGAAGGTGTGATGACAGCCGAGACCGCCATGCGCGTGGGCCAGGCGGCAGGCACGCACTTCCTGCGCGGCGACCACCGGCACCGTGTCGTGATCGGCAAGGATACGCGCCTGTCGGGCTATATGATGGAAAGCGCGCTCGTGGCCGGCTTCACCAGCGTGGGCATGGACGTGATCATGACCGGCCCGCTGCCAACGCCAGCCATCGCGCTGCTGACCCGCGAGATGCGCGCGGACCTGGGCGTGATGATCTCCGCCAGCCACAACCTGTTCGAGGACAACGGCATCAAGCTGTTCGGCCCAGATGGCTTCAAGTTGTCGGACGATGCGGAGGTTTCGATCGAGCGGCTGCTCGAACAGCAGCCCTTGCTGGTCTCGGCAGACCGCATTGGCCGCGCCCGCCGGATCGACGACGCGCGCGGGCGTTACATCCATGCGATCAAGCAGTCGGTGGCCAGCGACATCCGCTTCGACGCCCTTACGGTGGTGGTCGATTGCGCCAACGGCGCGGCCTATCAGGTCGCCCCATCGGTCATCTGGGAACTGGGCGCGAAGGTCATCACCCTTGGCGTCGATCCGAATGGCACGAACATCAACGACGGCGTCGGGTCCACCTCGCTCGAAGCGATCAAGGCCAAGGTCGTCGAGGAAGGGGCGGACATCGGCATCGCGCTGGATGGCGATGCGGACCGGCTGATCGTCATCGACGAGAAGGGCGAGACGGTCGACGGGGACCAGATCATGGCGCTGATTGCCTCGCGCATGCATGAGCGCGGTTCGCTGACCGGCGGCGGCGTAGTGGCGACGGTGATGTCCAACCTCGGGCTGGAGCGGTATCTTGAGACTTTGGGCCTCACCTTGGAGCGGACCAAGGTCGGCGATCGGTACGTACTGGAACGGATGAAGGAAGGCGGATTCAACGTAGGCGGCGAGCAGTCCGGCCACATGATCCTGCTCGACCATGCGACCACTGGCGACGGGTCGGTGGCGGCGCTGCGCGTGCTCGCCAGCCTCGTGCGCTCGGGCAAGCCGGCGAGCGAGTTGCTCCATGTATTCGATCCTGTGCCGCAATTGCTGAAGAACGTGCGCTATTCGGGCGGCAAGCCGCTCGACAATGAAACCGTGAAGCAGGCCATCGCCGAGGCCGAAGCGGAGCTGGAAGGTAAGGGTCGGCTGGTGATCCGGCCCTCCGGGACCGAGCCGGTTATCCGCGTGATGGCGGAAGGCGACGATGCGGCACAGGTGGAAGCCTGCGTCGACCGGATCTGCGATGCCGTGAGGGGGGCCGCCTGATGGCCCTCGAAATGCGTCCCGATTGCGAGCGTTGCGGCACCGACTTGCCCGCCGAGGTGCCCGGTGCCTTCATCTGTAGTGTCGAGTGTACCTTTTGCGCCGAATGCTCCGAAGCGCTCGACGACCGCTGCCCCAATTGCGGCGGCGAACTCATGGATCGCCCGACGCGAAGCAAGGCGTTGCAGGAGAAACTTCCCGCCTCGCAAGAATGCAGGTTCAAAGGATGAGCGCCCCGCCCCGCGTCCTCTCGATCGCCGGCTCGGACTGTTCGGGCGGAGCCGGTATTCAGGCCGACATCAAGACCATCGCCATGCTCGGCGGCTATGCGATGACCGCGATCACCGCCGTAACCGCGCAGAATACGCGGGGCGTACAAGGGGTGGAGGTCATGCATCCCGACCTCGTGCTCGACCAGGTCGATAGCTGCCTCGACGATATTGGCGCCGATGCAATCAAGATCGGCATGCTCGGCTCGCCCGAGATCGCGATGCTGCTGGCAGAACGCCTCGACAGTTTTGCCGGCCCGATCGTGTTCGATCCCGTCATGGTCGCGACCGGCGGTGCAGAGCTGGCAAGCGAAGCGACCATCGCCGCCTTCGGCGCGCTGATGGACATTGCCACGGTGGTCACCCCCAACTTGCCCGAACTCGCCGCGCTGACCGGTCGGGACATGCTGGCGGACGAGGACATCTACGACGCGGCCGGCGAACTCGCAACGCGCCACGACACGGTCATCCTCGCCAAGGGCGGGCATGGAGAGGGCAGCGAAGCCATCGACCGGATCGTCTCCGCAGCCGGCAAGATCGGCAGCTTCGGCCATGCCCGGCTGGACACGCGGCATACTCACGGCACGGGCTGCACGCTATCCGCCGCGCTCGCCACGATGCTGGCACATCGCCAACCGCTGACCCATGCCGTGCGCATCGCCCGCGCCTTCACCTTCGCGGCGATCGAGAGTGCGCCCGGCTTCGGCGAGGGTAACGGCCCGCTCGGTCACCAGGCGGTGCGCTCGCTATCTTCCGACTGAGCCGGCCTTAGCGGTCGAGTTCGTAGAAGGCGCTGATATGTTCCCAGGCCTCGTCGGCGGTTTCGCACCAGCGGAACAGGTCGAGGTCTCTCCTTGAGATCGTACCCTCCTCTGCGATCGCTTCGAAATTCACGACGCGGGTCCAGAATTCCTTGCCGAACAGCAGGATCGGCATCGGCTTCATCTTGCCGGTCTGGATAAGCGTCAGCAGCTCGAAGAATTCGTCGAACGTGCCGAAACCGCCGGGAAAGACGGCGACCGCCTTAGCGCGCAGCAGGAAGTGCATCTTGCGCAAAGCGAAGTAGTGGAAGTTGAGCGACAGGTAAGGCGTCACATAACTGTTGGGCGCCTGTTCGTGCGGCAGGATGATGTTGAGCCCGATGCTCTCCCCGCCCGCATCGCTGGCCCCGCGATTGGCCGCTTCCATGATCGAGGGGCCACCGCCCGAGCAGACGACGAACTGTCGCTTGCCATCCTCGATGATCGACTTTTCGGTGATCAGCCGCGCCAGCTTGCGCGCTTCGCCATAATATTTGCTTTTGGCGACAAGGCTCTCGACGATCTTGCGCTCGTCATCGGGCAAGTCCTTGGCGCCTTCCAGCGCTTCCTCGGCAGATTCGGGGGGCGGGATGCGCGCGCTGCCGTACATGACCATGGTCGAGCCGACCCCGGCCTCGTCGAGGATCATTTCGGGCTTCAGCAGTTCCAGCTGGAAGCGCACCGGGCGCAATTCCTCGCGCAACAGGAAGTCCTTGTCCTGGAAGGCGAGCTTATAGGCCGGATGCGCCGTCTGCGGCGTCTGCTTCGGCTGGGATTTCTCGAATTTGGCCTCTTCTTCGGCCGGGTAGAACTTGCGATCTGCGAGATCGCGTTTCTGCTTTTCTTCTTCTGTCATGCGCGGCGCGATAGGGCGCGGCGCCGCGCTGGACAAGTGAGGAAGAGGAAATCCCTTCGGCATAGCGCGGCCGCCTGCGGTACCGCCGGGAATGACGGGACCCTGCCAGTTACCGCATGATCACGTACGCGAAAATGCTCTTTCTCGCCCCTCTAAGCTCAATTGCCTGCGTTTGCAGCGAAGCAAGCTCACGCCGACCGTCAGCAAACATATCGTCCAGAAGATCGCTACGAACGGCGCCTCATTGCCGAGCATCAGGCGCGCAACAAATGTGGCTACGATGCCCACGGGAACGCCTATGACAAGGCTCCACCAGCTCGCCCGCAAATACGGTGATGGCTTTCCGGCCCGTTCCCGCTTGTCTAGCCAGATGAACGTCCCGGTCGCCACCACGGTGGTCATCGCCAGGCCGAACAGGATGTAGGCGATCTTGACCGGCAGCCCGCCGTAATTGCCGAAATGCAGATTGTAGGTGGAAGCCGCCAGCTGCTGGCCTACGGTTCCGTCTGCCATTCCCGCCGTGCCGCGGAAATCGCCGTCGCCGGAGAATGCGTAATACTCGCCGAAAATCAGCCGGCGCGGGTGCTCGGCAACGATCTGCATGTGCTGTCCCGCCGTGCCGGGATCGTGCAGGATGACATAATAGGGGCGAGTCCCGGGATATTCACGCTCCATGTAGGAGAGCGCCGGCGCCACATCGGGGATCGGCGCAGGCGAAGCGTCGCCTTCGGGCTCCCCGCCGAAGACCGGAGCAAGTGCGGCTTCGCTGTCGCCGCCATAGGCCGCAGCGGCAAGGCCTGACCCCGAAATGTAGAACAAGCCGATCATGGTCCCCGTCAGCGCGATCGCCAAGACGAAGGGTATGGTCCAGACAGCCAGCCGGTTGTGCCAGTCCAGCGTCGCGACATCGTCGCCCCGCCGCGCGCGAAGACGAAAGGCATCGCGAAAGATGCGCGGGTGCGCAGCGATGCCGGAGATCGTGAGCGCGACCAGCATCGCGCCGAACAGTCCGACTAGCGACATGCCGACTACGGCCGGCAGGTTCAGGCGATAATGAAGAGCCAGCAGGAATTCGGCCCAGGCGTTCTCTTCCGGCATCGCGATGCTGCCATTCCGGTCGAGATGCACCGCCTGCGTATCGGTGGTGATCGTCGCGCGCGGCAGATCGTCCGTCGGCAGGTGGACGTAGAGATGGGTCGTCGCCGGTCCGTCGCTCTCGGTCGCAAGCACGTTCTCGATCCCGCGCTGGATGGCGGCGGGTGCAATTGCCGTCATTTCCGGAGCATCATGCTGCTCGAACCTTTGCCATTCTTCGTACAGTACGATTGCCGTGCCGGTAGCGCAGATCAGGTAAAGCAGAGCACAGCAGACAAGCCCTAGGGCCGAATGGGCGGAGATCGCCTTACGAACCGTTTCCTTGGAGAGCGCTATGGTCATGCCGGACCGCCTTGCAGCAAGAGGAAGGGCGCCGATAGTGCCGCAATGCCCGCAACCCAGGCGACTTGCCGGGTGCGTCGCGTCATCATCAGAAGGGCGAAAGAAAGGACGGGCCATGTGACCGGAACGGCGGCGAGCACGGCGACATTGCCGTCCGCCTCCGCGCCCCCGGCCATGAGAATTAGGGTCCTGACGGCAAGCGCGAGAAGCAGGCTCGCAACCAGCGCGAGCGGGCCGACGATGCCGAAAGTGACCCAGCCGGATCGCCGGGCCACAGCGACCTGGCTGCTTCCCCGGTGGCTCGTCCTGATCGTTTTCGCGCGTCCCTTGCGGGCAGGTTTCGCCGCCGCGAAAGCCAGCGCCACGCAGGCCGCGAAGGTCGCGACAAGCGCAACGATAGCGACACCCCACTCGCCCGCCGCGCTGTCAACCACGACTAGCGCCATAAGCAGCGTAACCCAGCCGGCGATGTTCAGTATCGTCGAACGTTGGGGCTTCCCCCAGGACAGCCTGAGCACGGCCACACCGGCGATCGCCAGCGTAGCCGCTATCCAGATTGGCGTGTCGCCTCCCATCAGAAGCTGACCGTCAACGAACCGTTGATGCTGCGCTTCTCGCCCGGGAAGCAGTCTCCGCGGACCAGGCAGACAGCATAGTACTCCTCGTTCGTGACGTTACGCGCGGTCAGCCTGAATTCGAACCGGTCGAAATCGTAGCCGAGCGACAGATCGCCCACCGTGCGCCCATCGACCCGGTAGGTCAGCAGGTTGCCGTCGATTGCCGAGATACCGCTACTCTCGTTCCCACCGACATAGCGCAAACCTCCGCCCAGGCTGAGTCCGTCGAGCGCGCTCCGGAAATTGTAGAGCGCGAACAGCGAAGCCTGCCAGTCCGCGATCGAGGTCAGCGCAAAGCCGTTCGGATCTTCGGCATCGAGATAACTGACATTGGCATCGAGGCGCAGCCCGCCGACCAGCGCGTTCCCTTCGAACTCGATGCCGCGCACCTTCGAGATGCCTTCCTGCTGACTGTTGCCGCCGACCAGAGCATTGGGATTGGGCAGGTTGGACACCTCGATGTCGAACGCCGACAGCGTGACGAGGGCATTGATGCCGGTCGGCTGCCACTTGACCCCCGCCTCGTACTGGCGCCCTTCCTGCGGCAGCAATTGCTGGTTGGTAATCGTGTCGATGCCAACCACCGGCTCGAAACTCTCGGCATAGCTGACATAGGGAGAAATGCCTGCCGGGCCGCGCCACAGCAGCCCGAAGCTGAGGCTGGTGGCGTCGTCCTTCTGCGTGGACCCGTTCTCCACCCGGTTGTCGACGCTGTCGAAGCGCACACCGGCATTGGCAACCAGCGAGCCCCAACTCATCTGGTTCGAGATGTAGAACCCCGTCGAATCCACGTAATTGCGCGGACCGTTGCCTTGGAATTGCCGAACCTCCTCGACGCTCAGCACATCCTCGTACTGTGGATCGAAGGCGTTAAGCGTGCCGCCGTTGAAGATGTAGGCAGTGTCGGAATCGGTGAAGACATCCTGCCGCTGAACCCCGACGAGCAATTCGTGTTCGATCGGCCCGGTGGAGAATTCCCCGCGCAGACGCGCGTCGACCGCGAGCTGTTCGCTGCGGTTGTCCGCCAGATAGTAGGTCCATGCCCCGTCGCCGTTTTCGTCGATGCGCGGCACGCCATTGCCTTGAAAGGCGATCCACGCCTGACGATAGTCGGCCTGCGAATCGACGTAGCGACCAACCGCTTCGAACGAGAACGTCTCGCTGATTTGCTGTTCCAGAAGCAGCGTAAGCGCGAAGCTTTCCGTATCGTAAGCGTTGAAGCCGGCCGCTCCGTGGTATGCGTACGGGTCGATCTCCTGACCGTCGGCCGTCGGGAAAAGCGTCCCCGTCACCGGCAGGAACTGATGCGCGGTATCGGATCGCTGCTCCGAATAATTGGCCAGGATCGTCAGCTCGGTGCCCGTCGCAGGCCGCAGGGTAAGAGCGGGCGCGACGACGAGCTTGTCGTCGCTTACCTGTTCGATCTGCGTATCGGCATCGCGCAGGATGCCTACGAAACGGAACTGGGCCTGATCTTCAGCACCGGGGATAGCGATATTGATATCGGTTGCGATCTGTGCGCGATCGAAGCTGCCGTATTCGAGCCGTACTTCGCTTTCCGTCACGCCATGCGGACGCTTGGTCACCACATTGATAATGCCGCCGGGCGAGCCTGCGCCGTAGAGCACCGATGCCGGACCCTTCAGGACTTCCACTTGCTCGAGCGTGTAAATGTCCTGCCGGGTGGTGTTGTAGAACCCGAACAGGTACTGGAGATTGTCGCGATATTCCGGCGCATCGAGACCGCGAACCTGCGCGAAATCGCCGCGGGTGGAAAAGCCGAAGGGTTCGGCGGTGACGCCTGCAGAATAGGTCAGCGCATCATCCAGCGACTGGGCGCCCTTCTCCTCGAAATCCTGCTCGGTTTCGATCGAGATCGAACGAGCTGTTTCCACAATCGGCGTATCGGATTTCGTCGCTCCGAAGTCCGTAAGCGCGCCCGTCACTACGATCGCTTGTTCGTCCGCTTCGGCGGTAGGATCACCGGTCTGGGGCAAGCGATCCTGCGCATAGGCAGGCGGTGCGGTTATGAGCGCAAACGCGGTCGTCGTCGCAAGAAGAAGAGGTTTCATTGGAGCTCCCTGAACACAATCTGACTTCCCGCTAATGCAAGTCATTCTCATTTGCAACCGCGTTCTGGCAAGAATTCGGGACAGGGTGGTGCGACGTGGAGTGGGAGTGGACGCGCCGCTGCCCGCGCACGAACACGCACGGCAACACACCGCGAAGAAGAGTAGTTAGAAGCTGACTTCGGGATGGCTTTCGGCGACTGACCCTCGTGCCTTAGGAGTCGCGCTGATTTATGGTCTGAAAGTCGAGACCATTAGGGGGTGCCACGGCAGGGCACCGCACTGTTTTGACTCGCGGGGAAACCTGACGCTTCTCAGGTTCTTGAGCCATCTCAAAGAAATGGCAGGGGTGACAGGATTCGAACCCGTGGCCCTCGGTTTTGGAGACCGATGCTCTACCAGCTGAGCTACACCCCTGCAGCGAGGGCGCGCTCTAATATGGGGCCGCGCGAATAGCAAGGCGCATATCATGCGTGGCGGCGAACTGGTAAGACCGCCCGCAATGCACGCCCCTGGCTCCCAACTGATTCCCGTCGACCTGCTGCTGCGCGCCTATCGCGCGGGTGTGTTTCCCATGGCCGACCATCGCAGCGATCCGGAAGTCTACTGGGTCGAGCCGCGCGAGCGGGCGATCATCCCGCTGGACGGCTTTCGCCAGTCCGGCAGCCTGCGCAAGACGCTGCGGCAAGACCGCTTCGAGGTCACGTGCGACCGCGCCTTCGGCGAGGTCATCGCCGCCTGCGCCGAGCCGCGCGAAGAGCATGCGGAAAGCTGGATCAGCCATCGGATCGAGGCGAGCTATCTCGCGCTTCACCGCGCCGGTCACGCGCATTCGATCGAATGCTGGCAGGACGGCGAACTGGCGGGCGGGCTCTATGGCGTCGCTTTCGACCAGGTGTTCTGCGGGGAAAGCATGTTCAGCCGCCGGACCGATGCGAGCAAGGTTGCGCTGGCGTGGCTGGTCGCCGCGATGCGCAAAGCGGGGTATCGGCTGCTCGATTGCCAGTTCATGACCGAACACCTCGCGACGCTGGGCGCTGTGGCGCTGCCGCAGGCGGGCTATCTCGACCTGCTGTCGGGGACCACGGGGTCGCCGTACATGACGATCCCGGCGGCAATCCGGTCCTATTCGGAAGCCGCCTCGTCCGAGGCTTCTTCGCCCGGGAAGCTCATCGCGCAATCCTTGACCCAGACGTCGTAGATCGGATGTTCGACGACATTCAGGCTGGGCGAATTCTTGAACAGCCAGCCCGAAAAGATGCGCGCGAACTGGTCCTCGCTGCCGCGTTGACGCACCAGCACCTGGACGAAAGCACCGGTCTCTTTCGGCATTTCCCACGGCGCGGTGCGCTCGCAAGCCTGAAGCCGCACGATGACATCGCCCGCGCGCCGCTGCTCGCCGGGCGAAAGCTCGAACTCCTGGCTGACATTGTTGCGCTTGTTGAGGAGGCCGATGGTGGCGACCCGCTCGGCCATGGGCGTGCCGATGCCGGCTTCGTCGGCAGGAACCTCGGGCATCTCCGCCTGCTGCAGATCCTCGGGGATTTCGGTTTCCTGCGTCGCAGGCGTTTCCGGAACCTCGTCCGAACAGCCTGCGACAAGCGCCATGGTGCCTATGAGGGCGAGTGCCCCGCGCATGCTCACGCGTCCGGGGACCAGGCTTCGTAATCGCCCACCGCGCGTGCACGCTTGCCGCCGCGTTCGAGTGCACCGGCGGGGCGATAGGCACCGGTCGTGCCAGTGGCATTCGGCGTATAGTCGGCTTCCCAGATGCGCGGGGGCGGCAGGAAGCTCTCGGGAACATCTTCGCCCGCGCCGTGCAGCCAGCCGTGCCATTCGGCCGGGATCCGGCTCGCGTCATTATTGCCTTCGTAGATCACCCAGCGCCGCTCACGCTGACCTTCGCCGCGCTTTTTCGAGCGGTAATAGGCATTGCCCTGCGCATCGGTGCCGACATGCTCGCCATTGCGCGAGGACCACAGCATTGTGCCGATCGTGGCACCGTTCCACCAGGTGAAGATCTTGCCGAGAAAGCTCATGGCGGCGCGATTAGCCTTTTATTTGCTGCGCCTCAAGCGCCGGCGTGCGCATCCGCGCACTTGGCTTTCCTCGCTCATACGACCTTAAGGTCGCGTCGCTGCGGACGCGCAGTCGCGCTTGCCTCGCATCCGCTCGGTTCTCTGCTTCTTGGCAGGCGCAAGCGTACACTCATCCCACCATCACCAATCCACCTTGTCGCCTGGCTCTATCCCGAGCTCTGCCGCAAGGCCGCCGCGCAGTTCCAGCACGCCGAGGACCGGGCCGATCGAATAGACCGATTCGAGCGAATAGGGCTCCGTCATCGCGGCGATATTGCTGATCCGCCGGTCCGGCCCGATGAAGATGATGTCGAGCGGCAGCGGCGTATTCTTCATCCAGAAGCTTTGCGCCGTCGTCCCGTCATAGGGAAAGATCATGCCCGCATCGTCCGGCAGCTCGGTGCGGAACATGAGGCCGCGGCGCTGCGCTTCGGGCGTGTCGGCAAGCTCGACATCGAACCGGTGCGTGCCCGTTGCGCCGGTCACGGTGAGCGGGATCACTTCGAGACCGGAAACGGGATGCGTCGTCTCGGCCGCGACGTCCGCCGCAGGTCCGGCTTCCGCTGCCGGTTGCGCCGAACAGGCCGCGAGCAGCGCCGCGGCGAGCCCCGTCAGGCCACGCGCCATCAATCGTCCTGCGCTGTTTCCGCGACCCACTCTTCAAGCTCCTCGATAGTCGCGGCCTCCAGCACGCGCCGCGCCGCGTCGAAATCATGGCCTGCACGCAGCAGCGCGGCAAGCCGCTTTTCACGCAGCTTATGCGCGGCCTCCGCATCCGCGGGCGGCGGCCCGCCATAAGGGCCGAACCTGCGCCGCCGCGCGAGCGCAACGATCGCCGCGCGCCGCTCGGCCTCGCCCGGAGCGAGCTTGCTGCGCACCTCCTCCCCGATCTCGGCTGCGCGCAGCGCCTGTTCGACCCGTCTGCCGCCATAGCCCCTCGCAAGCAGTCCCTGAGCCTTGGCGCGCCCGTATGCCGCGTCGTCGACATAGCCCTTTTCCACAAACCGCGTGACGATTTGCTCCACCGGCGGCTCGCCATCTTCGTCCCAGCCCCGCTCGCGCAGTTTGCGCTTCAGATAGGCGCGCAGCTTGCCTGCACTGGTGGAAAACCGCGCGACGTAAGCCAGCGCCAGATCCTCCAGACGCACTGCGTCGAGAGGTTTAGGCGTGCGCTTTCTGCGCCGGGACGTTGCGTCTGCATCACTCATCGGCCATATTCCTGCCACAGTCCCCATGAAATGGGAAAGGCTGTGCAAGCGCCCGCATAACGACGGGCGCTTTTCGGGAATCATGAGGGTGGCCTAGGGCGCCTACGCAATCCACGGGTATCGCTACAAGATTATGACCGACGCCGTATTGACGCCGACGCCGAACGATTGCGACCTCCCCCGTCGCCGTTCGGATTTCGCGACCTTCACCGAGGCGGTGGATTACGCCGCCAGAAGCGCGAAAGGCATGAATTTCCACGACATGCGCGGCACACTGCAGCGCGTCTACAGCTATGCCGACATGCGTAAAGACGCGCTCAAGGTCGCGCGCCAGCTGGTCGCCGCCGGGATCGGCAAGGACGACCGCGTGGCGCTGGTGGCGGAAACCTGCGCCGAATTCGCCGCGCTGTTCTGCGGCTGCGTCTACGCCGGGGCCTGGCCCGTGCCGCTGCCCCTGCCGACCGGCTTCGGCGGCAAGGAAGGCTATATCGACCAGCTTGCCGTGCAGCTGGACAGCAGCGATCCGAAAATTCTGATCTATCCTGGTGAGATCGGCGAGATGGGCGCGGCGGCTGCCGAACGGCAGGGTTGTGAAGGGCAGAGCTGGGAAGATTTCGCGCTGCGGCCCGATCCCGAATGCGACCTGCCCGAGGCGCGGCCCGAAGACATCTGCTACCTGCAATATTCCTCCGGCTCGACCCGTTTCCCGACCGGCGTCGCGGTGACGCACGAGGCGCTGCTCCACAATCTGCAGGGCCATTCCATCTCGATGGATTTCCGCGGCAACGACCGCGTGGTCAGCTGGCTGCCGTGGTATCACGACATGGGGCTGGTCGGCTGTTTCCTGTCGGTAATCGCGAACCAGGCGTCGATCGACTATCTCAAGACCGAGCATTTCGCCCGCCGGCCGCTGGCATGGCTCGATCTCATCAGCCGCAACCAAGGCAGTACGCTCAGTTACTCGCCGACCTTCGGCTACGACATCTGCGCGCGGCGCATTTCCAGCCAGAGCAATGTCGGTGACCGGTTCGACCTTTCACGCTGGCGGGTCGCGGGCAATGGCGCAGACATGATCCGGCCCGACGTGATGCAGAATTTCGTCAATGCCTTTGCCGAAGCAGGCTTCAAGGCCAGTGCCTTCAACCCCAGCTACGGCCTCGCCGAAGCGACATTGGCCGTGACGGTCATGCCTCCGGGAGAAGGGATCCGAGTCGAACTGGTCGAGGAAGAGCGCCTGTCGGGCCGTCCGCGCGATCTTTCGAAGCCCGCTCGCTATCGCGCCATCGTCAACTGCGGGAAGCCGATCCCCGGCATGGAGGTCGAGATCCGCGACGAGAAGGGAGCGGCCAAGGGTGACCACCAGATCGGCAAGGTCTGGTGCCGGGGCAAGAGCGTGATGCACTCCTACTTCCGCAACGAGGAAGCGACGCAGGAATGCCTGGTCGACGGCTGGCTCGATACCGGCGACATGGGCTACATGGCCGATGGCTACCTGTTCATCGTCGGCCGCGCGAAGGACATGATCATCATCAACGGCAAGAATCTCTGGCCGCAGGATATCGAATGGGCGGTGGAGCAGTTGCCCGGGTTCAACCACGGCGATATCGCCGCCTTCTCGGTCGACACCGACAATGGCGAGGAAGCGCCCGCCGTGCTGGTCCATTGCCGCGTGTCCGAGCCCGAAGAGCGCATCAAGCTGCGCGACCAGATCGCCGACAAGGTTCGCGGCGTCACCGGCATGAGCTGCGTGGTCGAACTTGTGCCGCCGCGAACGCTGCCGCGCACCAGCTCCGGCAAGCTCAGCCGCGCCAAGGCCAAGCGGCTTTACCTGTCGGGTGAGATCCAGCCGCTGGACCTTGCTGCCTGATAATCCCTGCACGGGACGACCGCCGCCGAAAATGCTTGCCGAACGCGCGACGCTGCGCGCAGGATTGCGATGCCGCCTTGAAGATCGTGTCTTACGATCCTAATACAGGTGGAGAGATATCAGCGCCTGTAACCGGGAGACCCGCGCGACCATGAGCGACAGCAAGACGCAAACCGCGACTGCCACTGCGACCGAATTCGACCTGACGCCGCCCGATCCGGTGCCGCAGGTCGCGCCCGAAAAGGCAGCCGGCCTCGTTCCCGTATCCGAAGAGACCAAGAGCAAGCTGGAAACCAAGGTCGACGGTTTCGTCCAGGACCTGATCTCCGCCGACGCCAATTCGCCCGAATTCGGTAAGAAGGTGGACCAGCTTACCAACATGGGCCGCAAGGAGATCATGGCGGCCGCCGGCATGTCGAACCGCTTCCTCGACCGCCCCGTGCGCGCGATGGACAAGGACGAGGGCGTCGGCGCGAACCTCGCCGAGCTGCGCCGCGTGGTGGAGGATCTCGATCCGGGCAAGCGCGGCAAGCTGTCGGGCACGCGCAAGATCCTCGGCATCATCCCGTTCGGCAACAAGCTGACCAATTACTTCCGCAGCTACCAGAGCGCGCAGACGCACATCCAGTCGATCCTCTCGAACCTCGCCAGCGGCAAGGACGAGCTGATCATGGACAATGCCGCGATCGATGTGGAGCGCCAGAAGCTGTGGGAGGCGATGGGCAATCTGGAACAGATGATCCACATCTCCAACACGCTCGACGCCAAGCTGGAGGAGAAAGCCGCCGAACTCGACGCGACCGATCCGGCCAAGGCCAAGGCGGTGCGCGAGACCGCACTGTTCTATGTCCGCCAGCGTACGCAGGATTTGCTGACGCAAATGGCGGTGAGTGTGCAGGGCTATCTCGCGCTCGACCTCGTCAAGAAGAACAATGTCGAGCTGGTGAAGGGTGTCGACCGCGCCAGCACCACCACGGTCGGCGCGCTGCGCACGGCGGTGACGGTGGCGGAGGCGATGACCAACCAGCGCCTCGTGCTCGGCCAGATCACCGCGCTCAACGACACGACCGCCGGAATTATCGACAGCACCAGCACCATGCTGCGCGACCAGACCGGCAAGATCCACGAGCAGGCCGCCGCCAGCACCATCCCGCTGGAAACGCTGCAGCGCGCCTTCCAAAACATCTACGACACGATGGACGAAGTGGACGAGTTCAAGATTCGCGCGCTGGATTCCATGAAGCAGACTGTCACCCTGCTGGGGCAGGAGGTCGAGAAGTCGAAAGGCTACATCGCCCGCGCCGAAGGCCAGGCCCAGGCTCAGCAGCAGGTGGCCGACAGCGGCCTGCTGAGCATCGAGAACTGAGGCCTGACACGTGAACGACCTAACCCGCGATAGCGAGCGCCTGATCGAACAGGGCCGCATCCTGCGCGACGACAATCGCGCGGGCGGCCGGCATCGCCGCGCGCCGTCGATCGGCGAAGGGTCGGCCAAGCTGAAACAGAAGAACCTGTGGCTGCGCGTGCGCAACATCGTGCTCGCCGTCTTCGCGATCTGGGTGGGCGCGGGCATCGCCGGCGCTTTCCTGAGCGGGATCGGTTTCTGGGGCGTCATGGCCGTCGTCGTCGCGACGGCGATTGCCATCGCGCTGTTCTCCAATTTCCCCAAGGTGAAAACGCCCAAGCGGGCCGATATCAACAAGGGCAATGTCCAGCAGATGGTCGGCCGGACAGAACTGTGGCTGGAAGCCCAGCGCCCTGCCCTCCCCCCGCCGGCTGCGACCATCGTCAACGACATGGGCGTCCAGCTCGATGCGCTCGGCCTCCAGCTCGAAGGCGTCGACCAGAACCATCCCAAGGCGCGCGAAGTCCGCAGCCTGGTGGGCGAGCAGCTGCCGGAAATGATCGAGAGCTATCGCAAGATCCCGGCGCACCTTCGCACCGAAAAGCGCGCGGGGATAACGCCCGACGAGCAACTGACCGAGAGCCTTGGCAAAATTAGCGGCGAGATCGATTCGATCACCCGCCAACTGGCCGAAGGTTCGCTCGACGATCTGGCGATCAAACATCGCTATCTCGATTACAAGTTCGGCGCGGGCACCGAGACCAGCCCGCAACTGGAGGACAAGAGCTGATGCGCGTTCCCATCGCCCACGACCTGCCCAAGGACACCGTCCGCAACCGCCTGAAATCGCGCTCGCACAAAATCCGCGACTTCGTCCCAGGCGGCATGGCCGAGGTGGAGACGAGCTGGCCGGACGAGGACTGTATGAACCTGTCGGTTTCGACCATGGGCCAGCGCGTGGACGGCAAGGTGTTGATCGAGGAAAACCAGGTCGTGTTCGAGGTAAACCTGCCCCCGGCGCTCTCCTTCGTAGAGCCCATGGTCGCCAAGGCGATTGCCAGCCAGGGCCAGCGCATGCTGGCCGACAAGAGCGGCGACTGACCGCCCGCCGGAAACTGCCCATTTCCCGGAACAGAAGCTGCCCTGCGCGGTTGTTTGAGATCGGCATCGTCCCCCATCCCGCATCGCAGGCGGGTTAGGCCATCGCGGAGGGAAAAGTCCGAACTTGGGGGAGGACTCACCCGTTTCATGACCGAGCGAACCACGCTCCGCACCGATCTGAATGCAGCTACCCGCGTCCAGCACGACGCGCTCGACCGGGAGTTGTCTCCTCTGGCCGAGGGCCCGCACTATGGCCAATTCCTGCAAATCCAACATGCCGTGCGCTCTCCGGTCGAAAGCTGGCTGTCAGTGCATGCAACCGCCCCCCTGCCGCCAAACCAGACTGCGCTGATCCGGGAAGACCTTAGAGAGCTTGGCGCTCGGCCGATCGACCATGTGCCGACGTTCGAGGCGGAAGACCCACGTGAGGCGTGGGGCGTCGCATGGACGCTCGCCGGGTCCTCGCTCGGTAATCGGGCTTTGCTGCACCGACGCCGCAAGGCGGGGCTGCGCGGCGCGGATCGCTTTCTCGGTGACGAAGCCATGCCGCATTATTGGGCGGAGCTACGCCCGCGCATAGAAGTCCCCATGGACGAAGCTACGCATGAACACGCCATCCGCGGTGCGCGCCGGGTGTTCGACATTTTCCTTGCGGTTCAGCGCTCAGCCACCGAAAGGGCCGCCGCATGAAAGCCGCCAATTACGATGTCGACCTGACGAATTGCGATCGCGAGCCGATCCACCAGCTGGGTGCGATCCAGCCCTTCGGCGCGCTCGTCGCTTTAAATGCCGACTGGTTCGTGTCGCATTATTCGGCAAATTTCGGCGAGATTACCGGCTCCGAGAAGCCTATAGAATTGGGCATGGCACTCACGGACATCGTGCCGCCCAATGCAATGCAGCGCCTTCGCAGCCTTGCCTCGCAAGTCTCCCATTCCGATCAGGTCGAACGGATGTTCGGGTTCGATTTGTTCGGCAATGGCGAGAAGTTCGACTGCGCCATCCACTCCACGGGCAATTACACCGTTCTGGAAATCGAGCCGTACTTGGAAGGCGAACTCGACCGCCAATTGGCTGCGCTGCGCCCGGTACTGGGTCGATTCGACAAGTTCACGGACGTGTCGGCGCTTGTCGGCGAAGCGGCGCGGCAGTTGCGCCACAGCCTCGATATCGACCGGGTCATGGTCTATAAATTCCATGACGACCTGTCGGGCGAAGTCGTCGCCGAGGCCAAGCGCGAGGATCTGGAAGGCTTCCACGGCCTGCGCTATCCGAAGTCCGATATTCCCGCACAGGCGCGCGAGCTTTACGTGCGCAATCGCTTCCGCATCATCAGCGATGTGCATTCAGAGCCCGTCCCGATCGAGCCCGGCATCTCGCTCGACGGCGAACCGCTCGACCTCAGCATGAGCACGCTGCGCGCCGTCTCGCCGATCCATATCGAATATCTGAAAAACATGGGCGTCGGCGCCTCGCTGTCGATCTCGATCATCATCGGCGGCAAGCTGTGGGGCCTGTTCGCCTGCCATCATTACAGCGCCAAGCTGCTTCCCTATTCGCAGCGCACCGGCGCGGAACTGTTTTCCGAGCTATTCTCCCTGACGCTCGAGCGCGTGATCGCCAGCCAGGAAGAAGCGGTTCGCGAAGAAGGTCGCAAGGTGCACGACCGCCTGATGCGCGACATCGCCGCTGGCCAGTCGCTCTCCGAAAGCCTGCCGACGATCGATCCGCTGATCCAGCGCATCGTCGAGCACGACGGGGCCAGCGTCTTCATCGACGATGTCTACAATGCCCGCGGCTCGGCACCGAACGAGGAAGAGTTCCGTGCCATCGTCGGTTCGCTCAACGCGGCGGCAACCAGCCGCGTCTTTACCACCGACGCGATCGCCGAACGCATCCCGAAGGCCGAGCGTTTTGCCGACCGCGCAGTCGGCGCGATGGCTATCCCGGTGTCGCGCACTCCGCGCGACTATCTCGTTCTTTGGCGCAAGCCGCTGAGCCAGGTCGTGACTTGGGCCGGTAATCCGGAAAAGCCGGTCGAGTACGGGCCAAACGGCGCGCGACTGACGCCGCGCAAGAGCTTCGAGGCCTGGCAGGAAACGGTCGAGGGTAGGTCTTCCCCGTGGACGGCATCCGAGAAACAGATCGCCGAGGGCCTGCGCGTCACGCTGCTCGAGATCATCCTGCGCGTCACCGACGAGGCGATGCAGGAGCGGGGCAGGGCTCAGGAGAAGCAGGAACTCCTGATCGCCGAGCTGAACCACCGGGTCCGCAACATCCTCAACCTCATTCGCGGCCTGATCAACCAGTCGAAGGGCGATGCGAAAGACGTCGACAATTTCGCGGAAATCGTCGGAGGGCGCATCGGTTCGCTCGCGATGGCGCACGACAATATCACCAAAGGGAACTGGAGTTCAGCCCCGCTTTCGGAGCTGATCGATTCCGAAGCCCAAGCCTATCTTGCCGGCAAATGCGACCGGCTGGAGGTAAGCGGGCCGGAAGCCATGGTGACCCCGGAAGCCTATACCGTTCTCGCCCTCGTCATCCACGAAATGATTACGAATTCGGCGAAATACGGATCGCTCAGCGATTCGACCGGTCAACTGAAAATCGATGTCCGGCGGGGGGATACCGGCGATCTGGAAATCCTGTGGCACGAAAGCGGCGGTCCGCCAGTCAAACCGCCCAAGCGTCGCGGTTTCGGCAGCACGATCATCGAACGCTCACTGCCCTACGAACTCGGCGGCGAGGCGAGCATCGAATACAAGCTGGAAGGCGTAAGGGCGCGTTTCTGCGTGCCGGAGCGCTTCGTCGAATGGGCATCGCGCGGGGACACGCCGAGCCCGACCAGCGCCGTGAAACCGCAGGACGACGGACTGGGCCACCTTCCGGAGAGGATCTTGCTGGTCGAAGACAGCATGCTGATCGCGCTGGATACCGAGGACTGTCTCCGCGATCTCGGCGTGCCGACGGTCGATGTCGAGAGCAATGTCACCGGCGCGCTCGAAACCATTCGCAAGAACGCTCCCGAACTTGCGATTCTGGACTTCAATTTGGGCCAGGAATCGAGCGAACGGGTTGCTCAGGAGCTTGTAAAGCTGGGCATACCGTTCTGGTTGGCCAGCGGTTACGGCGAAATGCAGGACCGGCTGGAAGAACTAGGCGCGCACGGTGTGCTGACCAAGCCTTACGGCCGCGAAGAGCTCTCCCGCATCCTCTCGGAGTATGAACCTGCTGCCTGATCGGCGGAAAGTTAATTGAAGAACCGCTGCTGGTAATAGAACGGCGCGGCCACCGGTTCGCCGTCGGCATCGGTCGCCGGGCGGAAACGCAGCTGTTCGACCACCAGGCGGCAGACCGCGGCATCGGTGTCGGGAAACGGACTTGAGCGGTAAACCGAGCAATTCGTCGCCCGGCCGCTCGGCAACACCGTCACCTTCACGATTACCGAGGTGCCGATGCGCGCCTCGCGCCCACCGGGCGGAATGGGGAAATCGCGCGCCGAATTGAGCGCGCCAGAGATGATCTCCGGCTTCGTCACCGCGCCTCCGCCACGACCGGTCCCGCCATTGCCGCTGCCGGTGCCGAGCCCCGACCCTGCGGCGCCGGTGCCGTCGCCTGCGTCGGTCGCGCCGGAGGTGTCCGCAGTGCCGGTCGAGGCTGCACGCGGGGCGGGCCGGTCCTCGCGCAGCGGACGTTTCGGCGTGGGCGCGGTCACCGGTTTCGCCACCGCATCGCGCCCGGGGTCGCCCTGCTCGCCTTCCGGCTCCGGCTGCTGCACCTCCGGCTCTGACTCGGGCGGCGCCGTGACGGTGACAGTAAATGCGGAGACGACGCTTTCCTCCACGGTCGCGACCGCATTCGGCGCCAGACTACGTATGAGCACGTAGAAGATGCCCAAATGAATCAGCACGATGGCGAGGATAACCCAGGGATTGGGCTTTCTTCTGATCCCTGCGTAGCGCGTCGCTTCGTTTGCCATGGGGTTTGGAACGACCCACTCGCCCCCCGTGTTCCGCCGGACGCGGGGGCAGGATCATCGATCGCTGCACGAGGACAGCATGGACCAGACGCTCGCCACTCCCCCGCTATCCGAGGCAGGATCTCCCGGACTTAGGCGCATGGTGGCGATCCATATCGGAGCCGCGCTGGGGTTTTTCGCCTTGGCCTATGTCAGCATCGACTTCGCCCGTAACGAGGGGCGGATCGCAGCAATCTGGCTACCCAATGCGGTTGCCGTCGCAATTCTCCTGCGTTTTCGTTTCGAGCAATTCAGGTCCCTGATTGGCGCGATTTTCGTTGGCAATGTCGCGGCGAACATCGCCTCCGGGGACCCGATTGCGCAAGCCCTCCTACTCGCCAGCGCCAACGGTGCCGAAATAGCAATCGCGGTTTGGTTGACGCGGCGCTGGTGCGCTCGACAGCCGATCATGGACGATATCGACGATCTGCGCCGCTTTGCGATTGCCTCCGGCGTATTCGCCCCGGCCGCCAGCGGGCTGATCGCGGTCCTCGCTTTCGGGGCGCAGCCGGCGACTCTGCTGGCGGTCTACGGCAAGTGGGTGACGTCCGATGCCCTGAGCATGCTGATCCTTGCGCCCAGCATCATGATTGCGATCGATGCCTTGCGGACACGCAGAAAGCTGCGAAGGCGAGAGCTTGCCGAATGGGTCGGCCTGTCCCTCGCGGGGACCGCCCTCACGATCATGGTCTTCGTCCAGACGACCTATCCGCTGCTGTTCCTCGTCCCGCCGGTCGTGGTCATCCATGCCTTCCGGCTCGGCAGCCTCGGGACTGCCTTTTCGACGATCAAGGTGGCGGTGATCGCCTTGGTCTGCACCGAGCTGGGCCATGGTCCGATCAACCTGTTGACCTATCCGGAGACCATCCGTTTCCTGGTCCTCGAGGTTTTCCTTGCTTCCGCCATCCTGCTGGGTCTGCCGGTCTCCGCAGTGCTTGCTACGCGCCAAAGGTTCGCTGCCGAACTCGCTGCGCAGAAAGCCGAGCTTGCCCTGTTGGCCGAGAATGTAACCGACGCCATCCTGCGGGTCGATGGCGAAGGCGTAATTTCCTATGCGTCACCTTCGGTGATGGCAGTCCTGGGTCTTCCGCCAGAAGAGTTTATCGGGAAGCGCGTCAGCGAGCGGGTCCACGCCGAAGCCGCGGACGAGATTGCTGCGGTCGAACACCGGCTCAATTCCGGCGAGGCCGAGAAGGAACGCTTCACCTACCGCCGATATCTCGACGGCGAGGATGGCGAGGCGGTTCACATCGAGGCCGACTGTGCCGTTGCGCGTAATGCCGAAACAGGTGAACAGGAGGGCATCGTGGTTTCCGCCCGCGACGTAACGCACCGCGTGCTGCTCGAGCGCCAGCTCAAGCGTGCACGATCGCATGCGGAGAACGCGGCGCGCGCCAAAGCGCAGTTCCTTGCCAATATGAGCCACGAAATCCGCACACCCATGAACGGCGTGCTGGGTTTCGCCGAGCTGTTGCAGCGCCGCGACCTCGATGAGGAATCGGCCCGCTATGCGGAACTGATCGAACGATCCGGCCGGTCCATGATGATGCTGCTCAACGATATTCTCGATCTGTCGAAAATCGAATCCGGCCAGCTCAAGATAACCAGCGAGCCGGTGGATGTCGTGCAGCTATCGGCGGATTGCGTCGAGTTGCACCGCGCCCAGGCGGAACGCAAAGGCGTGTCTCTCAGCATCGCGCCGGTTGTCGGCATACCACAGTCGGTTTCCAGCGACCCGTTTCGCCTGCGCCAGATAATGCTCAACCTCATCGGCAATGCCGTGAAGTTTACCGAGAGCGGAGGCATCGAGGTGGCAGTCGCTCGGGAGCAGACGCAACTGGCAATCTCGGTCGAGGACAGCGGCATCGGCATCGATGAAAGCCGCCTCGCGATGATTTTCGATCCCTTCGTCCAGGCGGAAGGATCGACCACGCGGCGCTTCGGCGGGACCGGCCTGGGCCTCGGCGTTTCGCGCCAGCTGGCGGAATTGCTTGGCGGGTCGTTGAGCGTGGATTCCATGCCCGGCATCGGATCGCGCTTCACCTTGCGCATTCCGCTCGTCGAGGTGGAAACCGTACCTGCCCGCCAGCAAGGTCATGGTCGCCGAGCGACCGATATTGCCATGCCGTCCAAGGGTCGCATCCTGCTGGCCGAGGATCACGACGTGAACCGCATGCTCGTGACCGCCATGCTCGAGGATCTCGGACAGGAGGTAACCCATGCGCATGACGGCGTGGCCGCGATCGAAGCGGTGACGTCAAATTTCGGTCGGCGGCCTCCGTTCGACCTGGTACTGATGGACATCCAGATGCCCGGCTGCGACGGTTATGCGGCAGCGCGCGCCATTCGTTCTTACGGCATCGAAGCAGAGTGCCTGCCGATCGTTGCGCTGACCGCGAACGCCGATCCCGAAGACGTGCTCGCAGCGCAAATAGCCGGCATGCAGGCCCATTTGGCCAAGCCACTGGTGTTCGAGGATCTCGCCGCCGCGCTCGCCCGCTGGCTTCCCATGCATATCGTGGCGGACAATGAGAACGAGAAGACCCGCATCCGGCGTCCCGATCCGGGCGCCGCGACCCTGCCACCGAAATCCTCAGACATCGACGAACGCTGGAAGCAACGCCGCAGCGAAGCGATCGAAGCGGTCGGAGCTGCGGTTCGCGCGCAAGCGATGGAGGGCGCCGGGATCGAAGACCTGGCACGCGTTGTCCACAAGCTTGCCGGGACGGCGGGCATGTTCGGCGAAGAAGAACTCGGCTCGCGCGCGGCGGCGCTCGAACGGGCGCTTCGCTCGAGCGTAGACGTTGATGTGCGCCTGAAGCTGGCCGAGGAACTGCTCGAAGCGGCCTGAAACTCCGCGAGACACAAAAAGGGCGGCCTTCCTGAAAGAAGACCGCCCCCAGTGTATATCGGCCCGGGATGCGTGCCCCGGTTCCGTTATAGGCTTAGTAGCCGAGGATCAGCGACACGCTGGCTGCACGCGGCGGCGACAGCTGCGCGAAACCGGCGCCGTCCAGATCGCCACCGAAGCCGCCGACGTAGAATTCGTCGAACAGGTTGGTGACGTTGAACTGCAGCGCTGCATCGCGGCCGTTGAAGTATTCGCCGAGGCGGATGCGCGCGTCGAGATCGACCAGCGTGTAACCGCCGACCGACAGATCGTTCACATCGTTCACCCAGCGCTTGCCGGTGTGCTTGACCTGTACGCCGAGTTCGACCGGGCCGAAGGAGCCCTGCGCACGGCCGCCGACCGACCAGAGCGGGGTGCCGCTCTCGTTCTTGCCGGCAGTCGGTGCGAAGATCGGGTTGCCGTCATCGTCCAGGCCGAGCTGCACGTCGTTCTTGATTTCCGATTCGTTGATCGAACCGAACACATAGAGCAGCGTGTTGTTGGTCGGCTGGAACGCGACCGAGCCATCGATACCGTACTTGTCGACCTGGCCGAGGTTACGTGCGATCGATTCGTCGAGGATCGGATCGTAAGCCACGGCACGGCGGTTGCTGTACTTGGTGTACCAGCCGGCGATCTGGGCCTGAACACGGCCGTTCTGATACCGGAAGCCGAGGTCGAAGCTGTCGGTGGTTTCGGAATCCGGCTGGAAATCGTCGGTCTTGTTCGAGAAGAAGAGCGAGTCGTACAGCTCGTCCGTGCCCGGGACCGAGAGGCCCTTGGCATAGTTCCCGAAGATCGACGCATCGCCGAATTCGTACACGGCGCCCACGTTCGGAAGCAGCTTGTCGTACTTGTAAGTGACCGAGATCGGCGGTGCTGCATTCGGATTGGCTGCTTCGTAAGCAGCGGCATCCTGGTTTGCGAAGCAGTCGACGAAGCCCGAAGCACTAGTCGTGTAGCAGAGCTGGTTCAGCTCGCGCTTGAAGAACGGTGCGCGCAGGCCGAGCACGGTCGTCAAATTGCCGAAACGACCGCGATATTCGCCCGACACCTGATGCAGCGTCGCATAGGACTGGCGGTTACGCTTGTTCAGTTCGAAACCGTCTGCCGTGAGGACCGGATCGTTGACCGGGAAGACGTCGACGATTTCACCGTCGATGCGAGCAATCGAGGTCTGACCGGTCTGACGGTGGTTCGCATCGTCATAGGTGTAGCTCAGGCGAACGCGGTGGTCGGCATTGATCTCGTACGCGAGGTTCGAGATGACGCCGAAACGGTGCGTACGGGTCTGGCTCGGGTCGAAACCGCTGATCTCGTCGAGCATGTCGCCGTCGCCGTTGAGGTCACGGCCGAAGTAGTAGCCGCCGCGCAGGAAGCCGGTGTACTGCTGGCCATTGTACTCGCGGGTACCTTCGAGCAGTTCCTCGTTACCGCCGCCGTTAGCCTTCACATACTGGTAGCTCGGATCGATCGTCAGGATCAGGTCCGGGGTCAGGGTGAAGCGCGACGAACCGCGGATGTTGCCGGTGTTAGACGGGTTATAACGACGCTCGAACTCGGCACCGCAACCGTTGACACCGTCGGGATCGACATAGCCATCGACTGCAACCTGCGCCGGCGTTTCGAACACGCCCGGAACGCTGTCCACGGTGCAGGGGTAATTGATGTTGTAGAAGCGGAAGCTCTCGTCGCCCGCTTCAATCGCATCGATGATGTCGGTGACGAAGAACGAACCGAAGAAGTTGTTGCGGTTCTCGTTATAGTGACCGGCAACGGCAACGAAATCGCCATTGCTGCCGATGTCCTGCCAGATACGGCCGTTGTACTGTTGCTTTTCCACTTCGCCGTAATTGTTGAAGGGGTTGGCGTAGGTCGTGTAGCTGGCCGAAGCGAACGCCTTGGTGCCCATGCCGGTGATGTCGCCGGTGTCGATCATCACGAAGCCGCGACCGTAGAGGCGGTCGACACCGATGTTGTCGCCTTCGGGGAAGGTGTCGCCAGCGGTCAGCGTCATGGTCACGCCGAATTCGTCGGCGGGTTCACGCGTACGGATGTTGATCGTGCCGCCGACGGCCGAAGCGGTCGGGCTGTCGACATCGGTAACGCCGAGATTGACGTTGATCGATTCGAGAACTTCCGGGTCGACCTGCTGGTTCGTGTAAAGCGCGTAGTTGCCCGAATCGTTCAACGGCAGCCCGTCCAGCGTCTGCGAAATACGGCTGTCGTTGAAGCCGCGAATGGTGAAGCTACCGCCGGACGAACCCCATGGGTCGTTGTTCTGGAAGCTGACGCCGGGGACGAGGTTGACGATGTCGTTGACCGTCTGGCCGGGGCGCTGGCGACGAATGATTTCTTCGTTCAGCTCCTGCTTCGCCTTGGGCGTATCGGGGACTTCGATGCCACCGACGTCCTGATTGCGGGCGCCGGAAACGACGATCACATCGTCTTCGAATTCGACCGAACCGGTCGACTGTGCGGCCGCCGGTGCGGCGACCATTGCGCTGGCGGTGCTGACTACGGAGGCAGCCAGGAGATACTTGAACTTCATGTCAGGAGACCCCTTAAGTGTCCAAATCAAAACTGTGCTCGAGAGAAGCGGAGCCCGGCTAGTCCGGGTTGATTGCCGCAAAGCGTTGGTTTTGTGACAGAGTCAAGACAGTGGTGGCCGCGCGGTTACGCTGCACTTGCGAACGACAGAAAATGCATGCCTTATCAGAGACTTCGCTGTGTTGCGCAAATGCAACGCCGCGTGAATTTTATTGCCTTGCCGCAGTGCAGCATCGATCAGGCTAGGTTGATCTCGCGCAACCGCTGCATGAGGTAGTCGTGGCTGGATATCGCTTCCGGGTGATCGTCCGGGCGCGCCGGATCAATGCATTGCGGCAGGGTTTCAATCACATAGTCCGGCCGGAAATGCAGGAAGAAAGGCATCGAATAGCGCGCCCGATAGGCCGCTTCTCCACGCGGGTTGACGACCCGGTGAGTCGTCGAGCGTAGCCGGCCGTTGGTCAGCCGGTCGAGCATGTCGCCGATATTCACGACCAGCGCCCCTTCGGGCGGCGCGACGGCTTTCCACTCGCCCTGTGCGGTCAGCAGCTCCAGCCCGGCCTCTTCGGCGCCCAGCAGCAGCGTGATCGTGTTGATATCGCCATGGGCCGCCGCGCGAATCGCGCCTTCCGCTTCCTCGCCCTCCAGCGGCGGATAGCGAAGCAGGCGCATCACCGAATTGCCGTCCTCTACCGTGGCCGCGAAAAAGTCGCGGTCCAGCCCGAGATGCAGGGCAATGCCTTGCAGCACTCGCGCGCCCGCTTCCTCGAAAGCGGTATAAAGCTCGGTGAAGGTATCACGGAAGCCGCCGACTTCGTCGGGCCAGACGTTGTCGGCCATATATTCCGCCAGCGCGTGCCCCTCCGGCAGTTCGCGACCGACGTGCCAGAATTCCTTGAGGTCGTGGACCTCGGCATCCTTGGCCTTTTCCGTGCCGAAGGGCGTATAGCCGCGGGCACCGCCGCCGCCGGGGATGTGGTAGGCGCGCTTCACATCATCGGGCAGCGCGAAGAATTCCTTCGACAGGGCCTCGGCCCGGTCGATCAGCTCCTGCGGGATGCCGTGGTCGCGGATGACGGCAAAGCCGTATTCCTCGAAGCTGCGGCCCAGCTCGTCGGCAATGCTTTCGATCGGCTGTGCCAGGGACACAACCGCGATGTCGGTGTTCGATTCGCTCATGACGCGCTCTCTAATACGGCAGGAAGAGTCCCGCCAGCGCCGCGCTCATCAGATTGGCGAGGCTGCCGGCAGCCAGCGCGCGCAGGCCGAGCTTGGCGATGACCGGCCGCTGGTTGGGGGCAAGCCCGCCGGTGACCGCCATCTGGATCGCGATCGAGCTGAAATTGGCAAAGCCGCACAGCGCGAAGGTCGCAATCGCGCGGCTGCGGTCCGACAGCACGGTCGCATCCATTGCGCCGAGTTCGATGAAGGCGACGAATTCGTTGAGGACGATCTTCGTGCCGAACAGTCCGCCCGCTGCCCCCGCCTGCTCCCAGGGGATGCCGATCAGGAACATCACCGGCGCAAAGATGAAGCCGAGCAACTGCTGGAAACTGACATCCGGATAGCCGAACCAACCGCCGATCCCGCCGAGAATGCCGTTGGCCAGCGCGACCAGCGCGACGAAGACCATGACCATCGCGCCCACCGCCACGGCGAGCTTCACGCCGGTCTGCGTGCCTTGCGCGGCGGCTTCGATCACATTGGCGGGCTTGTGCCCTTCCTCGAACGTCTCGGCGACTTCGACTTCGTGCGGCTTGCCGCTCTCGGTCAGGGCAGCCGGCCCTTCGGCGCTGATACGCGTGGTCGGCAGCTGGACCTCGGCCAGTTCCGCGGCATTGCGGGCGAGATCGCTCTCGTCGTCCGGCATGATGATCTTCGCCATCAGGATGCCGCCCGGTGCCGACATGAAGGCGGCTGCCAGCAGGAACGGCACAGCCTCCGCGCCGATAAAGCTGGCATAGGCGGCGAGGATCGTGCCAGCGACCCCGGCCATGCCGACTGCCATCAGCGTGAACAGGCGGCTGGGTGTAAGCGCGGCAAGATAGGGCCGCACCACCAGTGGGCTTTCCGACTGGCCGACGAAGATGTTCGCTGCGCTGCCCAGCGCCTCGACCTTGCTGATCCCGGTGATCCAGCCGATCGCGCCGCCCACCCAGCGCACCAGCCGCTGCATGATGCCCCAGTGGTAGAGGATGGAGACCAGCGCGGCGAAGAAGATTATCACCGGCAGCGCCGCAATCACGAAGGTGTTGGCGAAGGGGTTCCCCTCCATCGGACCGAAGATCGCGGTGATTCCTGCCTTGGAATAGTCGAGCAGCGCGATCACGCCGTTGGACATCGCCTGGATCGCCTCGACGCCCCAGGGCGTGCGCAACACCAGCAGCGCCATGAGCGCCTGCAAGGCAAAGGCCGCGCCGACGACGCGCAGCTTGATCCGGCGCTTGCCGGTCGACAGGAGGAAAGCGATCGCCAGGATCGCGAGGATACCGGCGATATTGATCAGGATGGGCTGCACTGCGGACCCCTCTCGCGATGCGACGAATTGCGGATGAAATCGGCCGCTACCTTGCGCGGCGGGTCCGCTTAGTCAATTTTCGCATTCCAAGCCAGCATTCGCTGTCACCCGATTTTCAAGGATGATTTTCCCCCGCATGACCGACCAGCCTGCCCATCAGGAACGCGTAGCCGCCGCCTCGATCCCGCTCGGCCTGTTCGTCTATCTCGTGCTTTACGGCGGGCTGACGGTGATCGCCGGCGTCCTCGCCTTCAAGCAGGTGCAGCTGTGGCCGACCCAGCTGGCAGTGGAATCGGGCATCTTCGCCTTCCTCGGGCTGGTCGTGATCTCCAGCACGATCGCCCAGCTTTATGGCGAGAAACTCGCGCGCAAGCTGGTGTGGTGGGGCTTCCTGCCGCTGGCGGTGTCCGCGCTACTGATTTTCCTCGTCCTGTCGCTACCCGCTTCCCCCGACATGGTCGACTATCGCGGCGCGGACCTCGATGCGTTCAACACCGTGCTGGCGCAGACGCCGCGGATCATGGCGGCCGGGCCTGCCGCCTATATCGTCTCGCTGCTGCTCAATGTCTGGATCTTCTCGCGCCTGCGCGGTTCGGGCGAGGATAATACGATCGGGCTGATGGTCCGCGGCGCGATCGCCAGTGCGCTCAGCCAGGCGATCGATTCGGTCATCTTCGTGACGCTCGCCTTCTATGGCGAGTTCGACATCACGCCGCTGCTGATCGGGCAGGTAATCGCCAAGGTAACCCTCAGCATCGTGCTAGTGCCGTTCCTGATTACCGGCGGCGTCGCGTTGGCCCGCCGACTGGACAAGCGCAGCTTCTAGACCGTCAGGGGCGATCGATCCCGTCGACAAGGTCGTCGTCGAGATGGTCGCCATGCAGCACGGATATGTCGCCGGTCGTCTCCAGTACGACTGCTCTCACTTGTCCCATATCCAGCACATTGGCTTCGCGCAGCTTGGCGATGATATCATCCTTAGCGACGCGCGATATCTCGAGCGCATTATCGATGAACTTGCCCTCCCACATCAGGAAGATCGGCCCGTTCTGGATCGCCTGCTCGAAGCTCTCCGACTGCTGGCGCAACTTCGCGATGACGAACTGCAGCCCGAAGAGCGCCGCCAGAGCGGCCAATGTCTGGATGAAGGCCGGCCACTCGCTCGCTTGAACAGCGCCCGCGAGGAGCGAACCCGAAGCGACTGTTACGACGAAATCGAAGTTCGTCATCTTCGACAGCGATCGCAAGCCGATCATTCGGATCACCAGCGTGACCCAGGCGATGCCGATCAACGAGAGAACTACGGCGCGGGCGGCTATATCGAGCCAGGTTTCTTCGAAGAACATGCTTCCCTAATGCGCGGACTTAGGGTTTCGCTCCGAAAACCGATAAAGATCAGGCCGAACAGCTCGCTCCGCCCAATACGCAGAAACGCGCGCAGTGGGGGTGGTTGAGCGGGACGTCGCGACTTGCCTCCTCCAGCGTCGCACCGAGATCGAAGCCAGGATCATGCGGTATAAGCGTGCAGGCGACCACGCGAGGCGCAGCTTCGCCCTTGCGATGCACGACCATGCGGCTCGTGGCGCACATGATGTCGGCGGGCGATTTGCCGAGGATGTCCCAACAAGCCGTTGTGATTTCGGCGATGTCCTTGTCCGCGTCCATTTCCGGGAACAGGACCAGCCGCGCAGGGTCGCGCGCGTCGATCGCGATGTTCTCGGCGTCGAACAGGACGGCATAGGCGTTGCGCGCCTCGACTGCGCCTTCGCCGGGCAGCAGGCGACCGGCGACGGCGATCGAGAATTCGTTCTCCGACAGCCAGCGCAGGCCGTCCATGGCAAGTTCCCATGTCCGCGCGCCGCGCTCGGCCTCGTGCACCTGCCGGCTGTAATGATCGAGACTGACGCGCAGCGTGAGCTTCGACCCGAAACGCTCGCGCAGCTCGAGCAGCGCCGCTTCGTACCGCCGCATCGGCTTCATCGCATTGGTCAGCACCAGCGCCTCGAAGCCGCGTGCCAACGTCTCCTCCAGCATTGGGAGCATGTCCGGGTTCATGAACGGCTCGCCGCCGGTGAACCCGATTTCCCGCGCGCCCATCGTCTGTGCCTCGTCGAGAAAACGCGAGGTATGGTCCGCGCTCAGATAGACCAGCGCATCGTTGGTCGGGCTGCTCTCGATATAGCAGGTCGCGCAGGCGAGATTGCACAGCGTCCCGGTATTGAGCCACAGCGTGTCGAGTTCGCTCAGCGCGACACTGGCGCGCTCCTCGCCCTTGGCAGTCAGTTGCGGATCGCTGAATTTCTCGCGCGGCAGCGGCGCGGCCTCGACGGCAAAAGGCGACGGCCCGCCCGGCGCGGCGCGGCTCTTGCTGCGCGAGGCCATCAGGCGAAAGTACGCCGCATCTTGGCAACGAAACCGGCGTATTTCTTCGGCAGGCTGCCGAACACGGTCGGCTCCCATGCGCTGAAGGCCGCCGCCTTCGAAATCTCGCTACGGGTCGGATAGCTGATGATCGCACTGCCGAGCGCGAAAGTGCTGCTCTTGCCGCTGATCGTCTGGGTGAACGGCAGCAGCAATTCGCCCGCATTCTTGCCGACGATGCTGACGCCGAGCACCTTCTTGCCCTTGAGCACCATCTTCATGTGCCCCTTGGTGTAGCCTTCCGCGATGGCGCGCTCGTTCTCCGAAAACTGTTGCTTCACGACGGTCACCGCATCGCCATGCTTGTCGCGTGCCTCCGTCTCGGTCAGGCCGATCTGCGCGACTTCGGGTTCGGTATAGGTGCACCACGGCAGCGCGCTGAAATCGACCTTGGTCGGCAAGCCGGTGACGATTTCCAGCGCCACGTTCGAGCCCTCGTAACCCGAAACATGCGTCAGCCGCGGCCCTTCGCGGCAATCGCCGATGGCGTAGATGCCCTTCACCGAAGTGCGGCGGCGCTCGTCGGTCTTGAAACCGTTTTTGCCGGTTGCGATGCCGATCTCCTCGGCACCGAAGCCGGAAACGCGCGCCGTGCGACCGACGGCGACCAGTAGATGGGTGCCGGTGACCGTTTCGCAGCTGTCGGTATGGACCGTCACGCTGCCCTCGCCGCCTTCTACCTTCGCGGCCGAGCCTTTCACGAAGCGCACGCCCTCCGCTGTCATGACGTCGACCACGACGGCCACCGACTCCGGATCGTCGCGGCCCATCGGCTCGCCCGGTTCGATCACCGTGACCTCGCTGCCGAGCCGGCGGAAACTCTGCGCCATTTCCATGCCGATCACGCCGCCGCCAATGATGATCAGATGACCGGGCTGTTCGATCAGGTCGAACAGGTTTTCGTTCGTCAGATAAGGTACGGTGTCGATGCCCTCGATCGGCGGCACGAAAGGGGCCGAGCCGGTCGCGATGACGATGCGCGGGGCTCTCAGTGTCCGCCCGCCGACCTCGACCGTCTGCTTACCGGTGATCCGCGCGGTGTCGATAAATACTTCGCAACCCATGTCCTCGAAGGTTTCCTTCGAATCGTGATGCTCGATCCCGGCGATAGCGTCGTGGATGTGCTTGTGAACGCCGGACCACTCCACCTGCGGAGCAGCCAGCGTCACCCCGAACCGCTTTTGCTCGCGCGCTTCGGCCGCACGTTTGGCGGCAGAGATCAGCGCCTTGGAGGGAACGCAGCCATTATTGAGACACTCGCCGCCCATCTTGTGGCTTTCGATCAGCGCCACATCGAGGCCGAACAGCGCGCAGCCACCGGCAGCGGTGAGGCCCGCGGCACCGCCGCCGATCACGATAACGTCATGGGTGAATTTCATCGCTTGTCCCGTAACCCAATACGCCTAGGAAGCGAACTCTTTCGCATCTCCCGGCAGTCCATGGGAAGGCATTCGTCATCGCAAGCATTCTGGTTACAGGCGCCGCCGGACTATTGGGCGGAGAGGTCTGCGCGCGGCTGATAGATGCCGGGCATCGTGTCACGGCGCTGGTCCATCGCACGCCCGATGTGCGGGCGAATGACGGGACGGCAGTAGCAGCGCGGACGCTGACGGGCGATGTGTCGCAGTCGCGCTTCGGGTGGGACGACACGCTGTTCGGGAAGGTGGCTGAGGCGCACGACCTCGTAATCCATTGCGCCGCGATGGTGCGCTTCGATCTCGATGAGGCGGACTACCGCGCCGTGAATGTCGACGGCGTCGCGCACATGCTGGAACTTGCCGAGGCGGGGGATATGGCCGTGCTCCACGTGTCCACCGCCTATGTCTGCGGCGCGCGCGACGGCATGATCCGTGAGGACGATCCCCTGCCCGACGGTGACTTCGCCAATGGCTACGAGGCGAGCAAGGCGGCGGGTGAGCGACTGGTGCGCGCCAGCAATCTGCGCTGGGCGATTGCGCGTCCGTCGATCGTGGTCGGCGAGCATGACAGCGGAGCGATCCGCCAGTTCGACACGACCTATGCCGCCTTCAAGCTGATCGCCGAGGGCCGGGTTAAGCACATGCCTGCGAAGCCGGGGGCCACGCTGGATTTCGTGCCCATCGATCATCTGGCGAAGGGCATCGTGACCATCGCCGCGAGTCTCGCCGCGACGTCTGGCGCGAGCAGCGGCGGGACCTTCCATCTCGTGTCGGGACAACCGCTGCCGGTGGGCGGCTTTACCGGCGCGATTGGCGCCTACTCGCAATTCCATGAACCCGCGCTGGTCGCGCCCGAAAAATTCGACCCAGCGACCCTCCCGGCGATCGAGCGACGGCTCTTCAACTGGATTGCCGGCCTCTATGCCAGCTACTTCCAGCGCGACCCGCATTTCGATGACAGCGCCTTTCGCCAGCTTGGCGGCGAGGCCTGTCCGGCGACCGGCAAACCCTACATCCATCGCCTCATCGAGTACTGCATCGAGGCGGGCTTCCTGCCGAAGGCCTAGCGCACGTCCGGGTAGTGCTTTTCCATCCGGTGGCGCAGGCCGAAGGCCCAGAGCATGCCGACCTTGAAGTAGATCCAGTTCGCCTTGAGCGGACCCCAGGCCGCAATCCTGCGATCCGATGTCTCGATCCAGCGCGGCACCAGTTTGATCCGCCCGAGCCGCGCGAATTTCACGCAGAGGTCGGCCTCCTCCATCACCGCATCGCCCGGCGTGCAGCCGCCGATGCGTTGAAAATCCGCGCGCCGGAAGAACATCGCGTGATCGCCGAACAGCAGGCGTACGCCGCACACAAACAGGTGTGGCCGTGTGATGAGCGGCGCATACCAGGTCTTGATCCAGTTATGCGCGGTGGTAACCCAGCGGGTCTTGTGCGGTCCCTTGATAAGCGGCGTGAAGCTGGCGAGCGCGATGCGCTTGTCGGCCAGCGTGTCCTCGATCACCGCGACCATGTCGACAGGCGGCAGCGTGTCGGCATGAAGGACGCAGACGGTGTCGCCGAACGCTTCGGCGATACCGAGATTGATCTGCCTCGCGCGGCCTCGTTCGCCGACGATCACCCGCCACCCGGCAGTTTGCGCGAGTTCGACCGTTGCATCGCTGCTGCCGCCGTCCACCAGCACGATCTCGGCAGGCCGGGGGTCGAGTCTGGCAAGCCGCTCGACCAGTGCGGGAAGCGCCGCCTCCTCGTCCAGCACCGGAACGACAATGCTGGTGCTCACTGGAGTTCCGGCCAGCTGGCAAGGTCTTCGGGCGTGTCGATATCCGAAAGTTCGGGCAGCACCGCCGGCCCCAGCCCGCGAGCCGCGAGGCGCGCCAGCGATTCAGCAAAGACGGACGGCGTGCTCCATTCCATGTCCGCAAACAGCCACGGTAGCTTCTCGCGAAAGCCGATCAGGTAATACCCGCCATCGGTCGCCGGGCCGATGACAACCGAACGATCGTCCAGCGCGCCCGCAGCGGCGCGGATCAGAGGCACGGTCATGCCGGGACAATCGCTCCCGATGACGAGCGCAGGGCCTTCCACCCGCGCCATGCGATCGCCGAGATCGCCGGGGCCTTGCTCGACGACTTCGACATCCTCGCCGTAAAGTTCGCGGAATGCCGCGCATTCGCCGCCAGTCACTCGCAACTGGAACGGCAGGCCACTGGCCTTCGCCTCCTCCACCGTGCGATTGAGCAAGCGGGCATAGAGCCGTGCTGCGCCTTCCTCGCCGAGCGCCGGAATCAGCCGCGTCTTCGCCTTGCCGGGCACCGGCAGGCGAGCGAAGACGACGAGTTTGGGCGAATGGGCCTGATCAGCCACCGGAGGCTGCGTCTCGGGCCAGGATACGCGCAAGATCGGCGCCGAAGCCCTTCACGATCGCTTCGCGCATTTCGGTGTCCATCACCTCGAAAAAGAGTAGGTCCCGCTGCGCCCCGGAGGCATCCGTTACCAGCACATCGATCTGCGTTGGCGATGCAACAGACACCGCGACGCTCGTTAGCGGATCGCCACCCGCTTCCGCAAACCCTTCCATCAGTGCAGCGCACAGCTCGGCCTCGCCCATGACTGCCCGTTCGGCGTTATAAACCGTGCAGGTCGCGCGTTGCTCCGCCACGTCGTAAACCCCTTCGCTGCCCGCGCAGCCGGTGGTCGCAAGGAGCAAGGCGAGCGGAATTGTCGTATTCATGAGCGCATTGTCGCCGCTCGGACCCGGACTTGCAAGCTGTCCCGCAACGCTCGCGTTCTATTCGCGGAACGCGCGGTCGCTGAAGCGGCGCAGCGGGGTCAGGATGTATTGCAGCACGGTCCGCTTGTCGCCGAGCAGGCTGACATCCGCGACCATGCCGGTGCCGATTTCGAGGTCGCCGTCGACATTGGGGATCGAATCCATCTCCGTCCGCACGCGGACGAGATAGAAAATCTCGCCGCTCCGCTCATCGACGATCGAGTCCGGCGAAATGGTCACCACCTTTCCGTCGAGGCTGCCATAGATCGTCTGGTCGAACGCCGTGATGCCGACCTTCGCTTCCTGCCCGATCCGCACGGTGCCGATGTCCTGCGGGCGGATGCGGACCTCGACCAGCAGCGCATCGTCCGTCGCGGCAATCTCGACCAGCGGTTCGCCCGGAGAAACCGCACTGCCGCGCGTATTTACCAGCACGCGATTGACCGTGCCCGTCACCGGCGAGCGCAAGGTCGTGCGCTCGAGCCGCTCTTCGAGAGCGGGCAGGGTTGCGCTCCGCGCCCCCAGTTCCGCCTGCGCGGCTGCGAGTTCATTGGCCGATTGCGCGCGCCAGTCGCGCAGGGTCCGGTCGAGATTGGCCTGCGCTTCGTAGACCTGCGCCTGCGCGCGCCCGACGCTAGCGCGGGCTCCGGCCAGCTGCGCTTCCGCGCTTGTCGCCTGTCCCTCGGCGCGCACCAAAGAGAGGCGCGGTTCGATACCCTGATCGACCAGTGGCCTCAGAAGATCGGCTTCGGCACGGGCGGCCTGCGCCTGGCTCGCGAGCGAATCCGACTGGCGTTCCGCTTCGGTCACCTGCTGCCGCGCCCGGGCAAGTTGCGCGCGCGCGCCTGCCAGCGAACTTTGCAAATTGGCCTGGCGCGAGGCGTACAGCGCGCTTTCGATGCTGCGCTGGCGTGCCGCTTCCTCGTCCGCCGGTGCCGGGAAGCTCGGCGCGCGACCGGCCAGCTCGGCCTCCAGCCGCGCGACTTTCATTTCCAGTGCCCCGGCCGTGGCGGAGGTGCTGCCGAGATTGGAGCCGGTCTCCGTCGGGTCCAGCCGCAGCACCGGGTCGAGCGCTTCGACCTGCTGGCCGGTGGTGACGAAAATTTCTTCGAGCACCCCGCCTTCGAGGCTGGAAACGATCTGGAGCTCGTTGCTCGATATCACGCGCCCCTGCCCGCGCACGGTGCGGTCGATTTCCGCCAGTGCCGCCCAGATCAGGAAGACGACGAAAAAGACGACGATTGCCCAGAACAACCAGCGCGAGACGCGGCGCGGTTCGAGATTGTCGATGAACCGCTCGACGCGGCCCTCTTCGCGCTCGGGCACCTGGCCGGGCATCGGCTCAGGCTGGCCTTCGGGCGTCTCGTCCACCGGATCCTCACGCGCGCTCATGTCGGTTTCACCGCTTTGGACGTCACCGCCGTAGTGACGTGACCGCTGGTCGGGTTGCCCTGCTGGCGCGACCCTTCGGCGAGTTTTGCCAGCACTGCATCGCGCGGCCCGTCGGCGCGGATCTTTCCTTCATCGACCACGATGATCCGATCGACCAGCGCGAGCAGCGGCTGGCGGTGAGTCACGACCACCAGCGTGCGATCGGCCAGTTCGTCACGCAAGCGTCCGATCAGATCGGCTTCCGTCTGCGCATCCATCGCGCTGCTCGGTTCGTCCATCACCAGCACCGGCGGCTTGCCGGCCAGCGCGCGGGCGATGGCGATCGACTGGCGCTGCCCGCCGGACAGACCTTCGCCGCGATCGACAAGCCTTAGGTCATAGCCGCGCGGGATTCGGCTGGCGAAGATGTCGGTGCCCGATACGCGGCTGGCGCGCAGCATTTCCTCGTCGTCCACATTGGGTCGGCCGAGCGCGATATTCTCGCGGATCGTGCCGGAGAACAGCGCCGGTTCCTGCAGGACCGATCCTACGGAGCGGCGCAGCGAATTGGGATCGAGCTGGGCGATGTCGATCCCGTCGAACAGCACCATGCCGTCCTGCGGCGGATAGAGGCCCAGCATCATGCGTGCGAGCGTGGACTTGCCCGAACCGACACGGCCCAGCAGCGCGACTTTCTCGCCCGGCCTGATCGTCAGGCTGACGCTGTCGAGCGCCTTGGTCGCGGCGCCGGGATATTGAAAACTGACATTGCGCAGCTCCAGCTCGCCGCGCGTCCGGTCGACCACGATGGCATCGCTGCCCGGCCCCTCCGGCGGCCTCTCCATCAACGCGCGGATCTGGCGATAGGCGGTGCGGGTGGCGGTCAGGCGCGAAACCAGCTGCGAAATCTGCGCCAGCGGCGCGATGGCCCGCCCGGCGAGGATCGAACAGGCGATCAGGCCGCCCATCGTCAGGCGGTTGTCGGCGACGGAAAACACGCCGACGATCACGACGCCGGCATAGGAAATCGTACCTGCCGAGGTGGCGAAGGTGGTCCCGATGCTGGAGATCAGGCGCTGCTGGAGCGAGATATGCGCGTGGTCGCCCAGCGCCCGCGTCCAGCGATCCTCGAACAGGTTGCGCGCCCCGGCGGTCTTCACCGCCTCGATACTGCCGATCGTCTCGACCAGCACCGACTGCTTGAGCAGCCCCTCGTCCATCGCTCTTGCCGCGAGTCGCTGTTGCGTCGGATGCACGGCGAGGCCGACGAGGATCACCAGCGGGACCATCAGCGCGGGCACCAGCACCACCCAGCCGCCGATCAGCGCGACCACGGTCAGCGTGATGAAGATGAACGGCACGTCGACCACTGCCGCCAGCGTCGCCGAGGCGAAGAAATCGCGCAGCGTCTCGAGTTCGCGCATCAGCCCGGTCAGCTGGCCGGTCGAGCCCTTGCGCAGCTCCAGCCGCATTTCGATCAGGCGTTCGAAAACGGTCTCGCCCACATCCTTGTCGATATTGGTGCCCGCGTGATCGACGAAATAGGCGCGCAGCAGCTTGAGCGCGAAGTCGAAGATGACGATGATCGCGAGACCGATCGACAGTGCCGCCAACGAGGTGAAGGCGCTGTTGGGTATGACCCGGTCGTACACCGTCATGGTGAACAACGCAGTGACGAGGCCGAAGATGTTGATCAGCGTCGCGGCGATGGCGACCTTGGAATAGGTCCGCCAGTTCGCCTTGATCGGTTCCATGATCCAGTCGGCGAGCCGCTTTTCCGGGACGTCGACGATCCGCTCTTCGCTCATGGCTGGCCCTCCATGTCGAACTGTTCGAGCAGGCGTCCTGTGCGCGCCAGCAGGACATAGCGCGAGGCGTCGAGCTGGGTCAGCCCTTCGATATAGGCGATGGCTGCAGACAGATAGGCGCTTTGCGCGTCGGCCACGTCGAACAACGTGCCGCGCAGCGCGGCGAAGCGGCGGAAGACGACGTCGCGCGTCTGGCGGGCGGAAACATAGGCGGCTTCGAGCGCGACCAGCTGCTGCTCCAGCGCCTGGACATCGGCCCAGATGATCGCGGCATCACGCTCGCTTTCCTGGCGGATGCGATCGGCCGTCGCCTCGGCAGCCGCAGAGCGGGCGCGTGCCTGATCGTCTCGCGCCAGCGCGCCGCCGAACAGGCGATAACGCAGGTTCAGGCTACCGCGGACGTCGTAGTCTTCCTGATCCTCGAACACGCCATAACGGCCGGCATCGACCCGCGCGGTCAGCTTGGGCGCCTGGCTGGCCCAGCTGTTGCGCACGTCGATCCGCGCGGCTTCGGCAGCGGCTTCGGCGCTTTTGACCGCAGGCGCATCGCTGGCAGCCATCACGGCGTAGTCGCGGCTTATCCGCATGTCCGACAAGACCGGAGGGCGCTGCAACAGGGGCGGCGGCGGCACGCCGGTAAGCTCGGCGAAGCGCGCCTCTGCCGAAGCCAGCCGCCGCTCGAATTGCGCCAGGCGGATTTGCCCGTCGGCCCGCAGGGTTTCCACTCTCGCTCGGTCCGCAGGCGCGTTGACGCCCTGGGCAATGCGCTTGTCGAGGGCCTCGTCGATGCCGTCCTGCGCTTCGAGATAGCCCTCGGCGAGGCGGCTCAGCGACTGGTATGCGAACACGCTGTACCAATTGGTCACGACATCGTTGACAAGACCCGTGAGCGCTGCGTCGCGTTCGTATCCCGCCGCTCGCAGACGCGCTTGCGCGGCGAGGATGGCGCCGTTGACGGCACCCCAGTCGAAAAGCGTGTACTCCACGGCCGCGGTCGCATCGGAGCGTTCGCGGGGGCGCGAGCGTTCGAGCAGGTTGAAGGGATCGTCGCCGAAATTGCGCGTGATGGTCTTGTAAGTCGTGAAGTTGAGATCGACCGTCGGGAAGTGTCCGGCTTCCGCCTCGTCCAACTGCGCTTCGGCCAGATCGACCTGGGCCTCGACCTCGCGGCGCGAGGCATTGGCTTGCAGCGACGATGCCACGATCCGCCGGAAAAGCTGGGGATCCGCCGCGCTGTCGGCAAGGCCGAGAATGGGGTCGGCGCTATAATCGAGCTGAAGCGGGCTCTCGCCGGGGTCGGGAAGTTCGGTAGCCTCCGTGACGGTCGGCAGGCTCACGCCCGGATCGGGTAGTTCCGTCGCGTCCTGATTATCCGGCAGAGCCTCTTCCTGCTGCGATGCGCGCGCGGGCGACGCGCTCACCATCAAGGCAAGCGGTAGCCCGACCAAAATCCGGCCCTTCAGATACTTAACTCCGTCCACGGCCATGCTCTTTAGCACCGGATCGATTTAAGAACACCCGAAACTCCGATACGCGAGATCGGTCATTTAAGCAGGAGAGTGAATGGTTGTAGCCAGCCGATCGAACACACGGCCGGACATTCGGAGGATATAATCGCGACCGCTCAGGAATTAGCGAGACGAGCGGTCTTGGCATTGCCCGCACCATGCGTGAGAGGGCCCAAAGCGAACTGGCTCTCGACTGACTGGTCCAGATAACGCGCGATGAACGCAGCATCCGCGGCGTGGACGGACGGATATTCCGTGGGGACGAAAGAGCTCGAATTCTGGCCCTTGTAAGTGGTCACCGGCACGAATTCTCTACGTTCTTCCAACTCGGCCGCTGCAGCCAGTCGCTCGATCAATCTTTCCGGCCGGGTAACGAGCTCGGAATGCGATACCAGTGCATACCCGGTCGCACGTGATGCCACGTCTGACCAGTTGCGCAATTTGGCGGTGCGCATGGCGATGGCATTGGGAAACGGCGATCCGGTTTTCTGACAAAGCTCTTCTTCGATCGGCTGTCCGAACTTGGGATTTGCCCTATCCATACCCCAGAAATCCTCATCCCACACACTGCGCCACTCGGCCCGGATAAACTCGCCGAAGTCCATTTCCTTGAGTTCCGGATGCACGTGCCACGGCTTGGCGTGCAGGCTGCGCAACCACTGGTCGACTTGCCGCGCGATTACGATGACGAAGACATCATCGGGGATCTCCACCTCCTCCGGGACGAGCCAGTGCTTGAAGCCGAAATCCTCGGTAAACTCTAACTCTTGCAGATTCTGTTCGAGCAATTTTATCAGGGCGTTGGTGCCACTGCACCGCTGGCCATAAACCTGAAAGCGCCTGAATTTCGCGATAGCCAAGACATGTCTCCGATTAGGGGGCGAGGTCGTTACCGTGCTGCGAACGGGTTTTCCGCATGATCCATGTTAAATTGCAGCAACGCTTTTCCTGCCCGAACGTCTGTACGATCATGATGGGAGAAATCGACATCTACAACGGCGCTGATGCGACCGATAGCGAGACCTCGCTGGCCGACGCCCTGCGCGCGCATATTGCCGAGGATGGCTTCCCCTGTGTCGGCGCGAAGTCGGCTCTGGCGACCGGCAGGCTGAAAGTGCTCTCCGCCCGTTCGCTGACCAGCGCATGGAACGATATCGAAATCCATGACGCGTTGCTCGACTGGAGCGAAGATTACGCCAGCAACCCAGACGGTCTGCGCAGCCTCGCCGTCGTGTTTTCCGGGCCCGACGATCTGGATGAGGCGGCTTTCGAGAAAGCGATGTGGGAGCGGCTGAATTCGCTTGCAGCCAAGGACGATTGGCGCGGGCTGGACTACGACCCGGACGTCAGCAGCGATCCGAGCGATCCGCATTTCTCCCTGAGCTTCGGCGGCGAGGCCTATTTCGTGGTCGGCATGCATCCCAACGCGTCGCGTGCCGCACGGCGAATGCCGCATCCGACCCTTGTCTTCAATCTGCACGACCAGTTCGAGGCCTTGCGCGCTTCGCAAAGATACGAGCGCATGCGCGAGACGATCCTGAAGCGCGACATGGCGCTGGACGGTTCCATCAACCCCATGCTTTCGCGGCACGGCACGACGAGCGAGGCGCGGCAATACAGCGGGCGCGTCGTGGGCGATGACTGGCGCTGCCCCTTTTCCGACCCGAGAAGCGGCAAATGACCCGCATCGAACCGCGCACCGGGACGGCCTTCGAATTGTCGAAAGGGCAGGTGCTGACCGTGACCGATCCCGAGGGCGGGCAAGTTAGCGACCTCCTGGCCGTGTCGCGGGCCGATCCGGCGGAGATCCTCTCCAACGGGAGAACGTTCGACTACGAAGAACGGATCATGCTGACGACCGGCGCGCGGCTTTGGTCGAACCGGTCGAACCCCATGCTCACCATCCTGGAAGACACCGCGCCCGCACACGACTTTCTTCTGACGCCCTGTTCGAAGGACACGTTCCGCCACTTCTACCCGGACAAGCCGGTCCATCGCGGCTGTTTCGGAAATCTGGCCGAAGCGCTGGAGCCATATGGCGTGGAGCCTGACGACATACCTACCGCCTTCAATGTTTTCATGAATGTACCGGTCGCCGGCGACGGCGCGCTTTCGGTCGATCCGCCGCAGTCTCCGCCAGGCACCTTCACCCGGTTCCGGGCTGAGATGGACTTGGTGATCGGGCTTACCGCCTGCGCGGCCTACGCATCGAACGGCGGCACGTTCAAACCGATCGATTACAACGTGAACGGCTGAGACGATGCTGGACATTCTCGAATGGTACGGCGCCATCGCAGCTGTAATCGCAGCGCTGGTCGTAGCGACGAATGTCAGTGCGCGGGTAACGGGATGGGCCTTCGTGCTCTTCGTCACGTCTTCGCTGGCGCTGACGGCCTGGGGCTTTCTGAGCGACGATGCCGAAGGGATCGGCTGGCAGAATATCGCCCTGCTGCTGATCAATTTGTGGGGCGTGTATCGCTATCTCGGTCCGCAAAAAGGCGAAAGCAAGCAGCCCGCAAACGAGGCTGGAGACGCGGCATGAAACATACCGCGCTGCCGGCCAGTTCGGCCGGCATCATCCTGCTTGTCGGGCTGGCCGGACACTTCGCTTCGGGCGCGATTTATTCCTCGCTCGAAGCGCGCGAGATGATCGCGGCGCTATCCAGTCCGGCACTTTATCTCGGCAGTGCCATCGCCGGGAGCGCCGCCACGACGCTGGCCCTGATGCTGACCTTGCTCGGTCTGGTGAGGCGCGCAGATGCGGAGTTCGACGTCCGGATGTACTGGCAGATCTACCGCATAGCGGTGCTGTCGACCGTCCTCCTGGGCGGTGCCGTCGTCATGCTGCTCCTGATGACGATGCCGATCGGCGAATTCGACGACGTACCGGAAAACTGGTTTCCGATGCTCTTCAAGGTTTTGTACTGGATCGTGGTGGTCCTCAGTGCCGGACTTGTCGCTATGGTCACCATGCTGTTCGGCACCGTCCGGTCGCTGATCGCCAAGCTCACGCCGCACGACGATGTGTGAAAGCGACCCTCCTTCACGCAGACGGAACCCCTGACATGTTCACCCAGCTGAACCCCCCGCTTCCCGTGCATGTCATCGATCGCGGCGCCGGGCTCGCCTTTGCCGTCATCGACTACGGGTTGGAGCACAATCTTATCTGGGTCACCGCAATCGATGCGACCGGTGAAATCTGGTGCGCCCCCAATCCCAAGGTTCGGCTCAGCGAAAACTGGACTGCCGGCCGTATCGTCAATCCAGCGCGGGATAGTGGCCGGCAGGTGGAAACGAAGGAACAAGAATGAACAAGCGCCCACTGGCCTTTTTCGCGCACCATCAGGGCCGCGGCCATGCCAACCGGATCATGGCTATCCTCGAACACATCCCGGAAGATCGACCGGTCACGATCATGACGGCAGCGCCCTCGCAGTTCGACGAGCGGCCGCGCGATGCGACCTTGGTCGAGTTGCCGAACATGATCGGTGCGCCCTCGCGCAGTCCGGCGCTGCACGACCAGCCGACGCCGGAGGTGATGCACTGCGTCCCCCTCGGCGTGGAGGAAATGCGCCAGCACATGGGGTCGATTGCAGAAACGCTGCGGAAGGCCGACCCGGCGCTGTTCGTCATCGACGTTTCGGCGGAGATCGCCCTGTTGTCGCGCATCATGAGCGTGCCGGCCGTGACTATCAGGATGCATGGTGACCGTGAGGATGTCGGTCATGTCGCGGGCTACGAAGCCTGTGTCACCATGCTGGCCCCGTTCGACGAGCGGATGGAGCAGGCGAGCTACCCGCCGCGCCTTCGCGAGCGAACGTTTTACACCGGAGGCCTGTGCACAACCCGCGCGCCCTTGCTCGAAAAAGGGGAGGCCCGCGCCAAGCTCGGCTTGCCCGAAGACAGGACCATAACGCTGGTAATCGCCGGTGGCGGAGGATCGGGTACGCCTTACGCCCCGCTCACGGTCGCCGCGCGCGCTGAGCCGGAAACGCAATGGCTGGTTGCCGGACCGGTACACCGCGAAGGGCACGAAACCGATTTCGGTAACCTCCAAGAGCTGGGCTGGATCGACAATCTGACCGATTATTTGTGCGCTGCCGATCGCGTGATTGCTTCGGCCGGCGACAATACGGTCCACGAGATCGCCCGGGCGGCCAAGCCGTTCCTGTGCATCCCCGAATGGCGGTATTTCGACGAGCAGCAGGCCAAGGCGAGAGAGCTGGAGCGCCTGGGCGCGGCGACTTATCGGGAGACCTGGCCCGCCTCGATCCCCGAATGGCAGCGCGCGCTATCCGAGACCGACGCGTTGGATGCCGGCGTTCTTGCATCGCTGCATGACGATGATGCCGCGCGGAAGGCCGCGCACTGGCTGGAGGAACAGGCAACCCGCCTGTGGGCGGTCAGCTGAACAGCACGTCGGCACCCTGCCGGGTATCCGCAATCTCGCTTGTTGTGGGCTGACGCACCACCTCGAGGCGTGTTTCGGACCGCTTCACCAGTCCGCGCCGCTCGAAATCGTCCAGCCAGTACTGCATGCACCACTCCCCCCACCGGCTGCGATAAAGCCGGGCGTTGCGGATGATGGTATCGAAATGCTGCAAGGGCGGCTTATGGACGTGATGGTGCTGGTGGAAGCAGATCGCCCCGCCCAGCCAGTACATGCGCGCGCCTGCCCGCTTCAGCCGCTGGCCCAGATCCGTCTCTTCGGCACCGTAGCCGATGTAATCCTCATCCATTCCGCCAGCCTCAGCCCAGGTCTGCGAGGACATGATAAAGGCCAACCCCCAGAGTTCTCCGAAATCCGCGATCGGATCGACGGAGGTTTCATCGAGGGGGCGCTTGCTCGGATGGCGCACGCCGGTGCTGGCCAGCAGGTCGTAATCCGGTGCCCCGTCGGGGGTGAGCCAGCCGTCGCCGCGCCCGGGCAAGTACCGCACTTCGGGCAGGAACACGCCTTCGCCGTCGTGCACATGTGCTTCCGCCGCGCGGCGCACGAATTCCGGATCGGGAATGCAATCGACGTCGAGGAAGGCCAGAACATCGCCCCCCGCCAGTTCCGCGGCACGGTTTCGCGCGGCGGCGAGCGGCATGGGTTCGCCCGGTACCTGCACGCAGCGGACGAGGAAGCGACCGTCGGTTTCGATTCGCGGCGGTTCGTCCTGCATGTAGGCGACAACGAGTTCGTCTGGCGGGAAAGTCTGAGCCTCGAGGCCTGCAATCAGATGATCGAGATGTTGCTGGCGCCCGCGCACCAGCGTGAGCACCGAAACGGATCGATAGGTACTCACCAGCTGCCTTGCGCCTGGTAGTGCCGGACGCCTTCCAGCACGCCGGCAGCATAGCACCCTTTCGCCCAATAGGCATGGGACAGCGACGGATCCTTTGCCAATCCGTCGCTCGCATTGCCGACCACGATCGGGAATGGACAGGCGCGCAGCATGGTCAGGTCATTCCCGCTGTCCCCTGCGACGACGACACGCGACTGGGTCAGCGAGAGCTCATCCGCCACATGGACGACCGCCGGCCCCTTGCCGGCACCTTCGGACAGAATATCCAGATACCGACCATGGCTGGCCACGATCTCCACGCGCAGGCCGGCTTTCCGGAACGCGCGGCGGATGTCTTCGGGATCATGCTGGTCTATGAAGAAGCTGGCTTTGCCACTGTGCTGTTCCAGCAAAGCCTGCTGCCGCAGCCCAAGTGTAGCCGTAGTCTCGCGAATCGTATTCTCCTGCCAGGCGCTTTCCACCCGGCGTCGCCAGCCTTCGTCTTCCGAGAAACAGCGTTCGTTTCGGTCGTACCAGTGGATGCGAGTGCCCACACTGCTGATGATGACGTCGGGTGTCGGTACGCCTTCCGCCGCAAGGATTGCTTGCGCGCTATGGAAACTGCGCCCGGTCGCGATACCGAGCGCGATATGGCCCGACTGTTCCGCCTGCCAGGCGAGGAATTCGCGCAAGGCTTCCCGATCGCCCAGCAGGGTGTTGTCGATATCGCAGATCAGGATCCGGTCCCAGTGCGGTGCTCGTTCCAGCGGGCCGGTCAATTCATGCAGAAGGCGATGATACTGGTCGCGGTGAGCCGTCCAGTCGTAGGCTGCAACCGCTTCTACACCTGCAGTGGCGTAGCGTACCCACTTGCGCCTGTCCGTCACGATGTCCCGGCAAGCAGTGGCAATCGCCTGCGGATCGCGCGGGCAAACGAGTTCGCCGTTGCTGCACCGTTCCACGATATCGTTCGGGCCGCCGCTGTCCGTGGCGACCACCGGCAAGCGCGACGCGGCCGCTTCCAGCAGCGTCAGGCCGAACGGTTCGTTGAGGGCGGGGTTCACGAATACGCCCCCGCTCTCGCGGGCCAGGGCATAATAGGCCGGGATGTCGGCGGGGTGGTGATGCTTGGGATAGGCGACCTTGCCGTAGAGATCGTGTCGGTCGACCGCCTCGATCAGCTCCTGCATCACCTCGCGGCATTCGTTTTCCAGATCGCCGAGCAGCGAGCGGCAGCCTGCGACGATCACCAGATTGGCGGCGTCCTGCAATTCCGGGTCCCCGGCGTAGGCCTCTACCAGGCCCAGCAGGTTTTTCTTGCGAACGGGCCGGGCGATGGCGAGCAGCATGGGCTTGGCCGGATCGCGCAGGAAATGCGCCAGATCCGCCCGCACCTTGTCAGTGGGTTGCGCGCTTTCGAACCGGGTCAGGTCGCATCCCGGCGGGATCACACGGATGCGACCCGCTTCGATGCTGTCGTAGTGAGCGTATTGTGCTTCCGCCTCGTCGCGCGAGCTTGCTATTACGGCGTCGGCAAGAGCCAGTGCCCGGTCTTCGACAGCTATCCGCGTATGCAGGCTGGCGTCGGCACCGCCATTGACTTCGCGCTTGACCGCGCCAAGCGAGTGGCCGGTAAAGACGTAGGGGATACCGAGCTCTTCCTTCGCCTTACGGGCCAGGATGCCGGCATCGGCGTAATGGGCATGGATGATGTCGGGCTTGCGATCGAGATCGTTCAGGTAAGCGAGAAACGCCTGGCACAGCTCTTCGTGTCGCTCGTGCAGGGCTTCTTTGGGCAGGTATGACGGATCACCGTCATCGAGCCGGACGAGCCGTATCTTGCCTTGCACCTCTGCGCATTGCGCATCGAAGCGCATGCCCAGCTTCGCATCGGCAAAGCCACGGGTAACGATATCGATACGGTCAATGGCCGGATCGCGCGCACTCGCGCAGGCCAGTTCGAGCAGATAGGTGATGTGGCCACCGGTATCGGCGTTGATGCCATAGGGCACATCGGACAGTGTGAGGCAGCCCTGCAGGGCAATATGACAAACAAACATCGACGGGCTCCGGATCTGCGGGTACCGATGCTCGTGGCTGTTCCAAGTTCCTGACAATCAAGGTGATAAATGTTGCTTTCATGCGTATAGCCCACGTCGCGCCCGTCGTTCACCCAGTCCCGCCCGTGACTTACGGCGGCACCGAACGGGTCATCGCGGACCTTGCCGCCGCGCAGGTCGAGGACGGTCACGAGGTCACCCTGTTCGGCCCGGCCGATTGCACGCTTCCGGATGTGCGGCATGTAGGCGACTACCGTTCGCTATCCTGGCACGAGCGGCAAGGGGGTTCCGCTCCACCGGGCCTGCCTGCCGTGCTGGAGGCGCAACTGATGCGCGACGTGCTGACCCATGGCGGAGCGCACGATGTCGTTCATCTGCACGGCTCGGCCCACGCGAGCGCTGCCGCCAGCGCGCTCGGCATCCCGGCGTTCCGCACGATCCACTGGCGCGCCGACGAGCCGGATCACGTCGAGCATTTTCGCGCATTCCCGCAAGAGCGGATCATCGCAATATCGAATGCGCAGGCAGGGGCAGTGCCGGCTAGCAGCTTGGCAGGCGTGGTACATCACGGGATGCCTACGGAGCGATATCGGGCGGGCGATGGATCGGGGGGATACCTCGCATTCCTCGGTCGGATGACGGACCAGAAGCGGCCGGATCGCGCGATAGAACTCGTGCGCGCAACCGGCCGGGACTTGCGCCTCGCCGGCCCCGTCGATCCGGGCAACCCCGGTTATTTCGACGAGGTCGTACTGCCCGCGCTGGACAACCGGATCAGGCATGTCGGGAGTGTCGACGATGCGCAGAAGCAGGACTTTCTGGGCAAGGCAGCCGCGCTGGTATTTCCCATCGACTGGCCCGAACCTTTCGGCTTGGTGATGATCGAGGCGATGGCATGCGGGACGCCTGTAATCGCATGGCGACAGGGGAGCGTCCCCGAAGTGATCGAGGACGGGATGACAGGTATCGTCGTCGATAGCGTTGCCGAAGCAATCGGTAGGATGGACGAAGTACTGCAGCTTGACCGGTCGACCATTCGCCGCCGGTTCGAAGAACGGTTCTCCGCGCAGCGAATGGCGCGCGAGACGCTGGCGCTTTACCGCGAAGCCTGCTCGTCCCGGTCCTCGAAAGAATCCAGTGCCAGCATGCCTTCGCCGTAGAGATAGTCGCCGCAAAACTCGCCGAGCCGTTTCAGCTCGGCCTCGTCCAAAATCTCGATCCGTCCTTCGCCATGCGGTTCCAGCACACCGCGTTCCTTCAGGATACGAAAGCTGCGATTGGCATGGACCGGTGTGATACCGCATGCCTCCGCATAGTCGCGCTGCAGCAATGGGACCGGCAGATTGCGACCGTCATACAGATCGACGAACTTGAGCCGTTCGATGATCTCGCAGACGAGGTGCGCGATCCGCCCTTCTGCATTGAGCCGTCCGAGTCGGAAGATCCATTCGCGGTGCATGGCCGCATCCAGCAAGGTGGAGAACCACAGTGCGCGGGCGAGATGAGTTGAGCGCTCGAGCAGTTTGGCAATGGCCGAATGCGGCACCTCGGCAAGGTGAACGCGACCTAGTGCCGTCGTATTGTGATCCAGCCGCTTCATCGGGAAGCCGTGCAAATCGACGAAGTCGCCGGGAACGTTCAACCCGACCAGTTGCCGCTCACCCTTCCGATCGTCGCGGTGGCGAAGCACGGTCCCTTCGATGATATAATAGGAATGGTCGATCCGCTCTCCACGCTCGACCAGAGTTTGCCGCGGTTCGAGCCAGATAGTGCGACCGACCGCTTCTTCGAGCCAGGTCTTTTCTTGTGAGGCCAGTTCGTGCCGCAGGCGGCCCTTGAGAAAAAGTTCGGTGTGCAAGGCAGTTTCCAGGTTTGTCGCTGAATTTTCGACTAACCAAGACGCGAGGTCCGTTCAAGCGTGGTTTCTCGGACCATAGACAAGTGTTATACCCCGGCGCCGAACCGCACGACGGACGAACATTTCCCTGTAGTTGCGATAATGCGAATAGCTGACTGTTCGGACGGAGCGCCCTTAGGGTGGTGGTCTGGCCGATTCGAAAACTGGGTGGTGAGCCGTGCTGGGTTCGAACCAGCGACCTACTGATTAAAAGTCAGTTGCTCTACCGACTGAGCTAACGGCCCGACCACGGTGGGGCACCTAGGCATGCGGCGGTGGGCGGTCAAGCGGCTCTTGCTTGTTTGCGTGCATTCGCGTGGCTACCACCGCCCAAGGACAGGAGCCGGACGGGAATTATGGTCGAACCGCTGGATGCGAGAGCAGCGCAAAGCCGCACCGGCGGGCCGTCGTTCACGCTTCGCAACCGCCTGACGCGGGTGATGTGGCAGGTGTGCTGGCTGGTCCTGTGCCGCTGGACGCCGCCGCCGCTGCATGGCTGGCGGGCGCTGGTGCTCCGCCTGTTCGGCGCGTCGCTGGGGCGGGGATGCCGGGTTCATGCGAGCGTGCGGATTTGGCTGCCGTCGGCGCTGACGCTCGGCGACAATGCGCTGATCGGGCCGGGCGCCCGCATCTACAACCAGGGCCCCGTCACTATCGGCGACGACAGCGTGATTTCGCAAGGCGCATTCCTTTGCGCGAGCACGCACGACCTGTCGGACCCCGACTTCCAGTTGCAATTGCGCCCGATAACCCTTGGCCGGCGCTGCTGGGTCGCGGCGGAGGCCTTCGTCGGACCCGGGGTGACCATGGGCGACGGTTCCGCCCTCGCCGCGCGGGGCGCGCTGTTCGAGGATGCGGACAACTGGACCGTCTATCGCGGCAACCCGGCCACTGCCATCAAACTGCGCGCGCTGCGAGTTGGCGCAGGGTGAGGCCGGTCAGCGGGTCGCGCCAGCCAGGAGCGATCTGCGCTGCCGGAGTGAGCACGAAAGGACGCTCGCGAAACGCCGGATGTGGGATCGCCAGGTCCGGCGACACCCAGATGCCTCCGCTCCACAGCACTATGTCGAGATCCAGCGTGCGGGCCCGCCAGCGCTGGCCGCGCCGCTTGCGGCCGAACTCCCCCTCGACTGCCTGCAGCAGCGCCAGCATATCTGGCGGAGAAAGCGGGCTCGCGACGAGCACCGCCGCATTGGCATAACGCCGCTGCGACGGGCCGACTGGCGCGCTCTCCATGATCGGAGAAACCGCCAACACGTCCAGCTCGCTGTCCGCGAGGCTTTCGATCGCCGCCCCGAGCACCGTCCGCGGTCCGCCCACGCTGGACAACCGCATGTTAGACCCCAGCGCCACGATATAGCGATGTCCGCTTGCCTCGCTCATGCCCCCGCCCTAGCGTCGCGCACCGCCCTTGGGAACGGGCCGGGGCGAAGGGGAGACAGGCGATGCGTAAACTGATGCTGGCACTTGCAGTGGGAGCCGCGGTCTGCACACCCCTCGCCGCGCAAGACACGAATGCTGTCGAGGAGCGCACCGAGCATGAGCAGATGATGCGCGCGCTCTATGCCGACATTATCGCCTTTCGCACCGCGCGCGGCCACCAGCAGATGGACGAGATGGTCGCCTATCTGGTCGGGCGGCTGTCCGAAGCGGGTTTTGCAGCCGAGGACCTTATGGTGACCGATTACGATAGCGAGGGCGAGCCGACGCAAGGCCTCATCGTGCGCTATCCCGGCAATGGTGCGTCGGGCAAAAAGCCGATTGTCATGCTCGCCCACATGGACGTGGTCGATGCGCTGCCCAAGGACTGGGATCGCGCGCCGTTCACGCTGACCGAGGAAAACGGCTATTTCTACGCCCGCGGCACGCAGGACAACAAATACGGCGTCGCCAACCTGACCGGCACCTTCATGCGGCTGAAGCATGAAGGCTGGGTGCCGAACCGCGATCTCTACCTCGTCTTCTCGGGTGACGAGGAAACCGGCATGATCTCCACCCGCGCGCAGGCCAAATGGGTCGCGGAGAACGTGGACCCCGCCTATGTCCTCAATTCGGACGCAGGCGGCATCGGGCTGGCCGATGATTTCTCTCCGCTGGCGCAGCAGGTGCAGCTGGCCGAGAAGACATATGTTACCTTCGACCTCACGGTGACCAATTCCGGCGGCCATTCCTCTCGTCCCCGCAGCGACAATGCGATCTACGAGCTGGCCGCTGCGCTGACGAAGATCGCCGACCATCGCTTTCCCGTGCGCGAGAGCGAGCTCACCCGCAGCTATTTCGCGGCGCTGGGCCGGAGCGTGCCTGGCGCGCTGGGCGATGCGATGACGCGCTTTGCCGAAGACCCGAGCGATGAAGAGGCCATCGACATGATCCGCGCCGATCCCGGCTTCGTCGGCACGCTCGGCACGACCTGCGTCGCGACCATGCTGGAGGCCGGACATGCCGAAAACGCTCTGCCGCAATCGGCCAGCGCCGCGGTCAATTGCCGGGTGTGGCCGGGCGAGGGCGTCGATAGCGTGAAGGCGACGCTGGCCGAGGTCATCGGCAATCCCGACGTCGCGATTACCCAGCGCGCAGAGGCAACCGAGAGCGGCATGAGCAGCTTTCCCGACGAAGTCCGCGTGGCGCTGGCCAAATCGCTGGCGGCGCGCTTCGGGCGCGAAATCCCGATGATCCCGAACATGTCCTCGGGCGGCACGGACGGCATGCATTACCGGACGCTGGGCTACGACACGATCGCCATCGGTGCGGGGGCGAGCAGGCCGCAGGACATCTTCGCCCACGGCCTCAACGAACGCATGCGGGTCGACGCTTTCTACGACGGGCTCGACCACTGGTCGATCATCCTGAAGGAACTGGCGGGCAGCTAGAAAACGTCGTTGGGTACGGTGTCGCCCAAGATTTCGCCGAGCGACATGCGCCGCCGCCGTTTGACGTAACCCTTGCGCTCGATCTCGAAGGGCACGGCAATGTCCTTCGCATAGTTCTGCGCGCGCAGCCGGACGGACATACGCTGGTCGTCGCCCCCTTGCAGGACAATGGCCGAGGCGACGATCGTCCCCTCGGCTGCGCGCGTTCGCAACATCGCCGTCAGTCTCCCAAGCACATCTGCGCTGCCATCGACCGGGGCGGTTTCGAGCATGGCCACATTGTGGATCATGCCGTTGGCGCGCAACTCGAAAACCAGTGGGAAGAAGTGGCCGTCCTTCTCCATCCGCGCCACGGCGGCTTCCAGCGCGGCAGTAAAGAGCCGGTCGAGCGCGTCTTGGGTGATCCCTGCCGTCACGAGCCCGCTCAAATATCCTCGACGATGCGCCCGTAGAGCTGCGGTCGCCGGTCGCGGAAGAAGCCCATGCCCGCGCGGTGGATCGCGGCCTGGTCGAGATCGAGCGTCGCGACCAGCACGCCGTCTTCCTCTCGGCCGAATTCCACCAGCTTGTCGCCCCATTCGTTGGTGATGAAGCTGTGGCCGTAGAAATCGGCATTGCCTTCCTTGCCGATCCGGTTCGCCGCGATCACCGGCATGCAGTTCGAGACGCTGTGCCCCTGCATGGCGCGTTGCCACATGCGGCTGGTGTCGAATTCGGCGTCGTAAGGCTCGGAGCCGATGGCGGTCGGGTAGAACAACAGCTCGGCCCCCATTAGCGCCATCACGCGTGCCGCTTCGGGATACCACTGGTCCCAGCACACGCCGACCCCAATGCGCGTCCCCATGACGTCCCACACCTTGAAGCCGTCGTTGCCGGGGCGGAAATAGTACTTCTCCTCATAGCCCGGCCCGTCGGGGATATGGCTCTTGCGATAGGTGCCCATGATCTTCCCGTCAGGCCCGATCATGGCGAGCGTGTTGTAATAGTGGTGCCCGTCGCGCTCGAAGAAGCTGGTCGGGATGGCGACTTTCAGGCTGGCCGCCAGTTTGCGCATGGCGATGACAGAGGGGTGATCCGCCGTCGGGCGTGCGCGGGCGAACAGCGCCTCGTCCTCGACCTGGCAAAAATAGGGGCCGGCGAAGAGCTCGGGCGGCAGGACGATTTCGGCCCCGCGCGCGGCGGCCTGCTCGACCATTTCGCCGACTGCGGCAATATTGGTCTGCTCGTCGTCGCTGCCGAGCGGCAGCTGGAGGGCGGCGACGGTAATGTCTCTCATGCTGCGAGGGACTATTTCTCCCGCAGCGCGAAGTCCACCTGGATATAGACATTGCTGCGCGTAGTGCCGACCATCATGCCGCCTTCCTCGGGGCGCGGCCCCATGTTGATCGGCGGCGGCGGAGCCACGGGTGGCGGCGGCGCGTTCGATGTGCGCTGGACCATTGCCTCGTTCATCGCCTCCGCACCGCGCAGCCAGGTCTGGCCCTGCTGGCCGCCGGCATCGCGAATATAGAGCACCCGGCTGACTTCCATTCCCGCCGCCTCGGCATAGGCCTCCGCCCGCTGCCGCGCCGCCTTGTAGGCGTCGGCATAGGCGAGGTTGGCTGTGGCTTCGGGATCGCTCATCGTCAGGCTGGGGCCGGAAAGGACGTTTGCGCCCGCCTCCGTGACGGCAGTGACGGCGGCGCCCGCGCGGTCGGGATCGTCCATCGTCACCTCGACCACGTTCATCGCGCGGTACTGCCCCTCGCGGTCACCATATTCGATCCGGCCGACGTTGACGCTCTGGGTCTGGATGTCCTCTTCCGCGACGCCGAGTTCGCGCAGGGCCGCGACGATTTCGGCGATCTTCTTGGCATTGGCATCGCTGGCGGAGGTGGCATTGCGGCTGAAGGTCTCGATCCCGGCGCGGAACTGCGCGCGGTCGGGGCGGCTTTCCGCCTGCCCGCTGGCGCTGACCGAGAGCAGGGTCTCACCGTGGTCGACACCGCGCGCCTCGTCGGCCCGGTCACAGGCTGCGAGAGCGAGCGGGGCGATGGCCAGGGCTAGGTAACGAACACGGATCATGAGCGAATCCCCTCAATGTTATAGTGTAACATCGAGGGGATTGCAGGTGCCGGATGAATGCCAGCTTACAGGCGCGGCGAGGCGGTCAGTCGCGCTTGCGGAACAGCAGCGTCATGCGGTCGCTTTCGCCCAAATCACGGGTTTGCGCGTCCATCGCATCGTCACCGCCGAGCGAGGGCGGCATCATCCAGACGCCGCCTTCCCAGTTTGCCGGATCGCGCGGATTGGCATTCACCTCGCTGCTGTCGACCAGCTCGAAGCCCAGCGCTTCGACATAGCCGATGACATCGTCCTGCCGCAGATAACCCTTCGACCCGTTCGCATAATCCGCGCTGGCATCCGCCGGAGCGCGGTGCTGGACGATGCCGAGCATGCCGCCGGGCTTCAGCAGGTCGCGCATCTTCTTCAGCTCGCTGTCAGCGTTATTCCAGCGCATCAGGTTGGGCATCATGCGAACCACTAGCACCCGGTCGAACGTCCCCGCTTCGCCTTCGGGAACCGCATCGAGCGTCATCGCGGAGAAGTTCTCTGCCGGGAGCCCGGTAAATTCGGCAGCCTCGGCGGGAAAGCCGGTAGCGCCGGCGCGAATGCGCTGCTGCGCTTCTTCGTTGAAAGGTCCGCTCGTGGGATCGAAATACAGGCCGACCAGCTGCCCCTCGCCGCCCAGATAATGTCCCAGCACGCGCGTGTACCAGCCGCCGCCGGGAGCGTACTCGCCGACCTTCATGTCGGGTTCGACGCGGAAGAAGGCGAGCGTTTCGGCCGGGTGGCGGAACTGGTCGCGTGCGCGATCGTCCGCACGGCTGGGGTGGTTGATCGCGCCCGAGATAGCTTCGGCATGGGTTGCCGCGAAAGCGTCCGCATCGGGCAGTTCGTGGTGATCGGCCATCGCGGGGACGGCAAATGCCAGGGCGGCGGTGGCAAGCAGGATACGCATACGGTCTCTCCCGGAAAATCGATGCGCGCTTCCTGCACCTGCCGCCGGTGGATGACAAGGCGTGAGGCGCTTCCTATCTCTGGCGCAAAGGAGATTACGATGAGCGAGACACAACAGGCGATCGTGGCGGGTGGATGCTTCTGGTGCACCGAGGCGGTGATGAAGGACGTCATCGGCGTCCATGAGGTCGAAAGCGGCTATATCGGCGGCGATGTGCCCGATCCGACTTACAAGCAGGTCTGCACCGGCAGCACCGGCCATGCCGAGGGTGTGCGCGTGACCTTCGAACCCGACGCGATCAGCCTCGGCCAGCTCTACGACGTGTTCCTCGGCACGCATGACCCGACCCAGCTCAACCGCCAGGGCGGCGACGTCGGCACGCAATATCGCAGCGCGATCTTCCCGCTCGACGACGCCCAGCGGGCCGAGGCGGAAGCGGCGATCGAACGCTGGAACGCCGACCACGAAGGCCAGAGCGCGGTCACGACCATCGAGACCGGCGAGTGGTATCCGGCGGAAGACTACCACCAGGAATATTGGGAAGGCGAAGGCCAGCGGAACCCCTACTGCCAGGCAGTGATTCCGCCCAAGCTGATGAAGCTGCGCAAGAGCTTCCAGAAATACCTCAAGGAAGACGCCTGAGCGACAGGCCCGATGCCCGGACCGCATGGCAAGGCGTTTACCGGCGACCATGTCGTCCACAATGACGGCAGCGTAGAGTTCGCCTGCTCGCGGGATGCGGGCGCCTGGCCCTGGACAGCGCTCCACCCGCACCATCCCGGCGCGATCCAAGCGCTGAGCTATTGGGTGAGCGTGGAATGCGCCGCCGCGCTCGGCACCTGGGACCCGGACAAGTGGTCGGCGCTCACCTGGACGCGCAGGGAATGCGGCGATCCCGATCTCGGGGCTTATGCCAGCGGGACCTACCGCCGCACGACGATCGACGGGAAGGAAAGCTTCTCGATCGATTTCGCGGATGCGGAGGGTCATCACATATGCCGCCTCGACGGGCGCGGCGTGGTGTTTCGCACCCGCGACTTCGAGAGCTGGCGCAAAGGCGACAAGGCGGCCGCACCGCAGTTCAGGTCCGACGATTTCGACTACGCTGACGCGCGGCTTCTTGGCCTTGCCCAAGGTGAGCGGCCGTTCCTCGGCCCGCTCGAGAATGGCACTGCGCAGGGTCTGCTCGACACTGCCAATAGCATGCCGCCGCACCATCCCTGGCTCGACGGCTCGGGCGACCACGTGAACTCCGCGCATCTCGCCGAAGTCGCGCGGCAATTCGTCAGCCTGACACGCGGGGGACAGCCTTTCCGCGTCACGAAGGCCGAAATAGTCTTCCGGCACTATGTCGAACTCGGCAGTCCTTTCACCATCGAATTGCTAGGCAGAGGTGACAACGAGGTCGCGATGCGCGTCCGGCAAGCCCGCAACGACTGCACGGATATCCGCTACGTGCTTGCCGGCGCCTGATCCGCTTTCCACCGGCCGATGAAGAAGCCATCCAGTCCGCCCTGATCCGCCAGCATGCCGGGATCGGTGCGGACCCAGCCCTCGCTCGTCGGTACGATGCCTTCGGGGAGCTTGTCGGTACGGATTTCATCGGGAGGCAGCGAGATCGCTGATGCCTGCGCCTCGCCCTCCTCGCGCTCTAGCGAGCAGGTGGCGTAGAGCAGCGTGCCGCCAGGTTTGAGCCAGCCCTGGGCGCGCTCGACCAGTGCGGATTGCAGTTCCGCCATCTCTTCGATCTGGCGCGGCCCGATGCGGTGTAGCACGTCGGGATGGCGGCGCGCGGTGCCAGTCGCGGTGCAGGGAGCGTCGAGCAGAATGGCATCGTATTTGTGCTTCGGCTCCCACGTCAGGGCATCGGCGCGAACGATGCTTGCTTTCAGGCCCGTGCGGTTCAAATTTGCCCGCAGCAGTTCGAGACGGCGCTTCGAGATGTCGAGCGAAGTTACTTGCCAGCCCTGTGCAGCCAGTTGCAATGACTTGCCGCCCGGCGCTGCGCACAGATCGAGCACGTGCCGACCCTCGCCCTGCCCGAGGAGACGCGCGGGCAGCGAGGCTGCAAGGTCCTGCACCCACCATGCCCCTTCCGCGAAGCCCGGCAGCTTCTCGACATTGCCGCCGCGCGGCAGGCGCAGGTGACCGGGCATGAGGCTGTCGGCGGAAAGCTGATTTGCCCAGTGCGCGGTCTGGTCCGGGTCGCGCAGGGTCAAGTCGAGCGGCGGTGGTTCCGCTAGACCGGCTGCGATCGCCGGAGCCCGCTCGCCCCAGCGGGCGGCAACGTCGGCGGGGAGGGTCGGCGCATCCGGCAATTGCGCTTCCTGCTTCGTAAGGGTCGAGAACACACCGTGCGCCAGCCTGCGCGGCCCGCCCGACAGCAGGTCCAGCCCGGTCGCCACAACCGCATGCGGCGGCGTGTCGAGCCGTAGCCACTGCGCCAGCATCAGCCGCAACACCATGCGCGCCTTGGCATCGCCCGGCAGCGGCTTTTTGGTCGCGCTGTCGATCAATGCGTCGAGATCGACCAGCCAGCGCAGGCTCTCGCTGGCGATCGCGCGGGCCAGCGCCTTGTCCTCGAACTTGCGCACATCCTTGGTCGCGACTGCAAAGGCGATGTCGAGCGTTTCGCCCCGGCGCAACACGGCATCGAGCAGGCGAAGCGCGGCGCGGCGCGCGTAGATACCGGTGGGCTGGGCCATCGCCCGCGCCTCTACCCCTGCTTGAAACCAAGCGCCAGTGCGCGCATTTCCTGTACATGACCGATCGCGCGACCAAACGGCCCGAAGGCTTCGAAAAGCCGTCCCACTGGACCAACGATCCTCCGCCGGAGCCGCAAAAGGTCGAGAACGACGAGGACCTCAGCCCCACCCGCTATGGCGACTGGGTCAAGGACGGCATCGCGATCGATTTTAGTTGAGTCTTTGTTTGGCGAACCCGCATCCGCGGGTTCGTCCTCGCTAGACGTGCGGCAAGCCGCACCCGCTGCGGGCGCGCAGTCGCGCTTGCCGGGCCTCCTCCGGCCCGGATCAAGCCGCCTGCGTTTGAGGTCTAAAGAGAAACCAGCCTGATCTTCAGCCCGTCCTTGGGCTTGGGGATCGGCCAGGGTTGCCACTCGGGCTCGCCATCGGCCAGTTCGATGCGATAGCGCGGGAGCAGCTGCGCCATCAGGATCTTGATCTGCATGTAAGCGAAATGCAGGCCGAGGCACATATGCGCGCCGCCACCGAAGGGGATCCAGGCGTATTTGTGCCGTTCCTTCACTTTTTCGGGCGTGAAGTGCAGTGGCTCGAAAGCGTGCGGGCGGTCCCAGTGCTCTTCCATATGGTGCACATAATGCGCGTTGATGCCGACATGCGCGCCGGCGGGTATGGCATAGCCGCCGAACTCGAATTCGCGCAGCGCCCGGCGCGGGGTGGAGGGCACCGGCGGGATCATCCGCAGCGCTTCCTTGAAGGCCATTTCCGTCAGCGCGAGCTTGCCAAGATCTTCGTAAGCGAGGTCGCGCGGCTTGCCGCTGGCATCCACGCCGCCGGTCACCGCCTCGATTTCTTGGCGCAGCTTCTCCTGCCAGTCCTGGTGCTTGGCGAGCTGCATGACCAGCGAGGTGCCGGACGAGGTGATCGTGTCGTGCGCCGCCATCATCAGGAAGTTCATGTGGTCGACCACCTCGTCGACCGGCATCAGGCTGCCGTCGTCATGCGTGGCGGTGGCGAACTGGCTGAACATGTCCTGCCCGCCCCCTTCGGCGCGGCGGCGATGGGTTTCCTTCGTGAACCAGTCGACCAGAAATGCGCGCCCGTCGGTCCCGCGCTTCATCTGGGTGAACGGTAGCGACTTGCGCACCGGGGCGACGCTGGCCTGCACCATGTCGATGAAGGCGGTGTTGATCTTGTCCGCTTCCGGCCCCCATTCGATGCCGATGAAGCTGTCGGCGGCCAGATCCAGCGTCAGCTCCTTGATGGCGGGATAGAAGGTCATCTCGCCTTCGCCCCACGCCTCGACCTGCCGCGCGATGCCGCGGTTGAGGCTGCCCGAATAATGCCGCATCGGCCCCGGCTTGAAGGCGATCGAGAGTGCCCGGCGGTCGGCACGATGATGATCGAAATCGAGCAGCATCAGGCCGCGCGGAAACAGCTTGTCGAGGATCGGGCCCCAGCCCTGCTCGGAGGAGAAATTGCGGTTCCGGTCGAACAACATCAGCTCGTTCGCGTCCGCGCCAATCATGGCGATCTGCCAGCCGCCGAAAGCCCGCGTGCGATAGACGTGGCCGTATTGCTCTACCATGCGGCGGGTGAAGCCGTGCGGATCGGCGAGCATGCGGAAGGTGTTGCCGACCAGCGGCAGGCCCCCGTCGCCGGGGATATGCGCGAGATCGCGTTCGCCGAGGCGGCCGTCGGACCAATGGGTTAATTCGGCGGGTTGATGAGGTGCGAGAGTGGCCAAGGTCTTTTCCTGCTACTTACCGTGATGTCAGTAGCCTATCGAAACCCATCTTTCCAGTCTGCTAACACCAGCCGGAAAGTTCGCGGCGCAGCAGTGTTTCCAGCATATCGAGCCCTGCGTCGGAGGTATTGAGGCAGGACAGCGCAGCGAATTTCTCTCCGCCGCCTACGATGAAGGTAGCGCGCCCCTCCATCGCGATTTCCTCCAGCGTTTCGAGGCAGTCGGCGGAAAAGCCCGGCATCGCCACGGCTAGGCGTTTCGTGCCGGCCGCGGCCTCTTTCTGGAGCGTATCGTCGGTCGCAGGTTCGAGCCACTTGGCCGGTCCGAAGCGTGACTGGAAGGTGGTGACCAAGCGCAGGTTCGGGCGCGCCATGGCTTGTTCGAGCAGCCGCGACGTCTTCTGGCACTGGCAATGATACGGATCGCCGAGGTGCAAGGTGCGTTCGGGCATCCCGTGAAAGCTGAGCATGAGCACTTCGGGCTCGAAATCGAGCGCATCGAGCTGGCGCGAAATATCCTTGGCCAGCGCTTCGATATGCACCGGATCGTCGTGATAAGGCGGCATGGTGCGCATGGCGGGCTGCCAGCGCATTTCGCGTAGAGTTTCCCCGACCTTGTCGACCACGGTGGCGGTCGTCGCGCCGCTATATTGCGGATACATCGGCGCCAGCACGATGCGCTCGCAGCCTGCCTCCATCATCGCCTGCAGACGCTCCGAGATCGATGGCGTGCCGTAGCGCATCGCCCAGTCGACGCGGACGCCCTCGCCCAGCCGGGCTTGCATCGCCTCGGCTTGCTGGCGGGTGATGACCGCGAGCGGCGAGCCTTCCTCCGTCCACACCTTCCGGTATGCTGCAGCGCTCTTCTTCGGCCGTGTGTTGAGGATGATCCCGCGCAGGATCGGCTGCCAGACGATGCCGGGTATTTCGACCACGCGCTTGTCGGACAGGAACTCGCCCAAATAGCGCTTCACCGAGGCGGTGTCGGGCGCATCGGGCGTGCCGAGATTGACCAGCAGCACGCCCACCCCGCCCGAGCGGACGGGCGGGTGTTCGGGGGGCAATTGCTGCTCGCGCCAGGTCAACGGGCTCTCCTTACAGGCCTTCCGACAGGAGCGGCAGGCGGCGGAAGCGCATGCCGGTAGCAGAATAGAGGGCGTTGGCAATCGCGGGCGCGGCGACGGCGGTGCCGAGTTCGCCCGGGTCGAAGGGGTCGGCATCGCTCGGCACGAATGTAACCTCGATCTCCGGACTATCGCCCAGCGTCGGCAGGCCGAGCGCAGCGAGGCGGTTAGGCGAGGGCTTGCCCTCGATGAAACTCACGCTCGACCCCGTCGCCAGCGAGAGGCCGAACAGGAGGCCCCCTTCGATCTGCTGGCGGGCAACGTCGAGATTGACGATGCGCCCGATATCGACCGCCGCATGGAGCCGCGTCACGCGCAGACCCCCTTCGCCTAACGCGGCTTGCGCGACGCAGGCGATGCGCCCCGTCGCGCCTCCTATCGCGTCCATGCGGACCATCGCCAGCCCCTGCCCCGTACCGCGCCGTCCACCGTCCCAATTCGCGATCTGCGTCGCACGGCGCAGTACATCTGCCATGCGCGGCGCCTGGCCGAGCATGTCCATGCGATAGAGCAGCGGATCGCGCCCCGCCTTCTCGGCCAGCTCGTCCATGAAGCATTCGGTGAAGAACGCCGTGTAGGCAGCCGAATTGCCGCGCATCGGACCGGTCGGCAGGTCGATGCGGACGGGCAGGTGCTCTACCGCGACATTGGCGATTCCGTAAGGCGGCACCGCGCCCCGGCAGGCGAGCGGATCGGCCTTCCCTGCCGCCTCGCGCATGGCGGCTTCGGGAACGAGATTGTCGAACAGCCGATGTCCTGTCTCGCGCATGGTCGCGGGCATGGCGAGCTGCGTGCGCCAGGCCGCAATCCGCCCGCCGGTCGCGGGCTGGAAAGCCGCTGCCAGTTCCGCGACCACCGGCGTGCGCGGCGGGACGGCCTGGAACTCTTGGACTCTCGGCCACATCAGCTGGACCGGGCGACCGATGGCCTTTGCGATCTGGACCACCTCGATCGCGTGGCGCTTGTCGAGCCGCGCATCGAAGCTGCCCCCGGCGGCGGTGGGGTAGAGCACGACATCGCGCTCCGAGATTCCCGCCGCCTTCGCCGCAGCGCGCCGGGTGAGTTCGGGCGCTTGCGAGGCGATCCACAATTCGAGCTTGCCGTCCTCCAGCCGCGCCGTCGCCGTCGCCGTCTCGATGCCGGCGTGCACGGCCGGTGCGATCGAATAGCGTGCTTCGAGGTCCGGCTTGGCGAGCAGGCCATTCGCGTCACCGATGCTCGCTATCGCTTCCGGCTCGATGTCGCCGAAAGCCTCGTCCAGCAAGACTTCCGCCCCGGCGCTCTCCACCGGGGGCGGGCCGCTGAAGACCGAGGCGAGCCGCTTCAGCGCCTGCTCGGCGATCCACCAGCTTTCGCCCACCGCTGCGAGATAGCGCTTCGAGCGCACCACGCCGACCACCCCGCGCATACCCGCGACAGCGCCCTCGGCGAAGCGGCTGAGCTCCTGCGAACCGGTCGGCGCATGGCGGATCGAGGCATAGACCAGCCCCGGCAGGCGGATGTCGCCGGCGAACAGGAAGCTGCCGTCGACCTTGGCCGGCAAGTCGAGCCGGGGGAAAGCGAGCGGTGTATCGGAATCGATCTCGGCCGGAGCTTCGGCGGCCGGCTCGACGCGCAGGGGGGCCGGATCGGGCGGGTCGAATTCGGCGGCCTCCAGCACCAGTTCGCCGAAACTCGCGGTGTTCTCGCCATAGCGGACCAGGCCGCCTTCGACTTCGCATTCCTCCCACTCGGCGTCCCAGTGCTCGGCGGCGGCCATGGCCAACATCGCCCGCGCACTGGCCGCCGCTTCGCGCATGGGTAGCTCGAAAGCTGCCAGAGATGTCCCACCGGCGGTGGCAATGAAGCGGTTGCCCCGCGCGAAATTCTCGGCGAGCAGGCTGCCCGGTTCATCCGCGAGCGACGGAAGGTTGGACCACATCTCCGCCCATTCGGCAGCAAGCGGTACGTTGGCATATAGCCCGGCCGGTGGCACCGGCTCCACGCCCACCTGTCGCCAATCCGCGCCCAATTCCATTGCGACCACCTGCGCCAGCAGCGTGGTGACACCCTGCCCCATTTCGAGTTGCGGCACGGCAACTGTGACCACACCGTCGGTCCCGATGGTGAGCCAGCCGCCGAAATCGCGCTCTCCCCGACCGGGCGTCAGCGGGCTGCCATAATGCCGCGGCCATAGCCACCAGGCGACGGCAAGACCGCCGCCAACTGCCGCCCCGGCCACCAGCTGGCGCCGGGTGACGGGCAGTTCGCTCAGCTTTTCGCGCCAATCCATGCGTCGAGCTTCGCGGCGATGTCGTGGAAGGGCTGGGCCAGCGGATCGTCGGTCGCGGCCGGCGGCGCACCGCTATCCCCGCCTTCGCGAATGGCGAGGTCGAGCGGGATGCGGCCGAGGAACGGCAGTTCAAGCCTCCCGGCGGCCTCTTCCACCCCGCCCTTGCCGAAGGGATCGGAAACCTCACCGCAATGCGGGCAGGCATAGCCCGCCATGTTCTCGACCAAGCCGATGACCGGGACCCCCGCCTGATCGAACAGCTGACCGGCGCGCGCGGCGTCAATCAGCGCAAGGTCCTGCGGCGTCGAAACCAGTACCGCCCCGGCAGGCTTGAACTTTTGCAGCATGGTGAGCTGCACATCGCCCGTGCCCGGCGGCAGGTCGACCAGCAGCAGCTCCGTATCTCCCCAATGCGCATCGACCAGCTGGGTCAGCGCGCCGCCTGCCATCGGCCCCCGCCAGGCGATCGCGCGGCCCGGCTCGACCAAATGCCCCATCGACAGCACCGGCACGCCGTATTTGCTGGGCACAGGCTCCAGCTTTTCCTCGCGCGCCACCGGCTTCTGGCCCTGGTTGCCGAGGATCATCGGCTGCGAGGGGCCGTAGATATCGGCATCGACCAGCCCGACCTTGCGACCCATGCGGGCGAGCGCAATCGCAAGGTTGGCGGTCAGCGTCGACTTGCCGACCCCTCCCTTGCCGCTACCCACTGCGATCAGTTTGCGCGCGGTCCGCTCCGCCGTCATGGCGACGCGGACCTCCGTCACATCGCCCCGCTTTTCCAGCACTTCTCGGATGTCGGCTTCCAGCGCCTCGCGCTCGCCGGCGCCTAGCCCCGCGGCATCGACAATGGCGATGGCGCGGCCTTTTGCAATGGCTAGGGAGGATACACGCGCTGCAACCGCTTCGGGAAACAGCGCTTTCGGATCGGTCGAACTCATGGGCAGCGCTGCTGTATCATCAAAAAGCGCCGTTCAACCCTGTTTTTCCGCCAAACCACACCTATAAAGAATGGCATGAGAACATTGGACGGGTTCACCAACAGGATTTGGCTGGCAATGGCGGGCAAGAAGAGTCCCTGGGGCCAGGGATCGGGCGACAAGGATAACGGTCCGGGCCGCGGCTCCAACGAGCCAACGGGAGATGGCGACGGCAAGAGCGGGGACAAGACTCGCGGGCCGCGCAATCCGTGGCTTCCGCCCGGGTCCGGCGGCAATGACGGGCGCCGCTCGCCCAATATCGAGGACATCTTCAAGAACCGCGGCCCCGAAGGCCCGCGCCGCAGCGGCGGTGGTGGCCCCGGCGGCCCGAATTTCCGCTTCCCCCAGCGCCCCGGCGGCAAGAGCTGGTTCCCGATCGCAGTCGTCGGCATCATTGCCCTCGGCCTGATCGCGACCAGCGTGCACCTCGTCGGGCCGCAGCAGCAGGCCGTCGTTAAGACGCTGGGCAACTTTACCCGGACGATGGAGCCGGGCCTCAATTTCTCCGCCCCCTTCCCGATCGAAATCGTGGACGTGGAAGACGTTCAGGGCGTGCGAACCGAACGCATTCCGGGCAGCGACAGCCAGGTGAAGCTGATTCTGACGGGCGACCAGAACCTCGTCGATCTCAGCTATATCGTGCGCTGGAACATCAGCGATCTCGCGGCCTTCAAGTTCAACGTGGTCGACCCCGTGGAAACTGTGAAGGAAGCAGCCGAAGCTGCCATGCGCGCTTCGGTCGCTGAGACCGAGCTCGACGAAACCTTCTCCGGTCAGGGCCGTGCCGCCATCGAGCAGGACGTGCGCGAGCGCATGCAGCGCACGCTCGACGGCTACCGCGCCGGCGTCCGCGTGTTGGGTGTCGAAATCGAGAAGGCCGACCCGCCCGCACAGGTGGTCGATGCCTTCCGCGACGTGCAGGTGGCCGAACAGAATGCCGACGCCAACCGCAACCAGGCCCGCGGTTATGCGCAGCAGGTGCTGGCCCAGGCGCAGGGTGAAGCCGAAGCCTTCGACAAGGTGTACGAGGAATATCGCCTCGCGCCCGAAGTGACGCGCCAGCGGCTTTATTACGAAACCATGGAGCGGGTCTTGAGCCAGACGCCCAAGACCATCGTGGAAACGGACAATGTAACGCCGTACCTCCCGCTTCCCGAAATCCGTCGCCGGGCCGACCAGTCGCAGCAACAGCAGCGGCCCTCGACGACCGTGACCGCGCCGGAGGGCCAGTAAGATGAGCACTTTCGTGCAAGACCACCGCAACACGCTGATCGTCATCGGACTGCTGATCGTGGCCCTGATGCTCAGCGCCTATGTAGTGCCCGAGGAAGAGCAGGCCGTCGTGATCCGTACGGGTAATCCCATCGGCACCGTCAATACGCCTGACGGCTCAAGCAATGCGGGTATCTACCTGCGCATGCCGTTTGTCGATTCGGTGCGCCGGATCGAGAAGCGTCTGCTCGACCTCGAAATGAACGACGAGGAAGTACTGAGTGCGGACCAGCAGCGTCTCTTGGTCAACGCCTATGCCCGCTTCCGCATCGTCGATCCCGTTCGCATGGTCGAACGTGCAGGAACGACCGACGGCGTCCGCAACGCGCTCGAGCCGATCCTCAATTCGGTCTTGCGTCAGGAACTGGGCCGCCGCACCTTCCAGTCCATGCTGACGGCAGAGCGCGGTTCCGCTCTGGCAAATGTTCGGGAAAATCTCGATCGGCAGGCCCGCCAGTACGGTGCCGAGGTGGTGGACGTGAAGATCATGCGCACCGATCTGCCCGAAGCGCCGCTGCAATCGGCTTTCCGCCGCATGGAGTCCGACCGTGAACGCGAAGCGCGCACGATCCGCGCGCAAGGATCGCGCGACGCGCGGATCATCCGTGCCGATGCCGATGCCGAAAGCGCCTCGATCTATGCCGATGCCTTCGGCAAGGATCCGGAGTTCTACGATTTCTACCGCGCCATGCAGAGCTACGACGCGACCTTCGCCGCCGAAAACGGCGGGGCGGAAAGCAACATCATCCTGTCGCCCGACAATGAGTATCTGCGGCAGTTCCGCGGACGTCGTTGACCGTTCGTCGAGCACGCCCCGCGCCGTTCAAACGGCATTCAGCGCCGCAGCGCAGTCTGGCAGGCAGGAACCCGCAGCCCGCTGCTCGGTAAGTTCACCGAGCGGATGCGCCGCGCGACAGAAGTGAAGAGGATTTGAAGGACGTGAAGCCTGTGCGATATGCCTATTCCGTAACGAGTGCCCTGTTGGTCGGAGGAGCCGCGATCACGCTGGCGACCGGCTATCCGGCCGGTGCCCAGGTGGCCCAGAACGACGATGCGCAGATGGCCCGCGTGGTCCCGCGCGCCGGTGCGCCCGAAAGTTTCGCCGAACTGACCGCGCAGCTGCAGCCCGCCGTGGTCAACATCTCGACCCGCCAGCGGATCGAAGTGCAGCAGAATGCCAACCCCTTCGCCGGCACACCCTTCGAAGGTCTGTTCGGGCGTCGCGGCCAGCAGCAGCCGGACAAGCCGCAATATCGCGAAGGCCAGTCGCTCGGCTCGGGCTTCGTCATTTCGGCTGACGGCTATGTCGTTACCAACAACCACGTCGTCAGCCCGACCGGGCGCGGCACGGTAGAAGAAATCACCGTGACCATGCCCGACGGCACCGAATACGAAGCGGATCTCGTCGGCACCGATGCGCAGTCCGACCTTGCCGTGCTCAAGGTGAACCGGCGCGAGGCCTTCCCCTATGTCGAATTCGGCGACAGCCGCCAGGCGCGCCCGGGCGACTGGGTGGTCGCGATCGGCAATCCCTTCGGCCTCGGCGGCACGGTGACCAGCGGGATCGTGTCCGCGATCCAGCGCAACACCGGGTCCGGCGGCGCCTACGACCGCTATATCCAGACCGATGCCGCCATCAATCGCGGCAATTCGGGCGGCCCGCTGTTCGACATGCAGGGCAATGTCATCGGCATCAACAACGCCATCTTCTCGCCCTCGGGCGGCAGTGTCGGCATCGGCTTCGCCATTCCGGCGGAAATCGCTGCACCGATTATCCAGAAGCTGCGTGATGGGGTGGAGATCGAACGCGGCTATCTCGGCGTCAACATCGCGCCGGTGAGCGACGATGTCGCCGATTCGCTCGGGCTCGACCGCAATCGCGGCGAGATCGTCCAGTCGGTCCAGTCGGGCCAGGCTGCCGATCGTGCGGGCCTTGAAGCCGGCGATATCGTAACGCGCGTGAATAATCGCGAAGTGACGCCTGAGCAGACCCTGTCCTTCCTCGTCGCCAATATTGCGCCGGGCACGACGGTTCCGATCGAGTTGATCCGCAATGGCGAACGCCGCCGCATCAATGTGACCGTCGGCAAGCGCCCGAGCGAAGACGAACTGCGCCAGCAGCAGATGTTCGATCCGGACATGGACGACGAAGAGGAGATGCAGCCGGGCGAGAACGAGGTGATCGAAGAACGCCTCGGCCTCCAGCTGCTGCCGATCACGGCGCAGATCGCTCGCCAGTTGGGTGTGAGCGCGGATACGCAGGGCCTCGCCGTCGCCGGCGTGAACCCCAATTCCGACGCCGCCCGCAAGGGCCTCCAGCGCCGCGATATTATCCTGTCGGCCAACTACCGCCCGGTCGCGACGCTTTCTCAGCTCGAGGGCATCGTGATCGAAGCCGAGCGCGAGGGCCGAGTAGCCGTGCTGCTCCGTGTCCAGCGCAGCGGCCGTCCGCCGCAATATGTCGCGGTACGGCTGCGCTAAGCTTCCTCGCGCTTGGAAATAGAAAGGGCCTCCTGCCGAAATGGCGGGAGGCCCTTTTGCTGTCTGCTCTATCTATTGAGGCCGGATCACCGTTACCGTCGGGCTCGGTGAAGGTCGCGGGGTCCCGCGCGAAGCACCACCGGTCGCCTCGTCGAGGAAATCGTCGCCGACAGCCTGCGGTGCGCCATCGGCGCCGCGCCCCGGCTGCTGCGGTGCCTGCGGCTGGCGCGGACGGTCGCCGTCGCCGGGCTGCGGAAAGGCATCGCCGAAGGGATCGCGCCGCTCGCCATCCTCGCGGCCGGGCTCGATCAGATTGCCCTGCTCGTCGATGAAGTAATAGTCGTCCGGATCGCCGAGCATGTATTCATCGTCCGGCTCGAGCTGCCATTCGGGCAGTTGCAGGTCGGTGTCGAATTCTTCGACCGGCCGGTCCTTCACGGCATAGCGCATATAGGCGGCAAAGGCGCGCGCCGGCGCGGTGCCGCCCTGCAGACCTGCCACCCGCGCATTGTCGTCGCGCCCCATCCACACGCCGGTGGTGATCCCGCTGGAAAAGCCGACGAAATAGCCGTCCTTGTTCGAACTGGTGGTACCGGTCTTGCCCGCGACCGGTCGCCCGATCTGCGCTGCGCGGCCGGTGCCGGTGTTGACGGCGGTCTGCAGCAAGTCGGTGATACCCGCTGCGACATAGTCCGGCACCAGCTGGCTGCGCCGCGCATTCTGGTGCTGGTAGAGCAACTCGCCCTCGGCCGTCGTCACCTTTACGATGCCATAGGGTTCGACCGACTGCCCTTCGGCCGATATCGCCGCAAAGGCGCGCGTCATGTCGAGCAGGCGCACCTCGTTCGATCCCAGCACCATGGAGGGATAGGTGTTGATCGGCGTCGTCACGCCGAAACGCCGCGCCATCGAAGCGACCGTGCCGAAGCCGACTTCATTGCCGAGCTGTGCCGCCACCGTGTTGATCGAATACGCAAAAGCAGTGCGCAGGTCGATTTCGCCGACATTGCGCCCGCTGGAATTGCGCGGGCTCCACCCGTCGATAGTGACCGGGGTATCGACCACCCGGTCGCCCGGCGTGTAGCCCGCTTCCAGCGCGGCGAGATAGACGAACAGCTTCCAGCTCGACCCCGGCTGGCGCAGCGCATCGGTGGCACGGTTGAAGCTCGTCTCGACATAATCGGTGCCGCCCACCAGCGCGAGGATCGCCCCGTCGCGGTCGAGGCTGACGAGCGCACCTTGTGCGCCGCCGGGCGTATTGCCCTGGATGGCTGCGGTCGCCGCGCGCTGCATGCCGACATCGAGCGTAGTCCAGACCTCGATCGGCTCGAAGGTTTCGGGCAGCAGCATATCGAGCTGCGGCAGCGCCCAGTCGGTGAAGTAGCGGACCGAATTCTGGCCCTTCTCTTCCTTGAGTCTGACCGCCGAGGGATCGACCGTGACATCGGACGGGATGCGCCCCTGCTCCTTCATCAGCCGCAGCACTACGCTGGCCCGACCGACTGCGGCATCGACATCGGCCGTAGGCGAATAGCGGCTCGGTGCCTTCACGAGGCCGGCGATGATCGCAGCCTCGGCAACCGACAGATCGGTCGCCGGATGGCTGAAGAACTTGCGGCTGGCGCTATCGACGCCGTAAGCCCCGCCGCCGAAATAGACCTTGTTCAGATAGAGCTCGAGGATCTGCTCTTTCGAGAACTTCCATTCCAGCGCCAGCGCCAGGATTGCCTCGCGCGCCTTGCGGTCGAGCGAGCGGTTGTTGTTGAGGAAGACGTTGCGCGCCAGCTGCTGCGTGATGGTCGAAGTCGCCGAGATCCGGTCGTCGCCGGTGACGCCTTCATAGACTGCGCGGGTCAGGCCATAGGGATCGATCCCGAAGTGCGAATAATAGCGGCGATCCTCGACCGAAATCATCGCATCCTTCATCACCTGCGGGATCTGGTCATGGGTCAGCCATTGTCCGAAGCTCGGGCCGAGTTCGACGATTTCGGTGCCGTCGCGCGCGCGAACGACGATCGTCTGGGCGTTCTGCGTGGCCTTGAGCTGGTAGTAGCTCGGCATGGACCGAACGGCGAAGGCGACTGCAAGGCCGACAAAAACGACAGCGATCAAGCTCAAGGCGGCGCCCCACAGGGCAATACGGCGCAGCCAGCGGCCTGCGGGCTTGTCGTCGGCTGCGCGACGAGCTGTTTCGCTGCGGGCCGCCTGCTTGCGGCGGCTTCCTCTCTTTTCCATCGGTTGCGGGGTGCCCCTTCGCTGTAACCAGCATCCTGTCCGGCGCTATATCGTTGCCCGCAGAGCATGGCGAGTTCTAACTCAGAGTGAACGCCACCCATCGCTCGCCCTTGCACGGGACGTTTTCCGCCACATTCTTCCACAGTTCGCATAAAACTGTCCCAAAATGGGCACATTTTGGCGCTGTGAAGCACGGCGCTTATTGCTTGCTAACCATTCGGAACCGAAACCCGGTTCGGGGGCATCAATGACGCGATATCAGCAGATCGCGACCGATGAGGACTGGTTTCGAGACAATGTTCCTTTCCGAAGTTCCTTCACGCGTCGGCTTCGGCACGAAGGCTAGCCTGTGCTCGATCCTCGCGCTAGCCGCCGCTGCGTGTGGCGGCGAAGACAAGCCTGCGGCCCCCCAACCGTTAGTCGGCGTTGCCAGCCCGAGTCCGACCCCGACGCCCTCGCCAACGGCCACGCCCACCCCCACACCAACGCCTACATCTTCGCACTATGACCCTGCGAAGTTGCCGGGAGGCCAGCAGCGCGCCTTTCCGACGGCCGAAGGTTTCGGCGCCCGTTCGGTCGGCGGGCGCGGCGGAAAGGTGTTCCACGTCGTCAACCTCAACGATTCGGGCATGGGTTCGTTGCGCAAGTGCATGGAGGCAAGCGGCGCGCGAATCTGCATCTTCCGCGTCGGCGGTACCATCGAGTTGCTTTCGCAGATCAAGGTCACGTCGGGACAATTAACCGTAGCCGGGCAAACCGCGCCGGACGGCGGGATAGCCCTGCGTAATGCGCCTAACAATCTGACCGGCTCGCCGATCTATCTGAACGCGCCGGATATCATCATCCGGCACATCCGCATCCGCCCCGGACCGACGTCTGGCACAAAGCAGGACACAACCGATGCGATAACCGTGGACGGAAAGGCCAAACGGACGATTATCGACCACGTGTCGATGTCTTGGGCGACCGACGAAATCTTCAATTCCACGAAGGCTGCCGAAGACGTAACCCTGCAGTGGTCGCTCGCTTACGAAGGCCTGAGCAAGTCGACGCACAAACAGGGCGAGCATTCCAAGGGTGTTTTCGTCGAAGGGAGCCGTATTTCGCTGCACCATGTGCTGATCGCCCACGCCACCGACCGCATGCCCAATGCGGGCACGGGCGACCGAATCGACATCGTGAACACCGTTTCATACGACATGCGCAGCAAGGCCCACCAGTATTTCTCGAACTACCGGAAGCAGTCCGATCCGAGCAGCGGCCTGACGCGGCTTGCGAATATCGTCGGAAACTGGGTTTCCTTCGGCCCGAGCACTATCAATGGCTCGACGATCTACGGGGGCGACTACGACGAGAAATATTCGACCAATCCGGGCAAAGCGGAGCTCTATCTCTACGCCAATATCGACGGGCGGCGAACCTCGTCGTCGAAAGATCAGCGCGAGTTCCTCGACCCGAACGACTGGAAGTACGTCAAATCCAGCGTGATAGGCTCGCTTTCGGTACAATTGTTTACCGATGCCGCGCAGGCCGTACGCGATGTCATGGAATATGCCGGCGCCTTCCCCCGCGATGCGTCGGACAAGCGCGCTGTCGCCAATTTCGCCGCGTGCAAAGGCTCCATCATCGACAACCCCTCGCAGGTCGGCGGCTGGCCCAGCCTCGCCAACGGCATCGCCTATGCCGATGTGGACGAGGACGGGATGGACGACGCCTGGGAAGCGGCCACCGATCTGACCAATCCGAACGGCGATCACGACAAGGATGGCTATACCAATCTGGAGGAATTCCTGAACGAGCTTGCCGGCGACCAGGATCGCCAGGGTAATCTCATCAACCGGGTCGGCGCGGCGAACGGGAGCATTCCGCAGGTGAATTGCGGCTACAAGGTCTAGCTGTCCGTCCGTTTCAGCGATGAAGGCCTGCCTTTGGCGATCACGCCTTTCGCGTGATGCCTCAAGCGCTCGCCCAGCAGCATCACGCCAATCGTGCGCAGCAATATTTCGACGTCCAGCCAGACCGAGCGGTTCTTTACGTACCACAGATCGAGCGCGATCTTGTCATCGAGATCGAGCAGCGTGTTGCCGCTGATCTGCGAATAGCCGGTCAGACCGGGCCGGACCTTCGAGCGCTCGCGCCCCCGCTCGCCAAGGTCGCAGATGGTTTCGGGCAGAAGCGGGCGGGGGCCGATCCAGGCCATGTCGCCTCGGGCCACGTTCCACAGGCCCGGCAATTCGTCGAGACGGGACCGGCGCAGGAAGGCCCCGACGGCTGTCGTCCGTTCGGCATCGGGCAAAAGCCGCCCGCCCGCATCGCGCATTTCGCGCATCGATCTGAATTTCACGAGCGTGAATAGCACGCCATGGCGCCCCGCCCGTGCTTGCCTGAACAGGATCGGACGGCCCTGACCGACCAGGATCAGACCAGCGAGCGCGGCCAACACCGGCGAAAGCGCCAGCAGGGCAACCGCGGCCGCCAGGCGTCCCACCCGCACGGTCAGGCCTCGATCGCATGAAAGCTGGGATTGGCCTCGCGAAGAGTGCGCTCAACGATCCGCTCGATGGCCATCGGTTCATAGCCATGGGCAGCCAGTTTCGCGCAATCGGCTGCGGCGTAGCCGTCATCGCCTCCCGGTCCGGGATCGGCGGCGCAGTTGCGCACGTCGGCCAATAGCTGACGCCTGATGGTCGCCTCCACCTCGCCCAGCGTGAAGCGGCTCCCGGACGACAGGTTGAATATTCCGGTCAGGCGCCTCTCGCATGCGAGCAGCAAGCCGGAGGCGACATCGTCGAGCGCGACGAAGTCCGCGCCGTAGGAGGGGTTCGCAATGCCCGCATCCTCCCCCCGCGCGATTCTGCCCGCGATACGGGCGATGATATCGTCGCCGGTCTGGACGACACTCGAAATGCGCATTGTCCCAAGCGCGATGCCGGCGGCGCGGCAGCATTCGGCCGCATGGAACTCCTGAGCGGCTTTCGATCCGAGGTAGAGCGATCGGCGATCGGCGCGAATCGGGCTTCGCTCGTCCGCCGTCCCAGCGAGCGGGTCGTAGAGATTGGCAGTCGATGCCATGACTATATGCGGAACGCCGGCCTCCGCCATAGCCGTCACGAGCGCGCCGGAGCCCAGCACATTGATTTGCCACAAACGGTCCGCCTCCGCGCGGTCTAGCGGGTCCATGATGATGGCAGCCGCCAGATGGACGACCGTTCCGACCCCCCGCAGGATATGGGGATCGCAGCACGGCTCTTGCAGGAGGTCAAAGGGCGCGCAGGCCACCTGGCCCTCGACGGCATCCGGGTTGCGGGCCATCGCGAGCACGTCGTGCCCCTCTGCCATCGCCGCCGCGATGAAGGTCCGTCCGACCGTGCCCGTTGCTCCAGTGACCGCGATGCGCATCAGCCGGTCGCCCGCAGCCGCTCGACAGCGTCGTTCGTCACCAACTGCTCTTCGAGATAGCGCAGGACAATGCCATCGGCGACCTCGGGCTGCTCGACCGGCTGTCCATCGAGCAAGTGGCACAGGGCCATGTCGACCTCGTTGAAGCCGAGCAGGGCACGCATGGGCGTAGTGCCCGAAAAGCGCGCATTGATCTCGAACAGCTTGAATTCGCCACTCGCATGGCGGCGAAACTGGAAATTGGCGGGGCCATAGGGTTTCAGGGCCTCACCCACACGGCGCACGTAATCTTCGCAATCTGGGAAGTCGCCGGAATAGGCACGATAGGTATTGCCGTCACGCAGATCGCGCCGCAGCACGATCTGCGCTTTCACGGCGCCGTCGAAATACAGCACGCCAGCGGTGTATTCCTCTTCTTCCGGCCCGGCATATTGCTGGACGATCTGGTCGGTTCCGGGCGCGATTGCCGCTTCGAGGCCCGCACGGTCGTGCACGAGATGGACACCCACGGAGCGGGCGCCGCGGCGCGGTTTCAAGATCAAAGGGAAGCCGCAGCTTTCGACCAGCCTCTCCACCCCGTCGCGATCGTCAGCCAGCGCAGTCACGGGATAAGGCAACCCTTCGTTGCGCAGCCATGCGCCGGTCCGGAACTTGTCATCGGCGATCTCGATGACGTCGGGGGAACTGACGAGAATATGCGTATTGTAACGCGTCTCCCACTCGTCCCGGCGTTCGGCGAATATGCCGAGTTCGACGTCGGTTCCCACCAGGACCGCGGCCGGTCTGACCTGGTCGAGCGCCTGTTCGACGCGTGTGGCATAGCTTTCGTCATTCGCCATCGGCAGCAGTCCGGCATGGTTCGTCCAGTGCAGGCCGACCGACAGCGGATTGGGATCGAAGGAATGCACGCTGTAACGATCGCCCGCCTGGGCGAGCGATTTCAGGATGCCCTGACCGAGGACAGCCCCGGCGCCAGTCACGAGGATTTTGGTCATAGATAAAAGCCGCAGAGCTTGGTTTTGGTCTCTTGCGAGAGGTTCGGCACCATCCGGATCTGTTCTCGCAAGCGTTCGCGATCGAACGGGATGGAACGGCTTTCGATTTCGATTTGCGCCTCGCTCACCTCGACCAGAGTCCACGAGGTGCGCTGAAACCCTTTGCGGCGCGGCTGGCCGGTGGAATCGACGATATGCACCAACGTGCCGAGGTCGTCGCTATAGGTCGCCTCGCGATGGAGATGTCCGAAAATCCCTGCGCGAAAGCCGCGCTCGCGCAGCACCCGCGCCGCCTCGGCCAGCAACTCGGGGGACGAAAGATACGTCCAGTTGCCGAAACCGAAGGGATTGGCATGGGCGAGTAGCAGCCCGTCCCACGCCCACTCCTGGATCGTCTCCAGCCGCCGCGGCCATTTCTCACCAAGTTGCGACCACGTCCACTGCGCGGACTCCATGATCCATTCGGGCAGGCGATCGTAATAGGCCGAACAGCTGCCTTCGAGGTCCAGATAAAGCTTGTCGTGATTGCCCGCGATCAGCAGCGCATCATCGCGCTCCACTGCCTCGATGGCGAGATCGGCACATTCGACCGGATCGACGCCGTAGGTAAACAGATCGCCCAGAATGACCATCTGGTCGAAGCCGGTGCGGCGGGCATCTTCCAGCGCGCTGCGGAATGTGTCTGCGACGGAATGGACATCGCTGATGACGGCTATGCGCATAGTCGTGTCCCCCAAACCCTAGGTTGCATACCGGCCATAGCCACGCTGCAGGCCGAAGGCGCGGGCCAGACGCGTCTTCCAGCTCGGGCGCAGAGGATGCTCGCCGCTGAAATAGGATGCGGATTCTTGGTAGAACTGGACCGAGTCTCCGTAGCGACGGCGGGCGTGTTCGGCATAATCCACCTGGTCGAAGACACAGCCGGCAATCCGTCCCGAGCCGAGCAGTTCCAGCGTGGCTCGCATCTGGTCGATGGTCGTGTGCCCCCAGCGCGCGACCACCAGCGTATCGTCGGTATAATCGCACATCGAACGCGCATCGCGGACGGCCAGCGTTGCCGGAGCGTTTACGACGACCAGATCGTAGCGATCCTTAAGCTCGTTGACCAGTCTTTGAAAGCGTGAGGAACCGAGCACGGCCGACGGCTCCTCGACAGGCTGAGAGGCACTGATCAGGGCAAAACGATTGAGCCGCTCGTCTGCTTCCGTCTGATCGACAATGTCGCGGCTCCCGCTTTTGCCGAACTCGCCGACATCGCTTTCATCGTCGAACTCGCGGGTCGCAGGGGTCGGTCCGGAGATCGACTTCACATCGACCTCGCCATGTACGAGGTCCATCAGTTCGGGCGCGTTGATATCCTGCTGGATCCGCTGGAGAATGCCCGAACGCCGCAGGTCGAGGTCGAGCACGACGGCCCGCTTGCCCATCGCCACCGCCGCTGCGGCGAGCGTCAAGGCGACCACCGACTTGCCATCGCCCGGCAGGGGTGAGGTGATGAGGATGCTCTGAGACGCAGAACCCGGACGCAGCGCACGGGTTTCGGAATAGATCGACCGCGCGACTTCGGCGAAGAGCGACTGCGGTTCGGCAAACACCGGGCTTTCGCGCAGCTTGTCGCTGATTCCGTTTTCCAGCATCGGCAGCATGCCCAGCGTCGGCAGGCCGAAATACTTGCTGATCTGGCGCACGGTCCGCAACCGATCGTCCAGCATTTCGATCGTGAAGGCGAGGAAAACACCGAGAATACCAGAGCCGATGAGCGCTATCAGAGTGAACTTTAGCGGCGACGGGGAAACCGGTTCGCGATTCTCGACGGCGGGCGAGATGATGCTGGAGCTGACGCCCTGAACCATCTTTTCCGAGCGCACGCGGGTGATCCGTTCGCTGATTTCCGCCACGGCGGCTGCCGCAGCCACCGCTTCGTTCTCGAGCTGGCTGAGCAGGGGCGAGTTCTGCACGTTGCGATATGCGTCTGCGCTCAGGCGCGAAACCACTGCCTGCAGCTGTCCCGCGCGGGCCGCATCGCCCGATGCCTGTGCGCGCGCGGTCTCGCGCACGCGCGCGCTCTCCGCGGCAGCGACCTGCTGCGCCGCGGCGCGGGCCTGGCGTTGTTCGCGCGCCAAGGCGGACTGCACGCTTGACAATTCGCTCTGCACCCTTGCCAGCTCGGGATAGCCGGGGCCGTAGGTTTGGCTAAGCCGCGCGACATTGGCGGACAGCTCGGCTTCCTGCCGCTGCAAGTTCTGGACCGCGGCACTGGTGGCATCGGCAGTCGAGCGCATGGAAGCGGCGCGGGCCATGCCGGCGCTTTGCGCGGCCGATCCGGCGCCCAGTGCGCTGGCAGAAGCAGCCTCGGTGAAGATGCGGTTGAGCTGCGCCAGATCCTCTGCCCCGCCGGAACCTACCAGCATGCGGTTGTTCACTCGGAATTCGGCGAGATCTTCCGCGCTCTGGCGGGCTGCATCCATCCGGTCGGACCGTTCGGCTTCAAGCTCGTCGATCAGGGCTTCGCGGCGACGTTCGTTCTTGCGCGCCTTCATCTGGCTGACCGCCTCAGGAAACGCATTGGCGATCTCCGCCGAAAGCCGGGGCGAACGCGAGGTGACAGTGAGATCGATAAGGTCGGACCCGTCCTCCGCCTGGACGCGGGTCATTTCGAGCAGTTGCGAGGTGGCCGCGTTGATTCGCGTGCGATCGTCGGCCAGCACCTCGCCACCCATTTCGCGGATGAAGGCCGGGTCGCTGGTGAGGTCGAGATCGCTGACCACCCGCTCTGCCGAACTGCGCGAGCGATAGAGCTTCACCTCGTTGGCGATACGCTGCACATTGCGCGCAAGAACATCGGCCTGGTTCGTACCGAGGTCGTCGATCAGCTCGACCTGCACGTTCACGCTCGAGCGATAGAGGTTGGGCGATGTCACCTGCCAGACCAGCGTGCCCAGCGTCACCGCTGCAATCAGCGACAGGATGATAAACTTGTGGCGCAAGATGACCCTGACCAGGTCACGTAGGCCAACCTGCTCGCTGCCGTCGGCTCCGCTCGGGGCGTAGATTGCGCCGGGATAATCGCTGTAATTGGCAGGCACAGTGCCATGCGGGCTGGGTACGGCGAGATTGTTCACGTCTGCTCTCCACACTTGCAACCGCCGGAACTACCGGATCCTAGAGGATCTCCGGCCGCTAGCCCGGTTCGAGATGCCTCCACGCTGGGCACGCCGGTGAAGCTATCAAAAACGGACGTATTCTTGGCCGACTATTGCGGAGCGCGCGCTCACCTATTCTGGCTAATCCTTTTGGGCGCGTCGTATGTTCAGGCCGCCTGTCCGGTGATGTCGCGATAAAGTTGCAGGTGCTTTTGCGCAGTTGCTTCCACCGAGTATTCGCGGCTCCGCGCAAGGGCATTGCCCGACATGGCGCGATAGGCCGCGCGGTCCGACAGCATGCGCTCGATCAGTAGCGCGAAATCCTGCGGATCATCGAGCGCGGCGCGAAAGCCGTTGTACCCCTCGTCCACCAGTTCGCGATTGCCCGGCGCGTCACTGGCCAGTATCGGCAGACCCGAAGCCATTGCTTCCAGCAAGGTGAGCGGCATGCCTTCATAGAGCGAGGTGTTGAGATAGAGGTCCGCATCGCGCATGCGCTCCGGAACGTCCGCCCGCTCGCCGAGAAAGATGACAGTGTCGGTCAGGCCCTCCTGCGCAACCTTCTCGCGCATGGCAAACAGATCCTCGCCGCCCCCGGCCACGTGAAATACCGGCATTGCCTCCTCGCAGAAGACCGAGCGGCAGTGCTTCGCGATCTCGAGGACCAGGCCGTAATTCTTCTGGCCCGAAATGGCGCCCACCGAAAGCACGACAGGCTGGCGGCTCCGCGGCTCGCTACGGATCTTCCCGCCGGCGAAATTCCGGCCGGCGCAATTCGCGATCGGTACGATAGGCTTGCCGACATGCCGCATCAGGGCGCCTTCGACATCGCGGCCAATCGCGACATAGGCGTCGGTCATCCGGTCGAATGCGCGGAACAGGAAAATCGGAAAACCGATGCGCGTGTTGTGATGGGTGAACGCGACTCGCGCCGTATTGCCGGCCAGTGCGAGCAAGGGCAGCGCGCGGGCGGTGTGGGCGTGCACAACGTCGGGTCGGAACTCCCGCAGTAACGCGCGCATACGCCCGCGTCCGTCGAAGGGGTTGCGTGCTGCCGACTGGCAGAGCGAAGCGAAGCGAATCCCCGCCTCGCCCAATTCTTTCCGCATGCGCGCCTCGGTTTCGGCCGAATTCCCAACGATAGCAGCATCCGTCAAAGCGACGACGAGCACATCGTGCCCTTGTGCGGTAAACTCCTCCGACAGCGCCTTGACGAGGATTTCCGCGCCTCCGGTCGTCAGGCTGGTAATGACGGCAGCAATTTTCATGCCGCGGCACTATTAGTCACGACGCGATATCCTGAGGCTGCATAGGCGCGGCGTGCCGGGTCGCTAAGCACACGGTCGAGAATGGCATCGATTCGCTGGAGCTCTTGGGGGCCGAGATAGTCGAGATAGCCCGCAACCTTGCCCCGCCGCACCCGCGAGGCATCGGCGTCGCTGCGATCATAGGAATGACCCGGAATGCCTTCGCGCTGCTCCTTCTTGCGCATTCTGTCGAACTGTGCCTGACGGATCGCATGATCGAGGGCGGGCTCGTCGACCGAGAGACCGAGGAAACCGAGCACCCCGCGTACGGTGGCTTGGGCATCATTGCTCAGCTGCTCGTAACTGATGACGATGTGCCGCTGTCCGTTGAGCCCGTCGAGCCAGCGGTTGTGAAACGCACCGATCGCACCGACGCCATAGTCGGCATCATCGATGAAGTCCGACAGATCGCCGTCGAAGCGATGTTTGTGGCGGGTCTGGTGGAAATAGGAGGATACCAGCACGTCACGTGGATCGCGCACCAGGAATACGGTGGGCAATCCGGCGAAGAGTTCGGGGTCCCAGTCGCGGTGGCTGGCAGCGACCAGCGGGCCCGGGCTTCCGACCATCATGGCGGACGCCGGCAGACCGCGCTCCGCATCGAGATCGTAATTCGGCAAGACCTGGAACGTCGTGCGCAAATCGATATCGAGGCCGAGCTCGAACCTTTGCGCAAAATAGATCGACAGGAGATAGCGCAGCCAGGTCCGGCCGCTTTTCGGATAGGATACGAGAAAAGCGTCCACCTCACCGCGCGACTGCCTTAGCTGCCAGTCGTGTTGCGCCCGCCTGACGCTCGCCAATCCTGCTTTCAGTCCGGCAATCATCGCGTACCCTCCAGTTCCAGTTCGACAAAAATCTGCTCGATCACCGCTTCCCACTCCTGTCCGATCCGTTCGGGTTCGAACCGGCGGGACGATGCCTTTGCCGCCTCCGAGAGCCGATCGCGCAAATCCGCATCGCCCATCACGCACGACAGGCAGGCGGCGAGATCGGCGACGTCGCCATCGCGGGCCAGCAATCCGTCGACGCCGTTGGTAATCATGTCTTCGGGCCCGAACGGACAGGCGAACGATACGCTGGGAAGTCCGGCCGCCATGGCTTCGCCAAGCACCAGACCCCATCCCTCGAACCGCGAGCTGAGCACGAAGGCATCGCTGGACTCGATCCATTCGCCAGGCTGCGCGGTGACCCCTGGCAGTTCGATCCGGTCGGCCAGTCCCGCGGCGGCGACCTGCGCTTCGAGTTGCTCGCGATCCGGGCCCTCGCCCCAAATGCGCAGGGACCAGTCGGGATGGCGCCGCGCAATCTGCGCGAATGCCTCGATCAGCAGATCGAAGCCTTTCTGGTGCGTCAGGCGGCCAACTGCCGTCAGGGTCGGCCCACCCGAATGCGGTTGCGGTTCGTAATGGGCGAAATCCGCCATGTTCGGAATGACCCAGCCGCGCCTGCGCGATCTGCGGGGAAAGCATTCCAGCGCGCCGCGCGTCATCGTGATCAGCCCCGCGGCATGCGGATAAGCGCGATTGCGCAGGAATCGCCAGACAGGCCCTGGATCCTGCCGCACCGGATTGTTGCGCTCGGACACGACGACCGGCGCGCTTCGCCCGCGCGTGGCGGCGAGCGTCTGGATATTGGTTCGGGTCAGGAAACTCAGCACGAGGTCGGGCGACAGTTCGTCAAGAGCCCGGCGGAGATCGCCGATCCGCCGGAGAATGACGATTGCCCCGCCAACCCGCCCACGGCGAACGACCGGCCGACCGATATAGCGGATCGCAACCCGCTCGTCGGTTTCGTAATAGGGCGCCTCGTCGCCCGTCTCGAAATTGACAATGGTCACATCATAGCCAAGTCGCGCCAATCTCGAGGAGAGAAAGCTCACCACATGCTCCGATCCCCCAGCGCGTAGGCCCGGCAGAACGATTGCCACACGCCTCCCGCTACGGCGCTCGTGCGTGTGTGTCTTGACCGGGATCTGTTCGTGCCGGGTCATTCGCCGCCTCCATCGAGACGTTGCTGGCGGCGCCAGATCCGTGGCCAGCAGGACGCATCGAGCGCGATCGCGGTAAAAAGCGCGAAGCCGATATGCGCGAAATTCGCGCCGATCGGGCCGTAGGCCGGGATCGCGACGCTCGCGATGCCGAAGAAGATCGCAGTCGATACCAGTGCAACCATCAGGACCGTACCCGGATGGTTCATGGCCAGCATCGCCGATCGCGGGGTCGAAGAATGGAGGATCAGGGCGACTGCAATGACTTGAGTAAAGACAAGCGGTAGCAGTCCCGCGTAGTCCTCACCCAGAAGCAGCGCGATCACGGGATCTCCGAGCAGCCATACGACGCCAAGTGCCAGAACGGCGAAAGCGGCAAGGATCGCCTGCACCTTCATCACGATCATGCCGAACATCTGCGCCTGCCCCTGCGCCCAAAGCCGTGCAAAATCGGGGTAGAGGACGGCCTGAATATGCTGGCCGACCTGCTGCGCCATCTTCGCCAGCCGCTTTGCGAGATGGTAAAGGCCGGCCCCGGCGGTCCCGGTCATCGCGCCGACCAGCAAAACGTCGGCCTCTTGCGTAAGGGTGCGCAAAGTGCTCGATGCATTGGTCGACCAAGCGAACCCCATGAACCCCGGGAAAGCCCGGATGAGTTGGGCTGGCGGCGTATCGAAGACCAGCTGCACCCCAACGTTGTTGAGCGATCGACGGGCCAGCCAGGCAAAGATCGCAGTGTCGACCAGCTGCGCAAAGGTCCAGATAGCGAGAAACTCCGCCACGCCGGCGCCACAGGCCCAGCCCGCGGCTGCGAGCGTCAGCCGCAGGACCGCCGACAGCGTCTGGAAATAGGCGAGCGTCCGGAAATGACCCGCCAGCCGCAGCGCAGCGGTCGGCACCCCGCGGATATTGAAAGCGATCGCCGGCGCGAAGATGAGCAGAAGGTAATATTGTGACTGGTCCAGGCCGACGAGGGGCAGGAGGACATAGCCTGCGGCGACCAGAACGAGCGCCGCGGCGGCGGCACAGGCAAGATCGAGCATGAGGCCGAGGACGAACAACCGGCCCATATGCACCGGATCAGCCTCGGCATCGGGCTGACTGGCAAACCGGATCAGTGGCTGCCAGCTTTCGAACCGGATGAGTCGTTCGCAGATCCGGCCCATGGTCAGGACCAGTGCCAGCACGCCATACATCTGCGGCCCGAGGGCGCGGGCGGCGACGATCGTGCTGAGCGCCATGAGGCCGGTGACCGCCAGCGTGCCCGAGAAGAGATGCGCGATGCTGCCCAATCGCGAAACAATATATTCGCGCGGCAGCCCGATCCCGCCCAGCCCGGGTGCAGCGGGACAGCGATCGTTCTCAGGCATCGCCGGCACCGGATCGAGGCAATGCGTGGTCACCTTTTGACGGCATCGCCGGCTCAGGCCGCGGCACTGGCCGGAATGCCGCGTCGACGCTCCGATATGCAATCAGCGCAAGCAAGACTGGTGGGAACCAGATGCGCGTATACATGTGCGGAATGGCGAGGCTGAAGACCGCCAGGACCACCACCATCGCCAGCATGATTGCGCCGCTCGATCGCTCTTCGCCGAGCCTGGCAAGTGCCATGGCGAACATGGCGAGGAACATCCCGATGACAGCGATCGCGGCAAGCAGCCCTCCTTCCGTCAGCGCCAGCAGCGGGAAATTGTGGACTGGGGCACCATCACTGCTGACGACGCGATACTGATCGACGCCTAGACCGACGAGCAGGGTATCGTCGGCAATCTCCCATGATTCGGCAATCAGCCGCGAACGGTCGGCAAAGGTGCCCGCCTGTTCGAGCGAGCCGCTCGCCAGTGCGCCCGCCACGCGCTGCTCGAAAATTTCCGGCATCGGATAGCCAAAGCTGACGTAAAGGCTCGGCACGGCGACCAGCAACAGCACCCATCCCGCCAGCGAGCGCCCGCCGCGCGCAAGGATCAGCGTGGCCAGACCGGCCATTGTGGCGAAGAGCCCGGTGACGCTGCCTGTTTCCAGCAGGGCCCAGCTCAGCACGGCGAGGCAGGCGATACCGCCAAGCCAGTGCAGCGAGCGCGTGAGCGAGGCGTGCATGATGATGACCGTGCCGAAGCCGATCATCGCTCCGTTCCAGTTCCCCTCGCCCGCCATGGCACCGATCCGGCCGTTTGCCAGCACGACCTTGTCCGGAAGGAATTCGTTTATCGTCACCGGCAATGCATATTTTACCGCCAGCCCGATGACCTGGGACACGACGATGCCGTAAGCGAGCCATAGCAGGCAGCGTTTCAGGAACAGTTTCGTGAAGCTGCCGAACAGCATCGGCATCACCACCAGCGACAGGATATATTGCGGGGCGACGACGACCCAGCGCCCTGGGCCGTAACTGGCCATGCTGCTGGCGAGGAGCGCGCCGAGAAACGCCAGCACGCACAAGATCCAGATATAGCTCAGCGTGCCGAGCGGCCTGATCGACAGGCGATAGCGCACCAGCACGACCACAGTCGCCGCTATTAGCAGAAGGTCCGAAATCGTGACATTGACTGCCGGCACCCGCAGCAGGTGCCAGGACATCAGGCCGCAGCCGGCCAGCATCAGCGCGATCTGCAGGCGCAGGGCCGGGCTGCTCGACGGCGCACGGTAGGGGCGCACGAAAGCCCCGTCCCATCCGAAGGTCGATCCCGCCGGCCTGAGTGCACGCTGTGTCATGCCCGCAATTTGCGCGACCGACCCGCTTCTCGCAAAGGTTCGTCGGGAGGGTCGGCTATGCAATGGATGTAGTCAAAGCGGCGCTAGGGGGTGAGGCGGCCTATCCGAAAGATACGTTGTCGGGCGCTTGCCCCTGCCTATCCTGCCGGCGATGCGCATGCGAATTTTCTCGGCTATCCCTGCATCTAAAGGGATTTTCGGACCATGATCTGGCCGGTTTTCTCGCTTGCCCTGCTGGCGGCCATGCTGTTCGCGTGCTCCGCCAGCCCCGCTCCCGGCGAACCGCCGGTCGAACAACGCGAACAAAGCGCCGAAAGCCCCGCTCACTCGCGCGCGGCAGAGGTCCAGCGGACCGGCAAGCTCGCCTTCCCGGGCGCCCTGGGCCATGGCGCGCTGGCGATCGGCGGCCGCGACGGGCGCATTATCAGCGTTTCGACCCTCGCCGACCGGCAGCCGGGCTCGCTGCGCGAATGCCTGACAGCCACGGGACCGCGCACCTGCGTCTTCGATGTCGCGGGCACGATCCGCTTCGAAGGCGAACCGCCGATCATCCGCGAACCCTTTCTGACGATCGCGGGGGAGACCGCGCCCGGCGCGGGGATTACCCTGGCCCATTCAGGCGGCCCCGAGGCGCGCAGCCCGCTGCTGATCAAGAACACCCACGATGTCGTGGTGCGCCATATCCGCGTGCGCAACGACCGCATGGGGGACCATCGCGAAGCGGAAGACGCGATAACGATCGAGGGCAGCGAATACGTCATCGTCGACCATGTCAGCGCCAGCTGGGCACGCGATGAAATCGTCAATGGTTATGCCGACAACGACTGGATCACCATTTCGAACTCGATCTTCGCCTTCGGCCTGAAACGCCACGACAAATGCGCGCTGCTGGCCAGCGATCCGCACGATGCGCAGCACGTCAGCTTCGTCATGAACATCTGCGCGCATAGCGGCGACCGCAACCCGGATATCAATTTTCCGCCAGGCTCCTGTGTCGAAGTGACCAATAACGTCTTCTTCAACGCCCAGTCCGAATTCGCCGAGATCTGGGAAACCTATGGCGGATCGCCGGTCTCGCTTGTCGGGAACTGGTTCATCGCCGGGCCGAGCACGACCGATGCCGCGATCGGGATCGTCCGCCAACAATTCGGCACTCGCGGTCCCGCGCGGCTTTACGAGCGCGACAATTCGTTCGACGGCGCATTCCGCCCGCGATCGCCCGATCTTGCACAAATATTGGTCGATGAGCCGCCCTGTCCCCTCGCTACCGAACCGCAGCCCGCTGCGCGGGCATTCGCTTCGGTGCTCAAGCACAGCGGCGCTTGGCCACGCGACGCAATCGATGCCGAGGTGGTCGCAAACATCCGGCAGAAAAAGGGTCGCATAGTCCGCACACCCGGGCGTATCCCCGAGGTCCGCATGTCAGCTTCGCCAGCTAAGCGCGATAGCGACCGCGATGGCATGCCCGATAGCTGGGAAACCCGCCACGGCAGCGATCCGCAGCGCGCCGACAGCTGGGCCGATGCGGATGGCGACGGCTGGGCGAACTTCGAAAACTATCTGGCAGAACGCGCGTCTGCGCGAAGATCGGGGTAGTTGGACATGGCCACGCACGCACTCGACACCGGGACTATGGCTGCCGAAGATCTGGCACGCTCGCAACCCCGCTTGATTGCCTTCCCGATGGTCGGAAATACACTCGGCGGCAGTCACGAGTCGACTATAGGTCTGCTGCGCAATCTCGACCCGGGACGGTTCCTGCCGGTTATCATTCATGAACCCGGCGCGGACCGCATTGCCGATTTCTTTCGCGAGTTCCGAACCTTTGTCGGCCCCGGTTTCGAGGCGGTGGAACGACCCGGCCAAAAGATGTCGGTCGTGCGCGCTCTCAACGCACTGCGGCATACCAAGGCGCGGCGCGCGCTGCTGGCGCAGATCAAAGCGGACCTGGTGCACACCAACGACGGGCGTAGCCATGCCGTCTGGGGCCTGGCCGCGCGATTGGCCGGGCTACCGCTCGTCTGGCATCATCGCGCCGATCCCGCTGCGCGCGGGCTCAATTACGTGGCTCCGCTGCTGGCAACGCGCGTCCTGTCGGTCTCGCGCTTCGCTCTTCCCGCCGATCCCGACAGCCGCGTGCTGCCCAAGGCGCAAGTGATCCACAGTCCGTTCGATACCGCCATCGAACCGGACCGCGCGGCAATGCGTGAGCGGATCGTTGCAGAGCTCGACCTCCAGCCGGACACGCTCGTCTGCGGCTATTTCGGCCTTTTGATTGAGCGCAAGCGCCCCGTGGCTTTCGTCGAGGCTGTGGCGCGCTTGAGCGAAATTAGCGATCGCCCGGTCGTCGGCCTGGTCTTTGGCGAACCGGCTGAGCCTGGCATTGCTGAACAGGTCGAGAGAAAGATCGACGAGCTCGGCATGCAATCGGCCATCCACGTGATGGGCTTCCGCCGGCCCGGTCACGACTGGATCGCGGCCTGCGACTATCTGCTCGTGACTGCAGTGCGCGAGCCGCTCGGCCGAACCCTTGTGGAGGCTAATCTTGTAGGCACCCCGGTCGTCGCAACCCGATCCGGCGGGAATGTGGAAGCGCTTGACGGAGGCATTGGCAATTTGGTCGAGCCCGACGATGCGCAAGCGATGGCCGCGGCAGTAATCGCGGCCGAGCTCGACGAAGCCAAACGTCTCGCAATGACCCGGTCCGCCCGCCAAGCAGCGCTGGAGCGTTTCGGCATGGACAGCCATGCGCGAAGCGTCATGACAGTCTACGAAAGCATTCTGGGCGAACAGCCCGGCTAGATGCGCATCCGCAGGGTCAGACCTGCCCGGAACCGCTCGAAATCGTCGAATGGGTCATCGCTCGACCGTTTGCGATAGGTCGCATCGGCGATCAGCGAGAGATTGCGGTTGAAAAGATATTCGACCGCGACATTCGGGCCGAAAGTCTCTTCGCTTACACCGCTGCCGACGAAGGTCGATTCGCGCCAGCTCGCGCCGTAGCGTGCGAATAGATTGTGGCGGATCTCCTGCTGTACGGTCAGCGCCACGCGTGTGTCGGTACGAGCGGATGCCCCTTGGCGAAATGTCGCGACATCGCCGCGAAAGCCGTCGAGAACCACTGCAATGCGGCGGGTCGGCAGGGCGGACACCGATGCCGCGATCGACAGGCCGGTGCGCGCATCGAGTCGCGCGTCCTGCGGATCGAACCGGAACAGGCCAACGGCCGCACTCCCCCTGACCGGCCCTTCGCCGATCCAGCGCACACCAAGGCGTCCGCCATAGGTGACCGCATCCCGGTCCGGCTCCAGCGCGGTTCCTTCCAGCCGGAAGTCGCGCTTGTTTACGAACCCGCCGACAGTCGCATATAGCGCCCCGCCAACGCGATAGCCGACGACTGCACGGCTGGAATAGGACAGAAAATCGCGTTCGCGATCGATTGCAGCGACAGCGTCGTACTCGCGCACTTCCGCATCGATATCGAGCAGGATCCGTCCGTCTTCCTTGCGATAGCCAGCATTGGCGAAGACAGTGTCGATGAGGCGCGGGCCGGGCCCGGCGAGTTCGCGAGCTTCCGGATCGCCACGATCCTCGGCCAGTCGCGCGAACCCCGCACCGGCTGTAAAAGCACTGCCGGTGCGGGGAGAGAACAGGCTGGCGAGAGAGACGCCATAGGTGTCCGAATTCTCGGTGGTCAGGTCGGTAAAGCGCGACAGCTGGACATAACCTTCTATGCGCAAGCGCGCCGTCTCGTTGCCGAGCGAGGCTGCCAGCTCCGGACGCAAGATAAACTCGACATCCTCGATCTCGTTGTCTTCCTCCGCCAGCACGTTGGAATCGTAGTACGTCTGCGCCAGAAGCTGCGGCTCGAGCCGAAACGGGCCCGCAGTGATAGGCTGGATCTGGTATTCCGGATCGCCCGCCGCGATGATCGGCGCGATCGTCGTCTGCGCGGCGAGAGACGCTGGGATCGCGAGCAGGGGCAAGGCCGCCGCCAGAGCGGCCAGCGACCGCGCGCGTGTGCTCGCCATCGTCAGAACCACCGCTCGTGCACCATGATCCGGTCACCCGGGCGGATCGGCGTGTCGGCCGAAGCGGTTCCGGTAATGGTGCGACCGTCAAGCGTCCGGGTCACGGCCACCTCCGCCTGGTTGGCGCGATAGGTATAGCCACCGGCCACCGAAATGGCAGCGAAGACGGTCATGCCTTGGCGATAGGATACCTCGCCCGGGCGATTGACCTCGCCCATGACATAGACCGGCCGCAGTTCGAGCGGCTGGATGCTCACAGTCGGGTCGAGCAGCACTTGCTGGCTCATGAGCGCCTGTTCGACAGCGCGCTCAGTCTCGCGATAGCCGAGGCCTGCGACTTGCACATCCTTGATGACGGGCAGGGAAATCGTCCCTGCATCATCCACGATGTATTCGCCGTCCATGGCCGGCAGATCTTGCACGCTGACGCGCAACTTATCGCCAGCAGCGACGGTCATTTCGGGTGCTGCCAATGTGCTTATCGGCGAAAGCCCCGCCACGCCTGAGGCGCAGCCTGGCGCCAGCAGCATGGTCGAAGCGGCCAGGATAACCGCAGCGATCGAGCGAGGTGTTGTCATCGTCTTCCCCTCCCTTGTGGTCAGTTCACGCCAATACGGCGCATGTTGTCAAGCCGCGCTGCTGCGCGGCGGGCTGAAGCCAGTGCGAAAGATCGCGCCCGATCAGGCGTTCCAGGGCGCGGATGTCGTCGCGATAGAAATCCTGCAATCGCGCCCGCAGGTCGTCGTCGAGCGCCGGGTAATCGATTTCGCGCGCAAAAATACTGCGTGTCTTTTCGAACCAGGCAAGTCCGCGCAGGGGTTTGGCGAGCGGCTTCAACGGGGCGAGCGCGCGCCGGACCGGCAACGGCAGGAACCGCTCGCTGCTGTCGTTCTGCGAGCGTGCGGCGAGCGTATCGTCATAATGCGGTGGCAAGCCAAGATGCCTGCAGGTGCGCGCCAGCATCGCCTGCGGATCGTGTTTCACATCTTCGAAGAGGAACGCGAGTATCTGTCCGCGCTCGAAATGCTCCAGCCACCGCGCAAGGTGATGGGCATAGCGTCCATTGTAGAGGAAGCGGGGCATTTCGGCCTGCCGCGCGTCTAGATATGCAGCCACATCGCCGCCCACAAGCCCGCGACGAAACAGCATCTTGTAGTCAGAATAGGCGCGCTCGACAGGATTGCGAAATTGCACCACCACCTTGATGTCGGGATAGGCGGCGGCGATCCGAGCTGCGGCTTCGGTATTCGCGAGATAGTCTGCCGTCTTCTCGCCCCACAGTGTGCCCTCGGTCTTCCGGTCGGGAAAGAGGCCGCGATACCAGGACCAGTCCTTACCGTGGTCGCGCGAAAAGAAATGCGGTTCGATGTCGGGCATGAAAGCGCGCGGATGATTCTGCAGCTGCACCTGCAACCAGGTCGTCGCCGCCTTGATAGCGCCGATAACCATGAAATCGAGCGGCGGATGGAGCGGCGCGGTCATGCGGCGCTCTCCAGCCGCTCGACGATTTCGACAATGCGGCGGCCGATGGCGCGCATGTCGCACTCGTCCAGCGTATGGTCGACCGGGAACATGATCGTGCGACGGCCCAGATTCTGCGCGATCGCCAGTTCGCCATCGCGACGCACCGGGACGTCTGCGAAGGCCCCCTCGCGGCTCATGTCGGGGCACGAGCCGCTGCCGCACGCGATACCGTCGGCATGCAGCATGGCGAGGATCGCTGGCCGGTCGACTGATCTTACAAGCGCTTGGGGGTCGAGCCGCAGATAGCATTTGTAATAGGCGTGCTCGGCTTCGTCAGGCAGGTGCAGCGGCGCAATCGCCGGATGCCGGCAGGCTTCCTCGATCAATGCCTGCGCATTGCGGCATCGCTGGTCGAGCCAGGAAGGCAGCTTGCGCAATTGTGCCCTGCCGATGGCCGCCTGCATTTCGGTCATGCGGAAATTGCTGCCGAACGAGGAATGGAGGAAGCGGAATTCACCGGCCGGTGCCGGGCTAGGCTGCGCCAGCTCGACGGGGTCCTTGCCATGATCCTTGTAAGCCCAGGCGCGCCGCCAGACCGCCTCATCGCGCAACACGACCATGCCGCCCTCGCCCCCGGTCGACATGATCTTGTCGGTGCAGAAGGAGTAGCACCCGGCATCGCCGAACGAACCGACCGCGCGGCCTCGCCAGCGTGCTCCATGCGCCTGGGCGCAATCCTCGACCAGCCGCAACGAGTGCCGTTCGCAGACTTCGACGAGACCATCCATGTCGCATGGCTGGCCGGCCAAATGCACGCAGATAACGGCATGAGTGCGCGGACCGGCCACGCGCGCGACCGATCGCGGGTCGATATTCTGTGTGTCAGGCTCGACATCGGCAAAAACGGGGGTGGCGCCGACTGCGACGACAGCGCTGGTCGTAGCGAAGAAACTGCGCGCGGGAACGACGACTTCATCTCCCGGTCCTATCCCCAAGGCGCGCAGCGCGAGTTCGAGCGCGAGCGTGCCGTTGGCGACGGCGATAGCGTGCGGCACGCCGACGAAGTCTGCAAATTCTGCTTCGAAAGCGCGGGTCTGCTCGCCATGCACCAGGGCATTCGTCCGCCCCTCGGCAAGGACGGCGACGGCGGCTTCCAGCTCGTCGGATTCGTGGCGCGGCCAGTGCGAGCTTGCGAAAGCAGGCACGCTGTTCAAATGCCCCCTGGTGCCGTCGGCTGCGGGAAGGGTCGTTACGGCCATCAGGCTTCCTCCACCATACGCAGATTGGTGCTCTTGAGGCCGCCATCCTTGTCGAACACGAAATTGGCCGCGACGTCGGCATGATGGGGCAGCGTGATGAGGTTATGCGTGATCTGTCGGACGGCATCCTCGTTGCCGACGGCCACCTCATGGGCGAGCAGTTCGATCGCCCGCGTGATGAGCGGCAGCGGCACCGAGTTCGAATGCGCTTCGAATACGCCCGGGATACCGGAATCGATCTGTGCCTCGCAGCTGTCGAACAGTTCTTCAAAGAGCTTTTCGCCGGGCCGCAGACCGGTGAACCGGATCGCGATATCGACCTCTGGCTCGAGACCATAGAGGCGGATCATGCGGTTCGCGAGATCGACGATCTTGACCGGCGTGCCCATGTCGAGAACGAAGATGCGACCGCGCCGGGTGTCTTCCTGCAAGGCATGGGTCGATCCCTCGAGAATCAGCTGGACCGCTTCCGACACGGTCATGAAGAACCGCTCGATCTCGGGATGGGTGATGGTCAGCGGTCCGCCGGCGAGCAGCTGCTCGCGAAACAGCGGCACCACCGATCCAGAAGATCCTAGAACATTGCCGAACCGCACGGTCATGAAGCGCGGGGCGTCCGGGTCATCGACACCGCACAGATCCAGCGACTGGGCGTAAAGCTCGCCCACCCGTTTGGTTGCGCCCATCAGCCCGACGGGATTGACTGCCTTGTCGGTGCTGACCTGCACCATCGCGCGCGTGCCGAATTCGCACACCGCATCGGCGATATTCTTCGTGCCGAGGATATTCGTATGAGCGCCAGCGCAAGGATTGGCTTCGACCATCGGGACATGTTTCAGTGCGGCGGCGTGATAGACGATGCCGGGGCGGTGCTTGTCGAACACCCGGCAGACTTCCGAACTGTTGCGGATGTTGCAGAGCGCCACCGCCAGCTTCTGCTGCGGAAAGGCGTCGCGAATGCGCTTCTCGATCGCGTAGAGATTGTACTCGCTGTGGTCGAGCAGCACGATCTTGACCGGATTGAAGCTTGCCAGCTGCCAGACAAGCTCCCCGCCGATGGTCCCACCTGCGCCGGTGACAAGGATGGTTTCGCCGGCCAGCTGCCGTACCACGCTGTCGTCGCGAAAGCGCAATTCCTCGCGCCCCAGGAGGTCAGCAGTGGAGATCGTGTCGTCATTGGCCGCGCCGGAGTTTTCGATCAGCTGCCCCCAGTCGTCGCCGACCTTCGTCAGTTTGAGCTGGAGGTCACGTGCCTGCCGCGCCAGCGATGCGACTTGCCGGACACTCAGATTGATGCCGTCGTCGCACACCACGATACCGTCGGGCCGCATGCCGCGCTGTTCCAGCAAGGCCGTCGCCGTGACGAGGCCGCTGGGCACGCCCAGCACCGGAACTCCGCGCAATTGCACGATCGGACCGTCAGATTCCGGGAGCAGGATGCCGCAGATACTGATCGGGGAGGCCGGATGCACCCTGGCCATGTCGATGATCGAGGCCGCCCATTCGGCACGCCCGCACAGGATGACCCGCGAAGCTCCTTCGGCAAGGGTCTTCCTGGCAATGCGCGGGAAACCCACGTGCCTCATCTTGCGTAAAGCCCTGCGCGCCATGCGCATGAGCTGCATCGCAAGAAAGCTAAGGCAGAAATGCAGCAGCGCCAGTGCAGGCAGATTACCGGTCAGGAATCCGGCCGGTTCGATGAACGCAATCAGCGACCAGCCCGCGAGCAGTCCGGTGGCTACGGCGACGCCCATGATCGCGCAATCGGCGAAAGAGACGAACCGCCAGCTGCGACGGTAAAGGCCGAACAGATATTGGGTCGCCACCGCGGCCCCGCCGGCCAGGGCGATGGTCCAGGGCGGGAAAACCATCGCCGACGCGCTCGGCGGTGGGCTCAGGATCGGGAGAAGGAAAAGCAGCGCGCCGGTAATCGCCAAGAAATCCAGCGTCATCACACCGGCCAGTCGGATGGCCCTACGCATGGAAAGGCTGGGGCCCGTCGAATTGGCGAGTACACGTCCGATCACGTAGCGACGTCGGGCGACCGGGCTTGTCGGCAAATGGTGTCCACCCTGTACGCCGCCCAGATTGGCCATTGCCTACTCCATCCCGATCCAATGTACGACGGAAAAGGCGGTCGGTTCTTGCGCAGATTCCATCGAAGTCGCATCGGGACCTATCGCATCGGCGGCGGGCGCGCATTTGCTCTTCAAGCGATCAATCGGAAGGGGAGCGGCGTCACATCGGTCTATCGAAAACCCTGTGTCGATAAGCCATTCGGCGCGGCCCTGACCTGTCCCTATCAGATGCCGTCACGCCACGAAGGGAGGCTTGCTAACCCGAAAGGCTGATTGCCGATAATTCGGCTATCCTCCCGATTGGCGCACCATTCGCGGGCCTGTGCTCCTAATCTGTCCCACATGGTTCAGTTGTTGACAAGCTCGGCGCCCGCAGCAGATGCGGGCGGGAAATGCGGAGGCAATCGATGAAGGTTGCGGTCTTCTCCAGCCTGGCCTTTTCGCTGGTCAATTTCCGTGGAGACCTGTTGCAGGAGTTGCGCCGCGCAGGCCACGAGGTCGTCGCCGCCGCGCCCGACCGCGATGCCGCGGTCGAACCAAGGCTGGCCGAGTGGGGCGTTGCCTTCGAACAAGTGCCGATGGCCCGTGCGGGGACGAATTTGCTAGCCGATCTCCGCACCTTTCTAGCCTACGTAAAGCTCTTGCGTCGGCATCGGCCAGAAGCCGTCATCGCTTATACGCAGAAACCAATAATCTATGGCGGCCTTGCCGCGCGGCTATGCGGTATCAGACGATACTATGCGTTGATGTCGGGCCTTGGCTATCTGTTCAGTGATGCCGCGAAAGAGCGCAAACTGCTCAAGGCGGCGTTCTGTCGGCTTTATCGCGAGGGGCTGCGCGGCGCCAAACGGATCTTCGTCTTCAATTCCGACGACCGGCCCGACATGCTTGCCGCCGGCATTGTCTCGCCTACCAGCCCGGTTGTTCAGGTGCCCGGATCCGGCGTCGATGTTGACCGGTTTGCGCAAGCACCCCTGCCGGAAGGTCAAACCAGCTTCCTGATGATCGGCCGACTGATGTGCGACAAGGGCGTATGGGAATATGCCGAGGCTGCCCAGCGCGTTCATTCGACATATCCCAAAGCACGGTTCGCCCTGATCGGTCGTCCCGAACCCAGCAATCCCACGGGGCTGAGCGAAAGCGACACGGAGCGGCTGACGCGCGATTATCCGATCGAACTCATCCCGGAAACGAACGAGGTTCCGAAGTTCCTGGCCAGTGCGCATGTGTTCGTGCTGCCGTCCTATTACCGCGAAGGATTGCCCCGTACTATCCTGGAAGCGCTGGCTGTCGGCCGGCCCGTCATCACCACCGACATGGCGGGATGTCGCGACGCCGTGGTGGACGGCGAGAACGGTCTGCTGGTCGAGCCGCGCGATGCCGCTTCGCTCGCAAAAGCCATGCTGCGCCTCGCGGGCAATCGCCAGCTTGTCCGCCATATGGCCTCGAATGCGCGCAAGCTCGCCGAGGACGTATACGACGTGCGCAAAGTCAATGCGCTCTTGCTGCGGGAAATGCAGCTCGACCGGACCATGCCCCAGCATGCGAGTACGACCGTGGGTGCAGGCGCCTCGGGCGGCGATGGTCGCGCCTTGGCAGAGGGATCAGTCTGAGCCCGATGCGTATCGTTCTTGTCGGGGCTGTCGAGAGCACTGGCGTGGCGCTGAACGCCATGCGCGAGAGCGCGTGCGACATCGCGATGGTCGTCACGCTCGATCCTGACCTTGCTGGCCGGCATTCGGATTTCGTCGACCTGGCGCCGGATGCGCAGGAAATCGGCGCGCAGCTGCTCGCCATTCGCAAGACCAATGATCCTGCGACGCTGGACGCGATCCGGCAAGCTGAACCGGATGGCATTTTCGTGATCGGCTGGTCGCAGATATGCGGGCCCGATTTCCTTGCGATCGCGCCGGGCCGGATATTCGGATACCACCCCGCACCGCTTCCCCGCATGCGCGGGCGGGCAGTTATTCCATGGACAATTCTCGCCGACGAGAAGATTTCGGGCTCCAGCCTGTTCTGGATGGACGAGGGCGTCGACACAGGTGCGCTGTTGGCGCAGGAATTCTTCCACGTGGCACCGCGAGAGACCGCGGCAAGCCTTTATGCCAAGCATATGATGGCGCTCGATACGATCGTGCGGCGCGCCATCGAAGCCTTGGCCGATGGTAGCGCGCGCGAAATCCTGCAGGATGAAAGTTGCGCCACCTATTGCGCGCGGCGGCGTCCATCGGACGGTGAGGTGGACTGGCACCGGCCCGCTGAAGAGATAGACCGCCTGATCCGCGCAGTCGGCCGGCCCTACCCAGGCGCGTTCACCCAGTCAGGCGACGCGCGCATGACCCTTTGGGCCAGTTCCCCGATAGAGAACATCGATCACCATGCCTCCGCCGGGCAGATCGTCGGTATCGACGGCGAGGCTTTGATCGTGCAGACCGGATCAGGCGTGATCAGGATCGAGGAATGGAGCATGGACGGCGGGCAGCCGCCGCGGATTCACTCCGTCCTGGGGCACGCGCAATGACCGGTTCCACTCCCCTCGATCAATTGGGCCGCGTCCTCGTGGTCGCACCGCATCCCGACGACGAAGTGCTCGGTTGTGGCGGCTCAATCGCGCGCCTGAGGGATCATGGGCACGACGTCCATGTCGCCATCGTCACGACGGGCAAATCGCCGCAATTCTCCACCGATCTGGTCGCTCAGGTGCGCCGGGAGCTGGTGGCCGCTCATGCAGTGCTGGGTGGAACCAAAGTGCATTACCTCGATCTGCCGGCCGCCGCTCTCGACACGGTAGGCGCTGCGCAGATCAATGCCGCGGTCGCGAAAATCGTGGACCACGTCGAACCCGATACCGTCTTCGCCCCCTTCTTCGGTGACGTCCATGTGGACCACCAGCTGGTCTTTAACGCCGCGCTCGTCGCGTGCCGCCCGCGCTCCGCAAACGTGCCGCGGCTCGTGCTGGCCTATGAAACCCTTTCTGAAACGAATTGGGCGGCACCGCCGATCACGCCCGGGTTCCAGCCGAACGTCTTCATCGACATCGGCGAGTATCTCGATCGCAAGCTGGAAGCGTTTGCGAAGTTCGAAAGCCAGGTGAAGGCGTCTCCCGATGAACGCTCGCTCAAGACGATCGAAGCCCTCGCGCGGCTGCGTGGGTCGACCGTATTTCGCCAAGCGGCGGAAGCTTTCATGATGGTGCGAGAAGTAGTCTAGCGCGGAATGTGCACGGGTTGACCCATTTTGGCACGAGGTAAGAGTTAACGTTTCCTTCGGACTCGACTCAGTATTCGCAAGAAAGTAGTACCGTCTCATACAGAAATTGAGGTCGCTGAATTTTTCAGAGGATTGGTCGTTCTTTCGGGTCGAGACGGAGGAAAATACGATGCATTCTGTACAAGCGATACCCTTGGCGATCATCAGCCGTAATACTCTTGCGCGGGAAGGCATGCGCCGCATCCTGCATGGTGAGACGTTCGAGGTGATACAATCGAGCAATACAAGTTCGTCTCTGACGGATGCGGATATCGAGTTCGCGCCGCGGATCGTCCTGCTGGACGAGAGCGACGAGTGCTGTGTTGCAACCGAGGTCGAGCATATTCGCGAACAATGCGCCGACTCGCGTATCGTGGTATTGGCCAATGCGTATGATTTCGACGCCATGGTCGAGGCATTCCGGTCAGGAATCCATGGCTATATCGTTAAATCGATCGATTGCGATCCGCTGATCGAATCGCTCAAGCTCGTCCACCTTGGCGAGAAGGTCATGCCGAGCGAGCTGGCCAACCGTTTCCCGCAGCACTGGATCGACGAGACCTGCGCGGCCAGTTCGCAGAGCGAAATGCTGGATCTGCTGTCCGATCGCGAGCTCGAGACACTGCGATTTCTCGTGGTCGGTGCGCCGAACAAGGTCATCGCCCGCAGTCTAAATATCAGCGAGGCAACGGTGAAGGTCCACGTGAAGGCGATCCTGCGCAAGCTCGACGTGCAGAACCGCACCCAGGCGGCCATCTGGGCCGTGCGCAACGGCATCAGCATCCAGCACATGCCGGCCGAGCAATTGCCGGCTCCCGAGACCGCTGAACCGGTAGGAATGTAAACCCGTAATGGCACACCGGCGCTTGGTATCGGGGTGGCGGCTCAACGGTGTGCCAGGATTTCCAGGCGCAGTCCCCTTCCGACCCCATGGGTTCCTGCCACTTCGCTACTGATCGCTTTCGGTCGGTTCGGGCGGATTGTTCTATGATTGCGTGTCGTCGGGCTCGAACTTCAGGGCCGCGCTGTTGATACAATAGCGCATGCCGCCACGATCGCGCGGACCGTCGGGGAAGACATGGCCGAGATGGCCGTCGCAATTGGAACAGGTGACTTCGGTGCGGATCATGCCGTGACTGGTGTCGCGGTGCTCATCGACCGCGTCGCCTTCCGCCGGCGCAACGAAGGCCGGCCAGCCGCAGCCGCTGTTGTATTTGTCCTCGCTCTCGAACAGCTTCTGTCCGCAGGCGGCGCAGTAATACTCGCCCTCTTCGTAATGCTTGTCGTATTTGCCGGTGAAGGCGCGTTCGGTGCCGGCCTCGCGCAGCACGTGATATTGCTCGGGCGTCAGCTTCTCGCGCCATTCGGCGTCGCTGTGGATCGTCTTTTCTGTCACTTGCGGTCTTCCCTTCGCTTCGCTTGCTCTTATCTAGGCAAACAGACGGGGCAAACCAGCGTTCCGCCGCAGCCTGGCATGCACCAAGCAATTGCTTGACGATTCGGGGGAGCGCAGCTAAGTGCGCCGCTTTCCGGCGGCCCATGGGCTGCCTTTTCGAAACGCCCAGACGAGATTTTCCGCCGCGCAGACATTCGGCGCGGCCTGACGAGGACAGATATGGCCAATACGCCGCAAGCCAAGAAGCGCATCCGCCGCAACGAACGCCGTGCCGAAATCAACGGCGCCCGCATGAGCCGCATTCGCAACTATGTGAAGAAGGTCGAAGTGGCGATTGAAGGCGGCGACAAGTCGGCCGCGCAGGACGCGCTCAAGACCATGCAGCCCGAGCTTGCTCGCGGCGTGGCCCGCGGCGTGATGCACAAGAACACGGCCGCTCGCAAGATGAGCCGTCTCAGCAAGCGCGTCGCCGCGCTCTGATTCGCCGGCCTTCGGGCCCGCCCGGTAGCAATTCGACAGGGGTCCGCCGCATCGCGCGCGGACCCCTTGTTGCATCCCGGTCACGTAACGTCGCAACGCCGCAATGGAACCGTCAAGCAAGGCTAGAGATTCCTGCGATTCGCCTGCCACGGCGAAGCCAAACGAAGGTAAATCAGGGGCTTGAACGGCAGCCTGCGGGCTTGCGGCGAGTCAACAAGATTATTTCCGATTTATTGCAGTTATCCCCCTTGCGACTCATTCGCCCGCCTGCCTAAAACATCTTCACCGGCACGGGACGGGACAGCCCGCGCCTCACATTCGAACTGCTAGAGGGGAACCTCCGGAAAACACCGATTCCGGGGTGGGGCGAAGCTTTGCCCGCTCCCTTTCACGCGACGGGAACTGGTAGGATCGCGGAGGCCGATGCGCTTCCGCGCTTGGGGGAAGTTTGTGACTATGGGCAAGGGTGCCGAAGCGACAAAAGCAAAACAGAAAAATCGGGACGATTTCATGGAAGATAGTGAAGCTGTAAACCTGGCGGCCGACTGGTCGGACATCAGCCAGGGCCTGCGCAAGGATCTCGGGCATCAGCTTCACAGTCAGTGGATCAAACCGATCCAGGTCGGCGGGATCGACAAGGAAACCGGCACGCTCGACCTTTTCCTGCCGACCGAGTTCAGCGCCAACTGGGTCAAGGACCGCTTCGCCGACCGGCTGAGCCTCGCCTGGAAGATCGCGTGCAGCGACGTGCGCCACGTCAACATCCAGGTACACCCGGGCCGCCGCCAGGTCGCCGACCTTCGCCTGCACTCCGACGGTCGCCGCCCGGCCAATGACGGTGCCGACAGCTCGATGATGGCGATCAGCGCCGACACGCTGGGCGACCGCGGCTTCACCTCTAGCGTCGGCCTCGACCCCTCGCTGACCTTCGCCGCCTTCATCACCGGCGAAGCCAACATCCTCGCCTTCAACGCAGCCCAGCGCATGAGCGCGACGGAAAAGCCGCAGTTCAGCCCGCTCTACCTCAAGGGCGCGACCGGACAGGGCAAGACGCACTTGTTGCACGCCATCGGCCATACTTTCCTGCAGGCCCATCCGCGCAGCCGCATCTTCTACTGCAGTGCCGAACGCTTCATGGTCGAGTTCGTGCAAGCCTTGAAAGCCAACCAGATGCTGGAATTCAAGGCCCGCCTGCGCAGCTTCGATCTGCTGCTGGTCGACGACATCCAGTTCATCATCGGCAAGGCCTCGGCACAGGAAGAACTGCTCTACACGATCGATGCGCTGCTGGCCGAAGGCAAGCGCCTGGTCTTCGCCGCAGACCGGGCACCGCAGGCGCTCGACGGAGTCGAGCCGCGCCTGCTCTCGCGCCTCTCGATGGGCCTCGTCGCCGACATCCAGGCGGCCGACATCGAGCTGCGCAAGAAAATCCTGCATTCCAAGCTAACCAAGTTCGCGCCGCTGCAGGTGCCCGAGGACGTGCTCGACTTTCTCGCCCGCACGATCACGCGGAATGTCCGCGAGCTGGTCGGCGGCCTCAACAAGCTGATCGCCTATGCCCAGCTGACCGGGCAGGAAGTCTCGCTCCAGCTGGCCGAGGAACAGTTGACCGATATCCTGTCGGCCAATCGCCGCCGGATCACGATCGACGAAATCCAGCGCACGGTCTGCCAGTTCTATCGCATCGACCGCAGTGAAATGAGCAGCAAGCGCCGCGCGCGCGCCGTGGTTCGCCCGCGGCAAGTGGCAATGTATCTCTCCAAGGTGCTGACCCCGCGCAGCTATCCCGAAATCGGGCGCAAGTTCGGCGGACGCGATCACTCGACGGTGATCCATGCCGTGCGGCTGATCGAGGATCTGCGCCAGCGCGACGCCGATATGGACGGCGATGTGCGCAGCCTGCTGCGCCAGCTGGAGAGCTGATCGCTCCCCTCCGTACCCACAGGTAATGCACGTCTGATCGACAGCCCTTTGCACAGGGTTGTCGACAGCGCGCGTGCGAGCGGCCAAAGGGCGGTCATGGCCTCCGACCCATCGCGCTACGCCCTGCCTGCTTCCTTCGCCGAAACGCTCTGGCGCGGAGCGCGCTGCCGGTGTCCGCGCTGCGGCGAAGGCACACTATTCCGCAAATGGCTCAAGCCGGTCGATGGGTGCGCGCATTGCAACCTCGACATTTCGGGCCAGCGGGCGGACGATTTCCCGGCCTATATCGCCCTGTTCGTGACCGGCCACCTGCTGGCCCCGGTGCTGATTTTCCTCGTCGCCGAACTGGCGCTGGGCGCGATGGCGATCGTGGCGATCATCGTCCCGCTTGCGGTGGTGATGCTGGTCGCCTTGCTCCAGCCATCGAAAGGCGCAGTGATCGGCATGCAATGGTGGAACGGGATGCACGGGTTTCGAAAAGAGCGCCTGCCCGACGCCGACGAGGACGCTGCGGGATGAGCCTGTCCGATGATCGCCTCGACCGCTTCGCCCGCCATATCGTGCTGCCCGAGATCGGCGGCGCGGGGCAGGTGGCGCTGGCTGGCAAGCACCTCGTTCTCGTCGGCCTCGGCGGGATCGGCTCGCCGGCGCTGCAGTATCTCGCCGCAGCAGGGATCGGCAGGCTGACGCTGGTCGACGACGACAAGGTCGAGGCGAGCAACCTGCAGCGCCAGACGCTGTTCAACACGCGCGACATCGGCCACGGCAAGGCCGTCATCGCCAAGCGCTGGGTCAGCACGTTCGACCCTGCGCTCGATGTGACGATCAGCGACCGGCGCATCACTGCCGAAAATGCCCACAGCCTCGTCGTCGGTGCCGATCTGGTGCTCGACGGGACGGACAATTTTGCGACCCGCCTGGCGATTTCCGATGCCTGCGTGGCCGAACGCGTGCCGCTGTTGTCGGCCGCCGTCGGTCGCTTCCAGGGCCAGGTCGGCGCATTCGCGGGTCACTTGCCGACCGAGGCCTGCTATCGCTGTTTCGTCGGCGACGCCTTCGATGCTGAAGACTGCGATACCTGCGCCGAGGAAGGCATGCTCGGCGCGATGGCCGGCTGGGCAGCGACCTTCGCCGCGCTACAGGCAGTGCGAGCGTTGCTGGGGCCGTCGGGCAACATGCCGGATATCGACTGGGGGCGGGTCTACCTGCTCGACGGACTCAAGCCAGACATGCGCAGCTTCGCGATTGCAAAGGATCCCGCCTGCAAGGGGTGCTCCTGAAACGCAGGCATCAGAATTGCGGGAAGCACTACAGGCAAATCATCGAGCACCCGCCGACTTATTGATCGGGGCAGGCTACGTACGTCTGGCTTTCCCCGTCGCCCTCGCGGATGCGGATGCGGTCCTCCGTTTCGCGCGCGAAATAGACCACGCGGTGTTCGGTTTCGCCGTTCGGATTCTCGAAGGGATAGGTCACGGCGAGCGCATGGCCCTTCACGCGAATGTCGCTGGCAAAGCCGCCGTCCTCGAAGAAATTCACGCGGTCGTCCTGCACCGTCACGCGGTAGAAGCTGCGCGCGGAGCAGTTTTCGGGGGAGGTTGCCCATGTCCCGCGAAAGGCTTCCGGGATCGCTTGCACTTCGCTGCGCGCGCTGGCGTTTGCCGTAGAGCCATCGGTGGCATCGTCACGCTCCATTGCATCCATGGCAGCGTCCGCATCCCCGGCGGATATATCCTCCACTGCGCTGTCATCGTCCGAGGCGGTCGGCGTTGCGGTGGCGATATCGGCCTCGGGCTCGGCGGCAGGCTCCTGACTGGAACAGGCGGCGAGAATGAGGGCGAGTGCGGTAGCGCTAACAATCTGCTTCATGGGGCTGAAATTCCGTCGCCGCTCGGGCGTTCCGACAGGCCTTACCTATCCAGCAGCGTATCGACCCACTCGGGCACCAGCTCGCTAGCCCTGCCCTGCCGACTTTCGTCGAACCAGCCCGAGCCCTGACTGCGCTCGAGATTCAGCTCCAGCGTGCGTGCGCCCAGGCTGCGCGCATCGCGCACGAAACCGGCGGCAGGATAGACCGCGCCGGAAGTGCCAATGCTGACGAACAGGTCCGCGGTGCGAAGCGCAGCATAGATGCGCTCCATCTCGTAAGGCATCTCGCCGAACCAGACGACATCGGGTCGCAGCGCATTCGTCCCGCAGGCGGGGCATGGCGGACGGTCCGCAAGCGTGCCGGTCCACGGGTTCTTCGCATCGCAGGCGGTGCACCATGCGTTGAGATGGGTGCCGTGCATGTGCAGCACCCGCTTCGCTCCGGCGCGCTCATGCAGGTCGTCGACATTCTGCGTGACGATCAGGAGGTTGCCCTCCCAGTGCTCGTCCAGCCGGGCGAGCGCGTCATGCGCGGGGTTGGGCTGCTTCCTCTGGATCGCCTCGCGCCGCATGTCGTAAAAGCGCAGCACCAGATCGGGATCGCGCGCGAAGCCTTCGGGCGTGGCGACGTCCTCGACCTTGTGCTGTTCCCACAGCCCGCCCTCGGCGCGGAAGGTGTCGATGCCACTCTCGGCCGATATCCCCGCGCCGGTCAGGATCACGATGTTGCGTATTTCAGCCATTCCTCTCAAGTAGCGAAGGCAGTGAGGGGATCAACCGCCCTCACGCAGCGAAGCGGTAGGGCGACAAGGACGAATGGCAAACATCGGCGTAATCGGCAGCAAGGGCGCCATGGGCGAAGCGCTGCGGCGCGTGATCGAGGCCTCGGGCCACGACTATGCAGGCGGCGTCGACAAGGGCGACGACGTGGGTGATCTGGCCGATGTGAGCGATGTGCTGGTCGATTTTTCCGCCCCGGCGGCGCTGCAGGCGAACCTCCATGCCGCGATCGGCGCTGGCGTGCCGATCGTGATCGGCACCACCGGGCTGGAGCCGGGTCACCACGAAGCGATAGATCATGCCGCGCGGGCCGTGCCGGTCCTGCAAACAGGCAATACCTCGCTCGGTGTTACGCTTCTCGCCCACCTGGTGCAGGAGGCCGCCGCGCGGCTCGGGCCGGACTGGGATATCGAGATCGTCGAGATGCACCATCGCCGCAAGGTGGATGCGCCTAGCGGCACCGCGATTCTGTTGGGCGAGGCTGCGGCGGAGGGGCGCGGGATCGATCTTGCCACGAACCGGGAGAGCGGTCGCGACGGGCAGACCGGCGCGCGCGAGCGCGGGGCAATCGGCTTTGCGGCCCTGCGTGGCGGGACCGTGGCGGGCGAACACAGCGTGATCCTGGCTGGCGAGCAGGAGCGCATCACCCTCTCCCACAGCGCCGAGAACCGCGAGATTTTCGCGCGCGGCGCGATCAAGGCAGCCGACTGGCTGAAGGGCCGCGAACCGGGACGCTACACGATGGAGCAGGTGCTGGGGCTTTGAAGGGTTTCGCCATCGGCTGTGGCCTCGCACTGGCCATCCTGTTCAGCGCGATCGGTTACGTGATGAGCATACCGGAGGCAGGCGTGGCATATGCCTGGCCGCTGTGGGCGGGCCTGGCGTCGGCGATCGGACTGCCGGCAGGCTATGCGTCGCTGGTGCAGACTCCGGCCCCGTGGCAGCTCGGGCTGATCGGTTTCGCAGCGATGCTCGCGGTGCTGGTCGCTCTGACGCTGCCGTTCCTGTCGGACCCGGACCTGCAAGCAGCCCATGGAGGCCGGATGATCGTCTGGGGCATGCTGTGGAGCGTCGCGGCCTTCCCCTTCATCCGGACCGCCAGCAAGCGATGACCAAAGACCAGATTTTCGAATTCTTCCGCCGCCTCGCCGAGGACAATCCCTCGCCCGAGACGGAACTGGAATATGGCAATTGCTACCAGCTGGTGGTGGCCGTGGCGCTATCGGCGCAGGCGACCGACGTGGGGGTGAACAAGGCGACGCGCGCGTTATTCCGCGAGGTCGAGACGCCGCAGCAGATGCTGGCGCTGGGCGAAGACGGCTTGAAGGAGCACATCAAGACCATCGGCCTGTTCAATTCGAAGGCGAAGAACGTAATCGCGCTTAGCCAGCTGCTGGTCGACGAATATGACGGCGAGGTGCCCGACACGCGCGATGACCTCGTCCGCCTGCCCGGCGTGGGCCGCAAGACGGCCAATGTCGTACTCAACTGCTGGTTCGGTCAGGAAACCTTCGCGGTCGACACGCACATCCTGCGCGTCGGCAACCGCACCGGCCTCGCCAAGGGCAAGACACCCGAACAGGTCGAGGCAAAACTCGAAAAGCGCGTGCCCCAGCCCTTCCGCCTCGGCGCGCATCACTGGCTGATCCTGCACGGCCGCTATGTCTGCAAGGCAAGGACGCCCGAGTGCTGGCGGTGCAAGGTGGCGGATTTGTGCAGCTACCGGAAGAAGGTGCTGGAGAAGCCGAAGGGGCGCTAGGAAAGACTAGCAACGAAATCCGCGATCATCGGGTCCGTATAGAGCTTCACCGGGTCTGCATCCCCGTCCTTTTTTCGACGAAACTCTCCGGCATCGAATGCCAAATAAACCTCATCGAACTGCTGAGGCCAACAGCCTTCCGGTATCTCCTGGTGACGTGAGATCATCTCACTCCACAACTCATTCGCGAGCGAATCTCCAAAGGCATAATTCACTGTGCCGCTGTCATAGCGCTTGGCCAATTCGACACCAATGCAGTTCAAGCTTTCGAACCAAGGAAGGCCGAGAAGTCCGGACCAACGATCCAAGTCGTCTACGTAAGTGAAAATGTAGCCGTCGGGATCGCACCGCAAGCGCAATTCAGCGAATATCTTATCGAGAATTGGCGCTTTCGACTCGGTCATCATTAGGCACGTCAAACATCATCCGCGGAGATCATCTCGCCCCGGTCGATCTCGCCCGTCATCACCGCCACGGTCGTCGCCACTGCCGCATCGCCCGAAACATTCGTCGTCGTGCGCATCATGTCCATGATCCGGTCGACACCGGCGACGAAAGCGATCGTTTCCAGCGGCACGCCGACCGCGCCGAAGACCAGAGCCATCATGATAAGGCCCGCGCCAGGAATGCCTGCCGCACCGACTGCGCCGAGCGTCGCGAGGATCGAGATGAGGAAATAATCGCCCATCGACAGGTCGACGCCGAAAATCTGCGCGCCGAATAGCGTGGCAAGGCCGAGATACATCGCCGTGCCGTTCATGTTGATCGTCGCGCCGAGCGAAATCACGAAGGCCGCAACCGAGTTCGAGACGCCGAGATTGCGCTCCGCGCAGCGCAAGGTCACCGGCAGAGTCGCGTTGGAGCTGGCGGTGGAATAGCTCACCGCCATCGCATCGACGATCCCGCGGAAGAAATCGCGCACCGGCAGCTTGGCGAGGAACTTGATCATCCCGCCATAGATGAAGGCGATGATCAGCAGGCAGCCGAGGTAGTTGAGGCCCACCAGCTTGGCGAGGCTGACCAGCGCATCCAGCCCCAGCGTGCCTGCCACCCAGGCCATCAGCGCGAAGACGCCGAAGGGGGTGAGCTCCATCACGATCATGGTGACCTTCTGCATGATCACCGCGCCGCTATCGAACACCTTCTGGACGGGAACGCCCTCTTCCTTGGCCATCAATATGCCGATGCCGATCAGGAGCGAAAAGACGATCAACGGCAGCACCGCGACATCGGCCATCACCTGCACCGGGCTTTCTGGCACGATGGAGAGGATCATGTCGACCGCCGTGGTCTCGTTGGGCACCGGCGTCTCGCCGCGCTGGATCGCGCTGGTATCGACGCCTGCCCCGGGCGCGAGCACGGTGCCGAGGCCGAGGCCCAGCCACACCGCGATCTGCCCGGTCACGACGAACAGGATCATCGCCCGCCCGCCGACCGCGCCGAGCTTCCGCAAGTCCCCGATCGCCGCGACACCGCTGACAAGGCTGAAGAAGATCAGCGGGACGACCAGCATCTTGATCGCCTTGATGAAGAAATCGCCGATCCACTTGATGCTTTCCGCATCCGGCCCCCAGGCCCAGCCGGTCAGCACGCCCAGGATGAGCGCGGTGATGACGCGCTGCCACAGCGGAATTTCGAACCAGGTCTTCAGCACGGCGATCCCTCCCCAACTTGGCCTCTAGCGGGCCAGCGCGTCCTTCGCGATGCGCGTATAAATGCGGCTTAGCGTCGAAAGGTCCTCGATGGCTACAGCCTCGTCGCGCTTGTGCATGGTCGCGTTGCAGAGGCCGAATTCGATCACCGGGCACACGGCACGCAAGAATCGTGCATCGGAAGTGCCGCCGGTGGTGGAGGGTTCGGGGTCGATCCCCGTCTCCGCCGTGACCGCAGCGGCGATGATGTCGCTGAATTCGCCCGGCGGCGTCAGGAACGGTTCGCCCGAGATGATCGGCAGCGCGGTGCCGCCGTGCTTTTCCGCAATGGCACCCACTATCTCCGACAGCGATGCGCCCGAATGCGTGTCGTTGAAACGGATCGAAATGCGCGCCTTGGCCTTGGCCGGGATGACGTTGTGCGCGTGGTTGGGAATGTCGATCTCGGTAATCTCGAGATTGCTCGGCTGGAACCAGTCGGTGCCTTCATCCAGCACCAGGGCGTCCAGTTCCGCCAGCATGGCGACCAGCTTGGGGATCGGATTGTCGGCAAGGTGCGGATAGGCGACGTGGCCCTGCGTCCCCTCGACCTCCAGCCAGATGTTCACCGACCCGCGTCGCCCGATCTTCATCATGTCGCCGAGCCGGTTTACCGATGTCGGCTCGCCGACGAGGCACAGGTCGGGCCGGATGCTCTCGGCCTTCATGTAATCGATCAGCGCGCGCGTGCCGTGGAGCGCCGGGCCTTCCTCGTCGCCGGTGATGATGAAGCTGATCGTACCGGCCTCGGCTGGCACATTGGCCACCGCATCGACCATGCAGGCGATCGAGCCCTTCATGTCCACCGCGCCGCGCCCGTAGAGCAATTCGCCCCGCTCCTCCGGCTCGAAGGCGTCACTGGTCCAGCCGTCGCCAGGCGGCACCACGTCGAGGTGCCCGGCAAAGGCGAAATGCTTCGATCCTGCCGGCCCGCGACGGATCGCGAAGAGATTTTCTACGGCTTCCTCCGGCGTGCCCTGCTCGCCCTCGCCGCGGATGAAGCGCGTCACCTCGAAGCCGAGCGGCGCCAGCATGGCTTCCATCGCGTCGAACACCTGCCCGCGCGCGGGCGTGACACTGGGCGCCGCCATCAGCCGCTTCGCAAGATCGAGCGCGCTCACGAATCGCGCTCCTGCTCGGGAAGCGGGCCGGGCGCGAAGGCTTCGTCGAGATACTCCGCCATGCGCAGGCCCGCCTGCAACACGCGGCGGCGGGCAATGGGGATCGAGCGGTCGAGAACGTCCTGCGAAAGCACCGTCTCATCGGGCAGCTCGCCATCGCAGGGATCGCAACCGAAGGCCTGCGGATAGACAAAATCGCGCGACAACTGCCAGCTTTCGCGGCCCCAGTCGGCAGCACGACCGCCCGCCAGTTCGGCGCGCTCGGCGGCGGAATAGCGACGCACCACCGGCGGATTGCCGCTGATCGCACGTTCCGCCAGCGGGCCGTCCCACACCCAGTGCAGGTTCAGGCCCGGCACGATGCCGTAGGCGGCAGTGCGATCGTTGCCGCCGCGATCGTCCTTGTCGCCCGAATGGAGCGGCATGTGGATGTCTCCGATGAAGTGGACCATGAAGGCGAGCGCTTCCAGCCGGACATTGTCGGGCAGGCTCTCGTCGGCGAGGATGCGCTGGTTGCGCTCCACCTGCGCGCTGACGCAGGCGCCGCCGGAGCAGTTCTTGCGCGCGCTGTATTCCTCGGTGATCGGCTCGGTCTGGTAATGCCAGGCGAAGGTATAGCCCCAGCGCCAGTAGGCTCCGCGCAGGCAATCGGGCCACACCGATGCATCCTCGAGGCTGGCGAGGGGGCAATCGGGCGTGCCCAATTGCGGAGAGGCGCGCAGCAGCCGCTCGATCTTCGCGCGCGTTTCGGGCTCGACATTCGCCTCGGCGATCTCCGCCGTGACAGTGTGCGCGTAATAGCCCCAGGCCTTCGCCTGTGCGGGCAGCAGGGCAAGGACCACCGCGAGAATAGCAACGAACCGCATCAGCCGACCGTCTCGTATTGCTCGATCACCCACTCCTCGTTCTCCGAGGCCTCGATCCAGCCCTGCATCCACTCATGCTCCCACAGCGCCTGCATATAGGCAGCGGCGAAGCCGGGCACGGCGATCTGGTAGCTGATGAAGCGGCTGACCACCGGCGCGAAGAACACGTCCGCCGCGCCGAAGGTGCCAAACAGGAACGGCCCGCCGCTGCCGAAGCGGCTGCGCGCTTCCGCCCAGAGGCCGAGGATGCGTATGATGTCCGCTTTGCAGGCCTCGCTCGGCTCGAACCCGTCGAAGCGCTTGCGCACGTTCATCGGGCACTCTCCCCGCAATGCCTGGAAGCTGGAGTGCATTTCGGCGACCATCGACCGCGCCATGCCGCGCGCAACGTCGTCCTTGGGCCAGAAGCGGTCGCGCCCGACCTTGTCGGCGAGGTAGTCGAGGATGGCGAGGCTGTCCCACACGACCACTTCGTCGTCCCACAACAGCGGGACTTTGCCGCTCGACGGGCGGATTTCGCCGCTCTGTTTGTCGGCCTCCCAGTTCTCGCCGAACAACGGTACCACGATCTCTTCGAAGGAGAGGCCCGACTGCTTGGCCGCGAGCCAGCCACGCAGGCTCCAGCTGGAATAGTTCTTGTTGCCGATGACGAGTTTCATGCGCGTGTCCCACCTGTTTCGCCTGCGCGGTAGAGGTTCAGCTTGGCAGTGTCGAGGCTGAACGAAGTGGCTTTGCGACGAACGACGGCTGGGCTAGACGGGCGGCATGAGCCTGCGCCCCTTCCACCTCGCCTTCCCAGTCGACGACCTTGCCGAAGCCCGCCGCTTCTATGGCGATACCATGGGCTGCGACGAGGGGCGCAGTAGCGCCGAATGGATCGATTTCGACTTTTACGGCCATCAGATCGTCGCCCATCTCGCGCCGGGCGGATCGGGCGATAGGGCGAGCAACCATGTCGACGGACATGGCGTGCCGGTGCCGCATTTCGGCATCGTCCTACGGATGGACGATTGGCAGGCACTGGCCGAGCGGCTGCGCGCGGCGAATGTCGATTTCGCGATCGAACCTACCATCCGCTTCAAGGACCAGCCCGGCGAACAGGCCACGATGTTCTTCCGGGACCCCAGCGGAAACGCGCTGGAAATGAAGGCTTTCGCCAACGATGACATGCTGTTTGCGACCTGACGATCAATGCCGATTAGGTGATTGGCAGGTGCCGTGCTAGGGCGATTCCGCTGACGTCGAATTATGCGACGGACTTCGGCTTTTGACGACCGCCCGACACCTCCGCGTGTGCAGGCGCAACCCAGACTTCGACTTCCTTTCATCGGACGATTTTAAGCACGACCACGCCGCATGTCGCGGCGAGGCAATCCCATGCGTTCTTGAAAGGAACCATCATGAGCAAGACCGGAACAGTCAAATTCTTTAACGCCGACAAGGGCTATGGCTTCATCCAGCCCGACGACGGCTCGGACGACAGCTTCGTCCACATCACTGCCGTGCAGGCCGCAGGCATGCAGACGCTCGATAAGGACCAGCGCCTCAACTACGAAGTCGAGACCGGCCGCAATGGCAAGGCCAGCGCCGTGAACCTCTCGGCCGCCGACTAAGGTCGACCAGACCATCCCCCGCACGCGCATCGTGTGTGTGCGGGGGCACGTCGTATACCTCCCTCCGGCGAGAGATCGAGCATGAGCCAGACATTCGAATTCTACGACGCACGGGCAAAAGAGGCCGCTGCGGAAGCCAAGGCCGCTACTCTCGACAATGTCCGGGAACGCAGCCTGCGGGCAGAACAGACCTGGCGCGGCCTCGCGACTCAAGCGCGCAAGGTAAAGACGGAACGCGAGAAGGCGCTTCAGGCCAGTGCAGAAAAGCGTGCTGCGGAAGAAGCGATCGCTTCGAGTTAAACGCCCGCGTCGGCCAGCACCGCTGCTCTAAGCGCGCCGATGCCCATGCCCTTTTCCGCGCTGGTCACGTGGATTTCCGGATAGGCGGCGACGTGCTTGCGCGCTTCCGCCTCGGTCGCGGCGACGACCTTTTCCAGGTCACTGGCCTTGATCTTGTCCGCCTTGGTCAGGACCACGCGATAGCCGACGGCTGCCTCGTCGAGCATCGTCATCATCTTCCGATCGACCTCTTTCGGCCCGTGGCGGCTATCGACCAGCACCAGCGTGCGGGCCAGCACTGCGCGGCCGCGCAGGTAGGTCTTCACGAGGTTCTTCCAGCGCTCGACCACTTTCACCGGCGCCTTGGCGAAGCCATAGCCCGGCATGTCGACGAGGCGAAACAGCGTCGGATCGCCGACCTCGAAGAAGTTCAGCTCTTGCGTGCGCCCCGGCGTGACGGATGCGCGCGCGATCGCCTTACGGCCGGTCAGCGCATTGAGAAGCGTGCTCTTGCCGACATTCGAGCGGCCGCAAAAGGCGATCTCCGGCACGTCCGGCTCGGGCAGGAACTTGAGCTGCGGCGCAGACAGCAGGAATTCCACCCGGCCCGAGAACAGCTTGGTCGCGCGCCTTTCCAGCGTGGCGAGTTCGGCCTCGTCCATCAGGTCGCCTTGGCCGCCTCGGCCGCCTTCTTCTTTTTCTCTTCCTCGATCATCGCGCGCATCTGCGGATGCTTGGAATAGAGATATTTCTGCTGTGCCAGCGTCAGCACGTTGGAGGTGACCCAGTAGAGCAGCAGGCCCGCCGCGAACGGGGCCATCACGAACATCAGGATCCACGGCATGATGTCGAAGATCTTCTGCTGCATCGGATCCATCGCACTGGGGTTGAGCTTGAAGGTCAGCCACATGGTGAAGCCCAGCAGCACAGCGAGCACGCCGAGGCCGAAGATGATCATCAGCCAGCCGGGCACATCGATGCCGACATAGGCCAGCGCATTGGCGAGGTTGGCCGGATCGGGCGCGGAGAGATCGTCGATCCAGGCGAATTTCTCGTGCCGCATCTCGACCGCCAGGATCAGCACCTTGTAGAGCGCAAAGAACACCGGGATCTGGAGCAGCATCGGCAGGCAGCCGGCGAGCGGGTTGACCTTCTCGCGCTTGTAGAGCTCCATGATCTCCTGCTGCTGCTTGGGTTTGTCGTCCTTATATTTCTCCTGCAGCTCCTTCATTTTGGGCTGGATGGCCTTCATCGCGGCCATGCTGGCAAAGCCCTTCTGCGCGATGGGGAACATCAAGCCGCGCACGATGACGGTCAGGATGATGATGGCGACGCCGAAATTGCCGACCGCGTCGAATAGCGTGCGCAGCAGCCACAGGATCGGCTTTTCGAACCAGCGGAACCAGCCCCAGTCGATCGCGAAACCGAACTTCTCGATTCCGGCATCCTGGTACTGGTCGAGCACCACGCTTTCCTTCGCACCGGCATAGAGACGCGAGGTCGTGGTGTACTTGCGGCCGGCCGGAACGGTCACCGGTTCGTAGATCACATCGGTGCGATAGGTTTCGTTGCCGAGCGAGCGATAGCTGGTCGCCGGCGCGCTGCCATCCTGCGGGACTAGAGCGGCAATCCAGTAGATATCGGCGAAGCCTGCCCATCTGGTGCGGCCCTGCGGGCGCACGACGCCTGCCTCGTCCACGTCCTCGTAATCGACATCGTAATCGGCTGTGTCGCCGAACACACCCATCGGGCCCGAATGCGCGTTGAAGATGTCCTGGCTGGCGGTGCGGCTGGTGCGATTGACGAGGCCGAAGGGCTCGACGACCACCTGGTTGCCGGAGGTATTGCTGACCGCCTGCTCGGCCGTGATCATGTAATTGTCGTCAATGGCGTAGGTGATTTCGAAGATCAGGCCCTGACCATTGTTCCAGCTCAGTGTGACCGGTGTCTCGGGCGTCAGGCGCTCGCCATCCGCCTCCCATAATGTCTGCACTCCGGGCACGCGAATGTTCGAGCCGACCCAGCCGAACTGCGCGAAATACTGCGCGGGGGTTCCGTTGGGCGAGAACAGGCGAACGGGGCCGCTGTCTTCATCCGTCGTCTCGGTGTGATCCTTGAGGACGATATCGTCGATCAGACCGCCGCGCAGGTTGATCGAACCAGCCACGCGCGGCGCGTCGATCGGCAGGCGGTCGGGCGAGGCAAGAGCCTGCGCAACATCGACCTCCTCCTGCGCCTGCAATGCGGGATCGACCAGTCCGCCAGTGCGCGAGTGCTGCGTGGCCTCGGCAGCACGCGAGGCCGGCGTATCGGCCACCTCTTCCACCAGCGCCTCTTCGGGCTGCGGGTAGAAATATTGCATCGCATAATCCCACCCGATCAGCAGCAGGAAGGAGAGAGCGATCGCCAGGATCAGATTGCGCTGGTTTTCCAAGGTCGGTCCCGTCGTAGTCAGTCGTGTTCGGTATGTGGGGAGGTGTGTTATATAGCCAAGACAGCGGCGCTAAGGCACCGGGTCGTAGCCATGCCCGCCCCATGGGTGGCAGCGCATTATACGCTTAAGCGCCAGCCATCCACCCTTGATCGCACCGTATTTGCCCAGCGCCTGCACGGCATATTCGCTGCACGAAGGGGCATAGCGGCAGGTCGGCGGCAGGATCCGGCTCGGCCCCCATTGCCACAGCCGCGCGATGAAGATGAAGATGTGCTTCACGACCGGCGGCTCCGGCGCTTGCGTGGGCCGCGCCCGGGATCGCCCTTGCCCTCGGCGGCCCGAGTGAGCGCCGCGCCAAGTTCCTCGCGCAGCTGCGCAAAATCGCGCTCGACCCCGCCTTCGCGGCCGATCAGGACGTGGTCGTGATCGGGCAGGCCGCTCTCCGGAAGTGCAACCCAAAGAAGCTCGCGAAAGCGCCGCTTCATGCGATTACGCACCACCGCATTGCCGATCTTCTTCGTAACCGTGATGCCATAGCGCTTCCCCTGCCCGTTGTTCGGCCGGGCCAGCAGAACGAAGCCCGGGCGCGCCACGCGCAGCCCGCGATTCGCCGCCAGAAAATCGCTACGCTTGCGGATGACGGAAAGGCTCGGGTGCATGGATGCCAGATACGCAAAACGGGCCCCCGATGGGAGCCCGCTTGCAACTGCCGGATGATCGCCGCGCGCCAGGCGCAGCGGATCACATCACGCGCAGAGGTTCTTGCGGCCGCGGGCGCGGCGGGCGCGGAGGACCTTGCGGCCGCCCGGAGTCGCCTTGCGTGCGAAGAAACCGTGGCGACGCTGGCGCACGAGGTTCGAGGGCTGGAAAGTCCGCTTCATCGGATAAGTCCTTAAGTCTTACAGTGTCCGGCGGCGCCATCCGGCTGCCACCAATAAAAAGGGCCACCCGGGCGGGGTGACCGCTTGAATGGCGCGCGCATACCCACACGGGCGCTGCGCGTCAAGAAAAAGTCATGGCCGCATAGGCGAGTTTCGGCGCCGGTTCTGCTACCTCGCGAGCAGGCGCGACAGGCTTGGGCTCGCGCCTTTCGCTCGCTTGGCGCAGGCCCGGAGCGGTCAGGCGACGCATGTCGCGCGCGCCGAGCCAGCGGGCCGAGCGGTGCGGGACCGAATTGGTAAAGTCGTAGAACGCGCGCGCCTGCCCTTCGCTCATGCCCATCTCGCGATAATAGGCAAGATACTTGCGGTTCTCCGGCGCATCGGCAGCGAAATCGGAAGCCTCGCGGCCGTAATCGTCCATCCAGCTGTGCACGGCGAATTCGGCACCGTCGGAAATGTCGCGCTCGACACCGGCGAGAAACAACTCGACCGCGCCCGACCGGACCGAGCCATTGGTCGGCACATGCGTCACCAGTCGGGCGGCACGGATCATCCGGCCGAGCTTCATATTGGCGATATCGTCCTGCGTGCCGGGGCATTCGACCATGTCGATCTGCGCGAGGCCGGGGAAGTCGCGCAGCATGGCCGCAAAGGCAGCCGGCGTTGCGCGGTCGGTTTCGCCGAGCAGGGCGACACGGCGCTCGTCGAGCACGAGGAACGGGCCGAAACGGGCAATTCCCCGGCGATAGTCGCGGCGGCTGCGGTCGATCGCGTGCGGAGCCTGCCAGCGCGGCGCATCCGACACGGAGAGCTCTGCCTGCGGGCGGATACCGACGAAGTCTGCACCGCGGCGCGGCGGCAGCGGTGCGGGAAGCGCGACGGCCTCGGGCAGCACCTTTTGCCCCTCGCGCGGATCGTAGAACGGCGCAGCCTCGATCGGCTGCACCACCGGCGTCGATGCGAACACGACCGGCATTGCCACCAGACCCAGCGACTGCGCCGCTGCGGGACCGGACAGGGCCAGTCCGACAAGCGAGAGCAGCGAGGCGAGGATGCGAAGCATATCGCCGCTGTGCGCGCGCCGATGTTGCCGAACTGCCAAAGTGATTGGTGAAGACCGTCTTTATGCTTTTCGTTCTCCACCACGATGGACCGGGTTTCCCCTCGACAAATCAATCCGTTCTGGCCATCCCCGCCGGGTACGTCACGCGGTGGGGATTAACGCTGGTAGCTCTGGTTCGGACGGTCGCCTATCTGGGGCTGGAAGCGCGCGCGGTCGAAGTGCAGTGCTCGGTCGCGCCTGGCCTGCCCAAATTCAACATCGTCGGCCTGGCGGACAAGGCGGTGGGCGAGAGCAAGGAGCGGGTGCGCGCCGCGCTATCCAGCATGGGCCTCGCCCTGCCGCCCAAGCGCATCACCATCAATCTTTCGCCCGCCGACCTGCCGAAGGAAGGCTCTCATTACGATTTGCCGATCGCGCTGGCGCTGCTCGCGGCAATGGGTGTGACCGATGCCGAGCAGCTGACCGAATGGATTGCTGTGGGCGAGCTCGCGCTCGATGCGCGGATTGTGCCCTCGCCCGGCGTGTTGCTGGCGGCCATCCATGCGAGCGAGGCGGAGTGCGGGCTGATTTGCCCGAAAGCGCAGGGGGCGGAAGCCCGCTGGGCGAGCGGGGTGCCGATCTGCGCCGCGCCCGATCTTGCAAGCCTGCTCAACCATCTGAAGGGCACGCAACAACTGCCCCCGCCGGAACGCGGCGAGGTGGAGGAGCCGGCGCGCGGGCCGGACCTCAAGCAGGTCAAGGGCCAGGAAACCGCCAAGCGCGCGCTGGAGATCGCCGCGGCTGGCGGGCACAACCTCCTCAGATAAGATAGCCCTACACTTCAATCGACGATTTCGATAAGTCAGAGGCACATGGACTGCGTCATCTACATCCGCTGGTCGAGTTCTGAGCAGGGTAAGGGTTCGACTCTCGAGCGTCAGAGAGAGGATTGTCGGCGCCATGCGCTTGAACAGGGCTGGACTGTCCTCGAAGAACTTGTCGACGACGGGATCAGCGCCTTCAAGGGAGAGCACGCATCGACTGGTTCCCTAGGTGGATTTGTGCAAGACGTCGAGGCCGGACGCTACCCCGATGGGGTGGTGCTGTTGGTCGAAAAGCTCGATCGCCTATCCCGCCAGGAGCCCGGTCGGGTCTTCATGTGGATGATGAACCTGACGGAGGCGGGCGTGATACTCGCGACTGTCGATGGAGCCCGGCGATACAGCAAGGGCAACTTCGATATGGCTTCCATCATCGAAGTCGTCGTGAAGGCGCAGCTCAGCCACGAGGAAAGCGAGAAGAAGAGCCAGCGGCTCTCTGCGGCGTGGGCTTCCAAGCGTCGTCGCCTGAATGCGGGCGAAAAGTTCGTCATGACCCGCCGAGCACCTGCTTGGCTCGATGTCGTGGGTTCGCCCCCGGTGTTTATCCCGATACCGGAACGGGCCGCCATAGTCCGACGCATCTTCGAGGAGACGGCCGCCGGCTTCGGAAAGCAGCATATCGCCAAGAATCTGAACCTGGACGGCGTTCCGACCTTCGGCCGATCGGGTGCATGGCATGCCAGCTACGTGCAGAAGATCCTCCGCAATCCCGCAGTCGTCGGTGAGTTGCATCTCGCCCGCAAGGCGCGGGGCTCTAAGCGACAGGTTACCGGCGATGTCGTCCTCGGCTATTATCCGAGCGTCGTAGATGCCGACCTGCACAAGCGAGCCAGCGCCGCGATGCGCGAACGAACTCGCCGCTACACAGGGCGCGGCCGCAGGTTGGTGAACGTCTTCTCCGGCCTTGCTCGATGCGGGACATGCGGGTGCAAGATGACCTTCCGTGGCAAGGGAAGAAAGCAGCGTGCCGACGGCTCGTGGGTCAACGAGGACTACCTCGTATGCGACGGTTATCAGCGCGGCATGGGATGCTCCAACGGCTTCCACTTCAATTATGCGATCTGGGAAGAGGGGATCCTCGCTCCAATAATCCACGAGGCTCTTCAAGATCACGATTCGGCTCCACAATCCGAAGTCCGCGAAATCGAAATCGAAGTCGCTCGACTTGAACGGCTCTGGGATGTCGCGAAGACGCGAGCAGATTCAGCTCTGCGGCTAGCGGTGGAGACTAACAGGAGCGAAGCGAAGACCCTCTGGACCGAACTTGCCACGATCGCCGACAAGGCCGGCGATGAGCTCGACGATGCTCGGGAACGCCTGCTCGAACTGGTGCACGCCCCCAGCGCCGAAGAACATCAGAGGCGCGTGGGTGAACTATGGTCCTCGCTAAATCACGAGGACGAGAAGACAAGGTTCGAGGCCAGGTCGAAGGTCATGGCAGCGACCCACGCACTCATCGATCGGCTCACGTTCCACGGCCCCGATCCGCTGGGCGTGGAGATGGAAGTGGCGGGCGAGCGGGTGATCAGCATTCACTACGACGAAGTGAACCGCAGTACCGAATGGTCGATGTGTGATATCGACGACGAACGGACCTCTCACGCCTGAGCAGGCTCTATCGGGGACGTTGAAGAAACCGCCGGAGCTCCTCGACGCGCTCATCCAGCCAAGCGAATATCGCCACCGCACGCGCAGCGGGGTCCCCGTGGAAGCTGTCATAGTCACGGAAGACGAAGAAGTCGCTCACGGGTCTGTGCCATTCAGATCCCGGAAGTCCACCCGCCCGGAACATCTCGATGTCCTCGTGCGCCAGTTGCAGGAAGACCTTGGGCGCGGACGATATCGGTTGCTTTCCGGGCTCCGCCAGAGCTTCGTCGATCGTGTCCCGATAAAGCTGGTTGGGACTGTCCGGGAACCAGAGACCCGTGTTGAGAAAGCAATTCTCGGGCCACCCTTCATCCAGATGGACCCAACGGTAGGTGTTGAACCGGCCGAATTCGACATCCGCCTCGGCCCAGACGGTGTTCCCGTTCCATCGTCCGATATCCTGGATCCGGACAAACATGTCATCGACGAGCTTCTTCAGTCGATCCGTCGAGCCGATCTGGAGACCCAGCAGCGCCACGTCCTGACTTGCGGGATATTCATCGGACATTCCATGTTCCTCCAGAAATTCTGCGAAAGCGTTGATCAGGGCTCGCGGATGTGAGTCCGGCGCGAGGTCCGTTGTGGCTTCGATGAAGATGCGTGACAGTGAACCCCACGTCGCGACATGTCGATCGAGCCCTGAGAAGCCCGGCTGGGCCGGGCGGGGCGATGTGTAACCCGGCGGCACGGGCGTGAAGTGGGTCACAAATACCAAGGCTTTGGACAAACCACTCATCTCGTGCTCTTGCGCTTGCAGCCAGACACCGTACCGTTCCATCTGCGAGGCATAGCGCGGGTCTGTCGAGCGATCGTGATCGACGTGATGAACGACCTTGTTCTCGAAGACGAGCCATGGACTTCCGTCGATGCTTATCATCATGTCGGGACGCTGCACTCCGACCTTCCGGGCATCCGCTTCCGGCCCGTCGATCGCGTCAGCGATCTCCTTTGCGATAACGAACTGCGTCGCGACATGCGGTACGGCTCCTGCCTCGAGAAGTCCTGAACAGTCCTGTCCGGTGATGGCCTCCAGGACTGCCGCGAACCTATCGTTCGGCAACGTGCGCAGCACCGCCGCAACGCATTCGGTCAGCCAGTCCTCCATGGCTTCCCGCTTCTCACGGCTCCGGTACTTGAAGAGATCGACGAGCAGGCTGCTCATACGGTTTCCCGTACAGCGGCGATGAGCCGGCTGAACTCCGCGTTGTCGCCATCCGATTTCCACCGGTTGATGAAATTGCAGACGATCTGGAGATTTCCCTTCTCGTAATGACCATCGCTGTCGATGCGATCGAGCGAACAACACAATTGGGGATCATCGCCGCCGATCCACTGAAGCTGCAGGCCGGACAGGGCGCACAATCCTTCCTGTGCCTCGAACAACTCCTCCAGGTAGCGCTCTGCTTCCATCCGCGTGCCGAGCCGGAATTCCTTGTTCTTCACGCGCCGCTCGACAATCTGCCCATTGGCCCTTCTCGCAGTGTCTTCCGCGCGCATGACCATCTGCAGGAAGGTCTTCGCTCGAGCGTCGCCGAAGATGACCGGCATGGATCGGCGCCCTCTTTCGGTCTTCGCGATCCAATCGGATCGGCGATGCCATTCGGAAAGATCGTCCCCCTTCACCAGGGATCGCGCATATTCGGCGTAATCGACGCCGAGCTTCTGCAAGGTAGCTTCCGTCGCGAGGAAGTCGTGCGCCTTGCAATGCACCGCGCTCCACCTCAGCGGCCTGCCGAGTTGGTCGATCGATGACCATGGACGACAAGGTTTCCGGTAGAAATAAACCTCGCGCGATCCCCATGGTGCGGGTTTGGGATCTGGTTCGAGATCGATCAATCCCTCCTCATCCTCTGTCACCGTCCACCAGATGCGGTCCTCGTGCCGATGGATCCACAGATCGCCGCTGCTTTCCATGATGATCGTACCCAGATTGTACCAACGGCTGGCAGTGGACTTTACCGGGGTAACACCCTTAGCGGTCTTCAGGTGGATCAAGGTCCGCTCGATATAGCCGTCCCTGTCGCCCGCCGCCCAGTAGGCGTGCAGCCGTTCGTCCTGCATCGTGGCGACATAGTTTCCGGCAAGGCAGCGCGGCCATTCGTAGTTTTCGCGACCGAAGTTGGCGATGTAGACGTTCAATTCGGTTCGCTCCTCATCCAGGACGCGCGGTTCGGTGGGAGATCCGACGGATCGAGACGCCCATCCCGCTAGCCAAGCTCTATCTGCGAAAGCGGAACGAGGGCAACGCGTAACATCGCCGCGCGAGCGAGGCCGCGAGCGCGAAAGCGGATGGCAGTATCTGCCTGAAGCCACTCGGGGAACAGTCCCCACGCTGCGACACGGCGCAAACCACCCAGTCCCGCGGATAGACGATCTTCGCCGTGGGTGGATCCGACGCTGTCGATCGTGGGACCGGACGCTCACGGGGGCAATGGGAAGAAAAATCAATCAATTGATCGCTACCGCCTCGGCGAAGGCGAACTCGCAGATGGAGGACGGGTGAAGAACCGACCTCAATGGGTATCGGAAAGGGAGAGAGCAGGAAGATGAAGGGAAAAGGGTTCCCTCGTCTGCTCCACAAGGAGACATGGAATGTACAACGGAATTCGCAGCCGGTTCGCCGATTTCGCCACTCGAGTGCGTAAGGAACTTGCCCTGGCAGGACATGGCGATGTAGCATGCCGCACCGCTTGGCTCTCTCGCGCGACCCAAGGCGATCCCTTCCAGATGAATGTGCCGGTGGCGTCCGACCTCGTGATCACCATCCGGCCGAGTGTCGCAGGAAGAAGAACGGCGCGAGATGAGGACTGGACGCTTGAAGCACGGGCCTTCGCATCCGCGCTCATCACTCTTGATCAGGGCAAGGACTCGCTCGCGGAATACGCGAGGACGATGCGTGCGGCCGCAATGCGGGAGATCGACAGCGCCCGCGCACTCGGCCTAGACATTCGCCTTGCCGCAGTCGGCTTCATGCCCTGCCGCGCCCATACCCTCGATAGGGAGGATCGACAGGAAGCGCTGGATTACGTCATCTGCGAGATCCAGGTCGAGATGACCTCTTACTCATTGGGCCGGGAGATCCTGTTCCTTACCATCGAGGAACCGGAGGACGTGCCCGCGGCAGTCGGAGAGCACCTCGATATCCAGAAGGAGCGGCAGGCTCGCGAGGACGAACTCGAAGAATTCGGCGCCGACCTCGAGATCAGTGACATCTCGCTGGAGATTCTCGACCTGACAGGCAGACCGCCGCACGAGATCCTACGGGACCTCCTCGAGCGGAACGAGCGCGTCATAAAGCTCGATGGCGATGTCCGGATCGGACTCACGAACGATTTCGGCGTGGTCGAGGTGAGCCTCGAGACCGAAGAGCTATTATGGAACGGCAAGTCGCTTCAATTGAGGAATGGCGCCGGGCCCCTCGAACCCTCGACAATCACGGGAAAGTCTCTCGGGGAGCACATCAGCGATCCCGTCTTCGCAAGCCGCCCCATCAACTTCTGCACCACATACGGGGGAAGTCAGTCGCATTTCCTCTACGACGAGGAACGTTCCTACATCGATCTGACAGACGGTCGGCATTGGAAGGTGGAAAGACCGGTCTCGGTCGCGGCCTGACGACATGAGCATCGCGAGGGTTGAGGCCCCGCGATGCCACCTCTCGGTCGAATGACCCGGCATGAAAACCGGCCTCGCCGATCGACGGCGCCCTCGTCGGGTCCGATCCACCCGCATCACCATCGGGGATGAACGGACGGGGCCGGTGCACAGCAGGGCGGAAACCAGTATTCCGGGCCGATGAAGGATGCGGACGAATCGCCCGATGACCATCTCGCTCGAAGCTTCGGGCGGTGCGTGACCAGACATCGGGAGGCAGCGGGCCAATCGATGGCGAGCCTCGCGTCGATCGCGGGCCTCTCCCGCGCCTATCTCTGGCGCATCGAAGAGGGCAAGTCCCTGCCCAATCTACGTAACGCAGCCCGTCTTGCCGCCGCGCTAGAGATGCCTCTCTCCACACTCGTCGAGGGGCTCGACCTATCAAAAGTGCAGCTGGAGAATCGCCCCTACGACGGCGCCCGCGAGGGATAATCAGCACGCATCCTTGACATGTCGCCATTTCTGTATACTTTAAAGTATACGAAAGGGCAGCGGCATGAATCTTCGACGCGGCGATATCCAACCCATCGGGCTCGAAGCCCTTCTCATCGACGAGGCGCGTCATCGACACGCGAACGAGTTCGCTTCCGCACTCGCGGCCTTGCATATACTCAAGGCCAGAACGCCAAACCCTCCCCGCATCATCGAGGAGACTATAGCGAGGCTCGAGGCCAACGTCAGGATCGAGAGGCTGCTCCTGGACGCGGGCACGGACAACCCCGCCCTGGCGGTGGGGCGACTGTGCGAGACCATCGCCATGTCCCACAGCCGAGCCCCCGAGTTCGTGATCCGCTCGATAGGCCGGGCAGCGACCGGAGAATCCGTCCCAGTTCGACTTCTCCTGCTCTTCGCCTATGAGCTCGTCACAAACGCCATCAAGCGTTCCGACCAGGACCCGGGGCGGATCGCGATCAGGATAGTGATCAAGGCCGGCATGCTCCGTCTAACGGTGGTTAACAGGATCGATGAGCATCGCGCGGCGCCGGGCCGCGTGGGGAATGGCATCGAGATCCTAGACAGGCTGGCCGACTCGGTCGGAGGCCGTCTTGCCCTGCGGAACGAGACGGATCGTTTCGTCGCGCAAGCGATGCTGCCCATGCAGCCAGGCGACCGTAGTTCGAACTGAATCAAGGAATGGAGAGCATCATGTTCCAGACACGGATCACCGACAACGGCAGCGTCGACCTGACCCACGATGAAGCGAACACCGCCCGAGAGGCGCTCGGCGCCCTGCGGCTCCCGTCCACGGCCGCCATCGCGGTCGAGAGGCTGGAGAACGGCAGGCCTATCGCGTACTGTCTGACGACGGTGGCGGAGGTTCTCGCGTGGCGGCCGGAGCTATCGGCCATACCGAGGCCGAGCGCCGGACTGGACGCCGTCCTGCCAGACGTCGCGCGGCAAGCGTCGCATGGCTGAAATAAGAAGGTCCGTGCCCGACCGCTCCGGCACAGCGCCAGCCCTACAGCCGCGAGAGCGCGACCTCGAGCGCCGCCTTATCGCAAATTCCCACATTTACGATCGCCTCGGTGATCCGTTCACCGAGCGCACCGAGATCCAGGCAGACAGAGGCGCGATGCCCCAGTTTCACCCCGGAATTGTTCCAGTCGATCATCTCCACCGAGGGGACCGCCGCCTTCCCCGAGGCGGTGGAGAGCCTAGTCGGGCTCACGACGAGGACGTCTCCCCTCCTGCCTCGAGCCCCCACCACCCTTCGCGCGACGGTTCCCCCCACGCGATTGGCCTCCTTGCACACCGCCGCGGCCGTGTCGACGTCAAAGCCCGCGTCGATGAGGGCGAACGCGGTGACCGTATCGATGATCGAACGCGGGCCGTAACTCACCTGTCGACCGCGTCCGATCTTGGGGTCAGGCCAATCGAGATAGCGAAGACGCTGCAGGCGGGTCTTTATGACCGGACCCGAGCGGACTTCGAAGGCACCCGCGACCACCCGTGCGAGCTCCGAAACGGAGATCGGGAAACTCACCCGACGAAGGACCCGGCAGAGAACGGACGAGAGCGTTCGTGCGGCGGGTAGTGGTGCTCGATCTCGAAACGGCTCCCGAGCAGCAGGCTCTCTGCCTGCTTCGTAGCGAAAAGGGCGTTGCCAGGGCGACTTGGGCCATCCAACGGATCGAAGGTCTCTGCATGCTCGTCGCGGAGGAACGCGGCGGCCGGTTCGCCGTGACCGACTTCGTCTGCGCCGACCGCGAAGCCCCGCGCGAAATCGAGCGTCATGACGAGACCGCAATGCTCAATCTTGTCGCTGATCACCTGGATCCTTCCGAATTGCGAACGACGCTCGTCACCTACAACGGGAGGCGTCATGACCTGCCAATCCTCCGCCGGCGAGCTTTCGTCAACAGCTTGTCCCACAGACCGGCCTTCCAACCCTACCCACCCTTCGACCACGAGGACGCGATGCTCAACCTCGGCCCGGACCCTATGGGTATGGCAGTCCCCCTGATACAGGCCGCCGGCGGTCTCGGCATTCCGGTGATGCACCGTTTTCCGACCCAGGCCGCATTCGCCGCCACCCCGCGAATGCGCAAATGCCAGGTGGACGTGCTCGCCACCTTCCTCCTCCACCTGCAGACTCTTTCGGCGCGGTCGGGGAACCCGGACATCTTTGACAACGGGTGGGAGGCGGTTTGCACCTTCCTGGGGCGTATCGGTGCGAAGGGCGATCACCTACTCCAGTTCATCAGAATGCAGGAGAGGCGCCTGGCGGCCCTGCTGGCTTCTCCGACCACGCAACCCGCGCGATCCGATGCCCGGAGCGATGACCCGGGACGCTCCTGTTTCGCGAGCCCGCATGACCGCCCGTCAGCACCGTTTCGGCGGCGCCCGCGACCGACATCCGATGACGGGGATGCGGGGAACGGCAAGTAAACACTCGACAGCAGGACACCGCGAACGATAGCAACCACGCATGACAGAAGAAGTCGAACAGACGCAGCCCCTCGATGGGGAGCAGATCGAGGGATACGATCCCACAAGCGGCGATGGTTGGGGGGACTACCCGCTGGATGCCGTCTTCGTGCGCACGGAGCAACGAACGGTCGGCGAGGTCGTCGGTCGGATCCAGAAGAACCGCTACATCCTCGATCCGGATTTCCAGCGGGACTTCGTCTGGTCCAACGCCAAGCAGTCGAAGCTCATCGAGAGCTGCGTGATGAGGATCCCGCTCCCGGTGTTCTATGTCGCCGAGGCAAAGGACGGCCGGATCATAGTCGTGGACGGGTTGCAGCGCCTCACCACATTCGCCCGCTTCCTCAACGGCGACCTGCGACTGACGGGCTTGGCGACGGATGAGAATTCGGGATCGCACGAACTCGAGGGCAAGCATTACGACAGCCTGCCCATAAACCTGCAAGAACGGGTGAGCGACACCCAGCTGACGATGTACATCCTCGATGCCAAGGCGCCGGAACGCGCGAGGCTCGACATCTTCGAACGCGTGAACAGCGGCGCCGTGCTCACCCGGCAACAGATGCGGAACGCGTTGTACAACGGACCCGCCACCCAGTGGCTGAAGGCGGCCGCCGACAGCGATCCCTTCCAGACGGCCACCGGCGGCTCTCTCTCAAGCAAGACCATGCGCGACAGGGAAGCGATAAACCGCTTCGCGGCCTTCGCCATCCTCGGTTGGGAGACCTACGTCTCGGGCGACATGGACGTGTTCCTCGCGAAGGCCCTCCAACACCTCGCGACCCTGCCCGAGGCCGAGCGCGAGGGTCTGCGCTCTCGCTTCGACCGCGCGATGACCCTCAGCCATCAGCTGTTCGGCCAGCATGCCTTCCGCAAGTCGCTGGCATATGAAGGCGTCGATTCGCCTCGAAGCATCATCAACATCTCGCTGTTCGAAGTCAGCGCGGTCGTGCTCTCGCGGATCACGGGCGACCTCTCAGCGCAGGATGAGGAGAACATACGCGATACGATCGCCACGCTCGTGGACGACGAGGATTTCAGCCGGGCGATCACCTACTCGACCAACAGCACACAGGCGGTGCATGCGCGGTTCTCCATCCTCTCGCACGCCCTGGAGGAATATCTGCCGTGACCTCCCCACTGACCTCGCTGCGCATCGAACAGTTCAAGTGCTTCGCCGACCTGCAAGTCCCGTTGAGGCACCTCACGCTCTTCACCGGCTTCAACGGCGCCGGCAAGTCGACGGCGATCCAGTCACTTCTCCTCCTCGCGCAGGGTGCGAAATCCGGCAGCTGGGTGGCATCCGCTCCGGAGTCCTTCGTACCGCTCAACGGCGATATCGTGCGGCTAGGTTCGATAGGGGATGTCGTTCGCGCCGGTGCGCCAGGGGGCCGCGTCCGCTTCGAAGTCGCTTCCGACACCGAGACCATCGAACTATCGCTCACCGGAAGGTCGGGCGCGAGAGTGTTGTCCGCGGAAGCGACCGACGGTTCGCCCAACGACCAGCTTCTGCGATCGCTCGACCGGCTGGTTCACATCAGCGCTGTCCGGTCCGGTCCCGCCGATTCCTTCCCGATGCCCGACCGACCGCACACGGGCGTGCCCGACGTCGGAGTGGACGGCAGGTTCGCGAGCTACTGGTATCATGCCCGGGCCGACGAACCCGTCGCCGCCACGCGATGCCTTCCCGGCAGCGAAGGAGACACCTTCCGCCGGCAACTCGATGCCTGGCTCGATTTCCTCGCTCCGGGCGCGAACGCGAACGTGCAGATCCTACCCGTCGCTTCCGCTCTCGCGCTACAATTCCGTCTGTCCGGCACCGGAGAATGGAAACGTCCGGCGAATGTCGGTTACGGCCTGACTTACGCCTTCCCCATCCTGGTGCAGCTCCTGGCGTCGGCCGAAGGCGACGTGGTCGTGATCGATAGCCCGGAGGCGCATCTCCATCCTCAGGCGCAATCGCGAATGGGGCGCCTGCTGGCGGCATTCGCGGCGGCCGGGGTTCAAATCCTGGTCGAGACACACAGCGATCACGTCCTCAACGGCGTCCGTCTCGCCGTCGCCGATGGCGTCATGCCAGCCGCGGAGCTCGGGATACTCTTCTTCGCCGGGGCGAGCGAGACCGACCACGGAGTGACCATTCCCGTGACCGACGTGACCGGCCGCATCGATTCCTGGCCCGAGGGATTCTTCGACCAGATCGACAACGACGTGGCCCGCCTTTCCGGTTGGCGCTGAACCATGTGGTTCGTCAACGACACCTCCGTCCAGGGGCAATTCCCCGACCACGCGGCATTCCGGTCCCGCATGCGCGACCTCGTAGCGCTGCGCGCGAGGCTCGCGCGTCTCAGGGACAACCTACGCGTCTCCCACCTCCTGCCGTCGTCCCCGGTCGACGGCGATGCCACCGTAAGGGACGTGATCTTCGCAGGGGGCGACAGGGATCTGACGCGGGCCGTCATGTTCTGGCTAGACCGCACGGGTCCCTTCGTCGACGACGACAGGGCCCCCGAGGAGGACGATTACTTCGAATACGCCGGGGTAGAGGTCACCGACGGCGGTCTGGGTGAGGCGGCGAGACGCACGAAGGCGGGCGAAGGCTGCGCGACCTTCAGTTTCGAGGGCGGGGACATCGACTTCGCCATCGATCCGCTGGTGACCGATCATGGGCTCGAAGAGGAGAGGTTGGGCCAATACGAAGTGGCGAACCGGTGGGACCTCGAGGCGCTAGAAGCAGACATACTCGCTTCGGATCCCCCGCCGACCAGCTGGGAACAGCTCGTCGTGACGGCCCGCGACCGCTTCCCTCACCTGGAGATAGCGGACCTTCATGCTTCCCCCGAATTATTCCGGCAGCCCTTCGAGGCCTCGATCGCGCGCAGTGCCCTGACACTTTGGGGCCACCTGGAACGCTATGCCTCGGACCGCGCGCCGGACGGATCGGTCGGGCCAATTGGTCGGGAAATCGTGGAACAACACTTCAGCGGAGACCGTGCCGCCTTCAGCAACGAATCCCCCAACAAGATCGCCGAATACCGGAATGAACTCACCTTCGAAGCGCCTGATGGAAGTGCGATCTTCGCGCCTTGGCACGGCAAGATATCCCATCGTACCTTCAGGATGCATTTCGAATGGCCTCTGCGCGCCGAACGAGATCGCATCGCTGTGCTGTACCTAGGCCCCAAGATCACGAAGGACTGAGCGGCTCCGATCAAGGCGCGATCGGATATCCACGACCGGCCGCCAGGCCAGCGCGAGAACGTGAAAGAAGGAGACCCTAGGAGAAGTCTTTCCTGCGAAACCGCAGGAAGGAATGGAAAATGAAGAATGCGTCGCTTGCCGACACCTTGCAGGTCCTGGCCGATGACAGCGAACTCACCACGTTCTCGAGAACGCTATGCCGCATTTCGCGGCGCGCCCTGTTTGAAGGCCGGATCCACATCGAAGACCTCGAGGACCTGGCCGCCGCGACCGATGGCAGCGATCTTTCGAAGGAGGTCCGCGAACTGCGCCTTCTGTGGAAGAACGATCTGCTGGATGCCACCCTCACCGCAGCCTTGGCACTCACCGAGAACGCACGACCGTCCGACGCCTCGACCGTGAGTGAAACAGGGCCTTCCCGGATCGCCGCGCTCGGCCACGATGTCCTCGCTCACGCGGACCAGATACTCATCGGGTCGCCCATCGGTCTCGCCCTGATCGAACTCGCGCGCATCGAGGCAAAACACCTTGTTGAGCTTGGGGAGGGGGAGCCGCTTCCTTCCGATGACCGATCGGGGCCGATCTCGGACCTGCTGACGACCTTCACCATCCAAATCCCCTGACCCCGTTCGGAGACGATACCATGAGCATTAAAGTCAGCGGCCTGGTGGCCGCATGGATCGAGGGCCTGCAACCGCACCGCGTAGCTGCCGCCTTCGAAGGCCTCACCGACCTTGAAGATGTATCGAGGCGATACCTGCACGACACCGAAGGAACTGAGTTCGAAGGTCTGGGGTGGCACTCGCTCACTCTCACCCGCGACGGGCCGTTCGTGGATCTCGAGTTCCACTACAAAGACATCCTGTTCACCACCGATTGCCGACGTGAGCGCGTGATCGTGATATTGCATCAGCGCGTCTCGCTCACCGTGCTCACCGCCTGGCGGACCGACCCCAGCACCCTTCTCGGGAGCACGGCGATCACGCTCCCTCCCATGACGTTGTCCGACAGCTCGTCGGAGAAGGGGGTGACCTCCCTCATCCTGACCGTAGAGAACCGGGATATCGCATGACGCAATGTTAGGCGTAACCTGTGCAGGCGGTGCGGCTCGCGGGAGCCATTGCAAGGTCGGACCCGGCTGGCTTGTAGGTCGGCCTGAAGTAGGACGTGGGTGTCGGATTGAGGCTTCGAACGAAGCGCTCTTCCGCAGCGTCACTCGATCAGAGAAGCTGAACTTCTTGGTGGAGTGTCACCGCACGCGAGAAGACCCATGAAAACATAAGGATCTAGTGGGGGTCGTCGCGTGCGGTGTCACCACACCCTACGCGGAACAAAAAAATCTCTGGAGACGTTTGGTTCATAATTTTTTATGACCTATACGTATCCATGACCGATCGCTACCACACTTTTGAAGTCGGCGGAAAATGGACCGTCGCTCTCGGCGACCGCCGAGACCCTGACCTCACTGAAGGCGTCAGGGCGGCATTCGACCGCCTCGCGGATACCTCCGTAGCACGCATCAAGGGCCTGTTCGAATCCTTCCTCAATCATCGGATGCACGACGGAGAGAGCGTGGGCTCCTTCATCGGCGAACGGCGCGACCAAGGTGTCGAGCGGATCGAGGACATGTTGGAAACCCTTGGGTTCGAATGCGTCTACAGCAATCGGGAGGACGAGGCGACCCATGTACGGCGTGGCGCCGGAGCCAGCTTCGGCGTGCTACCGACCTTCATCCAATCGCTCGACGTCCTCTACGCCAGTCTCCATCGCCAAGGGCTGCGGGAACTCGAACGGCCGACCAAGGTGCTCGGCTTCCAGACCCTGACCCCGACCGAGCTCAACGACAGGCGCCGCACCCTCTATGGCTCGGTCAAGAAGGGTGCCTCGTACAACGGCACCCAGTTCCTCACCATCGGCAGGGAAACCTATCCGCTCCGGTTCGAGGATCCGCGCGGCCTGGGCCACAAGATGCGTTCCGCCGCCGAAGCGGACGGGTGGAAGCATCCGGCATACGACCTGCTCTGCGTGATCGATGACGACGGATGCAGGTTCGAGGATGCTCACGCTCTCAACGCGCATGACTGGGCGAGATGGAACTTCGGTTGCGTGATCGCAGCTCCCAACAAGGGCTCGGACGGCCAACGCGTCAAGACCGTCGTCATCGGGAAGGAGACCGCCCTCCGGCTCGCGCATTCGTTCGACGACGATCCAGCGCGGCCATCGATGGCAGAACTCAGGCGCATGGTCGAGATCGGCGACGAAACAGGGCTCAGGGCCGTGGCGCTGTTCCCATCCGCCCTCGGCAAGCCGTTCACCTATCACACCTACAACAACGACTACGTCAGGCCGACGATGGAGCGTCACAATGTGATGATCCACTCAAAGTTCACATCCGTCCGGGCCACCATTCACCGCTTGCGCGCCGGCAAGATCCAAGCGGAGCTGGAGCACATCCTGCTTTCCGGTCAAGGAGAGGAGGAGCAGAAATGGCGCGCGGTCGATCAACTCCGGCAGGACATGTCGATCAAGTCCAAGAAGTCATTCTACCGTTACTGCGGCGAGCTTGTCGACATGATAGCTGCGGATGCGAAGGTCCGTCGCCATGAGATCCGCGTCGATAGGCGACCGCAGACCGGCGGCCTAGTCATGCCCGTGAGACGGCAGAACGGTGCCCCGAACCATACCGACCGGCGTCTGAGCGAAATCGCGCGATGACCGGTCCGGCACTCCATGCGACACACGTGGCAGTTCCCAAGCGGACAGCGGCCCGGATGATGAGCGTCAGGGCCGCAACAGTCGATGAACTCGCTCGCCTCGGAGTCATGAGGTCCTGGACCCGACCCGGTGGGAAGAGGAAACTCGTGATCATCCATCCGGTCACCCTGCTCGACGGCGTCTATCACGAGTGGCGGGAGAGGCATGGTGCTGTCACTACTCCCCATGACCTCCAGCTGTACTCGGACGCTCGGGAACTCTGCAAAATCGACAGAGACGAGGAGCATCCGCTCGACGTGCTCAAGGCAGTCGGCGGCGTCCTTTCCGAAATCGGGGTCCTGAACGAGGCAGAGGCCAGAGCATGGCTTCCGAAGTTGCCCGACGAATGGCACACCATCCAGGAGGCCATCAGGCCGCATTTCCGCAGCGCGCTCACGACCCGCTGGGCCGCCGCTGCCGGCGACGTTCCGGAGGTCGACGCGTCCCTCGCGGCGAGCGTCCTCCCAGAGGATCTCCGCAGTCTTCCGCGAACAAGCCTGGACCCACTCAGAGGTCACGAATACGAGCCGCCGGCGCGGAATGTCCTGAACAACGCGGTCAAGCTCACCCGGAAGATCGAAGCGGCCGTCCTCTACGCCTTCATCTCCGCCCGATCGAGCAGGCGCTGGCAAACGCAGGCGACCATCCTTTTCTACCTCAGGAAGTTCACCGAGATCCTGGAGGCGGCGTGGGGCGAAACCGTCTGGGAACCCGCGCGCCTTGACGAGGCTTGCAGGTGGCTCCTCTCGGACGCGGGCGCGGAGCTAAGCGGAGAAAGCAACTACAGCCGCCTGTACATGGTTCGCGCTTGGGGCTGGTTCACCTCGACCCTTGCGCGCTATTCGAGAGAACTACAGGACGAGAAGCGCAGCATCTTCCTCCGTCACATTCCCACCGCCTTCAAGCCCTCGGCGGAACTTTCGGAAGCCATGACGCGGATCGCCTCCGCCTCGTCCGCAGAGAGGAAGGAATGGCGGAAGACGAGGACCCGACGCGTCCGCGTCAATCTCGACGAGATTCTCGCGTCGGTCGATAACCGCGCATACTGTGCGCGTGCGCTCACGGAAGGCGCGATCGAAGCGATCAAGCAGCTTGGGGATGGAAGGGGCCATCAGGACTTCGAGGTCCTGCTTCCCAACCTCGATCGGCGCGGACTCTATGACGGAGGCTGGCACATACAGCATCTGAGAGTCTGGAAGGACGCAGCCGCATGGGAATCGTTGGGCTGGCTCGAAACCAGTATTGCCACCCGGGAAGCAATCAGGCGCCACCGCAACCGCCAAGAGGATGACGGTCCGGTCATCGAGTTGCTGGCGATGGACCGGCACACCGGAGCGGAACCCTCGGAATGCTGGCTTCTCGAATGCGCGCGCAACTTCACGCAGGCATCGATCGCCTCGTTGCCTGTCGAGACGAGGCTGAAACGGATCGAGACGCTTTCCAAATACGGATTGCCGACGGTGCGGGAGGCCTTCTCCGGGCTACTCAAGTTCTCGGACACCCGCGCCACGCTCGCGCGCAACGCATCGCTTCTCGGACGGTCTTTCGTGCCACTCCTGGAGATCTGCCACGCCGTCCGCCTGGCAGCGCTCCTCGTGACCATCGGCGCACAGACCCAGGCCCGGCTCGACGAGATCCTGCAGCTACGTGTCGATCGCTGGACGCGCGACGACATGATTCCGGGCCAAGCTCACTACTCGCAAGAGGTCATACCCAAGGTCCCCAGCCATACCCCGCTTGAGGATGTCGAGCCGAAGCTGCTCGTGGTGGACCGGGCGACCATGGACGAAATACTCGATCTGCATGATCTGGAGCTCTTCAGGACCGGCCGGGACCGCTTTCCCACCGTCGAAGCGGATTTCCTCAGGGCCTGGAAGGTCGAGCCCGGCCCCCTCACGTTCTCGCATTCGGGCCGGCGGTTACCCGATCTCTTCACGATCACCTGTCTGGCTTACGCACTGGCCGGCTGGGAGCGCTTCACCATCCACGACCTTCGACACGCCCTCAATGAGGAAGCGCAATTCGAAGGGGTGCCGGACTGGATCCGGGCCGCGCGTCTCGGGCACTCGGGTCTGTTCGCCCTCGTCACATACGATACGGACGAAGAGGAAGCGAAGAGCGCCGCCTCGGCCGCGAGCATCGAGCGCCGCTTGGGGCGCCTGGAGGACGGCGCATGAGCTACCTGCGCCTCGTCGGCCTCGAGGATGAGGCGAACCTGCCTACGCACCCGGCAGCGCCATCCGCACGAGCGACCAAGAGGGGTCGCGACAGCATGCCGGTCGGCTCCGGCGGCCCGGCGTCGCTGGACGACTACGACAAGCGGCGGATCAGGGACACTACGAGAAAGCTGCAGATCGCCTGCCGGCATCTCATAGAGTCGGGGCTGATGCCGACGATCCGGAAGGTCGCCGAGATCATGGGTTCGAGCGCCACGACCCTGGGCCGCGACCCCCACCGCCGCAACCTGCTGCGCTACCAGCGCCTCGCCGAAGCTCGCGGCCTCGGCAAGGTCGTCGTCCGCCATCGCCGCGAGACCTGCCAAGGATGCATGGCCAAAGACAGGCTGATAGAGAAGCTCCAGAAAGATGTCTCCAAGCTCGTCCGCAAGGCGGGAGCCTTGCGTCGGCTGGTCACATGGCATCGCAAGACGCTCAGCAAGGTCCTGCGCGAGTTGCGGACCGTGACCAACCCCGACCTTCCGCGACGGCCCAGGCGAGGATCGGAATGACCCGCGCCGGATAGCGGCGTACTCCTAAGGCCTGCGCAGGAGGTCGAAACCCGCGCGCCACGCGCGCAGGTCCGAACGACATGCCTGACCGCTCGATCGCGCATCGCTCGCTATCTCCGCGATCCGACATCTCGTGTCCCATCTCGCGACTTCGAGGGCCAGGTCGCGCTCCCAATACGTATCGCATGCCGGGGCCGGAAGGCACCGATGATCTGGATTCCAGGCAAGCAGGTCCGCTGCCCTGACGAAGCGTACGAGAACCAATCCAGACCACGCCGCCCGGAGCCTGAACTCCCCCCGCCAAGCCTCGCGGATGCGCGTCTCGATGATCCCGGACAGCCGCTCCGGGTCATCCACGGTCTCGGACAAGGCGAAGAGCCGGTCTCCCCGAGGCCTCCAGGACAACGTCCATCGCCGAGATGCGGACCCACAGCTCACCTGCGAGACGCGGATCCGAGGAGATGCCCGGCCAGGATCAATCGACCGTGTAACCATCGGCTCATACAGGTCCCCCCGACCCACCGGACTCGAACCCGGCCCGCCGACGACGGGCCGCCTCCAGCATCGCGCCCAGTTCAAGCGATCCGCGAGACATGAAGGAGAGCGGGTTCGGGTCGCTACCTACGGGGTCCGGCGCGCGCAGCCATTCCTCGACTGGCATCCGGAACGGTAGATCCCGAAGCACGCAATCCAGCGTCAGCACCGTTCGCATCGCGCGTTCACGCTGGACCACACCCTGGCCGAGCAGACCCTCGATCTCCGCGTCACTTAGCGACCACCGGTCACAGAGCGCTCGGAACTCCCGGCGCATGGCCTCTTCCTCAACGCCTCTCTCAAACTTCATCACCGAGACTCCTGTATACTTTTTAGTATACTTTCTCGTTGCCAGCTCGTTCCCGGATGCTATGCTTGTTCGATGACGCTGAACCCATCCTCCCTCGAGCCAGCGGCCCTGCTCTCCAAATCGGAGTTCCTTTCTTTCCGGGAATGTCCAAAGGATCTCTGGCTCAGGCTCCGAAAGCCGACCGTCGTGCCCCGTTCACCACCATCCGATTACGACCGGCTGCTCATGGAGGACGGATACGCGGTCGAGGCCATCGCGCTCGATCTGCTCAGGACGCGTCCGGATGCGGAGCGTTTCGAGTTCCAGGTCACGATCTCCGATGGACGATGCCTCATCCGCGTGGACGCGCTTCGGCGCAACAGCGACGGCTCCATCGATCTGTACGAGGTGAAATCGTCCTCGTCCCCAGAAGACCATCTCGTCGACGCCTGCTTCCAGGCCATCGTCGCCGCTCGCGCGGGCCTGATCGTCCGATCGGTCCGCGTGGTCCACGTGGACGCCGACTATCGGCTGGATGGTGAGCTCGACCCGTCGCGCTTCCTCGCATTCGCCGAGGTCGACGAGGAGCTGGAGGCCATCCGAAAGGAGGTCGAAGCCGAGATCGACGAGGCACTCGGGCTCCTGGCCATGGGGGAGATCGATGAACGCGGGTGCCGCTGCCTGCTCAGGACGGCATCGAGACGGTGTGCCTCGTTCCACCATCTGAACCCGGAAATCCCGGTCCCCTCGGCGCATCTCCTGCCACGGATCTCGAGCCCTCGCCTCGCCCGCCTCGCCGACGAAGGCCGGCTGGCCATCGCCGACATGTTGCACGATGACGTCACCCCTTCGCAGCTGGACACGTTCGAGGCGCTGAGGACCGGGCAGCCCGTGGTCCGGACGGAAGAGGTGAAGGCTTTCCTGTCCTCGCTCAGGTACCCTCTCCACTTCTACGATTACGAAACGGCAGCCGGCGCCGTCCCGATGGCGCGCGGACACGGACCACACCAACAGATCCCCGTCCAGTTCTCCTGCCACGTCCTACATGCCGACGGTTCATTGGAGCATCGTGAATTCCTCGGCGACGGCCACGGGATGGAAGAGGCGCTCGTCGATCGCCTCAAGGCGGCGATCGGAACGACCGGAAGCGCGATCGTATGGAACCAGACCTTCGAGAAATCGTGCAACCGTCGGATGGCGGAGCTGCTACCCAGACACGCCGGTTTCCTGAAGGACCTGAACGACAGGACCGCGGACCTGATGCTCCCCTTTCGCAAAGGCTACGTACACCCCGCCTTCGAGGGTTCGGCGTCGATCAAGAAGATCCTACCGGTCGTATGCCCGGATCTCGAGTATGACGAAGACAGTGTCCATAACGGGACGGGCGCCATCCTCGCGTTCCGTGAGATGGTCACCTCGGATGAGACGGAAGAAAGGGAGCGTCTCTTGAAGGAATTGAGGGCATATTGTCATCTCGACACGCTCGCCATGGTCCGTCTGCACGAATTCCTGTTGAACCTTGCGGCTCCATGATCGGTCGGCCTGCGTGTTCCGTGCAAGGAGCCCCGGATTTTCAGAGCGACGGCAGGTCGCGACCGCTTCCCACCTGCTCGACATCGATGGTCACGATTCGTCCGTCCTCACTCAGCATCACCTGGTGGTCTCGCGGTGCCATGACCGCTGAGAGTGCCCGAAGCCTGTTCCAGTTCTCACGGTATCGGGACCCGACGTCCTGCGGAGCGTGGGATATCAACGCGCGGATGGCCCGGACCTGCGTGATGGCCTTGTAAGGGCCCATCCGCGCCTTCGCCTTCCAGTTTTCCCGCCAGCAGCGCGGCGGTACTCGGCGATGGCGTCCTTGGCTTTGGCCATCTCGGTCGCCCTCACCTCAGGCGACGTTGCTGCCCTAGCTGGACAGATGATTGGATCTTCGCCTTCTCCATCCGTGACGAGAAGATCGCGAGTATCCGGGAGTACTTAGATACACAAGCGTTGGCGGAAGCGTCCGCGCACTAAAGATCAGGGTGGCAAAAGCCGCCGACGTGTCTTCTTGAACGAAGGATACGTATGGTAAGGGCTTCCCTTGGGCTACTGATCAACTCGCTGCCCTTGAGAAACCCATGCGCAATACCAGTTGATTGCATGTGGTTGTTGGCGCTCACGACACTTGGTTGTTAAGAGGTGGCGCAATGGAAGGCGCTCATCCGATGTTAAGGGAGCGCCCAGTTTCGGGGGACCCGACACTTTGAATCAGATCGTAGCCTTGGCAATCCACGACATAGAGCGCCGCGACGGCATGTATCAGGTCCACGCCGCAGACAAGCAGCTTGCCGTCACGCCGACGACCCAGAGGCTTATCGACGAGCTGTATGACCTGTATAATCGGCGCGCATCGAAGACCCATGGTAAATTCACGACGGCGGAGGGTTATCCGACGCAAGCGCAAGTGCGCGATTACGTCGAGGATACCGAGAAGGACTTTCTCCTCCTCACGACGCGCATGATGGACACATTGCGCAATCAAGCCCAAGCGCGGTCCGCCTCGACCGGGGGGCATGTACTGTTCGCGCATTTCCGCCGGGAAGCGCGTGACTATCTCCTTGTCTCGATCATCACCGACAAGCTCAGCGCCGCGCTCACCTCGGAGCGAGACGTGCGGGACGTTCGGCACCTTGATCTCGACGGGTTCCGCTTCGCCGGACGCATCAACCTCACCGCTTGGGCGAAAGGCGAGGAACGCTACATCAGCTTCCTCAAGGGCAAAGGTGACGTCTCCGAATATTTTCGACATTTCCTCGGTTGCGACTCCGTCGTCCAGGATCGCGTCGATACTTCCAACCTCGTCACAGCCTTGAAGGAGTTCGTGGCTGCCACGGGCTTGCCGGAGAGGGAGGGCAACGAGTTCCTCGGGCGCGCCAAGGCAATCTGCGAGCGCGTATCACGCGCCAGGGAGGAACTCGAGTTCGATGCGCTCGCCAACGAACTGATGCCGAAGGATCCGAAGAAGCTCGGAGATTTTCTCGCGCACACCGACCGCGCGCTGACCGACCGGTTCGTGCCGGATCGCCGGGCACTCGTCTCGCTTGTTCGCTTCCGGGGCGGGACGAAGCAGTGGAAGGTCGAATTCGATAGAGATGCGGTCAGCAATCGTGCCGTGATCTTCAATGCCGCAGCAAACACGCTTACCCTCACCGATCTTCCCGACGACCTCGTGGCACAGCTTAACGCCGAAGGCCTGGGAAATGGCTGACGTCGGCTTCGCCGATCTCGTCGAAATATACAGGCACACCCGTTTCGACGGCGAAGGTGGTGGCGTCCTTACGATCGCGAATGACCACGTGGCGGACACCATGCGGGCCATCGAATCCGATCCGGACCTGTACGATCTGACACAGATAAGTCTGGTCGATCAACAGGACCCGATGAAAGGCGTTGAGGTTGCGATCAATGTCGCGGCACCCAGCCTGAGATTGGGTATCCTCGCCGCTGATTTCGACTCCTTGTTCCTCTCCCCCGACGCGGCATTCGCCGAACCCGCCAACTATTTCGTCGTAGATCTCAAGTACGCTGCCGGCGATCAGCCAGCGCCCGAAATCCTCATCCGCTATCGCGCGCTGCTTGCCGTCATCGAAGTGTTGGCGGACGCGGCGACTTTCGTCGACAAATCGCAGAGGGAGATGGTCTTCATCGGCAACGAGACCACCGTGGTGCCGATCCTGTTCAAGCAGATCGACCTGCCGGCGTCTCTGATGGAGAATGCTGACCGACTAGCGCGCCTATTCGCGGACCCGCTTCACCGACAGGAGAAATCCGATCTGCTCGCTGCGGCCATGATCGACATCGCCAGTGCTCAACGGCCATCCAAGCGGTTTCAGTTCATCATCGCCAACCTCGACCATCTCTGTGATGAAGTGGAAAAGGGCTATCGCCTCTTCGTTTCGAGCTTCTCGTATTCGAAGATCAGGAAGGAGATCGAAACAGCGAGGCTCGAGTATACGAACAAGATCCACAAGACGATCGTGGACATTCAAGGTCAGCTGCTGGGCATTCCCATAGCGACGATCGTCGTCGCGACCCAGTTCAAGCCTTCGCGGGGCTGCGGTATCGAGTTCTGGGCGAACCTCGCCGTGCTGTTGGGAGCCTGGATCTTCGTCGCGCTTCTCGGGCTTGCCGTAAGGAACCAGTGGCACACGCTCAGGACGCTTGCGCGCGAGATAGAAGGACAACGGACAGCGCTTGAGAACGATTATGCGGCGGTCAGCAACGACTTCATGGATCTATTTGATGATCTGGACGACAGGATCGGATGGCATCGCAAGGTGCTTGTCGCGGTAGGCGGATTGGCCATCCTCGGCGGCCTGAGCGCGACAGTCACGTTCCTTATGTTGACAGAAACCGGATCCGCCCGATGCCTCGTCGGAGGATAGGGCTCCAGCCAGCCCTTAAAATTCGAGTACGGGTACGCGCCCGAATTGGCGGAGCATACGTTGCAGGGCGGCTGTGGGCTGCTGTGCGGGAAAGGATTTCGGGCACTGGCCCGAACTCACCGACGATGATTAATTCCGAGTGGGCGACCATCGCAGGAGCGGTTCGCGCATTCGTTGCCGAGGTCGATCATGCCGAAGCGAATAACAATCCGCAGGCAACTTCTCCTAATCCCCGGCGCCGGGCCTTGAAGGGTGAACGCCGAGCGCTTCGTTTATCTCGGCCAATCGAGCCCGAAGAGCCGGCTTGTCCAGATCTGAGAGAAACGTGGCATCGGCAGCGTCGAAGGTTCCGGCTAGCGCACCGATCACCGCCTCCCGCTCCTCTTCCAGCGCCCTGACGTTCCGCTCCCTCTCGGCTTCCCAACGACTTCGCCTGGCGTCGCTGTCAAGCTGCAGGCTGCGTTCGACAGTAGCGAGGTTCGTCTCGAACTCCGGATGCCTGTCCGCTGCGACCCTTACGAAGTTCCTGAACTCGTACATGTGGAACCTCTGGCCGGACGACCGGGCGAACTCTTCGACCAGTTCGGGACGTGGCCCGATCTTCCTGCCGGCATGTATCCACCACCAATCCTCCTTGACGTCGTCGGTGATGAAGATGACTGGCCGCTCCTGCTCCGTCGCGACACGGATCATGTCACGCCAGATTATGAGATCGCCGTAACGTCGGTACTCGTCCCCGTCCTTTCCCGCGTCCTTGTATCCCGGTGGCTGCTGCCTGGCGTACCTCGCCTCGCCTTCCTTCTTCACCTTCGCCAGCTCGTCGGCCGGCCAAGGATCCCCGACCTTGCCTTCCAAGATGTCCGACAGTCTCCCGACGGCCTCCTCCAGTTCCTGGTCGGGGTGCTGCGCCCTCGCGGCTTCGATCCGTCGCCGGAAGTCGTCGCCATACATCGCGAGCGCGGCAAGCTCGCGATCGATGTCGATCGTCGGATGGGCGCGAAGTTGCCGCAGCTGGTCCCTCAGCTGAGCAAGGCTCTTCTCCGACCCACGGAGGATCTGATCATAAGCCTCGTGACCCGAGCGTAGGACCGCCAATCGGTTGCGGTGGAATTCCAGCCCCGCCTGATAAGGGACCCATAGCGATTGTCCGAGCGCGGCGAAGAGTTGGAACAGGTCTTCGCGAACCGCGAACGGATGCCTGATGGTGTGCAACAGGATGTTCGCGTCCGGCACGAAGACTGCGGAATCCCACAGGTCCGCAACCTCTTCCGAGGACTTGGGATACCATCCATGCAGGAGCGCGCGCATGGTCAGTCCCACCATATCAGCGGGTTCACGCCAAGACGCGTGGCCGCTTCGCGGACGAGTTCACGATCCTCAGGGTCGGCAGTCTTCCCCGTCTCGATGATGACAAGGGCGGTCGCGTCCCCGCCCCCGCGCAAGCGCCGGCGCTCGAACGCCGCCATGACGAGGTGCTTCCAGTCCCGACTGTTACCCCAGGTAACAAGCGAACCATCGACCAGCAGTACCCCGTGCGGCTTGATGAATTCGCGCGCCACGGGGCTGTCCGGTGGAATCCCGAGAAGGGACAGCACGCTAGACCCGCTGCTCAGCAGGCGTTCGCGCGCATAGTCCTTCACGAGGGTGTCCTTAATGTAGACCCTCACCGCGCGCGGATCCATGAAGTGGCCAAGCTTGCCGCCGATGTCCGCGGCCCTGGTCCATTGTTCATAGTAGTTGGAATGGTCCAGATCCGAGAGCGATGGCCAGTCCAGGTCATCAAGCCTGCGCCAAAGCGCTTCCCGGATGGACCGTCGCATGCTTTCGGGCATGTTCATTGCACGTTACCCTCGCCATGCGGCTTGGGGAAGTCGAACGACGGCAACTCGAGGGTCGGATCGCCTTCGCGCGAAAGCAGGTCAGCCTGATCCTTCATCCACTCGAGCATGAACCCGCCAGCACTCGCATCCCGGAATTCGATAACGCCCGGGAGACGCAACCGCTCGATGTCGCCCCTCGAACCCTTCTCGAGTTGGATGACCTCGGCGATGCGCCTGATGTCGCTCACGAAGTCAAGTACCACCACCTTGTCCTTCAGCGGGCTCGTGCGTAGTCCACGTCCCAGCTGCTGGACGAATATGCGTCGGCTGTGCGTGACGCGCATGAAGACGACCAGGTCCACATCGGGGATGTCGACCCCCTCGTTGAACAGGTCCCTGGTCGTGACGATGTCGAGCGCTCCGGACCGGAAGCCGGCCATCACCTCGTCGCGCTCCCTAGCCGTCATGTCGCCGGTCATGGCCGCGCTCCTGAAACCGAACAGACCAAGCATTCCAGCGAAACTCTTCGCATGAAGCACCGTTGGGCAGAACACGATGCCCGATCGCCGTCGCTCCTCGTCGAAGATGGTCCTGATCTTGCGCGCTGCTTCCTCGTCCCGGGTAGGAAGGAGGAGCCTCTGGTTCAATTGCTTTATCGAATACTGATTGCGCGAACGCTCTCGCACGAACTGCCAATCGATATCATCGGCGAACATCCTGTAATCGGCCTCGCACAGAAATCCCCGCCTGAGACCTTCCGCGATCCCCACCTGGAGCGCGGGCTGGCCGAGTAGGGTGTCGATGTCGTAGCCATCACCGCGCCAGGGGGTCGCGGTGACGCCACCGATCATGGCGTCCTCCATCCGATCCGTAACCTGACGGAAGGAGTTGGAGCCGACATGGTGCGCCTCGTCGATGAGGACCAGTCCGAAATCGGGCAGTTCGTCGAGCCGCGCCACCGCGCTCTGTACGGTCGCGAAGGTCACGCCATCCCAGAAGGACGGGAATTCGCCGCCCGCGAGCCGATGCGTCGGTATGGAGGTCGCCAGCTGTTTCCAGAACGCCACCTCAAGCTGATCGACGAGTTCGCGGGTCGCCGCCATCACAAGGGCGCGATTGCCCTTGACGTTCCCGTCCTCGAAAAGGCGCGTGGTGAGTTCGGACATGACGACGGTCTTGCCGAGTCCGGTCGCCAGCACCACCTGTCCCCGACCGGTCTCCCGCATGGCCTCCTCGAAGCGCTGAACGGCCTCCTCCTGATAGTCTCGCAGGTCGCGTCGCGAGGCGGGATATTCGGGGCCGCGAGCGCACATCAATTCGAGGGTTCGCGGCTCGAGGACTTCTATCTTCACGCCGATCTTCGCCCACTTCGCGATCGCCTCGCGCAGCGCTGGACCCGCAGGTCTCGAAAGCGCGACGAACATCCTGTCTGCCCGATAGAACCGGCCCGCCTCGGCCACCTCGTCCGCGGCGGACGCGCTCGCGTATCCATTGCGGGTGTACTTGCACTGGATTACCCACAGTTCGTCGTTCTTCCTACCGAGGACGTCGCCGCCTCGGTCGCCGCTTCCCCCGACGATCCGCACGTCGCCGAAGCCGTTCGTCGAGAGCAGCCTCGCGACGTCGCGCTCGAACGCCTGCCAAGGTCCGTAAAGCAGTCTTCGGTCGTCGAGGAACCGACCGTGCTTCACCCTTCGACGTCCGGCCGGAGCAGCCTGAGCGAACATGTCGCGCGAATGAGGACATCCCGGTTGGCGAGCTCGATGTCGCGCGCAGACTGGCTGGCGAGCCATATGGCATCCACGAGGTAGGCCTCGTACCGAGCGATGACTCTCTGGCGCGCTTCCTCCTCGACGACATCGTCGTCGAAGCTCAGCGAAGCATATGGGTCGTCCCAGTAATTGCCGTCGAAGAAGAACTCCGGATGCTTACGGACCATGTCGCGAGCGCCATGAGGATCCGTGAACTCCCAGAAGCGCCCCTCTTCCACGATCTCGTCGATCGACGCTCCTCCACGCGCGGCGACCTTGCGTACGATATGGGAGCGGTCCTGAACGGTGAGGCCGTCATAGAATTCCCTGGCACGGTCACTCGGGAAGATCTCCGGCAACGCCTTCGTGAACTCGTCCAGCGTGGCGTTGGCCTGCGAAATGATCTCGGACGGATCCAGCCTCGTCGCGACGGCATAGGCGCCGCGAAATCCGGAGATGACGTTTGCCAACGTGAGATCAGGCAACTCGCCCCTGAGGAATTCGCGTGTCTGCACGGCAAGCTCGAGCAGAAGGGCGTCCAGCGGCGTCATCGTACTGGACCTGAATACCTCGTGCTTCGCGTCGAAGAGGAACTCGTACGTCCTTGTCGCGACGTCACTAAGTCCGAAGGTCCACGGGGAGTTCGCGGTCAATCCGGGGTTGTCGGCCTCGGTCGCGAACGCCTCCACCTCGTAGTCCACCCGATAGGTCGGATGCGTGTAGGTCCGCGAGAGTTCATGCACCATCGTCCGCTCGACATCCGGGCTCGCAGCGCCATCGTCGGTCTCGTCACCTTGACCATAATCGCCCTCAACGGTGGCTTCATCCTCCTCCCCGTCCTCGTCGAGGAACCCTTCGGGAATCTCAGCGCCGTCACCGGTCGGATCCCCGAGGATCGCCTGATCCTGTTCCTTGACGAGCTCCCACCACGCGTGGTCCTCAATGTAGTCAGGGTCGTTCGCGTGGAAAGACTGGGCCATCTGTTCGGCACGGTCGTTGTCCTTCACGACGAGGATCCTGGACCAGAGACCGTTCTTGCCTTGCGGACTCGACCGTCGGAAGGCCTGGAAGAGCTTGTAGAGCGGGCTGGTGTTTCCGGCATAACCCCTCTGCTTCGCCGTCAGTGGGCGGAGTGGTCCCTGGCCGCGGACGATGCTGACCATCTCCTGCCAGGAAGGGTCATCGCGTTCGAACCGGTCCTTGGTATAGCTGACCCGGCAGTGATCCATGTGCACCTCGCCCACGAACCGCCCGCGGTTCCTGGGGTCATCGATGGGATATTCGATCTCTTCGCTGTCGCCGTCCGTCCAAGCGAAAAGATCCTTCGAGCCGATCTCGATCTTCCGGCCATTGCGGATGAAGTCGATGCCGAAATCGGACTTGTGGAGATAGCGCTGCAGGCCCACCCAGCCCCGCACACGTCGTTCCCTCTCGACCACACGGCACTCCGGAGCATTCGTCGGACAGGCGTCCTCGTCACTCGCCAGTGTCCGCATGCAACTGGTGCAGTAGCGGCGAGGCGCCAGCTTCACGTCGAAGGTCTCGACCGCGTTGACCTCCGTACCGTCGGGCAGCTTGACCTCGCGGTCCGGGTCCCAGTGACAGTGTCGCCTCGGCTCAAGATTGGTACCGTTCACCTTGAAACGGATCCGACCGGCCTGAGACGCCTGCAGCAGCGACGAATAGGAACGGGCGAGATGCCGACGGATCGTCGCGAGGTTCCCCGACCGCGCCAGGTATTGCCTCTGCTCCGGCTTAAGCTTGCTCACGATGATCTCAGTACCGTGCGTGGAATGATCGAGCTTTGGCCTCGTCCGACGCGGCACTTTGAAGGTCCGCGAAGTCCTGAGTTCGTTCAGGTCAATGCGGACACCCACCCACTCGGGGTCGTTCTCGCGGGTCGTCCATACCTCGGTCACTCCGCCCAATCGGGCCGTCGCGATATTGAACCCCATGCCGAAGAGTCCGAGATTGGTGAGCGGGTCGTTGCCGGTCCAACCAGCCCTTACGGCGTGTTCAAGCGTGTCGATGGACATGCCGGCCGCATTGTCTCGGACGACGAGCTGCGCGTTAGGCTTGTCCGACGTCGGGATCGTGATCGTGATCTCGGGGCTCTCGACGGGATTGCCGGATCGCGCGGCCTCGACCAGCGCATCGATGCCATTGTCCACCAGCTCGGCGACGCAACGCCATTGATGAAGGTTGATCTCCCCGAGCATCTGCAGCACGCGAGGGTCTGGCGTAAGATCAAGTTCTTGATTCATTCTGTCGCGGTCCGAAAGTGAAAGTCGCGACATTTGCTAGGACATTTCCGACCGTCACGGAAGGACACCGGCCGCGTGTTCCACGGACGCCAGTTCACTCCGCCGCACAGCCGTCGGCGGGACTGGATTTCGCGCCATGGATATGGAAGAACAAACCGGAGACGCGGCATGCGCAAGAAGACACCGCCGAGTTTGGACAGTCGCGACGATGGTGGACAGCCTCAACCCATTGGAACGCTCCGCGCGCATGGCGCGCGTACGCGGGAAGGACACGAAGCCGGAGCTGCGAGTTCGACGCCTGGTCCACCGCATGGGCTATCGTTACCGCCTGCATCGACGTTCGCTTCCCGGCAGCCCGGATCTCGTCTTCGGCCCTCGGCGGAAGGTCATCTTCGTGCACGGATGTTTCTGGCACCGGCACGAGGCTCCTTCCTGCAAGCTCGCGCGGATACCCAAGTCCCGCGTCGAATTCTGGGTGGCCAAGCTCGAGGGCAATCGTGAACGCGATGAACGAAACATCGCGAAGTTGCGGAAACTGGGTTGGGACGTCTTGGTGATCTGGGAATGCGAGACTAGGGACGAGAGTGCTATGGGGCTTCGTGTGCAAACCTTCCTGGACGATGCCGGATGAAGGCGGTCGAACTGTTCGCCGGCGCGGGCGGGCTTGGCATCGGCATCAGCCGCGCCGGCTTCGAGCCGACCCGGATCGTCGAATGGGAGCCCAATTGCCAACGAACGCTGCTGGCCAATCGAAGGGCGCGGCTGGCGGATACTCGAAAGTGGCCACTGAGCATCGAGAGCGACGTGCGCGACGCCAGTTTCGTCGAGCACGAGGGAAAGGTAGAACTCGTGTCAGGGGGGCCACCCTGCCAGCCCTTTTCGGTCGGCGGTCGCCACAAGGCGCAGGCCGACCGGCGCGACATGTTCCCCGAAGCGGTACGCGCGGTGCGAGAAATCAAGCCTCGCGCGTTCATCTTCGAGAACGTTCGGGGGCTCACCCGCGAGCGGTTCGCCTCGTACTACGAATACGTCAAGCTGCAGATGCAGTATCCCGAACTCGTCGCAAGGGATGGTGAAGACTGGGCTACCCACCTACGGCGACTGGAGTGCCATCACACGGGATCTCGCGGCGACCGGGGGCTGGAATATCGGCTGGTGGCCGAGGTCCTGAACGCAGCTGACTATGGCGTGCCGCAAAAACGGCATCGGGTGTTCTTCGTCGGTTTCCGGATGGATCTCGGGGTCCGGTGGTCCTTCCCCGAACCGACCCACTCCCAGGACGCGCTGCTGTGGGATCAGCTGCATGGCGACTACCACGATCGGCACGGGATTCGACGAGCGGATCAATGGTGGAACGCCGAAAGGCTGCGGGCGCGCGCGGAGAAACTCATCGAGAAGCCGGGTGCAATTCCCTGGAGGACGGTCCGCGACGCCATCTCGGACCTACCGGCCCCCGATATCGGGCCGAACGGATCCAGCGGGTTTCTCGGGCATCGCTTCCAACCCGGCGCGAAAAGCTATCCCGGTCACACTGGAAGTCCCCTCGACGACGCGGCGAAGGCTCTGAAGGCGGGAGTTCACGGAGTGCCCGGTGGAGAGAACATGTTGGCTAACACCGATGGTTCGGTACGCTACTTCACCGTGCGCGAGAGCGCGCGGCTGCAGACCTTCCCCGACCGCTACAGGATAGAGGGCGCGTGGTCCGAGGCGATGCGTCAGATCGGCAACGCCGTCCCAGTGACGCTCGCGGAACGGGTCGCGCGCAGCGTCGCGGGCGTCCTTTCCCAACATAGTGTCGACAACAAGTAGGCATGCCTCGCGATCCGTCGATCGAGAAGGCCGCACAGCTCCTCGCCGGGATCGAGCGCCTGCTCGAGAGCACCCGGACTGGCGAACTCACCGCTCCGGCCCGAAAGAAACTGGTTGCAAGCATCGATTCCATGCGGGACCGCCTCGATCGCCTTACGCGCAAGATCGATCCGAACGAGCTTCCTGACGCGTTCTTCGATCCCGCCGAGCCGACCCTGATCGGGAACTTCGTGGCGCTTGCTCTCGTCGCGCAGGACCGAAGATCGCTCGCCAGCCTCGGACGGTTCTATGGCTCGGGCGTCTACGCCATCTACTATAATGGCGGAAACCCGCTCTACGCCCCGATCAGCGGGACCGAAACACCGATCTACGTCGGCAAGGCTGATCCCAAGGGGAATCCGAAGACGGCAATCGATCAGGGGACGAAGCTCGCCGACCGACTAAACGAGCACCGCCGGAACATCGATAAGGTCAACGGTGTGGACATCGCCGACTTCGACTGCCGCGCACTCGCGGTCCAGACCGGCTACCAGGCGGCGGCGGAGAGTCATCTCATACGCATGTTCCGCCCGATCTGGAACAACGAGACCGGAATACTGTACGGTCTCGGGAAGCACGGGGACTCGGCGACGACGCGCGCGAACAACAAATCGCCGTTCGACACCCTGCATCCCGGTCGAAGATGGGCGGATGCCAGTCCCGAAGCCCAGAGTGTCCCGGAGATCGTGGACAAAGTACGGGAGCACTTCGATTCCGCCATCGTGTTCGACGATCAAAGCGCCGTGCTCCGCGCCTTCGTCGCCAACATACGTCGGGAGGATCGACTAGACCGGGACGACGAAGCCGCGAAACGCACTTAGACAGGATTTGCGGAGCGCAAGCGAGGTCAGCAAGGCCGCTCCAAACCCAAGGGATCGCTTCTCCTTCAACTCCGAACGGCCTGGATGCCCCGCAACGGAATCCCGTCTTGCAACTGGTATTTTCAGCTGATGGGATAACCGTCCACTGCATAAATCTCTATGAGTGTAGGCATACCAAACCTGCTGCAATGCGACCGACCGCCCATTGCGTAAATTGCAATTGGCGGAGACGAACAGCTCATATGCTGACGTTACCTTGGTCAATCAAGAACTGCTTGAATAATCGGCCTGCCAGATTTTTTATCAGGCACCCGCATGGCATCATGCGCTAATTGCTCTCGCGTCGCGCTCTCGCTCACGGAGCGTCCATGGTCGATAGATATCCTGCTTCAGGAGACCAATAGCCCCAGAAACTTTTCGACCATTCATCCTTCATGGTAATGAGAAGAGCTTTACATCGCCGTCGCTCCCCTCCAGACCTTTGCATTTCGGGACTACGGCGCATTCTCGTAACATTTTTTAAGGAATGGACTACCGGGTTCGAACGCACGAAGAACAAGGGTTTGAAATCGGAAAAATCTACTAGGTCGAGCAAACGGTAGTTCCCCGAGGAGCCTGCAGCACAGATCGTCGCGGGAAGCTCCTTGTCCCAGATTGCAAGCATGGAAAAGCCGTTCTTGCTTTCACGGAAGCGAAACCACCTGTACTCGAGGTCAAGCGTTGCTCGTTTTGCGAACCGTGCATGCTCCATCGATCCAGCTAATAACGAGCCCCGTTTTTCGAGCACGATGTCCGTTTCTGACCAACAATCGTACTTGGACCGAAACCTTATCTTCTGGTGCTGGTGCTTGTTCAAGGCACCTCCGGACTGAGCGATCCCCGGCTTGAGATCGACGTCGGAAAGGAAGTTCGCACAGCTTCTGCTGATCATTGCCCGGGCCATAATCTTTTCGCGCACTTTTCGCATTCCAGCCTCCTTCAACAAAGATATGGACACAACGGATCAGCTTTTCAGATTTATTTTGTTGCATTGGCGGAAAGGCTGCTTGTCCCCCTGTCTCGCAGCGACTGCTAGGTTGTCTTCTATTGCCTATCTGACCTTCATTTCGCCGATCCACTTTTCGACCGCGTCGAGCGCCCGTTTGAATGCGAGATCGAGGGAGCGCGCGCGGCGCCAGTGCGCGCAACATTTCAGCATGCTCTTCCAGTTCCGATTCCTGACTGTATGCGTTAAGATGCCGTAAGCCAGATCTATCTCGCATGCGGCAGCCGCGCACGAGGCAACAACCAGGACGGCGCAGGAGACACTGTCGCTTTTAACAGTGTCGAACACTGCTCTAGAGGTCGCCCGAGCTCATCTCCCCCTCCCCCCCAACAGCATGATCGCTACCGCCTCAAGCAGCTGCGATGATTATGAGGGGATGTCTGCTTTCACGAGATGACCATTCCAACAGTGGGCAGTCCGGTCACGGCCCACTTCCCGCCATTTCTAGAGGCCCTCCACAACATTCACCCGTACGGGTGTAGCCGGACACAACCTGCTCCAATCCGACCAACCGCTTATCGCGTAGCCCGCAATCGGCCGAATACTAACGGTTCAATCACTGCCGTTAACCTTCGCTGGTTAAGAAGCGTCAAGTTATTCGCGCCAAAACCGTTATGCTCAGGGCAATCGACCAACGAAGATAGATCCTGTGTGGCGATGCCGGATCGTCCATGGACGATCCGGCGCACTATGAAATTTAGGCCGCCTGGGCGAGGTAAGGCAGGTCGAAGGTATCACCCCGCTCCCACTGCTCGGCTTGGATCGCCATAAGTCGGTTGTAGGCCCTCACCATGTCACCATTTGCCGATTCGAAGGTCGAGGCCGGTGCTTCCGTGATGTGGTGCAGATCGAGCGCATCGTCGAATCTGTACGCGCCCAGATTGAAGCCGTCTGGTACGAGGGTCGCGCGGTCGTCTTCGCCAGTCAGGCAGAGCATGCAGCTCTCGATGTAGTGCATCCCCCCTCCCATCTGCGCGATCAGGCCGATCTGCGGAACAGGGCATTCTGCAGACTGATGAACCCAGAGGAGCGGGCGGCCAGTTGTCTGGACCCGGGAAGCGAACTGCATCAGGCCGAAAGCGTGAGGAGCCGTACCGCTCAGCATTATGTCCACCTTGTCTCGGAATTCAGTGAAGCGTCCGGACTGGCCGCTCAGCAGGCGAGCAAGGGCGGCAAAGAAGTTGGCGATGCGGTTCTGCTGTTCAATCTGAGTCATTTCAAGTCTCCATAGGCCGCGGGGATCGCATGCCTTTTTCCGCTCTCGTCCAGAGAGCCACCTCCTTTCGTTCTTAAGAAGATCATCAGTCGGCCACGGCCGCTTTGCATCCTAATCTCTGCCGGTTAGAGTTAGACTTGCTGATCTAGGAAACTGCCACTCTTTAGATTTTAGCCCTCATTGCAAAGGAGTGCGCTGTGCGACGATTAGACCGTTCTGCGGATAGGTCGCCAGGCGCTATGGCTGCAATCGGAATTGCAGTTTGGCGAGGTCGTCGGGCGTCGTCTCAGTTCCGAGCAGGTTTTGCGGCGCTCGCGCGGGTCAGCATCGGTTTCCCCCTACCGCAGGCGACTAGGCCTCGAGCGGCGACGGCGCTACAGCGATGATTTCGCCGGTCGTCACCAGCACGATCAGGCCGCGCGTGGTGCCGGTCATATCCAGATAGGCCCGCACCTGAGCGCGGTAGTGATCGACCGTCTCAGGCGTTGGCTGGACGTCGCTCTTCCAGTCGATGACCACCTGCGGCGTCCCATCGGGGGCCCAGCCGATGGCGTCGACGATGCCGGCGGACGCCTGCTCAACCTCATTGAGGAATGTTGACGCATAGACCGGGAGCTCCGGGCTGAGGACGGGACGAAGCTCTGCGATTTCGGGCAAGGCAAGCGTGCGGGAGACGCAGCCGACAAGTTCAGCGGGTGAAAGGCCCTGTGACGGGTCTTCGACCGCCGGCCAGCCGAGCGCCGCGATGAGCGAGCGCGCCCGATCGGTCAGCGCGGCGCTGTCTGGAGCGGTCTCGCCGGTCAACACCTCTTCGAGAAGCTTGTGCAGGATCAGGCCGCGCTCGCGTCCCCCCTGTATGCTGGGGCGTTTGGCCTCGTCATCGGGCTTGCGCTCGTCGCGCGCCGCCCAGATTTCCACCGCTTCCGAGGTAAGCACTGGGCCGACGCTGCTTTCGTCACGGCTGGGCGCCAGCCAGGTCAAGCGGCGATGGCGCTCGGCGATAGCGGCGGCTTGTCGGTGTATTTGTCCTTGTCTCCCTTCGCCATCACGTTTCTCCTCGTGTCGTGTCGAGTACCCGTCCGCGCTAAGAAAATATATGAGCGACCCCGTATGGGGCAAGGGTCCCAGGAAGATATTGTCTCACGTTTGCAACGGGTTATCGTAGGGGCCTGGCCGGCTGTCGGCGGGAGAGAGCAGCCAACCCAGCAATTGCAGCACTCGGGTTGATTGTCCTATCAGCTTGCGGCGAGCGGAAAGACCCATCCCGGGATCCGGGCAGAAAGCGGAGCAGCCAATCATGGAACTCAACCCTGTCACATCCCTCGAATGGCTCGATTGGGATATCATCAGCCGGCTTGGCGTGGCTGCGATTCTCGGTCTGGTGCTGGGGCTTGATCGCGAATGGCGCGGCCATGCCGCCGGCATGCGAACGCATGGCCTGATTTGTGTTTCGGCTGCGGCCATGGTGGGCATCGCCTGCGGTGCCGCGCAATGGCCCCTGGTGGCAATACTGACCGTAGTCAGCCTGATCATGATCACGGTCCTGCGGGTTGCCGAAGACAAGTTCGGCAAGGAGGATCGCAACATCGCGCGCTCGATCGGAAGGTCGCCCGACGAATAGGCGTCCGCCTCAGATCCGCGTATTCGTCGGAGCAGCCCAAACTGGTCAGCTGCGCTGTATCGCCCCCTTACTCGGGCAGCCGGCAGATCACATCATCGGTTTGCCGCCGGTAACGGCGATTGTGGCTCCCGAGATGTAGCTCGCTTCATCGCTCGCCAGCATGACGTATGGCGGCGCGAGTTCGGCGGGCTGCGCCGGGCGGCCAAGCGGATAATCTTTCCCGAATTCGGCGACGTCCTCTTCGGGCATCGTAGAGGGGATAAGCGGTGTCCAGACCGGCCCGGGCGCGACGCAGTTCACGCGGATTTTCCGGTCTGCCAGCAGCTGCGCGAGGCCTGCCGTGTAATTCTGGATCGCCCCCTTCGTGGTCGCATAGGGCAGCAGCGTGGGATTGGGCTGGTCGGAATTGATCGATGCCGAATTGATGATCGAACTGCCTTCACCCATGTGGGGCAAAGCGGCTTTGGCAAGATAGAACATCGCGTGGATGTTGGTGGCGAAGGTCCGCTCCCATTCCTCGTCGGGAATGTCCTCCAACGTCCTGAAAGTCATCTGGTGGGCAGCGTTGTTTACCAGCACATCGATCCCGCCGAAGGTGTGGGCAGCCTCGTCGATAATCGCCCGGCAATGCGCCGCATCGCTGATATCGCCGCGCATCAAGGCGCATTTGCGTCCGGCTTTTTCGACCCATTCCTTCGTTTCCTGCGCGTCGTGATCCTCGCACAGATAGGCTATCAGCACATCCGCGCCTTCGCGCGCGAAGGCGATTGCGACCGCGCGACCGATCCCGCTGTCACCGCCGGTGATGACGACCCTTTTTCCTTCGAGACGGCCGGAGCCCTCGTAGCTGTCTTCGCCGTGATCGGGCTTGGGGTGCATTGCCTCGGTCGCGCCCGGAACACGCTGTTGCTGCTCAGGCAGGGGCGGCTCGATCCGGCTGGTGGTTCCTTGTCCCATGATGGTCTCCCAAGAGATTACGGAGTGTGAGCGTTCCGGGCCGTCAGGCCTTCGTCCCGGGGTAGGTGTCGCCTGCAAGTAGTTTGGCGAGATGCGCGGCATTGATCGCGCACATCTGCGCGGTCTCGGTCACCGCATCGGGGGTTTCGGCGAACTCCTTGAAGTCGGTGCTGCCCATCGCCTCGCCGACCCAATAGCAGGCCGCGCCCGCCGGGATCGTCCAGCCGGTGTCGTTGAGCGACTGGAACAGCTGCGCCGAGCTCCAGTGCGCGCCATCTTCATTGCCGACGATCGCGGCAATCGCCACCTTGCCGAAGCTCGGCATCCGGCCTTGGCCATCGGTTTCGCTGGTGAAGGCATCCATGCGTTCGAGCACGCGTTTGGCGACCGACCCGATCTGGCCCATCCAGATCGGCCCGCCGAAAACGAGGATGTCGTGGCTCAGGATTTTCTCGCGGATAGCCGGCCAGTCGTCGCCCTCGCCCTCGCCCTCGCCCTCGTTCGACGTTACGCCCGGGGGTACATTGTAATCGGCGATGCGGATGGTTTCGGCCAGTTCGACATCCTGCTCGGCCAGATGCTCTTTCAGCACGGCGATCATGGCGTCGGTCGAGCTTGCTTCGCCCAAAGATTTCTTGAGCGAGCAGTTCAGGGCGATGGCGGTGAGAGGCATAGGTATTCTCCTCGGTTTCTTGCAGACTGGCGAAGGCGTGCGGCCTCAGCGATCGTCGGGTTCGGCCATGCGGCGGTGCATCTGGGCAAGCACCGTGTCGGGGATCACGCCGGCGAACATATCCTGGACCTTGTTCATGAAGCCGCTGACCGTGTGCGCGTCGCCTTCGAGAAGGGCCTTATAGCCTGCCTCGGCGACCATGGCGGGATCGTCCTTGCTGTCCGATTTGCCGACATCGGTGTTCTCGAGCCCGGCGCGGTCGAAGAACTGGGTATCCGTCGGCCCCGGCATCAGGCACGAGACGACAACATCGGTATCCTTGAGCTCGTTGCGAAGCCCGAAGCAGAAGTAATCGATGTAGCTCTTGGTGCTGTTGTAGACGAGCTGGAAAGCGCCCGGGATGTGCCCCGCGATCGAACCGGTCACGAGGATGCGGCCGGCATTCTTCGCCCGCATCTTCTGCCCGACATGGTGCAGCAGCCAGGTCGTGCCGGTGACATTGGTGTGGATGACATGGGCGACGTCCTTCCACTCCTGATCGAGGAACGCTTCGCCCAGCCCATGGCCGGCATTGGCCAGCAGGACATCGGGCGTTCGGTCGCCGAGCGCCGTCACGAGGGCCTTGAGGCCGTCGCGGGTGGCGAGATCGGCTTCGACCGTCTCGACGCCAGCGGAACCGCACTGCCGCGCGGCTGCTTCGGCCGCCGCAAGATCGCGGTCGGCGGCGAGGATCAGGTCGCACCCATCGCGGGCCGCCAGCTTCGTGAGCTCGAGCCCGATGCCGCTCGAAGCACCCGTGATCACGCACAGCCCGGACAGCCTGTCGATTTTCCCGGCCATGATCAGTTCTCCATCCCGGGCTTCAGAATGACCTTGGTCCATTCATTCTGCTGCTCCTTGAAATTCTTGTAGCCCTCGGCTGCTTGTTCGAGCGGCAGCCGGTGGCTGATCAGGAACGTGGTATCGAGCGTGCCATCCTCGATCTTCTCGAGCAGCGGCTTGGTATATTTCTGGACATGGGTCTGGCCGCCGCGGACCTGCAGGCCCTTCTCCATCATCGCCCCGAGCGGCCATTTATCGGTCATCCCGCCATAGACGCCGGGGATCGAGACCTTGCCGCCGAACCGGACCGCGAGGATCGCCTGTTTCAGCGCGCTCGCGCGGTCCGCCCCCATGCCGACCTTCTGCTTCACGACGTCGAACATGTTGTCGATCGCGAAGCCGTGCGATTCCATGCCGACCGCGTCGATTACCGCATCCACGCCGATCCCGCCCGACATTTCCATCAGGGCCTCGCGCACATTGGTCTCGCGGAAGTCGATGATCTCCGCGCCCAGCTGCTTCGCCAGCGCGAGGCGGTTCGGATAGTGGTCGATCGCGATCACCTTGGATGCGCCCATCACGATGGCCGACTGAATCGCGAACAATCCGACCGGGCCGCAGCCCCACACCGCAACCGTATCATCGGGCTGGATGTCGGCATTTTCCGCCGCCATCCAGCCGGTCGGGAGGATGTCCGAGAGGAACAGCACCTTGTCGTCTTCTAGATGGTCGGGAACGACGATCGGGCCGACATCGGAAAAGGGCACGCGGGCGTATTCGGCCTGTCCGCCCGAGTAGCCGCCGGTCAGGTGCGAATAGCCGAACAGCGCGGCCATCGGCTGGCCGTAGAGCGTCGCCGACATATCCTGCTTTTCAGCCGGGTTGGAATTGTCGCAGGCGGAATATTGCTGCTGCTTGCAATGGAAACAGCCGCCGCAGCTGATCGTGAACGGCACGACGACGCGCTGCCCTTTCTTCAGATCGCTCGCAGACCCCGTCTCGACGACTTCGCCCATGAATTCATGGCCCAGCACATCGCCCGGCGCCACGCCGGGAATGACGCCATCGTATAGGTGAAGGTCGGACCCGCAGATGGCCGTGCTGGTGATCTTGATGATCGCATCGCGGGGATTGATAATTTCCGGATCGCTGACCGTGTCCACGCGAACGTCGTTGGTTCCATGCCAGGTAAGTGCTCGCATCATCCGTTCTCCTGCTTGGCTGCACGGGTTTCGTCCCGCGTTCGCGCCGATGTCGCTATTTCTCCGGTTTCCATGAGCATCTTGAAACGCTTCAGATCATGCCGGGCCTGAACCTGCGGCTCGCGCAGGAACAGCTTCGCCACCGCTCGGCCGAGCGCGCCTGCGGGCGGGTCGTAGGCCATCACCAGGCTGACCCTGGTTCCGCGCTCGCCCGGTGCATCCTCGAAGCGAACCTCGCCGCTGGTCTCGATCTCGGAATCCTCGACCGAGCGCCAGGCGATCACCTCGTCCTGCTTCTTGCTGGCGATTTCGGTTTTCACCGCGACCGTCTGGCCCGCGGGGGCCTTGATCCGCCAGGTTGAAACCCCGTCTGCGCCGGCTTCGATCGCTTCCACATTCTCCATGAATTGCGGCAGGTTGGAGAAGTCCGACCAGAACGCGAACATTTCGGCTCGCGGCTTGCGGATGGTTACTGATCGGCCGACCTGCGCGGTGTCGCCTTCAGGCTGGCGTTTGGTATGGTTGGCGGCATCGCCATATCCGCGATTTTGGTGCCTGTTGGACAGGAACGCTCCGAATGCGATCGCTCCGGCAGTAAGAACGACGCCGCCCAATCCGGCGCCGATTTTCGAATTTTGAGACATAGATTTTCTCCGCGACATGATGACGCAGCGAATTCCCTCTCAAACCGTTCCGGACGTTCTCGGCGAGGCGTTGGTGGGTTGCGACCAATTTTACCGAGCTTTCTTCGGTGAAATTTCAGGCCGGATTTATCTGTCAGACGCAGTTGCGAGGTCGCAATCGCCTGCCGGGCTTGAACGGATGGTCGGCAAGGCGGGCAAACGCCCGGGCCAGAGAGCAATCACGACTGACGGAACCGCCGCGATGGCGAACATCGCCTGTCCTCCCATTTTTTCGGCTATTCCGCTCACGAGAGTCGGTCCGATCAAGCTCCCGATCGCTAGCGCCATGAGGGCCGCAGTGAATCCGGTCGTGCTCCATCCGGGGAACAATCTCAGGCTCCAGAAAGAGATCACCGCGCTGACGACCATGAGCGCTGCTCCGTGAAATGCGCTTGCGGTTATCACGGTGATCCAGTCATTGGGTGCGAACGCGATGAGGACCATCGAGAGGGCGGCAGCCGCGAAAATCACGCGCAGCACGCCGCTCAGACCGAACCGGTCTACCAGACGCCCTGCCGCTACGCCGACTAAGCCCAGGATACCGTAACTGATGAAGACCACGGCCGAAGCGCCGTCCGATACCAGGCTAGGCAGCCCTCCCGTATCGGCTATGCGCTTCGCCGCGAAGGTAATGAAGACCGCGTTAGTCGCGCCGAAAACCAAAGCGAGGGTGTGGAGCGGCCAAGCCTTGCGGCCATAGAAATGCGAAAGGGCGAACCCCTTCATCGATTGCCTCTGTTCGAGCTTCGGGGTCCCGAACCACGCCACGATTGCCGCTAAGAGGGCGATGCCGGCGAAGGCCCACCAAGCGTGTCGCCAGTGGATTGCGCCCATCCCTGTAAATAATGAGAGAACGCCTGCAATTACTACGCCGGTGGCCGTTCCTGTCGCGATTATCGAGAGGGCCGTATTTCGCCGATCTTCGGTTAAACTGTGGCGCGCGGCATCGTTGAACGGGGTCCAACACAGGCCTGCGCTGGATCCCGCGATGACTATCCCTGCGGTCAGCATTGTCGCATTCGATGCAGTAGCTACCAGCACTGATCCCGCGCACGCCATCAGGCAGGCCAGAATGACAGGAGTGCGAGGTCCGAGCCGAAAAACAAAGATAGCAGTTATTGGCAAAGCCACCATAAAGGCGGAAAATGCGATACTCGCGATATGCCCGCCATCGGCCACCGAAAGGCCGAACTCATCGGCGAACTGGGGCATGAAGAGACCTAGACCGACTCTCGCGGGACCGAAGCCGATTGCAGTGGCGAGAAATCCAGCGATCGTGAGACGCGCGGCCGAGTTCAACGCGTTCTTTGTCCTGCAGTGCTGCACGAGCTAGAGCATGGTTTCGGTGAAGATGCCAAGAGGCTTTACCTCATTCCCCAGCAAGCGACCGGGTTAATTCCGCCAAGCGCTCACGGAGCAGATGGTCCGTATCCCGAGCTTGCTGGCGAAACGCATTTAACGCTTGGTTTTTCGCGGCCCCTTCGTACTGATCGAGCGCAATGGCCGTTTCCAGCGACACGATGTCAGCAGCCAGAAATTTGCGGATCGCTCCAATTACGGCGACGTCTCGCACCCGTCCCTGCGCTGTCGACGCTACGTCGCGCAATGCATCGTCCATTATGCCATTTGCCCAGAGATTAGGTTTCCCATCAGGATCACCCAGCATCTGGCCGAGGATGTTTGCTTCTTCATTGGACCGAGTAATCAAAGTACGGAAGGTCTCTCTCGTAACGGCATCGTTTGTTGCGACAGCAACTTTCTGCATCCTGCACGCAAGTGAGCGACGGCCCTCCCGCAGGTCATCAAGCGCCACTCGTAGCAATTGGCTGAAGTTCGTCGTGGTCATACTCCGTGAGCGCCGGACGTTCGAGTTTGTTCCAGCCTTCCCTTGTTCCGCGGGTTTCTCGACTTTTCATAATAATGTGAGCGTGTTAGATAACATTTCTTATCGTCAAAAGCAGAGCTTGGGCGGAACCTATCGATCTAATTGAAATTGATTCTGCATTCGTCCGAACCTGCAACACTAGGTTCAGGAGATGCCCTTGTCTTTCAATCCACTTACAGAAAAAGGCATTCCGATCGACCGTCAGTTCCGCAATTGGTCGGAATTGACGAGCAAACCTTTCGACACCCGCGAGGTCCATCCCTATACGAGATGCCGCGTGATCCTGATGAACGGGATCGAGGTGGAGGCGATCATCAATTCGCACAACGCCGCGCGCCGCATTGCCGATACGGGCGTTAAGCAGATGCTGGCTCTGGTCCGCAAGGAGGATAGCTTAGCGAACTCGGGGGTCATCTACCGTTCCTCAATCGTAGCGTCCGATCAAACTGCAGATATTGCATGACGACAAAGCGTCTAAAGAATCATGGTCCGACAGACGCCAAGAGATAATTTACGGGCGCACGCTTTTGACGCTTATCGGCTAGGCGAAAAATACGCGCATATTAGCCCGATCACAGCGATGCGCTCAGTGCTTCCTGATTAGTCTTCCGTGCTTTCGTTTGGCTTACCTATCAGCCAGACCCCCGTTTTGCCGACCAGTTCCATAGAGCAGACAGGTCTTCCGTTTTCGTAAAGGTCGGCCTTGGTCCCGCTCGCGATGTTCTTCGCCTTGTCCAGCGCTCCAGCAATTGAAACGCTATCGAAAGCGATCTCTTCGCGCGCCGCAGAACGTTGGTCCCAAGAATGCAGAACGTAGTGACTCATCAGCAACCTCACTTCTGAAATTGATTTCCGGCCCCCGTCCTTGCCTTTTAAATATCCGCTTTCCGGCGACGAAACGAAATCCACGCTCTTGGCGCGCCGTTTCCCCGCCTCAACGGCCGAGCTTAGATTATCATCTGCACACACTACGGCAAAGGCAATGGCTGTTAAACGGTCGCATGACGGGAACCATTGGTCGCACACGATCAAGAGCGAGCCGCAAGTAAACGCACAATGGCCCTCTTAGCCCACTTGTTGAACGTCCTGTCTGACAGGGGCCACGAGTTCTGGATCAACATTCAATCGAAGGCATTTTTTGCCGTAGCACCGGCCCGTTCTCGATGTGCTTTCGGGTAGTCTGGTGTGTTTCAGCAAAGGAGTGGCACAATGCATACTGAAGCAGAAAAGAATTCCGCTGTTATTTCGAGTGATCGCGTCGAAGGTACAGCCGTCTTTGATCGCGGCGGGAAAAACATCGGCCACGTAGATCACGTATTGATCGAGAAGCGCGGTGGACAGGCAACAGAAGCAGTTTTGTCGGTCGGCGGTTTCCTGGGAATGGGTGATGAAAAGCACTGCGTCCCTTGGTCGAAGCTCGATTATGATACCGACCTTGGTGGCTACCACCTTAACATCGACGAAGATGCCCTTCGCGAAGGGCCGCGCTTCACTTCCGAGGAACGACACAAGGCCTACGACGATAATTTCCGGTCTGGCGTTCACAAATATTATGAAAAGGCGCAGGTAGCTTAGCGCTATGAGCATTGGGGGCCCGGCTTGACTGTCGGGCCCTCTTGCAACTGTCTCCCCCGGACGTCACCGCCGCTACAGTCCTGTCGCGGAGGCTCAGTTCTTGCCCCCATTCCGAATATCAGAGAGTCGAATGATCACATCATCGGTTTTCCGCCGGTCACGGCGATTGTAGCTCCCGAAATGTAGCTTGCTTCATCGCTCGCCAGCATGACGTATGGCGGCGCAAGTTCGGCGGGCTGCGCGGTGCGGCCAAGCGGATAATCCTTGCCGAATTCAGCAACATCCTCTTCCGGCATCGCGTCGAGGGAAAAAGCGGTCTCCAAAACCGGCCCGGACGCGATGCAGTTCACCCGTAGCGGCCTCGTGACTGTCGATCGACATCTTTGGCATCGCCTTCTCCGCCACGGGATTGGACAGCTGGGCTCTACAATCGTCGGAAAGTCATTCGGCAAAGGCGCCGCCCAGGATCGCCGCCAATCCCGCACTATAGGCGACAAGCACGGCGATTGAATCGTAGCCCATGCGGAGCATGGCCTTGTTCCGCCGTTCGAGCAGGCCGATCAGGACCAGCATGGTCAGCAATATGCCGAGGAGCGCGGCCACCATCGCGCTGCGATCGACCTGATTGAGTACGAGCGGCCCCGCCGCCAAGATATCGATCAGCAGGACCAGTGTCACATCGAACATGTTGCCGCCCAGTATATCGCCAATAGCCAATTCCACACGGCGGATGCGAACCGCGGCAATTGCCGTGCTGAGTTCGGGCAGTGACGTGGCGAAGGCGAGCAGGGTCAGGCCCATCACTCCGGTATCGGTACCCGTTTGTTCGGCCATCCCCTCCGCCGCCAATGTCACGAGTGTGCCGCCTGCACAGATCAGCACGGCTGCTGTTACGGTGACGCCGACAAGTCGGGCATTGGAAAGCTCAGAAGGGGCTTCTTCTTGTCGATCCACCTCCGGCAAGGCTTCCGGCGTCCAGCCTCTCGAAGAGACGCTCCTCCCTAACCGCCAGAGGCACAAAAGATAGGTTGTGGCGGTCAGCACCGGGAAGAAGCCGACCCCGATGCCCCATAATTCCCAGTCGCCCACCATCACGCCCAGCGCCACGAGCACCAGAAGCACGATGCTGACTGCCGCGTTGAGCATAACGCGCGGCCCCGGCACCATACTGGTCAGCGCATTTTTGCCCACGAACAGATCAGCCAGCGCGATGACGACCACCTGAAAGGCGACCCCGCCGACGAGATTATTGACCGCCATGCGCGGATTGTCGGAGATTACCGCGACGCTGGTGGTGGTGATTTCGGGCAACGAAGTCACCGCGCCCAGCAAGATGACGCCGATAGTCGCCTGTCCGATGCCACTCCGCTGCGATATCGTGTCGGCATAGCCCGCCAGCCGTGCTCCGGCGAACCAGACGAGCACGGCTCCGGTCAGGAACAGCGGGACGAGCGCGAACAGAGACAAGCCAGCAAGGCTCATGTCACTGTCCAAGATAAGTCGAAGTCAACAGGAGTGCTCCGAAGCCCAGTGCGAAGGACGGGCTCGATATACGGCGCTTAGCCTTGGGCTGGTCGGCTTCGGGCACCATATCCTCGATCGTCGCGGTCAGTAGCAGGCCCGCGAACACAGCGAGCACGAAGCCCGTCAGCACATCCCCCGCTCCGGCCAACACGGTATACCCCGCGAACGCACCGATCACCGGAAGCAGCGGATAGATCGCCAGCGCGCTTAGCCGGTGCCTGCGCGTAATCTTTGCCGAGCGGAAATTCGCAGCGATGGCGAAGCCACCCGGCAAGTTGCCCGCCACTTGAGACAGGGCCAGCAGCAGCCCCAGTTCGCGCGCCACCGCTCCCCCGCCGCCGGTCATCAGTCCATCGGTCAGCAAGTCAACGCCCACTGCGGCATAGGCCCCCCAAGTGGTCGCACGGCCTGCGGCGCTACCCATTCGGTCGCGGATCTTTCGTGTGGCTTTGGCGATACTTGCGGAGCAGATTGCCCCGACGATCAGCGCCACGACCAACAGCCAGGTCTCGATCCGCTCCTGCGAACGCGGGATGAGCTCAATTGCGGCAACCGCGGTGGCGATCCCAGCAGCGGCATGGAGCGCGCCGCCGACCAGCCATTCGGGCGGCTTGCGCCATTCGGCCAGCGCAACGCCAAGAAGATTACCCAGCGAAGGCAGCAGCGCGAGAGCGAGTACCGCAAGAAGGCCAGAAGACTCCATACTGTCAGCGGATCACCGCTTGAGCGCGTCCGGCACGCTATCGAACCGCACCGCCACCAAAATCGCGTCGAAGGACGCCTCGTTCGGCAGACCCTTCAGACCATCTCCCGTAATGATCTCGCAATCGTCGTAGGCCAACTCCCTAATCCGCGCCGCCGCCTGCCTTGCCAGCGCCTCGTGCCACTTGATCGCATGGACCTGCCCAGCAGGGCGGGAGAGGACGGCTGCGGCATAACCCGTTACCGCCCCGACCTCGAGCAATCGGTCGTCTGCCCCGACTTCCCCCCCATCCATCCGGTGATCGACGTAGGTTTCGCGCGGGGCTTTGGCAAAGGCGGACAGAAACGCCTCGCCGCGAAAGCCGCGCGCGGCAATCTGGTTGCGGTTGATCAACTGGCGCCGGTCAGCATAGTCGGTGCCGCTCACGATGCACCTCCAGCTTGGTTAGCGAACACCACGCGCGTCCCCTGGCGCACCGCATCCGCCAGTTCCTTCGCATCCCAGTTGGTAAGTCTTACGCAGCCATGGCTGGCGGTCTTGCCGATCAGTTGCGGGTCGGGCGATCCGTGGATGCCATATCCGGGTTTGCTCAGATCGATCCAAATGCCGCCCACCGGATTGTTCGGCCCGGGCGGGACGATCAGCGTTTCGTCGGGACCCCATTCGCGCCCGCTCGGATCGAAGGTATAGTTTGCATCGGGCGCTACCGCGACCACCTCCATCGAACCGGAGGGGCTGGGAAATTGCGCGCTGCCCACCGTCGCGGGATAACTGGCAAGGATATTGCCCCGCTCGTCGAAAGCGACGACCGAATTGTCCGACTTGCGGACCTCAATCCGGGCGACCTGCGAAGGAAGTGTTTCCTCTCGATGCGCAACAATAGTGATCCGCGTCCCCACGCGGCTGAAATCGGCCTCGGGATTGAGCGCCCGAAGCAGGTCCTGATCCATATGGAACCGGTCTGCGATCAGCTCCTGCGGCGAGGTCCAGCCAACACGCTCCAGCGCTGCCATTGCCGACATAGCGTCGGGCACACGAAAGAACGGTCCGTCCACGTCGTCGCGCGTGATCGTGTAGGTCTGGAAAATCTCACCGCCCTGCGAGTTTATCAGTGATCGCATAAGCTGCGGATCGATGCTTCCCTCGGCAGGAAGCCCGCGGGCTCGTCGGAAATGCTGGATCGCCCGCATCGTGTTGCCGCCCATGAGACCATCGATCACGCCGGGCGAATGGCGGCTCCGATCGAGCATAACCTGCGCGGCAAGCACTACGCGCGAACGAGCGCCAGAAAATGCCGTTTCCGGCACCGAGGGTGGGATTTTCAGATCAAGACTTTCGCTTTGTGTCGTCTCGATACCCGCTTCGGCATCGGTTGTTGACTGGGCCGGCGATACCGAGGGAACACAGAGAAGCGCGGTGGCGATCAACACCACCAAGATACGGTCAATAAGAAGAAATCCAGGCATGGTTGACTAACTGGGCTGCCTGCGCGGATGTTCCGATCTACTCAATCCCGAAAAGGCTGTTGAGCGTACGATTTGATATTTGAACCAAGGGCGCGCATCCGATGCACGCAAGCGCCATCCCGGTTTCGGGCGGCGCTACCAAACGGAGTTACCTGGTGGTGGGTGCTGTGGACGGCGGCCGTGGGTCGCCAGGCAACTGGGTTGTGTCTCCCGAGGAGTTACGGCGTGCTGCACCGCGTGGGGCGATACGCCAAACGGTGTTCGACACATCATCCGCGACATATAGTACACCACGCGCCTCATCGTACGTCACGCCCACGGGGCGCCCCCTCGCGTGCCCGTCTTTCAAAAAACCTGTGAGCAGATCGATGGGTTCGCCGCTCGGGCGGCCGCCGCGGAAAGGTACGAAGACGACTTTATAGCCCGACGGATCGGCTCGATTCCAGCTTCCGTGCATCCCGACGAACGCGCCTTCGGCGAACCGGCCACCCAAACCCCCGTCGGTGGTGAAATCGACACCTAGTGCAGCTACATGCGAGCCTAGCGCGTAGTCGGGCACAACGGCCTTGTTCACCAGGTCGGGCCTCGCCGGCCTGATCCTCGGATCGACGTTCTGGCCGTAGTAACTGTAGGGCCAGCCATAAA
>NZ_JARULD010000002.1 GCF_029688735.1 Qipengyuania flavescens
TCGCTGCCAAGCTGGCGCTGCTCGACAAGCGTCCAGCGGCCGTGCGCCTTGTCCAGCGATGCGAGGCCGATATCGCCACAGGCGATGGACGCGCCGATATCGATCGCCTCCGGATCGAAGGGGCAAGCGACCACGACGCGCAAATCGCCGCGCTGCTCGGCGCTTTCGATGGTGCCGATGGCGGTCACGATACCGGTGAACATGTGTGCAGTATCTCCTGTCAGCGCGTTCGGCTGTAGGCTTGGTAAGTGTCGCTGCCAAGCTGGCGCTGCTCGACAAGCGTCCAGCGGCCGTGCGCCTTGTCCAGCGATGCGAGGCCGATATCGCCCAGCGCGTGTTTGCCTGCGCCGATCATGATGGGTGCGCGGTAGAGTTCGATGCGATCGACGAGGTCCTCGGCGAGAAAACTGGCCGCGACCTGCGCACCGCCCTCGACATAGAGATATTGCACGCCATCCAGCCGGTCGATCTGGCCCGGAGCATTGATGACCTTGACCCCGTCGGGCGGGATACCGCGCGTCAGCAGGATGCGTTGCGGACTGCGGTGTTCCAGTCCGGACAGGCGCACGTCGAGGCGAGGCTTGTCGGCCCGCCAGGTCCCGCCGCCGACCAGGATGGCGTCAGCCAGCGCGCGGCGCGAATGGACATGCGCGCGCGCGGCTTCGCCGGTGATCCACTGGCTCTGCCCGTCGGCCAAGGCGATGCAGCTGTCGAGCGACGTCGCGAGTTTGAGTGTTACGTGTGGCCGGCCCTTGGTGGCGCGGGTGAGATAGCCCGCAAGGCTTGCCTTGGCCTCGGCACTGGGAAAAAGGGTAGCGGCGATACCGGCGGACGACAAACGGGCGATGCCCTCGCTAGCGGTACGCGGGTCGGGATCTTCGACACCGACCACAACTCGCGCAACGCCGGCCTCGATCAGGCGATCCGCGCAGGCCGGCCCGCGCGGCGATCGGTGGGCGCAAGGTTCCAGCGTGACATAGGCCGTCGCACCTCTCGCAGCCTCTCCTGCATGGTCGAGCGCCGCAGCCTCGGCATGCGGTCGGCCGCCTTCCCGCGTCCATCCGCGGCCGACGACGCGGCCGTCCTTGACGAGAACACAGCCGACTGCGGGGTTCGGGCGGCTCAGCGGGCGGCCACGCGATGCCAGCCGCGCTGCCGCCGCCAGCCAGCGTGCGTCATTCGGTTCCGGCTGCAACCGTCTCGCCCGCCTGGTAATATTCCCGCTGGCGCGCTTCGGCTTCCGCCGCTTCGCGCGCATTTTCGACTTCGGCCTCGCGCGCCATCTCATCGACATCGAGCCCGGTCGCGCGGCCCAAGGTCTTGTAAGCCTCGACCTTGCGCTCGAGCAGTTCGGCGCGCTCGGCTTCCCGCGCTTCCTTGCGCCGCTGATTTTCGATGTTGCTGAGACGGATTTCCTCGTCCGTCCGGCCTTCCGCGAAGGTATTGATGAAGGTCACCTTGGGCGGATCGGGCGGGCGCAGATGCGATTCCTGGGACAGCGCAAGAAGCGCGCCGGCCGGGATCATCGCCGACAGCAGCAACAGGGTCCAGCGGAAGGGGCGTGGTTCGCGGACATAGTCCCAGAGGTCGGTGACGCCGGATTTAACGTGGAATCTGCTCTTCAATCGCATGCGGTCAAGATAGGCATGTTTGCTGAACCTTGCCAGTACGCTCAGCCGAAGGCGGCGTAAAGGGTGCGTCCGTGCTGACCGAGCCAGGCGTTCGCATCCTCGATGTTGCCTTCGAACAGCTCGTCCAGCAGCGCGTGGAAGGCGGGCGAATGGTCGAAGTGGACAAGATGCGCGACTTCGTGCGCGACGACGGATCGCCGGACGAAACCGGGCGCTTGCACCAGCCGCCAGTTGAGGCGCAGCACGCCCTCTCTGGAGCAGCTTCCCCAGCGCCGCTTGGCCCGAGTCAGGCGCACGTCGGCGACAGTAAGATCGGCACGGCTGCAGTAGTCCTGCGCGTCTTGGGCAAACAGGCGCTGCGCCTCGGCCTCCAGCCAGCGTTGCAATCTTCTCGTGAGCGTTTCCTGTGGTCCGCCAACACGAACGCCGGTCGTGTCGAGCACGGGTTTGCGGGGATGATCGGCGGACCAGCCGATCCGCACCTCATGACCGCAATATGTGAGCTTCCCTTCGCCGAGTGGATCGCGCCGCTCTGGAACCTTGGCCAGCTGCTCGCCCAGCCAATCGGCGCGCGCATGGGCGAAGGCCAAGGCCTCCACGCTGCGGCACCAGTGCGGCAGGGTGATCCGCACCGCGCTGCCGTCGGGGGCAAGGCGCAGGGTCAGGCGCTTGGCGCGCCGGTTGCGATTGAGTTCGATCGGCAGGACGCGCCCGGCAATCTCGATCTCCGGCTCCAGCGCTTCGCGGCGAAGCCAGTCGATCACGCCGCCTGGTCCTCGTCCTCATCGCCCCAGTCGACGACGTGGTGTTCGAGCGGCCCGGCCTCGGTTTCCGGGATCACGCGACCGGCCACCGACACGCCAGCGCGCACCACATCCTCGCGGTCGCCGCTGATCAGATAATGCCAGGGCCGTAGCGGCTGTCCTTCGGCACGCAGGCGATAGGCGCAGGTCGGCGGCAGCCATTCGACCTTGTCGACGATCCTGAGCGTAAGCTGCAGGCAATCGGGCACGAAGGCCTTGCGCCGCTTGTAGTCCGTGCAGCGCGCGCTCTGGCAGTCGAGCAGCTTGCAAGCCACATTGGTGTGCTCGATCTCGCCCGTATCCTCGTACTCGACCTTGTGCAGGCAACAGCGTCCGCAGCCATCGCACAGCGCCTCCCACTCGGCCTGGTCGAGTTCGGCCAGCGGCCGTTCCCAGAAGCGGTCCCTCAGCGCACCCATTTGTCCAGTTCCGTGGCGACTGCTTCGGCTCCTTCGTCGGTCGGCAGGGTGGCGAGCGGTTCTCCTTCCGGTCCGAAGAGCAGGGTGACATTGGTGTGATTGACCAGATAGCCGCCGGCCTCGGTCTCCTCGCCCTTGGAGAAGCTGGCGGCGAACTGCTGCGCGACGCTCGTCAGCGTTTCCTCGTCACCGGTCGCCCCGATCAGGCGCGGATGGAAATTGTCGGTGAATTCGGTGAGCACCTCCGGCGTGTCGCGTGCCGTATCGACGCCGACGAACAGCGGTTGGATCTGAGCGGCGCGCTCCGGGTGCTGCTCTTCGAACAGCTTGAGGCCTGCCATCGCGCGCTGCACGTCGACCGGGCAGACGTCCGGGCAATAGGTGTAGCCGAAGTAGATCGTGCGGTACTGCCCGTCGAAATCGCTCCAGCTCACCGGATCGCCGTTCTCGCCTGTCAGGGTGAAATCGCCCCCGATGCTGGCACCCTCGAGCGGTGGTGGTTCCGTCGGAGCGCTACTGTCGGAGGAGCATCCGGCAAGGGCGAGGGCGATAGCGATAGATAGGGGATTGCGAGGAAGCATGGCATCCCGGTTCATGGTCTGCTAATTGCCTCTGTTCAAGAGACGACCCCGCATTCGCATGCGGAAAAATCAGGGGTAGACGACGAGATGAAACGGATTGTTCACGCGATCCTGGGCGCGGCGGCGCTGGCGATGGTGGCAGCACCCGCGCAGGCCCAGCGCAAGCGCGAGGGATACGAGTTCCTCGAGGCGGTCAAAGATCGCGACGGTGGCAAGGTGAACGAGCTGCTCGCGCAGCCCGGCAACGTCCTTGTCAATTCGCGCGATATCACCAGCGGAGAGACGGCCCTGCACATCGCAGCGCAGCGCCGCGATGCGGTGTGGATCAAGTTCCTGCTCGGCAAGGGTGCCAATCCCAATCTCGAAACACGCGACGGCGAATCGCCGCTGGAAGTCGCCGTGCAGATCGGCTCGCTGGAAGCGGTCGAAGCACTGCTGGACGGGGGAGCGTCGGCAAATGTCACGAACGCTGCCGGCGAAACGCCGCTCATTTCTGCCGTCCATCGCCGCGATGTGGAGATGATCCGCCTGCTTGTCGACAAGGGGGCGGATCCGCTGCGCACGGATAGCTCGGGCCGCACCGCGAGGGATTATGCCGAGCTCCTCGGCGGACGATCGCAGGTGCTGGCTGCACTCGACGCAGCGATTGCGGAAAAAGGAAAGGCGGCGCCGGTTTATGGCCCCAACTGACGCGAGACTCGATGAAGAGCTACTGGTCGAGGACCTGACGCTCGACGAGCTGCGGCTGGCGCTGGCGCCCGGCATTGCCGATGCGGCAGTGTTCGACGGCTGGACCGATGCTGCGCTGGAGATGGCGGCGGACCAGCTGGGCGCCGATCGCGACGTGGCCCGGCTCGCCTTCAAGGACCACGGCGCGATGGGCATGATCCGCGCATGGATCGAGACGATCGATCGCCAGATGATCCTCGACATGCCAGCGGAAAAGCTGGCCGAGATGAAAATCCGCGAACGCATTCGTAGCCTGGTGCAGTACCGGCTCGACTCTGTGCTTGGCCTGGAAGAATCACTGCGCCGCGCTCTGGCGATCATGGCTATGCCGCAAAACGTACCGACCGCGCTGAAGACCGGCTGGAACAGCGCCGATATCATGTGGCGGCTCGCGGGCGACACTGCGACCGATTACAATCACTATACCAAGCGTGCCATCCTCGCTTCCATCTACGGCGCGACGCTGGCCGTGTTCGTCGAGGACGAGAGCGAGAACAAGGCCGAGACCCGCGCATTTCTGGAACGCCGGATCGACGGCGTCATGAAGTTCGAAAAGGTGAAGGCCAAGTGGCTCAACCCGGATCGCGAGAGCTTTAGCGTCACGCGGTTCCTAGGCCGGCTGCGCTACCCTGCGCGCTAAATCCGGGCCGGCGGAGGCCCGGCAACAGCGACCGCTCGCCCGCAGCGGGTACAGCTTGCTGCACGTCTAGCGAAGACGCAGCCGCGGATGCGGCTGCTCAACGCAAACGCACGCTATTGATAATCGGTTGCAACAAGCGCGCGCTTCTGACAGGGCGCTGCGCATGACTCTCGACGCGTTCGAACATGAGAAATCCGCGCGCATTACCGCGGTGGACTGGGCTGCGCTGGCCGAGGACGAAGGCAAGCGCCTCAAGGCCCTGGGTGTGGACGAGGGAGCGGAAGTCTCCGTGATCCATCGTGGCGTCTTCGGCACGCGCGACCCGCTGGCCATCCGTATCGGCCGCATGACCATCGCACTGCGCCGCGCGCACGCGCTCGCCATCGAGGTGGAGCCCGCATGAGCCGCGACGATCCCATCCGCCACCACAAGGTTGCGCTGGTCGGCAATCCCAATTCGGGCAAGTCGGCACTGTTCAACGCGCTGACCGGCGCGCGGCAGAAGATCGCCAACTATCCCGGCGTCACCGTGGAGCGAAAGGCCGGACGCCTGGCGCTGCCGAATGGCGAAGCGCGCGAGCTGATCGACCTGCCCGGCGCGTACAGCTTCGATGCTGCCAGCCCGGATGAGGAGGTGACCCGGAAGCTCGTCCATGGCGAGTTCGAGGGCGAGGCCGCACCCGATGTGCTGGTGCTGGTGCTCGATGCCGCCAATCTCGAGCAACATCTCGTCTTTGCGCAGGAAGTGCTCGAGCTCGGCCGGCCGACCGTGGTCGCGCTCAACATGGTCGACCTTGCAGAACGCGACGGGCTGACGCTCGATCCGGAGGCGCTTTCCGAAGCGCTCGGCGTGCCGGTAATCCCGACAGTCGCCGTGCGCCGGAAGGGCCTGCCCGAACTGGCGCAGGCCATTGCCGAAGCCGATGCGCATGCCGATGAGGAGGCGCATAGCCGCTGGCACCTGACCCTGCCCGAGCGGCGGCTGGCGGCCAAGCACATGGCAAAAGGCGCGATCCTCTCCAAATCGACGCGCCACACGATCGAGAACGGCATCGACCGCGTGCTGCTCAATCCGTGGATCGGCCCGGTGATCCTGTTCGGCCTGTTGTTCGTGATCTTCCAGGCAGTGTTCGCCTGGGCGACCCCCTTCGCCGATGCGCTGGAGGGCGGGGTGGGCGCTGTCTCCGCGCTCGTCACCGACACCATGCCGGAAGGCTTCGTGCGTGATTTCCTCACCGAGGGCGTGCTCGCGGGTGTGGGGTCGGTGGTCGTCTTCCTGCCGCAGATCGTGATCCTGTTCTTCTTCATCCTGGTGATGGAGGCGAGCGGTTACATGGCGCGGGCGGCCTTCCTGATGGACCGGCTGATGGCGGGCGTGGGCCTGTCGGGCAAAAGCTTCATCCCGCTGCTGTCCAGCTTCGCCTGCGCCATTCCCGGCATCATGGCTACGCGCAGCATTCCCGATGCGAAAGACCGGCTGACGACGATCCTGATCGCGCCGCTGATGACGTGCTCGGCCCGCTTGCCCGTCTATGCGGTGATCATCGCGGCGGTCATCCCGCAGACCAGCATCGGGCCGGGCATCGGGCTTCAGGGACTGGTGTTGTTCGTGCTCTATGTCGCAGGGATCGTGGGCGCGATGGCGGCCGCGCTGGTGCTGCGACGTACGGTCGCGAAGGGCGCGGCGAGCGGCTTCATTATGGAAATGCCGCGCTACCAGCTGCCGCGCCTCAAGGACCTCGCCATCGGGCTGTGGCAGCGCGCTTGGGTGTTCCTGCGGCGCGCAGGCACGATCATCTTCGTGGTGACGATAGCGCTGTGGCTGATGCTGAGCTTTCCCAAGGCCGAGCCCGGCGAGAGCCAGATGGACGCGAGCGTCGCGGGGATGGTGGCGGACGGGCTCCACCCGATCCTCGAACCGATCGGCTTCAACCGCGAGATGAGTCTTGCACTGGTTCCCGCCATGGCTGCGCGCGAAGTCGCTGTTTCCGCGCTAGCCACGACCTATGCCGTGGACGCGGCGGACGAGGAGGTTGCGGCCGAGGGCGTGACCGACAAGATCGCCGCACTGTGGAGCCTGCCGACCGCGCTCGCCTTCCTCGCGTGGTTCGTCTTCGCGCCGCAATGCATCTCGACCATCGCGGTGGCCCGGCGAGAGACTAACGGGTGGAAATGGCCGACCTTCATGCTCGTGTACCTCTTCGCGCTGGCATACGTGTTTGCGGGCCTGACATATTGGGGCGCGGTGGCGCTCGGTCTCTGAGTGTGGGTAAGGCGGTGCGGGGGTGGCAGTTCGCCAACCCATCCGATAGGCCACGTGCAACAGACACGAAGGGACGATTCGATGGCCGGTAGCCTCAACAAAGTCATGCTCATCGGAAACCTCGGGGCCGATCCCGAGATCCGCAGCTTCCAGAACGGCGGCAAGGTCGCGAACCTGCGCATCGCGACCAGCGAGACGTGGAAGGACCGCAACACCGGCGAGCGCCAGGAGCGGACCGAGTGGCACACCGTCGCGATCTTCTCCGAAGGCCTCGTCGGCGTGGTCGAACGCTATCTGCGCAAGGGCTCCAAGGTCTACATCGAAGGCCAGCTGCAGACCCGCAAGTGGCAGGACCAGTCGGGCAACGACCGCTATTCGACCGAAGTCGTCATCCGCGGCCTCGGCGGCACGCTGACCATGCTCGACGGTGCGTCGGGCGGCGGCGGCGGCGGTGGCCAGCGCGGCGGCGGCAATTGGGACCAGGGCGGCGGCGGACAGAGCTCCGGTGGCGGCGACAACTGGCGCAGCGGCGGCGGCTCTTCGGGCGGCAGCTCGGGCGGTTCCGGCGGCGGCTCGAACTACGACGACCTCGACGACGATATTCCGTTCTGAGGGCTTGGTTGCCTTGCGCGGCGTTCTCCGATCTCTTGGAGCATCGCTCTCTACGCCCCGATTAGGTTGTGTCTGAGGCCAATGGGTAGCTTTCTAGCAACCGCGACCATCGCGACCATCGTCGCTGCCACGAGTGTGAATGAAGCCGTGAAGTAAATCGGTTGCTGCTCGAAAAGCGCTGTCCCTTCCAAAACCCCGCGCAAGCGGCTCAGCACGAACATGTGCGAGAGATAGATTGCGTAGCTCGAAAGCCCTAACCACGCGAAAGAGCGCAACTTCAAATATGGCCTCGCATTATAGATCAGCGCGATCACCGCTAGCGATGTAAAAAACGACGAACCCTTGATCTGCGAGACTGCGAGTCCGGTGTTGTCGCCAAGATAGCTTGCCTCCGCCAACGACAGCATAATCCCCAAGCTCACCGCGATTGCTGAGACTACCAATCCCGCTCGGCTCGGTTCGATTCCTTTCTTTCGTAACTCAATGCCGATCAGATAGAATGGCGCCCAAACGAAGAACGGCAAAGCGGAATACGGGAACCGCGACCACACGCTTGCCGTGTCGATCAGGCGGAAATAGTAAGCGAAGGTAAGCGAGGCGGCCGAGAATATCATGATCAAACCGGAGACGCTCCGCATTCGCCAGAACAAGGGCGATAAAAGAGTCAGGCAAAGCAGGACGACCACGAAATAACCGACGCCGATGATGGTGCCGTCGAAGAATGACAACGGTTCGAACGTCTGTCCCCGAATGAGACCCCACGCGGTATAGATCGCACCCCACGACACGTATGGTAGCAGGATACGCACAGAGCGGGAGCGGCGGTAGTCAGGTTTCTTCGGCTCAGAGAACAGGCCCGAGGTGAAGAAGAACACCGCGACCGGCCAATTGATAAACTGGCGAAGGACGACCCCGAACTTGTAGTTGAAGCTCTCGACTGGAAAGCTTGTCGCAGCCGTCGAAACATGGAGCGCGATTACTGCGAGAATTGCGACACCTTTGATTCCGTCCCAGTACGAATCTCTCATCGGGATGGATCGCGCAGCAAATGTGTAATCGTCAGTCTGGCCAATGCAATTGCTAGCTCTCACCACCCTTTAACGCCGCCAACGCCTCCGCCAGCGGCCCGCTCGGCGCTTCTTCTTCATCGCTGACGATCCCCGCAGCCTTGCGCGCGTCGTCCGCTCCAGGTCCTTCGCGGTAGGGGTCGATGGCCAGCGCCAGCGTCTGCGCGATGGCTTCGCCGAGGTCGAAGCTGTCGCCTTCATATTCAATCTCGTCGAGGTCCTCGCTGTCGAGTTCGATTTCCTCGTCGGGCGCGTAGTCCGGCACCGATCCGGCGGGGACGAAGCGCAGGGTCAACGGCTCCTCGACATCGTAGGTCAGCGGCTCGCGCGTCACGGCGCAGGGCTGTTCGATGGTGGCCAGGAGGCGGCCGTTCGCGAGCACCGCGCCATCCTTGGTCTCGAATTCGACATGGGCGTTGAGGGCATCGACCGCCGTCACGCCGAACCTTTCGGCCAGCGCCTCGCGCTCGGCCGTGTCGGCAGTAATCGTCATGGCTTCGGCAGGCAGCGCGCGCGGTTTGACGAGGCGGACGAGTTCGGGCGCGCTCATGCGGCGATTTCCCCCTTGTGCAGCGTCTCGAAACCTGTCCGCTCCAGCCGCGCGTGCAGCGCCGCCATGCGCTGGACAAGCGCCTCGGCCTCGTCGGGCTGAGCCATGGTGACATTGCGCCGCACCGCCTCCACCAGCACCTTGGGATCGCTGCGCAGCCCATCGCGATAGGCGCCGATGCGGCCGTTCATGCTGGCCATCACGGCAGCGAGCTTCTTGCCGACGGTCGGATCGCCGATCCCGGCCTCGCGCAGCTGGCCTTCCATATCCTCGGCGAACAGCTCGGTCAGGCGGGCGCTGGCGTTGCTGCCTTCCTCGCCCGCATCGTCCAGCCGCAGCATCACCAGCGCCAGCACCAGCGTAACCATGTCGTAGCGGCCCTCCAGCGAATCCGCGACGCCGCACATGCGGTACCAGTCGGGATCGCGCGCTTCCTCTACCACGCGGTGCCACAGCGGGCGCCATTCCTCGCGCGGATCGTTGGACAGGCCGAACAGGCGGGCGAAAAAGGACATGCGCATCTCCGTTCAGCGGCAATACAGGCCGCGATCTCCAGTCGCTGATCCCCAAGCGATCGGCAACAGTGACATTGCATGGGCCGATGCTTTGCGACTAAGGCGTTGGCCGAGCATATAGGGACGCACGCCCACGCGGCCAAGCGGACTTGAAGACGGAGATTTGCTGTTCCCATGAACAGGACCAAGATTGTCGGCCTCTGCGCCATTGCCCTTGCCGGTGTAGCTACCGCTGCGTGCCAGCCGATCCGCGAAACGCGCGGCTATATCGTCGATCCGGTACTGACCCAGTCGATCCAGCCGGGCATCGACAACCAGCAGTCGGTCGCCGGCACGCTGGGCCGCCCGACCTTCACCAGTCAGTTCGGCGAGCCGACCTGGTATTACGTGTCGAGCACCACGGGCCGCAAGCCGTTCGTGCGTCCGCGGATCGAACAGCACCAGGTGCTTGCCGTGCGCTTCGACGCGGCGGGCAATGTCGTGGCTGCGGACCGCAGCGGTATCGACCAGGTGGCGTATTTGCGCCCCGATGGCGACGAGACGCCGACGCTGGGCCGGGAGCGCAGCTTCCTCGAAGACCTGTTCGGCAATATCGGCGCGGTCGGTGCGCCGGGCGTTGGCGGCCAGCAGCAGTAATCCTTCCGGCGGCTTGACCCATTCGGCGCGCGCCCCATATCGCGCGGCATGAGTTCACACAGCGAAAGCCACGGCATCGTCCAGTGGCACTCCACCACCATCGTCGGCGTCAAACGCGGCGACCGGATCGTGATTGCCGGGGACGGCCAGGTCTCCATGGGCAACACGGTGATGAAGCCCAATGCCCGCAAGGTCCGCCGCATCGGCGAGGACGGCAAGGTCGTAGCCGGGTTCGCCGGCGCGACCGCCGATGCCTTCACCCTGTTCGAGCGGCTGGAGAAAAAGCTCGAGCAATACAACGGCCAGCTCCTGCGCGCCGCGGTGGAGCTGACCAAGGACTGGCGCACGGACAAGTATTTGCGCAATCTGGAAGCGTTGATGATCGTTGCGGACAAGGAGAACCTTCTCGTCCTCACCGGAAATGGCGATGTGCTCGAACCCGAAGGCGGCATCACCGCGATCGGATCGGGCGGCAATTACGCCCTGGCCGCGGCCAAGGCGATCGCCGAATACGAGGACGATCCCGAGCAGATCGCGCGGAAAGCGATGAAGGTCGCCGCCGACATCTGCGTCTTCACTAATGGCAATGTGACCGTCGAAGAGGTCTGAGAACACAATGGACAATCTGACCCCCAAGGCGATCGTCGCCGCGCTGGACGAGCACATCATCGGCCAGAAGGACGCCAAGCGCGCCGTGGCCGTGGCCCTGCGCAATCGCTGGCGCCGCCAGCGGCTCGATCGCGACCTGCGCGACGAGGTGACGCCCAAGAACATCCTGATGATCGGCCCCACCGGTTGCGGCAAGACCGAGATCAGCCGGCGTCTGGCGCGGCTGGCCGAGGCACCCTTCGTCAAGGTCGAGGCGACCAAGTTCACCGAGGTCGGCTATGTCGGCCGCGACGTCGAACAGATCGCCCGCGACCTGGCCGAAGAAGCTATCCGGCTGGAGAAGGAACGCCGCCGCGAGGCTGTCCGCGAAGCCGCGAGCGAGGCCGCGATGGACCGCCTGCTGACCGCGCTCGTCGGCGACAATGCCAGCGAAGCCACGCGTGAGGCCTTCCGCGCGCGCATCGTCGACAACTCGATGAACGACACGGAAGTCGAGATCGAGGTGAAAGACCAGCCGCAGTCGAACATGGAAATCCCCGGCATGCCCGGCAATGTCGGCATGATCGACCTCTCCGACATGCTCGGCAAGGCGATGGGAAAGTCCAACCTCAAGCGCCGCAAGCTCAAGGTGCCCGATGCGTGGGACCGGCTGGTGGAGGAAGAGGCCGAGAAGCGCATGGACCAGGACGACGTCAACCGCGTCGCGCTGGAAAATGCGGAGACCAATGGCATCGTCTTCCTCGACGAGATCGACAAGATCGCCGTCAGCGACGTGCGCGGCGGTTCGGTGAGCCGCGAAGGTGTGCAGCGCGACCTGTTGCCGCTGATCGAGGGCACCACCGTGGCCACGAAATACGGCCCAATGAAGACCGATCACGTGCTCTTCATCGCCAGCGGCGCGTTCCACGTCGCCAAGCCGAGCGACATGCTGCCCGAACTCCAGGGCCGCCTGCCGATCCGCGTCGAACTGCGCGCGCTGACGGAGGAGGACTTCGTCCGCATCCTCAGGGAAACGCGCGCCAACCTGGTGGATCAATACACCGCGCTGCTCGGCACCGAGAAGGTCGCGCTCGACTTTACCGACGAGGCGATCGCCGAAGTCGCGAAGATCGCCGCACGGGTGAACGAGAGCGTCGAGAACATCGGCGCCCGTCGTTTGCAGACGGTGATGGAGCGGCTGCTCGAAGACATCAGTTTCGAAGCCGAGGAGCATGAGGGCGAGACCGTCATCATCGACGCGGACTATGTGCGCGAGCGGCTCGACGATTTGTCCGGCGATACCGACCTGTCGAAGTATATTCTCTGACGCCGATATCGTGAGCGATTGATTTACCGTCCGCATCGCGCCAGCATGATCATGTGGACGGTAAATCGATTTTAGACATTCGGCGCTAGGGGGCCTGCATGAAGCAGCAAGCCATCGCCCTTGCAGAGCGTGTCGCGCGCGCGGTCGGTTACGACAAGACGCACATCACGCGCACGGTCGCCTATCGCACGATCGATGCATTTCTCGACACCCTGCCGGTGCAGGAGATGGACGTGCTGGAGATCGCGGCGGGCTGGAAATGGCGTGAGCGCGACTGGGGCAGTTACACCGAGATGAACTGGCCCGAATACGACATCTGCGACCATGTGCTCGATCGGCAATTCGATATCTGCATTGCCGATAATGTGTGGGAGCACCTCGTGCGCCCCTATCGCGCGGCCGAGCATGTGCTGCAGATGCTGAAGCCGGGCGGGATTTTCATCAACATCACGCCCTTCATGATCCGCCAGCACGCCGTGCCGGTAGACTGCACGCGCTGGACCGAACTCGGCATGCGCAACTTCCTAGCCGAGGTCGGGTTCGACGAGGCGAGGATCGAAACCGGATCGTGGGGCAATCGCAACGCGGTGAAGGCCAATCTCGACCGCTGGGCGCGGACCGGCTGGCAGCGGCGCTTGAAGAACGAACCGGACTTTCCCGTCACCGTGTGGGCCATAGCCCGCAAACCGGAATGAGCGAGACCCTGCCGGTCGCCATCGCGGTGATGGCGCATAACGAAGAACGGCGGATCGCGCGCTGCCTCGAAAGCCTGCCGCTGGGCGAGGCGGGCTACGACATCCATGTTGTCGTCAACGGGACGACCGATCGCACGGCTCAGATCGCCCGCGGCTACGACAGGGTCACGGTCCACGACTGGGAGCAGGGCGGCAAGTCGCGCAGCTGGAACCGCTTCGTATTCGACGATCCAGCGCCCGCCGGGCGACACTTCGTCTTCGTGGACGGCGACGCCCAGGTCCAGCCGGGTTCGATTGCCGCGCTGGTGGGGCGGCTGGACGATGGGGACGTGAATGCGGCGTCCGCGTTTCCCGGCAATGGTCGCCGCGTCGATGCTTATCGCGAGCAGATGCGGCGCGAGCACGGACTGTTCGGCGATCTCTATGCGCTGTACGGCGATTTCGTTGCCCGCATACGCAAAAAGGACATCCGCCTGCCGAACGATTTGATCGGCGACGATGGCCTGCTCTGCGCTCTCGCCAAAACAGATCTAGACAATGAAGACGACTGGCAGGACGAGCGGGTCGCTACGGTCGAGGGTGCTTCCTTCCTGTGCGATCCCGTACAACTGACACCAAGCGACCTGCTGCTACAGGCACGCCGGATGCGCAATTACAGCCTGCGCCATTTCCAGAACCGGATCGTCAGCGACATCATGCGCGGGCCGGGGCCGACGGCACTGCCGGACCGATTGGCGTCGCTCTACCCGCGCTACCTGCCGCAGTTCCGCCCGCGCCGCGATCCGCGCCTGTGGTGGTTCGACCGGCAGGCGCTTGCCGCAATGGCGCGCGCCGCCGGTTAGCTCGCCCTACGGATGCGGGGCGAGACCGATTTCGACGCCGGTCTTGTCGGTCAGCGCGAATTTATCGACCAGATCGCTGCTCGCCTTGTTGAGGCCGCGCACCTGCACGCTACGCCCGTTCCGGCGCATGCGCTCGACCACCTTGTCGAGCGCGCCAATGGCCGAGATGTCCCAGAAATGCGCCTTGCGCACGTCGATGATGACGTGGTCCGCCGGATCGGGCTGGGTGCTTTCGGGGCCGAGCGCGGCTTCGAACCGCTCCACGCTGGCGTAGAAGATCTGGCCCTTCGCGCGGTAGATCGCCGTATCGCCGTTGCGTTCGCGTACGACCTCGAACATGGTCATCACCTTGTGGGTGAAGAACACGCCCGACAGGATGACGCCCGCCAGTACGCCCAGCGCGAGATTATGCGTCGCGACGACCACCACGACGGTGGCGACCATAACGACGCTCGACTGCCACGGATGCTTGGTAAGGTTGGGAATCGAGTTCCAGCTGAAGGTTCCGATCGAAACCATGATCATGATCGCCACCAGCGCGGGCATCGGCACCTGGCCGACGAGATCGCCGAGCAGGGCGAGCAAGATCAGCAGCGAAAGGCCCGCCGTAAAGGTCGACAACCGGCCACGGCCGCCGCTGGTCACGTTGATGACAGACTGGCCGATCATGGCGCAGCCGCCCATGCCGCCGAACATTGCGGCGACGACATTGGCGACGCCCTGGCCCGCGCTCTCGCGGCGCTTGTCGCTGCCGGTATGCGTCATGTCGTCGACGATCTGCGCGGTGAGCAGGCTTTCCAGAAGGCCGACTGCCGCCATGGTTGCCGAATAGGGCGCGATGATGCGCAATGTTTCCCAAGTCAGCGGGACATCGGGCAGGGCGAAATAGGGCAGGCCTTCGGGCAGCTCGCCCATGTCGGCGACGGTATTGACCGGAGCTTCGATCCAGATGCTGAGCGCGGTCAGGATCACGATGGCCACCAGCGGGCTGGGGACAGCGGTGGTCAGCTTCGGCAGCAGGTAGATCACCGCCAGCGCAGCCGCGACCATGGCATAGGTCATCCAGGTCACGCCGGGATTGCCAAGCGTGAGCTCGGGCAGCTGCGCCATGAAGATCAGGATCGCCAGCGCATTGACGAAGCCGGTGATGACCGAACGGCTGACGAATTGCATCAGCAGGTCGAGCCGCAGCAGCGCCGCGATGCCCTGGAAGATCCCCATCAGGATGGTGGCGGCGAACAGGTATTCGATCCCGTAATCGCGCACCAACGGGACGACGACGACCGCCACCGCGGCAGTCGCGGCGCTGATCATGCCGGGCCGCCCGCCGGTGAAGGCAATCACCATGGCGATGGCGACCGAGGCATAAAGGCCCACACGCGGATCGACACCCGCGATGATCGAAAAGCCAATCGCTTCGGGGATCAGGGCAAGCGCAACGACGAGGCCGGCCAGCATGTCGCCACGGATGTTGGAGTACCAATCGCGCTTGATGGCCGCGAGGTTGGGCATGATGTCAGTCCGTCAGATGTCAGGGGCGGGCGCAAGAAAAAGGGCGCCCGGATGATCGGACGCCCTTTGGCTCATGTTGCAGCGCAGCACAACCCCAGGTGGCTGCACTGGGTAAGGCTAGAGGCTGAAGTCGGTGAGGGTCAGGTCGACCAGCCCGTCGAGCCGGATTACGAAGTCTGCGAGGCCATCGCCATCGATATCGCCTTCGACCACGGTCTCATTACTAGCGACATCCTGTTCGAACCGCAATTCGCCTGCAGTGTTCGAAAACGCGTCGGTTCCAATAAACGCAAAGGCGTCGGATTCGCCATTGTTAACCGGGTCGATTGGGGCCAGATCTATTACGTCCCCTTGGGCCTGCTGGAAGTCTGTAATCCGGTTGCCAGCGGCTTCCAGATCGCCCGCGAAGAAGATGAAAACATCGGCTCCGTCCCCACCAGTCAGAGTATCGACGCCAGCGCCGCCCGAAACAACATCGTTTCCAGCGCCGCCATATACCATGTCGTCCCCAGCTTCGCCGATCAGCTGATCCGCACCATCACCTCCAAACAATACGTCATTGCCTTCACCACCGCCGATCGAATCGGCGCCAGATCCGCCATGGATTGTGTCCCATCCGTTCTCGCCCCACAATTCGTCGTTACCGATGCCGCCATAGATCTCGTCGCCAGCATTGCCGCCGTAAACGATGTCGTTGCCGGAGCCTGCGAAAATGGTGTCCTTTCCGCCGCGGCCGTTGATCGTGTCGTCACCGCCAACCCCGTAAAGCGTGTTGGCGTAGGAGTTGCCGGTAATCTCGTTGGCCATGGCGTTTCCGAAGCCGTCGGAGCTTTCCCAGCCGGCAAGGATCAGATTTTCGACATTGGCCCCCAGTCGGGCGAACGACATGACCGACTGCACCGTATCGATGCCTTCTCCGGCGTTTTCGATCACGACGTCGCCGGGATCGACCAGGCGATAGAAATCATCGCCGCTGCCACCGCGCATCGTATCATTGCCGAAACCGCCATCCAGCATGTCGTTATCGGCTCCGCCATCGAGAATATCGTCGCCGTTGCCGCCGTAGAGCGCGTCCGCGCCGCCGTTCCCGGTCAGCGTATCGGTTCCAGCAAGGCCGCGGAACGTGTCGGCAAAGTCGCTTCCGAGGATGGCATTGTCGAATTCATCGCCATCCTGGGTGCGGCCGGGTATGTTGGAGGGGGACAGATTGAGGTCTTCATTGCCTGCCCGGACGCCGGGATAATACTCCACCCCGGTCATGGTACGACCGCGCAGGTCCGGAAGTGCGAAAGTCGTCCTTCCGTCGCCGCCATATGTTGTGCCCAGAAGGCTGAAGAGCGCCTGGTTCTGCGCAATGCTCAGCAACTGCCCGCTCGCTGCCACCCAGCCGTCGGGGATATCCGTGCCGGCATAGTAGATCATCTGCCCAAGGAACGGGACGTCCCCCTCGAGGCCATCGGCCTTCCCGATATCCTCCATGTTTCGCGAGGGAAAGATACCGGTCATGCAGATCAGTACCTGCATGACCACGCCTGGCTGCATGTTATCGGCCGATGCCCCGTTCCCTCCGACATAGGTCGGGAGGTTAATATCATCGAGCCGGATCGAGTCGCTTCCGACGAGATCCCCCACATCCCGCGCGGTGAGCCCCGGTCCCTGACCCGCGCCAACGATGTTCCGTCCTGTCAGGTCGGGGATATTGAAGGTGGTTACACCGTCTCCGCCATATGTGGTGCCGATCGCGGCGAAAAGCTCGGGATAGTCGGCGATGGCCAGTTCGCGGCCATCGCAGATCATGGCGCCATTGGGATCGAAATTGCCGATGAAACCATGGACCGATCCGGCGATATTGGCGCCCGTCCCGCTACCCGCATGGATAACATAGTTCAGCGCGAGACTGGTTTCGTAATTCGAAATCTCCATACCCCCACCGCCGAATGACGTAGGAAGGTTGGCTTCGGTGATCGAGAAGGTATCGCTTCCATGATACGAACCAGCTCCGAAAGAGGTTGTCCCGTTAAATCCTGCCCCGATCGCCACATGCCCATCGAGGTCGGGAAGGGCGAAGGTCGTCCAGCCGTCTCCACCGAAAGTGGTGCCGACGATGGAAAAGAGCGCGGTGTTTTGCGAGATGGGCAGGAGCTGGCCGCTGGCAAATGCCGTCTCGCGTGGAGCGAAATTTCCGGCGAACTGGAGGACATAACCCAATGAAATTTCGCCGCCCGAGCCTCCATCACGTGAGGGATATAAGCCGTACAGGTTGATGAGTTGGTTGACCGACAGATACGGCTGAACGTTGGAAACCGGATTGGCTACCTCGGCAGCATGCGTTTTTTTCGACGCATCTGCAAACTCGCTCTCTGATGAACCGAAACCATTGCTGTCCCACGCACGCAGCATGGAAGCGTCGTATTTTGAATGCATGATTCAACCCCACTTTACCCCGCGGCATTCGATCCCGTATCGGCCGCGCGCGGGTCGCACTATATACGGGTCCAATTCTGCTGCAACGTGATAAAAATCGTGCATTGTCCATCATTGTTCGATTTTCGGAGCCGAAACTTGCGGGTCGTAATTCCAGCATAGAATCATTTGGTTTCGACGTGCGATCGGGTGCGTCTTGTGGCGTAGGGCAACGGGTAGTCGGGTAAGGATTGGTCCTGCGGGCCATGTTGCAGGACAAGGCGTGACATGTTCGGCGTTGCGGATCTTTGGAGGCCAACGCTGTCGTCCGTTCACAGGCTAGGGCGGTTGTCCTATTGGCCGATCGCGTCCAAGGTGTTCGAACGTTTTGCGTAATCGAGACGAGGGGTCCGTTTAATGTTCCGTCACATCCTTGCCGCCGGTGCGGCTTCGCTTGCCATCATTGCCGCGGCGCCTGCCGTTGCCGACGATCACATTGCCGACAGCACCGGAGCGGTCGTCGCCCCCGAAATCGAGTACGAGCGCTGGACGCTCGACAACGGGCTTCAGGTCATCGCCATCCCGGACGCCTCGACTGGCACGGTGACGACATCGATGTGGTACGAGGTAGGCTCCAAGTCCGACCCCGAGGGGCGTGGCGGTTTCGCGCATCTGTTCGAGCATATCCTCAGCCGCAAGACGCTGAACATGCCGTACAACCTCATCTACGGCCTCACCGCCGATGTCGGCGGCACGCGCAATGCGACGACCAATGCCGATCGCACGAATTATTTCGAGATCGTCCCGGCCGAGTATCTCGAGGCGATGCTCTGGACCCACCGCGAGCGGATGGCCTTTCCCGTGATCGATCAGGACGTGTTCGACAAGGAACGCGACGTGGTGAAGGAAGAATTGCGCCAGCGCGTGCTTGCGCCGCCCTATGGCCGCTTCGGCAGCTTCGTCATTCCCGAAGCCGCCTATGACGTCTCGCCCTATCGCCGCCCGACCATCGGCAGCATCGAGCAGCTCGAGTCTGCCGAACTCGACGATGCGCGCGCTTTCCACCAGGCCTATTACGGACCGGACACCGCCACGCTGATCGTGGCCGGCAATTTCGAAGTTGCCGACCTGCGCAGCCTGGTCGACGAATATTTCGCCGACATTCCGCGCCGCGAGAACCCGGTGGAGATCGCCTTCGACCTCGATATCCCCGAACGGACCGAACCGCGCAGCATCACCGCAACTGCGCCCAATGTCCCGTTGCCGCTGGTCGGCACTGTGTGGAAGCTGCCCGCAATCACCCATCCCGATGCGCCCGCGCTGCAGGTGCTCGACGCGATCATGTCGCGCGGCGATAACAGCCGCATGGCCGCGGCCCTCGTCCGCAGTGGCAAGGCCGTGCAAGCGATCCACCAGGTCGGCATGCAGGAAGAGGGCGGGGTGCTGGCGCAGTTCGCCGTCATCAATCCGCAGGCCAATGTCGACGAAGTGCGCGGCATTCTCGTCGCCGAGCGTGAGCGGATCAAATCCGAAGGCGTGACCGAGGCGGAAGTCGCCGAAGCGAAGAACGAACTTCTCGCCAGCGCCCTGCGGTCGCGAGAAACCGCACGCGGCCGGGCCTTCGAGCTCGGTGAAGCGCTCCTGACGACGGGCGATCCCTCCTTCCCGGACAAGCGGCTTGCCGCGATCGCGGCGGTGACGGCCGCCGATGTCCAGCGCGTGGCGCAGACCTACTACAATCCGAATGCGCGGACCGACATCGTCTATACGGCGGGCGAGGACGATCCTTCGGCCTATGCCAATCCCTATCCGATGCCGACCTTCAAGACCCTGCCCGACGCGGTGGGTGAGCCGCTGTCGGTCGCTGCCGAAGACGTGCGCGAGACCGTGCCCGGTCCCGGCCAGCGCCCGCAACTCGAAGCCGCGCGGATCGTCGAGCAGACCTTGTCCAACGGCATCGAAGTGGTTGCTGCCCAGACCGGCGACGTACCGCTGGCGACGATGACGGTGCTCGTTCCGGGCGGTTCGATCAGCGACGAGCGCGCCAAGGCCGGCGTGGCCCAGCTGACCGCGCAATTGGCCGACAAGGGCGCGGGCGGTCTCGATGAAACCGAAATCGCGCGCCGCCTCGAAAGCCTCGGGGCGAGCTTCGGCGCGACTGCCGGATCGAAGGGCGCCTATTTCAGCTTGACGGCGCCGGTCGCCAATATGGAGGAGGCGGGCAAGGTGCTCGCAACCATCCTGACCTCGGCAGATTATCCGCAGGCCGCCTTCGAGCGCGAGCGCAAGCGGGCGATCGACGGGCTGGCGGCTACGCTGAAGGACCCGGGCGGTATCGCGAGCATGGCAGTGCGGCCTGTGCTCTATGGCGACTCGCCCTTCGGCACGCTGCCGGGTGGCACGCAGGAGAGCCTGGCGCAGATCACGCGCGAGGATCTGGTCGAGCATCGCCGCACATACTGGCATCCGGCACGCGCACAGGTGATCGTCAGCGGCGGAATCGCTCCCGAACGGGCGATCGAGCTGACGCAGACCCTGCTTGGCGACTGGCAGGGCGTGGGCGAACCGCCGGTCGAGATCGCCAATCCCACCGGCGAGGCGCAGCCCGTCCGCACAGTCGTGATCGATATGCCCGACGCTGGGCAGGCCGCGGTATATGCCGGCATGCGTGCGCCATCGCGGACCGACGGCAATTACTACGCAGCGGAGCTCGCGAACGCGATCCTCGGCGGCGGGTCCAGCGGACGCCTGTTCGAGGAGGTCCGCACGAAGCGCTCGATCAGCTACGGCGCCTATAGCGGCGTCGGGTCGGACACGCTGGTCGCTTCTGCGCAGACCCAGAACTCGACCGCCGACGAGGTGGTGCAGGTCTTCCTCGACGAATTCGACCGGCTGGGCGACGAAGCGATCGCGCAGGAGTTGCTCGACAAGCGTCGGCTCTACCTCGGCGGCAATTACGCCCGCTCGCTGGAAAGTTCGTCGGGCTTCAACAGCATCGTTGCAGGCCTGCTGTTCGACGGACTCGAGCCCGGTGAAGCTGCGCGCTATGCGGACCGCCTTGCAGCGGTCTCGCCCGAAGCCGCCACGCAGGTTGCAGCGGATTATGTGGGCTCGGAGAAGGCGACCATCCTCATCGTCGGCAATGCGGCCGAGTTCCTCGACGATCTCAAGGCAATCCGCCCCGATGTCGAAGTGGTCGATGCCGATGCGCTGGATCTTTCGACCAGCGCGCTGGTGGCGGCTGCCGCTACGGGCGACTGATCAGACGGGCTCTACCGCCTGGCGGTCTTCCGCCTGGCGGGCCCACATGTCGGCGTAGAGGCCGCCTGCGCGCAGCAGCTCGCCATGCGTCCCGCTTTCGGCGAGCCGTCCCTGGTCGAGCACGAGGATGCGGTCTGCATCGGCGATCGTCGACAGGCGGTGCGCGATGGCCAGCGTCGTGCGGTGCTCCGATACGCGGCGTAACGTCTGCAGGATTTCCTGTTCGGTACGGCTGTCGAGGGCGCTGGTCGCCTCGTCCAGCAGCAGGATCGGCGGATCCTTTACCAGCGTGCGAGCGATAGCGACCCGCTGCTTCTCGCCGCCAGAAAGCTTAAGCCCGCGCTCGCCGACCTCGGTGTCGAAGCCGTCAGGCAGTCGCTCGATGAACGGAAGGATCGCCGCCGACCGCGCCGCGCCGACGATATCGTGATGCTCCGCTTCGCGGCGGCCATAGGCGATGTTGTAGCCGATCGAGTCATTGAACAGCACGCTGTCCTGCGGGACGATGCCGATGTTTTCGCGCAGCGATGCCTGCGTGACCTGCGCGATGTCCTGCCCGTCGATCAGGATGCGGCCCGATTGCGGATCGTAGAAGCGGAACAGCAGCCGCCCGATCGTGCTCTTGCCTGCGCCCGAAGGTCCGACGATGGCCACATGGCTGCCCGCCGGCACCTCTAAGCTGAGGCCGTGAAGGATCGTGCGGTCCTTCTCGTAGCCGAACACGACATTCTCGAAAGCGACAGTCGGCCGGTTCACGATGAGCGCGGGCGCGCCGGGCACGTCCTCGACCTCGACTTCGCTGTCGATCAGGCGGAACATCGCGGCCATGTCGATGATGCCCTGCCGGATCGTGCGATAGACCCAGCCGAGCATATCGAGCGGGCGGAAGAGCTGCATGAGGTAGGTGTTGACCAGCACCAGGTCGCCGGTGGTCAGCTCGCCCCGGCTCCACCCCCAGACGGTGAAGGCCATGGCGCCGCCCATCAGCAGGTTCATGATCAGCGCCTGCGTGATGTTGAGCAGGCCGAGCGAGTTCTCGCTCTTCACCGCTGCCTCGGCATAGGCATGCGCGGCGCGACCATAGCGCTCGCGCTCGCGGCCTTCCGCGCCGAAGTATTTCACCGTCTCGTAATTCAGCAGGCTATCGACCGCGCGGGCCAGCGCCTGCCCGTCGAGATCGTTCATCTGCCGGCGCAGCTTGGTGCGCCATTCGGTAATCCAGCGCGTGATGGCGATATAGGCGACCACGGTCGCGCCGGTCGCGGCGACCAGCTCCCAGCCGAAATTGATGTAGAAGATCACGCCCACTGCGATCAGCTCGAGGATCGTCGGGGCGATGTTGAACAGCAGGAAATAGAGCATGGAATCGATGCTCTTCGTGCCGCGCTCGATCGTCTTGGTGACTTCGCCTGTCCGCCGCGAGAGATGGAAGCGCAGGCTCAGCTGATGCAGGCGAGCGAAGGTGTCTTCGGCGAGATTGCGCGTCGCTTCCTGCCCGACCCGCTCGAAAGTGATGTTGCGAAGATTGTCGAATGCCACGCCGGCGAAGCGGCCCGCCGCATAGGCGATCACGAAGGCCAGCGCGACCATCGCCGCTTCGTTCGCGGGTGTGGTCATCGCATCGACGGCGCGCTTGTAGGCGAAGGGCAGGGCGAGGGTGGTCGCCTTCGCCAGCAGCACGAACATCATCGCGCCGACGATGCGGCGCTTCAGCTTCGGATTGCCCTCCGGCCAGAGATAGGGGAGGAAGCGGCGGATCGTCGCCCAGCTCTCGGCATCGTCGCGCTGGTCGGAAGTGGCGGTATCGGGGGGCATTGCCGCGCCCATCTGGGGTAGCGGCCTGCACTAGGCAAGGTCCGTGTCAGCCGGGCATGTGTTCGCGAGGTTCGTCTCGCTCAGCCCGGCGGCTCGGCATGTCGAACAGGATGCGCTTGGTGCTGAAGTCGATCGCGACCCGGTCGAAAACGCGCAGGTTGTTCATGCCGAGCACCAGTGCGGGGCGACGCGACAGGCCGAGTGCGGCAAAAATCGGGCTGTCCGCGAAGCCGATCTGGACATTGGTCATTTCCGCGCGACCGATCTGAAGGCTGCGCAGGAATGTCGCGCGGCTGGTCAGCTGGGTACCGAGGACGTCGACGCTGACGATCTCGTGTCTTTCCCGCGCACGCAGTTTGCGCAGCAGCACCGGATTGGCGATGCTGTTCTGGGCGCCGGTGTCGATCACCACGGCGGCACGCACACCGTCGATCCGTGCATCGGTGATGATCATCTGGCCCAGTTTCTTGCGCGCCCGCACGATGATCTCGTAGCCGGAATTGCTCTCTTCGTATTCGGCATCGGCGATGGACATGCGGCGCTCGCGGAAATCGATCAGCACGCGGGTGTCCTGCAGGCTGTCTAGGCCGAGGATGCCGTCGGCGCCTATATTGCTGGTGTGCAGAAGCGGCGAGATCAGGCCGCTGACACTTCGATTGGCGAATTCGAGATCGTCGAGCTCGACCGTCTCGACCTGCCGCGAACTGCCCATGGCGACCAGCGTGGCCGTGCCACTCCGGCGCAAGGCGAGGTCCTCGACCAGACGATGCGTTACCACCGTAGCCTGCGCGCCGGTATCGATCAGGAAGCGGTATGGGCCTTCGCCGGCGATGGTGACGGGCACGGTCATGCGTTTGTGGCGGTCCGCTGTCAGCGTGGTCTCGTCGCCCGGCGCGTCGCCGATGACATCCTCGACCTGATCCGGCTGCGCGCTGGCAGTGGTGGCGAGGCCCAAGGCCAGAATTGCGGCAAGGCTGCGGTGTGCCATGCGGTCTCTCCCGTATCCGTAGATAGAGTAATACCACGCGGGCGGGACAGGCTCCAGATGCCTAGCGATTGCGGACGAGCGCGATGAACTCGAGCAACCGCTCGCGCGCGAACAGGAAAAGCCAGCCACAGTAGATCGTCGCGCCAAGCGCAACTAGCGCGACGAGGCGCAGGACAGGCTCGGCATCGGCCAGCGCCTTGTCCGCGAGATATACCGCGAGTGCCATGACCATGCCGGCAAGGGTCGCGGGCAGGATCGCGGCGAGCAACCGGGCCGGCGACACACCGATGGCGGGCAGCGAAGTGGCCGCGGTGATCAGCGCGATGACCGGATATGCCGCGAGCCACGCCCAGGCCATCCCCTCGATCCCCCACTGGACCGCCAAGATGAAGGCGAGCGGCATGACCAGCGCCCCGATGGCCGCATTGCGCACCGCGATGCCGGGGCGGCCCGCGGCATTGGTGGCCGGAGCGAAGAGCACTTGCAGTACCATCCACGGCATGGCGCAGCCAAGCACCTGCAACAGCGGGACGATGCCGAGCCATTTCTCGCCCAGCAAGACGCGCACGAAAGGTTCGGCGGTCACGGCCAGGCCGAGACAAAACGGAATGGCGAGCAGCATAATACCGTGTACCGAGATCAGGAACCCGTTGGCGAAGGCCTCGCGGTCTGCTTGCGCCCGCGACAGCGCCGTGAAGGCGACTTCATTCAGCGGCGGCACCACCTTGTTGACGAAGATCTGCGCGAGGAACAGCGCGGTCGTATAAAGGCCGACCGTCGCGGCATCGAAATTGCGACCGGCGATGACGACGTCCGATTGCGTTTGCAGGAAATAGAAGATGCTGGACAGCGTCACCGCCCCGCCGAAACTCGCGATGGCACCGGCCCCGCGAAAATCGAAGCTCGGCCACATGAAGGCGCGCGCGACGATCGTCATCGCAACCGCCCGCGTGACGAACACCGAAAGCGGCGCGAGCACCAGCGTCCATACGCCTAAACCTGCCAGAGCGCCGGCCAGAGCCACCACTGCACCCAACATGGCCGTGGCAAGGTTGACCTGCGCCTGCCGCTTGAAGTCCATCGCGCGCGAAAGGATCGCATAGCCCAGAGCGAGGAAGGGGTTCGTCAGGAAGACCAGCGCAAGCACTCGCAGAAGGTCGGCCACCTCGGGCTGATCGTAGAACCGGGCGATGACCGGCGCGGCGATCGCCTGCGCAACGGCCAAAAGAATGTTGAGCACCAGCAGCATGCCGAATAGCTGGCGAAGCTCCTTGCGGTTCACCTCCTCGCGCTGGATCAGCGCATTGGCAAGGCCATAGCCATTGAGCAGGCCGAGCAAGGTCAGGACAACCGCTGCCATCGCATACAGGCCGTAATCGGCCGGATCGAGAATGCGCAGGACCAGGAAGGTCGAAGCCCAGGCGATCAGCTGGCTGACGATCTGCGAGCCCGAGCGCCAGATCACTGCCTTGCGCACCAGCATGCGCAAACCTTGCGTGTCGATCTTGGCCGCGCTCATCGTGTCAGCCTCTGCCCAGCCTGACGCTCAGCGCGAAACGAAGCCAGCCTGCCACCTTGCGCAAATTGCCCATGACGGTCGGCGGGTGGTCCCGCCACGCGCGCCGCAGCAGGCCCCACCGCAGATGGTACGGGTCGCGTGTCGCCAGGTTGAGATAGGCGAAGGCGCGCCAGGGGGACTTCGGCAACTGCTCGATCGATTCCAGCATGATCGGACCGGACAGCCCATATATATGCTTCGCGCGCGTAGAGGTCAGGCTGCCGCCATGGCGGCGATAGCTGTAGAGTTCCTCGTGGATCGTCTCGAAGCGGAAGCCGGCGCGTTCCGCACGCAGCCAGAAATCGTAATCCTCTACGCCGAACAAGGCTTCGTCATACCCGCCGAGGGCTTCGTCCACCTCTCGCCTATAGAGGAAGCAGCACCCGATCGGGTTGCCCACGACGATCTCGTGCGGCTCGCCGGCGCGGCACGACCCCGTCACCTCGCCGTCCGCATCGATGAAGCGGAAGTCGGCATAGTATATGTCGGCATCGCCCGCTTCGGCAGCTGCATGGAGCCGCGCGAGCATATCGGGATCGAGCGTGTTGTCGTCGGACGTCCAGCTGAACCATGCACCGCGCGCCTCGCGAAAACCGTTGTTGAGCGTCGCCGGAAGCTTGGCGTTCTTTGCGTTGCGGATAACGCGCATGTTCGGATGGCGCCCGGCATAGTCTGCCAAAATGCGAGGCGTGGTATCGCTCGAACAATCGTCGACTGCGATCAGCTCGAAATCGGTGAAGCTCTGCGCGAAGATCGAATCCAGTGCCTCGGCCAGATACCGCTCTCCATTATATACGGGCAGGACGAGTGAGACGGCGGGAGCGGGCAGGCTGCCTTTATCGGCGTCTACCATATCGTCTGTCATGCGAACCCAATCCCCGTCGTGCCCCGTCCAGCGGGGCGGCTGGGAAGTGCTTAGCGGCGAATCCTTATGAAGGCGAGAATCGGGTTTCGAAGGTGAATCGGTCGGCGGGATCGAGATTCGCAGGTGAATCGATGACTGAATCGGCTGTTGGAAGGGCGTGAATCGGCTCGCACCGCTCGCTTCTTCCCGGCCTGCGGTTGAAAGTTACCGCAGGCCTCCTATCTCTGTTTGGCGAGACGGGGCGCAAAACCCGCGGAATTCCGCGGTTCTGCAAAAAAGACGCAATAAAATTGCAAAAACCCGTTGACCGAATCCGAGGTCACCCCTAGATGGCCCTCACCGACGCGGCGCTGGCGGCTTCCACCGCCCACCGCATCGGTCGCCAACATAGAGAGACAGCCGGTCCCCCCGGTATCAATCGGGGGAACAAAAGCTGTCCCCTCTGACATTGTTGAGCGGCTCTTTGACATTGTTGGTTTTTGATGAAGGGACATGTGGGCGACGGCGCCCGGTCCGGGGACCTCAAGGCTCCGGTAACCGGTTAACTCAAGCCGACGCCACATCCTGATCGCCTCCACAGGCGGTCTGCGATGATGCATGTTCATTCGTATCCATTACGTTTGACAGTGCAGGTATCGGCTCCTTGAAGCTCATGCCAAGCAGGCTGGCGGGGTTATCCCCGTGCTTGATTGGTGTGTGACACAAACTTGAGAGTTTGATCCTGGCTCAGAACGAACGCTGGCGGCATGCCTAACACATGCAAGTCGAACGAACCCTTCGGGGTTAGTGGCGCACGGGTGCGTAACGCGTGGGAACCTGCCCTTAGGTTCGGAATAACAGTTAGAAATGACTGCTAATACCGGATAATGTCTTCGGACCAAAGATTTATCGCCTTTGGATGGGCCCGCGTAGGATTAGGTAGTTGGTGGGGTAAAAGCCTACCAAGCCGACGATCCTTAGCTGGTCTGAGAGGATGATCAGCCACACTGGGACTGAGACACGGCCCAGACTCCTACGGGAGGCAGCAGTGGGGAATATTGGACAATGGGCGAAAGCCTGATCCAGCAATGCCGCGTGAGTGATGAAGGCCTTAGGGTTGTAAAGCTCTTTTACCAGGGATGATAATGACAGTACCTGGAGAATAAGCTCCGGCTAACTCCGTGCCAGCAGCCGCGGTAATACGGAGGGAGCTAGCGTTGTTCGGAATTACTGGGCGTAAAGCGCACGTAGGCGGCTTTTCAAGTCAGGGGTGAAATCCCGGGGCTCAACCCCGGAACTGCCCTTGAAACTGGATGGCTAGAATACTGGAGAGGTGAGTGGAATTCCGAGTGTAGAGGTGAAATTCGTAGATATTCGGAAGAACACCAGTGGCGAAGGCGACTCACTGGACAGTTATTGACGCTGAGGTGCGAAAGCGTGGGGAGCAAACAGGATTAGATACCCTGGTAGTCCACGCCGTAAACGATGATAACTAGCTGTCCGGGCTCATAGAGCTTGGGTGGCGCAGCTAACGCATTAAGTTATCCGCCTGGGGAGTACGGTCGCAAGATTAAAACTCAAAGGAATTGACGGGGGCCTGCACAAGCGGTGGAGCATGTGGTTTAATTCGAAGCAACGCGCAGAACCTTACCAGCCTTTGACATCCTAGGACGGTTTCTGGAGACAGATTCCTTCCCTTCGGGGACCTAGTGACAGGTGCTGCATGGCTGTCGTCAGCTCGTGTCGTGAGATGTTGGGTTAAGTCCCGCAACGAGCGCAACCCTCGTCCTTAGTTGCCATCATTTAGTTGGGCACTTTAAGGAAACTGCCGGTGATAAGCCGGAGGAAGGTGGGGATGACGTCAAGTCCTCATGGCCCTTACAGGCTGGGCTACACACGTGCTACAATGGCATCTACAGTGAGCAGCGATCCCGCGAGGGTTAGCTAATCTCCAAAAGATGTCTCAGTTCGGATTGTTCTCTGCAACTCGAGAGCATGAAGGCGGAATCGCTAGTAATCGCGGATCAGCATGCCGCGGTGAATACGTTCCCAGGCCTTGTACACACCGCCCGTCACACCATGGGAGTTGGATTCACCCGAAGGTGGTGCGCTAACCTGCTTGCAGGAGGCAGCCAACCACGGTGGGTTCAGCGACTGGGGTGAAGTCGTAACAAGGTAGCCGTAGGGGAACCTGCGGCTGGATCACCTCCTTTCTAAGGATGGTCACGAAAGCGCCGAACCTAGCGTTCGGAAGAGCTTCGCGGCTTCCAAAGAACATTGCCGTCGTCCTCATGTCCTTTCATCACTGGAGATTGCCTCACAGGCGTAAACTTGTGCGGCATGACGCCTGAGCCGGCTCACGCCCCTCGCGGCTTAATTGCCGTCGATGGCGGTGTAGGTCCGTAGCTCAGTTGGTTAGAGCGCACCCCTGATAAGGGTGAGGTCGGTGGTTCAAATCCACTCGGACCTACCATTTCGAAATTGGTGCGGGGCCTTAGCTCAGCTGGGAGAGCACCTGCTTTGCAAGCAGGGGGTCATCGGTTCGATCCCGATAGGCTCCACCAGCTTTCGACATACTCCAGAGATGAAACGAAACGCTATCCGGCTTCGGTCGGTAGTAAGCGGATTTGCCGCTTGCGATCTTTGACATTGTGAATGGGTTTTTAAATCGATGCCGTGGCGCATTGATTGTCTGGTTGGCTTTGGCCGATCGTGCGATCGATGCATCACAACAAGATCAATCAAAATGATTATCTGGCTGAGATATTCCTCCGCATCATCTTAAGACTGCAGACTTTTATGCAGGTCTGTCGTTGATGGTGTGGATTCTCAAGCGTGAGGTAAGAGCATTTGGTGGATGCCTTGGCATGTGCAGGCGATGAAGGACGTGGCACGCTGCGATAAGCGTCGGGGAGATGTGAGCAATCTTTGATCCGGCGATTTCCGAATGGGGAAACCCACCTTCACCATTTCTTCCATCATCCGTTCGCGGGTGGCGGGAGAGGTGGATAAGGTATCACCAGACTGAATATATAGGTTTGGTGAAGCGAACCCGGGGAACTGAAACATCTCAGTACCCGGAGGAAAAGACATCAACAGAGATTCCCGTAGTAGTGGCGAGCGAACCGGGACCAGGCCAATGCTTCTTCGTTAATTAGCGGAACACTTTGGAAAGAGTGGCCATAGCGGGTGACAGCCCCGTACGTGAAAATGACCGAAGAAGATTCGAGTAGGGCGGGACACGTGTAATCCTGTCTGAACATGGGGGGACCACCCTCCAAGCCTAAATACTCGCACATGACCGATAGCGAACACAGTACCGTGAGGGAAAGGTGAAAAGCACCCCGATTAGGGGAGTGAAACAGTACCTGAAACCGGATGCTTACAAGCAGTTGGAGCCCCATAGGGGGTGACAGCGTACCTCTTGCATAATGGGTCAGTGACTTAATCTACCATGCAAGCTTAAGCCGTTAGGTGTAGGCGCAGCGAAAGCGAGTCTGAACAGGGCGACAGAGTATGATGGATTAGACCCGAACCCCGGCGATCTAGGCATGGCCAGGTTGAAGGTGCGGTAACACGCACTGGAGGACCGAACCGTTGAATGTTGAAAAATTCTCGGATGAGCTGTGTTTAGGGGTGAAAGGCCAATCAAGCCGGGAAATAGCTGGTTCTCCGCGAAATCTATTGAGGTAGAGCGTTGGATGTATGCCGATGGGGGTAGAGCACTGGATGGGCTAGGGCTGCGCGAGCGGTACCAAACCTAACCAAACTCCGAATACCATCGAGTCTTGTCCAGCAGACAGACGGCGGGTGCTAAGGTCCGTCGTCAAAAGGGAAACAGCCCTAACCTACAGCTAAGGTCCCCAAGTCATATCTAAGTGGGAAAGCATGTGGGAATCCCAAAACAACCAGGAGGTTGGCTTAGAAGCAGCCATCCTTTAAAGAAAGCGTAACAGCTCACTGGTCTAAATAAGGGTTCCTGCGGCGAAGATGTAACGGGGCTAAAGATATGCACCGAAGCTTAGGGTTGCAGTTTACTGCAGCGGTAGCGGAGCGTTCCGTAAGCGAGTGAAGGCGAAGGGTAACCGACGCTGGACGTATCGGAAGTGCGAATGCTGACATGAGTAGCGACAAACAGGGTGAGATGCCCTGTCGCCGAAAGACCAAGGGTTCCTACGCAATGCTAATCAGCGTAGGGTTAGCCGGCCCCTAAGACGAGCCCGAAGGGGGTAGTCGATGGGAACCACGTAAATATTCGTGGGCCTGGAGATGTGTGACGGATCGTGGACGTTGTTCTCACTTATTGGATTGTGAGGGCAGCCAAGCGGTTCCAGGAAATAGCCTCTCCGTATAGACCGTACCCGAAACCGACACAGGTGGTCAGGTAGAGTATACCAAGGCGCTTGAGAGAAGTATCCTGAAGGAACTCGGCAAATTGCCTCCGTACCTTCGGAAGAAGGAGGCCCCATATCGACGCAAGTCTTTGTGGGGGGCACAGGCCAGGGGGTAGCGACTGTTTAGCAAAAACACAGCACTCTGCTAAGTCGGCTTCAAGACGACGTATAGGGTGTGACGCCTGCCCGGTGCTCGAAGGTTAAGAGGAGGAGTGCAAGCTCCGAATTGAAGCCCGAGTAAACGGCGGCCGTAACTATAACGGTCCTAAGGTAGCGAAATTCCTTGTCGGGTAAGTTCCGACCTGCACGAATGGCGTAACGACTTCCCCACTGTCTCCAGGATATGCTCAGCGAAATTGAATTCTCCGTGAAGATGCGGAGTACCCGCGGTTAGACGGAAAGACCCCGTGCACCTTTACTGCAGCTTCAGAGTGGCATTAGGAAAGAGTTGTGTAGCATAGGTGGGAGGCTTTGAAGCGACGGCGCCAGCTGTCGTGGAGCCATAGGTGAAATACCACCCTGCTGTTTTCTGATGTCTAACCTCGCACCGTTATCCGGTGTAGGGACCCTCTGTGGCGGGTAGTTTGACTGGGGCGGTCGCCTCCTAAAGAGTAACGGAGGCGCGCGATGGTAGGCTCAGGACGGTTGGAAACCGTCTGCAAGAGTGCAATGGCATAAGCCTGCCTGACTGCGAGACTGACGAGTCGAGCAGAGACGAAAGTCGGTCATAGTGATCCGGTGGTCCCTCGTGGAAGGGCCATCGCTCAACGGATAAAAGGTACGCCGGGGATAACAGGCTGATGATTCCCAAGAGCTCATATCGACGGAATCGTTTGGCACCTCGATGTCGGCTCATCACATCCTGGGGCTGGAGCAGGTCCCAAGGGTTTGGCTGTTCGCCAATTAAAGTGGTACGTGAGCTGGGTTCAGAACGTCGCGAGACAGTTTGGTCCCTATCTGCCGTGGGCGTCGATTGTTGAAAGGAGTTGCCCCTAGTACGAGAGGACCGGGGTGAACGTACCTCTGGTGTACCTGTCATCCTGCCAAGGGTGCCGCAGGGTAGCTATGTACGGACGGGATAACCGCTGAAAGCATCTAAGCGGGAAGCCTCCCTTAAGATAAGCAATCTTCGAACCGTCGTAGACCACGACGTTGATAGGCCGGGTGTGGAAGCGCAGTAATGCGTGTAGCTAACCGGTCCTAATAGTTCTTTTCGCGCTTGTAGGATCCATACCATCAACGACAGCCCTGCTGTCTGCGATCGGAGGAAACTTCGAAGCCGGATAAGCCCAGAAAGCTCAACAGCATCGATTTAAACCCGCCCGCCTGCTTTATTGCTTGGTGGCTATAGCGTCTGTGACCCACCCGATCCCATCTCGAACTCGGCCGTGAAACCAGACAGCGCCGATGGTACTAGTGCTCAAGCACTGGAAGAGTAGGTCGTCGCCAGGCATTACAGCCGGCGGGCGCGGTATAAACCCATTCACGATTTCAAAAGCCGCTGCCGGTGCAAACCGCGCGGCGGTTTTTTCGTCTCTGGACTCTGTCCACGAGATCACGGTGCCGCGGGGTGGAGCAGTCCGGTAGCTCGTCAGGCTCATAACCTGAAGGTCGTTGGTTCAAATCCAACCCCCGCAACCAATATCACCCGATAGACCCCGCTAGCTCCCTCCGGAGCGGCGGGGTTTTGTCGTTTACAGCGGCACAAAGGCTTGGCGCGGAGCGCAAGGCGAGGCAGGGTACGTGACGATGAAAGGGCTCACTCATTTGGACGAAACTGGCAGGGCACGCATGGTCGATGTCTCCGCCAAGCCGACGACCCGGCGCGAGGCCAAGGCCCGCGCTGTGCTAACTTGCCAGCGAGAAACCGTTGATGCGGTCGTTGCTGGCCGCACGCCCAAGGGCGCAGTAATAGCGACTGCGGAACTCGCGGGCATGATGGCGGCTAAGCGGACTGCCGAACTCATTCCGCTCTGCCATCCGCTTCCTTTGGCGAAAGCCGAAGTGACGGTCCGGGCAGATTGTGATCTGCCAGGCTTCCGTATCGCTGCGAGCGTGGTCACCACCGGGCCAACCGGGGTCGAAATGGAGGCTCTGACGGCTGCGACGGTCGCGGGTCTGACGGTCTACGACATGCTCAAGGCGATCGACCGCGGCATGGTGATGGGCGAGGTCCGAGTGGACAGCAAGACGGGCGGCACAAGCGGCGACTGGCAGCGGGAGTCTGGCGATGAATGACGACAATCTCCTGGCCACAGCGACCGACGCGTATACAGCTATGGGGCATTACATCGGAACATTGCGGGAGCTGGTCGGCTCGGCTGTGCGCGAGGACGGCCGGCTATCGCCTGCACTGCTCGAGGCAGAACAGCGCCGGGCGCATGGCTACGCTTGGGCTGCGACCCTCGTCGCAGCGCTCGAGGCGGGTCTCGACTGGGCACGGCGCGCGCACGCTTGCGAGTCTTTCGGTGAGGTCGAAGAGCTGGTGCTGTCCATCGCGTTCGGCGAATATTGCGGCCAGCTCGTCGGCGGCCTTCCGATGAGCCAGACCGAAATCGTCAGGCCGGAGGACTTCGGCGCTGGGGACGCGGCAGCCAAGCTACGCGACGATCCCCATGTCGCGTGGTTCTTGCGCGAAGGGAATACCGCAGCAAAGCGCGCCCGGCTTGCTGCGCTTGCAGCGGACGGCTCGCGACCCGACGAGGGGCTGGGTGATGCGACGCTCGACCTGATCCGTACCCAGTTCCGCACATTCACTGCCGCCAAAATTACGCCGAACGCTCAAAGCTGGCATCTTGCGGACGAACTGATCCCATTGAAGACTGTCGAGCAGATGGCCGAACTCGGCGTGTTCGCGATCTGCATCGACGAGGAGTACGGTGGTCTCGGCCTCGGAAAACTCGCGATGTCGGTCGTGTCGGAGGAGCTTTCGCGCGGGTGGATTTGTGCCGGCTCGCTCGGCACGCGCTCGGAAATTGCGGGGGAGCTGATCGGGAAGAACGGTACGACAGAGCAGAAGGAGCGCTGGCTGCCGGGCATCGCCGACGGTTCGCTGCTGCCGACTGCTGTATTCACCGAACCCGACACGGGCTCCGACCTCGCGTCGGTGCGGACGCGAGCGACGCGGCTCGACGATGGCAGCTGGAAGGTACACGGCGCGAAGACGTGGATTACCCATGCCGCCCGCGCAGATCTCATGACCATGATGGTCCGCACCGATCCCGAAGAGCCTGGCTATGGCGGACTGTCGATGCTGATCGCCGAGAAAACGCGCGGGGCACAAGGCCTCGACTTTCCCGATCACGGCCTCTCGGGCGAGGAAATCGAGGTCCTCGGCTATCGCGGGATGAAGGAGTACACGCTCGGCTTCGATGGCTTTCGCGTGCGCGCCGAGGGGCTGCTCGGCGGCAATGAGGGCGAGGGATTCAAGCAGCTCATGCGGACTTTCGAAGGGGCCCGCATTCAGACGGCCGCGCGGGCGATCGGGGTTGCATGGAACGCCTTCGACCTCGGCCTGCAATACGCGCTCGACCGCAAGCAATTCGGCAAGGCGCTGATCGAGTTTCCGCGCGTGTCCGACAAGCTGGCGCTGATGCTCGCCGAAATCGTGGTGGCGCGCGAACTCACTTATTCCGCCGCGCGGCACAAGGACAAGGACGAGCGCTGCGATATCGAGGCAGGGATGGCGAAACTGTTGGCCGCGCGCGTCGCTTGGAGTGCTGCCGACAATGCAGTGCAGATCCACGGCGGGAATGGCTACGCGCTCGAATACCCGATCAGCCGGGTCCTATGCGACGCGCGCATCCTCAACATTTTCGAAGGCGCTGCAGAAATCCAGGCTCAGGTGATTGCGCGGGGCTTGCTCCACGAGCAGCGCGGCTAGCAGTCGCCCGCAGTCGCATAGGCGCGGCAGAAAACCTCGACCGCGCCCTCGATCCTCTCACGATTGCGCTTCTGGTCGATGGGCTGGCCGAAGCGCCTTTCGAGGTCGCCCATGCCTTTGCACATGCTCGCGAATTGCTCGGCCGCTAGCTCTGGATCATCGGCCTCAAGCTCACCCGCGTCGTTGAGTGCGGCGATGAGGGCGCTGAAGGCTTTCTTCATCCGGTGCGGCCCCGCAGCGAGGAAGGCCTTGCCGATCTTCGGCTCGTGCTCGGTCTCGGCTGCGATGCGTCGTTCGAACTGCACCATCTCGTCGCGCGAGAGGAAGGCGACCATCGCCTCGCCGATGGCGAGCAGGCGTTCGCGCAAGGTACCGCGCGGCATTTCTCCGATCGAGAAATGGCCGCGCATTATCTCGCACTGGGTTTCGACCGAGGCGACGAACAGCCCGCGTTTGTCCCCGAAATGGTTGTAGACCGTGACTTTGGACACACCCGCATCGGCGGCCACCTGCTCGATCGAGGCGGCGGCGAACCCGCGATTGAAGAAGGCGCGCGTCGCGGCGGCGATAATCGCTTTGCGCTTTGCGGTATCGACGGGCCGCCCCCCTCTTCTATTAACGTCGCTTGACAAAGTGAACGGTCCCGTTCAGTTGAACGCCTCCGTTCAGTAATGGACGAGTCGCAAAGGGAAGGCAAGCAAGCGCATGATCTGGATCGCGATCCGCATGCTGACCGGGGACGCGCAGAAGTTCTACGGGCTCGTCTTCGGCATCGCTTTTTCCACCCTGCTCATCACGCAGCAGCTGACCATCTTCGTCAATTTGATCGAGCGCGGGGCGAGCGGGACGTATAATGTGTCGAGCGCCGATGTCTGGGTCATGGACCCGGTCAGCCGCACGACCGATGTGAACTTCCCCATGCCGTCGACCGCGCTGGACAAGGTGCGCGGCGTGACGGGCGTCGAATGGGCGGTGCCGCATCTTCGCGCCGGGGCCAGCGTCCGCACCAGCGAGGGCGATCTGGAAGGCGTGTCGGTGATCGGCGTGGACGATGCGACGCTGATCGGCCTGCCCAAGCGGATGACTGTCGGCAGCCCCGATGTCCTGTCCCAGCCCGATAGCGTCATTATCGACGATGTCGGGCTGACGCGTATGTTCGAAGACGGCCGCTCTCCCATCGGCGAGCGGCTCGAGCTTAACGACCAGCGCGCGGTGATCCGCGGCGTGGCCGATGCCATCCCCAGCTTCACCAGCCAGGTCACGCTCTATACCAAATACAGCCAGGCGCTGCGCTATGTCCCGGGCACGCGCAATCGCCTGTCCTTCGTGCTGGTCGGGGCGGAGCATGGTGTCTCGCCCGAGGAGCTGACCCGGCGTATCGAGGAACAGACCGGCCTGCGCGCCCGCACCCGCGACGAGTTCGCGCAGGACGGGGTCGATTTCATCATCCAGAACACCGGGATACCACTCAACTTCGGGATTACGGTGCTGCTCGGCTTCATCGTCGGTGTCGCGATCGTCGGCCTGACCTTCAGCCTCTTCATCCGCGACAATATCAAGCAATTCGGCGCGCTGAAGGCGATTGGCGTAACCAATGGGAAGATCCGCAAGATGGTGGCGGCACAGGCGGGGCTCGTCGGACTGATCGGCTATGGGCTGGGCGTGCTGGGTACGGTGTTCTTCATTTGGGGTTTCTCGGGCAACCCGACCTTCAAGGGCTTCTACATCCCCTGGCAGATCCCCCTTATCAGCATGGCGGCGGTGTTCGTCATCCTTGCGCTGACCGGCTGGCTGGCACTGCGCAATGTGCTCAAGACAGAGCCTGCTTCGGTGTTCCGCTGATGGCCGAGACCGATATCCAGGCTGCTACCACGGCAAAGGCCGCGATTTGCTCTCGCGGGGTGACGCGCGACTTCAAGGCGGGCCAGCAGACGATCACCGTGCTGCACGGCATCGATGTCGATATTCGCGCCGGCGAGCTGACCTATGTTGTCGGCGAAAGCGGATCGGGGAAGACGACGCTGATCTCGATCATGTGCGGCATTCTCTGGCCGACCGAGGGCGAAGTGAAGGTGTTCGGCACCGACATTTACGATCTCTCCGATACCGAACTGGTCGAGTTCCGCCTCAACAACATCGGCTTCATTTTCCAGCAGTATAATCTGATCCCGTCCATCGATGCGGCCAATAATGCTGCCGTCCCGCTGATCGCGCAGGGGATGGACCGGCTGGAGGCGCGCGAGAAGGCGGTCGCCATGCTGGAAAAGCTGAATATCGGCAATCAGGCGGGCAAGCTGCCGAGCCAGCTTTCGGGCGGCCAGCAGCAACGCGTCGCCATCGCCCGTGCCTTGGTCCACGAACCGCGCTTGGTGGTCTGCGATGAACCCACCGCCGCGCTCGATGCCGCCTCCGGGCGCAGGGTCATGGACCTGCTGCGCGAAGTTGCAGTCGCCGAGGACCGCGCCTGCATCATCGTGACTCACGACAACCGCGTTTTCGATCTCGCCGACCGCATCCTCGTGCTCGAGGACGGCCGCATCACGCATGACGGCAGCGAGATGCCGGAAGGACACTGACATGGCATTCGACTTCAGGAACATGAGCTTCTCGCGCCAGATACTCCCGGTGATCGCGATCATCGGGCTGGTGGCGGCCGTGATCTTCATCTTCTTCGGCCTGCCCGACCGCGAACTGACCGAACCCGATCGCGAACCGCCGCGCGCACCCGATGCCATGGCGGAATCCTCGCGGGTGGCAGGGGCGGGCATCGTCGAGCCGTCGAGCGAATTGGTGCAAATCGGCTCGGCTTTGTCGGGCCTCGTGACCGGTCTGTTCGTGCAGCCCGGCGACAGGGTGAGCGAGGGCCAGGTGCTCTTCACTGTCGATGACCGCGCAGCCCGTGCATCCTTGCAGGAAGCGCGTGCGGCCATTGCCGAAGCGCAGGCCTCCATTGCCGAGGCGAACACGGCCCGCGCGACGGCGAGCCGCCAGCTGGCGCTCTATCGTAATATCGACGATCCGGCTGCCGTCAGTCGCGCGGAAGTGATCCGGGCGGAGGGCGAGGCGGCGTCGGCGAACGAGCGCCTGCGGCTGGCGCGCGCACGGCTGGAGGCCGCGCAGGCCCGAGCCAATTCGGCGCAAACGGAGATCGCCCGCCTGACCGTCCGCGCCCCGATCGCCGGCGAGATCCTGGCGGTGAACATTCGCAAGGGCGAGTATGTCTCCACAATGGGCGGCGGCGGCAATGCGCAGCCCTTCATCGAAATGGGCCAGACCCAGCCCCTCTATGTCCGCATCGATATCGACGAGGAACAGGCGGCGCGCGTCGCCATGGGGGCCGACGCCATCGTCAGCCCGCGCGGGGCGGCCGAGCGCCGGGTCAAGGCCAGTTTCGTTCGCGCAGAGCCGCTGGTCGTTCCCAAACGCTCGCTCACCAATTCGGCGCAAGAACGCGTCGATGTGCGCGTGCTTCAGGTGCTTTACGAACTGCCGGAGAGCAATGGCCTCTTCCGCGTCGGCCAGCAGGTCGACGCCTATATTCCGGCAGGCTCCGGAGCGCAGGGTGACGCGGAATGATCTGCCGATCGCTTTTGTGCGCGGCGAGCGCGCTCGCGCTGGCTGGCTGCGTGGCGGGCCCGCCGCCCGAAGTTGCGACACCTGCGCCGGTCTTGCCCGAGGCATACTTCTATGCGCCGGACGCGACGACAGAGGTGGCGCCTTCGGCACTACTCCCGGTCGAGGACCCGGCATTCGACACGCTCGCCGCGCAGGCGCTCGCCGGCTCGCCGACCTTGGGTGAAGCGGCCGCGCGGATCGAACAGGCACGTGCAGGGGCCGACCGCGCCGGGGCCGAGCGACTACCGTCCATCGGCGCAAATGCTTCGGTCGCCGGGCAACGTACCAATACATCGCAATTCGGTGGCAACCTTCCGCCTGGCATCGCCTTCGATACCGAGCGCGTGTCCTATGCCGCCAATCTGACCGCCCGCTGGGATCCCGACATCTTCGGTCGTCTACGGGCACAGGAGCGCGCGGCACTGGCGCGGGTGGATGCCGCCAGCGCCTCAGCGCGGGGTGTCCGCAATGCGCTTCTGGCGGAGATCGCAGCGAGCGTTATCGACTGGCGCACGTTGTCGGGTCGTGAGGACGCGATCCGCTCCGACCTTGCCGCCGCCGAGGAACTGGCACGGCTGGCAGGCGTGCGCGAACGGGCGGGCATCGCACCGGGTTTCGACCGCGTGCGGGCGGAAAGCGCCGCGAGTGCTTCGCGCAGCCGCCTGGCCGCGCTGGCAGGCGAACGCAGTCGCCTGGTCGGACGGCTGGTGACGCTGACGGCCCAGAGTGCGCAGCAGGTCCGCTCCGCGCTTGTACAAGCGGCACTGCCTCCTCGCATTGGCGCAGTGCCGGCCAGTCTCCCGTCGAGCCTCCTGATCAATCGGCCGGATGTCCTCGCAGCGGCCTCGACCCTGGCGGCGGAAGATGCCGAACTCGCTGCGACAGCGCGGCGGCGGTTTCCGACATTCGACCTGTCCGCCGTTGTCGGGCTGCTGACGTTCAATCTCGCCGATCTGTTCGACGAGGACTCGCTGGTCGGTTCGCTGGCCGGCTCCGTGGCGGGCCCGCTGCTCGACTTCGGCAGGATCGAGGCGGAGATCGACGGTGCGGCGGCAGAAAAGCAGGCCGCGTTCCAGGCCTATCGCGGCGCGGTCTATACGGCACTGGGCGATGCCGAGGCGGGCTATGGCGTAGTATCCGGTGCGGCGGCAGAGGCCGAGGCTGCGGCACGTGAAGCCGCTGAGCTGGCGCGTGCCGCGCGCCTCGCGAACACTCGCTACGAAGCTGGTCTGTCGGACTTCCTGACTGTGCTGGAGGCGCGCCGCGCTGCCGATGCGAGCGGCGAGCGTGCGGTCGCGGCTGCGGGCCGGGTCCAGCGGGCGCGGGTGTTGCTGTGGCAGGCGCTCGGTGGCAGCGACCTTCCCTGACCGCGGTTATTTAGCCACGAGAGAATAAAGGGCCCGAGGCGTTGCGCCCCGGGCCCTTTATTGTCGCTATATCGGCGTCGCTTAGAAGCGGGCGCGGATGCCGACGCGGTAGTTGCGGCCGATCGCATTGCCGATGAACGGGTTGAAGCTCAGCGGCAGCTGCGCCTCGGCCGGTTCGGCATCGGTGAAGTTTTCGATCGCAGCCTGCAGCTGCAGGTCGGCACCGGCCAACACCAGATCGTAGGTCACGGCGATGTCATGCTGGGTATAGGATCCGCTCTCGACACCGAAATTGGTGCCCTGTCCGTCTGCCGTGGTGAAGCACGGATCGCGGAGGGAGCCGTCCGCATTCACGCAGCGGTCGTCGGTCACGCCATCGATATGCACCAGCGAGTAGCGCGCAGCGACCGGCCCGAACCGCAGGTTTGCGAAGGCGTTCGCGCGCCATTCCGGTACGGTGTTCGGATCGCGGAAGTAGTTGCCGAGACCGACCGCATCATAGGGCTGCAATACAGTCTCGCCCTGGACCACGAACTCGTCGAACTTGTAGTCGAGATTGTAGACTGCATTCCCGCCGAACGAGAAGGTCGCATTGTCGCCGATCGGGAAAGACGCGTTGAGCGCGAAATCGAGGCCGGAAATCTTGACGTCCGGACCGTTCACGAAGTCGGATCGAACGCGGCTGATGTCGATACCCGTCGTCACGCCCTGGATACACTGATTGCCCGAGAAGGTGATCAGATTGGCCAGCGGATCGGAGCAATTGACCGGTTCGTTGCCCGAAGTCTGGAAATTGCCCACCCGGCTGGCGATGGCGTTCGCCGGAGTGATGGTGATGCGATCTTCCAGATCGATGGACCAGTAGTCGACGGAGAAGGTGACATCGGCGCCGCCGATCGGCGCATTGAAGATCGCGCCGATGTTATAGGTGAGGGCGGTCTCCGGCGAAAGATTCGTCGGATTGCCGTAGATGTCCTTCGACTTGTAATTTCCGCCTGCCGCCGTGAAGCCTTCCAGCGCGGTCACGAAATTCGGCGACACGTTGGAAGCGAGCGGACCGCGGAAGGTCGTGCCGACAGAGCCGCGCAGGGTCACCCAGTCGGTAACCTCCCAGCGTACCGAGCCCTTCGGATTGATGGTCGAGCCGATCGGATCGCCGTAATCCTCGAAACGGATTGCCGCAGCGAGTTCGATCGAGTCGGTAATCGGGGCGTTCAGTTCGGCAAAGAACGCATAAACGCTCTGGTTGAGCCGGGTCGGACGTGAGCCGCCGAGGAAGATGAACGGGCCGACGCCTTCGGTCGTCGTGCCGACGCAGCTCGTGTCGCCTTCCACGAAACACGGATTGATGTCGAGGTTCGACTCGTCGTTGAGCGGCCGGCTGCTGAACTCGTTGTCACGCACCTGCGCGCCGACCGCGAAGGCCAGCGGCCCACCACTGAACTCGATGCCGGTTTCACCCGAAAGTACGAGATCGAGCACAACCTGCTGCTCGTATTCGCGCGTGCCATTGGGGACCTGCAACCAGGCGACCAGCTCCTCGCTGTTCTCGGCTCCGGGAACGTAGAAGGGGTTGGCAATATTGTAAGTGCCATTCCCCGGCCCGGCGTTCACGAAGGGGTTGAAATACTGGCAGCCGTTTGCGCCCGGCGTGGTACCGGTACAATCCGGTCCGCCGAAGCCATTAAGCGCGGCCTGCAGGCGCGAGCCGACGATGCCCGGGGCGCCAGTAGGTGCCATCCACTTCCAGGCGCAGCGAGGGGTTGATATCCCAGTCGAAGCCGCCGCTGATGCGCCATGCGTCGTTCGATGCGAAGCCGGTGCCGGCGCCGCGATCGGGATCGCGCGGATTGCCGAGGAAGCCGAACGGGCGATAGAGCACATTCGTTACAGCCACGAGCGGTAGCGCCGCGGAGCTCTGCGGCAGGCCGACCTGGTCGAGGAAGGCCGAAACGCCGGGGTTGTTGGGCGAGGTAGTGAAAGCGTTTACAAAGCCCGAGCCGTTGGGACCTTGGGTCGGCGGAAAAGACGGCGAGTAATTCAGCGACTCCAGGTCGCTGCGCGACCACATCCCGTCCACTTGGAACCGGATATTGTCAGCTAGATCGGCAGTAAGCTGACCGAAGACCTGATAGCGGTCTTCGTCTTCGGTGATATTGTCGAACGGGACGTATGTGAAGTAGCAGCGGCCGATGGCAATCGTGCCGCCCAGTTCCTCACACCCCACGTCGCGCGCGATGCGCGTATCGAGCGCACCGGTCGTCGTGTCGAAATAGGTCGCAGCGAAGAGGCCGGGCGTTGCGAGCGCAGAGTAGGCCGAGGGATTGGTTTCGTAGCCGACATTGACGAAATCGCGTTCGAATGTGCCGAGTTCGGAGCGGTGTTGCCAGCCCGCACCGAACACCAAATTGGCGTCGTCGCCAAGCTCCAGACCGACGAGGCCGCTGATGCTGTAATTGTCGTCCGACCCGTCGATGAAGTTGTAGTCCGCCTGGACTTCGAAGCCGGTGAAATTGGAGCGGGTGATGAAGTTGGCCACACCCGCAATCGCATCAGAACCGTAGGTTGCGGCCGCGCCGTCCTTCAGGATCTCGATCCGTTCAAGCGCGAACAGCGGGATGAGCTGGGTATCGACGAAGCCCGAGCCAGGCGACTGGATCGTACGCTTGCCATTGACGAGGACCAGCGTGCGCTGGGGGCCGAGGCCGCGAAGGTTGAGAGAGCCGACGCCCTGGAAGCCTTGCGCATCGGTCGAGAACTGGTTGGTATCGCCGAGCGAAGCACCGACCGAAGGCAGTTCCTTGATGAATTCGAGCGGGCTGTCGACGCCCTGTTCGGCGAGATCGTCGGCAGTGAAGACATCGACGGGCAGAGCTGCATCTTCGGGCGTGCCGCGAATGAAAGAGCCGGTCACGACGATCCGGTCATCCGTCTCGTTCGCACCGGCGGTTTCGGGGGCCTGCTGCGCGATGGCGGGCGCTGCTGTCAGAGTGGAAATTGCAAGCGCACCGAAGGCGCACGTGTGGCGCAAACCAAGCTTCATGATCTCTCTCCCTCTCGGGTCGCACGTTTTGCACGTACCCTCCACTCGAAAGTGAATTATGAATTCTTTCGGGAGTCAATCTTTCAGCGTAACTTTCTTTCATTTCAGTTTCAGTTGACATACCTATATTTCAAAGCAAGACACCGAGTAGACCAGTTCTCAGTTTGCCCTGCGCCGGGCGCTGGGTAAAAGAAAAGGCCCGGCATCGCGTGATGCCGGGCCTTACAAGTTTTTCGGGCTGGCTTGGTCAGAAACCGGCGCGAACCGTGATGCCGTAGGTCCGCGGTTCGGCGAGGAAGGCCGAATAGGTCTGCTGCGGCGCGACGAACGGCGTGTTGAAGGCAACCTGCGTGTAGTCGACGTCGAACAGATTGTTCGCCCAGACTTCGACACCCCAGGCCCGGTCCGGTCCGGTGATGCCGATCCGGCCGTTCACCAGCGTATAGCTGTCCTGTTCCTTGCCGTAGAGTAGGTCCGAACCGGTGTTGTAATCGCCGGTCGTGCGGGCATTGACGAAGAACAGGCCCGACAGTCCGGAATTGCCGATCGGCGGGGTCCAGCTGAGCGACGCGGTCGCGGTCACTTCGGGCGCGTTCGACATATTGTCGCCCGGGAGCAGGCGCAGGGCCGGATCCAGCGGGGCGCCATCGTCGGTACCGACGAGGTTGTCCTCGTAGCTGGTATCCGAATAGGTGATGCCCATGGTCATGGTCAGGTCGCGGATCGGGCTGAGCGAGGTTTCGAATTCCACGCCCTGCGCGATCACGCCCGGTGCCACATTGTCCGTCGCGCAGGCGCCGGTAGCAGGATCGCCGTCACGGTCGCCGCCGCCAAGATCATTGTCGCAGCCATTGAGGTTCTGGACCAGGTAGACCGATCCGTTGAACGTGTTCAGCTGGAAGTTCGAGAACTCCTGACGGAACGCAGCGAGGCTGAAGCCCCACTTGCGCGCGGCATACTTCAGGCCGATTTCGTAGGCATCGACGGTTTCGGCATCGAATTGCAAGGCAGTCGGGTCGAGTGTGTCGACATTGAACGCCACGGGCACGGCAAGGGCCGAACGGTCGAGGTTGAAGCCGCCGGCCTTGTAGCCCTTGGAGTAGGAACCATAGACCAGCAAGTCGTCGGTCGGCTTGTAGCTGAGGATGGCAGTACCGGTCAGCTCGTCCTCGTCGCGCGTATCGCTCAGCGTCACACCGTCGAGTTCGCTGGTCGAGTTGCCCTGACAGCTGAGCGAGATCAGGCCGCCTGCAAGACCCGCCAGCGGGGTTGCGAGAAGGCCGCTCAGCAGCGCTCGGTTCTGCGGGCAGATGACATTGTCATTGCTGAACGCGGCATCGAAATCCTTGGTCTCGTTCGTATACCGAAGACCCAGGGTCAGATCGAGGCGATCGGTAATGTGGAAGATGTTGTGCGTGAATACAGCGAAGTTTTCGCTGGTCTGGTTGTACACATCGCCCGTGCTGCCGAGATCGCGAACCTGAGCCAGATTGTTGATGCCGGCAAGGATGAGCGGCGTCGCAGGGCCGAAAGCCGGCGTGCCGGTCAGCGTGCCGTCCAGCGCGGCGACATTGGCGCCCAGGCAATTGTCCGCAGCCGGGTTCGCGAGCGCCGGATTTATGGCGATCGCGATGCGGCAATTGGCGAACGTGCCGTAGTCGTCGCCGAAGCGCAGGTTATCGCGCGTTTCCAGCTTCTCGTTGGCGTAATAGGCGCCCACGAGCCAGTCGAGCCGGTCGTTGAACACCGTGCCGTTGAGGCGAAGCTCCTGCGTGAAGGTCTTGAATTCACGCGCGCCGGCATTCGGTCCCGGTGCGCGGTAGATCAGGTCGGCCTGGGTGTAGTCGGTATCCGAACCCTGGAAGTTGGAATACTCGCGATAGCCGGTGATCGAGGTGAGGGTGACGTTGCCGAATTCCCAGTTGAGTTCGCCGGAAATGCCCCAGTCCTCGGTCTCGCCCTCGTAGCTGCGACCGGGGGTCACGTAAATATCACGGTCGAAGGTCGACTGTGTAAGGGCGCGCGGATCCTGACCCAGGCCGAGCAGCACACCGATGATCGGGTTCGCCGGGCTGGTCAGCGCCGGGCCGCCATTGGGGCGGGTGAACGGGCTGAGGTCCGGCGCGACGCGTGCGAGCGGAGCGAATTCCGGCTGCACGAAGGTGGCGGCGCAGCACGCCTCGTCCTTCTTCGAATAGTCGCCGACGAGGCGGAAGGTCAGGCCGTCGCGCGGCTCGAACAGCGCCTGCGCGCGGACAAGGTAGCGGTCGCGGTCGTTGACGCGCACGTCGTTGACGACATCGTTGTAGAAACCGTCACGCTCGAAATAGACGCCGTCGATGCGGGCAGCGATCGTGTCGCTGAGCGGCGCATTGATGCCGGCTTCCACCTTGATCGCATCGTAATTGCCGTAAGTGAAGGCGCCATAGCCGGAGAAGGTGAACTCGGGCGGGGCGGTGTAGATATTGATCAGGCCGGCCGAAGAGTTACGACCGCCGAGCGTGCCCTGCGGGCCGCGCAGGATTTCCACACGGTCGAGCGGGCCGAGTTCGGACAGGGCGTTGCCCGAGCGCGAGCGATATACGCCGTCGACGAACACCGCGACCGAGCTTTCGAGGCCGGGGTTGTCGCCGACGGTGCCGATGCCGCGAATACGCGCCGAACCGTTCGCTTCGTTACCGGTCGAAGAAACCAGCAGTGAGGGGGCAACCTGGTTGAGGTCGCGAATGTCGGCCACGCCGGATCGCTCGAGCGTCTCGGCAGATACTGCGGAAACGGCGACGGGTACATCGGACAGGACCTGCTGGCGGCCCTGCGCAGTCACGATGATGACATTGCCATCTTCGACATCCGCATTGTCGACCAGGTCGGCATCATCGGTGCTGGTGGTTGCCACGTCCTGCGCCAGCGCTGCCGCAGGCATGCAGGCGAGCGCTCCGGCAATCGCACCGAAGGCACAATGATGGCGTAAACCGAACTTCTTCATAGGTTTCCTCTCTCTTCATGGCGCATTCGGGGGCGCGCCGCTCTCTCGTGGGTGAAAAGCTTCCTTCGCCAGCGATGTCAACGAAAGTCGGACGAACGGCGTTATCCATCGACCGATTTACGTACCAGCGTTTCAAAAATGTCGCAGAAGTGCTTTGTGTCTAGTCGAATTTGCCGGAGCCGGCGGATCGCTCGCGCAAATAGTTGCTGACCGGCAAGTCGTGCTTTTCCAGCCCCTCGACGACCTTGTCGAGGCCGATAGTCTGAGCCCAGAACATCGGCCCGCCTGTATAGAGCGGCCAGCCATACCCGTTGATCCAAACGACATCGATATCGCTGGCGCGCTGGGCCATGCCCTCCTCGAGGATTTTCGCCCCCTCATTGACCATGGGATAGAGCAGGCGCTCGCGAATTTCGTCCTTCAAAATCTCGCGCTGTTCCTTACCTTCCTTGGCCGCGAAGTCGGCGATGATTTGTTTCACTTCGTCCGATGGGGTCCGCTGGCGTGCTTCGTCGTAATCGTAGAAACCCTTGCCAGCCTTCTGCCCGAAGCGGCCGACGGCGCATAGTGCTTCGCGCACGGTCGTGACCTTGCTCGGGTCGCGGTGCCAGCCGATGTCGATGCCGGCGAGATCGCCCATCTGGAACGGACCCATGGGGAAACCGAAATCGAGCAGGACCTCGTCGACCTCCCAATAGTTCGCGCCCTCCATGATTAGCGCATTGGCCTGTTCCTGCCGCTTCGACAGCATGCGGTTGCCGATGAAGCCCGGACATACGCCCGAAACTGCTGCGACTTTGCCGATCGTCTTGGACAGCTTCATCACCGTGGCCAGCACATCGTCGCGGGTCTTTTCGCCGCGCACCACCTCCAGCAGCTTCATGATATTTGCTGGCGAGAAGAAGTGCATCCCGACCACATAGCCCGGGCGCTGCGTCGCTGCCGCGATCTCGTTCACGTCGAGATAGCTGGTATTGGAGGCGAGGATCGCGCCTTGCTTGACCACTTCGTCGAGCTTGCCGAACACCTCTTTCTTGACGTCCATGCTCTCGTACACCGCCTCGATCACGAGGTCGCAATCGGCGAGGTCGTCATAGGAAAGCGTCGGGGTCAGAAGGCCCATCGCCTGCTCGACCTGATCGGCGGTCATGCGGCCCTTCTTGGCGGTGTTCTCGTAATTCTTGCGCATCGTCCCGGTGCCACGGTCGAGCGCGTCCTGGCTCATCTCGAGGATGGTCACCGGGATGCCGGCAGAAAGAAAGTTCATCGAAATGCCGCCGCCCATCGTGCCGGCCCCGATGACGCCGACTTTCTTGATCGGGATCAACGGCGTGTCCTTCGGCACGTCGTCGATCTTGTTGGCAGCGCGTTCGGCGAAGAAATAATGCCGCATCGCCGCGCTTTGCGTGCCCGACATCAATTCCGTGAAAAGTTCGCGCTCCTTCTTCACGCCCTCGGCATAGGACATGGTGCCCGCCGCTTTGACTGCCTCGATCGCCGCATTGGGCGCATCGAAGCCGCGGATCTTGCGCGCCTGACTGGCGCGGAAGCGATCGAACAGGTCGGGATCGCGCACGCCGTCTCCATTCGCGGTGCCCTCCGAGGCGCGGGGGACCGGCTGGCCGATTTTCGATTTCGCGAAGGCGATCGCGTCGGCTTCAAGACTGTCCTCGCCGACGATTTCGTCGACCAGTCCGATGCCTTGCGCTTTCCTGGCCGAGATCGGATTGCCGCCGACCACGAGGGGCAGGGCGGCTTCGGCGCCGACCAGCCGCGGCAGGCGTTGGGTTCCGGCTGCGCCCGGGATCAGGCCGAGCTTCACTTCGGGCAGGCCCAGCTTCGCGCTCGGCACGGCGACGCGGTAGTGGCAGGCCAGCGCGACTTCGCAGCCGCCGCCCAGCGCCGTCCCGTGGATCGCGGCGACCACCGGCTTGTCGCTCGCCTCCATTGCATCGAGCGTTTCGGGAAGGTTGGGGCCGACCGGCGGCTTGCCGAATTCGGTAATGTCCGCCCCGGCAAAGAAGGTGCGCCCGTCGCAGCGGATGACGACCGCTTCGATCGCATCGTCGGACATGGCTTCCTCGATGGCGTCCTTGAGGCCGGCACGCACGGCCTGGCCGAGTGCATTGACTGGCGGGTTGTCGGAGATGACGACGAGGACGTTGTCATGGCGTTCGGTGCGGATGGGGGAGGTCATTCGGGTCTCCTCAGGCATAGGTTTCGGTGAGGGCGGAATAGATCAGCGTCTTGAGCTGGCGCCGGATCGGGTAGGTGGACGAGGGATAGACCTGCGTCATGAAGACACACGTGATCCGCTCTACGGGATCGACGAAGAAGGCAGTCGAATAAGCGCCGCCCCAGTAGAACTCGCCTCGGCTGCTGGGCATCAGCGTCTTAGCCGGATCGATCACCATGGCAAAGCCAAGGCCGAAACCGGTCCCGGCATAGTTGGCTTCGGAGAACAGGCTGCTCGACATCTCGGTGAGGTCGGCATTGTTCGGCAGATGGTTCGTGCGCATCAACCTCAGCGTCTTGGGGCTGACGATCCGCGCGCCATCGAGCGCGCCGCCATTCAGCAGCATTGTCGCGAAGCGGTGATAGTCGGCGATCGAGCCGACGAGCCCGCCGCCGCCGCTGTCGAACGTGCCGGGCAGCGCGAGCTTGCTGGTCTTGCCCGCGCTGATCATGCGCGGCGACTGGCCGGGGCGGTAGGCATAGGCATCGACCAACCGGTCGAGGTCGGCTTCCTTCACGCCGAACCGCGTGTCGGTCATGCCGAGGGGGGCGAAGATGTGCTTCTCGAAATAGTCGCCCAGCCGCATCCCGCTGATCCGCTCCACCGCGATGCCGAGCACATCGGTCGATACCGAGTAATTCCAGCCCTGGCCCGGTGCGAATTCGAGCGGGAGCTTCGCCAGCCGCGCGATGAACTCGTTGCTGTCGAGGTGGTCGCGGGCGAAGTCGAAATTGTGCTCGCGATAGGCGGCGTCGAGATTGTTGCGGTTTTGCAAGCCGTAGGTGAAGCCCGACATATGCGTCAGCAGGTCGACGAAGCGCATCGGGTGCGCCGGAGCGCCCGGCGCGAAGGGTATAGAACCGCCGCCCCCAGCATAGACCTTGAGGTCGGCAAATTCCGGGAACACCTTCGTGACCGGGTCCTCCAGCGCGACTTCACACTGCTCGACCAGCTGCATGAAGGCGATCGAGGTGACTGGCTTGGTCATGCTGGCGATGCGGAACAGCGCATCGTCGGGCAGGTCGCGCCCGTCCTCGCCCATTGCGCCAAGCCGCGTATAGTGGACCGGCGTGCCGCCACGCGCGACGACCAGCTGGGCATTCGGCAGGCGCCCATTGTCGATATAGGTCTGCTTCAGGAAATCGGGTATCCTCGCCAGCCTGCCAGCATCGAATCCCAGAGAACCGGCCTCGGCCAGATCGAACATGCGCCTCTCCTCTCTTGCATACCTATCCTTCCGTTTTGCCCGCATAGCGATTCTGTTCTCTCTTGCCACCCTCATACCTGAGCTTCGAACCGCGCTTGCGTCGGAAGGGGAGGCAGGTTTAGTAAGATGCTCTGGAGAGGGAGTCGCGCGACAGACGCGGCGTACGAGAGGGATGTAATGAACGATCTCGCGACCGCGATCGGCTGGACCACGCCTGCGGGCTGGCCGGCCATGAGCCGGGAGGATGCCACCGCGCGATTGACCGCGCCGGGCCAGCGCTTCGAAATGGATACGGTCGATATTCGCGGCGTGCAGACGCGAGTGTGGAAAAACGCGCCGCCGAACCTGCGTGCGATCGCCGAAGTCGGGCGCGCGCACGGCGAGCGTTTGTTCACGATCTACGAGGACGAGCGGGTCACCTACGATGCGTGGTTCCGGGCTGTCGCGCGACTGGCGGCGGAGTTCCGCGCGCGCGGAGTGGAGAAGGGCGACCGGGTCGCGCTGGCGATGCGCAACCTGCCCGAATGGCCGGTGGCGTTTTTCGCCGCCACCTGCATCGGCGCGATTTGCGTGCCGCTAAATGCCTGGTGGACCGGGCCGGAGTTGGCTTTCGGCCTCGCTAATTCGGGAAGCAAATTGCTGGTCTGCGATGCCGAGCGCTGGGAGCGGATCGCAGAGCACCGCGACGAAATGCCCGAACTCGCGACAGTGTTCGTGTCGCGCTGCGATGCCGACCCCTTTGGGGCCGAGCGTCTGGAAGATATTATCGGCAAGCCAAAAAGGTTTGCAGACTTGCCTGCAGCGGACCTTCCCCAGGTCGAGATCGCGCCCGACGACGAAGCGACGATCTTCTACACCAGCGGCACCACCGGCCAGCCCAAGGGCGCGCTGGGCACGCATCGCAATCTCGCGACCAATATCCTGTCGGGCGGATGGAGCATTGCGATGGCGGCCCTGCGCCGCGGAGACGAGCCGCCCGAACCGGCGCAAAAGGTTAGTCTGGTCGTCATTCCGCTATTTCACGTAACCGCCTGTTCGGCAGGCATGATGGGTGCGGTGATGGCAGGACATACCCTTGTGTTCATGCATAAATGGGACCCGGTGGAAGCCTTCGGCCTCATCCAGCGTGAGCGGGTAAACACTGCGGGCGGTGTGCCGACCATCGCCTGGCAGTTGATCGAGCATCCCGAGCGCGAGAATTTCGATCTCTCCAGCCTCGAGACGATTTCCTACGGCGGTGCGCCCGCTGCGCCCGAACTGGTCCGCAAGATCTATGAAACCTTCGGCGCACTGCCGCACAACGGCTGGGGCATGACCGAAACCATGGCAACGGTCACCGGAAACAATTCCGAAGACTATCTCAATCGCCCGGAAAGCTGCGGCCCGCCGGTGCCCGTGGCCGACCTCAAGATCATGGCCGAGGACGGCTCGCAGGAATTGCCTGCCGGAGAAGTCGGCGAGTTGTGGGCGCGCGGGCCGATGGTGGTGAAGGGCTACTGGAACCGGCCGGAGGCGAGCGCCGAAACTTTCGTGGACGGCTGGGTGCGCACCGGCGACCTTGCGAAGCTGGACGAGGACGGCTTCTGCTATATCGTGGACCGGGCCAAGGACATGATTATCCGGGGCGGCGAGAACATCTACTCCTCCGAAGTCGAGAATGTGCTCTACGACCACCCCGCGGTGACCGATGCCGCGCTGATCGGCATCCCGCACAAGACTCTGGGCGAAGAGCCCGCCGCCGTAGTCCACCTCGCCCCCGGCATGTCCGCAAGCGAGGAGGAACTGCGCGAATGGGTTGCGGCTCGGCTCGCCAAGTTCAAGGTGCCGGTGCGCATCGCCTTCGTAAAGGATACGCTGCCGCGGAATGCCAACGGCAAGATCCTGAAGCGCGACCTCGGGACATTTTTCGCGTGATCGCGCCTGCTTCCACCCGCAAGTTCGACGAGAAGCGCGAAGCGATCATCCACGCCGCTTCGGTGCTGATCAACGAGGTCGGAGTGCAGGCGACGACGCTGGCCGAAGTTGCCCGCGCCATCGGGCTCAATGCCACCAGCGTGACCTATTATTTCCCGCGCAAGGAGAAGCTCGTCGTCGCCGTCTATGACGAAACGCTGACGCTGATGGAGGAGATGGCGCAGGCAGCGCTGGAGCAGGCCGATCCGGCGGCGCGATTGCGGCATTTCATCGCCGGGCAGATCGCCTTGCGCAAGCGCATCCGGGCAGGCGAGCGCGGGCTGACGACGGCGCTATCCGAAATTCGTACGCTGGACACCGAAGCCTACGACACGCTGATGGCGCATTACCTTCGGGTGGTGAGCATCGTGCGGCGTTTTTTCGGCGAGTGGAGCAGCAACGAACAGCGCGCGCTGTTCTCCGCGCGGGCGCATATCCTGCTCGAGGCGATGATGTGGTGGCCGATCTGGTCGCTGCGTTACTCGGTACGCGATTTCGATCGGATCGAAGCGCGGCTGTTCGATGTGCTCGCCAATGGCTTGCCGTCGCAGCGTGGGCGTTTTGCACCGCAGGACCTATCGGGCGACTGGCGCACCGGAGAGGATGAGGAGAGCGGCCAGAACGAAGCCTTCCTGCGTGCGGCGACCGTGATGATAAACCGGCTCGGCTATCGTGGTGCATCGGTCAACCGGATCGCCGAGAGCCTCAATGTCACCAAGGGCAGTTTCTACCACCACCACCAGGCGAAGGACGATCTGGTGCTCGCCTGCTTCCAGCAAAGCTACGACCGGCTTTCTGCCGCGCAGATCGCCGGGCTGGACCTGGATGCGGATTACTGGACGCGGATTTGCAGCGTGCTGCGCGAGCTCATCGATGTGCAGTTTTTCGACGCGACCCCCTTGCTTCGGACCACGGCGCTGCAGGCGCTGGAGGCCAACCAGAAGGAGGATGTGGTGACCCGATCCAACCGGCTGGCGCGGCGCTTTTCCGGCATGCTGATGGACGGCGTCGCCGATGGTTCGGTGCGCCCGGTCGATCCGCTGATCGCAGGGCAAGTAATCATGTCGACGGTGAACTCGGCCTATGATGCGCGCCATTGGGCAGAGCGGTTCGCAGACCGCGACGAGGCGATCCGGACCTATTTGTCGATTCTGTCCGAAGGAATGCTGGCGGACCCGCGATAGGCGGATCCGCCACTATGCATCAATAACTCGACAGCTTCGCGAAGCGGTCCTTGAGGTAGCTCGACGAACCGAAGCTCTGCTCCAGCACGCGGGCGCGTTTGAGATAGAAGCCCACGTCGTATTCGTCGGTCATGCCGATACCGCCGTGTAGCTGGATGCCCTCGTTCGCCATGGTGTGCATGACGCGATTGGCCTCCGCCTTGGCGATCGTCGCCGCACGCGCCACACCGAAGCCGCCATCGACGGCCTGCAGCCCTGCCTCGACAGCCGAACGCATCTGCGCAAGATCGGCGAAGAGGTCGGCCATGCGGTGCTGCAGCGCCTGGAAGCTGGCGAGCACCTGGTTGAACTGCACACGCTGCTTCAGATAGGCGAGCGTATCGTCGAACACCTGCTGCGCCATGCCGAGCATCTCGGCTGCCGTCAGCACGCGCGCCCGGTCGAGCACATCGTCGAGCAGGCCGTCGCCGCCGTTCGCAAGCTTGTCCGCGGCCGCGCCGTCGAAAGTGACATCGGCATGGCTGCGCTGGTCGGTCAGCTTGCGCGTGGCGAGCGACACGCCATCGCCCTTCTCCACGAGGTAGAGGCCGTCCTTCGCGGCGACCACGAACAGATCGGCACCATGCGCTTCGTGGACGAAAGCCTTGGTGCCGCTGAGCTTGCCCCCCGAAACACTGGTTTCGATCTTCGAGGGATCGTGCGTTGCGCCTTCGTCGACGGCGATCGTCGCGATCGCCTCGCCGCTGGCCAGCTTCGGCAGCCAGTTCGCTTTCTGCTCGTCGCTGCCACCCAGCACGATGGCGCTTGCGGCTACCGTGTTCATCACCAGCGGGCTGGCAGTCAGCGTCTTGCCGAGTTCCTCGACCACAAGGCCTGCCGACATGAAGCCGAAGTCGGACCCGCCGTGCTCTTCGGGAATGATGACCCCGGCCCAGCCCATCTCGGCCATCGTCGCATAGGCATCGCGATTGAACGCTTCCGGCTCGCCGCTGGCGCGGACCTTGCGGAATTCGGTGACCGGACTTTCGTTGACGGCCCATTCGCGCGCCATGTCGCGCAGCATTTCCTGTTCTTCGTTGAGAACTGCCATTGTCTTTGTCCCTCTCGCCTTACTGATGGTCGAGCATGCCGAGCACGCGCTTGGCGATGATGTTGTTCTGGATTTCGGTGGAGCCGCCATAGATCGTCGTGGCCTTGCCGAAGAGCCAGCCGCGCACGGCTTCCAGCTCGCTGTCGCGGAAGCCATCGCCTTCCCAGCCGAGGCCCTGGAGCCCACGGATCTCGATCAGCAACTCGCTGCGTTCCTGGCTGAGCTTGGTGCCGAGCTTCTTCAGCACCGAACTGATTTCGGAGACGCCGCCCTGCGCCTTGCTTTCCTCGACGGCGCGGCGCGCGGTGAGGAGGAAGCTGTTCCAGCGGATCTCGAAATCGGCGATCTTGTCGCGCAGCACGGCATCGGCCAGCTCGCCATCGTCGCCGGTCGGCTGGTACTTCTTGGCGATTTCGCCGAGGCTCTGACCCATCAGGCGAGCGAGGCTGCCGCCGCCCGAGATATTGGTGCGTTCGTGCTGAAGCAGGCGCTTGCCGATGGTCCAGCCCTGGCCTTCCTCGCCGACTAGGTTCTCCTTGGGCACCTTCACATCGGTGAAGAAGGTTTCGCAGAAGGGGCTCGTGCCGCTGATCATGGTGATCGGCCGGACTTCGACGCCGGGCGAATCCATGTCGATCAGCATGAAGCTGATGCCCTTGTGCTTGTCGCTCTTGTCGGTGCGAACGATGGCGAAGCACTTGTCCGCCCACTGGCCGCCGCTGGTCCAGGTCTTCTGGCCGTTCACAAGGTAATGGTCGCCCTTGTCCTCGGCGAAGGTCTGCAAATTGGCGAGGTCGGAGCCGGCATTGGGTTCGCTGTAGCCCTGGCACCAGCGGATCTCGCCGCGGGTGATCGGCGGGATGTGCTCTTTCTTCTGCTCCTCGCTGCCATATTCCAGCAGCGTCGGGCCGAACATCATCACACCCATTCCGCCGATGGGATTGTAGGCCCCGGCCTTGCCCATCTCCTGCTCGAGGATCTTGGCCTGCGCCTTCGTCAGGCCGCCGCCGCCATATTCCTTGGGCCAGGTCGGCGTGCCCCAGCCGCGCGCCCCCATGGCTTCGCGCCATTTTTTCTGTGCGGGGGTTTCATTGGTCGGGCCGTCGACGCCGGACAAGGCGTTGTTGGTGCCCTTGAGTTCGTCGGGAAAATTGTCCGCCAGAAACTGCTGCACTTCCGCGCGGAAGGCGTCTTCGTCGGTCTGGGTTGCGGGCTCGAGTTGTGTGGCCATGGGCGCTGTCCTCTCTATCTGCGGCGACTCCCATACCGCAAATAGGAAGCAAGCGAAAATCCGCTAGAGCAAGGCCGCTTGCCGCGCGTCCCTAGGATGCGAGTGCGGCGACTTCCGCAAGGACTCGCTCGGCCCATTCGGGGCGGCAGATGAGCAGGTCGGGCATGTAGGTGTCGGCCTGGTTATAGGCCAGCGGGCTGCCGTCGATCCGGCTGGCGTGCAGGCCATGGGCGAGGGCGACGGCGGCAGGGGCCGCGCTGTCCCATTCGTACTGGCCGCCGGTGTGGAGATAGATTTCCGCTTCGCCGCGGACCACGGCCATCGCCTTGGCCCCGGCCGAGCCCATGCCGACGAGCTCTGCGCCGATGGCTTCGGAGACCTTCACCGCCTCTGCCGCAGGGCGCGTGCGGCTCACGACCATACGTGGCTTCTCCGCAGGCGCAGGTACGTCGATCGGCGCGTCGGTCCGGAGCACGCAATCGAGGCCGGGCAGGGCGACAGCGCCGATCTCCGGCTTGCCATCGATGCAGAGCGCGACATGGACGGCCCAGTCGGTCCGCGCTTCGCCATACTCGCGCGTGCCGTCGACCGGGTCGACGATCCAGACGCGTTTCTTGTCGAGGCGAGCGGCGTTGTCCTTTTCCTCTTCGGAAAGAAGGCCGTCTTCGGGGCGTTGCTGGCGCAGGGCGTGACAGAGGAACTGGTTGGCCGCTTCGTCGCCCGCCTTGCCGAGGCCTTTGCCCTCGAACACGCCGCTCTCACGCACCTCGATCAGGATTTTGCCTGCCACTTGGGCGAGGTGGGCGGCGAGTTCGGCATCGGTCATGGGGCGGTCCTATCGGGTAAAAGAGTTCGGGGGCCGCATGGCAGAGCGAGCCTGCCTTGCGAACCCCCGAATTTGTGCAGGTGCGAGATCAGGCAGGTCGGCGTGCGAAGATGCCGAAGCCAGCGATGATCGCATAGCAGGCGATCGGCAGGATCATGGCGAAGGCGAGGCTGCCGCTCACATCCGCCAGTACGCCGTAGAGCAGCGGGACGACGGCCCCGCCGAAGATCGCCACGTTGATGATGCCCGAACCGTCTGCAGCGCGCGAACCCAGCTTCTCGCAGGCAAGCGAGAAGATCGTCGGGAACATTATCGAATTCATCAGGCCGACTGCGAGGAGGCTGTAGGCTGCGACTTCGCCCGTCGACATGGCGCTGATGAGTATCAGCAGGATCGAACCCGTCGCATTGAAGGCGAGGATCTTGCCCGGCGAGAAGACGCGCAGGAAGTAGGAGCCGATGAACCGGCCGATCATCGCGCCGCCCCAATAGAGGCCGATCATCCAGCCGATCACGCTTTCCGGCTGGCCGAGCACACGGTCCTGCGCAAGGTAGTTGATGATGATCGAGCCAATCGAAACTTCCGCACCGACGTAAAGGAAGATGCAGAGCGCCCCATAGCCGAACCGGCTGCGCTTCAGCAGGTCGAGACCGGCGAGTCCGGAGGATGCTTCGTGCTTCTCGCCTTCGAGGCGGTTGCGGAACATCCACACGGCGGCAGCGACGAGCGCGATCAGGATGGCGACGCCGAGATAGCCCTGCCAGATCGCCTCGCTCTCCGCCTGGCGATAGGCCTGCAGTTCAGCGCCGGACAACTGGTCGGCCGTGACATTGGCGAGGCTGCCAAGGATGACTGCCGCGCCGACAATCGGAAAAATCGTCGTGCCGAGGCTGTTGAAAGCCTGCGCGAAGGTCAGGCGGCTATGCGCCGTCTTCTGCGGGCCGAGCAGCGAGATCAGCGGATTGGCGACAACCTGGACGATCACCACCCCGCTCGCGAGCACGAACAGCGCCAGCAGGAACACCCAGTATGTCGCCGTCTGGCTGGCCGGAATGAACATCAGGCAGCCGACCATCATGGTCAGCAAACCCGCTACCGCCCCGCGCATGTAGCCGATGCGCTTGACCAGCTTCGCGCCCGGGATGCCGATCACCAGATAGGCGGTAAAGAAACAGAACTGCACCAGCATCGCCTGCGTGTAGTTGAGCGTGAACAGCTCTTTCAGCTTCGGGATTATCACGTCGTTGAGCGAGGTGATGCCGCCGAAGATGAAGAACAGGCCGAAGACGAAATACTGCAGGCCGGGGGCATTGATGCCGGTACCCTCATCCTCGACCGGATGCGGGTCTGTGCTCGACGCGACGTCGGGTGCTAGTGCCATAATCTCAATTCCTCCCAAGCACGCGCCCTGCCGGGCGGCGTGTCATCCCTGCGCGATGCCTGCGCCATTATCTTCTGGCATTCCAGAGCAAATACGAATTCACGAATGCGAACCACGATCAGACCTAGAACGAGCAATCGGTCCCTTCGGGCACATCCTGCCGCGCGATACCGGCGATCTGCATCGTCAGCGGTCCTTCGGACGTAATCGTGATCGTGTCCGCGAGGTCGGCGAAGCAGTTTTGCGTCAGCACCATTTCGCGCCAGCCCTTGCCGCCGCCGACGCGGAATTGGTCCGTCACGTCCAGCACGATATCGCCGATCCTGACCGTAACCGGCGCTGTCGGTGCGGCGGGTAGCGAATAGGCGATGCGGTATGCGGCACCATCCGATGCCGGACCGCTAAGCTGCAGCGAGGCGCCGGGTGCGAATTCGATCTCGCGGGCGTCTTCCTGTCGCAGGCGGTCGAAGCCGCGCGCTGCAATACCGCCGGCATTCCCGCGCAGGCCAACTAGCCCGGTACCGTTGGCGCTGGCGGTAACGTCCTGAGCAAGGCGACCATTGGCGAACCAGTCGGCCGACGGTGCTTCCTCGAGATAGGCGCATTCCTCCGACAGTCCCTGCGGAGCAGACTGCTGCGCGAGGCCAAGTCCATAGCCGACTTCGAACAACGCACCCTGGGCGCCGTTGACCGGCTTGCCGCCGCAGTCGGTGGGCCAGCTGAAGGACAAACGCCCGGTCGCCTCGCGCTTGCCGAACAGCACATCTGCCACGCCGGCACCTTCGCCCCCTGGCAGCCAGCTCGCCACGAAGGCGTCGGCAGCGTTGATTTCGCGGTTCATCCACATGGGGCGCCCGGAAAGATACACTGCGACGGTTGGAACACCTGCAGCGTCGAACTTGCGCAGCAATTCCAAGCCCTCCTCGTCGCGGAACACCAGTGTTTTCCGGTCGCCGTAGAACTCGGCGTAGGCTTCCTCGCCGAAGACCACGATCGCCGCGTCGGGCTTGGCGGAGTAACTGCCGTCCGCCGAATAGGTCGCAGAACCACCGCTCTCCCGCGCAGCCTGCTCGATGCCGTCGCGGATCGAGGTTGCACCGGGGAAATACTCGTCCGTCAGGTCCGGGCCGCCCTGCCAGGTCAGCGTCCAGCCACCGGCAGCGCGCCAAACCTGGTCTGCCGCCTCGCCTGCGATCAGGATGTCGGCACCCGGCTTCAGCGGCAGCACGCCGCTGTTCTTCAGGATGACCTGAGACTTCGCCACCGCCTCGCGCGCGATGGCGCGGTGTTCGGCGGAGCCGATGACCGAGAGATCGCGGCCAAGTCCGCGCTCCGAAGGCCTGGCGACATCGGCGTCCAGCAGCCCGGCGCGCATCTTCACGCGGAGGATCCGCGTCACCGCGCGGTCGAGCGTCGCCATCGGGATCGTGCCGTCGCGCACTTGCGCGACCAGCGTGTCCATCAGGCCCTTCCAGTCATCGGGGACCATGTAGATGTCGAGCCCCGCTTTGAGCGATTGCGCGCAGTCGGTAACGGTGCAGCCCTTGACCTGGCCGTGACCGTTCCAGTCGCCGACGACCAGCCCGTCGAAGCCCATCTCGTCGCGCAGCACACCGGTCAGCAGCGCCTCGTTGCCGTGCATCTTCACGCCGTTGATCGAATTGAAGCTGGCCATCACGACCTGCACCCCGGCATCGATGGCGGGGGGATAGGGCACGGCGTGAATTGCCTTGAGCGCATTCATGTCGCCGTTAACGTCGCCGGTATCGATGCCTTGCGTGGTGCCGCCGTCGCCGAAGAAGTGCTTGGCAGTTGCGATAACGCGTCCGTCGCCGAGAAAATCCTCGGCCCCTTCGGCGCCCTGCAGGCCTTCGACCAGTGCGGCCCCTAAAGGAGCGACGATTTGTGGGTCTTCGGAATAGCTTTCATAGGTCCGCCCCCAGCGATCGTCGCGCGCGACCGCCACGGTGGGCGAGAAGTTCCAGTCGATCCCGGTCGCCTCGATCTCGCGGGCGGTTGCGCGGCCGATGCGGCGCAGCAGGTCGGCATCGCGCGTTGCGCCAAGGCCGATATTGTGCGGGAAGATCGTTGCCCCGATCACGTTGGTGTGGCCGTGGACTGCGTCCGTGCCCCACATGGTCGGGATCACCGGCTCGCCATCTGGCAGGGGCCGGGTCGATGCATCGAACATCTCGTCGGCGAGGCGCAGCCACTCGGCAGGCGGCGCGAATTCGTCGCCATAGGGGCCTCCATTACCGCCATTGAGATAGCTGCCGAAGCGATAGCGCTCCATGTCCTTGGCGGTGAAAGAATTGATCTGCGGCTGGATCAGTTGGGCGATTTTGCGCTCCAGGCTCATGCGCGACACGATGTCGGCAATGGCCGCGTCCTCGCTCGCCGGCGCGGCGGCAACGACGGGCCGCTCGACCTCGGAAACCTGTGTGCAACCCGCCAGAGCACATGCTGCCGCTCCGGCCCAGACCCAACGCTTCATTCGCTATCTCCCCACGCCCTCGGATCCCTATTGAGAACGTTCCCAAGAGAGGTGCCACGGACCCGCTGGCAGGTCAAGCGGCTAGCGGCGCTGGATCGTCCACAGAATGACACAGGCCACCGCGCACAGCACCGCAAGGAGCAGAAACAGCGCTGAGAACCCCAGTACCGGCACCATCGCAAGTGTGAGCCAGGGCATAATCAGCGAGGGCACGGTATTGGTGAGATTGAACAGGCCGAGGTCGCGTCCGCGCGTTTTCGGCTTGGGCAGAACGCGCAGGGTCTGGGCGGAATGCAGGGCGAGGAACACGCTCGTCGCAAGGCCGAAAAGGATATAGCCTGCGATCCCGGTCGAAAGATCGTCCGCTGCTGCCATTGCGACAAGGCCGACAGCGCCAAGGCCGGCGCCCAGGGTGAGGGGGCGGAAGGGGCGATTGCCTCGGTCCGACCAGCGGCCTGCAAATAACGCCAGCGGAACGGAAAGCCCCAACACAATGGCGAAAACGAGTGCCGTATCGTTGTCGGTCACGGCCTCGTCGATGCTGCGGAACCAGAACAACAAGAAGGCGAACAGCGCGGCCTCGGCAATCTGGACCAGCAGCCGCGCCACCCACATGCGGGCAATCGTGATGCGCCCGGTGGCGGGGCGGGGCTCCGGCGTCGCGTCCGTCTCCATCAGTTGCGGCATTCGGCGCGGCTTGCCGAACAGCATGACCGGCAGGACCATGGTGGCGACCAGCAGCGCGACGATGATGAGTCGCATGTCTGCCTCGGCAAGGCTGGGAATAGTGACGATTGCCGCCGACAAGGCTCCGAGCGCCGGGGCGAAGGCAAGGAGGCCGCCGAGAAAACCCTTCTGCGCGTCGGGCACATGGTCGCCCGCCCAAGCGGAAAGCGGGCCGAGCATCATGTTGAGCGCGATCTGCCAGCACACGAGCATGACGAGTAAGGTCGTAAGGCTATCTACCTCGCGCATCGCGACGATGAGTATGCTAGAAAGGACAAGCCCGGTGTAGATCCAGGGCCGTCGCGAGGCGGTGCGATCGCTTGCCCAGCCGAACCCGATATTGGCGAGGCTTGCCGCTATGGCACCGGCGAAGGCACCATAGGCCAGCGTCTCGACTTTCTCCTGTCCCGCGAACACTGCGATCCGCTCAGGCAGCAAGATGGTGAGGAAAGGCACATAGGCGACGGCACCACCGGCGGCTGCCAGCGCGTAGAGCCAAAGGAAGCGAGCCGACTGCAGTGCGGCAGGCTGGTCCGCGTCAGTTGACAGCACGCTGGGGCACCCGGCCAGTCGAGCCGCGCACTACGAGGCTGCCTTCCATTACGATTGGCTCCTCGTCTCCGGTTCGCGGTTCACCGTCGATCAGGAGTTCCACGGCCTTGGCGGTCGTCGCCGCAATCGGCTGGTCGAGCGCAGTCATCGGCGGTTCGGTAAAGCGCACGATCGGGGTATTGTCGAAACTGATCAGGGACAAGTCGCCCGGCACGGAGAGACCATCCGACCGTGCGGCCTCGAGAGTGGCGATGGCCATCTGGTCGCTGCTGGCGATGATCGCGGTCGGCGGGTCGGGCAGGTCGAGCAAGGAGCGAGCGGCAGCCAGCCCGCTCTCGAATCCGAAGTCGCCACGCTCGCACAGACCGTTTGCGTCGAAGCCCGCACGCTCCATCGCGCCGCGCCAGCCGTCGATACGCCAGTCGGCGAGGCTGTAATCGTCAGGTCCGGCAATGAAGCCGATCCGCTGATGCCCGAGCTCGATCAGGTGATCGGTGGCGATCGCAGCGAGATGCTCGTCGCCCATCGTCATGGCGATCCCCGGCCCGGCCGCTTTCGAACCGATACGGGCGAAAGGTATGTTCCGTTTTGCCAGCAAGCCGGTGATCAGGGGATTGTCCGAGTGCGGCGGTGTCAGGATGACGCCGTCGGGCTGCAATGCGGCAATGGCCGCCGACAGTTCCCGTTCGACATGGTCGTTATGCGTGTCGACCAGTTCCACCAGCATGCGATAGCCGCGCTCCCCACTTGCGAGCATGCCGCCGAGCAGCATCTGGTCGACCCAGTCGGTGCCGAGCCTGGCTTGCCAGTCGGCAATTGTGCGCTCCCGGTCGTTGATCGCCAGGATCAGGTAGGACCGCGACCCGCTCATGCGCTGCGCTGCAATCGAGGGGACGTAGCCGAGCTTGTCGATGCTGTCCTGAACCCTCTTCTTCATTTCCGGGCGGACATTGGGCTCGTTATTGATGACGCGGCTTACCGTCTGCAGGGAAACCCCTGCATCGGCTGCCACGTGCTTGATGGTGACGGATTGTCGCCGCCTTGCCATCGATAACCCCCTATGCTGCGTTTGCGAGCCGCTTGTACCGCGTTGCCGCAGGCTTGCAACGACACCTGGTCAAACGCTCACCCGATTGCAGATGGGCCCGATCTTTCGACCGGGCCCATCGTGTTCGTTCAATTCGCTGGTGCCGCTTAGAAATCGAAGCGCGCCAGGAACGTAAAGCGGCGATCGTTGCGGAAGGCGGAGCGGATGACCCGCGTGCCATCGAAATCGATCACGTAGCTGGTCTTGGTGACCTCATCGAGCAGGTTCACGCCCTGTACGCCGATCTTCACATTGTCGGTGACGGCATAGAAGATGGAGGCGTCGAGCTGGCCCGTCGCCTCGCCGTAAATGGGTGAGAACGGGAAGATCACGTCGCGCGGCGTCTGCAGGTATTCCGAGCGCCAGTTATAGGCCGCACGTGCCGAGATCGGCCCCTTTTCATAGAATACCGTGGCATTCACTGTGTGCTCCGACACGCCGACGAGCGGCAGGCTGGCAGCAATCGGGTTCGCGCCGTTCAACACATTGTTGAGATCGCCCGGATCGACATAGGTATAGGTCAGCTGCGTACCGAGGCCGGAGAGCGGACCCGGCAGGAAGTCGTAGACCTGCTGGTAGGCCAGCTCGACACCCTTGATCACGCCATCGTCGACATTGAAGGTCGAGTTGTAGACGAGATCGATATCGACGCCGCTGGGGCTGGTATAAGTGCGGTTTTCCGCGCCGTTGTTGAATACGCCCTGCAGGTCCTTGAGGAAGAAGGCCGCAGTAATGGAGCCCACGTCGTCGAAATACCACTCTGCGGAAATGTCGTAATTCCACGCCGTGGTCGGCCGCAGGAAGCGGTTGCCCGAGGTAATGGCGAACAGGCGGCCGGTATCGAGTAGCCCGTCGTTTGCCAGGGCCCCGGTGTTCCGGCCGATCGTGCCGCCGGTCTGGAACGCCGCCAGATCGGGACGCTCGATGTTCCGCGACACCGCACCACGCAGGATCATGCCGTTGCCGAAATCGAGCTTGGCGTTGAAACTCGGCAACCAGTGATCGAAGCCGATGTTGTCGTTGTCCTGCAGGATCTCGCCTGTGTAGCGGGAGACGAATTCGGCCAGTCGCGCATCCGACAGCTGGCAGTATTCGAGGCCCGGAACACTGCCCGGTGGATCGCCCGGTCCGCCTCCGCCGAGTTCGGCGCAGCGCGCCCGCAGAACGGCAGGGGTGACCTCAGTGTTCGGATCGGCAAAACCCAGTCCGAAGGCGGTCGGGAACTGGATGCGTCCGCCTACGCGGATTTCCGTGTCGACATAGCGCAGGCCGATGTTGCCGGTCAGGCTCATGCCGTTGCCGAAGTCGGTGCCGAAGTCGACGCGGACATAGCCGGCGGTAGTCGATTCCTCGACGTCCGAGATATCGCCCTGGCAGAACGGATCGCAGGGCGTGCCGTCAGGATTGGTACGCTCGAAGATCAGGCCGCGGCCTTCCGGCGTCAGCGTGAAGGCCCGAACGTCCGCGAGCGGACCGGTCAGGTCGCCGTTGAGATAGGCGTCGACCAGATTGTCCGGACCGAAGTAGAAGGCCGATCCGTCGCCGAAGGGCACCGGCGCATTGCCGCGCTGGAAGTCTTCGCCGAACGGCGTGCGAACTTCTGCCAGTTCGGGGAAGTCGGCGATATAGGCGCCGCCGCAACCGAAGGCCTGGTAATCGTCGCAGTTCCAGTTGCCGTTACGGCCAGCCCACACCGCGCCCAGATTGCTCCAGTTGGTGTAGTTGGAATTGCGGGTGACGCGGCTGCGGTCGGCCCAGCGAGCGCCGAAGCGGGCGCTGCGGAAGAAGCCGGTATCGCTGATGTCGTATTCGGCATCGATGCGGGTGCTGTAGAGCTCGCCCTCATTGTCTTCCTGATTATCCAGCGTGAACCAGTATAGCGTGCGGCTCGGGTCGGTAAAATAGGATGCCGGGGAATCGCCGGTGCCGGGCTGCAGGAACCGGATCTCCGGCGTTTCCTCGCGGAAGTCGAAGAAGATGTTCGAATAGGTCTGCGTCGCCGCGATGAACCCGGCCGCTTCGCGGGTCGAGTTGATGTACTGTACTTCCGCGTTGAGGCGCAGGCGATCGGTCGGCTGGAATTCGAGATCGAGCGAGAAGTCCTCGGTCATCGCTTCGCCGCGCTGCTGGAAGCGGAGGAATTCGGTAGGCAGCGCCTGGACGCCGAAGTCCGAAACCTGGGTCAGCGTACCCGAAACGACGCGGTTGCCTTCGATAACCGGCGTCGTTCCGTCGACATAGAAGGGGAAGAAGGCCGGGTTGTTGACCAGTGCTAGGCCGGAGAATTCGTCGAGCGACGTATCGGTCTCGGCGCGCAGGTATTCTGCCGTGATGACGGCGTCGCCGGTGGCGCTCTCCCATTGCAACACGCCGGAAAAGGCCCGGCGGTCACGCTCCAGGTCGGTGGTGCGCACGCCGCCGCCCTGGGGTACGATTACGCTGTCGTCGGGCGGGAAGTTGGTCGCGTCGAATTCCTGTTCGCCGAAACCTGCGTCGGTCGTCGGGGCGACGCGGAAACAGCCGCCGGTCGTCAGGTCGCGCGGACGATAGCAGGGGTCGGTGATCTGCGAAGCGTCTGTGCGGGTGACCAGTTCCTGCTGCGCATAGGCAAGCTGGATGCCGATTACGCTGCCGCCGGGCAGGTCGAAGGTGTTCGATCCGAGGATCGAGAAACCGGGCGACCATTCTTCGGCCAGATCGCCGATATTGGCTTCGATCGTGCCGGCCAGGTTGAAGCCCGGATTGTCGAGCGGCTTGCGGGTGACGAGGTTGACCGTGCCCGAGATCCCGCCTTCGATCATGTCCGCAGTGACGTTCTTGAACACCTCGACACGGCCGAGCAGCTCGGGCGAGACGTCGTTGAAGGACAGGGTCCGGCCGCCATTGGCCGAGAAGATGTCGCGCCCGTTCAGCTCGGACCGGACATAGGGGAGGCCGCGGATGATGACGCCGGTGCCTTCGACCGAGAAGCGGTCGGGATCGTCGGCGCCTTCGAATCGGCTGATGTTCACGCCGGGGACGCGCTGCAGCGCTTCGGCGACCGACCGATCGGCCAGCGCGCCGATATCTTCGGCGTCGATGGCGTCGACGACGGTGTCGGCTTCGCGCTTGAAATCCTGGGCCGTTTCCAGCGAGCGGCGGAAGCCGCTGACGATGATCGTGTTCTCGCTGTCTTCGACGACGGGTTCGTTATCGTCGTCCTGCGCATCCTGAGCGAAGGCCGGTTGCGTGGCGACCAGTGCGAGGCTGGATGCGGTGGTGAGCGCGGCGATTCGGCGCGCGACCGGCGCAATTCGATTGGATTTCAGAGACATGTTTCCTCCCTAGTCCCAAGACTGGACACCTTGAAGTGTCTTCGCATCGTCACATACCGCCGGTTGTGAGCGTTCACAACCCGATGTATGAACGTTCACAACGAATGCGTGGCATACTAGCAACAGCTTGCGCAAACTGGCATGGGACGGGACATGGCAATCGAACATCTCGTAATCGTCGGCGGCGGCACTGCCGGGTGGATGGCGGCAGCAGCGCTTTCGCGCCTGAAGGCCGCGCGCGAGCTGCGCATCACGCTGGTCGAATCGGAAGCGATCGGCACGGTGGGGGTGGGCGAGGCGACCATCCCGCCCTTCGTCGGTTTCAACCAGGCGCTGCAGATCGACGAGCGGGAAATGATGGCGGCCTGCCAGGCGACCTTCAAGCTGGGCATCCAGTTCACCAACTGGGGTCGCCAGGGCGATAGTTACCTGCACCCTTTCGGCAATTACGGTTACGAGATCGACGGCGTCGCCTTCCACCATGTCTGGCACCGGCTGAAGGCTGGAGGAGACAAGCGCCCGATCCAGGTTTTCAACCTCGAGACCATGGCGGCGCATTTCGGCAAGTTCGCGAGGCAGGAAGACTACCAGCGCGGGCAGGACCTGCCGCCGATGAACTATGCCTATCACATCGATGCCGGACGCTATGCGCAGTTCTTGCGGCGCTATGCCGAAACGCGTGGCGTGGTGCGGCAGGAAGGGCGTGTCGACGATGTCGCGCTCGACGGCGAGAGCGGCGATGTCGCGGCGATCACGCTGCAGAGCGGCGAGCGGATCGAAGGCGACCTGTTCATCGACTGCTCCGGTTTTCGCGGGCTGCTGATCGAACAGGCACTGGAAACCGGCTATGAGGACTGGACCCATTGGCTCCCCTGCGACCGCGCGGTAGCCTTGCCCTGCAATCGCGACGACGGTAGCGGGCCACCGCCGTTCACCCGCGCGACGGCCCATGCAGCGGGCTGGCAATGGCAAGTCCCGCTGCAGCATCGCAACGGCAACGGCCATGTCTATTGCAGCCGCTATATGTCCGACGACGAGGCGCACGATATCCTCGTGAAGAACCTCGCGGGCAAGCCCACTGCGGACCCGAATTTCCTGCGCTTCACCACCGGGCGGCGCAAGAAGTTCTGGAAACGCAACGTCGTGTCGGTCGGCTTGTCGGGCGGGTTCATGGAGCCGCTCGAATCGACCAGCATCCACCTCATCAACACCGCCATCACCAAGCTCATCGCGATACTGTCGTTCGACGGGATCACCCACACGCAGCGCGAAGCCTTCAATCGCCTGACCGGCAAGGAGTTCGAGCGGATCCGCGACTTCCTGATCCTGCATTACAACGCCACCGAGCGCGACGATTCCGAGTTCTGGAACTACTGCCGCACGATGGACGTGCCCGACACGCTGACCGAGAAAGTCGAGCTGTTCCGGTCCAACGGTCAGATATTCCGCGAGGACGACGAGCTGTTCACGGAAACCAGCTGGGCGGCGGTGATGATGGGGCAGGGGGTCATGCCCGGCAGCCGCAATGCCATGGCCGACAGCGTCGGTCCGGACGTGATGGGCGGCGAGGTGGACGGGATCGAACAGTCGATCCGCTGGCTGGTCGAACGCCTGCCTGCGCATGGCGATTATCTCGCCCGCTATTGCCCCGCGCCCGCCTGAGCCTTGCCCTTCCGGTCCTGCGGCCCTAGCTGGACGGCGATGTTCGACGCCCACGCCTTCCGCGACGCTCTGGGGACCTTCGTGACCGGCGTCACGATCGTCACCGCGCGCGACGAGCAGGGGCAGCCGTTCGGGCTCACCGCCAACAGCTTCAACTCCGTTAGCCTCGATCCGCCGATGGTCCTGTGGAGCCTCTCGCTGCAATCGCGCACGCTGCCGGTCTTTCGCGATGCGGAGAACTGGGCGGTGCATGTATTGGCCGCGGACCAGCAGGACATGTCCGATCGCTTTGCGCGGCCTGGCGAAGACAAATTTGCCGGGCTAACTGCCACCGACGGCCCGGAAGGCGCGCCCTTGATCGAGGGTTGCGCGGCCCGCTTCGGCTGCCGCGCGCGGTTCGAATACGAAGGCGGGGACCACGCCATCTTTCTTGGCGAAGTGGTCGATTTCGACCGGCGCGATGCGGAACCGCTGATCTATCATGGCGGCAGCTACGGCCGCGTGCAGCGCCGCCTGTCGGGGGAGAACCTCGAGCGCGAGGGGCTGGCCGAACGGGTAGGCGAAGAGCTTTCCCTTACGGCGAGCGGTGCCGAATTGCTGGCTGCGCTCCAGAGCCTCGCGAAGCGCTAGACTCTCCGCCTCTCGCCCGATACCGGTTGCGAAAAGCAACTGTGAGAGAGGCAGCTTCATGAAAACCCGCATCACCGAACTCTTCGGCATCGAGCATCCGATCATCCAGGGCGGCATGCACTATGTCGGCTTTGCGGAAATGGCCGCGGCGGTGTCCAATGCGGGTGGCCTCGGCATCATCACCGGCTTGACGCTCGGCACGCCCGAGAAGCTCGCCGACGAGATCGCCAAATGCAAGGACATGACCGACAAGCCCTTCGGCGTGAACCTCACCTTCCTGCCGACCGTCAACGCGCCCGACTATCCGGGCCTCGTCAAGGCGATCATCGACGGCGGGGTGAAGGCAGTCGAGACTGCAGGCAACAATCCCGCACAGGTGCTGCCGTTCTTCAAGGACGCCGGGGTCAAGGTGATCCACAAATGCACCAGCGTGCGCCACAGCCTCAAGGCCCAGTCGATCGGCTGCGATGCGGTATCGGTCGACGGCTTCGAATGCGGCGGCCACCCGGGCGAGGACGACATCCCCAACATGATCCTGCTGCCCCGCGCGGCGGACGAGCTGGAAATCCCCTTCGTCGCCAGCGGCGGCATGGCCGACGGCCGCAGCCTCGTCGCCAGCCTCGCCATGGGCGCGGAAGGCATGAACATGGGCACGCGCTTCATCGCTACCAAGGAAGCACCGGTGCACGAGAACGTGAAGAAAGCGATCGTCGCGGCGAGCGAGCTCGACACCCGCCTCGTCATGCGTCCGCTGCGCAATACCGAGCGCGTAATGACCAATGACGCGGTCGAGGAACTGCTCCAGATCGAGAAGGAGAAGGGTGCGGACCTCAAGTTCGAGGACATCATCGAACAGGTCGCGGGCGTCTATCCGCGGATCATGACCGAAGGCGATATGGATGCAGGCGCCTGGTCCTGCGGCATGGTCGCCGGGCTGATCGACGACATTCCGACCTGCAAGGAACTGATCGACCGCATCATGGCCGAAGCGGAGGAAATCATCACCCAGCGCCTCGCACGCTTCCAGGGAGCCTGAACCATGCTCGATACCAGCTATCGCACCGCCTATAACGAAGATCACGAAGCCTTCCGTGATACCGTCCGCAAGGTCTTCGCCGAACACATGACGCCGCATCTCGACCGCCACGAGGAAGAGGGCATCGTCGGGCGCGAAGCGTGGAAAGCGCTGGGCGATGCCGGGATGCTTTGCCCCACGGTCAAGGAAGAGAACGGCGGCCTCGGTCTCGATTTCGGCTTCAACTGCGTGATCACCGAGGAGTTGAGCTATCTCGGCTCATCCGCCGGATTCACGCTGCAGAACGACATCACGGCGAATTATTTCGAGCGCCTTGGGACCGAGGAACAGCGCCACAAATACCTGCCGGGCATGGTAACGGGCGACATCATCACCGCCATCGCCATGACCGAGCCGGGGGCGGGCAGCGATCTGCAGGGCATCCGCACCACCGCCGCGCGCGATGGTGATCACCTCATCGTCAACGGGTCCAAGACCTATATCACCAATGGCCAGAACGCCGATTGCGTTATCGTGGTCGCCAAGACCGACCCCACCCAGGGCGCGAAGGGCACCAGCCTGGTGCTGGTCGATGCCGATACGCCGGGCTTCGAGCGCGGGCGCAATCTCGACAAGATCGGCCAGCATTCGGCCGACACATCGGAACTGTTCTTCCACGATTGCCGCGTTCCGGCCGAGAACCTGCTCGGCGGGGAAGGACGTGGCTTCATCCACCTGATGGAGGAGCTGCCACAGGAACGCCTCGGCATCGCGGTGGGCGCTCAGGCCGGCGCGCAGCGCGCGTTCGACGAAGCGGTGAAGTTCACCAAGGACCGCAAGGCCTTCGGCAAGACCGTGTTCGAATTCCAGAACACCAAGTTCACGCTGGCCGATCTGAAGGCCAAGCTGCAGGTCGGCTGGGCGCATCTCGACTGGGCGATTAAGAAGCACCTTGCGGGCGAGCTCACCACCGACGAAGCCAGCGCCGCCAAGCTGTGGCATACCGATCTGCAGTGGGAAGTCAGCGATGCCGCACTCCAGCTGCACGGCGGGGCGGGCTACATGAACGAATACGCCATCGCCCGCCTGTGGCGCGACGCCCGCGTCACCCGCATTTTCGGCGGCACGAACGAGATCATGAAGGAAGTGATCTCGCGCTCGATCTGAGGAGGCCCGCATGACCGATCCGCTCGACTATTCCGGCCAGACCGTTCTCGTGATCGGAGGCACGAGCGGGATCGGCAACGGCATCGCCCATGGCTTCCGCGAGCGCGGAGCGACGGTGCATGTCACCGGGACACGCGGCTCTGCGGACGACTATTCCGCAGAGGAAGGGAGCGACCTGACCGGCCTGCACTTCGGCTCGCTCGACGTGTCGGACCGCCAAGCTGTGGCGAAGTTCGACCTGCCCGAGCGGCTCGATGTGGTCGTCCTGTGCCAGGGTATCGCGCGCTACCGCCGCGAGGAGTTCGAGCGCGAGGGGTGGGACGCGGTAATGGCCGTCAATCTCGACTCGCTGATGGACTGCGCCCGCGCGGTGCGGGAGAAACTGGTCGATGGCGGCGGCTCGCTGATCGTGGTCAGCTCGGTCGGTGCCTTCCACGCGATGATCGGCAATCCGGCCTATGCCGCCAGCAAGGCCGGCGCGGTGAGCCTCGTCGGCAGCCTCGCGCAGGCCTGGGCGGGCGAGGGCATCCGCGTGAACGGCATTGCGCCGGGGCTGGTCCCGACCAAGCTCACCAAGGTGACGACCGACAATGAGCAGCGCACCGCCGGGGCCATCGCGCGCATCCCCGCAGGCCGCATGGGCACGCCTGCGGACATGGCGGGCGCGGCGCTGTTCCTGGCCTCGCCATTGGCCGATTACGTCGTCGGCCAGACCATCCGCGTCGATGGCGGCATGACGCTGGCCTGAGCGCGGGCTGCCGGTCTTTCCTACTCGGCGTCGATCTGCGACGGATACCTTCCTGTCCCGATCGCGGGTTCCGGGGGGGGGCTATATCGCAGGGTGTCGCCCGGCCAGTTTTCGGGATAATGCCGTGAAATTAGAAGTTTAGATGATTGAGAGACGGGCGACACACTGTCGCCTTTGTCGCCCCGCCGGGCAGGAAGCAGCCGCAGCTGAAAAAGGATCGATCCATGGAGTACGTCAATCTCGGCCCGAGCGGCCTCAAGGTGTCGCGCCTGTGCCTCGGCTGCATGAGCTATGGCGACACCAGCAGGGGCTGGCACGGCGACTGGGTGCTGAGCGAGGACGCAAGCCGCCCCTTCATCCGCGAGGCGGTGGAGGCGGGGATCAACTTCTTCGACACGGCGAACATGTATTCGATGGGCGCATCGGAGGAGGTTGTCGGCAAGCTGCTGCCCGAATTCGCCAAGCGCGACGAGATCGTGCTGGCGACCAAGGCATTCCTGCCGTGGCGGCAGGCGCCCAATGCCGGCGGCTTGTCGCGCAAGAGCCTGATGCAGGCGATCGACGACAGCCTCGCGCGGCTAAACATGGACTATGTCGACCTGTTTCAGATCCACCGCTGGGACGATCACACGCCGATCGAGGAAACGATGGAGGCGCTGCACGACATCGTGAAGGCGGGCAAGGCGCGCTATATCGGCGCATCCTCCATGGCCGCGTGGCAATTCGCCAAGGCGCAGGAAGTGGCGCGCGCCAATGGCTGGACGCGCTTCATCTCGATGCAGAATCACGTGAACCTGCTTTACCGCGAGGAAGAGCGCGAGATGATCCCGCTGTGCCGCGACCAGGGCGTGAGCTTGATCCCGTGGAGCCCGCTGGCGCGCGGCAAGCTCGCCCGTGCCTGGGACAAAAGCACCGTGCGCAGCGAGACCGACGGTTTCGGCAAGATGCTCTATACCCAGACGCCAGAAGCGGATCGCAAGATCGTCGAAACGGTTGGCGAGATCGCCGAGGCGCGCGGGACGTCGCGGGCGACGGTGGCGCTGGCATGGCACTTCGCCAAGGGGGTCACGGCCCCGATCATCGGTGCGACGAAGGACGGGCATATCGCCGCTGCTGTCGAGGCGATGACGCTCGACCTGACCGAGGACGAGGTCGCGCGGCTGGAGGAGCCCTATGTGCCGAAAATGCCGGTCGGCGTGGCGTCTACTGCGCCGCAAAACTGGTCGCTGACGCTGAAGGGCGGCTGAGCAAAACTGCCTGCGCGCAAAGTGTTACAGTCGCCGCGCCGACGGTCACAATCGCGTCACATGCCCGCGCCATCGCTTGCCCGACAGGGTGGGACGAAAACCGCGTGCAAGCTATCAATATCTTCCTGACCGGCCGGTTGGGCGAAACTCTCGAAGACTTCATGCATGGCGAGACCCGCTATGCCTTCGGCAGCCTCTATCCCGACGGGCCGCACCGCGTGGTCGAGGGTCCGGTGTGCGCCTTCGTCGACTGGGTAATGGACGATCTGTCCGGCCTCGAGATGTGCCGCCGCCTCCGCGCCGATCCGCGCACCGAGGATGCGCACATCACCATCGTGCTGGAAGAGGACGACGCGGCGGACAAGCGCCGCGCGCTGAAGGCGGGGGCGGACGATTACATGGTCGGCCCGCTCGACCGCACACTGGTGCTCGACCGGGTGATGGCACTGCAGGCGGGCTGCGGCCAGCCGGGCATTGCCGAGCGGCTGGAATTGGGCGAGCTGACCATCGATGCAGCTGCCTTGCAGGCCCGCTGGGCGGGCGAGCCGCTCGATCTACGACCCAACGAATTCCGCCTGCTGCGCTTCTTCGCCCAGAACCCCGACCGCGTGCTCACCCGCGCCGACCTGATCGAGGCGCTCGGCAAGCAGGAACCGCCGATCGACGAGCGCACCGTCGACGTCTGGATCGGCCGCCTCCGCAAGGCCCTCCGTGCCGCCGGGGCAGGGGAGCGAGTGAGGACTGTACGGTCGCTGGGGTATGTTTACGATTCGCGGTAAGGGCGGTTGAGACGTCAGACAAACGCAGATTGGCCTCAGCGACCAAAGGGGGACGCGACCACTGGCCCCGCTTCAGCCCATCTTAACACCGCTCAGCCTGAGCTTGTCGAAGGCCACGCGCCCACGCTAGAGACAGGGCGTGGCATTCTTCACCTATCTGCTGCGCTGCAATGACGGCAGCTATTACGTCGGTCATACTGAAGACTTGGAATACCGCTTGGCGCAGCATCAGTCCGGGGCGCTGGGCGGATACACGGCTGGCCGGCTACCTGTGTCGCTCCAATGGTCGCAGGACTTCCCCACGCGCGACGAAGCCTTTGATGCGGAGCGACAGATCAAGGGCTGGAGCAGAGCAAAGAAGCAAGCGCTTATTGCCGGTGACTGGCAAAGGATTTCAACGCTTGCCCGGAACAGGCAAAAGTAGTGGCACGTGCAGCAGACGAGAGCGCGTGGCCTTCGACAAGCTCAGGCTGAGCGGGGTTGGTCGGCTAATTTCTAGATCAGGTTGGCAGACCATTTATTGAGCGTGGAGGGAGACTGCGTCTTGAGGCGCAGAACGCAGATCGCGCCAAACTCGTTTCGCTCAATAAAAAGGGCCGCCCTCGCGGACGGCCCTTTCAGGAAGAAGGCTCAGGTAAGCCTTAGAATTCAGCGGAGAGTGAGACGCTGAAACTGGTGCCGACATCGTAGCTGTTGATGTCGATGCGGGTGTCGCCGTTGGTCTGGAATTCCTCGTAGTCGCGGCCCGTGAGGTTCCGCGCTTCGAGCTTGAGTTCCATGTCGGCCCCGCCGAGTTCGAAGCCCTGGCGCACCACGAAGTCGAGGCGCAGGCCCGGGTCTTCGATGATGTCGGGCAAATTGCTGGTCCCGCGGCTGGTGACGCGTTCGCTGGCATAGCTCAGCAGGATCGTCGCCTGGCTCAGCCGGTCGAGGTCCTCGAGGCCGAGCTGGAGATTGACCAGATGGTCGCTCTGCCCGGTCAGCGGCACGCCGTCGCGGAAGAAGTTGGTCGCCGGCTGCGGCGCGGAGGGGAAGACCTGCGCGATGTCGCTATCGGTCACCTGCAGTTCGGACTGGGTGTAGGTATAGTTGGCAATCGCCACCAGCCGCTTGCTTTCCCACCATTCGCCGCCGAGCGTGTAGAGATCCTTGTTCCACTGCAGCTCGAACTCCGCGCCGTAGAGCGTAGCGGCGGGCGCATTGGCGAAGCCGCTGATCCGCTCGTTGTCGGAGAAGCTGGAGAACACCTCGATCGGGCGTTCGATATCCTTGTAGAAGCCCGCCAGGCTGACGCGGCTCTGCGAGCCCCAGTAATATTCGAGACGCGCCTCGTAATTGGTCAGCTCGCTGTCGACCAGCTGCGGGTTGCCGTTGAACTGGCGGTTGGTTTCCGGATCGAAATACGTCTGGAAAATGAGCTCGCGGAACTGCGGGCGGGCGATGGTCTTCGACGCGTTGAAGCGCGCCTGCAGATTGTCGTTGATCTCCCAGGTCAGCGTGCCGGCCGGGAGGAAATAGTCATTGTTCAGCAGCGAGGCATTGGCCGAGCCGCTGGGCGTTCCGTTGAGGCCGAGCGGGATGACTTCCTGAACCGCGTCTTCATACCGCACGCCGATATCGAGCGAGATCGCTTCCATCGGCTGGATGCGGCTCTGTATGTAGCCAGCCTTGATCTCGAGCCCCGCTTCGAAGGCCGGGTCGGAGCCGGTGGTGTCAAAGATGGTGAAGCCGAACGGGCCGATGCCGGCTGCCTGTTGCGCCTCGCGGTCGAAACCGAATTCGATCAGCGAGTCGCCCAATAGCGCGTCGGGCCGGAAGGCGCCGAACACGTCGGGGAAATCGCCCTGTGCGCGCAAGTCGAACTCGCGGCGGGAGGACAGGCGCTGGGTGTCGGTATAGGCCCCGCCCACCGTCACGCCGAGCCAGTCGGTCACCTGATAGCTGACGTCGAGACCGCCGTAATAGAGATCCTCGGTCAGGTCCGAGAAGGCGACGATCGCGCTGCCGCGCTGCCCGTCGAGCGTGTTGAGGAAGAGGCCGCCGAGCGGATCGTTCGGATTGTCGGTCCGCGTATAGGTGAAGGTCCATTCGTACGGCGCTTCACGCTGGGTCTGGGCATAGCCTGCGCGCAGATCGACATTGAGGTCGCCGAAGTCGAGCTCGCCGGTGAACTGCGTGTCGAACAACTGGCGTTCGAACCACGAGGTGTTCTGAACCTGGTCGGTGTCGTCGCTCTGGAAGTCGAAGGTTTCCGACAGGGAAGCGCGCTTGAGCGAGTCGCGGATGAAGAGATTGGTGAAGCGGAAGCGATGCTCGCCGACTTCGAGGCCGAAGCCGAGCAGGCCGTTCACCAGCACGCGGTTGTCGGTGACGAACTCGCGGCCGTCGCTGTCGAGGTCGAGATCCTCGCCCAGCGCAGTCTGCTGGGTGATGAAGCGGTTGCGCCATTTGTTGCTGATCGAAGCGGTGGCGATCACGCCGAACTGGCCATCGCCAAAAACGTCGAAGCTGGTCCCGGCAGTGACCCCGGTCGAGAAATTGACCGGCAGGCCGCTATTGCTCTGCAGCAGGATAAGGTTGGGATCGCCGAGTTCGAGCAGGATCGCTTCCTGGTCGACTTCGGGATCGTTGATCGGCCGCCCGCTGTCGAGATAGCTCTGCAGTTGCGGGCGAATGGTGCGCCGCCCGTCGTCGAAGCCGAACCAGTCGTAGCTGGAGCCGAAATACGTGTAGCCGACGCCTCCGGTGGTTTCGGTGTCGCCGCTGATGCCGCCGCTGATCTTGACGAAGCTTTCCTGCGGGATGGCGCGGGTGGTCAAATTGATCACCCCGCCGCCGAACTCGCCCGGATAGTTGGCCGAGTAGGTCTTCTGCACGAGGCTGGAGGCGACCACGCTGGTCGGGAAGATGTCGAGCGGGACCACGCGGCTGAGCGGCTGCGGGGAGGGCAGTGGGAGCCCGTTCAGCAGGGCGAGCGAATAGCGGTCGCCGAGGCCGCGCACGAAGACGAGGCCGTTGCCGACGGTGGACAGGCCGGTGACGCGAGTCAGCGCGCCGGCGATATCGCCTTCGCCGGTCCGCGCGATGCTGGCCGTGTCGAGGACGGAGACGACCTGCGACGAAGCGCGACCGATGTCTTCGCGCCTGCGCCCGGTGACGACGATGGCGCCGCCGGGGACGGAGACTTCGGGTTCCTCGTATTGCTCTTCCTGCGGGGTGTCGTCGACACCCTCCACCTGCTCCGCCTGCAGCGCGTCGGTTGCGGGATCCTCTTCTGCGGGGACGCCCTCTGCGCCGGTGCTTTGCGCGAAGGCTGCGCCGGGTACGCACAGCGCGGTGGTGAGCAGGAGCAGCGAAGCGAGCTGCTTGCCGGTCGACATGGTTCGAGACCCCCTCATGATCAGGCCTGAGATTTCGTGACGGAGCCGCGAGGCGTCCGGAAATGGAAAAACCCGCGGGGACGCGGCTTTGCGCGCCCCCGCGAGCAGATACGCTTACGAGTCGTAGACCGGCAGGCTGGTGCAGGCCGACACGTCGCTGTCGAACGTCACCGTGGCGGAGTTGCAGGTCCAGCCGTTCACCCAGTCCGCATTCGATGCGTAGACCGCGCCGATTTCGTCGGGGACGGTGAAGAAGCTCGACAAGGCGGTCGGATCGAACACCGGCACGCCGCTTTCGTTCGAGCCGTTGAGGAAGCTCATCGTCAGCGTGTTGGTAAAGTTCGCAGTGTTGTTCGAACCGGCCTCGAAGCGGTTCTGGATATCCGTTGCCGTTACGCCGCCGGAGCTGTCACGGAAGTCGACCGCGCAATCGAGCACGAAGCTCTCGAAGCGAACCGGGCCTGCTTCGTCCGCGCCGCTGGTGCGGCTGAGCGTTTCGGTGCCGTCGATGCGCAGGCAGGGCGTGCCGCCCGTCCGGTCGACCAGGATCGAGTTCACGATCGCATAGTCGGCGAAGCCGCGGATGCGGATGGCCTGGTCCTGTGTGCCGCCATTGTGAATGAAGGTGGCGTTCGAGATTTGCGTGTTCTGACGCGGAGTCTGCTCTTCGAGGCCGTTGGTGGAATCGGCTTCGATGATCGTATCGCCGGCGCCGGCACGCTGGATGGCGATGACGAACTGCATGTTGGCCTTCACGCCGGTGTCGGTATCGATGCTGTCGTCTTCCGCACCCACCACGATCAGGCGCTTCACGTTCACGCGGCCGCCGAAGAATTCGACGCCGTCATCCGAGCTGTTGAAGCTCATGATGTTTTCGAGAACCGTGTTCCGGCCGACGCCGCCGGTCGTCAGCGACTGGAGCTCGTTGTCTCCCGACAGGACGAAGCCCGAGTAGCGGATCTGGACGAACTTCATGCTGCCCGAGCTGTCGGTGCCGGTCGCGCCACCGAACAGCGCGGGCTGGGCTGCGCCTTCGACCTGGCGCTCGCAGGCAGTGGTACCGGGGGTTGCGCCCGGTGCGATGCAGTCGGTGACCGGTGCGCGGCCCGACAGGACGACGCCGCCCCACTGGCCCGAAGAATTGTTGGTGTTGAGGCCCTGCACATTGTCCCGGCTGGTGAAAATGATCGGGCGTTCGGCCGTGCCGTTGGCCTGAATGGTATTGCCGCGGTTCACGTTCAGGAAGCTCGATCCCGATGCGTAGACGATGACGCCCGGCTCGATGGTCAGTTCGACGTCGGTATCGGCACCGGTATCGGTCGGTCCGCCGTCCTCGCCGACGTCTACCCGACCATCCATGCGATAGAGCAGCCCTTCGATGTAGGGGAGGGTCGAGCTAGCGGTGAAGCGTGCCGGCATGGTGCAGACGCGATATTCGCCAGTCGGGCCGGAGATCGTGCCGCTGTCGGTTAGGCCGGTAGGATCGGAGATGGTCGGGCATCCCGCAGCAGCCTCGACAAGCGAGGAGGTCGGAGTCGGCGTCGGGGTCGGCGAAGGTGCCGGCGCAGACGGATTGTTGATCGTGATGTTGCCGCCGGTGCCGGGCGAAACGATTTCGTCGGCGCCGCAGCTGGCAAGGGCCACTGCGCTACAGCCGAGTACGAGCGAGCGATGAAGATTTGTCACGGGTAACGGTCCCCTCAAAAACCGGAAGAATCGGAAGAATATCGAATGCGATTTCGTTGATCGCGACTCGCCAGCTAGGAGGGGTTCGTGACAGTTTGTGTCAGTTCGTGACCGTTGTGTTGCAGTATCAACAGGTCATTGGCCGATGCGCTGCATTTCAGAAATGTGACAATGTTGCAGTTTTGTTGCAGCCGTGAGCTTCGAGCGGTATTTCGGTCTCAACAACAGATTGGGAGAAATGCCATGGCCCTTGCCACCTCATTCGTTCTGGCCCTGCTGGCGCAAGGCGCGCCTGCCGTCGTCGAAGCGCCCGAGACAAGTTTCGACGTCGGTTACGAAGAGCTGGTTGCTGGCCGCGACCGTGCCGCTGTCGAGGCGATCGAAGCCTGTGACGAGCTGGAAGCGGACGATCCGGCGCGTCTGATCAATCACGGTGTCGCATTGGCGCGGATCGGCCAGTTCGATGACGCCCGTGCCGATTTCGAAGCTGCGGCCGAGGCCGACTCGAGCGTCGAACTTGAAACCGCGGACGGCCAATGGGTAGATTCGCGCAGGCTTGCCCGGCGGGCCCTTGCGGCACTAGACCGTGGCGATTTTGCTCGCTACTATGCGATGTCGATGCGTTAACGCGCTTTTTGCCGCCGATGGCGGTCTTCAAGCCCGCGCTCCGAGGGGAGGGCGGGCTTTTTTGTGCCCTACTGTTGCCCGTTTGCGACGGAAACCGTCTACATTCAGCTTCCTGTCACCCGCTTGTCATGTAGAGTGGCCAGTGGGACCGGACGGAGGGTGCAATGATTCTAGCACGCCTGGCGCTCGGTATGGGTCTGACCTGTGCGGCGCTGGCTGCCTTCCCTGCGAAGGCGGATGTCATGGAGATTGATGCGGACGGAGCACGCTGGGTAGCCGGCGGAAGCGCCGCGCCTGCTGCTGCCTCCATTCCGCATGCCGATTTCGAGCCCATGGGCGAGGTGCCGGCCGACGTTTACGTTCCCGACATCGCCGTTGCCGATCCGAATGCACCGGGCGCGCTCGTGCCGGTCACCTATCAGGCGAAAGTCGCCGAGCTGTCCGCGCGTTACGATCTCAGCCCGGCGTTGATCGAAGCAATGGTGTGGCAGGAGAGCCGCTGGCGCGCGAACGCCGTGTCGCCTGTCGGCGCACGTGGTCTCGCCCAGCTGATGCCGGGGACGGCCCGCGATCTTGGCGTCGATCCGAACGATCCCTTCGCCAATCTGGAAGGCGGTGCGCGATACTTGCGCGAGCAACTCGACCGGTTCGATGGCGATATCGAAAAAGCGCTCGCGGCCTATAATGCCGGGCCCGGGCGGGTGGAGCGCGCAGGCGGGATCCCGCGCATCCGCGAAACGCAGCTTTACGTGGCAGCGATCATGGGTCGCCTCGCCAGCCATTCACGGGAGTAAATTCACTTGAAGTCCAGGTTCTCGATTCCGGCCGCACTGGCCCTGCTTGCAACCCCCAGCGCTGCGTTCGCGCAGGCGGCAGATCCTGCCGGGTCCGGCCCGATCGTCGCCGCTCTCGGCTGGCTGCAGGGTACTTTGCTCGGCAATGTCGCGACTGCCGTCGCCGTCATGGCGGTTGCCGCAGTCGGCTTCATGATGCTGACCGGACGTCTCAACTGGCGCTTCGGCGCGACAGTCATCATCGGCGTGTTCATCCTGTTCGGCGCGGCCTCGATCGTGGCCGGTATCCAGGGCGTGGCGGCCTAGCCATGACCAACCTCGTCCGCCATCCCGTTCACCGTGCGCTTACGCGGCCGCAAATGTTTGCGGGCGTGACGTATAACTATTTCATCATCAACGGGATGGTGACGACCGAGGCGTTCCTGATCACCGGCAGCTGGCTCGCGCTGGTCGTCTTCGCCGTGATGCACGGCATCGGCTATTTCGCCTGCCTGCGCGAACCGCGCATTTTCGACCTTTGGATCACCAAGGTCTCGAAATGCCCGCGGGTGAAGAATTACAAGCACTGGGGGTGCAACTCCTATGCCGCGTAAGGACAAGTGGAAGGGCGCTGCTGCCTGGGGCGCGAAAGAAGCGCGCGCCGGGGATCGCCTGCCTTATCTGCGCCTGATCGACGAAAGCACGTTGCTGCTGCGCGACGGATCGCTGATGACTGCGATCCAAGTGCCCGGCCTGCTGTTCGAGACCGAGGATAGCGAAGCGCTCAACGCACACGCCGCCACGCGCGAAGTGGTGCTGCGCTCCACGCTGGATGCGCGATTCGTGCTCTATCATCACGTCATCCGCCGCCGAGTATCGGTCGATCTAGAGGCCCAGTTCCCCGACCCGATCAGCCGCCATATCGACGAGCGCTGGCGCGAGCGGCTCGGCTCGGGGCAGCTGTTCGTGAACGATCAGTTCATCACGCTCATCCGTCGCCCGGCGCGCGGCAAGGCCGGACTGGTCGAGCGGGTCGGAAAGAAATTCAAGCGCACCGGGCGCGAGCAGCTGGAAGCCGATCCCAAGGACCTGCGCAGTTTGCGCGCCGCCTCGCAGGGTCTGGTCGCGGCGTTGCAAACCTATGGCGCGGCGCCGCTGACCGATTACGTCGGCCCACTCGGCAATACCAATTCCGAAATCCTCGAGCTGCTGTCCGCGCTCTACAATGGCGAGATGCGTCCCGTCCGGAAGCCTGCCGACGATGTCGATATTGGCAATATGCTGCCCTATCGCCGGGTCAGCTTCGGTCTCGATGCAATGGAGATGCGCGGGTCGGGCTCGCCCGATTTCGCCGCGATGCTCGGCCTGAAGGACTATCCCGAAGCGACCAGCCCCGGCCTGCTCGACAGCCTGCTGCGCCTGCCGTTCGAGATGGTGGTGAGCGAGAGCTATGCGCCGACCGAGCGCCAGACTGCGCGAGAACGGATGGATCTGGCGATCCGCCGATTAAAGAGCGCCGACGAGGAAGCTGCCGCCGAGCGCGCCGACATGCTCGCCGCGCGCGATGCGCTGGGCAATGGCGCGGTCGGGTTCGGCGACCACCACCTGACCGTTATGGTCAAGGAACGCAATCTCGGCCGCCTGGACGATGCCATGGCCGCCTGCGCCGCTGCGCTTGCCGATACCGGTGCGATCGCCGTGCGTGAGGACACCAATCTCGAACCTGCGTTCTGGGGGCAGTTCCCCGGCAACGAAAGCTACCTCGTCCGCCGAGCGCTGATCTCCAGCGCCAACATGGCCAGCTTCGGTTCGCTCCACGGTTTCGCGCTGGGCCAGGCCGAGGGCAATCACTGGGGCGAAGCGGTGACGCTGCTGGAGACGACCAGCGCGACGCCGTTTTTCTTCAACTTCCACCACGGCGATCTCGGCAATTTCTCGGTTATCGGGCCGAGCGGTTCGGGCAAGACCGTGGTGATGAACTTCCTCGCGGCGCAGGCGCAGAAGTTCAGCCCCCGCACCATCTTGTTCGACAAGGACCGTGGGGCAGAGCTGTTCGTGCGCGGCATCGGCGGGCGTTACGACAGCATCCGCGCAGGCGAGCCGACCGGCTTCAATCCGCTCGCGCTGCCCGATACGCCGGGCAACAAGGCGTTCCTGCGTGACTGGCTGGGCGTGCTGCTCAAGGCCGAAGGGCCGGAAGAAGAGCAGACCATCGCCGGTGCGGTGGATGCCGCCTATGCCAATGACGCTTCGCTGCGCCGTCTGCGCCACTTCAAGGAGCTGCTCTCCGGCAGCCGCCGTCCTCAGCCAGGCGACCTGGCGGATCGGCTGGGCGCGTGGATCGGATCGGGCGAGAATGCGTGGATGTTCGATAATGCGGAAGACAAGCTTGACCTGACAAGCCGCGTGCTCGGCTTCGACATGACCGCGCTGCTCGAGAATCCGAAGCTGCGCACGCCGACCATGATGTACCTCTTCCACCGGATCGAGGAGCGGCTGGACGGCAAGCCGACCATGATCCTCATCGATGAAGGCTGGAAGGCCCTCGACGACGAAGTCTTCGCCGCGCGTATCCGCGATTGGCTGAAAACGTTGCGCAAGCGCAACGCGCTGGTCGGTTTCGCGACGCAGAGCGCGCGCGATGCGCTGGAAAGCCGCATTTCGATCGCATTGGTCGAGCAGACCGCGACCATGGTGTTCATGCCGAACAGCCGCGCGCGGCCCGAGGATTATTGCGACGGTTTCGGCCTGACCGAGCACGAGCTAGCGCTGATCCGCACGCTTCCCGCCCACAGCCGCTGCTTCCTCGTGCGCCAGCCCGATGCCAGCGTCGTGGTCCGGCTCGACCTGTCGGGCGCGCCGGAAGTGCTGACGCTCCTCTCGGGCCGCGAAAGTTCGGTACGCCGCCTCGACGTGTTGCGCGAAGCGATGGGCGATGCTCCGGCGGACTGGTTCCCGGCGCTGACCGGCACGAAATGGCCCGGCGGGGCGAACGACATCGCCGAGCACGGCGACCTCAATCTCGACATGGCTGCGGAATGAGCGCGAACTGCCAGCAGGCCGCCGAACAGGTCGGCAACGGTGTCGCCGCCGCGCTGAAGGGCGTGGACTGCGTCGCGGGCGAAAAAGCAGCGGCAGCCTTCGGTCGGCTGTTCGCATCGGGCGGCGCGCTCACGACGACGCTGACGATCGTCCTCACCCTGTTCATCGCGATCTTCGGCTTTGCGCTGCTGACCGGGCGCACCAATATCGGCGTGCGCAGCCTGGTGCCGCGGATGATGACGCTCGGCCTGGTGCTGACCTTCGCCACCAGCTGGGTCGCCTACCAGAGCGTCGTCTGGAACCTCGCGATCGGTACGCCCGACTATCTCGCGGGTATTCTGACCGGCGCACAGGGCAGCGCGACGCAGGTCTTCGCGCAGAAGATCGATGTCGTGTTCATGGCCATTCAGGAGGCGAGCGCTGGCGGGGGCGAGGACTTCTCGGCCTTTTCGCCCGAAGGCATGATGTGGCTCGGCGCAATGCTCTTCATGCTCGGCACGGTCGGGCTTTTGGTGACGACCAAGATCGCGCTCGGCGTGCTGGTCGCGCTCGGTCCGATCTTCGTGGTGATGGCGCTGTTCAATGGCACGCGCGGGCTGTTCACGGGCTGGATCAAGGGCCTGACGCTGTGCGCGCTTACGCCGCTGTTCGCCGTACTCGGCGGCAGCATCATGCTCGAACTCGCCGTGCCCGTGCTCGGCGCGCTGGTGGCGACGCCCGGCAGCGTCGATCCGCAAGCGGCCATGGCCTTTTTCATGGTTGGCACCGTGCATGTCGCACTGATGGTGCTGGTGCTGAAAGTCGCCGGCGCGATGGTGGCGGGCTGGACCGTGTTCGGCATGACGCCCGACAGCCAGGACAAGGGATCGTCGGCTCCCTCCGTCGCCCCGCAGGCCGCCCCGGCGCCCGCCCTCGCACAGGCGCAGGCGGCGAATTCCGCCAGCTCGCAGGCGCGCCGCATCGATGTTTCGGCCGTGCCGACGGCGGCCGCGGCAAATGACGCGGGCGGCACATCGACCACTCGCACCACTAAGGTGTTCGCGACCGCTTCAGGCAATGGTCAGGTCGCACCGCTCAATTCCGGGCCCAGCCGGGCGATGGGGATCGGCAGCCGTTTCAAGCCCGCCCCGCCCAAGGCCCTCGACCGTTCCGTGGAGAAACGCTGATGAACCGCGCGCTCATTCCCGCGCTTGCCCTGGCCGTGCTGGCCGCGCCCGCTGCCGCGAAGGATTCGCGTCTGGTCGAGGTCTTCTACGACGAGGCGAAGGTCGTTCGCGTGGACGGCAAGGTCACCGTGCAAGCCTCCATCGTCTTCGGCGACGACGAGACGATCGAGAATGTCGCCATCGGGGATTCGCAGGCCTGGCAGGTCACGCCCAACAAGCGGGCCGACATCCTGTTCGTCAAACCGCTCGCTCCGCGCGCCTCGACCAATCTCACGGTCATCACCAGCAAGCGCACCTATCTGTTCGACCTCGTCGCCAGCCCCAATGCGAAGCCGCTCTACGTGCTGCGCTTCGACTATCCGGAGGAGCCTGAGGAGGAGACGCAGCTGGCGCAGGCGAATGCCACCGAGCAGCAGGCGGCCAGCGATCCTTTCGCCGTGGTCGATCCGGCAGACCTCAACTTCGCCTGGAGCGCGTCGGGCGATCCCGAATTGTTGCCCGAGAATACGTTCGACGATGGCAGCGCGACCTTCCTGACCTGGCCGCAGGGCAAGCAGGTTCCGGCGATCCTGGTCGAGAACGCCAAGGGCGTCGAGGGGCCAGTCAACTTCACCGTGCGCGGCGATACGATCGTCGTCGACGGTGTGCCGCGCACGCTGATCCTGCGCTCGGGCGAAGAGCGCGCCGAGCTCATCAACACCGGGCCCGAACGCCCGGCCCAACCGGTTTCCGCACGCGGCAGTGCCGCGCTTGCCCAGAAGGGAGATAGCTGATGCGTCTCGCCATGCGCCTGCCCGAAAAGACGATCGGCAGCGAAACGATCGCCAACGACATCGATCCGCGTGACGAGATCGACGCCGAGATCATCGACCTTGCCCAGCGCAATGCCCACCCGGCCGTTGCGCGACCTGCCGGCAAGTCCGACATGCTCGGCATGGTCGCTGGTATCGCGATCGTGGCGGGCCTCGGCATCGTGACGCTGTGGAGCATGAATGCCACGCGCGTAGCCGAACCCGAAGGCGTCGGCGGTCAGCAGGCTCCGGTCGAAGTCGTGCCAGCGGTGCCGCCCGAAGCCGTCACTCCTGTAACGCCGGTGGCCGCGCCTGTCGCGCCAGTGCAATCCGCACCGGCTCCGCAGCCGGTCTATTCCGTCGCGCCCGATCCAGCGACCGCGACCAACCGCTTCGCCAGCCCCACCGTGGTGTTCGACGCAGGCGCCGCACCCGCAGGCGTCGCCGTTCTCGACCCGACTGCTCCGGCAGAAGGCGGGGCAGGTGAGGCGGCGACCGGTAATTCGGCCTCCGACTTCGCCAGCCGCATCGGCGGTGTGGGCGGCGCGCCCGCTCGGGCCAGCGCGATGACCAATCCTTCGACCACCGTCACGCAGGGAACGCTGATCCCCGCCGTGCTCGAAACCGCGATCGACACCAATGTGCCCGGTTTCGTGCGCGCCGTGGTCAGTCAGGATGTGCGCAGCTTCGACGGGACCCGCGTCCTCGTTCCGCGTTCCTCGCGCCTGATCGGTCAGTACCAGTCGGGCTTACAGAACGGCCAGAAGCGCGCTTACGTGATCTGGACGCGCCTGATCCGGCCGGACGGTGCCTCGGTCAATCTGGCCTCGCCGGCAATCGGTTTCGACGGCACGACCGGCCTGCAGGGCAAGGTGTCCGGCAACGGTTTCTTCAAGCGCTTCGGTTCGGCCATGTTGCTGAGCGTCGTCGGCGGCCTCGGCACGGTGGCGACCGGCGGAGCGGGCGGCGTGCTGATCGGCGGAGCGAGTCAGTCCGCCGCAGCCACGGCGGCGCAGCAGGACGGCCAGCGCGGCCCGACCGTGCGTGTCGGCATCGGTGCCCCGATCCGCATCTTCACCAGCCGCGATCTCGATTTCTCCTCGGTCAACTGAGGACGGGGCAGCGTGAGCGCCGACATCCATCCCTTCGTCGCCGACAGCGCGCCCGAGGAAGAGGCACCGTCGGTCGATCTGCACGGCGAACGCAGCGTTTATCTCGACGCCTATCTCGCGCCTTTCCGCGAATGGCTGGAGCGAGACACGGTCACCGAGGTTCTCGTCAATCGCCCCGGCGAAGTCTGGGTCGAAGACGCAGCGCTCGGCGGAATGCATAAAGTCGAGCGGCCAGAGATCGACGATCGGCTGATCCAGCGGCTCGCCGAACAGGTGGCGAGGGTCAGCCATCAGGGCATCAACCGCGAACATCCGCTCCTCGGCGCAACCCTGCCGGACGGTGCGCGCATTCAGTTCTGCGGTCCGCCTGCCGCCCGCAAGCACTGGGCGCTCGCGATCCGCCGGCACCGCCGGCTCGACCTGCCGCTGGATGCCTACGACACCGGACCGCTTTCGCCGCCGACACGCGGTACCATGCCCGATCCGCAGGCGGAACCGGTGGCGTTCCTGCGCGAGGCCATCGCCCAGCGGCGCACGATCCTTGTCTCGGGCGGAACCAGCACGGGCAAGACCACCTTTCTCAATGCCATGCTTGGAGAAATTCCGAGGCAGGAACGCGTCGTGCTGGTGGAGGATACACCCGAGCTGAAACTGCCGGGCGAAAACGGCGTCGGCCTGGTGGCAGTGAAGGGCGAGCTGGGCGAGGCCAAGGTCACGGCTAACGAATTGCTGCAGGCTGCATTACGCCTTCGGCCCGACCGGATCGTGTTGGGCGAACTGCGCGGCGCGGAAAGCGTCAGCTTTCTCCGGGCCATCAATACCGGCCATCCGGGCAGCTTCTCGACTGTTCACGCGAACAGCCTGCGCGGCGCGCTGGAGCAATTGTCGCTCATGGTCATGCAGACGGGAATCGGCCTGACTCGCAGCGATACCATTGCCTATGCGGCCAGCGTTATCGACGTGATCGTGCAGTTGGGGCGTGATGAAACGGGCAAGCGCGGCATCACGCAGATCGCGGAAAGCCACACGCTGGTTTAGACTGCGTATCGGCAGACCATCGGATGCCGTAGCGTCAAGGCGCGACCCATCTGCGACGCTAGAACAACACTCGGCAAAAATCCGCGGGCTTACGCGCAACAATCCTGCGCGAGACCTTGCGCGCATACGAATGTGTGTTAGCCTCCGCTCCTGAAACCGCAAAGACGGTTCATGGAGAGGAGAGGGTTTATGAAGGTACGGGCTACCCTGCTCGCGGGTATCTGCGCGAGCGCGATTTCATTCCCGGCATTTGCTCAGGAAGCGACCGACGACGATCTGGAAAATCCCAATTTCGGGCAGAACGTCATCGTCGTGACCGCACAACGCCAGGCGCAAAGCCTGCAGGAAGTGCCGATCGCAGTCAGCGCATTCGATGCCGAAGCGCTCGAAGCGCAGCAGATCGAAAACGCCAGCGATCTTCAGCTGACCCTGCCGAACGTTTCCTTCACCAAATCCAACTTCACCGCCTCGAGCTTCACCATCCGCGGCATCGGCGACTTATGCGTCGGCGTCACCTGCGACAGCGCGACGGCCATTCACGTCAACGGATCGCCCCTGTTCGGCACGCGCCTGTTCGAGACCGAATATTTCGATCTCGAGCGCGTCGAAGTGCTGCGTGGTCCGCAAGGCACGCTGTTCGGGCGTAACGCCACCTCCGGCGTCGTAAACGTCGTCACGGCCAAGCCTGAGATGGGTGTTTTCCGCGGTGCTGCCGAATTCGAATACGGCAATTACAACAGCATCAAGGCGAAGGGCATGGTGAACGTGCCCCTTGGCGATACGCTGGGCGTTCGGGTGGCCGGTTATTATCTGAATCGCGACGGATTTACCGAAAATCTCTTCGACAACTCGGACATCGACGGCCGCGACATGTACGCGGTGCGCGGATCGCTACGGTTCGAACCGACCGAAAGCACGACGATCGATCTCATGGGCTTCTATTTCCGTGAGAACGATGATCGTCTGCGCATCCAGAAGCAGACTTGCCAGCGCGACCCGACCGGCGTGCTCGGCTGCCTCAACAACCGCCGGGATTTCGACAGCACCAATGCGAACTCGACGCTTGCTACCGTGCTCACCTCGGTCGAACTGTTCCGGATCCAGGGCATTCCGGAAGGGCTGGCCCTGGGCAGCGTTTACGGACCCGATGGTTACGCGAACTTCGACGAGCCCAACGATGTCCGCACGGTAAACACGGCATTCACGCCTGAATACTTCGCCGACGAACTCCAGTTGCAAGCGCATGTCGATCAGAACATCGGCGCGATGAACCTGTCGCTGACCGGCATTTATCAGGAAACGACGGTCGATTCCCGGCAGGATTACAACCTCGGCATTCTGGACCGCACGGGATATGCCACCGGGCTCAACACCTTGGCGTTTCTGGCTGCCAACGGGATCCCGACCGGGCTTCCGGCGCCCGCCTTCATCCCGGGATCGAACGCCTATTTCGCTCCCATTGCCGATGCGCTTATTCCGAATGGTCCCAGTGGCCAGCTTTGCACTTCGGACAATGACGACGGAAACCGCGGCGTCTTCGAAGGCAATGCGATTTGCAGCGATGTGCCGTTGTCGTTCGACAGGTCCAACCAGGATCAAACATCCTGGTCGGCCGAGGCCATTCTCTCGAGCGATTTCGACGGACCGTTCAACTTCCTCGTCGGCGGTATCTATGCCGAAACGGAAGTCAGCGAGAACAGCTATTACGTGAACTCGTTCGGCCTCGATTACGCGACCGCCATTCTCGGGACGTTTTCCGCCTTCGCCAACGGACTTCCGCCATCCTATCTCGCAACGTCGATGTACCGGAACAACACCGCCGACTTCAAACTGGAAAGCTTCGGTATTTTCGCCGAAGTTTATTTCGACATTACGGACAAGCTGACGTTCACCGGTGGCCTGCGTTACAATGACGATACGAAATCGGTCGCTGCCCGCACCACGCTGGCCAACTTCCTGAATCCGTTCGGGGGCGGTGATCCATTCGATTCGCCGTTCGTCGGCACGTTCGATGCCGATGCCAGCGTCCCGGGCAACCAGCTACTGCAGGAACGCGACGTGTCGTTCGACGCCATCACGGGACGCGCGGTGCTCGATTACGAGATCACGCCGGACAACAGCCTCTATTTCTCCTACTCGCGCGGCTATAAGTCGGGCGGCATCAACCCGCCGCTATCCCCGATCTTCGCAGTGCCGGAGAGCTTCGATTCCGAGAGCATCGATGCCTTCGAAATCGGTTCGAAGAATGTATTCCTCGACGGCGTAGCGCAGGTGAACCTGACGGGCTTCTACTACAAATACAAGGACCTGCAGCTCAGCCGCATCGTCGCCCGGACGTCGGTCAACGACACGATCGATGCCAACATCTGGGGTGTCGAGCTCGAGACCATCCTGCGGCCGAGCTACAACTGGCTTGTCAACATGAACCTGAGCTACTTGAATGCAGAGGTGGCCGGCGACCAGTTCTTCAGCGATCCGCGCGATCCCGGGGGCGGCGATCCCGATGCCGTCATCATCAAGGATATCTCCAACGGCGCGTTTTGCGCAGTGACCGGCGCGGGTGCCAACGCCTTTGTCGCCGCGGTCAATGGCGGACTTGGCCTACAAGGGCCGGGACCGTTTCCGGCCGATGGCGGTATCGCATCCACCGGTGCATTCTCGATCTGTTCGGTCCTTGCCGATCAGGCGACGGCGATCGGCGGCCTGTTCGGCGGCGTGAATGTCCTCAGCCCCGGTGTCGAGAAGAACCTGCGCGGCAACAAGCTGCCGCAGGCTCCGGAGTTCAAGGCGTCGGTCGGCGTTCAGTATACCGCCGAGTTCGACAACGGGATGTCGCTCGTTCCCCGCTTCGACCTTGCGTTTACCGGCACACAGTACGGGAACGTGTTCAATGGCGCGGTCAATCGCATCGAGCCTTTCGTGCAGGCCAATGCCCAGATCCAGCTCAACGGCGCAAACGATCGCTGGTTCGTGCGGGGTTTCGTGCAGAACATCTTCGACAGCGATTCGGTGACCGGACTTTATGTCACCGACGCCAGCTCGGGGAACTTCACGAATATCTTCACGCTCGATCCGCGGCGCTACGGCATCGCGGTGGGCGCGAAGTTCTAAGCCTAAGACCTGATAAAAGGGGGAGGAGGGGCGGCCTGCAGGTCGCCCCTTTTTTCGTGCCCTGCGCCAACTGCGCCGCCCATTTATTTCTTCGAAGTAGCGAAGGGGGAGAAGTCAGTGTCGGTATCGAAAATCTCGACCCCTTCGGCGCGTTTCAGCCAGTTTATCGCCACATAGGTGAAGGGCGTCAGCAGGGCTTCCCACAGCGTCTTGATCAGCCATTGCGACAAGGCCACCTGCCAAAGCAGTTCCACCGGCCACCCGGCCAACCCCCAGAAGGCCAGCGGGTAGAAGATCAGGCTGTCGAGACCCTGGCCGACCACGGTCGATCCGATCGTGCGCGTCCAAAGCGCGCGGCCTTCTGTCCAGATTTTCATCTTGGCCATCACCAGGCTGTTGGCGAACTCGCCTACCCAGAAGGCGACGATGGAGGCGAGCACGATGCGCCAGCTATTGCCGAAAACGAATTCATAGGCCGCCTGTCCCGGCCAGCCTTCCGCCGCCGGCAATCGGACCACGACCCATGCCATGAAGGCCATGAACAGCAGCGCTGCGAAACCGGTCCAGATCACCCGTCGCGCGCGGGCGTAGCCATAGACTTCGGTCAGGATGTCGCCGATGATGTAGCTTACCGGGAAGAACAACACGCCTGCGCCAAACGACCACTCGCCGATCACCGGCAGGACGACATAGCTTGGCTTGGATGCCCCGATGAGGTTCGACAGCAACAGGATCGTGACGAACGCCGCCATCACCAGATCGTAATAGCGGAAGCGCGGCTGCTGGCCGGATGGCGCGGGCGATGCGTGATTTTCCATGGCAAAGCTGGTTAGTGCCGATTGGCGCTGCGGAAAAGCCGCGTTATGGCAGGCCCGGCGCGCGCCCGTAGCTCATCTGGATAGAGCGCGAGACTTCTAATCTTGAGGCAGCAGGTTCGAGTCCTGCCGGGCGCGCCATTCTCAAAAATCCGCAGAATTCTGGGGTTTTCGGATTCACCCGACAGGAATCTGATGGGCACCGAATGGCAGCTTTTGGGCCGGTAGCGGACTGACCGATCATAGCGACGTAAGTCGTGAAACGGACTCTCTATCATATTCCTTGCTAGGGAACTGTGCAAAGGGCGCGGATGGCGTGTAGATTGAATGGGTCAATCCTCGTTGCATCCGTCCTGTCACACCGAATAGGGAGCGAGGCGGCGCTGCATCTACGAGGGCCGGGTTTGCATATTCTCGTCGATCTCCACCTCACGCCCGTATGGCCAGAAATAATGCTGGGAGAAGGCATGGTCCAGCAGCATCCCATCTGTAGAAAAGGGGCGGCAGCCCCGAATATACCGGATATTTAGGTTTCCTAATTATGAATTCGGGCAAAGGAGAAGATCATGCTTCGCTTTGCCCTGTTTGCTGCCGTTCTGGCTTTTCCCTCCGCCGCCCAAGCCAATCCAGGCGCGTCGGCTGGGATGCGTATTTCCCTGAATATCCCAGAGATCTGCCAGCTAGAAGCGTCTATCGCTTCGGTCGATCCGGAAAGCGGGGTTACTACGGGTGATGTGTTCGAAATGTGCAACGCCAGCCGTGGTTTTCGCGTGATCGCATCGCACCGTACATTGGCGGCAGGAGAAACTGCGCGCATCGTTTACGCCGGACAAGCCAGCCCGCTTGCGCCAACCGGCCTCACCGAGATTTCTGTCCGCCAGGGTCCTGTAGCGAAAAAGGTGCCGTTCGTCGTTCAGGCGCGGGGCTTGCGCGAGGAACTGGCGATCAGCCTTGGAATTACGGCCCTTTGATCAAAGGGCACTGACTGTCAGTGTTATCCGGTCGTTGTAACGCCCCGCCGGAACTGACGCCGGCGGAACTTCCAAGCTCATCGGGCGGGTGTTCCCTGAACGGGGAGTAGGAGCAAGATAAGTGAAGGCGCTGATACCCGTGAGATCGACTTGCGCCCCGTCAAAGTACAGACGATAGGGAATTTCGCTGCCAAGATCGACATGCGCCAGATTACCCGAATTGGCGGAAGCGACGTTCACCAGATAAGGCGCGGTGCTGAAAATGCGCGCGCCAAAAGGTTGTGACCGCGTCTGTTCGGACGTTGATAATGTGCCGAGATCAATCCGTGCTCCGGATCCGAAGCCGCCACCGATCACTGCGCCTACGAATCTGACGGAGACCGTGGCTGGAATGAGTATGGTGATCGTAAGGTTTGTCCGGTCGACAAGCGCCCCGTTCTGGTCGAACAAAAGCAGTTCCAGCCGATCAGTGTAAGTACCTGCCGTCAGACCCCACTCGGTAGGTATTTGTAGCTCGAACGGGACCGACCGCCCTTGTGGTCCTGCTGGCGCATTTGCGATGTTCACGTCGCTGAGCGAAGTGCCGCCGGCCGAAGGGTCCTGGAGAATCTCGACTTGCGACTGTCCGGGCGCCCTGAGATTGTATTCGGGAAAGTTTGGATCGACCGGACCCGTCAGACGCGAGACCCTGATTGTCGCCGGGCAAGGATTTCCGACATTACCGCGTCCGGGGTTGCTGTCGTCTCCGCCCGAATTTTTTATACGCACCTGGAAATTTTCGACGGTTATCGCGCCGGGGGCGATCTCGACGCCGCCAACTGCTACGGATTGGTCCGCACTCGCGAATTCGGGCACGCATTCGGCTGCCATCAGCGATGTGGGCATCGCGGCGAGCGCGATCGGGGCCAGGAGTAAGTTCAGCTGTCTCATATCGTCTCCTAGTCGCTTTTCGTCGCTACTCGAACCGTCCCCAACCGAAGAAGGCCCGTGACCTCCATCGGCACTCCGATCGTGAACTCCTGCCCGGTCTCGTCAAGGCGCACGATATAGGTGCGTCCCGGAGCCAGCCCGATTATTCCGAAGCGTCCGGCGGAGTTCGTGAAGAACGGCTGGGCTTCGAAGCCCTCGTCGTCGACCGAAGTGATCCGTCCAACCATGAGCGCGGCTGGTTCGTCGCCCGATTGCAGAAAGCCGACTGCACTTACGAACCGGTCGTTGCCAACGACGAATTCGTAGCCGCTTCGGTAAGGCGGATCGACACGGGCCACACCCGTCCCGATGTCGTAGCCAGCTTCGAGCGAGTCGATATCGTATCGCACGTCTTGCGTATTGTAAGATGAGAGACGGCTGACCACAGCCGCGCCCAATGGTCCGCTGGCGGCTTCGTATCCGCCGCCGGTAAGGCTGCGTCCGGTAATAACGTCGGTGCCCCGGAGCGTTTGATGGGGACGGGCGAGAAGGAATGCGTCTTGGATCGGACGACCGATACCAAACACGCCATCCGCTATCGCGAAAGATGTACCGAGTTGCAGTCTGGCGGTCCGGTTGTCGGTTACTCCACCAAGGTCCGGTCCCGAGGTTGCAAGCGAAGCACGCGCCTCGAACCGATTGGATATGTAGTCTACTACCCCGTCCAGTGATGTGCTGCCGTCGGACGATTGCGCATTGATAGAATAGCCTAGCGACCCGACATCGTTGGTCAAACTGCGTGACAGCGTAGCGCGCGCCAACTTGCGTCTGCTTTGGTAACTGGCATCGGCCCGATGCCGCCCGCCGAAGAAATAGGAAACGGATGCGCGTACACCATAGTTGCGACCGAACACCGAACCCGTCCCGTACTCAACCCCGGCGGTAAACCGCAGGTTTTGTCTGGTAGAATGTGAAATGTCCGCGAAGAAGGTGCTCTGGTCCCTCGCTCCCGATCGCGACAGGTAATTGGCACCGCCTAGGATCGAAGTGCGCGGGGAAAGCGATTTGCTGAAGATGGCATTGAGCGAAAGGCTCTCGAGGCGGAAATCGGTAAGATCGCTCACGGTCCGGAAGTTGTCACTGTTGTAATCGAAACTGGCCGAAAAGCGGATCGCTTCTGGACCGAAACCTGCGATGAGACGGTACCCACCCCGCACGGCGAAGCCCGTGCCACTGCCCGAGCTCACTGCCGCCTGCAGATCGAAGCTGCCAGGGATCAACTGAGGCACGAAGCGTGTTTCTGCCGAAACCACCTGCACGTCCTGCGAAGCCTGGAAGCCGCCCCCGAGGATCAGCGTATCGCTCAAAGCTTTGCGGTAATGCGCGATTGCTACGGGATCGTCCGAATACCGCGGCTGCAGGTCCAGTTCCGTCGCGAGCACTCCGGCCGCGAAGGTGTATTCGTCCTCCCCGGCCTCGAGTTCGATCGGCTCGAAGAAATAGTCGAAGCGCGTCACCTGTTCCCGCCCCGTTGCATCCCGCACGACCAGTTCGACGTCGTTAGATCCCGCCTGTATTGGCAGATCTTCGAGGCTGTAAGTACCGGGCTGGAGATCCAGGGTCTGATATGAAGCGCCGTTAACGATGACCTCAACGGTGGAAGGGGAGGTCAGCAGGATCTGCCGTCCACCCAGATTGACGACTGGCGCAAACGGGTCAAAAACGCGGCGGCTTTTTTCTAGGGCGACTCCGCCGATGAAGGGGGTCTGCAACGTACCGGTGTTGGTCAGCCGAAGATCACCCGCGCTCCATCGTCGATAGGTTTCAGGCTGATCGTAGACCGCTCTTACTGCCCGCCTGTAGGGACGATACTGGCCGTTCAGTCCCTCGGCGAGTCCGCCGTCATATTCGAGAACGACGTTGCGATAGCGGGCTGCGCCGGAAAGAAAGACTTCGGGTGGCCCCAGGCCGCCGGTGTCCCGGTAGATCAGGTTTGCACTGGTATTAAGATAGGCGCTGAAATTCGCCGGCTCGATCGTCGGTAGCTCGGGCTCGGCGGACTCATGTCTCCCTCTCAGCGGTTCGATAGGGCGGTAGGTCGCCTCGATCGCCTGTACCACAAGTTCCAGGCGCGACATGTCGAAATTGATGTCGAATCCTGCAGTCGCCAGTTCCGACGAGGTAATGAAAGGATCCCCCGCAATAGCTTCGCGGAGGCGGATGACGCCCGCATCGTTCAATAGTCTCGAGAGTTGGGTGGTCAGCGACTGGCTTTCGATAGCGGCCGTTCCATCAGGCTCCACCTGAACGAGCACGTCCCCCAGTACACGACCATTCCATACCAGCGGGACCGACATGTCGATCGAACGCGATTGCCCGCCGGCAGCCGGTTCCGCCCCCGGCTGCGCAACCATGTCGTTGGCGCGTGCACCATAGGGCAGGCTTAGACAGGCAGTTATGATTGCTAATCGGCTGACCCCCGCGATCAGCCCGGCGGATTTGCCCCCGCTCACGGATCAGCCCCCCAGTGTAACGGTCAGGCCTTCCTCGGCCATTGGCCTTTCCGTGGGAATGAAGAACGACCGGAACCGCTCGGGCGCAACTACTCCGACGCCGATCAGCTTCGCCATCTGCTCCGGCGTCAGCTGCATGCTGACGGCGGTTCCATCCTCGGCCTGTCCGCGTACCTGCCACGGCAAGGCTCCTGCGGTGAAGTATCGGGTGCCGCGATTGGCCAGCCGCACCTGGATGCCTGGCTGTTCACCGTTCATCACGGGAGCCACCTCGTCGACCACCGGCTCCGGGGCACTACCGTCAGGTATGACATTCACCAGGACGTTGAAGTTGACGACAACCTGGACTTGCGACTGACCCGGCGAAACTTCCACCGGAACCTGCCGGACCTGCATGTAGTAGACTTCGGATTTAGCCAGCTCAGGATCGCCGACATACTGCACGCGGAATGCTTGTTGCGAATTGGCAGGCACGACAATTTGGGCCGGAAAAACGAGAAAATCGTCGTCCGCCGGAAATAGTTCCAGCTGTCCGTCTTCGCTGATTACGCCGCGGAACATCTGGACTTCCACCGGAAATTCTCCGGCTCCGGGATTGGTGAGTTCGACCCGCGCGATGGATTCCCGGCCGAACGGTTCGACGTCGACGACCATCGGCGAAAGACGGGCTGCCTGTACAGGCAGCGGTGCGCTTGCCAGCAAAGCCGCGCTCAGTACGGCGAGAATATATCTGATCACTGCAACCCCCACTCGATCCTTCGCCACTCCGGCGAAAGGTCCGCACATTGATCCCTATCCGTCAATGTGCGGTAAACGCAGAAAAAGGGGGAACCGAAGCTCCCCCTCTTCCTGTTTAAAAGGCTCGTTCAGCCTCAGATCGCGCCGAGGGTGATAACGGCGGTGTCGACATAAGAGCCGGCAACCGGACGCTTCTGAGTATCGTCACGGTCGATGTAGACCTTCAGGTTGGCATCGTCGTGGAACGCGCCGCCAGGAGTGACGGTCGGCGAGCTGCCGGTGCCCTTGGTGCGGTAATCGAGCTTGCCGAAGCTGCCATCGTTCGAGGTCAGCTCAATGCGGTAATGGATCAGGTTGGTGAAATCCGCAGCATCGTTTGCTGCGAGGCTGGCGCCGGCAGCATTCAGAAGACCGTTGTTGGCGGTGGATTTCGCAGCGATCTGCGCGGCGTAGTTGCAGCTCACGTAGATGTTCTGCGTGCCCGAATCGGCATTTTGCGAACCGTTCTTCAGCAGCAGCGCATTGGCACCAGCGCCTTGGTTGATGTTAACAGAAGCAAATTCGAAAGCGGCAGGCGCTTCGATGCTGCATTCGTCAGCTACGGTGGCACTAACGTCGAGAGTGGCGGAGTCGGTAGCATCGGCAAGGGCAGGCGACGAGACCATAGCGGTAGTCGCAATAGCAACCAGAGCAAGCTTCTTCATAAGGTACTTCCTTTCAGACATCATAGCGAGAACAGTGCTTAGCACTGCCGTTAAGTGCGAACCCAAACGCAACCTCCATGAAAGGAAATTGCTAGAACTCCGTCTTTTATATCTGCGGAGTGCAACAAACGCGCATTCTTTTGATTCAGCGAAGATTTCCGCAGATGATTTTCTGCATGTCCCCTCGAATCCCCGTCCTGCGATGCAAATCACTTAACAAGGTGTTAAACCAAATGTAAATGCCAAGGCCTTGTGTTTATGGGGAATGTTTCGCGATGGCACAGTCGACCTCGGCCCCCATAAGGAAAAGGCTTAACAGGTGGTCGGGAAACTTAGCAAAAGTTTAGTTTGCCGCAGCGAATTGAGGCTATTCACAGGATATGCTAGGCCTGAAGACTTCTATACGGGATAGCCATCATGACAGTCGGCAGAGGAGCGCAGTCGCGCAGTTCGGCGCGTTACACCTTACAACTGCCGATATCGATTATCTCCGGAGAAGGAGCGGAGCCTCCCGGTAGCATTCTCAACCTGTCACGCGAGGGTTGCCTGCTCTCCACGCTCGAATATCTGTTACCTGGTCAGTCGGTAAAAATGAAGATTGCCCCGCGCGACGAGCACCCCATCGAGGCTTCTGTAGCGTGGTCTAGCGACACGCTGTATGGCTGTACCTTCGTCACTCCACTCTCGGCGGACCACCTTTCGGACATCCTGCGTGTCAATCCCGTTAGTCCGACCGAGGTCACTTCGTCCGAAAGTTTTCTGGCCAAGCTTCCCGAAGCGTTGCTGGCTGCGCGGCAGGCCTCGGGCTACACCACGACCGAACTGGCTCGACATCTCGGGGTCAGCAGGCCGACCTTGTGGGCTTGGGAGAGCGGCCGTGCGACCCCTTCTCACGACAATCAGCAATCGGTGCTCGACTTTCTAAGACGGTCACAATTTGCCGGGGTAGAAATGCGGGAAAGCATGGTGGCGCCGGACAACGGTTCAAATGTCTTTTTTCAGGAAACGATCGCCGCTTCCCGACGCGATCTTGCTCACAAGCTCGGCCTTGACGAAGATCAGATTCGCATTTCGATAAAGTTCTAAAATGCCGTCTCGCAATAAGCGTACAGGGTTCCGTTGCTTACCAGAACGACGCCTTTCAGTACTTCTCTCATGATGCGGTTCGCAGACACGATCCCAAGGTCATCGCCTCTCAGGTGTCATGCGACAAAGAGGAAAACGGCGCGCACCACGGTATCGCCACACGGCTCAGCAAAGACTCAAAATCTACCGGCAGCGCCATCCATGAAAAGCAGTTCTCGGGTTTGATAGCAAATGCTCGAAGGTCCGAAATGACGGCGTGTAGCTGCCATCGAAGCACGGCTAAGCCAATGGCAGCTTTCGGGTCAAAATCGACACCGCTCGAATGACCGTGATGAGGGCGCGAAGCTGCCGGTGCATCGGATGCAATCAACGGCAAACCACTGAAGAGCCTATTGGCTACACGCTGCGGGCAGCCCATCGTTGGTTTATGCCGAACTCGCGCATTAGCAGCAATTGACCGGGCTGTAGTTTGCTTCGCCGTTGTTCGCTACCCGCGCCCGTGCGCATATCGTCTGCCAGAGAAGCCCGCATACTCGTACCGGAAGGTACGCTACCGCGATGTGCGTGAAAAACGCGCAAGACATTTTTGGGTCGCGTGAAGTGGCAGAAAGGAGGTTTGGGGGTCTTAGCGAGAGAAATTGTTTAGCTTGCGCCAAACGAAAAGGAACCCCACACCTCCTACAGCCAAGGAGCGCGACGCGTATGCGCGCTCCTACTCCTATACAATCGACGGAACAGTCGTTTCGCTTACTCAGGCAGCGCTGAAGCAACACGCCATCCACCGCCGCGAACTGGTCGACCAAGTCTTCGATTTCCATTGTTTCATGTGAGGTGCGTTAAATTGGCTGTCACTCGGCTGCGTGACAGTGATGAACGAAGGGCTGCTTTCAGGCGGTCCCTTGTAGAGCCGCAATCATAGCGCAGAGCGGACCTTAGCCGCTCAATTGGACGAGAATTTCCCGATGATTCGAGTGCCCATCTTTGTCACGTCGGGCGCACCAAATCATCGGCTGGGGGAGTGCCTATCCCCGCGCTACTGAGTCCAACGGCTCGCCGGTTACCGGATAGCCGAGATCCTCGCCGATCTCGAGCCACGTCTGGCCGTCGCGGTCACCCATATAGGGCGTGATCGTGCGCACCGGGATCGCCTCGGCCTGGGCTTTGGCTTCGGCGTAGCTGCCGAACAGCGCGAGCCGCTCGAGATTGCGGCGGGTTGGAAAGATGACCTTGATCTCGCCGCGCTCTGCGGCATCCAGCGCGCCCTGTGCGGTCGTCCAGAACAGATGGGTGTTCTCGGACAGATCGGCTTCGATCTCGACTGCCCCCGTGCCGAGGTCCGCGAGGTAGAAGCGCGTGTCGTAGACGCGCGGGATGCGCTCGTTTTTCGGGAACCAGCGGGCGAAGGGCGTCAGCTGGTCAAGATCGAGGTCCCAGCCGAAATGATCGAGCACCGGCGCCAGTTCACCGGTCTGCTGGAGATAGTCTCGCGCCGCGCGGGCCTTGGCCGCGTCGATATCGCCCGAGAGCCCGATTGCGAGGCCGGTTTCTTCCAGCGTTTCCCTTACCACGGCAATCTGGTGCGCGGCCTCGTCCGGGTCGAGCGGCCCGCCGATCCGCGCGCCAAGATCGAAATCTGCCGGATCGACCCGCCCGCCCGGAAACACGGCCATTCCGCCAGCGAAGACCATCTCGCGCGACCGGATCGTCATGAGGATTTCCGGCGGACCATCTTCCGCACCATGGCGGAAGATCACGACAGTGGCGGCGGGAATTCCTTCGGCAGATGGGTCGGATGGTGCGCTCATGCCGGCATGTGTGGCCTGCGATGCGCAGCTTGCCAAGTGCATTCGCCGAAGCGGTGTCGGAGAAGTTTACAGATACTTCGGGTCAAGACTTGGCATTAACCATCGAAACTGCTGCAAATGCTGAGAATGTCTAGTTTGGCACGGGCCGTGCATAATGCTGGATGTCCCGACACAGTCTCCCGCGGGGCGCGCTGTCCCTGGTTTTAAGCAGCGCCTCGACGTGAACAAAAAGGCCCGCCCGGTTGTCTCCCGGGCGGGCCTTTCCCGTTCTGGTCTCGTCAGCTTGGGAAATCAGGACTCGGCTTTCGCCACCTGCTTTTCATCCATCATGGTCTGAAGCTCTCCGGCTTCGAACATTTCCATCATGATGTCGCTGCCGCCAACGAATTCACCCTTCACATAAAGTTGCGGAATGGTCGGCCAGTCCGAATAGGTCTTGATGCCTTGCCGGATTTCCATGTCCTGCAAAACGTCCACGCTTTCATAGGCGACGCCGCAATGGTCGAGGATCGCGACTGCGCGGCTCGAGAAGCCACACTGGGGGAACAGCGGCGTGCCCTTCATGAACAGGACTACATCGTTGGAGCCGACAACGTCGGCGATGCGGGTATTGGTGTCGGACATAGCGGTCCGTCCTTTATCTGAGAAACTTGATGGGGATCAGTTGGGGGCTTGGGTGGTCAGTTGCAAGGCGTGCAGTTCGCCGCCCATGCGCCCGCCCAGCGCGTCGTAGACCATCTTGTGCTGCTGCACCCGGCTCTTGCCAGCGAACTGCGGGGCAGTGACCTTTGCTGCCCAATGATCGTTGTCGCCCGCCAGATCGCGCATTTCCACCTCCGCGCCGGGAAGCGCCGATGTTATCGCCTCGACGATATCGTTTGCCGCCATCGGCATCGGATCAGCTTTCGCTCATATACTGGCGGCGGGCCTCTACGGCGCACTCTTCCAGCTTAGCGCGGATGTCGGCTTCGCTGACATCGCAATCTGCGGCGGTCAGGTCGCCCAGCAGCTTGCGGATCACGTCCTCGTCGCCCGCTTCCTCGAAGTCGGCCTGTACGACCGCTTTCTTGTAAGCGTCGGTTTCTTCTTCGGTCAGGCCCATCAGGCCGGCGGCCCACTCGCCGACCAGTCGATTGCGGCGTGCCGCGATCTTGAAGGCGGTTTCCTGGTCGAAGGCGAATTTGGATTCCTCGCCGCGTTCGCGATCCTTGAAGTCGGTCATGTCGTGTCCCTCGGGAATGAATAGCTCTAGCGGGGGGATAGGCGCGGCCCATCCCACCCGCAAGGGCGCTAGTCCATGGTGACGACGAGTTTTCCGATTGCGCCGCGGTTTTCCAGCTTGGCAATGGCCTCGTGGGCGCGTTCGATCGAATAGGTCTCGCTGACCAGCGGGCTGATCTTGCCCGCCTTCCACAAATCGAACAGCTCGGCGATGTGGGCCTTGTTCTTCTCCGGCTCGCGAGCGGTGAACGCGCCCCAGAACACACCGCGGATGTCGCAGCTCTTTAGCAGCGTCAGGTTGAGCGGCATCTTGGCGATCCCGGCAGGGAAGCCGATCACCAGAAAACGACCTTCCCATGCGATCGAACGCAGGGCCGGCTCCGAATAATCGCCACCGACGATGTCGTAGACGATATCCGCCCCGCCTTCGCCGACAGCGGCTTTGAAGTCGTTCGCTAGCTGCTTGGAGGTATCCTTGTCGAAAGGCGCGCGGGGATAGATCACCACCTCGTCCGCACCGGCTTTCCTTGCGGTCTCGCCCTTTTCCTCGGTGGAGACGGCTGCGACCACACGGCAGCCATAGGCCTTGGCGAGTTCCACGGCAGAGAGACCGACGCCGCCCGCTGCGCCGAGCACGAGGACGGTTTCGCCCTCCTTGATGTCGCCGCGATCCTTCAGGCCGTGGATGGTCGTGCCATAGGTCATCAGCAAGGCGCTGGCCTGCACCAGGTCGATGCCCTCGGGCACCTTGAATAGACGCGCGGCATCGACGGCCACCTTTTCCTGCAGGCCACCGTTGCCGACCCCGCAAATCACCCTGTCACCGACTGCGAAGTCTTCGACGCCATCGCCCAGCGCCTCGATCGTGCCGGAGATTTCGCCACCCGGAGCGAAAGGGCGGGGCGGCTTAAACTGATACATGTCGCGAATGATCAGCGTGTCGGGGAAGTTGATAGCACAGGCGGCGACCTTGATCAGCACCTGGCCCTTGCCGGGGGTGGGCTCGGCGATATCTTCGACCACCAAGGTTTCGGGGCCCCCGGTTTCCTTCGACAGGACTGCTTTCATGCTGCGTCTCTCCTTTGCGGCGCGTCGAGCCAGGGAAGGGCCTGCGCGCGCTGTTGTTCATGGGTTTCAATGGGTGCGCTGCGTTCCAGCGTCAGCCCGATTTCGTCCAGCCCGTCCAGCAGGCAATGCTTGCGGAACGGATCGACTTCAAAAGCGAAACGATCCTGGAAGGGGGTGGTAACGGTCTGGTTCTCCAGATCGATCGTGATGGGGTGGCCCGCGGCAATTTCGAGCAGGCGGTCGACCTGATCCTGCGACAATTCGACAGTCAGGATGCCGTTCTTGAACGCGTTACCCGAAAAGATGTCCGAGAAACTCGGCGCAATCACCGCCGTGATGCCGAGATCGAGAAGCGCCCATGCGGCATGTTCGCGGCTCGATCCGCAGCCGAAATTGTCGCCCGCGATCAGGATCGGGGCACCGGCGAAATCCTCTACGTCGAACGGATTGCCGGGCGCTTCGCGGATGGTCTCGAATGCACCTTTTCCGAGCCCCTCGCGGCTGACCGTTTTGAGCCAGTGCGCAGGAATGATGACGTCGGTATCGACATTCTTGAGGCCCAGCGGGATCGCGCGGCCTTCGATCGTCGATACCTTGTCCATCAATCGGTCTCCGGTTTCTCGCCCGAGGGAATTTTGCCGGGCTGCTCTGGCTTGTTTTTGTCGGTGGTGCGCTTGCCTGCATAGAGCAGCGCGGCGGCGATGGCGGCGGAGCCAATGGCTCCGGCGATCTTGAGCTTGTTCGTCATGCCCCGTTCAATGGTCAGGCATCGACCGCTTGGCAAGGGGCGAGGGTGCGGACATCGGCGAGGCGACCGGTGACAGCGGCGGCAGCGGCCATCGCCGGGCTGACGAGATGAGTGCGTGCTCCCGGACCCTGGCGGCCGACGAAATTGCGATTGCTGGTGGATGCGCAGCGTTCGCCGGGTGGGACCTTGTCGGGATTCATTGCGAGGCAGGCGGAACAACCAGGCTCGCGCCACTCGAACCCGGCAGCCGTGAAGACCCGGTCCAGCCCCTCGGCTTCCGCCTGCCGCTTGACTAGGCCGGAACCGGGCACGACGATCGCCCATCGCACGTTCGAGGCTTTCGTGCGGCCTTTGAGCACGTCCGCGGCGGCGCGCAAATCCTCGATGCGGCTGTTGGTGCAGCTGCCGATGAAGACATTCTCGATCGCGATGTCCTCGATGCGCTGGCCGGGTTCGAGGCCCATATAATCGAGGCTCTTGCGGGCGGCAGATTGCTTGGAGGGGTCGGCGAAGCTTTCAGGGGCTGGCACATTGCCGCCGACTGCCACGACGTCTTCGGGGCTGGTGCCCCAGCTTACGGTCGGCTCGACATCCGCGGCATCGATCACGACGGTCTTGTCGAATACGGCATCGGGGTCGGAGTGCAGCGTCTTCCACCACGCGACCGCCCTGTCCCATGCCTCGCCTCGCGGAGCATAGGGACGACCTTCGAGATAGGAAAAGACCGTATGGTCCGGCGCAATCAGCCCGGCGCGCGCACCGCCTTCGATGCTCATGTTGCAGACGGTGAGCCGGCCCTCGACGCTCATGCGCTCGAACACGGCCCCGCGATATTCGATCACGTGGCCGGTACCGCCCGCCGTGCCGATCACGCCGATGATGTGCAGGATCAGGTCTTTCGGCGTGACACCCGGTCCGAGTTCGCCTTCGACTCTCACTTCCATCGATTTCGACGGGCGCAATTGCAGCGTCTGCGTTGCCAGCACATGTTCGACCTCGCTAGTGCCGATGCCGAAGGCGAGCGCGCCGATGCCGCCATGCGCGGCGGTGTGGCTGTCCCCGCAGACGATCGTCGCACCGGGGAGCGAGAAGCCCTGCTCCGGCCCGACCACGTGGACGATGCCCTGTTCGGGTGCGACCGCGTCGATATAATCGATACCGAAGGCAGGCGCGTTCGCTTCCAGCGCGGCGAGCTGTGCGGCACTCTGTGGATCCTCGATCGGCAGGCGTTTCCCAGCGGCATCGGTGCGCTGGGTGGTCGGCAGATTGTGGTCGGGAACGGCAAGGGTCAGGTCGGGCCGACGCACTGTGCGTCCCGCCAACCGCAAAGCCTCGAAGGCCTGCGGGCTTGTGACTTCGTGCACCAGATGCCGGTCGATATAGAGGATGCACGTGCCGTCATCGCGGCGCTCGACGACATGGGCGTCCCAGATTTTTTCGTAAAGCGTGCGCGGTTTGCTGGCCATGGCGCGAAATTGCGGCACGAATGCCACGAGCGCAAAAAGGCAATTCCAGAGTCTTCCAAACTTAACCTTTCTCTGCTCTACTGACACTTATGTCAGCAAAGCCATTCGCCTTTCCGATCAAAGTGATTCCCTCGGACATCGACTTCATGGGGCACGTGAACAACGCGCGTTACCTGAACTGGGTGCAGGATACGGTGCTGGCGCATTGGCAGAAGCTTGCGCCGGCCGAGGAAGTGGCGAGCAAGGCTTGGGTCGCGCTCAAGCACGAGATCACCTACCGCAAGCCCGCCTTTCTCCATGACGATGTGATCGCCGAAACGGTGCTCGAAAAGATCAAGGGTGCCCGGTCATTCTACAACACCGTCATCAAGCGCGGCGAGGAAGTTCTCGCCGAGGTGCAGAGCATGTGGTGCTGCCTCGATAGCGAAACGCATCGCCCCGCGCGCATCAGCAGCGAAGTCGCCGAGAAATTTTTCGGTCTTAAGAACCGCCAGCCCTCTTCCGGGGAATAGGGTTTTGCGCCGACGGCTGCGCCTCCCTATATAGCAAATATGGGTCGACCCTCGGTCAGTACTGAAACTGCAGCCGGCGGAATACGCCAGGCTTTGACAGGCCTCGCGCTGACGGCCGCAATCTTCGCCGCGTGGCTGACGATCCATCTCTTCGCCATGTTTGTCTTCGACCTGACCTGGGCAAGCTTGCCGCTGACTCTCGCGATGGCGATCGTCCAGTGCTGGCTTTCCGTCGGCATGTTCATCGCCAGCCACGATGCGATGCATGGCTCACTGGTCCCCGGCGGCAGGCGCATAAACGATGTGGTCGGCGGGTTCCTGCTGTTCGTATACGCCGGCTTCGCCTGGAGGCGGATGCGCAAAGCGCATTTCGCGCATCACAAGGCGCCGGGTACCGCTGACGACCCGGACTTCAGCGTCGATCATCCGACGCGGTTCTGGCCGTGGTACGGTACCTTTCTGAAGCGCTATTTCGGATGGCAGTCCATCGCCTTCGTCAGCACGATCGTATCCACATATTGGCTGTTGCTGGGCGTGCCGGTCGAGAAGATCGTCCTGCTCTACGGCGCTCCGGCGATCGCTTCTTCGATGCAGCTGTTCTATTTCGGGACCTATCGCCCGCATCGGCACGACGCTGCCGGTTTCGCCGACAAGCACAACGCGCGCAGCGAAGATTTCGGCACGCTGGCCTCTCTCGCCAGCTGCTTTCATTTCGGCTATCATCACGAACACCACCGCGCGCCGCATGTGCCGTGGTGGAAGCTGCCGGCCACGCGGAAGGCCATGGCCCTCGAAGAGACCAAAGCATGAGTATCGGTGCAATTCTCCTGACCGTCTTCCTGTCGATTCTCGGCATGGAGCTGTTCGCGTGGTGGGCGCACAAATACATCATGCACGGCTGGGGCTGGGGCTGGCACCGTGACCATCACGAGCCGCACGACAAGGTGTTCGAGAAGAACGATCTCTATGCCGTCACCTTTGGCACGATCGTGTTCGCCATGTTCGCCATCGGCTATGTCATGGGTTGGGACGTGCTGTGGTGGGTGGCCTTCGGGATCACCTGCTACGGTGTGATCTACACGCTGGTGCATGACGGACTGGTTCACCAGCGATACTGGCGCTGGGTGCCCAAGCGCGGCTATGCCAAGCGGCTGGTGCAGGCGCACAGGCTGCACCATGCGACGATCGGCAAGGAAGGCGGGGTCAGCTTCGGCTTCGTGTTTGCGCGCGATCCCGCGAAGCTGAAAGCCGAATTGAAGCGCCAGCGCGATTCAGGCGAGGCCGTCGTGCGCGAAAGCGCCGGAGCCTAGGGCCCCGGCGCTTCCGGTTTCTTCGCTATAGCTCGCTTTACTTCGCGTAATTCACATAGAGGCCGTGGATCAGGCCGGGAATGAAGCCGAGCAGCGTCAGCACGAGGTTGATCAGCGTCGTCGTGCCCAGACCATGCTTTGCTGCAACGCCCAGCGGGGGCAGCAGAATGGTCGCGATCAGAATCAGAATTGCCATTGAGAGTGTCCTTTCGTTCACCCTCCCGTCGTATGATTGATCAACGGGTCGTCCCTGCCGCAGTTCCCGCTATCATTCGTTGCGCGTGGCAATCCAGCCGCCGCAAATCACCAGAATGGCAATCGAAATCCAGTACCAGGGATGGCCGAGTGTATACCACGTGAAGACCGCGCCCACACTCATCGCACCGATGGCCATGGTCTTTGCGCGCCGACTGATGGCGCGCCGTTCGCGCCAGTCTTTCACCTGCGGCCCCCAGTGCGGGTGGTCGAGGATTTTCTGCTCCCATTCGGGATTGCTGCGAGCGAAGAAATAGACCGCCAGCAACAGGAACGGGACGGTGGGCATGATCGGCAGGAATGCGCCGACCGCAGCGAGGCCGACGCTCAGCAGGCCAAGCCCGCGATAGATCGGGCGTTTCATTTCATCCCGCCGCGATCCGCGCCGCATGTTCCTTCACCAGCGAGATCATGTTCGGCACGCCCTGCGTACGATTGCTGGATAGCTGGTTCTTGAGGTCAAACGGTTCGAGCGCGGCCGTGACGTCCATTTGCGCGACGTCTTCGGCCGGCCTGTCCTGCACCGCGCTGATGACGAGCGCGACGATGCCCTTGGTGATCGCAGCATTGCTGTCGGCGAGGAAGTGAAGCTTGTCGGCTTCGCCGGTCGGATAGACCCAAACTGCCGCAGAACAGCCGCGCACCAGCGTCGCATCCGTTTTGAGCGCATCGGGCATCGGCTCCAGCTCGCGGCCCAGCTCGATCAGCAGGCGATAGCGTTCGTCCCCTTCGAGAAACTCGTATTCTTCGGCAATGTCGTCGAGGTTTCGCACCGTATCTCCGTTCGCCGGGCCCTATCCCGATTGTCGCGCGCCGCTAAGCGGGAAAGCGGCAGGCGGCAAGTCTAAGACGAACGGGTCGGCGATAGGTTCACAAGTCCACGCCGCTGGCGATCGCTTCGAGTTTGCGGATGCGCTCCTTCAGGTCGGCGATCTCGATCCGGGCGGCGCCCATGGGCGAGCCCTCCGAGCGCGGCGCGTTGTCCTGTTCGAGCTCGCGGCGCTTCAGCTCAAGCCAGCCGTGCCAGCCGCGCAGCATGGCGGTTGCGACGATGACCAGGCCGAGCAGGCTCGCACAAGCGATGATGATGGATGGTTCGAACATTGTTCCCTCATGTCCTCCTTGAACCGGTGTTGATCCTGCCGCCTCAGTCGGCCTGCTTGTCTCGCAGCGCTTCGATCTCGGCGGAAATTCTCTTGGTTTCGGCAGCGTCGAGCGAGTTGCCTTCGGTGGCGATCCGTTCGAGCACCTTAATGCGTTCGTGCAACTCCTCGATTTCGCGCCTCGCAGCGGGATCGTCCCATTGCCGGTTCTCGACGCCGTTGCGCTCTGGTTTCTCGTTCCGATGCACGCCGTGACGGTTTCGGCTTAGCTGGACAATTCCCCAGACTACGATCGCAACGATTGCTACGGCGGCCCATCCAGTCATTGCGCGGCCTCCCCCGTGTTCTTCTCGATCCGATCGAGCGTGCGCAATTCGTCGATCTGAGAAGCGAGCGCATGATTGCTGTCGGTCGCGATCCGCTCGAGCACACGGACGCGTTCTTCCATTCTGCTGTAGTCGCCGTTCTGGAAACGGGCCTGCTGCGCTTTCGCTTCTTCGGCGCGCGCCTGCAGCTCCAGCTTGCGCTCCTTGTGATCGTGCTCGCGCTTGTTCATGACATAAGCAAAGGGAAAGATGATCGACAGAACGACAAGGATGAAGCCGAAGATCAGGAGCAGGTTAGGGTCCATTAATTAGCCTCCCGCTTGTCGCGCAGCTGTTCGATCTCGCTGGTCAGGTGATAGCCGCTATCGGTGACGATGCGTTCGACATTGGCCATCCGGTCCTTCATCGAACCGAGCTCGGCGCGCAGTTCGGCGTTCTCCTGTGTCAGCAGCTTGACCCGCTCGACCGCCTGGTCGTTCTTCGGATAGATCGCCTTGCCCCAGCTGTTCTCCAGCGGGTAGCCCATCTTCATGCGCATCCAGCTGTTCACGATCCAGCCGCCGGTCATGATCGCAACACCGACGATGATCGCCGTTTCGCTAAAAAATTCCATTACGCTTTCTCCCCTTTCTTCAGCGACAGCGGCACTCCGTTGCCTTCGTCGCGGTCGCGCAAAGCCTCGATCTCGTCATGGAGCGAGTAGCCGCGATCGGTGACGATCTTCTCCAGCACGATCATGCGGTCCTGCATGGCGTCGAGCTTGTCGTGAAGCTGGCGGTTCTCTGCCTTGAGCGCTTTCGTTTCGACGGTATCGCCGCGCTCGGTCTTGCCGCCCCATTCGTCTTCCAGCGAATAGCCATGCTTGGCGCGGATCCAGTTGTTGACGAGCCAGCCCACAGTGCTGATCGCGACCAGCAGGACAACGAAGGTCGGTCCACCCCAATCCATCACGCCTTCTCCTGTCGCTTGTTATCGAGCGGGACGCCTGCGCCTTCTTCATGGCTCTTGGTATCGCGCAGCGCTTCGATCTGGGCGGCCACGTCGTAGCCCTTGTCGGTCACGATCCGCTCCAGCACCTGGACGCGCTGCTCCAGTTCGGCGACCTGGGTCGCGTGGCGGGCGGCTTCCTCGGCGCTTTGCGAGGCAGTGGCGTTGAGGCGCTTCTCCTCCAGCTTGCGCTGGTTAGCGATCCACACGATGGCGACGACCATGATGAAGGGCGCCAGCGGGATCATGAGTGCGAGAATGCCTTCCATAAGTCTTCCCCTGTTGTCTGGTGCTTACCGAAGCCGTTCGATTTCGGCGTTCAGGCGCGGATTGCTGCTGACGTAGAAGGTTTCGACTTCGGCCAGGCGGCGATCGACATCCTTCATCTTGGCGCGGATTTCGCGCGCCGTGCGCTTCGGGTTCTGCCGCACGCGCTGCCAGTATTTGCTCTCGTCCTGATCGGTGTAGAGATGCGGCGGCTTCTTGTTGAGCAGGATGCCGGCAGCGAAATAGGCGAGGATCGGCCAGCCCATGCTGATGGCCAGGATCAAGAAGCCCAGCCGGACCCACAGGGCGTTGACCCCGGTGTAGTCGGCGATGCCCGAGAGCACGCCCATGAACTTCGCATTCTGCTTGTCGCGATAGAGGGTGGTGCGGGGGCTGTTCACTGGGATGCTCCTTTTTTCTCGGCCATCAGCTGTTCGAGTTCGCGCAGCTGCTGGTTGTCGACTTCGCTGTCATGAACCAGTCGGGCCGGCTTGAAGTCGGGATTGTCGGACGCAACCAGGCGCTCGACCGTGTCCATCCGGTCGTCGAGCCGCTTGGCGAGGCTGTAGAGTTCCTCCAGCAGCGCTTCGTCGTCGGTGGTGATGGTGGCGGAGGTCTTCCACTTTGTGATGTAGTGAAGGACGATCCACGGCAGGGCGATGAAGATCGCCACGATTGCAAATATTTCGTCCATTGATCAGTCCTCCTTCGGATCGCTGCCTTTACCCAGCGCTTTTTTCATCTGTTCGAGTTCGTCGTCGATGGCATCGGCCCCTTCCAGCGCGGCGATTTCGTCCGCGAGGTTCGGGCTGTTGTTGCCATCGGCAATCTGCAGTGCATCGGCGCGCCCTTCGGCGTAATCGACGCGGCGTTCGAGCTGGTCGAAGCGGCTCAGCGCATCGTCCACCCGCTCATTGGTCATCAGGCTGCGCAGCTTGACGCGGTTCTCCGCGCTTTCCAGCCGGGCCGCGATGGCGGTCTGGCGGCTGCGCGCTTCGCGCAGGCGGTTCTGCAACTTCTGGATGTCCTGCTCATAGGCCCGCAGGGCATCGTCGAGCACCGAGATTTCCTGCTTCAGCTGGTCGGACATGTCCGATGCCTTCTTGCGCTCCACCAGGGCGGCGCGGGCGAGGTCTTCGCGATCCTTCGATAGCGCTAGCTGGGCCTTCTCGCCCCAATCGGCCTGGAGCTTGTCCAGCTTGACCGTGTGGCGATGCATTTCCTTCTGGTCGGCGATGGTGCGCGCGGCACTCGCGCGGACTTCGACCAGCGTTTCCTCCATTTCGAGGATGATCATGCGGATCATCTTCTGGGGGTCGTCGGCCTTGTCCAGCATGTCGTTGAAATTGGCGGCGATGATATCGCGGGTGCGGCTGAAAATGCCCATCAATGGTGCTCCAGTAGAAAAAAAGTCCGATCCGAACCCGGAATCCTTGGCGCGTCCGCCCTCGCGAGTCGGGGTGGGCGAGCGGCGCAGCCGTTCTACCTCTTCCTCGAGCCGCGACAAATTCGTGCGGGGGCGGCCCGGAGCGTCTTGGAGACTGTCGGGGGAGTTGCGCTCCGGGCCAAGGGGATCGTGGTCGGGCGGCAAGGTCATGCGATCTCGACCTGCTCGTAGGTTGCGATCGCCGCGACCGGCGTCGTGACCGTGATATGCGAGCTTAGCATTACGAATGCCGACATGGCGACGATGCTGGCGAGCGCTGCCTGGCCCAGCTGGGTGCGGAAGAAGCTGCGATCGTACATGGCGGTGTGCCTCCCTTGGGGTCGTCCGGCTGATCCGGGGACCGAAATTGCTGTTGTGATATGTTCAGCAAGGGCCGTGCCAAAACTTGAAAGTGGCCGGAAAGCTTTAAGTTCTCATCGGTATGCGAGAATTGTGTTGGTTTTAATTGCCAAGCCTTGGTGTATTTTCCTATATCTTGGCCATGGAGCGGGGAAACCAGTTTATCGGCCAGTCTGGCGCCTTCCTCGACGCGGTGGAGCGTGCCAGCCGCGCGGCCCCCATGCGCCGACCCGTGCTCGTCATCGGCGAGCGCGGTACGGGCAAGGAATTGATCGCAGAGCGTCTGCACCGCCTCTCCACCCGCTGGGACGAACCGCTCGTCACCATGAACTGCGCCGCCTTGCCGGAAACGCTCATCGAAGCCGAGCTGTTCGGGCACGAGGCGGGAGCCTTCACCGGCGCTACCAAGCAACGCGTCGGCAGGTTCGAAGAAGCCGACAAAGGCACGCTGTTTCTCGACGAACTGGGCACGCTGTCGATGGGGGCGCAGGAACGCTTGTTGCGCGCCGTCGAATATGGCGAAGTCACGCGCATCGGCTCCAGCCGCCCCGTTCGCGTGGACGTCAGGATCGTCGCGGCGACCAATGAAGACCTGCCCGGAAAGGCCGCCCGCGGCGAATTCCGGGCCGACTTGCTCGACCGATTGAGCTTCGAGGTGATTACCCTGCCGCCGCTCCGCGTACGCGAGGGCGACGTCGAGGTGCTGGCGGATTACTTCGGCCGCCGCATGGCCGCAGAGCTGGGCTGGGAAGGCTGGCCGAGTTTCGCTCCGCATGTGACCGAGCAGATGGTAGCGCATGACTGGCCGGGCAACGTGCGCGAGCTGCGCAATGTGGTGGAACGCGCCGTCTATCGCTGGGATGACTGGAACGAACCGATCGGCCATGCGCAGTTCGATCCTTTCGATAGCCCGTGGAAGCCGGTATCGCCCGTAAAGCGCCAACCCCAGGCCGCCCCCGTCGCTGCCGGAGCAACCGCGTCGCAAAGTGCCGGTCCGGATTTCGACCATATCGACGACTTGCGCACTGCGGTGGACGATCATGAGAAGGCCATCGTGGAGCATGCGCTCGGCAAGCACCGCTGGAACCAGCGCCAGACCGCAAAGGCGCTTGGCCTCAGCTACGACCAGCTGAGGCACTGCATAAAGAAGCATGGCCTGATGCAGGAGGACTGACCCACGGGTGCGGCCAAAATCTGCTTGATTATGATGCGAGAAGAGTAGGGCGCTCCTTCGAGGTCCTTACACCATTAGGATGGGTCAATCGCGTGGCGGTCGAATAGACTTGCCAAACGCAGGTCCCGCTCCTATCTGCCCATCCATCCCGACATTGTCGCGACACTGAAGGGCTGGCGCCGCGAGGGGCCGGCACCAAAGCCCGTTGCAGCAATGTCTATCGTACCGGAGACCAGATGGCAGATATCGCGCGACTGACCGAAGTGATCGAACCCGAGGCAGAGGCCCTGGGATTCGAGCTCGTGCGCGTGAAGATGATGCCGTCCGAAGCCGGCGATGGCGGGCAGGCGCTGCAGATCATGGCCGAAGACCCGGAGACCGGCCAGCTGGTGATCGAACAATGTGCCGCCCTGTCGCGCCGCGTCTCCGACCGGCTCGATGCGCTCGAGGAAGATGGCACCGTGCTCGTCCCGGGCGCCTATCATCTCGAAGTCTCCAGCCCGGGCATCGACCGTCCGCTGACCCGCGCGAAGGATTTTGCGAACTGGGCAGGGCACGAGGCGAAGATCTCTTTGACAGAGAAAGTCCACGGCCATCGCAATCTCAAGGGCGAGCTCAAGGGCCTGGACGGCGACATGGTCGTCATCGAGGACTACAAGGCGGGCGAGGTCAGCTTCCCCCGCAATCTCATTCATTCGGCGAAGCTCGTCTTGACCGACGAACTGATTGCCGCCACCCAGCCGCTCGATACGAGCGGTGCCGACGAAATCGTCGAAACCGAAGAAGAAAAGGCAGACGACTGATGGCCAGTGCCATTTCCGCCAATAAGGCTGAACTCCTAGCGATCGCCAATGCGGTCGCATCGGAAAAGATGATCGACAAGGCCATCGTTATCGAAGCGATGGAAGAGGCGATCCAGAAGTCCGCCCGCAACCGTTATGGCGCGGAAAACGACATTCGCGCCAAGCTCGATCCGCAGACCGGCGATCTGCGCCTGTGGCGCGTCGTCGAGGTGGTCGAAGAGGTCGAGGATTACTTCAAGCAGGTCGACCTGAAGGCCGCGCAGAAGCTGCAGGACGATGCCAAAATCGGCGACTTCATCGTCGATCCGCTTCCGCCGGTCGATCTCGGCCGTATCGACGCGCAGTCGGCCAAGCAGGTGATCTTCCAGAAGGTCCGCGATGCCGAGCGCGAGCGCCAGTTCGAGGAATTCAAGGACCGCGCCGGCGAAGTCATCACTGGCGTGATCAAGTCGGTCGAATTCGGCCACGTCATCGTGAACCTGGGCCGCGCCGAGGGCGTCATCCGCCGCGACCAGCAGATTCCCCGCGAAGCCGCCCGTGTCGGCGAGCGTGTCCGCGCGCTCATCACCAAGGTGGAGCGCAACAATCGCGGCCCGCAGATCTTCCTCAGCCGCGCGCATCCCGATTTCATGCGCAAGCTGTTCGCCCAGGAAGTGCCCGAAATCTACGACGGCATCATCGAGATCAAGGCCGCCGCTCGCGACCCGGGCAGCCGAGCGAAGATCGGCGTGATCAGCCACGACAGCAGCATCGACCCGGTCGGCGCCTGCGTCGGCATGAAGGGCAGCCGCGTCCAGGCCGTCGTGCAGGAACTGCAGGGCGAAAAGATCGACATCATTCCCTGGTCGGAAGACGGTGCGACCTTCATCGTCAACGCGCTGCAGCCGGCCACCGTCAGCCGCGTGGTGCTGGACGAGGAAGAGGGCCGCATCGAAGTGGTCGTGCCCGATGACCAGCTGTCGCTCGCCATCGGCCGCCGCGGCCAGAACGTGCGCCTCGCCAGCCAGCTGACCGGCAACCAGATCGACATCATGACCGAGGAAGAAGCCTCGGAGAAGCGCAGCAAGGAATTCGCCGAGCGCTCCAAGATGTTCGAGGAAGAACTCGACGTCGACGAAACGCTCTCGCAGCTACTCGTCGCCGAAGGCTTCGTCGAGCTCGAGGAAGTCGCTTACGTGGAACTCGAGGAACTCGCCTCGATCGAAGGCTTCGACGAAGATCTCGCCGAGGAACTCCAGAGCCGCGCACAGGAAGCGATCGAGCGGCAGGAAGCCGCGCATCGCGAAACGCGCCGCGAACTTGGCGTCGAGGACGATCTTGCCGAACTGCCGCACCTGACCGAGGCCATGCTGGTCACGCTGGGCAAGGCCGGCATCAAGACGCTCGACGATCTGGCCGATCTCGCCACCGACGAACTGATCCAGAAGAAGCGCGAAGCTCCGCGCCGCCGCAATACTGCCGATGGACCGCCGATGCGGCGCGACCGTCCGCAGCGCGAGCAGGACAAGGGCGGCGTGCTGGGCGAGTATGGCCTGAACGAAGAGCAGGGCAACGAGATCATCATGGCTGCCCGCGCGCACTGGTTCGAAGACGAGGAACCTGCAGAGGCTCCCGCCGAGGACGCCGCAACCCAGGAGGCCGCCGATGCGGACTCCACCCAATGAGCGCCTGACGTCCGACATCGCCGACACGCCCAAGGCACGGAACGCTTCCGAGCCCGGTAAGACCTGCCCGGAACGCCGCTGTATCCTGACCGGCGAGACCCAGCCGCGCGCCTCACTGCTGCGGCTCGCCGTCTCGCCCTCCGGCCTCGTCCTGCCCGATGCGCAGGAAAAGGCACCCGGACGCGGGGCTTGGGTATGCAGCGAACGCGCGGCGATCGAGGCCGCGCAAGGCAACGGCAAGCTGAAGGCCGGCCTGTCGCGCGCGTTCAAGACCGGCGACCTCGAGATCCCCGATGATCTGCCGCAAATGGTCGAAGATGGGCTGACCCGCGTCGTGCTCGACCGTCTGGGGCTCGAAATGCGCGTCGGGCACCTTATGTTGGGCACCCAGCGCATCGCCGAAACGGCGCGGGCAGGGGGCGTGGCGCTGCTGTGTCACGCCAGCGACGCGAGCGAGGACGGGCGCAAGAAGCTGGACCAGGCCTGGCGCGTCGGCCGCGAGATGGAGGGCTCGGGGGCACGGGGCCTGATCCTGCCACTGGACCGCGACGCATTGTCTGTGGCATTGGGCCGCGACAATGTCGTCCATCTGGCGCTGGCCGATGATGCTGCGGCCGCGCGAGTGCTCAAGCCCCTTGTGCGCCTCATGCTTTACATGGGGCACGATGTGCCCGCCGAATACGGGCGCGCCGAGGCCTGACCGGGCTGCGCACGCCGGATGACGAATTGAACGATTAGATCGAAGAGAAACGAGCAAGAATGAGCGACGACGACAAGAAACCGACCCGTAAACCGCTGACCCTGAAGGGTGCGCAACCGGGCGAGGTCAAGCAGACCTTCAGCCACGGCCGCACCAACAAGGTGGCGGTCGAGGTCAAGCGCCGCCGCAAGCTCGTGAAACCGGGCGAAACCCCGGCGCCCGAGGCGGCTCCCGCCCCCGCGCCTGCGCCCGCACCGGCTCCTGCACCTGCCCCGGCACCGGCGGCAAAGAAGCCTGCCGCCAAAAAGGCCACGGCCGGCGAAACGCCGCAGGAACGCGTCGCCCGCCTCCAGCGCGAGGCCGAGGAAGAGCGTCTGCGTCTGGCCGAAGAGGCCCGCAAGCGTGAAGACCAGGAAGCCAAACAGGCAGCCGAGGAAGAAAAGCAGCGCGCCGAAGACAACAAGAAGGCCGAGGCCGAAGCCGCGAAGAAAGCTAAGGAAGAAGCAGAGGCACCGAAGGATGCGCCGGCCGAAGAAGCGCCCGCCGAGGAAGCGGCTGCGCCCGCCGATGACGGCACGCCCGCGCCTGCACCGCGCAAGTTCACGCCGGTCAAGCGTCCGGAAATCAAGAAGCCCGAGCGCAAGAAGAAGGACGATAAGCCTGCACGCGGCGCGGAGACGCCCGACAAGCGTCGCTCCGGCAAGCTCACCGTCAAGAAGGCGCTCAACGAGGACGAGGGCCGCCGTGCCCGCAGCCTCGCTGCATTGAAGCGTGCGCGCGAAAAGGAACGCCGCATGCAGGGTGGCGGCTCCAACAAGCCGCGCGAAAAGCAGGTCCGCGATGTGATCGTGCCCGAAGCGATTACGGTGGGCGAACTCGCCAAGCGCATGGGCGAAAAGGGCGCCGACCTGGTGAAGGAGCTCTTCAATCTCGACATGATGGTCACCGTCAACCAGACGATCGACCAGGATACGGCGGAGCTGCTGGTCGAGCAGTTCGGCCACAATATCGAGAAGGTTTCCGAAGCCGATGTCGACATTCAGGCCGAAGAGGACGTCGATCCGGAAGAAACGCTGAAGCCGCGTCCGCCGGTCGTCACCATCATGGGCCATGTCGACCACGGCAAGACCAGCCTGCTCGACGCGCTTCGCGGCGCCAACGTCGTGAAGGGCGAAGCCGGCGGCATCACGCAGCATATCGGCAGCTATCAAGTGAAGACGAAGGGCGGCGATGCCGTGACCTTCCTCGACACCCCGGGCCACGCCGCCTTCACCGAAATGCGCCAGCGCGGTGCCAACGTAACCGACATCGTAGTGCTGGTCGTGGCCGCAGACGACGGCATCATGCCGCAGACGATCGAGGCCATCAATCACACCAAGGCCGCCGGCGTCCCGATGATCGTCGCGATCAACAAGATGGACAAGCCGGAAGCCAATCCGGACAACATCCGCAACCGCCTGCTCGAACACGAGGTCATCGTGGAGAAGATGTCGGGCGATGTGCAGGACGTGGAAATCTCCGCCAAGGAGAAGACCGGGCTGGACGAACTGCTCGAGAAGATCGCGCTGCAGGCCGAACTGCTCGAACTGAAGGCCCGCCCCGACCGCATGGCAGAGGCGACCGTCATCGAAGCGCAGCTCGACAAGGGCCGCGGCCCGGTCGCGACCGTGCTGATCACGCGCGGTACGCTTGAGCGTGGCAACACCTTCGTCGTCGGGACGCAAAGCGGCCGTGTCCGCGCGATCGTCGACGACCATGGCAAGCAGATCAAGAAAGCCGGCCCGTCCATGCCGGTCGAGGTCCTCGGCCTCGGCGGCGTGCCAAGAGCCGGTGACGTGCTGACCGTAGTCGAGAACGAACAGCGCGCCCGCGAAGTGGCCGAATATCGTCAGGAAAAGGCGACCGAGAAGCGCACCGCGCTCGCCCCGACCAGCTTCGATACGATGTTCAACAACCTCGCATCGAACCTCGTCGAATTCCCCGTGCTGGTGAAAGCCGATGTGCAGGGTTCGGTCGAGGCGATTACGACCGCGCTGCACAATCTCGGCAACGACCTCATCAAGGTCCGCGTGCTCCACGCAGGGGTGGGTGCGATCACCGAAAGCGATGTGCAGCTGGCTGCGGCGTCCAACGCGCCGATTATCGGCTTCAACGTGCGCCCGAATGCCAAGGCTCGCGAGCTGGTGAAGCGCGACGGCGTGGAGATGAAGTATTACGACGTCATCTACCACCTGACCGAAGAAATCGCGAAGGAAATGGCGGGCGAGCTTGGTCCGGAGCGGATCGAAAACGTCGTCGGCCGTGCCGCGGTCAAGGAAGTGTTCCGCTCGGGCAAGAAGGACAAGGCGGCCGGCCTGCTGGTCGAGGAAGGCGTCATCCGCAAGGGCCTGCACGCACGCCTCACGCGCGACGATGTCATCGTTTCGGCCACGACCATCGCCTCGCTCCGCCGCTTCAAGGACGATGTGGACGAAGTTCGCGCCGGTCTCGAATGCGGTGTGGTCCTCGCCGACACGAACGACATCCAGCCGGGCGACCAGCTCGAGGTGTTCGAGGTAGAGGAGCGTGAACGCACGCTGTGAGCGCGAATACCGAAAGACCGCATAACCGGGGGGCTGCCCATGCCGACCTCATGGGCGTCGAGTTCGATCATTTCGATGCGGAGCGTGAGGAGATCACGCTCCGCTTCACCGCACCCGACAGTTTCATCACCCCGCGCGGGAGCGTGCAGGGCGGCCTGGTCGCAGGCTTCCTCGACGAGGTCATGGGCTGGGCGCATGTCTGGGCGACGGAACAGCGCGAGGCCCCGCTCAATCTCGACATCACCATGACGCTTCTGCGTCCGGTGATGGCCGGGACGCTTATCGGCAAGGGCCGCGTCATCCGGCGCGGGCGGCGGGTGATCTTCCTCGAAGGCGAATTGTTCGACGAGAAAGGCAATCTGCTTGCTCGTTCGACCAGTACCGCGATCCCCACGCCGAGGCCGGGAAGCGAGGCGTGACCACGCGGCTCGCGCTGCTCGGTAGTATCAATATCGGCGGCAACCGGATGAAAATGGCCGACTTGCGCGAGCGACTGGCGGCGGATGGCTTCGACCGGGTCGAGACAGTCGCTGCGAGCGGAAACGTCATCCTGTCGAGCGATGAAAGCGAGGTAGATCTCGCCGCCCGCATCGCCACCGTCATCGAGCGCGAGTTTGGCATTGTCGGATTCGTCGTCGTCAGGACCCTGGCCGACGTGCGCTCGGCCATCGATGACAACCCATTCCACGGCGACGGGGCAGACAAGATGGTCCACACGATCTTCTTGCCACGCGAGCCGGACGAGGGCGGGTTCGAAGCCCTACTGCAGGCACACCGCGATCGCGGCGCGGAACGGCTCGCATTGGACGACCGCGTGCTCTATCTCGACTACGTACATGGTGTCGGCATGTCGGATCTGACCGGACGCTTCATCGAAAAACGCCTCGGCTGCCGGGGCACGGCACGCAACATGACCTCGCTCAAACGTATACTTGCGAAAATGGAAGAATTCGCCTGATGGCCAAGCACCAGCATTCCACCCCCGAGCAACAGTCGGTCCGCGTCCTCAAGGTGGGCGAGCGGGTGCGGCATATTCTGTCCGAATTGCTCGCGCGCGGCGAGGCGCATGACGATGTGCTGCGCGCCTCGAACATCTCCGTCACCGAGGTGCGGATGACGCCGGACCTGCGCAATGCGAAAGCCTATGTGAAGCCGCTGCTCGGCCAGGACGAGGCGCAGGTGCTGAAGGCCCTGCGCACGAACACCGCCTTCTTCCAGAAGGAAGTCGCCAAGCGGCTGGGCCTGAAGTTTGCGCCGAAACTGTCGTTCCAGCCGGACGAAAGCTTCGACGAGGCCTACCGGATCGAGCAGCTGCTGAACGACCCCAAGGTCGCCCGCGACCTCGACGACGAAAACTAAGCCTTACTCCATGATTGCCGGAGCTGCGGGTGCTGCCATCTCGGGCAGCGCGTAGCCCACCGGTGCGTCCGGCCCCAGCGGGATGCCGAGGTAGAACCATAGCACGATCAGCACCGTGCCCGAGATCAGCAGCCAGATCGAATAGGGGATCATCATCGCGGTCAGGCTGCCTAGGCCGAAATCCTTCTGCCAGCGCTGGGCGAACACCAGGATCAGCGGGAAGTAGACCATCAGCGGGGTGATGATATTGGTCGCGCTGTCGCCGACGCGATAGGCGGCGGTCGCGCCTTCCGGGCTTATGTTGAGCAGCATGAGCATCGGCACGAGGATCGGAGCGAGCAGCGCCCACTTCGCGCTCGCCGAGCCCACGAACAGGTTGAGCAGACCGGTAAACAGCACCATCAGGCCGAGCACCAGCGGCAGCGGCAGGCCGGTCGACTGGATTGCCGCCGCGCCATGCACCGCGCTGATCAGGCCGAGGTTCGACCAGCCGAACATCGCCACGAAATGCGCCGCGGCGAAGGCGAGGACGAGGTAGTAGCCCATGTCCTTCATGCTCTCGGCCATCATCTCGACGAGGTCGCGGTGGTCCTTGATCGTACCCACCGCGCGGCCATAGGCCCAGCCGGTCAGCAGGAAGAGCAGGAAGAAGGCCGCAACCAGCGACTTGTAGAACGGGTCCAGCTCGGCGTGGATCGAGCAATCTGCGGCGGGTATGCCCTCGCAGGCGGCTTCGTTGACCAGCGGGGTGCCGGACGCGAACACCATGACCGCCCATAGTGCCACGACGAACAGCGCGGCGAGGCCGGCGGCGCGCAGCCCTTTCGATGCCAGCGCGCCATCGTGATCGCTGGGATCGGGGCTGAGATCGTCTCCGCTGGAGGCATGGTCTGTCGCCGCGTCGTCGCTCAGGTCTTCGGTTACGCTGGCCGTGCCGGTCGCGTGACCCGCATTCGCCGTCGCCGCGCCTGCTTGGGCGCCGCCGGTCCACGCGCCCAGCCGCGGTTCGATGACTTTGTCGGTGACGTACCAGATGATCGGCAGGAAGATGACCGTCATCGCAGCGATAAAATACCAGTTGCCCGCAATATTGGCGGTCCAGGCTGGATCGAGTGCGCTTGCGTTGACTGCTTCCTCGGTAATCCCGAACAGCAGCGCGTCGAGCTGGCCGGGCGAGATATTGGCCGAGAAGCCGCCAGAAACCCCGGCAAAAGCGGCCGCGATCCCGGCCAGCGGATGACGTCCGGCGGCAGCGAACAGGATGCCCGCCAGCGGGATCAGCACGACGTAGCCCGCGTCTGCTGCGTGGTTGCCGATCATTGCTACCAGCGCCACGACGGGCGTCAGCAGCGATTTAGGTGCAGCCTTCACCGCCTTGGACATGCCTGCAGCAAAGAAGCCCGAGCGTTCCGCCACGCCGGCACCCAGCATCACGACGAGCACGTAACCGAGCGGATGGAAGTGCGTGAAAGTCGCGGGCATTTCGACCCACAGGCGCTGGATGTTCTCCGGCGAGAGCAGGCCGACCGCCTCGATCCGCTGGGCGGTGCCGGTAGCCTCGTCGATGGCGGTTGGGTGGAACGCGGAGACCCCTGTCAGGGCCGCGATCATCGATACTGCCACCAGCGCAAGGATCAGGTAGAAGAAAATGAAGACCGGGTCTGGCAGCTTGTTGCCCGTCCGCTCGATCCATCCGAGAAAACCGCTCTGGGTGTTTTCCGCCGTCGCTGCCGCGTCTACCATGTAAGGTCCCTGTCACCTTGTTTTGTCTCGTCGGGGCGTCATCCCCGATCCCATATGACGCCCTCCTTAACACCTCGCGCGCTCGGAGCTAGAGCAGGGCGATGGCCAAGCTCTATTTCTACTATGCGAGCATGAATGCGGGGAAGAGTTCGACCCTGCTGCAGACTGCCTTCAATTATGGCGAGCGTGGGATGCGGGTCTCGCTGTGGACGGCGGCGCTGGATGATCGGCCGGGCTTCGGCGCGATCTCCAGCCGGATCGGCCTCTCCAGCGACGCGCACCGGTTCGAGAGCGATACCGATATCGAAGCGCGCGTACTGGCCGACCACGCCGAGAATCCACTCGCCTGCGTGCTGGTGGACGAGGCGCAATTCCTCACGCGCGAGCAGGTCTGGCAGCTCGCGCGCCTTGCAGATGACGGCGGCATCCCCGTGCTCTGCTACGGCCTGCGGACCGATTTCCAGGGCGAGCTCTTCCCCGGCTCGGCAGCCCTGCTGGGCATCGCCGACCACCTCGTCGAAATGAAAGCCGTCTGCGATTGCGGTCGCAAGGCGACGATGAACCTGCGTGTCGACGCAAACGGCAAGGCTGTAGCGGAAGGCGCGCAAACGGAAATCGGCGGCAACGATCGCTATGTCGCCATGTGTCGCAAGCATTTCCGCGAAGCGCTGGCGGGCTGACCCACCGGTCCCTATCTAGCCACCATGACAGAAACCCTCATCCTAGCGGCGGTGCTGGTGCCGTGTCTGATCGTCGCCATCGTCTTTCACGAGGTGGCGCATGGCTGGGTCGCGCTGATGCTGGGCGACCCGACTGCGAAGGAGCAGCGCCGCCTCAGCCTCAACCCGATCCGACATGTCGATCCGATCGGGACGATCATCGTACCCGGCGCGCTGGCATTGTTTGGCGGCCCGATCTTCGGCTGGGCGAAGCCGGTTCCGGTCAACGCACGGCGACTGGACAATCCGCGCTTCGGCATGATGGCGGTCGCTGCTGCCGGGCCAGGGACGAACCTGCTGCTCGCACTGGTGGCGGCGCTTTTCATCGGCGTGATCGGAGGGTTCGCGCTGAACTTGGGCGCGGCCTTGCCCGAGTGGGTAATGACCGCTTTCGGCGCGTTCGTCCTGATCAACGCCTTCCTCGCGTTCTTCAACCTGTTGCCGATCCCGCCCTTCGACGGGTCGCATATCGTCGGCGGGCTGATGCCGCGGCGCTGGGCGAACCAGTGGCAGAAGCTCCAGGCGATGGGCATGCTGGTGTTCGTCGTGCTGATCGCGGCGACCTGGGCCTTCCCCGACGCTCGCTGGATCGAGAACACCATCTTGCCGCCGGTCGAATGGATCAGTGGCCTCTTCTTCTCGGTCGCCAACGGCATCGCGGGTGTGATCGGCGGATGAGCGAAGTCTCAAAACCCGCTCCGCATGGCTGGCTGATCTTCGACAAGCCGCGCGGCCTCGCTTCGACGCAGGCCGTGGGTGCGGTCAAACGACTGTTGCGGCAGGGTGGCTATGCCAAGACCAAGGTCGGCCATGGCGGCACACTCGACCCGCTGGCCGAAGGCGTGCTGCCGATCGCGCTCGGCGAGGCGACCAAGCTTGCCGGGCGCATGCTCGATAGCGACAAGATCTATGCGTTCACGATCCAGTTCGGCGAGGAGACCGACACGCTCGACACCGAAGGCGAGGTGATCGAGCGAACCGACCGCCGCCCGCCGATGGCTGCTATCGCTGCCGTGCTGGAGCATTTCACCGGCGAGATCGAGCAGGTGCCGCCCGCCTATTCCGCGGTCAAAGTGGACGGCAAGCGCGCGTACGACCGCGCACGGGCTGGCGAGGAAGTGGAGATGAAAACGCGTCGCGTGACGATCCACAAACTCGGCTTTGAGGGCGAGAGGGAGGACTCGCCGCTGCGTTCGGTTTTCGCCACCACCGCCGGTCGGCCCGATCCCTACGATCCGCAGGCTCCGCTCGAACTGGCCGACAGCGTCACCCTCATCGCGCATGTGTCCAAGGGCACATACATCCGCTCGCTGGCACGGGACATCGCACGCGCCCTTGGAACGCTGGGGCATGTGACCTACCTCAGGCGCATCAAGGCTGGCCCGTTCCGCGAAGATCAGGCGATTTCGCTGGACACGCTGGAGAAAAACGCTAAGGGCGCAGGCCTTGAAAACCTTCTCCTGCCGCTGGAGGCCGGACTGGACGACATCCCGGTCCTCACCCTCGACCCGACAAGCGCGCAGGCGGTCCGCCAGGGCCGGGTATTGTCGGACTTGCCCTACACCGACGGGCTCCACCTCGCCACACTGCACCAAGTGCCGGTGGCCTTGATGGAACTCAGCGGAGGCTCGGCCAAGGTCGTGCGGGGCTTCAACCTACCGGATGTCGCGGAGTAAAATGCATGTCGGTTACCGCCGAAAACAAACAGAAGATCATCAAGGACAATGCGCAGGGCAAGGGCGACACCGGTTCGCCGGAAGTCCAGGTCGCCATCCTGACCGAGCGCATCAAGAACCTGACCGAGCACTTCAAGTCCAACCACAAGGACAATCACTCGCGTCGCGGTCTCCTGATGATGGTCAACAAGCGTCGCAACCTGCTCGCCTATCTCAAGAAGAAAGACGTCGAGCGGTACAACGCGCTGATCCAGAAGCTGGGTCTTCGTAAATAAGAGTTTCGGGAGGGGCGGCTCGGAAGGGCTGCCCCTCTTGCTATCCGGCTCCCGGGCAATTCGGCTCCGGAGCGGGCAATGGGGCCAAAACAGCGCCCCGAACCGGACCGGGACGGTATCCCCGGCACAGTAGGCCCCGCCGGTGCAATCAGGCGCGGCGGGTCATTTAGGAAAATACATGTTCGACAAGAAAACCGTATCGATCGAGTGGGGCGGAAAGACCCTCACCCTCGAAACCGGCCAGATCGCCCGTCAGGCAGACGGCGCCGTGCTGGCCACCTATGGCGAAACCGTGGTGCTGTGCGCCGTGACCGCCGCGCGTAGTGTGAAGGAAGGGCAGGACTTCTTCCCGCTGACCGTCCACTACCAGGAAAAATTCTCCGCTGCGGGCCGTATCCCGGGCGGCTTCTTCAAGCGCGAAGGCCGCGCCACGGAGAAGGAAACGCTGACCAGTCGCCTGATCGACCGCCCGGTGCGGCCGCTGTTCCCGGAAGGCTTCTACAACGAAATCAACGTCATCGCGCAGGTGCTGTCCTATGACGGCGAGACCGAGCCCGACATCGTCGCGATGATCGCCGCCTCGGCCGCGCTGACCATCAGCGGCTTGCCCTTCATGGGCCCGATCGGCGCCGCGCGCGTCGGCTTCGATAATGATGGCAATTACGTCCTCAACCCGACCGTCGCCGATGCCCTGGGCGAAAACGGCAATCTCGACCTAGTCGTGGCCGCGACGCAGGACGCGGTGATGATGGTCGAATCCGAAGCGAAGGAACTGACCGAAGAGCAGATGCTCGGCGCCGTCATGTTCGCGCATGAGGAAAGCCGCAAGGTCATCGGCGCGATCATCGATCTGGCCGAACAGGCCGCCAAGGATCCGTGGGAACTCGACCCGGTCGAAGACAAGACCGCCAAGCTCGAAGAGCTGCGCGGCGTCATCGGCGACGATCTGGCGAAGGCTTACAAGATCACCAACAAGGCCGAGCGTCAGGACGCGGTCAACGATGCCCGTGCCAAGGCGCGCGAGCATTACTCCGATCTGGAAGAGAGCGATCCGGCCGAATACATGGGCCGCCTGAAGCTCGTGAAGAAGCTGGAAAGCGACATCGTGCGCAAGGCGATCCTGAAGGATGGCCAGCGTATCGACGGCCGCAAGACCGACGAGGTTCGCCCGATCGAGGCGATGGTCGGCTTGCTGCCGCGCACGCACGGTTCGGCGCTGTTCACCCGCGGTGAAACGCAGGCGATCTGCACCACCACGCTGGGCACCAAGGATGCCGAGCAGATGATCGATGGTCTGGAAGGCCTGTCGTACAGCAATTTCATGCTGCACTATAACTTCCCGCCCTACTCGGTCGGCGAAGTGGGCCGCTTCGGCTTCACCAGCCGCCGCGAAACCGGCCACGGCAAGCTCGCATTCCGCGCGCTTCGTCCGGTGCTGCCCGATCACGAGGAATTCCCGTATACGATCCGCGTCCTGTCCGACATCACCGAGTCCAACGGCTCGAGCTCGATGGCGACGGTGTGCGGCGGAAGCCTTTCCATGATGGACGCCGGCGTGCCGCTGGCGCGCCCGGTCTCGGGCATCGCCATGGGCCTGATCCTCGAAGGCAGCGACTTCACCGTGCTGTCCGACATCCTGGGTGACGAAGATCACCTGGGCGATATGGACTTCAAGGTGGCCGGTTCGGAAAAGGGCATCACGTCCCTCCAGATGGACATCAAGGTTGCCGGCATCACGCAGGAGATCATGCAGACCGCTCTCGAACAGGCGAAGGCCGGTCGTGCGCACATCCTCGGCAAGATGACCGAAGCGCTCGGTTCCTCGCGCGGCGAAGTGTCCAAGCACGCTCCGCGTATCGAAACGATGCAGATCGACAAGTCGAAGATTCGCGACGTCATCGGTACGGGCGGCAAGGTAATCCGCGAGATCGTCGCCGAAACCGGTGCCAAGGTCGACATCGACGACGAAGGCGTGATCAAGATTTCGTCGAGCAATGCCGATGAGATCGAAGCCGCGAAGAAGTGGATCGAAGGCATCGTCGAAGAGGCGGAAGTCGGCAAGATCTACACCGGCAAGGTCGTCAACATCGTCGACTTCGGTGCATTCGTGAACTTCATGGGCGGCAAGGACGGTCTCGTCCACGTCAGCGAAATGAAGAACGAGCGCGTCGAAAAGCCCACTGACGTTGTCAGCGAAGGCCAGGAAGTAAAGGTCAAGGTCCTCGAGATCGACCAGCGCGGCAAGGTCCGCCTGTCGATGCGCGTGGTCGACCAGGAAACCGGCGAAGAGCTGGAAGACACCCGCCCGCCGCGCGAACCGCGCGGTGATCGCGGTCCGCGCGGCGGCGGCGGTGGTCGTGGCGGCGATCGTCGCGGCGGTCGCGGTGGCCCGCGCGGCGGGAACCGCGGCGGAGATCGCGGCGGCAATAACGACGGGGGCGGCGAAGCCCACGTGCCGGACTTCCTGAAGGACTGATCTGCAACGCCTTTTGGCAATGTGGGGCCGCGAGGGTATAGACCTTCGCGGCCCTTCCTTTATGGGCCTGTTTTTGGGCGAGGAGACACGAGGATCGATGTTCAGGGCGCTGCGGGACTTGCCACCGGACAGTCTCACATTCCTGCAAAGATTGCCGCTCGCCAAGCGCCGCCCGTGGATCGGCTATGGCGTCGCGATCGTCGCCAGCTTGGCCGGCCTGCTGACCCGCTGGGCAGTTGGCGGAGCCTTGCCCGAAGGCTTTCCCTACATCACTTTCTTCCCCCCGGTCATTCTGACTGCCTTCTTCTTCGGCGTCGGCCCCGGGGCGCTCGCTGCAGTCCTGTGCGGACTGTTGAGCTGGTATTTTTTCATCCCGCCGCTGGATAGTTTTGCGCTCGACTATCGCGCCGTGGTGGCGCTGCTCTTTTTCATCGGGATCGTCGTTGTCGATATCGCGCTCGTCCATTGGATGCAGATCGCCAATGCGCGGCTGGCGCTGGAGCAGCAACGCACCAGCCAGCTCGCGGAAACGCGCGAGATGCTGTTCAACGAGTTGCAGCACCGGGTCGGCAACAACATCCAGATGATCTCCTCGCTGCTCAATCTACAGCAGCGCGGACTGCCGCAGGGCGATGGCAAGCAGGCGCTGACCGATGCAGCCCGGCGGCTTGGCCTAGTGGGCCGGCTCCAACGCACCCTCTACAGCGCCGATGGCGCACAGCTGTCGCTGGCAAACTATATCGACCGCATCGCGCGTGATACGCTGGACGCCTCGGGCCGTGACGACATCTATTACGTCTTCGATGCCCAGGCGAGCGGTACGCTTGCGACCGAACATGCGGTTTCGACCGCGCTGGTCGTCGCCGAGGCGATCAGCAATTGCGTGGAACACGGCTATGCCAATTCGGGTGGGTCGCTTGAAGTGACGGTCGTGGACCGAGCCGATGACGAGCCGTGCTACATCATCTGCATTCAGGACGAAGGCACGGGCTTGCCGTTCGGGTTTGCGCTGGACAATTCGGACAGCCTCGGCCTGAGGATTGCCACAAGCCTCGCCCGTAGCCTGAAAGGCGAATTTACTCTGTCCAACCGGGAAGACGGCAAGGGAGCTATTGCTCGCTTGGTCATTCCTCAATCCGAAGAGAATATCGATGCTGCCCCGTGAGACCTTGGCGACCGCTGAAGTGCCCGACGGCGAAACGCTGACGCTCGTTAGCCATGGCCGTGACTTCATCATCATGCTCGGCCGCGACGAGCTGATGGGCACGCGGATGCAGTTCTCCGAAGAGCAGCTTGCAGTGCTGACGCTAGCCGAACTCGAAGCGGCCAAGCCGCGCGTCCTGATCGGAGGCTACGGAATGGGGTTCACCTATCGTGCGGCGCTCGATCGGCTGCCCGAGGGCGGATCGGTGACCGTGGCCGAGATCGTGCCCGAAATTCTCGACTGGGCGAAGGGGCCGCTGGCGCACCTTACCGGAGAGAGCCTGGCCGATCCGCGCGGAGAAGTGGTGCTGTGCGATGTCGCCGCGCTGATCGACGATGCGAATGACGGCACCAGCGAGAAATACGATGCCATTCTGCTCGACGTTGACAACGGACCCGACGGGATCGTGCGCGATGCCAACTATCGCATCTACAGCAAGACCGGGCTCGGCAAGGCGCGCGACGCGCTGCGGCTCGGCGGCATCCTGGCGGTGTGGTCCGCCGCGCCCGACCACAAGTTCACCGTTCGCCTGAAAGAAAGCGGCTTCGATGTGGAGGTGCGCGAAGTTCGCGCGCGGCCCAACAACAAGGGGCCGCGCCACACGATCTGGTTCGCCCGCAAGCGCTAGGTTTTGATCCGCACGCGGCCCATGAAATCGCCCTTGCCGACGGGCACGCCCTTCATGCGAAGGATGTCGTAGGCTGTCGCGCAGTGGAAATAAATGTTCGGCTGGCTGAAGCTGAGCAGGAAGTCCTCAGCGTCGAAGTCCATGCGACGATCCTTGAACTCGAACCGCATCGGTTGGCCAATAAAGGCTTCCATATCGTCCTCGGACAGAGCTTCCATCGCGTCCTTTGCCCGCGATAGCTTCTCCCGCAGAGCATCGAACGTCGTCGGCGGCGGATTGAGATCGGGAGAGTAAACGCCGGCGCGGACGCCTTCGATCGCGCCCTGCGTATGCTCGGCAACGCATTTCACCTGATAGCACCACGGCAGCATGTCCTCGATGATCCGCGCGCCGATGATCTCGGCTTCCGAAACGCCGTTCTCGCCGCACCATTTCTCTGCCGTGCCGACGAGGTGTCGCGCGGTGCCCAGCATTTGCAGGGCACTAGGGACATAGGCGGCGTGAAGCGAAAGAGGCATTGGCAAACTCCCGTCGGTCTAAAAGAAAGGCCCGGCGGTCGTGTGACTGCCGGGCCTTTTGACATTTGAATTTAGCGGACCCGAGGGCCGCCAAAGGGCAGGGGCGGAGGCGGACGGCGCGCACCGCGCGGAAGCTGTGCCTGATACGCCCGCCCGCAATGTTCGACGCAATAGGGGAAGCCGGGGTTCACGGCTTCTCCGCAGAAATGGAAATCGGGCTCGCCCGGATGGCCCATCGGCCAGCGGCATACCTTGTCCGACAGATCGAGCAGGCTGGTCTTGTCAGCGATGGACGGATCGGGCTTGGCCGGAACCAGGCGGCGCGGCGGAGCAGGCGGGATCGGCGGCTGCTGATCGCCGGGTCCCTGACGCAGGAAGCCGCCGGGTCCGACGGAGACGATCTTGGGCAGGTCGGGCCGCTTGTCGGGCAGCGGCTGCGAGGGAACCGAAGCGCTGGGCGCAGGTGCAGGCGCAGCGGCGGGCTTTGCCGGTGCTGCGGCCTTCGGGGCGGGCGGCTTGGGCGCGGCCTTCGGGGCCGGCTTGGGCGGGGCCTTCGCCTTGGGCGCTGGCTTCTTCTTCTCGTTGGCCTTCACCGGCGAGGGGCGCGATTTCAGGCCGAGGCGATGGGCCTTGCCGATGACCGCATTGCGACTGACGCCGCCGAGTTCCTCCGCGATCTGGCTGGCGGTTGATCCGCCTTCCCACATCTTCTTGAGTGTTGCGATCCGTTCGTCGGTCCAGCTCATTCGTGAATCCTGTATAGTCCTGGCCGTCCGGAGCTTGCCAAGACGGGGTACGTGGCCCTAGGCGCGCAGCCATGGCCGATCAAGTCAATCCTGCCCCCGCGGGCACCGAGCAACCCGACGCAAATTTCGTCGAGGATGGCGGCGCTGCGAAAGGCCGGTTCGCCGAACGCGGCAAGCCGGTTATCACAGGCATCAACCGCGTGGGTTTGTGGAGCCTCTATATTAAGGAGGTCCGGCGGTTTCTCAAGGTGCAGACCCAGACAATCTGGGCTCCGGCAATCACTACACTGCTGTTCCTCGTCATTTTCTCGGTCGCCTTGGGGCGTGGCGGGCGCGAGGTGCTGGGCGTCAACTTCCCGACCTTCGTCGCACCCGGCCTGATCGCCATGGCGATGATGCAGAATTCCTTCGCCAATTCGAGCTTTTCGCTGCTGTCGGGCAAGATCCAGGGCACGATTATCGACCTGCTGATGCCGCCGCTGTCCGAAGGCGAGCTGATGACCGGCATCGTCGGCGCTGCCGTCACGCGCGCAATTGCGGTGGGCTTCGTCGTGGCTTTGGCCATGGCGCTCTATCCCGGCGTCAGTCTTGCCATGGCGCACCCTTGGGCGGTAATCTGGTTCGGCCTGATGGGCGCAGTCATGCTGGCGATCCTCGGCCTGATCGCGTCGATCTGGGCGGAGAAGTTCGATCACAACGCGGCGGTCACGAATTTCGTCATCACGCCGCTCGCGATGCTGTCGGGCACGTTCTACATCATCGACCGGCTCGCACCCGCATTCCAGGCGGTCAGCCGCGCCAACCCGTTTTTCTACGTGATTTCGGGCTTCCGTTATGGATTTCTCGGGCAGAGCGATATCGGCGACGCAGCGCACGTCGCATGGGCAGCTGTCGGCCTGCTGGCGCTGAACGCCGTCCTGGCGGTTGTCGCCTACAGGCTGCTCAAGTCCGGCTGGAAGATAAAGAGCTGATCAAGCGCGCCAGCCCGACCGCAATCAGTGCGTCAGGCTGCGCCGCATGCGGTAGCGACCGCTTTCGAACTGCTGAAAATAGATGTGCACGTCCGGGTGCTCGACCGGGCCGCTGACCGCATCGTTCAGCAGGTTCTGCTGACTGACATAGGCGACGTAGCTGTTCTCGTCGCTCTCTGCGAGCAGGTGATAGAACGGCTGGTCGCGATCAGGCCGGATGTCCTCCGGGATCGCCGCGTACCATTCTTCCGAATTGGCGAAGACCGGATCGATATCGAAGATCACTCCGCGAAAATCGAACACCTTGTGCTTGACTACATCGCCGATGGCGAAGCGGGTCTTGGCGCGGCGCGGTGCCTCGATCGTGCGACCGGCCTGGGCGGAGAAGAATTGAGCGCGTTCCATAGGTGCGAAGGATATGGTGCGCTGTGACAAGTAAACAAGGCGGGGAGGCAGCCCGTCCCCCGAAATCGCACCCAAAAGGGCTTGGCAAGGCCGGGCTGCTCCGCTAATCGGCGCGCCTCGCTTCGACCGCGGGCCTGTGCCCGGAAGCGCACCCGACATGCGGAGAGGTGGCAGAGTGGTCGAATGCGCTGCACTCGAAATGCAGTATAGGTGCAAGCCTATCGAGGGTTCGAATCCCTCCCTCTCCGCCACGTCGCCTCGCCGCGCAGACCTTGTATCCAGTTACGAGCGATGGTTGCCGAGGTGGGAAGGATCGCGCGGCGGCGTCGGCGCGACAGCCTATGTGTCCGAGGCCAATTTCTCGAGGTCTCGAACCGTATCGATATCTGCAAGTTCGCGACTGTCCGACGGTGAGATGAGACTGATCTCACCAAGCTCGAGACTGCGCGCACCCCGCTCGCCCGTCAGTCCTCGAAGCTTTACGAAAGCCGATTGTGGGAAAGCTGCAGGACAGCCGGGCATGCCTCCCTCATAGCTGGAGAATGCAGGCCCACCTGCACCCGCCAGGCGCGCGAGGTGCTCTGGCGTAACGAATGGCATGTCGGCCAGCATTATGACGACTTGCTCGCAGGCGGATATTGCGGCTACGCCCGCAGCGATCGAGCTTCCCATTCCTGTTGCTGCATCGGAATTTTCGACCTGCAGCCAGCCGGGACGACTGTGTAGAGCGCTTCCCGGCGCGACAACAAGGATGCGTTCCGCAAAGTCGATCGCTTCGGCGGCTTCCGCCGCCCACTCCCACAGGTGGCATCCCCGTAAATCGGCCGTCAGCTTGCCGCCCCCGAACCGCTCTGCCCGGCCGGCAGCGAGCAGGACGACGGCGGTCTTTTTTTCAAGGCGACGCACGCAGTTGCTCGTAACCGGCGACGATTTCGGAGACTGCCGAAAGCGCCAGTGCCCGCGGCGACTTGCAACTGGGTATGAGCCCCACCGGACTTGTCAGCCGCGCGACGCATTCTTCGCCAAGCCCGCGTGCGACGAGCGCCAGATGGCGATCCGCGCGCGCCATCTCTCCGCCCTGCGCACCGATGTAGAAGGCCGCGCTCGTCAGAGCCTGCTCGAGCAGGGCCAATTCCCATTCGTGATCATGAAACAGCAAGAGGCAGGCAGTCCACGCATCGTAAGAGAGGGTGTCCGGCATCCGACCTAGCGTCAGATCATCCATTCGAACGATTTCTGTCTCTATGGCCATTGCTTCGCACAGAGAGGCTACGGCTTCGATCTCAGGGCCCTCACCCATGGCAATGATCTTGAGCGAAGGATGGTAGGTCCGCTGAAGCGTATAGTCATCACAGGCATAGCGGATTCGGGCGGGTTGGCGCTGCCGCAGGGTTTCCAACGCTTTACGAATTTCCGCACGATCCGGCGCGGGATCGAGCAAGATATCCAAACCGCCGCCACAGGGGAGGCGGAAGTCGATTGTGGAGGAGCCACGTCCGTAGCGGACGACTTGCCGGTCTTTGCAAGCCTCGATGTCGGAGGCAAGTTGCCGCTCAAGGCAAGTGTCGGCCAGATCGCCTACCGTCGAACCGTCCGGTCGCACAGCAAGCTGCGCACCCTTCTGGCGCGAGAAACTGCCTTCGATCCCGACGATAGTGCAGAGGCCGACCCCCGGCTCACTGGCTGCAGCGAGCGCCACGTGGTCCTCGTCGCGCACGGTCTCACCGGCATATTCGGCGAGCATCAATCGGGCATCGCTGCGAGAACGCGATCCGGTGTCATCGGGTAATCGTATAGCCGCGCCCCGCAGGCGTTGTAGATCGCGTTGGCGATGGCTGCCGCTCCGCCGCACATGCCGAGTTCGCCGATGCCCTTGGCCTGGATCGGGCTGGCTGCGGCATCACGTTCCTCGACCAGAACCACGTCCAGATCGGGGACATCGCGGTGAACGGGCACGTGATATTCGGCAAGGTCGCAATTGACGAGGTGTCCGTCCCGCGGATCGAACTCCAGCGCCTCTGTCAGCGCGAGGCCGATGCTCCAGGTGATGCCGCCGATGCATTGCGAGCGGGCTGTCTTGGCATTCAGTACGCGCCCGAAGCCGAAAGCACCGAGCATGCGCTCGACACGGGTTTCGCCGGTGTAGTGGTTGACGCGCACTTCGGCGAAGAACGCACCGAAGCCGGACGCGGTGTAATCGTCCTCGATATCGCCCGGTTCGTAATGGCCCTCGCGGGCGAGGTCCTTGCCTTCGAGAAGGTCTGTCAGAGATTCACCGGTAGCGGTTTTGCCTTCGTTTAGCTCGAGTTTGTCCTCGCTCGTGCCGATCTTTGCGGCCAGTTCCTCGCGGATCGCCTTGCATGCGACGTAAACTGCCGAGCCGATCGAAGCCGCACCCCAGCTGCCGCCCGAGCCGGGCCCGCGCGGGTGTCGCGTGTCGCCCAGCTCGACCAGAACCCGCTTCGGATCGAGTCCGAGCATCTCTCCGGCGATCTGTGCGAGGATGGTATAGGTCCCGGTGCCGATATCCGTCATGTCGGTTTCGACGAGTGCCGTCCCATCGGCTTTCAGCGTCACACGGGCCTTGGCTTCTGAAATGTTATGCACCCTTGCGGCGCTGGCCATGCCAGTACCGACCCACCACTCGCCCTCACGCCGCTGGCGTGGTTTGCGAAGACCTTTGTCCCAGCCGAAAGCATCCGCCCCTTGCTTCAGGCATTCGGCGAGTTTGTGAGAGGAAAACTGCAGACCTTCTTCAGGATCGTCTTCGGGTATGTTGCGCAAGCGCAGCTCGACCGGATCGATACCGGCCTTTTTGGCGAGCACATCCATCGCGCCCTCGAGCGCCGGCATGCCCACCGCCTCGCCCGGAGCGCGCACCGACCCCGCCGTCATGCGGTGGATACGGGCGACCTTGAGCATCAGTTCGCGGTTTTCGCCGCCATAGAGGAAGTGCGACGATTGCAGCACAGGCTCGGCGAAGCTCTCACCGGGGAGGTTCGAGACCAACGCCTCGTGGCCAAATCCGACAAGCTTTCCATTGTCGTCGGCCGCCAGACGCAGATGTTGCGTGGTTTCGCTCCGGCGCATGACCGTCTGGAAAACCTGCTGTCGCGACTGCACGACGCGAACCGGGCGGCCCACCTGTTTTGCCGCCAGCGCAGCTGCGACCACTTCCTCGCTGATCCCCAGTTTGGAACCAAACCCGCCCCCGACATAGCGGGATATGAGGCGGACATCGTCCTCTTCCATATCGAGCGCATCGGCCAGTTCGGTGATGTTGTAGTTGAGCATCTGCAGCGAAGCATGGACGGTCAGCTTGTCGCCGTCCCACTCGGCGATTGCAGCGTGCGGCTCCATGGCGGCGGACGCGTGGCCCTTGGTGGTGTAGGTGACGTCGATGCTGTGCGCGGCCTCGACCATGGCATGGGCCAGATCGCCCTGGTGAACCGTCTCGCCCTCCTGCTCCTCCGGTTCGACCGCGCCGGGGTCGAGGGGGGCGCCCTCTTCCACGCGATACTCGACATTGAGGTGCTTGGCAGCGTCGCGCGCCTGTTCGAAGGTTTCGGCCACCACCAGAGCGATCGGCTGGCCCCAGTAGCAGACCTGCGCCGGTCCCTGCATGGGCGCTTCGTTGGCCGTTCCCTGCGCCGCGCGGGTGCAGAGCTTCTCGTCGTCGATCACCGCGATCACGCCGGGCATGGAAAGCACGCTCTCGCGATCGATGGACGTGACCTCGCCGCGCGTAATCGTGGCTGTGACCAAGACACCTTCGGCGCAGTTCTCGACCGGATATTCGGCCGCGTAGGGCGCGGTTCCGGTGACCTTTGCCAGCCCCTCGATGCGCGGTAAGGGCTTGCCCAGCACACCCTGTTTCATGCCGTCGAGGCGGTTGGAATTGTCGGGTTCGTCTTGCTTGAAATGGACCGTCATGCTGCGTCCTCCGTCGCCTGTGAAAGGACGGCGTGAAGCGTGCGCCGTGTCAGCGGTATCTTGAAGTCGTTCTCGCCAAACCCGCGTGCATCTTCCAGCAGGATGTCGGCTGCCTTGTCGAACAACGCATCCGAAGGAACCTGGCCCAGCAGGCATTCTCCGACGCGCGGGTCGTGCCACGGTTTGTGCGCCAATCCGCCGAAAGCGAGGTCGGCGCGGGAAAACCTGCCGTTGGTCAGCTCCAATACGGCCGCGACGGAAACCAGCGCAAAGGCATAGGAGGAACGCTCGCGCACCTTGCGGTAGATTTGCTTGCCGCCCACGGGAGCAGGCAGAACGATGCCGGTGATGATTTCACCAGGCTCAAGGATGTTCTCGATCCATGGCGTATCGCCGGGCAAGCAATGGAAGTCGCATACCGGAACGCTGCGCTCGCCCTTGTCGCCGGAAATTTCGACCGTTGCGCCGAGCGCGCTGAGCGCCACGGCCATGTCGCCCGGATAGGTGGCGATACACTGGTCGCTCGTGCCAAGGATCGCGTGCAGTTTCGCGATCCCGTCGATCGCCCCGCAACCGCTGCCGGGCTCGCGCTTGTTACAGGGCTGGTCGATATTGGTGAAATAGAAGCACCGCGTGCGCTGGCACAGGTTACCGCCGTTTGTGGCCTTGTTGCGCAACTGCTGCGTCGCTCCGGCCAGGATCGCGCGTGAGAGCACCGGATAATCGGACCGCACGCGCGGATGGACGGCGGTCTCGGTATTCGTGGCGAGTGCGCCGAGCCGCAGGCCGCCGTCACCCGTGTCCTCGATATCCGCGAAACCAAGCCGGTTGATGTCGGCCAGCTTACCCGGTTTTTCCACCTGCAGCTTCATGAGGTCGAGCAGGTTGGTCCCGCCGGCGATAGCAAGCGTATCCTTGCCCGCGGTCAGGTTCGAAGCTTCGGCCAGCGAAGGCGCTCGGGTGTATTGAAACGGCCTCATGACTGGCCTCCCCCTGCGACGTCCTCGATCGCAGCCACGATATTCGCATAAGCGCCGCAGCGACACAGGTTTCCGCTCATCCGCTCGCGGATTTCCTCGCCGGATATGCGGACCTTGCCGTTAAGTGCTTCGCTCGCATCGCTAGGCCAATCGGCGGCAATTTCCTCCAGCATGGCAGTGGCCGAACAGATCTGGCCCGGAGTGCAATAGCCGCATTGGTAACCGTCGTGTTCGAGAAACGCGCGCTGCAATGCCGAGGGCTTTTCGGGTGTGCCGAGACCCTCGATGGTCGTCACGTCGTCGCCATCGTGCATGGCCGCGAGCGTCAGGCAGCTGTTGATCCGGACGCCGTTGACCAGCACCGTACAAGCGCCGCACTGGCCATGGTCGCAGCCCTTCTTTGTGCCGGTCAGGCCGATGTGCTGGCGCAGGAAGTCGAGAAGACTGACCCGCGGATCGTCTGGAATGGGATAAGCGGTTTCGTTTACGGTAATTGTATCGGCCAAGCGCACCTCCTGTCCCTGTAGAACCATCGCGCGTCGAAAGGTGTCCGAAAATCGATTTTTAGAGGTCCGGAAGGCGCTGGTCGGCGAAACCCCACCCATGCAACGCTTTCGATGAAGCACGCCGCAACAGCGTCTCCGCCTGATCGATGGAGAACGGCTTGGCATCGTCCATCCCCTTGAGTTCGTTCCATGTGACAGGAACCGCGACTGGCGCGCCGGATCGTGCACGCGCCGAGTAAGGTAGCACTGCCGTCGCGCCGCGCTGATTGCGCAGCCAGTCGATGAAGATGCGACCCTTGCGTTTTGCCTTGCTCATGTTCGCGGTGAAGCGGTCGGGTTCGGCAAGACTCAGCGCTTCGGAGAAGCGCCGGGCGAAATCCTTGTGTTCGCCCCAGCTGTCACCCGGCGTGAGCGGCACCACGACATGGACACCCTTTCCTCCCGAAAGCATGGCAAAGCTGGTCAGCCCGAGGTCGGCAAGCCGGTCGTGAATGTCGCGCGCGGCTGTCTTCACTTCGGTAAAACCAAGCCCCTCGTCGGGGTCGAGATCGAAGATCATCCGATCGGGCTGCTCGACATCGTCAGAGCGCGCGCCCCAGCCATGAAACTCGATCGTGCCCATCTGGACGCACTGCAGGAGGCCGCGCTGGTCCTCGACATAGAGGTAATCCTCGTGCCCACCGTCCTTTTCGCGGATCGGAACGTGGTGAACGGCATCGCCGAAGGCACCGCTGTCATGCTTCTGGAAGAAACACTTCTCCGCTCTTCCTTGCGGACAACGGACCAGGCTGACGGGGCGCCGCGCGGCGAATGGAAGCATGACCGGTGCGATCGCGGCGTAGTAATCGGCCAGTTCCCCTTTCGTCTGACCGCTGTCTGGAAAAATGACACGGTCGCGGCTGGAGATCGCGACATCCTCTTCCGCAGGAGCAGATGCGGGTTTCTCGGGAACGACCATCTTCGCCGGTTTATCGCTACGCAGGCCGAGGAAACTGCCGTGACGTACGTTCCCGTCGGCGGTAAACTCGGCAAAAGCGATCTCCGCCACGAGCTTCGGGGTCACCCAGGTCACGTTGCGCGACGATGCCTTCTCCACCTCCGCAGGCGGGGTCTTGCGCTCCAGCCGTTTCAGTTTCCCCGCCAGTTCATCGAGATCGTCGGCAGAAAAGCCGGTGCCGACATTGCCCTTGTAGACAAGCTCACCGCCTTCGTGCTGAGCGAGCAGAAGAGAAGCGAAGGGGCGCCCCTTCGCGCTCGAGGCCTTCCAGCCAATGATCACGAATTCCTGCCTGCGGGTGCATTTGACCTTCACCCAGGCTTTCGACCGGCGGCCGGAATATTTCCCGTCCACGGTTTTGGAGATGATACCTTCCTGTTTCGCATCGCACATCGCCCGGTACAGGGTTTCGCCTGCCCCCAGGACGTGTTCGGCCACATGGATCGGCGCCTCCGCATTCGCGAGCAAGGCCTCGAGCCGTTCCTTGCGCTCGATATTCGGAAGGTCGCTCAAATCGTCTCCCTCCAGTTCCAGCAAGTCGAAAGTGTGCAATGCCAGTTTGTCGGATGGCTGCTGTGATCCGGAACCTCGCTTCAAGACCTTTTGCAGGGTCGAGAAGTCCGGATTGCCCTTGTCGTCATAGGCCACGATTTCGCTGTCGATCAGGGCCGAAGGCAGGTCCAGCGCAGCAATGGCATCGACCAGAGGTCCGAACTTGTCCGTCCAGTCCTTGCCGTTTCGCGTATAGATGCGGACGTCCTTGCCGCGCACTGCCACCAGCGCGCGGTAGCCGTCGAACTTGATCTCGTGCATCCAGCGATTGCCCGTCGGCACATCGTCGACCAGAGTGGCAAGCTGAGGTTTCCGATACTTCGGCAGCGCAGCGGTTTTCGTCTTGCGGGATTTCTTAGTGCCTGCGCTGGGCCGCGCGCCATCCTTCCCGGCTGCGATTTCCGCCATCGAACGACCGGTCGCAACGCTGGTCAATTCGCGTTGCACCAGCGCATCGCCCGCTTCCGCGTGCTCATCCTGCAGCTTGCGCAAAAGCCAGTTCTCGCGCTTCTCGCCCGGCTTTTGTTTCAGGCGGATCAGCAGCCACTCACCGCGCATCCGCTCGCCTTGCAAGGTGAAATGGAGATGCCCCTTTTCGAGGTCCTTCGCGCTTTTGCCCTCGACAGGCGCCCAGCTTCCGCGGTCCCACAGCATCACCGTCCCGCCGCCATATTCCCCCTTGGGAATGACGCCTTCGAACTCCGCGTAGGACATGGGATGGTCCTCGGTCCGGACCGCCAGTCGCTTGATGTCCGGATCTGGGGAAGGACCCTTGGTGACCGCCCAGCTCTTCAGCACACCATCCACTTCGAGCCGCAAGTCCCAATGCAGCCTGGTCGCGTCATGCTTCTGGACGATGAAGAGGTTGCCCGATTTGCTGGCCTCGCGCTTGCCCGCAGGCTCGGGCGTTCGCCTGAAGTCCCGCTTTGCGTTGTACTCGGTCAGAGGATCCTTGCGCGCGGCCATGGATCAGGCGGATTTCTTGCGCTTTGCAGGTTTCTTCGCCTTGTCGCCCTCGACCGATTTCTTGAGAGCGGCCATCAGGTCGATGACGTTGGAACCCGGCGGGGCGTCCGGATCGTCCACATCCTCGATGACCGCTTTTTTACTCTTCGATTTGGCCTTCTTGTCGATCAGCTTCTTCAGCGCTTCGGCATAGCGGTCCTCGAACTCGCCCGCATCGAAGGGCGCGCTCTTCTGTTCGATCAGCGTATTGGCCAGGTCGAGCAATTCTTTCTTCGGCTTGGCATCCTCGATCTCATCGAAAAAGCTCTGGCCCGCGCGCACTTCATCGGCATAGCGCAGCGTTTCGAGCAGCAGCCCCTTGCCGCACGGTTTGATCGCGACCAGCTTCTCCCGCCCGCGCACCGATAGCTGGCCCAGCGCGACCTTCTTGGCCTTTCGCAGCGCCTCGCGCAGCACAATGAACGCTTCTTCGGCCAATTCGTCCTGCGGCGCGACGTAATAGGGCTTCTCGAAATAGAGCGGATCGATCTCGCAGGCATCGACGAACTGGACCAGCTCGAGCGTGCGCTTGCTCTCGATCTTGACAGCCTCGATTTCCTCGTCCTCGAGCAGGACGTAATTGCCCTTGGATATCTCGTAGCCACGGATGATCTCGTCGCGGTCGATGGGGCCGATACCGGGCACGACCTTCTCGTAGGAGATGCGTTTGCCGCTCGGCTCGTGGATCTGATTGAAGCTGATCCTCGAACCGGATTTGGATGCCGAATAGATTTCGACCGGGATCGAAACCAGGGCCAGCCGAATCTGTCCTTGCCAATAAGCTCGTGCAGCCATCAAAATTCTCCGTTCGCATGTGAACGTGCGAAGGGGACGGAATGTTTCGCATCCAGTTGTTCTTCACGACCAAGGTACCATCCGCCGATTCATGCGTTGACGATCGGTTGCACGGCTTTTGTGCACAAGGTCGGCTCAAAGCCGCTCGGATGGCCCCCTTACGCGCCGAGGTTGCAGCAGACCCGCTGTAGCTTTTGTACGCTAGGCAGCCTATCCCCGCGCGATGCCGCCGCTCGAACCTACGAAGAACCCGCTGCCAGTGCCCGCGACTCGGCGCGACGGCCTGGCGGACGGCCATGGTCGGCAATTCTCTTATTTGCGACTGTCCGTCACCGATCGCTGCAATTTCCGCTGCACCTATTGCTTGCCGAACGGCTTCAAGAAGCAGGCAGGCCTCGCGCCGGAACTTTCGGTGGACGAGATGGTCCGCGCTGTACGCGCATTCGCAAACCTCGGTCTGTGGAAGCTGCGCCTGACCGGCGGCGAGCCGACGGTGCGCCACGACTTTACCGCGATCGCGCGCGCAATGTCGGGAGTGCCGGGCGTCCAGCGGTTGGCGATGACGACCAATGGCTACCGCCTTGCCGAGAGAGCGCAGGAATGGCGGGATGCGGGGCTCGACGCGGTCAATGTCAGCATCGACACGCTCGACTCCGCAAGTTTCGCGCGCATCACCGGGCACGACCGGCTGGCCGATGTGGTGCGCGGCGTCGATCGGGCGGTCGAAGTCGGGTTCGAAGCGGTGAAGGTCAACACCGTGCTGATGAGCGGGGTGGACGATGCCGAGTGGGACCGCATTCGCGCCTTTGTGGCCGACCGACCGGTCGCATGGCGATTTATCGAATTGATGCGGACCAACGAAAATGCAGAGTGGCAGGCGGGCGAAGCTCAGTCGGGCGATCTGGTCCGAACGCGTCTGGCACGCGAAGGGTGGGTTGCGAGGCCGCGCAAGGCTGGCGCTGGTCCGGCCGTCGATTACGCACATCCCGATTATGCCGGGGCCATCGGCCTGATCGCACCCTATGCCCATGGGTTTTGCGACAGTTGCAACCGCCTGCGTTTCTCGAGCCGCGGTAAGTTGCATCTCTGCCTGTTCGGGGAGGGCGGGCTCGATCTGCGTCCGCTGCTCCAAGATGATGACCAGCATGAGGAGCTGATCGCAGCCATTCGCCGCGCAATGCCGGACAAGGCCGCGGGCCACCGGCTGCGCGAAGGCGATAGCGGCGCGACCCCGCATCTCGCATCGATTGGCGGGTAGGCGAGGGCCGGTGCCGGATTTCGACGAGGCCATAGCGCTGCTGGAGGCTGCCGTTTCGCCGCTCGGAACGGAAACTTTACCGCTTGAACACGTGGCGGGGCGTTACCTTGCCGAGAGGCTGACTGCGTGCAGCGATGCGCCGCGCCGCGCTTGCTCGGTCATGGATGGCTATGCGGTAGTGGAAGCGAGCACGCAGGCTGGCGACTGGCTCGACTGCATCGGCGAGGTGCGGGCCGGGCAGCTACCTAAGCGAGCGTTAAAGCCCGGACAGGCTATGCGCATCTTCACCGGCGCCTTCCTGCCGGACGGCGCGGACTGCGTCATCATGCAGGAATATGCCGAGCGCGACGGCGACCGGCTAAGGTTTCGCGAGGGCTTCGGGCCGGCACGCCATGTGCGCGAGGCCGGGAGCGATTTCCGTCGCGGAGATGTGCTGGTCCCCGAAGGTTCACGGTTAACTCCGCAGGCGATGGTGGCCGCGGCTGCGGCCGATCGGGCAGAGGTCGAGGTTCGGCGACGCCCACGGGTGGCGATCATTGCGACGGGTGACGAGCTCGTCCAGCCTGGCGATGCTCATGCGGATGAAGCTACGCTGGCCGACAGTGCGAGCTATGGCGTTGCTGCCATGGCGAGAGCTGCAGGTGGCGAAATGGCGTACACCGCGCGCGGCGGCGACGATCTGGAGCAACTGTCGCAATTGGCCGGCGCCGCTCTGGACGCGGCGGACTGTGTAGTCGTCACCGGCGGAGCGTCGGTCGGGGACTACGACTTCGCGCGGCCTATGTTTGCGGACCACGGTCTGGAAGAAAACTTCGCGCGGCTGCCGATCCGACCCGGGCGTCCGGTGTGGTTCGGCATGGCGCAGGGCAAGCCGGTGCTCGGCCTGCCGGGCAATCCGACATCTGCCATGGTTACCGCGCGCTTGTTCCTGCGGCCCCTGCTGGCCTGCCTGCAAGGCGGCTCGGCGGCGTCGGAGCTGGCGTTCATGCCGATGGTTCTGGGCGCGGAGCTGGGAGAAACGGGCTCGCGCGAAACCTTCGTCAGGGCTGCCTTCGGGGCCAGCGGCCTGCTGCCACTCGGCAACCAGCAGAGCGGTGCACAGGCGCCCCTGCTGGACGCCCGCTGGCTCATCCGCCGCCCTCCCGGCTCGGGTGCCGAGCAAGCCGGCGCGATCGTCTCCGCGCTCGCTTTCTGATTGCGCCCACGCCTTCGGCGGTTGACCGCGCGCAGATGATGTCTCAATCGCGCCGCTCCGAAACGAGAGGCCACACCGTGATCCGATCGCCGATATTTGCTTCGACCGCCTCCCTTGCCGCTGTGCTTGCAGCCCCTGCCGCAGCGCGGGAGAGCGACGATGGACCGGTCATCGTCGTGACTGGCGAAGGCCTTGCCGAAACGCCCGCCGCACCGGCTTACGACGTTCAGGTGATCGAGCGCGAGACGCTGGTCTCGACCTCGTCGGGCAGGATCGAGGACGCGCTTGCCGCCGTACCGGGGTTCCAGCAGTTCCGCCGTTCCGACAGTCGCTCGGCCAATCCATCGGCGCAGGGAGCGACCTTGCGTGCGCTTGGCGGCAATGCGACCAGCCGCGCGCTAATGCTGCTCGATGGCGTGCCGATGGCCGATCCCTTCTTCGGCTTCATCCCCTTCAGCGCGCTTGCCCCCGAGAGGCTGGCCGCGATCCGCGTCACGCGCGGCGGCGGCTCCGGCCCCTTCGGCGCGGGCGCGCTGGCTGGCACGATCGAATTGCAGAGCGCAGGGATCGACACGCTCGGCACGCTCGATGCCCAATTGCTTGCCAACGAACGCGGCGAAACCGAGGCAAGCGCCAGCGTGGCGTCGCGCCTTGGCGCAGGTTTCGGCGTGATCTCCGGCCGCTGGGACCGGGGGAAGGGCTTCTTCACCACGCCCGTCGGCGACCGCGTGCCTGCCACGGCCCGCGCTGCCTTCGATGGCTATTCGCTGCAAGTTCGCGGCGTTGCTCCGCTGACCGAAACGATCGAACTGCAAGCGCGCGGCCTGATCTTCGAGGACGACCGGACCTTGCGCTTCGAAGGGGCGGACAGCCGGATCGAGGGGCAGGATGCGAGCCTGCGCCTGATCGGGCGCGGGGCATGGGAATTCGACGTGCTCGGCTATGTCCAGGCGCGCAATTTCGCCAACCGGGTGATCAGCTCGACCCGCTTCGTGCCCGTCCTCGACCAGCGCAATACGCCCTCGACCGGCATCGGCGGCAAGATCGAAGTCCGCCCGCCGACGGGTGAGCGCAACGTCCTGCGCCTCGGCCTCGATTACCGCCGGAGCGATGGCGAACTGTTCGAGACCGCGATCAGCGCCTTCAGTGGGGAAGTCAGCGCACGGCGCAACGCGGGCGGGACGACCACCGATCTCGGCCTGTTCGTGGAGAACGACCTGACGCTGGGCGGGCTGACGCTGACCGGCGGAGCGCGGCTCGATCGCTACACGATCCGCAACGGCTTCTTCACCGAGCGCGATTCCTCGGGCGCCATCCAGATCGACGATCGGTTTGCGGATCGCGCGGGCTGGGAGGCGTCTTTCCGCGCCGGCGCGCTCTATCGTCTCGGCGGCGGCGCAAGCCTGCGCGCGGCGGCCTACACCGGTCTTCGCCTGCCGACGCTCAATGAACTCTACCGGCCGTTCGTGGTCTTTCCGGTGGTCACGCAGGCGAACGCGGCGCTCGAAAACGAGCGGCTCGAAGGTTTCGAGGTGGGGATCGATTTTGCGCCCTCCGATCGTATCGCGTTGGGCCTCACGGCTTTCGACAACCGCGTGAAGGATGCGGTCGCTAATGTGACGATTGCCGAAAACCTGCGCCAGCGCCGCAATATCGACGCGGTCCGCGCGCGCGGGATCGAAGCGAATGCGAAACTCTCGCTCGGCAAGGTGAGCTTCGATGGCGGCCTCGCTTACACCGATGCAGAGGCGCGAGGATCGGGCGCTGCGGCCGCGCTCGACGGCAACCGCCCGGCGCAGACGCCGCGCTGGGTTGCAGGTGCAACGCTGTCCTGGCGTCCGGCTCAGGATTGGCTGCTGTCGGCCACACTGCGCCAGGTCGGCGCGCAATTCGAGGACGATCTCGAGACTGACTTATTGCCCGCCGCGACCACGCTGGGCGCCTTCGCGCAGGTGCCACTCTGCCAGGGCATATCGCTAGTGCTGCGGGGCGAGAACCTGACCGACGAAACCATCGTCACGCGCGACCAGGGCGGCTCGATCGATCTCGGCGCACCTCGCACTGTCTGGGCCGGAGTGCGCCTCGGCTTCTAGAAAGAAAGCGCTCGCTTCAACTGAGCGGGCGGTCGACTCCGGGCGCGAGCAATCCACGCACCACGAGTTCGGCCGTGCTGGCAGCGAACCGCTCGACCAGCGCCTGATCGAGGTCCCCCGAACCCAGCAGGGCGCGGCGCGAGGCGGCAGAGGTGAAGATGTTCGCACATGCCCCCTCGATCGCATAGCCGACCAGATTGGTGTCGACGGGCCGGAAGAGCCCTTGCGCCACGCCTTCTTCGATGATCGTCCGGCGGGCATCGGCCACCGGAATGCTGAAGAAGCCGGTGACCAGCGTGGCCGCCTCGCGCGATCCTTCGCGGATCAGCTTTTGCAGCAGGCGGTGGAGGTAGGGCCGGCGGAAATAGGCGCGGACCATGCCGATGACGTGATGCGCGATCTTGTCGGGCGGGCTCATGCCGGAGGCGAGCAACTTGTCGAGCTCGCCGATGGCAAAATCCGCATCGGCGCGGGCGATGGACACCATCAGCCCCTCGCGCCCGCCGAAGTGATAGCTGACGGATGCAATATTGGTGCCGGCCTTGCGCGTGATCTCGGAGATCGAGATCTCCAGGCTGTCCTGCTCCACCATCAACTCGCGCGCGGCATCGATGATCTTCTGCCGCGTGGGCCTTTTCGTGGGAGACCCGCTCAAGGGCCCGGCTCCTCACTGTTGGCTTCGCCGAGCAAGGGCGGTGGCGCGAGTTCGGGCATATCATAATCGCCGAAGGCGAAGGGCGGCCGCATCTCGCGATAGCCGCCCTCGGTAGGGTGGGTGCGCTTGCGGAAAAAACCGGTTGCGGCGAGGTGGGGGTCGTCCAGCATATCGTCGAGATTGCGCACTGCCTGAGCCGGGAGCTGCGCGGCATGGCATTTCTCAAGCAGCTCCTGCGTCGTGAAGCTAGCGGTCAGCCCTGCCATCTCGCGGTAGAGTGCGCCGATATTGGCAAAGCGGCTCGCCGGGTCGGCGAACCGCTCGTCGTCGAGCACCTCGGGCGCGCCGAGCACGGCGAATACCTTGGGCCAACTCGCATCGGTATAAGGCACGATGGAAATGTACCCGTCGCTGGTCGGGAAGGGCTGGCGGTCGGGATCGATCTGCCGCTCGTAACCTGCGAGTGCATTCGGCGGATCGTAGGTAAGCCCGCCGAGATGTTCGAGCAGAATGAAGCCGGTGAAGGCCTCGAACATCGGCACTTCGACATGCTGGCCGCGACCAGTGCGCAGTTTGTGGACGATGGCTGCCAAGGCAGCGTGGGCGGCGTGAAGCCCCGCCACCTTGTCGGCGATGAGCGACGGCAGATAGCGTGCTCGCGGCTCGCCATCGACTCTCGGCAGCAGACTCGCGGCACCGCTCGCGGCCTGGATCACGTCGTCATAGGCCTGCAGATCGGCGTAGGGGCCGTCCTGCCCGAAGCCGATGCAATGGATGTAGATCAGCTCCGGATTAATTGCTGTGAGGCTTTCGTAATCGAGGCCGAGCCGCTCCAGCGCCTTGCCGCGCACATTGACCACGAACAGGTCGGCCTCGCGCAGCAGGTCGAGCATCCTTGCCCGGTCACCGTCCTGCTTGAGATCGAGCGCGAGCGACCGCTTGCCGCGATTGATGGCGAAGAAGCCCGGCCCCATGCCCTTGCTCGCCGCCGGTTTACCCGCCCAGCGATAGGCGTCGCCGATGCCGGGCGCTTCGATCTTGGTGACCTCGGCACCGAGATCGGCGAGCATCTGCGTACAATATGGCCCGAAGACGACGCTTGTGAGATCGACCACCTTGATGCCTTCGAGCATCGGTCGATTGTCCCCGGCATGCGCCACGATCAGTCGATCCCCGCGATGATATTGGTATCGTCGCGCACTTCGATCCGGGCGCGCTTGCCGACGGGATCTTCAGCCAGCAGCGCCGTCAGCGTCGCGTCGTCGCCCTTGGCGATCCGGGCGAGGACACGGCTCTCCGCCCCGTCGCCGATGACGTAGCCGCGGGTCGGCACGCCTTTCTGGAAGACCACTGTATAGGTCGCGATGTCGATTTCGCCATTGGCCTGTTGCGGCTCCGGCAGCAGCTGGGCGTTGATTTCCCGCTGGATGGTTTCGCTGGAGACCGGCGTCCAATTCTCCGGCGGCGTAGTCGAATAGACGCCGACAGCTTCCTTGGTCAGGAAGCCGCCATTGGCCATTATCAGGCCGAAGTCGCCTGGTTGTTCGCGCAGCCGCTCGGTCATGGTCGCGATGGCGTGCAGCGAGTAATTATTACCCGGTCCGCCGAAGAAGGGAAGGCCGCCGGTCAAGGTTACCGGCGTCTCGCGCCAGTCGATGCCGAGCGCTTCGGTCGCGAGCAGCACGGCGCAGGGAAAGCAACTGTAGATGTCGAACAGTGCGATGTCGCTCGCCTGCTTGCCACTGGTGCGCAGCGCCTGATGCAGCGTCTTCTCGATCGGCAGGGAGCGCGACAGGTCTTGCCGACGGATGACGAAACCGTCCTTCGCCTCTGCATGGCCGTGGAGGAAGACCCACTTGGACCGGTCAATGCCCATCCGCTCGGCCTCGCCCACGGTGGTCATAACCACGGCAGCGGCCTGGTTCACCGCATCCTGCGCGACGTGCCATTTGAGATAGGGGTCGGCGACGGGGTAATTTTCCGCGCTGGGCGTCGAGAGAAATTCCTCGCTGCGCGCGGTGGGAAACTGAGCATGCGGATTGTCCGCAGCGACCTGCGAGAAGGCTGCCCACAGCTCGCTCATCAGCGCCATATGCTCTTCGCGGCTGTTGCCGAGGCGACGGCGCAGCGCGTGTTCGAAGGCAGGATAGGTCTGCGTCGGCGCTCCCAGCCCGTTGCGGATCTCGTAAGGCGAGAGCAGCGCGCCGCCATAGCCGCGGTCGGTCTGCGGGCCGGCGGCAGAACGGCTCCAGTCGAGCGTCATCCCGGCCCGCACCGCAGCCTTGAGCGCGCGTGTCGCCTCCGCTCCCACGATCAGGGCCGCGCGACACTCGCCCGCGTGCAGGGCAGCGGCAAGTTCGTTGACCAGTTCCTGCGGCTGGTTGCCGCCGAGTTCGGAATAGATGTTCTCGGTGTTCGCAATACCGAGGTCGGCCGCGACGGTGGCGGGCGGGTTCTCGCACCGGCCGAAGGGTTGCGGCGCGCCGGGGATCGAGTCGGGCGTCGTGCGCACGGCGACGATCCGGTCGATTGTTTCGCATAAGGCATCCGGCGCGCCGCTGTCGTCGAACGCGATCCGGGCGGCTTCCCGGCGCAAGTCCTGCGGCGAAGGTGGGCCGGCCGCATCCTCGCCGTACCAGTGATCCGTTATCTGACCCGTACCTATCAGAACGGGGGTATTGGCGGGAATCGCGCTTGCGTCGGCCATCTTCTCTCCTTCTCTCAAACGATTATTTCAAAAGGTCGTTTGGTTAGTCAAGCGCGCGGATTTCGTCGGTGGGTTTTGTTCGCTCGACAGATCCCACTGGCTCTTCAATGCCGAGGTGCCGGTAAATAACTCCCCCATCATCATACGGGTGCGTAGTCGGGAAAAATTGCGCGCGCATGCGGCCAGCATGGCACGCGTCTGCTCCACGTCAGCCACGGCTAGGCCGGATGGCGTGCCTGCATCTTGGCTTCGGGCGGAAAGGTGCCGTAGCCGGTGAAAAGACCGTGCCAGCTCATGTTAGGTAATGCAGATGAGGGTCATGCTGGCGCGCGTTGAGCTAGCCGATGTACTCATGCGTGAATCAGGCGGACATCATTCCCTTGAGATTAGCCGACAGAACATGGTTCGCCACATTGTCCCGCCAGTATTGCGTGTCGCTGGACCGGTTAAGCCGGTAATGCGTGACGATACAGTCGCGAATTCGGCTTTCGGACCGTCACCGCGATGCTGACCAGCGGCTTGCCGGTCGGGACCTATGCCGAATTTCCGCTCCGCCGCGAGGTGACGATCGGGGAAGGCGAGACGATTGAACTGCTCGCCTTGGCTGGTACCTGTTTGCGAGCGGCAGTGAGTAAGCACGCTGCCGCCCGGCAAGGTCAGCCGACAAAATCGTCGACCCGCTCGATGATGATGGCAGGTGCCATGCCGCCCGCCGCGCACATGGTGACGAGGCCGTAGCGCTTGTCCTGCCGCTCCAGCTCGTCGACCATGGTCCCGATGAGGATCGATCCGGTCGCGCCGATGGGATGGCCGAGCGCGATCGAGCCGCCATTGACGTTCACCTTGTCCCAGTCGAGCTCGAGGTCTTTGACGAATTTCGCCGCAACGACGGCAAAGGCCTCGTTGATCTCGTAAAGATCGATGTCGTCCTTGGTCATGCCGGCCTTTTCGAGAACCTTCTTGGCCGCCGGGACGGGGGCATTGAGCATCAGCGTCGGATCGTCGCCCATGTTTGCCGTCGCCACAATTCGCGCGCGCGGTTTGAGGCCGTGCTTTTGCGCATAGTCCTTGCTGGCGACCAGCACGGCCGCCGCGCCGTCGACTACGCCGGAGCTGTTGCCCGCATGGTGGAAGTGCTTGATTTCGAGATCGGGATATTTGGCATTTACCAGCCCGGCAAAGGTCGTCCCGTCCTTGTCCAGCGGGACGTTGGCGATCTTGCCGAAGGCGGGCTCCAGTTCGGCCAGCCCTTCGCGGGTGGTCTGGGGACGCGGATATTCCTCCTTGTCGAGGATTACATTGCCTTCGTCGTCCTTTACCGGAACCACCGATTTGTCGAATCGGCCTTCCTCGATCGCCTTGGCTGCGCGCTGCTGGCTGCGATAGCCGACCTCGTCCAGCTCCTCGCGGGTGAAGCCTTCCAGCGTGGCGATGGCATCGCCGCACACGCCCTGGTGGCTCTGCGGATGGCTCGCCTGCAGGCGCTGGTTGTAGCTGCCCATCATTGGCGGCTTGAGCCCGGCAGCCATTTTGTCCTTCGACATTTGCGCGGTCAGGCTCATCATCTCGGTGCCGCCTGCGACGACGCAGTCTTCCATACCGCTCATCACCTGTGCCGCGGCCAGGGCGACCGAAGTGATGCCGCCGCCGCAGAAGCGGTCCAGCGTCGTGCCCGAAGAGGTGACGTCGAAGCCGGCGTCGAGCGCGGCCATGCGGCCCATGTCGCCTGCCTGCATGCCATCTTGAGTGCTGACCGACCAGATCACGTCGTCCACCGTGCTGGTGTCGAGATCGTTGCGCTCCTTGATAGCCTTGAGGCAGGTCGCTGCGAGATGCTGCGGATGCATATGCGCCAGCGCGCCCTTGCCCTGCTTGCCGATTCCGCGGGGGGTGCGGACTGCGTCGATGATATAGGCTTCGGCCATGGTGTTTCCTCTCAGCTCTGATAACGGTTGACGTTTGCGTAAGCGTACCCCAGCAATGGCGCAAGGCAAGTTTCATTTTGCAATTGGAGAGAGAACCCGATGTCCGAGGAAGTCCTCACGAGCGTTGAAGACGGCATTCTGGTCGTCACGATCAACCGGCCCGATGCGAAGAACGCGATGACCAAGGCGGCCGCCGAAGGCATTGCCGCGGCGATGGACCGCCTCGACAGCGAGGACGATTTGCGGGTCGGCATTTTGACCGGCGCGGGTGGGACATTCTGCTCCGGAATGGACCTCAAGGGCTTCCTGCGCGGTGAAAGCCCGGTGGTCGAAGGGCGCGGTTTCGGCGGCGTCGTGCAAGCTCCGCCGAAGAAACCCCTGATCGCCGCCGTCGACGGCTATGCACTGGCTGGCGGCCTCGAACTCATGATCGCCTGCGATCTGGTCGTGGCCAATGACGGCGCGAAATTTGGCATTCCCGAAGTGAAGCGTGGTCTCGTTGCCGCAGCGGGCGGAGTGATGATGCTGCCCGACCAGATCCCCGAGCGGATAGCGATGGAACTGGCGCTGACCGGCGACTTCATTGATGCCGCGCGCGCTTACGAACTCGGTCTCATCAACCGTGTCACGAATGGCTCTGCGCTCGATGGGGCGAAGGAACTGGCCGCCAAGATCGTGGCCAACGGTCCGCTCGCCGTAAAGGTTTCGAAGGCCGTCATCAAGGAATCGCGCGGCTGGCCGATGGACGAGCGCTACGAGCGCCAGACCCAGCTCATCGCGCCCGTTTTCGTCAGCGAGGATGCGCGTGAAGGCGCCGCAGCTTTCGCCGAGAAGCGCGCGCCGAACTGGAAGGGCAAGTAAGCCCGCCAGCACACAGAATTACCGGAGAGGACCCAAACAATGCCCGTTATCGACGTAGCCCAGCCCGAATTCATGGAAGACGAGGAAATCTCGATCTTCGCCGATGCCGTCGGCAAGTTCTACCAGCAGCACGCGCCGGAGAAACGCGTGCTGAAATGGCGCGAGAACGGTCAGGTCGAGCGCGAGTTCTGGAACGAGGCAGGCGAAGCCGGGCTGCTCGGCGTGTCGGTGCCGGAAGAATACGGCGGCCATGGCGGCGACTTTCGCCACGAGATGGTGGTGATCGACCAGCAGGCGAAGCACAATGTCGAAGGCTTCGCGGCCAGCCTGCATAATACGGTGATCCTGCCATATCTCGTGCGCCACGGTACCGAGGAGCAGAAGAAGAAATACCTCCCCAAGCTGGTAACCGGCGAGCTCGTCAGTGCAATCGCCATGACCGAGCCGGGCGTCGGTTCCGACCTCCAGAGCATCACGACTACGGCTCTCAAGGACGGCAATGGCTATCGCATCAACGGAGCCAAGACCTATATCTCCAACGGCCAGACCGCTGATTTCATCATCGTTGTCGCCAAGACCGATCCCAAGGAGCGGGCGAAGGGCATCTCGCTCATGCTGCTTGAAACCGAGGGCGCGGAAGGGTTCCAGCGTGGCAAGAAGCTCGACAAGGTCGGGCTCGATGCGGCGGATACGTCGGAACTGTTCTTCGACGATGTGTTCGTACCGGCAGAGAACGTGCTCGGCGGAGAGGAAGGCAAGGGCTTCTACCAGCTGATGGGCGAATTGCCGCAAGAGCGCCTCATCATCGCCATGGGCGCGATGACCGGGATCGAGAAGGCACTCGAAACCACGATGGAATTCGTCAAGGGGCGCAAGGCGTTCGGGCAGACGATCTGGGATTTTCAGAACACGCAATTCGTCATGGCCGACCTGAAGGCGCGCGGCACGGCGGCGCGAGTGTTCGTGAACGATTGCATCGCCAAGCACCTCAAGGGCGAGCTCGACGTGCCGACCGCCTGTATGGCCAAGTATTGGGTCACCGAGCTTCAAGGCGAGGTCGTCGACAAATGCCTCCAGTTCCATGGCGGCGCAGGCTTCATCAACGACTACCCGATCGCGCGCATGTATCGCGACAGCCGGATCACCCGCATCTTCGGCGGGTCGAACGAAGTCATGAAAATGGTGATCTCCCGCTCGATGTAGGCACGATATCGGGGAAAGCGCGTAAGCTGCGCTTCCCCCCGACAGGCCGATCTGCCTAAGCCGGTCCCGAAGGGGATCGGGAAGGGAGGATCATGCGCGGCCTGAAGCATCGCCTGCCCGAGACGCGACGGGGGCTGCTGGTCGCGGCCTTCGTCGCGGTCGCGCTTGTTTTAGGGGGCGGCGGCACCCCAAGCGCGATCGCCGAGATCGTTGTGCAGCTCGCCTTTACTGGGGCAGTAATCCTGTGGATCTGGTGGGCACGAGATAGCGGCGCCGAAATTCGACGCATCCCGCGATTGCTCATTGCGCTCGCCGGTATGATCATCGTCCTGCCCCTCCTTCAGCTGATACCTTTGCCGCCACCGCTGTGGCAGGCGCTTCCCGGGCGGGACCTTGTCGCGGACGCTCTCGCGCAAGTCGATGAGGCGGAGAGCTGGCGAGCACTATCCGTTGCGCCGTTCGCAACCCTCGCTGCTCTGCTGGCATTGATTCCTGCAGTCGGGACCATGCTTGCTGTGAGCACGCTGGACCGCAAGGACCAGCGCTTCCTGATTGCCCTGATCGCCGTCCTGTCGCTGGCTGGCGCGGCGCTTGGCGTCGTCCAGATGGCGAGCGGTCCCGGTTCTTTCCGGCTCTACGAGATCAGCCACAATTACTGGCTGACAGCCTTTTATGCGAACCGGAACGCGGCGGTCGACTTCCTTCTGATCGGGATGATGGCGCTGACAGTATGGCTGGCGAGCGTTGCGCGCCGGCGACCGCTCGTTCGGTCCGACACCGGCATCTTCGCAATCCTTCAGGTCTTTCTCCTGCTCGCCGTCGTCCTTACGGGATCGCGCGCCGGCATCGCTTTGCTGCCGCTCGTACTTATCGTCCAATTCACGATTCTTCGCGTCGCAGGCGTTGCGCGAAAGTTGTCGGACGGGATCGCGGCTGTCGGGGGGCTGGTGGCGCTCGTCGCCGCGGGCGCGTTGGCTTTCGCCGGCAATGCACGGATCGGATCGGTACTCGCGCGATTCGATGCGAGCGGCGATGCGCGCTTCGATCTGTGGCAGGACACGTTAGCGGCTATCGGAAATTTCTGGCCTGTCGGCAGCGGTCTCGGCAGCTTTTCAAGGGCCTTTCTTCCGTTTGAACGGTTTGCCATCATCGACGAAACCTTCCCGAATCGTGCACATAACGATTACCTCGAGTTCCTGCTCGAAGCTGGCCTCGCCGGAGCCGCCCTTCTGCTCGCTGCGGCGATGCTGTTGGCGATCCTGGCGTTCAAGGCCTGGCAAACGAGCCCCGATCACCGGCCGACGACCGTTTCTGCGCTAGGCATTTTGATGGTGATCGGCTTGCACAGCCTTGTTGATTATCCCCTGCGGACCATGGCATTAGCGTGCCTGGCAGGGGTAGCCGCCGGTCTGCTCGGCGGACTGGCACGAAAAGAACCGGATGGTCGCGCAATGGACGGGAAGCAATGATGCCAGCATGGACCGGTAGATGCCCTGCGGCCACGGTCGCTCTGTGCGCCGCGCTTGCCCTGTCGGCTTGCCAGCGCGGTGCCGATCCTGTCGTGCCTGCGGGGCAGGCCGGTTACGATGCGATCGCGATGCCCAGCGGCGTGATGCAGACGCAGCGCTACACCTTCCAGCCCGGCGATATTCTGTCCGTGCGCGTCTACGACGAGCCCGAGCTGAGCGTCGAGGAAATCGCGGTCGACAACGCCGGGATCGTCAGTCTCCCACTGATCGGTGACGTGACGGCCCGCGGCCTTACTGCAAGCGAATTGGCTCGCACGGTAGAGGCGGCCTACGCCGCCGAGTATCTGCGCGATCCGCGTGTGAGCGTGCTCGTCAAGAAAGCGCAGACTCGCACCATCGCGGTCGAAGGAGAAGTCGAACTTCCCGGTGTCTACCCGTTCGCGGAGGGCCAGACCTTGCTTACCGCGCTGGCGCTTGCCCGCAGCCCCACCGAAAAAGCCAAGCTCGACGAGATCATGATTTTCCGCATGATCGACGGACAGCGCATGGCCGGCCGCTTCGATGCGCTGGCGATCAGGGGCGGACGCATGCCCGATGTGGCGCTGCTTCCTGGAGACACTGTCGTCGTCGGCTTCTCCAGCAGCCGCGCAGCCTTCCTGGATGCAGTGCGGGCGCTTCCGGTGCTCGGCGTGTTCCGGCCGTTCTGATGAATACCGAGCCAGCCTTCCAGCCGCAAACCGGCATGAATGCGCAAGGGCGCTACCAGGCAGCCTATCTCGCGGCTGGTGAGAATCCGATCAGCGCCAATATCCGCCAGGCGCTTGCCGCGGTCCGTCGCCATTTATGGATTGCGCTGGCGATCGTCGGGGCGGTGGTCGTGCTCGCGCTCATTTCCACGCTCCTCGACACGCCGCGCTACACCGCCGACACCAGCGTCCAGATCAATGACCAGAGCGACGAAGTGCTCGGCAGCCAGTTCGAAGGCGCGAATGCTACCGGCCCGTCGGACTGGGACATCGACCGCTTTCTCAACACGCAACTCGACGTGCTGCAGAGCCGCGGTCTTGCGGAACGCGTCGCTGACCGGCTGGAACTTGGCACGAGCGAGCGATTCTTCAACGCGATGGAGGTGCCGACTTCTGCGCTCGCCGGCGACCAGGCGCAGGATCGCTCTCTTGCAGTCGACCTCCTGCGGTCGAATCTGGAGATAGACCTTCCGCGGGCCACCCGCGTCGCAACGATCAGCTTTACGTCAACCGACGCGGCGCTGTCGGCGGACATCGCCAATGCCTTTGCCGAAGAGTTCATTCAGGCGAACTTGCAGCGCCGTTTCGATAGCACCTCCTATGCGCGCGACTTCGTGGCCGAGCAGCTCGAAGAAGCGCGCGTCGATCTCGAGGACTCGGAGCGGGAACTCAACGACTATGCCAAGAGCGCAGGACTTATCCGGACCTATGATGCGCTGACCCCGGACGGCCGCGACAGGCTTACCGGGACAGTCACAGCGTCCAGTCTTGTCCAGCTCAACGACGCCGCAATTGCCGCGCGCGCGGACCGCATTGCCGCGCAGTCGCGGTGGGAAGCCATCCAAGGGACGCCGCTGCTCGCCTCGCAACCGGTGCTCAACAATCCCACCGTCCAGGCGCTGATGACGCGCCGCGCCGAATTGCAGAGCGAATTGCAGACAGCACGCGATCGCTATCTCGACAATCATCCTGCCATCAATCGGCTGGAGGCGGACTCCGCAGCCATCAACCGCCAGCTGGAGATGACCGCGCGGCAGGTCCGCGAGTCGATCCGTGCCGAATATCGCGCGGCGCAATCGGCGGAGAACCAGCTCGACAGCCAGGTCGATCGGGCGCGCGGGAATTCGCTGGCGGAACAGGACCAGTCGGTCCGCTACAACGTGCTCGCCCGGCAGGCGGATACGGCGCGTTCGATCTACGACGGGCTGCTCCAGCGCTATCGCGAGCTCAACGCCTCGGCGGGTATCGCCTCGAGCAATATTGCGATCATCGACCGTGCCGAAACGCCGACCTCGCCGTCGTCTCCTAACGTTCCGCGCAATCTTGCGCTTGGGCTGCTCATCGGCCTCGGCCTGGCGGGCATGGCGGTGTTCCTGCGCGACCAGCTCGACGATGTGATCCACACGCCCGAAGATGTCGAAGACAAGCTCGATCTCGCGCTGCTCGGCGTCGTACCGCGGGCCGAAGACACGACCCCGCTCGAGGCGCTGGAAGAACCGAAATCGCCGATCTCGGAAGCTTACAACTCGCTGCGCGGGGCACTGCTCTATTCGACGCCCCAGGGCTTGCCGAAGATCATCGCGGTGACCAGCGCGCAGGCGCATGAGGGCAAGAGCACCACCAGCCTCGCCATTGCGACGGGCTTCGCCCGCATTGGCATGCGTCCACTGCTGATCGACGCCGATCTGCGCCGTCCGGCCCTGCACAAGGTGCTTGGGATCGCAGGCGAGCGGGGGCTGACCGACCTGCTCGTGTCGCAGGACGACCCGAAGAGCGCTGTGGTGAAAGTGAAAGGTCTCAAGATCGATTTGCTGCCTGCGGGCCCGCTTCCACCGAGTCCTTCCGAGCTGCTCTCCTCGCCGCGCATGGCACAACTGCTCGAACATTTCGCGCAAAGCCACGATGTCGTCATCGTCGATAGCCCGCCGGTGCTCGGCCTAGCCGATGCGCCGATGCTCGCTGCCATCGCCGATGGCACCGTCTTCGTGGTCGAGGCGGAGCGTGGCCGCAGCGGTTCGCTGAAGGCAGCGCTGCGCCGTCTGCGCTCGATGAAACCGGTGCTGCTTGGCGCGGTGCTGGCGAAATTCGATCCGACACGCTCGGGTAATCGTTACTCGGCCTATTACGGCTACGATTATTACCAGTATTCGAGCGGCGAGCGCCGCAGCAAGGCATGAACGCCGCGCGCCTTCAGGTCGCTGCGACCTTCGGCGTTATCCTGTTCGTCGCGCTCATCCTTCTGAGCGGTTTCGATCGCGTGAGCGAGACGCGCCAGTCCTTTGCGCGCTTCGTGCCGGACTCGTTCCAAGTCGGGGCAGCCAAACGGCTGGCAGCAGCGCGGCTGAGCGAGGGCGACGCCGGAGCAGCGGCACGTTTTGCCCGACTTGCGGTAGCGCTTGATCCGCTCGATCCCCGCGGACTCTCCTTCCTCGGTGTAGCAGTCACATTGCAGGGTGAGGGGCCGCGCGCCGATGCGATCTTTTCCGTGACCGAGCGGATCAGCCGCCGCGAACCGATGACGCAAATCCACTTCTTCGAGCGAGAGCTGGCCAGCGGCGACTATGCTGGAGCTGCCGGCCGGCTGGACGCGGTATTGCGGGCTGGCAAGGACAATTCGGTGACACAGGCCATGCTGTCCCTGCTCGAACGCAGCGCAGAAGGGCGCTCTGCTCTCGCCCGCCGCCTTTCCGACAGTCCGCGCTGGGCGGATGCCTATCTACGCCGAACCGGCGCGCCGACGCCGGACTTGCGGGCACGCGCGCAAATCCTCGGCCGCGCCGACGGGGGTATCGCCGTGCTGGGCTGCGAGGCCACGTTGCCCATGATCGGCGAGCTGGCACGCCGCAATTTCCGTTCCGATGCCGAGGCCATCGCAGCCCGACATTGCTCCGAGGCCGATCCGGGAGGCGTTCTCGCGGATGCGGAGTTCAAGAATTTCGGTGCCGAGGGACCGGCAACGGCGATCGGCTGGCGGCGTTACCGGACCGGCGATTTGCGCGTCACCCGCCTGTCGGGCGACGAAGCGCGGATCGAGATCGAGAACCGCTCCAGTGTCACGCGGCTGGTGATCTCGCAGCCGCTGGCTGTCGACGCGGGAAGCTATCTCGTCAAAGCCAAGGTCGATGGACCGGGCGGACAGAGGGTGCTGGCCAAGATCGATTGCACGACGCCGTCACGTCCGCGGGCAAGCCGTCAGCGGATCGATCGCGAGGGGCAGCGCGTCTCTGCGCCCGACTGCGACGATGCGATCCTCAGTCTCTGGCTGCGGCCCGGCAACGGCAGGGTGGTGATCGATCGCATCGAATTGGAACGGGTCAGCCCTTGAGGAAATTTCCGTAAAGCTGCTCCCATTGCCCGGCGACCTCTTCCGGGCCGAACGGGCCGGACGCCAGGGCCTGCGCGGATTGCGACCTCGATAGCCATTCCGGCTCATCCAGTGCGAACCCGCTGACCAGTGCGCGGGCGATGCTTGCCTTGTCGGTTCCGCAACGCAGAGCAGCGCCGGCGTCATATCCGTCGGGAAGATGGCACGCGTTGCTCATCACAGTCGGTACGCCTGCAGCCCAGCTGTCGAGCATCGCCATCGGCAGGCCTTCGCTCAGCGAGGGCAGCACGGTGAACCGCGCCACATCGAACAGCGCCGCTTTTTGCGATCCGAATGCTGCGCCGATGAACTGGATCGACGGACCGACGGGCTCGAGGAAGCGTTCGAGTGCTGCAACGCCCTCCTCGTCGCCCCATCCGGCGATGGTCAGGCTCGCATCGGGCGGCAAGTCGGGCAGGGCCGCCAGCCACCCTTCCATCAGCGCGATCAGGTTCTTCTTCTCGTGAATGCGGCCGAGATAGAGCGCCATGGGCGGCGCGATCCGCTCGCGCGGGGGCGATGGCTTTGGCGCGGGATTGGGGATGACGCCGATCTCTGCCCCGCCGGCTTCGCGGCGGATGTCTGCCGCCTCGTCCTGCGTAAGAGCATGGAAGGCGGTCGCACTTTTCCAGGCGTCTCTCTCCCACGCGAACCGCGCGAGGTTCTTCTTCCAGCGATTGCGTTCTGTAATCCACGGGTCGAGCATGCCGTGCGGGCTGATAACCAAGGGGCCGCCGCTATTGTTCGCCCAGTGGGCCGCCGCACGGCTGGCGTAAGTCCAGATGCCGTGAAGGTGGAGCAGGTCGAGCTTTGCTTCCTTAAGCTGAATCGCAAGCTGCGGCGCGAAGCCGGGCTGGTCCGGCCCGACCTGCTTCGCAAGCCTCACCTCGGCATCGTCGAGCCGCCAGGCATCGGCAACATGCGCTTCGTCCTCTACGGCGATCACGACCGGCACGGCTCCCAGCCGCTTCAGCAAGCCGACCTGCCCGACGACCGCTTCGAATACGCCGCCATTCGCACGGCTGGCGCGGGCTGTCAGCAGGCCGATCCGCTTGCCGGCCAAAGCGGCCATGGTCAGGCCTCGACGACTTTCTGTTCGATGGCGCCGAAGATCGAATGGCCGTCTTCGTCCTTCATCTCGACCCGAACGGTGTCGCCCGGTGCCATGAAGCGTGTCCTGGCCTCGCCATCGGCGATCGTCTCGATCATGCGGATTTCGGCGATGCAGCTATAGCCGAGACCGCCCTCGGCGACCGGCTTGCCCGGGTCGCCATCGGGACCCTGATTGGAGACAGTGCCCGAGCCGATGATCGTGCCAGCGCCCAAATCGCGCGTCTTGGCAGCATGGGCGACGAGGTCGGCAAGGCTGAAGGTGGCATCGACGCCTGCATTCGCGCGACCAAAGGCTTCGCCATTGTAATCGACCATCAGTGGCAGGTGGATGACGCAGCCCTTCCACGCATCGCCGAGTTCGTCGGGGGTCACCGCGACGGGGCTGAAGGCGCTGGCGGGCTTGGACTGGAAGAAGCCGAACCCCTTGGCAAGCTCGCCCGGGATCAGACCGCGCAAGGACACGTCGTTGACCAGCATTACCAGCTTGATGTGACCTGCGGCCTGATCGCTCGAGACGCCCATGGGCACATCGTCGGTGACGACCGCGATCTCGCCCTCCATGTCGCAGCCCCACTTGGTGTCCTTCAGCGGAATGTCGTCTCGCGGGGCGAGGAAGCCATCGCTGCCGCCCTGGTACATCAGCGGATCGTGATAGAAGCTTTCCGGCACCTCCGCGCCGCGCGCCTTTCGGACCAGTTCGACGTGATTGATGTAGGCCGAACCGTCGGCCCACTGATAGGCGCGGGGAAGGGGCGAATGTGCCTCGCGCTCGTGGAAGCGCTCGCACGGAACGGCTTCGTGCTGGACGTCGGTATAAAGCGCCTCCAGCTTCGGTGCGATCTCGTCCCAATTATCGAGCGCGGCCTGCAGGGTCGGCGCAATATTGTCGGCGGCGCAGTAGCGGGTAAGGTCCTTGGACACGACCACCAGCTTGCCGTCGCGGGTTCCGTCCTTGAGCGTGGCGAGTTTCATGGGTGGTCCTCTCTTATTGTCGTTCGGGATTGTCGGGTTGCGCATCCGGATGGGCGCGCTGGAATTCTGGCAATGCAAGGCAGGCCTGTTCGATCCGCGTGATGTGCGGCTTGTCGCCGAAATCGAAGCCGAAGCGCTGCGCGTTGTAGACCTGCGGCAGCAGGCAGACCTCGAAAAAGCCGGGCCGGTCGAACAGGAAATCGCTTGTGCCGAGCTGCGCCAGCCGTGCTTCCAGCGGGTCGAGCGTGCGGGCGAGCCAATGGCGGTACCAGGCGCCGATCTCGTCCTGCGATTTGCCGTATTCGTTTGCGAGATACTTCAGCACCGGCAGGTTGAGCGGCGCGTGCAGCTCGGTCGCGATGGCATAGGCCAATTCACGCGCGACATAGCGGTCGTGGGTGTCGGAGGGCAGCAGGGGGCGCGCGGCATATGCCTCGTCCAGCCATTCGATCTGCGCCATCGATTGGACGTAATCCTTGCCGTCGACTTCGAGCAGCGGGACCGAACCGAAAGGATTGCGGCTGGTGAAGGCGGCACCCTTCTGTTCGTTCTCCAGCAGGTTCACCGGGACGTATTCGAAGTCCAGCCCCTTCAACTCCAGCGCGATGCGCAGGCGATAGCTGGTGGAGCTGCGGTAATAGCCGTGAAGGCGGATCATGGCGTGACTGCCTTCCCGTTGGAATTGTCGAGGGCGAGTTCACGACATGGACCGCATGTTACACGGTCCAAGCGCAAAAAAGCCCGACTGCCGATGGAAGCGGCAAAAGTGACATCGGAAAGGGCGCGGGTGCTGTTCATCCGGACCCTATCGCACACCCGGACCATGTAGGACAGAACGCGGTCGAGCAGGACCATCAGAACGCGGCAATGCCCGTGATCGCCCGGCCCAGGATCAGCGCATGGACGTCATGCGTGCCCTCATATGTGTTGACCGTCTCGAGATTCACCATGTGGCGGATGACCTGGTATTCTTCGGAAATGCCGTTGCCGCCGTGCATGTCGCGGGCCTTACGCGCGATATCGAGCGCCTTGCCGACATTGTTGCGCTTGACGATCGAAATCATATCGGGCGCGAACTTGCCTTCGTCCATCAGCCGCCCGACGCGCAAGGAACCCTGCAGGCCCAACGCGATCTCGGTCATCATGTCGGCCAGCTTCAGCTGGAACAGCTGCTTGCTGGCAAGCGGCACGCCGAACTGCTCACGGTCGAGGCCGTACTGGCGCGCGGCGTGCATGCAGAATTCGGCCGCGCCCAGTGCGCCCCAGCTGATGCCGTAGCGTGCCCGGTTGAGGCAGCCGAAGGGCCCCTTCAGGCCTTGGACCTCGGGAAGCAGGGCGTCCTCGCCCACCTCGACCTCGTCCATCACGATCATGCCCGTCGTGCTGGCCCGCAGGCTGAGCTTGCCCGCGATCTTGGGGGCGGAGAGGCCCTTCATGCCCTTTTCGAGGATGAAGCCGCGGATGCCGCCGCCATGCTCTTCGCTCTTGGCCCAGACGACGAAGACGTCGGCAAAGGGCGAGTTGGAAATCCACGTCTTGGAGCCGGAGATCACATAGCCGCCGTCGACCTTCTTCGCGGTCGTCTTCATGCCCGCCGGATCGCTGCCGGCATCGGGTTCGGTCAGGCCGAAACAGCCGATCAGCTGTCCGCTGGCGAGGCCGGGAAGGTATTTCTGCTTCTGCGCTTCGGAGCCGTAGGCGTGGATCGGATACATCACGAGGCTGGATTGCACCGAGGCCATCGAACGATAGCCGCTATCGACCCGCTCGATCTCGCGCGCGATCAGGCCGTAGGCGACATAGCTTGCGCCCGCCCCGCCATATTCTTCCGGCACGGTCGCACCGAGCAAGCCCGCCTCGCCCATGAGGGGGAAGAGCTCGGGCGCGTCGGTTTCCTCGCGATAGGCATCGGTGACGCGCGGTTGCAGCTCGCCCTGCGCAAAGGCGTGCGCGGCGTCGCGGATCATCCGCTCTTCCTCGGTCAGCTGCTCATCGAGATTGAAGGGATCGTCCCAGGCGAAAGGCACCATACCGGCCATGTGGTCTCCTTAGTTGCCCATGTGCGATGGCAGGCTTGCGGGCGCTCCGCAAGAGGGCGTCAGGCCGCGTTGCTACCGTCCGGCAGGAGCAGGGCGTAGCGCTCTTCGTCGCATAGTCCGGTCACCCATTCGGAACCGACTTTCAGCCAGGCGTGAAAGTGGGTTTTGCCCTCCGCATCGCGTTCGGCCCCGATAAAAAGGGACGATTCGATCCCGCGGCGATCCAGCATCCGGCGCGCAGCGAGGGCCTGGGGCAGGCAATTGGGGTCGGTCGGTAGATTGCGGGCCGCGCGGGCGATGGCAAAGCGGACGCGGCGCACGGGTTCCAGCTGGTCCTTGCCGATGGCACCGCTGGCCGACAGGGAGCTGGAAGGGCCGAACCTGTTACGCCATTTGCGGGGCGGCACGATGCGCACCAGGGCTTGGGCAGCGGCGAGCGCAGACAGTGCTTCGAACGAGGCTACGCGATCGCGGCGGTCGAGCGCTAGAAGAGTACCGAGCTTGCCCATGTCCGCACCATAGCATGGCCGAATGGTTTGGGTATTATTGGCGTTGGCGTCAGCCTTGGGCGAGGGCGCGCTGCACGTTGGCGATCATCTCGGCCGGGGGACTGGGTTTCTGGACGGCCAGCGCTTTTGGAAAGCGGATGGCGACATCGTCCGGCGTTAGTTGGCCCGAGTGGAAAATCACCGGTACATCCTCGGCTATCATCTGCTCGGCGAGCGGATAGACGATGCCATCGCCCAACTGCACATCGAGAATCGCAAGGTCGGGCTTGTGCTTCTGATAGGCCAGCATGGTCGATTGGATGTCCATGAACGGACCTTCCACGACATACCCCGCCTCGGCGACGGTCTGGCACAGATCCTCACCGATAATCGTCTCGTCTTCGGCGACGAGGATGCGCATTTGCTGTCCCATAGGAAACTCTCCCAAACCATCGACCCATTCGATCAACAGGCCCGGTTTGGATTCGTTCCCCGATCAGGAAATCTTGCCGTATCTGCTCGCAAAGCCGCTTTCGTCGCCATCGGCCAGAAGGCGCGCCTGGCCGACCCAGTCGTCGCGCCGAATACGCCCTTCGAAACGGCCCAGAGTCGGGTCGATCCGGTCGATGTCATCATCGGTCCACGCCGCGATCTGCGCAAAACCGGTGATCCCCTGTTCGCGGAGCAGTGCCGCGAGCTTCGGGCCGACGCCCTTGATCCGGGTGAGATCGTCGCCGCCGGTTGTCTGCGGTTCAGGCGGCGGCACAGCGGCCGTCGGCTGCATCGGAGTGGCGGCAGGCGCGCTGTCGATCAGCGCCTTATTGCGTGCCGCGGGGGCTGCGCCTTCGTCGAGCACATCTTTGCTCGTTCCCGTGACGCGAGTGCGGCGCGAGGCGTGGAAGATGTACCAGGCGATCACCAGCCCGACGACGAGCGCGATCACGATGGCGGGCCAATAGGCCTCGAGCAATTCGATCATTTGGGATCCTTCATGGTTCCGTCGGTTTCGATATCGCCCCGCTCCGTGCGGCCCCACAGGCCCCAGCCGATCCCGATACCGGCGAAGTAGCCGACCAGCGTCAGCACAACGACTTCGAACCAGATCGGCATCAGCGAGCTCCCGGCGTGTCGACGGGGGTGGGGCGCAGCGGCTCGGTGCGGATCACGGCGAATTCGATGCGGCGGTTGGCCGGATCGCCGGGGGCCAGGCCTTCGACCGGCTCGGACGAGCCCATGCCGCGCGCCCGGAGGCCGTCGCGCGGGATGCCGCGGCTGACCAAGGCCTCGCGCACCGCCCGCGCGCGTTCCATGCTTAAAGCGAGATTGCCGGGCTCGGTGCCCGACTTGTCGGTATGGCCGGTGATCGAAATGATCGCGCCGAGGCAGGGCTGCAAGGCTTCGGCCACTTCGTCGAGCAGGATGCGGCTTGCCGGCAGCAGCGCGCTAGAAGCTTCCTCGAAGCGGATCGAGCGACTCCGCAACAGGCCGTCGACGTCCTCCTGGCAATGCAGCGGTTCGAAAGTAGGCGCATCTGTTTCCGCGCGCGCGGTTCCGTCGCTCCAGACCACGCCGCCCACGCCGGGCATCCCGGCCACGGCCTGCGCCACGCGGGCGCGGGTCTGTTCGGGCAGGTCCTCGCCATTGCTGAGCAACGGATGGCGCGTCGGGGAGCCGTTAGCGCCCGTAAAGCGCGCGGTTACGCCGCCTCCGCCGTTCTCGGTGATCGCCTGCGCTGCACTCTCCTCGAGCGGCACGACGAAGGCCTCGTCGGTCTTCGTAGCATAGCCATAGCCGGCCACCGCGACGAGCGCGGCACCGGCGACGATGGCAAGGGCAGGGCGGATCGACATGCTGCGGCTCTTAGCCGCCCTGCGCCCTGCCTGCCAAGGCCGCTAGTCGAGCGAGTCAGCCGTCTTCACCAGCTGGACGAATTCCTGTCTCCAGAAATCGCGCGGATTGCCGGCCAGTCCTGCAATCTGGCCGTATCCGAAGCTTTCCAGCATGGGGTCGCCGCGCAGCTTCTGGCCAAACGCCGCCACTGCGCTGGCGAAGGCGAAGTCGCCGCCCGGCAGGCTGCCGGTCTCCAAGGCGCGTGCCGGGAGCGTATAGGTGATGAGCGAGCTCTTCTCGCCATCGGGCATCTTGTAGCGCAGCTTGATATAGGCCGCCTCGGCGGCCAGGTCGCGAGCGCGCGTATCGACCTTATCCTCGTAGCGCCGCTGCCCGATCCAGCCCTCGGCGCCGACCGGCACGATTTCGTAGAGCGCCGTCACCTGATGGCCTGCGCCGATGTCGCCCGCATCGACGGCGTCGTTGTCGAAATCTTCCTCGCGCAGGATGCGGTTCTCGTAGCCGACCAGCCGGTACTGGCTGACCACGGCGGGATTGAACTCGACCTGAATCTTCACGTCCTTGGCGATGGTGAACAGCGTCGCGCCCATCTCGTCGCCGAGCACCTTGCGGGCTTCCAGAGCGCTGTCGATATAGGAATAATTGCCGTTCCCGTTGTTGGCGATCTGCTCCATCATCGCATCGTTCAGATTGCCGCGTCCGAAGCCGAGCACCGACAGCGTCACGCCGGTTTCGCGCTTTTCCTCGATCAGCTCGACCAGCGCGTCGCGGTCCGACGTGCCGACGTTGAAATCGCCGTCGGTCGCCAGGATGACGCGGTTGACGCCGGCCTCGATCCGGTTCGCTTCGGCGACGCGGTAGGCCAGCTCGATACCGGCACCGCCTGCCGTCGATCCGCCAGCCTGAAGTTGCTCGATCGCGTCCTTGATCTTGCGCTCGTCATTTGTCGGCTCGAGCACGAGGCCCGCGGCTCCGGCATAGACGACGATGGAGACCCGGTCGCGCTCTGTCAGCTGCCCCGCGAGCTGGCGCATGGCCGTCTTCACCAGCGGCAGCTTGTCCGCGCTGTACATCGATCCCGATACGTCGAGCAGGAAGACGAGGTTGGCCGCCGGACGAGTTTCCTCCGGCATCTCGTATCCCGCTAGCCCGATCCGGACGAGGCGCGTCTCCGGATTCCACGGCGACACTGCGACATCGGTATTGACCGTGAAGGGCTGCGAGCGGTCCGCCGGGAGATCGTAATCGTAGCGGAAGTAATTGACGAACTCCTCGGTCCGCACGGCGGCTTTGGGAGGCATTGCGCCCTCGGAAATGAAGCGCCGCGCGTTGGCATAAGCGCCCGTGTCGACATCGACCGAGAAGGTGGACACCGGCTCGTTCGCGACGAGCTTCACCGGCGAGACTTCCTCGCCGTCATACTGGTCGCGGCTCGGCACCGTCGGCACGAAGACCGGCGGAAAATAGCGATACGTGTTGTCTGACGCGCTCGTAGTGGTCGCCACGTCGGCCGCTTCCGCAGCAGGAGCGGCAATCCTAGAACCCGTCACCGCGATTGGCGCGGACTGGCTGTAAGCGGCCGGTGGCGGAGGCGGAGGAGGTGGCGGCGGTGGCGGAGGCGGAGGCGGTGCCGACCGGTCCGCACTCGGGGACGCTTTCGATCCGGTAAGGACAATCTCCTCGCCCCCTTGCTGCGAGGCGCATCCGGCAAGCAGTGCAGCGGCGGCGCAAGTGGCGAACAGGTTCCTCGAACGCATCGGCAGTCCTCCCTATTTCTGAAGAGATAACATTACATGGCCGGCGCGTGAATGCCGACTGAACGTTCATCAGTAGCGACGAGCTGCCTCAGGCTTGCTTGTCCGAAGGTTTGTCCAGATTGCGACGGAACAGCACGCGATCTTCCGGACCGAAGCCGCGTTTCCAGATGATCCAACCATAGACCAGCAGGATCGCGGGGACGCCGAATGCGAGCTCCGCCCATTCTGGAAGCCGTGTTGCGAGCCAGCCGACCACCACGGCGGGCGCGATGGCGTAGACCAGTGCCCAGCGGAAATTGTTGATCGAATGGCCGAGGATTTTCGAAAGCAAAACGGCTTTGATCAGGCTTGCCGTACCGAGCGCGATGGCGAGGGCGAGGGCAGCGGCAGCCGCCTTGTACGGCTCACCATAGTCCGCTGCGACGACGACCTCGATCAACACAACGGTCAGCACGGCCTGGAACGCGATCGTGCCGATGGAAATCCACAAATTGCGGACGCGCGCGACGTAGATCAGCACGGCTTCGGAGACTACCGCCGTCGCGGCCACCACTTCGGCAGCCAGCAGTAGCGCGAGCGCCCCGGTGCCGCCGACGAATTCCGGCCCGACCAACCCCATCACCGCCTCGCCCGGCACGCCGAGCGCCAGTGCAATGCCGGCCTGCATGGCGATGATCCAGAAGCCGACCTGGCAGACCTGTCTGGCGATCGCCTCGTAATTTTTCGTCTTAAGGTTCTTGGTGATGACCGGGCCGAGGATCGGCTCGAAACTGGTCTTGAGCTTTTGCGGCAGGCTCGCGACCTGTTGCGCGACATAATAGACACCCACCGCACTGGGCGCTGCGAATAGGCCGAGGATGAAGATGTCGACACGCCGCGTACCCCATTCGATCGCGTCGGCGGTTGCCAGCGGCAGCGCGCGGGCGGTCGTGCGGGCCATATAGGGCAGCTCGATCCGCCACTGGCGCGGCAAGCCGTAGGTGCGCAGGAAGGTCCAGAGGCCCGTCGCCAGTCCTGCATAGATCGAGAGAAGGTATGCCAGCGAGAGGCCGGCCTCCTGCAGCGAAGGCACGAACCAGAACACGCCCGCCATGATCGAGATCGTCCACGGTTCTACCACGGCACGGGCGCGCACGGTCGTGGCGATATCGTATTTGTAGGCTTGCGCCGCGAGCACGACTTCGGTCAGCGCATAGCCGGGGATGGCGAGGACGATGAGCCGGTCGAGATCGGAATACTGTCCGCTCGGGAAGAGCGGTGCGGGGACGAACCAGAAGAAGATCGCTGCAAGGGTCGAGAAAAACAGCGCCAGCAACATGCCGTCGAATGCGAGGTTGGCCGGATGAATGCCCTCACCGTCGGACATGCGCTGCGCCAGCCCGCGCTTTTCGCCCATCGCGCAGACCAGCGCGACCAGCTCGACCACGACGAGCGCGGATGCGAACACGCCCAGCGCCTCCGGGCCGTAGAGGCGGCCCGCGATGAACAGGAAGGGCAGGCGCGCCAGCAGGCGCAGCAGAAACCCGAAGAAGTTCTGCCGTCCGCCCTTGGCGAGGGCCGTCATGTCCTCGTCGGATTGTCCGGCTGTCACCCGGCGCTGCCCTGTTCGGCCTTGAGCGGGCGGGCGAGGATGCCCGATACGGTTGTGCGCGGATCGTCGCCCTTGATGAGGCCGTAGACCGCCTCGACGATCGGCATCGCGACCCCGTGCCGCGCCGCCAGTTCGACGAGCACGGGTGCGGTATGCGCGCCTTCCGCCACGGTCCGGCGGTCGGCCATCAGCTCTTCAGCCTTTTGCCCTTCGCCCAGCGCCTTGCCGAGCGAGAAATTGCGGCTCGAGGTGGAGGAGCAGGTCAGCACGAGATCGCCAAGGCCGCACAGACCCGCTAGTGTCTCAGCCCGCGCGCCGAGCGCCTCGCCGAAGCGCAGCATTTCGGCATAGCCGCGCGCGATCAGCGCCGCCCGGGCGTTCTGGCCGAGGCCGAGCCCGTCGACCACGCCGCAAGCGATCGCGAGCACGTTCTTGACCGCGCCGCCGATCTCCGCGCCGGTGACATCGTCGGTGTAATAGGGGCGGAAGGTGTTCCGAGCGACGACCGGCGAAATGCGATCCCACTGATCCTCGCCGCCCGAGCAGGCGAGGGTGACGGCCGTCGGTAGGCCTGCCGCGACCTCATGCGCGAAGGTCGGGCCGGAAAGAACCGCGACCGCGCTTCCCGGTGCCGCGTCGCGCGCGACATCGTTCATCAACCGGCCGCTGCTCGCCTCGATGCCCTTGGAGCAGAGCAGCAGGTCCGCCGGATGCGCGGGCATGTCGGCCAGCACGCTGCCCATATGCTGTGCGGGCGTGACGACGAGCAGGACGTCGAGCTGTGCCATCTCGGCCAGATCGCCGGTGGCCCGCACGGTCTTCGCCAGCGTCGCCGAGGGCAGGAACAGCGTGTTGGTATGGTGCGCGTTAATTTCTTCGACCAGTTCCGGCTCGCGCGCCCAGAGCAGCACGTCGCGCCCGTCGCTGGCGAGCATCTGGGCAAGTGCCGTGCCCCAGGCACCCGCTCCGAGCACGCCGACGCTGGTCATGCCTTCACTCCAGCGCCGCGGACGGGCTCTGCGTCGGGATCGAGCGGCCAGCGCGGGCGGGCGGCAATGTCGAGCGGGTCGGATTGCCCGAGGCGCTCGACACCCGCCCAGGCGATCATCGCTGCATTGTCGGTGCACAGAGCGGGCGGGGGAGCGGCAAAGCGCATGCCGTGGTCTGCGGCGAGGCTTTCGAGGGCCGCGCGGACGGTCGCATTGGCCGCGACGCCTCCGGCAACGACCAGGGTATCCACATCGTCCATGCTCTCGAGCGCGATCCGCAGCCGGTCGACCACGCAGTCGACGGCGGCCTGTTGGAAGCTCGCGGCGAGATCTGGAGCCGTGTGCTTACCGCTCTCATGGGCGCGCAGGACCGCGCTCTTGAGACCCGCGAAGGAGAAATGCGGTTCGCCGCTGCCGACCATGGGGCGGGGCAGGGGCACCGCGGTGAGGTCGCCGTCTTTCGCCACGCGCTCAACCGCAGGGCCCCCGGGGAAGCCGAGGCCGAGGATCTTGGCGGTCTTGTCGAAGGCCTCGCCCAGCGCGTCGTCGATGGTGGTGGCGAGGCGCTTATATTGCCCGACGCCGTCGACGCGCAGGATCTGGCAATGCCCGCCCGAAACGAGCAGCAGGGCGTAGGGAAACTCGATCGAGCTATCGGCAAGGCGCGGGCTGAGCGCATGGCCTTCGAGATGGTTCACCGCGATCAGCGGCGTATCGCTCGCCATCGCGAGCGCCTTGGCGCTGACGAGGCCGACCATCACGCCGCCGATCAGTCCCGGACCCGCCGTGGCGGCGATCGCATCGCAATCGGCGAGGTCCACACCGGCATCCGCCAGCACGCCCTCGATCATCGGGGCCAGCCGCTCGGCATGGGCGCGGGCCGCGATCTCCGGCACCACGCCGCCATAGGGCGCATGTTCCGCGTCCTGCGAGGCGATACGCTGCGCCACGATGCGGCCTTCGCCATCGACCAGCGCGGCGGCGGTTTCGTCGCAGGAACTTTCTATGCCGAGCACGAGTACCATCGCGCTTTCCCTTAGCGGTATCGCTCGCTAGGGCAAGCGAACCTCTATGGCCGACACACCGCTCATCCGCCTCGGAACCCGCCAGTCGCCGCTCGCCATGGCGCAAGCGCACGAGACTCGCGCGCGTCTGTGTGCAGCGCATGGCTGGGACGAGGCGGCGGTCGAACTCGTGCCGGTGATTGCCAGCGGTGACAGGATACAGGACCGCCCGCTGGCCGAAATCGGGGGCAAGGCCCTGTGGACACGCGAACTCGATATATGGCTGGCGGAAGGCCGGATCGACGCGGCGGTGCATTCGATGAAGGATGTCGAAACGCTGCGCCCCGAAACGCTGACGATCGCCGCGATACTGCCGCGCGCGGACAAGGCGGACGTGCTTCTCGGCGCGGCTTCGCTCGATACCATTCCCGAAGGCGCGCGGGTGGGGACGAGTGCGCCGCGCCGCGCGGCTCAGTTGCTGCATCGCCGGCCCGATCTCCGCGTGGTCGGCATTCGGGGCAACGTGGCGACACGCATGGCCAAGCTCGAGGGCGGAGAGGCCGATGCGACCTTTCTTGCGGCGGCAGGGCTGCAGCGCCTTGGTGAGGAGCAGGTCGGAACGCGGCTCATGCCCGAGGACTGGCTGCCCGCACCGGCACAGGCGGCGATCGGGATCGAATGCCGGGCCGACAATGCCAAGGCCCGCGACTATCTGGCAGCTATCGACCACGGGCCAAGCCATGCGGAAATCCTCGCCGAGCGTCGCCTACTGGAAGGGCTCGGCGGCGGCTGCAGCAGCCCGATCGCGGCGCTGACCACGACCGAAGGCGATACGCTGGCCCTGCGAGCGGCGATCTTCAGCGCCGACGGACGCGAGCGGATCGAGGACAGCGCCAGCTTTGCCAGCGACGATGCCGATGCGCCGCGCGAGCTGGCGGCGCGTTTGCTCGGTCGGGCGCCGCCTGCGGTGCGCGCGCTCTTCGAGGGCGGGGCGTGAAGCCACTCCTTCTTTTGCGACCCGAACCGGGCTGGACGGTGTCGGCGAAGACCGCTCGCGATATGGGCATGGAGGTGGTTGGCGCACCGCTGTTCGAGATCGAAACGGTTGCCTGGGACCCACCGGAGCAGGGCCAGTTCGACGGACTTCTGATCGGCAGCGCCAATGCCTTCCGCCATGCCGGCGACAGCCTTAAGCGTTATGCGAAGCTGCCGGTTCACGTCGTCGGACAGGCGACTGCCGATGCTGCACGCAGCGCCGGACTGATGGTCGGACAAGTGGGCAAGGGCGGGCTTCAGTCCGTACTCGACCGGCTCGAAGGCCGCAAACTGCGCCTGCTGCGGCTAGCGGGCGAAGATCGGGTTCCGCTCAAGGCTCCCGAGGGGGTTCGTGTCGAGGCGCGGGTGGTCTATCGCGCCGTCCCGCAATCGCTGGAATTGCCCAAACCCTTGCTGCGCGGGACGGTCGTTGCCCTTCATTCGGGTGCCGCTGCCGAACGTTTCACGCAAGAATGCGACCGGCTGAAGGTCGACCGCACAAAGTTTATCGTCGTCGCAATCGGTTCGCGCGTTGCCGAAATGGTCGGCGAAGGCTGGGCCTCGGTCCACGTCGCCTGGACGCCCGACGATGGTGCAATGCTGGCCTTGGCGAAATCTTTGTGCCAAGAATCCTCGGACGGGGATGGATAGGTCCGGAATACCGGGCATCGGGTCGCAGAACGGAAGTCGATGAAAGAATTCACCAGCAGCTCGCGCAAGGGGCCGTCCGTGCGGCCCGTGCTCGCAGCGGTCCTTGCCTCTTTCCTGCTCGGCGGCGCCGTGGCGGGATACGCCGTCTACAAGATGCAGGACCGCGAGCCAGAGGTCGTGCAGCTGCCTCCGCCCTCGAATGCCGGCGAACCTTCCGCCGATCCATCCGCCTCGCCGACCCCGACGCCGTCTGCCACGGCTAGCCAGGCGGCGGAGCAGGCCGTCGCCCGTGTGGAAGAGCAGCAGGGCGGCATCGACCAGCGGCTGGCCGCGGCGGAGCAACGACTCTCGCGGCTCGATCTGCAGGCACAGGCTGCGGCGGGCAATGCCGCGCGGGCAGAGGGACTGCTCATCGCCTTTGCTACGCGGCGAGCGTTGGAGAAAGGCGCGGAACTTGGCTTCCTTGCCGACCAGCTGCGGCTCCGCTTCGGCGATGCCATGCCCAATGCGGTCGACACGCTGATCCGCACCAGCCGTAACCCGATCACGCTCGACGTTTTGATCGCGCGGCTCGAGGGTCTTGCGCCGCGCCTTGCCGAACCGTCGCAGGCTGGTGGCTTCGAGCGGTTTCAGGAAGAGCTCTCGCAGCTGTTCATTATCCGCAGCGAAAGCGCCCCGTCGCCGCAGCCCGAACGGCGGCTGGAACGCGCGCGTCTGTTCCTCGAGAGCGGACGGACGGAGGCGGCCATCGCCGAGGTACGCAATCTGCCGGGAGCGCAGAATGCGCGCAGCTGGATTCGCGATGCGGAGCGGTTCGCCGCCATGCAGCAGGCGCTCGACCTGATCGAAACGGCCGCCGTGCTGGAGCCCCGCCGCCTGCGCGACGGGGCGGGCAACCGGATCGAACAGCCGAGTCCGGTCGAAGAATAGCCAGCTTTAAGCCTTCAGCATTTCCGGCAAATCGCCGGAGACCCCCCGCGCCTCGTCCATGAAGAAGCGCTTGAGCCAGCTCGACCGCTGGACCCCGGCCATACCGAAGCGGCGCAGTGCGCTCGCCGCCTTGCCGGGAACGCCGAAGAGCCGCGTCAGACTGTCGGTTGCGCCCATGACCATCAGCGAATCGAGTGCGCGCCATTCCTCGTATTTCTTCAGGACCTGCGCATCGCCGAGATCGAGGCCGAGCCGCAGCGCCTCGTCCAGCACTTCGACCAGCGCACCCACATCGCGCAGGCCGAGATTGAGGCCCTGTCCGGCGATCGGATGCATGCCGTGGGCGCTGTCGCCCACCAGCGCCAGGCGGTCCTCCACGATGCGCGCCGTGTGCTGGAAACTAAGCGGATAGGAAGAGCGCCGGCTGTTGAGCGCCAGCTCGCCCAGCAGATCGCCCATGCGCTTGCGGATTTCCGCAAGGAAGGCGCGGTCGGACAGCTTGAGGACGCCGGCGGCATCCTTCTCGTCCACCGTCCAGACCAGCGCGCTGCGGTGCGTGCCGTCCGGCCTGTCGAGCATCGGAAGGAGCGCGAAGGGGCCTTCGGGATAGAATATTTCCCAGGCGACATTCTCGTGCGGTTTGGTGTGATCCAGCCCTGCGATGATCGCGCGGTGGCTGTAATCCCAGCTCGCCATCTTGAGCCCGGCATCCTCGCGCGAGGGAGAACCGCGGCCTTCCGCGCCGACCATCAGCGCGGCCTTCAGCACCGTCCCGTCGCCCAGCGTCGCCGAAACGCCGAACTCGCCGCGATCCCGGGCGACGACATCGACCGGGGCGTGCCAGGAAATGAGCGGTTCCTTCGCCGCCGCCTCGTGCAGCGCGAGGCGCAGTTGGCGGTTGGCGAACATACGGCCGAGCGTGCCCTCGTGCGGTTCGGGCCGGAAGTCGAGCTGGCCGGGCTTCATCTGGTCGACCACTGCAATGGCGGCGATGTCACAGCCATGCGGTTCGAGTACGTCTTCCACCCCGATCTTGCGGAACAGGCGCCAGCTGGCCGTCGATATGGCGGAGGCTCGCCCGTCGAAGCCTTCCGCCGTCAGCGAGGCCGGATCGGCGCGGTCGACGAGATGGCTCGAAATGCCCTTGCTCGCCGCGGCCAGCGCCAGCGTCATCCCGACCAGACCCCCGCCGAGGATCAGCAGATCGCGAGTGTCGTTTGCCTGTGTCACGTTTCAGCGCCTCGTTGCGAATAGCCTGTCATGGCCCTAGATGCGCATCCGTGGACGAAGCAAGGACAATGACCGGTTTGCGCGCCTTTCTGGGTGCCCTGCTTTTAGCTGTCCTTGCGCTTTTCGCCGTGCCTGCCGCTGCGCAATCGCAGCCCGGCGGACCGAACGATATCGCGGTCGAGATATTCTCCGACCGACAGCAGCGCGCCGAGGACGGCTCCGTCCAGATGACCGTCGCGCTGCGCTTCACGCCGCGATCCAAGGAATGGCACGGTTATTGGTCAAATCCCGGCGATGCCGGGCTCGGCATGCAGGTCGAGTGGTCCTGGCCCGAGGAGTGGTTCGGCGAAGCGCAATATCCGCTGCCCAAGCGCCTCGTCATCGCCGACCTCATGAACCACGTCTATGAAGGCGAGTATGCGGTTCTCTATCCGGTCACGATCCCTGCCGATGTAGCCTTGGACGATCTCGGCCCCCTCGAAGCGACGGTCGACTACCTTGCCTGCACCGATGTGATCTGCGTGCCGCAGACCGCGCAGGTGCGGCTGACGGCGGAGCGAACGGGTGCTTGGCTCGACCGTTGGCGCGCCGATGTGGTCCCGCCGCTCGGCACTGAGGCAGGGTTCGAGATCGCCGGGGATCGACTGCGGATCGGCATACCGCTTCCTGCAGCGAGCGATCTTGGCGATGTGCATGCGTTTCTCGCGACGAGTGATCTCGGTGGCGGCAAACGGCCTCGCTATGCCGCGGTCCAGACCTTCGTGCGCGAGGGCGATTTGCTGGTCGCCGAAATCCCCTTGCAGCAAACACCGCTCGCCGATGAGACCGGCGCACCAAACCGGGTCGAAGGTATCCTCGATCTCGGAAACGGGCGCGGCGTAAGCTTTACGGCGACACCATCGGATGTACCGCTCGAAGGCGTTAAGCCGATCCGCAGCGGCGCGGCCACGCCGAAGCTTTGGCAATTGCTGCTCGCCGCGCTGGCCGGCGGACTACTGCTCAACATCATGCCCTGCGTGTTCCCGATCCTCAGCCTGAAGGCGCTGGCGCTGGCCAAGGCCGGCGGGGAGCAGGCGTCGGCGCGCTCCGATGCGCTGGCCTATACGGCGGGAGTCGTGCTGGCCTGCGCCGGGCTGGGCTTGCTCATTCTCGCCTTGCGGTCCGCGGGCGAGCAGGTCGGCTGGGCCTTCCAGTTGCAGGAGCCGGTCGTTCTGGTCGGGCTGTTCCTGCTCGCCCTAGCGATAACCGCCAATTTCCTCGGCCTGTTCGACGTGCCCGGTCTTGCCGTATCGGGCCACGGCCCCTCGCGCGGCGGTTCGTTCGCAACAGGCCTGCTCGCAGCCTTCGTCGCGACGCCATGCACGGGGCCATTCATGGCGCTGGCGCTGGGTGCGGCGCTGGTGATCCCGCCACTCGACGGCCTGCTTGTCTTCGTCGCACTAGGCGTGGGGCTCGCGCTGCCTTTCCTCCTGATCGGGTTCGTCCCCGCGCTCCGCAGGCGCTTGCCGAAGCCGGGTCCGTGGATGGAGCGCTTCCGCCGCTGGATGGCGCTGCCGATGGGGCTGACGGCGCTCGCACTGGGCTGGTTACTCTGGCGCGTCGGCGGCTGGGAATACCTCGCGCTGGTCGGGGCTGTCGGCATCTTCGCGGTGCTCGGCCTCGCGCTGGTCGGCCTGTTCCAGCGCCGTGGGCGGAGCGGAGCGGGCGTCGTCGCTGTCGCCCTCGTCGCGGTGCTCGCGCTGGGGACTGCGCTTTTGCCGGCTCCGCAAGCTCAGGCGAACAGTCCCGAAAGCCTACTCGATCCTGTCGCGTTCTCCGAAACCGCGCTCGCCGATGCGCGGGCGAGCGGACGGCCGGTATTCGTCTGGTTCACCGCCGACTGGTGCGTCACCTGCAAGGTCAACGAGAGCGTTGCGATCGAACGGGAGACAACACGAGCAGCCTTCGAGGACGCAGGCGTCGTCGCCATCCGAGCCGACTGGACCCGACGCGACGAGGAAATTTCGCGTATCCTGACGCGGCAGGGCGCGGCGGGCGTCCCACTATATCTCTGGTACGAACCCGGTGCCGATGCCGAGCAATTGCCGCAAGTTCTTACGCCGGACCTTCTGGTTCGGAAGGCGCAGGCTCCGCGCTAGTTTCCTCGGGTTGGGCGTCGTTTTGCAAACGACAACGCTCCACCAGCTCGCCCGGCAGTGCACTCGGGTTGAGGATCAGGCTTCCCGCACCCGGCACGGTCGCTTCGACCTGCCGCGTGCCGGTGAGCACATCGAGCGCCGGGTCCTCGGCCTCGACTGCGCCTTCCCATCGCCAGACTTCGCCGCGCTCAATCGCATCGATTTTGAGCCGCGAGACATGGCCGTTGCCGATCAGTGCCAGTATCGCCTTCGCATGGGCATCGGCCCTGGCAAAGCGCGTGTAGGCGACCAGCGGCAGGCCGCCCTGGTCGGTGCACTCGAGCGCGAAAAACGGTCGCTCGCCCGGTTTGCCGTAGAGCAATCGGTCGGCATTGTCCGTCGCGGCCCACACCGCACCTTCGGTATCGGGAGACCGGATCGGTTCGGACGGCGCCTCGGCGCGCGGCGCAATGCGCGTGCGCTCGGTATATTCGTCCGAGGCCGGCGGCTTGCAGGCTGCCAGCGCGAGGATGAATAGCGGTGCAAGGGTGCGAACCATCGCTGCGGCTATGGCACAGCGCTTCGCACGATCAAGCGGAGAGGCAAAACTGTCCTCAGCGCTCGCGAATGAAAGCGCGGATGTCGGCCGAAAGCTTCGCCCGGTCCTCGTCGCGCACATACATCATGTGGCCCGCATCGTAATAGCGGAAGGTCAGCCGGTCCTGCGGGATGCCGAAGCGGTTGAGCGAATATTCCGCGCCGAAGAAGGGCGTCGCGAAATCGTACCACCCCTGCGCGTTGAACAGGCGCAGTTGCGAATTCTCGCGCATGGCTTTGCCGATGAAGGGCGCGACGTTGAGATAGGCATTCCGGCCACCGCCCAGCGACCAGTCCCAATTACGGCCCGGTTCGCTGCCGATGGACTGGTATTCGCGGTCGGTTTCGAAGCCCAGCCCCTCGCGCAGCCATTCGTTGATGGCGGCGGTGTAGCCTGCGTCAATGCCATAGAAGCTGGGGTCGTTGTCGGGTGTCTCGCCCGCATTGTCGAAATCCGTTCCCGTGTAGCGTGCATCGAGCCGACCGATGGTCAGCCCCCGATCGCGCAGCAGTTCCTTGTAAAAGCGCTGGCTGGTAACGCGCAAATTGGCCTGGTCAAGATAGGTCTCCGACAGGCCGGTCAGCCGTGAGAGTTCCGCGCGCACTGCGGCGCGTTCCGCATCGGGCAGGTCCTGCCCCTTGAGCAGCGCAGTGGCGAAGGGGCCGATGGCGAACTGTCTCGCTTCCTCGGCGATCGCTTCGACCGACGGCGCCTGCACCTTGCCATGGTAGTAGGCCGCAGCGGCCATGTTCGGCAGGGTGACGATATAGGCCATCTCGTTGCCCGGCGTCGGCTCGCGCGCCGCGAAGTCGAGGATGGTGGACACGAGGATCAATCCGTTGAGGCCGACATCGTTGAAGGTGCCGCCTTCCAGCTCGTCCACCACCATGGCGGTGCGCGTCGTGCCGTAGCTCTCACCGCCGAGGTATTTCGGGCTGTTCCAGCGGCCATTGTCGTTGATCCAACGACGGATCACCTCGGCAACGGCCTGCGCATCCTGGCGCAAGCCGTAATATTTCTCGGGATCGGTGCCTTGGGTCAGATGGCTGAAACCCGTGCCCGGCGGATCGATGAAGACGAGGTCCGCCACGTCCAGCAGGCTGTCCGGATTGTCGAGCAGCGGGTAGGGCGGCGCACCGTCGTCGCGCGCATCGGAGGGGATGGCGACGCGTTTCGGCCCCCATGCGCCCATCTGTAGCCAGACCGAGCCCGACCCCGGCCCGCCATTGTAGATAAAGAACACCGGCCGCGAAGTGTCGCGGGGATTTTTGACGTAGCTGGTGGTGACGATGACAGCTTCGGGCTTGCCCTCGTCGCTCTCCAGCACGGTTTCTCTCACCGTGGCCCGGTAGGCGATGCGCTGGCCGCCAAAGGTGCCGGTCAGATTGCGCGTGCGCACCTGGGGATCGACAGGCGCTCCAGTCTCGGCTTCGGAAGGGTTGTCCAGCGCCGACAGCGGCAAGGGAAGGGCGAGCGATGCGGCGGCAGCCAGGAGCAAATGTCTCATGCGCCCGGCTATGCCGCCTTCACCGCATTACGTAAATGCGCTTCGCCCGCTTAGGAACTCGACATGCAGGCATCGAGCGCGGCGGTCAGCTGCTCCGAGGCTGGCACGGTGATCGAACGCTCGCCCAGCGTCAGCGTGGTCGGCGTAGTCGCACCGGCCAGCAGCATGTAGGCCTCGCTGCCTTGCGGCACATCGCCCTGCCAGATTGCGTCGGGCCCGAGGACGCTGGCAACGCCTTCGACTGCGACTTCGGCAGTTTCGTCGCCATTGCGGATCGCGAGCGTTTCGGTCGCATCGGCAGTCGCCTGCTCGATCCACTGGAAGACCAGCGTCTCCTCGCCAGTCACAGCGCCATTGCAGGAGAAGGAAATCACGCCTTCGCTTTCCGCCGTGCCGTAGAGCGCGGTGCGGGTCGACGGCTTGTAGAACCAGCGCCGGCCTTCTTCGTCGAATTCGATATTCTCGCCCGAGCGCGGGCCTTCGATGGGCCGGTTCTCGGCAATGGCAGCCGCTTCTTCGCTGACATCGCCATCGCCTTCACCGGAATCACCACACGCAGCGAGGGCCAGCACGGCAACGGAAGCAAGCAGGATACGCATCGTAATCTCCGAATAGTTCGCTGGATAAACTCGGGCAAAGCGCATCGGGTTCCAAAAACGATGGTTAATCAGGTGTTTACCTTAAGGCTTGCCACCCATCCGCTTGTAGCGCGTTTTGCCGTAGCGGGTCTTGCGCGTACCCGGCCTACCGGCATCGCTGCGCCCGACGCGAGGTGCTTTCTTCTCTTCGTCGCCGAGACCGAGCTCGTCGTTTTCCAAGCGGCGGATTTCGTCGCGCAGGCGGCCGGCTTCCTCGAATTCGAGGTCGGCGGCGGCGGCGCGCATGCGTTTTTCGAGGTCCTCGATATAAGCGCGAAGATTGTGGCCGACGAGATTGTTGCGCTCGTCGTCGCCCGTGTCGACGGTCACGCCGTCCTGCGCCGCCGTATGCGCGACGATGTCGGCGATATTGCGCTTGATCGTCTTGGGCGTGATGCCGTGTTCTTCGTTAAAAGCCTGCTGCTTTTCGCGGCGGCGATCGGTTTCCGCCATCGCGCGCTCCATGCTGCCGGTGATGCGGTCGGCATAGAGGATTACGCGGCCTTCGACATTGCGCGCGGCGCGGCCGATGGTCTGGACGAGGCTCGTTTCCGATCGCAGGAAGCCTTCCTTGTCGGCATCGAGAATGCATACGAGGCCGCATTCCGGGATATCGAGCCCCTCGCGCAGCAGGTTGATGCCCACCAGAACGTCGTACACGCCGAGGCGCAAGTCGCGGATGAGTTCGATACGTTCCAGCGTCTCCACGTCGGAGTGCATGTAACGCACCTTCACGCCCGCTTCGTGCATGAACTCGGTCAGGTCTTCCGCCATGCGCTTGGTCAGCGTGGTGACCAGCGTGCGATAGCCCAGTTTCGCGGTCTTCTTGCATTCCTCGATGCAGTCCTGGACCTGATCTTCGACCGGCTTGATCTCGACCGGGGGATCGATGAGGCCGGTGGGGCGGATGACCTGTTCGGCAAAGACGCCGCCGGTCTGCTCCATTTCCCACGTACCGGGCGTGGCCGAGACGCAGAAGGTTTGCGGACGCATCGCGTCCCATTCGTTAAAGCGTAGCGGACGGTTGTCGATACAGCTCGGCAGGCGGAAGCCATATTCGGCGAGCGTGATCTTGCGCCGGTGGTCGCCCTTCGCCATCGCGCCGATCTGCGGCACGGTCTGGTGGCTTTCATCGACGAACAGCAGCGCGTTTTCTGGAAGGTACTCGAACAGCGTGGGCGGCGGTTCGCCGGGCAGGCGACCGGTCAGGAAGCGACTGTAATTTTCGATGCCTGCGCAACTGCCGGTGGCGGCAATCATCTCGAGATCGAAATTGGTGCGCTGCTCCAGTCGCTGGGCTTCGAGCAAGCGACCTTCCTCGTGCAGTTCCTTGAGGCGCTCGGTCAGCTCGAACTTGATGGCCTCCGACGCCTGTTTCATCGTCGGGCCCGGCGTGACGTAGTGCGAGTTGGCGTAGATGCGAACCTTGTCGAGGCTTGCACCTTTCTTGCCGGTGAGCGGGTCGAATTCGCTGATGTCCTCGATCTCGTCGCCGAAGAAGCTGACGCGCCACGCCATATCTTCATAGTGCGAGGGAAAGATTTCGAGGTTGTCGCCGCGCACACGGAAATTACCGCGCGCGAAGGCGGCATCGTTGCGTTTGTACTGCAGGGCCACCAGCTTGCGGATCAACTCGCGCTGGTCGACGCTGGTGTCCTTCTTGATGTCGAAGATCATGGCCGAATAGGTCTCGACCGAACCGATACCGTACAGGCATGATACCGAGGCGACGATGATGACATCGTCGCGTTCGAGCAGCGCGCGAGTGGCCGAGTGGCGCATCCGGTCGATCGCTTCGTTTACCGAGCTTTCCTTCTCGATATAGGTGTCGGAGCGCGGGACGTAAGCTTCGGGCTGGTAGTAATCGTAATAGCTGACGAAATATTCGACCGCATTCTCGGGGAAGAAGCTCTTGAACTCGCCATAGAGCTGCGCGGCGAGGATCTTGTTGGGCGCGAGGATCAGGGCGGGGCGCTGCAATTCCTCGATCACCTTGGCCATGGTGAAGGTCTTGCCCGAACCCGTTACGCCGAGCAGCACCTGCGTCTGCTCCTCGTCCTTGGCTGCCGAGGTCAGTTCGGCAATGGCAGTCGGCTGGTCGCCCGACGGCGTATAATCGCTGACGAGCTTGAACTTCTTGCCCGGCATCGATTTTTCCGGGCGAGCGGGTTTGTGCGGAGTGAATTCGCCGGTGGTGTCCGGTTCTTCGAGTCCGCGCCTGATAACGAGTTCGGCCATGCGCGCACATATGGGGAACGGCGGCGCGGCGATCAACGCCCGGTTGCGCGAAGCGTCATGGCTGCTAGCTTGCGGTGCTCATCAGGGGAGAATTGGCCATGCACAAACATCTTTTGGCAAGCGTTGCGGCGCTCGGCCTCGCGGCATGCGGCGGAAACACCAGTGCCGATGCGGACGGCGATGGCGAGATCACGGGTGCAGAGGTCGCCGAGATGGCCGACGAAATGGTCAAGCCCGAAGCCGGCCAGTATCGCGCCACCACCGAACTGGTCGAACTGGAGGCGCCCGGCGCGCCGCCGGAAGCGGTCGAGATGATGCGCGGCATGATGAGCCGCAGTTTCGAATACTGCCTCACCCAGGAGGAAGCCGACCGGGGCTTCGAGGAAATGGCGCGCGAGTCCCAGGACGAGAATTGCTCGTTCGAGAAGTTCGACGTCGATGGCGGCGATATCGACGCTGTCATGACCTGCTCCGGCCAAAGCGAGGGCACGATGCGCATGACCATGCAGGGCAGCGGCGGCCGGACGAGTTCCGAAATGACCATGACCATGGAAGGCAATATACCGGGCCAGGGCGAAGGCAGGATGGTCATGAACACCAGCCACGAACGCATCGGCGATTGTCCGGCCGAGGGCTGATGACATCTCGGTGACAGTTTGAAATTCGGGACCCGTTAATCGCGGCCGTGCATTATGACGCGGTGATGGCAACGTTACCGTTCAAAGACAGCGCACTCCAACATGGCGAGGAACTCGCGCGCCGCTGGGCGCTCGCGAAAGAGCCGTGCCCCGACGATGCCCGTGGGCCGCGCTGGCAATTGCTGCTCCGCGAATTTCTCTGGCCGTTCGAGCCGCTGCGTAGACGGCTTGGCGACGCTCTGGAAATCGCCCCGGCTGCCGATCCCAAGCACATCATGCTGCTGCCGGGTTTCGGCGCCCATCCGATCCGCATGCGCTGGATGGCGCGGCGGCTGGAAGAGGCCGGGCATACCGCCAAGCGCTGGGGCCTCGGTTACAACCTCGGCGCCACGGCCGACCGTTTCGCGCGCGTCGAGAAGCGCTTGCTCGCCCTGCATGAGCGGCATGGCGAGCCGATCGTGCTGGTCGGCTGGAGCCTCGGCGGGGTGATGGCGCGCGAACTTGCCAAGCAGCATCCCGACAAGGTCGCGAAGGTCGTCACCATGGGCTCGCCCTTTTCCGGCAGCCCGCGGGCGAACAACGGCTGGCGCGCCTATCAGGCGATCGCGGGCCACCGCGTCGACGAGCCGGAAATCGACACGGTCGTCGCTGAAAAGCCGCCGGTGGAGACGGTCGCGATCTGGAGCCCGTGCGATGGGGTCGTCCATCCGAAGTCGGCCTGCGGCCGTCCTGGCGAACGCGACCGCGCCATCCCCGTGCGTTGCTCGCACATGGGCCTCGTGATGACCAATGAGGCGATGGCGGCGCTTCTCGCGGAACTTGATCGCGCCTGAAAGCTTGTGTTCCTGTAGGATCACGGCATGTCCTGTGCCGTGAACATCCCCGGGGGACAATGACGGGCAACGCCGAATTCTTCGACGAAATGCATGGTGCCGATGGTAGCGTGCGTGATGCCTATGAGCGGTATTGCGACTGGTTCGACGAACAGAAGACCGGCCTGCTGAAGCGCAAGCATGCCGAGGCGGAGACGAACTTCCGCAAGACCGGCATCACCTTCAATGTCTATGGCGAGGACGAGGCCGAAGAGCGGCTGATCCCCTTCGACATGGTGCCGCGCGTGATTACCGCGGCCGAGTGGCGCAAGCTGACCCGCGGGATCGAGCAGCGCGTGTCGGCGCTCAATGCCTTCATGCACGACCTATATCACCGACAGGAAATCATTCGCGCCGGGCGCATTCCGGAGCGGCTGTTCCGCGACAACGCCGCGTGGCTGCCGAACATGGTCGGCTTCACTCCGCCGGGCGGGGTTTACACGCATATCGTCGGCATCGACCTGGTCCGCACCGGGCCGGACGAATTCTACGTGCTCGAAGACAATGCGCGCACACCGTCGGGCGTCAGCTACATGCTGGAAAATCGCGAAACCATGATGGCGATGTTTCCGGAGCTGTTCATGCGCGTGCCGGTGGAACAAGTCTCCGACTATCCGCGTCGGCTGGCCAAGAGTCTCGCCGCCTGCGCACCCGATTGCACCGAGGGTAAGCCCACGGTCGCGGTGCTCACCCCGGGGATCTATAACTCTGCCTATTTCGAACACGCCTTCCTCGCCGACCAGATGGGCGCGGAACTGATCGAAGGCAGCGATCTGAGGGTGATCGACGGGCGCGTCGCCATGCGCACGACGCGCGGATTCCAGCCGGTCGATGTGATCTATCGCCGGGTGGACGACAAATTCCTCGACCCGCTGACCTTCAACGAGGACAGCGTGCTCGGCGTGCCGGGGATCATGGATGTGTACCGCGCGGGCGGCGTCACCATCGCCAACGCCCCGGGAACCGGGGTTGCCGACGATAAGGCGATCTATTCCTTCATGCCGGAGATCGTCGAGTTCTATACTGGCGAGAAACCACTGCTTCCCAATGTGGAGACGCATCGCTGCGCCGATGAAGAAACCCTGAAATACGTCCTCGACAATCTGGAGGAGCTGGTCGTCAAGGAGGTGCATGGCTCCGGCGGCTATGGCATGCTCATCGGCCCGGCTGCCTCGAAGAAAGAGATCGACGAGTTTCGCAAAAAGCTGGTGGAGAAGCCCGAGAATTACATCGCGCAGCCGACGCTGTCGCTGTCGACCTGCCCGATCTTCACCAAGAAGGGCCTCGCGCCGCGCCATGTCGACTTGCGACCCTTCGTGCTGGTGTCGCCCGACAAGGTCGACATCACGCCGGGCGGCCTGACGCGCGTGGCGCTGAAAGAGGGCTCGCTTGTGGTGAACTCGAGCCAGGGCGGCGGCACCAAGGACACTTGGGTGCTTAAAGACTGATGCTGGGAAGAACCGCCAACGGCCTGTTCTGGATGTTCCGCTATCTCGAGCGGGCTGAGAATACTGCGCGCTTGCTCGACGCAGGCCTGCGCATGGCGCTGACCCGCGACCTCGTCACGGCCGAGGAAGAATGGCGATCGGTCATGGCCACTGCCGGACAGAAGCAGGGCTACGAGTCCAAGCACGGTACCTACACCGGCATGCAGGCCTGGAACTACATGCTGCGCGACAAGGGCAATCCCGCCTCGATCCTCTCCATGTTCGGGCAGGTCCGCCAGAATGCCCGCCTCGCCCGCAACGCCATCAGCGGCGAGCTGTGGGAAGCGATCAACGAGAACTGGCTGGTCATGGAGAAACAGCTGGGGAAGCCGGTGGGCGAGAACCGCGTGCTCGACACGGTGGCCACCATTCGCCGCGCCGGAACGTTGGCGCACGGCGCGATGGAAGGCTCCATGTTGCGCGACGAAGGCTATCATTTCGCCCAGGCCGGTACGTTCATCGAGCGCGCCGACAGCATCGCGCGCATCCTAGATATCAAGTATTACCTGCTGTTGCCCTCGCTGTCCTATGTCGGGTCGAGCCTCGATACCGGGCAGTGGGACCAGGTGTTGCGCTCGGTGTCCGGGGACCGCGCCTATCGCTGGCTCAATGCCGGACAGATCGACGCGAAGGGTATTTGCGAGTTCCTGATCCTCGACGATGCCTTCCCGCGCAGCCTGGCCTTCTGCCATTCCGAACTTCGCGCCAACCTTGCAGCGCTCGCCCGCCTCCATGGGCGAGAGGGCCAGAGCAACGAGTTGATGCGCGAAGCCGATACGCGCATCACCGACCTCACCATCGATGAGGTTTTCGACCAGGGACTGCACGAATTCCTGCTCGAATTCATGTCCAGCAACGCAGCGATCGGCCAGGCGATTGCGCAAGATTACCGGTTCCTTGCCTGATGCGCCTCTCCATTCGCCATACCACCCGCTATCGCTTCGACACTCCGGTCGTGCACGCTCTACAGCGTTTGCGCCTGACGCCCAAGGAGACGCAGGGGCAGGAAATCCTCGAATGGGAAATGGAATATGAGAACGCCCATCCCGAGCTGACCTACGAAGACCAGCATCACAACACCACCACGCTGGTTTCCGTGGAAAGCGGATCGCAGGAAGTGCGCGTAACCTGCCATGGCAAGGTCGATACGCATGATCATGCGGGAGTCATCGGGCGCCATGCAGGCCATCTTCCGCTCTGGAGTTTTCAGGGACAGACGGATCTCACGCGTCCGGGGCCGGGCATGAAGAAACTGCTCAAGGAGATCGAGAAGAGCGAGGACAGCGGCCTCGATCGCCTCCACCGGTTGTCGGCAACGATCCTGGAGCGGGTGGAGTATCAAACCGGGACCACCCATTCGCGCACCAGCGCGGAGGAATCCTTCGCCTCGGCCCACGGCGTTTGCCAGGACCATGCGCATATCTTCATCGGCTCCGCCCGCGCGCTGGGCATTCCCGCGCGCTATGTCAGCGGCTATCTGATGATGAACGACCGGATCGACCAGGAAGCGAGCCATGCCTGGGCCGAAGCGCATGTCGAAGGACTCGGCTGGGTCGGCTTCGATATTTCGAACGGGATAAGTCCCGACGAGCGTTATGTCCGCGTTGCAACGGGCCGAGATTATCGCGATGCAGCGCCGGTAACAGGGATCAGTTTCGGCACGACATCGACCGTGCTCGAAGTCGATGTCGCGGTCGAACAACAGCAGATACAGCAGCAATAGCTGCCGAGGGTAATTTTCGATGACCTATTGCGTAGGCATGATGCTCGACAAGGGCCTCGTCCTGATGAGCGACACCCGCACCAACTCGGGCGTCGACAACATTTCCGTGTTCCGCAAGATGTTCACCTGGCAGGAACCGGGCGAGCGGATCATCACGGTGATGACGGCGGGTAATCTCGCTTCTACCCAGGCTGTCGTCAGCCAGCTCGAAGAGCGGATGAAGGAGCCGGGCGAGCGCGAGAACATCCTGTTCGAGGCGCCGACCATGTTCAACGTCGCGACCGAAATCGGCAAGCTATTACGCTCGACTATCGGAGAGCGGCAGTCGGCCAATGGCGCGCGGGGGCAGGGCAAGTTCACTGCGTCCATCATCGTGGCCGGCCAGATCAAGGGCATGGAGCCGCGCCTGTTCATGGTGTATCCCGAAGGCAATTTCATCGAGGCGAGCCTCGACACGCCCTTCTTCCAGATCGGCGAGACGAAATACGGCCGCCCCATCATCATTCGCGGCTACGACCGGGAAATGAGCCTGGAGGACGGGGTCAAGCTTCTGATGGTGAGCTTCGATTCCACACTGAAGGCGAACCTTTCGGTCGGCTTGCCACTGGACCTCCAGGTGATCGAGCGCGACATGTTCGAGCCCAAGCACCAACACCGCATCACACATGACGATTCGTATTTCCAGGCAATCTCGGCTGGCTGGGGCGATGCTCTCAAGCATGCCTTCCACTCGCTGCCGGACTACAGCTTCTATCGCGAGGACGAATGATGGCTCCGATACGGAGGTAATCCCGCCCTCGACCATAGCGGCATGCGCGCGTTTCGCGTATCCGTAAGGGTCCGAATAGGTAGTATTCCGAATTACGCATTTACCCCGATTGCGCCATGCCTAAGTGCATGGAACAGCGTCAAACTCTCCACATCGTCGGCGGCTCCAGCCGCTCCCGCGCCGAGCAATCTCACCTGGGATTTGCTCTCGGCCACCACTGCGAAGTCTATGCCGGTACAGGTGAGCTGGTCGAACATGTGCCGGACCACGGCATCATCCTTGCTTTCGACGATCCTGCCGATGGCGGAGTCGCGCGTGTGCTGCGGGCATTGTCGGTGATCGGTAAATGGCTTCCGGTCGTCGCCACATCCTTCGATCCCCGTCCGACCTGCGTCGTCGAGGCGATCAAGGCAGGCGCGCTCGATTATCTGCGCCTGCCCTTGCAGGAAGAGCGCCTCGACAGCGCCATCGCCCGGATCAGCGGGGAGGCGGATGCCTATGCGAAGGCGCGACGCAAGATAGTCGAGGCCCGCAACCGCATCGCCGCCCTGTCTCCGCGGGAGCGCGAAGTCCTGGACTGGCTGGCCGAAGGGTGCAGTAACAAGATGATCGCGCGAGAATTGTCGATCAGTCCGCGCACGGTGGAAATCCATCGCGCCAACATGATGACCAAGCTGGGCGCGGACCATCCGAGTCAGGCCGTCCGCTTGCGGCTAGAGGCGCAACTCGACCCGGGCGGTCAGATGGCGACCGGATAGTCGCCCGGGCCGTTTAGCGGCAGAAAGACCCGTTACCGAATTCCAGATGCAGGTGATCGCGGTGCGCCGCGTTGTAATCCGGGCCGAGGACCGTGCCGAAGCGCTTGCAGGCGCTGGCATGGACCGTGCGCAGGAACTCGCGCTCGCGCGGAGATGCGTGCCAGTCGTCCTTCACCGAAATACGGCGGCCATCGGCGAGGACGAAGCCCGAAACGTCGATCGCTTCCGCCCTTGCGTGGGCCGAGCGTCGGCCCGTCCCGGCGACATTGCGGCAGGAGTAACTTCCGAAGGTCTCGATACGCGCCAGAGGACTGCCGAGGATCTGCCGCGCTGCCCGGTCGACACCGAAACGGGCCCAGCCGGCCAGCGTATTGGCCGCGGGGCAGGCGAGCGGGCCGAGATTAGTGATGGCGAAACTGCTCTCGTCCCCCCCGATACCGTCCAGCTTCACGGTGTTGAGATTGCTGCAGCCTGCGCCGAAAAAGCGGTCGGGCAGGGGCGCGAAACTCGAACCGGTCTTGCCGAGCTCGACATGGCACTGGCGCGCCTCCGGCCGGGGCTGGGCGATGGCGGGCACCGCGCTTTCAGTGCGCACCCGCTCGGGCGCCTCGCGATCGGGAATAGCGCCGCATCCTGCCACCAACAGGAGGAGAGGAGAAAGAATGGCAGGATGCGAACGCATGCCTGCGAGTATCACCAAATATGGTTAACGTAACGCTAACCCGTTCGCTTTCGGTCAGGCGGCGGTTGCTACTCGGTCGCGATAAGTCGCCTTGCTGACCAGTACGATGGCCAGCCACGCCGCGATGAAGCCGGGCACAATCTCGTACAGTCCGCCGTCGAAACCGGGCAGCTCCGAATTCCAGCCAAGCGCGATCCACGCCACGACGACAGCCGCACCGGTAACTAGGCCCGCGAGGGCTCCGGCGCCGGTCATCCGGTCCCAGGTCAGCGAGAGGATGATCAGCGGACCGAAGGCCGCCCCGAAGCCTGCCCAGGCATTGGACACGAGGCCGAGAACCTCGCTTTCGGGATCGCTCGCGATCAGGATGGCTGCAAGCGCCACCAGCGCGACGCAGATGCGGCCGACATTCACGCTCTCGCGCTCGCTGGCGTTCTTGCGGAAGAACAGCTTGTAGAAATCCTCGGTCAGCGAGGACGAGGCCACCAGCAGCTGCGAACTGATCGTCGACATGATTGCGGCGAGCAGCGCGGCCAGCAGGAAGCCCGTAATCAGCGGGTGGAACAGCAGATTCGCCAAGACGATGAAGATCGTCTCCGGATTGTCTACCGCCAACCCATTGCGCTCCACGTACGCGCGGCCGGCGATGCCGATGCCGATCGAACCCAGCAGCGCGACGCCCATCCAGGTCATGCCGATGTTGCGCGCGGTCTTTACCTTGTCGATGGTGTCGATGGCCATGAAACGCACGATGATATGCGGCTGGCCGAAATAGCCGAGGCCCCACGTGACCGCGCTGATGAAGCCGAGCAGCGTGAGTCCTTGCGTCAGGCTGAGGAAGCCTTCCACCGGCACATCGGACAGCGAGCCGCCGCCTTCGCCACCGGCGCCGAACATTACCACGATTGGCATCAGCACCAGCGCCACCACCATGATGCAGCCCTGCACGAAGTCCGTCAGGCTGACCGCGAGGAACCCGCCGACCATGGTATAGGCGAGGACCACCAGCGCGGTGATCCAGATGCCCATCATGTAATCGCTCATGCCGACATCGGGCAGGATGCCTGCGAAACTCGTTTCGAACAACAGGCCCCCGCCGACGAGGCCGGCAGCGGTGTAGACCGAGAAGAACACGACGACGATCAGCGCACTCGCGACCCGCAGGGCGACGGCCTTGTCGGGAAAGCGGTTGGCGAGGAATTCGGGGATGGTCAGCGCATTGCCATAGCTTTCCGTCTGGGCGCGCAGGCGCGGCGCGACGACGATCCAGTTGACCAGCGCGCCGACGAACAAGCCGATCCCGATCCATGCCTCGACCAGCCCGCTGGCGTAGAGCGCGCCGGGCAGGCCAAGCAGCAGCCAGCCGCTCATGTCCGAGGCACCGGCGGACAGCGCAGCGACCGCCGGCGGCAAATTGCGTCCGGCCAGCAGATAGCCTTCGCTAGTGTCGGTCGAGCGCTTCCAGGCCCACAGGCCGATGGCGATCATGAGCACGAAATAAAGCGCGAGGCTGACGAGTGTTCCTGTTTCCATGCGGGCGCTGGTAACAAACGCAACCGGGATGGTCCACCGCCACTCCGAACCACGGTAGCGACGGGTTGCGCGGGCCACTTCGAGCGGGCAAGCGAAGCGGGTGAAGCTCGACATCTGGCACAATCTGGCGTGGTCTCGATACAAGGGCGCCGTCTTCACCGCGCTAGCGCGGCAGGGGGCTGGTACGGCCGTGGATGTGCATGTAACCCAGATTGCGCTCACCGACAGCCGACGGGCGGCCCTGTCGGACGTGGCGATGGAGCGGTTCGATTATCCGCACGAAGTGCTCTTTCGCGAGAGCTACGAAGAGATCTCCCGACTGATTTTGTATCGCCGCGTTCTGCGCGAAATTTGGCGGAGCAATGCGGATGTTACGATCATACCCGGGGTCGATCGGCCAGAATACTGGCTGCAGGCGCTGGTTCTTGCGATCCGTGGCCGCAACCGGGCCGTGTTCTTCGATTCCACTCGTTATGATCGTCCGCAAAGGCCGCTGCGGCGCTTGGCAAAGCGACTGTTTTTCAAGCTGGTGCCGTGGACGCTATCATACGGCGAGCGTTCGCGTGCTTTTGCCATGTCGCTCGGCATCCGAGCGGAGCGTGCGCTGGTTCGGCCGCAGGCTGCCTATCTCCCAGGGGGGTACGACGCTCGCCATATACCGGCCCAGAGAAAGGAACATGGAGATCCGGGTAACCGCGTATTTCTCTACGTCGGTCGGCTCTCGCCGGAGAAAGGGATCGACACGCTGATCGACGCCTTTTCGCAATATCGGTCGGTCGATCCGCAGGCGCAATTGCGGATCGTAGGTTCGGGGCCGGAAGAGGCGGCGCTCAAGGCGCTCACCGCAGAGCGCGGCGTCGAGGGTTCGGTCGTCTTCCCCGGCGCGATGCAGGACGACGCCCTGCAGAAGGAATATCTCCGCGCGACCGCACTCGTCTTGCCCAGCCGTAGCGAGCCGTGGGGGCTGGTCGTGAACGAGGCGCTCCATCACGGCTGTCCGGTCATCGTGTCCGACCGGTGCGGCTGCGTGCCGGAACTGGTGGCCGGATCGCCTTGCGGGATCGTGGTGCCGGCGGGTGACGCAAGCGCGCTGGCAAAGGCCATGGCTGAAGCGGCGAGTGCTTTTGCAGATCGAAGCGCGACCGCGCTTCGGTGCCTGGAAAAAATCGCGCCCTATTCTCCCGGTGCCGCAGCAGCAGCCATCCTGGCGGCCGCGCGAACGATATCGGCGGACTGAACTTCGTTAAGGCGGTAAGGCGGCACAATTGCCAGGTCGGCTCATTGAGAGGCTGAGGTCAATCAACACAGGAGTGCGGCAGTGCAGAGGTTTGCAGGAACGACAGTCATCGTAACGGGTTCGTCCTCGGGTATCGGGGAGGGCATCGCGCGGCGCTTCGCCGAAGAAGGCGCCAATGTCGTGCTCAATTCGCGCAGCCGCGACGATCTGGAGAAAGTCGCGAAAGACCTGGACGGTGACCGGACGCTGATCGCCGAAGGCGATGTCGGAAAAAGCGAGTTTGCCAAGGACATCATCGGCAAGACCGTCGACCGCTTCGGCGGCCTCGACGTGCTGGTCAACAACGCCGGTGTCGGCGCCTTCGGCATGCTCGCCGATGCGAGCGACGAGGATATCGACAAGGTGATCGATATCAATGTGAAGGGCGTTCTCTACCTGTGCCGCGAAGCGATCCCGCACCTCGCGAAGAGCAAGGGTTCGATCGTGAATACTTCGAGCGTGTCGGGCACCGGCGGCGACTGGACCTTGCCGATCTACAACGCGGCCAAGGGCGCGGTGACCAATCTGACCCGCTCACTGGCCTTGCAGCTCGGCCGCAAGGGCATCCGCGTGAACGCGGTGAATCCTTCCGTCACGCGTTCGGAAATGACTGCCGAGCTCACGGACAATGACGAGCTGATGAAAGCCTTCATGCGTCGCCTGCCGCTCGGCCGGATCGCCGAGCCCGACGATATTGCCGGGCCGGTCCTGTTTCTCGCCAGCGACGACGCACGGTTCGTAACGGGCGTAAACCTCGCGGTCGATGGTGGCGTGTCTGCCAGCAATGGCCAGCCCAACTTCATGGCCTATCGCGACGAGTGAGCGCCGGAGTCCTCGTCACGCTGGCGATGGCGCTGGCCTTTGCGGCGACGCATATCTTCGTCGGCGAACTGCGCTTCCTCGATCGGACCCCGCGCAGCAAGTGGTTAAGCTTCGCGGGCGGTGTGGCGGTCGGTTATGTGTTCATGCATGTTCTACCCGAATTGGGCGCGCATGCGGCGACGTTCGAATTGGCGACCGGCTTCGACGCGACTCTGGCCGAGGGCTTGGTATATACTTTGTCGCTGGCCGGTCTGGCCCTGTTCTACGGTCTGGAACGGGCGCTGGCGGTATCGACCGACGAGCGAAGAGCGACGGAGGGTCGCGACCGGCCGCATCACGGCGTATTCTGGCTGCACATCGCCGCGTCTGCGCTGCTGATCCTGGTAATCACCTATCTGTTGTCGCATCGCGAAGATACATCGCCGCTAGGGCTGGTGCTCTATTTCGCCGCGATGCTGTTGCACTTCGTCACGGCCGATTTCGGCTCGCGCAGCGATCACCCCGAACTTTACGATGCGAAGGGGCGCTGGGTGCTGGTCGTCGCCACGCTCGGCGGCTGGGCACTGGGGCGGTTGGTCGAACTGCCCGAGATCGCCATCGGCTGCCTGTTCGCTTTCCTGGCAGGTGGCGTGATGCTGCTGGTGCTGAAGGAAGAGCTGCCGGAAAACCGGAAAAGCTTTTTCCTGCCGTTTCTTGGCGGCGTAGTGCTCTACGCCGGTCTGGTGCTGGCCGAGACATACCATGTCTCGGCCTGACCCCTAGGCGTCAGCTCTGCGCGGCGCGTTTGGCGCGCTTGCGTTCGTGCGGATCGAGGATGGCCTTACGCAGACGGATGCTTTCCGGCGTCACTTCGACCATCTCGTCGTCGTCGATATAGGCGATGGCCTGTTCCAGCGTCATCACGCGCGGCGGGGTCAGGCGGATGGCATCGTCCTTGCCGGTCGAACGGAAGTTCGTCAGCTGCTTCGACTTCATCGGATTGACTTCGAGATCGTCGGGCTTGGCGTTCTCGCCGATCACCATGCCTTCGTAAATCTTCGCGCCGCCACGGATGAACAGCTCGCCGCGATCCTCGAGCGCGTTCAGAGCGTAGGGCACCGCTTCGCCAGGCACCATGGAGATCAGCACGCCGTTCTGGCGGCCTTCGATGGGGCCGCGATAGGTATCGTACTTCTCGAACAGGCGGTTCATGATGCCCGTACCGCGCGTGTCGGACAGGAATTCACCGTGATAGCCGATCAGGCCGCGCGACGGGGCGGAGAAGGTGATGCGGGTCTTGCCCTGGCCCGAGGGGCGCATTTCGGTAAGCTCGGCCTTGCGGCGCTGCATCTTCTCCACGACCGTGCCAGAGTGCTCGTCGTCGACGTCGATGACGACGGTCTCGAACGGCTCCATGCGCTGGCCGTTCTCTTCACGGAACAGGACGCGCGGGCGGCTGATGCCGAGCTCGAAGCCCTCGCGGCGCATCGTTTCGATCAGCACGCCGAGCTGCAATTCGCCGCGACCGGCGACTTCGAAGCTGTCCTTGTCGTCGCTCTCGGTGATGCGGATCGCGACGTTGGTTTCCGCCTCGCGGTAGAGACGGTCGCGGATCATGCGGCTGGTCACCTTGCTGCCCTCGCGGCCTGCGAGCGGGCTGTCGTTGACCGAGAACTGCATTGCCAGCGTCGGCGGATCGATCGGCTGCGCTTCGATCGGAGTCTTCACGCTGGGATCGGCGATGGTGTTCGATACGGTGGCCTTTTCAAGGCCCGCCAGCGCAATGATGTCGCCCGCAGACGCCGTTTCGACCGGAACGCGGTCGAGCCCGTCGAAGCTCATCAGCTTGGTAGCGCGCCCGACCTCGATCACATTGCCCTCGCTGTCGAGCGCATGGATCGGGTCGTTGATGTTGATCGTGCCCGACTGGACGCGGCCCGTGAGCACGCGGCCCATGAAATTGTCGCGGTCGAGCAGGGTGGCGAGGAAGCTGAAGGGCGCTTCGGTGTCGAGGCCCGGAGGCGGCACGTGATCGACGATCAGCTTGAACAGCGGCTCCAGATTGCCGTCGCGCGCGGTCTCGTCCTCGCTGGCATAACCGTCGCGGCCCGAGGCCCACAGGCTCGGGAAATCGAGCTGGTCGTCGTTCGCATCGAGGCTGGCGAAGAGGTCGAACACCTCGTCGAGCACTTCCTGCGGGCGGGCGTCGCTGCGGTCGATCTTGTTGACGACCACGATCGGGCGCAGGCCGAGGCCCAGCGCCTTGCCGGTGACGAACTTGGTCTGCGGCATCGGGCCCTCGGCACTATCGACCAGCAGGATGACGCCGTCGACCATGGAGAGGATGCGCTCGACCTCGGCGCCGAAGTCGGCGTGCCCGGGCGTATCCACGATGTTGATGCGCGTGCCGTTCCATTCGACGCTGGTGCACTTCGCCAGGATCGTGATCCCGCGCTCTTTCTCCAGATCGTTCGAATCCATCGCACGCTCTTCGACGCGCTGGTTCTCGCGGAAGGTGCCGGACTGGCGGAAAAGTTGGTCGACAAGGGTGGTCTTGCCGTGGTCGACGTGGGCGATGATCGCCACGTTGCGCAGGTCGCGGGACATGGATGTATGCTTTCGTTTAGAATGCCGTAACGGCAGGCGCGCCATGCGCCTGGCAATTCGGGCGCGCCCCTAGCGCAGATGCTGCAATGCGGCAAGCATATGCGGTGTAACGCGAAAGGCACAGTGGCGGAATCGCGTAGGTGCGCGACCGGCTAAATGCTTGAGGTGGCGCGTGCATACGAATATTCGCCGCCCGGCTTGCGTGATTTTGGGAACTGCGCAGCAGACCAGAATACGTCTTGAGAGAAGAGGACAGTTCATGAAATTCACTACTTTCGGCCGCGTTGCGACCGTTCGTACCGCTCTGCTGGCCGGTGCCGCTGCGCTTGCCGTTCCGACGGCCGCGAGCGCCCAGGAAGTCGGCGACGACGCCGACATCGGTGAGGCCGAGCCCGAAACCGAAACCGGCAACGTTATCGTCGTCACCGCGACCAAGCGCCAGCAGACCTTGCAGGAAGTGCCCGTCGCCGTCAGCGTGACCACCGCCGAGACCATCGAGCGCGCGCAGATCCGCGACCTCAACGACTTGCAGACGCAGGTGCCCTCGCTTCGCGTGAACCAGCTGCAGAGCTCGGCCAACACCAACTTCCTCATCCGCGGTTTCGGCAATGGCGCGAACAATGCCGGTATTGAACCGTCGGTCGGTGTGTTCGTCGACGGCGTCTATCGCAGCCGTACCGCCTCGCAGATCACCGACCTGCCTGACGTCCAGCGCGTCGAGGTCCTGCGCGGCCCGCAGTCGACCCTGTTCGGCAAGAACGCCAGCGCCGGCGTGATCTCCATCGTCACCAAAGAGCCGGAATTCGAATTCGGCGGCTCGGCCGAGCTGAGCTACGGCAATTACGATGCGATAGTCGCCAAGGGTCTCGTCACCGGACCGATCACCGACAGCATCGCGTTCAGCCTTGCCGGCGGCCTCAACAAGCGCGACGGCTATCTCGAAGACCTCGCCACCGGCAACGACAGCAACGAACGTGACCGCTGGTTCACCCGCGGCCAGCTGCTGTTCGACAATGGTGGCCCGTTCACCGCACGCTTTATCGGCGATTACGACAAGATCGACGAAATCTGCTGCGGCGTCATAAACCTGCGCCGGAGCGATGCGAGCAACGCAATTCTCGCACTCGGCGGCCAGATCCCGAACCCGAACGATCCGTTCGCCGACGTGATCTACAACAATTTCGATTCCACCAACGATATCGAAAACTGGGGCGTCTCGGGCGAGCTGAACTACGAGATCGGCGATTTCACGCTGACCTCGATCACTGCCTACCGCGAATCCACCGCGATCACGGATCAGGATTCGGACTTCACCAGCGCCGACCTGATCGGCAGCAACTTCGCCAATGTCGGTCTCGAAACCTTCACGCAGGAACTGCGTGTGGCTGGCGAGATCGGCGATCGCGTGTCCTTCCTGCTCGGCGGCTTCTACTTCAATGAAGACATCGATCAGCAGAACGCACTGATCTACGGCGAGGATTTCCGCGAGTACGCCAACATCCTGATCGGCGGACCGGTCACGAGCCCGCCGAACGACTTCGCCGTGCAGCAGCTCGAGGCGACGCTTTCGGCGCTCAACGGCCAGGATTACACCGGCCGGTTCTTCGCTGCGGGTCAGGGCCTCAACGAAGCCTACACACTGAGCAACGAAGCGCTGTCGATCTTCGGCCAGGTGGATTTCGAGATCCTCGACGGTCTCGTCCTGACGCTGGGCGCGAACTACACCGACGACAGCAAGGAAATCACCACCAATGTGATTTCGAGTGACGTGTTCTCGGGCATCGACCTCGTCCAGTCGGGCAATACGGCGATCTTCGCTCAGGCATTTGCAACCACACTCGCTAACTTTGGTATCGACGCCACAGACCCCGCGCAGGTGGGTGCATTCGCTGCGGCCAATCCCGAAGCATTCGCGCAGGTTCAGGCTGGCGCACAGGCCTTCGCCGATGCCAACCAGAACAACCCTGCGGTCAACCCGCTGCTGGCGCTGCAGCCGCTGCAGTTCCTGCCGCCGTTCCTCAATGTCCCGAACAGCGTGGAAGACGGCCAGACCGACGACAGCGACTGGAGCTACACCGCGCGCCTCGCCTACGACATCTCGCCGTTCCTGAACGTCTACGTGTCCTATGCGACCGGCTTCAAGGCGAGCTCGTTCAACCTGTCGCGCGACAGCCGTCCGCTGGCTGCCGACATTCCCGCTATCGTCGCGGGCGGCTTCGCTCCGGCGAACCTGCGTCCCGGCTCGCGCTTCGCAGGTCCGGAAGAAACCGAGGTCTACGAGCTGGGCTTCAAGGGTAACTGGGATGTCCTCTCGGCGAACCTGACGTTCTTCAACCAGCGGATCGAGGGCTTCCAGACGAACCTGTTCACCGGCACCGGCTTCGCGCTGGCCAATGCCGGCCTGCAGGAAACTTTCGGCATCGAATTCGACAGCGTCGTGCGCGTGTCCGATTCCTTCAGCGTGCTGGCCGCCTTCACCTATCTTGAGCCCGAATATGTCGATTTCCCGAACAGCTCGATCGGCAACCTGTCGGGCCGCGCGGTCGGCGGCATTTCGGAGTTCACGATGTCGCTCGGCGCGCAGTACGACAAGGAACTGAATGCCAATGGCGACCGGCTGATCCTGAACACGAACTTCTATCATGAAGCGCCTGTCCAGATCGCGGACGGCCTGCCGGGCTTCTTCGACCCGCGCAATCCGGCCTCGCAGGCTGCGGCCTTTGCCGCCGCCGCTCCGTTCCGCCGCCAGGTCGACGAGCTTTCGGCGAGTGCTACCTACTCGTTCGGCTTTGGTCTCGACCTGACCGTATGGGGCCGCAACCTGCTCGACGATCGCTACATCACGACGATCTTCGACTCGGTCGCACAGACGGGCTCGATCTCGGGCTACCCGAACCAGCCGCGCACCTACGGCGTGGCCGCGAAGTTCAAATTCTGATCGAAGCGATCAGCATCTCGGATGCGGGGAAGGGGGCTTTCGGGCCCCCTTTTTCTTTGTCTGCGTTATAGCGCCCTCAATGCCTGCGCGGGTTTCGCTCTCAGCAAGGGGAGCGACGCTCCGAGGGCGAAAGCCAGCACGATGCCGAGGCCTAGGCCAAGGACCGCCATGACCTCGCCCCAGTCGGGCAGCCAGTCGAATTCGAACAGCTGCGTGACAACCAGCCAGCCTGCGAAGCTGCCGACAGCGAGTGCGACGATGGCGAGGGCTCCTGCCAGCGCGACATATTCGATCAGCTGCATGACAAGGATTTGGCGGCGATCTGCCCCGAGGACACGCATGACCACGGTATCGTAAGTTCGCGCCGCGCGGGCGGCGGCAATCGCGCCGAGCAGGACGGCAAGGCCTGCGAGCACCGCGACGCTTGCGGCAGCGAGCGTGGCGAGACCTACTTGCTCGAGAATCGTGCGCGCCTGTCCGAGCACGCCGCCCACCTCGATCACCGAGGCGGAGGGGAAGCTGGCGACCAATGCCTGCAACAGCGGCCCGGTTGGCTTGCCTTCGGACAATTCGATGGTAGCGGCCAGATTGTGCGGCACATCGGCCAGCGCATTGGGGCTGAGCACGAAGACGTAATTGAACCCCATGCTTTCCCAGTCGATCCGCCGCAAATTGGAAATCCGTGCCTGTTTTTCGACGCCCAGCACACCGAAAGTCAGCATGTCGCCGATTTCGAGGCCGGCGGCCTCGGCGAATTCCTCATCGACGGAGACCAGCGGTTCGCCCGCATACATCGGTCCCCACCATTCGCCGGACACGATGCTGTTGCCCTCGGGCACGGTGTCGGCATATGTCAGGCCGCGTTCGCCGCGCAGCGCCCATGCGCCGTCGGGGATTTCCTCGAGCTCCGAGGTGCGGGTCATTGCGCCTTCCGGGCCGAAGGCGAGGACGGAGCCGCGCAGGGCGGGCACGGTGCGCCAGTCGGCCTGCGGATCGGCATCCTCGATCAGGGTTTCGAATTCGGCGATCCGGTCGCGGGGGATGTCGAGCACGAAATAGTCGGGTGCCTGCTGGGGCACGCGGCTTTCGATATTTCCGTCGATCGCGGATTGCACTGCGGCGAGGAGGACGAAGGCCGACAGGCCAAAGCCGAGCGCGGTCACCAATGCTCCGGTCGAGCTTCCGGGCCGGTGCAGATTGGCGAGCGCATTGCGCGCAATGGGGTCTTTCGGACGCGGCAATGCGGCGGCAAGCTTGCGGATACCCCAGCCGAGCAGGGCCAGCAAGCCGAGCAGCACGGCAGCGCCTGCGAGGAAGCCGCCGGACAGCAGCGGCTGCTCCGCCGTCAGCAGCGCCAGCGCCACGATGGCCGCCAATCCCCCGCCGACAACCAGGAGCGCAACGCGGTCTCGCGCGAGCGGTGCCACCCGGGCGCGCATCAGCGCCATCGCCGGAAAATTGCGCGCTCGCAACAGCGGCGGCGCGGCGAACACTAGCGCCACAAGCAGGCCGTAGGCCAGCGCCAGCAACAGCGGGCCGGGCGCGACGACGAAACCGGTCGACACGGGCAGCAGCCCTTCCAGCGCCGTCGCGAGCAACGGCACGATGGCGATTCCCGCGACGATCCCGGCAATGCTACCCACCACAGCCGCTGCGGCGATCTGAAGTGCATAAATCCGCGCGATATCGCGGCTCGTTGCGCCGAGGATCTTGAGCGTCGCAATCCCCTGCCGCCGTGCGTCGAGATAGCTGGTCACCCCGCCGCCGATCCCAATGCCCGCGATGACGAGAGCGGCGAGGCCGACCAGCGTGAGAAATTCGCTCATGCGGTCGATGAAGCGGTCGGTGCCGGGCGCGGCGCGATCGGCGGTGTCGATGTCGAAGCCGGACTCGGGGAAGCGGGCTTCGATGTCTTCGCGCACGTCCTCCGCATCGCGCAGACTATCGAAACGCACGCGCGTCTTGGTTTCGTACATAGAGCCGGGCGCGATCAGGCCGGCGCGTTGCGGCAGGTCGTCGGCCACGATGATCGTCGGGCCGAGCTGGAAACCTTCGCCCAACCGGTCGGGTTCGTCCGCGATCAGCCCGCCGACCGTGACCGTTTCGGTTCCAATCGCGATCGTCTCCCCGACGAAAACGCCCAGCCGTTCGGCCGCTCCGGGGGAGAGCCAGGCTTCGCTTGCGTCCGGCTGTCCGACCGAGCGGCCGTCCTCCAGCACAAGCTCGCCATAAAGCGGATAGGCGCCGTCGATGGCCTTGAGTTCGATCGGCGCGGCCTGTTCGCCATAGCGGGCCATAGCCTGCATGCGCGTACCTGCCGAGACGGTGCCATATTCGGCAAGCGCGGCGCTCTCTTCCTCGTTGAGACCGCGTTGCCACAGTTCGATCTGCAAGTCCCCGCCGAGGAATTGGCGCCCATTGGCCTCCAGCTCCCGCTCGATCGCCGCAGTCAGCGTGCCGATAGCGGCCAGCGCCCCGGTGCCGAGAAACAGGCACACGAGTAGCAGGCGCAAGCCCCGAAAGCGCGCGTTGAGGTCGCGCCGGGCGATGCGCCAGGCAGTCGACCAGCTCATCGCTTGCTTGCTTGCCTGCCCGCCACTCATGTGGCGGTGTCGGTGGCGATGCGGCCATCACCCAGCGTCAGCACGCGCGCGCAATGCTCGGCCAATTCGGGATCGTGGGTGATGACGAGCAGGGTCGCGCCGGTCTCAGCGCGGCGGGCGAACAGCAGATCGACGATCTCGTGGCCAGTGGCCGCGTCGAGATTGCCCGTCGGCTCGTCGGCGAAAATGAGGTCGGGGCGCGGCGCGATGGCGCGGGCGATGGCCACGCGTTGCTGCTCTCCCCCCGAAAGCTGCGACGGGTAATGATCGAGCCGGTGGCCGAGGCCGACTGCCTCGAGCTCCGCCCGCGCGCGGTCCTGCGCGTCCGCCTCTCCCGCCAGCTCCATCGGCGTGGCAACATTCTCCAGCGCTGTCATCGTCGGCAGCAGGTGGAACGCCTGCAAGACGATGCCGATGGCGCCGCGGCGCGCGTGGGCGAGGGCGTCCTCGTCCATTGAGGCGAAGTCTTGCCCGGCGACCTTCAGCGTGCCGCCGCTCGCGCGCTCCAAGCCGGACAGGACCGCCATCAACGAGCTCTTGCCCGAACCCGACGGCCCGAGCAGGGCCACCGTCTCTCCCCTGGCGATATCGAGATCGATCCCGCGCAGGATTTCGACCGGTGCGGCGTCGCTACCGAGAGTAAGGGACAGGTTGCGGGCTGAAATAGCGGCTTGAGATGTCGTCACGGCGCTGCGATGGCATGGGGTGTCCGGTTGCACAAGGAAACTCGCCGATGCGGCTTTATCATTTGTCGATTGCCATTCTCGCCGCGGCGCTGGCCGCCTGTGGCACTGACACTGCGGAAGCGCCTGCTCCGCAAGCGAGTGAGGCGCCTTCCGTAGCCCGCCCGGACATTGCCGTCGAGGGACCGGAACGGCGCATCCTGGCCTTCGGAGACAGCCTGTTTGCCGGCTATGGTGTGGGTGAGGAGAACAGCTATCCGGCGCTGCTCGAAGACGCCTTGCGGGAGCAGGGCATCAACGCGCGGATCGCCAATGCGGGCGTGTCCGGCGATACCAGCCAAGCGGGTGCGCAGCGGCTGGCCTTCACGCTCGATGCGCAGGCGGAGAAACCCGACCTCGTCATCCTCGAACTGGGCGGCAACGACATGCTGCGCGGCGTTGCGCCCGACCAGACGCGGGCGAGTTTCGAAGCGATGCTGGACGAGTTGCGCCAGCGCGATATCCCCGTCCTGCTGATGGGTATGCGCGCGCCGCCGAATTACGGGCCCGAATACCAGACGCAATTCGACGGACTCTACGCCGAACTGGCCAGCGAATATGATGCAGAGCTCATCCCGTTCTGGCTGGAGGCGATCTACCAGGATCCGAGCCTGTTCCAGTCCGACCGCATCCACCCGACGGTCGAGGGTATCGAGGCTCTGGTCGCGGACACTGCGGATGAAGTCGCGGCGGCGCTACCTCCGGTGAACTAGAGCCGCTGGGCCTCACCGTTTTCGATCCGCCACGTTGCCGCCTCGCTCAGGATCGTATCGAAAGGCGAGGGCTCGGTCCCGGTGATCCAGACCTGCGCGCCGCTGCCGCGCAGCTGGTCGAACAGGGCGGCGCGGCGGACAGGATCGAGATGGGCGGCCACCTCGTCGAGCAGCAGAATGCCGGCGCGACCCTGCGCCGCGAGGGCGGCGTGAGCGAGCGTGATCGCCACCAGCATGGCTTTCTGTTCGCCGGTCGAGCTTTGCGCGGCGGGAACGCGCTTCGCTGCGTGGATCACCTCCAGCTCGTCTCGATGGGGACCGGATAGCGTGCGCTGCGCCAGGCGATCCTTGCTCCGCCCTTCGTAGAGGGCCTGCGACAGGCCGTCAGGACTGTCCGGCGCGCCCGGCGCATAGGTAATAGCAGGGCGGGCGAAAGGCTCTGCAGGCATGGCAGCAAGGCGCGCCATAAGCGTTTCGATCAGGCGCGCGCGGCTCGTCATCAGCGCGCCTCCATGCTGGACCATCTGCGCCTCGATCGCATCGAGCCAGCCGCTCTCGGGATCGCGCCGGTCGGACAGCAGGCGATTGCGTTCGCGCAGGGCCGCTTCGTAGCGCGCGGCGTGGCTGGCATGCGCCGGGTCCAGCGCAAGCGCCATGCGGTCGACGAACCGCCGACGGTCGGAGGCGGGGCCGGTGAACAGCCCGTCCATCGCCGGTGTGAGCCAGGTAATTGCAAGCCATTCGCCAAGCGCGGTAGCACTCGTGTCCGAGCCATTGATCCTGACTCGTCGCCGGCCCTGCCGGGCGCTCTCGCAATAAGTGCCCAGACGCACAGGCTCGCCATCCTGCTTCAGGTCCGCCGCGACGGTAAATCCCGTTTGGCTCCCGGCGCGCACCATGTCCGCCAATGCAGCGCGGCGCAGGCCACGGCCCGGCGAGAGGAGCGACAGCGCCTCGAGCACATTGGTCTTGCCCGCCCCGTTCTCGCCCACCAGCAGGTTGAAACGCGCCGTGTCCGAAAGCTCGGTCGCGGCGTGATTGCGGAAGTCGGAAAGGGATATGCGATCGAGCGCCATGGTCGGCTGCAGCGATAGCGCGCGGTGCGTCATGCCGCCACTCGATTTGCCTGATTCCAAAAAGTGGTGAAATTTCCCAACCTTTCGGATCGATGAACGGCGCTTGAGCGCTCGGTTAAGTTAAGAATGGCTGAATTCAGCCGTTTTTCGAGTTTGGCACGCCTCCTGCAAAGCATGGATTAACCCGGATGGTCCGGGGGAAACAACAGACCAAGGTTCAAGGAGACCACCAAATGTCCGCTTTCGATTATGCCAGCAACCGCGCTCTCGCCGCCGTTTTCGCTCTCGCCGTCTCGGCCGTCAGCATGGCGATGGCCATCGTCCCCGCAAGCCCCGCCGTCTTCGTCGCCTGACGCAAGCCGCACCTCAGATCACAAGGAAGGAAATCATGTTTAACTCTGAAAACTCCAGCAAGCTCTTCGCAGCTGCTTTCTCGCTGGCCCTCTCGGCGGTGTTCTTCGCCACGGCCATCATCCCCGCTTCGCCCAATGGACTGATCGCATGAACGACCTGAAAATTCGTGATACCGACCACGCCGTCCGCCCCGCCAAAAGCTTCGCGCTCGACCGCAGCAACGGCAAGCTGATGGGCGTATGCTCCGGCATCGCCGACTACTTCGGCATCGACGCACTCTGGGTCCGCCTGGGCTTCGTCGCAGGAACGCTGCTGGGTTTCGGCAGCTTCATCCTGATCTACCTCGCGATCGCACTGATTGCGGATTGAGCGCGGCCCCGCGCCGACCGACCCGGTTTTCGTGTCGGCCGTGCCTTCAATTTCGAGAAAACTGGGAGGGGCCGTCTGGCCCCTCTTGTGATTCTAATACCCAAGAAATTCTGGCGGCGGTAGAAATCACATCGCCGAAATGCCGCCATCGAGCTTGAGCTCCGCCCCGGTCATGAACCGGCTCTCGTCACTGGCGAGATAGACCACCGCATTGGCGATGTCGTTCGGCTCGCCGACAAACTTGAGTGGGATCTGCCGCGCCAGCTTGTCCATCAGCACGCCCTTGTCGAGATTGTGGTTCTTCGCCGTCCCGTCGAGGATAGGCGTATCGATGAAGGTCGGGTGGACCGAGTTGCAGCGGATCTGCATGTTCTTCTTCGCGCAGTGGAGAGCGATGGACTTGGACAGCATCCAAACCGCCGCCTTGGACGAATTGTAGGCCGGCATGGTGTCGCTCGCGATGAGTCCGGCGATGCTGGAAATGTTGACGATAGATCCCGGCGCATGTTCGCGCATCAGCGGCAGCGCCTTCTGGCAGCCGTGGAAGATCGAATCGACATTGATCGCGAAGCAGCGCTTCCAGTCGTCGAAATCGCAGGTCTCGATATTGCCGCCGACCCCGATGCCGGCATTGTTGACCAGCACGTTGAGCCCGCCGAGGTTCTCGCGCGCAGCATCGACCGCCGCCTCCCATTGACCCGGATCGATGACGTCGTGCTGAAACCCGAAGGCCGTGCCGTCGCCCAGCTGTCCGTTGATCAGCGAAGCGGTTTCTTCCGCCCCGGCGCCGTTGATGTCAGTGCACAGCACCCGTGCGCCTTCTTCCGCCAGCCTTGTGGCATGCGCCCGGCCCAGACCCTGCGCCGCCCCCGTCACCAGGGCCAGCTTGCCCTCACACCTGCCGCTCATTCACTCTCTCCCAGAAAACTGTCCAGCGACGCCATCAGCATCGCAATTCGTACATCGACACCGTGACCCATCGCGCGCCAGCGGGCAACGAATTCCGGCAACTGCGTGCGCGGCACATGGTAGACGACGATGTCTTCGCTGTCCGTGCCGCCGCCTTCGCCGACTTTGGTCAGGCCGTGCGCGCGCAGCAGCGAGAAGCTTTCGCTCACCATGCCGGGCGAGGAATAGAATTCGCCGAGGTTCTCCATTCGCACGGCGCGATAGCCGGTTTCTTCCTCGAGTTCGCGAATGGCGGCCGCCTTATCGCTTTCGCCGCTCTTGTCTTCGTCGTCACCGATGAGGCCGGCCGGGATTTCGAGGCAAATGCGGCCCAGCGGCACGCGGTATTGCGAGACGAGGATTACGCGATCCTGATCGTCGATGGCGATGATGGCGGCGGCCCTGATCCCGCGCGAGCGGCTGGCATATTCCCAGCGACCCCGCCGTTTGGCGGTGACGAAGCGGCCCTGCCACATGGTTTCTTCGGGCAGTTCGGCGTCCGGGTCGCGGCCCGGGGTCTCGATTGGGTCGGTCATGGGCCTGAAGGCTTAGACTTCGATCAGCCGGTCCGGCAACTCATTCTGATCCTCGTCGCCGCGCGGGAAATGTTCCGCCAACACTGCACCGACATCGCGCACGCCCGCCGCAAGTCCCTCGGCCAGACGGCCCTGTTTGATCTCGACCAGCATGTCGGCCATCGCCTCGCCCCAGACATCCGCCGGGACGATCGCCGCGATGGGCTCGTCCGCGACGATCTCTGCGCGATGTTCCTGCATCGATAGGTAGAGCAGCACCCCGGTGCGCCCATGGGTGCGCCGTTCCGCCCCGACCTTGAAATGCTTGATCGCCGCAGCGCGTACGCGCGCCTGCTTGGCGGGCGAGGGAATGAGGGCGAAGCGGAGCGGATCCCAAGACAGCAGCAGCCAGGTCACGGCGAAGCCGATCAGGCCCAGTGCAATCGTCATGGTCGCCAGTTCGCCGGTGGTCCATTCGTGCATCCACCCGCCGACGAGTTCGTCCCAAAGGTCCATGAAGGGCTTGGGCAGAACCGCAAATAGGCTCATCAGTGTGAAGGCCACGCCCGCCGCCCATACCAGAACGACATCGGCATATCCGCCCGACCGGTCCGCCAGCACGGTGACGATCTCGCCCGAGGTCGTGCCCTCCGCGGCCGCAACGGCATCGCTGACGATCGTGTGCTGCGCTTCGTTCAGATAGCGTGCCATCTACCACCCCCCGGAGGCGCCGCCGCCTCCGAAACTGCCGCCGCCGCCGGAAAAGCCGCCGAAACCGCCGCCTCCTCCGCCGAAGCCGCCACCGCCGCCCCAGTCGTCGCCGCCGCTCAGCGCGCCGCGCGCGATGGCCGAGCCGACTTCCCACAGGATGATGTCGCCCGCCGCTTGGCCCAGCCGTCCGCCACGGCCATAGCGCCGCCGCTTGCCGCGCCGCAGCATCGGGATGATGAAGAAAAAGAATATGAAGGCGATCCAGATCGCGCCGCCGAGCGGGAAGCCGCCGCGGCTCTCGCGCGCCTCTTCGGCCTGCTGCGCGACCTGAGCCGCCTGCTCGGGCGGCAGCTCGAGCTGGTTGATGATCTCATCCGCCGCCCAGCTGATCCCGCCCGAATAGTCGCCGGCGCGGAAATAGTCCTTCATGCCCTCGACATATTCGAAGGCGAGGCCATCGGGGATAGTGCCTTCGAGACCATAGCCGACTTCGATCCGCATTCGCCGTTCGTTCGGGGCGACGATCAGGATGATGCCGTCGTTGCGCTCCGCATCGCCCAGCGCCCATTCGCGCCCTAAGCGATAGCCATAGTCCGCGATATCGTAGCCCTCGAGATCCGGAATCGTCGCGATCACGAACTGGCGCTGGTTCGCCTCCTCGAACGCGTTCAGCTTGGCGGTAAGCTCGGCCTCGGTCGCCGGATCGATGATGTCGGCCGCATCGACCACCGGCGCCGTCCCGCGCTCGGGAAAATTCTGCGCCGCAGCGGGCAGGGCAAAGCCCAGCGCGGCGGCGCAGATCAGCAGCAGTCGAAGCAAAGCCTGCATTGCAGGGCCGCTCAGTTGGCGGCTGCGGCGTCGGCAGGCTCGCTGGTATTGTCGTTGGCTCCAGTGGCAGTAGCAGTGCCGCCGCTGGCGCGCATGTTGAGTTCGGGGGCAGTTTCCGCGCCTTCGCTCACGGCTTCGTAGGGCACCATCGGCTCCGCACCGTGGATTATGTTCGCGCCGATCGTGTCGGGGAAGGTGCGGATGGTCGTGTTATACTGGCGGACCGCTTCGTTGTAATCGCGAATTGCAACGCGGATGCGGTTCTCCTGCCCTTCGATCTGGGTCATGAAACGGCCGAAGTTCTCTTGGCTGCGCAGTTCCGGATAGGCTTCGACATTGGCCATCAGGCGCGACAGCGCGCCGCCGAAAGTGTTCTGCGCCTGCTGGTACTGCGCCATGGCTTCGGGATTGTTGAGATCGTCGCCATCCAGCTGGATTTCCGGGCGCGTCGCGGAAGCGCGGGCCTGGATCACACCCTCGAGCGTTTCGCGCTCCTGCTCGGCCGAGCTCATCACGATCTGCTCGAGATTGGGGACGAGATTGGCGCGCTCCTGAAAGGCCGCCTCGACGTCGGCCCACTTGGCCTTGGCGTTCTCTTCCGCGGTAGGCACCGAGTTGATGCCGCAGGCCGACAGGGCGAGCGCCGCTGCGGCGACTATCGATGTTCGAAGGGCGGCGAAACGGGTCATGGGGAGGATCCTTTGGTAGTATTACGGTACTGACTTATGAAGATAGCACACCTCGCCGATCATTCAAGATTAACGGCGTGCTTGTGGGGAAATTCGCTCTGTGCCAGAAAACATGGCGAAAGAGGGGTTAATGCGTATGGGTCTGGGTACGGAATTCAAAAAATTCATCGCGCGCGGCAATGTGATCGACCTGGCCGTCGGTGTGGTGATCGGTGCGGCGTTTAGCGGCATCGTGACGCAGCTGACCGAGGCGATCCTGATGCCGCTGATCGGCTGGATTTTCGGCGACATCGACTTCTCCAACTGGTTCCTGCGGCTCGGCGAAATACCTGAAGGCTATGAAGGCGCGCTCGACAATTACGAGCAGCTCAAGGAAGCCGGGGTTGCGATGATCGGATATGGCGCATTGATCACCGCCATGATCAATTTTCTCATCGTGGCCTTCGCGCTGTTCATGTTGGTGCGCAGCGTCAACAAGGTCAGCGACGAGATCAAGGCCAAGCAGGTGGAAACGGAAGACAGCTCGACGAGCGACGAGGTGCCGACCGATCCGCAGCTCGACGTGCTGAAGAAAATCCTCGCCGAATTGCGCAAGGGCGATGCGTGGACGCCGGACTATGCGGCTGAGAAGGGCCCGATGGGGTAGGGTTGTATCTTGTCTGAGTGCGGTCGGGACATCCATCCCGACCTTGCTCTTCCATCCCACACCCCCACCCGGCCACCGACGGCACTATACTGTTTGGGTGGCCGGGTGGGGGCGTGGGATGGAACAGCTCAAGCCTTCGACGGAAGTCGAAGGCGCACCAAACCATGAACCCGACAAAAACCCCTGCTCACTTCACATTAAGCTGCGACGCTCTATATAGAACCTTGCCGGTTCCGACCGGCTATGGCGATAAATTGCGCCGTGCAATAGGTACAACGGACCCGGGGGCAGTACCCGGCGGCTCCACCACAATCCGCGGGTTTGCGCGGTTTCTGACGGGGCCGAACCAGGATCGACGTGTGCTGAAAGACGGTGTTTTCGCCCGGGCTGAGTATCCCGTGAAACTGTTCACAACACACAAGTGCCAACGATAACGAAGCACTCGCTCTCGCTGCGTAACCTGACGGGCTAACGCCCTGATCTTACAAAGCTAAAGCGCGGTCGGACCCACCGGGCAACAGAAGCGGATTCCGGGGCTCCGGGGGTAGCTAGCAACAGAAACCCCCACCTATCTGTATGTATGCAAGTTCCGGTCAGCTAGTGCCCGGCCTTAGCAATCGTCTGATACCTGCGATGATCCCCGCTGGGACGATCAGAAAGACGGCCATGTTGAAAACCAGCTGTGCCGGTATCGACCAGAGATAGAGGACGAAATGCTCGTTGGTGAATGTCAGGCCATTGGGTCCTGCGAGTGCCCATAACTCCGACCAAGTGTATAGGTTAAGTCCAATCCCTACGAGCGTCAGTATCAACCAGCCGACGGATAGCTGGACGGCCAGTCGATAATTCGCAGTTGTAATGAGCACAAACCAGATCGCGGCCGCGAATAGCAGGGCGGTAATCGAAAAGAGGCCGCTGCCCAGAATGGCAGTTGGCAGATAACCATGAACGCAGTCGCAATCGATTGGGCCAAAGCGATTTACGATAGGGCCAACGCGATTTTCGGCAATTCCGTGTGATCTGGATATGGCCTGCCAGTATCCACTTGGATCGAAGCCGAGGACGTTCATGGGGAACGACCATTGCGAGTTGTAGATGTGGACGGCGGACTGCTCACACAGGCACATGGGTTCTATCCGCCTAGAGACGGTTTTGACTAAGCAAGCCGTGGGGAAATGGGAGAGCTAGCACCCATTAAACCGGGAACCTGTTAACTTTCCGGTGCGTCACCGATTCCGGCAGCCTTCGCCTCCCGCTCGTACCGGATTGCATCGAGGATTTTCGCACCACCGAGAAATACCGCACCGGCCGTCGCGGCGAACAGCAGGTAGCCGCCGACGCCGGGATATTCGACCGTGTAGTGCGCACCGCGGGTCATCGCGCCCAGGGCGAGGGCGAAGATGATCAGATACGCCTCGAAGCGCGTCTTGATCACGAACAGCCGTTTCACCTTGGTCAGCACTCTTTTGCGGTCTCCGTTTCTTAACCCTTCACCGTGCAAACCCCGTGCCAAGCGCGCGGTTCCGCCGATCGCATGGTTAACTCATCGCCGAGTGTAAGCGCTGCCGACGCTTAGTCCAGCGCGTTAACCACCTAAATCCGTGAGTTATGCCAGTTCGTCCAGCGACAGGACGGCCAGCAAGGCCTCGCGCGCTTCGATGACGGTCTTTGCCAGAGCCTCGTTGCCGATATCGGCAGGATCGATCTGTTCGGGCCAGGTTTGCGCGATGACCGATTCGATCCGCTCCGCGCGCTGCTCGTCGAGCAGGAATCGGGCATCGACCGTCGCCGGATCGGCGACGACGCGCAGGCGCAGGCAGGCAGGGCCACCGCCGTTTGCCATCGACTGGCGGACATCGACGGGGATCACCTTGCGGATCGGCCCGTTGCCCGCAAGCATGTGCTCGCACCAGCTCCAAACGGCGGCGCTTTCCTGGCATTCGTTCGGCACGACCAATGCCATCTCTCCGGTTGCGAGAGTGAGCAATTGCGCGTTGAACAGATAGGTCTTGATCGCCTCGGCGAGGCTGACTGCACTTTCCGGCACCTCGACCACCTCGAGCGCGGGAAACGCCGCGCGGATCGTGTCATAGGCACCCTCCCGGTCGGCAAAGGCGCGCTCGTGCGTGAACAGGACCCGCTCGTTGGCGACTGCGACCACGTCATTGTGGAACGCGCCCGCTTCGATCGCTTCGGGGTTCTGCTCGATAAAGATGCACGCAGCGGGATCGAGGCCGTGAAGGCGCGCGACCGCGCGGCTGGCCTGTTCGTGCTGGCGTGCCGGGAAGCGGCCACCGGGCCTGCCATAGACAAATACCTCGACCCCCCTGCTGCCATGGCCTTCGCAAAACCGCATGTGGTTGGCCGCCCCCTCGTCGCCGAAGCTGGGCGGGACGGCGTCGTGGACGGCGAAGTGGTCGCGGTCGCCGAAGGCGATTTTCAGCTGCGCCTGCGTATCGCGCCATTCCTGCCCGCGATGAAGCATCGTCACGAGATTGGCGGGCGTCAGATGGCAGCGCCCGTCCGCCGTATCGGGCGCGGGGCTGACGGTGGCGGCATTCGCGGTCCACATCGAACTCGCGGACCACGCGGCAGCGCGCAAGGCGCGGTCGGTGTCCTCATCGACGCCCAGCCGCTCAAGCAACGAAAAATTCGGGCGCGGCAGGGGCAGCAGATAGCCCTGCGCCAGCCCGCGCTCCATATTGCCGCGCATCTTCGCGATACCCTGGAGCGCCGCGGCACGCGGGTACGAGGGATCGCCCTTGTGACTTGCGCTCGCGATATTGCCGAGGCTGAGCCCGGCGTAATTGTGCGACGGGCCGACGATGCCGTCGAAGTTGATCTCGACGAGCTTGCTCACCGTGCCACGCTCCACACCGTATCGCCCTTGGCAACGCCCAATGTTGCGGCGCACTCGGCATCGATCGCGATCGTCCCGTCGTCGCCGATATGGCGCATCCCATAGGCGCTGCGGAAATCGCCGAGCCTGCCGGTGGCGACCAGCGCCCGCTCTCCATCGTCGAGATCGGTTGCGGACAGCGTCTTTTCCGCCGCTTCGGCGATGCTTTTCACGCTGTCTGTCCGCGTGGTCATCGTCGGCCCGCCGTCGAAGATGTCGACATAGCCTTCGTAGGCGAAGTTCTCGTTCTCCAGCATCCGCATCGCCGCGCGGCCGCTCGGATGCGGCACGCCGATCACCTTGCGCGCTTCGCCGTTGAGCATGGCGATGTAGACCGGGTGTTTCGGCATCAGATCGGCAATGAACTGGTTGCCGTTGATGGCGTTGAAATAGTCGGCTTCCTGAAAGGTCATGCCGAAGAACCGCCCAGCGACCCCGTCCCAGAAGGGCGAGCCGCCGCGATCGTCGATCACGCCGCGCAATTCGGCTAGGATCCGGTCTGCAAAGCGCGCGCGGTGCATGGCGATGAACAGATAGCGGCTGCGCGCCAGCAGCAGGCCGAGCCCGCCGGCCCGTTCGCCCGGATGCAAGAACAGGCCGCCAACCTCGCTCGACCCTTCGAGATCGGTGACCAGGCTCAGCAATTCGGCGCGCACCGTGCGGTCGAGTTCCTGGCTGTGCTGGGTCAGCGTGGTCAGGCGATAGGAGTAGAAGGGCCACTGCTGGCCGACCTGCGTGAATAGCTGGCAGGTGCCACGCACCTGACCGTTTTCGCTATTCTCCAGAACCAGAGTGAACACGTCGTCGCCCAGCGTGTCTTCGGTGCGGGCGAAGGCTTCTTCGGCGCGCTCCAGCTTTTTGGTCAGCGCAGCACGATCGGCAGGCAGGTTGGTAAACCCGCCACCCGTCAGCTTGGCCATCTCGTAAAGATGCTCGAGGTCGCCGATCTGCGCGGCGCGCAAGCGAAAGGTCACAGGGGATCTCCGGTGGAAAGCCTGGTCAGCACCAGTGCCGAAAGGGCGGCACGTTCGCGCAGGGACGGCACAATCATGAACTCGTCGGGCGAATGGATCGCTCCGCCGCGCACGCCCATGGTGTCGACCACCGGCACCCCGGTGGCCGCGATATTGTTGCCGTCGCATACGCCGCCGGTGCTTTTCCAGCCGATCTGCTGGCCAAGCTGGGCGCCGCAGTCCTTGACGAGGTCGAACAGGCGCTGCGCCCTCGCATCGACCGGCTTGGGCGGCCGGGTGACGCCGCCGTGGCGATGGACGCCGACTTCGTGCTTGGCTTCGATAAGGCGCAGGATCGCGTCGAGCTCGCCGTCGAAGCGCTCCATTGCGTCGGTCGACTTGGGCCGGATGTTGAACCGCAGGATGGCGAGGTCGGGCACGACATTGTTTGCCGCACCGCCTTCGATCTTGGCCGGATTGACGGTGATGTCCTCGGCCTCGAGCGCCTTGACGCGCAGCACCAGATCACTCGCCGCGACAATGGCATTGCGACCGTCCTGCGGATTGCGGCCCGCGTGCGCACTCTTGCCGGTGATCGTGATGGAATAATTGCCCGTGCCGCCGCGCGCATGGGCCAGCGTACCGTCGGGGAGGGCAGAGGGTTCGTAGGTCAGCGCTGCGTATTTCCCGCGCGCCAGCTCCTCGATCAGCCCCCGGCTGGCGAGGCTGCCGGTTTCCTCGTCCGAATTGATCATGACATCGTAGCCGACCCGCGATGCGCCCTCTGTCGTCTCGAACAGTTTCAGCGCATGGAGGATGACGTCGAGGCCGCCTTTCATGTCGGCGGTGCCGGGGCCGTTGATCGTCTCGTCGTCGAGCCAGCTGACGTCCTGGAACGGGTGATCGGCCGGGAAGACGGTATCCATGTGCCCGGTGAGCACGAAGCGCCGCTCCGCCTCGGGGCGCACACGAAGGACCATGTGGCGGCCATGCGGTTTCTCGAACTCGCGCCCCTCGGCGGAGATTGCGGTGACGGTCGCCGGGTCCAACAGCTCGACCTCGCCGGGAAGCTGGCTGAACGCATTGGCGAGCTTGCCCGCCATGGTGGCCAGTCCGTCCAGATTGCCGGTGCCGGTATTGATTGCCGCCCAATCCTGCACTTCGCGCAGCATGGTGTCGGCATCGACGGCATCGAGGAAGGCTTGCGGGGCTGCGTCCGGTTTCATCGGCAACCGTCTCTACCCATGGCGCGCTGCAAGTCCACCCCTGCGCCCCCGGCGGCCTTGCAAAGCGGTGGATGCTTGGTAAGTGGGGCGAACTCCTCCCCGGGTCCGACATTGCCATTCGCATATCCCAAGAGGAGTTCCATGACCGATTATGTGACGCGCGCCGGGATCGAGGTCGATCCGCAGCTGACTACCTTCATCGAAACCGACGTGCTCCAACCGCTGGGGCGCGATTTGGACGGGTTCTGGCAGGGGTTCGCGAAACTGCTGGGTGAGTTCGCGCCGCGCAATGCCGCGCTGCTGGCGAAGCGCGAGGGTCTGCAGGCGAAGATCGACGCGTGGCATGGCGAGCGCGCCGGCCAGCCGCACGATGCCGGTGCCTATCGCGCGTTCCTGGAGGAGATCGGCTATCTCGTGCCGGAACCGGGCGACTTCACCATCGACACGGAAAACGTCGATCCCGAGATCGCGACCATGGCCGGGCCGCAGCTGGTGGTGCCGATCCTCAATGCGCGTTTCCTGCTGAATGCGGCGAATGCGCGATGGGGCAGCCTTTACGATGCGCTCTACGGCACCGATGCGCTGGATGCGCCGCCGGCGAAGCCCGGTGGCTACGACGAAGAGCGCGGCGCGGCAGTGATCGCCGAGGGGCGCAAGCTGCTCGACGAAATCCTGCCGCTGGCGAGCGGAAGCTGGGCGGATCTCGAAAGTCTCGATGACCTCGCCCTTGTTGATCCATCGCAACACGTCGGTGCAACCGGCAAGGGGCCTCTGTTTCGGCACAACGGCCTGCATGTCGAGATCGTGGTCGATCCCGACAGCCAGGTCGGCACAACCGACCGGCTGGGCATTGCCGACATCAATCTGGAAGCCGCGCTGACCACGATCGCCGATTGCGAGGATTCGGTCGCTGCGGTCGATGCCGAAGACAAGCTGGTCGCCTATCGCAACTGGCTCGGCATCATGCGCGGCGATCTCGAGGAGAGCTTCGAGAAGGGCGGCCGGACGCTGACGCGGACGCTGGCGGGCGACAAGACCTACACGGATGGTGAAGGCGGGGAGCACACGCTGCCGGGTCGCAGCCTGATGTTCGTGCGCAATGTCGGGCACCTTATGACCAATCCGGCGATGCGCTGGGACGGTGGCGAAATCCCCGAAGGCATCATGGACGCCGTCCTCACCAGCGCAATCGGTGCGCATGATGTCGAAGGCCTCGGCAAGTTCGGCAATTCGCGCTGCGGTTCGATCTATATCGTGAAGCCCAAGATGCACGGGCCGGAGGAATGCGCCTTCACCAACGATCTGTTCGATGCGGTGGAGGATATGCTCGGCCTGCCGCGTCACACCGTCAAGGTCGGCGTGATGGACGAGGAACGCCGAACCAGCGCCAATCTGGCCGCCTGCATTCACGCGGTGAAGGACCGGATCGTCTTCATCAACACCGGCTTCCTCGACCGCACGGGCGATGAAATTCACACCTCGATGCGGGCGGGGCCGATGATGCGAAAGGGCGAGATGAAGAACTCCGCCTGGCTCAAGGCATACGAGGCGCGCAATGTCGGCATCGGCCTGGCCCATGGCCTCGCGGGCCGCGCGCAGATCGGCAAGGGCATGTGGGCTGCGCCGGACCTCATGGGGCAGATGATGATCGAGAAGATCGGCCATCTGCGCGCCGGGGCCAACACCGCCTGGGTGCCGAGCCCGACTGCGGCGACGCTCCACGCGATCCATTATCACCGCGAGGACGTGTTCGCGATCCAGCAGGGTCTGGGCGAGGTGCCGGGGCTGGACGAGCTGCTCACCATCCCGCTGGCCGATGGGGTGAACTGGTCGGACGAGGAAATCCGCGAGGAGCTCGACAACAACTGCCAGGGCCTGCTCGGCTATGTCGTGCGCTGGATCGACCAGGGCGTCGGCTGCTCCAAGGTGCCCGACATCAACGACGTCGGCCTGATGGAGGACCGCGCGACGCTGCGGATCAGCTCGCAGCATATCGCCAACTGGCTGCTGCACGGGGTTGTTTCCGAGGAGCAGGTGATGGAAAGCCTGCGCCGCATGGCCGCCAAGGTGGACGAACAGAACGCGGGTGACCCGTTCTACGAACCGCTGTGCGCCAACGAGGACGGCCCGGCCTTCAGTGCGGCGAAGGACCTGATCTTCAAGGGTGTGGAACAGCCGAGCGGCTATACCGAACCGCTGCTGCATGCTTGGCGGAGGCGGAAGAAGGAGTGACTTTTTGGCCGTCTGATGCCGAGGTCAGTGCTGCGGCGTTTGAATTTCGAGCTGCAATTGATCGAGCAGGCACCCAACCTTGGGTCACGAAGCACATTGAGTTCCCACGAGGTGCCTGCGGCCATGCGTCAGAGCTGCTTGGAAGATATCTTATTGAGCGGCTCGGCATTGAGGCTGAATACGTTAACCGCGTCGCGCATGAAGAAATCTTCGGTTGGCATGGTTCGCACGCTTGGCTCGAGTGGGATGGCCTCGTCATCGATGTTACAGGCGACCAATTTGGTTGGGATCCGGTTATAGTCTCGCGAAAATCCCAGCAGTATGGCCTTGGTTCGGACGAAGTCCGTCATAGGGTGTGTTGGGACCAGCAGCGTGATTGGTGGCTGCAAGAGTGCGGTCAGTTGTGGCTTGCGTTTGCCGCCTTTCTTCCGAGCGGAAAGATGACGACTTCTTAGAGATTACCCCAAGACCCGCGCCAGCTGCACGAACTCCTCCACCGTCACCGTCTCCGCGCGTCTTTGCGGGTCAATGCCGAGGCTCTCCAGCCCCTCGACCGCGCCGGGCACGCCTTTCAGGCTCTGGCGGAGCATCTTGCGGCGCTGGCCGAAGGCGGCTTCGGTAAGGCGTTCGAGCAGGCGGGCGCTGATCCCCTCGGGCATGGCGGCGGGCTCGACATGGACGATGGCGCTCATCACCTTGGGCGGCGGGGTGAAGGCGCTGCGGTGGACCTTCATCGCCAGTTTCGCGCTCGCGCGCCACTGGGCCAGCACCGCCAGCCGCCCGTAGGCCGAGCCGCCAGCTTGCGCGACGATGCGCTGGGCGACCTCCTGCTGGAACATCAGCGTGAGGCTGGTCCACAGCGGTGGCCATTCCTGCCCGCCCAGCCAGCGCACGAACAGCGCGGTGCCGACATTATAGGGCAGGTTCGAGAGCACAGCGAAAGGCTCGCCGCCCATCAGCTCGGCATGGTCGATCTTGAGCGCGTCGCCTTGCACGACGGTGAGCTGGCCGGGAAAGACCTCGCCCAGTTCGGCGAGCGCGGGGAGGCAGCGCGTGTCCATCTCGATCGCGGTGACGCGCGCCCCGGCACGCAGCAGCGCACGGGTCAGGCCGCCGGGGCCGGGGCCGATTTCGAGCACCTGCTTGCCCGCGAGGTCTTCGGGGATCGCGGCGATGCGGTCGAGCAACTGCTCGTCGAACAGGAAGTTTTGCCCCAGGGCTTTCGATGCGCTGAGGCCATGGCGCGCGATGACGTCGCGAAGGGGAGGGAGATCGGTCACTTACCACCTCCGCTCATGCTGAGCCTGTCGAAGCATAGGCTGTCCGCTAGCGTCATCGCATGGCCTTCGACAAGCTCAGGCTGAGCGGGACTGGGCGTCGGCCCGCCGCTTGGCCATCTCGCCTGCCATCCTGAGCGCAGCGATCATCGCGCCGGGATCGGCCACGCCTTTGCCAGCGATGTCGAATGCAGTGCCGTGGTCGGGGCTGGTCCGCACGATGGGCAGGCCGAGCGTCACGTTCACACCTTCGTCGAAATCGAGCGCTTTCAGCGGGACGAGCGCCTGGTCGTGATACATCGCCAGCGCCGCGTCGTAAGTCTGCCGCGCGCGGGGCGTGAACAGTGCGTCGGCGGGGTGCGGGCCGGTGACGGCGAGCCCCTCGGCCTGCAACGCCTCGACCGCTGGCGTAATGATGCGGTCTTCCTCATCTCCGAAGCGGCCGCCTTCGCCTGCATGCGGATTGAGCCCGCAGACGGCGAGCCGCGGCGCGTCGATCCCGAAGTCGCGCCGCAATGCGCGGGAAACAATGCGGGCACGGTGCTCGATCAGGCCTTGGGAAAGGCGGTTCGGGACTTCGGACAGCGCACAATGGACAGTAAGGGGCACGGCGCGCAGGCTCGGTCCGGCGAGCATCATCACTGCGTCCTCCTGCTCCAGGCCGCAGACATCGGCAAGGAATTCGGTCTGGCCGGGATATTCGAAGCCGACCTGTGCCAACTGAGCCTTGGCTATCGGAGCCGTAACGACTGCCGAAGCTGTCCCGAGCAGGGCGCAACGCGTCGCTTCGGCCAGAGAGTGCAAGGCGAGGGCTGCGCCGCCCGCCTCGGGTTGTCCGGGCGCATAGACGCTGTCTTCCTGTCCCAGCACGGGGAGCGCATGAGTGAAAACCGTCTCGGCTTCGGCAGCGCTGGCGATCGGCTCTACCGGAACCGACAGACCACGGGCTTTCGCCGCCGCTTCCAGCACGCCCCCTCCGCCGACCACGAAAAAGGGCGCGAGGCCGTATTCCCGGTGCCGCGCCCAGCTTTCCGCGATGATCTCCGGCCCGATCCCCGCCGGATCGCCAATCGACACGGCGAGCGGGGCAGTCATCGGTGTCAGTTGTACTCGATATAGGCGTCGTTGCGCAGGTCGCGCAGGTAGCGCTGCGCGCGGCGCTGGATGCGCTCTTCTTCGAGCTGACCCATCAGCGTGTCGAAGTCCGGACCGCTGGCGGCCTGCGGATCGTCGCGGCCACACAGCATCAACACACGCACACCTTCCTCGAAAGACCCGAAGGGCGGCGTGACCTGGCCGAGCTGCAAGTTCAGCACGAGCTGCTGAAGCTGTTCGGGCAGGGCGCGCGCGGCGATCTCGTCGTTCGTGACCACGGTCGCCCCGAGGGCCGACGCGCCGGCCTCCGCATCGCCGCACCCGCGCAGCTGCTGCACGCCGGCCAGGAAGCTTTCGAGCCGGGGTGTGCGCTCCGCTTCCGGCACGCCGGTGAAATCGAGCGCAATCTGCTTCAACGAGAGAACGGCGTCACGCGGGTCGGCCGTCAAGACCTGCCGCTTATCGATCAGCAGGCCGATCCAGTAGCCGCCGGGAATCTCCAGCGGGCCGACCAATTGGCCCGGGCTCATTTCGCCGACCACGGTCTCGAGCTGCGGATTCTTGAGCTGGGGCAGGGCGATCCAGCCGAGGTCACCGCCGACTGCCGCAGTCGAGGCTTGCGAGAACTGGCGGGCATAGGCGACGAAGCTGCCGCCCTGGCGGAGCTGCTCGACGATCTGCTGCGCATTTCCCTGCACCTGCGCCGCAGTTTCTGGCGTCGCCTGAAGGAAAATTTCGCCGAGGCGGTATTCGTCCGTCCCGCGATTGGCCTCGAGCCGCTGTATAAGATCGTTCACCTCGTCGGCCGAGACGTTCACGAAGGGCGCGAAGTTACGTCGCAGCAGGCGGCTCCAGGCCAGTTCCCCGTGAATCTGGCGCTTGAGCGACTGCGGCGAGGAGCCGATGCTGCGCAGATATTCGCCCATAGCGCTTTCGTCCTGCCCGAAGTTCTGGGCGGCAACGCGGGCATAGCTCTGGTCGATCTCGGCCTGCGGGATCGTGATTTCCTGCGTTTCGGCCGCCTGGATCTGCAGTGTTTCGTCGATGAGGTTGCGCAGCACCTGCATCTTCACGCGCTCGAGTTCTTCGGGGCTGATTTCACGCTCGTTCGCCGCGACAAGCAGCGCAGCGCGCTGGTCGACATCGGTGCCGGTGATGACGAAGCCGTTCACGACCGCAGTCGCCTTGCGGACGTTCGGATCGGAATTGCCGAGGATGCTGACATCGGTCGGCAGGCCGAGGGGATTGGCCGTTTCCGCCGTAGCCTGCGCCGACACGGAAATCGGCGACAGCGCCAGACCTGCCACTGCGGCAAGGGAGAGAAACTTGGAAATGCGGTTTGCGCTCACGTGTGATACCCAATTGCGGCACCGTTGCGGTACCAGTCCATTACGGGGCGGTGCCGTGTGGCGGCTTAACCCAAGCTGATTGCCGTAAACACTCGCCCCGTTCGTCTTGCGAGCGCGGATAACCTGTTCGGTGGCGTCTGCCAACGGGTGCGACTTAGCGAAAACCCAGATTCTTGAGGCTGAAGAAAACCTGGAAGGTGTCGCCCCGCCGGGCGTCGCCCGCGGTTTCATAGTCGCGGCGCCAGGTCACTCCCATTTCGAGACAGTCGTCGGAATAGGCAACGCCGAGGCGGGTGCGGATGGGCTCGAACCCGTCGGAGCTAAAGGTCGGGTCCTCCTCGCGATTCGTCAGGTTGAACACGCCCGAGCCGAAGACAGACCAGTAATTGGCGAAAGCCACGCGCACCGCGCCGCGCAATTCCTCGCGGTCCTGCAAGTCTTCCACGGCGGTAATGTCGCGGTTGAGGCGGACGTAGCCGAGCTCGGCATAGGTGCGGCGCGAGCCGACCGTGGCGTCGATCTCGTTGCGGCGAACGGCGAAATTGTCCTTGTCCAGCCGGAAGCGATGGGTGAATTTCACGAAGTTGCGATAGCGGACTTCGGTGCGGCCTACGAAATCGGAGAAGCGCTCTGACAGGCCGGTGCCGTCGGGCAGGATGTCCGCATCCTTGTCCAGCCGATAGGACTGGCCGAGGGTGGATTTCAGCTCCCATTCCGGTACGCGCAACTGCCAGTCGAACCCGTAGGTGACGCGCGCACCGTCCTCGATCCGGTCGTATCCGGGAAAGCGGTTGAGCGCGAAGAGGTTGGAATCCTCCAGATCGATCGCGCGCGCATCCTCGTTCGGGATGGCGAGGTTCTTGATCGGGGGTGTGGCAACCAGTTGGACCCGCGGCGTCAGGACCTGCTCTCCACCGAACAGCTGGCCGACCAGCGGCCATTGCACGTCCACTGCGCCCAGCGCTACGCCGCGCGCCTCCCAGCCGGGATTGCCGCGATAGAGCGCCGTATCTGTGAGGAAGTTCTCGTCCGAATGGTAGATGTCGCCGCGCACCATGCCGGTCAGCGTGACGACCTGGCCGAGCCCGGTGACCGTGGAGAGATCCCATTGTGCACGGGCGAAGGCGCGCTGTGTATCCTGACCGACGTCGCGCATGATCGCGAGCGTGTTGGTCTGCAGCTCCAGCTTGCCGCCGAGCAGCGGGTCGTCCAGCCGCTTGCGGAAATCCATTACCGGCAGAGCCACCGGCACCTCGCCCTGCGGCTGATTCAGGCGCAGCGTCTGCGTGGCCCAGCCGGCGAGCGAGAAATAGGTGGAGTCGCTGATGCGCTCGAGGTTCACCGTGGACCGCAACCTGTCGTCGCGGCTGATGTCGTAACGTCGCAGGAACGTGCGGTCGCTGGCGCGGCGGATGGAACCGGTCACGCTCCATTCCGGGCTCAGCTGGAACTTGCCGTTGGCGAAGACATAGCCGCGGAAGTCGCTGTCTCCGGTCGTTTCGATGCCGGTGAAATCGGAGATCCTGCGGCTTTTCGTCGCATAGCCGGTGATCTGGTAAGCGCCCTTCTCGGTAAGATGGCGCCATTGTCCTGAGATCATCGGTGGAGCATCGGTGTAAACGAAGCCGGTAAGCGTCAGATCCTTATTGTCGGCGAGCCGGATATAATAGCTGCCCGACACCTCGACGCCGTTGCTTTCGGAAAAGCGCAGGTCGGGGACCAGCACACCGGAGACTGCACCGCCATCGGTTCGCACTGCCAGCCCCGGCAACGGAAGGATGCGCGCACCGAACAGTTCGAGATAGGCGCCGGTAAAGCGAACCCGCTGCTCATCGGGGTCGTAGACCACCCGTTCGGCGGTTATCCGCCAGCTGGGTTCCTTGGGACAGCCCTCGGATGTCACGACATCGCAGCCGGAATAGGCCGCCTGTTCCAGCGCGATAGTGCCGTCGCTTTCGCGCACGCCGCGATTGGCCGCGAGCCGCCCGCCCTGGCGCAGCGCGAGCAGGAGGTTCTCCATAGCACCCGCTTCGAACTCGTTGGTGAGCTCGACCCGCTCGGAGAAAAGCTGGTTGCCGTTCTCGTCGACGAAGCGCACGCGGCCTTCGGCCAGGATCACACCTGTGCGCCTGCTCCAGCTGACCGAATCGGCGCGCAGCGACCGGTCGCCGCTGCGCAGCACGACATTGCCGCTGGCCGTGACGAGGTCGGCATCCGAATCGTAGCTAAGGACGTCTGACTCGAAGTCGATCTCGCGATCGCCCGCGGCGTTGAGACCATCGTCGCCCGTAGGCTCCGGCGGCGGATCGACTTCCGGAAACGGGTCCTGCAGACTGGGCGGCTCGTCAGGCTCGGCGGCCGTTGAAACGGAAGGCGCGTCGGGTTGCGGATCGCCGGGGTCGCCCTGCGGGTCTTCGACCGATCCGACATCGTCGCCGACCTGCTGCGCGGCGAGCGGCGTCGCCAGCGCAAGCGTTGTCGCCACGCCAAGCGTGCGCAGTGCCAGCCGGCTGGCTTCGATAGCTGTCTCGGCGGGCAGGGCCATGCCTTGCCTATCGCACCGGCCACGCCTAATCGCAATCGCCATCCTATGGGGCGAGCCGGAATGCGCTTCGCACCCGTCAGTCACATCTTTGGGAGAGCCCATGCACATCCAGTTCAGCCAGTCCCGTCCGGAAACGGCGCGCCTTCTTGCCCAAGTCGTGGACAAGGGCAAGTTGCCTTCGTCGCTCGAGAAAGCGGTGAGCGAGGGTGCGGGCGCTGCGCGATTCAAGGGCGGTGCCGGCCAGCTGTTCGAAAGCTTCGTCGAGCGCGACGGCAAGGTCCTGCGCCTCGCGCTCGCCGGAGCAGGTGATCGCAACGACGAAGCGCGCAGCGCGAACCTCGAAAAAGCGGGCGCGGCCATCGCCGGGAAATACCAGTCCAGCGGCGAGACGGAGGTCGTCCTCGATCTCGCGGATAGCAACCTGTCCGCCGATGAAGCCGCCAGCGTCCTCCTCGGCCTGCGGCTGCGGAACTGGCGCTATGATGTCTATCGCACGCGGATGAAGGACGAGCAGAAGATTTCGCTCGAAACCGTGACGGTTATCAACGCGCCCGTAGGCAGCGAAGCCGCCTGGGCGGAGGCCGCGCATCTTGCCAGCGGTATCGAATTCACCCGCGAGCTGGTCACCGAACCGGCCAATATCATCTATCCCGAGAGCTTCGTGGCCCGCTGCCGCGAGCGCTTCGAGGGCACCGGCGCCGAAATCGTCGTGCTCGGCGAGGCGGAGATGGAAAAGCTCGGCATGGGATCGCTGCTCGGTGTCGGCCTCGGGTCGGAGCGCGAATCGCAACTGCTCGCCATCCGCTGGAACGGCGGCGGCAGCGAGGCGCCGGCAGCCTTCGTCGGCAAGGGCGTGACTTTCGACACCGGCGGCATCAGCATCAAGCCGGGGCCGGGCATGGAAGACATGAAGTGGGACATGGGCGGCGGCGGTGCCGTCGCGGGCGCCATGCTCGCACTCGTCCTGCGCAAGGCGAAGGCCAACCTCGTCGGCGTGATCGGCCTCGTCGAGAACATGCCCGACGGCAAGGCGCAGCGCCCCGGCGACGTAGTCACCTCCATGTCGGGTCAGACCATCGAAGTGCTCAACACCGATGCCGAAGGGCGGCTGGTGCTGGCCGATGCGCTGCACTGGACGCAGGAAGAATTCCAGCCCAGCCGCATCGTCGATTTCGCCACGCTCACTGGCGCAATCATCATCTCGCTCGGCAACGAATATGCGGGCGTGTTTTCGAACAACGACGAGCTTGCAGGCCAGCTCTACGAGGCCGGCATCGCCACCGGCGACAAGAACTGGCGCCTGCCGATCAGCGCCGCTTACGACAAGCTGATCGACAGCCCCATCGCCGACATGAAGAACATCGGCGGTAAGGCGGCCGGTTCGATCACGGCAGCGCAGTTCCTGCAGCGCTTCATCGCGAACGACACCCCCTGGGCGCATGTCGATGTGGCGGGCATGGTGTGGTCGGACAAGCCGGGCCAGACCTGGGGCAAGGGTGCGACGGGTTATGGTGTGCGGCTGATCGACCGCTTCGTCGCCGACAATCTCGAAAGCTGAAACCGGTCGGGGAGGTCGCAATGGCGAAAATGCGCCGCAAGGGCGACCTCCCGACCAAGACCTGCGTCACCTGCGGGCTCGAATTCGCCTGGCGCAAGAAATGGGCGAAGGACTGGGACGAGGTGAAGTACTGCTCCGAAAGGTGCAGGCGCAAAAAGTCGCAGCCGGGCGGTGAGGGGCAGCCATGACCACGCGGGTGGACTTTTACCAGCTCAGCCGCGACCCGGTCGATGTGACGGTCGCGAAGTTGGCGCGCAAGGTCCTGCAATCGGGCGAGCGCCTGCTGGTCGTTTCCGGATCGGCGGAGCAGCGCGAGGGATTGTCGAAGACCCTGTGGGAGCAGGGCGGCGCGGCATTTCTCGCCAATGGCATGGCCGACGCGGCCCATGCCGATCGCCAGCCGATCCTGCTCTCGGACGGATGCGACGCCGCCAATGGCGCGAAGCTAGCCATCATCGCCGATGGCAAGTGGCGCGAAGAGGCCGCGGATTTCGGGCGCGTACTGCTGCTGTTCGATCCGGATGGGCGGGACGCCGCGCGCGAGCTATGGCGGCGTCTCGATCCCGACGAGGCGTTCGACAATCGTGTTTTCAAGCAGACCGAGCAGGGTGGCTGGCGCGAAGGGCGCTAATTCGGAACAGAGCAGGCTTTCGTCCGTCGATTGGGCAATGCGTTCATTCCATCTTCCTTTATTGGCCGCTGCGGCAGTTCTGTCTTCTTCGTGCTCCAAAGTAGAGCCCGACGACACAGACGAAGAAACCGCGGTGGTCGATCCGCGCGGGACTTTCGATGTGGATCAGGAGACCGGCGAAACGTCGGCCCGGTTCGAAGCGGAGGACGGTACCGTCACCGCGATGCGGTCCGGCCGCACGGTGCCGCCCGACCTTCCCGAGGGGTTCACGCTTTATCCCGAGGCGCGCGCGGTCAATGTCACCCGTGTCGACCAGGGCGAGCGACGTTTGATCATCGTCGACATGCGCAGCGACGCGACGCCGCGCCAGATCGCCGACCACTATCTCGCGCAAGCCGAGGCGGCGGGCTTCACTATCGAACCGCGCGTACGGAGCGACGAGACCGAGGTCCTCGCCGGCGAGGACGCCGAGGGATTGGCCTTCTCGCTCGTGGCAAAACGTGAAGACGGCGCGACGCAAGCGCAATTGTCGATGGGCGACACGTTCCGCTGAATACGAATTGAAGGGATGGCTCCAGTCCGGAGGCATTTCTTGGCGTTTGTCTTGTCGAACGCCGAATGCGCCAGCTATCGATCTTGCGAGATGGTGCCGGGCATCGCTTTTAACTGCGAGGCTTGACTCGCTGTGTGCGTATGATGTTTTAACCGCTTGAGATTCGGGGGCTGTTACATGAAAAAGTACTGTGCGGCGGTGGTCATTCTCGCTTTGGCAGCTTGCAGCGAAAGTGAAGCCACTTCGGTCATCTCGGCCGATGGCACGACCGAATACGAGGTGTCCGGCACCGGCGAAGATAATCGAGTGCGGATGTCCGATGCCGAGGGCAACGAGGCAGTCGTCACCGTGGGCTCCGATGCGACCGGCGAGTTGGACCTGCCCGACGGATATGCACTCTATCCGGGGGCCGAGGTGGAATCGAGCACCACATTCAATGGATCGCAGGGCAACGGCGTGATGGTAACCTTCGCCGCGGATGCCCCTCCGCAAGAACTCGTCGAATACTACCGCAAGCAGGCGACGAGCGCCGGGGTAGAGATCGACACCGACGCGCGCACCGGAGAAGAACGGATGATCGCCGGTGAAGGGCCAGGTGGGCTGTCCTTCAGCCTTCAGACATCTCCGGGCGGCAACGGTTCGACCGGCATACTGGTGATCGCGCAATAAGTAACGACACGCCGGACGCGCTTGCCAATACGAGGATCGTAGCAGGCTTGCCGACCCGCAGAAGGGCGGCTATCGGCGCGCATCGATTCCCCCCCTTTCAAGTTTCAAGGATATTCACCATGGCGGTCACCCGCACCTTTTCGATCATCAAGCCCGATGCCACGCGCCGCAATCTGACCGGCGCCGTCACCAAGATGCTGGAAGAAGCCGGCCTGCGCGTCGTCGCTTCCAAGCGCATCCAGATGACCAAGGAACAGGCGGAAGGCTTCTACGCCGTCCACAAGGAACGCCCCTTCTTCGGCGAACTGGTCGACTTCATGATCAGCGGCCCGGTGGTCGTTCAGGTCCTCGAGGGCGAAGACGCGGTGAAGCGCAATCGCGATGTCATGGGCGCCACCAACCCCGCCGATGCCGACGATGGCACAATCCGCAAGACCTATGCCGAAAGCATCGAAGCCAACTCCGTTCATGGCTCCGACAGCGACGAGAATGCGAAGATCGAAATCGACTATTTCTTCGACGAAGACGAAATCGTCGGCTGATTTCAATGGCCTTCTGGCTGATTTAGCATTTGATAATCAAATATATATTGTGACGGGTCGGCTTATCGATAAGCTGGCCCGTCATGGTTTTTGGTGGGTTCCTCAAAAGACTGCAAAGCAGACGGCGGCGGCGCATTGCGGCGGTCCGAAGGATTTCGGACCTTCTCAACGCTATGGAGCACGATGCCGCGCGCCCGCTGCTCTCGCCTGACCTCATCGTAGTCGATGGGGCCGGTAGACGCATCGAAGGTGTCGACGATTTTCTGAAGGCCGACCGCAATCTCCGGATCGCGGCGGGGCACGCTCAGGTGCGGATCGACGATATTTCCGTCAGGGATAATGAGGTCTTCGTTAGCGGCACGACCGATAGCGAGAGCGAAGAAATGTCTGGGCAGACCCTCTGGCGATTGACCTTCGACGGCGAAATCGTTTCGGTAATCCACATAACGCGCGATCCCGAACTGATGACGGTGACGCGCTACCACGCCATGCAGTTGCGCTGATCGAGGATCGAGAAAGCGTTCGCCTCCTCGACCTGGGAAATAGGCTCAAGCAGCGCTGAAACCCGCCATCTGCTCCGCATGATCGTGGTGCGGGTCATCATGCGACTTTTCCCGTTCTTTGCGCATTGCCCCGACAGCCTCGGGTGTCAGTTCGATGTCGAGTGCACGGTAGGCTGTACCGATCGCGGATCGCCAATCGACGTTCAGTGCGGCGAAGTCGATTGTCGCCAGCAGACCGGAAAAGTTTCGGAGATCGTGCTCCATCGCAGCCTCGCGGTGCGAGATTTTATCCTGCCACATGGCGGTGAGCCACTGCAGGTCATGGTGGTCGGACTGAAACGCCATCTGGCTGGCCGTCATCGAAACGCTGCTTTCCAGAATATCTTCCTTCGGGCGCCGGCATAGCACCAAGCGCGCATCCGGGAATTGTGCGAGCAGCACTCCCAAATCTTCTGCGAATTGCGGGCACTTGAGGACGCGAGGGCGGTCGGCTTCCTGCATCACGTGGGCATCGGTACGCAGGATACGCGCGAATTCGCGGTAGACTGGCCCTGCGTCCCGCGCGCTACTGAATGCCACGAAAGAAGGGATCCGCCATTGAGCCTCGAACGTAGCCGGTGACAGGGCTGCTGCAAGCCACCCGATTTCCTCATCGGTCCGCAGCGCTCCGAAGGGATGGACGGTGTCCAGCCAGGGATTGATACGCCTGGCGACGGCGAGAGCGGCGCGAGCCTTGACGGGCCGCAAGTCTGGCGTGGCGGGAACAGGATCGTGGCTGTTGCAGAAACGCGTGCCCGAATGGCGCGGATCGGCGGCGAGCAGGCGCTGGACCCGCGTGGTGCCGCTGCGCATCTGGCCGACCACGAGGATCGGCGGCGCGATCTCGCGCTCGGCTATGCCCGGGTTCTCGTTCCAGAACCGGCCGAGGGCATGGCGCTTGCGAATGGCAGCGGTGATCTGGCCATAGGCCATCGTATGGCCGAGGGGATTGAGCGACGCCTCTTCGTTGAGCGCGACGCACAGCGCCTCCAGCCGGTCCCGGAAATCGGCGACGTCTTCCGCGCTACGGATCGAATGCTCGTCCTCCGCCGAAAAACCGTCCGAGCCGACGCTCCACAGATAGTCCGGTTCCAGCGGCGGGCGCTTTGTCAGCCCGTGCTGCCACATCGTGGCGAAAGCCCGGCTTGCCAGCTCGGATGCCTTCGAGCGCGCGAAAGGATGCGGACGGGGCGGGGCGGTCATTAGCCGCTGCGTCTCGCATTGAAGCGCGCGATGACAATACGCGCGACCAGCACGAAGAGCAGCACGCCACCGACAACAAGCAACGTCTCCGTCATGCTCGCCTCGGAATGTCGGCCTTCGATGTCGTTCGCATTGCTGGCGACGATGACGAGACCGATGGCGGCCAGTGCGTAGAATATGAAAGAGCGACCCATCGGGCGCACACTATCCGTCCGCACAGGCATATCAAGCGCGCTCTCGCATACGCTGCACATAATCGGCCAGGACGCGCGGATAGAGCTGGTGTTCGGCGACCCGCACGCGATCGGCGAGCTTTTCAGGGGTATCGGTAGGCCAGATCGCCACTTCGATCCGCCCGAGGGCCTCGCCCGCGTCGAGATCTTCGGTCACGAGGTGCACCGTGGCGCCGGCATGGCTATCGCCGGCCGCGATGGCGCGGGCGTGGGTGTCGAGACCGGGATACTTCGGCAGTAGCGAGGGGTGGATGTTGAGCATCCGTCCCTTCCAACGCTTCACGAATTGCGGCGTGAGGATGCGCATGTAACCTGCCAGTATAATCAATTCCGCACCCGCATCTCTCGCAGCGGCTTCCATCTCGCTATCGTGATCCGCGCGGGCCATCCCCTTGTGCGACAGGGCATAGGCCGGGACGCCTTCGGCCTCGGCCAGCACCAGCGCCTCGGCCGCCGGATCGTTCGCCGCGACGAGGCAAATCTCATAAGGGCAATCCGGCTGACGGCTGGCGTAGAGCAGCGCGGCCATATTGGTGCCCTTGCCGGACACGAAGACTGCGACGGGCACCTTCGTGGCCGCCGTATCAGGCATTATGCGTTGCCGACCAATCCTCGCGCGCCGCCCAAGTCCCGGCGCTACCGCGGACGGTGCAGCCTTTTGCGCCCTCGACGATGCGCCCGACCGGCACCACCATTTCGCCTGCAGCCTCCAGCCGCGTACGTACGATTTCCGCATTAGCTGGCTCGACCGCCAGCACCATGCCGACGCCGCAGTTGAAGGTGCGGGCCATCTCCGCAGGCTCGATATTCCCCTGTGCCTGCAGGAAGGCCATCAGCCCCGGCTGCTCCCACTCGTCGGCATCGACTTCGGCATGGGCGCCGGATGGCAGCACGCGGGGGATGTTTTCGAGCAAGCCGCCGCCGGTGATATGCGCCATGGCATCGATCAACCCCTCGCGCGCCAGTGGCAGCAGGCTCTGAACGTAGATGCGCGTCGGCTCGATCAGCGTATCGACCAGCAGGCGATCGCGGTCGAAGAGGGCGGGGCGGTCGAGCTTCCAGCCCTTGTCCTTTGCAAGGCGGCGGACCAGCGAGAAGCCGTTCGAGTGCACGCCCGAACTTGCAAGTCCGAGCAATATGTGGCCGGGTGCAACGCGCTCTCCGGTCAACTGTTCGCCGCGCTCGACCGCGCCGACACAGAATCCGGCGAGGTCGTAATCGCCCGCCGCGTACATGCCGGGCATCTCGGCGGTCTCGCCGCCGATCAACGCGCAGCCTGCCTGCTTGCAGCCATCGGCGATGCCCGCGATCACGCGTTCGGCGACACCGTTCTCCAATTTGCCCGTGGCGAAATAGTCTAGGAAGAACAGCGGCTCCGCACCCTGCACGATCAGATCGTTGACGCACATGGCGACAAGATCGATGCCGACCGTGTCGTGCCGCCCGGTGTCGATCGCGAGCTTGAGCTTGGTGCCGACGCCGTCGTTGCCCGCGACCAGCAGCGGATCCTTGTATCCGGCAGCCTTGGGATCGAAAAAACCGCCGAATCCCCCGATCTCCCCATCCGCACCGGGACGCATCGTCGCCTTGACCAGCGGGCCGATGGCTTTGACCAGCGCATTGCCCGCCTCGATCGAGACGCCCGCCTGTTCATAAGTATAGGACGTGGCTTTTTTGCCGGGTTCATCGCTCATGCCACCCGCCTTACGCATTCGCGCTTGGATTTCCAGATTCCTTTCGGCAAAAGGCCCGCTGTTTCCCCGATGGATTACGCCATTCCCCTCCGAACCGCGTCGCGACGCACCTGGCTGCTGCTGCTGGCCGGCATCGTCGTGCTTGGCACTCTGGGCGCGATCGCCTGGGCGCAGGTCGGCGGCGAGCGCGGCATCGCGGCCATCGCAGCTTCGAGCGATATCGAAGTGTCCGGCATCGAAGTCGACGTCAGCGCCGACACGGGCGAAGAGGCGCGCGAGGAAGCCTGGGTAGAGGCGGCCAAGCTGGCCTGGGAAAAGATCGAAGGGCCTTCGCTACCCGATTCCCAGATCAATTCGCTGGTATCCGCCATCGTGATCGAGCGCGAACGGCTCGGGCCAAAGCGCTATATTGCGACGCTCGGCGTGATCTTCGATCGCCAGCGCGCGTCGCGCTATCTCGGCTCCGAAGGCGTGGCTTCGCGCTCCGCCCCCATGCTGCTGGTGCCCGTGACCGTCTCGGCCGGCACAAACCTCGTCTACGAGCGGGTCAATCCGTGGCAGCGGGCGTGGGCCCAATACCAGGCTGGCGCGAGCCGGATCGATTATGTCCGGCCGGTCGGCTCGGGCGGCGATTCGCTGCTCGTGACCTATGGCCAGATCGGTCGCCGTAGCCGCGTGTGGTGGCGCAACGTGCTCGACCAGTTCGGCGCCGCGGATGTGCTGACACCGGTCGCGCGTTTGCAGTACAGCTATCCCGGCGGGCCTGTGGAGGGCACCTTCACCGCGCGATACGGGCCGGACAACACCTATCTCGACAGCTTCACGATGACCGCCGAGACGCCTGAGCAGCTGCCCGCCATGCTGGATCGAGCGGTGGTGCGCTTCGACAGCCTGTTCACGCGAGCGCTGGCGGACGGAAGGCTGCGGCCCGATCCAACGCTCAATCTCGGCTCGCCCGAATCCGATCCGGCCATCCAGCGTCTGATCGAACTCGGCCGTGCCTTGATCGCCCAGGATCGTGCGAATCGCGAACAGGCAACCCAGCGCGGAAGCAACGAAGAGGCGACTAGCGAGAGCGGCGATGCCATCACTGCTGCGCCGATCCGCACGCCGCCGCCGGAAGGCTCGGTCGCGCTCTACACGGTGCAGGTCGCGACGCCCGATGCGGCAAGCTTCGACAGCGCGCTGGCCGGCATTCGCGGGGCGAACGGCGTTCGCAGCACCGGGGTGCGCAGCACGGCCATCGGCGGCACCACGGTCGTGACCGTCAGCTTCGGCGGGTCGATTGGTGAGCTGGCCGACGCGCTGCGCGCCCGCGGCTTCACCGTCCAGCAGGGCAGCAACGCGCTTTCGATCAGTCGCTAAGGGCGCGGGCGGCATGTCCCAGATCGCTCTCCCGCTGGCGCCGGTGCATAGCGGCAATCCGCCGTCGATCGTGATCGGCAGCGGCAACCGCGAGGTTGCGGAAGCCTTGCAGGCCCCCGAAAACTGGCCTTTCCGCAGCGCCGTGCTGATGGGCCCGCCGCGATCCGGCAAATCGCTGCTGGCCAAGTGGTTCGTCGATGCCGGACTGGGCGGGGCGATCGACGGTGCCGTTGCACAGGACGAAACTACGCTGTTCCACCGCTGGAACCGCGCGCAGGAAGATGGCACGCCGCTCCTGCTGGTGGTGGACGGCGAGCAGTGGAATATCGACCTCCCGGACCTCCAGACCCGGATGCGCGCCTCGCTGCAGCTCGAAATCGGGCCGCCCGACGATGCCATGGCGGCCGACCTCATCCTCTCGCACGCCGCACAGCGCGGCCTTGCTCTCGGCGAAGGTGCCCCGGCTTATCTGGTCCCGCGGATGGAGCGCAGCCACGCCGCAATCGAGCGCGTCGTGGCCGAAATCGACCGGCTCAGCCTTGAACGCAAGGTGCCCGCGACCCTATCTGTCTGGCGTGATGCGCTGGAAGCAGTGCAGGGTCCTGAGCAGGGCCGCTTGCTTTAAAGCGCAGCCGGTGGGAGAATACGCGCATGTTTGAACGGCTTGTCGCCTATCTCGACAGCATCAAGGCCCGCGATCCCGCGCCGCGCAGCCGCTGGGAAATCCTGACCTATCCGGGTGTCTGGGCGCTGTTCTACCACCGCATCGCGCACTGGCTGTTCGAAGCCGAGCTGTTCTTCCTCGCCCGGCTGGTCAATCACTGGAGCCGGATGGTGACCGGGATCGACATTCATCCGGGCGCGAAGATCGGGAAGAACTTCTTCCTCGACCACGGCTTCTCCGTAATTGGCGAGACGGCCGAGATCGGCGACAACGTCACCATGTATCAGCACGTGACTTTGGGCGGGACGAATCCCACCAATGGCGTCGGCGGCAAGCGACATCCGACAATCGAGGACGATGTGATTCTCGGCTCGGGCGCGCAGGTGATCGGGCCTGTGACGGTTGGACGCCGCGCCAGGATCGGGGCGAATGCCGTCGTGACCGATGAAGTGCCCGAGGGCGCGACGATGATCGGCCTGAAGGCGCGCAGCACGCTGGTGCCTGCGGAGGAGTGGATGAAGGACTTCGTCCCCTACGGCACGCCTTGCGAGGATGCCGAGGGTAACCGGATTGATTGCATCGAAAAGCTGGAGAGCGAACTGCGCTCGATGCGCGAGGAAATCGCCGCCCTGCGCGCCGAGCGTGAGCCCCAGCGCCGCAGCGGGACCGCCGATTGATGAGTGCTGCCAGCGGCACGGTCGTTGCCTTTCCCGGACGCAAGCCCAACCAGATCGGCTTCGCGCGCGAAGAGCTGATGCGCATTCTCGATCTCTACGGGCGCATGGTCGCCGCTGGCGAGTGGCGCGATTATGCGATGGACTTCACCAAGGACACTGCGACCTTTGCTGCCTTCCGGCGGACCGCCGAGCGACCGCAAGCGCGCATCGAAAAGCGTCCAGCGCTACGCAATCGGCAGGGCATGTGGACCCTGTTCGGCGAGCATGGCCAGGTGCTGAAGCGCGGGCACGAGCTCGCCGGTGTGATTGCTCCGGTGGAGCGACGGCTGCTCAAGGCGGTCGACGAGTAGGGTTGTTTCGACCCTAGGCTGTCAGGCAGTCACCGGCAGGCGCGTCCGCATATCTCCGGGCAGGCTGCCGACCACTGCCGCGCGGATAGGTGCCCACAGCGCGCTCAGGGTCAGAAGGGCGGAGCCGATCACCAGCGCGGTCAGCGCGGAGTTTAGCTCCACCGCGCCGAATTCGCGGAACAGGAAGGTCAGCGCGATCAGCACATAGGCCAGTGCGGACACCAGCAGCGCGCGGCGATCGACCGCCAGCGCCACCAGCCCAAAGACGACATAAACTGCGATCACCGCAAAAGCCGCGCCGAGGCCGATATTGTCGCCGTCGGTCACGCCGATCAGGGCGAAGACCGGATGCGCGATCATGGGCGCGGCAAGCAGGTGCAGCCAAAAGGCGACGTCGCTGCGGCGGGTAGACCGTGCCGTATCGCTTATGTCCCAGCGCATGGCGAAAGCGAAGATAACGAGACCGACGATGAAGACGACCGAGAGGACGACCGTCTCCAGATTGTCGCTATTGGGCCCGATCGCCGCGACCAGCAGCAGCACGGCCGTTCCGGCGACGGCGGCGGTCATGGCGGCGACGGTGATCGGCACCATGAACCGCTTCCAGTGCAGCCATGAAGCGCCTGCGGTGACCAGCGCGGCAACCGCGAGCAGGACTACGCCGATGGTCTCGCTCGTCGTGCTGCCGCCGTTGAAGAACGACATGATGACGCCTGCCTGCGTCACCATCACCCCTATCGCGAAAGCGAGGAGAAGGATGATGCTGGGCAGGGCCATGCGGCGTTTCAGCGTGAAGAACTCGGCCAGCAGCCAGGCGGTCGCCGCTACGAAGGCTGCGGCCAGGGCGGTGCTAATCCCTTGCGCAAGATCGCGCTGGGCGCGCGTGTCGGCATACCAGTTGGGGTCCCAGTCGGTACCATCGTAATAGGGAGCTGGGTAGATCGCGCCTGCGATAGCCTGACCGATCGCGCCAACCGCCAGCAACATAATCACCACGCCGATCGATACGAAGATGTCGTTGAAGCCGGTGATCAGCCGGAAATGCTCGGCATCGGCGGGCACCGCATCGCGCGAGGCGGCGACATGCGTGCGCAGGGCGTCGGCCGCTTCGGCGCTCAGGGCACCTGCGGCGACTGCCGAGTTGATATCTTCCTGACTGTACAAAAGCCTCTGCTCCCCCGTTTCGCGAGAACATAGGCTTTAGTGTATTACCAAGTCAATACGGCGGGTCAGCCGCGCGCGCTGCTCGGGCCGGTGCCGGTTACCTTCTGCATCGCGGTCAGGATCGCGCCCGACTGTTCGGAACCGCTCTGCGGTGCCTTCAGGTTGGAAAATTCGCTGATCTTGTCCCAATTGGCGGCGAAGCCCTCGACCGTGCGCTCATCGTCTTTCAGCCAGACGGCATCGTTCATGACGGTCCAGGCGCTATGGAAGCCGCCTGCGCCAGCGCCAACGATGGCATTGGTCGGCGCATCTTCGCTGACGAGGAAGAGCGCGGCGGGGACTACGTTCACCGGATCGAACAGCTTGAACGCTTCCTCAGGGAAGAGGTCTTCCGTCATGCGCGTGCCGGCGACCGGCGAGATCGTGTTGACCTTGATGTTGTACTTCGCGCCTTCGAGTTGGAGCGTCTTGGTGAGGCCTGCGAGGCCGAGCTTCGCGGCACCATAGTTCGCTTGGCCGAAATTGCCGAACAGGCCGGTCGAGGAGGCGGTCATCAGGAGGCGGCCATAGGCCTGCTCGCGCATGGTTTCCCACACGGCTTTCGAGACATTGGCCGAGCCGTTGAGATGCACATCGACGACGAATTCGAAATCCTGCATCGTCATCTTGGCGAAAGTCTTGTCGCGCAGGACGCCGGCGTTGTTGATGACGATGTGCACGCCGCCCCACTTCTGCTTGGCGTCGGCGACCATCTTTTCCATCTGCTCGAATTCGGTGACGCTGCCGCCATTCGACATCGCTTCGCCGCCGGCCTTCTCGATTTCCTCGACGACCTGCAGCGCCATGTCCGAATGGCCGGTGCCGTCGCGCGAGCCGCCGAGATCGTTCACCACGACCTTCGCGCCACGACGGGCGAGCTCCAGCGCATATTCGCGGCCCAGACCGCCGCCGGCGCCGGTGACGATGGCGACCTTGTCCTTGAAATCGATGCTCATGGGATGGCTCCTGCTGTTTTTCGTTTACGTAAAGGTCAATTGTGCGGTGCGGCGTGGCACTTTTGCCTTGGGCTTGCAACCGTATGCGCGGTGCTCCGCCGTGCCGTAGGGGCAGGGCGAGAACGGCTGGCGGGTCAGAGGCGTTCCAGCGCAGCGACCAGTTCGGCCAGCGAATCGATCTCCGCATCTGCGCCCAATTGCCCGCGCGGTTTGTCGCAATAGCCGTAGCGCGCCCCGACGATCGGAACCCCGGCCCCGCGCGCTGCCTTAACATCGTAGCTGCTGTCGCCGACGAAGGCGAATGTGCCGCCGCCGCCGCGCTGCCGTGCTTCGATCAGGGGATCGGGCATGGGCTTGGCGCGGTAGGTGCCGCTCTCGTCTTTGCCCAGGCTGTTGCCGCCGATGATCGCGTAGAAATGATCCGTCAGTCCCAGCGTCGTGAGGATTTGCTGCGCGAATTCCTCGAACTTGTTTGTTACCAGCGCTAGCTTCACGCCGCGATCCGCTAGCGCCGCCAAAGTTGCCTCGGCATGCGGATAGGCGCGAGTATGCACGGCATTATTCTCGGAATAATAGGCCAGCATCTGCTTGTAGAGCCTGCGGAACTCTTCGTCCGGCAGGCGGCCTTGTGCATCGACTGCCTGCTTCAGCATGATCTTCGCCCCGCCGCCGATGAGATCGCTTGCACTATCCGCGGGGACCGGATCGAACCCGCCTAGTTCCAGCGCGTGGTTTACGGCCGCGCCCAGGTCGCGGTGGCTTTCGACCAGCGTGCCATCGAGGTCGAAACCGACGATATCGAAAGGGAAATCGCTCATGCGCAATCGCGTGGCGGATGGTTCTTCAAACCGCAAGCAATTGGTGGCATGGGCGAAGGCATGAGCCAATCGAAAGACTTCGCCGCCGTCATCCTCGCCGCAGGCAAGGGCACTCGCCTCAAGAGCGGATTGCACAAGGTCCTCCACAATGTGGCGGGACGCCCCATTATCGAGCACCTCATGGCTTCGGTCGCGTCGCTCCAGCCCTCACGCACGATCGTAATCGTCGGGGACGAACGGCAGCAGGTCGAAGACCAGGTCTGCGACCGCGCCGAATGCGTGGTGCAGGAACCGCAACTCGGTACCGGCCATGCGGTTCAGCAGGCGAAGGACTCGCTGAAGGGCTTTTCGGGCGATGTGCTGATGTTGCTCGGCGATGCACCTTTTATAAAAAGCGAGACAATGGAGGGGATGCTTGCTCGCCTCAATGCGCCCGATGCGCCGGCGGTCGTGGTGCTTGGGTTCGAGCCGGACGATCCCCTGCAGTATGGGCGTGTCATCACTCATGCCGACATGACGATCGAGAAAATGGTCGAATTCAAGGACGCCAACGAGGCCGAGCGCGCGTGTCGCCTGTGCAACTCCGGTCTGATGGCGGCGAAGGCGGAAGACCTGTTCGATCTGCTCGACCGGCTCGACAACGACAATGCGCAAGGCGAATTTTACCTGCCCGACATCGTCAATGTCGCCGTGAAGGACGGGCGGACTTGCGCGGCGGTAAAGACGGAACGTCCGCACGAGGTGGTCGGGATTAACAGCCGCAAGGAACTCGCCGCCGCCGAGGCCCAATGGCAGGAATTGAAGCGCGAGGAAGCGATGGAAAGTGGCGTGACGCTCAAAGCGCCCGATACTGTCTTCTTCAGCTACGATACCGATTTAGCGCCAGACGTGACCGTAGAGCCCAACGTGGTCTTCGGGCCCGGTGTTTCCGTGGCCTCCGGCGCGCGCATTCGTGCCTTCAGCCATCTGGAAGGCGCCAGCGTCGGCGAGGGATGCGTGGTCGGCCCTTACGCCCGCCTGCGGCCCGGCGCCGTGCTGGAAAAAGACAGCAAGGTCGGCAACTTCGTCGAGATGAAGAAGGCGACGCTGGGCGAAGGGGCCAAGGCGAGCCATTTGACGTATCTCGGCGATGCGGAAGTCGGCGCGAGAGCGAACATCGGCGCAGGCACGATCACCTGCAATTACGACGGCTATTTCAAATACAAGACCGTGATCGGAGAGCGGGCTTTCATCGGCTCCAACAGCGCGCTGATCGCTCCGGTCACAATCGGACCGGACGCCATCGTGGCTGCAGGAAGCGCGGTGAGCCGCGACGTCGGCGCCGGTGACCTGCGCATGGTCCGCGCCGAGCAGGTGGTGAAGCCCGGTTGGGCGGACCGCTTTCACGACACGATGAAGAAGAAAGCGGCGGGGAAGAAGTGAACGTGCTCTCACGCGAATGAGTGCTGAGGTAGAGACCTGTTGGCTTTGCGATCGTCCGCTCGGTCGCCGCGTGCAGCAGCATCACACGGTACCCAAATCGAAGAAGGGCCGGACTACCGTATCGGTCCACCCGATCTGCCATCGTGCCATCCACGCAAATTTCACCAATGCCGAACTGGCCCGCATCGGCGAGGATCGCGCCGCATTGCTGGAGCGCGATGCGCTTAGGAAATTCGCGGAGTGGGTCGCCGACAAACCGCCGGATTTCCACGCGCCGACCCGCTCGCGGCGCTGAAATGGAAAAGGGCGACCCATCTCTGGGCCGCCCTTCTCGTTTGTTTCATATCCGAATTCAGCCGCCGCTCTGTTCGTCGTCCGCCAGCTGCTGGAGCAGATAGACATACTGCAGCGCCTGCAATTGCGCGCGCTGTTCATTGTCCACGCCGCCCGAGTGGCCGCCGGTCATTTCCTCGTAGTAGTAATAGGGCTGGCCGAGCGCCTTAAGCTTCGCCGCACCCTTGCGGGCATGGGCAGGATGCGTGCGGTCGTCGGCGGTCGAAGCCCAGAGGAAGGGGGTGGGATAGTCCACGCCTTCGACGATCTTCTGGTAAGGTGAGTAGCCTTCGATCCATTCGCGCTGTTCGGGTATGCGCGGATCGCCATATTCGCCGATCCACGACGCGCCGCGGCCGATCAGGTGATAGCGCAGCATGTCGAACAGCGGGATCTGGACGATCGCCGCGTCGAATAGATCGGGGCGCTGGGTGAAGGCCGTGCCGACCAGCAGGCCGCCTTGCGAGCCGCCCTGGATCCCGAGATGATCGGGGCTGGTGATCCCGCGCGCGACCGCATCCTCGGCGATGGCGATGAAATCGTCCCAGGTGCGCTGCTTGTTCTCGCGAATGGCGCTCTGGTGCCAACCGGGGCCGAATTCGCCGCCGCCGCGCATGTTGCCGAGGATATAGACCCCGCCGCGTTCCAGCCACATCTTGCCCGTAGTGCCGAGATAGGCGGGCAGGCGCGGGACCTGGAAGCCGCCATAACCCGTCAGCAGCGTCGGGTTCGTCCCGTCGAGTGTCGCGCCGGCCGGTTTGACGACGAAGTACGGGATTTTCGTGCCGTCCTTGCTCGTCGCCTCGAACTGCTCGACCTCCATACCCTCGCTGTCGAAATAGGCGGGCGAGGTCTTGAGGACTTCCATCGTGCCCGCTTCGCCATCGAGGTAGTGGAGGCTCGACGGGTTGAGGAAGTCGGTAACCGTGAACATCACCTCGTCACGCTCGTCGGAGGAGGCATTGATCCCGATCGTCGCATTCTCGGGCAGGTCGACTACGTTCCGGACCCATTCGCCATCGGCATAGTCCAGCTTCATCACCTTGCCGCGCACATTGTCGAGCAAGGTGACGTAGAGGCTATCCGAGGTAATCGTGGCGCCCTGCTTGGTCTGGCGGTCTTCGGGTGCCCAGACGAGCGTCTTCGTCGCGCCGTTCGGGTCTGCCTTGAACGCTTCAAGATCCATCGCGATCAGCGAATCGGCGGGGAAGGTCTGTCCCTGCGTTTCCCAATCCACATCGGTCGAGAACAGCAGCTGGTCGTCGACGATGCCATAGGGCGAGGCCTTCAGCGGGATGTCGAGACGCACCCACTTGCCATCTTTCTGGAAATAATGCTCGGTCTCGTGGAAGCTTACCGCGCGGAAGGCGGTGTAGCCGTGGACCACGGCATCCCCGTCGCGCAGCAGGCTCGCGCCGGACCACACGTCGCTCTGCTCGCCCCGGAAGATTTCCGGCGCGTCCTCGATCGAGGTACCGCGCTTCCATACGCGCGTGCTGAGCGGATATTCGCTGTCGGTCAGCGAACCTTCGCCGAAATCGCGGCTGACGAGCAAGGTGTCCTCGTCGAGCCACTGAATGCCACCCTGACTCTCGTTCTCGAGCACGAAACCGCCTTCGACGAAGCTCTTGGTTGCCATGTCGAATTCGCGCAGGATGGTGGCATCCTTGCCGCCATCGCTCAGCGCGATCATGCACATGTTCTGGGCCGGCGGCAGGCAGGTCGAGCCCTTATAGACCCATTCCTTGCCCTCTGCCTCGGCCAGCGCGTCGACATCGAGTACGGTTTCCCATTCGGGACTGTCGGTGCGATAGCTTTCCAGCGTGGTGCGACGGACGAGGCCGCGCGGGTTTTCCTTGTCCTGCCAGAAATTGTAGAGGCCGTCGGGACGGATCGAGACATAAGGGATCTTGTCCTCGCTGTCGTAGATCGCCAGCGCTTCGGCCTTGAGCGTCTCGAAGCGCGGATCGCTCGTGAGCGCAGCCATGGTCCGCTCGTTCTCGGCGCGCACCCAGTCGAGCGCTTCGTCGCTGCGGGCCTCTTCCAGCCAGATGTGCGGATCGTCTTCGGGGCCGGGCACGCCGTCCTGTGCAGCGGCGGGGGTGGTGGTTGCAAGCGTCATGGCTGCGGCCATGGCCAGCGTGGATACGAGTTTCAAGTGCAGTCTCCCATGCGTTCTACGCTCTATGAGCCATAGCCTGCGGACGGCGCAAGAGGAGGAGCTATCGACGGAGGGAGGACTCCGGCGGACCAAGGTTCACCGGCGGCGTTCCCACGCGCGGATCGTGCGGTCTCCGATCTCGATTTCGGCGAGTTCGCGATAACCGCGATCGATGTATCCGAGCACCAGCGCCTTCGCCTCTTCGTTCTGCGGAGTAAGCGGCGTGTCGGCGGTGACGATGACCGGTGGGCGGGTTGCCAAGATGCGGGCGACCTCACCCTCCTGCGACACCCCCAGCGCATCCCGCTCGAGCGCATTGTTGAGATGGTCGGGATAAACGAAGCGCGAGGGCAGGCAGGAATGGGCGAGGCGATAGAGCGAGCTCGGTCCGTCGAACACGAAGATGCAGGCATCGCTGTCTGCACTGCTTTGCGCGATGGTGGCGGCGAAATGGTCGTAAACGGCAGCGCGCTCCCGCAACTCGCCGGGAAGTGATAGAGGTGCGACGAGCGCGAATGCGCCCGCCATTACGAGGACCAGCGGACCCCAGCGGGCTGGGCCGGACCGGTCGAGCAGGGGCAGGGCGAGCAACACGCTCGCCGGGACGAGGGCGGCGAAATAGTAGCGATAGACCGTGCCCGGCAAAAATGCAGTCGCGAGGCAGGCGACGAACCAGAGCGCGATGAAGGCATAGTGCGGCTTGTCGCGTGGCAGCGTCACGCGGACGGCAGCGTAGAGCCCGCCGCCAGCGAGCACGGCCAGCGGGACAAGGCCGGCGAGCAGATCTTTGTGAAGCCGCCCGGCACCCGAGGGCGCGCGATCGAAGAAGGACAGGAAATTGGCGAAGAGAAAGGCGTCCAAGCGTCCCGCCATCGCATAATACAGCGCGACCATGGCGGTCGGCATGAGGCCCCCGGCAAGGAAACAGGCAGCAAGAGCGGTCAGCCGCGCAAGGCTCGCTCCTCGCCGGTACTGCCCCCACAGAGCCCACAGGCCGAACATCGCGCATTGTGGTGCAACAGTGTATTTGAGCTGCAAGGCCAGCCCGCCTATCAGCATGGCTATGAGCGCGCGGCGGATGGCATTCGGGTGTGCAGGATCATGTACTAAAACGGCCATCGCCAGCATCAGCGGAACGTGGAAGACCTCCGATTGCCCCGATGCGCTACCGTAGACCGACATCAACAAAACATAGAGCATTCCTGCTCCGGCAGCAGTCACGCGATCGACCAGCGGCCTCGCCAGCACCGCCGTCAGCCAGCCGCCCGCGACGGTGAACAGCAGAGCGAGGGCTTGGTAGGCTTCGGGCCCGGGACCGCCGACGGCGTGTGCGGCTGCAAACAAGGCGAAGAGGCCGACGGGCTTGCGATCCCAGACGTCGACGAAAGGCAGTGCGCCTTGGTTCATCGCTTGCCCGATCAGCGAATAGAGCTGCTCGTCGTAGCCGGCGAGCGGGAAACCGAACCACGGCAGGCGCGCGATGAGCGCCGTCGCGACAATCGCGAGCAGGACCAGCGCGTCGCCGCGCCATGTTGGCTGCGCGCGCGGTGCGGTCTCGATATCGCTTGCAATACTCGCCACGCCCGGCTGCCCCTTTCGCGCTCTACCCTGCCATCGCGATGGTTAATTTTTCGGACGCGAGCATGCCTTGGCGAATGGTCCGGGAGATCCGGTTGGAACTGGTCTACGTGCCGAGTTCGAACACCGCTCCGGTTGGGCCACGCCAGATCTCGCGAGCAGGGAATGGAAGCGCTGCATCTGCAGAGTCGGTTCCGTGTATCCAGATGTGCGTGAATGCACCGGCGGGCAAGCGGTCGAGCGCCTGTGCCAGGGTGGGAAGGCCGGAGTCGGCGCATTCATCGATGACCACTGATTGGGATGGATCGCGCACGAAGGGTTCGCCTTCTGCATAATGCACGGTCAGCGCATTTGCGCCTGCCACTTCCCACTGGTCGTTGGTGAAGGCGCTGCGCCGCGCAATCGCGAAACCGCCGAGATGCCTCAGCGGATTGAGGCGCCACTGGAAGCCGCATTCCTCGACGGCGAAATTGACGACCCGCGCGCCGCGCGGGATGGCATCGAGGGCGGGCAGATTGGCTTGGACCAGACGGTCCTTGTCGACGAAATCGACACTGGTGGCGGCAATCCGCACACTGAGAAAAGCTAATGCACCGACGAACATGATCCGCTTAACACCTAGGCTTAGCTTCGGTGCACTCAGCGCGAGCAGCGCGACGATCAGCGTGTATGGCACCAAGCGCATGTCGGCGTAGAAGGAGCCGAATACCCGAGCGGGAAGGGCGACAAAGGCCGTCAGGCAGAGCAGCGCTGCAATCGCCATGGCGCCATGAACTCGGACTGGGCGAAGCATGCAACCTGCCACGACAACGGCGGCGAGAAACCCTGCCGAGAGCCAGTCCAGCATCGGTGGCCCTGCGCGGAAGACCGAAACAAGCCAGACGATCTTGAGCAGGATGGACCATTCATTGGTGTCAGCGCCAGCAGAGGCCGTTCGCCAGACCAGCATCGGCACGATAGCCAGCAGCAAGACGCCGCAATCGGCCAGCACTCGCAGGACGAGATCCGCACCGCGCCGCCCCTCGATCCACCGCGCATGAAGCGAAGCACTGCCACACAGAAGGCCGAGGAAAGCCCAGCCGAACGCGTGGCAGAGCCAGACGATCAGTCCCGCGACGGCAAGGAACAGTGGCGCTCGCCATGCGACCTGCGACTGTCGCAGGTGCAGCCACGCGGCGAAAGCCAGCATCGCCAGCGCCATCGAGAGCGAGAAGTTGAGAAATCCGTACTGGAAGGGAAAGGCGTAGATCAGGGGCAAAGCGCAGATCGCGAAGGGCGTGATGCGTCCATGTAACGCCGTGCTGATTGCCAGAACGCCCGAGGCCGCCAGCAATTGGGTCGCCAGAACGATCAGTCGCACCGCAGGTTCAAGCCCCAGAACTGGCGCGAGCAACTCGACCAACAGGTCCGCGCCGAGATTGCCGACCAATTGCCATCGGTAGCTGAAATAGGGCTGCAGTTCCGGTCGCTCGGCCAGCTCGGTCTGGATGGCGTAGCGCCCGAGATGGCCGAACAGATCGACCAGCGGCGGGAATTCGACCAGCAGCAGGGGAAGGGCGGAGGCGAACAGTAATACCGGCCACAGCAGCCGCTCGCGCAGACTGCCGCTATTGCTCGTGGCCACTGGCGCAGATTTAGACAGGCGAACGGTCCCCTTCCTCGTCCGGCTCTATCGGGCAAGCGGCCGTGGTCAAGGCGACACTGGGCGTCGTCACCATCGCAGCGCATTGCGATGTGGATGGTCGCTCACGTCGATCCTTGCGGAGGTTCACGCGCGCTGCGCGCTGGGATAGGGACAGACGAGGCCGCAAGCGCAGACGGGGACAGCCCAGACCATGCATGAATATAACGACGATTTTTACGCCTATATCGGTTCGGGCGCGCGCAGGTCGGCCGAGATCGTGGTTCCGCTGGTCAAGGGCGAGGTCGCCATCGCGACCATGCTCGATGTCGGCGGCGGGAAGGGCGTCTGGGGCAAGGTCTGGGAAGAGAACGGCGTAGCCGCGACGGTACTGGACGGCGACTATGTGACTGAGCCGCTAGTCGCGGATTTCCGGCCGCAGGACCTGTCGCAACCCTTCGATCTCGAGCAGCGCTTCGACCTCGTCCAGACGCTCGAAGTGGCGGAACATTTGCCCAAAACCAGCGCGCGCGATTTCGTCGGCAGCATCGCCAGGCATGGCGATATTGTCCTGTTCTCCGCCGCGGTCCCGGGGCAGGGGGGCGAGCATCACGTTAACGAGCAGCCGCTCGAATACTGGCGCAAGCTGTTCGCAGAGGCAGGCTACGCCTGCTTCGATGCTTTGAGGCCGCATTTGCGCGACAACAAGGACGTTATGCCGTGGTATCGCTACAATATCCTGCTGCTCGCGAATGACGCCGGTCAGGCGCGTCTTTCGGACAGGGTGCTTGCCGCGCGGACCGACCATGTGAAGGACGATGGCGATTTCGCCTGGACGCTGCGCAAGGCGCTGGTCCGTGCGCTGCCACGCCGCATCGTCGATGCGATCGCCGCCTCCCGCGCCAAAAGGAAACGCTAGCGGCTCACTTGCCGCGCGCGCAGGAAAACCCAGCTTTTCGCCAGGATGAAGAAGCTGACCGAATAGGCAGTCATCGCCGCCAGTTGCGCCAGGGGATGGCCGACAAAGCCTGCTTCCCGCGCCGCGCGCAGCACGGCGAGATTGACGCAAAACGACAGCGCAGCAGTGATTGTGAAACGCACCGCCTCCGCCCGGTCGGCGCCCCACGGCTGGCCGAAGGTAAAGCGGCGGTGGAGCAGGTAAGCGGCGCTCAGGCCTAGCCCGTAGCCCAGCGCATTCGCGAGATAGTCGCCCGCGCCCAGCAGCATGGCGGCGAGGATGATGGCATAGCCGATAGCCGTATTGGCCAGACCAACCAGCGAAAAGCGAACGACCTGCTCCTTCACGGCGCGGCGCGGCGATAGGTCTGCTGCAGCGTGCGCTCCATCTCGTGCACAGGATTTGCGCCCTCCGCATTCGCCACCTGCGAGCGAATCTCGTCGACGATGAACAGCGGACGGTTCTTCGTCTCCATATACATACGGCCGAGATATTCGCCGAATACGCCGAGCACCATCAGCTGGACGGAACCGATGATCAGGATCAGCGCGGCAAGGCTCGCCCAGCCTTGCACGGCTTCGCCGCTGAGCCAGCCCCAGCCGACCCAGCCGAGCGCGAGTATGCCCAGCAGCCCGAAGGCCATGCCGAGATGCGAGGCGAAGCGCAGAGGTACTGTCGAGAAGCTGGTGACGGCATCCACGGCCAGACCGATCATCTTGCGCAGCGGGTAATTCGTCTGGCCGGCAAAACGCGCGTCGCGCTCGTAGGGGACGGCGACCTGCCTGAAGCCGATCCAGCTGACCATGCCGCGGACGAAGCGATAGTGTTCGGGCATGGCCTTGAGTTGCTCGACCACGCGGCGCGTCATCAGCCGGAAATCGCCAGTATCGCGCGGGATCGCGACATCGGTCATGGTCTGCAGGAAGCGATAGAACAGCGCCGCGGTCCCGCGCTTGAATACCGTCTCTCCTGCGCGGGCGGTGCGTTGGCCGTAGACAACGTCGGCGCCGTCGGCGATCTTCGCGGCCATCTCGCCCAGCAATTCGGGCGGGTCCTGCAAATCGGCATCGAGCACGAAGACGAGCTCGCCGCGTACCTGCTCCAGCCCGGCTGCGAGCGCCAGCTGGTGACCGTGATTGCGCGAGAGATTGATGCCGACGACATGGGGCTTGGCGTCAGCGTGGCGGCAAATATGCGACCAGCTGCTGTCGCTGGAGCCGTCATTGACGAGGAGGATCTCGTAGTCGTCCGGATACTGCGCTGCGCAGACGGCCTCGACGCGGCGGAGCAGCTCGTCGATCCCGGCTTCCTCGTTATAGACCGGTACGACCACGGACAATGCGCGGTCGCAGATCGGTGCCGGTGTCTCGCTCATCGCCTGCCCCCGTGGAACTCTGTGATCGGGGCTAAAGATTATTGGTAAACGGAGGGTAAACTGCGCGTCTTGCGGAGATCGCTGTACCAAACGAAAAGGGCGGCCCCGCAGGACCGCCCTCTTACGTTATCTATACGTGTAGAGCCTCAACCTTCGACGTGTTCGGCAAGCACCGTGAGGCCCTTGTCGCCCACTTCGGCAAAGCCGCCACGGACCTCGATGGTCTCGGGCGCACCGCCTTCGGTCTTGTAGACCTGCACCGCGCCGTCGCGGATCGTGGACATGAAGGGCGCGTGGCCTTCAAGCACGCCGAATTCGCCTTCCGCACCGGGGACGACCACCATGTGGACATCCTCCGAGCGGACCAGCTTGGCCGGCGTGACGAGTTCGAAGTGGAGAGCCATGCTCAGCCTTCTTCCGCCATCTTCTTGGCCTTCTCGACCGCCTGGTCGATGCCGCCGACCATGTAGAAGGCGCTTTCCGGCAGGTGGTCGTATTCACCGTCGACGACAGCCTTGAAGCTGGCGACCGTATCTTCGAGCTGGACGAACACGCCCGGGATGTTGGTGAAGACTTCGGCGACGTGGAACGGCTGGCTGAGGAAGCGCTGGATCTTGCGGGCGCGGGCCACGGTCAGCTTATCTTCTTCCGACAGTTCGTCCATGCCGAGGATGGCGATGATGTCCTGCAGGCTCTTGTACTTCTGCAGCGTTTCCTGAACGCGGCGAGCGGTCTGATAATGCTCCTCGCCCACCACGCGCGGTTCGAGAACGCGGCTGGTCGAGTCGAGCGGATCGACGGCCGGGTAGATGCCCAGCTCCGAGATCGCACGGCTCAGCGTGGTCGTTGCGTCCAAGTGGGCGAACGAGGTTGCCGGCGCGGGGTCGGTAAGGTCGTCGGCGGGAACGTAGATGGCCTGCACCGAGGTAATCGAACCCTTGGTGGTCGAAGTGATGCGCTCCTGCAGGTTACCCATGTCGGTCGACAGGGTCGGCTGGTAGCCCACGGCCGAAGGAATACGGCCGAGCAGCGCCGACACTTCCGAACCGGCCTGCGTGAAGCGGAAGATGTTGTCGACGAAGAACAGCACGTCCTGACCTTCGACGTCGCGGAAATATTCCGCCATGGTCAGGCCCGACAGGGCGACGCGGGCGCGCGCACCCGGAGGTTCGTTCATCTGGCCGAAAACGAGAGCAACCTTCGAGCCTTCGGAGATTGCTTCGCCATTGTCGTTCTTGGCGATAACGCCGGCGTCGAGGAATTCGTGATAAAGGTCATTACCTTCGCGGGTCCGCTCACCGACACCGGCAAAAACGGACACGCCGCCATGGCCCTTCGCGATGTTGTTGATGAGCTCCTGGATCAGCACGGTCTTGCCGACGCCTGCGCCACCGAACAGGCCGATCTTGCCGCCCTTCGCGTAAGGGGCGAGCAGGTCGATGACCTTGATGCCGGTAACGAGGATGGCCGCTTCGGTCGACTGGTCGACGAACAGCGGGGCCTCCGCGTGGATCGGGCTGGTGCTGTCGGCACCGATCGGGCCGCGCTCGTCGATCGGCGCGCCGACGACGTTCATGATGCGGCCGAGCGTCTTCGGGCCGACGGGGACCGAGATCTGTGCGCCGGTGTTCACGACTTCCTGACCGCGGACGAGACCGTCGGTGCCGTCCATCGCGATGGTGCGAACGGTGTTCTCGCCGAGGTGCTGCGCTACTTCGAGAACCAGCGTGTTGTCGCCGTTCTTCGTTTCTAGCGCAGTGAGGATCGCGGGCAGCTCGCCTTCGAACTGCACGTCGACGACGGCGCCGATGACCTGGCTGATAGTGCCGTTAGGGCTCTGGTTAAGTACGGGTGCGGTGGCCATGATCTATGTCCTGACTAGTGGGTTTCTCGCGCCTTAGCCGACGCAAACATTTTCCGGATCGGCAAAAACCCAGTCGCCGTCGCCGGCGGTAAGGGTTGCCTCGTTACGCAGATATTCGTCTTCGCCGAGGCCGAATTCGCAGATGACATCGGGCGACCCCATGCCGGCGCGGCGGCACACGGCTGTGTTGACAGCCTCTTCCTCGGGGCACTGCTCGGCGTATTTGGCAGTGAAGTAGGCCTGGTCGGGCGGAGTGAGCGTCTCGATCGGTTCAGGCGTTGCTGTTTCGACCGGAGCGGGCGCGGGCTCTTCGCTGCATGCAGCAAGCAATGCGACGGCGACGAGGGTGAAAACGGGTTTGGTCATAAATCTGGCTCCGGTGGGCGTTCTTCGACGTCTCTCCGGCATCCTCTCCAATTCTTACAGCGCTTCGGCGCCGGCGATGATTTCGATGAGTTCGGTGGTAATCGCGGCCTGGCGGCTGCGGTTGTACTGGATGGTGAGCTTCTGGATCAGGTCGCCCGCATTGCGCGTCGCGTTGTCCATGGCGGTCATCGAAGCACCCTGTTCGGAGGCTTCGCGCTCCAGCAACGAGCCGAACAGCTGCGTCTTGACGTAACGCGGCAGCAGTTCCTCGAGGATTTCCTCCTCGCCCGGTTCGTATTCCACCACGGCATCGCCGGCAGTGCCCGCATCGCCTTCGGGAGAAGGAACGGGGATGAGCTGGTCGACGGTCGGGTCCTGCGCCAGGGCCGACTTGAAGATCGGATAGACGAGGTGGGCGACGTCGAATTCGCCCTTCTCGAAACGCTCGATCAGATCGTCGGCGATCGCTTCGGCCTCTTCGAAGCCCGGCGTGCGGACGTCCGATGTGTCGAAATGCTTCTCGATCCGGTTGGCATAGTCGCGCTTGATCGGGGCGCGGCCCTTCTTGCCGACGAGGTAGAAGGACACGTCCTTGCCCTCGGCGATCAGCTCGCGCGCCTTGGCCTTGGCGGCCTTGACGATATTCGCGTTGAGACCGCCACACAGGCCCTTGTCGGTGTTCACGACCACCAGCAGGTGGCGCTTGTCCGATCCGGTGCCCTTGAGCAACTTGGGCGCACTATCGCCGCTCACCTTGCCGGCGAGGCTGGCCATCACGCCCGACAGCCGCTCGGCATAGGGGCGTGCGGCTTCGGCAGCGGCTTGCGCACGGCGCAGCTTGGCCGCCGCGACCATCTGCTTGGCCTTGGTGATCTTCTGGGTCGATTTGACCGAGTTGATCCGGCCCTTGAGTTCCTTGAGGCTAGCCATTTCGGCTCCCTTATCTCGTCAGGCTTATGCGAACTGCTTGGCGAAGGTCTTGAGCGCGTCGACGACCTTGTCCTTGGTGTCGTCTTCGAACTTGCCGGTGGTGCGGATGGTTTCCAGCACGTCGGCATGTTCCGAACGCATATAGCTCAGCATCTGCGCTTCGTAGTCCGTCACGCGGTCCACCGCGACATCGTCGAGATAGCCATTGGTGCCGGCGAAGATCGACACGGTCTGCTCTTCGAACGGCATGGGCGAGAACTGCGGCTGCTTGAGCAGCTCGGTCAGGCGCGCACCGCGGTTGAGCAGCTTCTGCGTCGCGGCGTCGAGGTCCGAGCCGAACTGCGCGAAGGCGGCCATTTCGCGATACTGCGCGAGGTCGAGCTTCATCGAGCCCGAAACCTTCTTCATCGCCTTGGTCTGGGCGGCACCGCCCACACGGCTCACCGAGAGGCCGACGTTGATGGCCGGACGCACGCCCTGGTAGAACAGGTCGGTTTCGAGGAAGATCTGGCCGTCGGTGATCGAAATCACGTTGGTCGGGATGTAGGCCGACACGTCGCCTGCCTGCGTTTCGATGATCGGCAGAGCGGTCAGCGAACCGCCGCCTTCCGACTTGTTCATCTTCGCTGCGCGCTCGAGCAGGCGGCTGTGGAGATAGAACACGTCACCGGGGTAAGCTTCGCGGCCCGGAGGACGACGCAGCAGCAGCGACATCTGGCGATAGGCGACGGCCTGCTTGGAAAGGTCGTCGTAACAGATGACGGCGTGCATGCCGTTGTCGCGGAAGAATTCGCCCATCGCGCAGCCGGTGTAGGGCGCGAGATACTGCAGCGGAGCGGGTTCCGAAGCGGTCGCGGCGACGACGATGGAATATTCCATCGCGCCGTTTTCTTCGAGGCTCTTGACGATCTGCGCGACGGTCGAGCGCTTCTGGCCGACGGCGACATAGACGCAATAGAGCTTCTTGCCCTCGTCGTCGCCCGCGTTGGCTTCCTTCTGGTTGATGAAGGTGTCGATCGCGACGGCGGATTTACCGGTCTGGCGGTCGCCGATGATCAGTTCGCGCTGGCCGCGGCCGACGGGAACGAGTGCGTCGATCGCCTTGAGGCCCGACTGCACCGGCTCGCTAACCGACTCGCGCGGGATGATGCCCGGTGCCTTCACTTCGACGCGCATGCGCTTGTCGGCGACAATCGGGCCCTTGCCGTCGATCGGGTTGCCGAGGGCGTCGACCACGCGGCCGAGCAGGCCCTTGCCGACGGGAACGTCCACGATCGTGCCGGTGCGCTTCACGCTGTCGCCTTCGGCGATGTCCGTGTCGGCACCGAAGATCACCGCACCGACGTTGTCGGCTTCGAGGTTCAGCGCCATGCCCTGAACGCCATTGGCGAATTCGATCATTTCGCCGGCCTGGACGTTGTCGAGACCGTGTATGCGGGCAATACCGTCACCCACCGACAGCACGGAACCGACTTCGCTGACTTCGGCTTCGGTACCGAAATTTGCGATCTGGTCCTTGATGACCTTGGAGATTTCTGCGGCGCGGATATCCATGATGTGTGTCCTTTAAGCCTTCATGGCCTGGGAGAGCGAATTGAGACGGGTGCGGATCGAGCCGTCGATGCGCTTCGATCCGATGGTGACGACGAGGCCGCCGAGCAGCTCGGGATCGACCTTCGTGGAAAGCTTGACCGTGCGGCCTTCGCGGGCCGTCAGCTTGGTCTTGAGATCTGCCAGCTGCGCATCGGTCAGCGCATGGGCGCTGGTGACTTCGGCAGTCACTTCGCCGCGCTGGGCCGCGGCGATGGCGCGGAAGGCGCGGATGACCTGCGGCAGCTGCGACAGGCGGCGGTTCTGTGCCAGCACGCCGAGGAAGTTCTGCGTCAGCTCGCTCAGCCCCATGATCGCGGAAACGCCCCACAGCGCCTTTTCGGCGGCTGCGCGCGAGATCTTGGGATTGGTCGTGAGGGCGGCGAGCTCGGGCGATTCGTGCAGCCCGGCTTCGAGCTTTTCGAGATCCGATTCGACTGCGGTGACCGTGCCGGCCTCGCTTGCGAGATCGAACAGGGCCGAGGCGTAACGGCCTGCCAGGCTAGCCTGAATACCGGCGGAAATATCCACGCGCTTGAGGTCCTCTTGGGTCCGGAGAAAACTTTGTGCGTCCCGACCGGTTGCAGGCGACGGAACACATCGCCCCGGCAGGGTCGGCGCGCGCCTAGCAAAGGGTCTTTCCAAAGGCAAGCCGACTCCGGCCCGGATTCTGGACTCCTTGCGCAAGCGGCGTAGAAAGCTCGGGGAGAGTTGGGAGAGAGATGCAATGGAGATGGTGCCGCTGGCCCCGAAGTGCGGGGTGGAGATCACAGGCGTCCGATTGAGCGAGGCCGAGGGCAATGCGCTCGATGCGATCCGCACGGCGATCTACGAGCACGGCGTGGCACTGTTTCGCGGGCAGGACGATTTCACGCCGGAAGCGCATATCGCCTTTGCCAAGCGCTGGGGCGGGATCGACATCAACAACTATTTCCCGCTGACCGACGAACATCCCGAGATCGCCGTGGTCCGCAAGGCGGCCGACCAGCAGACCAATATCGGCGGCGACTGGCACACCGACCATTCATACGACCAGGTCCCCGCGATGGGATCGATCCTCGTTGCGCGCACCTTGCCGCCGAGTGGTGGCGACACGCTGTTCGCGCATATGGGCGCGGCTTACGACGCGTTGCCGGACGATCTCAAGCATGAGATCGAGGGGCTGGAGGCGTTCCACACCGCCGACCATATCTACAAGGCCGACGGGCTCTATGCGAAAACCGACATGGGTCGCGAGCTTCGCGGACACGATCTGAAAACCGGCGCGACGCATCCGGTGGTGATCCGCCACCCCGTCACAGGCCGCAAGCTGCTGTATGTCAACCGCGCCTTTACGGTGCACATCGTCGGCATGACGCGCGAGGAGAGCCTGCCACTGCTTACCCGCCTCTATGCCGAGGCGCTGGCGGCGGATAACACCTGCCGCGTTCAATGGGAGCCGGGCGCGGTGGCGATTTGGGACAATCGCACGACCTGGCACAATGCGCTGAACGACTATCAGGGCCATGCCCGCGAGATGCATCGCATCACGCTGAGCGGAGAAGCGCTGGCGGCGTGAGATTCAGTCGATGAGAGAGTCATCTGTTTTGTTTCGCCTTTAGCGAACTAAAGTTTTCGAGGGTTACATTTCGAAACTGGTATGACTAGCAAACACGCTGTTTCTGATTGGCGATGACAGCTCCACGTACTTAACTTATCGACGCGGGATAACGAGAAAGCGATGCTGAAGCTGACATTTCCCAGATCGCATCAGTTGGAAGACCTGCGACCTTTGTATGAAGAGTTCAAATTAGCCCATCCTGCGGTCTTCGATGAGTTTAGGAAGCGAGGCAAAGCTTACAGAGATGGTACGGTTCCAGTACCCGAGGAATATTCTGAGGATCCCGTCTATTCCAAAGCTCTGGACTCGGTTTCGTCCTTCTTGAAATCCAGAACTCAGTGGGAATTTCCTTCGGCACTCACCGCCGCCTTCATGGACTTTAGGAGGCTATTGGAGCGCGAACTCGATATGCTGACTGACGACAACTGATCGAGTGACTCGTCGTAGGTTATTGCGAGCGGCGAAGCCGCGCAGCGGTCGAGCATCAAAAGTGTCGTGCGGGTCAAGCCTACTGGATTGCTTCGTCGCCTTCGACACCTCGCAATGACAGAAACTTTTAGTTACGCTCGCTGCACTCGTAGACCAGCCGCTCGTTCGCCTGACGCGGGAGTTGGCCGAGCACTTCGGTCTGCAAGTCGCCGAGCTGGCTTGCAGCATTCTCCGCGCCGCAGACGGGGGCCTTGTACTTGCCGCGCGCTTCGCGGGCTTCGGCCATCGCGCTGCGCGGCAGGAGGTAGCGTTCGACGCGGTAGATGCGGCGGTCGGGATCGAAGCTGTTGACCGATACCGCGTCCTCGGAGTTCGGCACGAAGACGCGGCTCCAGGTGCCGCCGGAGAAGCCGTATTGCGTGCGTTCGTTGACGCAGCCGCCCTCGGCCCAGTCGAAGCTGAGGTCCTGTGCCTCGGCGCTGGTGATGCGGCTGCGTTCAGGCAGGAGCGTGCATTGCAGGGCGAGGTCGCCGGTAAACGGCTCTTCGGAAGAGCCGGGTTCGCTATCTTCCTGCATTGCAGCGGCGACACGGCGATCGATCTCGTCAAGGCCAGGGCGGGTTAGGTAGGCAGCGATGGCTGCGAGCACCGCGACGGCAGCGGCAACCGCGACGAGCCGCATGCGGGTTTCATCGCGCTCTTCCGAATTGTAGATAGCAATAGCCCACTGGCCCAGGGCGAAGGCGACCAGCAGCAGCACGAAGGCGAGAAAAACGCGGTCCTCCCGCTCGGTCATCACCGCCTGTTCGGCCTCTAACTGCGCGCGCTCGCGCTTGGTGCGGCTGGCTTCGGCGCGCTGGGCGAGGTCCTGCCGCGCGGCCTGCTGTTCGCGTTCGATCCGCTCGCGCTCCGCTGCATCGAGATCGGCCATGGAGCGGCACGGGCGCTCGTTGACGCGCGGCGTCACGTCGTTGGCGCGCAGGAACGGCAGCAGTTCGCGCATGGATACGGCGAAGAAGAACTCCGCATCGCCGCCTTCGTTGTCCGCTCCGAAACTGTTCACACCGAGCACGCGGCCGCAGGTGTCGAGCAACGGTCCGCCAGAATTACCGCGCGCGATGGGTGCGGTGTGGAGGATCGTGTCGAACTGGCGGCTGGGGCGGGTGCCCGAGATGAAGCCCCGGCTCTTCACCGGCGGCTGGCTGCGGAAGATGTCGCCGATCTCCAGTCCCTGCGCGCGGTCGACATTCATGGGATAGCCGACGCTGGTCACTTCGCCGCTATCGGGCGGCGCGCCGCCGGCTAGCGCAAGCGGTGGCAGGCGCAGGTTTCCGCCGGTAATGCGGATCAGCGCGAGATCGTTCTTGGGCGAGGCTGCGATCAGCCGGCCATAGGTCGCCTCGCCGCCGCCATTCGGCACGATGCCGATCTGCAGTCCCGAATCGCGCACCGCATCGCGCACGACATGGGCATTGGTGACGACTGTGTCGCTCGACACCGCGAAACCGGTGCCGTGGCTGATCGGATAGAGCTCTCCGTCGCCGTCTTCGCCGATGATGATGACGCGCACCACGCCGCGCGCCGCCGCGTCGATATCGGCGGCATCGGCATGCGCGACCATTGGCGTGAGAAGCGCCGTGACCAGCGTCGTGACCAGTGCGAGATATGCGAGAATGCGTCCCATCGGCTGGCGCTTTTGGCGGGCATTGGCTTTGATCGCAAGGTGCGGGATGCAGCTCTGCGCAAGCTGTTCTAGCCAGATAGTGAAATCGGCTATGGAGGACGATGCGATGATCGGTGACGACGAAGCCTGGGCCGCGGTGAAGCGGCGCGACCGCGCCTTCGACGGGCGCTTCGTCACGGGTGTGCTCAGCACGGGCATCTATTGTCGCCCGTCCTGCGCTGCACGCCATCCCCGGCGCGACAATGTGCGCTTCTTCGCCAGCGGTGTCGAGGCACGGGCGGTGGGCCTCCGCGCCTGCAAGCGCTGCCTCCCAGATGACGTCGCGCGCGACGAGGCGGCAGTGCTTGCGGCTATCGACGAGATCCGCAGCGCAGCGGAGGTGCCGACGCTGGAGGAATTGGGCGCTATCGTCGGCTATTCCCCGGCGCATTTCCAGCGGGTGTTCAAGCGGGCCACCGGCCTGTCGCCCGCAGCCTATGCGCGCGCGCTTCGTGAAGAGCGCGTTCGTGACGCGCTTGGGGAAAGCGAGAGCGTCACGGATGCGATTTACGAGGCCGGCTATGGCTCGGCCTCGCGGTTCTACGATGGCACGAAAGGACGGCTGGGTATGGCGGCAAGCGATTGGCGCGACGGGGGCATGGGGCGCAAGATCCATTGGTCGGTGGTCGACACCAGCCTCGGCGCGATGCTCGTCGCTGCGACCGATAAGGGCGTTTGCTGTCTGTCGTTCGGCGAGGGCGAAGCGGAACTCCGCGCCCGCTTTCCCAAGGCGGAGCTGGCGAAGGGCGGCACGGATTTCGAAGCGCTTCTCGGGCAGGTGGTCGATGCAGTCGAAACGCCGGGCAGGGACAGCCTGGCCATTCCGCTCGATGTAAAGGGCACCGCTTTCCAACAGCGCGTGTGGCAAGCCCTGCGCGACATCCCGCCGGGCGAAACGCGAAGCTATGGCGAACTCGCCGCAGCTTTGGGCAACCCCAAAGCCAGTCGCGCCGTCGGCGGAGCCAACGGCGCGAACAACATTGCGGTTCTGATCCCCTGCCACCGCGTCGTGCAGGCCGACGGCTCGCTGGGCGGCTATGCTTACGGGCCGGAGATCAAGTCCGAGCTTTTGCGAAGAGAGCGAAAAGAATGACCATGAACCGACGCCTCAGTCTTGGACGGGGCCGGTGATGGGTTCGCCGGCGAGGTATTCCTCGTCGGTTACTTTCTCCATCCAGGTCACGTTCTCACCATCGAGGCGTTCCTGAACCACCACGTGGGTCATGCTGTCGGTCGGCGTTGCGCCGTGCCAGTGTTTCCGGTCGGGCGGGCACCACATTATGTCGCCTTCATAGAATTCGTATTTCGGGCCGTTCTCGACTTGCGTCCAGCCGACACCCTCGGTCACGACCAGCGTCTGGCCGAGCGGATGGGAATGCCAGGCGGTCCGGGCGCCGGGTTCGAATTCCACGATCGCCCCGGTCACGCGGGACGGATCGGGGCGGGAGAAATTGGCCGTGATGCGCGCGGTGCCGGTGAAATATTCCTCCGGCCCTTCGACGGTTTCTCGTTCGGCCTTGCGGGTGATTTCCATGTCCTGTGCCTCCGGATCGTGGGCGAGGGTGGGGGTGGCAAGCATGGCAACCGCGGCCGCCATGCCCATTGCTGTTCCCGGCCGCATCACTCGGCGCCGACGAAAATTGCCTTTGCGTTGACGAACTCCTTGACGCCGAAGCCGCCGTGTTCCTTGCCGTAGCCGGAGTTCTTCACGCCGCCGAAAGGCATCGAGGGATCGGCCACGCCGTAGGTGTTGATGTAGACCATGCCGGTGTCGAAATGCTTCGAGGCCAGCTCGATCGCGCGTTCGGTGTCGCCGCACAGGATGCCGCCGCCCAGGCCATAGCGGCTGTCGTTCGCAAGGCGCATGGCGTCCTCGTCATCCTTGGCGCGGATGACGCTGGCTACGGGGCCGAACAATTCATCGTCATAGGCAGGCTGGCCGGGCGCGACATCGGTGAGAACGGTTGCGGGATACCAGGCCCCCTTCTTGTCGGGGACGCTACCGCCGCAGGCGATCTTCGCGCCATTCTTGACCGATTTGTCCACCTGGTCCTGCAAATCGTCGCGCAGGTCGGAGGACGACATCGGGCCCATGTCGCTGTTCTCGTCGGTCGGATCGCCAAGCTCCACGCCTTCGAAACGCGCGACGAACTTCTCGAGGAAGGCGTCGTAGACCTTGTCGGTCACGATGAAGCGCTTGCCGTTGATGCAGGTCTGGCCGTTGTTGTAGAGGCGCGCCTGCGCGCAGACCTCGGCCGCCTTGTCGAGATCGGCATCCTCCAGCACCATGTAGGCGTCATTGGAGCCGAGCTCGAGGACGGTCTTCTTGATCGCCTTGCCGGCCTTTTCGCCGATATGGCGGCCGGCGCCGTCCGAGCCAGTGAGCGTGACACCGCGGACCTTGTCGTGCTCGATGATTTCGTCCGACGTATCATGGTCGATCACCAGCACGGTGAACAGGTTCTCGGGCAGACCTGCGTCCTTGAAGATTTTCTCGATCATCAGACCGCTGCCGGTACATAGCGAGGAGTGCTTCAGCAGCACGCCATTGCCGGCCATGAGGCTGGCGATGGCATAGCGGATGACCTGATAGGCGGGGAAGTTCCACGGCTGGATGCCGTAGACCACGCCGATCGGGGAATAGGTGACGATGCCGCGCGCGGCATTGTTCGGGTCGCGCTGCTCGTCGGCCAGTTCCTTGGGGCCGTTGGCAGCGGTGTAGTCGCAAATCGCGGCGCACAGCTCGACCTCGTCCCGGCTGTCGCCGATCAGCTTGCCGACCTCGCGGGTCATCAGCTGGGCCAGCTCTTCCTTATTGTCCCGCAGGGCCTTGCCGAGGCCCTTGATGACTTCGGCGCGATCCTCAAGACTGCGCAGCTTCCATTCGGTGAAGGCTTTGTGGCATGCCTCCACCTTGGCGAAGGCATCGTCCTTCGACAGCTGCTGGTAGGTTTCGATATCTTCGCCGGTGGCGGGGTTGACGGTGGTAATGCTGGACATGGTCCCCCTTTCGATCTTGGTTTCGGTTAACCAATGGTCGGGAGGCGAGCGGCGTTCCTGCGGCCTGTCTCAATCGGCGCGCGCCCAGGCCTTGTCCGCCGGGGTCAGGCTACCGAGAAAGCTTTCCGCCCGGTCGAGATAGGCCTGGCGCTTGTCGCCATCCATCCGGTCCCAGGTCGAATAGATCCGCCCGATGCGCGCGTTCTTCTCCAGCCGGTCGCGGTGGCGGTCCATGAAATGCCAGTAGAGCGAGTTGAACGGGCAGGCGTTCTCCTCGGTCTTCTTGCTGACCGAGTACGAGCAGTTGGCGCAGTAGTCGCTCATCTTGTTGATGTAATTGCCGGAAGCCGCATAGGGTTTGGACGCCAGCTTCCCGCCGTCGGCATAGAGGATCATGGCGGAGACATTCGGCAGCTCGACCCACTCATAGGCATCGGCGTAGACGACGAGGTACCAGTCCTGAACCTCGCGCGGGTCGATGCCCGCTAGCAGCGCGAAATTACCGAGCACCATCAGCCGCTGGATGTGATGCGCATGGGCATTGTCGCTCGTCGAGCGGATCGAGTCGGCAAGGCAGCGCATATCGGTCTCGCCGGTCCAGTAGAATTCCGGCAGGCCGCGCTGGGCGTTGAGCGCGTTGGCTTCCTGCAGATGCGGCATCTGGTGCCAGTAGAAGCGGCGGACATATTCGCGCCAGCCGATGATCTGGCGGATGAAGCCCTCGACCGAATTGATCGGGGCTTTGCCGTCCTTGTAGCTTTGCTCGGCGCGCCGGCAGAGTTCCAGCGGATCGAGCAGGCCGAGATTGATGCTGGTCGACAGCATGGAGTGGTAAAGGTCGTCCTCACCGCAGACCATCGCGTCCTGATAGGGGCCGAAGTGCTCGATCCGCTCGGCGAAGAAAGCGTCGGCGGCTTCCTCCGCCTCGTCGCGCGTCACCGGCCAGCGGAATTTCTTGAGGCTGCCGAAATGATCACCGAAGCGGTCCTCGACCAGTTCGATGACGTCCTGCGTGATGCCGTCGGGTTCGAACTTGGGGCGCTCGGGCGACGTCATGCCGTCCTTGGGCGGCTTGCGGTTTTCGCTGTCGTAGTTCCACTCACCACCCTTGGGCTTGCCGTCATCCATAAGTAAGCCGGTCTTGCGGCGCATCTCGCGATAGAAATACTCCATCCGCATTTCCTTGCGGTCATCGGCCCAGTCGTCGAATTCGGCTTGGGTGGAGATGAAGCGGTCGTCGCGCAGGATTTCCACCTCGCAGGGGAACTTGTCCGCCCATTGGTCCATCGCCTCGCGCACGCGCCATTCGCCGGGCTCGACCACATGGATGGCGCGCGGAGAATGCTCTTCCACTGCGCGAGCAACTTCGCCGGTGAAGCTTCCGGCATTGTCCTCGGCGTCCAGCTTAACGTAATCGACCGTCCAGCCGGCATCGCGCAACTCTTCGGCGAAGTGGCGCATGGCGGAAAAGATCAGGACGATCTTCTGCTTGTGGTGTTTGACGTAAGTTGCCTCGTCCCAGACCTCCATCATCAGGATGACGGTATCGTCCTTCGTCCGGCCCCTGATCGAGGCGAGGTCGCGGGTCAGCTGGTCGCCGAGGATGGGGACGAGGACGGGGCCTTCGGAGGTGTCTGCCATGGCGGGGGAACGCGCAATCAGGCCGCCGGTGCCTCAGACGAAACTGTAGGGATCGATATCCACCGCCACGCGCACGCCGGGCGGGTGATCGACCTGCCGCAGCCAGCCGCGTATCACGTCCTGCAATTGCACGCTGCGGCGCGCGTTGATGAGGAAGCGATAGCGGTAGCGATTGCGGAGCAGCGCCATGGGCGCGGGTGCCGGGCCGAGGATCATGCAGTCCTCCACCTGCGGACGGAATGCGCCGAGGCGGTTGGCGGCCTCGCGCGCTTCGGCGTCGTCTTCGCTGGAGATGATGATTGCCGCCCAGCGACCGAAAGGCGGGGCACCGGCATGGCGGCGGGCTTCGGTTTCGGCTTCGTAGAAGGCATCGCGGTCGCCATCTGCCAGAGCGGCGATGACGCTGGCTTCGGGATGGCGGGTCTGGATCAGAACCTCGCCCGGCTTGGTCCCGCGTCCGGCGCGGCCTGCGACTTGCGCGACCTGCTGGTAAGTGCGCTCGCCCGCGCGCAGGTCGCCGCCCTCGAGGCCGAGATCGGCATCGACCACTCCCACCAGCGTGAGCTCGGGGAAATGGAACCCCTTGGTTACCAATTGCGTGCCGACGATCACGTCTACCTCGCGCGCTTCGACCGCGGCGATGAACTCCGCTGCCTTGCCCGGCGAATTGAGCGTGTCTGATGTCGCCACGAACACGCGAGCTTCGGGCAGACGTTCGGCCACCTCGTCGGCGATCCGCTCCACGCCCGGGCCGCAGGCGACGAGGCAATCGGGCTCGCCGCATTCGGTGCAGGCTTGCGGGCTGGGCGTTTCGTGGCCGCAATGATGGCAGGCGAGGCGGCGGCTGAAGCGGTGCTCGACCAGCCAGGCGCTGCAATTGGGGCATTGGTAGCGAAAGCCGCAATTGCGGCACAGCGTCAGCGGCGCATAGCCGCGGCGGTTGAGGAACAGCAGCGATTGCTCGCCCTTGGCCAGCCGGTCCTCGATTCCGTCGACCAGCCGCTGCGCGAGCCACATGCCGGTTGGCGGTTTCTCTTCGGTCAGGTCGATCGTGTCGATGCTCGGCAATTCGGCCCCACCGAAGCGGCTCGGCAGGTCGATCTTGGCGTAGATCCCGCTCTCGGCCATCTGCAGGCTTTCGAGAGCGGGCGTGGCGCTGGCGAGGACCACCGGGACACGCTCGAAATGCGCGCGCATCACGGCGACGTCGCGCGCATTGTAGCGCACGCCGTCCTCCTGCTTGAAGCTGATCTCATGCGCTTCGTCGACCACTATCAGGCCGAGCCGCGCGAAGGGCAGGAACAGGGCCGAACGCGCGCCGACCACGACCTGCGCCGTGCCCTGGGCCACCGCGCGATAGGCCCGCCGCCGCTCGGTCGATTTGAGCGAGGAGTGCCACAAGACCGGGGCCGTCCCGAAGCGCTCCTCGAAGCGATGGAGGAAGTTTTCGGTCAGCGCGATCTCTGGCAGCAGCACCAGCACTTGCCGGCCCATGCGCAACGCCTCGGCGACGGGTTCGAAATAGGTTTCGGTCTTGCCCGACCCGGTCACGCCGTCGAGCAGGAAGGGGGCAAACTCGGCCTTGCGAACCGCCTCGGCGAACACGCCCGATGCCTCGGCCTGCTCCGCGCTCAGCTCGACATGGGCGAAGTCGGGCCGCGCATCGGGGTAGGGCCGGTCGCAATCGACCTCGACCGGTTCGAGCACGCCCTGATTGACCAGCCCGCGCAGCACGCCTTCGCTGACACCGGCGATACCGGAGAGTTCGCGGATATTGGCCTGCTCACCCTCAAGCGCTTCCATGGCCGCTTGCCGCTGGGGTGTCATCCGCTCCGGCATGCCGCCGGTCAGGCGGTATTCGGTCATCGTCGCGGGGCCTTTGAGCGCCCCGCCCGAAGACAGCGCCATCCGTGCCACGCTCGACAGGGAAGCGACGTAATAGTCCGCCGTCCACTCGATCAGCCGCCGCAGGGCAGCCGACAGCGGGGGCACAGGCAAAACTCCGCGCAAATTCCGCAACTTCTCCGCCGGAACCTCGCTGCCGGGAAGCCGTTCAGCTTCCCAGACGATCCCGATGACCGTACGCGGGCCCAGCGGGCATTCGACGACTGATCCGGGCCCGACCTCCAGCCCCTCGGGCACCTTGTAGTCCAGCGGACCCAGGGCAGCATTGAGGACGAGGCAGCGGACACGGTTCATCGCGCGGCCATATGGGCGGCGCGACAGTGAGGAAACAAGGGTGGGAAGCATGAGGACTGAAAATATGACCGATATTCTTGTGAGACCTACCGGACGCCGCGCCTTTCTCGGCGGGCTTTCCCTCGGCGGTGCGGCGCTGGCGCTGCCCGGCTGCGCTGGCCTGCCCGGCTTCAGCATGGTCGATGCCGTCCAGCGCATCCTGTTCCTGTCGAGCGAACGCGCCTTCGACCGCATGCTTCAGTCGAACGGGTTCTGGGACGACCAGGTCGCGCAGCTCGGCCTCGGCAATTTGCTCGGCACGCGAGGCGACGTGCTCAACCGCATCCTGACCTCGGCCCTGTTCAAGAACCGGTTGCAGAACGCCTTCGGCGACATCGCCTATGAAGGCGCGGAGCGCGCTGCGCCGCTGGTGACCGATGCGGTGCGCACCATCGGCATCCAGAACGCGATCGACCTTGTGCGCGGCGGACCGACTGCGGCCACCGCCTTCCTGCGCCAGTCGATGGGCCGCACGTTGATCGAGGCGATGGTGCCCGAACTCGGCACCGCGATGCGTGTCGCCAGCGATCCGCTGGTCGGCGAGCTCATCAACGGCCTCACCGGCGTCGACCTCTCGGGCGCGACCACCCGCTTTGCCGACAATATCGACAATACCATCTGGCGCGAGATCGGTAACGAGGAAGCCGCGATCCGCCGCGATCCCGGCGCGACCAACGACCCGCTGATCATCGGCGTGTTCGGAGGCGGTTCGGGGTACTAGCCGCAGGGGCGGCGCATCGCTAAGGCAACCGGGAATCGCAAATCCGGAGCGCGCAGCAATGAAATTCTTCGTCGACACCGCCGACATCGCCGACATCAAGGAAATGGCCGACACCGGCCTGCTCGACGGGGTCACCACCAACCCCTCGCTGATCGCCAAGTCGGGCCGCGACTTCATGGAAGTGACCAGGGAAATCTGCGACCTAGTCGATGGCCCGGTCAGCGCGGAGGTCGTGGCGCTCGATCACGACACGATGATGAAAGAGGCCGAGACGCTGCGCCGCATCGCGGACAATGTCTGCATCAAGGTGCCGCTGACCATCGACGGGCTGAAGACCTGCAAGAAGCTGACCGGCGACGGCACCATGGTGAACGTCACCCTGTGCTTCTCGGCCAACCAGGCGCTGCTCGCGGCCAAGGCCGGCGCGACCTTCGTCTCGCCCTTCGTCGGGCGGCATGACGACAACGGCTTCGACGGAATGGCGCTGATCCGCGACATCCGCACAATCTACGACAACTATCCCGGCTTCACGACCGAGATCCTCGTCGCCAGCATCCGCAATCCGGTCCATGTCCTCGAAAGCGCGCGCATCGGTGCCGATGTCGCGACCATGCCCCCCGCCGTCATCAAGGGGCTGTTCAAGCACGTGCTGACCGACAAGGGCATCGAGGGCTTCACGAAGGACTGGGAAAAGACTGGCCAGACCATCCCGACGTCCTAAATAGGCCGCGTGGCAGACCAGACCCCCCTCGATCGTTTCAAACAGGCGCTGACCGGTGCCAGCCGTGCGCTGGCGAACGAGCCGGAAGTCGAAGTCGCCTGGAGTGCGGACGCCCCGGCGCAGGCGGGCAAGAACTTCCGCGTGCCGCTGCCGGGCCGCACGCTCCCGCGCGAACAGGCGACCGAGGCGCGCGGCTTCGCCGACAGTTTCGCGCTCAAGCTGCGCCATCACAACGAGGCGCTGCACACCAAGGGCGCGCCCGCCGAGCCGATCGCCCGCGCCTGTTACGATGCGATCGAGCAGGTCCGCTACGAGGCGATCGGCACCACGCGCTATGCAGGCATTCGCGACAATCTCGGCTCGGCAGTCGAGATGCGGACCAATGCCGATCCCATCGTCCGCGCCGACGAGGCGAACGAGGTCCCGCTGCCGACTGCGCTGTCGCTGATGCTGCGCGAGGCCCTGACGGGCGAGGCGATCCCCGAGCGGGCGCAGGGCGCGGTCGAGATGGTGCGCGAGGATATCCTCGCCAAGATCGGCACCGACATGGACGATCTGGCAAGCGTGCTCGATGACCAGACCGCCTTCCAGGACCTGACGCTCGACATGCTGCGGCATCTCGACCTGACTTTGCCCGACACGCCCGAGGCGACCGACGCCGAGGATGGCGACGAGGACGACGGCGAAAGCCCCGAGCAGGATGAGGATACCGACGAGGAGGACGAAGGCGGCGCCGAACCGCAGGCGAGCGATATGCGCTCCGACGTGACCGATGGCGAGGCCGAGGGCGATGCCGACCAGGAGGTCGAAGGCGAGCAGGAAATGTCCGACGGCGATCCCTCGGACGAGGAGGGCGAGGGCATGCAGCCCGTCCGCCCGAACCGCCCGTGGACCGAAATCCCCGAAGGCTTCGACTACAAGCCCTATACCGACAAGTTCGACGAGGTCGTCGAAGCGCCCGAGCTGTGCGACAACGAGGAGCTCGACCGGCTGCGGCAGTATCTCGACAGCCAGCTGGCGGGCCTGCAGGGCGTCGTCACCCGGCTCGCCAACCGCCTCCAGCGCCGCCTGATGGCGCAGCAGAACCGCAGCTGGGACTTCGACCAGGAAGAAGGCCTGCTCGATGCCGCGCGCCTGACCCGCGTGGTCGTCAGCCCCGGCCACGCGCTCTCCTACAAGATCGAGCGCGATACCGAGTTCAAGGACACGGTCGTGACCCTGCTGATCGACAATTCGGGTTCGATGCGCGGGCGGCCGATCAGCATTGCCGCGATCAGCGCCGATATCCTGGCGCGCACGCTGGAGCGGTGCGGGGTGAAGACCGAGATCCTCGGCTTCACCACCCGCGCGTGGAAGGGCGGGCAGTCACGCGAGGCGTGGCTTGCCGATGGCCGCCCCGCCAATCCCGGCCGCCTCAACGATCTGCGCCACATCCTCTACAAGCAGGCCGACGAGCCCTGGCGCCGCGCGCGCCGCAACCTCGGCCTGATGATGCGCGAAGGGCTGCTGAAGGAAAACATCGACGGCGAGGCGCTGCTCTGGGCCCACGACCGCCTGCTCCGCCGCCCCGAAGACCGCCGCATCCTGATGGTCATCTCCGACGGCGCCCCGGTCGACGACAGCACGCTGAGCGTGAACCAGGCCGGCTATCTCGAAAGCCATCTGCGCAAGGTGATCGACTGGATCGAGAAGCAATCGCCCGTGCAGCTGGCGGCGATCGGGATCGGGCACGATGTGACGCGCTATTACCGCCGCTCGGTGACGATCATGGACGTCGAGCAACTGGGCGGGACGATCATCGAGCAGCTGGCCGATTTGTTCGAGATTGAGAAGTGAACGTCACCGAAGCCGTCCAGACCCGCCGGTCCGTCCGTGCGTTCACCGATCAGCCGGTCGAGCGCGAGACGCTGACCCGCATCCTCGAAAAGGCGCAGCGTTCGCCCTCCGGCGGCAATACCCAGCCGTGGCACGGCATCGTCCTCACCGGCGAACCGATGCAGAAGCTGTTCGACCGGATTGCCGAGGAGTTTCCCAAGGGCCGCGCGGCGCATGCGCCCGAATATCACATCTATCCGCCCGAGCTTGACGGTGCCTATGAGCAGCGCCGCCGCGGGGTGGGGGAGGATATGTACGGCGCGCTCGAGATTTCCCGCGAGGACAAGGGCAAGCGCCTGATGTGGTTCGCCAACAACTTCCGCGCCTTCGGCGCGCCGGTGCTGATGCTGGTCCATACGCCCAAATACATGGGCCCGCCGCAGTGGAGCGATATCGGCATGTGGCTCCAGACCATCGGCCTGCTCTGCCGCGAAGAGGGCCTCGACACCTGTTTTCAGGAGGCTTGGGCGGTCTATTCCCCGCAAATCCGCGAGATGGTCGATATTCCCGAGGACCACATATTCTTCTGCGGCGTCGCCATCGGCTACCGCGACGAGGATGCGGCGGTGAACCGGTTCGAGGTCCGCCGCGCCGACATCGACGAGGCCGTGCGCTGGGAGGGTTGGCAGTAGGCGCAGCGCGACCTAATGCGCAGCCCATGACCGATACGCCGCTCAAGCTGTTCAATTCGCTGACCCGCCAGCTGGAGGAATTCCAGCCGATCCACGAGGGCGAGGCGCGCGTCTATTCCTGCGGGCCGACGGTCTACAATTACCAGCACATCGGCAACATGCGCGCGTATGTCTTCGCCGATACGCTGGGGCGCGTGCTGCAATGGAAGGGCTACAAGCTCACCCATGTGATCAACATCACCGATGTCGGCCACCTCACCTCCGATGCGGACGAGGGCGAGGACAAGATGGAGAAGATGGCCGCGCGCGAGAACAAGAGCGCGTGGGACATCGCGAAATTCTACCAGGAGGATTTCGAGCGCGACCTGGCGCGGCTGAACGTGCAGCCCAAGCAGCACCCGCGCGCCACCGAATATGTCGAGGCGATGATCGCGTGGGGCGAGCGGATCGCCGAGAAGCACTGCTACGAACTTGAGAGCGGGCTCTATTTCGATATCTCGACTGTGGCCGATTACGGTCGGCTGGCACGCGCTGTTACGGACGACGGTGAAGGCCGGATCGACACGGTCGAGGGCAAGCGCAACCAGGCCGATTTCGCGATCTGGCGCAAGACGCCTGCGGGCGAGACGCGGCAGATGGAATGGGATTCGCCCTGGGGCAGGGGCGCGCCCGGCTGGCATCTCGAATGCTCGGTCATGGGCGAGGCGCTGCTCGGCTTTCCCTTCGACATCCACACCGGCGGGATCGACCACCGCGAGATCCACCACCCGAACGAGATCGCGCAGAACCAGGCCTATTGCTGCACGAATGGCCTCGACGACGCGCGCAATTCGGGCGCGCGCATCTGGATGCACAACAACTTCCTCGTCGAGCGCCGGAAAGACGGGGAGGGGGGCAAGATGAGCAAGAGCGCGGGCGAATTCCTGCGACTGCAACTGCTGGTCGACAAGGGCTACCACCCGCTCGCCTATCGCCTGATGTGCCTGCAGGCGCATTATCGCAGCGAGCTGGAGTTCAGCTGGGAAGGCCTGCAAGCGGCCCTGACGCGGTTGAAGCGGATGATCGCAGGGGTTGAGCGCCTCCGCAAAGCAGCTGCAATAAACAAGGACGAATTGCGACCTTTAGACAATGATCTCCCACTCACAGGGGCAGATTTCTCAGCGGTCGAAAAGGACTTTGAGAAGGCAATCTCCGAGGATCTCAACACTCCGAAAGCGCTCTCACTGTTCGAAGGCACTTTATCGAATTCGGAGTATCCTATTTCACGATTGCATTCTTTGCAGAGGCTTGAGCGTACTCTTGGCCTGAACCTCTTTGAGCTAGAGCGCACCGATCTCCGCATTCGCCCGAAGGATGCGCAGCTCACCGAGGCCGAGATCGAAGCCGAACTTCAGCGCCGTAAAGAAGCCCGCGCTGCAAAAGATTTTGCAAGTTCCGATTCAATCCGCGACAGTCTGGCCGCAAAGGGCGTCGAGGTGATGGATGGCGACCCGCTGGGATGGGAATGGAGACTGTAGCGATGGCAGACCCGCACGCGCTTCTCTGGGAACATCTGAAAGACGCGCCGCGGGGGCTGACATTCGTCCGCGATTATGCCGGCGACGGCTTCACCCTGCCGTTCTATTGCGAGGATGCGCATCTCGCAGTCGAGATCGAGGACGACCCGTTCAAGACCGCGAAGCACGACACGCGCGATGCCTGGCAGGAAGCGAACCGCGTGGACATCATGCAGGTCCCGCCGAGCCACGTGAAGCAGAACGCCTCCGAAGTCGCCGATGCGATCCTCGACATCGCCGAGCCGCGGCGCGAACGGTTTGCCAAGGCGGTCTGAACCGGCAAGAAGGCGGGCCGAGGAGAACCGCCCGATGACCAAAGCCGTATTGTCCGCCCTGATCCGCCCGCTGGTCGAGCCGCGCCTGCCCGAATGGGTGGAACCGCATTGGTTCGCAAGTAAGCAAGAGGCGCTGGACCTCGCGCCCGAAGCGGAGATCGGCTGGTTCGACCTCAACGAAAAGGACCCGATGATCGAGATCGCCAGGGCGGCGACCAGTCTCAAATGGCTTAATTCGATCTATGCCGGGCTCGATTTCATGCCACTGGACCTGCTGAAGGAACGCGGCGTGGTCGTCACGAACGGGGTGGGCATCAATGCTCTGACCATCGCCGAATATGTCGTCATGCTGATGCTCGCCCATGCGAAGGGCTATCGCGAGGTGGTGCGCGCGCAGGACCGCAAGGAGTGGCTGATGGACAGCCCGGGCAAGCGCGAACTGGCAGGCGAACGGGTCCTGCTGCTCGGCATGGGTGCGATCGGCAGCCTGGTGAAGTCGCGGCTCCAAGCCTTCGACATGACCGTGGTGCCGGTGCGCCGCTCGGGCGGGGAGGGCGCATTGCGACCCGGCGAGTGGCGCCAGAATCTGGGCGAGTTCGACTGGGTCGTGCTTGCCGTTCCCTCGACTGAAGAAACAAAAGGCATGATCGGCGAAATCGAGCTGGCCGCCATGCGCCCCAATGCCGTGCTGGTGAACATCGCGCGCGGCGATGTGGTCGATCAGGACGCCTTGGTCGCCGCGCTGGAACAGCAGAAGATCGAGGCGGCCCTGCTGGACGTCACCGATCCGGAACCGCTTCCCAAAGATCACCCCCTCTGGGAGCTCGAGAATGCGCAGGTCACCATGCATCTGTCGGGCCGCGCGCAAACGAAGATGTTCCAGCGCAGCGCCGACCGCTTCATCGAGAACCTGCAGCGCTGGGAAGCGGGCGAACCGGTCCAGCCACAAATGGACCTCGAAGCGGGCTACTGACCGGACGGCGGCTCAGGCGTCCTCCAGCAACAGTAACTCGCATTGCACCACCATCCGCGGGTCGGGCACAATGCGGTGTTCGACTTCGATGATCGTCGCATCGGCCACCAGCTGGCCGGGAATAGCGAATTCGTGATCGGGGAGCTCGGCCACGAAATGCTCGCCCGCTTCGACCGCGTCCGCGCCTGCGAACACCAGCGCCAGCGAGTGCCGCGTGCCGGCGAAGGTGATACTGGCCCAGGCCTTCTCGCTATGCATGATAATCTGAGCATGATGCTGGGCCAGCGTCATTAGAGCTTCGCGCAAACGGTCGCCGGATGTGCGGCGGGCGCGGGCGGGGCGCTTGAGTTTCGCCTCAACCGACATGGGCTGCCTCCACCGCACTGGTGTCTTGCGCAGCTTCGAAGCCGGCCATGAAGCCGCGGATGCGCTGCTCGGTGCGGTCGCGCGGCTCGCGCCCCAACCTGAGGTCGAGCACGAATCGCGGATCATGCGCGGCGAGGCGGCCGAACTTCGTGGCCGCCATTTCGTGCTGGCGCAGGAATTTCTCGATGGATCGGATCAGCATGCGAAGGCTCCCAATTGGCTGAACTGACTGGCGAATCGTTCGCCGTGTTCTCTATACGTTCCAACCGAAATCCTACTTGTCTAGGAAAAATCCTATGCTATAGGAAATTTCATGGATAACATCCCACGCGATGAACAACGCGCCCGCAGGCGCTTGCAGGATATGGCCCTTCATAAGGGGGCAAGCCTGGCCGGGCTTTCACGCTTGATCGGGCGCAATCCCGCTTATCTCCAGCAATATGTGACTCGTGGCAGCCCGCGTCATCTGGACGAGCCGGATGTCCGCAAGATTGCGGAGTTTCTAGGAATATCTACGCGTGTTATCGAGACGCGGCATTTCGACGACCCGCCAGCCGCTCGCCGTGCGGCGCAGATAGGCGATCCCACGGCCGCCCGGGGCGAGTGGGTTGAAGTGCCGCGCTTGCCGCTCGATGCATCTGCTGGACCCGGCTCTTTCTCGGCAGAGGAAATTTCCTACGATCTCTTCCAGTTCTCCCGCCGCTGGTTACGCGAAATGGGGCTGGAAGGCGCCGACCTTTCCGCGATCCGCGTGGAGGGCGACAGCATGGAACCGCTTCTGCGTAGCGGGGACGAGATTTTCGTCGACCGCAACAAACGCGCTGGCGAGGGCGTGCATGTCGTCCGCATCGGCGACACGCTGCACGTCAAACAGGTCCAGGCCAGTGCCCCGGGCCGCATCAAGCTGATCAGCGCCAACGATGCCTACGCCCCGATCGAACTCGCGCGCGACGAGGTGGAGATCATCGGCCGCGTCGTATGGAAGGGCGGGCGGGTGTAATCGGAAGCCTATTCGGAACAATTGCTTACGGCACTCGTAATTCCGTCATTCCTGCATCGGGTGGGCGCGGCAGGTCAAACCAGACGGAGAACCCGAATGCGCAAGATCCTCTTACCTCTCGCCATTTCCGGAACACTCGCCCTAGGAGGCTGTGCGGCCTACGGCGGTAATGGCGGCCTGCTCGGCGGTATTCTCGGCAGCGACCGCTATGACGATGATCGTTACGGCTACGATGGCGGCGACGATTTCGAACAGGCCGCGGTGCGCGCCTGTGGCCGCGAAGCATCGCGCTATGGCCGCATCCGCATAGACGATGTGGACCGTCCCAGCCGTGATCTCGTGCGGGTACGCGGGCGAATCGACGTCCGCAGTAGCGATCGCGACCAGTTCAACTGCGTGTTCCGCAGCGACGGCCGGATCGTCGAATTCCGCCGCTACTGATCGGTCGCACCGGACCTCATCCCTGCGGTTTGGAATACTCCTCGAATTGCAGCGTCATCAGGTAATCCGCGATCAGTTCGATGTCCTCTTCCACCAGGTCGACATCCATCTGCATCGGATAGTTGTGTGCGTCCGACAGGAAGGTCTCGAGAGTTTCGCGGGTGACGCCCGGGCTGTTCGCAATATCGGCGAACCCCGGCGCTTGCGGGTTGGGAGAGATGGCATCGAGCGTCACCGCGTGACACTCTCCGCAGACACCGCTGACGAAAGCCGGCACTTCGGCGGATGCCACAGCGACCGGCGTGACGGTTGTCTCTGGCTGCGTGTCGTAAGCTGCGCAGGCGGCCAGTGTGAAAACGGCGACGATCATCATACCCGAACTGTTCATGCCTAGGCTCCTTTTCCACGGACCATAACATGATTGCGCGGGCAAACCTTGTTTTCGATCAACAATCCGACCATTTTCGAACCATGGAACAAAGTACCCAGGCCCCCGCAAAGCCTCCGATGAAAGCCGGCATCGTACCGGTGACGCCGCTCCAGCAGAACTGCTCGCTGATCTGGTGCACCGCCACCAACAAGGGCGCGCTGGTCGATCCGGGCGGCGATCTCGACAAGCTCAAGGCGGCGGTCGCCAATTCCGGTGTCGAGCTCGAGAAAATCCTCATCACCCACGGCCATATGGACCATTGCGGCGAGGCCGGCGTGCTGGCGAAGGAACTCGGCCTGCCGATCGAAGGCCCGCACGAGGCCGATCGCTTCTGGATCGCGCGCCTTGACGAGGACGGCGCGAAATACGGCATGAACGCCGAGGTGTTCGAGCCCGACCGCTGGCTGGTGGACGGTGACACGGTGACCGTCGGCGATCTGACGCTGGAAGTCATTCACTGCCCCGGCCACACGCCCGGCCATGTCGTGTTCTTCCACCGCCCTAGCAGGTTCGCTGTTGTCGGCGACGTCCTGTTCCAGGGGAGCATCGGGCGGACGGACTTCCCGATGGGCAACCACCAGGACCTGATTGACGCGATCACGCAAAAGCTCTGGCCGCTGGGTGACGACGTTACTTTCATTCCCGGCCACGGCCCGACCAGCACTTTCGGGCAGGAGCGCAAGACCAACGCCTTTGTGAGCGATTACGCGTTGAGTTGAGGGCGTGCGGAAAGCGCATCCGCGCTTTCCGCACGCATTAAGAGAATCCCACACAAAACCCATGCCCCACACCGCTTGCATCGCTCATGAAATTCGCTATAGCGCGCGCCTTCACCGCACCTGTCGGGATGTTTCGGGTTCACGCACACTTGTGCGATGCCGGACCTTCCCCTAGGGCGGCTACCGAAATTGATTGAATTTGTTTGAGGAAAAGGTGCCGCCATGGCCGTCCCCAAGAGGAAAGTATCGCCCCACCGCCGCGGCAACCGCCGTGCGCATGATTCGCTCAAGGTCGAGGCTCATCACGAATGCTCGAACTGCGGCGAACTGAAGCGTCCGCACAATCTGTGCCCGCACTGCGGCCACTATAACGGTCGCGAAATCATCGCCGTCGGTCTCTAAGACCACGCTGATAAACCGGAGACGCTCATGAGCCTGCCGCGTATCGCTGTCGATGCGATGGGCGGCGATGAAGGCGTGCGCGTGATGATCGAAGGCGCGGCGCTCGCTCGTCGCCGTCATGACAAGTTCAAATTCCTGCTGGTGGGAGACGAGCCGCGCATAAAGGCGGCGCTCGAAACCCATCCCGGCATGGCCGAAGCGTCCGAAATCCTCCATTGCGAGGATGTGATCGAGGGCGACGAAAAGCCGTCGAAAGCGCTGCGCCGCGCCAAGACCACCAGCATGGGCCTTGCTGTCGATGCGGTGAAGCGCGGGGAAGCCGGCGCCGCCGTATCTGCCGGCAACACCGGCGCGCTGATGGCGATCAGCAAGCTCGCCCTGCGCACCATGCCCGGCCTCGACCGGCCCGCACTGGCCGCCCTCTTGCCAACGCTGGGCGACAACGACGTCATCATGCTCGACCTCGGCGCCAATCGCGAATGCGATGCGCGCAACCTCGTGCAGTTCGCCATCATGGGCGCGGCCTATTCTCGCATCGTCACCGGCATCTCGCGCCCGCGGACCCGGCTGCTCAACATCGGCACGGAAGAGACCAAGGGCACCGAGGATATCCAGAACGCCGCCGAGACATTGCGCGCCGCGACCGGCCTCGAAATGCAATTCGAAGGCTATGTCGAAGCGGACAAGATCAATCGCGGCGAGTGCGATGTGGTGGTGTGCGACGGCTTTTCAGGCAATATCGCGCTGAAGGCGATCGAGGGGACCGCGCGCTTCGTCACCGATCTGCTGCGCCGGGCCTTCACCAGCTCCATCCGCTCAAAGGTCGGCTTCCTCGTCTCGCGCCCCGCGACCGAGCTGCTCAAGCACCATCTCGACCCGAACAACCACAACGGTGCGGTCTTCCTCGGCCTCAACGGTGTGGTGGTGAAGAGCCACGGCAGCGCAGATGCCAAGGGCGTCGCCAATGCAGTGGAAGTGGCCGCACGGCTGCTGGAGGACGACATTCTCAACCGCATCAAGCACGATCTCGGCGAAGTCGGAACCGATACGCTGGTGGCCAAGTGATCCGCTCGGTCATCACCGGCACGGGATCGGCGCTGCCGGCGAATTGCGTCACCAATGCCGAGCTTGCCGAGCGCGTCGATACCTCCGACGACTGGATCGTGGAGCGCACCGGCATCCGCCAGCGCTATATCGCCGACGAGAACGAATATACGTCAACGCTAGCAACCACGGCGGCACGAGCCGCGCTTGAGGCCGCGGGGATCGACGCGAGCGAGATCGGCCTGATCGTCCTCGCGACTGCCACGCCCGATCATACCTTTCCGGCCACCGCCACGCAGGTTCAGGCCGCGCTCGGCTGCGGCGGGGGAATCGCTTTCGATGTGCAGGCGGTATGCTCCGGCTTCCTCTACGCGCTCGCGACCGCGGACTCGATGCTGCGCACCGGCATGGCGCGAAAGGCGCTGGTGATCGGCGCGGAAACCTTCAGCCGCATCCTCGACTGGGAGGATCGCACCACCTGCGTGCTGTTCGGCGACGGCGCAGGCGCTGTAGTGCTGGAGGCGCAGGACGTGGCCGAGGACGGCCCCGGTATCCTGGCATCCCGGCTGCACGCTGAAGGCACCCACAAGGACATGCTCTATGTCGATGGCGGGCCCTCGACCACCGGCACGGTCGGCCATCTTCGCATGAAAGGCCGCGAGGTGTTTCGTCACGCGGTCGTGAACCTGGCCGATGTGCTCAAGGAAGTGCTCGCGGATACCGATCTCGGCGCGGCGGATATCGATTGGGTCGTGCCGCACCAGGCCAATGCCCGCATCCTCGACGCCACTGCGCGCAAGCTCAACCTGCCGGCGGAAAAGGTCGTGGTCACGGTCGACCGACATGCCAACACCTCTGCCGCATCCGTGCCGCTGGCCCTCGATACGGCTGTGCGCGACGGGCGGATCAAGCAAGGCGACCTTGTCATGTTCGAGGCCATGGGTGGCGGATTCACATGGGGCGCCTCGCTCGCCCGGATGTAGACCACCGCATTTATGCCGGGCCAGATTTGCCAGAATCGCGCCAAGCCTCTATATTGCTTGGCGAAGTTAAGACGGGGTCGCACTACCACTCAGGGTCGCATCTGAGGGGGAAGGATAGAATGGATATGATGCGCTCCGTGGGCACGCTGACTCGCGCCGATCTGGCCGAAACGATCAACCGTAAGATGGGCCTCAGCCGCGCGGAATCGCTCGATATGGTCGAGGCGATCCTTGCCAAGATGTGCGATGCGCTGTCCGACGGCGAGAATGTGAAGATTTCCGGTTTCGGCAGCTTCGTGCTGCGCGACAAGAAGGAACGGATCGGCCGCAATCCCAAGACCGGGGTGGAGGTGCCGATCACGCCGCGCCGGGTGATGACCTTCCGCGCCAGCCAGCTGCTCAAAGAGCGGATCGCGAACGGATAGGATCACGCATGGCGCAATTCGACGACGGCAAGGAAGCGGGCGCGCTGCGCACCATCGGCGAAGTCGCCAAGGCGACCGGTATCAAAGCGCATGTCCTGCGTTACTGGGAACAGCAGTTCCCCATGCTCAAACCGCTGACCCGCAGCGGCGGCCGCCGGTATTATCGCCCCGAAGATGTCGAACTGGTCGAGAGGATCGACCGGCTGGTGAACCGCGAGGGCTATACGCTCAAGGGAGCGAAGGCGGCGTTGAAAGACGTGCCGGACAGCCAAGCTGCGGCGCAGGTAGCAAGCGTGACCAGCAGTAGGGTAGAGGCTGCGGATATCCTGCCGCGCCTGAAGGCTATTCGCGACGAGTTGAGAGTGGCGCTGGCGGCGTGACGCTCTAGTCCGACGAGATCAACGTCAGCTCCGTCTGCCGCCCATCCATGAACCGGACCGTTTCGCCGTCAAAATACGCGTCCTCCTCGCTGCGGAAATCGACCCTTTGGCCGCCCCATTCAGGCACGGCGTTGTAGCTCGTTAGCTCGATCGACCAGGCGGTGTCGGCGCGCAGGCGGTAATCGCTGCGCGGGTCGCCGTTCTGGTTGTCCCAGAAACCGATCGCCGTGCCAGCGCCGTGGCCGTGGAGGCCGATAGGGTGCGAGTAGATCGACGGCTCGAGGCCGTCGGCAATGGCTGCCGCGCGGGCGCGGGCGAGGATTGCGTTGCCGGTAAGGCCGGTCTCGAAGGCCGCGATAAGGTGGTCCTGCACGCGATTGGTCGCGGCAAGACCCGCGCGCAAGCCCGCGGGTGCCTCGGTCTCGCCGGGTTTCAGGACGTAGGCGAGATGCTGGGTATCGGTGTTGAGCCGCAGATAGGTGATGCCGAAATCGGTCCACAGCAAGTCGCCCGGCTGGATCACCGTGTCGCCCGACAGCATGCCTTGTGCGCCCTGCCGCTGGATGCCGACCGAGGGGTGGAACCACGGCGTCAAACCCAAGGAGGCGAGCTTTTCGCGATACCACCATTGGACATCTGCTGCAGTGGTCTGGCTCGGCGTGATGACCTCGCGCGAGAAAGCCTGCGCAATCAGCGCGTGCGCGATCCGAACGATGCCGGGATAGATTTCCATTTCGCTGGGCACTCGGCTTTCGAGCCAGCGGACTGCCAGCGTCTCGCCCGAGACGATGCGGTCGCGGTAGGGCTCGGGCAGGGCGGCATGCATCAGGCGATACTGGCTTAGTGTCATACCGTCGCCGAAGGCGGTAAGGTCTGAGAAGTTGATCGCAATCCTTGCCGGATCGCGCGCGGCGATCAGGTCAGCCACCGCCTGCCACTGGTCGGGTTGCTCCGCCGGGTTCCAGCTGGCTGCGAACAGGTCGGCGAGGCCGTAGCGGCTGATCGTCAACCGCTCGACCGGCTGGCCGTTGCCCGGATCATGGAAGACCAGGATCGTGCGCCGCCGCGCGCTCATGCTCTCCGCATCGAGCATGGTCGCGACCACCGGCTCCTCGAAATATTCGCGCGCCATCAGCACCCACATGTCGATGCCTTGCTCGCGCATGATCGCAGGCACGATGGTATCAAGCCGCTGGGCAAGGATGCGATCGATCACCTCGGCCCGCTCGCGCATCGGCAGGATGGGCGGAAGGTCCGGCGCGGCCTGCTCGGTCTCGCTCATCGGCAGGATGGGCGGCGCGGCGAGGGCGGGCGTTGAGAGCAGCGCGACAGCTGCGGCGGCGAAACGAGTAATCATCGGCAACTCCCCTGTGCGGCGTCACTCCGCCGCCAGCAATTCCTCCGCCGCGCCGAGATCGACGCTGACGAGGCGGCTGACGCCCTTTTCGATCATGGTCACGCCGAACAGGCGGTGCATGCGGCTCATGGTCACGGCGTTATGCGTGACGATGAGATAACGCGTGTCCGTTTCACGCGTCATCGCGTCGAGCAGGTCGCAGAAGCGGTCGATATTCGCGTCGTCCAGCGGCGCGTCGACTTCGTCCAGAACGCAGATCGGGGCGGGATTGGTGAGGAACAGCGCGAAGATCAGCGCCGTCGCCGTCAGCGCCTGTTCGCCGCCCGACAGCAGCGTGAGCGACTGCAGGCGCTTGCCCGGCGGCTGGGCGAAAATCTCCAGCCCGGCCTCCAGCGGATCGTCGCTGTCGATCAGGGCCAGATGCGCTTCGCCGCCTTCGAACAGGCGGGTGAAGAGGCGCTGGAAGTGGTCGTTGACTTGCTCGAAGGCAGCACGCAGCCGTTCCCGCCCCTCGCGGTTGAGGCTCCCAATAGACCCGCGCAGCCGGCTGACGGCTTCGCGCAATTCTTCCTGCTCGGCGGAATTGGCGCCGTGCTCGCTCTCGATCCGTTCGAGTTCTTCGGCGGCGACGAGGTTGACCGGCCCGATCCGCTCGCGGCTGGCGGTGAGGCGATCCATTTCCTCGCTCTCGGCCTCGGCGTTGGCGATGGCGGTTTCTTCGAAGGCGAATCGTTCGGGCAGCAGCGGGGGCGGACACTGGAACCGCTCGCCCGAGATCCGCGCCATTTCGATGCGGCGGCCATCCTGATTCTCCGCCCGTGCGGCAAGACCGGCGCGGTTCTCGCGCGCTTCGGCGAGCGCTTCGTTGGCCTGCGCGAAGGCCCGGTCCGCTTCTTGCGCGACGGCATTCGCAGCGGTGACGGCTTTCTCCGCCTCGGCCAGTTCTGCGCCGAGCCGCTCGCGGAGCTGGTCGCCCTGTTCGATCTCGCGCATGAGCCCCTCGGGCTTGGCAGCAGTGACGGCGCGCTCCTGCGCGATCTCCTCGGCACGGATTTCCATGTCGGAGAGGCGGCGGGCCGCATCGCCGCTGCGGGCCTGCCAGTTCGCCATGTCGCTGCGCTGCGCCGCCGCCCGTTCCCGCGCTACGGCAAGCGACTGGTCGTGCGCAGCGAGTTCGGCAGCGCGCGCCTGCAGGGTCGAGCGGGCCGCTTCGTTCTGCGCGCGCGAGGCTTCCAGCGAGGCGCGCCCCGCCTGCGGATCGGGCAGCGCGTCGCGCTTGGCTTCGGCTGCGGCAAGGTCCGCCTTGGCCGATGCAATCAACTCGCCATGCTCGGCTTCGTTGCGTTCGAGTTCTTCCAGTCGCGCCGCGAGCCGCTCGCGCGCCGCCTCGGCCTGGTCGAGAGCCCGGAGCGCCTGCCGCTCCGCATCGGCAGTCGCGGCCAGCTCACGTTCGGCAGCTACCAGATCGCGTTGCAACTGGCTCAATTCGCCGCTCGCCGCGTCGAGTGAGGATTGTGCCGTGTCCGCTGCCTCGCGCAGTTCGGGCAGGCGCGCTTCCAGTTCGGAGAAGCGGTTCTCGGCCTCCAGCCGCGCCGCCTCGGCAGAGCCTTCGCCGCGTACCACCAGCCCGTCCCACCGCCGCAAGCTGCCACCCAGCGTTACCAGCGCATGGCCGGGGGCGAGCTTCCGTCCGTCATCGGTTTCAGCAACGTGGACGAGCGCCAGCCGCGCGCGCAATTCGTCGGGGCATCGCTGGACGTGGTCGGAAAGACTGTCTTTTACCGCTGCAGGGGCATCGGCACCGGTCCAGTAACGCCCATCGGCATCGCCATCTGGTGAGCCGAGCAGCGCCTTGCCGTCCCGCCCGAGAGCCGCCGCGACCGCGCGTTCATAGCCCTTCGCCGCCCGCACGCCGTCGATCGCCTGTTGCCTGCCGCTGCGATTTTCGGCAGCGCGTTGCCGCGCTTCGCGGTCGCGCTGCAGGGCATCGTATTCGCGCTGGACACCGGAGAGTTCGGCCTTCGCTTCGGCAAGCGCGGAGGAGGCTTCGTCGCGCTCGGCCTGCAGCTCGCTCTTGCGCGCCTGCATCGTCTCCAGAGCCTCGCGCAGTTGAGCCAGTTCGGACTCGGCCTGCGCCAGCGCCGCCTTCGCCGCATCGACATCGGCGTCGGGGTTCTCGCCCGCCAGTGCTTCGCGCTGCTGCGCCATGCGCCGCGCTTCTGCCTCGACCCGGTCCAGACGCGTGCGCGCCTGCGCGATCTCGGCCTCGGCGACGCGCCATTCGGCTTCCACACCGGCATTGTCCGCCGTCGCCTTGGCGAGCGCGAGTTCGGCGGTGCGGCTGTCGCGCTCGGCCTGCTCCGCCGCGCGTTCGAGGGCGGGGCGCTTGGCCTCGTCGTCGGCGAGAGTCTTCTCGACTGCGGCCAGATCGCGTTCGAGCCGCGAAAGCGCTTCGGCGGCATCCTTGGTCAGCCGGTCCGCCTCGCCGCGATCCGCCTCCAGCCGTGCCGTCTGCCGGTCGAGGTCGGCGAGGCGCTGTTCGGCGGCTTCGAGCTGTGTGGTGAGTGCAGCCATGCGGTGGCCGTGTGCGCTGGCATCGTCGCGCCGGTCGGCCTGCTCCTCGCGCGCCTGCGCCAGAGCCTCCGCAGCCGCGCGCTGCGCCTTCTGCGCGTCGTCGGCCGCGGTCTGGGCCTTGGCAACCCGCGCATCGGCCTCGCGTGCCGCCGTCTTGGCCTCCTCGGCAGCTGCTGCGGCATCGCGCCAGCGGGCGAAGACCAGCCGGGCCTCGGCAGTCTTGATCTGGTCGGAAAGCGTCTTGTAGCGTTCCGCCTGCTTCGCCTGTCGCCGCAGCGAGGCGATCTGGCTGTCGAGGCTGGCCATGATATCCTCGAGCCGCTTGAGATTGGTTTCGGTCTGGCGTAGCTTGCTCTCGGCGTCGCGGCGGCGGACGTGCAAGCCTGCAATCCCCGCAGCCTCCTCCAGCATCTGGCGGCGCTCGGTCGGCTTGGCAGCGATCACCTGCGCGATCTTGCCCTGGCTGACGAGGGCCGGGCTATGCGCACCGGTCGCGGCATCGGCGAAGATCAGCGCGATGTCTTTGGCGCGCACATCGCCGCCGTTCAGGCGATAGGCGGATCCCGCTCCGCGCTCGATCCGGCGAACGACCTCCATTTCGTCGCCATCGTCGTCCGCGCCCTGCAGCACCACTTCGGCGAAGTCGCGCGGCGGGCGGCTCTGCGTGCCGGCGAAGATCACGTCTTCCATCCCGCCCGAGCGCATGGACTTGGGCGAGTTTTCGCCCATCACCCAGCGGATCGCTTCGAGCAGGTTGGACTTGCCGCAGCCGTTCGGACCGACGACCCCGGTCAGGCCGGGTTCGATATGCAGGGTGGCGGGTTCGACGAAGCTCTTGAAGCCGCTGAGCCTGAGCTTCGTAATCTCCATCCCCGCCCCCGCGCTGCCGCGCCTTACCTGGCGCCGGCGCGCTGGAGGATCGGCTCCAGCGCAGCCCAGGTATTGGCGTCCGCCGCCGTGCCGTTGATGAGGAAGGTCGGCGTGCCGGTGATGTTCAGCTCGTCGGACTGGCGCGTCGAATTATCGGCGATGGTCGTATAGGCCTGCTCGTCGGCCAGACATTCGCGTGCCTGATCTTCGCTGAGCCCGCGTGCCGCGAAGAAATCGTAGAAGCCGCCGACTTCGGCGAGCCGCACCAGGCGCTGCTCGGGCGGCAGGTTGAGCGACTGCTCGACCGCCGCCTGGTTCTCGAAGATCGGCCCGAGGACCTGCTGCTGGTTCGCGAAGACCTGGTCCGACAGCGGGATGAAAGCTTCGTCCGCCGTGCAGCGCACCAGCGTCGCAAGCGCGAGGTCGTGCGGCCCGTGAATCTGGTTGCGCAGTTCGAAGCTGACGCGGCCGGAGTTCACATACTCGCTGATCAGCGGCTCCATGCCCTCGGCGGCGAAGCGCGCGCAGGTGGGGCAGGTGAGCGAGGCGTATTCGACCAGCTTGATCGGCGCATCCGGATTGCCGATCATGTAGCCGTCCATGTCGGTAACCGTGACCGTGTCGCTCCACTGGGTGCCTTCGGGCGCCGGGACGGCCGCGACGGCCTCGCCTTCGATCTCGCCGCCGGTATCGGAAGCATCTGAACCGCAGGCGGCCAGTGCCAGTGCGAGAGGGGCGGCAAGGGCGAAACGAAGCGTCTTGGTCATGAATATCCTCTTTGTCGGTAAAGCGGAGGCTAGATTAGGCGAAACCGCCAGGGAAAGGCGGGGTAGGAGGTATCCACAGGGCTTTCCCCCGAAAACGGCGCTAAATTACGTTCAGAGCGCCTTGTCGAGCTGCGGCTGGAGGTCTTCCCAGGCATGGGTGCCATCCAGCAGCTCGCCATTGAGCATGAAGCTGGGCGTGCCGCTTATGCCGTGCGCCTCGATATCGGCGCGCGATCCTTCGGCCAGCGCATTGGCCTTGGTTTCGTCAGCCAGGCATTTGTCCGCCGCGACGCGCGAATAGCCGCGTGCTTCCATGATGTCGTAGAAATCGAGATCGCTGGCGATGGCCTGGAAGCGCGCGCCGAGCGAGCCGAACTGCCAACGGGCGCGCTGCGCCTGCGTGGTCTTGCGCGCCTTGGCCATCCACGCATCGTGGCGCGCCATGAATGCCTCGTGATTGCCGGGGAATTTCTTCGCCTCGCCGCAATGGGTCAGCAGCACGGCTGTCAAGTCCACCGGATCGCGGACAAGATGGCGGATTTCGAAGCTCATCCGCCCGCTGGGCACATATAGCAGCTTGAGCGCCGCATCACCGGTGCGCGAGAAACTGGCGCAGTGCGAGCAGGTGTAGCTCATGTACTCGACCAGCTTGGTTTCGGCCTTCGGATTGCCGAGCAGATGGCCGCCGGATGTTTCCGCGACCATACCGGCCCAGTTGCCGCCCTTCACGGTAGGCCCGCCCTGCGCGCTGGCGCCGAGCGCGAATGTGCTCGCCGCTGCGACAAGAAGGCCTGCGAAAAGCGATGTTTTCCTGCTCACGTGTCGTCCTGTCCCTCGTTGTGCGACCCGAGGCCGCGCGCGAGCGATTCAAGCACCGTGCGCAGTTCGGGATCGCCAATATCGCGCAGACTGTCGCCAAGTTCCATCGGAATCGGCTTGAGCGACGGCGGCGCTTTCGGCTTGTCCTTCGCAGGGGGCGCCTGAACCGCACCTTGCCGCAGCTTGATCCGGGCGACCGCGCGGTAGCCGAAGAAGCGGTTAACCCGCTCGATGATGTCGGGCAGGATCTGCTGGATCAGCGGCGCATGGGCAGGCAGGACGACGAGGTGCATGATCCCTTCGGACTTCTCGCCCGGCGGGAAGCGGATCATCTCCGGCGTGCAGACGCGGGAATGGGTGTCGCCGACGATCTCCGGCCAGCGGCTGACGACCGAGCTCTGTACGAAGCCGAAGCGGCGAAAGGCGCTGCGCCCGATCTGCGGCATGAGGTCGCTGATCGGCTTGGCCCCGCCGCCACGCGGGCGACTATAGGTCTTCGGTTTTTTTCCGCCTACCGCTGCGCTGCCTGAAGCGCGCGGCTTTTTCGCGCCCGTCTTGCTGTCGTCCCGTTCCATTGCACCTGCCGCCATGCCATAGGCGCGGCGTGGCCGCCACTGTCTCCGAAACTTTGCTCGACTGGTACGATCGCCATGCGCGCGACCTGCCGTGGCGCGCACTGCCCGGAACGCCTGCGCCCGAGCCGTATCGCGTGTGGCTGTCCGAGGTGATGCTCCAGCAAACTACGGTGGCTGCCGTAAAGCCTTACTTTGCCGCATTCACCAAGCGGTGGCCGACGGTCGAAGCGCTGGCTGCTGCGCCGGAGGAAGACGTCATGGCGGCATGGGCGGGGCTGGGGTATTATTCGCGCGCCCGCAATCTGGTGAAATGCGCCCGCGCAGTGGCGGACATGGGAGCTTTCCCGTCCAGCGAGAAGGAACTGCGCCATCTGCCCGGTTTGGGCGACTACACCGCCGCTGCCGTCGCCGCGATTGCCTTCGATAGGCGCGCAGTGGTGGTCGATGCCAATGTCGAACGTGTGGTCGCCCGGCTGTTTGCCATCGACGAGCCACTGCCCGGCGCGCGTAAGGCTATCCGGGCGGAGGCGGACATGATCACGCCCGACGAGCGCGCGGGCGATTTCGCGCAGGCGATGATGGATCTGGGCTCGTCGATCTGCACGGCGCGTGACCCGAAGTGCCTGCTGTGCCCGCTGGCGGACGAATGCGAAGGCAGGATGGCCGGCGATCCTGCCCGCTTGCCGGTGAAGGCGCCGAAAAAGGCCAAGCCGCTACGCAAGGGCCGCGCGTGGTGGATCGAGCGCGACGATGCGGTCTGGCTCGTGCGGCGCGAGGGCACCGGGATGCTCGGTGGGATGCGCGCACTGCCCGACGATGGCTGGAGCGCGCGCGGCGAAGGGGAGGGCGGACCGGACGGCGAAGCGCTCGGCCTGGTGCGCCACGGCTTCACGCATTTTGATCTAGAGCTCTCGGTCGAACGGCATGACGCACCGATGGGCGAGGGCGAATGGTGGCCGCTCGACAAGCTCGACGAGGCTGGCCTGCCGACGCTGTTCGCCAAGGCCGCTCGGCTGGCGCTCGCCTAGAGTATCCCGCCGCCGAGGCTCAGCCGGATGACGGCTATAAGCAGCACGATCAGGTTGAAATTGCGCCCCGAATTGCTCGACGAAAGCTGCCCCACGATGATGCCGATCACGATCAGCGGCAAGGCGAGCCAATTGGCCCAGCCGAGGAAGGGGATGGTCGCCGGAATGACGATGACGAGCGAGACGAGTCCGAAGAGGAACGAGAGGATGTTCAGCATGTGTCTTATATGGTTAGGACAGCGGCCATAATCAAGCGTTTCAATTCGCAATTGACCGTTCAGCTATGGTCCCGCACATAGCCGGGCGACCCCCACGGAGAGGATTTTCATGGCATATCGCGAATTCGACACCCCGCAGATTTCCCGCCGCTCGCTATTGCGCGGCGGTGCCTGGCTGACCGCGAGCGCCGCGCTGGCGGCCGTGCCGATGGGCCGTCAGGCGTTCGCGCGCACTCCAACTGCCACGTGGACGAATGTCGAGGCGATGGTCGATAAATATGTCGGTTCGCGCAAGGTCGCCAACATGGTTGCGACGCTCGGCTGGGGCCAGCGCGATCCGCTTACCATCGCGCGTGGCACGCTGGCGCTGGGAGGGCCGACCAAGGTCGATCCCGACAGCTTGTATCGCATCTATTCGATGACCAAGCCGGTCACCGGCATGGCCGCGATGATGCTGGTTGACGAAGGCCGCCTCGGCCTCGACCAGCCGATCGCCGAACTGCTGCCCGCTTATGCCAATATCCAGGTGCAGAAGACCTATGACGGCTCGATCGAGGATGTCGTCCCGGCAGAGCGGCCGATTACGGTGCGCCACCTGCTCACCCACACGGCAGGTCTCGGCTACGGCATCGTCCAGAAGGGCCCGATCACCAAGGCTTACGAGCAGCGCGGTCTCGTGCCCGGGCAGGTCAGCCGCATGCCGATACCCGGCATCGGGCGTGCGCAGGCGGTCGAAGGTCTCGATGTGTTCGCGGACCGGCTGGCCGAACTGCCGCTGGTTCTGCAGCCCGGCACCAAATGGAGCTATTCGGTCGGCCTGGACCTCATGGGCCGCGTGATCGAAGTCGCCAGCGGGATGGCATTCGACGCGTTCCTGAAAGAGCGGATTTTCGAGCCGACCGGGATGGACAGCACCTTCTTCACTGTGCCGGAGAGCGAAGTGGACCGCTTCACCACCAATTACGGCATTCTCAACAACACGCCGCTGCCGATCGATCCGGCGAAGGCGTCGATCTATCTCGACAAACCGGCTTTCCCCTTCGGCGGGGCGGGGCTCGTCTCCTCCAGCCGCGATTACGACCGCTTCCTGCGCATGCTGCTGGGCTATGGCGCGATCGACGGCAAACGCGTGATGAGCGAAGCTGCGGTCAAGCTCGGCACATCGAACCTTCTGCCCGATACCGCGACGACCGAGAACACCTGGGTCGAAGGACAGGGCTTCGGCGCAGGCGGGCGCGTGTCCGACGGTAGCTATGGTTGGGGCGGCGCGGCCGGCACGGTCGGCTTCGTCAATTTCGCCGCAGGTTTGCGCGGCACGCTGATGACGCAGTACATGCCGTCCGAAGCCTATCCGATCCATGCCGAATTCCCCAAGGCCGTGATGGCCGATCTCGCCGCCATGCAGGCGGCACGGCAAGGAGCGGGAGAGGCGCTTTGATTGCCTTCACCGGCTCGCGCCTCGACCGCGCGGATCATGTCCGCGCCGATCCGGAGCGGCTGGCAGGGTACATGAACTGGAAGGCGCGACTGCTCGCGCTCGACGGATTGATGCCCGCACTCGACGACGAGGGGCGGCTCGGGTGGGGCACGCTAGCCGACGCGCCGGAAGATGCGGAGCTGTGTTTTCTCGGCCTCGACGAGGGTAAGGCCTGCTTCGCCGCCGTTCCGCCGCGAGGCGATTCCCGGCCGCGCATGGCGAACCCGCAGCTCTGGTCGCTGATGGCGACGCTGTCGCCCGACGACCTGGCGCTCTACGGCGGCGCGCGCAGCCTGACCGACTGGCACGCCCGCCATCGCTTCTGCGCGCAATGCGGCGGCGACACGAAGATTGCCAAGGGCGGCTGGCAGCGCGACTGCAGCAGTTGTGGTGCTAGCCATTTCCCGCGCACCGATCCGGTCACGATCATGCTGGTCGAGTTCGAGGGGCACCTGATGCTCGGCCGCGGGCTCGGCTGGCCGGAGGGCAGCTTCTCCGCGCTCGCCGGCTTCGTCGAACCGGGCGAAAGTATCGAGGAAGCGGTCGCTCGCGAGGTGCTGGAAGAAGCGGGCATTGAGGTGCGCGACGTCAGCTATGTCGCCAGCCAGCCGTGGCCTTTCCCCAGCCAGCTGATGATCGGCTGCCACAGCCACACCGACAGCGACGATCTCACCATCGACGAGACCGAGATGGCGGAGATCGAATTCTTCACCCGCGCCGATGTCGAAGCGGCGCTTGCCGGCGATGGCCCGTTCCGCTGCCCGCCGCGCCATGCTATCGCGCATCACCTGATGGAATGGTGGGTGAACCAATGAGCGAGCCGAGAACCTTGCGGATCGATATCTGGTCCGACGTGATGTGCCCCTGGTGCCTGGTCGGCTGGGGCAATCTGCAAAAGGGTCTCGAACAGCTGGATGGCGAGATCGAGGCGGACATTCGCTGGCATGCGTTCGAGCTCAATCCCGACATGCCCGCCGAGGGCGAAGAACGCACCGCGCATATCGCACGCAAATACGGTTCGACGCCGGATCAGTCGCGTGCCGTGCAGGGCCGCATGCGCGAGGCTGCGGAGACGGCGGGCGTCTCGCTCGATTACGAGGGAACCGATCCGGCGCCCGAGGCGATGATGTGGAACACCTTCGCTGCGCACAAGCTGCTGACCTGGGCGGGCGAGGAACATGGTCCCGAGAAGCAGACCGAACTGAAGCTCGCGCTGTTCAAGGCGCATTTCAACGAGCGTCGCAATATCGGCGAGGAACCGGTGCTGCTCGACATCGCGGAGAGCTTCGGCCTCGACCGCGCATCGGCCGAAGCGGCGCTCGCCAGCGAGGAAATCGCCCACAAGACCCGCGCCGAAGAACGCGCGGCGTGGGACCTCAACATCTCCGGCGTGCCCGCGATGATCGTGGAGAACAAGTTCATGATCCCCGGTGCGCAGCCGCCCGAAGCCTATGTAAACGCCCTGCGGCGGGTGGCGGAAAAAGTGCCCGCCTGAACGAAAACGCCCCACCGGTCCGGCGGGGCGCTTGTCTTCGAATTGTTAGGCTGATCAGCCGCGCGAATCCTGCATCGCGGCAAGGGTCTTGTCGCCCTTCTTCGCATCCTGCTGCGGATTGTCGGAGCCGACTTCAGGCTCGCGATTGGCGGGATCCTTGGCGCTGTTCTCTTCGCCCCGCTTGCCGACACGGCGATTGACCTCGCCGCCTGCGGAACCCTGATGGCTCGGCGTCGGGTTTTCGGTCAGTTCGTCGATATAGTCGTTGTCGGGGTGCATGGATTGACGTTCGGGCATGGGTATCTCCTTCACGGAACCAATGGTCGGGAAGGGCGGCTAGTTCCGCAAAGAAACCCGCGCGATGAAGCCCGAAACGACGATGGCGCCACCCGCGGGGGCAGCGCCATCGAATTGCATTGGCTTGTCGCCGCTGGTCAGCAGTTGCCTTCCACACCGTCGGCGCAATCGCCCACGGATTCGACGTCTTCGCCGATACCGTCGACGGTATTGCAGGCCGACAGCAGCGCGGCGGCGCCGAATGCGAAAATGGTCAGGACACGTTTTTTCATTGTCATACTCCCCTGGCGCCGGGCGAAATTGTCCGGGCGACGGGCAATCAACAACTTATCGAGCAAGCCGTTCCAACGGAGTGGCAGGCAGGGCCTTAGATCAAGCCGAGCCGTTCCAGCTTTCCGGCGAGCTTGCCGGGCAGGGCGTCGCCGATATCCTCACCCTCTTCCAGATCGCGCGGCGGTTCGCCCTTGAGATAACGCCAGCCCTGATGGGCGCGTTTGGGGCGCGGGTAGACGCGGACGAGTTCGGGCTTGAGATCGATCGACCAGCGTCCGGTTTTCGTCTCGCTGAACCCGAGGATCTCGCTGCGCGCGACGATACTGTGCTGGTGTATCCAGTAGAGCGAGCCGCCGACGCACTGCTCCCATTTGGTCGGGCGATAGCGGGTGGTCAGGTTCGGGCTGCGCCGCTGCGCGTACCAGCTTTCGATGTCGTCATAGGATTGCGCACCGAAAGCGATCTTGGTCAGGTGGAGCGGCATGGGATGGATGTAGGGGGTGCTGCCCCCGAGTCAAACCACCCCCAGCGCCACCGCCAGGCCGAGGAAGGCGAAGAAACCCATCGAGTCGGTGATCATCGTCACGAACACGCTGCTCGCCACGGCCGGGTCCTGGTCGAGCCTCTCGAAAGCGACGGGAACCAGCACACCCGCGAGCCCCGCAACCGCCACGTTGATCACCATGGCGAGTGCAATCACGATGCCAAGCAACGGCGTGAAGATCGCCGCGGTCGCCGCGCCGATCAGCACGGCGATGGTCGCGCCGTTGAGCATGGCTACGCGCATCTCGCGCCACAAGATGCGCCGCGTGTTGCTGCGGGTGAGCTGGTTGGTGGCGATGGCGCGCACCGTCACCGCCATGGTCTGCGTGCCCGCATTGCCGCCGATGCTGGCGACGATCGGCATCAGCACGGCCAGCGCCACCAGTTGCTCGATCGCTGCGCCGAACAGCGCAATGATCAGCGATGCGACCAGCGCCGTGCCAAGGTTCGCGACCAGCCAGCGCACGCGGGCGGAGTAGGCCTCGCGGATCGGCTCGTTGATGTCGCCTTCGCCCGCGCCGCTCATCAGCAGCGCGTCCTCGCCCGCTTCTTCGGAGATGATGTGAACCACGTCGTCCACCGTCATTTGGCCGACCAGTCGCCCGTCGTCGTCCACCACGGCGGCGCTGATGAGGTTGTACTTCTGGAACATCAGGCCGACCTCTTCCTGGTCGAGCAGGACGGGGATCAGCGTCTGGTCGCGCTTCATCACATCGGCCAGCGCGATGGCGCGCGGGGCGCGCAGCACCCAGCTGAGCGCACAGGTGCCGACCGGATGGTGCTTCTCGTCCACCACGAAGATTTCGTAGAATTCGTCCGGCAGCTCGCGCCCGTCGCGCAGATAATCGATCAGGTCGCCGACGGTCAGGTGTTCCGGCACCGCCACGAGGTCGCGGCTCATCAGACGGCCGGCGGTTTCCTCCGGATAGGAGAGCGCGGACTGGATCGCGATCCGGTCTTCCAGCTCGACCTCGGCCAGGATGGCGCGCTGGTCGGCCTCGTCGAGATCCTCGATCAGCTGGACCGCATCGTCGGTTTCCAGCTGGTCGACGATCTGCGCGACTGCCTCGGGCGGCAGCGCTTCCATCATGTCCTCGCGGACGTAGTCGTTGAGCTCGGCGACCACGTCCGACGTCATCAGGTCGGTGATGGCCTCGGCGAGCTGGTAGCGTTCCTCGCGCTCGAACAGCTCGAGAAGGTCGGCGATGTCGGCGGGGTGGAGCGGTTCGACAAGGTCGTAAACGCGCGCCGTGTCGCCTTCGTCCAGCGCTTCCTCGACGCTTTCGACATATTCCTTCTTGAGCGTGTTCTCCTCGTCCATCCGCTCGTCGTCGATGCGGTCGTCCGGGCGCGCCTCCTCCTCCGGCTCGCGCGCCAGCAGGAAACCGTCTTCGTCGCCAATGGACTGGGGGGCGCGGTCGCTCTCGCTCATGCGCTCGCTCTAGGCACAGGCTCTCGAAAAGCAAGCCGTGACACAGGCGCTGCGTTTGCTAGGGAGGCGCCAACCGAAATACAGGAGACGAACAATGGCCGACAAGTTGACCTTCACCCTCGACACCGGCGACGGTGAGAACAAGGACGTGGTGATCAAGCTGCGCCCCGACCTTGCGCCGAACCATGTCGAGCGCATCACCACGCTGGCAAACGAGGGCTTTTACGACGGCGTGGTCTTCCACCGCGTCATCCCCGGCTTCATGGCGCAGGGCGGCGATCCGACCGGCACCGGCATGTCGGGCAGCGACAAGCCCGACCTCAAGGCCGAATTCAACAGCGAGCCGCACACCCGCGGCACCTGCTCGATGGCCCGCACCCAAGTGCCCGACAGCGCCAACAGCCAGTTCTTCATCTGCTTCGACGACGCCGAATTCCTCGACGGCCAGTACACCGTCTGGGGCCAGGTCGAGAGCGGCATGGAACACGTCGACGCGCTGCCCAAGGGCGAGCCGCCGGCAAACCCGGGCAAGATCGTGAAGGCGACTGTTGGGTAATCTCCGCAAAGCTTTTGCATTGATGGCCAGCGCGGCTTCGGTCGTGCTGGCCTCATGCGGTGTGGGTAAGCCGAAAATTCCCGAGATAGGTGAGGGTCTTACGCAGTCAGCAATCGAAGGTCAGGAAGCGTTCGACGCTCGGATCAGGGATCGGTTCGCCGTAGGTTCGTCCGTGGATTTGATGACGTCGGAACTTCTTGAGCAGGGCTTTGAAGAAAGCACGTTTGAGAAAGAGAAGTTTCGAACACTCGATTATCGGAACGACCGATTTCCCGTCCATACGCTTTGGTCGGTCAGGTGGCGTGAGAGCGAAGGCAAAATAACGGAAATTTGGGGCGTGTTTGGCCACACCGGCCCATGATGCGTCGGATTGAAAAGTTGGATTCCAGAAGCTAAAGCGCCTCCTCCCATGAAACCGACCAATTCCCCCAAGACCTACAGGGTCAAGAGCTTCGGCTGCCAGATGAACGTCTATGACGGCGAGCGCATGGCCGAGATGCTGGGCGAGCGGGGCATCGTACCTGCGGCAGAGGGCGAGGAGGCCGACCTCGTCGTGCTCAATACCTGCCACATCCGCGAGAAGGCGGCGGAGAAGGTCTATTCGGACATCGGCCGCCTGACCAAGGCGGGGCGCGAGGCGGGCAAGGAGCCGTTGATCGCGGTCGCGGGCTGCGTTGCGCAGGCCGAGGGCGAGGAGATCATGAAGCGCTCCCCGGCGGTCAGCATGGTCGTCGGCCCGCAGGCCTATCATCGCCTGCCCGACATGCTCGACAGGGCGGTGCAGGGCAAGCGGGCGACCGACACCGACATGCCCGCCATCGCCAAGTTCGCCGCACTGCCCGAGCGCCGCCGTGTGAACCCCGCTGCCTTCCTCACCGTTCAGGAAGGCTGCGACAAGTTCTGCACCTATTGCGTGGTGCCCTATACCCGCGGCGCGGAAATCAGCCGTCCCTATGCGGACCTCGTCACCGAGGCGCGGAAGCTGGTCGATGCGGGCGCGAAGGAAATCACGCTGCTGGGCCAGAACGTCAGCGCATGGTCGGGCGAGGACGAGAAGGGCCACACAGTCGGCCTCGCGGGCCTGATCCGCGACCTCGCCAAGGTCGATGGCCTCGCCCGCATTCGCTACACCACCAGCCACCCCGCCGACATGGACGACGCCCTGATCGCCGCGCATGGCGAGATCGACAAGCTCATGCCCTTCCTCCACCTGCCGGTGCAGGCGGGCAGCGACCGAGTGCTGAAGGCCATGAACCGCAGCCACACGGCGGAAAGCTATCTCCGCCTGCTCGAGCGTTTCCGCGCCGCGCGGCCCGACCTCGCGCTATCGGGCGACTTCATCGTCGGCTTCCCCGGCGAAACCGATGCCGAGTTCGCAGAAACCCTCGCGCTGGTGGACGAGGTCCGATACGCACAGGCCTTCAGCTTCAAATACTCGCCGCGTCCCGGCACGCCCGCCGCTACGATGGACGGTCAGGTCGCGAAAGAGGTCATGGACGAGCGCCTCCAGCGCCTCCAGGCTGCGCTCAACCGCGACCAGCTGGCCTTCAACGAGTCGAGCGTCGGGCGCGCCTGCGAAGTCCTTGTCGAGCGTAAGGGCAAGCACGAGGGCCAGTGGCTCGGCAAGACCCCGTGGCTGCAAAGCGCCTGGTTCGAGGGCGATGTGGCGATCGGCGACCTCGTGCAGGTCGAACTGCTCGAAGCGGGCCCGAACTCGCTCAGCGCGAAGCTGCGCGAACGCGTCGCTGCCTGAGCTTCTGCCAGCGCGTCAATCCTTCGCGCGGATCACCTTCTTGCGGTATTCCGACCAGGCGGCGTCGTGGATCTGCTCGCCGCGCGCCGTGCGCGGCAACCGGTAAAGCGCTTGGAGATAGGCCCAGTCGAATTCGGTCATTTCCTGCGGCGCGGCATCGGCGTCGAGGAATAGCGACAGGATCGTCGGCGTCGTGTCCGGACCGTCGGACGCCATATCGTCGATCGAGGCGAAACTGCGCATGGAGGCGTAATCCGCCAGCTGCTGCAGCGTCTTGCCCGGCACCAGCGCGCGTTCCATCAGCACGACCGAGCCGATCATGTCCATGCGGATCTGCTGGGCCATTCGCGTGGCGTTGAAGGGATCGCCCGCCTTAACCTGACGCGGCGGATCGCCGACCTCGATCACGGCCAGCTGCTTGCCGTCGACCTCTCTCTCTTCGGTCGAATGCCATGCATGCGCCCCGCCGCTGCCGCGCAGGATCCGGTCGTATTCGTAATCGAGCAGCGTAGAAAACAGCCAGGGCGCGTCCTTGCGCAGCTGCTTCACTTCCTCGGGGCCGTCGTCCACGAAGGCGACCAGCGTATTCACTCGGCATCCTTCGCCGGCAATCGCGATGTCGAGCCGCCGCGCATTGGCCTCGATCCGGTCGATCAGCACGCCTGCATAGGCGGGATCCATGCCCATCACGCCGACGCAAATCTGGCCGTACTGGCGGGCCAGCGGCTTGTCGACGCGGGGGCGGCGAGTGATGGCCCGGGTCATGCCCTCGACCCGCTCCATGGCCTCCTGCTCGCGCTCGCCCGTCACGATGATGACTTCTTCGGCAGGATCCGCGTCCTGCGCCATCAGGGGGGCAGCGCTGGACAGGCAAAGAGCGATGGCGGAGCAGATCGTGAGCTTTTTCATGGCGCTATTCCAGTATTCCCACGGCAGAAAGCCAAACCGTTTTCGGCAGATGCCCCAGCCGTTCGACCAACGACTTGCGCAACTGATCAACGCACAACCGGATGACATCGATATTACTATCCACCATCCGGAGGGGGCCTCCAGCTTGCGCGCGCCATAATCGGGCCTACATTTCCGACTCGTACACGAAAGGAGCGCATGGCCCGTAAACCCGCACCGAAGGACGCCAGGTCCTTCACCCCGCCGCCCAGTCCGCAGCGCGAGGTTCGCCGCGCGCAGGTCGATATCAGCTTCGACAACCAGAGCCTGCTCGGCGCGCTGTTCGGCCAGTTCGATGCGAATCTGGTGCAGGTGGAAAACCGGCTCGGCGTGTTCATCTCGGCCCGCGGCAACCAGCTCCATATCGAAGGCCCCGAAGACAGCGTCGCCCGCGCGCGCGACGTTTTAAAGGCGATGTACGACCGGCTCGCCATCGGGCAGGAGCTCGACGGCGGCGCGATCGAGGCGCTGATCGCCATGTCGGACGAGCCCACGCTCGACGGGATCGTCGATGCCGAACCGGGCAAGGGCAAGAACGCCCCGCCGATCATGATCCGCACCCGGCGCAAGACCATCGTCCCGCGCAGCGCGATGCAGGCGACCTACATGCGCAGCCTGGTGCGCGACGACATCATCTTCGCGCTCGGTCCCGCAGGCACCGGCAAGACCTATCTCGCCGTGGCGCAGGCCGTGGCGCAGCTGATCACCGGCAGCGTGCAGCGGCTGATCCTCAGCCGTCCGGCGGTGGAGGCGGGCGAGAAGCTCGGCTTCCTGCCCGGCGACATGAAGGAAAAGGTCGATCCATACCTGCGGCCGCTCTACGATGCGCTCTACGACTGCATGCCGCCCGAACAGGTCGAGCGGCGGCTTGCTTCGGGCGAGATCGAGATCGCGCCCATCGCCTTCATGCGCGGGCGCACGCTGGCCGATGCCTTCGTGATCCTCGACGAAGCGCAGAACACCACGCGCGAGCAGATGAAGATGTTCCTCACCCGCTTCGGCCAGAACAGCCGCATGGTCATCTGCGGCGACCCGAACCAGGTCGACATCCCCGGCGGCGGCGGCATGAGCGGCCTCGCCGATGCGGTCGGCAAGCTGGAAGGCGTCGAGGGTTTCGGCACAATCCGGTTTACGGCAGCAGATGTGGTCCGCCACCCGATCGTGGGGCGGATCGTCGAGGCGTATGAGGGGCCCGGAGGGTAGGGCGGCAAATGTCCGCTAACGACTCGATTGCGGACATTGTTGCGAATAGTTAGTTTCGCGTCCCATGAGACGCTTCCCTCTAACGTATGCGTGCGTTTTGTCCGTCGCAGCGTGTTCACCTGCACCCAACAATAATGTAGCTCTTGAGACGACGGATGGGCCTCCACTTCGGTTAATTCTTGAACTCGAAGAGCGACTATCACGTGACCCCTGCCTCAAAGATATCGCGACGATGCGCAGAGAGTATCGCTATGGGATGCGAGACGGAGAAGAAAATCGGGAGCTGATCGATATCAGCGTTCAAGAGGCTGGTTGGGATGACCTACCAGGCGGGATATACGTCAAAGGGCAATCCAATTTCGGTTTTTTTGATAGCCGTTCTTACTTTGCGGCCTTTGCAACCTATCACATTGCAAATGACGATTTGGACCTGTGGGCGTGTGGTGACAATGCCGCAGGTGACCAGTCAATTCGCCATAGATCGCGATATTGATGGACGATCAGCGTCCGCTTCCCACCCAATAGCCGACGGCGCCAGCCGCCGCTTTCCTACCTTCGGATGCTCCGCTAGATGACGCAGATGGCCTACGGTTTCCCCTGCACGCTCCCATCAGTTTGCATCCCGCGAATGGAGGGCAGGTTTTTCCCCATTGGACAGTGTAACATGCGGTCCATGTCTCGGAAATCGGCGGGCTGATGGACCTTGATGTCGCACTGGATGGGTGGACGGAGGCGCTGGACTGGGAGGGCCTTGCCGAGCGTGCGGTCCAAGCTGCAGCGATGGTGGAGCCGTTGTTGGCGAGTGAGCGATTGACCGCCTCGCTGCTCTTCACCAGCGACAAGCAGGTGCACGATCTCAACCGCGAATGGCGCGGCAAGGACAAGCCGACCAATGTGCTCAGCTTCCCCATGTTGGAGCGCGACGACCTACTCGCGCTCGCGCCCGACGGCCCGCCCGAGATGCTCGGTGACATAGCGATTGCTCATGAAACCTGCGCGCGGGAAGCGGCGGAGAAGGGCGTCAGTCTCGAACATCACATCGCCCATCTGATCGTCCACGGCCTGCTCCATCTCGCGGGGCACGACCATGTCGATAGCGACGCGCAGGCAGAGGCCATGGAAACGCTCGAGATCGCCGCTCTTGCAAAAATGGGCATCGCCGACCCATATGGGGATCGCAACTGATGGGAGCGCATTGTTAGGGCCATGCCCGATTCGTCATCACCCGCCGGAGACGCGGAGAGTAGAAGCGGGCTGTGGCTCGCAATCCGGAAAATGTTCGATCCCGACGGCGGCGAGCGCAGCCTGCGCGCGCAGCTGGAAGAAGCTATCGACGAGCACGAGGACGAGAACGGCGAGGACGAGCCCGAGCATAGCGGCACGGGCGACCTCTCGCAGGTCGAGCGCCAGATGCTGCGCAACCTGCTGCACTTCTCCGAACACGATGCCGACGACGTCGCCGTGCCGCGCGGCGAGATCATCGCGATGAACGCCACCGCGAGCTGGGACGAGCTGGTGGAGACCTTTGCCGAACACGGCCATTCGCGCATGCCCGTCTATCGCGACCAGCTCGACCATGTGATCGGCATGGTCCACCTGAAAGACGTGTTCCCCTATCTCGCGCGCGGAGACGAACCGCCGGCGGACTGGACCGTGCTGATGCGCCAGCCGCTCTACGTGCCGCAGACGCGCAACGCGCTCGATGTGCTGGCCGATATGCGCGCCCAGCGGATGCACCTGGCAGTGGTGGTGGACGAGTTCTCCGGCACAGACGGGATCATCACGATCGAGGATCTGGTCGAGGAAATCGTCGGCGAGATCGAGGACGAGCACGACGACGCACCCGAGGAATGGATCGTGCCGATCGGCGCCGGGATGTGGGATTGCGACGCTCGCGCCGAGCTGGACGATGTGGCCGAGCAGGTCGATCCCGCGCTCGCCGAGGTCGAGGAATCGGTCGATACGCTGGGCGGCCTCGCCTTCGTGCTGGCGGAACAGGTGCCGCAGGTCGGCACGGTGGTCGCGCATCCGAGCGGCTGGCGGATCGAGGTCACCGATGGCGACGAGACGCATGTGAAGCGCCTTCGCCTGCACGAGCCTGCCAGCGAGGACGAGGGCGAAAGCGACTGATCGCATTGTTGCACGAATCCGCACATTCGCCCTCGACAGGCGCGCGTCCCGTCCATAGCTAGCAAGCATCATGGCAACCCGGCGACTTCCCCCCCTGCGTGCGCTCGAAGCTTTCGTGCGCACCGTCCGGCTGGGTTCCGCCCGGGCGGCGGCGGAGGAACTGGGCCTCAGCCCCTCGGCCCTGTCTCGGCGGATCGGAAACCTCGAGGAATTCGTGGGCAAGAAGCTGTTCACGCGTGCACGGCAGTCGATGCAGCTGACCGACGACGGGCATGCGTTCTACGAGGCGGTGAATCCGCAGCTGGAGGCACTTGCGCGGGCGGTGGAGAGCCAGTCCGACAATCTCTCGTTACTTCGGTTGCGCCTTGGCGTGCTGCCGCTGTTCGGCACTCAGCGCCTGTTCCCCAAGCTCGGCGAATTGCGCGCGCGCCATCCGCTGCTGCACATCGATATCGATACGGGCGCGCATCTCGAAGATCGTGTCGGCGACCTCCTCGATGCCGCCATCATCCTGTCGCGCGGGCCGGAGCGGGGCCTGCATGCCGTGCGACTGGACTACAACAAGGTCCATGCCATCTGCAGTCGCGGTTTGCAGGAGAAGCTGGGCGACAATCCCGATCAGGACAAGCTCGCAAAACAGACCTTCCTGATCCACAACGAACTGTCCGAAAGCTTCGTCGCCTGGCGGCAGGAGATCGGCATGCCCGATCTAGAGCCTGCAGCAATCGATCACTTCGATTCAGGGCAGATCATGCTGGAAGCGGCCGCGCAGGGCCTCGGCATTGCGATCATGCATGACGACCACTTGCGCCGCGCTCACGACAACCGGCTCGCCCGCCTGTTCGATGTCGATGTGGAAAGCCCCTATAGCTACTGGTTCGTGTGCAAACCGACCGCACTGGAAGAGCGTCCCGTGCGGCTGTTCCACGACTGGCTGATCGGCGCCGAACTCTAGGGCGCGTCCGCGCCGCCGTCCTTGGGGCGATAGCGCACCGCATCGACGACATGCTGGAAATCGCGCAGTGGCCTGCCGAGTGCGGCAACCAGCGCTTCCTCGATCTCCTCTCGCGCCTTGGCCGCAATCGCCTTGCGTCCGCGATGGTCCTCCGGACTGAACGGCTCGAGGTAGTTGATACGCAGGGGAAAGGTGCCCTTGCGTGCCATGACGCGCATCGCATTGTGCAATCCGCTTTCGTCGCCGACCCAGCCGATTTCCTCGGCATTTTCGCCATAGTCGAGCATCACCGGCTGGACGAGGACACCGGGCGGCGGCGGTTCCAGAACCGACAGCATAGAGGACTTGAACGGTAGCAACGACTGTCCGTCCGTCACCGTGCCCTCGGGAAAGACCGTGACCGACCAATTGTCCTGCAGCGCTTCCTTCAGCGCATTGATTTGTTCGGCCACGCCCAGGCGGTTCTCGCGCTTCACGAAGACTGTGCGATTGAGGCGGCACAGCCAGCCGATCACCGGCACCTCCGCCAGTTCCTGTTTGGCGACGAAGGCGGTGCCGCTGGCTCCCGCAGAGGCGAGGATGTCGACCCACGACAGGTGATTGGAGATGAAGAAAACGTCCCGCCGCAGCGGCGTGCCTACGATAGTGACCCGCGCTCCGATTACTCGCGCCGTGTAGCGCAGGAACAGCATGGGGAAGGGCGAACCATAGGCGAAGATGCGGTAGAGATAGTGCAGCGGCACGAACACGATCAGCAGGGCGAGGATGCCGAGCGCCCGTAACGTGAACCGCACCCAGCCGACCGCGGTCAGTGGCACCTTTTCTCCGCGCGCAGCGGCCAGCCTGCGCTCGGTATAACGTGCGAGGCGCCGCTCAGCTCTCGCGGTCGAGCCGGACGCCATAGAGTTCCAGGCGATGGTCGACGAGGCGGTAGCCGAGCTTCTCGGCGATCTGCTTCTGCAATGCCTCGATTTCGGGGTCGACGAATTCGATAACTTTACCCGTTTCCACGTCGATCAGGTGATCGTGGTGGGCTTCGGGCGCCGCTTCGTAGCGCGCGCGCCCGTCGCCGAAATCGTGGCGGTCGAGGATCCCTGCCTCTTCGAACAAACGAACGGTGCGATAGACCGTCGCGATCGAAATGCCGGAATCGATCTTGTTGGCGCGCTCGTGGAGCAGTTCGACATCGGGGTGGTCGTCGCTTTCCGACAGGACGCGCGCGATAACCCGCCGCTGTTCGGTAATGCGCAGGCCCTTGTCGGCACACAATTGCTCGAGATCGATTTTCTGGTGCATTTGCTTCCCGATTGAAAAACGCCCCGTACCCTTATCGGGCCGGGGCGTCTTCCTCAAGGCGAACCGAAGGGCTTTATGCGCTCTTCTTCTTGCGACCGCGCTTCTGGCCGGGCTTGCGGCCAAGGCCGATCTTCACCGCAAGGTCGCGGCGGGTGGCGGCATAGTCCGGCGCGACCATCGGATAATCGGCCGACAGTCCCCAACGCGCTCGATAGTCTTCCGGCGTCATGTCATGCTCGGTCGACAAGTGCCGCTTGAGCATTTTCATCTTCTTGCCGCAGTCGAGGCAGACCAGATGGTCCTTCTTTACCGAAGAACGGACCGAAACAGCGGGATCGGGAGTGGGTTCGGCGGCGGAGCCTGCGCCGTCGAGGCCGGAAAGGGCTGAATAGACATTGGAAATAAGCGTCGGCACGTCCTCGACGGCCACGCTATTGTTGCTCACGTGTGCAGCGACAATATCCGAGGTCAGCGTGATCAGCGTTTCGGTCATGTCGGTTTCGATAGTGTCCATTCGGCAAGGCTCCCTTCAGCCTGTCTTATTGATGCTACCCTCCGGTAGGCAACATTGTATAAAATCGACAAGAGAAGGTAAAGCGTCCAGTTCACAGGATTATTTTGACGCAAATATACAAGTGAATTGGCGTGTATTTACAACTTTCGACCGAAGGTGATGGCATCCAGGGTCTGGCCATCGAGAGTGCGGTAATAGGCAGGCCGCCGACCGATCGGTTCGAACCCGACTGCGCGATAGAGTTGCTCGGCCGGGTTATTGGCGCGCATTTCCAGGAATACCTGCTCCGCGCCGCCATTGCGGGCACTCTCGAAGAATTGTTCGAGTAATTGGCGGCCTAGGCCTTTGCCGCGATGGTCGGGGTGGACCGCAACGAGCAGCAATTCTTCCTCCCCCGGTGCGCGGCGGGCGAGAACGAACCCGGCGGCTTCCTCGTCTGCGCCGATGGCGTCGCCTCGGACGTTGCACAGCAAGGCATAAGTATGGGGCAGGGCGAGCGACCCCTCGACCTGCGCCCGCGTCCACGCTTCGCGCCAATGCGGGTCGAAGGCAGCATCCATGACTGCCATCAACTTGTCGATCTCGTTCATTTACTAGGAAGCTTCGCGTCCGGCCCCCGACCGTAGAGGGGCGCCAGATCGGAGGTGAGGCTGCTTTCGTGGAGCAAATATGCCGCACGGGCATCCGGTGTCAGCTCCAGCACAAGCGTATCCTTTTCCAACAACGCTGCCAGCTCCTTGGCGCGATTGCCGACCAGGACGCGGTGGCGAGCGGCCTGCGTTGCCGCGTCGGGCACAAGTGATCGAACCTCGTCCTCGGCCTGTCCATAGCCATCGTAATTCTGGACGAACCACTCGCCGTGGCCCCCGTTCATGCAGATGCTAACCGGCTCGGCGTGATCCGCACCCGCGATTGCGGCGATCAGCTCCAGCGTCGGATAGCCGAGCACCTCGGCTCCCCAGGCGATGCCGAGCGCTCGCGCCACCGCAAGTCCGATCCGCACGCCGGTAAAGCTACCCGGACCAAGCGACACGAGGATGCGATCCGCACGGCCCTTCCCGGGCAGTTCGGCGATCATCGGCACCAGCCGTTCGGCATGGCCGCGCCCCAGAACCTCGTGCCGCGCCTCGACGAGCTTTGCGTCATCGAAAAGCGCCACCGAGCAGGCTTCGGTCGCCGTTTCTATCGCGAGAATACGCATCCCCGCCGCCCTGCCTCAGGCGCGGCTGCGCTTCAAGTCAGGCGATGCGGTTGAACTTCTCGAAATCGGGACGCGGGCTGCGGCCGAAGATCGTCGTTTCGTCTCCATAGCCGATGGCGCAGACCCAATCCGCCTTGTGGCGCGGGCTGTCGGCGAAGAAAGCCTCGGTCACCTTGTCGAGGTCCACGCCCGACATCGGCCCGCAATCGAGCCCCTGCGCGCGCGCGGCGATCATCAGATAGGCACCCTGCAGCGCCGAGTTGCGCTTTGCGCCTTCGATACGGCCGTCCTCGTCGCCTTCGAACCAGCTCTTGGCATCGGTATGCGGGAACAGCCAGGGCAGTTCCTCGTGAAAGTCGATGTCGTAGCCGATGACGACGACGACCGGCGCGGTCTTGATCTTTTCCTGGTTCCCTTCGCTCGCGCATTCGGCAAGCTTGTCGCGCGATTCCTGCGACATGCACCAGACGAACCGGCCCGGCTGCATGTTTGCCGAGGTCGGGCCCATTTTCAGCAATTCGTAGATCGCCTGAATCTGCTCTTCGCTCACCGGCTTGTCGAGCCAGCCGTTATAGCTGCGCGCCTCGCGGAAAATCTGGTCGAGCGCGTCGGCGGAGAGCGTGTTGTCGTGGAATTGCTTGGTCATGAAATCCTCTTGTCTGGGCCGGTCAGGCTGCGCGGACTTCAACGACCTCCGGGACATAATGTTTCAGCAGGCCTTCGATACCGTGCTTGAGCGTGGCGGTGGAGGAGGGGCAGCCAGAGCAGGCGCCCTGCATCTGCAGATGGACAATACCGTCGCGATAGCCGCGATACTGGATGTCGCCGCCATCACCCGCAACAGCCGGGCGCACACGAGTTTCCAGCAGTTCGTTGATCTGAGCGATGATGTCGGAATCCTCGTCGCGCTCCTCGACCAGCATGCTTTCGTCTTCCGCCGGCACGCTGATGCCGCCTGCGCTACCGGGCATGAACAGCGGCGCTTCTGACACGAAATGGTCGAGCAGGATGGCGACGACCTGCGGCTTCAGGTCGGTCCAGCTGACGCCGGGTGCTGCGGTGACAGTGATGAAATCGCCGCCGAAGAACACGTTGGTCACATCGCCCAGATCGAAGATCGCTTGGGCCAGCGGGCTTGCCTCCGCTGCTTCTGGCGTGGCGAATTCGCGGGTGCCGGATCTCATCACCGTCTTGCCGGGCAGGAACTTGAGGCTGGAGGGATTGGGCGTGGTTTCGGTTTCGATGAACATGGCAGCTATTTAGGGATAGCGGGAACCGGCCACAAGCGAAGAAGCTTTTTGCCGATGTTCACTGTCCCTTCAGACCAAGGCTCCCTATATCCCCGCCATGGCTATTCTTCCGCGCGCCGTCCGGCGTCTCGCGCTTGTCCTCCCCCTTGCCCTGCTGGCACCGCAGCTTGCGGTTGCGCAGGACCCGGCCCCGCCGACACCGCAATATCTGACGGAAGAGGGCGAGACCCCGTGGATTTACGAGGGCAGCGACGTTCCGCGTGATGAGGAATGGACCTTCGGCGAACTGCCCAATGGCCTGCGCTATGCCGTGCGCAATAATGGTGTCCCGCCCGACCAGGTTTCGATCCGCGTGCGCATCGATGCCGGGTCGCTGCATGAGGAAGATAGCGAGCAGGGCTATGCCCACTTGCTCGAGCATCTTCTGTTCCGCGAAAGCCAATATCTCGGCCCGGCGATGGCGATCCCGACCTGGCAGCGGCTCGGTGCCACCTTCGGCAGCGATACCAATGCCGAAACCAGCCCCACGCACACGGTCTACAAGCTCGACTTGCCAAATGTGGACGAGGCCAAGCTGGCCGAGAGCATGAAAATTCTCTCCGGCATGGTTCGTGCGCCGGTGCTGAGCGATGCCAATGTGCAGGCCGAAGTGCCCATCGTGCTCGCCGAGAAGCGCGAGCGGGGCGGCCCGCAGCAGCGTGCTGCCGAGCAGACACGCGAGACGCTGTTCGCTGGCCAGAAGCTTGCCAATCGCCTGCCGATCGGAACCGAAGCGACGTTGAACGGCGCGACCGGCGCTTCGGTCGGCGCGTTTTACGAGCGTTGGTATCGCCCCGAGAACACCGTGATCGTCGCGGTCGGCGATCTCGATCCGATGCAACTTGCCGCCGAAGTCGAGAAATGGTTCGGCGACTGGCAGGGCGAGGGCGCGGCGACTCCCGCCCCCGATTTCGGCGATCCCGTCGCACCTCCCGGAGCCGATCCCGCCAATCCGGTGGGCGAAGTCGCAGGCATCGTCGCGCCGGGTCTGCAGCGTAGCTTCACCTATGCCGTGATGCGTCCGTGGCGTCCGGTGAACGATACGATCGTCTATAACGAAGGGCTGCTGCGCGACAGCCTGGCACAGGCGCTGATCAATCGGCGGCTCGAAGCGCGGGCGCGTGCGGGCGGCAGCTATCTTTACGCGCAGGTCGCGCAGGACGATGTCAGCCGCTCCACCGATGCGACCTTCGTATCCTTCGCGCCGCTTTCCGAGGATTGGGAAGCGGCGCTCGCCGACGTGCGCGGCGTGATCGCCGATGCGCTGGCCAATCCGCCGACGCAGGAAGAGATCGACCGCGAGCTGGCGGAATTCGAATCCATCTTCGCAAGCTCGGTCGAGCAGCGCCGCGTAATGGCGGGTGCGCGGCTGGCAGACGATATCGTCAATGCGGTCGATATCCGTGAAACCGTCGCCGCACCGGAGACGGTGCTGACAGTATTCAACTCGATGCGCGAGAAGGTCACACCGGAGCAGATGCTCGAACAGACCCGCAAGCTGTTCGCCGGCCCGGTCATTCGCGCGGCCTATGTAACGCCGGAAACGGGCGAGGCGAGCGATGCGGAAATCCGCACCGCCATGCTGGCTCCGGTCGAGGCGGCTTCGGACGCGCGGATTGCGGCGCAGGATATTTCCTTCGCGGACCTGCCTGCCATCGGCGAACCGGGCACGATCGCCCAGCAGGGTCCGCTCGGCGTGCTCGATATCGAGCGGGTCGACTTCGCCAATGGTGTGAAGGCCATTTTGTGGGCCAATGATGCAGAACCGGGCCGTGTCGCGGTCAAGGTGCGCTTCGGCGGCGGCTGGCGCGCGATTGCCGAGGACGAGGCCGCCTACGCAATGCTTGGCCGCATGGCGCTGGTCGGATCGGGCGTTGGCGAGCTGGGACAGGAAGAACTCGACCGGATTTCCACCGGACGCCGCATGGGCTTCGATTTCGACATCACCGACGGGGCCTTCACCCTGTTCGCGCAGACCCGTAAGCAGGATCTGGCCGACCAGCTCTATATCTTCGCGGCCAAATTCGCGATGCCGCGCTGGGACCCGAACCCGGTCGAGCGCGCCAAGGCTGCGGCGCGGCTAGCCTATGAAAGCTATGCCGCCAATCCGGCGGGCGTGATCAATCGCGACCTCGAATACCTCCTGCGCGACAAGGACGGCCGCTTCGAAGTGGCCGACCCCGCCGCGATCGCCGCGACGACGCCGGAAGGTTTCCGAGAAGTCTGGGAACCGCTGCTCAAAAACGGCCCGATCGAGGTGTTGGTATTTGGCGATTTCGACAAGGCCGAGGGGATCGCAGCATTGACGCGGACCTTCGGTGCGCTCGACCAGCGCGGGGAGCTTTCGCCCGACGTCGCCAACGAAGGCTTCGGCTTCCCCGAACCTGGCGAGACCGTGGTGCGGTACCATAACGGCGATGCCAACCAGGCCGCTGCCGTCATTGCCTGGCCGAGCGGCGCGGGCGTCGACGGCCTGCCTGAATCGCGCCAGCTCGAAATCCTGACGCAGGTGTTCAACAATCGCTTAATGGACGCGATGCGCGAGCGGGCGGGGGCGAGCTATGCGCCGGTGATCAACAGCCAGTGGCCGACGGATGTCGAAAGCGGGGGGCGGATCACCGCCTTTGCCCAGCTGCGGCCCGAGGACGTGCCCGCCTTCTTCGCCGCCGCGGACACAATCGGCCAGGATCTCGCGACTACGCCGCCCAGCGCGGACGAGCTCCAGCGCGTAACCGAGCCGTTGCTGCAATATGTAAACCGCGTGTCGACCGGGAACCTGTTCTGGCTGTTCCAGCTGGAAGGATCGACGCAGGACCCGGCCCGCATCGGCCTGTTGCGCTCGCTGCTGAACGACCTCACGCAGACGACGCCGGAGCGGATGCAGGCGCTGGCGCAGAAGTATTTCGGCGACAAGCGCGGTTGGCGCATGGCGGTGATCCCCGAGGGACAGGAATTGGCGACGCGCGTTACGAGCGCGCCCGCCGAGGCTGGCCGCTAGGCGGATCCCTCTCCGGTCACAGCAATCGGGTTTTTGGACTGGCCAAGCAAAAGCTGCTTGCGGCATGAAGCCCGTTCGTCTGCGATAAGCGGATAGAACTGGCGCGATTCCGCGCCGCAACTGGAATTATGAATGACGACGAACTGGGCACCGGATAGCTGGAAGAGCTTCGAGGCACGGCATCTGCCCGAATATCTCGACGCCGCGGCGCTCGATGCGGCGACAACGGCGCTCGAAACGCATCCCCCGCTCGTCTTCGCGGGCGAGGCGCGGGCGCTCAAGGCCGATCTCGCCGAGGTGGCCGAGGGCAAGGCCTTCCTGTTGCAGGGCGGCGACTGCGCCGAAAGCTTCGCCGAATTCCACCCGAACAATATCCGCGACACCTTCCGCGTACTGCTGCAGATGGCGGTCGTCATGACCTTCGCCAGCAAGAAGCCGGTGGTGAAGGTGGGGCGGATGGCGGGCCAGTTCGCCAAGCCGCGCAGTTCGAACACCGAAACGCAGGACGGCATTACCCTGCCGAGCTATTTCGGCGACAATATCAACGGCATCGATTTCGACGAAGCCAGCCGGACCAACGATCCCCAGCGCATGGTGCGCGCCTATTCGCAGGCTGCCGCCACACTCAATCTGCTGCGCGCCTTCGCCGGCGGCGGCTATGCGAACCTGCGTCAGGTTCACCAGTGGACGCTCGAATTCATGGGCCGCAGCCCCTGGGCGGACAAGTTCAAAGACGTCGCCGACCGCATCGGCGAGGCGCTCGATTTCATGGAAGCCTGCGGGATCACGCCCGAGACGCTGCCGCAATTGCGCGGCACTAGCTTCTACACCAGCCACGAAGCGCTGCTGCTCCCCTATGAGCAGGCGTTGACCCGCCGCGACAGCCTGACCGGCGACTGGTACGATACCAGTGCGCATATGGTCTGGATCGGCGACCGCACCCGCTTCCGCGATAGCGCGCACATCGAATTCGCGCGCGGAATCGGCAATCCGCTGGGCATGAAATGCGGGCCGAGCCTGGAAACGGACGATCTGCTGCATCTGCTCGACACGCTCAATCCGGCGCGCGAGCCGGGCCGTATCACGCTGATCAGCCGCTTCGGCCACGACAAGGTCGAAGACGGCCTGCCACGCCTCGTGCGCGCGGTGAAGTCGGAAGGCCATCCGGTCGTGTGGAGCTGCGATCCGATGCACGGCAATGTCGTGAAATCGGAAAGCGGCTACAAGACGCGGCCTTTCGACCGCATCCTTACCGAGGTGAAGGGCTTCTTCGCCGTCCACCGCGCCGAAGGGACGCATCCGGGCGGCATCCATGTCGAGATGACCGGTCAGGACGTGACCGAATGCGTTGGCGGCGCGGTCGCCATCACCGACGAGGCGCTCAAAGATCGCTATCACACGCATTGCGATCCCCGCCTAAATGCGGCGCAATCGCTGGAGCTGGCCTTCCTGATTGCCGAAATGCTCAACGAGGAGCACGCCGTCCGCCGCGCCGACGCCGCCTGAGCGGCTGCGTTAGGCATTATCCCCTAACTGCGGTTTGCGCCGCATTTCCCGACGCTCGCCTACTCCCGGCGCTGCGAAAGGAGATCGTGCGCCGATGCCGACGAGCCGGGTCGATACTGCATTAATGGCGACGGTTTGGCTGCTGGTCTGTGCTGCCTCCGTAACGATGGTGGCGGCGGGTGATGCCGGTGCCCCATTGTGGTCGATGCTCACAGCGCTCGTAGTGCTTGGCGCATTGATCCACCGGCACGCCAAGCGCAATTCCGCCTCAGCGCTCTGCCCACCACGTCCCCAGCAACCCCTGAACACCAGCCTGGCAGACGAACTCGCCGGCATCGGGCGGTGGAGCTTCGACCCTGCCACCGAGCGCCATCGCTGGTCGCGCGAATTCTGCCGCATTGCCGGACTGCCTCCGATGACCGCGCCCGATGCGGCCTGTCTCCAGTCGCTCATGCCGCAGGGACTTCAGCAGATGCAGGCGACGCTCGCCGGCCATGCGAAGGACCGCGAGACCTATGCCGTGGAGTTCGAAATCGAGAACCCGCAACTAGGCACCCGGCTGCTGCGCGCCCAAGCGCGCAATATGTTCTCGCCCCAGGGGGTGTGCGAACAGGTGCTGATGGTCGTGCGCGATGTGACCGAAGAATATTCGCAGGTTGCCCGCATCGAACAGGAGCGCGCCACTGCCGTGCGCGAGGCGGATGAGGCGCGGCAATTGGCCAATACCGACGCGCTGACAGGGCTCGCCAATCGCCGCAGCGCTATGCAGGCGCTGGACCGCGAGATCATGTGCGCACGGCAGAGCGGCGATCCGCTGGCGCTGCTCGTATTCGATGTTGACCACTTCAAGGCCGTCAACGACACCCACGGGCATACCCAAGGCGATCTGGTACTGGCGGAGATCGGCTCGATCATCCGGCGGCAGAAGCGCGACGGTCAATTCGCCGCGCGCGTCGGGGGCGAGGAGTTTCTGATGATCTTGCCAGGCGCCAATGGCCGCGCCGCGTCCGCTGCGGCCGAAAGGCTGCGACTGGCAATCGATCATGGCACGCGAATGGCGGACGCGCCGTCCGTCACCGTAAGTGTCGGGCACGCGGCTTTGGGGCCGGGCGATACCAGCCTGACCCTGTTCGCCCGCGCGGACGAAGCGCTCTACGCAGCGAAGCGCGGAGGCCGGAATCAGGTGAGATTGGCCGCATGACGTCGGATCAGCGCGGCACTGCCAACCTAAGTCTTTAAACTGCCAACGGATTGCGCCATGTATGGCGCTGGTCGTCGCATTCTGACGTCCGTCGCAATCAGGGGGCGCACCAATGTCACGCCCAAATCCAGTACCCGCCCAGGCCGATGCGCGGCTCGCCGCGCGCTTCGCCTCCGTGCGCGCGCTAACCGAAGCGCTTGCCGCACCGCTGTCCGAAGCGGACGCTACGCTGCAGTCGATGGAAGATGCCTCGCCGGCGAAATGGCATCTCGCCCATGTGACGTGGTTCTGGGAAACCTTCCTCTTGCGCGACCACCTCGATGGCTACAGGCTCTATGACGAGCGCTGGCCCTTCGTCTTCAACTCCTATTACGAGGCCGAGGGCGAGCGGATTGCGCGGTTTTCCCGCGGCATGCTGTCGCGCCCGACCGTCGCCGACATCCTCGACTGGCGCGCCCATGTCGATGCCGCGATGGAACCGCTGTTCGAGCGCGAGGAGCTCGCACCACTGATCGAGCTTGGCCTGTCGCACGAACAACAGCATCAGGAACTGCTGCTCACCGACATCAAGCATGCGCTGTTCCAGAACCCGCTCGGCCCGGCAATGTGGGACGAGAAAGCCGCTGCCGCGCAAGCACAGGTTGACGACTGGCATTCGCACCCTGGCGGGATCGCGCGGATCGGCCATCAGGAAGCAGGCTTCGCGTTCGACAACGAAGGCCCTGCGCACCGCGTATTGCTGGAACCCTTCGCGCTCTCTTCGCGATTGGTGACCAATGGCGAATGGGCCGAGTTCATCGCCGACGGCGGTTATGAGACCGCCTCGCTATGGCTGTCGGACGGCTGGGCATGGGTGAATGACAACAAGGTTCGCGCGCCGCTTTACTGGCACGAGGACGAGCACTTTACCCATAGCGGCTGGCAACGGCGCGATCCCGAGGCACCAGTCACGCACTTCTCCTATTTCGAGGCGGATGCCTTTGCCAGCTGGGCGGGCCATCGCCTGCCGACCGAGTTCGAATGGGAAGCCATCGCACGCGGGCAGGAGGGCGAAGCCGCAGCGCACGATCCGAACGGTGGCAACCAGCTGGTCGAGGCTGCGCCCCCGCTGCCGGTTGGGGGCGACAGCCTGTTCGGCGATTGCTGGCAGTTTACCCGCTCCGCCTATCTGCCCTATCCGCGGTTCCAGCCGGCCGAGGGTGCGGTGGGCGAATACAATGGCAAGTTCATGAGCGGGCAGTTCGTCCTCAAGGGCGCCAGCTGCGCCACGGCACGCGGCCATTCGCGCGCCTCCTATCGCAATTTCTTCTACCCGCACCAGCGCTGGCAGTTCACCGGCGTGCGGTTGGCAAAGGATATCTGATGAAAGCCGATACCGGTATCGCCATCGTCGATCGCGATGAGACGGGCGTCGACAAGGCCTTCCGTGCCGATGTGCTGAAAGGCCTCGCCCAGCGCCAGAAGGCGATCCCCGCGCGCTGGTTCTACGACGAGCGCGGATCGCAGCTGTTCGAGGACATTACCAAACAGCCGGAATATTATCCGACGCGCGCGGAGACCGAAATCTTGCGCGACCGTGGCAGCGAATTTGCCGAGCTTGTCGGACCCGATCGCGCGGTGGTCGAATTCGGCTCCGGCAGCTCGGTCAAGACGCCGTTGTTGCTGGAGGCGGTCGCACCCGGGGCATACGTCCCGCTCGATATATCCGGTGAGTTCCTGCGCCAGTCGGCGGCTGCGCTGTCGGAGAAGTTTCCCGGCCTCCCGGTCCATCCGGTGGAAGCCGATTTCATGCGCAAGGTCGAACTGCCCGACGAGGTCGATCATCTGAGGAAGCTTGGCTTCTTCCCCGGCTCGACGATCGGCAACATGGTGCCGCGCACCGCGGTCGACCTGCTGCGGTCGATGCGTGCCACCATGGGCGCGGACGAGGGGCAACTGCCGATGCTGCTGATCGGCATGGATCTGGTAAAGGATCGCGAGGTGCTGGAGGCCGCCTATGCCGACGAAGAAGGCGTCACGGCCAAGTTCAACTGCAATCTGTTGCACCGCATCAATCACGAACTTGGCGGGACGATCGCAACGGAGAAGTTCGAGCATCGAGCGATCTGGAACGACGATTTCGCGCGGATCGAAATGCATCTTCTCGCTACCGAGCCGGTCGATTTCGAGGTTTCCGGCAAGCGTTTCTCGATGGCGAAAGGCGATACGATCCACACTGAGAACAGCCACAAGTTCACCCGGCGCAGCGCCAATACTCTGTTGCTGGCAGGCGGGTGGACGCCGCAGAAGCGCTGGACAGACGCAGAGGAGCGGTTCTCGGTGATCCTCGCCCAAGCGACAGAACAGCGCGACGCGCCATAATGCCGCGTTCAATCGCGATTGTCGGCGCGGGCATGGCCGGGCTGGCCTGCGCTACGCAGCTCGCACGCGACGGACGGCGGGTGACCCTGTTCGACAAGGGGCGTGGGCCGGGCGGGCGTATGGCGACGCGCCGTGCCGAAATCGGCGGCGAAACGGTTCGTTTCGATCACGGCGCGCAATATTTCACCGCGCGCGATACGGGATTTCAGGAACAGGTGGCGCTGTGGGAGCGCGAGAGCGTGGTCGCACGGTGGCCGGCGGCGGGTGAAGATGCTTGGGTGGGGACACCGGCTATGAACGCGCCAATCAAGGCCCTGGCCGAGCCGCTCGAGGTTCAGTGGGCCGCTCGCGTTACCGACATCGTCAAAAGCGAGCAGGGCTGGCGCTTGAATGTCGATGACGAGATTCACGAGTTCGAAAGCGTCGTCTTCGGCATCCCTGCAGAGCAGGCGGCAGAGCTTCTCGCCGATATTCATGCGGAGTTTGCCGACCGGGCACGGCGCACACAGTCCCGCCCGTGCTGGGCCTTGATGGCACAGTTCCCCGAACGGCTGGAGTGCGGCGACGTCCTGCGGGGCGGGGAGGGCGACACGGTCTCCTGGGCTGCGCGCAACGGAGCCAAGCCGGGCCACGACGGATCGGAAAGCTGGGTCGTCCATGGCTCGCCCGACTGGTCCCTCGCGCATCTGGAGGAAGAGGCCGAGAACGTTGCAGGCCAGCTTCTCGACGCGTTTCTTCATCAAGCTGAGGTCATGCCGCAGGCACCGCTGCACATGGCCGCACACCGCTGGCGGTTTGCCATGGCGGAACCGATCGATGGGCCGGATGCACTATGGGATGCGGAGGCCCGGATCGGCGTCGCAGGCGACTGGTTGATCGCTCCGCGTGTCGAAGCCGCGTGGCTTTCGGGAACCCGGCTGGCGCGCGCTATTCTCCGCTAGCCTTCCGTTCATTGGAAAGCAGGCTCAACGCTCTATATTGGCTGTATGGACCTCGCTTCCACCTTCTCCGCCATCGCCGATGCCTTGCGCGCCATTCCGCGCTCCGAGCTGCTTCTTGCCGCAGTCGCCGCAATGGTGCTCGGCTGGATTGGGGCGATGGTTGCCCGCAGATCGGCACTAGGCGGTGTCATTCGCACGGTGAGTTCGCTGGCGCTTGGCGTGATCCTGCTGACCGTCGTGCTACAATTGTCGCGCTTCGACCCGCGGTTCGATGTGGCGGTTCCGCAGATCGGTTTGCCCGAACAGGTCGTCAGCGGCGGCGAAACCCGCATCCCCCTCTCGCCCGATGGCCATTACTGGGTTCGTGCGAGCGTGAACGGTGTCGAGGGCAATTTCATGATCGACACCGGCGCCACGCTGACCGCGATCTCCGCGCCGCTGGCCGAGAAGGCCGGGCTGGAACCGCGCCGGGGCGGTATTCCCATCCTGCTCGGCACGGCGAACGGCACGGTGCAGGCGCATGTGACGACCATCGACAGCCTCGAACTCGGCAATATTCGCGCCAGCGGCACCGATGCCGCAGTTGCCGAAAGCTTCGGCGACTTCAACGTGATCGGGATGAATGTGCTCGCCCGGCTGGACGAATGGCGGGTGAAGGACGGTACGCTCATCCTCGTGCCGAAAGCGCAAGACGCTATCTCCGAGTAGGGGCTTTACCTTGGGCCGCGAGCCGCTAGACCCCCGCCGATGGTCAGCCCCGACACGCTCCCACCGCCGCCACCCCTGGCCAAGCTCATAAGAGAGGTGCCGCTGGCCCTGTTCCTCGATTTCGACGGCACGCTGGTGGAAATCGCGCCCAGCCCGGGCGATATCGACGTTCCCGATGGACTTGCCGACCGCCTACGTGGCTTGCGAGATCGGCTGGACGGCAGGCTCGCCTTGGTCAGCGGCCGCGCCCTCGATGATCTCGAAACGCACCTTGGTCCATGCGAGTTGTGCCGCGCGGGATCGCACGGCGCGTCGCGCCTCCTGCATGACGGCTCGCGCCTGGGCGAAGCGCCGGAGGGGCTGCCCGACGATGCTGTTGCCGAACTGCGCGCCTATGCCGAAAAGCACGATCTCTATTACGAGACGAAGTCCCACGGTGGCGCGCTGCATTTCCGCAAGTCACCCGAGAAACGCGAAGCAACGCTCGCCTTCGCGCGCGACTTTGCCGAAGGGCGCGAGCTGTGCGTCACCAGCGGCAAGGGCGTCGCCGAGATCGTCCGCCAGGGCGCGACGAAAGAGGCGGCAGTCGAGGCCTTCATGGCTATCGAACCCTTCACCGGAGCCACTCCGGTATTCGTCGGCGACGACGTGACCGACGAGGATGGCTTTGCCGGTGCAATCGAATTCGGCGGCTTCGGGGTGGCGGTGGGCGAGCGCATCAGCGAGAAGGCACGCTATCGCCTCGAAAGCGTTACCGCAGTGCGCAATTGGCTGGAGCTGGAATGACCGCAAATCTCGAACTCGCCCCGATTGGCAATTGCCAGGTCAGCGCGCTGGTCGACGAGGAAGGCGGTTTCGTCTGGGGCTGCGTTCCGCGGGTCGACGGCGATCCGGTGTTCTGCTCCCTCCTCAACGGCGACGCAAAAGACCGCGGCACCTGGCGCTTCGAGCTCGAGGGGCAGGTCAGCGCCAGCCAGCATTACGAACGCAACAGCGCGATCTTAATAACCCGGCTGGAGGCGGAAGACGGCAGCGCAGTCGAGATCAGCGATTTTGCTCCGCGCTATGAGAGGTCCGGACGGAAATATCGCCCCGTTGCTTTTACGCGCATCGTACGCCCGGTGGCAGGTGCGCCGCGGCTCAAGGTCGTGCTCGCCCCCATGAAGAATTACGGTGAGGACCTCGCCGCGACCACTAACGGCACCAATCACATCCGTTACCTCGTCGGGCCGCAGGCGCTCCGCCTGTCCACCGATGCGCCAATTGGCTACATCCTGGAAGGACGCCATTACCGCGTCGAGAGCGACCAGCACTTCTTCCTCGGCCCGGACGAGCCCTTCGTCGGTAACATCCGCAGCGAAGTGCGGCGGATGGAAGCCAATACGGCGAAATACTGGCAGCATTGGGTGCGGGGCCTGCACATCCCGCTCGAATGGCAGGAAGAGACGATCCGCGCGGCGATCTCGCTCAAGCTGTGCCAGCACGAGGAAACCGGCGCGATCGTGGCCGCGCTGACGACATCGATCCCCGAAGCGGCCAACAGCCAGCGTAACTGGGACTATCGCTACTGCTGGATCCGCGACAGCTATTACACGGTGCAGGCGCTCAACCGCCTGGGCGCGCTCGACGTGCTGGAGAAATATCTCGCCTACCTGCGCAATATCGTCGACCAGGCCCGCGGCGGGCAGATTCAGCCGCTCTACTCGGTTATGGGCGCGGAAGAACTCGACGAGTTCGAGGCCGAGCATCTCGCCGGCTATCGCGGCATGGGGCCGGTGCGCGTGGGCAATGCGGCCTACAAGCAGGTGCAATACGACTGCTACGGCCAGATCGTCATGCCGACCGCGCAGGCATTCTTCGACCAGCGCCTGCTGCGGATGGCCGACGAGACCGATTTCGCGCATCTCGAGGAAGTCGGCGAGGCGGCCTGGGCGAAGCACGACAAGCCTGATGCTGGGCTGTGGGAATTCCGCACAAGGCAGGAAGTGCACACTTATTCCGCCGTGATGTGCTGGGCCGCCTGCGACCGACTGGCCAATGTCGCGGCCACTCTGGGCAAGGGTGACCGGGTCGTCTTCTGGAAACAGCGCGCAGAGAAGATCCGCGCGACGATCGAAGAGAAAGCCTGGCGCGAGGATGGCGAGCATTACGGCGCCAGCTTCGAGAACGGCTATCTCGATGCGAGCCTCCTGCAGATGGTCGAGCTGCGCTTCCTCAAGCCCGACGACGAGCGCTTCATCAAGACCTTCGCCGCCATCGAGCGGGACTTGCGCCGCGGCGATCATATGCTTCGCTACGCTGCGGAAGACGATTTCGGCGCGCCCGAGACGGCCTTCAATGTCTGCACCTTCTGGCTGATCGAAGCATTGGGGCTGGTCGGGCGCCGTGAGGAAGCGCGCGAGATCTTCGAGAGCATGCTCAGCCATACCACTCATTCGGGCTTGCTGAGCGAGGATCTCGACTATGACACGGGCGAGCTGTGGGGGAACTTCCCCCAGACCTACTCGCTGGTAGGTATCATCAATTGCGCCGGCCTGCTGAGCAAACCGTGGAGCGAAGTCCGCTGACCGATAACCCCCGCCTCGTCGTCATTTCCAACCGCGTTGCCGTGCCGAAGGCGCGGGGCGCAGCGGGAGCGCAAGGGGGGCTCGCCGGTGCGCTGCACGCGGCGCTGAAGGACCGAGAGGGGCTGTGGTTTGGGTGGTCCGGAGAGGAAAGCGAGAGCGGGCGAACCGGCAATATCGACACGCAAACCAACGACGGTGTCACGACGGCGACCATTGATCTGTCGCAACGCGATATCGAGGAGTATTACAACGGCTACGCCAATTCCACGCTCTGGCCGCTGTTCCACGATCGGCTGGATCTGGCAAAATTCGAGCGTGAGACAGCCAAGGGCTACGAGCGCGTCAACGAACGCTTCGCTGAACTCGCCGCTCCGCTGATCGAAGACGACGATGTCGTCTGGGTGCACGACTATCACCTGATCCCGCTCGGCGAACGCCTGCGGTCGCGCGGGCTGAAGAACCGGATCGGTTTCTTCCTCCACATTCCCTGGCCCGCCACGCGCCTGTTCGTTTCGCTGCCGTATCACGAGCGGCTGGTGCGCACGATGCTGCATTACGATCTCGTCGGCTTCCAGACCAGAGAGTGGCTCGATAGCTTCCTGCACTACTGCCGCACCGAACTTGGCGCTCAGGTGGACGAGGAAAATGGCAGCGTCACGCTGGACGGGCGCACGACGCTGGCGCGCGCCTATCCCATCGGGATCGACTGGGACCATTTCAGCAAGCTGGGCGAGACCGGCGAAGCGCGCAATGCTCAGCAGCGGATGATGGCCTCGACCCGGCGGCGTATCTCCATGATTGGCGTCGACCGGCTTGACTATTCCAAGGGCATTCCCGAGCGGATCGACGGGATCGGGCGGTTCTTCGACCGCGAGCCGGAGCGCATCCGCGATCTCGTGTTCGTCCAGATCGCTCCGCCGAGCCGCGAGGACGTGCAGAGCTATCAGGAAATCCGCGAGACGCTGGAGCAGAAATGCGGCCAGATCAACGGCGCACGCAGCGAGGTGGACATGGTGCCCATCCGCTACGTCAACCGCGGTTATAGCCACGAAGAACTGTTCGGCTTTTTCCGCGCCTCGAAGATCGGCCTCGTCACGCCCTTGCGCGACGGCATGAACCTCGTAGCCAAGGAATATGTCGCAGCGCAGGACCCGGAGGATCCCGGCGTGTTGATCCTGTCGAGTTTTGCGGGGGCGGCGCTGCAATTGCAGGATGCAGTCCTCGTGAACCCCCACAGCCCCGACGATATCGCCCATGCGATCCGCAAGGCGCTCGACATGCCGCTGGACGAGCGCAAAGCGCGCTACGAGAAAATGGTAGCAAGTGTACGCGACGACAACGTGCAGGCGTGGACTGCCGACTTCCTGCGCGACCTGGGCTGAACCGCTCGTCTAGACCAGGCGGCGAGCAGGACCCGGGGCCTGCGATTGATAGCCCGGCGCCTCGCCCAGTGCCAGATGGCTGGGCCTTCCCTCTCGCGAGGCAAGCACCAGTTCCACCGTGCGGACCAGGAACTTGCCGATGAACGGCTTGCGGATATAGCCCTGCGCCCCGCCGTAGAGTGCGGCCTGTTCGTCATAAGCCCCGTGGATCGCGGTGAACATGATCACCGGCAGATCGTAATGCTTTTCCGACTGGCGAATCTCGCGCAGCACCTGCTTGCCGGTAAGGCCAGGCATGTCCTGGTCGAGCAACAAGACATCGGGCCGGCGCCAGCGCAGCAGGTCGAGCAGCTTGGTCCCGTCAGTCACCCAACCGCAGGCGTGGCCCGCCTTGATCAGAATGTCGGCGGCCATCTCCGCGATCAATTCGTCGTCGTCGGCAATCAGAATATGCGCCAAGTTTCCGGCTCCTCGCATAGGGTTCGTGCCGAAAACCTAGGTTGCGCGTGTGCGGATAACCTATCCGCAGAACTACGTATGATTGCGCAGTGCGGGCAGGGCTGCCACCACGGCGCACATGATTCGCGATCCCTTCCTTTCGACCACCGGCATTCACAATTTTCGCGACTTCGGCGGGTGGGAAACCGGTGACGGCGGGCGGGTGAAGACCGGCCTGCTTTGGCGCTCCGGCCAGCATGTCGGCGCCAGCGATGCCGACCTCGCCGCGATGGATGCGCTAGGCATCCGCACGGTGGTCGACCTGCGCGGGGAGAGCGAGCGCGAGCGCAATCCGTGTCGCCGTAGCGACGCGTTCGACGCAGACGTGCTGGCCTATGACGGCGAGACGACCTCCAGCCCGCCGCACATGGACATCGATGAAAACACGACGACCGAGGATTTCGCGCGCCAACGGATGCTCGCAGTCTACACCCGCATGCCGCGAAATCCGGCGATGATCGAGATGTTCGGCCGCTATTTCCGCGCTCTGGACGAGCGCGAGGGCGCAAGTCTCGTCCATTGTTTCGCCGGCAAGGATCGCACCGGCGTCGCAGCCATGCTCGTGCTGCACGTGCTCGGCGTGGACCGCGAAAAGCAGATGGCTGAGTTCCTGCGCACCAATGATGCGCCGACGCTGGCAGTGCTGCGCGACCAGTCCGTACCGGGGATCGAGGAACGGCTCGGCCGCAAGCTGGACGAGGGCGCGGTCGTGGCGCTGCTCGGCGTGCGCGAGGAATATCTCGAACGCTGGTGGAGCGAGATCGAGACCGAATACGGCTCGCTCGATGCCTTCCTCGACGGACATTTAGGTGTGGACGAGGCCATGCGCGAACGGCTGATCGCGCGCTTCGTGGCGTGACTCTTCGCGCCTGCATCCCATATAGCGGGCGAACACGAATTCCAGACTGACGGACGACACCACCATGGCTACCCATCGCACCAAGATGCTCATCATCGGCTCCGGCCCGGCGGGCTATTCCGCCGCCATCTACGCCGCGCGCGCGATGATGGAGCCGATCGTGGTGCAGGGCCTCCAGCCGGGCGGCCAGCTGACCATCACCACCGATGTCGAGAACTATCCCGGTTTTGCCGACGTCATCCAGGGCCCCTGGCTGATGGAGCAGATGCAGAAGCAGGCCGAGCACGTCGGCACGCGGATGATGTGGGACACGATCGTCGATGTCGATGTGGCCGGGGGTTCGCCGTTCACTGCTAAAGGCGACAGCGGTGACGAATATATCGCCGACGTGCTGGTAATTTGCACCGGCGCGCAGGCCAAGTGGCTGGGCGTACCGGGCGAGCAGGAACTGGGTGGCAAGGGCGTCTCGGCCTGCGCCACCTGCGACGGCTTCTTCTATCGCGGCAAGAAGGTCGCGGTGATCGGCGGCGGCAATACCGCGGTCGAGGAAGCGCTGTACCTCACCAACCATTCCGACGACGTGACGCTGATCCACCGCCGCGACGAATTGCGGGCGGAGAAGATCCTGCAGGAGCGGCTGCTCAACCATCCGAAGATCTCGGTGCTGTGGAACAAAACGGTCGACAGCTTTGCAGCCGGTCCGACTGGCGCGCTGGGTCATCTCAATCTCAAGGACACGCAGACCGGCGAGACGAGCGAGTTCGCAACCGATGGCGCTTTCGTCGCGATCGGCCACGCGCCCGCGACCGAGCTGTTCAAGGGCAAGCTGCCGATGGACGATGGCGGCTATCTGCTGACCGAGCCGGGTTCGCCCAAGACCGACGTGCCCGGCGTGTTCGCGGCGGGCGACGTGACCGACCATGTCTATCGCCAGGCGGTGACGGCGGCGGGCATGGGCTGCATGGCCGCCCTCGACGCCGAGCGCTTCCTCGCCAATCTCGAGATCGACGCGGACGGTCACGCCCACGTGGCCGAGAAGGAAGCCGCTGAGTAGGTGTCGTCCCAGCGAAAGCTGGGATCGCTCTCCCTCACGCGCAACATTGACTGAAACCGATCCCAGCTTTCGCTGGGAAGACGGTCGCAACTACATGTGAATGTCGAACGCGAAGATCGCCGCGTGGAAGATCAGCGCGATCAGCACGAGGCTCGCCAGCGCGTAGAGCACGAAGCGCACCATCACCACATTGGCGGTCGCCTGCACCAGCGAATGCAGGATGCGCAAGCCGACATAGATCCACGCCAGCAACGCATTCATCCCGTCGCCCCAGCCGGCAATCGCGAGGATGATGCAGGTCGCGTAGAACACCGTCGGCTGTTCATGCAGATGGTTGTGATTGTGCGCCTTCCACTGGACCTCTGCCGGCAGCTTCTCGTCCAGTACACCGGTCTTGCGCGCATCGTTCGGCTCGATATTCGCCTTCGACATCGCCGGTATGCGCACGATGTACATCCACAGCCACATGACCATGGTCCAGGCGAGCAGGACGACGACGGGCTGGAGTATTTCGGATCGGATCATGGCTCTCTCCTCATCCCGTTACGATCGACGGGTCGTGGAACAGGGTGGCAAGCACCGCGCGGACGGCCAGCACGGTCAGGGCGAGCGTGGACAGCAGGAAAATCAGGAAGCGGACCTTCACGACATTGACGGTCGCCTGGTAGACCGAGTGGATGATCCGCAGCACGACATAAATCCATGCCAGCACCACGTCGATCGCACCTGCACCCATCACCGCCAGGATCACGACCGCCGCATAGAAGATTGTCGGCTGCTCCATCAGATGCGCATAATTATGCGCTTTCCAATTGACCTTGTCGGGGATCACACCTTCGAGGTTCTGACCCCGCCCGCCAGGCTTTGCGTTGTCCAGTACCCCACCGGCATTTTTCATGGCGGGGAAGCGCGTCAACGCCATCCAGTAAAGCATGATCAGCGACCACACCACCAAGACGGCGGCCGGTGCGAGCATTTGTGCCTGCATCATGGTTTCTCCCTGTTTCGCGCAGGACTGCTGCGGGAGCGGCGCAAAGTCAAACCCCGGTGAGGGTCCGGGCAAAGCTTTCCGCATCGGTGTTACCGCCGGTCAGCATAATCACCGTATGGGCGTCCACCGGCACCTTGCCTGCGAGTGCCGCTGCCAGCGCTGCAGCGCCGCCCGGTTCGACCACCAGCCGCAGTTTCGCAAAGGCGAAGCGCTGAGCCTCGCGCACCTCTTCGTCGGTCACCGTGACGCCCGGCTCCGCGCGGCCCTGCAACACGCCGAGATTAATGGCTTTGGTCGCATCCGGCTGGAGCGCGTCGCAGATGGTGGCGGGTGGATCGTCGCCGACGCGCACGATCTCGCCGGCTTCGAGGGACCGGCCGACCATGTCCCAACCCTGCGGCTCGACTACATGGATCGCCGCCGTGGGGCAGGCGAGGGCGAGACCGGCGGCGAGGCCCCCACCTCCGCAGCATACGATGAAGCGCGAGGGACTCTCGCCCAACTGCGCCGCAGCTTCATGCCCCGCACTACCCTGTCCCTCGATCACCCAGGGATCGCCGAAGGCGTGGACCAGCACCGATCCGCGCTCCTCGATCAGCTTAGCCGCCACCTCGTCGCGATCTTCGCCGGGGCGATCGTAGAGCACGATTTCCGCTTCAAGAGCTCGGGTCGCTTCCAGCTTCACCTGCGGGGCATTACGCGGCATCACGATGGTCGCCGCGATGCCCAGTTTCCGCGCCGCCCATGCAACGCCTTGCGCATGATTGCCGGAGGAGACTGCCACGACCCCGCGCGTCCGCTCCTCCTCGGTAAGATTGACCAGCCGCCACCATGCGCCCCTGATCTTGAACGCGCCGACCGGTTGCAGCACCTCTGCCTTGACCCGGCACTGCACTTCGCCGATCTCGACCGGCAGCAGCGGTGTCATCGGCAGGCCGATCTCTTGCAAACTTTGCAGGGCCGAAAACGTGCCCTCGGCGGTCGGTGCGCGCATATCGTCTCGGATCATTTGGCGCGCTTAGCGCATTTCGTTACAGGGCGCGCAAGAATCGAATTCAGCCAAGAGGTTTTCCATGTCGACAGTTCTGGTCATCGGCGCAGGCGGCGTCAGCAGCGTGTGCGTCCACAAGATGGCGATGAACAAGGATATCTTCACCGATATCCATCTCGCCAGCCGCACCAAGAGCAAGTGCGACAGCATCGCCGCAAGCGTGAAGGAGCGCACCGGTGTCGATATCTCGACCTACGAGATCGACGCGGAAGAAGTGCCTGCGATGGTCAACCTCATCAAGAAGGTCGGGCCCAGCCTCGTGGTGAACCTTGCGCTGCCCTATCAGGACCTGCCGATCATGGATGCCTGCCTCGAGGCGGGCGTGAGCTATCTCGACACGGCCAACTACGAACCCAAGGACGAGGCGAAGTTCGAATATCACTGGCAGTGGGCCTATCACGACCGTTTCAAGGAGGCGGGGCTGATGGCGCTGCTCGGTTCCGGTTTCGACCCGGGCGTGACCAGCGTGTTCACCATGTGGCTGAAGAAGCACAAGCTGAAGACCATCCGCCAGCTCGATATCCTCGATTGCAATGGCGGCGACCACGGCCAGGCCTTCGCCACCAACTTCAATCCCGAGATCAACATCCGCGAAGTGACCGCGCCCGCCCGCCACTGGGAAAACGGCGAATTCGTCGAGACACCGGCGATGGGCAAAAAGGTCGAATTCGACTTCGAGGGCGTCGGCCCCAAGAACATGTACATGATGTATCACGAGGAGCTGGAAAGCCTCGCGAAGTTCAATCCGGAGCTGGAGCGTGCGCGCTTCTGGATGACCTTCGGCGACGAGTACATCAAGCACCTGACCGTGCTGCAGAATGTCGGCATGACGCGCATCGACCCGGTGCGTTACCAGGGCAAGGACATCATCCCGCTGCAATTCCTCGCCGCGGTGCTGCCCAAGCCCGAAACGCTGGGCGAGACGACCAAGGGCAATACGAACATCGGCGTGATCGCCACCGGCGAGGCACTGGACGGGTCGGGCGAGAAGACGATCTACATCAACAATATCTGTAGCCACGAGGCCGCTTACGAGGAAACCGGCAACCAGGCGGTTTCCTATACAACCGGCGTGCCGGCGATGATCGGCAGCGCGATGATGGTCACCGGAAAGTGGTCGGGAGACGGCGTGTTCAACATGGAACAGATGGACCCCGATCCCTTCATGGACATGCTCAACGAGCACGGCCTGCCGTGGCAGGTGCAGGAGCTGGACGGGCCGGTTGAGTTTTAGCCTGAGATGAGCGCATCGCCGACAATTCTGAAGGTAGTGAAGGGCAACATCGTTTCGATGCGTTTCGATGCGATCGTAAACGCCGCCAATAGCTCGCTTCTCGGCGGCGGCGGCGTTGATGGTGCTATCCATCGCGCAGCTGGCAAAGAATTGGTTCACGAGTGTCGTCTGCTCGGCGGTTGCAAGACCGGAGAGGCGAAAATCACAGGCGGTTACGATCTGCCGGCAGAATGGATTATCCACACCGTCGGGCCCGTTTGGCGCGGCGGTGGCAACGGTGAGGCCGAACTACTTGCGTCATGTTATCGCAATTCGTTGAAACGCGCTGCGGAGAAGGGAGCGAGAACAGTCGGCATTCCCGCTATTTCGACTGGGATATACGGCTTCCCGTTGGCACGGGCGGCAGATGTCGCCGTTGCCGCATGCAAGGACTATCTCGCCAAGAAGGTCGATGCGTTCGATGAAATCGCATTCGTTTGCTTCGATGATAACGCGGAGGCCGCTTTCACTTCGGCCTTGGCAAACCAATGCGGCAGCTAAAACCTCTCCTGCCTTTCATTGCCACCATCGCGGTTGCGTCCTGCAGTTCGCCTGCGACGGAAGAAGTGCCCCGCGCAACTATCGACGCAAGCTGGCCGCGCATCCCTGACGATGCCGTCTTCGGGCAGGTCAGCGCGGTTGAGGCGGATAGTCACGGGCATATCTTCGTCCTGCACCGGGCCGGTCGCGAGTGGGAGGAGCCCTTTCCCGCCGAGCCCATTGCCGAGCCGACGGTCTTCATGTTTTCACCCAGCGGCGTGCTGCTCGGCCAATGGGGCGCGGGCGAGTTCGTCATGCCGCATGGCCTCTCGGTCGATGCGGGCGACAATGTCTGGATCACCGATGTCGCGCGCGAGCAGGTCGTCCAGTTCGATCACGAAGGCAACCAGCGAATGGTCCTCGGCGAGCGTGGCGTGTCGGGGCAGGACGAGAGCCATTTCGGCCGTCCAGCCGACATCGCCTTCATCGGCAATCGCGTGCTCGTCGCCGATGGCTATGTGAACACGCGGGTGGCGGAGTTCGACCGCAGCGGCGCATTCCTGAGCGAGTTCGGAAATTTCCGCCTCGCGCATGGCATCGCGGTGGACGAGGACCGTATCTATGTCGCCGACCGAGAGAATGGGCGCATCCAGGTGTTCGACCACGCCGGAAAACTGCTCGACAGCCGCGACACGCCGACCGGCGGGCGGCCCTATGGCGTCGCGACGCTGGGCGGGGGCTGGCTCGTCACGGTCGAGGGCAGGGACCGGGCGGACAATTTCGGGGCGATCGTGCGCGTCTATACGCCCGAGGGTCAGCTCGAGCGTTCGCTCGATGTCGCGCTCGATGGGCGCAACGCAAGCCTCGGCCACGATATCGCCATCGGCCGCGACGGCATGGCCTATGTCACCGACGTCTATGGCGATCGCGTTGTTCGCTTCGAACTCTCGCCCGAACAGGAACCTGAATAATGGAAACGAAAGCCGGCGATCCCGGAGCCTTCCGCAATTTCGACCTTAACCGCGTCGACAGCCCTGCCTTCGTGGTGGATGCGGCGAAGCTGCGCGCCAATTGCCAGGTTCTGGCCGAGATCCGCGATGCGGCTGACATCAAAGTCCTCGCTGCGCTTAAGGCCTTCAGCATGTGGGCGACTGCGCCCATTGTCGGCGAATATCTCGACGGCGTGTGCACGTCGGGCTTGTGGGAAGCGCGGCTGGCGAGCGAATTCTACGACGGCGAGATCGCCACCTATTCTGCGGCCTACAAACCGGAGGAGCTGGAAGAGGTCTGCCGCCTGTCCGATCACGTTATCTTCAATTCGCCGGGCCAGATGGAGCGCGCGGCGCTGATCCTCGAGGCTGCACGGGCGGCAGGGCAGGATTTCGACGTTGGCCTGCGGATCAATCCGATGCACCCGACGGGCGAGGTTCCGCGCTACGATCCCTCCAGCCCCGGCAGCCGCCTCGGCTTTCCGATCGACCAGTTGACGCCGGAGATCATGGAAGGTGTGGAGGGCATCCACTTCCACAACCTCTGCGAGCAGGATTTCGAGCCGCTCCACGCGACATGGGACAAGGTGTTCGACGCGATCGAGCCGTGGTTCGGCCAGCTCAAGTGGATCAACATGGGCGGCGGTCATCACATCACCCGCGCCGATTACCAGCGCGAGGAGCTGGTCGAGTTCCTGCGCGATGCGAAGGACGATACCGGCGCGGAGATCTACCTGGAACCGGGCGAGGCGGTAGCGCTCGATGCGGGCATCCTCGTCGGCACCATCCTCGACACCGGCTTCAACGGCGTGCCGCTCGCGGTCGCCGACATTTCGGCGACGTGCCACATGCCCGACGTGATCGAAGCGCCTTATCGCCCCGCCATGCTGGGCGAAGCGCCCGACCGCGAGGTGCCCGAAGTACGCATCGGCGGCCCGTCCTGCCTCGCCGGCGACGTGATCGGCGACTATCGCATTCCCGGCGGCGCGGAGGTGGGCAAGCGGTTCGCCTTCCTCGACCAGGCGCATTATTCGATGGTGAAGACCAATACCTTCAACGGTGTGCAGCTCCCGAGCATCTGGCTATGGGACAGCGAGACCGACCAGCTCGAGCTCATCCGCGAGTTCGGTTACGAGAGCTTCCGCGACCGGCTGAGCTGATCAGCCGTAGCGCTCTGCCGGGCGGATGCGGTTCATCGTCAGCGCGAGGTCCGCGATCCCGGCGAATTGCCGGATCGTCTGCGCCACCATCGCGCGGTCGGCCTGAGGGTTCAGCGAGCCGCTCTCGAACAGATTGCCGCCCTCCAGCGCCAGCACCATGTTGCCGCCAGTGAATATAACCGCGCTGCCCTTGCCCTGAAAGAGCCGCTCGAGGTTGAGCAGCCGCTCGATATATTCGGGGTTGATCAGCCAGCGCGCCTCGGTCTGATCGGTGGTGTAAACATCGAACCGGTCTTCGAATTCCGGGCTGACCATGTCCGCGAGCTGCAGCACCTGCCCGTCCAGCTTGACGCTGTCCTTGGCCCCGCCGAACAGCTTCCTGAACTGCCCGTCCTTCGCCAGCAGCGTGGTTCCGTGGAACGGGCGCTCGAACGACACGGACACGATCGCGCCGCGAAAAACGGTGACCCAGCGGCGGTTCTTGCCCGATCCGCGCCGCTCCTGCAGGTGCGCTTCGTGCAGGGTGAAGTCGTGCCCCGCCGTCTCGCCTTCCCATAAATCCTCGAAATCGCGTTTCTGGTGCTTGGGGAGCAGCCGGTATTCGCGGGCGATCTCGAAGGCATCGGAGGCCTCGCAATCGTGGCAATAGGTGAGACCGAGCGCGCCCGCGATCGCCTCGTTGATGCCGGTCTTGACCTGCTTCTTGGCCTTCTGCTTGGGAATTTGCGACCACGCCCATGCGCCAGCGAAGGCGAGGCCCGCCAACCACAGCTTCGGCGTGAATTCGATCGGTACGAGGATGAAGAAAAACGCGGCTAGCGGCAGCAGCACCATGCCCGCCTTCCACACCCGGTCCCACGATTGCGCGACCGCATCGGCGCGGACCTGCGCCTGGCCTTCCAGCCACGCGCCTAGCTCGCCCGCCATCAGCCGGTCCGCATCGGGATACTCGATCACGCCCTACTTCCCCCGCCAACCTCTTCGGTCTAACATAGGGGACGAAACGTAAAAGGGGGGTTTTACCGTGTTCGAAGTCGCCAGCGCATTCTGGACGTCCGTCGCCCTGTTTTTGGGTGCGGGCCTCGTGATCCTGCTGATCGTGATCTACAACAAGCTTGTCGCCCAGCGGCAGAACGTGAAGCAGGGCGTCGCCGATATCGATGCGCAACTGCGCCAGCGGCACGATCTCATCCCCAATCTGGTCGAGACGGTAAAGGGCTATGCCGGGCACGAGCGCGAGACGCTCGATGCGGTGATTTCCGCGCGCAACCAGGCCGCCAACGGCCCGATCACTTCCAGCGACGAACAGGGCCTGCGCGTCGCGCTCGACCGCCTGCTGGCGTTGAGCGAGAACTACCCCGACCTCAAGGCATCCGCCAATTTCCAGGAATTGCAGCGCGAGCTTAGTCACGTCGAGGACAAGCTGGCCGCCGCCCGCCGCGCGCTGAACGCCGCCGTCTCACGCTACAACACCGTGCGCGAGAGCTTCCCGGCGGTGCTGTTCGCCGGCCTGCTGGGCTTCAAGGAGGCGGATTTCCACCGTCTCGACGACAGCGAGAAGGGTACGGTGGACCAAGTGCCGTCGATCAGCTTCCAGTAGCGCCTTTTCGCGAACCACCCGTCGCAACACAGGCCCGCCGCATCCCGCGGCGGGCTTGCACATTTTCGCCGTGTATTCACTTGCGTTTCATGACCCACGAACTATACGCCGCGCTCCCGCTGCCCCAAGGACCCTTCCTAACCGCAAGGCAGCTTGTCGTTTCATGGTCCGCGAGGACCGTTTAGGGGGTCCCTTGAGTTGCAGCATTTTCCCGACGCCCAGGCTGTAGTCCGCGCTCTTCGCCCCGAAGAGCCGGTCATCCTCAACCGCCCGCACGCCGCGGCGCGCGCTGCCCGTTTTTTCGTCGAGAAATTTCCGGGCAAGTCGCTTTATGCGGTAAAGGCCAATCCCTCGCCCGAGCTCCTGCAGATCCTGTGGGACAATGGCGTGACGCATTACGACGTCGCCTCCATTGCGGAAGTGCGCCTGGTGCGTGCGACGCTACCGCAAGCGACGCTGTGCTTCATGCATCCGGTCAAATCGCCCGGCGCGATCCGCGAGGCCTATCACAGCCATGGCGTGAAGACGTTCAGCCTCGATAGCGTCGAGGAGCTGGAGAAGATCGTCGACGCCTGCCGCGACCAAGATGGCAATGCCGCAACCGACCTGCGCCTCTGCATCCGCCTGCGCGTCTCCAGCGAGCATGCCGCGCTGAGCCTTGCCGCCAAGTTCGGCTGCGACCTCACCGAAGCGCCCACGCTGCTGCAGCAGACCCGCCAGCATTGCGACTGGCTGGGCGTGTGCTTCCACGTCGGCAGCCAGGCGATGAGCCCCTTCGCCTATGTCCAGGCGATCGACCGCGTGCGTGCAGCCATTGCCGAAGCCTCGGTCGTGATCGACATGATCGACGTCGGCGGCGGCTTTCCCAGCGTTTATCCCGGCATGGAGCCGCCACCGCTGGAAGATTACTTCAAGATCATCCACCAGCACTTCTACGCTCTGCCGATCGCCTATAACGCGGAACTATGGTGCGAGCCGGGCCGTGCACTTTGCGCTGAATATTCCAGTCTGGTGGTGAAGGTCGAGAAGCGCCGCGGCGAGGAACTCTACATCAACGACGGTGCGTACGGCGCGCTGTTCGATGCCGCGCATGTGGACTGGAAATTCCCCGTCCGCGCGCTGGAGGATGATCTCATCAAGCCGGAGATGGACTTCGCCTTCTACGGCCCGACATGCGACGATGCCGATTACATGCCCGGCCCATTCGCCCTGCCGGAAGACATCCAGGCAGGCGACTACATCGAGATCGGTATGCTCGGCGCATATGGCGCGGCAATGAAGACCGATTTCAACGGTTTCGGCGCGGCAGAGCGGATCATCGTGCAGGACGAGCCGATGGCCAGCCTTTACGACGGCAGCCGCACCCGGCCCGAAGCGGACAATGTGGTCAGCTTGCGCTGAGTGATCAGCCGTGCTCGGCCCGATGGCGGTCGAGCACGGGTTTTACGCGGCCAAGTGCCTCGCCGATCAGCGTCGGGAATTCTTCCTCGCCGAGTTCACGCACGGCGTTGTGGGCGGCGGCCACGCGGCGCGCGTCGGCCCAGTCGATGCCGAGCTCGATCGCCCATTCCCTGAATTCGTCGGCTGCACCGGCCTTCGAGCTAAGCGCCTTGTCCAGCGTCGGGTGGAAGCTCAATCGCCCGGTCATCGGCAAGACCGAAAGCGGGAAGCCCTTGTCGAGATAGACCAGCGTATCGTCCACATGGATCGTCCCGCTCGCGCGGTGCAGGGCGAGGATGGAGGAGAAATGCACTTCCTCGTCCTCGCAGACCAGCGGCATGCCCTTCGGCTGCGAGAAAGCGAAGGTATCGCCGAACTTCTCGGCCAGCGCCGGTTCTTCGCAGCGGGTCGCGTGCCAGGGCAGATCGGGCAGTTTCTCGTGATGGCGCGCGGTGCCGTAAAGTGTCGCATCCGGATAGGTGCGGTGCATCCATTCGCAATGCAGCGTGTGGAAGGGGTGCAAATTGATGATCGCATCGAGCTTGCGCCCCTCGTCGGTCAGCGCATCGACCTGCTGGCGGACCGGCGCGGGCAGGGTGTAGCTGTCGAGGAACACGAAGCGACCGTTTTCCCGCCGCACCAGCGAGCACTGCGTGCCGATATCGAGCAGGCCGCCGACCCGCACCTCGCCGGTTATGCGCCAGAAGCCATCGGCAAGTCGGGTCATCGTCTCGGGCATCGCAATTCCTTCGTTGGGGGTTGCTGACCCTACGCCCCCCGCGCCCGATATATCCCTGGTTATCGCGAGGTTTTGGAATTCCGCTTGCGTCCTCTCCAACCCCTGCCGACAATACAGGCGAGAGAGGAGGGGCCGCCGATGATCGAGTTCTTCACCGCGCCAGCACCCAACGGGTGGAAGGTCGCCATCATGCTCGAAGAATGCGACCTTGAGTATGAGCCGCGCTGGGTGAACCTGGCTGCGGGCGACCAGCACACGGAGGACTACCTCGCGATCAATCCCAATGGCCGGATCCCTGCAATCACCGATCATGCGCCGGAGGACGGCGGCGATCCGGTGACGATCTTCGAATCTGGTGCGGTGCTGTTGTATCTTGCGGAAAAGTCGGGCCGCTTCCTGCCCGATGATCTGCGCGGCCGGTCCCGTGTGCGACAATGGCTGTTCTGGCAGGTAGGGCATCTTGGCCCGACGCTGGGCCAGCACGGCCACTTCCACCTCTATGCCGAGGAGAAGCTGCCTTACGCCATCGAGCGTTTCCACCGCGAGACGCTGCGCGTGTATGGCGTTATGGACCGCCAGCTCGCCGGTAACGAGCACATAGCGGGACAGGATTACACCATCGCCGACATGGCCTGCTTCCCCTGGGTGCGGACTTGGAAGGCGCAAGGAATCCCGCTGACAGACTTCGCCCATGTGAAGCGCTGGTACGATGCGCTCAAGCAGCGCGAGGGGCTGCGGCGCGGTGTCGCGCTCGGCAGCGACATGGCGCGGCGCGGGGAGATGAGCGAGGAAGAGCGCAAGAACCTGTTCGGCACCGACAAGGCGAGGGTGCAATGAGCGTCCCGGTCGAATTCTTCTTCGATCTGTCGAGCCCGTGGACGCGGCTCGCCTTCGCGAATATTCGCCCGGCGCTGGACGGTCTGGATTATACTATCCGCTGGCGGCCCTTCCTGGTGGGCGGGGTGTTCAATGCGGTGAACCCGACGGTCTATGAGAGTCGCAAGCCGGAAAATGCGGCGAAGCTGGCCCGCAGCTTCGAATGGCTGAAGCAATGGGCGCAGCTGGCCGGTGTAGGTATGAACTTTCCGACCGAGCATCATCCGCTAAAATCGGTCCACGCCATGCGGTTCTGCTGCGCGCTCGAAGACGACCAGCAGGCGCTGGAGCGTTTCGCCCATGCCGCGTTCGAGGCCTATTTCACCGAGGGCCGCAATCTCGACGATCCGGCGGTGCTGGTGGACGTGGCGGATGCCTGCGGCTTCGGTGGATCTGCTTTAAAGGAGCAAGCCACTAGCCAACCGGTAAAGGATCAGCTGCGCACCAATACCGAAAAAGCGATCGAGCGCGGCGCCTTCGGTTCGCCCACGCTGTTCGTCGGTAGCGAGCACATGTATTTCGGGAACGACCAACTGCCGCTGGTGCGGCAGAAGGTTGCCGAGCTGGCCTAGTCGTCGAACCCGACAAAACGCGCGGCTTCGTCCACCTCGCGGCGGGTTATCTTGACCGGATTGGCGGGGAAGTCTTCGTCCGGCCAGCCCATCGCGACGGCCTTCATGATCACCTGGTCGTCCGGGATGTTCGCATGTTCGCGCACAACCGGGCTTTGCATGATGCCTTGCGAATTGATGACGCAGCCGAGCCCGCGCGACCATGCCGCATTGACCAGTGCCGTCGTCACCGCGCCGCAATCGAACGGCGTGTCGTCGCTGCCGGAGAGTTCCTTGTCGTAGGTAACGATCACGCAGACCGGCGCGTCGAACTGGCGGAAGCCGCGCAGCACCCAGTCCTGCCGCGCGTCCTTGTCGTCGCGCTCGATCCCCATGGCCTCGAACAGCTGGACCGCGCAGCCGATCTGCCGCTCGCGGTGGACGCCGGCGAAGGGTTCGCCCCGGCGGAATTCGCGGCTGTCGGGCTCGCCGGCGAGAATGCGCTCGGTATTGCCCTTGCGGATCCGGTCGAGCGGCTCGCCGGTGATGACGTGGAAATTATAGGGCTGGGTGTTCATCGAGGACGGCGAGCGCATGGCCAGCGCCAGCACTTCCTCGATCAGGTCGCGCGGCACCCGCTTGTCCAGATAGCCGCGGATGGAGCGGCGGCCGTTGACCACCTCGTCGAATGTCATGTCCGGATTGCCGCTCATTACTCTCTCCCGAATGCGTTTCGAAAGCGGACTTAGCGTGCAAAGCGTGCAGGTCAAAATACCCTACGGCCGCGCCTGCGGCAGGCAGGTGCCGATGGCCGGATCGGGGAATAGGCGGCAGTCGAAATAGACGATCGGGTCGCGACCCTGGCGGGCGGGCAGGTAGCTGAAGCGCAGGGTGCTGCGCGCGGCGAAGGGGAGGGGCAGTTCACCCGGCATGTCCGAAGCGCTGCTCCAGCCATAGACCTGGCAGTATCGATTGCCGGGGCACAACGCGCGCGCCTTGTCGACGAGTGCTTGCGGCGAATCGCCGCCGGAGACGAGAACGAAGTGGACGCCGGGATCGGGCGATCCGGGATTGGCAGTCGTAGAGGGCGAGGGGGCCGCGCTACTGCTGTCACTCGCGCCGTCAGCGGTAATGGTGCGGATCGCGACGCCTTCGTCCACCAGTTGCGGGAGGAGGTCGGCAGGCCGCTCGACAGCCTGCGCCCGGCTGCGCAGCGCCAGCGGGTCCGGCTCGCCCCCGGCATAGCGGGCCGAAAAGCCGCGCTGCGTTCCCCATGCGCCCTTCCAGCGCAGGAAGATATGCGGCCCGACCACGGCGACCTTGTCGAGCGAAGGCGACCAATAGGGGTAAACGTAGTCGGCATGGTAATGCGTCGCCGTGCCGACCGCCTGGTGGACATAGCCGCCGAGCGCTTCCTCCGCGCGGGCGCGGGCATTGCGCCACGCCTCATCGGAATAGCGCCGCGCGAGCGAGCCGTCGCAGGTAAAGGTGAACTGGCAACCGGTGGGCCGCTGGGATCCTTCGAACACCACGCCGCAGACCGTATTCGCAAAGGCCGGATGGCGCGTGCGGTTGAGCACCACTTGCATCACCGCGCGCTGGTCCGCATCGCCGCCACCCGCTTCCGCCATCGCTGCCAGCGCCAGGCAATCGCGGGCGCGCGTGCGGTCGGCATTATCGCCGCGGAAGACGAAAGGCGCGATGGGCGAAAGCGCGTCGGAGTCGACCGGCACGGCGGCGTTCCGAGCCTGCGCGTCGTCTGCAGCGAGTTCGGATGTCAGCACCGTGTCCTCGGCAGACGCCGGCAGGTCGGGCATCACGAGCGGCTGCTCTGTTGCGTCCACCTGCCTCTGCTCGGGCGCGGGATGAGACTGAAAGATCGCGAGCAGCAGCAGCGGCAGCAGCACGAGCGCCGCCAGCGCAACGTATGGCCCGATACCGTCGGTCTTGTCGGATTGTTCTGCGACCATCACCGGCAATGTAGGAATGCGCGCGAACGCAAAACAGGTGCGGGCGTCAGGCCGCCTGCTTGAGCTCGAGCTCCAAGCGGCCCCAGATTTCGACCAGCGCATCGACCAGCTCGTCCATCATCGCGGGCGTATGGGCCGGGCCGGGGGTGAAGCGCAGGCGCTCGGTCCCGCGCGGCACGGTGGGGAAGTTGATCGGCTGCACGTAGACGCCGTATTCGGCCAGCAGGATATCGCTGATCTTCTTGGCTCGCACCGGGTCGCCGACCATCAGCGGCACAATGTGGGTGACGCTGTCCATCACCGGCAGGCCCGCATCGCGCATCTTCTGCTTGAGCGTGGCCGCAGCGGCCTGCTGGCCGTCTCGCTCTTCGCTGCTTGCCTTGAGATGGCGGACGGCGGCCAGCACGCCTGCGACCAGCACGGGGCTGAGCGAGGTCGTGAAGATGAAACCGGGTGCGTAAGAGCGAATGCAATCGATGATGCGCGTGTCGGCTGCGATGTAGCCGCCCATCACGCCGAACGCCTTGCCCAGCGTGCCTTCGATGATGTCGATGCGGTGGGCCGCCTCGTCACGCTCGGTGATGCCGCCGCCGCGCTTGCCGTACATTCCGACGGCGTGGACCTCGTCCACATAGGTCAGCGCATTGTACTTTTCGGCAAGGTCGCAGATCGCGTGGATCGGGGCGACGTCGCCATCCATCGAATAGACGCTTTCGAAGGCGATCAGCTTGGGTGTCGCCTCGTCCTCTGCGGCGAGCAGTTCTTCCAGATGCTCGAGATCGTTGTGACGAAAGACGCGCTTCTCGCAGCCCGAATTGCGGATGCCCGCGATCATGCTGGCGTGGTTGAGCTCGTCGGAAAAGATCACGCAGCCCGGCAACAATTTGGCGAGCGTCGAGAGCGTGGCGTCGTTCGAGACATAGCCGCTGGTAAACAGCAGCGCGCCGTCCTTGCCGTGAAGGTCGGCCAGCTCATGCTCCAGCCGGATGTGATAGTGCGTGTTGCCGCCGATGTTTCGCGTACCGCCCGACCCAGCGCCGACGTCGTGCAACGCCTCTTCCATCGCCTCGATCACCTTGGGGTGCTGACCCATGGCGAGGTAATCGTTCGAACACCACACGGTGACCGGCTTCGGCCCATTATGGCTGGCAAAGCAGCGCGCATTGGGGAAGGCCCCTTTGTTGCGCAGGATGTCAATGAACACGCGATAGCGGCCCTCCGTGTGGAGGCGGTCTATGGCTTCGTCGAAGATCTGGTCGTAGTTCACGCGGGAACCGTCCCGTATCGGCGCCGCGCGTTCGCGGCCAAGTTCGGGCGCGACATAGGGCGAATGGCGGCGCAATTCCACCGCGATCTTTGCGAATCGTTCGCAAGGTTCAGAGGTGAACGAGGCCCTTGAGGCCGTGCGCGGCAAAGGCTTCGGTCAGCTCCTCGAAATCGTCCATCGGTCCGGTGGTGACCGCGAAATCGGGCACCTCGCGTTCCATCTCCTGCCCTTGGACGAGGCGCGCGATCTGGCGGGCGATGCCCTTTGCGCCGTCGATGAAGGTCACGTGCTTGCCGAAGGCCTCGCGCAATTCAGGTTCCAGCAGGGGAAAGTGGGTGCAGGCGAGGACCACGGTATCGAGGTCCTCGCCTCCCGGTTGGAGGACCAGCCCCGATGCGGCCTTGGTCACTTCGTCGACGCAAATCTCCTCGCCGCGCAGCTTGGCCTCGCCCAAGGCGACCAGCCCGCTCGCGCCGTAGCGCAGCAGCGTCTTGCCCTGCGCGAATTCGCGTTCGAGGTCGTCGACATAACCTTGGCGGACGGTCGAATCGGTGCCGAGCAGGCCGATGGTTCCGGTCTTGGTAATCTCAGCGGCAGGCTTGATCGCAGGGACCGTGCCGACGATCGGCGTCTCCAGCACCTCGCGCACCATGCCCAGCGCAATCGTGCTGGCGGTGTTGCAGGCGATGCAGATCAGCCGGGGGTGCCAGCGTTCCGCCATGCGCCCGAGCAGTCCGGCGACGCGAGCGGCGACCTCGGCCTCGGTCTTGGTGCCATAGGGCAAGCCGGCCATGTCAGCGGCGTAGATAACCGGAGCATCGGGCAGCAGTTCGCGCAGCTCGGCCAGCACGGTCAGCCCGCCCACGCCGGAATCGAACAGCAGGATGGGGGCAGAGGGCGACAATTTATCCAAATCCGTTCATCCTGAGCTTGTCGAAGGTTCGCCCTTCACCTTAAACGCGGGGGGTAGAAGAAAATGCAGCCCTTCGACAAGCTTGGGGCGAACGGTTAGGGGACATCGCATGGATTTCGGAAGCGGTTTCACCATCACCACGCTCTATGCCGCGCTGCTCGGCTACGTCTTCGGCTCGATCCCCTTCGGCCTGATCCTCGCGAAGCTGGCGGGCAAGGGCGATATCCGCCAGCAGGGCAGTGGCAATATCGGCGCGACCAATGTGCTGCGGACAGGCAGCAAGGGGCTGGCGGCGGCGACCCTGCTGCTGGATCTTTTGAAGGGATTCGTGCCGGTGTTCCTTGCCGGCATGTGGTTCTGGCAGGACATGGGCTGGGCGGCGCTGTTCGCCGTGCTCGGCCATTGCTTCCCAGTCTGGCTGGGCTTCAAGGGCGGCAAGGGCGTGGCGACCAATGCGGGCGTCGCCTTCGGCCTGATGTGGCCGTTGGGCGCGATCTACGCAGCGACCTGGGTCGGCCTGCTGGCCATCACGCGGATCAGCTCGCTCGCCGGGATGGCCGCTGTGGTGGTGACCGCGATTGCCGCGTGGTTCATGGACGTGCGCACCTTTGCCATCGTGATGACGCTGATTGCCGTGCTGGTGCTCTGGCTCCACCGCGAGAACATCAAGCGGCTTATGGCCGGGATCGAACCGAAAGTCGGCTCCAAGGGGTGAGCGCGCCGCTTTCGCAAGACGAGGCTTTCGCCCGCATCCGGCTGCTGCGCTCGCCCAATATCGGGCCGGTCAGCTATGCGCAGTTGCTTGCGCGTTTCGGCTCGGCGGCCGAGGCGTTAGAGGCGCTGCCCGAGCTGGGCAAGAAGGGCGGTCGGCAATATCGCGCCGCGCCTGTCGACAAGATCGAGCGCGAGGTGGACGGCGTGCGCAAGGCAGGCGCCCGATACCTCTTTCACGACCAGCCGGACTATCCCGCGCTGCTGGCGCAGATCGACGGTGCGCCGCCGATCCTGACGTGGCGCGGGGACATTACGCTGGCGGGCAAGCCCTGCGTGGCGATGGTCGGCGCGCGCAACGCCAGCGCTGCGGCGGTGAAGCTGGCGCGCGAGTTTGCGCAGGGGTTGGCGGAGGCGGGCTTCACGGTCGTCTCCGGTCTGGCGCGCGGAATCGACGGCGCGGCGCATGAAGGCGCCTTCCCGCGCACCATCGGCGTGATCGCCAGCGGGATCGACATCGCCTACCCGCCGCAGCACGCCGAGCTGCAGGAGCGGATCGCGAGCGAGGCGCTGCTGATCGCCGAACAGCCGCCGGGCACCGAACCGCGCGGCAGCCACTTTCCCAGCCGCAACCGCATCATCGCCGGGCTGGCGGGCGGCACGCTGGTGGTGGAGGCGGCGGTCAAGTCCGGCAGCCTCATCACCGCGCGGCTGGCAGGCGAGGCGGGGCGCGAAGTCATGGCTATCCCCGGCAGCCCCCTCGAAGCACGCAGCCACGGCTGCAACCACCTCATCCGCGAAGGCGCGGTGCTGGTGCAATCGCCCGAGGATGTGGTCGAGCTGCTGAGCACCTTCGACGGAAACCCGCGCAGCACCTTCCGCGAACCGGTCGAGCAGTTCGATTTCGAGCCGTCCGAACTCGCCGAGGCCGAACCGGCGGACATCGCCTCGCTGCTGACCACCGCGCCGATCGCCATCGACGAACTGATCCGTCAGTCAGGGACAAGCGCGGCGGCGGTGCAATTGGCGCTGTTGGAGCTGGAGATTGCCGGGCGACTGGAGCGGCATGCTGCAGGGCGGGTGAGTTTGGCATGAAGTGTCGAGGGATCTTTCTGGCCTACATGTGCTGTTCGATTTCAGCTTGCGGTGTGTCCGCACGAGAACGGGCTGCTGATCGACCGGAGGCAGTTTTTCGGGAGAGCGGGCTCGCTGTCAATTCGGCAGGCGAATATTCCCAGTACTTCGCCAAGCTGGAAAGTGGCAGTGTCATGGGTGTTTTCGTGATTCACTTACCCAGTGACCACGAACGGCGCGAACTGGTCCGCACAGCATGCGAGAGAGATCGCATGGCCGAATATCCCTGTGACCAACAGGACTACGGGGTCGCCGATGCGGGAAAAAGGAAATGGGTTCCGTCCAAACTTGATCTTCCTGCAATGGCTGGAGGCGGATGTATGCTTGTCCGGATTGAATTCGATGCTCAACTCAATGAGATTTCGAATCCAAGATGCAACGGTCCCCACTGATACTCCTGCAAAAAGTCGATGTTGGCGATTTGAGTCTTTCGCAGATTAATCCAGCTTGACGCCCCCGAAACCCGAACCCCATTTTCGCGCGTATACGCATACGCACACGTAAGGGACGTCCCAAACCACAATGCAACTCGTCATCGTAGAATCGCCGGCCAAGGCGAAAACCATCGAGAAATACCTCGGCAAGGACTTCAAGGTCCTAGCTTCTTACGGCCATGTCCGCGACCTGCCGCCCAAGGATGGCAGCGTGCGGCCGGACGAAGGCTTCGAGATGGACTGGGAGCTTTATCGCGACAAGCAGAAGCGCTTCAAGGAGATCAGCGATGCGGCGAAGGGCGCGGACCGGCTGGTTCTGGCCACCGACCCCGACCGCGAGGGCGAGGCGATCAGCTGGCATGTCCGCGAACTGCTGGCCAAGCGCAAGACGCTGCCCAAGGAAGTCGACCGCGTCACCTTCAACGCGATCACCAAGCAGGCCGTTACCGATGCGATGAAGGCACCGCGCGAGCTCGACCAGCCGCTGATCGACGCCTATCTCGCCCGCCGCGCGCTGGACTATCTCTACGGCTTCACGCTGTCGCCAGTGCTGTGGCGCCGCCTTCCGGGTGCGAAGAGCGCGGGCCGCGTGCAGTCGGTCGCCCTGCGCCTGATCGTCGACCGGGAGATCGAGATCGAGCATTTCCGGCCCGACGAATACTGGTCTGTCATCGCCAAGCTGCAGCAGGACGGCAGCGAATTCGACGCCCGGCTGGTGAAGTTCGACGGCAAGAAGCTCGAAAAGCTGACACTCGGCGACGAAGGCAGCGCCATGGCTGCGAAAAAAGCGGTCGAGGGCGCTAACTTCACGGTCGAGGAGGTCGAGACCAAGCCGTTCAAGCGCAATCCTTCCCCGCCGTTCACCACCTCCACCCTGCAGCAGGAAGCCGCGCGCAAGCTGGGCTTTTCGGCCAGCCACACCATGCGGCTCGCCCAATCGCTCTACGAGGCCGGCGCGATCACCTATATGCGAACCGACGGCGTGAGCATGGACGGAAGCGCGATCGCCGCCTGCCGAAAAGCGGTGGCCGATCGCTATGGCGGTCACGCGCTCCCCGACAGCCCGCGGATGTACAAAACGAAGGCCAAGAATGCGCAGGAAGCGCACGAGGCGATCCGGCCGACCGAATTCAACCGCGACCGCGCCGGTTCTGGCGACGAGGGCAAGCTCTACGACCTCATCTACAAGCGCGCGATGGCGAGCCAGATGGCCGCTGCCCAGCTCGAACGCACCAGCGTGACCCTGCGCGATCCGACCGGCCGGCACGAGCTGCGCGCGACCGGGCAGGTGGTGAAATATCCCGGCTTCCTCGCCGTCTACCAGGAAGGCCGCGACGATGCGGGCGACGATGACGAGGACGGCCTCCTGCCGGCTATCTCCAAGGGCGACAGCCCGCTGAAAAAGGGCGTCGAGGCGAACCAGCACTTCACCCAGCCGCCGCCGCGCTTCTCCGAGGCGAGCCTGGTCAAGCGGCTGGAGGAGCTCGGCATCGGGCGCCCCTCCACTTATGCCAGCACCATCCAGACCCTGCGCGACCGCAACTACGTCCGCATGGAGAAGAATCGCTTCTTCGCCGAGGAATCCGGCCGTTTGCTTACCGCCTTCCTCGAGCGGTTCTTCGAGCAGTATGTCGCATTCGATTACACCGCGGGCCTCGAGGACGAGCTCGACACGGTCAGCGACGGGCGCGAGGACTGGAAAAAATTGCTCGAAGCCTTCTGGCGCGACTTCAAGCCCAAGACCGAAGAGGTGATGGAGAAGAAGCCCTCGGAAGTGACCGAGGTGCTCGACGGCTTTCTGGCCGATTACCTCTTTCCCGAACGCGCCGACGGAAAAGACCCGCGGCATTGCCCGCTGTGTGAGACCGAGGGCCGTGAGGGCGGCAGGCTCGCCTTGCGCGGTGGCCGCTACGGCGCTTTCGTCGCCTGTGCCAATTATCCCGAGTGCAAATATACCCGCCAGTTCGCCAAGCCCGGCGGTGCCGATGCCGATGACGGTGCGGACGATGGCGTGATGGGCGAGCATCCCGAAACCGGCCTGCCGATCGAGCGCAAGAGCGGGCGCTTCGGCCCCTACGTCCAGATGGGCGAGGGCAAGGAGGCGCAGCGCGCGAGCATCCCCAAGGACCTCGACGATTTCGATCTAGAATGGGCGATCAAGCTGCTCGGCCTGCCGCGCATCGTCGGCGAACATCCGGAGACCGGCAAGGAAATCGAAGCCGCCATCGGGCGTTACGGGCCGTACCTGCGGCACGATGGGAAATATGCGAAGTTGCAATCGACCCGCGATGTCTTCGAAACGGGCATGAACGCGGCGGTCACGCTGCTCGCCGAAGCGGCTAACCGCAAGGGCGGCGGGCGCGGCAAGGCGGAGCCGATCAAGACGCTGGGCGAACACCCGACCAGCGGGGCCGAGATGAAGGTCATGCCGGGTCGCTACGGCCCCTATGTCACCGACGGCACGACCAATGCGACGATCCCCAAGGACATGAAGCCCGAGGACCTGACCGAGGCGCAGGCCATCGAACTGATCGACGCCCGTGCGGCGAAGGGGCCGGCGAAAAAGAAGAAGGCTCCGGCAAAGAAGAAGGCTGCTGCGAAGAAAAAGGCCCCGGCCAAGAAAAAGGCCGCTCCGAAGAAAAAGCCTGCCGCGAAGAAGGCGGCCGACTGATGGGCAAGGAGCATTTCGAGCGCCACAAGCAGCCCTGGACCGGCGAGGAGGCGGGCCAGCTTCGCACGCTTGCCGCCAAGGGTCAGGGCCTCAAGCAGATCGCCAAGGCGCTGGGCCGCAGCGAGGAATCCACCAAGGATTTCGCCAAGAAGAACAAGATAAAGGTGGCGAAGAAGCGCTAGCCCGCGACCGCCCATCAATGTGTAGCTGCAAGAACAGGGGCAGCGTCGGATGAACCGGCGCCGCCCCCTTTTTTACGTATCGGCTAATCAGAAGCCGGTCGACTAGTGATCGTAGCCAGATTCCATGTCCGGTGCGCCGTTCGGATAGAAGCTGTTCCCCACCCATTCGCCGCCGGGATAGCGTTCCATCAGATAGTCGTACCAGCTTTGGCCCGGAGCAGGATTGCCGCCGGCCACTGCAAGGGTTTCGGCGTCACTCATATCCTTGATGAACGTCATTGCATGCCTCCATGTGAGTAGGGAGGCACAGCTTGCCGGGCGAACGCGATGAGCGCGATGGGTCAGGCGGGCTAGTACGGATGGGCTAAGTGCGGTCGACGGAAGCCGTCAGCTCTTCCACTCCAGCCCCATTTCCTCGAACATTTCCTTGTCCTCGCTCCAGCGTTCGTCGGTCTTGACATGCAGGAACAGGTGGACCTTCTGGCCGAGTAGTTCGGAGAGCTCCTTGCGCGCTGCTTCGCCGATGGACTTGATGCGGCTGCCGCCCTTGCCGAGCACGATGGCGCGCTGGTTGTCGCGCATCACCACGATCTGCTGGTGGATCTCGACGCTGCCGTCCTTGCGCTGGAGGTATTTCTCCGGCCGCACCGCGCTGTCGTAAGGCAGTTCCTCGTGCAGCTGCTGGTAGAGCTGCTCGCGCGTGATTTCGGTGGCGAGCAGGCGTTCGGAGGCATCGCTCACCTGGTCTTCGGGATACATCCACGGGCCTTCGGGCATCAGGTCCGCCAGCGCCTGTTTCATTTCCGGCACGCCGTCGCCGGTGAGGGCGGAAACGAAATAGATCTCCGCGAAGTCGACCTTCTCGCCCAGCTCCTGCGCCAGCGCGAGCAACGGCTCTTTCTTGGCGACATCGACCTTGTTGAGAACCAGGATCTTGCGCTCCGGACGGCTGGCGACCTGTTCCAGCAGCGGCTCCAGCTCGTGGCGGCGCTGCTTGACCGGATCGACCAGTAGCAGCACCGCATCGGCCGCTTCCGCGCCTTCCCACGCGGCGCTGACCATCGCGCGGTCGAGCCGGCGCTTCGGCGCGAAGATGCCGGGCGTGTCGACGAGGATCACTTGCGTCTTGCCGTGCAGCGCGATGCCCATCATCCGCGCGCGGGTGGTCTGTGCCTTGGCGCTGGTGATAGCGACCTTCTGGCCGACCAGCTGGTTGACCAGCGTGCTCTTGCCCGCATTGGGCGCGCCGAGGACGGCGACGACGCCGCATTTCGTGTCGGTCATTGTTTTTCCCCACGGCGCGTGGCCTTCGACAGGCTCAGGCTGAACGGATTTAAAAATTGGAGCGAGACCCGCTCATCCTGAGCTTGTCGAAGGACAGTCGCACACGTCATCCGAACTGCTCCATGAATGCCTGTGCGGCGGCCTTTTCGGCTTCGCCCTTGCTGGTCGCGCTGCCTTGCGCCTCGCCGACCTTGTGTACACTGACGCGGACGGTGAACCGCTGCGCGTGGTCGGGGCCGGAGCGCTCGACGATCTCGTATTGCGGCGGCGCGCGGCGATTGCCCGCGGCCCATTCCTGCAGCGCGCTCTTGGGATGCTTGGCCTTGCCCGCACCGCTTTCCAGCGCCGGGCGGAACAGCTGGTGGACGAGCTCTTTCGATGCCTCGAACCCGTTGTCGAGGAATTGCGCGCCGAGCAGGCTTTCGACTACATCGCCGAGGATGTTGTCGCTGTCGCGTCCGCCATCGGCGCGCGCCTGCTTGGAAATGCGGATATGGTCCGCCAGCCCGATGCCGCGCGCGACCTGTGCGCACATCTCGCGGCTGACGATCGCGTTGAGGCGCTGGGCGAGCTTGCCCTCCGGTGCCTCGCTCTGGGCGAACAGCCAGTCGGCGATGGACAGGCCGAGCACGCGGTCGCCGAGGAATTCGAGTCGCTCGTAATCGCGTGTTTCGCCCATGCTGCCATGCGTCAGCGCGGCGACCCAGCGGGCCTCGTCCTTCACGGTGAAGCCGTTCGTGGCGAGGAAGTCGCGGGTCTCGGGTTCAAGTGTCTGGGTCATATGTCGCTCCCGATCCGGTCCCAGCGGGCGGCGGTGAACCAGGTCCACGGCAGCAGCCATTCCGCGCTGCCGTCCGTCGACCACAGCACCATGCTGGCGCGCGCCACCAGCAGGCGCTGATCGACGAGGCCCACGCCGCCGCCGGCCTGCGCGGGAAAGCGGCTGTCCTGCGAATTGTCGCGATTGTCGCCCATCACGAACAGCTGGCCTTCGGGCACCACCACCGGATCGAAATCGTCCTTGGGCCAGGGGCCGAGGTCGATCACCGGATAGCTCTTGCCGTTCGGCAGTGTCTCGAGGAACTGCGTGTAGCGGCATGCAGGACCATCGGGCGTCTGCACTTCTTCGGCACGCATGTTGCACTGCGTGTTGAGGCTCATCGGCAGCAAGATCGGAGGTGCTGCCTGCTGCGGCACCGGTTCGCCATTGAGGAACACGGTCCCGCCGCGCATCGCCACCGTATCGCCCGGCAGGCCGATCACGCGCTTGACGTAATCGAAGCGGTCGACCGGATGCTTGAACACCACAACATCGCCGCGCTCCGGCACATTGCCGAATATTCGCTCGTCGGGCCCAGGCAGGCCGAGCGGCAGCGAATTCTCGTTATAGCCGTAGGGCCACTTGGCCGCGATCAGATAGTCGCCGGTGCGCAGGCTGGGCAGCATGCTTTCGCTGGGGATCGTGAAGAAGCTGAAGGCCAGCGTGCGGAACAGCAGCACGGCCAGCACCAGCTTGGCGCAGAACCACAGGAAGCTGGCCCAGCTTTCCTGTTTCGGCTCGTCGGCGGAACTTGCTTCGGCGCTCTTCGCTGTCATGCGGGGTTCTCAATCATCGCCCAGTCCCCTAGTCGCAGCCCTCGCAACCATCAAAGGATTTTCGCCCGCCATGCCGACCGCTGCCGAACTCTGGGACACTCTCGAAAACCTGCCGCGCCCGACCCTGGGCGAGCTGTTCAGCGCGAGCCGCGACGGCGGCGAGGGGGTGGACGAGCCGGGCGGGGACGAGCGTGTCGCGATGCTTTCGGGCCGGATCGAGCTGGAGGAGGGCGGCATCCTGTTCGACTGGTCGAAAACGCATCTCGACCGCGCGGTGATCGCTGCTTTCGAAGAGCTGGCCGAGGCGATGGACTTCGCGGGCATGCGGGCGAAGCTGTTCGGCGGCGAGGTGGTCAATCCGACCGAGGGTCGGGCGGCCGACCACGCGACCCTGCGCGGAACCGGCGACGAGGCGAAGGTCGAGGAAGCCGCCGCGCTGATCGACCGCATGGGCATGCTGGTCGAGGCGATCCATCAGGGCGCGCTGGGAGAGATCGAGCACCTGATCCACATCGGTATCGGCGGCAGCGCGCTGGGCCCGGCGCTGGGCGTCGACGCACTCTCTCGCGACCTCAGCTATTGCGACGTTCACGTCGTCTCCAACATCGACGGCGTGGCGCTGGAGGCCGCTTTTGCGAAATGCGATCCCGCCAAAACGCTGATAGCGGTGGCCAGCAAGACCTTTACGACCATCGAGACCATGACCAATGCGGAAAGCGCGCTGAAATGGCTGCGCGAGAACGGCGTGTCGGACCCCTCGGGCAGCGTCATCGCGCTGACGGCCAATCCCCAAGGGGCTGTCGAATGGGGCGTGGACGAGACGCGTATCCTGCCGTTCCAGGAAAGCGTCGGCGGGCGTTATTCGATCTGGTCCTCCATCGGCTTTCCCATCGCCATGGCCGTCGGGATGGACGATTTCCGAGCGATGCTGGCAGGGGCCAAGGCGGTGGACGAGCATTTCCGCGACACCGACGGCGTAACCAATCTCGTGCTGCGCGCGGCTTTCGCCGATCTCTATTACACTCGCGTGCGCGGCTGCCAGACGCGGGCGGTCTTCGCCTATGACGAGCGGCTCGGCCTGTTCCCCGACTACCTCCAGCAGCTGGAGATGGAATCGAACGGCAAGCGTGTGACCGCCGACATGAAGCCCGTCGACGGGCCGACCGCGCCGATCACCTGGGGCGGGGTGGGAACCGATGCGCAGCACGCGGTCTTCCAACTGCTCCACCAGGGCACGCATCTGATCCCGGTGGACTTCATCGCCAGCATCGCGCCGGGCGACGATCTCGACCCGGCGCATCACCGCATCCTGCTGATGAATTGCTTCGCGCAAGGCGCGGCGCTGATGGCAGGGAAGAAGGGCCTGGATCCGGCGCGCAACTATCCCGGCGACCGTCCCTCGGCGACGATCCTGTGCGACGACCTCGACGCGGCGGCACTGGGCGCGCTGATCGCGTTTCACGAACACCGCACCTTCGCTAATGCCGTGCTGATGGGAATCAACCCGTTCGACCAGTTCGGCGTGGAACTGGGCAAGCAGATGGCCAAGGCGATCGAGCAAGGCGGCGAGAGCTTCGATGCAAGCACCGAAGCATTGCTTAGTATCGCCGGATTGCAGCAGGCTTAGAGTGGCCTTAACATTTGAAATATTTGACTTAATTAAACGTATTGAGCTATCCGGCGCCCATTGCTGTGAGGGGAATGACGCTTGGCACTGGCCGACCGGGAATTGATGCTGCAGGAGTTCCGAAAGGCTTACGACCGGCTGGAAGCAGTCCGGAAGGCAGCGAAGGAAACTAGCGACGCGCGCGCCTTGTCGCATGCCGAGCATAATTTTCATGCGGTCGCGGAAAGTCTCGCGCGCCTCCTCACCCGTGCGGAGAAGCGCGCCAACGATTAGGCTGGCATGGCGATTGAAGTGCGTGCTGGAAAGTGCGCGGCGCTTGGCCTAAGCGCCGGCTCTATGACGACGACTATCCTGCTCTTGCTCGCGGGTTTAGCCTTGCTTCTGCTGGGCGGCGAACTGCTGGTTCGCGGTGCTTCGCGACTTGCCGAAAGGTTCGGACTCTCGCCGATGCTGGTCGGTCTGGTGATCGTAGGACTGGGAACCTCGACGCCCGAACTCGCGGCCAGCGTGCAGGCATCGCTCGCCGGATCGCCGGGTATCGCGATCGGCAATATCGTCGGATCGAACCTCGCCAACATCCTGCTGATCCTCGGCACCGCAGCGCTGATTGCGCCGATTGCCGTGGGTGCAAACGCCTTGTGGCGGGACGGCATGGTGGGGGTCGGCGGCGTGCTTCTGCTTTTGCTCGCCGGTTCTACCACCGGTCTCTCGCAACTGGCCGGTGGCGCATTCCTGCTGATCCTCGCGGCCTATCTCGCTCTCGCTTACCGGCAGGAGACGGCAAGCGCCGGCGCTTCGGCGGCAGGACAGCGCACCGCGGCTGCCGAGCATGCCGATCCGGGACTCCATCCCGAGGGTAGCGGCACGGCCGGCATCGCTGTGCCGATCCTGCTGTTCGTGGTCGGCACCGCCATCATCGTTGCCGGCGGTTACATCCTCGTCGATGCCGCCATCGACATGGCCGCGCGGCTGGGCGTCTCGGACGAAGTCATCGGCCTGACCGTGGTCGCTGCCGGCACATCGGCTCCCGAACTCGCCACCAGCGCCATCGCCGCCTTCCGCAAGGAGAGCGACATCGCGCTCGGCAACGTGCTGGGCTCCAACATCTACAACATCTTCTTCATCGGCGGCGTGACCGGCCTCGTCGCCCCCGGCCCGATACCCGGCGGGATCATGACGGTGGACCTCTGGGTGCTGCTCGCCGCATCGATCGTCGCCATTATTTTCGCCTACACTGGCGGTCGGCTCGGTCGGCGCGAGGGCGGACTGCTGGTTGTGGGCTATGTTGCCTTCCTCGCTGTCACGGCCGGTCTGGTCTGAGGGATACCTTCTCGCGATCCACGCTCAGCATGCGAAAAATTTTCGCATCGCTAATGCATGTTATCGCGCACGTGCATCTCTTAAGATATTAAGTTGCGGCAGCCGACCGTAGGACGAACGATCTTACTGTCCCAAACAGCGACAAATTGTCGACCCATCTGTTCGTCCACCCGCTTTTGCGGGGCGTCGGTTGCGTTCTTTTTCGGGAGGGGCCCATGCCGAGATACGTGTTGCACTACAGGGAAAATCGACACCAGGTCGAACACAAGATTGAATTCCAATCTGTCTGCCCGGCGAGCGTGCTGGATGTCGTCGCTCGCAAGAAGCAAGGGCTGGACGCCGATCTTTACGAAGACGGTCGGCCTCTATGCCATCTGACCAATCTCGGTCCGGAAGAGGTGTGGCTGGTGAGCCGGTTCAACGGTGATCGACGAGCTCGATGTGTACGGTGAAGAGGATGGTCCCATCCTCGTCCCGCGCATCGACAGCCAGTCCCTTGCTATCAAGGATCGATGGCTCGTTCTTCAGGATCTCGCCCGCAAATTCGACAGCTGCGACCTGTGCCGCGCGCTGGCTATCGAGTTCCGTGCCAAGCCGGTCGAACTCGCTCGAATGGTCGTGCAAGTCGAAAAAGTAGCGCGGCATCGAGCTGTCCATAATAGTTCCTTCTGTTAAACGCTCGAAGATAGATAAGTATTCCGTATTTCCGTGCTGGTTCGATCAACGGCGTTCCAGATGGAGATAGTCGCTGTTGAATTCAGCGATATCCTTTAGCTTGTCGATGTCGCAAATTTTCAGACGCCGCTGTTCGAATTCGATCAGACCCTCGCTGCGCATGCGCTGAAGGGTTCGATTGACGTGGACCGGTGTAAGTCCGATCGTATCGCCCAACTGGTTTTGCGTTAGCGGCAGGTGGAATTCGTCGCCGTCTGCAAGCCCGACGATTGTCATGCGTAGCCATAGTTCGCAGAAGATGTGCGCCATGCGTTCGTAAGCGAAGCGCTGACCCAGATTTGTCAGCCACTGGCGCAGGATCGATTCGTCCACGAGGCTCGACCACCACAAACCTCTCGCGATGCGCGGGCTCGAATTGAAGGCCTCGAGAATCTGATCTTTGGACACCGCTGCACATTTGAGGTCGCTGAGAGCACCGATTCCGTGATCCATCCGCTTAAGGACGAAGACGAAGGGATCGCAAATGTCGCCCGGCAGGAGATAGCCGGTAATCTGCCGCTTGCCTTAGGGCAGCAGCTTGTAACGAAAAGCCCACCCTTCCAGCTGAATGAAGACCTGTTTCGGTGGAGCAGATTCCTCGATCAGATCGTCCCCGGCACTCAGCGTGCGAACATCGGAGCACAGCTCGGTAAGGATCGCGCGATCGTCTCCATCCAGATCGGTGAAGCAGCTAAGTCGTCTTTCGAGCGGAGTGCTCATTCTCGGTCTTCCCCCCGGATCATGCGCCTTGTTGGTCAAACGCCTGTCCAATTCGATCGGTCAGGCGCAATAACAAAAGTTACAGGGCATCGCATTATGCGCGCATTAGATTGACTTTTTGCACTGCAGCATCCACATGGCGGCCATCGAAGCGCGCTAGCCAGCGTGAAGCGGCGATAGGAGAGACATCCATCGCCCCGGCCGCGCCTCGGTCCAGTTTCCAAGACTTCCCTTTTCACGCGGGTGGTTCCAACCCCCGCGCCGCGCGACCCTTGCGTCTGCGCGCCGCATATTTTGCGAGTATTCATGACCAAATTCACCGACCTCGGGCTGTCGCAGCCCGTACTCCAGGCCCTCGACATGAAGGGCTACGACACGCCGACGCCGATCCAGGCGCAGGCCATCCCGCCGGTCCTCGAAGGTCGCGACCTGATGGGCATTGCCCAGACCGGCACCGGCAAAACCGCGGCTTTCATGCTGCCGAGCATCGACAATCTGCGCGAGGCGGACAACCAGACGCCGTTCAAGTCCTGCCGCATGCTGGTGCTCGCGCCAACGCGCGAACTCGCCGGACAGATCGCCCAGAGCGCCAAGGATTACGGCGCGATGGCGGGCCTCAAGGTCCAGTCGATCGTCGGCGGCACCTCGGTCAACAAGGACCGCAACAAGCTGCATCGCGGCACCGACATCCTCGTCGCTACGCCCGGCCGCCTGCTCGACCTCATCGACCAGAAGGCCTTCACCCTCGACAAGGTCGAGATCCTCGTCCTCGACGAGGCGGACCAGATGCTGGACCTCGGCTTCATCCACGCGCTGCGCCGCATCAGCCAGCTGGTGCCCGAAGACCGGCAGACGCTGTTCTTCAGTGCCACCATGCCCAAGCAGATCCAGGAGCTGGTCGGCAAATATTGCCGCAATCCGGTCAAGGTCAGCGTGACGCCCGAAAGCACCACGGCAGAACGGATCGACCAGTATCTCTTCATGGTCCAGCAGGATGAGAAGCAGACGTTGCTCGAGATGATCCTGAAGGAACGCCACGAGGTGCCCGGCAAGTTCGAGCGTGTGTTGATCTTCGCCCGCACCAAGCATGGCTGCGACCGTATCGTGAAGAAGCTCGGCCAGGCGGGCGTCCCGGCCAATGCCATCCACGGCAACAAGAGCCAGCCGCAGCGCGAACGCGCGCTCGACGAGTTCAAGCGCGCCAAGACGCCGATCCTCGTCGCGACCGATGTCGCGGCCCGCGGGATCGACATTCCCGGCGTCAGCCACGTGCTGAATTACGAGCTGCCCAACGTGCCCGAGCAATACGTCCACCGTATCGGCCGTACCGCGCGTGCAGGCCGCGATGGCGTGGCGATCGCCTTCTGCGCCGAGGACGAGCGCGATTATCTCAAGGATATCCGCAAGAAGACCGATGCGGAGTTCGAGCGCTTGCCGCTACCGGACAATTTCCGCGCCGTGGTGGAAGGCGTCGGCCCGACCAAGCGCGAACAGAAACCGCGTCTTGCCAAACCCAAGGTGCGCCCTGCGGGCGGCGCGGCGAAGAAGCCCAAGCCGAAGCAGAAGCACACCGCGCGCAAAGGCAAGCCCGACGGCGCAGGGCAGGGCCGTCCGCAGGGCGGGAAGCCCGGTGGCGGCCGCAACCGGAACCGCAATCGCAACCGCTCGCGTGCGGCGCAGGGCTGACCGACTGGACACTCGTGCCCGCCACGCGCAAATATCCTTAGATCTACGGCAGGCTGGAGCTGACTGATGGAATCGGGTTTCAAACCGAAGATAACTCCGATCGACCGCATCCAGGAAAACCTCGTCGCTCGCGTCGAGCGCAAGGCTCTCAACTGGCTATGCGCGCGGCTGCCGCGGCGGGTTTCGCCCGACATGCTGACCGCTCTGGGCATGGTCGGAGCGGTTCTGGTATTCGTGGGGTATCTTGGAAGCAATGCGGACCGCGACTGGCTCTGGCTCGCAGTGGCCGGATATGTGGTTCACTGGTTCGGAGATTCGCTCGACGGCAGTCTGGCGCGTTACCGGAAGATCGAACGCCCGCGATATGGCTATTTCCTCGATCATAGCTGCGATGGATTGGCGACGACGCTGCTGGTCGTCGGCATCGGACTAAGCCCCTACGTCGAACTCGAGGTCGCGCTCATCGCCCTGGCCGGATATCTGCTGATGTCCATTCATGCCTTCCTGTCGGTTCGCGTTCTCGGCGAGCTGCGGCTGTCCTACATGAATGCCGGACCCACCGAGCTGCGCCTTGTCCTCATCGCGCTGACCCTGGCGATGTATTATGCAGGGCCCGAGGCGCCGATCCTCTGGCAGCTCAACGGTTTCGACCTGTTTGTCGGAGCGGTAGGCTGCCTGTTGGTGGCGCTGTTCGTCATCCAGACGGTACAGGTCGCAAGGCGACTGGCGGTGGAAGAACCGCCGCGAAATTGACGCTGCCTCTCGGTCTGTCGAAACGAAATGGCCGTCTATCCCAATTTCCGGCGTGGCTGCCTTTAGCGAGAGACCGGCGCAGAGATAACATCATCCCGCGCCGCCGCCGGAGCCGCATTGGCACGGGTCAATTGGGAACGGCTTCCATCTCCGGAGAGGCTATGCGCAGCCGCGCGAAGGCTTCGGGCATCGTTTCGGCCAGCCAGTCGAGCATGCCTTCGCGAATGTCACAGCGCAAATCGAACAGCGCGGAGGAATCCTTGGCGCTCATCAACAGACGGACCTCGATCGCATCCCGCATTGTCTCGGTGACCTGCGCCACCTGAACGCGTCCGTCCCAAAGGGCGTTCGCGTTGATCTGCCGTTCGAATTCGGCCCGGATCGGCGCAATCTTCGTCGCGGGGTCGAGGTAGAGCATCACCGAGCCGAGCAGCTGAGCGGTCTTCTTCGTCCAGTTCTGAAATGCGTCTTCGAGAAAACGCATGGTTGGCACGATCAGTCGCCGTTCGTCCCAGATTTTCACCACGACATAGGTGGTGCGGATGTCCTCGATCCGGCCCCACTCGCCCTCGATGATGACGACGTCGTCGATATTGATCGGCTCGGTCAGTGCCATCTGCGCCCCGGCGATCAATGACTTGAGCGCGGGTTGCGCCGCCGCCCCAACCGCAAGACCCGCCAGCCCCGCCGATGCGACAAGCGTTACGCCGATATCGCGGACGCCGGGGATCGAAAGCAGCATCAACCCCACGGTCACGAAGACGATGATGAAAGTGACGATCCGGCTGAGCATGGTCAGCCGTGTGCGCCGTCGCCGGGCGGCAAGATTGTCTGCCACGGTGATGTCGGCGCGCAGTTTCATCGCCTCCACCAGTGCGTGCAGGGTTGCCAGTGCGATCCAGCCGATCAGTGCAGGCATTATGAAGCCAGCAAGTTTTTGCCAAATCGCTTCGAAAGCGGGAATCTCGCGCGCGGTTATAACCAGGGCTAGCGCAATCAACGCTACCCGCGTCGGCATCGCCAGCCGTCTGACAAGCATATTGTCGGATTCGCTGTTCGACGATCTGGCGAAGCGGCGCAGCAGGCGGAAGGCCAGCCAGTGGACGGCAAGCGCCACCGCGGTCGCCGCAGCGGCGAAAGCGAGGTAGTTCCACGGATAGGGCAGGAACTCGGCTCCACCGTCGATAATTTCGGCAATCGGTTGCTTCATGCTGTCTCCCGATGTGTTGCGGGTTCGGGCAGCATCCCCTCCCAGAGACTATCGTTGCAATGGATCGCACAGGCTTGCGGTTCCCCTGCGCAGCGGCACGGAACGGATCGGGTAAGGCCCTTGTGCTGTTCACCCGAAAGCCCCAATTGCACCGGCGAACAGAGATTGGAGACAGATTTTGGCGACAGAACCCGGCGGCGAATACGATTTCGACCTCTTTACTATCGGTGCGGGTTCGGGCGGGGTGCGCGCATCGCGCGTGTCCGCCGCACACGGAGCGAAGGTGGCGATCGCGGAGGAGCACCGGGTCGGTGGCACCTGCGTTATTCGCGGGTGCGTGCCCAAGAAGATGCTCGTCTACGGCGCGCATTTCGCCGAGGATCTGGAAGATTGCCAGCGCTTCGGCTGGGAAATCGGCGAGCGCAAGTTCGACTGGAAGACCTTGCGCGACAATGTCCTCGACGACGTGACGCGGATCGAGGGTGCCTATACCGACACGCTCGAGAACCATGACGTCTCCATCTTCAAGGAACGTGCCGAAATCACCGGCCCGCACGAGATCACGCTGGCGAGCGGCAAGACCGTCACCGCGAAATACATCCTGATCGCCACCGGCGCGCGCCCGCGCATGCCCGAATGCCAGGGGGCGGAGCATGCCATCAGCTCCAACGAGGCTTTCCACCTCGACGCGCTCCCGGAAAAGATCATCATCGCGGGTGGCGGCTACATCGCCAACGAGTTCGCCGGTATCTTCAACGAGTTCGGCTGCGATGTGCACATCGTCAATCGCGGCGACCGCCTGCTGCGCAGTTACGACGAGGCTGTGCGCGACCGGCTGCTGCAGATCAGCACGATGAAGGGGATCAAGTTCCGCTTCAACACGACTTTCGAATACATCAAGCCATGCGACGAGGGCGGATACTTCGTGAAGATGTCCGATTGCGACGAGGAGAAGGCCGACCTCGTCATGTTCGCCGTGGGGCGGATTCCGAACACGGAAGGACTCGGCCTCGACACGGCGGGCGTGGAGCTGGGCGATGGCGGCGAGGTCAAGGTCGACCGCTTCAGCAAGACCAATGTCGATCACATTTATGCCGTCGGCGACGTGACCGACCGCGTGCAGCTGACCCCGGTTGCCATCCGCGAGGGCCAGGCCTTCGCCGACACCGTTTTTGGCGGGCACGATCCGGTCGCGGTCGACCACAGCTGTATCCCCAGCGCCGTCTTCAGCCACCCGCCGATCGCGGCGGTCGGAATGACCGAAGGCGAGGCGAAGAATGCGCTTGGCAGCGTGAAGGTCTATCTCTCCGATTTCCGGCCGATGAAGAATGTTCTGGCGGGCCGCAACGAGCGCAGCCTGATGAAGATGGTCTGCGACGGCGATAGCGGCAAGATCGTCGGCATCCACATGATCGCTCCCGAAGCGCCGGAAATGATGCAAGCCGCCGCGATCGCGGTGAAGGCGGGTCTTACGAAGGCCGATTTCGATGCGACCACCGCGATCCACCCGACCATGGCGGAAGAGCTGGTGTTGATGCGCTAGGCGAAGCGACCCGGCGATAGCTGTTCCGGCGTCACGCCAACAGTCTGCAATTCCTCCGGCCATTTCGCGCCGGTCGCCAGTGCTTCGGCGGCGAGCGCCATTGCAGGCGAGGTCTGCAAGCCGAAGCCGCCTTGTCCGGCCAGCCAGAAGAAGCCCGGAGCTTGCGGATCGAAGCCGCAGACCGGCAACCGGTCGGGCGTGAAGGTCCTGAGGCCGGCCCACTTGCTCGCGAGGCGAGGGATGGCGAGCGTCGTCGCCTGCTCGACGCGCCAAGCGGCAAGGGCGATATCCTCCTCTTCTGGCTGCGCATCGCACGGGTCCGACGGATGCTCGTCCATCGGGCAGGCCAGCAGGCGGCCGCGCCCTTCCGGCTCGATGTAGAAGCTGGGACCGACCGTCTTGGTGAAGGGCCATGCCGAGACGTCCATGCCATCGGGCACATCGAAGGTAATGACCGTGCGCCGCAGCGGCACGAGGCCGAGAGGAGCGATGCCCGCCAGCCGCGCGATTGCGTCGGCCCAGGCCCCGGCGGCGTTGACCACGACCTTCGCTGAGTAGCTGTTGACCGACGTATCGACGATCCAAGCCGCGCCGTCGTGACGCAGCGACGTTACCGGCGATTGTGTCGCGATCTCGCCTCCTGCCGCGAGCAAGGCGTGCCTGTGCCCTTCGAGCAGCGCGTGGGCATCGAGTTTGCGACCGGCTTCGTCCAGCAGCGCGCCGATGATCCCGTTCTTGCCTTCGCGGAGCACAGGCACGAGCGAGCGCGCCTCGTCCGAGGATAGCCGCCGCAAGTCCGGCTGCCATTCGCGATAGCCGGCCTCGACGCGGTCGAGATCGCTCTCCTGCCCCTCCAAGGCGATGAACAGCGCGGGGTGCCTGCGCGCTCCCGGTTCCTCGAGCAGCGGCAGGCTCGCTGCGGTGAGCGCGCGCACCAGCGGGGCATCCATGTCGAAATGCGCGAAGGCGGCACTGCGGCCCGAGGAGTGTACGCCGGGAGAACCCTCCGCCTCGCAAACTACTACGCGGCCATGCTGCGCCAGCCGCGCGGCAGCGGAGAGGCCTGCGATGCCCGCTCCGATCACGAGGAAGTCGACCGTCTGCATGATCTGCGCACGATAGGCCGCTATAGCGGTGTCGCATAGCGCCAGCCTAGCCCAATCGCACCGGATCGGGACGAAGCGGCGCCGCGCATTGCGCCTGCGGGCATGGCTCGCCACAACCTGCTCAACGATTCGCCGATTTCGGGGAGATTGCATGAACACGCTGGCTTCGCGCGGACAATTGCGCGCGAGTTTCATTCGCTGGGCGCTCTTTACCGTGCCGCTGGTTTTCCTGCTGGGCTTCCTTAGCGGCATGGTCGGCAGCCCGGATTCGGCCTGGTTCCAGTCGCTTGAAAAGCCTGCGATCTATCCCGAGCCCAAGTGGTTCGGCATCGTCTGGTCGGTGCTCTATGTGATGATCGGCCTTGCCGTCGCCATGGTCGCCTCGGCCTGGGGCGCGCGGGGCCGCACGGCAGCCTTGTGGATGTTCGCTGCGCATTTCGTGCTCAATCTTGCGTGGACGCCGGTGTTTTTCGGGGCCCAGCAGATCACGGGGGCACTGGTGGTCATCGCATTGATGGCGGTCACGCTGGTGGCAGTGATCGGTCTGTTCTGGAAAGTCCGCAAAGCGGCAGGACTGCTGCTGCTGCCCTATCTGGCCTGGGTGTTGTTTGCCGGGGTGCTCAACTTCCAGTTCCTGCAGCTGAACCCCGATGGTGGAGCCGCCGCGAAAGACAGCGGCGCGGTCGAGCGGGTGAGAATTTAGTCTTTTTTTTGCGTGCGTGCCGGACAACCGTCCGGCCCTTGCGGCGGTACCAGCCCACACCCCCACCCGGCCACCCACGGCACGGTATTTTATGGGTGGCCGGGGGGGGGTGTGGGCTGGTGCCGCAAGCCTTCGACGGATGTCGAGGGCGCACCCAACAAAGAACTCTAGACAAACTCGTGCCCACCAACCATCTGCATCCCCATGCAATCCAAGAACCCCCTCGTCGCCGATTTCGTCAAACTCGCCAACTCGGCGGCCGGTACCTTGGCCGGCATGGGCCGCGAAGCGCGCGATGCGGCGCGGGAGCGGGCGAAGGAAACCTTCGGCGGGATGGATTTCGTCAGCCGCGAGGAATTCGATGCGGTCAAGATGATGGCCAGCAAGGCCCGCGAAGAAGCGGAAGACCTGAAAGCCCGCGTGGCGGCTCTGGAAGCCAAGGCGAAGTGATCGTCGCCCCTGCCATCAGGTAGGGGACGGGAATGCACCTTACAGCCCCTGCCATACTGCTTGCCGCGCGTCCGCATGGCGAGACTGCGGTGATCGCACGCATGCTGACCGAGCAGAGCGGCGTGGTCGCGGCCTATGTCGCGGGTGGTCGCGGGCGGCTGCTGCGGCCGGTGGTGATCCCGGGCAACATCGTGCAGGCGGAAATCCGCGCGAAGTCGGACAATCAGCTTCCCTTCGCCCGGATCGAGCTGATGACGAGCCGCGGGCCGTGGCTGTCGGAGCCGCTCCCCGCCGCCGCGATCGCATGGATTACGGCGCTGACCGCCGCCGTGCTGCCGGAGCGCAATGCCTATCCCACGCTCTACACGGCGCTCGGCGCATTGCTGGATGCCATCTGTTCTTCCGATGCCGCGCGGCAGTGGGTGGAGGCGCTGGCGGTCTACGAGGCGCTGCTGCTGCGCGAACTGGGCTATGGCGGACAGCGGCCTGCGATAGCCGACCTTGGGCAGGCCTTGGAAATTCTCGACCGCCAGGAGCCGCTGATCGCGCGCTACCTGCTTGCCGACACCCGCGCCGACGTTCTAGCCGCAAGACAGCTCCTGAGGCAGCGGCTGGCACGGATGGTGGAATGAAGATCGCGATATTTTCCGGCGACGGGATCGGACCCGAAGTGACGGCACAGGCGCGCCGCGTTCTCGATGCGCTCGACCTGCCGGGGCTGACCCTGTTCGAAGGCGATGTCGGCGCGGTCGCCTATCGCCGCCATGGCCACCCGCTTCCCGAAGAGACGCTGGAGATGGCGCGCGCAGCCGACGCCGTGCTGTTCGGCGCGGTCGGCGATTTTTCTTGCGACGACCTGCCGCGCGAGCTGCGCCCCGAACAGGCGATCCTCGGCCTGCGCAGCGAGCTCGGCCTGTTCGCCAACCTGCGCCCGGCGGCGGGCTTTCCGGGCCTCGAGCACTTGTCCTCGCTCAAGCCCGATGTCGCCCGCAGCATCGACCTGCTGGTTGTGCGCGAATTGAATGGCGACGTCTATTTTGGCGACAAGGGCGAGCGCGACAGCACCGGTGGGCGCGAGGGCTGGGACGCCATGTCCTATAACGAGGCCGAGGTGCGCCGCATCGCGCATGTCGCGTTTCGTGCGGCCATGGGGCGGGGCAAGCGCCTGACCAGCGTCGACAAGGCCAATGTCCTCGAAACCAGCCGCATCTGGCGCGAGACGGTAATCGAGGTGGCGGAGGACTATCCCGAGGTCGAGCTCGATCACATGTATGTCGACAATGCCGCCATGCAGCTGGTGAAATCGCCCGACCAGTTCGACACGATCGTCACCGGCAATCTGTTCGGCGACATCCTGTCCGATCAGGCCAGTGCTTGCGTCGGCTCCATCGGTCTGCTCGCCAGCGCCAGCCTCGGGGAGCGGCAGACGGAGTACGGGACCTTCGGCCTCTACGAACCGATCCACGGGAGCGCGCCCGATATCGCCGGGCAGGGCAAGGCCAATCCTGTGGCGGCCGTCCTCAGCCTCGCCATGCTGCTGCGCCACTCGCTGGGCCGCGAGGAAGATGCCGTGCGGGTCGAGCGCGCGGTTGAGGGCATCCTTGCAGACGGCGTCTTCGGCGGCGACCTCGGCGGCAGCGCTTCGACCTCGGAGATCGGAGACGCCATTGTTAGGAAGCTGCTAACCATATCTTGAGGAATGGCGGATATTCGCGTCATGCAATGGATATGAACCCGCAAACGCAGCCCGTCGTGGCCGGCCGGACCGGACCGCTGGACCTCGCCATCATCCTGCCGACGCTCAACGAGCGCGACAATCTTGCCCCGCTGGTCGAGCGGATCGAAGGGGCGCTGGGCGCAACCGGCTGGGAAGTCCTGATCGTGGACGACAATTCTGCCGACGGCACCAGCGACGAAGCTCGCCGCCTGTCGCTGACCGACAGCCGCGTCCGCGTGATCCAGCGCATCGGCCGGCGCGGGCTCTCGAGCGCAGCCATCGAAGGCTTCTGCGCCACCGCTGCGCCCTATGTCGCAGTCATGGACGCCGACCACCAGCACGATCCCAAGCTGCTCGTGGACATGCTCGCCGCAGTAAAATCGGGCGAGGCCGAAGTCGCCGTCGCCAGCCGCTTCGCCGAGGGCGCGAGCATGGAGGAATGGGGGCGTCCCGACCGCGAGAAGCTGTCGAGCGTCGCCAATTTCCTCGCTCGTAAGCTGACCGGCGTCGAGCTTTCGGACCCGATGAGCGGCTTTTTCCTGCTGCCCGCCGACACCGCGCGGAAGCTGGTACCCAATCTTTCAGGAATCGGGTTCAAGATCCTGCTCGACCTGCTCGCCACTTCGGACACACCGCTCAAGGTGAAGGATTTTCCGATGAACTTCTCCGCCCGCCGCTCCGGCGAATCCAAGCTCGATCGCGCGATCGCGCTCGATTTCCTCGCCGGGCTTTACGACAAGAGCTTCGGCCGCGTGATCCCGACCCGCTTCGCGCTGTTCGGTACGGTCGGCGTGCTGGGCATCGGCGTGCACATGGCGATCCTCTACGCCTTCCTGCTGGTCGCAGGCACCGATTTCAGCTGGAGCCAGGCGGTCGCAACCTTCGGGGCGATGACCTTCAACTTCTGGCTCAATAATTTCCTCACCTATCGCGACCGGCGCCTGAAATCGGCGGACAAGGTGTTCTGGGGCTGGCTCAGCTTCATCGCCGCCTGCTCCATCGGTGCCTTCGCCAATGTCGCCGTGGCCACGACCCTGCACGACCGCGGCCTGCACGAAGTGCTCGCCGCACTGGTCGGCATCGGCATCGGCTCGGTATGGAACTACGCCCTCTCAAGCCGCTTCGTGTGGGGTAGGTATTAAGTTTTATGGTGTGCGCTATCGTCATCCGTTGATAGCTTGCTGAACAGCAAGGTCAGGACTGATGTCCTGACCGCACCCCTCAAAAATTACCTCCACGCCTCGATCCAGGTCCAAACGGCGAAGCTGTCCGGACCCGCCAGCGGCTCGGCGCTGAGGATCGAGTAGAACCACGCGAACACCAGTAGGCTGCCCACGATCGGGGCGAGGGCGGTCTTGCGCCAGCCGTTGCGCCATAGCGCGTCGCAGGCGAGCGCCAGTGCGGCCAGCAGCGGGAAGCTCGGCAGCGAATAGTGGTAGTAGAACTGGATCGGCTTGGCCGCGACGATCCAGAAGCCGAGGCTGACCGCATACAGGATCACCACGCCCAGCGCGGCCCAGTTGCGGCTCAGCAAGCCGTGGAACAGGCACCACGCCAGCCCGGCAAGGCCGAGATACATCGTCAGCGGATTGCCGATCAGCATGATCCCGCGCTGCACGCCGTTTACCGGCTCGTAGAGATACCAGATCGAGCGCGCGTTCAGCACCCAATCCTGCCAGGTCGACTGGTAGGGATGCGATTTCAGCACCTGCGTCTGCAGGTCGAGCATGAACCGGTGGTGGAACACCAGCCCCTCGGTGATCGGGTTCACGGCAAAGCGATAGGCCGGGAGGAAGGTCGCGGCATAGACCAGCAGCGGGACCCCGCCGAGCCAAAGCGCCGCTTCCACCAGCGTGATGCCAGGCACGGGTGCGCCGCGGCGGCTCAGCAGCAGGCGGCGGCGGCCAGCGAGCGTGCGGGCGATCAGAAAGGTCAGCCCCGGAAGGGTAGCAACCACCAGCGCGTTCCACTTCGATCCCATAGCGAGGCCAAGCGCCACGCCGGTCAGCGCCAGCCGCCAGCGGCCCTGCTCGGGCTGGCGGATCGCGGCGGCGAACTGCCATGCGGCCACGCTCAGGAAGGCGAGGTAGAAGATGTCGAGCATGGCGATGCGGGCATGCACGAACAGGTGGAAGCCGGTCGCCAGCAGCACGCCATAGGTCAGCGTCGCGAAGCGGCTGCACGTGGCGAACCACAAGGCACGCATGTTGGCGAACAGCGCGAGCGCGCCGAACAGCGTCGGCAGCAAGCGCCAGCCCCAAGGATTGTCGCCGAACAACGCGATGCCGAGCGCGATCAGCTCCTTGCCGACCAGCGGATGCTCGCGATTGGTGAACTCGCCCAACATAAGCAGCTCGCGCGCGGCGGGCAGGTAATGGACCTCGTCGAAATAGGCGTGCTGGACGACCGTCAGGAACGGCAGCGTCGCCAGCCAGAATGTCAGCGCCAGCGCGACGCACCAGCGCAGGGGATCGACGGGTTGCTCGGGCGCGCGGCTCATCGCGCGATGGCTTAGGCAGAGGCCCGCGCCCCGACAAGCGCGTTCACGAAGTTGTGCGCGACTCCAGCCAGAACAGGCGCGCGACCATCGCAAGGAGGCCGATACTGGCAGTCGCGGCGACAAACAGGATCCACAGCGGGACCTTCATGCCCTGCGCTCTCGCACGCGGCAAGACCAGGAAGACGGCCACGCCCATTGCGAAAAGCAGGTCCCACCAGACCTGCACACCCCACAGATTGCTCGTGTGGTTGAGCCAGACGGGCATCACGCCCTCGGTCGCAATCGTGACGGCCGTGTAGGCACCGAAGGCGGCCGAGAGCATGGCTGCCAGAATCGGGCTGCCAGTTTTATCGCGGCTTGCGAGCATGTAGCCGAGCGCGGCGAGGATGGCGACAAGTCCCCCGATAAAAAGAGCAATATACGGCGTCATGACGGCAGGCTCCCGAGTCGAATGTAGCGAGTGCTACACTTGTAGCGCTTTGTAGCACTCGCTACAAGCGTCGCCATGCCGCCTGCCCGGATGTCTCGCGAAACACTGCTGCCGCCGCTCGCCGCCTACGTAATGCAGCATGGGCTCGCCGATGCCTCGCTCCGCCCGCTGGCGAAGGCGGCGGGCACCAGCGATCGGATGCTGCTCTACCACTTTGGCAACAAGGACGCTCTGGTCGCCGCTCTCCTCGAATATCTGGCCGGCATGTTCGCCGATGCGCTCGATACCGCCTTTCCGCTGCAGCGTGCACCATCGCGTCGTGCCTGTGCGAAGACGGTGTATGACATTACCGGCAGGCCTGAATTCGCGCCTTTTCTTCGCGTCTGGTGGGACATCGTCGCCGGGTGCTCGAACAACAATGCAGCCTATTTCGACGCGGCAGGAGGAATCATGGACGTATTGCTCGACTGGGTGGTCGACCATCTGCCGGAAGGCGACCCCGACCCCCAGGCGGGTGCGCGCGCAGTGATGACCGTGATCGAGGGGGCGCAAATGCTGCGGTCTGTCGGGCGCCCCGATGTCGGCGAAGCGGGGCTTGCCGCGCTGGAAGGCTGACCCGCTTGCCGCTTCGCGCGCCTATGCTATCGCGCGGCCCATGAAGAAAACCACCGGCACCGACCGCTCGATCACCAGCAAATGGCGTCCCGCGACGCAGGCCGTGCGCGGCGGCACCTGGCGCAGCGAACATGGCGAGACCAGCGAGGCGCTGTTCCTCACCAGCGGCTACACCTACGACGACGCGCAGACCCCCGCCGATCGCTTCGCGGGCGAAATACAGGGCATGACCTATTCGCGCCTCCAGAACCCGACCGTCGCCATGCTGGAAGAGCGCATCGCGCTGATGGAGGGGGCAGAGGCCTGCCGTGCGCAGGCGAGCGGAATGGCGGCGATGACCACCGCGCTGCTGTGCCAGCTATCGGCGGGCGATCACGTGGTGGGTGCGCGTGCGGCTTTCGGCTCGTGCCGCTGGCTGCTCGATCATCTGCTGCCACGCTTCGGCATCGAGACCAGCGTGATCGACAGCGCTGACGACGATGCCTGGGAAGCGGCGATCAAGCCGAACACCAAGGCCTTCTTCTTCGAGACACCTGCGAACCCGACGCTCGACGTGGTCGACCTCGCCCATGTCTGCGGCGTGGCGAAGGCGCATGGCATCACTACCGTGGTCGATAATGCTTTCGCCACCAGTGCGCTGCAGAAACCGATGGATTTTGGCGCGGACGTGGTAGCCTATAGTGCGACCAAGCTGATGGACGGGCAGGGCAGGGTGCTCGCCGGCGCGGTCTGTGGATCGCAGGAATGGATCGACGAGGTGTTGCTGCCGTTCCAGCGCAACACCGGCCCCAATTGCGCGCCGTTCAATGCCTGGGTCGTGCTGAAGGGCCTGGAGACCCTCGACCTGCGCGCCCGCCGCCAGAGCGAGAATGCCGTTGCGCTGGGTGCTTTCATCGAGCCGCGCGTGCCGAAGATGCTCCACCCCGGCTTACCGAGCCATCCGCGCCACGATCTGGCGATGAAACAGATGGTCGCGACCGGCCCGATCTTCGCCTTCGACGTCGGCGATCGCACTACGGCCTTCGCCGTGCTCGACGCGCTCGAGCTGGTCGATATCTCCAACAATATCGGCGATGCGCGCAGCCTGATGTGCCATCCGGCCAGCACGACCCACGCCAATATGGGCGAGGAGGGCCGCGCCACAATGGGGGTTACCGAGGGGCTGCTGCGGATCAATGTCGGGCTGGAGGATGTCGAGGATCTCAAAGAGGACCTCGACCGCGCGCTATCCGCTGCAGGGCTCTAGCCGCCCCGCCAGCCCTTGCGCGCGGCCAGCTCGCCCAGTTCCTCTCCGAGCGCTTGCGCTGCCGAGCGAGCGCGGTGGCAGGGCGCATCGTCGGTCAGCGCAGCATAGGTGGCTAGGTCGGCATTGCGCAGGAGATCGATCATCAGCGCCTCGTCGCGTGTCATGCCCGTGGCGCAACAGGGCGCGAGCGTGAGTGTCCGGCGCGAGGACCGTGCAAGCTCGACGACGAAGCACCTTGTCAGAACCAGCAAACGGCGAAATCCGCTTCCCGCTACGTCCAGCGCCAGCATTGCCGCACGCGAGTCGTCGGGGCCTGCTATGGCCATGCGCCTGACGAGAACCAGCGCCAGCGACAATTCGCGCCGGGCAGGCAGGGGCAGGTCGAGCGCGGGCGCGGTGGATCGGTGGGTCATCGCAAATTCCTCCTTCGACCGCGATCATATGCTACTGCAAATCATTCGCAAGTCAGAAAGTGGGAAGTGCGGGGGATTTCCTGCCTGCGCTCTAGTGGCTGCTCACTCCATGGGCGCGGGCATCATGTCCAACGACGTCATGCTCCCCTCGAAGAACTCCATCAACACAGGCAGCCGGTAGGCACGGCGCAAGACATCGCACTGCGAAAGCGCGTCATCAACCACGCCTTCCTTTTTCGAGTTGCCGATCATCAAATAGACCGCCCAGGAGCGCGACGGTGAGCCGCCCTCTCCCGGCAGTGTAGGCAGCAGTTGCCGTGCGGTCGGCCCTCCATGTTCGCGGCGCGCCATGAATTCGCCATGCGAGAGCGGCGCATCGTAGCGCACCACCACCGGCACATCCTTCGCCCGGTCGCGGAGCGGCGGTGGGCGGATCGAGCCGGAACCGGTGACCACGATCTCGTATATGAGAGGCGGAGGAGCGTCCGTCAGCGCAGCCCCCGGACGCGGCGCGAAATCATAGCCGACACCGGCATAGGCGAGGCGACCTGTCAGGTTCTCCCGCGCCCAGCGGGCAAGCCAGAGACTGTCGGAGCGGACCTCGCGTAGGCGCGTCCGTACCTCCGGTTCACCTGTCCAAGCGGGTCGCTCCATCTCACGGGCAAGGCACGGCTCCCCGGGCACTTCGGCAAAGGCAGACATTTCGAGCATGCGCTGAAGATCGGGAGGGTAATCGGGAGTTTCGGTTGTGGCGCTGACCTGTGGTGCGCTCGGCATAGAGCTTTGCGCCCGCCGGTCGACCGGCGGAGTCTCAGTCGGCGCGCAAGCCGCCATCAGGCTCACGCAAGCTGCACCCAGACCGAGAGGCCCTCACGTCATTCCTCGTCAGCCCCCTTGGTCGATCCAGGATCCCAGCGTTCGGTGAACGGGCTACTGACGACCAACAACAAGAACACGATAATGGAAACGATCGCGCCCAGCCACAATTCGCCCATGCCGCAAACGAGGCCGATCGCACCGGCGCACCAGATCGATGCGGCAGAGCCTGCGCCCTGCACGTAATTCCCTTCGCGGAACATCGCGCCTGCCCCGATGAAACCGATGCCGGTGATGACGCCCTCGATGACGCGCGTCGGGTCGATCTGCGCCTGGCTGTCGTTGCTCGACTGCAGCAGTTCGATGGAACCGATTAGCAGTCCGCAGGCCGCCACCGAGATGATGACGAAGGGTCGGAAGTCGATGGGCTTCTTGTGAAAGAACCGCTCCAGCCCGACGATCAGGGGAAACAAGGTCGCTGCGCCCAACCGCCAGGCAACATCGAACCAGCTGAGCGAGGAGGGGTGCAACATATCCGTCATAAACAGGGCAACGTTGCGCGGTGCTTTCGTTTCCGCCTAAGTCCCGGTGCGAAAGGCAGGAAACCGCATGACCCGCACCATCGAATACATCCTCGATCTCGCCGCGCCAAACGGGTATCTCGCGTGGTATCCGCTCAAGGCCATCGCAGAGCGGACCGGGGTGGATCTGGTAGTAACGCCAGTTTTCCTCGGCGGGATGCACAAGCTGACCGGCAATGCTCCGCCGATGTTCCGAGATAAGGACGTGAAGGGCAAGGTTCCCTATGCCGCGCTTGAATTCCAGCGTTTCCTCGACCGGCACGGGATGAGCGAGTTTCGTATGCATCCTGCGCTGCCGTTCAATTCGATCCTGCTCCAGCGCATCCTCGTCGCCGCGCGGGACGAAGAAGAGCGGGGGGCGCTGGTGGAGGCGTTCCAGCCTGCCGTGTGGGAGCGCAATATAGACTGCGGGGACGTGGAGGCGGTCCGCGCGGTGCTGGAAGGAGGGGGATTCGAAGCGGGCCGCCTGCTTGCCGCGACGCAGGAGGCCGAGGTCAAGCAGAGGCTGATCGACAACACGAGCCACGCCGTCGAACGCGGCGCCTTCGGCATACCGACCGTCTTCGTCGGCGAGGAAATGTGGTTCGGGAAGGAACGCCTCGGGCAGATCGAGGACTATCTGTCGGGCGGAAAGCCCTGACCTAGAGCGCGAGCAGCGCCGCGCTGGCGAGAGTCAGTGGTGCCAACCATACCGTCGCGAGCCCGCTCTGTTCGCGCACGAGGCGCTGGATGAATGCGAATACCATCGAAACTGTCCCGTTGCTTCGGTCGTCCGACCCCTCGGACTGCCGTAACGTAAGCATGCGGAACTTAGCGCTCCCTCTCACAATGCGGTAAATCGAAATTAACCTTTCGTGCAAACCCCGCATGGAGGATAACTGCCGCTTTTCCGCGGCCGAAGGGTTGCACAGCGCCACCTGCGCCTTACGTTGGGGATGTGATCAAGGAGCTTTTCCAGCATGCCGCCACGACCGACGGGATTACCGTCCGGGTCGCGGTGAACTTCCTGCCCGAGCAGTCCCAGCCCGAAGCGGGCAAGTGGTTCTGGGTCTATCACATCCGCATCGAGAACGGCTCGCACGAGCGCGTCCAGCTGATGACCCGCCACTGGCGCATTACCGATGGGCGCGGCATGGTCGCACATGTCGATGGCGAGGGCGTGGTCGGCGAACAGCCGGTGCTGCATCCGGGCGAGAGCCACGATTACGTCAGCGGCTGCCCGCTGGAAACGCCGCACGGGTCGATGGAAGGCTTCTACACCTTCCACGCCGAAGACGGCTCGCCGCTGGAAATCCGCATCCCGTTCTTCCCGCTCGCGGCGCCTGCGACGGCGGATTGATTCCCAAATCGTCATCCCAGCGAAGGCTGGGATCGTTGTCGTTCAGGCAAAACGGTTCAAGAGAATTCCCGATCCTAATCGGCGTCTTTAAAACGTGGGAGCTTGCCGCGAGCGATCTCAGCTTTTGCTAGGATGACGGGCCGCCGAGGCGGCAATCAAATCCCCTCCACCCGCGCTTGCAGCCCCAGCCAATTGGCCAGCCGCTCCAGCTCCGTTTCTACCGGCCCTGCCGCCAGTGCCGCGCGTTCCGGATCGAGCTGCAAGACCAGCGTCCCGTTCTCGCGCCGTAGCGCGCTGTGCGACAGGCTTTCGCGCGTGCCTGCGCCGAGCCTTTGCGCCAGCCGCAGGCCGAGCCCCCAGGTCATGCCCTCGCGCAGGTCGTCGTCGCTGGCGAGATCGCGCAGGCGGTCGGGCAATTCGGTGCGCCCGAGCGATCCGACCAGCGCAGCGCAGATCATCGCGCGGCCGCGTGGGCTGAGGTCGATCCAGCGTTTGTCGAGCGACCATTCGATCGCGTTTTTCAGCCGCAGATTCGGCTCCACCCGGCGCAGCGAGGCGGCAAGCTGCGCGGCGGCGATCCGCTTGCGTTCATCACCGGGCTGGGATCTTTCGACCAGGTCGGCAGTCCAGGCCGAGACCAGCGTGGCGTCGATCACATGGCTATCGCGCGCGGCGGCGAAGGCGCCCACTCCGGCCAGCAGAGGGTCGCGTGCCTGCTGCGCTGCATCGAGCCTTGCGTAGAGCAGCCCTTCGCGAATGCCCCAGCTCGAGAACACGAGCTCTTCCGGTTCGAACTCCACCAGCAGCGGGCGAAGCAGGGCAGCCGCATCGGGCAGATACTCCGACCGCATGCTGGAGATGCCGCTGATGTTCGACAGCTTCTCCGGTTTCGCCTCGACCAGCTCGGCCGCCATGCGATCGGCATCTTCGACCGACAGGACGAAGCCGTGCGGATCATCGAGCGGGTAGTCGAGCTCGCGCATGGCGTAGGCCGCCAGCGCGCGCCAGGTGCCGCCGATCATGTACATCGGGCCGGAGTGGTCCGCAGCCCAATCGACGTCGTTGATCGAGCTCCGCACGCGATCTTCGAACCCGCCCGCTGCTCGAAACGCGGGAAGGCGCAGGGTGCCGAAAGGCAGGGAGATGGCATCGTGGCACGCGTTCTGCCCGATCGAGACCAGTTCGAGGCTGCCCCCGCCAAGATCGGCGACCACGCCATGCGAGCCGGGAAAGGCACCCAATGCGCCATGCGCGGAAATGCGCGCTTCCTCCTCGCCGCTCAGCAGGCGCGGTTCCAGCCCCAGATCCGACACGGCTGCCAGAAATTCCGGCCCGTTTTCAGCATCGCGCGGAGCCGCCGTTGCAACGGTCTGAACGTCCTCGATGCCGAGATCGCGAATGATCAGAGCGTAGCGGGCCAGTGCGGCAAGCGCCTCGTCCTGCGCCTCTGGCGGAATGCGTCCGGTTTCCGACAGGTCGCGCCCGAGCCGCGCGGCGACCTTTTCGTTCCAGACCGTTTCGGGCGCGCGCTTGCTGCCTTCGTAGATGACCAGCCGCACGGTGTTCGATCCGATGTCGATCACGGCGCGCGGCGGTTTCAGCAGGCGCGCGGCAGCCCCGCGCTTGCGGTTCACGTGTGCTCGCCCTTCAGGGTGAGGCGCGGGACGTCATGGGCCTTCAGCGCATTGCCGCGGCCCGACAGGGATGGGTTCTCCATGAAATATTCGTGGCAGTTGAAGCCTTCGTCGCCAACCCGCATCCGCTCGTATTGCCCGTCTGCGCCCAAGCGCCAGCTGCGCTCGGTATCGAGAATATTGGCCAGCATCACCTGATCGACCAGCTGGTCGTGCACGGTCTTGTTGGTGACCGGCACCATCACTTCGACGCGGTGCTCCAGATTGCGGCTCATCGCATCGGCGCTGGTGATCCAGACGTCGGCTTTCTTGCTCGGCAGGTCCGCGCCATTGGCAAAGGCCCACATGCGGCTGTGTTCGAGGAAGCGGCCAATGATCGATTTGACGCTGATATTGTCGGACAGGCCGGGGACCCCTGCGCGCAGGCTGCAGATCCCGCGCACCACAAGCACGATCTCCACGCCTGCCGCGCTCGCTTCGTAGAGCTTGTCGATCACGCCCTGATTGGTGATCGAATTCATCTTGGCCCAGATGCCCGCCGGCTTGCCCTTGGCGGCATTGGCGATTTCGCGATCGATCAGTTCGTAGAGCTTGTCCTGCAAGCCGATCGGCGAGATGGCCAGTTTTTCCAGATCGGTCGGCTCGATATAGCCGGTGACGAAGTTGAACATCTTCGCCGCATCGCGCCCCAGGGCAGGGTCGGCGGTGAAATAGCTGAAATCGGTATAGATGCGTGCGTTGACCGGGTGGTAATTGCCGGTGCCGAAATGGCAGTAGGTGGCATAACCTTCCTCGTCGCGGCGCACGACCAGGCTGACCTTGGCGTGGGTCTTCCATTCGGTGAAGCCGTAGATCACCTGCACGCCGGCGCGCTCCAGCTCGGTCGCCCACTGGAGATTGCGCTCCTCGTCGAAGCGGGCCTTCAGCTCGACTACGGCGGTCACCGCCTTGCCGTTTTCCGCTGCCTCGATCAGCGCGGCGATCACCGGCGACTGGTCCCCTGCACGATAGAGCGTCTGCTTGATCGAAACGACCGCCGGATCGCGCGCCGCCTGGCGCAGGAAATCGACCACCACTTCGAAACTTTCATAGGGGTGGTGGATGACGATGTCCTTCTCGCGAATGGCTGAAAAGCAATCGCCGTCATGCGCCAGGATGCGCTCGGGATAGCGGGGGCTGAAGGGCGTGAATTTGAGATCGGGGCGCGGTTCGCTGCACACGGCGGCAAGATCGGCCAGGCCCAGCATGCCGCTGGTCTTGACCGTCATCTCTTCGTCGACTTCGAATTGCTCGCGCAGCAGCGCTTCGGCCACCTCGTCGCATTCGTCGTCCAGCTCCAGCAGCACCACATTGCCACGGCGGCGGCGCTGAATGGCAGTACGGAAGAAGCGGACGAGGTCTTCCGCCTCTTCCTCCACCTCGATGTCGCTGTCGCGCAGTACGCGGAACAGCCCGTCGCCAAGGATCTTGAAGCCGGGAAACAGCAGCTCCGCAAATTCCACCACCAGCTGCTCGATGGAGACGTAGATCGCCTTCTCGCCCGGGACGCGCACGAAGCGCGGCGCGGCGGTGGGGATGAGGACCATCTCCATCAGATCCGCCTTGCGCTTGCCGCGCTTCAGCCGGAAAATCACGCCCGCCCCGAAATTGGCGACGAAGGGGAAGGGGTGGCTCGGGTCGATCGCCTGCGGCGTGATCAGCGGCAGGATGTCGCTTTCGAAATAGTCGCGCAGCCAGCCCTTTTGCCCCTTGTCGAGATCCTCGAAGGTCGCGATCCAGATACCTTCTATGGCAAGCAGGCGGCGCAGATCGTCCAGCACGCGCTGCTGGCGCACGACCAGCGCCCCCATCTGCTCGCGGATCGCCTCCAGCTGCTGCTGCGGATCGCGGCCGTCGATGCCCAGCGTCTCCAGCCCTCGGCTCGCTTGCCCTTCCAGCCCGGCGACGCGGATCATGACGAATTCGTCGAGATTGCTGGCGCTGATCGAGAGAAAGCGCAGCCGTTCGAGGTGCGGGAACGCCTCGTTCTCCGCTTCGGCCAGCACCCGGCGGTTGAAGCTCAGCCAGGATAGCTCGCGATTGACGTAGCGCGTCTCCGGCGTGTCGAACCGCGCAGGCGCTTCGGGCGCGGGATCGGGCGAAACGTCGTCGTTCATGGCGAGCGGGGTCTTCGGCATTCCCACTGTGTGCCGCATGTTGCAGCCCTGTGACAAGCTTCTCGCGAACCGCAGCGACTTGTGCGGCAGCGCAGCATTGCCTAAGTCGCCTGCCTGATGAAGCGCACGCACCTGCCCCTGAACGCCTTGCGCGTATACGATGCCGCCGCGCGGCACCTCTCGTTCACCCGCGCTGCGGACGAGTTGGCGGTGACGCCCGCCGCCGTCGGCCAGCAGATCCGCGCGCTGGAGGATCACCTCGGCACGGTGCTGTTCCGGCGTACCAGCAAGGGGCTGGAGCTGACACAGGAAGGCGCGGCCGGGCTCGATGCCTTGCGCGAAGGCTTCCTCAAGTTCGAGGAAAGCGTGTCTGCCATGCAGGCAGGGCAGGCGAACGACAGCTACACCATCGCCGTGCCGCGCGAATTCTATGCGCAATGGCTCGCCCCGCGGCTGGCGAAGTACACGGCCGAGAACCCCGATATCAGCTTCACTTTCGTGCCCGACGAGAATGCCGATTTCACCGAAGTCAATCTCGACTTCGCGATCCGGCTGGTGGACGGGCCGGGCGATCTGCAGGGCGTCGAACTTGCCGCCGCACGCCGCGTGACGGTGGCCGCGCCCGGTGCGCCCGATCGCTGGATCGACTGGGGCCTGCCGCTGCAGGACGGTCAGCCGGCGCATGTCACTGTCAGCAATGCCGGACAGGCGCTGTCCTCCGCGATGGCGGGGATGGGCCGGGCGATCCTGCCCGAACTGCTGGCCAAGGACGCGATCGAGGCCGGGCGGCTGGAGCTGCTCGACGGGCCGGAGCCTGGCACGCGCGCCTACTGGCTGGTCGCCCCGACGCCGCAATGGCGCACGAAGAAGGTCAAGGCGCTGGTCGCTTTCCTAACATCCTAGTTTTGCGCAGCCGCATTCGCGGCTGCGTCCTCGCTAGACGTGCAGCAGGCTGCACCCGCTGCGGGCGCGTGGTCACGCTTGCCTCGGCTGGTGCCTCGGTTATCCCCGCGCACCATGACCGACTCCACATTTCACACCGACCGCTTTACCCTGCGCCCCCTCCGCGCAGGCGACGAGCAGGCGCTGTTCCCCACGCTGGGCGACGAGGCGCAGTGCCTCTATCTCTCACGTCCAGCCTTCGCCTCGGCGGAGGAGCTGTGGGGCTGGCTCGCCGAACCCGATTGGCCGGGGCGCACCTGGATCGCGGAGGATGGCGAGGGCCGGGTGGCGGGCCGCTTCGTCGCCGTGCCAGCTCACGAGGAGGGCGTGCTGGAGATCGGCTACATCACCTGCATTGACCGGCAGGGCGAGGGCGTCGCGCGCGAATGCACCGCCGCGCTGGTCGACCACCTGCTGGACACCGGCGCCCGCAAGCTCATCGCCGAGGTGGATGTCGAGAACACCCCCTCGATCCGCCTGCTCGAACGGCTCGGCTTCACCCGCGAGGCGCTGTTTCGCGAGCACGAGACCACGCACAATGGCCTGTGCGACGTCGCGGTCTACGGTCGGCTTGCTTCCGATTCCAGACGGTCGAAGTAAGCGAAGACGTCCGCCAGCCCCGGCGGGTCCGTTTCCCCCCGCAGCTTGGCGAGCGCCGGCGCGACCTCCAGCCGATACTCCGTCTCCGGCCCCTGGCTCCCCACACGCTCCGCCCCCAGCTTGCGGATGAAGCCGCGCGCCGCGTCGTTTTCCGCCAGCACATGCGCGCTGAACGCATCGACCGCCTCGTCCGCCGCATCCAGCAGCAGCGTCGCCGTCAGCAACCGCCCGAGGCCGAGCCCGTGGTAAGCGTCCACCACGCCGACCGAGAACTCCATCACCCGGTCCGCCGCATCGGGCCGCATCGCATGGACCACCGCCATCGCTGGCTCCTCCGGGTCCGACAGGTCGATCGCCCCCCAGGCGAGGTGGAGCGTGCCGTCGGCATCCAGCAGCCGCTCGATCACCCAGTCGGGCGGGCTCGTCGCGCCGGAGAAGAAGCGCAAATAGCGCGAGCGCGGGCTCATCCGCGCGATCCCGGCGCGCAGCCGCGCCTCGTCGGCCGGCGTCACCGTGCGGATGCAGATGCGCCGCCCGTCCTCCAGCCGCGTCTGGATGGAAGCATCGCCGCACGCGCCGCTCCAGCGGGTTTTCGTTCCGGGTGTATTGGCATGGTCCATGGTGCGCACTTTTCAGTTTGTGCAGGCACTATACTCCGAGCCGGCGGGCGTGGCGAGGCTATCGCCGTGAGCGCTTGCGGTCAGAACCGTCGCATCACGCCGATCCTGCCTTGAATATAGTCGTAGCCGGACCCGATCGTTGCCGTGTTGGAAGGCGTATCGGTGTAGGTCACGTCGCCGAACGCGGTCCAGTTCTGGGCATTTCGCGGGCTGTGGAAACGGAGGTGGGCAAAGTTCGATTGGCGCCAATCCGTATTGGCATCGCGCTGCGCCCCGATGCCCCCGGCCCCGACGAGTTCCCAGCCGCCGACGAAGCGGCGCAGTTGCACCACGGGCAGGGCCTGCGCGTACCAGCGCGGTGAATAGTAATCGAACTCGCCCGGATCGCTGTCGCGGAAGTAACGCCCCCGCAGTTGCAAGCTCAGGCCCCATTCGGGTTTGACCACGTGCACGTAGTTCGCCCGCGCATGAAGGCGAAGGTTGTCACCGGTGAACTCCTGCACGCCGCCCAACACCGTGACGATGTTTCGCTCGTTCAACGGCAAGTCGATCGCCGCGCCGATGAAGGTGGAATAGATATCCTCGTCCAGCCCGCGCTGCGTTTCGACCACGTCGCGCTCGATGAAGACTTCCTTGCGAAATGCGGAATTGTCGTGGGCGGACGCGGAGCCGATGATCGTATGGCCGTCGGTGCCGGCCAGTATCGCAATGTCCCAATCGCCGCTGGTAGTCGCGAAGCGTCCGAACACGCGCTCGCGCTCGCGCGTGCCCGTGCCGGAAGGATCGTACCACGCTTTCTCGACGCGGACGCCGATCCGGTCGTTCTCGCCTGCATTGCGCAGGTCGAAGTCGATTGCGGTGCGCAGGATGTCGGTGTCGTCGCTGTCGCTGGAGGTGAAGACCTCGGCCCCGACCGCGGGGCCCGGCTCGATTTCCTGTGCCGCAAGCGCAGCAGGCATCGCCGTCGCCAGCGTGATTGCCGCGATTGCGCTCTTGTATCTCAATTCCACTGTTTGCGGCCTCCGAATAGTTCGGCGAAATAGCCCCACACCGAAACCGGTTGCATCAGCAGCGGATAGATGAAGGCATAGAGGAGAAAGCCGGGCAGGCTTTTCTCCATTTCGATGTCGTTGCGCTTCAGCATCCGGGTCTGGATGCGATAGATGACGATGTTCCAAAGCGCCGCCAATGGCAGCACGAGCAGGGTTATCGGACCCGCCAGCCAGTAAATTCCGAGAAATGCCAGGATCAGTCCGGGGATGAAGGCAAAGGTGAAGGTCAGGTCGATGCTGACGAACAGCAGGTTCCACCAGATGAACATGGTGCGCAACTTGCGCATCTTCAGAAGCGGTTTGTGGATCGCCAGCGCCTCGATCATGCCGCGGGCCCAGCGTTTGCGCTGTTTGGCCAGTCCCTTGAATGTCTCGGGCGCGTGGGTCCAGGCCACGGCGTCTTCCGCGTGGCCGGTTTTATAGCCCTTGCGGAGCAGCGACCACGTCAGCACGATATCCTCGCCCACTGTGTCCGGCCAGCCGCCTGCCTCTATCAGCGCGTCCTTGTGATAGATCGAGAACGCGCCCTGTGCGACCAGCGTGCCGTTATACATGCCCTGCATGCGCTTTACGGCGGCGATGCCGTGGAAATAATCCCACTGCTGTGCCCGGGTGACCCAGCTTTCGTCGTGGTTCGCGACCAGCACCGAGCCGGCGACCGCCTTGGTTTCGGGCGGGCTGGCATGGAGGTGTTCGACCAGCGAGACCAGGCATCCCTTCTCCAGTAGCGTGTCGGCGTCGATGGTGACGATGAGGTCGTGCGAAGCGAGCTCCAGGCCGTGATTGAGGACGCGCGCCTTGCCCCGGTTCTTTCGCTCGCTCACCAGTTGCAGTTCCATGCGCGGGTGGCCTCCGAACAGCGCCTCCTGTGCGTGCACCGCATCGGCCGTCCCGTCGGTCGAGCCGTCGTCCAGCACCATGATCTGCAGCTTGCCGGGATACTCCAACTCCGACAGGCTCCGCAATGTCTCGCCGATCAGCGCCTCTTCGTTATAGGCGGCGATCAGGATGCTGAGCGAGGGCCAGTGCGCGGACGTGCGGCGCAACGGATCGGGGCGGAACACCAGGCTGAACAGCAGGAAGGCGTTCATGAACCCCGGCACATAGGCGACGAAGGCCAGCACGAACAGCGCGACGATCGGATGGCTCAGATTGCCCAGGTCGCTCAGCCAGGGCAGCGACAGCCAGATGTTGAACACCACCCATGCCATGGCCAATGCGATCGAAACGGTGAAGCGCAGGGCCGACTTGCGGTCGCGCCGGTCCCAGTATTTGCGGCTGAGCGCTGCGCTTCCGCCGGCAGGGGAGGGGGCGGCGATTTCGGTCATGTAGTCTAGGCCCGTCTTTTCCCTGATGCGATCCGGTTCGTTGTCGTAGCTTGCAGCGCGAACAAAAGTTCCAGCAAATTCAGTGGACTATGGTTAACGGCTGGATAACCCTGATCCCGAACGCTTCGCTAAACCCGCACTGTCATGGTGATCCCGAAGCCAAGGGGATTTTCCATGTACGACACGCTTGCCAATCGCCTTATCGACGGGGCGCTCGCTCTGGTCGTGCTCGGCGGGAATGCGGCTGCTGCGCTGATTGGTTTTTGAGCCAGCGGCATCACTCGCCATCCCGTGCCGCCGCGCGGCCCTCGCGCCCGATCCGGTCGGCAGCGGCATGTGCCTTGTCCCCGACCTTCTCGACCACGTTTTTCAGGTCCGGCGGTTCGGCCAGCCGGTGTTCGCGGGTTGCGTCTTCCAGCGTCGACCAGGCCCCCCAGACCAGCAGCAGCGCCCCGGCCGCAGCCACCCCGGCGAGGGCGAAAACGCCGCCGGCGCGCGTCTTGCCGTAGTTGTAGTCGGCCTCGCCTGACTGCACATCGTTCATAGTGGACCCTTGTTCTTCGCGGTTGGCCGCGCCCTGGTTCGTTGTGGTAGGGAAGAAACCCGCTGATCACCCTGTTGGATGCAGACAGGTGGTGCACTTTATCGCTGCAGTGCACCATCTCGTCGGCCGTTAACCATAGTCGTTAACCTTTGCACTGCTTCCGCGATGCTGGCGCTACGTCGCCCGGCCGAGTGAAGCTTGCGCGCAGCTCGAATGCGCTCCCGCCAGGTCGCACCCGCGCCAGAGCGTCTCGATCGGCGGCGAGAGCGTCAGACCAGCCCTTCCTCCGCCAGCACCTCGTCGCGGATGTTTTCGTAGAGCGGGTGGCCGGGGACGATGCGCCGCATGTCCTCGCGATACTGGCCGCGATAGGCGAGGATAAAGCACAATAGCGAATTGGCCCGCGGGTTGGATAACCCCTCGGCCAGCGCCCGCTCCGTCGCGCAGTCCTCCAGCCGCCACACGCCGTATTCGACTGCCTCGTCCCACGCCGCCGCGAACCCCTCGGCCCCGGGCAGTTTCCGCAGCTTGTAGAGCGCCTCCATGCTCTTCCCGATGGAGCGCGCCGCCTGCACGACGATCCCGGTCGCCGCCAGCGTGGCGACGAAGCGCCGCTGGAGATCGGGCGTGATCGAATTGCGGCGCGGCCGCTTGTGGAGATAGGGGGTGAAGGCGAGGAGCGGATCGTCCTCCTCCGGCAGGTCGGAGGTGTAGGCGACGGCGGAGGTCGCCTGGCGAGGCGTGGCGCGGGTGGGGGTGGGGGATGTCATCGTGCTCTCCGTCATTGCGAGGAGCCGCAGGCGACGCGGCAATCCAGCTTCCGACCTTGCAGAAAGTCGCGAGGGCAGGAGATGGATTGCTTCGCTACGCTCGCAAAGACGAGTAGGAAAACGGTTTCTATCTGGCGAAATCACCGAGCCGCAGGCGAGGCAAGGGCGACCGCCCGCCCGAGCTTATACGAGGAAGCCAAGGAGCGCGGATGCGCTCCGCCCGGCGTTTGAGGGCGAGAACAAAAAAACCAAAGTAGGAAAACGCTTTCGCCCCTACGCACCGCCCCCCTTGAGCCACGCCAGCGCGCCCGCTTCCATCCCCTTGAACTTGGGCCAGCCGTCGGGATCGTCCGCCAGCGGCGCGCAGGCGAGGGCGGTGCCATCGGGCAATTGCCACTTGATCCGATGATAGAGTTTGGAGCGGGTGAGGTCGGAACGCACCAGCCAGAGGCCCTCGGCCAGCGGATGCGCGTCGCCATGCATGTCGAGCGGCTCCGCCGGCTCGGCTCCGGGTTCGTACCAGATCAGGTAGAGCGATGTGTCGTCGGCCACGCCGCCGTCCTAGCTCAACAATCCGAATATTAGTGCCAGCAGCACGAAGCCGACCAGCCCGGCAATGAAGATGCCCCGGTTGCGGCGCTTGGTCAGAATAATCTCCGCCCCGCGCGCTTTGTCGGCGTCATAGTGGATGGGTTCGTCGTTTCGGTCCGGTGGTGTCGGCATGGCGTCCTCCTTGTGGAAACAACGGTTGAGGGGCGCGGGATGGTTCCAGGCGAGTCATGTATATCGTTCTCGGCATGTCCTTTGCTTACCGCAGAACTCACTTTTGACGTTTTCTCACGAAATTGTGGAACGCCGCTCTTGATAGAAGGATGGAAAAGATGAAGTAAGGCTCAGATTCATTTTGGAGCTGTAGATGTCAGTTTGGGATAGAGATCTCTTCGCGCGGAGGAAGTTGGCTGAGAATATAATAAAATATGCCAACACGGTTAGTTCTGCTGGTGTTTTGGATGAAGAACGATCTCTCGTCCTCTCAGTGGATGCGGAATATGGAATCGGAAAGACCTTTTTTTTGAAAGGTCTTGAAGAGATAATTTCTGAAGATCATCCAGTTGCCTATATAGATGCATGGTCCGACGACCTCTTTGATGAACCATTAACAGCACTTGCGTCGGTACTTCGCCAAGCTGTCGAGCCGCTAATTCGGGCTGACGATAGTTTGAAGAGTAAGTGGGCCAAATATGCCCAAGCTGCGGGCAAAGTGTTGAAGTTAAGCTCTAAAGGTTTAGCAGTACGCGGAGCGCAGTTACTTGTAACTAAAGAGGCTGTTGATGGTATAAGCTCTGCTTTTTCAATTAGTTCAAAAGGTGATACCGAGATTTTGGACAAAGAGGTGGAGGGTGCGGTTGAAGATATAAAATCTGACATTGAGCGGCAGTTAAAGGCGATTGGAAAAAACGACCTTATGACTGAAAGGATTGAGGAGTTTGAGGCTGGAGTTAAAGCCGTCGCTGACATGAGAAGTTCACTAAAGGCGCTAGTGAATGCTCTGGATGGCACCCAAAGAAAACCGCCTGTTTTTATAATTGTAGACGAACTAGATCGATGTAGGCCAAGCTATTCGGTAAAGATACTTGAGGAAATAAAACACCTTTTTGCGGTGCCAGAAGTTATTTTTATTCTTGGACTAAATTCTGACCAATTGTCCAAATCAATTTCCGGAATATATGGGGAGAAATTTGCGGGGCGAGCGTATCTCGATCGCTTTATTGACCGAAAAATTTCCTTGCCGTTTCCGGACTTGGAGGCTCTCTGTCGTTCGCTATTAGAAAAAATAGATCCGAATAAGAGAATAAGAATGCCGTCTATCTCGGTGGAGGGAAAGGTAATACAGAATAAAGAGAGATACTTTGCCGAGTTGCTTCAGTTTTACAATATCGGGCCTAGAGGTACGTTCAAGTTTTTCGACAGACTTCAGACCTCTATCGCCGTTCTTGGAAGTTTTGAATTGGATTACCTATATTTATCGGAGTGTATTGCTTTAGAGATCGCGGGGCGGGTGGGTGATAGTGGCCGCCCTTGGAGCGTCGGGTTCCGAGACTTTGGGCAGTTTGAGTGGGTAGAGGGTGACGCGGTTTGGAGTCGCATGAGAACTATATTTAGTATGCATCCTACGGAGGCTAGCAAAAGCCTTACAGGAAACACACCTTTCGAAGACTATCTTTCTTTCGGGGTGCATACGGGAAATGTGCGTCCTGCCTTCGAATACCCCCTGGTTCTTCAAGAGGTTGCAGATCTGGGTGGCGAGTGAACTCTCGCCCTCCCTTGACCCCACCCCCCATTCCCCCTAAGTGCGCGGCCATCCGGTGTTGGATTCGTCCACCGTCGGTCAGATAGAGCTGAACATTGCCGGTCATGTCCCGGGGCCTGGTGCGTCATGCACTCGGGCTCTTTTCTATTGCGGCGGGGGTATCCCTCTCGCCGGTGGGCAGCCGTCAAAGTAACCCGGTGGCCGTGGGGCCGGTGGGTGGAGTGTTTCAGGCTCGTGCGGTTTCGCGTGTTCGCGCGTCGGTGACTGTCCTTCGACAGGCTCAGGACGAGCGGGATCAGCGCAAGGTCGCCAGCCAGAACACATCATCCAAACCCCTAGTCGTCACCTTCATACGGTGAAGAGAAAGACCTCATATGCCGACGATCAACCAGCTGGTCCGCAAGGGCCGCGTTCCGCAGAAGGCCAAGTCCAAGGTCCCTGCGATGGAGCAGAACCCGCAGAAGCGCGGCGTTTGCACACGCGTCTATACGACGACTCCGAAGAAGCCGAACTCGGCTCTGCGTAAAGTTGCCAAGGTCCGCCTGACCAACCAGCGCGAAGTCATCTCCTACATCCCGGGCGAAGGCCACAACCTGCAGGAGCACAGCGTCGTGCTGATCCGCGGCGGCCGTGTGCGCGACCTTCCCGGCGTGCGCTATCACGTGCTGCGCGGCGTGCTCGACACGCAGGGCGTGAAGGACCGCAAGCAGTCGCGCTCGAAGTACGGCGCGAAGCGTCCGAAGTAAGTAGGAGTCTTTGTAGGGTGCGGTCATCACATCCGTGATGACCTCTGTGCCAGCCCGTCTCCCCCTCCCGACCACCCATGAGATTGTCCGATAGGATGGTCGGGAGAGGGAGCCGGGCCGACACAGACCCGAAGAGGCAAGTTTCAACGCGGGGACAGTCCTCTCCTCCGCCCGGACACCATACGAAGGTAGTCTCTGGGTGGCCGGGTGGGGGAGAGGGCTGGCACCGCAAGCCCCGACGGATGTCGGGGCGCACTCCGAAGGAGTTTTAAACATGTCACGTCGTCGTCGTCCCGAGAAGCGGGAGATCCTGCCTGATCCGAAGTTCGGTGATCAGGTCCTGTCGAAGTTCATGAACAACCTCATGCTCGACGGTAAGAAGGCCGTTGCCGAAGGTATCGTGTATACCGCGCTCGACACGGTCGAAGCCAAGGCCAAGGCCAATCCGGTCGAGCTGTTCCATGCAGCGCTCGACAACATCAAGCCGCAGGTCGAAGTGCGCAGCCGCCGTGTCGGCGGTGCGACCTACCAGGTGCCGGTCGAGGTGCGCCCCGAGCGTGCCCAGGCCCTCGCGATCCGCTGGCTGATCACGGCTGCGCGCGGCCGTCCGGAGACCACCATGGCCGCACGCCTGTCGGGCGAGCTGATGGATGCGTCGAACAACCGCGGCAACGCCGTCAAGAAGCGCGAAGACACGCACCGCATGGCGGACGCGAACCGCGCCTTCTCGCACTACCGCTGGTAAGGCGGGGCATGTTTGAGGCCGGGGGCATGTTCCCGGTCTCGAAACTGTCGCACTAATCCCTACATGGGGGTCGAGTTAGCTCACCCCCGACTTACGAGGAATTCCACATGGCCCGCGAATATCCGCTGGAGCGGTACCGCAATATCGGCATCATGGCCCACATCGATGCCGGCAAGACCACCACGACCGAACGCATCCTCTACTACACCGGCAAGTCCTACAAGATCGGCGAAGTCCACGACGGCGCCGCGACCATGGACTGGATGGAGCAGGAGCAGGAGCGCGGCATCACCATCACGTCCGCGGCGACCACGACCTTCTGGTCGGCCGAAGACGGCGAAGGCCCGAAGCACCGCATCAACATCATCGACACCCCCGGCCACGTCGACTTCACCATCGAAGTCGAACGCAGCCTGCGCGTCCTCGACGGCGCCGTCGCGGTGTTCGACGGAGTTGCCGGTGTAGAACCGCAATCCGAAACCGTCTGGCGCCAGGCCGACAAGTACGGCGTCCCCCGGATGTGCTTCGTGAATAAATTGGACCGCACCGGCGCCGACTTCTACTACTGCGTGCAGTCGATCATCGATCGCCTCGGCGCGAACCCGCTGGTCCTCTATCTCCCGATCGGCGCGGAAAGCGACCTTCAGGGCGTGGTCGACCTCGTCAATATGCGCGGCATCGTGTGGCAGGCCGAAGACCTCGGCGCGAAGTTCGACTATGTCGACATCCCCGCCGACCTCGCCGACAAGGCTGCGGAATATCGCGAAAAGCTGGTCGAGACTGCCGTGGAGCAGGACGACGACGTCATGGAACAGTACCTCGAGGGCAACGAGCCCGATGCGGCGACGCTCAAGCGCCTGATCCGCAAGGGTACCATGAACCGCGATTTCGTGCCCGTGCTGTGCGGCTCGGCGTTCAAGAACAAGGGCGTGCAGCCCCTGCTCGACGCCGTGGTTGACTACATGCCGAGCCCGCTCGACGTTCCGGCCATCAAGGGCGTGCTGCCCGAAAGCGACGAGGAAGCGACCCGTCCGTCTTCGGACGATGCGCCGTTCGCCGCGCTGGCGTTCAAGATCATGAACGACCCGTTCGTCGGCTCGCTCACCTTCACCCGCATCTATTCGGGCCAGCTGTCGAAGGGCAGCGTCCTGAACTCGGTGAAGGAGAAGAAGGAAAAGATCGGCCGCATGCTGCTGATGCACTCGAACAACCGCGAGGACATCGATGAGGCCTTCGCCGGCGACATCGTCGCGATTGCAGGTCTGAAGGAAACGACGACCGGCGATACGCTGTGCGATGCCTCGAAGCCGATCATTCTCGAGCGCATGGAATTCCCCGAGCCGGTCATCGAACTGTCCGTGGAACCCAAGACCAAGGCCGACCAGGAAAAGATGGGCGTCGCCCTCAACCGCCTGGCCGCCGAGGATCCGAGCTTCCGTGTCACCACCGACCACGAAAGCGGTCAGACGATCATCAAGGGCATGGGCGAGCTTCACCTCGACATCCTCGTCGATCGCATGAAGCGCGAATTCAAGGTCGAAGCCAATGTCGGCGCACCGCAGGTCGCTTATCGCGAATACCTCGGCAAGCCGGTGGACGTGGACTACACCCACAAGAAGCAGTCGGGTGGTTCGGGCCAGTTCGGCCGCGTCAAGGTCAAGGTCACCCCGGGTGAGCGCGGCCAGGGCTTTGTGTTCGAAGACGAGATCAAGGGCGGTAACATTCCGAAGGAATATATCCCGGCCATCGAGAAGGGCTTCCGCGAACAGGCCGAAAGCGGCCACCTCGTCGGCTTCCCGATCATCGACTTCACGGTGAACCTGTACGACGGTGCGTACCATGACGTCGACTCGAGCGCGATCGCGTTCGAAATCGCCGGTCGCGGTGCGATGCGCGAAGTGGCCGACCGGGCCGGCATCAAGCTGCTCGAGCCGATCATGAAGGTCGAGGTCGTGACTCCCGAGGATTACCTCGGCGATGTCATCGGCGACCTGAACTCGCGTCGTGGCCAGATCCAGGGCACCGACAGCCGCGGCAACGCCCAGGCGGTCGAAGCCAACGTGCCGCTCGCGAACATGTTCGGTTACGTGAACGAGCTGCGTTCGTTCACCCAGGGCCGCGCACAGTACTCGATGCAGTTCAGCCACTACGACGAAGTTCCGGCGAACGTGGCTCAGGAAGTCAAGGAGAAGCTTGCCTAAGGCAGCATCTCCGTCTAGGGGCGGCGCCTGATTCCGCGGGCGCCGTTTCCAACCCGCAGAAATTCACTTTCAGATTAGAGGTTATTGGAAAATGGCGAAGGAAAAGTTCGAGCGTAATAAGCCGCACGTTAACGTCGGCACCATCGGTCACGTCGACCACGGCAAGACCACGCTGACCGCGGCGATCACCAAGGTCATGGGTTCGGCCGTCGATTTCGCAAACATCGACAAGGCGCCCGAAGAGCGTGAGCGCGGCATCACCATCTCGACCGCACACGTCGAGTACGAAACCGACAACCGCCACTATGCGCACGTCGACTGCCCGGGTCACGCCGACTACGTGAAGAACATGATCACCGGTGCCGCCCAGATGGACGGCGCAATCCTGGTCGTGAACGCAGCCGACGGCCCGATGCCGCAGACCCGCGAGCACATCCTGCTCGCTCGTCAGGTCGGCGTTCCGCAGCTGGTCGTTTACATGAACAAGGTCGACCAGGTCGACGACGAGGAAATCCTCGAGCTCGTCGAACTGGAAGTCCGTGAACTGCTCAGCTCGTACGACTTCGACGGCGACAACATTCCGATCATCAAGGGTTCGGCTCTCGCCGCTCTCGAAGGTCGCGACGAGGAAATCGGCGAAAACAGCATCAAGGAACTGATGGCTGCCGTCGACGAATACATCCCGACTCCGGATCGTCCGGTCGACAAGCCCTTCCTGATGCCGATCGAAGACGTGTTCTCGATCTCGGGTCGCGGTACGGTTGTCACCGGCCGTGTCGAAACCGGCGTCGTGAATGTTGGCGACGAAGTCGAAATCGTCGGCATCAAGGACACCAGCAAAACGACCGTCACCGGCGTCGAAATGTTCCGCAAGCTGCTCGATCGCGGTGAAGCCGGCGACAACATCGGTGCACTGATCCGCGGCGTCGGCCGTGAAGACGTCGAGCGTGGCCAGGTCCTGGCGAAGCCCGGTTCGGTTACGCCGCACACCGAGTTCAGCGCTGAAGTCTACGTCCTGTCGAAGGACGAAGGCGGCCGTCACACGCCGTTCTTCGCGAACTATCGTCCGCAGTTCTACTTCCGCACCACCGACGTCACCGGCGAAGTGATCCTTCCCGAAGGCACGGAAATGGTGATGCCGGGCGACAACGTGACCATCTCGGTCAAGCTGATCGCTCCGATCGCCATGGACGAAGGTTTGCGCTTCGCTATCCGCGAAGGCGGCCGCACCGTCGGCTCGGGCGTGGTTGCTTCGATCCAGAAGTAAGTCGCAAACGACAAAGCAGGGCCTGTCCTTCCTTCGGGGAGGGCGGGCCCTTCGCTATTTATGAGGGCGAATGGCGGAATGTGATGCACGTTTCGTCGTCTCCCGGAACCGCGCAGCGAAATGCACGGATTTCGGGGGTTGTCAGATCGGGGTCTCCCCCGTATATGCGCGCCCACAGGCAGGGATTCGTCTCCGCCAACCCAATTCAGAAAGGCCGCCCGCTGCGGGAAACCGGGCATAGCGGGGCCGGCCTTTGTTTTTTGAGGGTTGCCCAAATTTTCGGATGAAGGCGGCCCTTTGGCTCTTTCGCATCGGTGTAGGTAATGGAAGCTCAGAATATCCGCATTCGCCTCAAGGCGTTCGACCATCGCGTTCTCGACCAGGCAACTGGCGAAATCGCAGAAACCGCACGTCGTACGGGTGCCCTTATTCGTGGTCCCATTCCCATGCCGACGCGCATCGAGAAGTTCACCGTGAACCGCGGCCCGCACATCGACAAGAAGTCGCGCGAGCAGTTCGAGGTGCGCACCTACAAGCGGCTGCTCGACATCGTGCAGCCCAACGCCCAGACCGTCGACGCGCTGATGAAGCTCGACCTCGCGGCTGGCGTCAATGTCGAGATCAAGCTCGCTTAACTCGGCTACGTCCCCGGCAGGACGTTAAATCGACCGGAAGTTCAGGGGCGCTCGATAGCCCCGCCCGATCTTCGGATCTGGCAAGACATCGGGATACCGCCGGATTTTATCCGGGTCTGCGTCCCCCGTCTCGCTCTCCAGGGCTTCGGCCACGGATGGCACTCAGCCCGGACGGGGCGACGCATCATGAAACGGGCTGGCAAGCACGCGGGATGGGCCCGTGTGCCTCTGTGTTAGGAGTTTACGATGCGCACAGGCGTTATCGCAAAGAAAGTCGGGATGACCCGCCTCTTCCAAGAGGACGGTCGGCACGTGCCGGTCACCGTTCTCGCGCTGGAAGATTGCCAGGTGACTGCCCACCGCACTGCCGATCGCGATGGCTATTTCGCGGTCCAGGTCGGTTCGGGTGAAGCCAAGCAGAAGAACGTCAACAAGCCGCAGCGCGAAGCCTTTGCCAAGGCAGAGGTTCCGCTCAAGATGAAGGTTGCCGAATTCCGCGTCGACACCGAGGAAGGTCTGCTTCCGGTCGGTGCCCGCATTTCGGCAGAGCACTTCATCGCCGGCCAGAAGGTCGACATCACCGGCCACACTCAGGGTAAGGGCTTTGCCGGCGCCATGAAGCGTTGGGGCTTCGGCGGTTTGCGCGCCACCCACGGTGTCTCGATCTCGCACCGTTCGCACGGTTCGACGGGTAACCGCCAGGATCCGGGCCGCGTGTTCAAGGGCAAGAAGATGGCCGGCCATATGGGCGACCGTCAGCGTACCCAGCAGAACCTCGAAATCGTCCGCACCGACGCCGATCGCGGCCTGCTCTTCGTCAAGGGCTCGGTCCCGGGCGCGAAGAACGGCTGGCTGCTCGTCAAGGATGCGGTGAAGGTCAAGCATGACGAACTGCCGTTCCCGGGTGTGATGTATCGCAACCGTGAAGAGTTCGAGCACGACGAAGCCGCTCCCGGTCTGGTCGAAAGCGCGGCCGAATCCGAAGTCGGCACCGAAGTTTCGCCCGAGCAGCAGGAAAAGCTGATGCAGCAGCAGGATGCTGGTGCGGATGCCGAAACCGGCGCAGCCGAAGACAACAGCACCACGCCGAGCGTCGACAAGGACGCCGGCGAGAACAAGGAGGGCTGATCCGTGAAGGTGAAGGTCCAAAAAATCGACGGCAAGGCGTCGGGCGACATCGAGCTCAACGACGACGTGTTCGGGGTCGAGCCGCGTGCCGACATCCTGCACCGCGTCGTGACGTGGCAGCTCGAGAACCGCCGCGGCACCGCCCGCCCGACGCGCGAGCGTTCGGACGTTGCCCGCACCGGCAAGAAGTGGGGTCGCCAGAAGGGCGGCGGCACGGCTCGCCACGGCGATCGCGGCGCTCCGATCTTCATCGGCGGCGGCAAGGCTCACGGTGCGCGCAAGCGTGACTTCGAGCAGTCGCTGAACAAGAAGATCCGTGCACTCGGCCTCAAGATGGCCCTGTCGAGCAAGGCGAAGGACGGTCTGATCGTTGTCGACAGCCTCGAGCTCGAGGACGCCAAGACCAAGGCGCTCAAGGGTCACTTCGACAAGAATGGCTGGGGCGGCAAGGTCCTCGTCATCGACGGCGAAAGCGTGAACGACGGCTTCAAGAAGGCCGCTGGCAACCTGCCGGGCGTCAATGTCCTGCCGGCCATGGGCGCGAACGTCTACGACATCCTGAAGCACGACACGCTCGTCCTCACCAAGGACGCGGTCGAGAAGCTGGAGGGCCGTTTCAATGGCTAAGAAGCAGGAAGTAGCCGCACGTCACTACGACGTCGTGCTCGCACCGCACATCACCGAAAAGTCGACGCTGGCTTCCGAGCACAATGCCGTCGTCTTCAAGGTAGCGAACGATGCCACCAAGCCGCAGATCAAGGAAGCCGTCGAGGCGATCTTCGATGTCAGCGTCACCGGCGTCAACACGATCAACGTGAAGGGCAAGACCAAGCGCTGGAAGGGCAAGCCCTACAAGCGCAACGACCTGAAGAAGGCCGTGGTCACCCTGAAGGACGGCGATTCCATCGACGTCACCAGCGGTATCTGAGGGGCTAGGGAACAATGGCACTCAAGAACTACAAACCCACGAGCCCGGGCCGTCGCGGCCTGATCCTCGTCGACAAGTCGGGCCTCTACAAGGGCAAGCCGGTCAAGTCGCTCGTCGAAGGCAAGCGCAAGACCGGTGGTCGCAACAACAAGGGCCACGTCACTTCGCGCGGCATGGCCGGCGGCCACAAGCAGAAGTACCGCTACGTCGACTTCAAGCGTCGCAAGTGGGACGTCGAAGGCACGGTCGAGCGGCTCGAGTACGACCCGAACCGCACGGCATTCATCGCGCTCGTCAAGTATGACGATGGCGAGTTGGCCTATATTCTCGCTCCGCAGCGTCTGGCTGTCGGCGACAAGGTGATCGCGGCCGAGAAGGCCGACACTAAGCCCGGCAACGCCATGCTGCTCGGCCAGATGCCGGTTGGCACGATCTGCCACAACGTGGAAATGAAGCCGGGCAAGGGCGGCCAGATCGCCCGCGCTGCAGGCTCCTACGTCCAGCTGGTCGGTCGTGACCGCGGCATGGTCATCGTCCGTCTCAACAGCGGCGAGCAGCGTTACCTGCGCGCCGACTGCATGGGCACTGTCGGTGCCGTGTCGAACCCGGACAACCAGAACCAGAACCTGGGCAAGGCCGGTCGTCGTCGCTGGATGGGCATCAAGCCGCTGACGCGCGGTGTCGCCAAGAACCCGGTCGACCACCCGCACGGCGGTGGTGAAGGCCGCACCAGCGGTGGTCGTCACCCGGTCACTCCGTGGGGCAAGCCGACCAAGGGCGCCCGTACCCGCAAGAACAAGCAGACGGACAAGATGATCATCCGTTCGCGGCACGCGAAGAAGAAGAGGTAATCGGACATGGCACGTTCCGTCTGGAAAGGTCCGTTCGTCGAACTCAGCCTTCTGAAGAAGGCTCAGGAAGCTCAGGATGTAAGCAATGCGAAGCCGATCAAGACCTGGTCGCGTCGCTCCACCATCCTGCCCGACTTCGTCGGCCTGACGTTCAACGTCTACAACGGTCACAAGTTCATCCCGGTCTCCGTCTCGGAAGAGATGGTCGGCCACAAGCTCGGCGAATTCGCGCCGACCCGGACCTTCCCGGGTCACGCCGCCGACAAGAAGGGTAAGCGCTGATGAGCAAGCAGAAAGCTCCGCGCCGCGTCGCCGATAACGAGGCCCTGGCTGTGGGTACCACGATCCGTGGTTCGGCCCAGAAGCTCAACCTCGTTGCCGAACTGATCCGCGGCAAGAAGGCCGAAGAGGCCCTCAACATCCTCGCCTTCTCCAAGAAGGCCATGGCGAAGGATGCCACGAAGGTGCTCGCTTCGGCGATCGCCAATGCGGAAAACAACCACAACCTCGATGTCGACGCTCTGGTCGTTGCCGAGGCTTCGGTGGGCAAGTCGATCACCATGAAGCGCTTCCATACGCGCGGTCGTGGCAAGTCGACGCGCATCCTGAAGCCGTTCAGCCGCCTGCGCATCGTCGTCCGCGAGCAGGAAGAGGCGTAAGATGGGCCAGAAGAGCAATCCGATCGGTCTGCGCCTGCAGATCAACCGCACCTGGGACAGCCGCTGGTACGCCGAAGGGCGCGACTATGCCAAGCTGCTCAGCGAGGACATCGAAATCCGCAAGTTCATCCTCGAGAACGCTGCCCAGGCCGCGATCTCGAAGGTGGTCATCGAGCGTCCGGCCAAGCTGTGCCGCATCTCGATCTACGCGGCCCGCCCCGGTGTGATCATCGGCAAGAAGGGCGCGGACATCGAAAAGCTGCGCACCAAGCTGTCGCAGATGACCGAAAGCGAAGTGAAGCTGAACATCGTTGAGATCCGCAAGCCGGAAATCGACGCCAAGCTCGTCGCCCAGGGCATCGCCGACCAGCTGATTCGCCGCGTCGCCTTCCGCCGCGCCATGAAGCGCGCCGTGCAGTCGGCTCTCCGCCTCGGCGCGGAAGGCATCAAGATCGTCTGCGGCGGTCGTCTCGGCGGCGCTGAGATCGCCCGTGTCGAATGGTATCGCGAAGGTCGCGTTCCGCTGCACACGTTGCGCGCCAACGTTGACTATGCGGAAGCCGAAGCGCTCACCGCCTACGGGATCATCGGCATCAAGTGCTGGATCTTCAAGGGCGAGATTCTGGCGCACGACCCGACCGCTCAGGACCGCCTGATGATGGAAGCCCAGACCTCTGGCGTCCGTCCGGCGCGCTGATTGCAGGATTAGGAAAGAACCATGCTGCAACCGAAGAAAACCAAGTACCGCAAGGCGTTCAAGGGCAAGATCCATGGCAACGCCAAGGGCGGCACCACGCTGAACTTCGGGTCCTATGGCCTGAAGGCGCTGGAACCCGAGCGGATTACCGCTCGTCAGATCGAAGCGGCTCGCCGCGCGATCACGCGCCACATCAAGCGTCAGGGCCGTCTCTGGATCCGCGTCTTCCCGGATGTGCCGGTATCGAAGAAGCCTGCCGAAGTCCGTCAGGGTAAAGGCAAGGGTTCGGTCGAATACTGGGCCGCTCGCGTGAAGCCGGGCCGCATCCTGTTCGAACTGGACGGCGTTGCCGGCCCGCTGGCCGCCGAAGCGTTCAGCCGTGCGGCGATGAAGCTGCCGATCAAGACCAAGGTCGTTGCCCGCCTGGGCGATGAATCTCACCTGGGAGGCGAATGATGGCCAAGACCGAAGACCTGCGCCAGAAGTCGGACGACCAGCTGTCCGAAGAGCTGACGAACCTGAAGCGCGAGCAGTTCAACCTGCGCTTCCAGGCTGCGACCAACCAGCTCGAAGCCCCGGCGCGTATCCGCGAAGTCCGTCGCACGATCGCCAAGATCAAGACGCTGCAGAACGAGCGTACGCGCTCGGCTGAAGCGAAGGCGTAAGGAGTAGACCATGCCCAAGCGTATTCTGATCGGGACCGTCACCTCCGACAAGACCGACAAGACCGTGACCGTGCTCGTCGAGCGCAAGGTGAAGCACCCGCTCTACGGGAAGATCATCCGCCGCTCGAAGAAGTACCATGCCCACGACGAGAACAACGAGTACACGCTCGGTGATGTCGTGCGCATCGAAGAAACCAAGCCGATCTCGAAGACCAAGACCTGGATGGTCAAGGACCGCGTGACGGCCGGTGGCACCCAGGCTGTCGAGGCCGACCTCGAAGTCGAAGCCGCCAGCAACTGACGTATTAGGAACTGCCGGGCAGCTGTCCCGGCAAGCCAGTGAGAAGGAACCGGATCGATGATCCAGATGCAATCCAATCTCGACGTCGCGGACAACAGCGGCGCCAAGCGCGTCCAGTGCATCAAGGTACTGGGCGGCTCGAAGCGCCGCACTGCGTCCGTGGGCGACGTGATCGTGGTTTCCGTGAAGGAAGCTCAGCCGCGCACCAAGGTGAAGAAGGGCGATGTCCATCGCGCCGTCATCGTGCGTACTAAGAAGGACGTGCGCCGCCCCGACGGCAGCGTGATCCGCTTCGACAGCAATGCCGCAGTGCTCGTGAACAAGAGCGAAGAGCCGATCGGCACCCGTATCTTCGGCCCAGTGGTCCGCGAACTGCGCGGCCGCGGCTTCATGAAGATCATCAGCCTAGCTCCGGAGGTGCTGTAATGGCTTCCGCAAAGATCAAGAAGGGTGACAGCGTCGTCGTCCTGTCCGGCAAGGACAAGGGCAAGACCGGCACCGTCGCGAAGGTCATGCCGAAGGAAGGCAAGATCGTCGTCGAGGGCGTCAACGTGGCAGCGCGTCACCGCAAGCCGGCGCAGCAGAACCCGCAGGGCGGTATCGATCGCTTCGAAGCGCCGATGCCGATCAGCAAGGTTGCTGTTGCAGACCCGAAGGATGGCAAGCCCACCCGCGTCCGTTTCGAAGAGAAGGACGGCAAGAAGGTGCGTATTGCCGTGAAGAGTGGGGAGACCATCGATGGCTGATTACACCCCCCGCATGAAGCAGAAGTTCGAAGACCAGATCGTCAAGGCGATGACCGAGAAGTTCGGTTACAAGAATCGCCTCGAAGTTCCGAAGCTCGAAAAGATCACGCTCAACATGGGTGTGGGCGAGGCGAGCCAGGACAAGAAGAAGGTCCAGACTGCTGCCGAAGAAATGGCGCTGATTGCCGGCCAGAAGCCCGTCATCACCAAGGCGAAGAAGTCGATCGCGCAGTTCAAGCTGCGTGAAGGCATGCCGATCGGTGCAAAGGTTACCCTGCGCCGCGATCGCATGTACGAATTTCTCGACCGCCTGGTCACTGTCGCAATGCCGCGCATCCGCGACTTCCGTGGCCTCAACCCGAAGTCGTTCGACGGCCGTGGCAACTACGCCATGGGCCTGAAGGAACAGATCGTCTTCCCCGAAATCTCCTACGACAAGATCGAGAAGGTCCGGGGTATGGACATCATCGTAACCACGACGGCGAAGACCGACGACGAAGCTCGCGAGCTTCTGAAGCTGTTCGGTTTCCCGTTCCCGGCTGAAAAGTCGGAAGAGAAGGAGGCGGCGTGAGCCGCTAGAAGAGGAACTTAAGTCCAATGGCGAAACTGAGTTCGATCAACAAGAACGAGCGTCGCAAGAAGCTCGTCAAGCAGTATGCGGACAAGTACGCGAAGCTGAAGGCTATCGCGGACGACGAAAGCCTCGACGAGACCGAGCGCCTGATGGCGCGGCTCAAGATGGCGGAGATCCCGCGCAACGCGAACCCGACCCGGGTGCGCAACCGCTGCTCCACCACCGGCCGCCCGCGCGGCTACTACCGCAAGTTCGGCCTGAACCGCATCGAACTGCGTGACCTTGGCAACAAGGGCCTGATTCCGGGCCTGACCAAGTCGAGCTGGTGAGGTAAAGACAGATGGCTATGACCGATCCCCTGGGTGACATGCTCACCCGCATCCGCAACGGCCAGCGCGCGAAGAAGGACAGCGTCCTGTCGCCCGCCAGCAAGCTGCGTGCAAACGTTCTCGAAGTGCTCCAGCGCGAAGGCTACATCCGTGGCTACAGCGACGACGCTTCGGGCAAGCACCCGCAACTGCGGATCGAACTGAAGTATTTCGAGGGCGAACCTGCGATCAAGCATGTCGCTCGCGTCTCCAAGCCTGGCCGCCGCGTCTATTCGGGTTCCAAGGACCTGCCGACGATCCGCAACGGCCTCGGCATCACCATCGTCTCGACGCCGAAGGGCGTGCTTTCCGATGCGGAAGCTCGCGCAGACAACGTCGGCGGCGAAGTGCTGGCGGAGGTGTTCTGATGAGCCGCATCGGCAAGAAGCCGGTAGCGATCCCGAGCGGGGTCACTGCCAATATCGAAGGCGATACGCTGAGCGTGAAGGGCCCCAAGGGCACTCTCACCATGGGCATGTCCGACCTGGTCGAGTACAAGCTGGAAGACGGTGAGATCGCCGTAAAGCCGGCCAACGACACCAAGGCGGCCCGCAGCCACTGGGGCATGCAGCGCACGCTCGTGTCGAACCTGGTGGAAGGCGTGACCGAAGGCTTTTCCAAGACTCTCGAGATTTCGGGCGTCGGCTATCGTGCGCAGGCGCAGGGCAAGAAGCTCAAGCTTCAGCTCGGCTATTCGCACGACGTCGATCTCGACGTTCCCGAAGGTCTCGAAGTGAAGACCCCGGACCAGACCACCGTGGAGATTTCCGGTATCGACAAGCAGGCCGTGGGCCAGTTTGCCGCCGAAATCCGCCGCTGGCGCAAGCCCGAGCCTTACAAGGGCAAGGGCATCAAGTACCGCGGCGAGTACATCTTCCGCAAGGAAGGGAAGAAGAAGTAAGATGGCAAAGCTCTCTCTCTTTGAACGCCGCCGCCGCCGCGTGCGCACTGCGCTCCGCAGCGTGTCGGGTGGCAAGCCGCGCCTTTCGGTCCACCGCACCGGCAAGCACATCTACGCGCAGGTGATCGACGATGCGGCGGGCAAGACGCTCGCTGCCGCCTCGACGCTCGGCGTGAAGGGCTCGGGCGCGAATGTCGATGCCGCCAAGCAGGTCGGTAGCGACATCGCCGCCGCTGCCAAGAAGGCCGGTGTCACCAACGTCGTGTTCGATCGCGGCGGGTTCCTTTTCCACGGCCGCGTCAAGGCGCTGGCCGACGCCGCCCGCGAAGGCGGGCTGGAGTTCTGATGATGGCTGACGAAAACAAGACCCCCGAAACCGAAGCGACGCCCGAACAGGCCCCCGGCGTACCCGAAACGCCCGAAGTCGCGAAGGCCAAGGCCGATTCCGGCGTCGTCGAAGCGGAAGCGCAGAACGCGGTGACCAACGAGGAACCGGCTGTTGCCGACACGCCGTCGGAAGCTGCTGCCAACCAGAGCCCCGCACAGGGCGCCGAAGGCCAGCCGCGCGAACGTCAGGGCCGTGGCGGTCGCGACAATCGCGGCGGCAACGATCGTGGCCGTGGCCGCGGTGGCCGCGACAATCGTCGTGGCGGACGCCGCGAGGAAGAAGACGACGGCATCATCGAAAAGCTGGTTCACATCAACCGCGTCTCGAAGACGGTCAAGGGCGGTAAGCGCTTCGGCTTCGCTGCGCTCGTGGTCGTCGGCGACGGCCAGGGCCGTGTCGGCTTCGGCAAGGGCAAGGCCCGCGAAGTGCCCGAGGCGATCAGCAAGGCGACAGCCGCTGCGCGCAAGCACATGATCCGCGTCGCGCTGAAGGAAGGCCGCACGCTGCACCACGACGGCAAGGGCCGTTTCGGTGCCGGCAAGGTGACCGTCCGTACCGCACCTCCGGGTACCGGCATCATTGCCGGTGGTCCGATGCGTGCCGTGTTCGAGAGCCTCGGTGTGGCCGACGTGGTGACCAAGTCTGTCGGCACGTCGAACCCCTACAATATGATCCGCGCCACGTTCGACGCACTGCAGGACCAGACTTCGCCGAAGTCGGTCGCCCAGCGTCGCGGCAAGAAGGTCGCCGACCTTCTCGGCCGGGGTGGTGCATCGGAGGCCGAGGCTGAAGCCGACGCCGCCGCTATTGCGGAGTAAGATCGATGGCGAAGAACAACACCATCACGCTGAAGCAGGTCGGTTCGCCCCTGCGTCGGCCGGAAGTACAGCGCAAGATCCTGATCGGTCTCGGGCTGAACAAGATGCACAAGACGGTCACCCGGCAGGACACCCCCGAGGTGCGCGGCGCGATCGCCAAGATCCCGCATCTGGTCGAGATCGTCGAGTAATTCTCCCGGCGATACAATTTGACGGGGGCGGCCTGCTGCGATAGCGGGCCGCTTCCATTTTATCAGCGCGAACCCCGGTATGGGGCCTGGAAAGCGAAAGCGAGTGCACACATGACTATCAAGCTGAACGAAATCCGCGACAATCCCGGCGCACGCAAGGACCGCATCCGTGTCGGTCGCGGCATCGGCTCGGGCAAGGGCAAGACCGGCGGCCGTGGCCAGAAGGGCCAGAAGAGCCGTTCGGGCGTCGCCATCAAGGGCTTCGAAGGCGGCCAGATGCCGTTGCACATGCGCCTGCCGAAGCGCGGCTTCAACAATCCGTTCGGCAACGATTATGCCGAAGTGAACCTGGGCATGGTCCAGAAGTTCATCGATGCGAAGAAGCTCGACGCCAAGAAGGACATTGATCACGCAGCGCTCAAGGCCGCGGGCCTCGCACGCGGTGGCAAGGACGGTGTTCGCCTGCTCGGCAAGGGCGAGCTGAAAGCCAAGGCCAAGTTCGTCGTCGCCGGTGCCTCGAAGGGCGCGATCGAAGCGGTCGAGAAGGCCGGCGGTTCGGTCGAAGTGATCGCCAAGGCCCAGCCCGAAGCCGAAAAGAAGGCTGCGCGCACCGAAGCCAACAAGGCCAAGAAGGCCAAGTGATCGGATAAATCGGGGGCGGGGTTCGACAATCCCGCCCCCGCTCCCTATTTGTCCGGTCAGCGCCGGGACGGGCCGGCGACAAGCTAGGATCGAAATCGACCAATGGCATCACGCGCCGACAATCTCGCGAGCAATCTCAGCCTCGCCAATTTTTCGAAAGCCACCGAGCTGAAGAACCGCATCTGGTTCACCATCGGTGCGCTTATCGTCTTCCGTTTCCTCAGCTTCGTTCCGCTGCCGGGCATCAACGCCCGCGCGCTGAACCAGCTTGCCGATGTCGCCCAGGGCGGCATTCTCGACATGTTCAACATGTTCACCGGCGGCAGCCTCGAGCGCATGAGCCTCATCGCGCTCGGCGTGATGCCGTACATCACCGCCTCGATCGTGGTGCAATTGGCCGCAGCGCTCCACCCGGCACTTGCCGCGCTGAAGAAAGAGGGCACGGTCGGTCGGCAGAAGCTCAACCAGTACACCCGTTACGGCACTGTGTTCCTGTGCACGATCCAGGGCTGGTTCTTGGCTGCGGGTCTCGAAAGTTTCGGCGCTTCTAACGGCATCGCTGCGGTCGTCGATCCGGGCTACATGTTCCGCATCGGCGCCGTCATCAGCCTCGTCGGCGGGACCATGTTCCTGCTGTGGCTGGGCGAGCAAATCACCAGTCGCGGCATCGGCAACGGCGTGTCGCTGATCATCATGGCGGGCATCGTCGCCCAGTTCCCGACCTTCGTTTCGAACATGGGCTCGGGCTATTCCGAAGGCTCGATCTCGACCGGGATCGTGGTCGGCTTCATCCTCATGGTGATCGTGCTCATCCTCGGCATCTGTTTCTTCGAGCGTGCCCAGCGGCGCCTGCTGATCCAGTATCCCAAGCGCGCGACGCAGCGCGGCATGATGCAGGCCGATCGTTCGCACCTGCCGCTCAAGCTCAACACCGCAGGCGTGATCCCCCCGATCTTCGCCAGCTCGTTATTGCTGCTGCCGCTTACGATCACGCAGTTCGCGGGCAATTCGGTCGACACGGATTCCGCCACTGGCGGCGCGCTGCAGAGCGTCCTGCAATACCTCCAGCACGGCCAGCCGCTCTACATGACGCTGTACGGCCTCGGCATCATCTTCTTCTGCTTCTTCTACACCGCAATCGTCTTCAATCCGGAAGAGACTTCGGAAAACCTGAAGAAGAACGGCGGCTTCATTCCGGGCATCCGTCCGGGCAAGCGGACCGAGGAATATCTCGATTATGTCCTCACCCGCATTACCGTGATCGGCGCGATTTACCTCACGGTCGTCTGTGTCGTGCCGGAGTACATGATCGCGCAGACGGGCGTCCCACTGTTCCTCGGCGGTACCAGCCTGCTCATCGTCGTGAACGTGACGGTGGACACGATCAGCCAGATCCAGTCGCACCTGCTGGCGCACCAGTATGGCGACCTCATCAAGAAGGCCAAGTTGAAGGGCCGCATGCGGTAAGGCATAGCGCGGGCGACAGGGAACTTTCTGACTATGGACATCATTCTCCTCGGCCCTCCGGGCGCAGGCAAGGGCACGCAGGCCCACCGGCTCGAAGAGCATCATGGCATGCGCCAGCTTTCGACCGGCGACATGCTGCGCGGTGCGGTGAAGGCGGGCACGCCCGTCGGCATCAAGGCCAAGGAGATCATGGACCGCGGCGACCTGGTGTCAGACGAGATCGTCAGTGAATTGATCGACGCCGAGCTTACCGCCATGGGGCCGGAAACCGGCGCCATCTTTGATGGCTATCCGCGCACAGAGGCACAGGCCAAGATGCTCGACGATATCCTAGCCAAGCACGGCCGCAAGCTCGACCATGTGATCGAGCTGGAAGTGAACGAAGACGAGCTGGTCAAGCGCATCACCGGCCGCTTCACCTGCGCCGAATGCGGCGAGGGCTATCACGACAGCTTCAAGCAGCCCGAGACGCCAGGTAAATGCGACAAGTGCGGTTCGACCGAATTCAAGCGGCGCCCGGATGACAACGAAGAAACCGTGCGCAACCGCATGGGCATCTATCGCAAGGAAACGGCTCCGATCCTGCCGGGTTACGAAGCCCGCGGGATCGTCAGCCGCGTCGACGGGATGGCTTCGATCGGCGAAGTCACCCACGCGCTCGACGCGATCCTCACTCCCTGATCCGATCCGCTCTTTCCATTCCGCTGCGCTTTTCATAAGCATGGCGCGGAGGGAGAGGGAAATGATCCGACACAGTCTGGCAATCGCGGCACTGGCGATCAGCGCGCCTCTGTCCGCGGAGGTCGTTGAAACCAGCGAAGATGGTTTCGTCACGCGCGACACGGCCAGTGTCGCCGCTAGTCCCATGGAAACCTGGCTTGCTCTGACCCGCCCCGGCCAGTGGTGGAACGACGAGCACACCTGGTCTGCCGATGCGGCCAATCTGACTCTGGAGCCGCAAGCCGGCGGATGCTTCTGCGAACGCGTGCCCGGCGAGGATCGCGACGACGGCTTCTCGCTCGACGGCAGCGTGCAGCATGCGACCGTGGTCCAGGCATACCCCTTGCGCGTTCTCCGCATGCGCGGCGGATTGGGGCCGCTGCAGGGGGAGCCCGCCACCGGCATACTCACAATTACGCTCAAGGAAATCGACGGCGGCACGCGCGTGTTGTGGGAATATAACGTCGGTGGTCCGATGCGGTACGAAATCCCGCAGATATCGCAGGCGGTGGACGGCGTCATGAGCCAGCAGCTCGCCGGCTTGCGCAACCATCTCGGTGCGCTGGAGGCCGACGAAACCGCCGCGGCCGAAACTGCGACCACCGAAACGCCGGATGACGAATAAGTCCGGCACTCCCGCTGCCTGCCTCCGTTGATAGCGAAACGCCCGCAGTCGGGTAAGCAACGAAGCAGGACCCCATGGCATCGAAGAACCACCAGGCCGTCGATCTCGACACGTTCATCGAAGGCCTCGAAAAGCGCAACCAAGGGCAGACCGAATTCAACCAGGCCGTTCGCGAAGTGGCGCAAGATGTCTTCCCCTTCGTGCGGGATCGGCCCGAATATCAGGAAGCGCAGATCCTGCGCCGTATCGCCGAGCCCGACCGCATCGTCAGCTTCCGCGTCTGCTGGGAAGACGACGACCACAACATCCGCGTCGAGCGCGGCTGGCGCGTGCAGAACAACAACGCGATCGGGCCGTACAAGGGCGGGTTGCGATTTCACGAAAGCGTGAACGAGAGCATACTCAAGTTCCTCGCCTTCGAGCAGACATTCAAGAACTCGCTCACCGGCCTGCCGCTGGGCGGAGGGAAGGGCGGATCGAACTTCAATCCCAAGGGCAAGAGCGATGCGGAGATCATGCGCTTTTGCCAGAGCTTCATGACCGAACTCTATCGCCACATCGGCCCCGACACCGACGTTCCGGCGGGCGATATCGGCGTCGGCAGCCGCGAGATCGGGTATCTCTTCGGTCAATACAAACGCATCACCGGCCGCTGGGAAGGGGTGCTGACCGGCAAGGGCACTGCCTATGGCGGCTCGATCATGCGCCCGGAGGCGACCGGTTATGGTGCGGTCTATTTCTTGCGCGACATGCTGCGCGAGGCGGACGAGGATATCGAGGGCAAGAGCGCCGTGATCTCCGGCGCGGGGAATGTCGCGCTGCATGCGGCGGAAAAGCTTTGCGAACTGGGCGGCAAGGTGCTGACCCTGTCGGACAGTGACGGCTTCGTGCACGATCCCGACGGCATCGACGCGGACAAGATCGCTTGGGTCAAGGAACTCAAGAACGAGCGCCGCGGGCGGATCAGCGAGTATGTCGAGGAATATTCCGGCGCGACCTACCACGAGGGCAAGGCACCATGGAGCGTCGATTGCGATATCGCCATGCCCTGCGCGACCCAGAACGAACTCGATGAAAGCGATGCGAAAGCGTTGGCGGACAATGATGTCATGGCGGTGTGCGAAGGCGCCAACATGCCGACGACCATGGAGGGCATGAAGGTCTTCCAGGACGCGGAAATCCTCTAAGCTCCGGGCAAGGCCGCCAACGCGGGCGGCGTCGCGGTATCGGGCCTCGAGATGAGCCAGAATTCCGAACGCGTCAGCTGGAACCGCGAGAAGCTGGACGACATGCTGACCGAGCTGATGGAAGACATCCACGGCAAGTGCGTCGAACGCGGTCGTTCGGGCGACAGCGGCCATGTAAATTATGTGAAGGGCGCGAATATCGCCGGGTTCGAAAAGGTCGCCGACGCGATGCTTGCCTTCGGGGTCGTCTAACCGCTTTTGACGAGCGGCGAGCGCTTGTGTATGCAGCCCTTGATCGAACGCGCGGACCGCCCATATCGGCGGTCTCGCTGCTTTGCGCGCCCAAGGCTGTTGACCTCGCGGTCGAATCCCCCTAAGCGCGCCTTTCATTCGACAGTTGCGGTGAGTCCGGCAGGCGGCAGCCTATTGCACGCCATCCGGGCTTTTTGCGTTAGCATGCCGCGAGCTGGTCGGTGAATTTGAGCGATGAGATAGGGGTGTCGGCCCGATCCGGCAGTCCCCTGTGGAGCATGGAGAAGTAAGTGGCTCGTATTGCCGGGGTAAACATCCCCACCAACAAGCGCGTGATTATCGCGCTCACCTATATTCACGGTATCGGCCGTACCACGGCCGTCGAGATCGCCGACAAGCTCGGCATCGATCACAAGACTCGCGTGCAGGACCTGACCGACGAGGAAGTCCTGCGCATTCGCGAGACGATCGATGAAGATCACATGGTCGAAGGCGACCTTCGTCGCGACACCGCGATGAACATCAAGCGCCTGATGGACCTGCGTTCCTACCGCGGCCTTCGTCACCGTGCCGGCCTGCCCGTACGCGGCCAGCGCACTCACACCAACGCCCGCACCCGCAAGGGCAAGGCCAAGCCGATCGCCGGCAAGAAGAAGTAAGCCGGTCCCACGGACCGACGCTTTTCCCTTCTTGATAGAATAGAGGAATACACATCATGGCACGCGAACCCGGCCGCGTAAGGCGCCGCGACAAAAAGAACATTTCGAGCGGCGTTGCGCACATCAACGCCAGCTTCAACAACACGATGATCACCATCACCGACGCGCAGGGCAATGCGATCAGCTGGTCCAGCGCCGGCATGATGGGATTCAAGGGCAGTCGCAAGTCGACTCCCTACGCTGCGCAGGTCGCCGCCGACGACGCGGGCCGCAAGGCCGCCGAACACGGCGTGCGCACCCTCGAAGTCGAAGTGAAGGGCCCGGGCTCGGGCCGCGAAAGCGCGCTGCGCGGTCTCGCCGCAGTCGGCTTCACGATCACCTCGATCCGCGACGTGACGCCGATCCCACACAACGGGGTCCGTCCTTCCAAGCGTCGCCGCGTCTGATCCGTACCTGCCTGGTGGCTCGGATCCGCTGAGCCACCGACACATTTCACGGACCGGACGCTCTCGCCAGAGGGCTCCGGTCCCGCCCGCATCCGAACCAGGGGATTTTCATGTCCGTCAACATCAAGAACTGGCAGGAACTCAAGAAACCCAATACCCTTGATATCAAGGATTCCGGCGACAAGGCCCGCAAGGCCACCTTCGTCGCCGAACCGCTCGAGCGGGGCTTCGGCCTGACGCTCGGCAATGCCCTGCGTCGCGTGCTCCTGAGCTCGCTCCAGGGTGCCGCGATCACCTCGATCAAGATCGAAGGCGTGCTGCACGAATTCTCGTCGCTCTCCGGCGTTCGCGAAGACGTGACCGACATCGTCCTCAATGTGAAGCAGATCGCGCTGAAGATGGAAGGCGAGGGCATGAAGCGCCTGCAGCTTTCTGCCACCGGCCCTGCCGAAGTGAAGGCCGGCGACATCGCCGTGTCGGGCGACATCGAGATCATGAACAAGGATCTCGTGCTCTGTCACCTCGACGAAGGCGCGACGCTGAATATGGAACTGACCGCCGACACCGGCAAGGGCTACAAGCCCGCCGTGATGAACCGCCCGGCCGATGCGCCGATCGGCCTCATCCCGGTCGACAGCCTGTATTCGCCGGTCCGCCAGGTGAGCTATAAGGTCGAGAACGCCCGTGTTGGGCAGGAACTCGACTATGACAAGCTCTCGCTCAACATCGAGACCGACGGCACCGTCACCCCGGAAGACGCCGTGGCCTATGCCGCGCGCATCCTCCAGGACCAGCTGACGCTGTTCGTCCACTTCGAAGACGGCATTCCGCAGCCCAGCTCGGCCATGATCGGTCAGGCAGCAGAGCCGCAGGAAAGCGACACCAACCAGCTCAACCGTTACCTTCTCAAGAAGGTCGACGAGCTGGAACTGTCGGTCCGTTCGGCGAACTGCCTCAAGAACGACAACATCATCTACATCGGCGACCTGGTTCAGAAGACCGAGGCCGAGATGCTCCGCACGCCGAACTTCGGCCGCAAGAGCCTCAACGAGATCAAGGAAGTCCTGAGCTCGATGGGCCTGCGCCTCGGTATGGACATCCCCGGCTGGCCGCCCGAGAACATCGAGGAAATGGCCAAGAAGCTCGAACAGGAGCTGCTGGGTTAAGGTCTCGCACACGGGAATGGGCCGGACCCGCTAATCCGGCCCGTACCGGGCTACCTAGAACGGGCCCCTTACGAACGAAGGAAGAACTACGATGCGTCACAAGATTTCCGGCCGCAAGCTGCAGCGCAAGACCGGCCACCGCAATGCGATGTTCCGCAACATGGCTGCCGCGCTGATCAAGCACGAGCAGATCATGACCACGCTGCCCAAGGCGAAGGAAATGCGTCCTTACATCGAGAAGCTGATCACGCTGGCAAAACGTGGCGGCCTGTCGAACCGTCGCCTCGCAATGAGCCGCCTGCAGGACGAAACCCAGCTGAAGAAGCTGTTCGACGTCCTGGCCGAGCGTTACGGCGACCGCGAGGGTGGCTACACTCGCGTGATCAAGGCCGGCTATCGCGGCAGCGATGCGGCGCAGATAGCGATCATCGAACTGGTCGATCGCGATGTCGACGCCAAGGGTCAGGACAGCGGCCCGGTGATGACCGACGAAGACGAATTCGAAGACGCGTAAGCGCGATTGAAACGAACAAGCGGGGCTGGAAGAGCGATCTTCCGGCCCTTTTGTTTTGCGCGGAAGAGAACCCGTGGCACAAGGCGCGCATGATAAGACACGCCTTCGCAGCCGCAGCGCTGCTCGCCTCCGCTCCGCTAGCCGCGCAACCCGTAACCCAGGAAGACTTGCAGGCCCGTTACGACCGGGCGCTGGCCGCTGGGTACAAGTCGCTGTTCCTGTGCGGGGCGATTGCTTCCGACCCCAGCGGGCTGCGCCGCACCGAGCGCTCGGTCGAAGATTATGAACTGACCGGCATCTACGGCGCGCTCGATCCCATGGTGCGTGGGCTGGAACATCGCATCGAACGCGGCACCGATGGCATGATCGAATACGTCGCGACCGATTGGGCGGAGGATATGCCGCCGCGCGTGGCCGAGTATCGCGGGGATACGGGCTGCGCCCTGCTGCCGATCGGGGCTTCGCTACCGACGACGGAGGTAGTCCGGGGCATGCGCATCGACCGCGTGGGCGACCCCACCGTCTACCCGCTCGAAGAACAGCTCGTCCCGCGCGTGCACCAAGCGGCGCAACAGGCGCTCGGCCATACCTATGGCGAGGGCACGCGCACGACAGCCGTGCTCATCCGCCAGGGCGATGTAACGAAGGGCAAGGCGTTTGCGGCCGGCTTCGACGCCAACAGCACGCAGCGGACGTGGTCGGTCGCCAAGAGCCTCGCCGCGACGCTCGTGGGTGCTGCAGTCCAGAGCGGCGCGGCGGACGTCTCGCAATCTGCCGGGCTAGGCCTCGGCGACAGCGATCCGCGCCGCGCCATCACCATCGATCACGCGCTGCGCATGGCCTCGGGCCGCTATACGGATACCCCGGGCAATCGCACCGACCCGCTCTACATGGGCGGGACGACCGTGAACGAAAGCGCGCTGGACTGGCCGCTGCTCAATCCTCCGGGCACGGTGTACCGCTATGCAAACAATGACACGCTAGCCGCGGTAAAGGCGATCGACGGCTATCTGGCCGAAAGCCCGCCGATCGCGCTGTTCGAGCGGATCGGCATGCATTCCACGAAAGCGGAAACGGACTGGCAGGGCGACTATATTCTGTCGAGCCAGGTCTGGACCAGCGCCGCCGATCTCGCGCGGTTCGGTCAGCTTTATCTCAACGACGGCATGTGGCACGGCGCACGCGCTTTGCCGGAGAACTGGCTCGAATATGTTTCCGCCCCCTCCGGCCCGCAGCCGGACAACGGCTTCGGCTATGGCGCAGGTTTCTGGCTGTTCAACGACCACGAGGGCATTCCCGCCGACACCATCGCCGCGATGGGCAACCGTGGGCAGTATGTGGTGATCGTCCCGAGCATGAACATCGTTATCGTCCGCAGGGGCGAAGATCCGGCCGGCTCGCGCTTCGACATCGTCGCGTTCACGCGCGATGTGCTTGAAACCTTAAGATAAATATTGTTAATACAACTGGTGGATTAGCTGAACAAAAACTGTAGCCCGAATTCAGCCTCACCTCAGTGGCGCTCTCCTATCACCAAGTCAACCGAGGCAGTCCCGCCGCGGTGCAGACGAGGAGAGCCTCACATGACCAAGAACATCACAAGCTTCGCGAAGGGTGGGATCGCAGCGGCTGCCGTCGGCGGAATGGCGCTGGCCACAGCGACGCCCGCGCAAGCCCAGTATCGTGACCGCGACCGCGACGGGATTTCCGTCGGCGACGTTATCGCAGGCGCTGTAATCATCGGCGGAATCGCCGCCGTAGCCAGTGCCGCGAGCCGCGACCGGGGATATCGCTATGACGACAGGCGCTATCGCGGCGACCGCTATTATGGGCGCGGCAATCCGCGCGCAGCCGTCGAACGCTGCGTCAACGCCGCCCGCCAGGACGCCCGCCGGTATGGCTATCGCTATGCGCAGGTGACCGATATTCGCGATGTGGACGACACGCGCTATGGCTGGAAGGTCAAGGGCCGGATCATGGTCGATGGCAATTATCGCGGCGGCCGTTACGACCGCTACGGCTATCGCGACCGGTACAATCGCTACAACCGCTGGAACGACCGCGACAGCGGCAAGTTTACCTGCCGCATCGATCGCGGCCGCGTGACCGATCTCGACTTCAGCGGCATCCGCGGCCTTCGCTGATCAGCCGAACTAAATATCACCACAGGCGGTTCAGGCTCCATGCAGTCTGGACCGCCTATTTACGTCTTATCGTGTCGTCACGCGCGCCAGGTGGGGGTGCGCCCTGGGGTTAAAATTGTCATGACATCCTTTCGCAAATCTGCAGCCGTTCCCGCTTTCGTCGCGGCAATCTCGCTGGCAGGCACACCTGCTGCCGCCGCGGACATGCCCGCTCCCGTCAGCGCGTCGCCCATCCAAGCCGCTCCGGGCTGGGCGCCCGGCGACGACACTTCGGACTACCACCGCCGCTACCGCTATCGCCGCCATCGCGGCGTGAGCGCGGGCGATGTGCTCGCCGGCGTGCTGATCATCGGCGGGATCGCGGCCATCGCGAATGCCGCGAAGAACTCCGACGACCGCCGCTATCGCGACCGCGATTATCGCTATCCGGACCAGCGCCGAGACGACTATCGTCAGGATTACGATGCGCGCGGCGTGGATCGCGCGGTCGAGATGTGCGCCGACGAGGTCGAGCGCAACGCGCGCATCGGCAGCATCGATACCGTGAACCGGACTGCGAGCGGATGGCAGGTCACCGGTTCGCTCTATAATGGCGACGGCTTCACTTGCTCCATCGGGCAGGACGGCCGGATCGACGCCATCGAGTACGGTCGGGGTGGATCGGGCTACCAGGGCGCGATGGGCGAGTACGACGACGCGCAGAACTATGACGGCGGGCAGGATTACGCCGATGCGGACCGTCAGGAAGATCGTCAGTACGACAGCGATTACTATTCGGCAGCGCGCTCGCGCATGGATGCCAACCCGTTGCCGACCCAAACCGACGCGCAGCCCGCCTATCCGGGCGGTCCTCTGCCCGGCGAAGCGCAGGACGAACCGGACATCGAATACGGCAATGGCTACAAGGGTGTCGGCGCCGGAAGCTAATCCCGCTCGTAAGCCGGCAGCGACAACTTCCATTGAATGGCGGCGAGCCGCAGACCGAAACCGCATGTTGCGGCGATGACCCACACGGCGCTGCGGGCGACAGGTACGAACTCGCCCGCGACGGTCAGCGTGGCGGAGAGCGCCGCTGCCGTCACGTAGAGCTCGGGCCGCATCAGGATCGAAGGCCTGCCAGCGATCACGTCGCGGATGATCCCGCCGACGGTGCCCGTCACCACGCCCATGACCGCCGCAGGGACGGGCGGCACGCCATACTGCAGTGCCTTGGCCGTGCCGAGAACGGCATAGGCCGTCAGGCCCAGGCCATCGGCCACGTCCAGCAGTTTTCCGTCCCACCATCGCGTCGGCGTGAACCAGGCGAGCAGGGCGATGGCGAGGCACACCACGGCGACCAGCCCGTCTTCGATCCAGAAGACCGGCGCGCCGATCAGCAGGTCGCGCACCGTCCCTCCGCCGACGCCGGTGAGCAGGGCGAAAAACGCTAGCGTGACGAAGGTCTGCTTCTCCCGCGCGGCGACGAGCGCTCCGGTCAGCGCGAAGATCGCGACGCCGGCAAGGTCCAGCCAGTCGAGCACCGGGGTCAGCACTTCGGCGTTCACGCCGCGACCTTTGCCCGGGTTGAGACGCGAGCCTTACGGCGGCGGAACATCAGGATGCACCCCAACAGCGATCCGATCACGGCCAGAACGGCGAAGAGGATCAGTATCGGGTGGTGCGTGTCCTCGCGCGTTTCAAGGTCCATGATGTGAAGGCCCCACATGACGTCGAACAGCCGCCACCAGCGCGTGCGGACCGCCTCGATCTGGCCGGTCTCCGTGCCGACATAGACATGCGTCCCGTCCTCCAGCGCAACCTGCCACACCGGCATGGGCCGACGGAAATCGAAGGGCACATTGTCAGCCGAAAAGAGCTTGGTGCCCGCGACCCTGTCACCGCCCTTGATCGCTTCGGCCACGATCAGCCGTGCTTCCACATTGGACAGCGGGCTCATCCGCTCTCCATCGGCGCGGAAGCGGTCGCTGGTCCCATCCATGTAGGTTATCCGCGTAACCGCTTCGCCGCGCTCCATTTGCGTCGCGACCGAGCGGACCGGTTTGGTCCCCTCGGACGGCAGGGCGATGGCGATGTTCGTGTCGCCGGGCAGCGGCTCCTCCGCCACATCCTTGCGCAGGTGATTGCCGCGCACTTCCTCGATCGGCTTGGCCACCATGACGAGGCCCGTTACCGTCCACATCAGGATCGGTAAGCCGACAAGCCAGCCGAGCCAGATGTGCCATTTGGCAAAGCGCCGCATGGTGCGCTGGTGTCCCATGATGTCTCGCCGTCCTCAGCCGTGCAGGATACGCCCGATCGCCTCTGCCGCGGCAATGCAATCGAGATCGGCCCACCTGCGCGAAATCACCTGCATGCCGCAAGGCAGGCCATCGGTGTCGCCCACAGGCAAGACCGTCGATGGCAAGTTGGGGTAGGTCGCCAGGCCCGCCCAGCAGAGCGCCGAGCCGCCCGGCACCTCTGCGCCGTCGATGGCGATAGTACCGTCGAACACCCGCCCTTCGCGATGCGGCACGGCGAGTACCGGAGCGGGCGGGGCAAGAACGAAATCATAAGTGTCGAACAGCGCCGCCCACGCATTCTCGTTGCGCGCCTGCAGGTCGAGCATGTCGAACCAGTCCGTTGCACTGGCCCGCTTGCCATCGGGCGCGGGCGCACCGCGCGCCATGGCAACGTTGAGAATGCGCATATAGTCGGCTTGCTGGCGCTCGAGGTCGGGCAGCAGGTCGCTTGATCGCTCTACGGTCACCCCCGCATCGCCCAGCGCGGCCAGCGCTGCCTCGATTGGTCCCTGCACGGCATGATCGGTCGGGCAGGAGGGATGGTCCAGCAGCGCGAGAATGCGGCATTCGGCTAAAGGCTTGCCATTGGACCTCAACGGCAGGCTGGCAGTAAGTTCGAGCAGGAGGCGCAGGTCCGCGCCATTGCGTGCCAGCGGCCCGGCGATGGAAAGCGCCCCGTCATGTCCGTCCGAGCCAGCCATCGCCGGATGGTCGTGCCCGTGTTTGGAGATCAGTCCCCAGCTCGCCTTGTGACCCCAGATACCGCAGAAATGCGCAGGCACGCGCACCGATCCGCCGATGTCGGTACCATATTCGCACGGCACCATCCCGCTGGCGACGGCCGCTGCCGACCCGCCCGAGGATCCGCCAGGCGAACGCGCATGATCGTGCGGATTGTTGGTCCGGCCATAGACCGGATTATTCGATTGCCAGTCGGCAAGATCGGGCGGCACATTCGTCTTCCCGACGAAGACCACGCCGGCGCGCTTCAGCCTGTCCACCACATGGGCATCGCGAGTGGCGATGTTCTCGGCGTATTCTTCGTGCCCCCATGTCGAAGGCAGGCCGGCGATGTCGAAGCTTTCCTTGATCGTCATCGGCACGCCGAACAGCGGCTGGTCGGCACCGGCGTTAGCCACATCCATGGTCCGAGCCTGACCGAGCGCCCGGTCGAAATCGGTCACGACGACCGCATTGATATGCGCGTCGTCCTTCTCGATCCGCGCGATTGCCGCTTCGACCGCTTCATAGGGCGACATCTCGCCGCGGCGGATGGCCGTAGCGGTCTCGACAGCGCTGGGTCTCTTGGTCAGTCTCGGATAGGCCATGCGTTTCTCCCCGCCGCCAGTCTAGGCCGCGGGATGTGGCACGCAAGCCTTACTCCGCGACTGGTGGAGCTTTGCTTCTCGCTCGCTCGATTTGCGACAAGGCAATCGCGAAGCCGAGGATGGGGGCGGCACCATAGCCGATGAGCGCGCTGGGATAATTCGAGAGCACGGCAGCGATCGAAAAGCCGAACAGGGTTCCCGCCAGCGCATGCCGTTGGGCCATGGGAGCAGGCAGGGCGTGCAGGATCAGTAGGAAGCTCGCGACCAGGCAGGCTAACAAGGCAAGGGCTGCCAGTGGCTGCACCACCGCGACATCGACCAGCACCCGCTCGACGAAGGGCTGGGCGGGCAATTCCCCGCGCACCCACATGACCAGCGTGGCGAAGAAACCGGTCCCGGCAACGACGCCATCCTTCCAGTCGCGCTTCGCGTTGTAGAGGCCCATGGCCGCGAAGGTGAGCGCCAGCCCGCTCGCGGCGTCGGGCTGGAATGCGGCAGCGAGGATGCCCGCCAGCAGGATCGGTGCCGAATAGTCCTCGTCGCGGGCGGTGAGTGCTGCCAGCATTGGGATGGCCAGCATGCCGGCGTGCAGCGTGAATGGTCCGAGTGGCAGCCAGCGGGCGATGCCGTTGACATAAGGGCCGGTGAGCAGCGGTAGCGCCAGCAGGACGAGCAGCGCCACAATAGCGAAACGTCGCGTCTTGGTAGCATCGATCTGCGGCAAGAAGGCGATAAGCGCGAGGCCAACCACTAACGTCACCGCATTGACCATCAGGAACGACGCGGGCGCGCCCATCAGCCAAAGCGCGCCGAGCCCTCCCATGACTGGGAGGGCGAGGGCGAACAGGCCGACAAAGCCCGCGCGGCTCATTGCAAGACGGCAAGCCGAAAATAGCCCGCACCGACGATTGCGACGCTGCGGGCCATGATCGGAGCCTCCTGCGGATCAGACGTGGATGGCTTTGCCCTGCACGGCCATCGCCGCTTCCTTGAGCGCTTCGGAATGGGTCGGGTGGGCGTGGCAGGTGTAGGCGATGTCCTCGCTCGTGGCGCCGAATTCCATCGCCTGCGCCGCCTGCGCGATCATCGTGCCGGCGACGTTGTTGATGCACCATACGCCCAGCACGCGGTCGCTGTCGGCTTCGGAGATGACCTTCACGAAGCCGTCGGGTTCGTGATTGGTCTTGGCCCGGCTGTTGGCCATCATCGGGAACTTGCCGACCTTCACCTTGGACTTGTCGCCGCCCATTTTCTCGACGGCTTCTTCCTGCGTCAGGCCAACGCCGGCGAATTCGGGGAGGGTGTAGACCACGCCCGGGATGATGTCGTGGTTTACGATGCCGGTCTGGCCCGCAATGTTTTCCGCACACGCGATGCCTTCATCCTCGGCCTTGTGGGCGAGCATCGGACCGGGCACGCAGTCGCCGATCGCCCAGACGCCGTCCACCGACGTGCGGAAGTCGTGGTCGGTTTCGATCTGGCCGCGCTTGTTGGTTTCGAGGCCGATATTTTCGAGGCCGAGGCCTTCGGTGTTCGGCTTGCGCCCGATAGAAACGAGCACGCAATCGGCTTCCAACGTCTCGCTCTCGCCGCCATCGGCGGGCTCGAGCGTCAGTACGGCCTTCTTGCCCTTGACCTCCACGCCGGTGACCTTGGTCTTCATTTTGAGGGTCATGCCCTGCTTCTTGAAGATCTTGGCTGCCTCCTTGCGGACGTCGCCATCCATGCCGGGCAGCAGCTGGTCGAGGAATTCGACAACCGTCACATCCGCTCCGAGCCGGTTCCAGACCGAGCCCATCTCCAGCCCGATCACGCCGCCGCCGATGACGACCATCGTCTTCGGCACCGCCTTCAGCTCGAGTGCGCCGGTGGAATCCACCACCACGCCGCCATCGTTGTCGATCTCGACATTGGGCAGCGGAGTGACCGAAGAACCGGTCGCAATGATAATGTCCTTGGCCGTGACGGTCTCGTCGCCGACCTTTACCGTATGTGCGTCCTGGAAAGTGGCGTGGCCCTTCTTCCAGTCGACCTTGTTCTTCTTGAACAGGAACTCGATCCCGCCGGTCAGGCCCTTGACCGCATCGAGGCGCTGCGCGTGCATCTGGTCGAGATTGAGCTTCGGCTTCACGTCGATGCCCATTTCCGCCATCGCGCCATTGGCAGCGGCGTCGTAGAATTCGGACGCGTGCAGCATCGCCTTGGACGGGATGCAGCCGACGTTGAGGCAGGTCCCGCCCAGCGTCTCGCGGCTTTCGGCGCAGGCGGTCTTCAGCCCAAGCTGTGCCGCGCGGATCGCAGCGACATAGCCACCCGGGCCAGCGCCGATGACAAGGACGTCATAGTCGTATTCAGCCATTTCAATTCAACCTTCGCGTGCCGCAAATGCAGGATTTTAGTGTTGCGAGCGACATAGAGATTCAGCCGTCGATGGCAACCGTTGCCAAACGTCGTAGTAATTCATATAAGGGCTTATGGAAAACGCAGATGACGTACCGCCGATCGGTCTGGGCACCTTGCTCCGGGCGGTGCTGACCCAGCTCGAACCGGCGGTGGAGCAAGCCTACTCCGCAGCCGACCCCAGGATGCGGTCGCGGTACTACCCGATCCTGCGGCATTTGCTGATCCACGAAGAAGCGAATGTCGGACAGATCGCAGCAGCCGTCGGGGTGAGTCAGCCCGCGATTACCCAGACTATCCGCCAGATGGCGGAGGTCGACTTGCTGGACGTCAGAACGGGGGCAGACCGCCGCGCGCGAAACGTCAGGCTGAGCGCCTCGGGGTTGGAGATGGTCGAACGGCTACGCCCGGTCTGGCAGACCGTATCGGCTGCCGCCGACGGTTTGGAGCGCGACAGCGGCCAGCCGATCTTCGCCGCGCTCGAGGCAGTGCTGGAGGCACTTTCGAGCCGGGGTTTCGCAAACAGGATCGCGCAAGAAAAAGGCACCGACACATGAGATTTCTTTCAGCCGGAGCTGCACTCTGCCTGGCTGCTGCCCCGTTGCATGCGGCTCCCGTAGACGAGAACGAGCAGCGCACCGCCTTGCGCGAAGCTGCCCGCATGATCGAAGACCGCTATGTCGCCGTGGAGCGCGTCGACAAGCTCGTTGACGCGCTTAAGCAGCTCGAGCGGGAGGCGACGACCACTGTCGAGGGCGAAGATTTCGCGGCGGCTGTCACTGCACGCATGCGCAAGGTTTCGGGCGACGGTCACCTCGGCCTGTCATATAGCGAGCAGCCGATCGCGGAGCCCGAAGAGCCCAGCGAGCAGCTGGCGCTCAACGACGATTTCGAGCAATGGTACGGAGCGCCCGTCAATAACGGCGTCGAGAAGATCGAGCGGCTGGTAGGCAACATCATGCTGCTCGACCTGCGTGCTTTCCCGCCACCATCGATGGGCGCCGAGACGATCGCGGCTGCGATGAATGTCGTCGCGCAAGGCGAGTCGCTAATTATCGATTTACGCCGCAATGGGGGCGGGGCGGAAACGGTCCTGCTGGTGATGGGCTATCTGGTCGATCCCGGCAGCCAGTTCATGTCGACCTACGACCGGCCGAGCGACACATGGACACATCAATCGGTGCCCGACTGGGTGCCGGGCAAACGCTTCGGGTCCGACAAGCCGCTATACGTGCTGACATCCAGGCGCACATTCTCTGCAGCGGAAGCGCTTGCCTACAGTTTGCAGGCAATGGGTCGCGCGACAATCGTCGGCGAAGTGACGGGCGGCGGAGCGCACCCGTTCGAATATCGCAAGGTCAGCACGCATTTCGCGCTCGACCTGCCGGAGGCAATGTCACGCCACCCGCTTACGGGTACGAACTGGCAGGATGTCGGGGTGACACCCGATGTGGAAGTAGCGCAAGAAAACGCATTGGCCGTCGCTCTCGAACTCGCGCGGAAGGCTATCGGCGAATGAAAAGGACCTGTCGGTCAGCCGGTTGATTGGGCGGTTGGCTCGTCCCCGATGCACGCTCTCAAGACCTCTTCCACCCGTGCCGGGTTGATATCCAGCTCTCCGTCGGCGGAGAAATCTTCCCGGAAGTCGTCCGCGCTGCATTCGCATGCGGCGTCGATCCGCTCTGCAGATACACCGACACTTTCGGCGATACCCTGACATTGCTCGATATAGCGCGTGCGGACTTCGTTCCCGATCGCGTCACCCGCCATTTCGGAAGCTACGTCGCACCCCGCCAGCGCAAAGCTGGCCGCGGCGCATAGGATGAGCGCTCTCATGCTTCGGCTCCTTACAAGTCGATCAGCATCCGGGTCGGATCTTCAATCGCTTCCTTGATGATCTTGAGTGCGGTGACCGCCTCGCGCCCGTCGATCAGGCGGTGGTCGTAGCTGAGCGCGATATACATCATGGGGCGGATCACGATCTCTCCATCGACGACGACCGGGCGGTCCTCGATGCGGTGAAGGCCGAGCACGGCGCTCTGCGGCGGGTTGATGATAGGGGTCGACATCAGCGATCCGAAGACACCGCCGTTGGAGATGGTGAAGGTGCCGCCCTTCATGTCTTCCATCGTCAGCGTACCGTCCTTGGCGCGCTTGCCGAAGTCGGCGATGTCCTTCTCGATCTGCGCGAAGCCCTTGTCCTGCGCGTCGCGGATGACCGGGACAACCAGGCCGTTGGGCGCCGAAACCGCGACCGAAATGTCGACATAGTCGTGATAGACGATCTCATCGCCTTGGATGTAGGCGTTGACCGAGGGAACATCCTTCAGCGCCAGACAAGCGGCCTTGGCGAAGAAGCCCATAAAGCCGAGGCGGATGTCGTGCTTCTTGGCGAACAGGTCCTTGTATTTGCCGCGCGCTTCCATCACCGCCGACATGTCGACATCGTTGAAGGTGGTCAGCAGCGCGGCCTCTTCCTGCGCGCCCTTGAGGCGCTTGGCGATGGTCTGGCGCATGCGCGTCATCTTGACGCGTTCCTCGCGGCGCTCGCCTGCCGGAGCCGATGCGGTTGCCGTCTGCTGCGGCGCGGCGTCGGCGATCGAGCCGCCGCCGTCCTTCTTGGCCTGAGCAGCCGCAATCACGTCTTCTTTGGTCAGGCGACCGTCCTTGCCGGTGCCCTTGATGGTCGAAGGATCGACGCCGTGCTCAAGAACTGCACGGCGGACGGCGGGCGAGAGCGTCTGCGAAGCGTCGGAGGAGGCTGCGGGGGCGGGGCTGGGCGTGGGCGTTTCCGCGCGCTGTTCCTTTCCCTCTTCCCGCTCTTGCTCAGCGCGGCCCGCTTCTTCGCCGGTGCCAGCGCCGGTCGCGCCTTCTTCGATCACGGCAATAACGGCGTCGACCTCGACCGTGTCACCGACCGCGACCTTGAACTCCTTGATCACGCCGGCGACCGGTGAGGGGGCTTCGACCGCGACCTTGTCGGTTTCGAGGCTGATGATCGGCTCGTCCACGGCGACCGCATCGCCGACCTGCTTCAGCAGCTCGCCGACGCTGGCTTCGGTAACGCTTTCGCCCAGTGTGGGGACTTTGACTTCGGTGGCCATGTCGTTCGGGTTCCTTCTCTGGCCCTAAACCTTGAAACGGATCAATTGCAGGTAGTGGTCGCGGCGGAGGTGTCGCCGTCGTTCAGACCCAGCGCGATGCCGACCAGCGCTTCCTGCTGGATCTGGTGGCGGCTGGCATAACCGGTGGCGGGGGAAGCAGCGACTTCGCGCCCGGCGTAGCAGGGGCGCATGCCCTTGTGTCCGGCCTGTTCGGCCGCTTCCTCGATCAGGCGGTCGACGAAGAACCACGAACCGTTGTTCTTCGGTTCTTCCTGGCACCAGACGATCTTTTCCAGATTGGTCATGCGTTTCAGGCGCACGGCCAGCGGTTCGCCAGGGAAGGGGTACAGCTGCTCGAGACGCACGATGGATACGTCGTCCAGCCCGGCTTCGTCGCGGCGCTGCATCAGGTCGTAGGCGACCTTGCCACTGCACAGCACGAGGCGCTTTACCTTCTTGTCGTCGATCTCGGTCATGTCGGACTTGATCCGCATGAAGTGATGATCGCCCATGAACTCTTCCGCGCTGGACTTGGCCAACGGATGGCGGAGCAGGCTCTTCGGCGTCATAATGACCAGCGGCTTGCGGAAGCCGCGCAGCATCTGGCGGCGCAGGACGTGGAAGTAATTAGCCGGGGTGGTAATGTTGCAGACCTGGATGTTGTCGTTCGCGCAGAGCTGCAGGAAACGTTCGAGCCGCGCGGAGCTATGCTCCGGACCCTGGCCTTCGTAACCATGCGGCAGCAACAGCACGAGGCCGTTGGCGCGCAGCCATTTGGCCTCGCCCGCGGCGATGAACTGGTCAATCATGATCTGCGCGCCATTGGCGAAGTCGCCGAACTGCGCTTCCCACATGACCAGGCTCTTCGGATCCGCCATCGCAAATCCGTATTCGAACCCGAGCACGCCGTATTCGGACAGCGGGCTGTCGTAGACCTCGAACTTGCCATGGGGCAGGGTGGTCAGCGGGATGTATTTGCGCTCGTCCTTCTGGTCGACCCACACGGCATGACGCTGGCTGAACGTGCCGCGGCCCGAATCCTGGCCGGAGAGGCGGACACCGAAGCCCTCGGTCACGAGGCTGCCGAAGGCGAGCGCTTCGCCGGTCGCCCAGTCGAAGCCTTCTCCGCTGGCGAACATCTCGCGCTTGGCATCGAGCACGCGGCCCAGCGTCTTGTGGATCGTGATGTCTTCGGGGACACTCGTCAGCGTGCGGCCGAGGCTGTCGAACAGCTTCTTCTCGATCCCCGTATCCGCGTTGCGACGCGCGTTCTCCGCATCGGCGGGCTTGTTCATACCCGCCCAGCGTCCGCCGAACCAATCGGCCTGATTGGGCTTGTAATCCTTGGCGGCGGCGAATTCTTCTTCGAGCAGGCTGGTGAATTCATCGATCAGCTGGTCGGCATAGCCCTTCTCGATGACGCCTTCGTCCTCGAGTCGCTTGGTGTAGAGTTCGCTGACCTTGGGATGCTGGCGAATTTCGTCATACATCAGCGGCTGGGTGAACTTGGGCTCGTCGCCCTCGTTATGGCCGAAGCGGCGATAGCACCACATGTCGATCACGATGTCGCGACCGAACTTCTGGCGGTATTCGATCGCTAGCTTGCAGGCGAAGGTGACGGCCTCGGGATCGTCGCCATTGACGTGCAGGATCGGTGCCTGGACGCCCTTGGCCACATCGCTGGGATAGGGGCTGGAGCGCGCGAATTGCGGGCTGGTCGTGAAGCCGATCTGGTTGTTGATGACGAAGTGCAGGCAGCCGCCGGTGTTGTAACCGCGCACGCCGGAGAAGCCGAGGCACTCCCACACGATACCCTGACCGGCGAAGGCCGCGTCGCCATGCAGCAGCACGGGCAAAACCTGCTCGTGCTTCTTGAGGTCGTCACGGATCGCCTGCTGCGCGCGGCTTTTGCCGAGCACGACCGGGTTCACCGCTTCGAGGTGCGACGGGTTCGGCACAAGGCTCATGTGCACGTCGATGCCGTCGAACTCGCGGTCGGTGCTGGTGCCGAGGTGGTATTTCACGTCGCCCGAACCGCCGACATCGTCGGGGTTGGAAGACCCGCCGGAGAACTCGTGGAAGATGACCTTGTAGGGCTTGCCCATGACATTCGCGAGCACGTTCAGGCGGCCGCGATGGGCCATCCCGTAGATGATTTCGCGCACGCCGAGTTGGCCGCCGTACTTGATCACCGCTTCGAGCGCCGGGATCATCGACTCGCCGCCATCGAGGCCGAAGCGCTTGGTGCCGACGTATTTCTTGCCGAGGAACTTCTCGTACTGCTCCCCGCGGATCACGGCGGCGAGGATCGCGCGCTTGCCCTCGTCGGTGAACTGGATCGTGTCTTCGGGCGTCTCGAACTTGTCCTGGAGGAAGCGGCGTTCCTCCGTGTCCGAGATGTGCATGTATTCGAGGCCGACATTGCCGCAATAGGTCGCACACAGGGCATCGTAGAGCTCGCGCACGGTAACCCATTCGAAGCCGAACACGCCGCCGACATAGACCTCGCGGTCGAGCTGGCCGTCGAAGCCGTGCCATTCGAGCTTCAGGTCCTCGGGCACTTCGCGATGCGACAGGCCCAGCGGGTCGAGATCGGCCGCCAGATGCCCGCGTACACGATAGAGCCGCACCAGCAGCATCGCCCGGATGCTGTCGTCCGCGGCCTTTTCCAAAGCCTTGGGATCGAGCTGCTTGCCGGCCTTTTCCGCCGCCTGAGCGACAGCCACGCGCATCTGCGTGGGGTCGAGCGCGGCGGTCAGGTCCGCCCCGCTGTCGACCACTTCGGCCAGCCAGCGCGGGTTGCCCCAGCTCGGACCCTGCTGCGGGCCTTCCTGATCGCCCATCTCGGGCAGGAAATCGTGGCTCTCGTTACCCATCGGGTCCCTTTCGCACCGACCCTATTGTCGGTTCATAGTGCCAATGCTTCTGCGGTGCGGAAGGCTCCCGGGGAGGAGACGGCCTGTCCGCTGCGAAGGCTCAGGCGAGTTCCTTCAGCAGGCCATCCAGCGTCGTGCCGAGTTCGGAGGGCGAGGGCGACACGCGGATGCCGGCCTTCTCCATCGCCTCGATCTTGTCCTCGGCGCCGCCCTGGCCGCCGCTGACGATGGCGCCAGCGTGACCCATGCGACGGCCCGGAGGCGCCGTGCGGCCGGCGATGAAGCCGACGGTCGGCTTTTCGAGGCCCTTCTTGCGCTGGTGCGCGATGAATTCGGCCGCTTCTTCTTCCGCGCTGCCGCCGATTTCGCCGATCATGATGATCGACTTGGTGGCATCGTCCTTAAGGAAGAGGTCGAGCACGTCGATGAAGTTGGTGCCGTTCACCGGGTCGCCGCCGATGCCGACTGCCGTGGTCTGGCCGAGACCGACCATGGTCGTCTGGTGGACGGCTTCATAAGTCAGCGTGCCCGAACGCGAGACGACGCCGACGCTGCCCTGCTGGAAGATGGAGCCGGGCATGATGCCGATCTTGCATTCGCCGGGGGTCAGCACGCCGGGGCAGTTCGGACCGATCAGGCGCGACTTGCTGCCTTCGAGCGCCCGCTTCACGCGCACCATGTCGAGCACCGGGATGCCTTCGGTGATGGCGACGATCAGCTCGATCTCGGCGTCGATAGCCTCGAGGATCGAGTCCGCGGCGAAGGGCGGCGGCACGTAGATGCACGAAGCGGTCGCCCCGGTCGCATGCTTGGCTTCGGCGACGGTGTTGTAGACCGGCAGGCCGATGTGCTCGGTGCCGCCTTTGCCCGGCGTCACGCCCGCAACCATCTGCGTCCCGTAATCGAGCGCCTGCTGCGTGTGGAAGGTGCCGGTATCGCCGGTCATCCCCTGGGTGATGACCTTGGTGTTCTTGTCTACGAGGATGGACATATAAATGCTCCTAGAAAGCAGCGCCAATTAGCCGCACTTGCGGTTGATCGGAATTTGGGTCGGTGAAAAATTGAATGCCGCGAGGACCAGCAGCAGTTGAAACCATCCAAAGCTGGCTCTCCGACTGCTTGAGAGGTTTTGAATCGAGAATCGAGGTCAGTATTTTGACGACCTTATTTTGCTCATATTGATCGCTTAAAATGGCTCGAACAACACAAACGCGGTTCACACCATCACCGTCGGTCGGAAACTCAATCGAGATCGGAGCCGAGATGTGTTGGTAGTTCTGGCCGTTGAATGTCCAAGCATCATTTTCGAAACGAGACCTATCGGCTCCATTTTTGTCCGCCGAAAGCATGCATAAGGCAGCCGAGTTCGCCACATCGTCGACGGTGGCTGTCTCGGCGGCGTTTGCAGCAGAAGCTGCAGTCAATGTCGCCGCTAAGAGAATTGCCGCTAAAAGAATTACTGAAAACCGCATCACGCCAGCGAGCTATCCAGCCCTTTGCACGCCTCGAGCAATTCCTCGACCGCGTCGGTCGAGACCTTGAGGTTGCTCTTTTCCTCGTCCGATAGTTCGATCTCGATCACTTCCTCGGTGCCGCCCGCGCCGATCACGGTGGGCACGCCCACATACAGTCCGTCGAGGCCGTACTTGCCTTCGACATAGCTGGCGCAGGGCAGGACGCGCTTCTGGTCGCCCAGATAGGCTTCGGCCATGCTGATCGCGCTGGTGGCGGGGGCGTAATAGGCCGAGCCGTTGCCGAGCAGGCCGACGATCTCGCCGCCGCCGCCGCGGGTGCGCTTGACGATCTCGTCGATGCGATCGGCCGAGACGCCCTTGATCTTGGCATAGTCGTTGACCGGAATGCCGTTGATCGTGGTGTAGCTGGTGACGGGCACCATGGTGTCGCCGTGGCCGCCGAGGACGAAGGCGTTCACATCCTTCACCGACACGTCGAACTCCCAGGCAAGGAAGGTGGCGAAGCGCGCGCTGTCGAGCACGCCGGCCATGCCGACCACCTTGTTATGCGGCAGGCCGCTGAATTCGCGCAGCGCCCAGACCATCGCGTCGAGCGGGTTGGTGATGCAGATCACGAAGGCGTCGGGGCAGTTGTTCTTGATGCCTTCGCCGACCGCCTTCATCACCTTGAGGTTGATGCCGAGCAAGTCGTCGCGGCTCATGCCGGGCTTGCGCGGGACACCGGCGGTAACGATCACGACGTCGGCGCCGGCGATGTCGGCATAGTCGTTAGTGCCGGTGATCTTGGCGTCGAAACCTTCGATCGGGCCGCACTGGCTGAGGTCGAGCGCCTTGCCCTGCGGCATGCCTTCGGCAATGTCGAACAGGACGATGTCGCCCATTTCCTTCTTCGCGGCGAGGTGGGCGAGGGTGCCGCCGATCATGCCGGAGCCGATGAGCGCGATCTTCTTGCGTGCCATGTAGGGGAGGGTCCTTGTCCTGTCGCGGGACCGATCATGAAACACGAGAGACCGATAGGTGGGCCACGCCGTAAGTGTCCCGCGAAGGCGGCACGGCACCCGGTCGATTGCGAGTGCGACCTAGGCCCCCGCGCACACGAATGCAACCGGCAATCGGCGGGCAGGTTCACATATCTTTGAGAATGGTTTGCAGTAGCAATAAGCGCTGCTACGCTTGGTTTAACAAGAGCTCAACCGGCCATCGCCCGGAAAGTTTCAATAGATGAGCGCGCTCGTCGTATCGAGGCGGCGGACGAGGTCTTCCGCCACGCGGCGATCCAGCGTGCGGCAGACCTCAAGCCACCATTCGTAGCTTTCCGTATCGCCGGTGAAATGCGCCTGTTCCGCTTGGTTGCGCGCCTCCCGGGCCGCGCCGAGACCGTGCTGCGCGAAGTGCTTCAACGCCGCGCGCATCATCATGTCGAAGGAGCTTTCGACCGCCACGTCGCCGCCAGCCACGCCATTGTCATTGGCCGCGCGGCCCAGCGCCTTGCGGGCCAGCGCGCGTGCGATCGGCGAATGGGCGGTGGAGCGGGCGGCGGCGAAGTGAACGGGCATGGGCAGTTGTCCTGCTTTCGATGTCGGCGCGCTGCGTCGCGCTCACCCGGTATTAGCGGGCTGCACCTAAGCTTGTGTTCCGCGGTATGGTTGTGAAGACGTAAATCTTTGTCTTCGCTTGCAGACGCCAAGGCCTACTCGCTCTTGCCCGGTTCCCTGATCCAGCGCCCGCTGTTCGCATATTCGTCGCGCACGCGACCGGACGAGGGCAGGTTGTCGTTCTTGGCGGGCGCTGCCGTAGCGGATTTCGCAGGCGCGCCGACCGGTATGTCGGGTGTCCTGTCCGCACCGATGGCGGAATTCGGCGGCGGCGCGGCTGCTGCGACCGGGCCGGGCACATCGCTCTCGGCGCGGCGCACGGCGGGGGCGGCGGCACCCGGCTCCACGCCCGCATAGGCATCGGTGAAGGCGCCCGAGCGTCCGGCGGAACCCTTCCAGCGATAAAAGCGATGCGCGCCGATGGTGCGGATGTAATCGAGGCTCGACGCCCAATAGGGGTTCACGTAATTCGTATGGTAATGCGTGGCGAGGCCGATGGGGCGGTAGACGTCGCCCGCCAGCGCCGCCAGCGCGATCGACTGGGCGCGTGCATAGCCGCCGCGCGACGGGGTGCGCCGCATGGATCCATCGCAGGTGAAGGAGAACTGGCAACCGGTCTTTCGCTCCGATCCCTGGAACACGACTCCGCAAACGCTGGCCGGATAGGCCGGATGCGCCACGCGGTTGAGGACCACCTGTGCCACCGCCTGTTGGCCGTCGTAACTCTCGCTCGCCGCCTCGTAATAGATCGCCATCGAGAGGCATTGCAGCGCGCGGGCCTTGTCGAGCCCGCCGCCCGCCTGCCGGAAAGCCTGCGCCGTCGCACCCGCGCCGTGGCTTTCGGCAAATTCGACCGTCTCCAGCGTGCCTTCTTCCTCGCGCAAGTCTGCAAGATCGGTGGTGAGCCGGGGCGCGTCTTCGAGGTAATAGAAGGCCGATCCGGGGAAGCTTTCACCCGCCGTCTCGAATGGCATCGGCGTCAGCGCGACGCGCTCTTGCTTGAGGCCGATGGCGCTGCGCAGGTTGGAGCCGAGTTCGCCTTGTGCGGCATAGGTCGGCAGGGCGATAGCAAGCGCGAGCGCGCCGAGGCGGATCGCCATCTGCCGCCTGTCGCGCTGGCGTTCGGCCCGGCGCTGCGCGCGCGTCGGCGCTGTGCGCAGGTTGCGCTTTCTACCGCCATCGCTGTCAGCCCTGCTGGCCAAATGCCGCCATCCTTTCACGCCCTGCATAGCCTGCCGCACGATGGCGCGGGAGAGGCTGCAGGTCCGGGTCCCGCCACGGGACGTCCGTCGCCGCGGCCCTTACCATGCAAATCCTTAATGCGAACTCCAACTTGTGCGCCGCAATATGGCGGTGTAGGAGCGCGCCTGCGTCATGGGTTGGCCTGTTCGCGCAGGCCCGAAGAGGGAAGGAGGTGCGATACCTCCGCTGCCCCCGCAACTGTGACCGGTGAGGCGCGCTCCATCGTGCCACTGTCCATTACGGGCGGGAAGGCGGGGCGCGGCCTGCGATCCGGGAGCCAGGAGACCTGCCCATGCGTGTCGTTCGGCCGCGGGCGGGGTGTACCGATGGCAAACGTGGATGCGAGCAATTCCGCTCCCTCCCGTCATGAGCGACGTTTCGCTTATGATGGAGGTTTTGTGTCCAGATTTCTGCTTTTACTGACTGTTTCCGCGTTTCCCTGTGCTGCGATGGCGCAGGAGACCGACGACGACATCATCATTCCGTTGGTGACTGATCACGCCGACACCATCACCGTGACTGCAAACGGCCTCGGCACCGATATCGGCAACACCGGCCAGGCGGTAACGATTATCGAGCGCGAGGAGATCGAAAGCGTGCAGGGGCCGGATGCGACGCGCGTCCTGCAGCGCACGCCCGGTCTCTCGCTGACCCGCAACGGCGGCGTCGGCGGCTTCACCGGCGTCAGCATCCGCGGCGCGAATTCGGAGCAGCTGCTGGTGCTGGTCGACGGGGTGAAAGTCAACGATCCGTCCTCGCCTTCGGGCGGGTTCGATTTCGGCAACCTCCTGCTTGGCACGGCGGGCAAGTTCGACATCCTGCGCGGCTCGAACAGCACGATCTGGGGGTCGGACGCCATCGGCGGGGTCGTCGATGTGTCCACCCGCGCCGAGACCGGCCTCGAGGGCAATGTCGAGTACGGCTCGCGCGATACGCTCTACGCCAGCGCCGTCGGCGGGCTGAAAGGTGATCGCTATTTCGCCGGGCTGACCGGCGCCTTTTACCGCACCGACGGCTTCTCCGCCGCGGCCTCCGGCACGGAGCCCGATGGCTTCGAACAGGTCGCGCTGGGCGGCACGGCCTTCTTCGACATCACCACGAACCTCGAACTGTTCGCCCATGCCAATTGGAGCGAGGGCGAGCTCGACATCGATGGCTTCCCGCCGCCGACCTTCGCTCTGGCCGACACGCTGGAAACGCAGGAAACCCGCCGGCACTGGGGCGATGTCGGCCTGGCCTATTACGGCAACGACCTCACCCTGCGCGCGGCCTACAGCCTGTCCGGTACCGAGCGCGACAATCTCGACGATGCTGGCAATTTGACATTTGCCGGGGACGGCCATTCGGAGCGCGTCCAGCTTCGCGGCGAATATCGCGCCATCGGTCCGGTAACCGTGGCCTTCGGCGCGGAGCACGAGTGGAGCGATTACGAGACCAGTTTCGATGCGCCGGGCGAGATCGAAATTTCCGGTGCCTACGTCCAGCTCGGCTTCGCATTGGGCGATATCGCGGCACATATCGGTTCGCGCGTGGACGATCACGAGCTGTTCGGCACCAACGGCAGTTATGGCGCCGATCTGTCCTACGGCCTCGGCAACGACTGGCGCATTCGCGCGAGTGTGGGCGAGGGCTTCAAGGCGCCGACGCTCTACCACCTGCGCAGCTTCTACGGCAACGCGGACTTGCGCCCTGAGGAGAGCACCAGCTTCGACCTCGGCGTTGAAAAGGGCCAGCGAGGGCGCGGCGCGCATGTCGCGCTCACCGCCTTCCGCCGCGACACGACCGACCTGATCAACTTCGCTTTCAGCGCGGAGCGTCCGTTCGGTTTCTACGACAACACCGCGCGCGCCCGGGCGCAGGGGTTCGAGGCCGAGGCAGGCTTCGATATGTCCGGTTCGTTTCGGGTGTCGGGCGTATTCTCCTATGTCGATGCTGAAGACCGCGCGACCGGCCTCGATCTCGCTCGCCGCCCGCGTCACTTCGGCACGCTGTATGCCGACTGGGACGCCCCCTTCGGACTGAAGCTGGGTGCGGACCTGCGCTTTGCGGGCGAGAGCTTCGACAATGCCGCCAACACGGTCGCGCTCGACGGCTACGAAGTGCTCGACCTGCGCGCGGCGATGCCAATCGGCGATACGCTGGAAGTATATGGCCGGGTCGAGAACGTCTTCGACGCCGATTATGCGACCGCGCTCGGCTATGCGTCGCCCGGCCGCGGTGCCTTTGTCGGCGTGCGGGCGCAAATGTGATCCGGCTGCTGCCCGCGCTGGCTCTGCTGCTCGCCGGATGCGCGAGCGAAGGGCCGGTGCGGGCGCCCGATCACCAACTGCCGACCATCGTCAGCCTCAACCCCTGCACCGACGCGATCCTGGCCGAGGTAACGGCGCCAGGCCAGCTGCTCGCGATCTCGCATTACAGCAAGGATCCGCGCGCGACCTCGATGCAGCCGGCAGATGCCGCTCGCTACCGGACCACGGGTGGTTCAGTCGAAGAGATTCTCGCGCTCGATCCCGATGTGGTAGTCGCAAGCAGTTTCATCGCTCCTGCGACCCGCGCGGCGCTGGAGGATCTGGGCGTCGAAGTCGTGACTTTCGGAGCGGCGAGCACGGTCGAGGAAAGTCTCGAGCAGGTGCGCGCTCTAGCCGAACTGGCGGGCGACAGGAGAGCGGGTGAGCGCCTTGCTGCGCGGATCGACGAAGCAATTGCCGATGCGGACCTGACGGGACAGTCTATCGAAGCGGCCTTGTGGCAACCGGGCGGCATCGTCCCCGGCGAGCGCGCGCTGATCAGCGACCTGCTGCGCCGCACTGGCTTCGCCAGCTACGGCGAGGCTCGCGGGCTCGGCCAGGCAGACTTTCTCGCGCTGGAGCAGGTGGTAGCCGATCCGCCGGAGGTTCTGCTGGTCGCCGGGAGCGATAATGGTCAGAGCCATCCTGTCCTCGAGCAGCTTCCCGGCATGTTGCGCGAGAGTTTCGACACCCGTCTGCTTTATTGCGGCGGTCCGACAATCATCCGCGCAGCCGAGCGGCTGGCCGAAATCCGGCGGAGTGTCTCGTGAACCGCGCGGTGGTGGTGTTCGGCCTGTTGCTTGCGATCGCCCTGCCGCTCTCGCTTCTGGCAGGTCGCGTGTGGCTCTGGCCGGACGCCACGCCAAATGCTGCGATCATCCTCGCTGAGCTCCGCCTGCCGCGCGCTCTGCTGGCTGTGATCGTCGGGGCAGGCCTGGGTGCGGCGGGGGCGGCGATGCAGGGTTATCTGCGCAATCCGCTTGCCGATCCGGGGCTGTTCGGCATCGCACCGGGCGCGGCGCTGGGGGCGGTCGTGGCGTTGTGGTTCGGCTACACGACGAGCGCGTGGTTGCTGCCGCTTTTCGCTCTGCTGGGAGCGGGCGGGGCCATGGCCCTGCTGGCTGCAATCGCCGGACGCACCGGGGGCATCGCGCTGTTCACGCTGGCAGGCCTGATGGTTGCCAGCCTCGCTGGAGCGCTCACCGCTCTGGCGATCAGCATGGCGCCGAATGCCTTTGCCATGAGCGAGATCGTCCTGTGGCTGAACGGCGCGCTGACCGACCGCAGCTGGCGCGAGGTCACGCTGGCCGCGCCGCTGGTGGGGCTCGGCGTGCTGCTTCTCTGGCGTACCGGCAAACCGCTCGACGCGCTGACTTTGGGCGAGCCGGTCGCCCGGTCGTTGGGCGTGAACACCGGCGCGCTCCTGTGGATGCTCACTGCAGGCATCGGTCTGACTGTCGGCGCGAGCGTGGCGGTTGCCGGGATCATCGGCTTCGTCGGCCTGATCGTGCCGCATCTCGTCCGGCCGTTCACCGACAGTCGCCCCTCGCAACTGATTGTCCCGAGCGCGCTCGCGGGGGCGCTGCTGGTGCTGGTCGCGGACAGCGCGGTGAGGGTCTTGCCTTTCGTGACGGAACTGAGGCTCGGTATCGCGCTGAGCTTGCTGGGCGCGCCGTTCTTCCTCTGGCTTCTGATACGAATGCGCAGGGGGCTCGCATGATGCTCGCTGCGCATAACCTCTCAATCGGCGATCGCCTCCACGACGTTTCGCTGGCCTTGGAGCCGGGACAGATCATCGCAATCTGCGGCCCGAACGGTGCAGGCAAATCGACATTGCTTGAGGCGCTGGCGGGTCTGCTCCCGCCGGAAAACGGGGCGATCGATCTCGGTGACAGCAATCTCGCGACCCTGCACCCGCGTGAGCGCGCACAGCGTATCGGCTATCTCCCGCAAGCGCATGAAATTGCGTGGGATGTTCCGGTCCGCAGTCTGATCGAGCTTGGTCGCATGCCGCATGGCGACACCCGCGCGGAGCCGGTCGAGGCCGCCATTGCTGCCCTCGACCTCGGACCACTCGAAAACCGCCGGGCCCAGTCGCTGTCCGGCGGCGAGACCGCGCGCGTATTGCTGGCGCGCGTGCTCGCCGGAGAGCCTGCATGGATACTCGCGGACGAACCGCTCGCCGCGCTGGATATCGGACACCAGCTCGCCTTGTTGCGCCACTTGCGCGATGCAGCCGACCAAGGCGCGGGCGTAGTGCTGGTGCTCCACGATCTCGCCCATGCGATGAATTGTGCCGACCGGGTCATCGTGCTCAACGAAGGGAGGCTCGCCGCCGACGGAGAGCCGCACGCAGCATTGGACGTATCGACCCTGCAAAGTGTCTGGAAAATCGACGCCCGATGGATTCGCGCGGACGACAAGCGGGCACTCATCGCCCGCTGAAGGGTTGCCTTGGCATGACTCGATCCGATCTCGAAAACCGATGGTTCGCGCTCACTCGCGATGAAATGCCCAGCCTTGCGCAGGACCGCGGCTGGCCGGTGCATCTCGACCATTGTTTCCAGCGTATCCTGCTGGACAATGCCGTAGGCGCAAAATGGAACGAGGAAATTCCCGCGCCCGCCTACCGCAACGCCGAGGATGCCGTGCTGGAGAAAGCCATCGCGCTGGGCCGTTCGGCGATCGCGGGCACCGAAGACCTGACCGAACTCAACAACAACTCATTGGCGTGGCGGGGTAAAGCGAAAGCTGCCTAGGCCGCGGCCCGCGCTTCGAAGCGGGCGACCACGCAATTGCGGCCCCGCTCCTTGGCGACGTAGAGCAGTTTGTCCACTTGCCCCAGCGCGGTGGTCAGCGGCAGTCCGCCAGACCATCCCATCACACCGATCGAAGCCGAGATGCGCAAATGCGGCACGTCGCGTACGGGCACGAGTTTTTCGATCGTCTGGCGTAGCTGTTCGGCAAAGGCGCGGCCCGCGCTTTCGTCCGACTGTTCGAGGACGATGGCGAATTCCTCTCCGCCGAGCCGGTAGCTGGTGTAGCCCTTCTGCCGCGCTCCTCGCATCGCATTGCGGATACTGTCGGCAACCGCGACGAGCACTTCGTCGCCCGCCTGGTGGCCGAAGGTGTCGTTGATACATTTGAAATTGTCGAGATCGATCGAAAGGATCGTTCTTGGGGCGTCCGGCTGGATGAGGTTCCCGTAGTCCTCGAATAGCGCGCGGCGATTACCAAGGCCGGTCAAGGCATCGTGGCGCGAGAGATATTCGGCATGGTGCAGGGCGCTTGCCACCTCTTCGTGGAGGTGCAGCTTGTCCACCGCGTCTTCAGCGGCCCTAATGGCCTGCCGTCGCTGCCCGATACCGAACGGAACCGCGCCGATCAGCGGAAATAGGACCGCCGCAGTGAGCGCCGGTTGCGATCCGCCATTGGTGATGAAGCTGCCGGCGAGAACGGAGAGGGCAAAAGCGCAGGCGAAACCGACCAGAATCCATGGGACAAGACCGACCAGCGAGCAGATCATGCACACGCCGGTGATAACCAGCACCAGCAGCGCCAGTCCGGCAGGCTCGACAGTCGGTGCAGCGAAGACAGGAAAGGTCAGCAGTCCCCATGACAGTCCCGAAAGGGAAAGGGCGATGCCGGCTAATCTAAAAGCCGCCTCGAAAGGTTCACCTGCTTCAAGCGTTCGGCGAAGGTGGGTGCAGGCCCAGCGGATCAGGCCGATCGAAACCGGCCTGAACAGCAGGGCGATGATGAGCAGGATATCGGGACCGATAATCGTGGCAATAACCAGGCAGAGCGACCAGGCAACAAGGCTCGCTGGTAGCGAATGCGCCTCGCGATCCGCCAGTCCGGATATGATCTCGCGGCGAACTTCTGCCGCCCAGGCGGCATTGCGCGTGACGCACACGCCCAGCCCGTCCTGATCCTTGAGTGTGTTCTCCGTCACGCCTTCCGTCCCTTCGGTACGAATAGGCTCGCACCGTTGCGAACGGGTTAACCTCGCAACGAAAAAGAGGCCGGAGCCACAGGACCCCGACCTCTCAAATCAACAGGAAAAAGCGATCAGTTGCCGATCGGCATCGTCGTCCCGCTATCACCGATGGTCGCGGCGCCGTCGTCCGCAACCTCGCTGTCGGCTGCTTCGTCGCCCGGAATTAGCCCGCGCGCTTCGAGCATCGGGCCGACTTCGGGCGCGCGACCCATGAAGTTCTGGAACATCTGGTAGTAATCCATCGTCCCGCCGCGGCTCAGCACGGTAGCGCGATAGTGATCGCCATTCTCGCGGGTGAGACCGCCATTGTCGAGGAACCACTTGCGGCTGTCACGGTCGAGCATCTCGGTCCACAGATAGCTGTAATAGCCTGCCGAATAGCCGGCGGGTCCGCTGAAGATGTGGTTGAAATAGCTGCTGCGATAGCGCGGCGGCACGAGGTCGATCTCGAGACCGAGTTCTTCCAGCGCCTGGCGCTCGAACGCGTCGACCTTGGCCGGTGTGTCGATGGCGGCGGCTTCCGCGGGAGACAGCGCGCTCCATTTCATGTCCAGCAGGGCAGCTGCCACGACCTCGCCGAAGTCGTAACCCTGGTTGAACTTCGACGCGGCTTCGATCCGGTCGATCATTTCGGTCGGGATGGTCTCGCCCGTCTCGTAATGCTTGGCGTAGTTCGAGAGGACCGACGGGTAGGTCGCCCACATCTCGTTCACCTGGCTCGGATATTCGACGAAGTCGCGCGCCGTGGCAGTGCCGGACAGGCTCTCGTACATCTGGTCCGCGAAGAAGCCGTGCAGTGCATGGCCGAATTCATGGAACAGCGTGTTGACATTGTCGAAGCTGACCAGCTGAACCTCGCCTGCCGGGGCCTTCGGGATGTTCAACACATTGTAGATGACGGGCTTGTTGCCCCACAGGTCGCTCTGATCGACGAAGTTGCTCATCCACGCGCCACCGCGCTTGGACGGGCGCTGGAACGGATCGAAATAAAACAGGCCCAGCTCCGATCCGTCGCGGTCGAACACCGTATAGGTGGTGACGTCCGGGTGATAGACCGGGATGTCGGTCCGCTTTTCGAAGCTAAGGCCGTAAAGCTGGTTGGCAGCGTAGAACACGCCGTCTTCCAGCACCTTGTCGAGCTGGAAATATTCCATGACCGCGTCTTCATCGAGCTGGAAGTTCTCGGCCTTCACCTTGTTGGCATAGCGATACCAGTCCCACGGCTGCACTTCGTAATCGCCGCCGTCAGCTGCGATCGCGGTGTTCAGCAAGGCCGCTTCGCGCCGCTGGGTCGCGGCGAGGGCGGGGACCATCTGCTCCATGAAGTTGAGCGCGGTTTCCGGCTTCTCGGCCATGCGATCCCACATGGCGTAGGTCGCCCAGTCGGGCTCGCCGAACAGCGCGGCCTTTTCAGCGCGCAGGGCCGCGATCTGGCGAACCTGGTCACGCGTATCGAACCCGCGCTGCCCGTCGGCGCGGTGATAGGACAGCTTGAACAGCTTCTCGCGCGTCGCCCGGTTTTCGAGCGTCGGCAGGAGCGGCTGCTGCGTGGTATTTTGCAGGGCGAGGGCGAACTTGCCCGGCTGGCCCTTCTCTGCGGCAAGTTCCGCCGCAGCTTTGATGTCGGCTTCCGACAGGCCCGCCAGCTCCTCGCGCGTGTCGACGATCAGCGGCTGGTCGCTCATGGCAGAGCGGACGGTCTGGCCGAACTCGGTCGTGATTTCGGACAGCTGCGTGTTGATCTGCTTCACCCGCTCGCGCTGCGCGTCGGTCAGCATGGCGCCGGCATGGACCATGCCTTCGTACGTATCCTCGAGCAGCTTGGCATCTTCCGGCGTCATCGTCATCGCGGCGCGATTGTCGTACACCGCCTTCACCCGGGCGAAGAGTTCGGGGTTGAGCGTGATGCTGTCGGAATGGGCGGTCAGCTTGGGGCTGATTTCGGTGTTGATCTCGTCCAGCCGATCGGTCGTGTTCGATCCGGTCAGCGCGAAGAAGACCGTCGCAACGCGGCCGAGCATACGGCCCGATTTCTCGAGCGCGACGATCGTGTTCTCGAAGGTCGGCGGGGCGGGATTGTCGATGATCGCCTGGATTTCGGCCTGGTGGATTGCCATGCCCTGCTCGAAGGCAGGCATGTAATCGTCTTCCGAAATCTTGGTGAAATCGGGTGCCTTGAACGGAAGCGTGCTTTCGTTGGCGAAATAGCCGGTGGCCTGCGGGACTTCATTGGCTTCGGCCATGGTCTCGATCTCTCCTCCGGGGGTGGTGGTGCAGCCTGCGACGAGTGCGGCGATGGCGGCGGTGGCCAGGATCTGGGCCTTCATAGTATCTCCCTTGGACCGGGCAGGGTTATGCCTGACCGGATAGATAGAATTGCGATACGCGCTTGGACCGGATTGCGTGGCTTGGAGCAAGCGAACGTATGTCGCCGGTCGGCGCTTGTGCACGCTTTATCGAACGGCATCGGGCCTTGCGTGTTCCTGAATGGCTCAGGCTACCGTCCGAGCGGATAATCGACGACCTCGGTGTAGAGCGATCCTTGCTCGCGCAGGTGACTCTCGAACAGACCGAAAGAGCTCGCTTGCCAGCTACCGAAACGTGTGGTCGAAGTGTCGGCGAGGAAGCTGCCGACCGGGCCGCTCGAAGCATTGAGGCGCGCCAAGGTTACGTGAGGCATGAACTTGCGGTGTTCGGCCTCGATACCCACGCTCTGGCAAATCCGTTCGATCTTCTTCTGCAGACGCCGGAGTGCCTCGTTCGGCGCGACACCAGCCCAGAGCAGGTGCGGTTTCCCTTTGCGTTCGAAAACGCCCGTACCGACCAACTCGACTTCGAAAGACGGCGTGCGCAACTTGCCGAGCGCTTCGGCAAGATCATTTGCGCGGTGCCTGTCGACCTCTCCGACATAGCGCAAAGTGAGCTGCAACTGGTCGTCATCCTGCCACCGCGCGCCTGTCACTCCCTCCATACTGTCGATCAGTCGGTCGCGAACAGGAGACGGAGGACGCAATGCGATGAACAGGCGGTGGGTCATACTGCGCCCTTACATGACGCGATCCCGATTGCGAGATGTCAGGCGTTCTGGCTGGCAGTTCCAGCCTCGCGCGGGTCCTCATATTCGGCCTCTGCGAAGATCGCAGCACGCCGTTCGGACCGGAATTGCAGCCCCCTCGCGACAGCGCCGCCAGCATGGGTGTAGTCGAGCTGCGAGGCTACCTCGTCATAGTCTCCCGCATCGATCGCCGCGTTCAGTCGGGGGCTTCGCTCCGGAGAAACATTGCCGATGCCGACATTGTAGACAAGATCCACGAGCGCATCGAATTCGTGCTGATAGAGCGGGAGGGCACCGACAAGCTGGCGCACGCCGCGCTCCGCTTCTTCAAGGTCCGCCGAAAGGAACGCCATGGCACGTTTCTCGCTGATAGTGTCGCCGACGCGCAAATTGTCTTCGGGTTCGACAAGATGGCCAACCCCAACGGTCGGATATCCGGCGACATCCCGATACACGGTATACCGCACGCCTTCTTCCTGAATCAGAGCTTGTTTGAAGTCGTCGCTCGCCTTGAGGAGCGCCGTAGGCTTGCGCGTTTCTGTTGCATCCACCATCATTGATGGTGCAGCGGCCGGATTACCTTTGTTAGTCTTGGGTAATTGCGGTCCGGTAAACGCAGTCAGGCCCAGCGCGCCGGCGGTAAGCATCATGGTGGCCTGACGGCGGGTAGAACGCCGAGGTTTGACCCCGAACGCTTTCCGCGCCGCTTCGCGCGCCTGTTTTAGGTCCCGACGATGGCGTCGAGCCTTGACCAGTCGCTTTACCGGGTTGCGCGTTTTTTGGTCGTCGCCTTGCGCTTGAATGCGTTGCCAGTCGCCCGGTTCAAGCGGCCGATCAAGATCGGCAAGAAGGGCTTTGAGGCGTTCCGATTGCGCCGGGGGCGGCGTAGTATTCTCCTGTTTCTCGACCATAAGGCGAGCACTGCTTTCCGTATCTGCTTATGAGCGTGTCTCGAAAGCGCTATGCCCCCGCGAACTCGGAACCGTGGATCCCTCGAACGCTATGTCTTTGATTTAAGAACGGTCGACGGCGAAAATTTGGTCCGCACTTCGTCGTTTTTCCAGCACGGTCGGGGCGAGACTCGATGCTTTGCACAGCGTAGGTCCGCAACGAGAGTGTGTACCTTCTACGCTTGGAAAGCGTCACCGAAATCGCCGTTCATCGCTGCAAACACCAGGCTTTCGCGCCGCGCGTGATGCGACTTGTGGCACATGTTTTTCACATGCCAGCGCAGGGTCTCGTAGCTGATCCCGATAGTTTTTCCGACACGGCGCATATCGATCTCGCGCATGAGGGTTTCGAGGATTGCCGTTTCGCGCTCGGTAAACCCGTAAAATGCCGCGAACAGTTTTGCGCGGGAGGCAATAGCATCCCGTGCACGGGCGATCGAAAGGAAAACGCTGTCCGATCCCATCCATTGTAAGGGCGAGGGCAGCGGCGACACCTCGATGGACGCACCGCCGATGCGGAAAGACAGAGTTTCTCCTTTCAGCGCATTTGCTACCGCCGCTTCGATCACGGCCAGCGTCGCAGGAACTCCGCTCGCTAACCTGTCATGCGCGATGAAAAGTGTAGATTTATGCAAGGTCCCGCCTTCGCGTCCGCCACGGTCGGCGTATCTTAGCACCAGCCCGCGATCGACGACGAGATAGACGAAATCGCCGGGATCGCGGTGCGCGCTGAGCAAGCGTGCGGCCCGCAACGAGTTGCGCAGCGACTTCTCCAGGATCGGCAGCAGGGCGCTTAGCCGGTCGGCTTCGGCCAGTTCGAAATAGGCTTCGCCGAAGCCGCGCTGCACGCTGATCGACTGGCGCCCGAATTCTGCATCGTCGCCGATGATACCATGCACGCTGTCGCGCACATCGCCCAAGCGGTTGATCGCTTCGAAATATTCGGTGTGCGCAATATCCTCGTTACGGACATATTGCTGGCCGAGTAAGCAAAGAAAGGCCGCTCCAAGGATCGAACCGGTTATAGTGCGAATTATAGCGCTCGATGGCCACCCGGTCGTGGTTCCAGTCGAGCGAGCGGCGACAGGGTCCACCGCCCGGCATGCCGAGCAGCATGGCTTTGGATCCGCCGACCCATTCGGCGATGTCGCGGAGTAGATCCTGCCAGCAATATTCGCCGAAACCCGCCGCTTCGCAGCGTTGTGCAAGCTGTTCTGCAGTGGCCCCCATTCGAAAGCGTTACCGCGTAATCGACAGCGTATCAACGAGTTGCTCCGCCCCCGAGCCATGCGACTGTCGAGTCTTCTCGATAAGGCAAGGCCCGGCCACCTGTTGGTGGCCGGGCCCGCATGTCGATTTGATGCTTTTCGGCGCGATCAATACAAGAAATCCGCCCCGCCGATGGCTTCGGCTTCGAAGCCGCTCACCAATGCCGGAGTCATGTCACCTGCGCTCTTAACATCGGGCAGGTCGGCCGCCGCAAGCCCGCCGAACTGCGCGCCGGTGAGCGCGATTTCGCCGGTCAGGCGGACAGTCATGTCGGACGATCCGTCACCGTCGACGTCGAGCAGGAGCAGAGTATCGCCGCCGCCGTCGTATTCGTAGCGCAGCTCGCCCGCCGTACCGCTGAACGCGGACTGGCCGACGAAGGCGAAGCCTTGGTTGCCGCCGACGTTAGCATTGGCATCGATTGCCGAGAGGTCGATGATGTCGCCCTGCGCTTTGGAGAAGTCGGTGATCGTGTCGGCCGCACCGGCGCTGGAACTGCTGTGGCCGAGCGAGGCGAAGACGAAAGTATCGCCGCCAGTCCCACCGGTCAGCGTATCGACGCCGAAACCGCCGGCGAGGGTATCATTCCCGCCTTCGCCGAACAGGTCGTCAGCTCCAGAATCGCCCGACAGACTGTCGCTGCCCGTTCCGCCGTGCAGTTCATCCGCGCCTCCTCCGCCGGACAGGATATCGCCCTGATCGCCGCCATAGAGGAGGTCGTTGCCGCCTGCGCCGGAGATGGTATCCACCCCGAGGCCGCCGAAAATCGTGTCCTCGCCATTGCCGCCAACGATCTCATCGCTGCCGTCGCCGCCGTCGATTGTATCATCGCCCGCGCCGCCATCGATGATGTCATTGCCTTCCTCGCCGAAGATGTCGTCGATTCCGACCCCGCCGTTGATGAGGTCATCACCGGTGCCGCCATAAATGTTGTCGAGGCCGAAACCGCCGAAGATCGTATCGTTATCTGTGCCACCGTAGATGGTGTCGCTCCCGGAGTTGCCGTCGATGAGATCATTCCCAGACCCACCCAGCATGACATCGTCACCGAAGTTGCCTGTCAGGCTGTCGATCCCCGCACCGCCTTCCAGCCGGTCGAAGCCAAAACCTCCGATCAGTTCGTCGTCACCGTCGCCGCCGAAGAGCCTGTCCGCTCCAGAGAGGCCGGAAATGAAGTCGTCGCCTTCTCCGCCCTCGATGATATTCGAAGTGCCCGACCCTGTCAGAGCATCGTTGAAAGCCGATCCGGTCAGGTTCTCGATCGATGTCAGCGTATCGACGCCGGCACCGAAGGTGTTTTGCGCTACCCCGAGGCTCAGCAAAGACACCGTCACCGCCGATGTGGCATTGTAGTAGGACGCAGTATCGCGGCCCCCCTGACCATTGAGCGTGTCGTCGCCATCACCGCCCACCAGCGTGTCGTCGCCGAATGCTGCGTTGATGACGTCGTTGCCTGCGCCGGTATCGATGAAGTTCGCACCGCCTGTGCCGGTGATGTTATCGGCGCCGCTGCCCGAAATCACGTTTTCGAAGTCTACGTAGCTTTCGCCGAAATCCGCCGTGAAATTGGTCACGCCGGTGCCCATATCGAGTGTGTAATCATAGTTTCCGACGGTCAGGTCCAAGGTGTCATTGCCGGAGCCCCCGTCGAGGATTTCGAAACTGCCGAAGGATGTGTCCGCGGCGACAATGTAGTCGTTGCCACCTTCGCCGAAGTAAGAACCTTCACCGCTTGAGTAGATAGTGTCGCTGCCACCACCGCCGTAAACGGTGTTGACACCACCGCCGCCGGAAATCGTATCATTGCCGTTCAAGCCGATCAGGGTGTTGTCGTCGAAATCGCCATTGATGGTCGATCCGGCAACGCCGCCGGTAATGACTTCCGTATCGACAAAGTTCGTAAGGCCTTGGTCGTAATCGGCGGCATTGATCGTGTTACCGCGTGGATCCCATACGGAGGCGAAAATTTCGCCAAGTCCGCCATTACTTTCCCAAGTAAATAGAATACGCCCGTCGCTTGTCACCGAGATGTCGGGAGTGAACGGATCGTTTGTACCGACGACGAATGTGCTTCCATCCGTGGTCCCATCCGCATTGAATCGCTGCGCTTCCAGCGTGAGGTCTGTATCGTTGTCCCAGGTGACGACGAAGCCGCCGTCTGGCAAGCCGATGACATTTGGTTCGTTTTCGCTGTCCGCAGTTCCGACGACCGTGCCGCTATTAACGATCGATCCGCCGTTGGTATAAATGCGGAAATTGACGTTCTGGCTTCCGTCTTCCCACACCATCACGAAGCCGCCTTCAGCCAATGCGGCGACCTTTGGCGCTGAGCCATTCGCTACGTTCGGGAAGCCAAATATCAGAGTCCCGCTTGTCGACCTGATCCCCACTTCGATGGAAGTGTCCGGACTGTCACCCTCTTCGTAAACAACCGCAAAGTTGCCATTCGATAATAGCGCATGATCTGCGGCCCGGTCGAAATCCGTGCTGTTCTGCGCAGCGTCGAATTCGGTGCCGACCACGCCGGTGTCGCTGACGGTGGCAAAGCGGATATTCTGATCGCCTCCAACATTGTCGGTGAAGGTGATGATCGACTCGTTTGTCAGCTGGTTTACGGTAATGGTCGGATTTGAAAGGCTGTCGGCGGCGATGCTTTCATCGGCCACTGTCGCCACATCGATGTTGGTACCGCTTTCATCGAACCGCGACCAACGGATCGTCGTCTGGTCCGCATTTCCGATCGCATCATCGACCAGAGCCATCACGAAGCCACCGTCATTGGTCGCCGCGATATCGAAATCACGCTCGTCGTCGGAGAACCAGTTGCCCAGCCGAAAGCTGTCCACGACGACATTGCCTTCGGAATCGTAAATCTTGCCAATGATGTCGGTGCCGGGGTCGGTGCCGATCGAGCCGTCGGCGCTTTCGGTCCAGACGACGAGAATATTACCGTTCGCCAACCCGATGATCTTCGGTTCGGTCTGGGATCCAGTCGCTGCGGAACCCGTGTTCACCTGGAACTGGGTGAGCATTTGGGTGGGGGTAGGCATCAGGATCGTCCTCCTCTGGCCACATCGACATGATGCGACTTCAAGATTGGCGACCTGACAGTCTTATTTTTATGAAGCTGGCAGGCTATCTAATACAATGGACTGAAAAGTCAAATCTAGTGGCGATCACCTACATCACAGTTTTCGAGAAATAGCCGGTGTCCGCGAGGAAGGGCCGACCGAAAAGCCGGAAGCGCATGGTTTATTCGATGGCAGATCGAGATCGATAAGAGATATGAGTGGTATCCGCTTGGGTCTCGTCCCCGTGCGATGACCGGCCTTAAGACGACTTGGCCCGGCCACCTGTTGGTGGCCGGGCCCGCATGTCGATTTGATGCTTTTCGGCGCGATCAATACAAGAAATCCGCCCCGCCGATGGCTTCGGCTTCGAAGCCGCTCACCAATGCCGGAGTCATGTCACCTGCGCTCTTGGCATCGGGCAGGTCGGCCGCCGCAAGCCCGCCGAACTGCGCGCCGGTGAGCGCGATTTCGCCGGTCAGGCGGACAGTCATGTCGGACGATCCGTCACCGTCGACGTCGAGCAGGAGCAGAGTATCGCCGCCGCCGTCGTATTCGTAGCGCAGTTCGCCCGCCGTACCGCTGAACGCGGCCTGGCCCACGAAGGCGAAGCCCTGGTTGCCGCCGACGTTAGCATTGGCATCGATTGCCGACAGGTCGATGATGTCGCCCTGCGCCTTCGAAAAGTCGGTGATCGTGTCGGCCCCACCGGCGCTGGAGCTGCTATGTCCGAGCAAGGCGAAGACGAAAGTATCGCCGCCCGTACCACCGGTCAGCGTATCGACGCCGAAACCGCCGGCGAGAGTGTCGTTCCCGCCTTCACCGAAGAGCTGATCGGCTCCGGAATCGCCCGACAGATTGTCGCTGCCCGTTCCGCCGTGCAGTTCGTCCGCGCCCCCTCCGCCGGACAGGATATCGCCCTGCTCGCCGCCATAGAGGAGGTCGTTGCCGCCCCCGCCGGAGATGGTATCCACCCCAAGACTGCCGAAGATCGTGTCCTCGCCGATACCGCCGTCGATCCTGTCGCTGCCGTCGCCACCGTCGATCGTGTCGTCGCCCGCGCCGCCGGAGATAACGTCGTTTCCTTCCTCGCCGAAGATGTCGTCGATGCCGACCCCGCCGTTGATGAGGTCATCGCCGGTGCCGCCATAGATGTTATCGAGACCGAAGCCGCCGAAGATTGTATCGTTATCTGCGCCACCATAGATGGTGTCGCTGCCATAATTGCCGTTGATAAGATCATTCCCGGAGCCACCCAAGAGAACATCGTCACCGAAGTTGCCTGTCAGGCTGTCGATCCCCGCACCGCCTTCCAGCCGATCGAAGCCAAAACCTCCGACCAATTCGTCGTCACCGTCGCCGCCGAAGAGCCTGTCCGCTCCAGAAAGGCCGGAAATTAAGTCGTCGCCACTTCCGCCAACGATCGTATTGTTCGCTCCCGACCCGGTAAGAACATCATTGAAATCCGATCCGGTCAGGTTCTCGATCGACGTCAGCGTATCGATTCCGGCACCTTGGGTATTCTGTGCTACGCCCAGGCTCTGAAGCGAAACGTTCACTGCCGAGGCCGCGTTGTGGTAGGACGCGGTATCACGACCGCCTTGGCCATTGAGCGTATCGTTACCCGCCCCGCCGGTCAGCGTGTCGTCGCCGAGCCTGCCTTCGATGTGGTTGTCGTTTGCACCGCCGGTCAAAACGTCTGCGTAATCGCTTCCGATCAGGCCTTCGATCGAAACGAGCGTGTCGATACCCGCGCCAATCGTGTCTCGCGGCACGCCTTGAGTGGCCAAGGTCACCACGACGCCGGCATTGGCGGAGGCATAGGAGGCGAAATCGTACCCCGCATTCCCGTTGATGAAGTCATTTCCGCTGCCACCATCGATAACATCGTCACCGGAGCCTGCATCAATGACGTCGTCTCCTGCGCCGGTCGATATTTGGTCGTCGCCTGCATTGCCGACAACCACATCATTGCCACTGCCCGTGGTGATGGAAAGTGATCCTGTATGATCAGTTACCGTGCCACCGTTCGTGAAGTCGAAAAGCACGTCCTGCGATGTGGAGGAAAGATCGACGGTTGTCGTTCCGCCACCGCCACTCGCCAGGCCATCGACGACAAAGGCAAGCGTTTCCACGCCGGTAAACCTAATACTCTCGCCGCCGAGCGTCGAGATTTCGCCCGGCGCGAAGGAAATTGACGGATCGCTCCCCGCTGCGAGTCGTACAAACAAGGCATCGTCGCCTAAGCCGCCATCGACATTGGCCTGAGTGTTCGTGCCAGCGCCGAGGACGAAGGAAAATACATCGCCGCTGCTGCTGCCGATGAAAGTGTCGGTCCCGCCGCCGCTGATGAACTGGACACCTTCGCTACCGGAAAAGGCACTTGCGTCGGCGCTGTCGTCATTGGTGTCGACGATCATTCCTCCGACATTGGCACCGAACCGCAACACGATACCTTCGATGTTCGACATCGAGGTCTGCACGTCCGGTCCCAGCAGGCCGCCCTCACCGGTGCGGACGGAGGAATTCGTGATCGTGACATTACGAGGCGATCCTTCGTCGGCGTGCCGAACCGCACTGGTGAAGTCGAACATGAGGTAGTCTGTACCGGTCCCGCCATCGATGATGTCGATGCCATCCGAACCGATGATCACGTCATCGCCCGAAAATGTCGAAATTATATCGAGGCCTTGTGATCCGGCAGTATGATCGTTTCCAGCCGTTCCCGTACTAATGGGCAAACCAATGGCAAGATCGATGTTTATCAATCCTATTTCGAGGTCCAGATCGATAATTCCGAGATCGGCTTCTATGTCTATCAGGCTCATTGCAACTCTCCACATTGTCCCGCCCAAGGAACGACCGGTTAGTGTAACGGCTTGAAACGCCTATTTAATCACAGGAGAGTTGGTCATCGCTTTGAATAAGGCAACACGGTAATAATTCTAAATCGATTGCATTGACCGTGAAAGTACGGTAGTTACTTAACTAATCTTCAACCATGCTCAAAACGCTTTGGCGGCGAGCACTAATGCGCCTGCGAAATTTTGTGCATCCAGCTTTTTGATGATGTTCGATCGATGCATCTCGATCGTCCTGACGCTCAAGCCGAGCGAGTGTGCAACCGATTTCGCGCTTCGACCGTTGCTCGACACCTTCAATACGCTCAGTTCACGCGGCGTCAGCTGGGCTAAGGCCATGAGGTCGTGATCGTCGAGTTGGAATGATGGGGCCTGCGTCAGCTTGTCGCGAGCCTCCTTGACGGCATCGACCATTTCCGCCTGCCGAAAGGGCTTTTCGAAGAAGTTTATCGCACCCTCCTTCATGGCGTGAACCGCGTCGCTCACGCTGCAGGGTCCGCTCAGCAGGATGATCTCGTGGCCATTGTCGCAGTCGCTTTTCAATTTATGCAGCAGCGCCATGCCGTCGAGATCGGGCAAGCAGGTATCCAGGATAATAAGGCCGCGAGGGAGGTTTTCACAGTCTTCTAAAAACGGCTTGCCCCTATCGTACCAAGTCACTTGAGGGTGCATGTGGGCAACGACCTCGCAAATGTGCTCCTTCTCACGTTCATCTTGCTCAACAATATAAATATACATAACTTGCCAGAAATCTTATCCTATAGGATTGATAAATACGGTAGTTCTACGGTATCGAATACATTATAAGATAAATCTATTTCTTATTAGTATGGATATCTCCTAAGGCAGGTATTTCAATTTTCCGCTTCGCTCAAGCCTCCCTCCGGACGTTTACTAACATTTATGCACGGAAGCATTTTCAAAATTAGCTTTTGATATGGCATTTTTGAAGGGTCGGTTTCGAATTTGCGGCGTGTTGTCAAGCACCCTCGATCAAGCGATTGCGGAATCCGCGAGGGGGCTGGAATTGTCCGACTGGAAGGCCCATCTGCCTGCCCATGGCACTCACCAAAATTTCCGTCCGCGGCGCGCGGGAGCATAATCTCAAAGGCGTGGATATTGACCTGCCGCGTGACAGCCTGATAGTGATTACCGGGCTGTCCGGCTCGGGCAAATCCAGTCTCGCGTTCGATACGATCTATGCCGAAGGGCAGCGGCGTTATGTCGAGAGCCTTAGTGCCTATGCGCGTCAGTTCCTCGAGATGATGCAGAAGCCCGACGTCGAACATATCGACGGGCTCTCTCCCGCGATCTCGATCGAGCAGAAGACCACCAGCCGCAATCCGCGCAGTACCGTAGCCACCGTCACCGAGATCTACGACTACATGCGCCTTTTGTGGGCGAGGGTGGGGGTGCCCTATTCGCCCGCCACCGGCCTGCCGATCGAGGCGCAGACGGTCTCCAACATGGTCGACCGGGTGATGGCACTGCCCGAAGGTACGCGCCTCTATTTGCTCGCGCCGGTGGTTCGCGGGCGCAAGGGCGAATACCGCAAGGAGCTGGCCGAGTGGCAGAAGGCGGGCTTCACCCGCGTGCGCATCGACGGCGAGATGTACGCAATCGAGGACGCGCCCGCACTCGACAAGAAGTTCAAGCACGACATCGAAGTGGTAGTGGACCGGCTGGCGGTGAAGGCGGGGCTGGAGACGCGGCTGGCAGACTCTTTCGAAACGGCGCTGAAGCTGGCGGATGGCCTGGCTTATGTCGATCTCGCCGATACGACCGTGGCGGAGGCGCTGGCGGAGCGGAAGGATGTGCGCCCGGCGACCATTGGGCCAGACGCAGGCAAGGGCGGCGCAATGAAAGGCGCAGGCCTGCCCGACAATCGAATCGTGTTTTCGGAGCGTTTCAGTTGCCCTGTCAGCGGCTTCACCATCGAAGAGGTCGAGCCGCGGCTGTTCTCCTTTAACGCGCCGCAGGGGGCCTGCCCGACCTGCGACGGGATCGGCGAGAAGCAGCTGTTCGATCCGCAGCTGGTCGTGCCCAACGAGGCGCTCAGCCTCAAGAAGGGCGCGGTGGTGCCCTGGGCGAAGAGCAACCCGCCTTCGCCCTATTACATGCAGGTGCTCGCCAGCCTGGCGAAGGAATACGAGTTCAGCCTCGAAACGCCGTGGGAGGATTTCGACCGCGAGATCCGCGACATCATCCTTTACGGCACGAAAGGCCGCGCCATCCCGCTGACTTTCAAGGACGGGCGCAAGCAGTACACGGTGAAGAAGCCGTTCGAGGGCGTCATCGGCAACCTCAACCGCCGCATGCTGCAGACCGAAAGCGCCTGGATGCGCGAGGAGCTGGCCAAATTCCAGACCGCGCAGCCGTGCGAAACCTGCCACGGCAAGCGCCTCAACGAGAAAGCGCTGGCGGTGAAGATCGCCGGGACCGACATCGCCACCCCGACCAAGATGAGCGTCGCGGATGCGAAGGACTATTTCCTGAAACTCCCCGATGCGCTGAACGATACGCAGCAGCAGATCGCCAAGGCCATCCTCAAGGAAATCAACGAGCGGCTGGGGTTCCTCGACAATGTCGGGCTCGACTACCTCAACCTCGACCGGACCAGCGGCACACTGTCCGGCGGGGAGAGCCAGCGCATCCGCCTCGCCAGCCAGATCGGCAGTGGCCTCTCGGGCGTGCTCTACGTGCTCGACGAGCCCAGCATCGGCCTCCACCAGCGCGACAACGACCGGCTGCTCGAAACCCTCAAGCGCCTGCGCGATCTCGGCAACACGGTGATCGTGGTCGAGCATGACGAGGACGCCATCCGCACCGCCGACCATGTGGTCGACCTCGGCCCCGGCGCGGGCGTGCATGGCGGCGAAGTTGTGGCGCAGGGCACGCTGAAACAGGTGCTGAAGTCGAAGAAGTCGCTCACCGCGGACTACCTCACCGGGCGGCGCGAGATTGCCGTTCCGACCGAGCGGCGCAAGGGCAACGGGCACGAGCTTACCGTCCACGGCGCGCGGGCGAACAATCTCAACAACGTCACCGCCAGCATTCCGCTCGGCACCTTTACCTGCATCACCGGCGTCTCGGGATCGGGCAAGTCGTCCTTCACCATCGACACGCTCTACGCCTCAGCCGCGCGCCAGTTGAACGGTGCACGCGTGGTCGCGGGCGCACACGACAAGGTCACCGGCCTCGAATATTGCGACAAGGTGATCGAGATCGACCAGTCGCCCATCGGCCGCACCCCGCGCTCCAACCCGGCGACCTACACCGGCGCCTTCACCCAGATCCGCGACTGGTTCGCCGGCCTCCCCGAAGCGCAGGCGCGCGGGTACAAGCCCGGCCGCTTCAGCTTCAACGTCAAGGGCGGCCGCTGCGAGGCGTGTCAGGGCGACGGCCTGATCAAGATCGAGATGCACTTCCTGCCCGACGTCTACGTCACCTGCGAGGAATGCGGCGGCAAGCGCTACAACCGCGAAACGCTGGAGGTGAAGTTCAAGGGCCTTTCCATCGCCGACGTTCTCGACATGACGATCGAGGATGCGGAAGGCTTCTTCAAGGCCGTCCCCCCGATCCGCGACAAGATGCACATGCTGAACGAGGTGGGGCTGGGCTACGTCAAGGTCGGCCAGCAGGCGACCACGCTGTCGGGCGGCGAGGCGCAGCGGGTGAAGCTCGCCAAGGAACTCAGCAAGCGCAGCACCGGGCAGACGCTCTACATCCTCGACGAGCCTACCACGGGCCTCCATTTCGAGGATGTCCGCAAGCTCCTCGAAGTGCTCCACCGGCTGGTGGACCAGGGCAATTCGGTCGTCGTGATCGAACACAATCTCGACGTCATCAAGACCGCCGACCACATCCTCGACCTCGGCCCCGGCGGCGGCGTGCGGGGCGGGGAGATCGTGGCGCAGGGCACGCCGGAGGAGGTGGCCGAGGTGGGAGAGAGCTATACGGGGCAGTATCTCAAGCCGATGCTGGTGCGGCAGCGGGAGGCGGCGGAGTAGCTTGTGTATATTTAAGTTGACATAAATATTTATGTAACCCATAGAGTGGTTATCAATCTATGGAGAATGATGATGTCAACGAAATACCGAAAGCTAACTTTGTACCTTGCGTCGATTGATGAGGCAGAGTGGACGGCAACCTTCAACGAAATCGAGAATGTGCTCGGCTTCTCCCTTCCCGAGAGTGCTAGGCAATATCAGGCTTGGTGGTCGAACCAGATGCGGTCGCAAAGTCTTGCTTGGCAATCTGCGGGCTGGAAAGCGACAGCGCTTGACCTTGAGAATGAGCGGGTGACTTTCGTCTATGTGGCGGGTGAGGAACGCGATGAAGTTCCACAGTCTAGCCCAATGACAATACAAGAAGCGAAAGAGCGCTTGGCGGCGACGTTTGGTGTTGATCCAAGCCAAGTTGAGATTACGATCCGTGCCTAGCTGTTACACCAGCCGACTGCAGCGGCTGGTGAATACAGCAGTGATGACGAACGTTATTCAAACAAATTCAAGTCCAAGCATGAGGACTCAAATTCCGTTTCGAAGATGGTATGAAGGTTAGGTGGATTAAACGGCATGCCGATCGCGCACCTATGGAATTTGCTTCTTGAATAAGTAGCAGTCGATTACAGAGGTATCACCTCCTCGGCCCTCTAACTTGATCGAAATTGGGCCAGAAAGGTCTTCCAGCGCCATTGATGCGAACCGCACTAATGTGAACCCTTTCCTTTCGAGGGCGCCTATCACTCGTGAGGGAGGATATGTATGAGAAGGAAGGTCCACTTGATCTCCAGTTCGTGTGACGAACCGCGATTTTTTTAGGCTCATTTTTGAACGAAATTTCTTAGCCCAAGTGTGGCTAGGTAATGTCGTGAGCCAAAAGCCTCCAGGGGCTGTTATTCGAGCGACTTCATTCCATAGCTGCTCGTCATTGTAGGGGTCCGCGAGAAACGAGAATGTTCCTTGAATTGTTTTGTCCCCGAACGGCATCCTCCTTGCATCACACACTAAGAGGTCTTTGACACTGTTTTGCCATTTTAGGGAGTGGCGAAGCATCCGCTCCGAGTCATCTTGAAGAACCAGTTGTTCATGAAATTTATGAAGATCGGGCAGTGCCTCAAGGACTGTACTCTTGCCCGCTCCAGTTTCCACGAAAGTGCCATTTTCGTCGCCGTGTTCGAAGATGTCCGTTGAACCCAATCCACTAATGAATTTGATCCCCAATTCGCGAAAGTTCGCGCAGGTTGGGTGAAGGGTCGGTTCGTAGTATTCCTCCGCTACGATATCGTATGGTGAAAAGTGACTAATCAAAACGATTTCCTACATGCACTAGGTCAAAGTTTAGTTCAATTTGCCGCGCGAGAATCCAAAAATCGGAGAGACATTTCCCTAGTTTTTCAGTGACCTCTAAGCCCTCAATCTTGGCCAAGAAGGAGGCTTGATCACTTTTTTCGCAGAAAAAGTCTTTCTCTTCAGCATCGATATAGACGATGCCGATCATTTTTCCTGTCTCTGGGTCTGGAATAATGAGTGCGAGACAAGAGGGTTTTGCAGCCGCCGCCTCAGCTTGGCTCTCCATCATGCTCCATTCGTTAATAAGTGCAGCTTTTTTTCGATCATTTCCTTGGAACGCGTCGCCGATGATCTGAGAGACCTCTGACCGTGCCGCTCGGCCAATTATGCCATACCTCATCGAAAATCGCCTGCCTGGCCCTTTCCTGGGAGGGTGCTTAAATGTCCCGTTTGCGGGATTGCAGTATGGGCTAAGCTGATAGAGTTGGTCCTGAAAAATCGGGTCTGGAACATAAACAGTCATTCTAGGACGAGCCGCTAGTGCTTTGCCTTGAGATTCTGCGCTCAATTCTTTCCAGAACTCCGAGCAAAATTTTGACGCATAACTTTTGAGGTTCACGGTTCGTTCAAACCTGAAAAGTTCAACGTCGGTCTTTTCGATAAGTTCTTTGAAAGTTTTCTCGGTATCCGCCTTCAACGTGTCGAGATTTTCTCGCGCCAACTCAACCTCAAAGTTCCTTAATTTGATCTTCCTTATAATTGGGAAGCCACGAAAGGCCCGCGCGATCCGATCCAAAGAAAAGATGAAAATGACGAAAATGCCCACCGCAGCTAAAGGCCAAGCCAATTCCCCAGTAAGCTTAATCCAATCTGCCACTCGATTCGTCCTCCTTGTACCCCTGCTTACGCAGCAGAATCGCGGTTCGCTACCGCAACTTGAAGGCCATATGTTTCCTAATTGGCTGTCCTACTCCCTAATCTCGCAATAACTAACCCGGTTCACTGCATTCCAAAGAGGTGAACCATGAACGCTCTCGTCACCATCGATGCCGCCCCCACCGCCGGTCCGCACGGGGAGGGGCAAACCGTGTTCTCGCACCGGCCAGTCCTTTGTTTGGGCCCTCAAACACCGGGCGGGGCGCATCCGCGCCCCTTGGACTCCTTGATTAAGCTCGGACGGCTGGTCAACCTTGCCTCGCCTGCGGCTCGGAAGATTTCGCCATCCAGCTAGTGTTGGGCTGATACTCCTGTCCTACACGCTCCGCCCTGTATAAATGACCCGGTTCCCTTCCTCATCCGCAAGGTGAACCGCATGACCGATCTCAGCAACCACCCCGTCGTCCTCCACTCCGATCTTTTCGCCGAGCACGAGCATGCGCCGCAGACGCAGTTCGTGGCGGAGCGGCAGGTGGCGTTTCTCGAGGCGCTGGCGGTCACCGGATCGGTGCGGGCCGCGGCGCGGCGGGTGAAGGTCTCGCACCAGACCTGCTATCGCGCGCGGCGGGGCTCCGCTGCCTTCGGGCGGGCGTGGGATGCCGCGCTGGTGGTCGCGCGCGCGGCGGCGGAGGCGAAGCTGGCGGATTGCGCCATGAACGGCGTGGAGGAGGAGGTGTGGTATCACGGCGAACTCGTCGGCACGCGCCGCCGCCTCTCCGACCGCCTGCTGCTCGCGCATCTCGGCCGGCTCGACCGCCTGCGCACCGACACGCGGATCGAGGAGCTGGCGGAGAATTTCGACGCCATGCTCACCCGCATGCGGCGTGGGGGAGCGATCGAGGTGGAGGCTCCCGCCGATACCGCCGACATTTTGTCCCCTGGACCGTGTAACATGCGGTCCATGTCTGGGGCGGCCGAGGGGCTTGCGGAGGCTCCCGACGCGCCGCCAGAGCCGCCCTGCGACTGCATCGGCGCGCAGCTCGGCACCGATCGCGGGCAGCCGCACTACCGCGTCGGAGCCGAAGGGTGGGAGCCGGTATGCAATGTGGGCGAGACGGCGGATGGGGCCGCTGCGATATGCTGCGCCGCGCCGAGCTGGCCGGAATGCCGGGAATGCCCGCACTACCCGCGCGTCTCTCGCCTGATCGAGGAAATGGACGAAGCGCGCCCCGCCGATGCGCCATCAGTCGAGGAGTTGTCGGGCGAGACGTGGGACGTGGAGGCATGCCAGATGGCCGCCTTCGAAGCGGGCGACGAAGACTGGTGGCGCTACGGCGCGGACTGGACGCTGCACACGCGCAACGCGGCGGGGGAGTGGGTGGCCCAGGGGGAGAGCTCCGGCTGACGCCGCCGTGGCGCAACGCTCACCCCTCCTAGAGCACCGGGCCGGCGGAGGCCCGGCAAGGCCGACCGGCCGCCCGCAGCGGGCGCAGCTTGCTGCGCGTCTAGCGAGGACGCAGCCGCGAATACGGCTGCGAAACACAAGGACTTAGTCAAGCAATGCCAATTCCACCCGGCCATGCCCGCGCTGGATCAGGCCGAGCTGCTCGGCGGCGGCGCGGCTCACGTCGATCACGCGGTTGCCGTGGAAGGGCCCGCGGTCGTTGATGCGGACGGTCACGCTCTTGCCGTTGCGGGGGTTGGTCACCTGCACCAGCGTGCCGAAGGGCAGGGTGCGGTGCGCGGCGGTCATGGCGTGCATGTCGAACGCCTCGCCGCTGGCGGTGCGGCGGCCGTGGAACTTGCGGCCGTAATAGGACGCGCCGCCGCTCTGGAGGACGGTGAGCACGGGTTCCGGCTCCACCGGCGGGTCGAAGGTGTCGAGGTCGACGATCTTGCCGGCCACCTCCGGCTCGGGCGGGAGGCTGGAATAGGGCGCGAAATGCTCGACGAAAGCGGCTTCGGTCGCGGGCATCGGCCCCGCGCTCTGCGAATGGCCCGCGCTGGCGGGAAGGGTAACGGCGGCAGCAAAAAGCAGCGCGCGGATCGTGCGTTTGGTCATCGAATGAACCTCCCGTTCGGATCGGGTGGCTATACCGGAGGGCCCGGCGGGAGTCGTTAACCCGACGGGCGATGGCCCCATTCCCGCCACAGTTCGTCGCGCTTACGGGATCGAAAGACGCATCCGTACCGAGTTTCGTGGGTCGGGCTAGCTTGAGCCACTAGAGGTTGAGCGAGGGAGGATTCGCCCGCTCGCAAGGAGCCCGCATAGCAAATGGGGCCGGCATCACTGCCGACCCCACTCTCACCGATGCGTGGCCGTGTTCCTTCATCCGGAGATCAAGGGACGCGTAACTTGGCATCCGATGTTTTCCCTTCTGGTCCATCCGAAGATTTCCCTTCCGGTTCTGTCACCGGCGCTCGCACCGGCATCCGGATCCACCCTCGGGCTGACCCGCTCGGGTGCGCCAGGTCGCAAGGACCCTCGCTTCCGTCGCAGACCGGCCTTCATCAGGCGGTTCCGCAGCTTGGATTTCCGTTGATGGCCTTCCGCCTCGAACGGTCACATCGCTGTCCGGTCCGAAGACCTTTCCTAGATGCCACCTTCGGCTTCCGGCCGGGTTGGCCAAGCTCGTGTCGGAACACCTTCGCGGCTCCGTCATCGACCCGCCTTGCGTCCGACCGAGGTCTTCAGCACGAGGGTCTCTTGAACCGCGCGGACAGGTTCCGCCACGTCATTCCGGTTTGGAAATACTCTGATCTATCAAGCCTTTCGGCCGTCCAGTTCAGCTTGTTTCCGCGCCGTTCCGATGAATTGAAGCTGCGCCTGAAGGCCCGATTCTGCAACTGCCCGACCGGCGACTTTTCCACTTTCGCCAGTTTTCGCTGTGGACGGGAGTGGATAACTCAACCGCCGGTCGCAAATTCCTGTCGTTATTCGCCTCGCAGGCGCAATATCGCAATGCAGATTCGTGCTGCGCCGCAACTAACGATCGCGTTTGGCGAGCAGCCGCAGTCGCAGGGCGTTGAGCTTGATAAAGCCTTCCGCGTCCTTCTGGTCGTAGGCGCCCGCATCGTCCTCGAAGGTCACATGCGCTTCGGAATAGAGCGAGTTCGGCGATTTGCGCCCCACCACCATCGCATTGCCCTTGTAGAGCTTGAGGCGAACCGTCCCGCTCACCTTCTCTTGGCTCAAATCCACCGCCGCCTGCAGCATCTCGCGCTCGGGGCTGAACCACAGGCCGTTGTACACCAGTTCGGCATAGCGCGGCATCAGTTCGTCCTTGAGATGCGCCGCGCCGCGATCGAGCGTGATCTGCTCGATCCCGCGATGGGCGCGGGCGTAGATCTCGCCGCCCGGGGTCTCGTACATGCCGCGGCTCTTCATGCCGACGAAGCGGTTCTCGACCAGATCGAGCCGCCCGATGCCGTGCTTGCGACCGAGATCGTTCAGCGCGGCGAGCAGCGTCGCGGGGCTCATCGCCTCGCCGTTCAGCGCCGTACCGTCGCCCCTCTCGAAATCGATGGTGATGTATTCGGGCGTGTCGGGCGCATCCTCCGGATGGTCGGTGCGCGAATAAACGTAGTCCGGCGTCTCCTCCCACGGGTCCTCCAGCACCTTGCCCTCGCTCGAGGTGTGCAGCAGGTTCGCATCGGTCGAGAAGGGGCTCTCCCCGCGCTTGTCCTTGGGCACGGCGATCTGGTGCGCTTCGGCCCAGGCGATCAGCGCGGTGCGGCTGGTCAGGTCCCACTCGCGCCACGGAGCGATTACCTTGATGTCCGGGTCGAGCGCATAGGCCGACAGTTCGAAGCGCACCTGGTCGTTGCCCTTGCCGGTCGCGCCATGGGCGATGGCATCGGCGCCGGTCTCGTGCGCGATCTCGACGAGGCGCTTGGAGATCAGCGGGCGCGCGATGCTGGTGCCGAGCAGGTAATCGCCCTCGTAGCGGGCATTGGCGCGCATCATCGGGAAGACGAAGTCGCGCACGAATTCCTCGCGCAAATCCTCGATGAAGATGTGCTTGTCGGGAATGCCCATGGCGCGGGCCTTCTCGCGCGCCGGCTCGATCTCCTCGCCCTGGCCGAGATCGGCGGTGAAGGTGACCACCTCCAGCCCGCGCTCCACCTCGAGCCACTTGGCGATGACGGAGGTATCGAGACCGCCGGAATAGGCGAGGACGACACGTTTGATCTCGGACATGGATACACCTTCGCTAGCTTGGCCGCGCCGCTAGCAGGAGCGTGACGCTGTAGGCAAATGGGAATGTGTGGGGGTAGAGCGAGTGAAGATAAGATATTGGCGACGTGATCTTCGCTCGACCGTTTCTGTGCGCACGACATTGCAGAGGGGAGAGACTAGAGAGGCGCGCGATAGCAGTGGAAAGATTGGCGTCTTATTGCCTTTGCCTCGCTGATATCCTCGACGCCGACAGCGAGACATGCATATAGAGAGTTAGTTGACCCTGATCGAAGTGAATTAGCTACTAGATATGGGGTGATGAGCAGATGCTCATCACCCCTATGTTGAGAATGATAGACCAACCAACCCTTCCGTTTTGGGAAACTCCGCCTGAGCACCGCGCGACGTGGACTTCGCGCGACCTCTGGCTCCGCCTGAGTGAGCATAATCTAGCAGAATTCTCCGAGGATGATCGGATCGAGCGCAAAAGTGCTTCAAAGGTCGATCGGCGCCGCTACGCCGAATATCTAAGCATGTGGGCTAATACCGTGGAAGGCGGGATCATGCTCTTTGGCGTCGAGAACAACGGAGCTGTAACTGGCTGTGCCAGTCTGAGCCAACCGGAGCTAAACGCACTGAAAAGTTGCCATACTCAGTTATGTCCAGAAGCATCGCCAGAATTTCGAACTATCGGCATCGAAGTCGACGGCAAACCGAACTTCGTCGTAGCAGCGTACATACCGTACCGCGGAACGCTGGTTGAAACTCACAAGGCCGAAGCCTTTATTCGACATGGCGACAACAAGCATCGAATGAGCGCGGAGGAAAGAGATGATTTCCGCGCAACACGGCAAGAAAGGCGTTGGGAGCAAAGGCCCAACGAGCACTTCAAGTTTCCGCAGGATTTCGACGAAAACGTCGTTCAAGAATTTTGTACGAACTTCCGTGAAAGAGAAAACAAACCGGATTGGAGCACTGAGGATATACTAGTAGACCGCCATCTAATGATAAAGGATGGCGATCGATATGTGCCTCTAAATTGCTTGACACTTTTTGCCGCTAAGGACCCGCTTTCATTCCATGCCGGCGCTCGTATTCGTGTACAACGATTCGAGGGAACGGAGGAGGGCGCGGGTGAGACATTTTCGCCTTTGCGCGATTTCTATCTGGAAGGAAACATCCCACGCATCCTGCGTGAAGGCGATACCATGCTGGCTAACATGAACTATAATGTCACTTGGCTAAGCAATGAAGGTAAGTTCGTCACGACGCCCGAGTACCCAAAATGGGCATGGTTTGAGGCGCTCGTGAACGCCCTCGTCCATCGCTCGTATAGCTTCTCCGGGTCAGAAATTTTTGTTAAGTTTTTTTCTGATCGAATGGAGGTTGAGAGCCCGGGCGGTTTCGTACCGCCAGTCAACGCAGCCAACATTTACAATCAGAGAGCTGCGCGTAATCCCCATCTTATGGAGGCACTTCGTTACCTCGGTTTTACGCAGATGTCGCGCGAGGGAACTCGGAGGATGAGGCAAAGCATGGAAGACTATAACCTTCCAGCTCCGAATTTCTCGCAAGAAGCGATCAATGGGGTCTCAGTGAGGGTCACTTTGAGAAATGACCATCACACGCGCAAGCGAGCCTTGGACAAAGATGTAGCCACATATTGTGGAGTGGATACTTGGAAGCAGCTTCAAGAATATGAAGTCCAGATTATGGGCTATGCGTTCAATAATCGTTCCATACAAGTGGCTGAAGCATCACGGATCACCGGACGCACTTGGAATACTTCCAAGAAGGACTTGGATCGCTTGGTCCGAAAGGGACTTCTCGCGTTTGTCCCTCCGAAGTTCCAGCGTGATCCCAAGGCGCGCTATGAATTGGTGGGCGATAGAAGGGGTGGTCTCCGCGAAGCCTAATTCTCGGTTCCGGTTTTCGATACCACGTCGGCCACTCAATTAGTTTTCCTACTTGCCAAGCGCGGTGGTACTGGACCGCATGGCCTACGCTGCGCCCAACCTGCATCTCTCCATCAGCGAACAGCCCGCACATCCCCCCGCAGCTTTTTCCGCATTGGACCGTGTAACATGCGGTCCATGTCGTAGGACTGCACAGGCGCGAACCCTCGTTTCGTCCTACACGGCAGTCGGCTTCAAATCCGCGCCCTCAATCCCCGCCCAGCAGCCTCTGCTCCGCCGCCGCCATGTAGTCGCGCGTGATCGGCAGGGCGCGGCGGTCGCGGACGTACTGGATCTGGTAATTGCCCATGCCGCCCCATTCGAAGGCGGCGGTCGCGCCGGCGAGGTAGAAGGTCCACATGCGGTAGAAGCGCTCGTCATAGAGGTCGACGATGGCGGCGCGGTTGGCTTCGCAGCGGGCGTACCATTCGCGCAGGGTCTTCGCGTAGTGCAGCCGCAGCGTCTCGATGTCGGAATGGATCAGGCGGCTTGTCTCGCTGGCCGCCAGCGTCTCCGACAGGGCGGGGATGTAGCCGCCGGGGAAGATGTACTTGGAGGTGAAGGCATCGGTCGTGCCCGGCCCGCCGAAGCGGCCGATGGTGTGGACCAGCATCACGCCGTCGTCGGCCAGCAGGTTGGCGCAGGCGCGGAAGAAGGTCTCGAACTGCGGGCGACCGACATGTTCGAACATTCCGACCGAGACGATGCGGTCGAACCGCTCGCCGCGTTTGGCGAGATCGCGGTAGTCGACCAGTTCGAAGATCACGCGGTCGTCCACCCCGGCCTCGCGGGCGCGGCTGCGGGCAAGGGCGAGCTGCTCCTCGGACAGGGTGATGCCGTGGACCTCGACGTCGAAGTGCTTGGCGAGGAAGATCGCCATCCCGCCCCAGCCGCAACCGATGTCGAGCACGCGCTGCCCGTCGGCCAGCGCCAGCTTGGCGGCGATATGGGCGAGCTTGGCGTGTTGGGCCTCGGCGAGGGTCTCGACGCACTCCGGCCAATAGGCGCAGCTGTATTGCATGTGCTCGGGGTCGAGCATCAGGCGGTAGAGGTCGTTGCCGATGTCGTAGTGATGGGCGACGTTCCTGCGCGCGCCGATGCGGTCGTTGATCGACCCGATGGCGAAGGTGGCCCGGTTGCGGATGCGGCGACCGAGCGAGGGCGGGCGGAGCTGGCCGCCACGCTCCCACACGGCGTTGGAGCGCAGCAGCTGGACGAGCTCCATGATGCCGCCACCCTCGAGGTCGAGGCGCTGGTCCATGTACGCCTCGGCCGCGCCGATGCGGGGATCGAGCAGGATGTCCCGTGGCACCTTGCCGTCGCGGAAGATGACGGCGAGTTCGGGATAGCCCTCTGCAGGAGTTCCGAAACGAGTGACGGTACCGTCGGCGAAGCGCGCTTCGAGCACGCCCTTCTCGATGACGGAGCCGAGGAAGCGGGACAGCAGGCGTTTGCTCATGGCGCTATCTTGCCAAAGCCCGGAGCCGTGTCCAGCCCGTCAGATGCCGGCGTACCACTGGTAGCCGGCGCGGTCCTCCCAATAGCCGCCCTGTCCCCCGCCGACGTCGTCGAGACTGGCGACGGCTTCGATCCCGGTGAGGTACTTGGCGTGCTTGTAGCCCAGTTGCCGCTCGATCCGCATGCGCAAGGGGGCGCCGTTGCGGACGGGGAGGGGCTCGCCGTTGAGGCTGTGGGCGATGATGGTCTGGGGGTGGTAGGCATCGATCAGGTCGACGCTCTCGTAATAGTCCTGGCCGTTGAGGTTGTCGGCGCAGCGGAAGACGATGAACTGCGCTTCGGGGCTGAGTTGGGCCTCGTCGAGCAGCAGGGAGAGCTGCGGGCCCGTCCACTCGCCGATCGCGCTCCAGCCCTCGACGCAGTCGTGGCGCGTGACCTGCGAGCGCTGGGGCAGGCGGCGGATGTTGTCGAGCGTGAGGGCGAGCGGGTTGCGGACCAGCCCGCCGACGGTGAGCTGCCAGTTGGCGAACCCTTCCTCGACATGGCGCGGGTAGTCGCCGTTCTGGGGATCGACCGAGCCGTTGCCGCGGAAGAAGGGGGAGACCGCGCTGCGCGGGTACTCGGGCGCAAGGGCCTCGCGATTGGTAAGCAGGCGGTGTGCGCCCATGTGCCATTTCTCGGCCGCAGACAGCAGGCGTGCGCCGGCATCGGTATCGGCCACCTTGTTGCAGCCGGCGACGAAGGCGGCACCCGCCGCAGCCAGGAACCCTCTACGCTTCATGGGTCGATCCCCCGGTTATCATGGCGCGCATCTGTCCGATCGGCCCGGACAGCAGGACGAGCGCGACATGCACGATGAAGAAGCCCAGGATCGCGAAGGCGAAGATGAAGTGCAGGCTGCGCGCCGACTGGCGCCCGCCAAGCAGGTCGACCAGCCAGCCGAAGGTCGGCTCCATGCCGGGGCTGATCGCGATGCCGCTGAAAACCATCATCGGCAGGAAGATGCCGAGCACGAGGCCGTACGCCAGCTTTTGGAGGAAGTTGTACTTCCCCTCGCCATGGTCGAAATTGAGCTTCGCATGCTCGACGATATCGCGCCAGATCGCCTTCGGGCGCCACTCCCTGCGGGTGGTAATGAGGTCGCGCTTGAAGTGCCGGTTGAGGAGCATGGCGATCCACATGAACAGGAGTCCGAGCGCGAAGGGCCAGGCCATCAGGATGTGCCAATCGCGCGCCACGGCGAGGCTGTAATAGCCCGGGATCGTCATCCAGTCGGGGAAGCGCGGGACCTCGAGCCAGGCTTGGCTGCGATCGAAACCCCAGTCGCCCCAGTAGAGCAGGCGATGGGCGTTGCTGATGGTCAGGCCGGACATGAACAGCACGACCACGCACAGCAGGTTGAGCCAATGCCAGATCCGCGTGGAAAGGACGTGCCTCTTCATTCCGCTTCCACCTCGCGCGCCAAGTAGATCACGTCGCGCGATTGAGCCATCAGGTGCTGCCCGCTGTCGATGTAGAGCGTCTGGCCGCTTGCCAGGTGCCGGCCCGCCAGGAACAGAGCTGCGTCCGCGACTTCGGCGGCATCGGTCTTGCGGCGGAGCAGGTTCAGGCGGTGCGACACTTCGGTTTCCGCCTCGCTCTGGTCATGGCTGGGCAGGATGGCACCGGGTGCGAGGCCGTAGACGCGGTCCGTGTCATCCGCCGCGCCCATGGACAGCATGTCGATAGTGGCATCCAAGGCGTGCTTGCTCATCGTGTAGCTGAAGAAGTCGGGATTGGGGTTGGCGAGCTTCTGGTCGGTAATCTGGATGACGCAGCGCCCGGCCTCGCTTCGGGCGTTCGCGAGGTAGGCTTGAGCCATGCGGGAGGGGGAGGTGGCGTTGACTTGCATCGCTCTCCGGTTCGTCGCCGGATCGAGTGCGGTTACACTGTCCTCCTCGAAGATGGACGCGCAGTTCACCAGCGCGCCCCAGTCGGGGAGCTTTGCGGCGAGGTCGTCGACCATGGCGACGGCGCTATCGCCATCTGCGAGGTCGCAGCGGATCGTCTCCGCGCTCGGCAATGCAGCAGCCAGTCGTTCGGCGGCGTCGGCGGAGCGGCGGTAGTGGACAACGACATGCCAGCCCGCCGCGCCGAAGGCTTTCGCGATCGCTGCACCGAGGCGCTTGGCACCTCCGGTGACGAGCACGGCTGGTCTGTTGGTCTTCGGCATGGCTCTCCTACCTTAGCCGAACGCGCTCCAATGGAAAGGCGCGCCATGCAGGGCCGAAACCTCGCATCGCGCGCCTCCTGCGAACCGAAGAGCTGAACCCCTCGAACTATCCGAACATCTTTAGCGGCAGCGAAGGCTCCCGCGGTCGATCTCGCGGCCGACGATCGCGCCCACCGCGCCACCGAGTATCGCACCGAGCGTACGGTCGCCACGGCCCGCGAGTTCGTGACCCGCGAGTGCTCCGACGCCGGCACCGATCACCAGACCGGTCGTGCCGTTGTCGCGGCGGCAATAGTAGCGGCCATCGTCGCCACGCCACATGCGGCTGCTGCGCGTGATGCGGCGCGGTTCCATGTAGTAGCCGCGGCTGTCGTAGATCGCGCGATCCTTGGCGCGCTTGCCATGCGCCGGCGCCCAGGGCGGCGGGTCGGCAGCAGCGGGAGCGGCGGTGCCAAGTCCGGTGACGGCCAACGTGCCGGCGGCGAATGCGAGAGCGAGTTTCTTCATCGTTTGTGCCTCATTATCCTGTGGTCTGGCTCTTCAACCCGGACGGTGGTGAGGGGGTCCACAACCTCGGATGAACGAGCGGCACTAAGGCCGGATTAGCGATAAGCCGACCCACCGCGCGCGACGAATTGCTAGCCATCACGCCCCTTCGTCGCCTTGTCTCGCCATTGATCGGTGAGCCGGTCCAGCGCTGCGATCTCGCCAAGCTCCGCTCCGGTAGCTTCGCTTCTCGGGTCGTGAAGCGCGGCAAAGACCCGGGCGACGTTCCAGCCCTCGTGGACTCGCTCTACCAACTCCAGCACGTCGCCCGCTTCGGCTTCGCCTTCCTCGACGACGCGGTAGTACCAGCCGCACATGTGCTCGGCGAGGATACGCTTCACCATGTCCTTGTGCCCGAAGCGATGCTCGATCTTCCAACAGGGCTGGCGCGGCTGGCTGACTTCCAGCATAGCGCTACCGAAGCGAAAGCGGTCGCCGATGCAGACGTCGCTCTCCACCAGCCCCGTGCTCATCAAATTTTCGCCGAAAGCGGCTGGCCCCTGAAGCAAGCCATGCCCGCCGAGCCAGTCATCCCACGCACGGTAGTGATCGCTCGCATAGTGATGCACGGCCATGTCCGGTCCGCCATGATGCTTTGTATCGGCGACCATATCGCCCTCGATCCCGAAGCTGCGGATGGCCACCGGACCTGCAATTGGCCGCTTGTCGATCGCGCTGAGTTCCGCGCCGTTGAAGGGGCGGGGCAGGCCGATACAGACTGCTGTGATGACCACGCTCATCGCCAAACTTCCATCCCTACAGGATAGGAGACATGGACCGCATGGACCACTGTCCTGGGCGGAAAAAACCGACCACCCGCAATGCGCCGGTTAATCGCGGTTTGAAAGAGGATCAGATCGACCATGCCGGTCTTTGAGCATAGCCCGCTGCTGTAGGAAAGCCGGTCGGTGGACTAGCTCACGCGCGAGGGCGCTGCACCGTCAGGGCCATCCAGTCGCGCTGCGTCCCGTCGACTGCCTTTCCGGCATAGGTTTCCGAGGAGGCGATCGCGAACCCGGCGGTGCGATAGACATCTTCGAGCCAGCGGGCATCGGGAAAGTTATGCAGCCGACCGAGCAGGTCCCTGCCTTCGCCGCTGCCCAGCTTAAAATTGGCAAAATGCCAGCCGCCGGGCTGCAGCGCGCGATGAATTGACGCGAGTACGGAAGGCAGGTCGGTTCGCGCGACATGCAGCAGACAGGCATGCGCCCAGACCGCGTCGTATGCGGCTACGGCGTCGAGCTCGTCGAAGCGAAGCAAACGCGCGCCGACATCGAAACGTTCATTGGCCTTGTGGATCATTGCGGGGGTACCGTCGGTCGCGTCGAGATGGAAGCCGCGCTCAGCAATCCGAGCCGAATCCCGCCCGCCGCCACAGCCGAGCTCGAGTACGCTGGCACCGGGCGCGAGCCGGTCGAGAAAAACGTTAAGATGGCGGCTCGGCGCCTGCCCGAAGCCCAACGTGTAGCGCGGCGCGTTCTTCTCGTAGAACGCTATCGTCGCCGGATCGCTCATTCCGGCGGTAGCTCTCGATAGACTGGGGCTATATCGCGCAGCATCTTGCCCTGTGCGTACCGGAACACCATCAGGATCAGCACCATCGTCACGAAGAAATCCGCGAAGGTACTGTAGAAGAGCCAGAAATCGGTCGACCCGTAGAACGCGACAACCAGGTTCAGACCGGCCATGATCGCGCCGAGTACACCCATGCCGATGCCAAGCCGCGCGGGATCTATGTCGCGATAGGGCAGATAGCGTTTCAGCCGGACCGCAAGCCGGTTCCCGCCAGCCACACCATCGAAAAAGAACAATGAGGCGCTGACGAGGCCGACGACGGACGAGCGGTACTTGACCGCATCGTCGGACTGGAAAACCAGCGCGAGGCCTGCGGAAAGCAACAGCAAGGCTATGCCGAATAGCGCCAAACCCCCGAGCAGGTCGATCTTGGTCAACCGCTGTGCCACCAATAAGGCGACGCCGACCGCAGCCCCGACCAGCGCAGCGGTGGTGAGATCGGTCAGCTTGGCAATGACGAAGAAGAGGAGGCCTAGCAAAATATCGACCGCCAGCGGAATGCGATTGCGCTTGAAGGCGCCGAAATCGATGTGGGAGTTATGGCCGCCCGCGCTGTCGTTGAAGTCTTGCGACAGTGCGTCGCCGACCGTTCCGTTGGCATAGCTTTCCATCATCTCCCGATAATGCTCGGGATATGCGATGGTCTCTCCGGGGTGGCTTTCGTAGATGAGTTCCCCGTCGCGCCGGACCGCGATGCCAAGATTCATCGAGCTAATGTAGCCGGCTTCGACCTCAATCAACGAGCCGTCGAGGAGCGGCGCGGACAAGCGATGATTGCGTACGGCGTCGGGACCGATGGCCGGGGTCGCATCCATCGAGACGACCCTGCCATCGAGGCACAGTTCCGAGAACAGACCATCGCTGCGCGAGCGCAGCGTTACCAGCCCGTTGGTGGAACCAATCCGAAAGCGGCGCCGATAGCGCCAGATCGTCACCCTTGCCACGAACTTACGCTTCGATTGCCTCGGCCGCCTCGCGGTCCCGCTGCGCACGGCTCTTCTTCTCCGCCGCAGTCTTCAGCTGTCCGCAGGCTGCATCGATGTCGCGGCCGCGCGGCGTGCGGATGGGGGCGGAGATGCCGCCTTCGAATACGATGTCGGAGAACCGCTTCACCCGCTCCGGCGTGGAGGTGTCGTAAGCTGCGCCGGGCCAGGGGTTGAACGGGATCAGGTTCACCTTGGCGGGCAATTTGTATTGCTTGAGCAGGCGCACGAGTTCGCGGGCGTGTTCGTCGGTATCGTTCTTGTCCTTCAGCATCACATATTCGAAGGTGATGCGGCGGGCATTGCTGGCACCGGGATAATCGGCGCAGGCCTGCAGCAATTCCTCGATGCCGTATTTCTTGTTTAGCGGGACGATCTCGTCGCGGATCTCCTTGGTCACCGCGTGTAGCGAGACGGCCAGATTGACGCCGATTTCCTCGCCGCAGCGATCCATCATCGGCACGACGCCGCTGGTCGACAGAGTGATGCGCCGCTTGGAGAGCGCAAGGCCGTCGCCGTCCATCACCAGCTTGAGCGCGCCCTTCACATTGTCGAAATTGTAGAGCGGCTCGCCCATGCCCATCATCACGATGTTCGTCAGCAGGCGGCCATCAGAGGTGTAGTGGCCTTGATCTTCAGCTTCGTCCAGGCCCGCCATCGAGCCCTTGGGCCATTCGCCCAGCGCATCGCGCGCCAGCATGACCTGCCCGACGATCTCGCCCGGCGTCAGATTGCGGACCAGCTTCATGGTGCCGGTGTGGCAGAAGCGGCAATTGAGCGTGCAGCCGACCTGGCTCGACACGCACAGCGTTCCGCGATCCGCATCCGGAATGAAGACCATCTCGAATTCGTGCCCCTCGGCGGTCTTGAGCAGCCATTTGCGCGTGCCGTCGGTCGAATGCTGGGCCTCGACCACTTCGGGACGACCGATAACGAAACGCTCGGCCAGCCACGGGCGCATGGTCTTGGCGATGTCGGTCATCGCTTCGAATTCAGTCACGCCGCGATGGTAGAGCCAGTGAAACACTTGCTTGGCGCGCAGTTTCGCCTGCTTGGGATCGAGGCCCGCCTCGGCGAACAATTCGCGGATACGCTCTTTCGGCAGGCCGATCAGATCGATGCGGCCATCGGCGCGCAGCGTTATGTCGCGTGCGACGGGAACCGGGTCCACCTGCCCGGGGATGCTCATGAGTGTCGTATCAGCCATGGGAGCGGCGCATATAGGCGCGTGAGGGCGTTTTGGCCAGATGGAACGGAGCGCGTAAAATCGATCTCGTGCCATCGGGTTCCAACGTTTCGTCGTGAATTCCGCGCAATCTGTTTGCGCCTGCATTCGGTCGATGAGGCGGCACGGCTTGGCGCAAGATTGTGTCGCGGATGCAACACTTTCTTGTTGTGGAAGGTTAATGAAACTGCGCGCGGTCTTCCGCCGTTCTCGAAGTCCACGCTGCTCGTGAAGCGGCGTCGATAAGAAACGGAGTACTAAGTATGAAAAAGACAGTCGCACTTTTCGCAGCCGCCTCGGTGGCCGCCATCGCAGCCCCCGCCGCCGCTCAGGACGCGACCGACGGCACCTTCACCGGCCCGCGCGCCGAAGCGCTTGTCGGTTATGATGTCAGCAAGGCCGGCAGCGACATCGACGACGATGCCAACGAAGGTAACGACCAGTCGATCGATGGCGTGACCTATGGCGTCGGCGTCGGTTACGACTTCAACGCCGGCGGCGTCGTCCTCGGTCTCGAAGGCGAGTTGACCGATTCCACGGCGGACGTCGAATTCGATGGTGCCGACGGTGAATTCTTCGGCCTCGGCAATGTGAATGCAGGCCGCGACCTCTATGTCGGCGCGCGCGCCGGTATCCTCGCGAACCCGGATCTGCTGCTTTACGTGAAGGGCGGTTATTCGAACGCACGCTACAACGTGAACAGCTCGTTCGACGGCGACGAGTATCGTGCCAAGATCGACACGGACGGTTTCCGCGTGGGTGCGGGTGCGGAATACGCGCTCAACGAGAACACCTATGCCAAGCTCGAATATCGCTATTCGAACTACGGCGATGCGGAACTCGATTTCGAAGGCGACACGCCGGATGCCGATCTCGGCGAGATCGACGTCGACCGTCACCAGGTGATGCTCGGCTTCGGCTATCGCTTCTAAGCAGAAGTCGTAGTGAAAACGGGGGCCGGCAGCGCAGGGCGTTGCCGGCCCCTTTTCGTATCAGCGCCGGGAGCAGGCGAGGGTGGCTGCATCCATCGCCGTGGCCGCGCCGGACAGCGAATAGGAGTTCGAGAAGCGGCGTCCGCGAGTGTCGGTTGCGCGGATCGTCATGCTCTGGGCCGAGCGCATCGCGGCGACGATCGCTGCGTCCATCCTCCGGTCTTTCGCCCAGGCATCGCCGCCGCCGCCCGTCAGCTCGAAGCGCTGCGAACCGATGCGGAGCTGTAGCGATGGCGTCTTCGCCAGCATGCGCGACAGGCGGAAATGCACTTGTCCGCGGATCTGTCGGCGCGGCCAGGTGCCGATGGTGGCGAACGGCTCGTTGTCCCGCGATAGGCGGCTGGGCGTCGGCTTCGCAATTGCGTAGCAGCGCGGGACCGTAGGATCGCGGAACGCACCCCAGTCTGAGAAAACACCGAGGCTGTCCTTCGCTGCCAGCGGGCTTGCGAGGAGGAGCAGGGTCAGAGCCAGTACTTTACGCATAGTCGATGGCCATTACTTCCCACTCGCGGTCGCCGCCGGGAAGGCGCACGAGGCGCAAATCCCCGACCGATGCACCCTTCAGCGCACGGGCGAGGGGGGATGACCAGCCGATCCGCCCGGCACTGGCGTCCTGCTCGTCGTCGCCGACCAGGGTGACGGTCTTCTCGACTTCGTGCTCGTCGGCAAGCGTCACGGTGGCGCCGAAGAAGGCGCGCGACTTGTCGGGCTGTTCGGCAGGGTCGATCACCCGCGCGGCCTTCATCCGGCGCGACAGGTGGCCGAGCTCGCGGTCGATCTCCCGCATCCGCTTGCGGCCGTAGAGATAGTCGCCGTTCTCGCTGCGGTCGCCGTTCCCGGCGGCCCAGCTCACGATCTCGACGATTTCCGGCCGCTCGGTGCCGAGCAGATGATCGTATCTCGCACGCAGCGCGGCATAGCCTGCCGGCGTGATCGGATTGCCCGGAACGGATTTCTGCGCGCCCATCGGCCCGCCCCTAGCGTATTCTATCGCCGCAGGTAACTCGCGATATCGCGTTGGCGGGCGGTCGACTGGTCGGGATGCATATTGGCATAGGCGACAGCATTGCCGATCACGCGCATGACGTAATAGCGCGTCTCGAAATTCGACGGGATCTGCTCGATCCAGGTCACCCAGTCGACAGAACCGTTGCGCGGATCGCCATTGAGGCGGAGCCACTCGTTCACCCGGCCGGGGCCGGCGTTGTAGGCCGCGATGGCGAGCGGATAGGCCCCGTTGTAGCGGTCCATCAGCCGCGCGAAATGCGCATCGCCTAGGCGGATGTTGTAGCTGGGATTGGCGGTCAGATCGGCCGACATGTAAGCAACGCCGATCTTGCCCGCTTCCTCGCGCGCTGTGCCGGGCATGAGCTGCATCATGCCGCGCGCACCGGCGTGGCTGACGCGGGTGCGGTCGAACTCGCTCTCCTGCCGCGCAATGGCGTGGACCATGGTCCAGTTCGCGCCGCTATGCGTCTGCACGGTCGGGAAGCCGATCCGCTCATAGCCCTTGAGACCATGTTCGCCCGCGACCAGGCCCGCGACGACGGCCATTTCCTCCAAGCCCGTCTGCCGCGCGAGCTCGCCGACCAGCGCCATTTCTTCCGGCGTATCCGCTTTCTCGGCGACCGCTTCGAAGAACGCGCGCTCCGTGCGCCAGTCCTGCCGGTTGCGCGAAAGCGCGCGGATAGCCTGCGTGAGGGGATCGCTGTCGAAAGCGGAGCGCTGCTCGGGCGACGACTGCGGCTGGGGCAGAGCGGCGAAGCTCGGCATCGGACGGCCAAGTTCGCTCAGCGCCAGTTGGCCATAATACCATTCGGGATATTCAGCCGCCATTTCCCAATAGCGCTGCGCCTCGGCCCGGTCACCTGCACGCGCCGCAGCACGTCCGGCCCAGAAGAAACCCTTGGAACGGGTCAGCGGAGTCTTGGCAGCGGTACCATAACGATAGAAGAGCGGCGCGGCGCGCTGGCCGTCCCCCATCGACCAGAGCGCCTTGGTGCCGCCAAGCCACATGAGGTCGGTGTATTTGTCGCGCAGGGCGAAGGACCCTTCGGAAATGTCGGTCCCCGGCGCGAAGAAATCGTCCACCTTGGAGGCGATGGCGACCGCCTGGCTCGGTGCGCCTGCGCTCTTTGCGACAGCCAGCGCTTCGCTGATGAAGGCGTCGCCGTCGAAGGCAGGAGCATTGAAGGTTGCGCGATTGCCCAACAGGTTCACTGCCTGGAGGGGCTGGCCCGAACTGCGGTAATACTTCGTCAGATTATAGACATAGCCCGCATCGCTCATCGCGTCCTGCGGAGCCGAGCCCATCGAGCCGCCAAGCAGCGCCATGCGGGCTTGCGCCATCTGGCGATAGGCGGGCGAAACGCGCGCGATGTGGCGCGATGCGGCGTCGAGATTGCCCTGCCACAGCAGCGCGTCCATCCGGGCGTCGTGATCTTCGGGCGCAAAGTGGCTACCGAACAGGCCGACGAGATATAGTTCCGCCGGGCCGCTCATGGTGCCATTGCGCCACGCCTCGCGCGCCATCTCCAGCGCCTCGGGCCGGTCCATCGACGCGAGTGCCAGCGCATAGCGCGCACGCCCGCTATTCGTCAGCGGCGGGTGCTCGTCGAAAAATGCCACCAGAGCCTGCGGCGACGCGGCCTCGCTATCGAGCGCATTTTCGGCGCGGCGTTGCAGCAAGTCTTCCTTCGGGAAATCCGGATAGGTCGTGATGAAATTGGCGTAGGAGCCGAACGACAGATCGTCGCGCTTGGTGAGATATTCCCACTGTGCGATCGCCGCATCGATCCGCGCGGGCTGCTGCGCCACCATGGTGCTGCGCCCGTCATTCTGCGCCGACGCGGTGGCCGGCAGCACGAAAGCGGTGGTTGCGAGGAGGATCGAAGTGATTGCTGTTGTCTTGCCCATGCTGGACATAATGGCTCCCGGCTCCTTATCAGGCGCTGAATGAAAAATCCCGTCTCGCGATTTCTCGCGAGTTGTCATGTATCTAACGCAGGACTTCCGTAAATGTTCTCTGGCTCGATTCCGGCTCTGGCGACTCCTTTCCGCGACGGAGCGTTCGACGAGAAAGCTTTCCGCCGCCTGGTCGATTGGCAAATCGACAATGGCAGCAAGGCGCTGGTGCCCTGCGGGACCACGGGCGAGGCCTCCACCATCTCCAATGCGGAGCATCACCGCGTGGTGGAAGTCTGCATCGAACAGGCCGCAGGCCGCGTTCCGGTGATCGCCGGCTGCGGCAGCAACGATACGCGAAATGCCCTGCTCCACATGAATTTCGCCAAGAAGGCAGGCGCCGCTGCAGGCTTGTGCGTTGCTCCCTATTATAACCGCCCGAGCCAGGCGGGGCTGATCGCGCATTTCAGCTTCCTGGCCGAAAACAGCGACCTGCCGATCGTCCTCTACAACGTCCCCAGCCGTACCGTCACCGATATCGAGGACGAGACCGTGGTCGAGCTGGTCCGCAAATTCCCGAAGCAGATCGTCGCCATCAAGGATGCCAGCGGCGACCTCTCGCGCGTGGCCGATCACCGCATGGGGCTGGACCACGATTTCTGCCAGCTGTCCGGTAATGACGAGCTGTGGCTCCCGCATTCCGCCGCGGGCGGGGCAGGATGCATTTCGGTGACCGCCAACGTCGCCCCGGCGCTTTGCGCGGAGTTCCACGAGGCGATTGCAGACAATGATCTCGTGAAGGCGCGCAAGCTCAATGATCGCCTGTTCCCGCTTCATTATGCAATGTTCTCCGACGCGAGCCCCGCGCCGGTCAAATACGCGCTCAGCCGCGTCCACGACTGGTTTTCCGAAGACGTGCGCTTGCCGCTTTGCAACGCGAGCGATGAAAGCCGCAAGCAGGTCGACGAGGCGCTGGAAATTGCCGGGCTGATCTGACCGCCCTTTCCTTTTGCGCACTGCGACCCTAGATGCGCCCACCCTATGGCCCGTCCCAAACCCGCCACCTTCGACAAGCAAAAAACCGTCGCCGACAACCGGCGCGTGCGGTTCGACTATCATGTCGAGGAGACGTTCGAGGCCGGGCTCGCCCTGCAGGGGACCGAGGTCAAGGCGCTGCGGGCGGGCGAGGCGAGCATCAAGGAAAGCTATGCCGAAGTGCGCGACGGGCAGGTGTGGCTGATCAATGCCAACATCCCCGAATATTCCCACGGCAACCGGCTCAATCACGAGCCGCGGCGGCCGCGCAAGCTGTTGCTGCACGCGCGCGAAATCGAGAAGCTGTTCGGTGCGGTCGAGCGCAAGGGCATGACGCTGGTCCCGCTGTCGGTCTATTTCAATTCGACCGGGCGGGCGAAGGTCGAGCTGGCGCTCGCCAAGGGCAAGCAGGCGCATGACAAGCGGCAGACGATCAAGGAGCGCGACTGGAAGCGCGACAAGGCGCGCCTGATGCGCGAGAAGGGCTGAGCGGCTCGTCCATCGTTAACCGGCCGATAGCCATTGCGCATTCATCGCCATGCGCTAGAGCGCGGGCCTTGCACTCGCCGGGGCGCAAGCGCATCTGTGAAATGTGGTCATGAGCAATCCGAAGTCCAAAACCTTCCTGTCGGACCTGATCCGCAAATACATGCCCACGCGCGAGCAGCTTGCCGAGAACAAGTATCTCAAGCCGATCGCCCACCGCTTCCTGACGCCGGAATTGTGGCGTTTCACCCGGCGCAGCGTGCCGCGGGGCGTGGCGCTCGGTATCTTTGCCGGGTTCATTATTCCGGTCGGGCAGATTTTTCTCGCCGCCTTCATGGCGTTGCCTGCGCGCGCGAACGTGCCATTGTCGGCGCTCGTAACTTTCATCACCAATCCGTTCACCTTCCCCATTTGGGCGGTTTTTGCCAATCGCGTCGGCGCGTTCATCCTCGAAGTCGATCTCGACGTCACCGGCGGTGCTGCGCAGGATGAAATCACCAGCGGGCGCTGGGCGTGGCTGGTCGAAATGTTCGAAGGCGTCGGGGTGACGGTGCTGGTGACGATTTTCGGCTTCGTCGTGCTGGCCGTCGTGGGTGCGGCCATCGGCTATCTTCTCTCGAGCTTCGTCTGGCGCTTCATCGTGGCCGGCAAGCGCCGCCGCCGCCTGCGCGCGGCCGAACGCCGGATGTACGAGCGCCTGGCGGAGGACGGCGAATGACGCCTTCCGACGACACGACTATCGCGCGCCTTCCGCCGCTGCCGCTGATATTCGGCGTGCTTGGCGCCTGCGTGCTCTCCATCGTAATGGTCGGGCTGGTCGGCGGGGAAGCCGTGGTCGCGATAGCCTATGGCGGCGCGCTGGTCGCTTTCCTGCTCATGCTGCTACTCGCCGCGCGATTGCGGACGGGGCCGGTCGAGCAGGAGGCCGGTGTTCCCGACTGGTCGGTTACTGCGGCCGCAGTCGAAAACAGCAAGCGGGCGGTTGCCATCACCGACCGGGCCAATCGGCTGATTTGCGCCAACTCGTCCTATGAGGACTGGTTCGGGGAGGCCGTTCCGCCGCTGGAAGTCGGCTTCGCGCCGAAATCCTCCGAACGCCTGATGATCGCTGCGCGCGAAGCGTGGCGTGACGGGCATGCGCGCGTCGATCTGCTGACCATCGAGGGTGTGGAGAAACGCTTCCGGCTCGATGTGGATCGGGCGGGGCGGGGCGAGGACTATCTCGTCTGGCGCTTCGCCGAGATCGTCCAGGAACGCAGCTACGACGGGCTAGCAGAGCGGGTCGAAGGACCCTTCGGCGAGGTCATGTCGCGCGCCGGGCTCGAACTTGCGATGGTCGCACCGGACGGCATCGTGCAGGCGGCCACCGTGGGCCTGGCAGAGCGAGCCACGGGCGATGCCGCCACCTCGCTGGTCGGCATGGAATTCGTCCAGCTGCTGCGCTCGGACGACCGCGATCGCATTTTTTTCGCGCGCGAAGGCCAGCAGGGCTCGCCGCAGACGCTGGTCCATGTCCCGCTGGAATTGCAGCGCGGCAATCGCGCGAAGGATGCCGATCAGGCGCCGTCGCTGATGCTGCTGATCGACCGGACCGTCGGGATCGGCGGCGGCTTCGAAGGCAATGGCAAGGCAGCGATCCCGCAGCTCGAGACGTTGCTGGCGGCGCTTCCGCTGGGCCTCGCGCTGACGGATCGCGACGGGCGCTTCCTGTTTGCCAATGCTGCTTTCCTGCGCGCCGTCGAGCGCGAGGAGCAAGGGCTGCCGCAATTCCCCTCCGATCTCGTCGTGCGCGAGGACAAGGCGGCGATCGCCGACACCGTGCGCCGCTTCGCCAAGGGCGCGAGTTCCAGCGGAGACATGGCGGTGCACCTCGCCGGCAACAAGGAGGAGCCGGTCTCGATCGGCCTCGCCGGGATCCGCGGGCTGGGCGATGCGGCAGTGCTGTTGTCGATCACCGATTCCACCGAAGAAAAGCGCCTGCGCCGCCAGGTCGCGCAAGCCACCAAGATGCAGGCGGTCGGCCAGCTGGCGGGCGGCGTCGCGCACGACTTCAACAATGTGCTGACCGCGATTATCGGCTATTGCGATCTCATGCTGCTGCGCCACACACCCGGCGACAGCGATTACGATGATATCCAGCAGATCAAGGCGAACTCGAACCGCGCGGCCAGCCTGACGCGCCAGCTGCTCGCCTTCAGCCGCCAGCAGACGCTGCTGCCGGTGGTGCTCCAGCTGCCTGACGTGGTCAGCGAGGTCAGCCAGCTCCTCAAGCGCCTGATGGGCGACAAGATCGAATTCGTCGTCCGCCACGACCGCGAGCTCGGCCCGGTGCGTGCCGACCCGCAGCAGCTGGAGCAGGTCATCATCAACCTCGCCGTGAACGCGCGCGACGCGATGCAGGCGCATGCGGCGAAAAGCGGCAAGCAGGACTGGAAGGGCCGCCTCACGCTCGCGACGCGGCGCGTGTCCGCGCGCGATGTACGCAAGATGGGCAGCGATATCATGCCGGCGGACGATTACACCGTGCTGATCGTGCAGGACACGGGCGGCGGCATCCCGCAGGACCTCATCAGCAAGATCTTCGAACCGTTCTTCACCACCAAGGAGCAGGGGAAGGGCACGGGTCTCGGCCTTTCGACGGTCTACGGCATCGTCAAGCAGTCGAACGGCTTCATCTTCGCCGACAATGTGCGCGGGCCCGACGGCAACACTACTGGCGCGCGCTTCACCATCTACCTGCCCGTCCACAGCGGCGAACTGCCAGCCGTGATGCGGCGCGAGGAAGAGGCGGAGCCCAAGGCCAGCGAATGGTCCGGCGGGGGAAAGCTGCTGCTGGTCGAAGACGAGGATATGGTCCGCGCCGTCGCCGAGCGGGCGCTCGTGCGCGCGGGCTATACCGTCACCACCGCCTCTGACGGCGAGGAAGGCCTGGCCGCGATCGCCAATGGCTCGGACAATTTCGATCTCATCGTATCCGACGTGGTCATGCCCGCGATGGACGGCCCCGCGATGGCCCGCGCGATCCGTCGGGTTAAACCGAAGATCCCGATCCTGTTCATGTCCGGCTATGCCGAGGAACAACTGCGCAACGATATCGACATCGACAACATGTACTTCATCGCCAAGCCCTTCAGCGTGCAGCAGATCAACGCCAAGGTCGCCGACGTTCTCGCCGCTCAGGGCGGGAGCTAGGGGGCGTCGTCAGGCTGACGCGGAACAAACCACGAAAAAATTTCCGTTCCCTACTTGTTCTTCGAGAACAAAGCCGATACATCATGTTCCAGTTGAAGAGTCGAAGGGCGGCTCTTTGCAAGCGCAGGAGGTGATGTCATGGCGGCCAATCTGAAGCTGGTAGAAGGAAAGCAAGTGGACGCAGACCGTCAGAAGGCACTCGACGCCGCGCTCGCACAGATCGATCGTGCGTTCGGCAAGGGTTCGGCAATGAAGCTGGGCTCGAAAGAAGCAATGAATGTAGAAGCGATTTCGACCGGCTCGCTCGGTCTCGATATCGCGCTCGGTATCGGCGGCCTGCCCAAGGGCCGCGTGATCGAAGTTTACGGCCCGGAAAGCTCGGGCAAGACGACGCTGGCGCTGCATGCCATTGCCGAGGCCCAGAAGGCCGGCGGCACCGCCGCCTTCGTCGACGCCGAACATGCGCTCGACCCGGTCTATGCCAAAAAGCTGGGCGTCGATATCGACGAACTGATCGTGTCGCAGCCCGATACGGGCGAGCAGGCGCTCGAAATCACCGACACGCTGGTGCGCTCCAATGCGATCGACATTCTCGTGGTCGACTCGGTCGCCGCGCTGGTCCCGCGCGCCGAGATCGAGGGCGAGATGGGCGACAGTCATGTCGGCCTGCAGGCGCGTTTGATGTCACAGTCGCTGCGCAAGCTGACCGGCTCGATCAACCGCTCCAAGTGCATGGTGATCTTCATCAACCAGCTGCGCATGAAGATCGGCGTGATGTACGGCAATCCGGAAACCACGACCGGCGGCAACGCGCTGAAGTTCTACGCTTCGGTCCGCCTCGACATCCGCCGCACCGGTCAGATCAAGGACCGTGACGAAGTGGTCGGCAACTCGACCCGCGTGAAGGTCGTCAAGAACAAGGTCGCCCCGCCGTTCAAGCAGGTCGAATTCGACATCATGTATGGCGAAGGCATCTCCAAGATCGGCGAAATTCTGGACCTCGGCGTGAAGGCCGGCGTGGTTGAGAAGTCGGGCAGCTGGTTCAGCTACGACAGCGTCCGCATCGGCCAGGGCCGTGAGAACGCCAAGACCTTCCTCAAGGAAAATCCCGAGATGTGCGCCAAGTTGGAAGCCGCAATCCGCGGCCGCACCGACGAGGTGGCCGAAGAGATGATGACCGGTCCGGACGCGGACGAGGACTGATATCTCTTCAAGCGGGAGCGCGCCTGCCCATCCCCCGGGTCCGCGTGATAGCCGGACTGTCCCCCGGCGCTCCCGAATGAACGGAAAGCCGGTGCGCGCCTCCCTTGGCCGCACCGGCTTTTCCGTTCGACCGCTCATGCCTTGTTGTGTGGCTGGCGAGCCGCTTGCGCCTCGCTTAGGGTCGCGGGCGAATCGACCCGCCGGCGGAATTTGCAAGGGCGGCGCGCAGGAGAGAGCCGATGACCATCACCGTCCACCATCTTAACAACAGCCGTTCGCAGCGTATTCTCTGGCTGCTCGAAGAGCTTGGCGCTGATTATGAGATCGAGCATTACCAGCGCGATGCGGAGACCAATCTCGCACCGCCCGAACTCAAGCAGCCGCATCCACTCGGCAAGTCGCCACTGATCGAGGACGACGGCTTCCGCGTGGCCGAAAGTGGAGCAATCATCCAGTATCTGTGCGAGCGCCATGGCGGCGATAGCTGGCTGCCCGAGACGTCTGGTGAAGACCACGTGCGCCACCTCGAATGGATGCAGTTCGGCGAAAGCAGCTTCTTCGTGCCGGTGATGCTCAAGATCATGGCCGGCCGCCTGGGCGAGGGCGCCGCACCGATCATGCCCCGCATTGAAGAGCAATTCGCCGCACATGTCGCCTTCATGGAAGACGGGATCAACGAATCCGGTCATTTCGTCGGCAACGACTGGACGGCCGCAGACGTCATGATGAGTTTCCCTGCCGAAATCGCCGTGATGCAGGGATACGGAGAAAAGGCACCGAAGACCGTGAAATTCGTCGAGGCCGTGCACGCCCGACCCGCTTGGCAGCGCGCGCGTGAGCGCGGTGGCCCGTATTTCGTCTGGTGAGATCGCTCTGCCGCATGACTTGAATTTGTACCGTCCAGCTTGCAAAGCGGGCCACGTGTCATGACCTCCATCGCAGGTACGGAAAACAACCATGAAGATTGCAGTGTTCGGCCTTGGGTATGTCGGCCTTTCCAACGCCATCATGCTGGCCAGGCACAATACGGTGGTGGGCTGCGATATCGTGTCCGACCGCGTGGCATTGCTGAACAATCGCCGTTCGCCGATCCAGGATGACCTGGTCGAGGAATATCTAACCCATGACGATTTGGACCTGAGTTTCACGACCGATGCAGCCGAAGCGATCGATGGGGCGGATTTCGCCGTGGTTGCGGTGCCTACCAATTACGATCCCGAAACGAACTTCTTCGACACATCCGCTGTCGATAACGTCATCCAGAAAATCGTCGCAGCGAGCCCCGACACGGTGATTGTCGTAAAATCGACCATCCCCGTCGGCTATACTTCCGACGCGCGGGCCAGGTTCGGATCGGACAATATCATCTTCAGCCCCGAATTCCTGCGCGAAGGAAAGGCCCTCTACGACAATCTGCACCCCTCCCGCGTAATCGTTGGGGAGCGGTCGGAGAGAGCGCAACAATTCGCCGATCTGCTGGTCGAGCCGGCGCTCATTTCCGATGTGCCTGTCCTCCTTACGGAGGCGGAAGAAGCCGAAGCGATCAAGCTGTTCGCCAACACCTATCTCGCCATGCGCGTCGCGTTCTTCAACGAACTCGACAGCTACGCCCTCTCTCGTGGGATGGATACGCGTCAGATCATCGAGGGTATCGGCCTCGATCCGCGCATCGGCATGCATTACAACAACCCGTCGTTCGGTTACGGCGGATATTGCCTGCCGAAAGATACGAAGCAGCTCCTCGCCAACTATTCCGAGGTTCCGCAGAACCTGATTCGCGCGGTCGTGGATGCGAACCGGACCCGGAAGGATTTTCTCGCCGACCGGATAATCGCCCGGCAGCCGGAGACCGTCGGCGTATTCCGCCTCGTGATGAAGGCCGGATCGGACAACTTCCGCCAGTCGTCGATCCAGGGGATTATGAAGCGCATCAAGGCTAAGGGCATCGAAGTCGTGGTTTACGAGCCGGTTATGGACGACGATTCCTTCTTCGGTTCGCGCGTGATCCGCGACCTCGAGGAGTTCAAGCGCGAAGCGGATATCATTGTCGCCAACCGGCTCGATCCCGAACTGGAGGACGTGCGCGACAAGGTCTTCACGCGCGACCTGTTCGGCGCCGATTGATGGCCGAGACCCGCACGGCGCTGGTCACCGGATCGGCCGGCTTCATCGGCTCGTTCCTGTGCCAGCGGCTGCTCGACGACGGGTTCGCGGTCGTCGGTGTCGACAACATGTCGGACTATTACGATCCGGAACTGAAACGCCGTCGGCAGGCCCGCCTGCTCAAAGTTGAAGGGTTTCGCGCTGTAAACGAGCCGATCGAAACACCCGGTTTGCTGGCGGATCTGATGCACGATTGCGAGCCCGAAATCGTCATCCACCTGGCAGCGCAAGCCGGGGTGCGCTACTCGATCGAGAACCCGCGCACTTATGTCGAAAGCAATCTGCTCGGGACTTTCGAACTGCTCGAGGCGGCGCGCGCGCATCCTCCACAGCACATGCTCCTCGCTTCGACCTCGTCCGCTTACGGCGCAAACACCGACATGCCCTATCGCGAGACGATGAAGGCCGATCACCAGATGTCCTTCTACGCCGCCACCAAGAAGGCCAACGAGGCGATGGCGCATTCCTACGCCCATCTTTTCGATCTGCCGGTGACGATGTTTCGCTTCTTCACCGTGTACGGCCCGTGGGGGAGGCCCGACATGGCCCTGTTCAAATTCGTCCGGGCCATGCTGCAGGGTGAGGCGATCGACGTATACAATCACGGCCGAATGATGCGCGACTTCACCTATGTCGAGGATCTGGTCGAGGCGATCCGTCGCTTGGTCGATGTGCCGCCGGTCCGTCCCTGCGACGGGGAAGCGATCGCGGAGCACGACAGCCTGTCCCCGGTTGCGCCTTGGCGCATCGTCAATATCGGCAACTCCGCGCCGGTGCAGTTGATGGACATGATCGAGGCGGTCGAGGCCGCTCTGGGTATGACAGCCGAGAAGAACTTCATGGAGATGCAGGCGGGCGACGTTCCGGCGACGTGGGCCGATACGGGGTTGCTTGAGTCGCTTACAGGATACGTCCCCCGAACGGATATCCGGGACGGTGTCCGCAGCTTCGTCGAATGGTATCGGGACTATTACAAGATCTGAGGCGCGCAATCGCCCCGGCGGCTGTCCGGCGCATGTCGGCACCGCCGATCGCAGCCCCCGCACAGTCTGACCGGGCATTCCCGCTTGTCGCTGGCGCGCCGATTGCCTAACTGCGCTGGCATGACTTCGACCAACGACATCCGCCGCAGCTTCCTCGACTATTTCGGCTCCAGCGATCATGCCGAGGTGGCGAGCGCGCCGCTGGTGCCGTTCAGCGATCCGACGCTGATGTTCGTCAACGCGGGCATGGTGCCGTTCAAGAATGCGTTTACCGGCCTTGAAACGCCGCCCGCCCCGCGCGCCACGAGCTCGCAGAAATGCGTGCGCGCTGGGGGCAAGCACAACGATCTCGATAATGTCGGCTACACCGCGCGGCACCACACCTTCTTCGAGATGCTCGGCAATTTCAGCTTCGGCGACTATTTCAAGGAACAGGCGATCGACCACGCCTGGACCTTGCTGACAAAGGAATGGGGTCTCGATCCCGAACGACTGCTGGTCACTGTCTACCACACGGATGACGAGGCTTTCGACCTCTGGAAGAAGCGCACCGGGTTCGCGGACGAGAAGATTATCCGCATCCCGACCAAGGACAATTTCTGGGCCATGGGCTCGGACGGTCCCTGCGGCCCGTGCTCGGAGATCTTCTACGATCACGGCGACCATATCTGGGGCGGCCCTCCGGGGTCGCCGGAGGAAGACGGCGACCGGTTCGTAGAGATCTGGAACCTCGTCTTCATGCAGTTCACGCAGGAAAACGACGAGATCGTCGGCGATCTGCCCAAGCCCAGCATCGATACGGGCATGGGGATCGAGCGCGTCGCCGCAGTCATGCAGGGCGTGCACGACAATTACGACACCGACACCTTCAAGGCGCTGATCGGCGCGAGCGAGAGCCTGACCGGTGTGAAAGCCGAGGGTGACAACACCGCCAGCCACCGCGTGATCGCAGACCACTTGCGTTCCACCAGCTTCCTGCTCGCCGACGGTGTCCTGCCGAGTAATGAGGGACGCGGCTATGTCCTGCGCCGCATTATGCGCCGCGCCATGCGCCATGCGCATCTGCTGGGTGCCAAGGACCCTCTGATGCACCGGCTCGTCCCCGAACTCGTGAGCGAGATGGGCGCGGCCTATCCGGAGCTCGTTCGCGGCCAGCCGCTGATCCAGGAAGTGCTGGAGCGCGAGGAAGTGCAGTTCCGCCGCACGCTCGACAAGGGCCTGCGCCTGCTCGACGATGCGACTGCCGACATGGGCGAGGGCGGCACGCTGCCCGGCGAGACTGCCTTCAAGCTCTACGACACATATGGCTTCCCCTACGATCTGACCGAGGATGCATTGCGAAGCCGCGGGATCGCGGTCGACAAGGACGGCTTCGACGCTGCCATGGCCGAGCAGAAGGCCAAGGCGCGTGAGGCGTGGAAGGGCTCGGGCGAGGCGGCGAGCGAGGAAGTCTGGTTCGACATCGCCGAACGCGCAGGCTCGACCGAATTTACCGGCTACGCCTCCACGACCGGCGAGGCCGAGGTGGTCGCGATCGTCAAGAACGGCGCCGAAGTGGCTAGCGCCGCCGAGGGCGAGGACGTCATCATCCTCACAAACCAGACGCCCTTCTACGGCGAGAGTGGCGGGCAAACCGGCGATGCCGGACGCATCTGGACGCCGGAGGGGCTGGAATTCGCGGTCGAGACGACGAACAAGCCGCTCGGCCGCTTGCACACACATGTCGGTAAGGTCGGCAAGGGCTCGGTTGCAGTAGGCGATGCCGTGCATCTCGAAATCGATGCCGGGCGCCGCGATCGCATTCGCGCGAACCATTCCGCGACCCATCTCGTTCATGCCGCGCTGCGCGATCGGCTCGGCGATCACGTCACGCAGAAAGGCTCGCTGGTCTCCGACGACCGCTTCCGCTTCGACTTCTCGCATCCCAAGCCAATGACCGAGGACGACATCGCGGCGGTCGAGGCCGAGGTGAATGCGGAAATCCGCGCGAACGAACAGGTGTCGACTCGCCTCATGACGCCGGACGACGCCGTCGCCGCCGGCGCGCTCGCGCTGTTCGGCGAGAAATACGGCGACGAGGTTCGCGTGCTCTCCATGGGCAGCAAGGGCGAGGGCGGACGCAATTATTCGGTCGAACTGTGCGGCGGCACGCATGTGAAGGCGACGGGCGACATCGGCCTGTTCAAGATCGTGTCCGAAAGCGCCGTCAGCTCCGGCGTGCGCCGCATCGAGGCGCTGACCGGCGAGGCTGCACGCGCCTGGCTCGTCGCCCGTGACGAGGCCGTTCGCGCCATCGCAAGCGCGCTCAAGACCTCACCCGACGACGCGCCGCAACGCGTCGCGGCGCTGGTCGACGAGCGCAAGCGGCTCGAAAAAGAACTGGCCGAGGCGAAGCGCGCGCTCGCGCTGGGCGGCGGATCAGCGGGTGATGCCGGTCCTGCCGACGAAGATATCGGCGGGGTCGCATTCTCCGGTCAGGTGATCGACGGCCTCAACCCCAAGGAACTGCGTCCCCTGCTGGACGAGGCCAAGACCCGCATGGGGTCCGGCGTCGCAGCGATCTGCGCGGTCAACGATGGCAAGGCTGCTTTCGCCTGCGCCGTTACCGACGACCTTACCGATCGTTTCAGCGCCGTCGAACTGGTGCGCGCAGGGGTGGAAGCGCTCGGCGGCAAGGGCGGCGGTGGCCGTGCGGACATGGCACAGGGTGGCGGGCCGGACGGCTCGAAAGCGCAGGAGGCTCTGGCCGCCGTGCGCGAGGCGCTGGCACGCGAAAACGCCTGACAGCCGCGAAGCTGCCAGGCGTTCCTCTCCTCTCCGGAGAAATCTGTCGCCTTGAATCAGGCGCTGGGCGTGCTCTTCGTCGTGGGCTGGGAGCCGTGTGCTACATCGTAGCCTTCCGTATCGCCCGGCGCGCCGCGCTTTTCGGTCGGAGCGCGGTCCTTCAGCGGATCCTGCACGTTCTGCGGCTTGAACTTCACGCTGTTCGGCGTCGGCTTCGTCGGATCGTTTTCGGGGTTGCTCATGTCTATCTCCTTTGCCCTTTCAACGCATTGAAAAGCCAAAGGTTCAGATAATTCCCGAAAGTCTCAGGCGTCCGCCGTGCTCGATCGCAGCTTGGGCTTGTAATCGAGCGCGCCCTCTTTCTCGATCTGCGCGCGAAATTCGTCACGCTTCTCGTGGATGGAGGCGATGACCGGCCCCATGGCGACTCCGATATCGACCAGCACGGCTTCGGACAATTGCAGCGAGCTTTCGAGCGTTTCGGGTACGGCATGGCTCGCGCCCGCACGGTAAAGCTCGGCTGCGTGCCGCACGTCCCGCGCGCGGCAGACGATCAGCAGGTCGGGGTAATCCTTGCGTAGCTTGGACACCAAGCGCTGCGTCAGTACCGGCTCGTCCATCGTCAGGACCACAGCGAGCGCGTCGTCGACGCCCAATCGGCTGAGGGCATCGCCGCGCGCTGCATCGCCGAAGGTCGCGCGATAGCCCTTGCGCTTGGCCGCCTCGATCAGGTCCGGATTGGAATCGATCGCAACATAAGGCTTGTCATGCGCTTGCAGCATCTGGGCGACCAGCAGACCGACGCGACCGGCACCGATGACGACCACGCGGCCTTCCGCCTCGTCCTCTTCGGGCAGCTCGGGAATGGGTTCCACCCGCCGCGCAATGGCGCGCCCTAGCATGGCAAGCAGCGGGGTGACCGTCAGACCGATTGCCGTGACGATCTGCCAGAACTGCGCCGTCCCGGGCTGGATCAGCAGCGCCGAACTGGCTGCAGCAAGCACGATCAGCGTCGTTTCCGACGGACTGGCCATGAGGATGCCGGTCTCTGCCGCAGTGCTGCGCCGCGCGCCCATAAGTCGCAAGAGGATGCCGGTAACGGAAGCCTTGAACACCAGGATCAGCACTACGGCGGTCGCGATAAGGCCGAGATTGTCCCAGATCGTCGCGAGGTCGATGCTCATGCCCACGGTGATGAGGAAGATGCCGAGCGCGAGGCCCTTGAAGGGCTCCATGATGCTCTCCACCTCGCCGTGATACTCGGTCTCCGCGATCAGCAGGCCCGCAATCAGCGCCCCGACAATCGGCGAAAGCCCAACCGCAGCCGTCGCCAGGCTCGCGCCGATGACCACCAGCAGCGACGCGGCGAGGAACAGCTCGGGGCTCTTGGTGCGCGCCGCTTGCCCGAAAAGGCGAGGGAGGGCGAAGCGTCCAAGCACCATCATCGCAAGGATTACTGCGCCGCCCTGCCACAGGGTGGTCAGCATGCCTTCCCACCCCTCGGCCTCGGCATTGGGCGCCATTGCGCCGAGGATGAAGATGATCGGCACGATCATGATGTCCTCGAACAGCAGCATCGAAAGCGCCGCGCGCCCCACTGGCGTATGCGTGCCGGCAATCGGCAGTACGATGGCGGTAGAGGAGAAGGCGAGAGCGAAACCGAGCGCCAAAGCTCCGGTCCAGTACTGACCCATCATCGCAAGGAAGATCGCGGCGATCGTCCCGATGACGAGCAGTTCCAGCGCGCCGAGCCCGAAGACCAGCCGCCGCATCTGCCACAGGCGGTTGAAGCTCAATTCCAGACCGATCGCGAACAGCAGCAGGATGATCCCGAACTCTGCGAATAAATCCAAAGAGTCCGGATCTGATATGGTTATGTGATTGAGCCATGGATGCTCGAACACCATCCTCCCCAAGCCATAGGGTCCGACGAGGATTCCGATCAGGATGAACCCGATGACCGGCGTGATGCGGAAGCGGGTGAAGACCGGAATGACCAGCCCCGCCGCGCCGAGAATGACCAGCGCGTCGGACAGGGCGGGGGAGGCGAGTTCGGCGGAGGCCATGGCTTAGCGTTAGGAGGCTACGCCGGTAGAGTCACCTGCCGTAAATAGACATCGCATGAAAAAGGCGCTCCCAACCGATCGCGGCAGAAGCGCCTTTAGATTTGGAACGGCTCAGAATTCGATGTCAGACGAACAATGCGTTCTCGTACATCGCCATTGGCTCAGTCGCTGCGCTGACGTTCGCGCTAAACAACGAACTGTCGACAACTTTGAAATCTGCAGCCGAAAGCGAAGTTCCCGCGGCCACGGTCGCGAAGAGTTGTGCTGCCTGCGCGCCGCTGCCGTCGGCATCGTACCAGATGTTGCCGCTTGCCTGATCGTAAATGATCCGGTCGTTCGAATCCTGTGCAGACGTTCCGGCGCGGAAGGCCGAGGCGGCCAGCATTCCCGTCCCCGACAAGGCCGAGAAATCGCCTGCCATGTCGAGCTCGAAGCTGTCGTCACCGGTTCCGAAGTCGGTGATTTGGTCTGCGTTGGCCGCACCGACCAGGTCGAAGATAAATACGTCACTGGCGTATCCGCCGGTCAACACATCGTTGCCGCTTCCGCCGGCGAGGCGGTCGTTGCCGGCGCCGCCGTCGAGCAAGTCGTTGCCAGCGCCGCCGTCCAGCTGGTCCCAACCGAACACGCCGAAAAGCTGGTCGTCGTCACCATCTCCGAAGAGTTGGTCGGCCCCGTCATTGCCGTTGATCACGTCATTGCCGGATCCGCCGCGGATGATGTCGGTATAATCGCCTCCGTTGATGTCGTCGTTGCCGCTCTCACCGAAAATCTTGTCCCGACCGCTACCCCCGGTGATGACGTCGTCGCCGATGCCGCCATAGATCAGGTCGCTGTCGTTGCCGCCGTTCAATTCATCGTTACCGTTCCCGCCGAGTAGGGTGTCGTTTCCGTCACCACCCCACAGCACATCGTAACCCGATCCTCCGTCGAGCAGGTCATTACCGTCGTTACCTTGAAGATTATCGGCCTGATCGCCGCCATAGAGCGTATCGGCTCCGCCTCCACCTTTCAAAATATCGACGCCAATGCCGCCGTACATTGTATCTGCACCGTTACCTCCCCAAAGCCAGTCGCTTCCGGCGTCACCGTAAAGCGTGTCATTCCCGGCATCGCCTTTCAGGAAATCTTCGCCGTCGCCGCCGCGAAGAAGATCGTCGCCCGCTTCACCATACGCACTGTCGTTACCGGCATTGCCTTCGATATCATCGTCACCGCCGCCGCCAAACAGGAAATCATTGTCACTGCCTCCGCGCAGCGTGTCGTTCCCGAACATCCCGAACAGATAATCGCTGCCGAAATTCCCACGTAAAAGATTATCGGCCGAATTGCCGTAAATCCGGTCGCTACCCGACCCGCCGGTCGCATTCTCGATTACGGTCCCCCTCGCGATCGAAACGTTGCCGATCAGCGAACCGACATTCGAGAAGCTTTCTTGGCGCAGATCGATCAGCTGGTCGTTCGAAAAGCCTGAATAATTGAGCGTATCTGTACCGCCGCTATCGACCACGGTGTATGCAGACGCGGAAAACAGGGTAGCGTCATAGACGTCGCGGTTTGCAGTGCTATAAAAGCCGTATGTCGTATCACCCAGTCGCGTAGTGGAAGACAGCCCGTAGAGATTGCCGATTGCTACGACATCGCCGTTCATCGGAGTCAGGAGGAAGGCGCGGGAAAAGTCCTGATCGCTGAAGTAGGAATTTTCCGTCTGGCTGAAATACGACATGACGGTCGTCGACCAGCTGTCATTCAGGTATAGCGCATCGTCAGCATAACTGGCGTTGCCGTTGTAATTTCCGGCATGTCCCAGGCCCAGAGCGTGTCCGATCTCGTGAATGTAGGTCTGGAAGGAATATGTATCGAGCGTCGTACCGTAGTTCGCCAGCCACGCGGCCGAAATATTGATGGTGGCCGAAGCGATAGTCCCGCCGGAATAGGACGTGGAAGCATAAGCTCCGCTTTCCGTATCCTGGAAGGTCAGTTCCGCGCCGCTCGCAACCGAAACGAATTCGATACCCGTGATATCGCTCCAGAGAAGAAGGGCCTGGGTCGCGAGATATTGCGCCTCTGCCGGCAGCGCGCTGATATCGTAGGTGAGTTCTCCATCGCTTCCCACATTCCACGCGCGAGACGAACCTCCCCAATATCCATTGGTCAGCTGCAACGCTATCTCGTCATAGGTGAACACTCTAAGCGCTTCCGCTTCGGTCACCTCGATCGTATATTCGCCGACTTTGTTGTTCGCGTAAGAATCGGCTTCTATGTAATATGTCCCGCCCGATGAAGCTGTGAAGCGCAGCAGCGAATTGTAACCGCTACCGCCATCGTCGTTTTCAGCGACCAACACTCCGTTGCTGTCGTAAACTCGCAGATAGGTATCGCTTACAGGGCTCGCGCCCGATCCAAACAAGGAGATATTGACCGTCTCGCCGGCTTGAAACGTGATCTTGAACCAATCCGTGTCGCCAGCGACTTCAAGTTCGTCGGTAGCACTGCCGCCAACCGAAATGGTCGCGGTGGTCGTGGTGTCGCCGGGAATATCGACCCCCGCCGCGCTTGGCGAAAAGGCCGCCTGGATCACGTCCGCTGTCGGCTTGGCAGTCACACCGCAGCATGCACATGCGCATGTCTGCGCATGGCCGAAATCGTAGTCCACCGGGTCGATCTGGGTCAAACCGAAGGCTCTGCCCAATGAAAAGGAGGGTTCGTTTCGAGAACCAAAACGAGCAATGTTCAGACCGTCCAAAGAAAACATGACAACTCCCGATCAAGAAAAGCCGCCGCCGATCCCTAGCGGAAACTTCCTCGCTGAGCATATAACCAGTCTATCTTTAACGAAACCTAACTCGCCCGCAAGTCGATTGCGGGCACCCGCCGTACATTGGGTTCAGGCGGGCGAATGTTATCTTCGGGGGGAGGGAGGACAGGTGAGGCTTAGCGCTGAACCGTTGGTAAATGTTCCCTATCCTCCGCCCGGCCCGGTCGGGCCGAGAGGCTCGCGGCGAGGCTTCGGCTTGCCGGGATGCTTGCCTTCCTCGTCCCATTCGATGCGGTAAAGATCGAAGCGTCGGTCCGCGAGATTGCGGACGGTCCCTTCGGCGCGTGCCCAGCTGAGATCGGCGAGATTTACGTCACTGATCGTCAGCGTTTCGACGTTCTCGCTCGATTCGGCAGCGATACCGTCGCGGGCGAAGGGGAAGTCGCAGGGCGTCAAGATGCAGCTCTGGGCATACTGGATGTCCATATTGCCGACATTGGGCAGGTTGCCGACATTGCCGGAGAGCACGACGAAGCACTGGTTCTCGATCGCGCGCGCCTGTCCGCAATACCGCACGCGCAAATAACCCTGCCGGCTGTCGGTGCAGAAGGGCACAAAGATGATGCGCGCACCCTCGTCGGCGAGGCGGCGGCTGAGTTCGGGGAATTCACTGTCGTAGCAGATCTGCACGCCGATGGGGCCGCAGTCGGTCTGGATGACTTCGACCTTGTCGCCGCCCTTGATGTTCCACCAGTACCGTTCGTTGGGGGTAGGGTGGATCTTCTCCTGCGCATGGACCGATCCGTCGCGCAGGCAGACGTATGCGACATTGTGGATGTCCCCGTCCTCCATGCGGGTCGGGTGGCTCCCGGCGATGATGTTGATGTTATAGCGCATTGCCATGTCGGAGATGTCGTCGCGCAGGCGCGGCGTGTATTCGGACAGCCGCTCGATCGCCTCGACGGGGGAGAGCTCTTTCTCTTCGAAGCTCAGCAGCATCAGCGTGAAGAGTTCGGGAAAGACGATGAAATCCGCCTCGTAATCGCTTGCGACGTCTACGAAATATGTGACGTGGCGCATGAACTCATCGTAATCCGCAACCGCGCGCGCCTGCAGCTGGCAAGTGGCCACGCGTACGGCCTCCACACCGCGCGGGAGGCGCTTCTTCACCGGCTGGTCACGCTCGACATAGGGGTTGCGCCAGACCATCATCACGGCATTGGCCATGCTGGCCTTATCCTCGGGGAGGTACCCTTCCATGATCCGCTCGGGCTCGAAGCCGTTGGCGAGCTGGAAGCGCAGGACGGGGTCGTGCAGCTTACCTTCGACCACCTTGTCGAGATAGTCCTGCGGGTTCTCGACGCGGCGGCGGAAGCGGCGGTAGTTCGGGATGCGGCCGGCGAAGACGATGCCGGTCAGATCCTTCTCCTCGGCCAGCGCGCGGCGCTCTTCATAGAGGCGGCGCCCGATGCGGACTCCGCGCACCTTGGGATCGACGCACATCTCGTAGCCATAAAGCCAGTCGCCGGTGGGATCGTGGCGGCTGCCGAAGCCGTTGCCGGTGATTTCCTCCCAGTCGTGATCTTGGAAGGCCAGCGCTTCGGCTAGCTGCATGGTCGCGCAATAGCCGACAACTTCCTCGTCGAGCAGGGCGACGAAGCAGCCTTCCTTGAAATTGTTGATCTGGCCGCGGATCTCGCCGTGCGTATAGGCAGGCATGTCCTCGTAAACCCGGCGTACCAGGTTGGCGATGCCCGGAATATCCTTGATCATAGCGTTACGCACTTCGAGCCGGCGCTGGCCGAACTTCTCGCTGCCCTTGCGCTTCGGCGTGCGCTTCTTTGCCGGTGGTTTAGCCAATGTCGTCCCCGTTGTTCTGCGATCCGCAAACAGAAACGGGGCCGGCGCGCGCCGACCCCGTATGGTCTAGCCATGCCTACGTAATGACGCAGGCGGCGATGGGTTTCAGCCCCAGTTGGCCATTTCGGCCTCAAGACCCTCGACGATCGCCTCGAAGAACTGCTCGGTCGTCATCCAGCTCTGCTGCGGACCGATCAGAAGCGCGAGATCCTTCGTCATTTTGCCGCTTTCGACGGTCTTGATGCAGACCTTCTCCAGCGTTTCGGCGAACTTCACTACATCGGGCGTGTCGTCGAACTTGCCGCGATACATCAGGCCGCGCGTCCAGGCGAAGATGCTGGCGATCGGGTTGGTGCTGGTCGCCTTGCCTTCCTGGTGCTGGCGATAGTGGCGGGTGACGGTGCCGTGTGCCGCTTCCGCTTCCACGGTCTTGCCATCGGGCGTCATCAGCACGCTGGTCATCAGGCCGAGGCTGCCGAAGCCCTGCGCCACGATGTCCGACTGTACGTCGCCGTCATAGTTCTTGCAGGCCCAGACGAACTTGCCGTTCCACTTGAGCGCCGCGGCGACCATGTCGTCGATCAGGCGGTGTTCGTAGGTCAGGCCGTGCTTCTCGAACTCGGTCTTGTATTCGGCTTCGAAGACCTCCTCGAACAGGTCCTTGAAGCGGCCATCGTACTTCTTGAGGATGGTGTTCTTGGTCGAAAGGTAGACCGGCCATTTGCGGTCGAGGCCGTAAGCGAAGCTGGCGCGGGCGAAGTCGCGGATCGAATCGTCGAGATTGTACATCGTCATCGCGACGCCCGGGCTCGGGAATTCGAAGACATCGATGTCGATATTCTCGCCGTTCTCGCCTTCGAAGACCATGCGCAGCTTGCCCTTGCCGGGGATCAGCGTGTCCTTGGCGCGGTACTGGTCGCCGAAAGCATGGCGGCCGACCACGATGGGGTCGGTCCAGCCCGGCACAAGGCGCGGCACGTTGTCGATGACGATCGGCTCGCGGAAGACGACACCGCCGAGGATGTTGCGGATGGTGCCGTTGGGGCTGACCCACATCTTCTTGAGGTCGAATTCCTCGACGCGCGCTTCGTCGGGGGTAATGGTGGCGCATTTCACGCCGACGCCATGCTCCTTGATGGCATTGGCGGCATCGATCGTGATCTGGTCGTCGGTCTCGTCGCGCTTCTCGATCGAAAGGTCGTAATATTTGAGGTCGATCTCGAGGTAGGGCAGGATCAGCCGCTCGCGGATCCACTGCCAGATGATTTTCGTCATTTCGTCGCCGTCGAGTTCGACGACCGGGTTGGCTACCTTGATCTTGGCCATGAGTTTCCTGTCTGTTCGAATGAGATTGCGGGCGCTTTAGCAGAGGGGCGCGTGAGGGCAAGTGAGCGGGCGGACGAGCGGCAGCCCGTCTTTGAATAACAGGGTCAGCCAGTATGGTTCGAAGTGTTCGTGTCTAATGGTCGAACCCTGACTTTCTCGCCCCAGCCAATCCTGCGACCTATGATAGGGTTCGCTATGCACAACAAAAAGAGCCGGCCCCTGAGGGACCGGCTCAAATGTTCAACTCGGCTTACCGATTAGGCGCCGGGCGAGAAATCGTCGTCGTCGTCATCGGCAGCAATGATGATGCCGGTGATGATTGCAATACCAGCAATGATTGCAATGATGAGACCGGGACCAGCCAGACGCTCTTCCTTCTTGACCGAGGTGGTAGCACGCTCGCCGAGAGTGACCGTACCAGCCTGAGTCGCAGGCAGGGAAGCGCCAGCCGAAGTGCCAGCCGATGCCGCAATCGGGCTAACCGCGAGACCGATTGCCGCTGCGCCAGCCATGATAGTCTTCAAAGTCATATAAAACTCCAGTTTCTGTGTTTATCAATTCGATGCCTAGACGCCCTACGCATCGGACGCAAGTGTGAATACATGGTTCTTGAGTATGCAATGCCCAGAACGCGGAAAAACTCGATAAAATGTGGCAGTTAAGAAACAGTTTGCGACGTGTCGGTTCTTGAATGAGATGAATCGAGCGTTGCGTTCGCGGGTCAGTCGTCGCCCAAAATCATTGCACACGAGAGGGATGGTTTGTAGAGGACTGTCGCGCGCTGGCCTACTGACGGTTTCGATCGGCCGTTGATGCACTCTCTCCACCGAAACGGGTTTTGCTGTGATTGATTCAATACGGGCTTTCGAACGGTTGCCCGACGTGTTTGCCATAACAGTGAAAAGATTCGAAGACGAGCGGGGTTGGTTCAGCGAAAGCTGGAGCAAGCGCAACTTACGGGCGTCCGGCGTTGATCTGCCGGAGTTCGTCCAGGACAATCACTCGATATCGTTCTCGAAAAACACAGTGCGCGGACTTCACTTCCAAGCACCGCCGCACGCGCAGGGCAAGCTCGTGCGCTGTGGGCGGGGGCGCCTCTTCGATGTGGCAGTCGATGCGCGGCAGGGTTCGCCCACCTACGGGGAATGGGTCGGCGAAGAACTGACCGCGGACAACGGCGTGCAATTATGGATACCAGCAGGATTTCTTCATGGCTTCGTCACCCTCGAGGATGACACCGAAATCGTTTATAAATGCACGGATTTCTACTCGCGCGAGTGCGATGGCGCGGTACGATGGGACAGCTTGAATATCGATTGGCCTACTACCGGCGATGTCAAGCTGTCGGAAAAGGACGCTGCTGCGCCGCCCTTCGACCAGTTCGTATCTCCATTTTCCTGGAAAGGATGAACGATGAAGATCCTGATTACCGGCGGTGCCGGCTTCATCGGCTCCGCAGTCGTGAGACTTGCAATCGCACGCGGTCACGAAGTGGTGAATTGCGACGCGCTCACCTACGCAGCCTGCCTTGCAAATGTGGCTGACGCAGCCGAAAGCCCGCGATACTCTTTCGAGCAGGTCGATATCCGTGATCGTGAGGCCATCGACAAGGTCCTGGCAGAGCACCGCCCCGATTCGATCATGCATCTCGCGGCGGAAAGCCATGTCGATCGCTCGATCGATGGGCCGTCCGATTTTATCGAGACCAACATTACCGGCACATTCAATACTCTGGAAGCTGCGCGGGCGTATTGGCTAGCGCAAGGCAAGCCGGAGACTTTCCGTTTTCACCATATATCGACGGACGAGGTGTACGGATCGCTTGGCGACACCGGTATGTTCACGGAAGATACCGCCTACGATCCTCGTTCGCCATATTCAGCTAGTAAAGCGGCCTCCGATCACCTCGTGCGGGCATGGCACGAGACTTACGACCTGCCCGTGGTGATCACAAATTGTTCCAACAATTACGGCCCCTACCACTTCCCGGAAAAGCTTGTTCCGGTGGTGATTCTCAATGCCATTCACGGCCGCGAAATCCCGATCTATGGGAAGGGTGATAACGTACGCGATTGGCTTTTCGTAGAAGACCATGCCGATGCCCTGCTGCTGGTACTGGACAAGGGCAAGGATGGCCGAAGCTACAATATCGGCGGCGAAAACGAGCGTACGAACCTGCAGTTGGTCCATGCGATCTGCGATATCCTCGATCGGCTCCAGCCGCGCGACGACGGCAAGAGCTATCGCGAACAGATCACCTTCGTCCAGGATCGTCCCGGTCATGACCTGCGCTACGCCATCGACCCGAGCCGCATTCGCGAAGAGCTTGGGTGGAGGCCTTCGGTAACCGTAGAGGAGGGTCTCGAGCGAACGGTAACGTGGTATCTTGATAACCGCGACTGGTGGCAGGCGCTGCTCGATCGCAAGGGCGTGGGCGAAAGGCTGGGGACCAAGGCGTGATCCTCGTATTCGGTCAATCCGGGCAGGTTGCGAGAGAACTTGCGCGCCTGCCGATCGAGGCGCGGTTCCTTTCGCGCGCCGAAGCGGATTTTGCCGATCCGTCTGCGTGCGCGGCGCTGGTGGCGGGCCTGGACGATGTCGAAGCGGTCATCAATGCAGTGGCTTACACAGCAGTCGACCAGGCGGAGGAGGAAGAAGGCATAGCCCATGTGGTCAATGCCGATACTCCAGGGGCCATTGCTGCCGCTTGTGCACGACGAGACATTCCGATCGTTCATATTTCGACCGATTACGTATTCTCGGGCGAAGGCGATCACCCATTCTCTCCCTCCGACTCGATTGCGCCGCTCAATGCATATGGTCGCACCAAAGCTGAGGGTGAGCGGCTGGTGCGCGAGAGCGGGGCCGTACATGGGATCCTGCGAACGAGCTGGGTGTTCTCGGCGCATGGCGGAAACTTCGTGAAATCGATGCTGCGGCTGGCGGAAACGCGCGACCGCCTGGCGATCGTCGACGACCAGGTGGGTGGACCGACGCCGGCCTCCGCGATTGCCGAGGCCGCTGTGCGGATGGCCAAGGTGCTTGTCGACCACCCGGGCAAGTCCGGAACTTATCATTTCTCCGGTACACCCGATGCCAGTTGGGCAGTTTTCGCTCGCGAAATTTTTGCCGAGGCGGGCAGGGAGGTGACTGTCGAGGATATTCCGACTAGCGACTATCCCACACCGGCCCGTCGCCCTCTCAACAGCCGTCTTGACTGCAGCAGACTGGCCGAATTCGATCTCGAACGACCTGACTGGCGCGAAGCGCTACGCGGCGTTCTGAAGGAACTGGACGCTCAATGACCGATCGCAAGGGAATCATTCTCGCCGGGGGATCCGGCACTAGGCTCTATCCCCTGACGCAGGCTGTCTCGAAGCAGCTTATGCCGATCTATGACAAGCCGATGATCTACTATCCGCTCTCGGTCATCATGCTGACCGGGGTGCGCGAGGTAGCGATAATTACCACGCCCGAAGATCAGGCGCAGTTCCAGCGATTGCTTGGCGACGGCAGCCAATTCGGTATGCGGTTCGAGTATATCGTGCAGGCATCGCCGGACGGCCTGGCGCAAGCCTATCTCTTGGCTGAAGACTTCCTCGCTGGCGCGCCATCGGTGATGGTTCTTGGCGATAACATTTTCTACGGCCACGGCCTGCCCGACGCGCTGCGCAATGCAGATAGTCGCACGTCCGGAGGCACGGTTTTCGGCTACCACGTCGCCAAACCGAGCGATTACGGCGTTGTCGGTTTCGACGAAAAAGGAAAAGCGAATCAGATCGTCGAGAAGCCGGCCGATCCGCCGTCGAACTATGCTGTGACCGGTCTTTACTTTCTGGATGGGCAGGCGCCGGAACGCGCGGCGAAGGTGAAGCCTTCGGCACGCGGTGAACTGGAAATCACGTCGCTGCTCGAGATGTATCTCGACGAAGGCAGCCTCCAGGTCGAAACCATGGGGCGCGGATATGCCTGGCTCGACACCGGAACTCACGAAAATCTTCTGGAGGCGGCGAATTTCGTACAGACGGTGACGCACCGCCAGGGCCTCCAAGCGGGATGTCCTGAAGAAATCGCTTACGGCCAAGGCTGGATTGACGACGATGACTTGCGAGCTCGAGCCGAGAAATACGGCAAGTCGGGCTACGGGCAATATCTCTTTGGGCTGCTTCCCGGCTGATTGTCACGCGTATGGCGACGACACACATCTTCGTGACCGGCGCGAGCCGCAGCGGTACCACGCTCTTGGCGCGCGTCCTCGGCGGCGGTGCGGAGGTCGCCGATTTGCGCGAACTGCATTTTCTCGAACAGATGGTCACCGGCGAGGAATTCAGTTCCGGGGAGGCGCTCGACCCGGCTCGCACGGATAGCCTAGTCCGCAGATTGCTGGCGGGCGTACGGGATGGCTACTTCCGACCTCAGCCGGCTACTGTGGCAGCAGGCGACGTTTCTGCTGTCATCGCAAAGGCCGATCCGCCGACCTGCGCTTCTGTCTATCGCGAGGCCACGCTATTCGCCGCTCGACAGGCCGGTAAGACAATCGCGCTCGACCAGACGCCGCGCAACCTGTTCTATATCGACGAGATCCTGCAAGGTATCCCAACGGCGAAAGTCGTCTGCATGGTGCGCGACCCGCGCGACGTGGTGCTGTCGCAAAAGGGCAAGTGGAAGCGCCGCTCGCTAGGCGCTGATATTCCGCTGGCGGAAGCGATCCGTTCATGGGCCAATTATCACCCCTTCGTGATGGCAAAGATGTGGCGACAGGCTGCCGCTGCCGCGCGCAAAGCGACGCTGCGAAATGCGGTCATGCTCGTACGCTTCGAGGATTTGCTCGAGAACCCGGAGACGACCGTACGCGCTATCTGCGCCCATTGCGAGATCGCGTTCGACGAAACGATGCTCGACGTAGCGCGAGTTGGTTCATCCAATCGTGAGGATCAGTCTTCTGCTAGAGGCATTGATCGCACGCGTACCGGAGCATGGCAGAAAGGCCTGTCCCTTGCGGAAATCGCAATTGTCGAGAAGGCTGCCGAGCCCTTGCTGGCGGAATCCGGCTACGCGCCGTCTTGCAGCAATTCCTCGAAGCTGGCGCGTGCGGGCTGGGGGGTGGCGCTACCGCTCAAGATGTCCCTTGCGCTTGCGCTCAATCTGCGCCGTATCCGCAACCTTCGTGCCTGGGCGTCAAAGCGCCTGAAAGCCTGAGATCGATGCCTGCTCAAATCGACCGTGAAATGTTCCGCCACCGGCCAGGCAAGGTGTTCGGACGCCTTGTTTCCTGGGCGCTAATCGAAGGTCGGCCGCTGACCACCGGCGGGCGCTGGATCAACCCGCTCGTTTTCGGGCTTTACCGCGCGGCCCAGGCGAACCCAATAAAGGAAGATAGCGACCGGCCTATTTATATCATCGGCACCGGTCGTTCGGGCACGACTGTTCTGGGCACGCTTTTCGCGATGCACATGGACGCGGTATTCCTCAACGAGCCCAAGGCCCTCTGGCACTACGTTCATGGCGAAGAAGACATCATCGGCAGTTACAGCGAAGGCGAAGCGCGGGTGCGGTTGGGGGCCGAGGAGGCGTCGCCGACGATGGCCCGCGCGATTGCTAAGGTCTATTCATGGGCGATGCGTGTTGCCGGCGCGCGCCGGGTGGTCGATAAATATCCTGAACTCGTGTTCCGCATGCCGTTCGTTCTCGGCTTGTTTCCGAAGGCAAAATGCGTTGCCATTCTGCGCGACGGCGTCGACACCTGTTCCTCGGTCACACAATGGTCGAAACGCAAAGGCGAGGTGCAAGGGGCGGAAGTCCACGACTGGTGGGGTCGCGACGGGCGCAAATGGTCTATGCTCGTCGAACAGATCGTCCCCGCGCACGAGGATCTGGCGCCGCTAAAGAATCAATTGCTCAAATGCGACGATCACCGGGATCGCTCCGCAGTCGAATGGATCGTGTCGATGCGCGCCGCGATGGCTGCCGGCGAGCAGTTTCCCGATGCAGTCCAGGCCATCACTTACGAAGATCTCTGCAACCATCCCGATCAAACCTTGGACCGGATTCTGGCCCATACTGGGCTTCGCGATGATGCGAAGTTTCGCGGCTATGCACGCAGCGTGCTTTCGCCAGCAGCGCCTTATGGCACGCTTGCCCTCATGCCCGAGCTAGTTGAGCCGTTCTGTCAGATGCTCGTCGCGATGGGCTATGGGGAAAGCGTAGGGCGTGTCTCGGCGAGGACCGACAAGTGAAAGTTCTTCTGGTCAGCCAGCATTTCGAATTGCGCGGCGGTAGCGACGTGATGGTCCACCACACCCGCAGCATGCTGGAAAAGGCAGGCCACGAGGTACATCTTTTTGCCGCACAGATAGAAGAACAGGCGGACGACGGCATCCATCCGTCCGGCGCGCATTTCGAAAAACCGGGCGCAGGCGGGCTGCACAAGTTCTTTTTCAACCGCGACGCCCGCAGGCGCCTCGATGCCTTGCTCGATCGCGAGCGTTTCGATGTCGCACATCTGCACATCCATTACGGCACCCTGACTTCTTCGATCATCGAGCCCCTGCGCCGCCGCCGCATCCCAACGGTCCAGCACCTGCATGAATATCGCAGCTTCTGCACGATTTCGATCGCGCGGCGCGATGGTGAGACTTGCACGTCCTGCACGGTAGGCAACTATCTCCCGGGCATCGTCCATCGCTGCAACAGGGGATCGCTGATACGCTCGGCAATCACCTGCGCCGAAATGTACGTCGCCGACAGTCTCGGCGCAAAAAGCTGGCCGCAACGCTTCCTCGCCGTCTCCAACTTCCAGCGCGACATGCTGGTGCGCCAGGGAATGCCGGCCGATCGCATGTTCACGCTGCATAATCCGGTCGATGATATTTTTTTCACGGTTCCGGATACGTCGGTGCCTCTCGGCGTGCTCTTCTTCGGAAGGCTTGAAGACTACAAGGGTGTCTTCGACGTGGTTTCACTTGCCCGTCGCCTCCCGGAAGTTCCATTCAATCTTGCCGGGGACGGATCGCAGTTCGAGCGGTTGCGGAAGATCGCCGACGAAGAATCGCTACCAAATCTCAAGATATTGGGCAGTCAAAACCGGGATCAAATCCTCAGGTTATTGGAAGAGTCGATGCTGGCCATCGTGCCTTCGCGATGGCATGAGACTTTCGGCCTGACAGCCGTCGAAGCCATGGCGTCGGGGACTCCGGTTCTGGTAACCGACATGGGAGGCTTGCCAGAGGTCATTGCGGATGGACACACTGGCAAGAAGGTTGTCGTGGGAGACATTGCGGGCATGGAACGATTTATCCGCGACTTGCAGAATGACCCTTCGAATGCCTTAACGATGGGTGCAAGAGGGCGCGAACGCGCGCGCACCAATTTCTCCCAAATCGCCTATTTGCCAAACTTGTTGGGACATTATGCAGGCGCAATCGAGGCTATGAATGCTGTGAGAGGCCGATAAGAAGCATGGTTTATGCAAATTTGAATGCATCCCAAACACGGGCTAGGGGTACGATGCACCCTGCGAGGCATCGCAAACTAGCGGCCGATCGAGGTATAGCTGGCCATATTATCGGGCTGATAATGGCCTTCTCGATCCTGCATCTCGCTTTTGCGTTTCGGGAAATTATCGCCGTAAACCCGTATGGCGCACAGGTTGTAACCAATTTATTATTCGCAGTTATTTATGCTGGGTCTGGATTGTTCGTACTAATTCGGGGTGTCAAAACCTTTGATAGACGTGCGCTTTGGCCGGTCTATCTAATCGCATTTTGCGCGTTGTCGGCAGGCTGGTCCATCGATCGAAATGAGACCCTTGTGGGGATCGTATCCTTGCTTGGGTCTTTCCTGCTCGGGTTAGCTCTTTTCATAAAGTTTAAAACTCAGCTCCCAAAGGTGCTGGTGCTTGTATTTACATCGTACCTAGCTTTTTCATTTTGGTTCTATCTCCTCGGTTTTCCAGCGACCATGTATTTCACCGGAGAGCTCGCATTTCAAGCTTTTTCTGGACATAAAAACCAGGTTGGGGCGATGGCTGGTATTGCCGCAGTATGTTCTTTTTGTATGTGGCGTTCTGAAAAGAACTGGACTTTACTAACGTTCCTTATCTCGATTCTTTTCATTATTGTTTCCCGCTCCTCGACGGCATTGGTGGCCACCGTTCTAACGTGCGGTTTGATAGAATTCAGCCGTTACACGAGGCGTAGCAGCCATCCGCGAATATTATTCTCCATAGGAGGCCTGCTACTCGTGTTGGTGGGAATAATTGGACTGGTCGGATTTGGAGCGACGCTCTTGGATTTTCTCGGTGAAGACCGAACGCTCTCGTCGCGTACCAAGATTTGGTCGATTGTCATGCATACGTTCTCGCAACGACCGCTATTTGGAGTAGGGCAAAGTGCATTATGGTCTGACAACAGCCCGGCGACCTACTTGACGGCATACATTTTTTCCGATGTCTCGTTTCAGCAAGCGCATAACGGCTATCTGCAGGTGATGGCGGAGATTGGAGTCGTTGGGTTGACGATTTTCGTTGTCCTATTTTTATCAATATTCCTCGCCCTTTACGCAAAAATGATGCGAGATGCGCGGTACACGGCTTTCGTCGGATTCATGTTCTTCACCGCTATCTACAATTTCGGCGAAGCGACCTTCCTTGTCGGCAATTACATTTTTTTCGTCTTGATTGGCACCTGCGCTGCCGCGGTCGGTGAGAAAGAACGAGTGCGGAATGAAACGTCCACGACATCTACTTGATTTTCAAATTCTATCGATCTTTTCGTTACGAACGATACCCGCATGCAAATCAACATAATCGGCATCAGAGGCGTCCCGGCCGCTCACGGGGGATTCGAGTCCTTCGCGGCGCGCTTTGCGCCTTATATGATCGAACAGGGCCACGACGTGCTGGTATATTGCCAAGACGACGATGGTGCTTTCGGCCCGTTCGAGGAGGACATGTGGGAGGGCGTAAGGCGGGTCCACGTGCAGCCCCGCCGAAATGGCGCCGTGGGGACAATGGATTTCGACCTTCAATGCATTCGCGATGTCGCCAAACGGCCCGGGGTCGATCTGGTCCTCGGCTATAACACCGCGATCTTCTCGCTGCACCAGCGCATGGCGCGGCGCAAGATTGCGATCAATATGGACGGGATCGAGTGGAAGCGCGCCAAATGGTCTTTTCCGGCGAAAAGCTGGTTCTTCGTCAACGAACTGCTTGGTGCGAACCTCGCCCATGTCGCCATCGCCGATCATCCGGAAATTGCGCGTCACGTTGCGCGTAGGACCCGTAAAGAGCCGGTCATGATCCCTTATGGATCGGATCGGATCGAGAGCGCCGATGTCGCCCGTATAGAAGCGATGGGTCTCGCCCCGCATAATTACTTCGTTTCGATCGCTCGTGTCGAGCCGGAGAACTCGATACTGGAACTGGTTCAAGCCTTCTCGAAAGTCGATGGTGACAGCAAATGCGTCATCCTCGGCCGGCTCGACGAAACGAACGCCTACCATCGTGCAGTCAGAGCCGCCGGCAACGACCGTGTCGTTTTTCCCGGTGCCATTTACGATCAAAAGCGCGTGCAGGCGCTGCGTTATTTTGCCGCCGCATATCTCCACGGGCATCAGGTCGGTGGAACGAATCCTTCGCTCGTGGAAGCGCTTGGAGCAGGGCGGCCCGTGATCGCTCACGACAATCGCTTCAACCGCTGGACGGCGGGCGAGGAACAGCTCTTTTTCTCAAATAGATCCGAGGCCGCACAAGCGATGCGTCGGATCGCTGGCAGTAACGATCTGCAGGACCGGTTGGGCCAGGCGGCCCTAGGCAGGCATCAACGGGATTTCACATTCGACAAAGTGCATCGCGCCTATGAAGAAGTTCTTGTGCGCTTGGCGAACCAGTAGGGGCAGCGCACAGGTTCAGGGAGCGTCTGTCAAAACCGAACCGAGTTGGCTGCAATCGAGCGTGTCTGCAATCGCTGTCAACTTACGGTAGCGCGACTTTCCCGAGCGGTGTGACAGGCTTGGCAACCAGGAAAACGCGCGGCGGTCATGGTAGCGCAGCCAGAAATCAATTCCTTCGCGAATATCGTAGCCTGCACACAGAGCAAGTTGCGCGCCGAGCAAGTCAGCCTCGTCCTCCTTACGCTTGCTTCCGAACCGGCCTTGCCGGTGGCGATCGCGCAAGAGGACATGTGCAAGCTCGTGCCCCGCGATTAGAGCGAGTTCAGAGGGATCTTCGAGAAACCTCAGTAGTCCGGTGGTGATCGCAGCATTGCTGCTGTCGCTATACGCTTCGACCGACTTGTCTATGACCAGCACGGTGCCGGCACTACAACGGGCGACGGGAGTAATTGCGATCGACATCTCGCGGTCATCTCGTTCGATGGTAAGATTGCTTTCGCGATCAATTGGCAGGCGCGCGAGCAATTCCGCGATCTGCTCTCCGACCATTTCGGACCATTCCGTGCCCATGACGCTGATCAGAGAGTCTCCGTTCACGGCCAGAATGACATCGCCGGGTTGGAGGCCGGCGTCGGATGCAGGACTATCCGAAGCGACCGCAGCGACTTGCGGGCGTGCGTCCAGCCCCAGAGCTTTCGAAACCGCTTCGCGTTCTTTCCGGTCATACGACGGCAGACTGTCGAGTATCAGTCCATGGCCTGCTTCGGGTGTCGAACACATCGGGAGGGAGGCTTGGCTCAGCTTCCAGTCGACCTCGTTGACGGATTGCAGGTAGCTTCGGAAGACTATCGACCAATGTTCGTCCGAGGCATCCGATCGCGCATCCCCCGCCGAGGCAGACACAGGCAGCGAGAGCAGCGACAAGAAGGCAAAGATCGAGCGGACAAATTTGGTCAGAGTTTGGGCCATATCGAGGACGTCTTACCCACGCTGGAGGCTTGGAGCTAGCTGATCCGAGGCACCAAGAGAGATTCAGGCGCGTGTCTGTCGGGCAACAGCATCGGCGTCCTCGGTGAAAACACTATTGCAAAGGTGGTCATGAACGGAAGAATAACCTAACGACGCGGCCGCTTGTCGACCGAGGTGCGAATTGCGTAAGAAAACACAAAACCAGGCTATGTTTGCGGATGCGCGAAACGCTTTGGTCGAATACCGCGTCCTGTGGGCGTTTTTTGTGTTTGCGCTCGTCCTCGGCGGCGGTGGTCGCGGCGCTAATCTGTCGAATCTGTTCATCCAGCTTGCGGCCCTTGCCGCATTCGCGTGGGAATTCGACCGGATTTCGGAAGGCTGGCAAAGGATCGGTCTCACCGGAAAATTGATCCTGGGCGCCACGATCGCGGTTCCTTTGCTGCAGCTTGTTCCGCTCCCGCCCGCAATCTGGACCCAGCTGCCCGGCCGCGACGTACTGGTCGAAGCGCAGGAGCTTGCGGCCGGAGGCCTTGGTTGGGCGCCTGTCTCTCTGGTGCCTAATATTACCTTGCTTGCGCTCAGTGGCCTTGTCGCTCCTGTGGTCGTATTTCTGCTGGCAGCCTCTTTGCATCGCAAAGGCGCACGGTTCGCCTTGATCATGCTGGTCATCGCAGGTTTGGCAAACGCCGCGCTCGGTGCCATGCAACTTCTGGCGGGTGGAGGACTGGAGCTCCACGAGTCCGGAAGCAGCAGTTATCTCCATGGCTTCTTTGCCAATCACAACTCGACCGGGCTTCTTCTGGTCGTCGCGCTGTGCGCTCTCATAGAGGTATCGGCGGTATTGCGCTTGCGCCGGGCGGTGCTGGCCGTCGCCGTCGCGCTAGGGTTGGTGATAGCCGTTTCGATCATCCTCACGCAGTCGCGTTCCAGCTTGGCGCTGATGATCCTCCCGCTCGGATTGCTTGGCTTTCATCTTGTCGCGCAGACCCGCTTCGCCCGCAACCGGGCAGTCGGCCTCGTCGCAGTCGCAGGTGTCATCCTGGCAGGTTCGGGTATCGCGGCGCTGGCAATCAGCTCGAACGACCGCATGGCCCAAACGATCAATCGCTTCGAAACGACGGCGAACCTCAGGCCCGCACTGTGGTCGGACGCGCGTAAATCGGCAGAGCGGTTTTTCCCCGTTGGAAGTGGAATGGGCACTTTCGACGAGGTATTTCAGTTGGACGAATCCCTTGAAACTCTCTATCCGGCCCGCGCCGGTCGGGCGCACCAGGATTATCTCGAGTTGTTGATCGAGGCAGGGGTCGTCGGTATTCTGGTTCTGTTCAGTTGGGCTGCCTATATGGCTTTCCGCATTTACAGGGCTCCGGGGTCGCAGGAATTTTCGCGGGCATTCTACCTCGCCGCAGCAGGTGGTTTTGCAGCGCAATCGCTTCTCGACTATCCGTTGCGAAATCAGGCGTTGTTATGTGTCGCCGGCATGATTTTGGGTTTGCTCGCTTCTGCTCGACAAGCAGAAAGAGATAGGGAAAAGGAAATGGCTGGTGCTTAGGGGTCTGGTTCTCTTTCTGGCTTTCGCGTTGTCAGCGTGTTTCAAGCCTGCAGCCGATCTGCCGACCGGTCAGGCGGCCTATGCCGTGATGCCTCCGGCGGCCACGTCCGGCCTTCGAGACAGCTACCGGATCGGGGTTCTCGATGTGCTCTCCGTCCGGGTGTTCCAGGAACCGGATCTCAGTTTCGATGAAATCCAGGTCGATGCATCCGGATCGATCAACTTTCCGTTAATCGGGCAAATTCAGGCTGTCGGGAAAACGCCTTATCAACTGAGCGAGGAGCTCGAGGCAGGCTTGGGCGAGAATTATTTGCGCTCGCCGCAAGTCGTCGTCGGTGTGACAGAATCCGCTGCGCAGCGCGTGACCGTGGAAGGTAATGTTAACGAGCCGGGAGTTTACGAAATATCCGGCAGCTCGAGCCTGCTGGAATCGATCGCGCGAGCTAAGGGGCTCACCCGGGTCGCGGTCGTCGATCAAATCGTCGTCCTCCGGACGATCAACAATCAGCCGATGGGCGCGGTTTTCGACCTTCAGGCAATTCGCGAGGGTAAGGCTCCGGATCCGGAGATCCTCGGCGGGGATAAGATCGTCGTCGGCTTCTCGGCCCTAAAGGGCACCTATCGTGATCTGCTTCAGGCAGCGCCGCTCTTCAACATCTTCAGGACACTCTGATCATGGACCAAACCGCTTCAGCGGTGCCGCACGGTCGCCGTTTGCCTCTTTATAATCAGCCGCAGCATGCCGACGGCGATGAGCAGGACGGCAATCTTCTCGGCTTCGACCTTTCGGCGGTGCTTTTCGCATTGCGCCGTCACTGGCTCGCAATCGTGGCCTTTTTCGTGGTCGCTATCATTCTTGGTGTCATTGCCACCTTGCTGATGACCCCCGTTTACACAGCGACCTCACGGGTGCTGGTGGAACAGGAAGCGGACCAGATTATCGAAGGTTCGGATACGCAACCTTCGGTCGCGCCGCAGGATGCAGAGCGCTTTCTTCAAACGCAGGTGGATATCATCCAGAGCCGTGCGCTGGCCGAGAAGGTGATTCAGAACGAAGGTCTGAGCACTGATCCTTTGTATTTCGACGCGCTTGGCGGCGAATATCCGACAGAGGAGACGATGGAGGATAGCTACACGGGGCCCGAAGGCCTCGCCGACCTTCGCGAAGACGTCGCCATCGATCTGCTGCAGGAAAACATGACCGCTACGCTGCCGATCGACAGCAGGATCGTCTCGATCAGCGTCGAAACGACCGATCAGGCGTTGAGCGCGCGCTTGAGCAATTCGATCGCCGAAAACTATATTGCCGGCAATCTCGACCGTCGTTTCGACAGTTCGTCATATGCGCGCGAATTCCTCGCTCAGCAGCTCGAGGAAGCGCGCGAAAATCTCGCCGAGTCGGAGAGGGAACTGAACCAGTATTCGCGTGCAGCCGGGCTTATCCGGCTTAATAGCGAGAGCGGCGAAGGGCAGGGCGGCACGCTCTCCGTGACCAACGATACACTGATATCGCTGAACAGCGCGGCGGGTTCGGCGCGTGCGGGACGTATTGCGGCCCAGGAATCCTGGCAGAACATCGCCAATCAACCGCTCATGTCCATCCCGCAGGTCCTCGAAAATCCTGCCATTCAAGGGCTGCTGCGCCAGAAGAGCGAAGCAGAAGCGCAGCTTGCGGAAGAGCGCGCACGCCATCTCGATGGGCACCCGACCGTCATCGCCCTGTCGGCCCAGGTCGACAGGATCGACGAGCAAATCAATCAGGTGGGCCGATCGATCAAGGATTCCGTACGGACTCAATACCAATCTGCGATCGATCGGGAGCGAGCACTCACCGGCCAGGTCGAACAATTGCGTTCGGCTGCGCTCGATGAACAGGATCGCGGTGTCCAGTACAACGTGTTGAAGCGGGTCGCCGACACCAACCGTTCGCTGTACGACACCCTCTTGAGCCGGTTCAACGAGTTAAACGCGACCGCAGGTGCGACCTCGAACAATGTCTCGATCGTCGATCGCGCAGAGGTGCCGCGCAAGCCGACTTCACCCAGCCTACTGATCAACCTGATCTTGTCGCTTCTGGGCGGCGGTCTGTTCGCGGCCGGCTATGTCGCTCTGCGTGAGCACTTCGATGATGTCGTTCGTTCGCCGGAAGACGTGGAGCGCAAGCTGGGCATGCCGATGCTCGGGCTTATTCCGCGCGCGGAAGATGCGGACGAACTGGCAGAGGCTCGGGACGATCCGAAATCTTCGATCAACGAAGCCTATCAGTCGCTTGTTACGAACCTGTTCTATGCGACGTCGACCGGTCTTCCGGATGTGTTGATGGTCACGTCTGCACAGGCGTCGGAAGGCAAGACGACCACTTCGAATGCGATCGCCCGCTCGATTGCGCGGCTCGGGAAATCGGTCGTGTTGGTCGATGGCGACTTGCGCCGACCGACTCTGCACAAGGCTATCGGAAAGCCTGATCAATCGGGGTTGACCGAGGTGCTCGGAGGCCACAAAACCGTCGATGAGGTGTTGCTGCCGTCCGAGGTGGAACATCTCCACTACATGACGGCGATGCCGATCCCGCCGGATCCCTCCTTGCTTCTTGGTAGCCCGAGGCTTGAGGGCGTGTTGGACGAACTGCGATCGCGGTACGATGTCGTCATTGTCGACTGTCCTCCGGTCCTAGGCCTTTCAGATGCCGTGACATGGTCAGCGAAAGTGGATGGTGCCTTGTTGGTGGTCGACTCTTCCAGAGGCCAGCGTGGGTCCGTAAAGGCGAGCCATCGACGTCTTCAGCTGGTCGACGCACCGCTGCTGGGTGTAGTCCTGACCAAGTTCGACCCCGACGCGGCCGGTGGTTCCTATTCTTATTACGGTTACGGCTACTATGCGTATGGCGAGGACTAACACGCCCAAACGTCGCTCTTCGCGCAGCGTCGTCCAACGCATCGGAGTTTATGTCTTCGCCTTGGCGCTCGCTGTCGTCTGCGTAGGGGTCCAGCTCGATTACGCGGTAGAAGACGATCCGGAACTAGCCCGACTTGTTTTCCCTCCCTTCAAGGGGCTGGCCTATGCCGTGGCGGCGGAAACGGCGCTCGCCAACGAGATGGGCGCGCCAGCCGTGCGGGCAAGCGAGGCATTGGCGCTGGAGCGGCCGACGGCGTCGGAAAGCTTTTCGCGACTGGCGAGAGCTTATGCTCTCGAAGGAGACAGTTTGAAGGCCGAGCGGGCCATCTTCGCGTCCGCCGCGCGAGGCTGGCGGGATCCCCTCGCACAGCTCATTATACTTCAGGCCGGGCTTTCGGTGGAGGATTGGGACGTCGTTGCCCAGCGTCTGACCGCTTTGCGCAAGATGCGCCGCAATCACGATTTTTTTGACCAGCAATTGGTGCAGCTGGCCTCCTTCCCGCGCGGGCGGCAAGAACTTGCCGCGCAATTCGCAGCCGATCAGATGGGCTTGCGACAGTTTATGCGGGGCGGGCTGGCCCTTCTGCCGCCGGATCAATTCGCAGACATCATGGTGCGGAGTGCGGCGGCGACAGAGGAGGTCAATTGCGAAACCTTCAATCTGGCGACCGAGAGGTTGCTCAGGGCCGGACATCGCGAGAGTGCGATGCAGGTTTGGATAGACCAATGTCGTGACGGTGCCGTGGCAACCGGAAATAAGTTCCTTTTCGCGAGCCGAACAGCCGATAGCGACCCCTTCGCGTGGCGTTACCCGCGCGCATCAGGCCTGAGCAGCTTTGTAGCTACCGGGAGTAATGGACAGCCATCTTTGCAATTTGCAAATAACTCTCGTCTCAACAGAGTGATAGCAGAACGTTTCCTGGTTCTGGACCCAGGCACGTACACCCTCGCTATCACTGAATCGGCGGCCACGTCACGCCGTCCATCGCGCCGTTCGGAAGTTTCACCCGTTCTTCAGTGCCTGGGTGAAGAGAGTTCAGATGTCGCCACGGAATCGACTGGGGCAGATTGGACGCTGACCGTGCCGCCGCAAGGCTGCGAGGTGCAGATGCTCAGATTACTGGCGACGCCAGGGAGCGACACGATCCTCGCCGTCAGGGTCGATTGACGACATGAGCTCTGGCCGCAGTCTTCGAAAGGCCGAGCTATCTACGCTGGAAATCGATTTAGGATTGGCTTTTAAATCAAACGCTTGCCATGGGGACATAGCTGGGGCTGTATTCTGACCGCTAGGGCGGCAGTTGGTCCCGACGAGTAGGTAAATGCTTCGACGTACAGAGAATCTCGAAATGCCGAGTGCGATCCCGGTTAGAGGGCTCGAGCAACGAAGGCTGCTATTCCATTTGACGAATCTCGCCACCGATTTGGTCGGATGTGCGGCAAGTTTTTTTGTCGTCGGTTGGATATATTTCGATCAGGCCCGTGTCGAATTTATCTTGAACCACGTGCTGATTTTCCTGACTTTATTTTCCGTTCTCGCCATCTACAGCGCGGCCTATTCGATCAAGGCATTAACCGATCTCGGCTATTCGGTCCGCTCGATCTCGCTTGCGGCCGTTTCGTCTTCCGCTATACTGATTTTCATTACCTTCTATACGAAGGCGTCTGCCGATATCTCGCGCCTTTTGGTTACGGCCGGTACACTGGTTGCGATTGCATACCTGATTGGTGCACGGTACGTTTCCCATCGTTGGATCATTCCACGATATCTCCCTGAAATAGACGGGGTCGTCATTATCTACGACGGCGGCCCAGAGATCCAGTCGGACGGGACGGCCCTACTCGAACTCGATGCCGAGGATCTCGGCGTATCGCCGTACGATCCGATGTCGCTCGATCGGCTGGGATCTTCGATTTACGGAGCGGACCGGGTTATCGTCAGCTGTCCGGTGGAAAAGCGGAGCGAATGGGCGTCTATCCTCCGGGCTTCCGGGGTAGAAGGCGAAATCGTGTCGGGATCTCTCAGCGAGCTTAGACCAATCGGTCTGAGGCATGTCGGCAATCTGGTGTCGCTCGTCGTTTCGTCCCGACCGCTTGGTTTTCGGGCTCGTTTCACCAAGCGGGCGATGGATGTCGGCTTCGCCTCGGTCGGCCTCGTGTTACTCAGCCCGGTATTTTTGATCGTGGCTCTAGCCATCAAGCTCGAAGATGGAGGGCCGATCTTTTTCAAGCAGCGGCGAATGGGGCGGACGAACCGGTTCATCGATGTTCTGAAATTCCGCTCGATGTCGGTCGAGAAACTCGACAGCGATGGGAATAGGTCGGCATCCAAGGACGATGACCGGATCACCCGGGTGGGCCGTTTTATCCGCCGGACGAGCATCGATGAGCTCCCGCAGCTGATCAATGTCTTGCGCGGCGACATGAGCCTTGTCGGGCCACGACCGCATGCGCTTGGTTCCACCGCCGGAAAACGACTGTTCTGGGAAATCGAGTCCGAATACTGGCATCGACATTCGCTGCGGCCCGGCCTTACGGGCTTGGCGCAAATCCGTGGTTTGCGGGGTGCTACCGACGAAGAGCACCAATTGTCGTCCCGCCTCAACGCCGACCTGGAATATATCGCAAACTGGTCCGCGCTCGGCGATCTGTGGATCATCCTGATGACGGCAAAGGTGCTGGTTCACGATCGCGCTTTCTAGTAGGGCGGCGCCGACGAGGGCGATGCGTGCGAGCGCACAGGCGTGGCGCGCAGATTTCCGATGAAGATTTAAGGCTTACAATGACGGACATCACAGCGATAGTCGCGGCGCACAACGATGCGGAGTTCATCTCCGATTGCTTGCGCAGCATCAAGGCTGCCGGTGCTGCAGAGATCATCGTTGTCGACGATGCATCGAGCGACAACACCTTGGCGACGATCGAGGCCCTCTGCATTCCCGAAATTCGTGTCATTACACTGGCACAGAACAGTGGTCCTTCCGTAGCGCGCAATACCGGCCTAGAGAACGCCTCGAACGACCTGTGTGCAATGATCGATGCTGACGACGAGATTCCGCCGGATCGTCTGGACAGGTTGAAGGCGGTGATGCGCGAAACCGATGCCACGGCGGTGGTCGACGATCTGCGGGCGTTCCATAACGACACCGGAGAGACGCTATGGCGCCGCCTGGATCGAGTGCCGATGGACGGCAGCAGGCGAGCGCTCACCGCCCTGGACATGATCCGATACGATTTGGGTAGCTTGAAACCCCTGTTGGATCGCAGCAAGCTTGGGCGGGCGGGACTGGAATATCCTGCCGCTATCCGTCGCGGCGAGGACTTTCTCTTTCTCTTGTCGATCCTGAAAGGCGGCGGGAAGATCGTCGCCACTACTGAAACCGCCTATTATCTGCGGCGCAGAACCACGGGGCGCCTTACCTCGGACCGCCGTGCCCTCTATTCCGAACTGCTAAGGCATCAGATCCGATTTCAGCTATCGAACCGCCTGACCATCGCCGAACACTTGGCGCTTCTACGCCGACATCTTGGAAATTTCGCTGGTCTGGCAAAAAGCAGTCTCAAGGCTCAGCGAGCTTGATCTCCGACACCGCGCAAGCATTCAAAGCCCGACCTGATCGGTCGGAAGAAGGAAATTCGGACAGAATATGACTAGCTCGGTTTTTGACCTCGACTGTAAGTCGATCGACATCGTGGAGAGCGCCAGGTGAAAATCTTTCTTGCTGGCCAACAGACCCTCGCCAATCGGGGATGCGAAGCACTCGTCGTATCGACCATGGCCATGGTAAGCGATGCCGAACCCGGTGTGCATTTTTACATTCCGTCCATGGATATGGACCGCGACCGGGAAGCGCTAAATCGTTACGATTTTACCAACTACACATTCGTACCCGCTCCGACGTTGCCAACCTCGATCCGCGTTTGGAACCGCGCGATGCGCTACTTCCCGTCGCTGGCGTCGAAATGGGTGCCAGATCGCATGGACTGGCACGAGGATGCGTGGCAGGCGCTCAGTGACAGTGATCGCGTCCTCCATATCGGTGGCGACAATTTCTCTTACGACTATTCCTATGCGGGGCTCGTCTCGAACACTGCGCAGATCGATCAGATCGCCGAGCTCGGAAAACACCAGGAAATCTGGTGCGCGACGGTCGGACCTTTCTCGAGCTGCCGGCCGCTTGAGCGAAGGGTTGTCGAAAAGCTCAGGAAACTGCAAAGAATTTCGGTGCGCGAGCCGGAATCGCGAAAGTATCTCGAAGAGCAGGGTTTGGAAGCGACGCTGACGGGAGATCCTGCCTTCAGTCTACCGATTACTGCTCCGGGCGACCGGGAGGTTGCGAACGATGGTCCTAGCCTGGTCCTTAACGTCAGCCCGTATGTCTATAGGGACGCTGAAGCGGCGGTAGCCGACAAAGCATTGCTGGACTTCGTCGAGCGTCGGCTTGCCGAAGGTTATGCGATTCAGCTTCTGAGCCATGTGAATACCGGAACGAGTTCCGACAGTTCGGTCATGCGCAAGCTTTTCGCGCCTTACATAGCCGACGGGCGCGTCGAGTTTGTGTCAGAGGAGTACAGCGCGTCGCAATTCAAGGGCATCGTCGCTGTTGCCGATGTCGTAATGGCCGTGCGAACGCATGTGACTATCGCAGGTTTCTCCAGCGCCACGCCTACCGTTTCGATCGGCTATTCGGCCAAGGCTCCCCGCCTTAATCGGTTCCTGTTCGGGCATGACGACTACGTCATCGAAACGAGAGACTTGAACAGCGAGGCTCTTGAGAACACGTTCCAGGCGGTCTTGCGGGACAAGCCACGCATAATCACAACGCTGGAGAGGAAGAGTGCAGGTTTGCGGGCCGATTTCAAAGCGTTGTGCGAAAGCATGATCGCGCAATAGATATCTGCGCTATCAAGTCTCTTTGCGGTCTTCGATCTTTCGCCCGTCTCGCTGGTTTTGGGGACGCCAAAGCGGATCGAGCGCCATAATCACGCGTCGATCGTGCAAATGATCTGGGAAATCCTATGGCTTACGGTGGCGCAACATCGCGCCGGCGAGCAAAATCACTGCCTGACCCACAGCAGCGGATGTTCTCGAAAAAATCAGCTATCGATGGTGGGCGTACCAAGGTTCGAACTTGGGACCCCTACGATGTCAACATAGTGCTCTACCACTGAGCTATACGCCCACTCATCGGGTGCCCGTCCTTGGGGCAGGGCGGCCGTTTAGCGAGGCTTAGAGCCCCGCGCAAGGCAAAAAATCCGGGCGTTAAAAGGCGCTAACCTGTTCTCCGAGAACGCGCTCGACCTCCATCACCAAATCACGCAGGTGAAAGGGTTTGGACAGCACTTTCGCTTGTGGCTGTTCGCGACTCGCCTTGAGAGTTACAGCGGCAAATCCCGTAATGAACATCACCTTGGTCTTGGGGCTCGTTTCATTGCAATGTTGCGCAAGCTCGATCCCGTCCATCTCCGGCATGACGATGTCCGAAAGCAACAGATCGTAATCGCCAGCTTCCAGCAAGGGAATGGCCTTCGTACCACGATCGACGGCATCGACGGTGTAACCCGCATTAACCAGAGCACGCTCGAGATAAACGCGCATCGCATCGTCATCTTCGGCTAGAAGGATCGTCGGGGAATTGGTCGGGCTCATTTCGGCCTGATACTCCGAAACCGTTTAAAAAACCATGTATCCTGAATTTTCCTAAGCCTCGTAAACACCAGCATCGCCAGATCGGATGGGATGGGGTCGTCAGCGCTCATTTCGCAAATAGCCCTTAAATTTTGCAATCCGGTTCGCCGTGTCTAAGTTGCATCGATGCATCCAGGCGGCACCATTCCCGGTTTCGACAATGCGGCAGCCTTCACCCTCGAACGGGGTAGCGGCAGCGCTCCGCCGATTCTGCTGGCCGTGCCCCATGACGGCCGGACCTACCCTCCGTCCGTCATCAAAATGATGCGTTCCCCCTCCTTTACCTGCGTGCGGCTCGAGGATCGCCGGGTCGGGGACATTGCCGACTCGATAGCAGAGCAATTGAACGTAAGCCTTCTCAAGGCGCACGCGCCGAGAGCGATGATCGACCTCAACCGGTCCACAGATGACATAGATTGGGGAATGGTCGCTAATGCCCGCGGGACGGCTAAACGAAACGCTCGCGCGACCTACCGCTCCCGCCACGGCTTGGGACTGATACCGCGGCGGATCTCGGGAGTTGGCGAGATCTGGCGTCAGCCGGTCGACCAAACCGAAATCGACCGACGTATCGATGGCATTCATGGTCCTTACCATTCGGCGATCCAAGCCGAGTTGCAGAGGTTGCATGACGTTCATGGAATGGCGTTGCTGATCGATTTGCATTCGATGCCGCCGCTTAATCCTCTATCTACGGAAGAAGGCGCTCCGGAATTCGTAATTGGCGATCGCTTCGGCGCCTCATGCGCAGCAGTACTGTCTGACGCAGCTATTGGTTTTCTTGCCGGCAAGGGGCGCCGCAGCGCACGCAATCGACCCTATGCCGGCGGGTATATCCTTGACCGACACGGACATCCGCGACGCGGAATACACGCTATGCAAGTGGAAATCTGTCGCAGTCTGTATCTCGATGCAGCCCTTGATCGCCCGACGCCCAAACTTCCTGCGATCGCGCGCCTGGTCGCTGGGCTGGTCGCTCTTCTCGGTGCCGAGCTCAAGCAGATCGTGCCGCCGGGGGAGTTTCTCCAGGCTGCGGAGTGACAGGAAAAAACCACCCCGCGTGAAGTGCACGGGGTGGCCAAGGTTCAGGGAGGAGGTGCACTCTCGTGCACCGATCGGGCAGGCTATGAGGGGAACACTGCCCGACGCGCTTAAAATGGGCATTCGAACGGCGCTTTCAAGATCGCGTCCGGACCAAAATTCAGGTCATCCGGCGCAGAATCGGCGCAGTTCGTCCGTCTATCGCGAGGGTTGGGCGATCAGCGCGATCCCGGTGCCGCCAAGTGCCACCTTGGTCACGTCCGAAACGAGTGCGCACTCTCCGCATTCGAGGCTTTCTTCGCCGAGGAGCACTTCGCTCGAGAATGGAATGACGAGCGCCGGGCCGCTTTCGAGCCCTTCAGGGTGATGCATACCTCTCGCATGGAAAAGCCGAAAATGCGGGCCGTCGACGAGCAGCTGGCCTTTTCCCGACAGATTTCGGCGCAGCGAATTTGGATAGGATCCGACATCCGCGATCTGCAGGCCTTCGTCGAGATGCAATTCACGTGGGCGACCATAGTCGAACAGACGGAACGTCAAATCGCTGTTTTGCTGGACTTCGATCAGTGAAACACCGCCGCCGATCGCATGCACCGTTCCTGCGGGAATGTAGAACGCGTCTCCGGCCTCTACCTCGTGCCAGACAAGATGCTCGACGATCGAGCCGTCGAGAGCAGCTTCGCGCAGGACTTCGGGCGTAATCTCCCGATGGAAGCCGACAGCGATCGTGGCGCCCGGTTCGGCGTCGAGAATGACCCAGCATTCGCTTTTGCCTGCTCTGCCATAACCCATGGCCTCGGCCTGATCGTCGTCCGGATGGGCCTGGACCGACAGGCGTTCGCTCGTGAAGATGTATTTAACCAGTAGCTGCGGTAGCTCCTCCGGCGGGTCGAACCACACTTCGCCGATGCGATCTTCGGACGGGTGGGGGAAGGGGGGCGGCAGCCGGTCCACGCCCCAGATCTTCTCGACGAAGCGACGTGGCAGCTTGCGGATCATTGGGTCTTGCACCGGCTGGCTTCTCCCACGCGCTGGACGGCGCCGCGGGCCGTGACCAGGATATCGTCCCCGTCAACCACGACCACGAGGTTGTCCGCTCCCACGACCGTTACGTGGGGGCCGTCGCTGTCGATCATCGTTCCGGTCGCGCCGATGATTTCGCCATTGCCGATGACCACGTTCGCCGCATCGTCGGTGCCGCGCTTTTGCAGCAGCGCGTCCCAATTGCCGATGTCCGACCAGCCCATGGTGGCATCCACCATCGCAGCGCGTTCGGTATTTTCCATGACCGCGTAGTCCACCGACTCGCCGTTGATCGCGGCGAACAGATCTGCATCGGGCCGCAAGGCATCGCCATCTACGGCGTGCGCTTCGAAGGCCGCTTTCGTCTGCTCGGCAAGCTCCGGACGGTGCCGCTCCAACTCGGTGAGGAAATGGCCGGCCCGAAAAGCAAATATGCCGCCGTTCCACGCATAGTCGCCCTGCGCCAGGAATTTCATGGCCGTATCGAGGTCCGGCTTTTCCACGAAGCTGTGAACCCGGAAGCCAATTGTGAGCGCCTCGCCGCGGCGGATATAGCCATAGCCGGTTTCCGGCGATGTCGCCTCGATGCCGAAGGAAACCAGCCAATCCTGCGCTGCAAGGTCGGCTGCGGACCGTGCCGCTGTGACGAACGCGTCCGGGTCGCGAATGTGATGGTCGCTGGGGCACACCAGCATGATCTTGTCCGGGTCCAGCGCGTGCGCCGCCAGCGCGATCGCAGGCGCCGTGTTGCGGCCCATGGGTTCGACGATGAAATGGACGTCGCGCGTAATCGCCTGCGCTTGTGGTCGCGCGAATTCGAGGTGCTTCTCACCCACCACCACGATCGGTGCACCGAAGACACTGCGATCGGCGCACCGCTCGAGGGTCGCCTGATAAAGCGTATTCTCTCCAAGCAGCGGAATGAACGGCTTGGGCCTCGTCGCGCGGCTGCGCGGCCAGAGCCTCGTCCCGCTCCCGCCACACAACACAACCGGCACGATTTCGGCCATCATTCGCTCCGCAAGCCCATCATTTTGGAAGGGTTGGCAGAACAGATGGCGAAGGAAAAGGTGCGAGGGCGATTATCCGCCACGATGCCAGCTATTGTGGCGGCAGCAACCGCGTGAAATGCGTACGCCAGTCGGCCTTGCCGGTCGTGGCTTGCGCAGCGGCAATCAGCGGGAGTTCGGCTTCGATGAACTCCACCCGCTCGTCCCATCCATCGTGCGTGCGCGCAGCTGGAAGACTTCGAGCGGGTGATATCCGCGCTCGGCGGTTTCGGCAACCTGCGCCATTGCTGCATTCGGCGCAGCAAAAAGGGCAGCCAAGCCAAGCCCGACCGCCCCCCATAGATTGCGCCAATCAGGCGGTGGTGGACCCGTCTACACCGTTGAGCTGCGCCTGCGGCTGCGGTGCGGTGCCCTGGTTGGTCTGGCGTGCAAACAGCACACGCATCTGTTCGAGCGAGAACAGGTGGGCAAAGATGAGCTGCAGCAGCCCGCTTTCGTTCCACTTGCGCAGCTGGTCGCCGCGCAGCTCGCGCAGTTTTTCTGCATTGACCATCTGGAAGCCGCGATAGATGAAAGGCTTGTCTTCGCCCGGGCGCTGGATCGAGACTTCGCCGTCCATTAGCAATCCCGCATCCTTGATTTCGGTCATGAAGGCTTGCGTGCGCTGGCCGGCCTGTTCGAAGCTCTCGCAGAATTCGAGAATGCCCTTGGTCGCTTGGCTCGGCTCCTTGTCGTCGAACAGACGCTCGCCGTCATCGAACTCACCGACCGAATCGGCGGTGGGGTCGAAGCAAAGCGACAATTCTTCCGCATCGGGACGCAGGCGGGCGAGCATGAAGGGATAGCGGCGAATATATGCCGGAAGATATACGGGTTCGGTGACCTTACCGGTTTCGTCGACATAGGTGTTCACGCCTTCGTTGAGCGCGAACAGCGCCAGCGGAAGAGGGCTGTCCCCGGCCGAAAACACGATCGGAAGCTGGCGCTGCGCCTGGACGAACTCGTCGACCGTGAGCGGAACGGCGTGCTGCTTCGAAAGCCACGGAGCCAGATCGACCGGGCGCGTCTTCAGATCCGCGTGATCATTGCTGTTGAGCGGCATCAGGTCGTTGTAAAAGAGGGGCAGGTTCGGCTGCGGCGCGCTGGCCATGGAAAATCTCCGAAAACAAAGGAATGGACGGGCATGCGCCTGGGCACGCGCGCGTGATGCGCAGCGCTTTAAGCGGTCGCGTGGTCTTTCGCAAGCGGCACAAGTTTGCCCGGGTTGAGCAGACCATCGGGGTCGAGCGCCTGCTTGACGCTGCGCATCATGGCAAGCGCGACGGGGTCGCCAAGCCGGCCCAGCTCGTCGCGTTTCACTTGCCCGATCCCGTGCTCTGCGCTGATCGAACCGCCGAATTCGTCGACAAGGTCGTGAACGAAGGCGCTGACGCGCTTGCCCTCGTCGGCTTCCCATGCGCCGCGGGTGGCACCCGCCGGGGCGAGCACATGGAAGTGGATGTTACCGTCGCCGAGATGGCCGAAGCCGACAGCACGTGTGCCGGGGAATTTGGCTTCAACTTGCGGGCTGGCTTCTTCGACGAACTTCGCCATCGCAGCGACGGGTACCGAAATGTCGTGCTGCATCGCCGGGCCGATCGCGCGCTCGGCAGGCGCTATCGAATCGCGCAGCAGCCAGAAGGCATCGGCCTGTGCTTCGTTGGCGGCAAACACCGCGTCCTCGAGCAAGTCTCTCTCGAATGCTTCCGCGAGCATCTTTTCAGCCGCCGCGCGCACTGCATCTTCGGCGTCCGCAGTGCCGACCAGTTCGATCAGCGCATGCCATGCGTGGCTCCCGGCAAGTGGTGCTCGCGCATCGGGTAGGTGGGCGATTACGGATTCAAGGCAATGTGCTGGCAGGACCTCGAACCCTTCCAGCATTTCGCCCGCAGCATCCTCGCAATGCAGCAACAGTTCGCGCGCCGCGCCGATCGTTGGCAGGCCGACCCAGGCGACTAGGCGCTCACCGATTTCCGGCAGCAGGCGCAAGGTCGCGCCCGTGACGATGCCCAGCGTGCCCTCCGATCCGATCAGCATCTGCTTGAGATCGAAGCCGCGATTGTCCTTCTTGAGCGGTGTAAGCGCGTCGAAGACAGAACCATCGGCCAGCACCGCCTCGATCCCCAGCACCTGCGCGCGCATCGTGCCATGGCGCAGCACCTGTGTGCCGCCCGCATTGGTCGAGATCAGGCCGCCTATCGTGGCCGAACCCTTTCCCCCGAGGGTGAGCGGGAAGCGCATGCGCTCCGCCGCTGCTGCTTCGTGCAAGGTCTGAAGGATAACCCCTGCATCGCAAGTGACCTGTCGGGCGCGCGTATCGAGCTCGCGGATCGTGTCCATGCGGCGCAGCGACAGTAAGACCTGCGCTCCGCTCTCGTCGGGGGTTGCGCCGCCGGACATGCCACTATTCCCCCCCTGCGGTACGATTGGGACCCCGTGGCGGGCGCACAATCTCACGAAAGCCGCGGTTTCTTCTGTGGAGGAGGGCGAAGCGAGGCCGACCGCCTTGCCGGTATAGCGACCGCGCCAGTCGGTTAGCCAGGGCGTGACCAGCTCGGGATCGGTAGTAAAGCCGCGCGACCCGAGCAGGCCAATGGCTTCATTGATGAAGGCTTGCGTATCGGACATCGCGGCATCCTTGCCACAGGTTGGCGGGCAAACGCCACCGCCTTGCTATCGCGGCTCGATCAATTAAGCGGATATTCAAGCGCATGGGGGCAAGGGGGCATCCGTCGCTGATGAGCGAGCCGCGAGTATTTTGCGGCACAGGAGCCGACCGAACGCGCCAATGCCATTTGTTTCCGTCATCCTCTCTCTGCTGCTTCCGCTGGCAGCCACATCCGACGATGTGCGGGCAGACGAGGTTGCGCGGCAGGCGCAGGAACAGGCCGGGCCGATGTCGCGTGACGACATGTCCGAACGCCTGCCGCCATGGCACGGGCTGGCGGACCTCTCGAAGCCGCCGATCGCCAACCAGGTCCGGATCGAGCGCCGTGTGATCTTGCGGATCAGCCCTCAGCCCAGCCGCGCACGGAGCAATCTACTTTCGCAGTTGCCGCGCCAACCGGTCGCGACGCAGTTGGTGGAGCGGCCGATGGGCGATTGCCTCCCGGCCAACGGCATCGTCGGCGTGTCCGACCGCGGAAGCCGCCTCATCATTTATATGCGCGACCGCAGCCTGATTTCCGCACAGCTGGAAAAGGCTTGTAGCCCCCGCGATTTCTATCTCGGCTTCTATGTTGAGCGCAGTGATGACGGTCAGCTCTGTGTAGATCGCGACCGGTTGATGTCGCGGGCGGGTGCGAAGTGCCGGATTTCCGAGATGAACCGGCTCGTTGCCGTTCGGCCACGCGACTAGGCAAACCGGCGCGCAAGGCCGCGCTTATCTTGACTTTACCGCCCGAAACCGCAAAGGGCGCGGCCTGCCGATGGCGCATTCTTGCGCCATGCGACCGGCACCAAATCCAGGGATACATTTGACGCGCATGACCTTTGCCGATCTCGGCCTTTCCCCTGACTTGCTCAAGGCAGTCGACGAAGCCGGCTATACCGAGCCGACCGACATTCAGCGCGAGGCCATTCCGCCGGTGCTGATGATGAAGGACATCATCGGCATCGCGCAGACCGGCACCGGCAAGACGGCGAGCTTCGTCTTGCCGATGATCGACATAATGGCCAGCGGCCGGCGTCGCGCCCTGATGCCGCGTTCGTTGATCCTCGCACCGACCCGCGAACTGGCGGCGCAGGTGGCGGAAAACTTCGAGAAATATGGCAAGAACCATGACCTTAAGCTCGCCCTCCTCATCGGGGGCGTGCAGATGGGTGATCAGGTGAAGGCGCTGAACGAAGGCGTCGACGTGCTGATCGCGACGCCGGGCCGCCTGATGGATCTGTTCGAGCGTGGTAAGATCCTGCTCAATGGCTGCGAGCTTCTGGTCATCGACGAGGCCGATCGCATGCTCGACATGGGCTTCATTCCCGATATCGAGTTCATCTGTTCCAAGCTGCCCGAACAGCGCCAGACCATGCTATTCTCGGCCACCATGCCGCCGCCGATCGAGAAGCTGGCCAAGAAATTCCTCAACAATCCCAAGCGGATCGAAGTCAGCCGCGCGGCGACGACCAACAAGGACATTACCGCCTTCAAGGTGCCGGTCACGAGCCGCCAGAAGCGCGAGACCCTGCGCTGGCTGCTCAACAACGACCTGGTCGAAACTGCTATCATCTTCGCCAACCGCAAGACGACCGTTCGCGAGCTCAACAAGAGCCTGCAGCGCCACGGCTTCGCTTCGAGCGAAATCCATGGCGACATGGACCAGTCGAGCCGCCTCAAGGAACTCGATCGCTTCAAGAAGGGCGATGTGAATATCCTCGTGGCGTCCGACGTTGCTGCGCGCGGGCTCGACATCAAGGGCGTCAGCCACGTGTTCAATTTCGACACGCCGTGGCACCCGGACGATTATGTCCACCGCATCGGCCGCACGGGACGGGCAGGGGCAAAGGGTCGCGCCTTCACCTTCGTCGCCCCCGAAGATGCCGAAGCAATCGAGAATGTCGAGAAGCTGACCGGCTCGAAGATCGACGTCTTCGGCAAGAAGGATGTGCGCGTCGCGCTGAAGGCCCCCGGCGCGAACAAGGGGGCCGACGCCGATGACGTGAACGATGACGGTGCGGCTTCGGAGAAAGGCAAGGACCGGAAGCAAGCGCCGCCGAAGGCAAAGCCTGCGAACGCGGAGCGGGATGCCAAGCCGAAACGAGATCGTGAGCCGAAGGGGCGAGGCAAGGCATCCGCCGACAGTACGCCCGCCGATGCGGGCGACTGGAATGGGCCGGTTCCGGGCTTCCTGGACGTCTCGGCGACCTGAAACATGATTTACGCTCGCTTTACTTTGATCGGGCAATAGATACATCCGAAAGCGTCGCTCGGACACCGCCGGGCGAGAGTTCAGGCTGCAGTACGCGATCCGGAATTGCGTGATGCTCCGGGGGTGTCGAGTTTGGAAAATCCAGAAGTTTTCGCGAGTATGCGGAACGACGAATACGACGTGGTCGTGTTCGGCTTGGGCTATATCGGCCTGCCGACCGCATCGATCATCGCCTCGTCCGGAATGCGTGTTTGCGGCGTGGACGTTTCCGAGCGCGTGGTCGACACGATCAACCGCGGTGCCATCCATATCGAGGAGAAAGACCTCGACCAGCTCGTGGAGCGGGTGGTCAAGGACAAGATGCTGTGCGCCTCGCTCAATGCGCCGCAAGCGCAGTTTCACGTCATCGCCGTGCCGACACCGCTGCTGGAGGACAATACGCCCGGTCTGGATTATGTCATGAGCGCGGTGGAAGCGATCGCCCCGAAGCTCAGGCCCGGCGATTGCATTATTCTGGAGTCGACCTCGCCGGTGGGGACGACCGACGATGTGGCGAAGCTGATCGCGCTACGGCGCCCCGATCTGGGTGTGCCGGGCAATACGTTCGGGCCCGCCGATATCGCCATTGCTTACTGCCCGGAGCGCGTCCTGCCGGGCAAGATCATCGCTGAACTGCGGTCGAATGATCGGGTGATCGGCGGAATGACACCTGAGTGTTCGACGAAAGCCCGTCGTCTCTATGCCCGCTTCGTCGAAGGGATCTGTTTCGAAACGGATGCGCGTTCGGCGGAGATGGTCAAGCTGGTCGAAAACAGCTTCCGGGACGTCAATATCGCATTCGCCAACGAATTGTCCCTCGTCGCGGACCGGTTCGACATCAACGTCTGGGAAGTCATCCGGCTGGCCAACCGGCACCCGCGCGTCAACGTGCTGCAACCGGGACCGGGCGTTGGGGGGCACTGCATCGCGGTGGATCCCTGGTTCCTGGTGGCTGCAGCACCCGAAGAAACGCCGCTGATCCGCACGGCGCGCCAGGTCAATCTCCAAAAGACCAAACATGTGATCGAAGGCCTGTGCGCCATGGCAAAAGCCCAACCGACCGGCAAGGTCGCCGTTCTGGGCTTGGCCTTCAAACCCGATATCGACGATTTTCGCGAAAGTCCCGCGCTGGAGATTGCAGAGCACTTGGCCGCCGAGATCGGCGACCGCATGCTGGTCGTCGAACCCTTTGCAACCGAACTGCCGCCGCGGCTGCAGCAATCCAGCGCGCAGCTTGTTTCACTGGAAGAAGCTCTCGAGGCGGCAGAAACCGTTGCCATCCTGGTCGATCACACGGATTTCAAACACCTCTCGCTGAGCGATTTTACCGGCAAGCAGGTCTACGATACACGGGGCTTGCTGCAGCGATGAGCGGCCGTCCCATGATAATGGTGACCTTCGGCACGAGGCCGGAGGCGATCAAGATGTTTCCAGTCGTCCACGCCTTGCGCGCGGATGACCGCTTCGATGTAAAAGTCGCAGTGACGGCGCAGCATCGCGAGATGCTGGACCAGGTGTTGGCAATTGCGGAGATGACGCCCGACATCGACCTCGATCTGATGCAGCACGGTCAAAGTCTCGACGCGCTTGCATCACGCATCTTGCTCAGTTTTGGCCAGGTGCTGGACGACGAAAAACCCGATCGCGTGCTGGTCCATGGCGATACGCTGACGACCATGATGGTCACCCTATCGTGCTATTTCCGCAAGATTCCGATCGGTCATGTCGAAGCGGGTTTGCGCAGCGGCGACATCTATTCGCCGTGGCCTGAAGAGGTAAACCGGCGGGTCACCGGCACGATTGCCGATCTTCACTTCGCGCCAACCCAAACTGCTGCAGACGCCTTGCTGGCAGAAAACAAAGCGCACGAAGACGTGTTCGTGACCGGGAATACCGTGATCGACGCGCTGCTCGCGACGAAGTCGAAACTGGAAGCCGATCCGGCGCTGAGCCGGGAAATCGACACCGCCCTGGCCGGGGTCGGGAGCAAGCGCCTGATCGCCGTGACGGCGCATCGCCGGGAGAATTTCGGGCAGGGCATGCGCAACATCGCTGCCGCATTGCAAACCTTGGCCCGACGCGAGGACATCGCGATCGTCTATCCGGTGCACCCCAATCCGAACGTCGCAGGCGTGATGAACGAACAGCTTGGGTCGCTGGATAATATCCACCTCATCGACCCGCTCGACTATCCGAACTTCGTCCGCATGATGATGCGGGCCGACATTATCCTGACCGATAGCGGCGGCATCCAGGAAGAGGCCCCCAGTCTGGGTAAACCCGTGCTGGTAATGCGTGATACGACCGAGCGCCCCGAAGGCATAGCTGCCGGGACTGCCCTGCTTGTCGGTGCCGATAGCGAGGCAATCGTCGATCAGACATCTCGGCTGCTCGACGATCCGGAATCGTATGCCACGGTCGCACAGGCGCATAATCCTTACGGTGACGGCACGGCGGCGCGGCAGATCGTGGAGATCATGGCCGTAAGACACGGCCTGGCCTGAAATCGACTTTCCCGTTTACCGCAGTTTTACCGTGAATCGGCATGATGGTGGAATGAGCGAGCTCCTCCACCCTCTGCTGGCGTTTTTTCGCGAGCTATTGATCTATGGCGGGGTGTTCGCTCTCCTCGCGCTGGTGGTTAAGCGGCGCGCTGTGTTCGATGCCATGGCAAAATGCCGCCAAGAGGCAGGCACCAATCTGGGTCTCGCAGCCCTGAACGCTCTTGTTGTGGTGCCGCTTTTTGCCATTCCCGCGACCGCCTTGGCAGCGTTTCTCGACGGCAAGGGATATTTCGGAGATTTCTGGGACCGGCTGCCCGAAATCCCCGTGTTGTTGCTGACCATCGTACTTATCGATTTCGTCGCCTACTGGCGGCACCGTCTCGAGCATGATCGAGCATTGTGGCGCTTTCACGCGACACATCACGCGGATACCGCGATCCATTGGCTGTCCGTCCAACGCAAGCATCCGGTGGCGAAGATCATCTCGCTCTTCTTCGACCTGTCGCTGGTAATTGCGCTTGGTCTTCCCCCTTGGGCGATCTTCGGAGCGACGCTGATTCGCGGAGCATGGGGGCATTTCATCCACGCCGATGTGCCCTGGACCCTAGGCGCGTTCGGCGAAGTGCTTGTCTCTCCAGCGGCTCATCGCCTTCATCACATTCGCGACGAGCGCCTGATGGGGACCAATTACGGCAACACCATCACGCTGTGGGACAAGCTGTTCGGCACATGGTGCAACCCGGCTCCCTATCTCGACTGCGAGACCGGGATCGAGGAAGGCACTCGCGGCATCTGGGGCGAACTGAAACGGCCGTGGGAAGCCCGCTATCGCGAGCCAGCCAAGACGATCGACGAAATTCCGGACAAGGTTAGCGCCTGATATTTGCCGTCGATCGGCTGACTGCTAGGCCACCGCAATGGGATTGGGGCAGGACATCTGGCAGGGCCACGGTCGTGGGCAGCCACGCTTTCGCGACCAGCTGGGGCGGCGGGTTCCGCTGCGGAGACTTGTACGCAACGGACCGCGTGCGATCGGGACCGGGCTCTCGCGCAAGCTTCTGGGCAAGCGGCCCGCCCGGCCATGGATTTCATACGATGCGGCCGATGCGCTGGGGCGCCACCTCGGCGATAACTCTCGCGTGCTCGAATTCGGTTCGGGCATGTCGACCGCGTGGTACGCTGCGCGGGCCGGCGACGTACTCAGCATCGAACGGGACGCGGAGTGGTTCGCCGAAGTCTCCAGCCGCCTGGCGACTCTGGTGAACGCGGAGTTGCGCCTGTGCGCAAGCCGCGAAGCCTACCTTGCCATCGAGGACGACCGGCAATTCGATCTCATAATGATCGACGGGGCATGGCGAGACGACTGCGCGCGGTTGGCCACCCAGCATCTTGCGCCGGGCGGGGTAATCTACTGCGACAATACCGACAAACAGGGTGGCACTTCGGGCGATCTAACGGAAGCGCGCCGCCTGCTGATCGCATTCGCGGAAGAGCGGAACCTGCCGTGGACCGAAATTACCGATTTCGCCCCGACGCAATTCTTCGTGGAGCGGGCCTTGTGGGTCGGGCCGAACGCGCCGCGCTAATCCGCCAGTTTGACGAAACTATCGAGCACGCGCTTCTCACCCGCTTTTTCGAATTCGATGACCAGCTTGTTGCCTTCCTGATCGACTACGGTGCCGTAGCCGAACTTGTCGTGAAACACGCGGGCACCGATTGCGATGTCGGTGCGCGGCTTGGCGGCGAAGCTGGCGGCACTGCGGCCCGGTTCGGCGAGCCGCTTGGGCGTCGCATCATATCCGGTCGATAGCGCCCGTTGCCAACCCGGGCCGCGCTTGTCCGCACGTCCCGGCGCGTCGCGCGCGACATGTGCGAAGGGATCTTCGGTTTCGGTCCAGTTCGCCCGCCAGAGCGATGCGCCGCCGGTCATCGTTGTCTCGCGCTCGATCGTTTCCTCGGGAAGCTCGTCGATAAACCTGCTGGGAATCGAGCTGGTCCACTGGCCATAGATACGCCGGTTGGCGGCGTGGAAAATCGTGCAGCGGCGCTTGGCGCGCGTGATGGCGACATAGGCGAGGCGGCGTTCCTCCTCGAGGCTGGCCAGCCCGCCCTCGTCGAGCGCGCGCTGGCTGGGGAAGACGCCTTCCTCCCAACCCGGCAGGAAGACGTGATCGAACTCCAGCCCCTTGGCCGCGTGCATCGTCATGATGGTCAGCTTCTCGCCATCGTCGGCGCGGTCGTTGTCCATCACCAGGCTGACATGCTCGAGGAAATCGGTGAGGCTCTCGTATTCCTCCATCGCGCGGGCGAGTTCGGAGAGGTTTTCCAACCGTCCGGCGCTTTCGGCGCTGCGGTCTTTCTGCAGCATATCCTCATACCCGCTTTCGGCGATGACCATGCGCAGGAGCTCGGACGGCGTGACTTTCTCGGACTGCTGCCGCCAATGCACGAACTGGGCAAGCAGTCCCGTCAGGGTATTGCGCGCGCGGGCGGGCAACTCATCGCTGTCCGCGAGATCGAGCGAGGCGGCGGCCAGCGGCAGCTGCGTGCGGCGGGCATGGCGGCGCATCGCCTCCAGCGTCTTTGCGCCGAGGCCGCGCTTGGGCTGGTTGTAGATCCGTTCGAAGGCGAGATCGTCGGCCGGCTGCTCGATGACGCGCAAATAGGCAAGGGCATCGCGGATTTCGGCGCGTTCGTAGAAACGAAAGCCGCCGACGATGCGGTAGTTGAGGCCGATCTGGATGAACCGGTCTTCGAATTCGCGCGTCTGGTACTGCGCGCGCACGAGGATCGCGACCTCGTCCAGCGAGGCGCCTTCGGATTCCAGCCGCTCGATTTCCTCGCCGACTCGGCGCGCCTCTTCGGGCCCATCCCAGACGCCGATCACGCGCACTTTCTCGCCTGCCGGAAGTTCGGTCCACAGCGTCTTGCCTAGCCGCTCGCTATTGGCGTCGATCAGCCCCGAGGCCGCGGCGAGAATTTGCGGGGTGGAGCGATAATTCTGCTCCAGCTTGATCACCGCTGCGCCGGGAAAATCCTTCTCGAACTTGAGGATATTGGCCACTTCTGCGCCGCGCCAGGAATAGATCGACTGGTCGTCATCCCCCACCACGCAGATGTTCTTGCGATCCTGCGCCAGCAGGCGGAGCCACAGATACTGGACCTGGTTGGTGTCCTGATACTCGTCGACAAGGATGTATTTATAGCGTCTCTGATACTGCTCCAGCACGTCGCGATGCTGGCGGAAAATGTTCAGCATGTGGAGCAGCAGGTCGCCGAAATCGCAGGCGTTGAGCGTCTTCAGTCGTTCTTGATACAGTTTGTAGAACTTCGCGCCCTGACCGTTGGCGTAAGCTTCGTTCTCGGCCGCATCGAGGTCACCGGGATTGAGGCCGCGGTTCTTCCAGCGGTCGATCAGCCCGGCCAGCTGGCGCGCCGGCCACCGCTTTTCGTCCAGCTCTTCCTGCTGTATCATCTGCTTGAGCAGGCGCAACTGATCGTCGGTGTCGATTATGGTGTAGTTGCTTTGGAGGCCGACCAGCTCGGCATGGCGGCGAAGCATGCGCGCACCGATCGAATGGAATGTGCCCAGCCATGGCATGCCCTCCACGGCATCGCCGATGTGCCCCCCGACACGCTCGCGCATCTCTCGCGCCGCCTTGTTGGTGAAGGTCACGCACAGGATCTCGGAGGGCCACGCCCGGCGGGTCGCGATGAGATGTGCCAAACGCGCGGTGAGTGCTGCGGTTTTGCCGGTACCCGCTCCGGCCAGCATCAAAACCGGTCCTTCGGTGGTAAGAACAGCTTGCCGCTGGGGAGGGTTCAACCGCGCTGCATAGGGCGGAATTCCGTCGGTTTCAGCGGTCTCCGAGATGGGTACGAGATCTGACATGAGCTCCGGAACAGCTAGGGAACGCGGGGCGGCAATACAAGTCTAACCGGCCCGGACGTACTCAGGGCCCACGGAACAATGAGGGACGGTGCTGCGTAGGATGAGCAATGGAAACAAAGATGGAGAACACTCCAATGCGTAATATCATCCTTGCCGGTGCAGCAGCCTTGGCTCTCACTGCCGCTCCCGCCATCGCCGACGATCACATGGAAGCAGACGCTTATATGTGGACCGACCCTCAGGAAGCCATGTATGATGGCTGGCCGGCCGATCGCCAGACCGCTTATGATGCATGGCCTGCCAATGTGCAGGAGTATTACTGGACGCTGACGCCAGCGCAGACCAATGGCTGGTGGATGCTGAACGACGAACAGCGCGTGCGCATCTATGAGATGACACCGCAGCAGCGCTCGACTGCATGGACGCAGATCGCTGCGCAGATGAATGGATCAAGCACCACCGCGACTACGGCCACGACCGCATCGACGTCGGCTTCGACCTCGCCGCGTTTCGTGAGCAACGAAGTCGCCCAGCCGATCACTCGCAGCACTGCCGCGAACATCTCGGCCGAAGATCTTCCGGTCTGCACGCCGAACCAACAGGATGGTTGCATCAACAGCTGGGAGAAGAATAGGACTGGCACGAAGCCGCTGGACTATTGGCCGGGTCGTCCCGCCAGCCAGATGGACTGATTTGAACTAATGTATCACAACGTGTCGTAAGTGCGACTTGGGTGTGAGTTCGAGGGCGGGACCGTGAAAGCGGTCCCGCCTTTCGCTTATGCGCGGGATTCCGTTCGCCGCATTTTTGCCACGATCACCGTTGGGCGGTGCGGAAAGCGCGATTGCGGTCGCGGCAATCCATTGCTTATCGGAAGCGTTTGAAACGATAAGGAAGGTCCCGGAGGGGTAAGTATTCGGGTCGCGTTCGTTGCGCATGTTCACTTCTGGAGGAAGAGCACATGCGAAAGACTTTTTGGTACATTCTCGGTGGCCAACTGGCCACAATTTCTATCCCTGCAATGGCACAGGATGCTGCCGAAACCACGGCACCACCGCCGGCTGATGCCCAGCCTGCCGAGGCGATGATGACGCCCGAACAGATGGCGGTTGTCGACGGCTGGCCGGAAGAGCGACAGGTCCAGTTCCGGCAGTGGCTGGGCGAGGTGCAGGGGTATTACTGGACGCTTGCTCCCAAGCGGCAGGAGCTGTTCTGGCGCCTCGCCGACGGCGACAAGCTGGCGATGGTCGCCATGGACGAGGCAGGGCGTGAAGCGGCATGGGGCCAGATAGAAACACAAATTGGTGGGGCGGATTCAAGCGAACCCGCTGCCGACGCGGATCCCGATCCAGTAGACGAAACGGATGCTATCGATGAAGCGCATCCCGAACCTGCCAACCCTATGAAGCGATCGTAAAGCGCCTCACGCCGCGTCGGTAGCGAGCCTCAGGAGCGAGAGGCGAGCCTTGCCGACGCGGCGATCCGCCATGCATTCGAGCCCGTTCACTCGCGGTTCTTCCTTCGTGCCGGTTTCGAGCGCGATCCAGGTCGTGGGGTCGATCCACCCGAGCCGCAGCATGCGATCCAGAGCGACTTCACCCGCGCCGGTCCCATAAGGTGGATCGAGCAGGATCAGCTGGTGCGCGGATTTCGCCGGGCCGAGACTCATCACCGATGCCTGCTGTACGCTGGCCCTGGTCCGTGCCTCGAAGGTTTCGATATTGCTGCGGATCGCCCTCACCGCCGCGCTGTCCTGCTCGACGAACAGGCAGGAGGCCGCGCCGCGCGACAGCGCTTCCAGGCCGAGCGCGCCCGAGCCGGCGAAGAGGTCGAGCACGTGCAACTCGTCGAAGCTGCCGAGTCGGCTTGCTAGCATGTTGAACAGCGTCTCGCGCGTCCGGTCCGCGGTGGGACGGGTTGCCTCGCCCGGCGGCGCGACCAGCTTGCGTCCGCGCCAGTCGCCCGCAATGATCCTCACTGGCGGCCCCCGCGTGCAAGTTCGCGCTTGAAGCCTGCGACATCGCCGCGCTTGATCTCCAGCGCCTGTCCGCGCGGCAGGTCGCCGATATGGAATGGGCCGTAACCGATGCGCAGCAGGCGGTTCACCTCCAGTCCGAGATGCTCCAGCACGCGGCGCACCTCGCGGTTCTTGCCTTCGCGCAAGGTCAGCTCGATCCAACGATTGCGACCGGACCCGCGTTCGAGATTCGCTTCGATCCGCCCGTACCGAATCCCATCGACTTCCACGCCCTCGATCAGCTCGTCCAATTGCGCCTGCGTCACATCGCCGAACGCACGGGCGCGATAGGTTCGCGGCACGCCGCTGGAGGGCAGCTCCATCGCGCGCTTCATCTCGCCATCATTTGTGAGCAGCAACAGCCCTTCCGTGTTGTAGTCGAGCCGGCCCACCGGCATCACACGGCCCGCATCTTTCGGCAGGGCATTGCGCAGCGCGGCGTAGATCGTGGGGCGTCCCTTGGGATCGTGCTCGGTCGTCAGCATGCCCGAGGGCTTGTGGAAGGCGAACAGCCGAGTTTCTTCCGCCTTGCCGACCGGCTTGCCGTCCACCGTCACCCCGCGCAAGCTGTCGAGCTTGATTGCCGGCGTGTCGAGCACCTTGCCGTCGAGAGCGATGCGCCCGTCGGCGATCATGCGCTCGATCTCGCGCCTGCTGGCCACACCTGCGCGCGCGAGCAGCTTGGCGATGCGGTCGCCAGCTTCGGGAAGTCGGTTGTCGGACATGAGGGCGCGGTTAGGCGCTCAGTTCACAGCGCGCAAGGCTTCCTCGACCGTCTCGTGATAGCGCCTGATGCCGCCCTCCATTGTCCCGAGGGTAAGATGCGGGACCGCTCCCGTCGAAAGGCCCTGCTGGCCGAGTTCCGCGGCGCGGAAATCCTCGCTCGCGAATACGCCACCATCGAGCAGCGCCCAGCTGCGCTCCCAATGATCGCGCGCCTTGTCGGTGGCAGGATGCTCGGGGATGAGCATGAAATCTTCCACCAAGGTGCGGTCGTGCGCCTGCGGCATCATCACCATCACATTGATGTAGTCGGGGCTGGGAATGATCAGCGCGCCCGGAAGCAGCTGGTAGGCGAAAGTCACGACGCGGCGCAGCGCGGCCATGTCGGTGAGGTCGATGCCCTCCATCTCTTCCAGTCGCCCCACCGCGCTGCGCGAATGCGGGCCGATCATGTCGCCGCTGGTCGCGCCGTCCTTGAAGAACGGGCCGATGGTTTTCGCATGCAGGCGGGTGACGTGATAGCTTTCGAGGAAGGCATCCATGATGAGCTTCCAGTTTCCTGCGACCTCGTGAATCTTTCTGCGGAAGAGCACGTGGTCGCCCATGCCGAGCGCGTCGAAATCCTCGCCCAGCGTATTCGCCAAACCGAAGTCCGCTGTCTCCTCCTGCGGACAGAACCAGATCAGCCCGCCGGTTTCGCGCGATGGTAGTTCGACAAGGCCATAGTCGCCCTTGTCCAGGCCGGGAAAGGTGTCGGGCCGGGGCAGGGCGAGCAGCCTTCCATCCACGGCGTAGGTCCATGCGTGATAGGGACAGACGAGCTTCTTCGTGCACTGCACGTCGGCGCCTTCGACCAGACGGGTACCGCGATGGCGGCAGACGTTGAGGAAGACATGAACAGCACCTTCGGCATCGCGCGTGATCAGCAGCGGGCGACCCGTGGCGTCATGAGGCACCGCCATGCCCGGGTCGGGCAGCAGCGCCGAAGGGCACAGGATCTGCGGCATCCGGTCGTAGATTGCCGCTTTCTCGCGCGCCCAATACTCCGGGTCGGTATAGACGGAGGCGGGCACGGTGCTTGGCTCGGCAGCATCGCGCTTGCGGTCTTCGGCAATGTCTTTGGCCAGCGCCAGCATCCCGTCTGTCGGGCGGCGTTCAGGCAGCGTCTTTGTCGGAACGTCCACTGTGCTGTTCCTTTCTCTCTCCAGCGGCTAGTGTCGCAAGAAATCACGATATTTGCAAAGGATGCCTGTGTATGGCCGAAGCCGCCGAGACCAAGAAGATTTCCGCATGGCGGGCGCTCGGCATGGCTCTGGGGGATCGCAAGACCGGCTTCATGCTGCTGTTCGGCTTTGCCAGCGGCCTGCCTTTTGCGCTGTTTCTCGGTACGCTGTTCGCCTGGCTGACGGAAGCGGAAGTCGATCTGGAGACGATGGGCATCTTCTCGCTGATCGGCCTCGCCTATGCATTCCAGTTCCTGTGGTCGCCGCTCATCGACAAGGTCAATATCCCCATGCTGCGCAAGCTCGGCAGGCGGAAGCAATGGATCGTGCCGATGCAGCTGCTGTTGGGCGCGATCCTCATCACGATGAGCCTTCTGGAGCCACGCACACAACTCGGCTGGTTTTCATTGCTCGCCGGCATTGGCGCTTTCGCCAGCGCGACGCAGGACATTGCGATCAATGCCTGGCGTATCGATGTGGCGGACGAACGTGCCACCATCGACATCCTCTCGACCGTTTATCAGATGGGCTACCGACTCTCTTCGCTCGTCGGGGGGGCGCTCGGGCTGATCATCGCAGCGCGTATCGGCTGGCCCCAGACCTATATGATGATGGGGGGTATTCTGCTGTTCGTGGGCTTTGTCGGCCTGTGGGCGCCCAATGCCTCCGGTGTCGCCGAAGAGAATCAGGGCGACGAACAGGTCCGCGCATTGCGAATGGCTGGCGAATTGAATCCGCACATCCGCAATCGCGCGCTCGCACTGGTCGGCTTGCTGTGGGCAGGTGCGATCGGCATCGTGCTCGCCTTCATGGTCATGTCCATGACTTACGCGCCGGAGGATCGGCCGAACCCGACGGAATTTACGGTCAACGTCGGTCCGTGGATCATCGTGGCTACGATCATCCTGCCTGCGCTGATCGCCGGTTGGCTCGCTTCGCAGAAAAAGCAGGGCAAGCATTTGCTGAGTGAAGATGCGCCGCCGGTGAGCGGGGGTTCTTATGCGCTCGACCATCTCTATCGCGCGCTGGTGCTGCCGCTGGTCGAATTTGTCGGCCGGATGGGCTGGTCGCTGGTGTTGATCCTCGCGGTCGTGCTGACCTATCGCATTTGCGATGCAATCTGGGGGACCTTCGCCTACCCCTTCTACCTCGGCGAGCTGGAGTACACGAACGACGATGTGGCCTTCGCCTCGAAATTCTTCGGCGTGGGCGCAATTATCGCAGGCTTGGCGCTGGGTGGCCTCATGCTCACAACGATCGGCCGCATGGCGACGCTGCTGATCGGCGGCATTCTCGCTGCGCTGACCAACCTGCTCTACGCCGACATGGCCATCGGGGGCGCGAATATGCAAGCGTTCAGCGATGCCGTGGGCTTCACCTATCTGATCGAACAGGTTCCCGGCATCGGCGATGCCGAACTTGCCAGACTGACCATCACCATCGCATTCGAGAACCTTGCTATCGGGATTGCAGGGGCGGCCTATATTGCCTGGCTGTCCTCGATCGTGTCGAAGAAATTCAGCGCGGTGCAATACGCGCTGCTGTCATCGCTCACGCTGCTGGTCGGCACGCTCGGCCGCGGTGCGCTGGGCGAGATGATCGAGAACCAGGGCTATTACGACGTCTTCATCCTGACTACCTGGATCGGACTGGGCGCAGCGGTCCTCGTGTGCATCGAGTGGTGGCGTGAAAGCCGCTCGAAAGCGGCCGCGGGCATCGTTGCACCGGAGGCCGGTGAGAGCGTACCGGCAGAGTAGCCGGTAGCGCTCCCATTTTCTCGCCAATTTAAGTCCGCGATAACCTCTTTCGTTGTAGCCCTGTCGGCAATGGGGACGCAGCAACACGAAAACACATCACCGATAGAGCGCGACTTCCTGCGCCTGCCACTCGGTGTACTCGGCTATCTCGAAACGCTCGAGGGTCGCAAGCGGGTGGAGATTGTCGATCTGTCGCAGGGAGGGGCGCACATCCTGCTGTTGGAGCACGATGATCGGGCCGCGAGCGACATATCGGATTGCTTTCTCAAATGGTTGCAGTTCGACGCCTTCGGGACGGTAACGTGGAAGGATGGTCCGCGCATGGGTCTCGTCTTCGAACAGCCGTTGCGTCCCGGTGTGATTAAGGAAACGAAGAAGCAGGCCCCCATTATGGTGCGCCGCGATTTCGACGAGCTGCGCGATGCGGCAAAGCTCTGGTCGAAGGGCGTGTTCCCGAGCACCTGAACCCGGTCAGTCTGGCAGCTCGCCGTTCAGCCTGAGCACTTCTCCTGCGAGATATAGCGAGCCGGCGATGAGCACGGGCAGCTCGTCTTTCGACAAAGCGGCCATCGCTTCCGGCAAATCGGTTGCAGCACGGGCACCCGGCCCGAAAGCTTCGGGTCCGTGGTGATCGTGCCCGGGTACCGGGACCACCGTGAGGCTGGCGATCGAGCTTGCCAGCGGTTCGATCAGCGCCTGCGGATCCTTCGCCCCCAGCATGCCGAGGATGAGGTGGATGCGTTGGCCGCGAAAGTGTTCGGCCAGCATCTCGCCGGCGGAACGATTATGACCACCGTCGAGCCAGACTTCGCGCTCGCCTGCGAGGGGGCCCTTCGAAAGCCGGTGTAGGCGCGCAGGCCATTCGGTGCGGGCGAGGCCGCGTTCGATGGCTGCTTCGGAAACCGTCAACCTGCCTTGCGAGGCGAGCATCGCGACGGCGAGGGCTGCGTTCCAATGCTGGTGGGCACCCGGCAAGCCGAGGTCCTTGCGGGACAGGTGCTCGACCAGCGATGGATCGACGTCCCGAATGATCGCTCCCTTTTTCGCCGCCACAGCTGCAATCGCGTCACGAGCGATTTCGGGATAGGTCTCGCCCAACGTCACCAGCGGCACACCCCGCTTGGCGATTCCGGCCTTCTCGAAGGCGATGCGCGCGATGGGTTCCGCCGGCACGCCCGTGTCCGGCGCGAGGAGGAAGCGCTCGTGGTCGATCCCCAGCGCGGCGATGCCGCAGGCGGCGAGCACTTCGGGCTCCAGCACGTTGGTCGCGTCGAACCGGCCGCCGAGGCCGACCTCGACCACACAGGCATCTGCGGGCACGCGGGCGAACTCGGTAAAGGCGGCGGCGATGGTGACTTCGAAGAAGCTCGGTTCGAGATCGGCACCAGCATCGAGGACCTCTTCGAGGACCGCAGCCAGCCGCTCGTCGGAGATCAGCTCGCCCGCGAGCCGAATGCGCTCGTTGTAGCGCACGAGATGCGGGCTGGTGGTGACGTGGACGCGGTAGCCTTCCGCCTCCAGCATCGCGCGCAGGAAGGCACAGGTCGATCCCTTGCCGTTGGTGCCGGCGACATGGAAGGTCGGCGGCAGGCGCGTGTGCGGGTCGCCGAGCCGCGCCAGCAACGCGCGGATCGTGTCGAGGCCGAGCCTGCCTTGCGGCACGGACAGCGCAACCAGCCGGTCGAGCTGGCGCTGGACATCGGGACTGTCGGAGCGGGCGAAGTCCCGCATGACGGGGCTCAGGCGGCCTCGGCAGGCGCCAGATAGTCGAGCAGCGTCGCCAGCGTGTCCTTAAGGTCGTGGCGATGCACCACCATGTCGACCATGCCGTGCTTGTGGAGGTACTCGGCGCGCTGGAACCCGTCGGGCAACTGCTCGCGGATGGTGTCCTGGATCACGCGCTGGCCCGCAAAGCCGATGAGGGCCCCGGGTTCGGCGATATGGATGTCGCCCAGCATGGCATAGCTGGCCGTCACGCCGCCGGTGGTCGGGTCGGTCAGCAGCACGATATAGGGGAGGCCAGCCTCTTTCAGGCGGCGTGTCATCACGGTCGCCTTGGGCATCTGCATCAGGCTGAGAATGCCTTCCTGCATGCGCGCGCCGCCCGCGGCGGTGACCGCGATATAGGGCGCACGGCGGGTCAGCGCACGCTCGACCCCCTGGCAGAACGCAGTGCCCACAGCCATGCCCATCGATCCGCCCATGAAGCCGAAATCCTGCACCCCGACGACCGCCGGCTTGCCCTCGATCGCGCCGGAGCCGACGATGAAGGCGTCCTTGTGCGGGCTCTTCGCGCGGGCCTTCTTCAGGCGGTCGGTATACTTCATCGAATCGCGGAACTTGAGGGGGTCTTCCTTCACCTCGGGGACGGGAAGGACCTCATAGCCTTCGTCCAGCAGCTGGCGCAGGCGTTCGTCCGCGCCGATCCGGCCGTGGTGGTCGCAGCGCGGGCAGACGTAAGCGTTCTCTTCGTATTCCTGCGCGAAGACCATCTGCTGGCAGCTGGGGCACTTGACCCACAGATCCTTGTCGGTGGTGCGCTTGGACAGCGAGGTGATGGAATTGCGGACGCGGGTGAACCAGTTCATGGGCTAGCCCCTTGCCGCCGAATGGACGGCCTTGGCAAGCCCTGCGGTAAGCTCGCGCAGCTTAGCCGGAGCATCTCCACCATGCTCGGCGACCAGTTCGACCAGTGCAGAGCCGACCACCACGCCGTCGGCCACGCGTGCGATCTCGCCCGCCTGTTCGGGCGTGCGCACGCCGAAGCCGACTGCGACGGGAATGTCGGTCGATCGCTTTATGCGGGTGACATTGGCCTCGATCGATTCGATCGCGGCCTGCTGCATGCCGGTGATGCCCGCGACCGCAACGTAGTAGAGGAAGCCCTCGCTGCCCTCGACCACGGCAGGCAGGCGCTTGTCGTCCGTTGTCGGCGTGGCGAGACGGATCGGGGCGATGCCTGCCTCACGGAGTGCGGGGCCGAGTGCGTCGTCCTCTTCGGGCGGAATATCGACGCAGATCACGCCGTCGACGCCAGCGTCTTCGGCGGCAGAGGCGAACCATTCCGGCCCGCGCCGGATCATGGGGTTTGCATAGCCCATCAGCACCAGCGGGACGTCCGGATGGCGTCCGCGAAACTCGGTGGCGATGCGCAGCACATCGGCGGTGGTCGTACCTGCGCCGAGCGAGCGAATATTGGCCTTCTGGATCGCGGGGCCATCGGCCATGGGATCGGTGAAGGGCATCCCCAGCTCGATCACATCCGCGCCGCCCTCGACCAGCGCGTCGAGATTGGCCGCCGTGTCGCCGTCGCCTGCGGTGACGAAGCAGACGAGCGCGGGGTGGGGCTTGGCGAAAGCTGCGGAGAGGCGATTCGAGGTGGTCATAGGGTCAGGTTCGTTCATCTAACTTGGCGGAAATCCGAGACATGGACCGCATGTTACACTGTTCAGGCGGGAAAAAGCCGGGGGCGGACAAATGGGTTGGCTTTCGCGCAAATGAAGTGAGGGAAAGAGGACAATTCATGGGTTCCCTTTGCACGGATATGAGGGCGTAGGACAGCCCTTCAATCTTTCGCCACCCCGGCCATCGAGCCGAAGCCCCACCTCTTCAAGGAGATGGACCCCGGATCAAGTCCGGGGCGACGATGGTGGATAAGCAGAGTGTGACGAAGGTGGCGGAAAAACGGGCCATATCCCGACATTCTCAGTGAATGTGCCTGCAATTCCGATCAGGATCGACATGCCAAGCGTCCCGACCAGCATTCCCGACCACGAGAAATCACCGCCTGTGAAAGCATCGGCCGCCACCATGATCGGAAAGAGTATCCAGCCGAAGCAAAAATACAGAAAGCCTCTTTTCAGATCGAAATCCCATACTTTCTTGGGCAGATTTTTCCGGTCGTAGAACGTTGCCACCATAGCAAGGCAAACTGCCAAAATGAACGCCAAGCGCTGGACGACATTCCAGTCATCTTGGCCCGATTTTGTGATTCCGCCGAATATAAGCAGCCCTACGAAAATCAGCGCACCGATAATCTTACGCGGATTCACATCTCCACCCCCAACCGTTCGGCGACGGTAAAGATGTCCTTGTCGCCGCGTCCGCACAGGTTTGCGAGGATTACGCTATCCTTCGGCATGTCCTTCGCGCGCTTGGCCACTGCCGCAATCGCATGGCTTGGTTCCAGCGCAGGAATGATGCCCTCGGTGCGGCAGAGCAGCTGGAAGGCCTCCAGTGCCTCTTCATCGGTGATGGCGGTGTATTCCACCCGGCCCGAGTCTTTCAGCCAGGCATGTTCGGGGCCGATGCCGGGATAGTCGAGGCCGGCGCTGATCGAGTGGCCTTCGGTTATCTGGCCGTCCTCGTCCTGCAGCAGATAGGTCTTGTTGCCGTGGAGTACGCCGGGAAAGCCGCCGAGCAGGCTGGCGGCATGTTCGTCGCCATCGAGGCCGTGCCCTGCCGCCTCGACGCCGAGCATCTTCACGTCGGGATCGTCGAGGAAGGGGTGGAATAGGCCGAGCGCGTTGGAGCCGCCGCCAATGGCTGCCACCAGCAAGTCTGGCAGGCGACCGATGCGGTCCTGCATCTGCTGGCGGGCTTCCTTGCCGATCACGCTCTGGAAATCGCGGACGAGCTCTGGATAGGGATGCGGACCGGCGGCGGTGCCGATGATGTAGAAGGTGTCGTGTACATTCGCGACCCAGTCGCGCAGACCTTCGTTCATCGCGTCCTTCAGCGTGCCGCGACCGCTGGTGACCGGCACGACTTCCGCGCCGAGCAGCTTCATGCGGAAGACGTTGGGCGACTGGCGCCGAACGTCCTCCGCGCCCATGTAGATGACGCAAGGCAGGCCGAAACGCGCGCAGACGGTGGCGGTGGCGACGCCGTGCTGGCCCGCGCCGGTTTCCGCGATGATGCGCGTCTTGCCCATGCGGATCGCGAGCAGAATCTGCCCGATGCAATTGTTGATCTTGTGCGCGCCGGTGTGATTGAGCTCGTCGCGCTTGAACCAGACCTGCGCGCCGCCAAGCGCCTCGGTCAGCCGTTCCGCGAAATAGAGCGGGGAGGGGCGGCCGACGTAATGTTCGAGAAGGTCGTCGAACTCGCGCCGGAATTCGGGATCGGCCTGCGCGGCGCGATATTCACGCTCCAGGTCGAGCACGAGCGGCATCAGCGTCTCGGCGACATAGCGGCCACCGTAATCGCCGAAATGCCCGCGCTCGTCTGGCTGTTTGCGGAAGGAGTTTGCCTGGTCTGTCATATCTGGCGAGCCGCTTTGCAAAATGCCGCGACCTTGTCCACGTCCTTGACGCCCGCCGCGCTTTCGACGCCGCTGGAGGTATCGACCAGCGGCGCACCCGTTTCGGCGATCGCCTGCGCGACATTGGCCGGCGACAGACCGCCTGCCAGACCCCAGCCGGTCTTGCCGCGCCAGCCGGAAAGCAGGGACCAGTCGAACCGCAAGCCCATGCCGCCGGGCAGGGCGGCGTCTTTCGGCGTCTTTGCATCGAACAGCAGCAGGTCGGCGGTGCCGCGATAGGTATCAGCTTTTTCGACGTCGGTCTTCGAGGCGATCGGCAAAGCCTTCCAGACCGGTAGCCCGAAGCGCTCTTTCACCTGCGCCACGCGTTCTGGTGTTTCCTGGCCATGCAATTGCACCGCATCGAGCCGACCCGCGCCGATCGCATCGCGGAGCAGACCGTCGTCGGCATCGACGAACAGCCCGACCCTGCCGATCTTGCCTCCGCCGCGCGCCGCCAGCGCTGCCGCAGCATAGGTATCGACATGGCGCGGCGAGGGCGGGAAGAACACGAGGCCGACGAAATCGGCCTCTGCCGCCACCGCTGCATCCAACGCCTCGGGCGTCGATATCCCGCAGATCTTGATAGCTGTCCGCATGGCTGGGCTAGAGCGTCGCTTCGATGTCGCGCGCGGCCTGCACGGGATCGTCCGCGCGGCTGATCGGGCGGCCGATCACGAGCACGCTGGCGCCGTCGTCGCGCGCTTGCCGGGGTGTGACGACGCGCTTCTGGTCGCCGGCCGCGCCACCGGCCGGGCGCAGGCCGGGGACGACGAAGAAGCCGTCCTTCCACTGGTCGTGCACGGCCTTCACTTCCTGGCCCGAACAGACGATGCCGTCGAGCCCGGAGTCCTGCGCCAGTTCCGCCAGCCGCATCACGTGATCGTGCGCGCTGCCTTGGATGCCGGTGCGTTCGAGATCGCGGTCGTCCATGCTGGTGAGCATTGTCACGCCGACCACCTTGGTGTGCTCGCCTGCGGCGGCCTTCGCGTCTTCCAGCATGGCCCGCCCGCCGCTCGCATGGACGGTGACAATGGAGGGTTCCAGCACGTGGATCGCCTGCATCGCGGCGGCGACGGTGTTGGGGATGTCATAGAGCTTCAAATCGAGGAAGATCGGCAGGCCGAGCTGGCCGATCATGTGCACCCCGTGCGCCCCGTGCGCGCAAAAGAACTCCAGCCCCAGCTTGATCCCGCCGACATGGCCCTTGACGGATTTCGCAAGGTCGATCCCTTCGCGCAGGCGCGGGACGTCGAGGGCGAGATAGACGGGATTGCTCATCGCGGGCTCTTGGGTTCCGGATCGACGGGATTGGCAGGTTCGGGCGGCAAGTCGCTACGCGGCGTCGTGGCGGGACTTGTGGCGGGAGCGGGGGCGTGACCGGTGGCGGGACTCGCATCGGGAGCATCGCTCTTCGGCGCGGCCATGCGCGTGGTCGCCGCCTCCAGCGCGTTGACGCGGCGGGTCATGCGCCACTTCGCCGTCCGGTGGATCAGCCACATCGGAATGAGGCCGAGCAGGAAGGCGACGATCACCAGCGCCGGCAGTTTCGTCTCCAGCACGATGTTCGACCAGATCTGCACCTCCACCGGCTTCCAGTTGAAGAAGCTGAACGCGAGCAGGGCGAAAAGCAGCAGGACCCAGACGATGGTGCGGACGATCTGCATTGTGGTTCGGCTCCCGATGTATCCTTTGCTATAGTGCTAGGCCGCGAGAGCGCGCCCGTCCAGAGAGAGGGTTCAGCCGAACACCCGCGCGAAGATCGTGTCGACATGCTTGAAGTGGTAGTCGAGATCGAAGCGCGCCTCGAGTTCCTCATGCGACAGGGCGGCAGTCACTTCCTCGTCCTGCTTGAGCAGGTCGAGCAGCATCAGCCTGCCGTCCGATTCCCACACTTTCATCGCATTGCGCTGGACGAGGCGATAGGCATCCTCGCGGCTCACGCCGTTCTGGGTAAGGGCGAGCAAGACGCGCTGCGAATGGATGAGGCCGCCCATGCGGTCCATGTTCGCCTGCATGCGCTCGGGATAGACCAGCAGCTTGTCGACCACGCCGGTCAGGCGCGCAAGTGCGAAGTCGAGCGTGATCGTCGCGTCCGGACCGATGAAACGCTCCACCGACGAATGCGAGATATCGCGCTCGTGCCACAGCGCCACGTTCTCCAGCGCTGGCAGGGCATAGGCGCGGATCATGCGCGCCTGGCCGGTGAGGTTCTCCGTCAGGATCGGGTTGCGCTTGTGCGGCATCGCGCTCGAACCCTTCTGGCCCTTGGAAAAGAACTCCTCGGCCTCGAGCACTTCGGTGCGCTGCAGGTGGCGCACCTCGACGGCCAGCCGCTCGATGCTCCCGGCGATGACCGCGAGGGTGGAGAAGTACATCGCATGGCGATCGCGCGGGATGACCTGGGTGGAGACAGGCTCCGGCTTCAGGCCCAGCTTTTCTGCGACATATTCCTCGACGCGGGGATCGATGTTGGCGAAAGTTCCGACAGCGCCCGAAATGGCGCAGGTCGCGATTTCCTCGCGGGCGGCGAGCAAGCGGGTCTTGCAGCGATCGAATTCGGCATAGGCCTGCGCCAGCTTCAGGCCAAAGGTCACCGGCTCTGCATGGATGCCGTGGCTGCGCCCGATGGTCGGCGTGAACTTGTGCTCTTCCGCGCGGCGCTTGATGGCGTCCAGCAGGTCGTCGAGATCGGCGAGCAGGATATCGGTCGCGCGCGCCAGCTGCACCGCCAGCGTGGTGTCGAGGACGTCGCTGCTGGTCATGCCCTGATGCATGAAGCGCGCTTCCTCGCCGACATTCTCGGCCACCCATGTGAGGAAGGCGATCACGTCGTGCTTGGTCACCGCTTCGATCGCATCGATCGCTTCGACATCGATCTTCGGATCGGTCGCCCACCAGTCCCACAGCGCCTTCGCCGCGCTCTTCGGGACCACACCCAGCTCGCCCAGCTTTTCCGTCGCATGCGCCTCGATTTCGAACCAGATGCAATATTTCGCTTCCGGCTCCCACAGGGCGGTCATGTCGGGGCGGGCGTAACGGGGGACCATGGGCGGGGCTCCGGTTTGGAATGGCGGGAGGATGCGCCGCAGCCGCTAGGCGCGGAGACAATATTGCGCAAGGGTGCGAAGCGACACGAACTGGCGAACAAGCTTGTCTGGGTCAGATCAATCCCTTGGCGCGCAGCGAGACATGCCCGCTGCGCCCGACGATCACGTGATCGTGCACCGTCACGCCGAGCAGGCGGCCGGCTTCGGCAATCCGCTGGGTGATCTGGATGTCGGCGCGGCTCGGCTCCGGATTGCCGCTCGGGTGGTTGTGCACCAGGATCAGCGCGGTCGCGCCGATGTCGAAGGCCTTGCGGATCACCTCGCGCGGGTGGATCGCGGCCTCGTCGATCGAGCCGTCGCCGACATGATGGTCGAGGATCAGGCGGTTCTGCGTGTTGAGATAGAGCACGCGCACGCGCTCCACCGTGAGATGCGCCATGTCGACCGCGAGATAGTCGAGCAGCGCCTGCCAGCTGCCGAGCACGGGCTTGTTCTCGACTTCGCCACGCGTCATGCGGCGGGCGGCCAGCGCGACCGAGTGGAGCGCCGCCGCGCTGGTTTCGCCCATACCCTTGACCTGCTTCAGCGCGCCCAGCTCGGCGTTGAGAACGGCGGAGAACGAGCCGAAATGCGCGATCAGGCGCTTGGCGAGCGGCTTGGTATCGCCCTGGCGGAAGGCGGCGAAGAGGAGATACTCAAGCAGCTCGTAATCGGCGAGGGCTTCGGCACCGCCGGTCAGCATCCGCTGGCGCAGCCGCTCACGATGGCCGGCCCCGGCGTGGCTCGCCGCTGATTTACTATTCTCCGGCAAGCGAAACCCCGTCACTTCGATTCAATTACTTGCATTGCCTTTGGCGCGGCTTGCGCGCAAGTGTGCCGCAATGGCAAGCGCTGGCATCGACGATTTGGGCGAGGAAGGGGCGCAGCCTGCCCGATTGCGTCCGCGCTGGCGCAAGAAACGCTGGATGGTGCCTGCGACGCTGGCGTTGCTCGCCGTCGCCGCGCTGCTCGTCGCGTGGTTCAGCCGCTACAGCATCGCCGAGGATTTCGTCGCCGACCAGCTCGCCGCTAACGGCCTGGAAGCGACCTATGAAATCGAGCGGGTCGGTGGGCGCACGCAGATAATTTCCAACCTCGTGGTCGGCGATCCGGACGCACCGGATTTGACTGTCGAGCGGGTCGTGGTTCGCCTGCGCCACCGGCTCGGCTTGCCGGAAATCGCTTCGGTGAGGCTGGTGCGTCCGCGTCTGTTCGGAACCTATCGCAATGGCGAGCTGAGTTTCGGTGCGCTCGACCCGGCGATCTTTAGCGACAGCGACGAGCCGGCGGGACTGCCTGCGCTGAATGTCGCCGTCGAGGACGGGCGGGGATTGCTGGAAACCGATTACGGCCCTGTCGGCCTCAAGGTCGAAGGCGCGGGCCAGCTGGACGATGGCTTTGCCGGGATCATCGCTGCGAGTGCGCCCGAACTTGCCTTCGGCGGGTGCGCCGCGACCGGTGCCACGGCCTATGGCGATGTGACGACCGACGGCGGCCAACCGCGCTTCAGTGGGCCGGTGCGCTTTGGCCGGCTGGCGTGCGAGGACACCGGGCTGGCCCTTGCGGATTACGACTTCGAACTCGACGCCTCGCTGGACGGAGAACTTTCCGGCGCGCAACTGGCAGCACGTATCGAAGGCGGAGCTACGCGCCTCGCCGACTATTCGGCGGATGGCGTCACGGGGACGGTGCGCGCCAGCGTTCCGGGGGAGACAGTGTCGGTCCGCTATGCACTGGTCGGTCGCAGCATCGAAAGCCCCCAAGCGCTGGCCGCGATCCTCTCGCTCGAGGGGCAGGGACGCCTGCGCTCCGATTTCGAGCGTGTTCAGCTCGAGGGTCGTCTCGAAGGCAATGGCCTGCGCCCGGGCGCGCAAATGCTTTCTTCCTTCCAGTCGTTGGCCGAGGTCGGCGACGGGACACTGGTGGAGCCGATCGTCCGGCAGATCGCGGGAGCGTTGCAGACCAAGGCCAGGGGCAGCGCGCTGGAAGCCGATTTCCGCTTTCGCAGCACCGGCGACAACCTCGCACTGATCCTCCCGTCCGCGCAGCTGTCGAGTGGCAGCGGCGAGCGCGTCGTATCGCTCTCGCGCTTCGAATATGGCACGGAGGGCGGCGGCGCACCGCGTTTGTCAGGCAACATCGCGACCGGCGGCACCGGCATGCCGCGAATCAACGGGCGGATGGAGCAATCGTCGCGCGGCGCTTCGGTCTTCCGCCTGTCGATGGAGCAATACACGGCCGGAAACTCGGCTCTGGCCATTCCGCAGCTGAATGTGTTCCAGGCCCCCGATGGCGTCGTCCGCTTTGCCGGTCGGGTCGAGGCCTCCGGCCCGCTGCCCGGCGGCGCGACCGAGAACCTGCGCATCCCGGTCGACGGACGGTGGCAGTCCGGCGGATCGTTGGCGCTGTGGAACAGCTGCACGCCGATCGCTTTCGACCGGCTCGAACTCGCCAATCTTCGCTTCGAGCGGAAGGGATTGACCATCTGCCCGGCCAGCGGTCGATCCATCGTGTCGAGCGGTCCCGGAGGATTGCGGGTCGCGGCAGGCACGAGCGCTCTCGATCTCGAAGGCTTCCTCGGCGAGACCCCGATCCGCATCGCGAGCGGGCCGGTGGGGCTGGCCTATCCCGGCGTCATGACGGCACGCGCACTCGACATATCGCTCGGGCCGGCAGACACGGCGAGCCGCTTCCGCATCAGCGATCTCACCGCGCGCTTCGGCAGGGATATCGCCGGGACCTTCGACGACGCCGAAGTCGCGCTGGCCTCCGTTCCGCTCGATATCAGGAATACCAGCGGCAATTGGTCCTATGCCAATGGCGCGCTGGCCATCTCGGACGGCGTCTTCCGCCTGTTCGACCGGCAGGCTGACGCGCGCTTCGAGCCGCTCGACGCCCGCGACGCGCGCTTGACGCTAGTCGACAATGTGATCGACGCGAATGCCGTCCTGCGTCACCCGGCGAGCGACCGGGTGGTGACCGAAGTCGATATTCGCCACGATCTGTCGAGCGGAGCGGGTTATGCCGACCTCGATATTCCGGGCATCCTGTTCGACGGGCAATTGCAGCCGGACGAGCTATCACGGCTTGCCCTGGGCGTCGTAGCCAATGCCGATGGGGTGGTAACAGGCACAGGCCGGATCGACTGGTCCCCCGCTGGCGAAGTGACCAGCACCGGCAGCTTCTTCACCGAAGACCTCGATTTCGCAGCCGCCTTCGGGCCGGTGACTGGCGCCAGCGGGACGATCCGGTTCACCGATCTGCTCGGCCTGACCACCGCGCCCAACCAGCGGCTGCGCGTCGCTGCGGTCAATCCGGGGATCGAAGTACTCGATGGCGAGGTCGAATTCGAATTGCGAGGTGGCGAGGTGCTCGCCGTGGCAGGGGGCAGCTGGCCCTTCATGGGCGGCCAGCTCTATTTGCGGGATGTCGACTTCAATATCGGGGCAAGCGAGGAGCGGCGCTACATCTTCGAGATCGTCGGCCTCGAAGCCGCGCAATTCGTGGCGCAGATGGAGCTGGAAAACCTCTCCGCGACGGGCAAGTTCGACGGCACCGTTCCCATCGTCTTCGACGCCAACGGCAATGGGCGGATCGATACAGGCGTGCTCATTTCCCGCGAGCCCGGCGGCAATATCTCCTATGTCGGCGAACTGACCTACGAAGACCTATCGCCGATCGCCAATTTCGCCTTCGATGCGCTGAAGAGCCTCGATTACCGCCAGATGCGCGTGGTGATGGAAGGGCCGCTGACGGGCGAAATCGTCACGCGCGTGCGCTTCGACGGGGTCAGCCAGGGCGAGGGTGCCTCGTCCAACTTCATCACCAAGCGCCTCGCCGCGCTGCCGCTGCAGTTCCGGATCAACATTCGGGCGCAGTTCTACCAGCTGCTGACGAGCATGAAGGCGCTCTACGATCCGTCTGCCGTGCGCGATCCGCGCGAGCTGGGGTTGCTGTCCGACGACGGCGAGCGCCTCTTGCGACGCAGCATCACCGGCGAGGAAGCCGAACCCGATATCGACCCGGCGGACCTCGTCCCCGATGAACCCACCATTCAGCAGCAGGAAAGCGAATGAGCGCTATGACAAACGGCAAATTGACGGACCGCGCGCGCGCTGCGACAAGCCTTGCGATGCAGGGGGATTGCAAAGCACGCAGGTTCGCACGGATGGCGGTGGTAGCGCTCGTTCCGCTCGGTCTGGCAGGATGCATCACGGTGAATGCGCCCGAAGAGCCGATCGTGATCGAGCTGAACGTCAACATCCGGCAGGAAGTGATCTATCGCCTGGCGGAAGACGCGGGCAATACGATCGAAGAGAATGCGGATATTTTCTGATGGATGACATGATGACCAAGCGAATTTCCAAGGGCCTGCTGGCAGGCGTCGCCATCGCGACCGCCATCGGCGGCCTCGCGACCCCGGCCTTCGCCCAGCGCGATCCCGCCTATGCCGCCGCGCGCTCCGCCGGACAGGTAGGCGAGAAGATGGACGGCTACCTCGGCATCGTCGGTGCGAGCACGCCGGAGCTCCAGCGCCTCGTCAACGATATCAACATCAAGCGCCGCGCGGTTTACGCCGAGCGCGCAAAGGCGACCAATGCGACGCTGGAAGAATATGCCCTGACCGCCGGTTGTCAGGCGATCCTTGCGACTTCGCCCGGAGAAAAGTATCAAGCGCCTAGCGGTAGCTGGGAAACCCGCACGAGCGCACCGCCCATGCGGGATTCGCGTTGTCCCTAGTTTGTTGCGTGCGGTAAGCACATCCGCGCTTTCCTTAGCGGCACCGACCCACGCAGATTTTTGTTAGTTGCGCCGTCGACATCCGTCGAACGCTTGCGGAACAGCAAGGTCAGGGCGGATCTCCTGACCGCACCCAACAAAGGCTCCGGTGGGGTCGAGGGACGGAACGGCAAGGTCGGGACGGATCTTCTGACCGCACCCCACAAAACCTCCCCTTTTCCCACCCTCTTCATGTTGACTCCCCAATGCCCCCCTTCTAAGGGGGCGGCGCCCTCGGCGGGCAAGTCCGTGCCCGTGCCGCGCAACCCCCTTCAAAGGAGCCTGGCATGAGCGACGACAAGCCTGCACGAGAGACCATCGAGGAGGATGCGCGGATCGACGCGCTGGAACAGCGGCTCAATGCCGCCCAGCAGCGCGAAAATCAGCGTAACCAGCCGAAAATGTCGGGTGCGGATGCGAATTATCGCTCCGGCAACCGGGTATTGGCTGACCTTCTGGGCGGTATTCTCGGCGGCGCGGTGATCGGGTGGACCGTAGACTGGTTTGCCGGCACATCGCCCTGGGGTCTGTTGGTAGGATTGTTCCTCGGAATAATCGTGGCCTTCAGGAACATTATCCGCGCGGCAAACAAGCGTCCCGATGAATGATCCCGCAAGCGGGATTTCGGGGCGCTGTTCATAGGACTTGAGGGACACTTAGACGTGGCAGCCGAACAGGCCAAAGTCGATCCGATGAAGCAGTTCGCGATCGAACCGATCGCGGGCACGCAGGGCTGGGAACTCGCCGGCTTCAACATCGCCTTCACGAACAGCGCGATGTGGATGCTGGTCACCGTCGTGGTGCTGTTCCTCTTCGTGCTCGGCGGCATGAAGCGCGAGCTCGTGCCCGGCCGCTGGCAGATGATGGTGGAAACCTTCACCGGCTTCATCGACAACATGCTGGAAGCGAACATCGGCAAGGAAGGGCGCAAATACGTGCCCTATGTGTTCAGCCTGTTCATGTTCATCCTGGTCGCGAACCTGCTGGGCCTCCTCCCGCTCGGCATCGTCGGCATTCACCCGTTCACCTTCACCAGCCATTTCACCGTTACCGGCGTGCTGGCGATCATCAGCTTCTCGATCGTCCTGCTGGTCGGCTTCTGGAAGCACGGTCTGCATTTCTTCAGCCTGTTCGTGCCGCACGGCACGCCGCTGCCGATGGTCCCGGTGATCGCGCCGATCGAGTTCATTTCCTTCATGGTGCGCCCCTTCAGCCTCGCGCTGCGTCTGTTCGTCGCGATGATGGCGGGTCACGTGCTGCTGAAAGTGCTGTCGAGCTTCGTGATCGACGGCACCAATGCGGGCCTCGGCTTCGGCGCCCTTGTCGGCCTGCCGAGCTTCATTCTGATGATCGGCATCAGCGCCCTCGAAATTCTGGTCGCAGGCATCCAGGCATATGTCTTTGCCCTGCTGACCTCGCTCTACATCAACGATGCAGAGCATCTCCACTAAGTCTTCAACGCAATTATCTGTTTTCCCAAAGGAGTTTGTCATGGAAGTAGAAGCTGCAAAGCTGGTTGGTGCCGGTCTCGCTGCAATCGGTGCCGGCATGGCCGCCATCGGTGTGGGTAACGTCTTCGGTTCGTTCCTCGAAAGCGCGCTGCGCAACCCCGGCGCTGCCGACGGCCAGCAGGGCCGCCTGTTCATCGGCTTCGCCGCCGCCGAGCTTCTCGGCCTGCTGGCGTTCGTCGTTGCCATGATCCTGATCTTCGTCGCCTAAGACGAAACGGATCGATCCGGCCGGTCGGCGCAAGAGCACCGACCGGCCGCATGATTTCTTGCGGTCCCGCTAATCGAGAGCTGACATGCCACAGATAGCACAGCTTGCCGAAACATGGTCCAGCCAGGTCTTCTGGCTGCTGATCTTCTTCGGCATCACCTTCTTCGTCATCGGCCGGGGCATGGTGCCCAAGGTGATGGATACGGTCGCTCAGCGCGACTCGCAGATCTCGGGCGACCTGGCTGCTGCCAAGGCCGCGCGCGATGCGGCCGACGCCGAGGAAGAAGCCTGGCGGGTCAAGGAAAACGAAAACCGTGCTGCGGCGCAGGCGATCGTTGCCAAGGCCAAGGACGAGGCGGCTGCCACGTCCGAAAGCCGGCTGAAAGCCGCGCAGACCCGGCTCGACAAGAAGCTGGCCGATGCCGAAACCCGCATCGCCGAAGCGCGCACTGCCGCGCTGACGGAAGTGGAATCGGTCGCGGTCGAAGCGGCGCAGGACATCGTCGCCACCCTTGCGGGCGTGAAGGTGACCAAGCCGACCGCTGCCAAGGCCGTGAAGGAGGCCATGATCCATGGCTAACACTCCCCAGCCGCTGACCACGGGCGAGCCCGAAGCCGTCGTCGAAGTCGATGCGGGTGCTGCCAAGCATTCCGAACCCTCGCTGTGGGGCCTCGAGCCCTATCAGTGGGTCTCTATCTCGATGCTGGTCCTGATCCTGATCGCCCTGTTCGGCGCCAAGGTGCACAAGACCATTGCGGGCGGCCTGGACGGCAAGATCGCCGCGATCAAGGAGCAGCTCGACGAAGCCAAGCAGCTTCGCGCCGAAGCCGAGGCGCTGCGCGACGAATATGCCGCCAAGATCGCCAGTGCCGAGAAGGACGCCGAAGCCATGCTGGAGAACGCCCAGCACGAAGCCGACGCCCTGCTCGTGAAGGCCGAAGAAGACAGCAAGGCGATGGTCGAGCGACGCAAGCGCATGGCCGAAGACAAGATCGCCGCTGCCGAACGCGAAGCAGTCGAGGATGTCCGCAACCGTGCGGTGACTGCCGCCACGCAGGCGAGCCGCAAGCTGATCGCCGAGAAGCACGACGCCGAAGCCGATCGCGCGCTGGCCGACAAGGTGATCGCGGGGATCTGATCGGCCCCGTCGCGATAGTGAATTCGAGAGGGCGGTCCTGCGGGGCCGCCCTTTTCGTTTGGTTCAGGGTTGGAGCACGACCTTCCCGATGATCTCGCCCCGCTGCATAGCCTCGAAGGCCTCGCGCCAATCCTCCAGGGGCAGGGTGCGGTCGATATGCGGGGTGATGGCGCCGGCGCTGGCAAGCCGGTCGATCTCCGCCGCAATGCGCTCGGCGCGGTCGGGGAAACGTCGCGCATATTCCCCGGCGCGGGCTCCGACGACGGAGAAGCCTTTCATCAGCGGGATGTTGACGGCGATTTCGGGAATGCGGCCGGAAACGAAGCCGATTACCAGCAGCTTGCCGCCGAAGGTCACGCAGCGCGTGCTCTCGTCGAACACATCGCCGCCAACGGGGTCGTAAACAAGGTCGCAGAGGCGCCCGTTGGTGAGCTCGACGACCTGCTCGCGGAACCGGCCGGTGTTGAGGATCACCGCCTCGGGCTGCACAATGCGCTCGAGCGGCTCGCTCTTGTCTTCGCGGTGAGTGGCGGCGATGACCTTAGCACCCAGAGCCTTTGCGAGGTCGCAAGCCGCGAGACCCACTCCGCCGCTCGCACCGTGCACCAGGACCGATTGGCCTGCCTCAAGATCGCCCAGCTCGACCAGCGCGACATAGGCAGTGTGATAAGCCGCGCCCATCGCCGCTGCCTGCCGGTAATCCAGCCCCTCTGGCACCGCTCGCAAAGACGTGGCGGGAAGGGTGATATAGTCGGCGAAGGCACCCGTCTTCGCGCCGCCCATCACCCGGTCGCCGACCGCGAAGCCGCTGTCCGGGCCAGCCTCGACGATCTCGCCCGCCATTTCGAGGCCGGAGACGAACGGAAGCTCGGGTTTGAACTGGTACTTGCCCTGCGTCATCAACAGGTCTGGGTAGTTGAGCGAGGCAGCGCGCACGCGCACCAGCACTTCGCCAGGCGCAGGGGCAGGCCGCGCCCGCTCCACCAGCGCGACGCCGGACAGGTCGTCGGACAGCGCGCTGACTTCGAGCGCCCGCATCGCCTTAAAAATTGTCTTTCGCCGCGCGCAGGGCCGCAAAGGTTTCCGCCGGGCTGCTCCCGCCCCAGCGGTCACGCATGGCGCGGTCGTCGGCGCGCAGGAAGGGATTGGTCTCCAGCTCGCGCGAAAGCACCGTCGGCACGGTCGGCTCGTCCTTGGCGCGCTTCTCCTCGACCTGCGCGGCGTAGAGCCGCAGCTCGGCATTGTCGGGATCGGCGTGCAGCGCGAATTTGGCATTGGCCGCCGTGTATTCGTGCGCGCAATAAAGCTGGGTGTTCTCCGGCAATTGCCTGATGCGATCGAGGCTGTTCCAGAACTGCTCCGCCTCGCCTTCGAACATGCGCCCGCAGCCCAGCGCGAACACGCTATCGCCGACGAAGGCCATGTCGGCATCGGCGAGGTGATAGGCGATGTGGCCGTTCGTGTGGCCCGACACGTCGATCACGCGCGCGGTCCATTCGCCCAGCGACACGCTGTCGCCATTGCCGACGACGCGGTCGATCGGGCTGAGCTTGTCGACCTCCTGCGGGGCGATAACGGTCGCGCCTGTCGCTTCGACGATGTCCTTGTTGCCGCCGGCATGGTCGGGATGCCAGTGCGTGTTCCAGATCTGAGTGATCCGCCAGCCTTTGGCCTCGGCCTGCTTCAAATACTCCTTGCCATCGGGCGTATCGATCGCAGCAGTCTCTCCGCTGTCGGGATCGTGGAGGAGGAAGCCGTAATTGTCGGACAGGCACGGGAACTGGTGAACTTGCAGCATGGCCGGGAGTGTAGGACGCCCGGCCCAACTAGGAAAGGCCCGCCTGCTCTGATGAGCAAGCGGGCCATCCTGATTACCCTGAAATGGGAAGGAAGAGCTTAGTCTTCCTTCTTCTTCAGCGCTTCGCCGAGGATGTCGCCGAGCGATGCGCCCGAATCCGACGAACCGAACTGTGCCACAGCTTCCTTCTCTTCTGCGATCTGACGCGCCTTGATCGAGAAGTTGGGCTTCTTCGAGCGGTCGAAACCGGTGACCATAGCGTCGACCTTGTTGCCGACCTGGAAGCGGTCGGTACGCTGCTCGTCGCGGTCGCGGCCGAGGTCGCTGCGCTTGATGAAGCCGGTCGCGCCGTCTTCGCCGACCTGCACCTCGAGGCCGCCATCGCGGACTTCGAGAACGGTGACGGTGACGGTTTCGCCCCTGCGGAGGCTGCCCGAAGCGCCGGCTTCGGTCGGCGCACCCTTTTCGAGCTGCTTCATGCCGAGGCTGATGCGCTCCTTGTCGGTGTCGACGTCGAGCACGACGGCTTCGACCTGCTCGCCCTTGCGGTGCAGGGCCAGCGCGTCTTCACCCGAGATGCCCCAGGCGATGTCCGACATGTGGACCATGCCGTCGACGTCGCCGTCGAGGCCGATGAACAGGCCGAATTCGGTGGCGTTCTTGACTTCGCCTTCGACCTTCGAGCCGACCGGGTGCTTGTCTGCGAACTCTTCCCACGGATTGCGCTGGGCCTGCTTGAGGCCGAGCGAAATGCGGCGCTTCTCGCTGTCCACTTCGAGGACCATGACTTCGACTTCCTGCGAGGTCGAGACGATCTTGCCCGGGTGGACGTTCTTCTTGGTCCAGCTCATTTCCGAAACGTGGACCAGGCCTTCGATGCCCGGCTCGATTTCGACGAATGCGCCGTATTCGGTGATGTTGGTCACGGTACCCGTCAGCTTCATGCCGACCGGGTACTTGGCCGAAACGCCATCCCACGGATCCGATTCCAGCTGCTTCATGCCTAGGCTGATGCGCTGGGTATCTTCGTTGATGCGGATGATCTGCACGGTCACGGTCTGGCCGATCTCGATCATTTCGCTGGGGTGGTTGACGCGCTTGTAGCTCATGTCGGTGACATGCAGCAGGCCGTCGATACCGCCGAGATCGACGAAGGCGCCGTAATCGGTGATGTTCTTCACCACGCCGTCGATCACTTCGTTCTCGCTCAGCTTGTCGATCAGCTCGCTGCGCTGTTCGGCGCGGGTCTCTTCCAGAACCGCACGGCGCGAGACGACGATGTTACCGCGGCGGCGGTCCATCTTGAGGATCTGGAAGGGCTGGGCCATGTCCATCAGCGGGGTGACGTCGCGAACGGGGCGGATGTCGACCTGGCTGCCGGGCAGGAAGGCCACGGCGCCGTCGAGGTCGACGGTGAAGCCACCCTTGACGCGGCCGAAGATGCGGCCTTCGACGCGCTTGCCTTCGCCGAACTCGCTTTCCAGCTTGTCCCAGGCGGCTTCGCGGCGGGCGCGGTCGCGCGACAGCATGGCTTCGCCGTCGGCGTTCTCGACGCGGTCGACATAGACTTCGACTTCGTCACCGGTCTTGGGCGCTTCGTCGCCTTCGCCGCGCATGAATTCCTTGAGGTCGACGCGGCCTTCGCTCTTCAGGCCGACATCAATGAGGGCGAAACCGTTCTCTACGGAAGTGACGGTGCCCTTGACGACACGGCCTTCGAAACCGCCTTCGTCAGCGCCGCCGAGCTGCTCGTTGAGCATCGCTTCGAAATCGGCGCGGGTGGGATTGGCTGCAGTTGCCATATGTGAGTAGTCCTGACGTTCGTTTTGCTACCGGCCACGGGGTTTACCCCGGGTCTTTCTCCGTCTGCCTGCGCACCATCGCGCGGGCCGTACGGGGCAAGAGGGCCGTGTTCTCCGCGAGGCCGGATGCCGCCGCGAAGGTCCTTCAATCCAGAGATTGTGAGAACGGGCGCGCCAATATGCGAAAACCCTAAAATTGGCAAGGGCTCTCCGCCCCTGCACGAGTGACGCGATATCGGACCGAAACGAACAAGGGCCGGACCATCTGCTGTAGAATGGTCCGGCCCCGTTCTGTCGGTATGATCCGCTGGATCAGTACTCGCTGTCTTCCATGGTTTCACCGGTCATGCCGGTTTCCATGTTTTCGTCCTCTGCAGAATTTTCGTCCTTCCAGATGCGCATGGCATCGACGCTCACATCGGCCATCAGGCCTTCGGCGTTGAAGACGTAGAGCACGCTGCCATCGTCGGCTGCGGTTTCGGCGGCAGCATTCGCATCGGCATTGGCGACCACGATCGCGCTTTCCGCGCCGATGCTCCATTCACCATCTTCCAGTTCCTGCATGGCTTCTTCGCCACCCAGCTTGAAGACATAGGATGCAGCCGAAGCGCCCGCCTGGAGCCCGATGCTGGCTTCGCCCATGTTGTAATAGTCGACGACCTGACCGCCGCGGATCAGCGCACCTTCGCCGCCTTCACCACCGACGCCCAGTGCCACCGACGTAACATCGGGGAACACCAGATAGCTGTCGCCGTCGCCGCAAGTCGGCTCGACCTGCTGGCACTGTTCGAGCGCAGCCATCGCCTTGTCGTCGAGCGTCGCGTCTTCGGTCATCTGGCCCTGTTCTTCGGGCGTCGTTTCTTCCTGATCGGTGGGGTTCGAACCGCACGCGGCCAGCGCGCCGGCGAGAGCGATGAGTGTGAAATGTTTCATGTCGGCTTCCCTGTATTTCATGACGGCAAAAACCTTGCCGATGTCATGCCAATGTTTCGCCACAATCGATGTTCCGAGTTTCCTCGATCAAGATTTCCGGGCTAGCTCCTCGACCGCTTCGATGGCAGCTTCGATCGCTTCGTCCTTGCCGAAATTCGTCGTGTCGAAGATCAGCGCATCGGCGGCCGGCTTGAGCGGTGCGTCGGTGCGGTTCATGTCGCGCGCGTCGCGCTGGGCGATATCGGCGGTGATGTCTTCCAGCGTCACTGCGCGCCCCTGCGAGCGCATTTCGGCAAAGCGGCGCTGGGCGCGCGCGGAGACGCTGGCGGTGACGAACAGCTTCACATCCGCGTCGGGCGCGATGACCGTCCCGATATCGCGCCCGTCGAGGACCGCGCCGCCGTCCTGCTCGGCAAAGGCGCGCTGGCGTTCGTACAGCGCCTTGCGGACGGCGGGATGGACCGAAACCTTGCTGGCAAGCGCACCGACCGCCTCGCTCCGCAGTTCCGGGTTGTCGAGCAGGCTGTCGGGGAAGGCGCAGGCGGCCAGCGCATCGGCCAGCGAGTTCGGCTCGCCGCCATCCTGCGCGCATTGGTACCCGACCGCGCGGTAGAGCAGACCGGTATCGAGGTGCGGCAGGCCGAAGTGGGCGGCGAGAGCCATGGCGATGGTGCCCTTGCCCGAGGCGGTCGGGCCGTCGACGGCAATGATCATGCTTCCCGCTCCTGCCCCTTGCGGCCCGTGCGGATGGCCTTGGCGATACCGACCAGGGCGATGGCGGCCCAAAAGCCTTCGAGCACCAGGCTTGGCCAATTGGTGTGGACCAAGAGCGATATGGTGAGCAAGCCTGCGCCAGTGAGGTTGGTGCCGTGCAGGACGAAGGGGTTCGGCGCCTCTTTCAGCGTGAGATAGGCGTAGGCGCCGATGATACACGCGGTGCCGATGAAGCCGATGAAGGAATAGATATCGAGGTCGGTCACCCCGCGGCCTCCGAGAGCAGGTCGATGAAGTTCGGAAAACTCGTCGCGATGGGTTCGGTGCTGTCGATTTCGACGCCATTGTCGCTCGCAAGGCCGGCAACCGCCATGCTCATGGCGATACGGTGATCGAGATGTGTGGTCACAGGGCCGCTGCCGGAAAGGGGTTTGCCGCCGCTTCCCTTGATGAGCAGGCCATCCTCCCGCTCCTGCAAATCGCTACCGCAGCTTGTCAGCGCCGCAGCCATAGCGGAGAGCCGGTCGCTTTCCTTGACGCGCAATTCTTCGAGGCCGCTCGTGACGGTCGTCCCTTCCGCCAGCGCGGCGGCGACGAACAGCGCCGGAAATTCGTCGATCATGCTCGGCGCGATGGCCGGATCGACTTGGACGCCTTTCAGCAGCGCGTGGCGCACCCGCAGGTCCGCGACCGGTTCGCCGCCGACTTCTCGTTCGTGGAGATAGTCGATATTTGCGCCCATTTGCTCGAGGACGCGAAAGATGCCGTTCCGCGTCGGGTTGAGGCCGATGTTCTCGATGACGAGATCGCTGCCGGGCACGATGCTGGCCGCGACGGCGAAGAAAGCGGCGGATGACGGATCACCCGGGACGACGATGTCGCACGGGGTTATGTCGACCGGACCGGTCACCGAGATGCGCTTCTCGCCGTCCACCTCCTCGACCTGCACATCGACACCGAAGCCGCGCAGCATGCACTCGGTGTGGTCGCGCGTCGGGACCGGTTCGATCACCGTGGTCGTGCCGGGTGTATTGAGGCCCGCCAGCAGCACTGCGCTCTTCACCTGCGCGCTGGCGACCGGGAGGCGATACTCGATCGGGACGGCGGGCTGCATGCCCTCCATCATCAGCGGCAGCGTGCCGCCGGGCGAGGGCGTGAAACTCGCGCCCATCATCGAGAGCGGATCGATGACGCGGCCCATCGGGCGCTTCGAAAGGCTGCCGTCGCCGGTAAAGGCGGCGGTGATCCCGTGGCTGGCGACGAGGCCCATCAGCAGCCGCGTCGAGGTGCCCGAATTGCCCATGTCGAGCGCCTGTTCGGGTTGCAGCAGCGTGCCGATCCCGACGCCGTCGACCACCCAGTCTTCGCCGTCGCGCTCAATTGTCGCGCCCATTGCGCGCAGGGCGGCGGCGGTGGCGAGCACGTCCTCGCCCTCCAGCAGGCCAGAAATGCGGCTGCGCCCGACGGCCAGCGCGCCGAACATCAGCGCGCGGTGGCTGATCGACTTGTCGCCCGGCACGCGGATGCGGCCGGTCAGCGGGCCCGAAGGCATGAAGCGGTGGGCAGTCACGAATGCGTATCCATATGAAGGCGGCGCTTTGACAGCGCATACCTGTTCTGGCAAGGCGCGCGCGCTGTTGATTCCTGCCCAGCAGGTACCCATCAATACATATACGAATTCACGGCCTCCGCGCAGCGGCGAGGGGGCGGCAATCCAAGGATTACACATGGTCAAACCTGAATGGGGCACCAAGCGGACCTGCCCGAATTGCGGCACCCGCTTCTACGATCTGAACAAGGACGATCCCGTCACCTGCATCGAATGCGGTGAAGAGTGGACGCCCGAACCCGTGCTCAAGTCCAAGCAGCCGATCCTCGCCGAGGAAGAGAAGAAGGACAAGAAGGGCGAGGCCGACAGCGATCTGGGCGGCGACGATGATGATGACGATCTGGACATCGACATCGACGAGGACGACGATTCGCCCGACAACGAAGTCGACCTCGGCGGCGACGACGATCTCGGCGTCGAAACCAAGTCCAAGGGCGACGACGACGACGCGGATGAAAGCTGAATTAGCTGTTGCAATGCGGGGAGCCTCTTTATAAAGGGCGCTTCCCGCAAGGGTGACATGCCTCCCAGGGCATGTCTTTCGAAATGGCTCGGGGCCTTAGCTCAGCTGGGAGAGCGCTACAATGGCATTGTAGAGGTCAGCGGTTCGATCCCGCTAGGCTCCACCATTTCACCGTCTGTTGGCCCGTAGTGGCCTATAAACGGAAAATCCGCAGTCGGGGTTTGATGGTAGCAGGTCGTGGCGACGGCTGCGGCTTGCTTCCACCACACCCGGGCAAACAGTTTGGGTTTCATCGGGGAATTCCCCACGCTGGCCGACGAGTTCTCGTCCGCCGGCGATTTTTGCGTTTAATCCAATGGGTGACCATTGGAAGGAGAAGTAGGCATGTTCGACAGTCTGTCCGACCGCCTCGGCAATGTTTTCGACCGCCTGAAAGGGCGCGGCGCGCTGAGCGAAGGCGACGTGCGCGAGGCGATGCGCGAAATCCGTATCGCGCTGCTCGAAGCCGACGTCGCGCTGCCGGTGGTGCGCCGCTTCATCGATGCGGTCACCGAAAAGGCCATCGGCTCGGACGTCCTGAAATCGGTCACGCCCGGCCAGCAGGTCGTCAAGATCGTCGACGACGAGCTTACCGCGATGCTCGGCGGCGGCGAGGATGCCGATCCCATGGATCGCGAGCTCAACTTCAACGCCAAGCCCCCGGTCGTTATCATGATGGTCGGCCTGCAAGGTTCGGGTAAGACCACGACCACGGCCAAGCTCGGCAAGCTGATCCGTGAGAAGCACGGCAAGAAAGCGCTGATGGCGTCGCTCGACGTCAATCGCCCGGCTGCGCAGGAACAGCTCAAGGTGCTGGGTGAACAGGTCGATGTCGCGACGCTGCCGATCGTCGAGGGCCAGCAGCCGGTCGACATCGCTCGCCGCGCGATGGACAGCGCCAAGCTGCAGAGCGCCGACGTGCTGCTCCTCGACACCGCGGGCCGCCTGCATGTCGACGAAGCGCTCATGGCCGAGATGAAGGCGATCGCCGGCGTCTCCGCGCCGACCGAAGTGCTGCTGGTTGTCGACAGTCTGACCGGCCAGGACGCGGTCAACGTCGCGCAGAGCTTTACCGGCGAAGTGCCGCTGACCGGCGTGGTGCTGACCCGCATGGACGGCGATGCCCGCGGCGGTGCGGCGCTTTCCATGCGCTATGTCACCGGCAAGCCGATCAAGTTTGCGGGCACGGGCGAGAAGCTTGACGCGATCGAGGCCTTCGATCCCAAGCGCGTCGCCGGCCGCATCCTCGGCATGGGCGATGTCGTATCGCTGGTCGAAAAGGCCGCGGCGACGATCAAACAGGACGAGGCCGAAGCGCTCGCCAAGAAAATGGCGAAGGGTCAGTTCGACCTCGACGACCTGCGCATGCAGCTGAAGCAGATGCAGAACATGGGCGGCCTCGGCATGCTGGCGGGCATGATGCCTGGCATGAAGAAAGCCAAGGCGGCGATGGCGGCATCGAGCATGGACGACCGTGTGCTGCTGCATATGGACGCGATCATCGGCTCGATGACTGCGAAGGAGCGCAAGAACCCCGCGCTGATGAACGCCAAGCGCAAGAAGCGCGTGGCTGCAGGTTCGGGCACGCAGGTGCAGGACGTGAACAAGCTTCTGAAAATGCATCAGGAGATGTCCCGCGCCATGAAGCAGATCAAGAAAATGGGCGGCCTCAAGGGCCTCGGCGCGCTGTTCGGCGGCGGGGGCATGGGAGCCGCGATGCCGGGCCTCGGCGGCCCGGGCGGTGCGGCCGGCGGCCTTCCCGGAATGGGCGGCGGCAAGGGGCCGGGAGTCGATCCCTCCACGCTCCCGCCCGAACTCCGCGATCTCCTCGACAAGAAATAGATTTCAGACGTTTACATTCGAAAGGTAATATCAAATGGCAGTTGCAATCCGTCTTTCCCGCGGCGGCGCGAAGAAGCGCCCCTACTACCGCATCGTCGTTGCCGACTCGCGTGCTGCGCGTGACGGCAAGTATCTCGAGCAGATCGGCACCTACAACCCGATGCTGCCGAAGGATTCGGGCGAGCGCGTGAAGCTCAACGAAGACCGCGCCCGCCACTGGCTGAGCGTCGGCGCCACGCCGAGCGATCGCGTCCACCGCTTCCTCGATGCCGCCGGCATCCTCGAGCGCGCGCCGAAGAACAACCCGAAGAAGGGCGAGCCGGGCGAAGCCGCCAAGGAACGCGCCGAGGAAAAGGCCGCCAAGGAAGCCGAAGCCGCTGAAGCCGCCAAGGCTGCCGAAGAAGAAGCCAACGCTCCTGCTGAAGAAGCAGCAACCGAAGACGCCGCTGCCGAAGACGGTGCCGCTGCGGACGCTGCGGAAACCGCCGACGAAGCCGAAGAAAAGGCCGAGTAAGCCACTTCGATGCCGGACAAGCCCCTCACGCTCGCCGCCGTCACCGGCGCGCATGGCGTGGCGGGCGAAGTCCGCCTGAAGCTGCTGGGCGAGGGGCTCGATGCCCTGAAAGCTCACAAGAGCTTCAACGACGGCGCCCTGACACTGTCGAAGGTCCGCTCCGACAACAAGGGCGGTGCCATCGCGCGCTTTGCCGAGGTCCGGGACCGGACCGCGGCGGAAGCGTTGCGGGGCACCGCCCTTTGCGTGCCGCGCGAAGCGCTGCCGGAGCTGGACGAGGGCGAGTTCTACTTCTCCGACCTCGTCGGCCTCGCCGTCGTCACCGATACGGGCGAAGCGGTCGGCACGGTCTGCGCAGTCGAGAATTTCGGCGCGACGGATATCGTCGAGATAGAGAAGCCCGACGGCAAGAAATTCATGGTTCCGCTGACCAAGCAGGCCGTGCCCGGCTGGGATCATCTTACGCTGACGATCAATCCGGACTTCATGGATTAGGAACATCCACGGTTGGCGTGTCGTTGAAACGGCATGACGACGACACCCGGATTGCAGAGCATTCTCGCTATCGCAGCGTCCCTTTCCCTCGCAGCCTGCAGCGGCGCGGGCGAACCGGATCCGGCGTCTGCCCCTGACAAAAATGATTATACCGGCAATCCGGCCGCCGGCACCCGGCCGTCGGGCCAACCGGCGCTCGTGACCAAACAGGGCCGCATCGGTGACGGGGTCGAATGCGCGACCCTGACCACTCCAGACGGCGAACTCTGGTCGTTCACAATGGGCGACGCCGATTTCTCAGCGGGCGACTATGTGTCCATTACGGGCGAAATTGCCGATGCCAGCTTCTGCCAGCAGGGGCAGGGGACGCTTATCGTTCAGGACATAAGAAAGGCCGAGCCTCCTGCGCGCGACCGCGATCCGGCGAGGGCTGGCGGAATTGCGCTGACCGCCGACTATCTCACCGGAGAGTGGGTCGCCAAGGGCGTCGACGCGGATTGCGTCCGTCCGGATTTCGCCATCCGTGAAAGTCCGGGCGCGCTGGTCCTCGAGGCGGAGATCGAAGGGCATGACAATGATGCGGCGATCATTCTCGGTAACTACCCCCGGCTCGATCTGGACGAGCCGCGGCAGGACCTGCCGATGGAAGCGCGCGGACCTGACGGTGTCGCGATCCTGCGCCCGGCGACCGACGCAGCCTACGATCCCCTGACGATCGGCTCCGCAACGATAGCGGGTGATGGCGTCGTCTTCGTCAGATGCGGTTAGCGCCGGAGCGGCTTTTCGTCGGCGAGATGATTGCGGATCGTCGTCGCGGCGACGCCGGCCTGACCCATCGCGTGGCTGATCTGGTCGAGGCCGAGGACGACATCCCCGGCGGCGAAGAGGCCTGGTACGCTGGTTTCCATGTGATCGCCGACGATGATGCAGTCCTTGTCGGTCACTTCCGCGCCGCATGATTTCGCCAGGCCCGAGCGAACGACAGAGCCGAGGGCAGGGTAGATGGAATCGAATTCCATGCGCCCCTGTGAAGTCTCCACCGCAAATTTGTCGCCTGCGATTTCGAAGCCGCCACACGGCCCCGCCACACGCGCGATCCCGGCGTCGTCCAGCGCGGCGGAGCATTCGTCCGACAAGTCGTGGTCCCCATGAGGAGAGATCAGCGTCAGGTCGGCAGTGTAACCGCGCAGGAATTGTGCTTCTGCGGTGCCGTGCTCGCCCGTGCCGATAACGCCGACCCGCTTGTCGGTGACTTCGTAGCCGTCGCAGACCGGGCAGTAGCGAATGAGGCCGCGTGCCAGCGCTTCGTCGTGCAGCTGGTCGTCGATGCCCTCGGGTCGGTTGTTGACCACGCCGGTCGCCAGCAGGACGGAGCGCGCGCGATAGGTCTCGTCGTCGCAGGTGACGATGAAGGTGTCGCCGTCCTTCGCCAGATCGGTGACGCGCTTCGGCTCACGCCGTGCTCCGTATTTCGCCGCCTGTTCTCGCATGCGGTCGAGCAGATCCTCGCCGTGGATGCCGTCGGGAAAGCCGGCGTGATTGTGGCTCGTCGGAATCCAGCTCGCGCGGCTGGTGCCGCAATCGAACATGCGTATCGAAAGGTGGTAGCGCGCGAGATAGATCGCGGCAGTCAACCCGGCCGGGCCAGCGCCCACGATAATGCAATCGTCCACATCCATGCAGCCGCAACGCGCGGGATGGCAAATCGGTGCCCGCGGGGCTAATGGCTCGCCCAATGACTTTCGCCGCCACCATCCTGACCCTCTATCCCGAGATGTTTCCCGGACCGCTGGGCGTGTCGCTGGCGGGCAAGGCGCTCGAACGGGGGGACTGGTCGTGCGAGACCGTCCAGATCCGCGATTTTGCCACGGACAAGCATCGCACGGTCGACGACACGCCCGCGGGCGGCGGGGCAGGCATGGTGTTGAAGGCGGATGTGCTGGGGCGGGCTATCCAAAGCGTTGGCGAGGGCAGGCCCATTCTCGCCATGACGCCGCGTGGGAAACCTATCACTCAGCAACGCATTCGCGAGATCGCCTCCGGCCCCGGCGTCGCCATCGTCTGCGGCCGGTTCGAGGGCTTCGACGAGCGCCTGTTCGAGCACTATCCGCAGATCGAGCAGGTCAGCTTGGCCGATATCGTGCTATCCGGCGGAGAGCCTGCCGCGCTGGCGATTCTCGACGCTTGCATTCGCCTGCTTCCCGGAGTAATGGGCGCGCCCGACAGCGGGCATGAGGAGTCGTTCGAGGACGGCCTCCTGGAATACCCGCAATATACCCGACCTCAGGAATGGGAAGGGCGCACGATCCCTGAAGTGCTGCGATCGGGGGATCATGCGAAAATCGCTGCATGGCGCAAGGCCAGGAGCGAGGAAGATACACGGTTACGCAGGCCGGACCTTTGGGAGCGTTACAGTGACGCTCGGGACCGACCTGCCTCTGGCGCGCGGCAAAAGAAGTAGGAAATACAGGCCATGAACCTGATCCAGCAGCTCGAAGCCGAAGCGATCGAAAACCTCGGCAAGGACATTCCCGAATTCCGCGCAGGCGATACCGTCCGCGTCGGCGTGAAGGTCGTCGAAGGCACCCGCGAGCGTGTCCAGAATTTCGAAGGCGTCGTCATCGCCCGCTCCAACCGCGGCATGGGCAGCAACTTCACCGTCCGCAAGATGAGCTTCGGCGAAGGCGTGGAACGTGTGTTCCCGCTCTACAGCCCGATCGTTGACAGCATCACCGTGGTCCGCCGCGGCATCGTGCGTCGCGCGAAGCTCTACTACCTGCGTGGCCGCACCGGTAAGCGCGCCCGTATCGCCGAGCGTCGCGACAACGCGCCCAAGGCGTAAGCGGGCCTCACCGCGAGCAGCGCAACGAATAAAGGGCGGCTCCCGATGTGGGTGCCGCCCTTTTGCGTGGGGATCGTAAGAGGAGGCCGGACTTGGCCTCCCTTCGATATTGCCGCCGCGGGGCCTGTGAGCCGGAAATTCGGCCCCGCGACGTCCATGCCTGTGTGCCGCGCCACGTCTTAACGGGATTTAAGGAAGCGCGCTTAAGGCCAAATTAGGCATGGTTTGCAGGCGCATGGGGCTTGCGCCGATCTGCCGCGCTCGCCATCACCGGCGCCGGACTGCCGGGAGAGATCGATTGCGCTCAATTACCTTCGCCGCCGCGCTGGCGCTGGGCACCTGCCTCGCCGCGCCGCTTGCCGCCCAGACTGCCCCATCGTCAGAGGAGACTGCTCCCGTGGAGCTCACCTTCGAACGCGTCTTCGCCTCGCCCGATCTCGATGGCCCCGCACCGCGCCAGGCGAAGCTATCGCCCGACGGCCGCTATCTCACCCTGCTGCGCAATCGTGAGGACGACCGCGAGCGCTACGATCTGTGGGGCTACGATCGCGAGAGCGGCGATTGGTCGATGCTGGTGGACAGTGAAGCGCTCGGCACCGGGCGCGAGCTGTCGGAAGACGAGAAGATGCAGCGCGAGCGCGCCCGTGTCGGCAATCTCAAGGGCATCATCAGCTACCAGTGGACCAAGGATGGCGAAGGCGTTCTCGTCCCGCTCGACGGCGATCTCTACCTGGCGCGCATCGGCGGCGAGGTGGTCCAGCTCACCGATACCGAGGAAAGCGAACTGAACCCGTCGCTCAGCGGTACGGGCGAGTATGTCAGCTTTGTGCGCGACCGCCAGCTGTGGGTCGGCAAGGTGGGCGAGGAAGCCGCGCCGATCACGCCCAAGGAGGGCGAAGCGATCCGCTGGGGCGAAGCGGAATTCGTCGCGCAGGAGGAAATGGGGCGGCTCACCGGCTATTGGTGGAGCCCCGACGACAGCCGTATCGCGGTGCAGCGCTTCGACGAAAGCATGGTCGGCATCGTCACCCGCGCCGCCATCGGTGCGACGGGGACGCAAGTGTTCGACCAGCGCTATCCGGTCGCGGGCAGCGCGAATGCGGTCGTTGAACTCTATGTGATGAATCCGGACGGCAGCGAACGGGTCAAGGTCGATCTCGGCGACGATCCGGACATCTATCTGGCCCGTGTCGACTGGGCCGCGGACGGCAATACGCTCTACGTCCAGCGCCAGAACCGCGAGCAGACCCTGCTCGACATTCTCAAGGTGTCGCCGCGAACGGGTGAGAGCGAAGTGCTGTTCACCGAGCGCGCGGCAGTGCAGGATTACTGGATCAACCTCGGCGACGATTACAAGTGGCTCGACGACGGCTCGCTCATCTGGTGGTCGGAGCGGGACGGCTTCGGACATCTCTACTTCCGCGACCCGGACAATCGGGAATGGCAGCAGATCACCAGCGGCGATTTCGTCGTGACCAAGCTCGTCGGCGTCGATCAGCGGCTGCGGCGCGTGTTCTTCCAGGCGACCAGCGCCGAGGACCCGCTGGCGCAGCATATCTATGCGGCCGATTTCGGGGTGGGCGAAAACCCACCGGCGACCAAATTGACTCAGGACGGCTTTACCCATTCGGCGACGATGGACTCGCGGGGCCAGACCCTGCTGATCACGCGGTCCAGCGACGACACGCCGCCGCAGATCTATCTCGCCGATCAAACGGGCGAGCGGCTGGCGTGGGTCGAGGAAAACGCGCTGGACGCAGAGCATCCCTATGCGCCTTTCCTCGCCAGCCACCGCCCGACGCAATATGGCACTATCCCTGCCGAGGACGGCACGCCGCTCTATTGGGAAATGGTCACGCCCGAGATGGAGTCCGGTAAGCGCTATCCGGTCTATTTCTATCACTACGGTGGACCCGGCCCGCAGATCGTCAATCGCGGCTGGAACGGGGCGCTGCGGCAGGCGATCGTGGACAAGGGCTATATCTGGTTCGCGCTCGACAATCGCGGCTCCGCCAATCGCGGCGTCGCCTTCGAACAGCCGATCTACCGCGCCATGGGCGGCGTCGAGGTACGCGACCAGAAGGCGGGGGCGGAGTATTTGAAGACGCTCGACTTCGTCGATCCGGACAAGATCGCGATCGATGGCTGGTCCTATGGCGGATACATGACGCTGAAGCAGCTGCAAGCCGATCCGGGCCTCTATGCCGCCGGCATCAGCGGCGCCCCGGTGACGAAGTGGGAGCTCTACGATACGCACTACACCGAACGTTACATGGGCACCCCGCAAACCGACGGCGCAGCCTATGAAGCGGCCAGTGCAATCCCGAACGCGACCGCAATCAGCGATCCGCTGCTGATCATCCACGGCATGGCGGACGACAATGTGGTGTTCGAGAACGCGACCGAGATCATCTCCAAGATGCAGGAAGGCAATGTACCGTTCCAGATGATGCTCTATCCCGGTTACACCCACCGCGTTGCGGGCGAACAGATAAGCCCGCATCGGTACAACACCGTCTTCCGCTTCCTCGAACATCACGGCGTGACGCCGCCGGATTAGCGCTTTACCATGCGCAATCGAATGTGCGGTTGCGGGCGCGCCAGCAGTCGCTATCTCGGCGGCGAACAGTTTCTGGAGAAGTAATTTGGGTTATCGTATCGTCGTCGTCGGCGCGACCGGGAATGTCGGGCGCGAAGTCATGCAGGTGCTGGCCGAGCGCGAGTTCCCGATCGACGAGATCGCCGCCGTCGCCTCGAGCCGCTCGCAGGGTTCGGAGGTCGAATTCGGCGACACCGGCAAGATGCTCAAGTGCAAGAATATCGAGCATTTCGACTGGTCGGGCTGGGACATCGCCCTGTTCGCTGCCGGAAGCGGTCCGGCCAAGGAATACGCGCCCAAGGCGGCGGCTGCCGGCTGCGTGGTGATCGACAACAGTTCGCTCTACCGCATGGATCCCGACGTGCCGCTGATCGTGCCCGAAGTGAACCCCGATGCGATCCACGATTATTCGAAGCGCAACATCATCGCCAATCCGAACTGCTCGACCGCGCAGCTGGTCGTGGCGCTGAAGCCGTTGCACGATGCCGCCACGATCAAGCGCGTGGTCGTCAGCACCTACCAGTCGGTTTCCGGCGCGGGCAAGGCGGGCATGGACGAGCTGTTCGAGCAGAGCCGCAACATCTTCGTCGGCGATCCGGTGGAGCCGGTGAAATTCACCAAGCAGATCGCCTTCAACGTCATCCCGCATATCGACGTCTTCCTCGACGATGGGTCGACCAAGGAAGAATGGAAAATGGTGGTCGAGACGAAGAAGATTCTCGATCCGAAGATCAAGCTGACCGCCACCTGCGTGCGCGTGCCGGTCTTCGTCGGCCACTCCGAAGCCGTCAGCATCGAGTTCGAGAAGGAAATCTCCGCCGAGCAGGCCCAGGAGATTCTGCGCGAGGCACCGGGCTGCATGCTGGTCGACAAGCGCGAGGACGAGGGATACATCACGCCGGTCGAGGCCGCGGGCGACAGCGCTACCTACATCAGCCGCGTACGAGAGGACCCGACAGTGGAGAACGGCCTAAACCTGTGGTGCGTGTCCGACAACCTGCGCAAGGGCGCGGCGCTGAACGCGGTGCAGATCGCGGAACTGCTCGGGCGCGAGTGCCTCAAGAAGGGATGATGAAAAGAGCCCTTCTGATCGCCTTGCCGCTCGCACTCGTAGGCTGCGGTGGCTCTGAGGCTTCCGACGACCTTGGCGCTGACGTCATTTCGGTTGACGAACGCATAGCCGACGCGAAGATCGTGGTCTCCGCCGACGGTGTCGGAGCCAGGGGCAGCGAACCGCTTCGCTTCGGCGCGACGCGCGAGGAAGTCGATGTCATGGCTGCGCAGGCCTTCGGCTCGCAAGGCGAAGAGAGCTCGAACGAGGAATGCGGCGCGGGTCCGATGGATTTCAGTCAGTACGGCCCGCTGCAACTCGCCTTCCTCGATGGCAAGTTCGCAGGCTGGTTCCTGCGCGAGGGCGATGCTGTGGCAACCTCCGACGGCGTGCGGCCCGGTGTCTCGACGCTCGATGCGCTGAAAGGCGAACGGCAAGTGCAGGAGCTCGACACCACGCTCGAAGGCGAGTTCCAGTACACGACCGCAGATTACGGAACGATCACCGGCTTTGCCGATGAGGCTGGGAACATCGACGCCCTGCAGGCCGGGGTGAGCTGCTTCTTCCGCTAACCCGGCGCGCCTGTATAAGGGCACCATGACCCTGACTGCAGAGCTTTATTTCAGCTTCCGATCGCCCTACAGCTATCTGTCGGTCGGTCGCTATCGTGCGATGACGGAGGATAATGATCTCGACATTGCGCTGCGCCCGGTGTGGCCGCTCGCGGTGCGCCAGCCCGATTTCTTCGAGCGCAACCACCCCAACTGGCTCGGATACACCATGCGCGACATGCTGCGGGTGGCGCAGTTTCATGACATTCCCTTCGGCGCGCCCCGGCCCGATCCGATCGTGCAGGACACCGCGACCCGCAAGATCGCCGAAGACCAGCCTTACATCCGGCGCGTTACGCGAATGGGTCAGGCTGCCGCCCGGCGCGGCGCTGGCTTGGTCTTCGCCGCCGAGGCCGGCCGCATGATCTGGGGCGGGCAGGAGAATTGGCACGAGGGCGAGCATCTGGCCGAGGCGCTAATTTCAGCCGGGCTTGATCCAGCTGAAATCGAGGCGGAGATCGAAAGCGATGCGCAGGCGCTCGACGCCGAGATCGCCGCCAATCAGGACGCGCTGGAAGCGTCCGGCCACTGGGGCGTGCCGACGCTGGTGTTCGACGGCGAACCCTTCTTCGGGCAGGACCGGATCGAGATGGTACGCTGGCGGATGGAGCAGAAGGGATTGGCGAAGCGATGAGAACCGAATCCTTTACCAGCTTCGACGGCACCGAGCTGGCACTCCATCGCCACGGCGAAGGGCGGCCCTTCGTGTTGCTGCACGGCCTTTTCTCCAGCGCTGAGATGAACTGGATCAAGTGGGGCCATCATCTTGCCATCGCGGCGAAGGGCTATGAAGTGCTCATGCTCGACTTCCGCGTGCATGGCGAGAGTGCGGCGCCGCACGAACCGGAGAAATATCCGCAGAATGTCCTGGTGCGCGATGTCGCGGCGCTGGTGGAGCGTTTCGGGCTCACGGACTACGACCTCGGCGGCTTCTCGCTCGGTGCGCGCACGACGCTGCACGCGGTGGTGCATGGCGTGCTCGAGCCGCAGCGGATCGTGGTCGGCGGGATGGGCACGGCGGGCCTCGGTGAGTGGGACAAGCGCGCGGCGTTCTTCCGCCGCGTAATCGACGAATTCGATGCCATCCCCAAGGGCGACCCGGCGTATTTCTCGATGCAGTTCCTGAAATCGCAGGGAGTGGACCGGACTGCGGCGCGGCTGTTGCTCGACACCATGCCCGATCTCGACCTCGCCTTGCTCGACCGGGTGACCATGCCAGCGCTGGTCGTCTGCGGCGACGAGGACCGAGACAACGGCTCGGCAGAGGAACTCGCCAACCTCCTGCCCAATGCCGATTTCGTCGAGGTGCCCGGCACGCATATGAGCAGCGTCACCAAGCCTGACCTCGGCCTCGCTATCGCCGAATGGCTCGGCGATCCCGCTTGATTAAGCTCGGGCACAGGTGCAATCCGGTAGCCAATGAAACCAGTCGCAACATTGTCTGAGAGAATGCCCATGAAACTCCTCCGCACTTCGCTCGCCGCGCTCGCCATTGCCAGCGCCGCACCCGCTTTCGCCGACGACCATATGTCGAACGAGATGGAAGCAACGGCTCAGTTCCCGATGACGCCGCAAGGCGCGGCCGACTGGGTTGCAATGGTCGAGGAGGACATGTTCGACTTCAGTGTCGAATACGGCCGGGTGCTGTGGATCAATTCGACATACATCATGCATGACAGCGACCAGCTGGCGGCGAAATATGGCGCAGAAGCCACCGAAAAATCCGTCGCCTATGCCAACAAGGCCGCCGAGTATGCGCGCGTCGCCGGGCTCGACCCCGAAGTCGCTCGCAAGCTCGACATCCTGCGGAACGGCATCGTCATGCCCGCGCCGGTGCGCGACGGCGCGGCGACCGAGCTCAACGAAATCGCGACCAGCCTCAACAGCCAGTACGGGAAGGGCAAGGGCACGCTGAACGGCGAGGAGATCAACGGCTCCGACATCGAGGCCGAGATGGGCAACCTCGAACGCACGCCTGCCGAGAAGGCCGAAATGTGGACCAGCTGGCACGACAATGTCGGCGCGCCGATGCGGGAAGACTACCAGCGCATGATCGCCATTGCTGGCGAGGGCGCGAGCGAGCTGGGCTTTGCCGATCTCGGCGCCATGTGGCGCTCCAACTACGATATGGACCCGGACCAGTTCGCCGCCGAGACCGAGCGGATGTGGCAGGAAGTGAAGCCGCTCTACATGGCGCTGCACACCTATGTCCGCAGCAAGCTGAACGAGGAATACGGTGCCGAGGTCCAGCCGGCGACCGGCCCGATCCGCGCCGATTTGCTTGGCAATATGTGGGCGCAGGAGTGGGGCAATATCTACCCACTGGTCGCGCCCGAGGGGGCGGGCGACATCGGCTATGATCTCACCGAACTGATTGCCGAAAAGCAGTATGACGAAGTCGGCATGGTTCGCGTGGGCGAGGCGTTCTTCTCCTCGCTCGGCTTCGATCCGCTGCCCGAGACATTCTGGGAGCGGAGCCAGTTCGTGAAGCCGCAGGACCGCGAGGTGGTCTGCCACGCCAGCGCCTGGGACGTCGACAATGTCGATGATCTCCGCATCAAGATGTGCATCAAGCGCAATGCCGACGACTTCAAGGTCATCCACCACGAACTCGGCCACAACTATTACCAGCGCGCCTACAGCCAGCAGGACTATCTGCATCTGAACGGCGCCAACGACGGCTTCCACGAAGCCATCGGCGACATGATCGCGCTGTCGATCACGCCCGAATATCTCGTGCAGATCGACATGCTCGACCGCAGCGAGGTGCCGAGCGCGGACAAGGACATCGGCCTGTTGCTGCGCGAGGCGATGGACAAGGTCGCCTTCCTGCCCTTCGGCCTGATGGTCGATCGCTATCGCTGGCAGCTGTTCGACGGCACGATTCCGGCAGACCAGCTCAACAAGGGCTGGAACGACCTGCGGCTGGAATATCAGGGCATCGTCCCGCCGGTCGCACGTGACGAGTCCAAGTTCGATGCGGGCGCGAAATATCACATCCCGGGTAATGTGCCCTACACCCGCTATTTCCTCGCGCGGATCCTGCAGTTCCAGTTCTTCAAGGCCGCCTGCGACCAGGCCGGCTGGGAAGGCCCGCTGCACCGCTGCTCGTTCTACGGCAATGAGGAGGTAGGCAAGAACCTCAACGCCATGCTCGAAATGGGTGCCAGCAAGCCGTGGCCCGATGCGCTCGAAGCCTTTACCGGCGAGCGGCAGATGAGCGGCACGGCGATGGTCGAATATTTCGCCCCGCTGATGGCGTGGCTGGAAGAGCAGAACGAAGGGAAACCGCAGGGGTGGTGAGGGTGAAATCGGCGATCGCGCTCGGCGCTGTTCTGGCGCTGGCCGCCTGTACACCGCAGGCGCGGGAGCCGAACCCCGGCTTTCTCGTCGATCCGGTGGCGGATGGCGCGCTGTTCGTCGCGGGCAAGTTCGGCAATACGCTGGCGAAGGTCGATCTGGCGAGCGGCGAGCAGACTTTGCTCGTGGAGAGCTGCGCCAACCCGCACGAACTGGCGACCTCGCCCGATGACCGATACGTCGCGCTCGCTTGCTACGGCGGGCAGACAGTCGACATCTTCCGCACGGACGACCTCGTCCGCACGCGCAGCATCGATCTAGGCGAAAGCGCTCGGCCCCACGGGATCGTATGGCACGCGAATGGGGACCTCTACGCGACTGCTGAGGGCCGACAATCGGTGTTCTGGATACGTGACCCTTTGGGCAACGCGGAAACCTTCGAATACGCGACCGGCCAGCAGGGCAGCCACATGATCGCCGTGGCACCCAGCGGCAATCACGCCTGGACCACCGATCTCGGCAGCAAGACCGTAACGCTGGTCGATCTCAAGACCCGGCGCGCCCCGCGCTCGGTCGAGGTCGGCGAGGAACCCGAGGGCATTGCGCTTTCGCCCGAGGGCGAAACGCTGTGGATCAGCGCGCGCGGATCGGACAAGGCCTTCGCGCTCGACCCGATGACGCTTGAGGTGCGGCAGGAGATTGCGACCGGCGCTTTCCCGCTGCGCATCGCCGTGCGGCCGCAGGGCGATTTTGCCGTGACCAGCGATCTTGCCGACGGGGGGCTCACCGTGATCGACACTACGACCGGCGAGGCCGTGCGCTCGATCCCGGTGACCGGGCCGGACGGCGCGCAGGAGCGCATGCAGGTGACGATCCTCTGGTCGCCCGATGGCGAGCGCATCTATGTCGCCGAAACACGCGACAACACCATCGCCGAAGTCGATTTCGCCAGCGGCGAAGTCCTGCGGCGTCTGCCAGGGACCGGCGGCGGCGACGGGATCGCGATCATCGAATGACGGCAAAGCGCAAGCTCCTCCCCGCGGTCGGCTGGCGCGAGTTGGTGCATTTGCCCGACCTCGGCCTCCATGGTGTCCCGGCCAAGATCGACACCGGCGCGCGCACATCGTCGCTGCATGGCGAGGTTTTGGAAGAGTTCGAGCGCGACGGCGAGAAATTCGTCCGGTTCGCGGTCGATTTCCAGCAGCAGCATGTGCGCCAGGTGTGCGAGGCGGTGCATGTCGACGTGCGCGGGATCACCAGCTCGAATGGTGAAACGCAATATCGCTATGTCATCAAGACGCCGCTGAAGATCGGCGATGTCGAATTCCGCGCCGAAATCAGCCTCGCCGACCGAAGCGACATGAAGTTCCCCATGCTCATCGGTCGATCTTCATTGCGTCGACGCTTTGTCGTGGACAGCGGCTATTCCTGGCTCCAGACGCCGGAAATGAAGGTCAAGAAAGGCCACAAACCATGAAAATCGCCATGCTGGCACGCAATCCGAACCTCTATTCGCACAAGCGATTGAAAGAGGCGGCGGAAGAGCGCGGACACGAACTCGACATCCTCAACACCACGCGCTGCACGGTGCATATCGCGAGCCATCGGCCCGAGGTCTATTACAATGGCGAGCCCTGCGTGGGCTACGACGCAGTCATCCCGCGCATCGGCGCCTCGATCACCAACTACGGTCTGTCGATCCTGCGGCAATTCGAAATGCGCGGCTGCTGGCCCCTTAACGAGAGCGTCGCCATCGGCCGCAGCCGCGACAAGCTGCGCAGCATGCAGATCCTCGCCAAATACGGCATCGGCCTGCCGCTGACGGCTTACGCCAACGATCCCAAGCAGGCGGAGGAGATCATCAAGGCGGTCAAGGGCCCGCCGGTGGTCATCAAGCTGCTGGAAGGCACGCAGGGCATCGGCGTCGTGCTGGCAGAAACGATGTCCTCGGCCAAGTCCGTGATCGAGGCGTTTCGCGGCGCGAACGTCAACATCCTCGTGCAGGAGTTCATCAAGGAAGCCGGCGGTACCGACATCCGCGCACTGGTGGTCGGCGGCAAGGTCGTGGCTGCAATGAAGCGCACCGGCGCGGCGGACGATTTTCGCAGCAACCTCCACCGCGGCGGCAGCGCGCAGCTGATCAAGATTACCCCCGAAGAACGCAGCACCGCCGTGCGCGCCGCCAAGCATATGGGCTTGAACGTCTGCGGCGTGGACATGCTGCGGAGCAATCACGGGCCGGTAATCATGGAAGTGAACAGCTCGCCAGGGCTGGAGGGGATCGAGAACGCGACCGGCAAGGACATCGCCGGAATGATCATCGATTACATCGCGAAGAACGCGAAGGACGGGAAGACGAAGACCAAGGGGAAGGGGTGATCGTCCTCGACCGACTTTGGCTTCAAACTTTTTCTATTCCAGATACGTCTTCGCTAGGACGGTTCGGTCGTAGCAGTTGAATCGCGCGTCCAGCCACGTTCGGCCATGCATGCTTTTATCAAATCGTCCCGGTCGTCGGCAGACGAAGTTTGGGCGAGGCGTTCGCATTCCGCCTGTGCGGCGTCGAAGGGCTCTGCCCCTGAACCAGTCCAGCCTGGATCGGTGGTTGCGCATGCCGACGGTACAAGCGCGAGAACGAACAACATTGCTACGCGGTGATACTGCATTACCGAATCCTCGGGCAGATGGTGACGAACCGGCATGATCATATACTGGCAATGATCTCGCTAGCGAAACTTTCGATCCAGAATTCGAATATCGAGGTTTCACGCATTCCGCGCCATCAACCCGCCATCCACCGGGATCACCGCGCCGGTGATATAGCTCGCCGCGGGTAGCACCAGCGACAGCGTCATGTGAGCGACCTCCTCCGGGTCACCGTAACGCCTGAGCGCCGTGCGGCGTTTGGCGAAGATCACCTTGTGTTCGTCCGGAACAGCGTCGGTCATCGCGGTGCGGATGGGGCCGGGGCAGATGCAGTTTACCGTAATCCCCTCGGGGCCGAGGTCGACTGCGAGCCCGCGGGTCAGCCCGGTCACGCCGGTCTTGGCGGCGACATAGGGCGTGTCGCCGGGCGTTGCGCCCAATCCTTCGGTGCTGGCGATATTGACGATGCGCGCGGCGTCGCTGCGGCGCAGATGGGGCAGGGCAGCGCGGACCATGCGCTGGTGGGCGGTCAGCATTACGGCCAGCGCGCGGTGCCAGACATCCTCGTAGGCCTCGTCATCGAGCGGGCAGAAGCTCGACACGCCGGCGTTGTTTACCAGGATGTCGATCCCGCCGAAATCCTCGGCAATTGTCGCGACGACCTGCGCGATGGCGTCCTTCTCCGACACGTCGAGCGCATAGGCGCGGGCATGCTCGCCGCATTCCGCCGCCACCGCTTCGCAGGCCGCCTGGTCGAGGTCGGTCACGGCCACTCTCGCGCCTTCGGCGGCGAAGAGCCTGGCCGTGGCCGCTCCCATGCCGCTTGCGGCCCCAGTAATGATGGCGACGCGCCCTGCAATCGATCGCGAGCGGTTCGGTATGTCCGGCATGTCTTGTCCCCCTATTTAGGAGAGAGCTTAGCGGAACGGCGGCTCGTTGAAAGCGCGCAGCTTGCGGCTGTGGAGGCGAGGGCCTTCCTGGCGCAGCAGGCGGCAAGTGGTGACGCCGATCTGGAGGTGGGCCGCGATGGCTTCCTCGTAGAACTGGTTAGCCTGTCCGGGTAGCTTGATTTCGCCATGCAGCGGCTTGTCCGACACGCACAGCAGCGTGCCGTAGGGCACGCGGAAACGGTAGCCCTGGCCGGCGATGGTCGCGCTTTCCATGTCCACGCCGACTGCGCGGCTGAGCGACATGCGCTTGGCCGATTGGGTGAAGCGCAGCTCCCAATTGCGGTCGTCGGTGGTGACGACGGTACCTGTACGCATACGCTTTTTGAGGTCGGCTCCGTGCTCGCCGGAGACTTCCTCAGCAGCGGCGGCGAGGGCCTGTTGAACCTCTGCAATCGCGGGGAGGGGAATCTCCGGCGGGAGGACCGGGTCGAGTACGTGATCGTCGCGCAAGTAAGCGTGGGCGAGCACGTAATCGCCGATCTTCTGGCTCGGGCGCAGGCCGCCGCAATGCCCGATCATCAGCCACGCCTCGGGCCGAAGGACGGCGAGGTGGTCGCAGATGGTCTTCGCATTCGACGGGCCAACGCCGATGTTCACCAGCGTGATCCCGCCCCGGTTCTCGCCGATCAGGTGATAGGCCGGCATCTGGTGACGACGCCATGCCGTGTCGGACAACTGGCCGCGCGCATCGTCCGTCTGTTCGGTGAGCATGAGGCCGCCCGCCCCGGCGAGCGCCGTGTAGCCGCCCTTGCCGAGCTGCGAGCCTGCCCAGTCGACGAATTCATCAACATAGCGGTGATAGTTCGTGAACAGGATGAAGCGCTGGAAGTGTTCCGGATCGGTGCCGGTGTAGTGGGCCAGCCGCGCAAGGCTGAAGTCTGTCCGCAGCCCGTCAAACAGGGACAGCGGGATCGGATCGTCGACGCTGTCGAGCACGATGCCGTCCGCCAGTTCGTCACCGATATCGGCAAGCTCGGTCGATGGGAAATAGCGCGCGATCGCATTGGGATCGACGCCCGCGAGAACCGAACCTGCGTCGCCGTCGAGAACATAGGGAAACGGGATTTCCTGCGTCGAGGATCCGACTTCGACTTCGACTTCGTAATTCGACGAGATCAGTTCGAGTTGCTCGCGCAGATAATCGCGGAACAGGCGCGGGCGGGTGACAGTGGTGGTGTAGAGGCCCGGCGCGTTAAGCCGCCCGAAGGCGCGATTGCGGTCTTCGGGCTGGTCGCCGCCGCGAAAGCGCAAGCGCAGTTCGGGATAGGCATAGCTGCCATCGCTACGGCGCTCGGGCGCAGGCAATTCGCGCGTGGCGCCGAATGCCATCACGTCTTCGCGCAGCCGCTCTACGGCGGCGTCGTAAATGGTCTCGATCCGGTCGAGGATCTGGGGGATGTCGTCCATGGGCGTTGCTCCTGCCTCTTGTTGTTTTCGATTTCGCGTCATGGCTTCACATAGGGCCGGCGGGCGCGTCTTACAAAAAGGGCGCGGGGGCCGAAGCCGCCGCGCCCTGATTGGGTCGTGAGCGGGCGATCAGGCCTGCTCGTCCTCGTCCGCACCTTCGGGTGCAGTCGCGGCGATCGTGGCTTCCGTCGTGGTCATGTCGTCGGGCGTGCTGACGCCGTCTTCGAGCATGTCGGCCGGGATTTCGCCGGGTTCGAGGTTCGGGTCGGTGCGGTTCGCCTCGGCCTGTTCCTCGATTTCGCGCTGCTCTTCCTCGAACATCTGCGCCATCACGTCGATGCCCTGGCTCTGCAGCTCGGCTTCGTCGTCCGAACGGGCGACGTTGGCCTTGATGCTGATCGAGACTTCGGGGTGAAGGTCGATGCGGACTTCATGCATGCCGATCGTCTTGATCGGATCACCCATGATGACCTGCTTCTTGTCGATGTCGTGGCCCTTGTCGTTCAGGGCGGCAGCGACGTCGCGAACATTGACCGAGCCGTAGAGCTGGCCGGTGTTCGACGAAGCGCGGATCAGGACGATTTCCTCGCCATCGACCTTTTCGCCGGCCTTTTCGGCTTCGGTACGACGCTCGGCGTTTTCCTTTTCCAGGCGCTCGCGGTTCGCTTCGAAGACCTTCTTGTTGGCTTCGTTGGCGCGCAGGGCCTTCTTCTGCGGGAGCAGGAAGTTGCGGGCATAGCCGTCCTTCACGGTGACGACGTCACCGATCGAGCCGAGCTTTTCGATCCTCTGAAGGAGAATGATATCCATCGGTATTCCCCTTACTTCACGATGTACGGCAGCAGGCCGATGTGGCGCGCGCGCTTGATGGCCTTGGCCAGTTCACGCTGCTTCTTCGCGCTGACGGCGGTGATGCGGCTGGGGACGATCTTGCCACGTTCGGACATGAAGCCCTGCAGCAGGCGGACGTCCTTGTAGTCGATCGTCGGGGCGTTCTTGCCCGAAAACGGGCAGGACTTGCGGCGGCGGAAAAACGGGCGGGCCATCAGTCGCGCTCCTCACGTTCACGGCGCTTCTTGGAATCGCGCTCGTTCTTGCGCATCATCACCGACGGGCCGCTTTCGTGCTCGTCGACGGCGATGGTCATGTAACGGATCACATCTTCGTTGATGCGGGTCTGACGCTCGAGCTCGGCAACGACGGAGCCGGGGCCCTCGATGTTGAGCAGCACGAAATGCGCCTTGCGGTTGCGGTCGATCTTGTAGGCGAGGTTCTTGAGGCCCCAGGTCTCCGTCTTGGTGACCTTGCCGTCGTTCTTCTCGACAATCTCGGTAGCGGTGGCGGCGAGCTGGTCCACCTGAGCCTGGCTCAAGTCCTGTCGCGCCAAGAATACATGCTCGTAGAGAGCCATGCTCTTGTCCTTTCACGTCTGGCCGATCGCTGGCTGATCCGCGGGATTGCGGGGCCCCTCCGGCTTTCTTCGAATCCCCCGGCGGACCGAAGGGATGCGCGCACATAGCGGGATTGGGGCGAAACGCAAGGCTTGCGAGCGGGGAACGGGGCGGGCAGGGCGGCATTGGGTTTGAAACGAAGGAGACACGCGTGCCCGGTGGATTGGTAGCCCTGCTCGACGACGTATCGATCATCGCGCGCACGGCGGCGGCCTCGGTCGACGATATTGCCGCTGCTGCGGGCCGCGCCGGGTCGAAAACGGCCGGCGTCGTGATCGACGATGCGGCGGTCACGCCGAGCTACGTCACTGGCCTCAGCCCGGCGCGCGAGTTGCCGATCATCTGGACGATCACCAAGGGCAGCTTCAAGAACAAGCTGCTCATCCTGTTGCCGGGGGCGTTGCTGCTCAGCGAATTCCTTCCTGCAGCGATCGTTTTCATTCTCATGCTGGGGGGCTGCTACCTCTCCTACGAGGGCGCCGAAAAGGTCATCGAAAAGCTCGGTGGAGCGAAGCATGGCAAGACCCTGGACGACGAGATCACCGACCCCGTTGCCTTCGAGAAACAGCGCATCGCAGGGGCCATTCGAACCGATCTGATCCTGTCGGCGGAGATCATGGCGATCACTCTGAATGAAGTCGCGGCAGAGGACCTAATTACCCGCGCCGGCGTGCTGGCAATCGTCGGTCTCGCGGTTACGGTCGGCGTTTACGGGGTCGTCGGCCTCATCGTGAAGATGGACGACATCGGCCTGCATTTCGCCGAGAAGGAAAGCGCCTTCGCCCAGAGTTTCGGTAGGGGGTTGGTTGCGTTTATGCCGAAGCTTCTGATCGCATTGAGTTTCATCGGAACGATCGCCATGCTGTGGGTCGGTGGCGGTATCATCCTGCACGGTCTGGCCGAACTCGGCGTCGCTGGCCCCGAGCACTGGATCGAAGGTATTCAGCACGGCGTCAGCGAAATCGCAGGCCGCGCGGGCGGCATCCTCGGCTGGCTGACTTTCGCAGGATTGTCGGCGCTCACCGGCCTCATCCTCGGCGCGGTAATCGTTTTCGTGCTGCACAAGGTACTCCGCCTCGGACACGACGAAACCGAAGGTGCCGAGGCGCACTAATTGTCAGGCGAGGCGGGCGAAAAGGTCCCGCGCAAACTCGCTCAGCGTATCGTCGCGAGCACCCATGATCACGATCCGGTCGCCCGGCCTAGCCAGCGAGACGATGCGGTCCGCCACGGCCTTGCGCTTCGGCACATATTCCGTGTCGCCGCCATGCTCTTCGATCAGCCGGACGATCCGCTCGCTCCCTTCGCTGCGGTCGACCGTCCCGCCGAAATAGACGGGGTCGCTGAAAATCGTCAGGTCGCCTTGGTCGAGTTCGCGGGCGAAGGTTTCGGCCAGCTCGTCGCCCATCTGGCGCAAGGGGCCGTAGCCATGCGGCTGGAAGAAGGCGATAACCCGGCCGGGATGTGATTTCAAAGTGCGTAGAGTCGCAGCGCATTTCTCCGGATTGTGCCCGAAGTCGTCGATGACGGTGATGGCGGAGACGGTGGTCCCGACGATGTCGAACCGGCGCGCGAGGCCCTCGAACCCCGCCAGCGCCTCGACCGCGTTTGCGACCGGGATTCCCGCCGCGACTGCCGCCGCGATGGCGGCGAGAGCGTTCGAGAGGTTGTGCCGCCCCGGCATATTCAGGCGCAGCGCATGCTCGCTGCCGTCGTGGCGGTCGACGACCATGGCGGCCTGTCGCAACGGGCCTTCGGCGATCGTGCCCGGCACGATGCCGATCTGCGCTTTCTCCTGCTCTATGCCGAAGGTGATGACCTCCTTTGCATGCGGGAGGAGGGCAAGCGCTTCCTCGTCGTCGGCATTGATCACGCTAATGTGGCTGCGCGAGAGGTAATCGCCGAATAGCTGGCGCAATTCCTCCATGCTCTTGTGATCGAGGCTGACGTTCAGCAGCACGCCGACCGCCGGACGGTAGAGCGCGATCGAACCGTCGCTTTCGTCCACCTCGCTGACGTAGAGCGACTGCCCGCCGACCACCGCGCTGGCGAAGGGGCGCTCGGGCGAGACGAAGTTCTTCATCACCGCACCGTTCATGATCGTCGGCTCGCGCCCGACGGCGTGGAGGATCCATCCGAGCATGCCGGTGACGGTCGATTTCCCGCTGGTGCCCGCAATTGCGAGGCCGGCGCCGCTCGTGTTGAACAGGATCGAGTTGAGCTCGGCGCGGGTAAGCCGCAGGCAGCCGAGTTCCTTCGCGCGCTTCGCATCGGGAACCGTGTCCTCGACCGCGGCGCTGGCGACGAGGATCTGGTCCTGCGACACGATCCCGCTGCCGTCCTGAGGATGCAAGCCGAAGCCCTGCCGTTCCAGCGCGGCGAATTTCTCCGGCGTATGCCCCTGGTCGAAGCTGCGATCCGATCCCTCGACCGTGCAGCCGCGCCCCTTCAGTATTTGCGCAAGCGGCTGCATGCCGGACCCGCCGATACCGCAAAAGAAGAACGGTCGCGCGAAAAGCTCGTCGGGGCTGGGCATATCGGTCATGCCCTCGCAGCTATTGAGTTGTGCCGCGCGATACAAGCGCGCTAGCAGGGCGCATGGTGAAAATCGCGATCTGTGCTCCGGGAAAACCGCTCAAGCACGCAAGGGCCGATGCAGTGCTGGCGCATGTTGCCGGGCGGGAGGACATCGAGCTGCATTTCCACGAGCAGTGCTTCGCGAAAGAGGGCCACTTTGCCGGACGCGACGAAGTAAGGCTCGATGCGCTGCTGGAATGCGCGAACGATGCCGCATTCGACGCCGTCTGGTTCGCCATGGGGGGCTATGGCTCCAACCGTATCGCCGCGCAGGCGGTGGCGGGGATGAACGAACATGCTCGTGCCAAGAGCTATCTCGGCTATTCCGATTGCGGCTTCCTGCTCGCTGCACTCTACAAGCACGACATCGGGCGCGTCGCCCACGGGCCGCTTGCAGGGGACATCCGACGCGAAGGCGGAGAGGCGGCCATCGACCGCGCGCTCGGCTGGCTGACCGGAGACGACAGCGGGCTCGAGCCGCATCTCGATGATCGCCCTGCCGTCGCGTTCAACCTGACCACGCTCGCCATGCTGGTGGGCACAGAGCTTGCGCCGGGCCTCTCCGGCCATGTCGTCATGGTCGAGGAAGTGGCCGAGTACCACTATGCTATCGACCGATTGTTCTTCCATGTGACCCAACACCTCCAAGGAGTTGCCGGCCTGCGCCTCGGTCGCATCACCGATGTGCCGGAGAACGACCGCCCCTTCGGCAAGGACGAGGTGCAGATCGCCGAGGAATGGTGCGCGCGCAGCGGCATACCCTATCTCGGGCGCGCCGATATCGCGCATGATGCCGCCAACAGGATTGTCCCCTTCGGGCTTGAGGCGCGCCGCCCACGCGCCTAGGCGCGCTCCTCAAGAGGAGATTTTCATGACTGCATTCATCTTTCCCGGCCAGGGAAGCCAGAAGGTCGGCATGGGCGCCGATCTCGCCGACGCCAGCGCGCATGCCCGCGAGGTGTTCGAGGAAGTGAACGAGGCGCTCAAGCAGGACCTGTTCGGCCTGATGACCGGCGGACCCGAGAGCGAACTCACCATGACCGCCAATGCCCAGCCTGCAATCATGGCCAATTCGGTCGCGACCGCGCGCGTGCTGGAGAAGGAATTCGGCGTTGCACTGGCGGACAAGGCAGACTGCGTCGCGGGCCACTCGCTTGGCGAGTACAGCGCGCTGTGCGCTGCCGGGGCCTTTTCCCTGACCGACACCGCCAAGCTGCTCCGCCTGCGCGGCATCGCAATGCAGGACGCAGTCCCCATCGGCGAGGGGGCCATGGCGGCACTGCTCGGCGCCGATATCGAGACAGCGACCGCACTGGCAGAGGCTGCAGCCGAGGGCCAGGTGTGCGAGGTCGCCAATGACAACGACCCGACGCAGGTGGTCATCTCCGGCCATGCGGAAGCCATCGACCGCGCGATCGCAATGGCCAAGGATCACGGCATAAAGCGCGGCATCAAGCTGCCGGTGTCCGCCCCTTTCCACTGCTCGCTGATGCAGCCCGCCGCGCTACGCATGAAGACCGCGCTGGGCGAGACACCGCCGTCGGCCTTCACCGTGCCGCTCTATGCCAATGTCACGGCGGCGCGCGTCACCGATCCGGCGGAAGAACAAGCGCTGCTGGTCGACCAGATCACCGGCCGCGTGCGCTGGCGCGAAAGCGTTCTCGCCATGCAGGAGGCAGGCGTCGAACGCTTCGTCGAGCTCGGCGGCAAGGTCCTCGGCCCGATGGTCGGTCGGATCGCCAAGGATGCCGCGACGGTCAGCCTCGTCACCATGGAAGACCTCGAGAATTTCGCGAAGGAGAACGGATGATGTTCAGCCTCGAAGGCAAGACCGCCCTCGTCACCGGCGCCAGCGGCGGGATCGGATCGTCGATCGCCTATGCCCTGGCGAAGCAGGGTGCGCGGCTGGCGCTGTCCGGTTCCAACGCTGCCAAGCTGCGCGCCTTTCGCGAACAGCTTAACGACGAGTTCGGCCACGATCACGTCGAAATCACCTGCGACCTGTCGAACCCCGAGCAGGTCGAGGAGCTGATCCCGGCCACGGTCGACACGCTCGGCAGCATGAACATCCTCGTCAACAATGCAGGCATCACGCGCGACAATCTCGCGATGCGCATGAAGGACGAGGAGTGGGACCAAGTGATCCGCATCAACCTCGAAGCCAGCTTCCGCCTGATGCGCGCCAGCGCGCGGCCGATGATGAAGGCCAAGGGCGGGCGGATCATCTCGATCACCAGCGTGGTCGGCCACACAGGCAATCCGGGCCAGATGAACTACGTCGCGGCCAAGGCGGGCCTGACCGGCATGAGCAAGAGCCTTGCGCAGGAACTCGCCAGCCGGAACATCACCGTGAACTGCGTTGCGCCGGGCTTCATCCGCACGGCGATGACCGACGCGCTGACCGACGATCAGAAGAGCGCGATCAACACCCGCATCCCGATGGGCCGCATGGGCGAGGGCGAAGAGATCGGCGCTGCGGTTGCCTATCTCGCCAGCGACGAAGCGGCCTATGTGACCGGGCAGACGCTGCACGTGAACGGCGGGATGGCGATGATGGGGTAGGAGAGGGGTTTTTGTTGGGCGCGTGAAGCGCATCCGCGCTTACCTCGGCCGTTCCGTCCGGCGCCCCTCCCGGATACTTTGTTACGTGCGGGCCGGACATCCGTCCGCCCCTTCGGCACCGGCCCACTTCCCCACCCGACCACCCACGGCACGGTATTCTATGGGTGGCCGGGTGGGGGAGTGGGCCGGTGCCGCAAGCTATCGACGGATGTCGATAGCGCACACAGCAAAAACCCAACAAAAACCTCTCACTTTTCCCCAAGGAATCATCGTCGCGGCGGGCGTAGCCTTGCCCCCAGATACCGCCCCGCTAAGGTCGCTATCCGTATTCCGGCGCGCGAGGGGCGATTCCGGCCCTCGACGCGCCCAGCAGGGACGAAAGTAGGACCATGAAGGCCACCATCGAACGCGCGACGCTGCTGCGCTGTCTTTCCCACGTGCAGTCGGTCGTCGAACGCCGCAACACGATCCCCATTCTTTCGAACGTCCTGATCGAGGCGGAAGGCGACAGCTCGCTGAAGGTCATGGCGACCGACCTCGATTTGCAGGTGGTCGAGCACATGGACGCCAGTGTCGAGGACGCCGGATCGATCACCGTCTCGGCCCATCTCCTGTTCGACATCGCCCGGAAGCTGCCCGAAGGCAGCCAGGTGAGCCTCGAAACCGCCGAAAACCGCATGGCGGTCAAGGCCGGGCGCAGCCGCTTCTCGCTGCCCACCCTCCCGCGGGATGACTTCCCGGTAATCGTGGAAGGCGATCTGCCGACGAGCTTCGAACTGCCGGCCAAGACGCTCGCCGAGCTGATCGATCGCACGCGCTTCGCGATCTCGACCGAGGAAACGCGCTATTACCTCAACGGCATCTTCTTCCATGTCTCGGACGAAGACCAGCCGGTGCTCAAGGCCGCCGCGACCGACGGGCACCGCCTCGCGCGCTTCACGATCGCCCGGCCCGAAGGTGCGGACGGCATGCCCGACGTGATCGTGCCACGCAAAGCCGTGGCCGAACTGCGCAAGCTGCTGGAGGAATCGATGGACGGCAATGTCCAGATCGACCTTTCGGCCAGCAAGGTGCGCTTCACGCTCGGTGGCGAGGGCGGGGTGGTGCTGACCAGCAAGCTGATCGACGGCACTTTCCCGGATTATTCCCGCGTTATTCCAACGGGTAACGACAAGCTTCTCAAGCTCGATCCGAAAAGCTTCTTCGCCGGTGTCGACCGCGTGGCGACCATCGCGACCGAGAAGACCCGCGCGGTGAAGATGGGCCTCGACAAGGATAAGATCACGCTGACCGTCACCTCGCCAGACAATGGCGTGGCGTCGGAAGAAGTGCCCGCGGAATACAGCTCCGACGGGTTCGAGATCGGCTTCAACGCAGGCTATCTGAAGGACATCCTCAGCCAGATCGACAGCGACGTGGTCGAGATCCACCTCGCCGATGCAGGCGCACCGACGCTGATCCGCAAGGATGAGAATGCGCCTGCGCTCTACGTGCTGATGCCGATGCGGGTTTGACCCTCGCCGGGGGCTGGAATTCGCGCTAGCGTCGCTCCTTCGAAAAAGGGAGAGATGCGATGCGCGAAGTCCATGTCGACAAGGCCGATCTGACCAAGACCCATATCGCGGAGCGCGAACTCGGCGATCTGGCCGACGAGGCCGTGCGCCTTGAGATCGAAAGCTTTTCGGTTACGGCGAACAACGTCACTTACGCGGTAGTCGGCGACGGCTTCGGCTACTGGAATTTCTTCCCTGCCCCGGACGGCCACGGCATCGTGCCGATGTGGGGCCATGCGCGGGTCGCCCGGAGCAACCATCCCGATTTCGCCGAGGGCGAGCGGGTCTATGGTTATCTGCCCATGGGCACGCATCTCGACGTCCTGCCCGGCAAGGTTTCGGCCAGCGGCTTCACCGACATGGCCGAGCATCGCCAGCCGATGAGCCCGATCTACAACCAGTATTCGCGACTGGCGGCCGATCCCGAACACGATCCGGCACGCGAGAGCGAGCGCATGATCTTCGGGCCGCTGTTCAAGACCGGCTTTCTCATCGAATACTTCATGCGTTCCGAGGAATGGTTCGGCGCCCAACAGGTGATCCTCACCAGCGCTTCCTCCAAAACCGCCATGGGGTTGGCGAGCGTGACCAAGCGCCGCTCGCCCCAAATACGCCGTGTGGGGCTGACGTCTGCCGGAAATGTCGCCTTCGTGAAGGAAAGCGGCCTCTACGACCGCGTACTGTCGTACGAAGACATCGGCGATATCGAGGGCACGGATAGCGTCTCGGTCGATTTCGCCGGCAATGCGAGTGTCCTGCGCCGCCTGCATGAGCATCTGGGCGATGCGCTCAAATACTCGTGCCTTGTCGGCGCAACCCACATTAATGAACGCGGCAGCGGCACCGACGGCATCCCCGGGCCGACGCCGACCCTGTTCTTCGCGCCCGATCACGCAGTTGCCCTGTTCAAGTCGGTCGGACCGGAAGAGGCGGGCAAGCAGATCGGGGCAAGCTGGCACGGCTTTCTCGAAGACGCTGGCGACAGCATAGGGATCGAGCGCAAACAGGGGCTGGAGGCCGCGCGCGATACCTTCGTCGCCATGCTTGGCGGCGACATCGACCCTGCGAAGGGTATCGTTATCGAGCCCTAGGGGCTCAGACCTCCACCGCGATCTTGCCGAAGTGGCTGCCGCTTTCTTGGTGGCGGAACGCATCGGCAAGGTCGGCCAGTGCGAAGGTGTCGCTGACCACAGGTTTGATGCCATTCGCTTCGATCGCGGCGATCATATCCTGCTGCATGCTCCGGCTGCCCACCGTAAGCCCCTGGACCTTCAAATTCTTCGAGAAGAGCAGGGCGGTCTGCACCGGTCCCGCAACGCCAGCCAGCACACCGAGTAGCGCGACATGCCCGCCGACCCGCGTTGCCAGCATCGATTGGTCGAGCGTGCCCGCGCCGCCGATCTCGACGACGCAATCGACGCCGCGTCCGCCCGTCAGTTCGAGCGCTTTGGGCCCCCAGGCCTCGACCTCCTTGTAATTGATGAGGTGGTCGGCCCCCATCGATTTCACTCTCTCGAGCTTCTCGTCGGAAGAACTGGTCGCGATGACGGTCGCCCCTGCCGCCTTGGCGAATTGTAGCGCAAAGATCGAAACGCCGCCGGTGCCTTGAACAAGGACCGTGTCGCCGGGCTTCACGGCGTAGTCCGCGAACAGCGCGCGCCACGCGGTCAGGCCGGCGCAGGTTAGCGTCGCCGCTTCGGCATGGCTGAAACCGGCGGGCGCGCGGGTGAACCAGTGCGTCGGCGCGGTGATCGCCTCGCGCGCATAGCCGTCGATCCCGTCGCCCGGCACGCGGGTGAAAGCGCTTTGCGGAGGCGGGCCGGTGAGCCAGTCGGGGAAGAAGGTCGAGACGACGTGATCGCCGACGGCGAACTCGCTTACGCCGTCACCCACCGCCGTCACCACACCGGCACCATCGGACATGGGGATGCGGCCCTGCTCGGTCGGGATCATGCCCTTTACGACAGCATAGTCGTGGTAATTCAGCGAGCTAGCCTTGATATCGACCGTGATCTCTCCCGGTCCCGGATCGGCGGGGCCGTCCAGATCGACCAGTTCGAGAGCATCGAGCGTGGAGGGCGTCGCGCCGGTGCGGATAGCTTTCATTCTGCTGCCTCCGCGAGTTCGGCGCGCTGCGGGCCGCGGATTAGCCCGCCCGGCGTCTCGCCGGTCCACTCGCCCTCGCGGAAGGTGACCTTGCCGTTCTTGATCGTAGCGACATAGCCTTCCGCCTTTTGCAGCAATCGCTTGCCGCCTGCCGGAAGATCGAACGCCAGCCACGGCTTGCCCAGCTTCAGCCGCTCCATGTCGATGATGTTGAGATCGGCGAGATAGCCCGGCGCGATCACGCCGCGGTCTTCCAGGCCATAGAGTCGCGCGGTGTCGCTGCACTGCCGCTTGATCGCATTCTCAAGGCTGATCGTGCCGCGGTCCCGGTCGCGCACCCAGTGCTGCAGCATGAAGGTGGGCGAGGCCGCATCGCAGATCGTCCCACAATGCGCACCGCCATCGGAGAGCGAATTCACCGTGTCGTCGGACTGCTGGAGGTCCATCAGGAAGTCGAGATTGCCGTCAGCGTAATTGAGAATCGGCAGGTAGATGAAGCCCTTGCCATCGTCGCGGCAGAGGAGGTCGTAGGCGTATTCCGCGCCCGACTTGCCCGCCTTTTCGGCCCGTGCGGCGATGCTTTCTTCCGCCGTCGGCTCGTAATTGAAGTCGGGGTCCATCTCGAATTGCATCGACCAGCCCTGGCAAACGACCATGATCAGCCCGATGATGTCCTGGTTGACCTCCGAGAGGTCGTTTTCTTCCGACAGCAGCTGCGCCTTGAACTCGGGGTCGAGCAGTTTCGCCTTCTGCTCCTCCCACGGCAGTTCCTCGATCGCCTGCCAGCTCGGGCGGAAACGGAAGGGGTGGACAGTGCCCTGCCACGCCATGACGATACCGTTTCCACGCAGCGCGATCTGGGCGACGATATTCGCGCCGTTGTCGTTTTCCGCGCGCAGGCTTGCGATCTGCTCGTCGAGCGACATTTCCTTGGCGATCGATTGCAGCGCGGCATAGGTGCAGGGCAGGCCGGTCTCGCGGCTGAGCGCGCCCATCCAGCCGAACTCGTTCCACTCGCGCTTCATGTCGCTGGCCATCTCGAACACGCCGTGACCGGCGCGGCCCATGGCGCGGCCTATTTCGATCAGCTCTTCCTTCGTTGCGGTGGTCCCGGGAACGACTTCGCCGTCGATATCCCGGTGGAGCACGGTGCGCGAAGTCGAGAAACCTAGCGCACCTGCGCGGACGCCGTCTTCGACGATGGCGGCCATCTGCTCGATATCTTCATCGGTCGGGATCGCGCCGGGCCGTTCGCGGTCGCCGAGCACATAGGCGCGGACCGAACCGTGCGGGACATGGGTGCCGACGTCGACCGTGCGCGGCAGCTTCTCGAGCGCGTCGAGATATTCGGGGAAAGTCTCCCAGTTCCAGTTCATCCCTTCGGCAAGCGCGGTGCCGGGAATGTCCTCGACGCCTTCCATCAGGCCGATCAGCCATTCATGCTTGTCGGGGCGAGCGGGCGCGAAGCCGACTCCGCAATTGCCCATCACCACCGTCGTGACGCCGTGCCAGCTGCTCGGCGCCATTTCCTGGTCCCATGTCGCCTGTCCGTCGTAATGCGTGTGGATGTCGACGAAGCCGGGCGTGACCAGCTTGCCGTCCGCATCGATTTCCTCGGCAGCGTCGCCGGATACCGTGCCGACTTGCGCGATCAGGCCGTCCTTCACGGCGACATCGCCGGTGAAGCGGGTATTGCCGGTCCCATCCACGATGGTGCCGTTGCGAATGATAAGATCGAATGCGGGCATGGTTGTGTGCTCCTCTCTCCGCCGAAGAAGGTTCCACATTGCAACCGATCTGTCCAGCACTTCTCAGGCGGAGCGATCGGGCATCCGGACGGACAGCAGGATCGCGAGGCCGATGGCGAACAGCAAATGGATCGATGTCATGCCGATGCGCTGGTCGCCCGACCACAGGGTGAACTGTTCGACCAGCAGTGGCCCCATCCATACGGTGATCGTCCCGGCGATGGCGTAGAGGCCGAAGAACTCGCCGCTGCGCCCCGGCGGCGCGAGCGCGACGAGCATGGTTCGGCTGGAGCTGATGCTCGCCGTGGCGGTGATCGCGATAATGCTTATCAGGCCGAGATAGACGAGATCGGAGAGGGTCGAGAACACGAGACCGTCCCAGACTTCGACATTGTCCACCAGCCCGAAAAACAGGCTCTCGCGCGTGATGCTCAGCTGCACCAGGCCGGTGACGACCATGGCAAGGATTTCGAGCGCCAGCGCCGTCTTCACGCCGACGCGCTCTTCCAGCCAGCCGCCGAAGATGCCGCCGCCGAATGCGCAGGCGCTGGCGAAGATCGCGTAGCAGAGCATTTCGAGGAAATTCCATTGCAGGAACAGCGCGACATAGACCGCGCCCAGCGCAAGTAGTGCTGCCATCGCATCGGCGTAGAACATGCGGGCGATGAGGAACTTCATCAGCTCGCGGAACCGCGTCGCTTCGCGCAAGGTGCGGAAAACGCTGCGCGCTCCATCCCTGAAGGCGTTTGTCCAGCTGGCGCCCGGCTGTCCCGGGTCTTTCGCATTCAGGAAGAACGGGATCGAGAACGCGCCCAGCCAGACCGCGCAGATCGGGCCGACGAGCCTTGCGTGTTCGAAGCGCTCGAGATCGACGCCGAAAAGCGGGGAGGCGAAAGGCCAGCCCACCGCTGCGGGCAGGACGAAGAACAGGGCGATGGCAATGAAGATCAGCGTCGCGGCGAGGTTGCCGAGGCCGAGACCCAAACCCGATATCATCGCCAGGCGGCGCGGCTCTCCGGCGACGCTCAGCATCGCATTGTGCGTCACTTCCGAATAGGTATAGCCGACGTAAGCCACCACCAGCAGGGTCATGATCGCCGGAGTAGAAAGCCCTTCGCCACCGGGCATGGCGAACCACAGCCCCGCAGATGCCAGTGCGATCGCGCCAAGGAACACGGCGAGAATCGGTTTGAGCCTGCCGCCTCTATCCAGTGCGGCCCCGAGAAAGGGTGCGGTCAGCGCAGCGATCACGCCTGCCCATTTCGTCACGCTGGCGATAGTCGCCTGGCCGATGGCATTCGCCTGCGCCAGCGCCTCCTCCGGCTCCAGCCCTTCGAGAGTACCGCTGGCCAGCACATCGCCGCCGATAATGTCCCGCGCGAAATAGGGCGCGAAGATGTAAATGACCACGAGGATGTAATAGGGATTGCGCGCCCATTCGAAGACCGCCCAAGCGAAGCCCGTGCGGCTCAGCGCGCCGCCTTCGCCAGTGTGGGGGCGAGCGAAGGCGGGCCGGATGTTCGGGTCGGGATTGGCAGTTTCCATCGGTCTGGCTCGTCCTTTCCGATGGTCTGCCGTGCCGCCCTCAGGCTGCGCGGCGGCCTTCCGCTTCGGTTTCCGGAGCGTCGAGGAACTCGCGTAGCATCGCGACGCTCTCGTCCGCATGGGTCAGCAGGAACAGGTGTCCGCCGCCTTCGAAGACCTCTAGCCGCGCATTGGGAATGGCCGATGCGAGGATGCGCCCGTTGATGAGCGGGACGATCTGGTCCTCGTCACCCATCATCACCAGCACCTCCTTCGCCATGAAAGGCAGGGCGGGGAGGCTGGTCCAGCCGAGCATGGCGAGCAGCTGGTAGAAATAGCCGCGCGGCGAAGGCGGTTTGAGGCGACCGATATGGTCTTCCTTGCTCCCGGCTCGCTTGGTCATACCGCCGTACAGCGTCATGAAATGCTCGTTCATGAAGTCAGGATCGATATAGCGGCGCGGATTGGCCATCTTGGTGAGCGCTGCCGGCTTCCCGGGCACCATCAACATCCCAGCCGTCGTCGCAACCAGCACAAGCCGCCGGGTGCGCTTGGGATATTGCAGCGTGAAGTGCTGCGCCATCGCACCGCCCCAGCTCACACCCATGACATCCACCTCGCCCAAGCCGAGCTGATCGAGGATCTGGTTCGCCGTCCAGCTCATGGTGAAGGGGTTGTAGGGGACGGTCGGATCGGGGCTTTCGCCCGTGCCCGGCATGTCGAACATCACGAAACCGCGCTCGGTCAGCCGCTCCGCCAGCGGGGCAACCGCCTCGATGTTCGCGCCGATGCCGTTGAAAAACAGGATCGGCGGATGGTCCGATTTTTCGTCCAGCCGCCAATGCGCGACACGCAATGTGCGCCCGCCGGCCTCCATCATCTCGATGGTTGCGGTCATGGGATCGGTCCTGGATGCGGTCACGCAGTGGTGCCTTTCGTCAATTCAACAGGCTTCCATAACGTATAGACCGGGGGCCGGGTCCAGCGGTTCGAAGTCCTTGTTCCCCAGCTTTGCGGGCGCCTTCTTCTTGTCGCCCGCGCGGGCCTGCACCCATTCTGTCCAGAACGGCCACCAGCTCCCGGCGACTTCCTCCGTGCCCTTCAGCCATTCGTCGGCGGTTTCGGGGAGCTTCTTGCGGCCATCCTTCTGAACGAAATACTTCGCTTTCGGATTGCCCGGCGGGTTGAGGATCGCCTGCATATGGCCCGACTGGCTCAGCACGTAGGTCACGTCCTTCGAGCCGAACAGGCGGGTGGAGCGATAGGTCGCTTTCCACGGGGTGATGTGGTCGGTCACGCCGCCGAGAATGAACAGGTCGCTGGTCACCTTGCTGAGGTCGATCTTGTGGTCGACCATCTCGACCTCGCCCTGTTTGGTGAAGGCGAGCGTTTCGTAGACGGTCAGGAAGTCGCCCATCAGGCTGGCCGACAGATTGGTCGCATCGGCGTTCCAGAACAGCACGTCGAAGGCGGGCGGGTCCTGGCCGAGCAGATAGTTGTTGATGACGTAGTTCCAGACGAGATCGTTGGGCCTGAGCCAAGCGAAACCGCGGGCGAGATCGTCACCCTTGATCACGCCTTTCTTCGCGGCGCGGCGCTTGGCCAGCGCAAGGCCGTTTTCGCTGACGAGCGAGCCTGCCTCGATATCGTTCTGCTTCGGGTGCAGCACACACACCATCAGCGTCAGCGCGCCGAGCAAGTCGTCTTCGTCCGAGGCCATCTTGCTGGCCAGCATCGAGGCGGTCTGGCCGCCCGAACAGCCGGCCGAGACATTGACCTTCTTGCTGCCGGTAATCTTGCTGACTGCCTCCATGGCTTCGCGGCAGGAGTTGACGTAATCGGCCATGTCCCAATGGCCCTGTTCTTTCGACGGGTTCTTCCAGCTGATGACGAAGGTCTGGATGCCGTTGTCGAGCTGGAATTTAACCACCGACTTCTCAGGCGATAGGTCGTTGATGTACATCTTGTTGATCTGCGGTGGGATGGTGAGCTGCGGGATTTCGTAGACCTCGTCGGTCGTCGGCGCATACTGGATCAGCTCCATCATCTCGGTGCGCAGGACGACCGAGCCTTTCGATGTCGCAATGTTTTCGCCTAGCTTGAAAGGCTTCTTGTCCACCTGGCTGACCATGCCCTTGTTGTGGACCATGTCGTCATAGGCGTTCTTGAGGCCCTTGATGAGGCTCAGCCCGCCGCTGGTGATCGCCATCTTCTGGGCACTGGGGTTACCGAGCAGCGTGTTTGTCGGCGCGAGGCCGTCGATGATCATGTTGGAAACGAACCGCGCCCGGTCCTTCTCCAGCTCGTCCAGTTCGAGGTCCTCCAGCCATTGCGCCGCGCCCTTCTGCACGGCGAGATAATATTGCATGCCTGCGCGCATGAAGGGGTTGTACTGCCACGCCGGGTCCTGAAATCGCTTGTCCTTCGGGTGCGGGGCGAGGTCGCTCTTGCCGGTCATGATCTTGATCATGTCCTGACCCATGTCCTGGCTGTGCTTCATCAGGCGCTGGGGGTCCGACGCGGTTTCGCGCAGCATCACGGCGACGGCACCGAAAATGTCTTCGCGGGTCAGCCCGACGAGGGGGCCGAGCGCGCTGGTGGATTGAGCGGCTTCGTCTTCAAGCTTCGGCATGGGCGGTGTCGTTCCTCTCCAAAGGTATTTTTTCTCTGACCCTGCGGCAGCAACGGGTGATGCGACCGCCGCGTTCCGAATGCAAGCAGGCTAAAGCGGCCCGCGCGCGGCGATCATGCTCGCGACATCGACGAACTTCTCGCGCGGTGCACCTTCGCGGGCAGCGGCCTCTTCCGCCTGCTCGATGTTCTGCCAGTCCCGGAAGGTCACTACGTCGAGCCCGCGCTTCTCGACCAATTCGTCGAAGCCCTCGCGGCCTTTCTTCCGTTCGCCCGCGCCGATGTCCGCCTCGACCAATTCGATCACGGCATAACCGTCGGGGCGATTGGTGCCGATGGTGCCCGACGGCCCCCGCCGCGCCCAGCCGACGCAATAGAGCCCGGGCAGAATGCGCCCATCGTCATTGGCGAAGCGGCCCGCCCGCTCGTCGAACGGCACGCCTTCGATCGGCGACGAGCGATACCCGATGCATGTCACCACCAGATCGGCGGGGATGGAATAGGTCTCCCCTGTCGCCACTGCGCGTCCGGCCTCGACCCTGGTCCGCTCGACCTCGACCGACGTGACCCTGCCGTACTCGCCGTGAAAGGCCGTGGGGCTGGCAAAAAAGTCGAACTCGATCGCAATCGGTTTTTCGCCATGGATGTTCTGCGGGATCGCGGCGAAATCGCGCAGGAGCGTCACCGATTTGCGCAGGCCTGGTTCGAGGATCGAGTCGTCATCGACCGGCGGCAGATCGGATTTATCGACCTGCGGGCTGGCCCGTTCGAGATGCATGAGTTCGCCCAGTTCCTTGGGCGTCATCATGATCTGGTGAGGGCCGCGTCTACCGACGATCGTAATGGTTTCCATATTCGACGCCGCCAGCGCATCGAGCGCATGGGCGACGATGTCGGAGCCTGCAAACTCCTGTTCAGATTTCGAGAGCATGCGCGCGACGTCGAGCGCGACATTGCCCATGCCGATCACCACGGCATGCCGACCGGAGAGGTCCGGCGCCAGGTCGGCAAACTGCGGATGGCCATTGTACCAGCCCACGAACGCCGCGCTGCCGAAGACGTTCGCAAGATCGTGTCCGTCGAGGTTCAGCTGCCGATCGTTCGGCGCTCCGGTGGCGAGGATGACCGCGTCATAGAGAGACTGCAGTTCCGCTATCGAAACGTCGCTGCCGACCGATACATTGCCGACGAAGCGGACGTTATCCGACAAGGCCGTCTTCTCGTATCGCCGCGATACGAGCTTGATCGACTGGTGGTCGGGCGCGACGCCCGTCCGGATCAGGCCGTAGGGGACCGGCAACTGGTCGAACACGTCGACCCGGACTTCCTCGCCCCATTTCTTCGCTGCGGCTTCCGCCGTGTAGTAGCCCGCAGGCCCCGAGCCCACGATCGCGATATGCCGCATCAAGGTCCTCCCCCGAGAAACGCGCAGTCACACTGCACAAGCCAGCCCATGCTGGCAAGCGCCTGCCGCAGCCGCGCAGTGGGGACGGCATGCGATGGTTATCCGTTTGGAAAGAAATTCGCCCTAGTGAGGCCAGTCACATGGACCTCGCACCCGATCGGGCGCGACGTCGACTAGCGGATAGGGATTGCCAATGGCTGGCTTTTTCTCGCGCGGTGCGCGGGCAAGGAAGGAAATAGAGGAAGAAGCAGCGGAGAGCGAGCTGAAGCTGATCAGCCACGCCGATCTGCGGCGCCGCGTCCAGCTGCTGGATTCTTTCGAGAATGCCGGTCTCGGCTGGTTCTGGGCCACCGACGGCCAGGGCCGTCTGATCTATCTGTCCGAAAATGCGCTCGAGAAGCTCGGTGAGGATGGAGCCTCGCTGATGGGCAAGCAATTGACCGAGGTTTTCGAACCGGAGACGGATGAAAGTCTGGATCAGCAAGTTCAGCGGCCGCTGCCGTTCCTGCTCGGAGCGCGCAACTCGATTTCGCAGTTGGTCGTCAAGGTCATCGCCGGAAACCGCGTGCAATGGTGGGAGATTGCCGGCAAGCCGCAATTCGATGCACAGCAGGAATTCGTCGGCTATCGAGGTAGCGCGAAGGACGTCACGGCCACGTTCCAAAGTTCCAAGGATGCCGAACGGCTGTCGCAATACGACTCGCTGACCGGTCTTGCGAACCGCCACCGGATGACGAAGCGGCTGACATCGATTCTGACCGCATTCCGCAATTCGAAGCGCAGCTGCGCGCTGCTGATGCTCGATCTCGACCGCTTCAAGCAGGTCAACGACACGCTGGGACACCCGGCTGGCGACGAATTGCTCCGCCAGGTCGCCGCTCGCATCGAGAAGGTCATCGGCAACCGGGGCGAAATCGGACGGCTCGGCGGCGATGAATTCCAGATCATCATTCCCGACATGGATGATCGGGGCGAGTTGGGGGAGCTGGGCCAGCGCCTCATCCAGATGATTTCGCAGCCCTATCAGATCAGCGGCTCGCGCGCCGTCATCGGGACCTCCGTGGGTATCGCAGTGTCGCCTTATGACGGTGTCGAAACCGACGAGCTGGTCAAGGCTGCCGACCTTGCACTTTATGCGGCCAAAGGCGGTGGGCGCGGCCAGTACCGTTTCTATCATATCGATTTCACAGACGGCGCGAAGCATCGCCGAGAAATCGAGGAGGATCTGCGCGACGCCCTCGAGAATGAATCGCTGGAGATGTATTACCAGCCGATCGTCGAATCCAAGACCAACAAGCTCAAGTGCCTGGAAGCGCTCATGCGGTGGGAGCATCCGGAGCGCGGCTTCGTCTCGCCGGGTATCTTCATTCCGGTCGCCGAAGATATCGGCCTTATTACCGAGCTGGGCGAATGGGCCCTGCGCCGCGTATGCTTCCAGGCCAAGGAATGGCCGCTGGAATTGCGAGTGGCCGTCAACGTCTCCGCCATCCAGTTCGCGCGGGACGACTTTCCGGAACTGGTGAAATCCATCCTCCTGGAGACGACACTGGAGCCGCATCGGCTCGAGCTGGAAATAACCGAAAGCGTTTTCGTCGGCGATCCGAAGCGTACGCAAGAAAAATTCGAGGAGCTCAAGCGCCTCGGCGTGCGCCTCGCGCTGGACGATTTCGGAACCGGCTACAGCTCGCTAAGCTATCTCCAGTACGCACCGTTCGACAAGATCAAGATCGACCAGAGCTTCGTCCGCGGTGCGACGGAGAAGGGGAATAACAATCCTGCGATCATGAGCGCGATCGTGAATCTGGCCGAGTCCCTCAAGATGGAAACGGTGGCCGAGGGCGTCGAGACGAAGGACGAGTTGACGCTGGTGACCGAACGCGGCGCCAGCCACGTGCAAGGCTTCATTTTCTCGCAGGCTATTTCGCAAGAAGAGTTGCTCGAGCGACTGGAACGCAAAGACGTGTTCTTCGAACCGCGCGGCCCGGAGAAATATCGCGCCGAACGAAAATCGGTCTATCGCAAGATCAAGCTGATCCACGACGACCACGTTTACAACGTCACTCTTCGCAATCTTTCGAAGACCGGCGCGATGATCGAAGGCTTGCTCGATGTTCCGGTAGATACGCCGGTGGTCCTCAATCTGGGCGGTGGCCAGCTGGCCGTCGCAAAGGTCAGGCGCTCGGACGGATCGATCCAGGGCGTGGAGTTCGAATCCCCGTTGATCAGCGATGGGGCCGACGGACTGTGTACTCGTCACCGCGTTTCGCCCTACCAGATCGAAGCAGCCGGCAAGCCGTTGGCGAGCCTGCCGGAGGACCCGTACGAATTGCTCAAGCTGGAGATGTCGGGCGGCGGCATGAGACCGCGCAGTTTCCTTCAAGTCGACAGCTCCTCATCGCGGAAGAAATAACCCTTCGAACCAAGTCGCGGCTGGTCGGTGTTAGCCAAAAAATAACCATTGTCGGCTAGCTCGTATTCATAACGTCATTGCCGTGAGGTAAGCAGAGTATGGGGGCGATGCCCTTCTCGGAACTCTTCAAGGGAAAGAAGCCTTCGGGCGCACGCAGCAGCGTGTCTCCCGATGGCGTGAGTGCCGATGAAAAGGCTGCCGTTGTCGAGCAAATCGAAGACAGCGGCGCTTACGGCTTCTGGACTACCGACGGCCGTGGCAATGTGGCCTATCTCAGCCGCTGGATCGTTGAGGCTGTCGGCAAGGATTTCGCCGCGCTGGTCCACCAGCCGATGCAGCACGTTTTCTCGCCGGTCGAAGGCGAGATCGACGGGCGCTCGCTCGGCCTCAAGCTCGGCACGCGCAAGAGCTTTTCGGGGCTGGCGGTCAAGGCGGAAACCGACGGCGGCAAGCTGGTGTTGCGGCTCAGCGGCCGCCCCCTTTACGACGCTGCCGGCGACTTCCTTGGCTTCCGCGGTACCGCGATCGATGTGACCGAGGAATTCGTTGCGGAAGAAGAGGCCAATCGCCTCGCCAAATACGATTCGCTTACCGGTCTCGCCAATCGCCACCGCATGGAACAGCGCATCGACTCTACGCTGCATGCTTTCAAGAGTGCCGAACGCGCCGCAGCGCTGATGATGCTCGACCTCGACAAATTCAAGCAGGTGAACGACACGCTCGGCCATGCCGCCGGCGACCAGCTGCTGCAGCAGGTGGCCGACCGCCTGCGCGGGGCTGTGGCAGGGCGCGGCGAAATCGGCCGGCTTGGCGGCGACGAATTCCAGATACTCATTCCCGACCTCGACGACCGCGGCGAATTGGGCGAGATCGCGAAGCGGATCATCCAGATCCTTTCCCAACCCTATTCGGTCGAAGAAGGCCGCTGCACCATTGGCTGCTCTGTCGGCGTCGCGGTCGCACCGTATGACGGGGTGGAACGGGAGGAGCTGACCCGTGCAGCCGACCTCGCGCTTTATGCCTCGAAGAATGGCGGTCGCGGCCAGTTCCGCTTCTATGCCGGCGATCTGGAGCACGAAGCGACGCTCCGCAAGCGGATGGAAGAGGACCTGGCAGAGGCCATCGAGGCCGGTCATTTCACGCTGGAATACCAGCCCGTCGTGTCGCTGGCGGACAACCGCGTCACGGCGCTCGAAGCGCAATACTGCTGGTCCGATGAGGATCGGGGACGTGTAGAGCCGGAGACTTTCCTGCCGGTGGCGGAAGGCAGCCGGCTGATCGTACCGATCGGGGAATGGGGCCTGCGAAAGGCCTGCGAAGATGCGATGAATTGGCCGGATTCACTGATCGTCTCTCTGCAAATCTCGCCAGTGCAATTCGAGACCAGCGGCTTTGTCGACACCGTCGAGCAGGCGCTGGAGGCGACCGATCTCGATCCTGCACGGCTCGAGTTGCGACTGCCGGAATCGGTCCTTCTGGGCGACGGATCGAAGGTCGATGCAGCGCTCGCGCGGCTATTCAAGCTAGGTGTGCGCCTTACGCTCGACCAGTTCGGAAGCGGCCTGTCGTCGCTCAGCTATCTGCGCCGGGCGCCGCTTAACGCGCTCAGGATCGGCGAGGAATTCTTCGAACCCGTCATGGGCAACGACCTCGGCGATATCGAACTCGTCCGCGCCGTCGTCGCGCTCGCAGGTGCCATGGGGATGGAAACCGTTGCTTCCGGCGTCCATGCGATGAAACTGATGGAAGAACTGAAGCAGCTTGGTGTCTATCATGCCTGCGGCTTCGTCTACTCGGGCGCACTGACGGCTGAGCAGGTGCTGGAGGACATCGCCGACGGTGATTGGACGATTGCTCCCAGCGATGCGGGTACCCAACGTGCGACTCGCCGCACGGTGTTCCGAAAGATCGGCCTTATCCACGAGGACCATTATTACGATGTGACGCTGCGCAATCTTTCGCGCACCGGGGCGATGATCCAGGGGCTGGAGGATGTGCCTGCCGGGACCATGTTCGTGCTCGACTTTGGGCAAGGCCAGCTCGCAGTATGCACCGTCCGCCGCTCTATGGATGACACGCAAGGTGTGGAATTCGAGCAGGAACTGGTCGACGATGGGGCAGGGGGGCTGTGCACCCGCCATCGGGTGAGTCCCTACGAGCTGGCAACTGCCGGTGCGCCGCTGCAGGCCCTGCCGCCGGGCAAATACGCTCCGGCTAGCGGCTTGGCCACGGGCGGGTCCTACGCGCAATTCAAGCTCTCGGCGAATGCGCCGAAGCAGCAGGCGGCTTGATCTCTATTACGATACCCGGCTTTCGATCGACGAAGAGCTTGAAATAAGCGGACCTGGACCGGATCAGTCTTCGCCGTGAACCTGGGCTCTGGCAAAAAGCACTTTCCTACACGCATTGCTGCTGACACGGGTCTGGTTCGTCGCTAATTGCGCGGGCGATGACTGACCTTTCGAAGATCCGCAATTTCTCGATCATAGCCCATATCGACCATGGCAAGTCGACGCTGGCCGACCGGCTGATCCAGCATTGCGGAGGGCTGACCGATCGCGAGATGTCCGAGCAAGTGCTTGATAACATGGACATCGAGAAGGAGCGCGGGATCACCATCAAGGCGCAGACCGTGCGCCTCGACTACACCGCCAAGGATGGCGAGACCTATGAGCTCAACCTCATGGACACGCCCGGCCATGTCGATTTCGCCTACGAGGTCTCCCGCTCCCTCGCCGCGTGCGAAGGCGCGCTGCTGGTGGTGGACGCGGCGCAGGGCGTCGAGGCCCAGACCCTCGCCAATGTCTACCAGTCGATCGAGCACGATCACGAAATCGTCCCCGTCATCAACAAGATCGACCTCCCCGCCGCCGAGCCCGACAAGGTCCGCGCGGAGATAGAAGACATCATCGGCCTCGACGCATCCGACGCCGTCCTCACCTCCGCCAAGTCCGGCATCGGGATCGAGGACACGCTCGAGGCGCTCGTCGCCCGCATCCCGCCCCCCACGGGCGACCGCGACGCGCCGCTCAAGGCCATGCTCGTCGACTCTTGGTACGACCCTTACCTCGGCGTCGTCATCCTCGTGCGCGTGATGGACGGGGTCATCAAGAAGGGCCTCAACGTCAAATTCATGCAGGGCGGCACGCAGCACCTGATCGACCGCGTCGGCTGCTTCACCCCCAAGCGCACCGACCTGCCCGAGCTCGGCCCCGGCGAGATCGGCTTCATCACCGCGCAGATCAAGGAAGTCGAACAGGCCAAGGTCGGCGACACGATCACCACGCTGAAGGGCGGGGCGGAAAAGGCGCTGCCGGGCTACAAGGAAGTCCAGCCCGTGGTCTTCTGCGGCCTCTTCCCGGTCGACGCGGCGGATTTCGAGAAGCTGCGCGAAAGCATCGGCAAGTTGCGCCTCAACGATGCCAGCTTCAGCTACGAGATGGAAAGCTCCGCCGCGCTGGGCTTCGGCTTTCGCGCCGGCTTCCTCGGCCTGCTGCACCTGGAGATCATCCAGGAACGCCTCTCCCGCGAATACGACCTCGACCTCATCACCACGGCCCCCTCCGTGGTCTACCGCGTCCACCTCGGCCATACGAAGAACGAGGACGCGCAGACGATCGACATCCACAATCCCGCCGACTGGCCCGACGTCAACCGAATCGAGACGGTGGAGGAACCGTGGATCAAGGCGGTGATCTACACGCCCGACGATTATCTCGGCGCGATCCTGAAACTGTGCCAGGACCGCCGCGGCATCCAGACCGACCTCACCTATGTCGGCGGCCGCGCACAGGTGAGCTACGAGCTGCCGCTGAACGAGGTGGTGTTCGACTTCTACGACCGCCTGAAATCGATCAGCCGCGGCTATGCCAGCTTCGATTACGAACAGATCGGCCTGCGCGAAGGCGACCTCGTGAAGATGAACATCCTCGTCAACAACGAGCCGGTCGACGCGCTATCGCTGATCGTCCACCGCAGCGTTGCGGAAGAGCGCGGCCGCGGCATGTGCGAGCGCCTGAAAGACCTCATCCCGCGCCATCTGTTCAAGATCCCGATCCAGGCGGCGATCGGCGGCAAGATCATCGCCCGCGAAACCATCGCCGCCCTGCGCAAGGACGTGACCGCCAAGTGCTACGGCGGCGACATCACGCGCAAGAAAAAGCTGTTGGAAAAGCAGAAGAAGGGCAAGGCACGAATGCGCGAGTATGGCAACGTGAGCATCCCGCAGGAGGCGTTTATCGCCGCGCTGCGGATGGGGGAGGAATAGATCAAGATGAGCGAGAAGTTCGACAGCGCTTTAAAAGAGATATTCGAATGTTCGCGAGGGGCTTTCTCTGTTGTTACAGCGGATGAGAACAAGAAGAGCCAGTTAACGTTCGTGGGGCCGGAACAGGATATCGCTGAGGAGCTCATCCCAGACATCGAACTTCGGGTCGGGAACAAGAACGAAATAGAAGCCGCGGCGGGATCGAAGCAGGTGAAGGTCAGGCGATGGCCTGACGGCGCTGAGATCGACTTGACGGTCGGCTATAAGAAAAAGAAGGGTCAGAAGTCGAATGAACTTCGAATGTACCTAAACCGTGACTTTAAACCCGCTCCTGGTATCAACTGGTGTGTTTTTGATCGGGACGGTCAGCTGTGGGTGGGTCAGTTTTCCCCGAATGCGTTTCAATTGGGCGTCAACGCTCCTGAAAAGTTGACCAAATCAATTCGCCCTTTGCTCGAACCGGAATTGGATGATTTTCAAGAAACCGTCAATTCTCCTGACGTAAAGTCCGTTCAGAGTGTTTTGACGCGCTGGAAAAGAAATCCCAAAGTTGCAGCAGAGGCGCTGAGCAGAGCAAAATACGAATGTGAGATTTTCCCTGACCTTCAGACGTTCAAGATCAAGGGGAAAAACAGGCCATTTATGGAGGCTCATCATCTCATACCCATGAAGGTCCAACCAGAGTTTGAGGTTTCTCTTGATCAGACTGTCAACATCTGTTGTTTGAATCCGCTCAGCCACAGAATGCTGCACCACGCGGAGTACGAAGAGATTAAAGACGTGGTTTCCAAACTTTGCGGTGCGCGTGAGGATTTTCTAAAAGAGTTGGGGATTTCGTCTGACGATGTATTAGGTTTCTACAGCTGATCCGCGGATAGTTACGAAATCTGTTTCAGTGGAGCGGATAGCTACAGAAAGTAGTTCGGCAACTTTATTGGTTTCGAGGCGCTGCCGTCCCTTCAGTGCACATTCCCACACTTCGACAACTCGCCAATTCATCGACAAGAGTTCTGACCTAATCCTCCCATCACGCGATTGATTCGCTGCGATTTTTCCCTTCCAAAATTCCGTTCGACTTTTTGGCAATCGGAAGAGCGGGCAGTCCTCATGTCCGTGCCAGAAACAGCCATGCACAAGGATGACGGTGTTCCATCTTGGCAAGACAATATCGGGCTTTCCCGGCAGATCTTTGCGGTGCAATCGAAAACGGTAACCAAGACTGTGAATGATTCGCCGTACGACAAGTTCTGGCTTGGTGTTCTTCGCACCAATCCCCGCCATCATCTCCGAGCGTTTCGCCGGATCGACAATATCAGCCAACGGCCGCCTTGCTCTGGCCCGCTTCCAGCCTGTTGGACAGTTCCAACATAGCGTTCGCTATCGAGCGAATAACTGGCACCGATACCGAATTGCCAAACTGGCGATACAACTGGGTATCTGAGCAGGCGCTCAGGTCGAACCAGTCCGGGAAGCCTTGAATACGTGCACATTCGCGCGGTGTCAGGCGACGCGGATTGAGGCCCATATCCGACTGGTCGATCAATATCTCGCGGCCATCCTTATAGTAGCGCGAGGTGATCGTATTGCAGTATTCGTCTTCGCTTCCGAATACCTTGTGACCGAAACCGTTACCTTTTGCCTCGTGTCGCGCCATGCGCCGGATCAGACCTTCCCAGAGACGGTCCGAGATCGTGTATCGTGCTACCTCATTCGAACCTTCCGGTTCTAGCGCATCCACCAGTCTTGTCGCGGTTTCCCTTTCTTGAAGATTGGTGAAAACTTCCGAGGCATCGACATTGCCGTAGTGGTCACGATCAAAGCCGACGATGTAAACACGCTCCCGACGCTGTGGCACACCGAATTCGGTGGCAGACAGAACTTTGAAATCGACGGAATAATTGAGCTTCTTTTGGAGCGATTTCCGCGCTTCGAGCGACATCGGGATGTCATCGGGAATAGGCGGGGCATCGCCGTTGAGAATCGCAAGAATGGTTTCGAGAGTGCGACCTTTGTCGTGCCCTCTCAATTGCTTGACGTTCTCGAGTAGAAACATTTTGGGACGCCATTCAGCCAGGATCCGCTGGATCTCGAAAAACATAGTCCCGCGCGTATCGAAGAAGCCACGCTTCAGTCCAGCATTTGAAAATGCCTGGCAGGGAAAACCGCCGAGCAGAATGTCGTGTTGACCGATTTCCTTGGATGCAATCTTCGTGATATCGCCATGCGGCCGATCTTCGAAGTTTACCTCGTAGGTGTCGCAGGCAAAGCGGTCCCACTCTGAAGAAAAAACACATTCGCCGCCTAATTCATCGAACGGAATTCGCATTCCGCCGATACCTGCAAAAAGATCAATGAACCGAAAGTTCGGCGATTGAACCTCACTTGGCTTTTCGATGGCCAAAGCGTCTTTGAGCTGCATATCCGACCTCGGTTGTTGTTCGCGGACACGATATGTTCTGCGGGACTCACTGGCAAGGGCTAGCAAACCTAAACGGTCCGGATCGGTTGCTTTTCCACGACTGCCTAATCCCACCCCTCATCCTTCAACCGCCGCACCCTCGGTGCGTCGTCCTCGCTCTCCTCCACCTCGCGCCTGCGCCAGTCGGGTGGGGGTAGGGCGGGCGGCTCATCCTCGCCCTCGTCCGCGACCGCCGCATAGTCCTCGGCGTCGGGGTCGACATAGAGGGCGTGGTCCGGGTCGTCCCAGCAGCGGTAGCCTTCGGCTTTGTCCAGCCGCTCCAGCCGCAGATATTCCTCATAGGCGGCGCGGGTGCGGGGGCTTAGCTGGTCGTACCAGTCCTCGCGCATCTTGTTGAGCTTGGCGTTGAGCTTTTCGAAGGCCTCGGCCTCGCCGGCGGGTTCGGCGGCCTTGCGTTCGGCCTCCCACTCGGCGCGCCATTCCTTCTTCTTGCGCTTCAGCTCCATCGTGCCGATCGCGTTCAGGCCTTTTGCGCGGCCTTCCGTAAAGCGCTCGGGCGCGCGGTTGCGGAGCATGAACATCAGCAGGCGGTCGTTATAGACGGTGCGGCTGCCGAGGAGCTTGCCGTAGGAGTACACCGGCTGCTCCACCCCGTTGAGCGCGCGGTCCATCGCGACATCCTCGATCCGCTGCACGCCGAGGTCGAGCGCGGCGGCCCAGGCCTTGCGGAAGCTCTCCGCGCCTTTCTGGCGGCGCAGGTGATAGGCGCCGACGGTGCTCATGTTGACCGCGCGGCAGGCGGCCTCGACGCTGCCGGTATCGGCGAGCGCCTCGATGAAGCGGTGCTGGCGGTCGTCGGTCCAGCCGTCATGGCGGTTGGTCTGGCGGGGGACGGGGGTGAAGGCGGGAAGCTCGCCTGCCGGAACGGGGAGGCGGGTCTCGCGGGGGTCTGTGCGTCGGGTCATCCGCGAGCGTGAAGCAGATTTCGGGCGAGTAGGAAAATGGGGGGTAGAGGGGGGGAGGAGTTTTTGTGTTTCGCACCCGCATCCGCGAGCGCGTCCTCGGGGCTATTCCTCCGCTGCGCTACGGGCCCCTGCGGGCGCGCGGTCGCGCTTGCCGGGCCTCCGCCGGCCCGGGATCAGCGCCGACCTTTCCCTCATAGAGAACCGAGGCGAAGCCGAGGCAAGGGCGACCGCCCGCCCGAGCTTATGCGAGGAAGCCAAGCCGCACGGATGTGCGGCGCCCGGCGTTTGAGGGTTTAAAGAAAACTACGCCGCGATATCGCCGAGGAAGTCGTTCACCGCCACCTCGAGCTCGTTCAGTTCGCCGGTGATCTTCGCAAACATGTCCTCCACCCGCACGGCTTTCTCGTCGATCTCCTGCGCAGAGGCGCTGACGGCGGCGATGGTCTCGGCCATGGTGCGCGCGGTCATCGCGGTCTCGTCGATCATGCTGGCGATGGTGGTGACCTGACCCGACTGCGCCTCCATCGTGCGCTCGAAGCTGGAGGTGGTCTGCGAGACCTGGCCGATGCTCTGCGCGATGGCGAGGTTGGCCTGGACCGTGCGTCCGCCGGAGGACTGGATGCCCTCGACCTGGCGGACGATCTCGTCGGTGGCGACCTCGGTCTGCTTGGCGAGCGACTTCACCTCTTCCGCGACGACCGCGAAGCCGCGGCCCGCCTCGCCGGCGTGCGCAGCCTCAATGGTGGCGTTGAGGGCGAGCATGCGGGTGAGGTCGGCGACCTGGCGGATCATGCCGACGACGCTCTCGATCTCGGTGGTGTGCTGGCTGAGCGCGTTGATGACTTCGCCGGCCGCATCCGCCTCGCGCGCGGCATCGGTGCTGACGCGGCTGATCTCGCCGACCGAGCGGCGGGTCGAGTCGATGCTTTCGACCAGCGTGGCGGATTCCTGCGCGGCATTGCCCATCACATTGGCGGACTGTTCGGCCGCGGCGGCGATCTCGGCGGCGTTGGTGGCCATTGAGGCGGTGGAGCGGCGGGCGCGCTGGGCCAGCTTGCTGACCGCGCTGCCGCGCTTGTTGGCATGGCCGACGAGTTCCGCGATGGTGGTGCGGAAGCGCTCGGCGATTTCCTTGCGGCGATCGGCTTCCTTGTAGCGCGCGATGCGATTGACGCGGGCGACGGCAAGTTCGCACGCCATGTGATTGATCGCGCCGAGGACGGTCAATCGTGCAGCCCGCTCCTCAGCATCGGCGGCGTTCTCGACCGCGAGTGCCTTCACCCGGTTGAAGGAGAGGTGCATCAGGGCGATGACGCGATAGGGATCGGTCTTGTTCTCGGTGATCCAGTTGCCGACGCCGGCGGCGACCTTCATCCAGGTATCGTCGATCGTGCGGCCGAAATGCATGATCATGCACTTGCGCATCGCTTCCAGCGTGGCGGCAACATCGAAATCGGGCGGCAGGTCGCCATCGCGGACCTGGGTCGTGAGCCGCTCCTCCATCGGGGCCATGATCCAGTCGAGATGCGGCTCGGCTTCGGCCCAGATGCGCGCGAGGAGTTGCTGTTCCGCCGGCCCGATGTTGAAATATTTCAGCCGTTCTTCGACATTGATCTTGCCGCTGTCCGATTGGATTTGCTGCATGATACTGAAATTCCCCCAAAACCAGATCGGTCAACGATCTAGCCTGGAGGATTTACAGTATAGTTAACGCCGAGTGACGACTGCATCAGGCAGGTCGCGTCTGCCCATTGCCATGGACGAGGTATTTGAAGCTGCACAGTTGCTCCAGCCCGACCGGGCCGCGCGCATGCAGCTTGCCGGTCGCGATGCCGATCTCCGCGCCCATGCCGAATTCGCCGCCATCGGCGAACTGGGTCGAGGCGTTGCGCATGACAATGGCGCTGTCGATGCTGTTCATGAAACGTTTCGCGGCAGCATCGTCCTCGGTCATGATCGCGTCGGTGTGGTGCGAGCTGTAAGTCGACACCCATTCGATCGCATCGTCGATGCCGTTCACCACCTTCACCGAAGCGATGGGATCGAGATATTCGGTGCCCCAGTCTTCATCGGTGGCAGGCGTGATGCGTCCGTCGATCGACACGGCGGTCTCGTCGCCGCGCAATTCGCAATCATTGCCCATGATCTCGGCGAGGCGCGGGATGAAGTCCTGAGCCACGGCCTTGTCGACCACCACGCTTTCGGTGGCGCCGCACACGCCGGTCCGGCGCAGCTTGGCGTTGCGGATGACCTCGGCCGCCTTGTCGAGATCGGCGGCTTCGTGGACGTAGCTGTGGCAATTGCCGTCGAGGTGGAGGAGGGTGGGGACCTTCGCCTTGTCGCGCACCAGCTCGACAAGGCCGCGCCCGCCGCGCGGGATGACGAGATCGACATGCTCGACCGCCTCGAGCAGCGCGGCGACGGCGGCGCGGTCGGTGGTCTGGATCGTCTGCACCGCATCGCCCGGCAGGTCTGCAGCCTTGAGGCCGGCTTGCATGCATTCGACGATCACGCGGGTCGAATGACGGCTTTCCGATCCACCGCGCAGGATCACGGCATTGCCGCTCTTGAGGCACAGGGCACTTGCATCCGCGCCGACGTTCGGGCGGCTTTCGTAGATCATGCCGATGACGCCGATGGGCACGGCGACACGCTGGATTTCGAGGCCGTTCGGGCGCTCGAAGGTTGCCAGCACGCGGCCGACGGGATCGTCGAGATCGGCGATCTCTTCCAGCGCGGAGGCCATGCCTTCGACGCGGTCTTCGGTCAGGCGCAGGCGGTCGATGAAGCTTTCGGGCTTGCTGCCCGCCACGCTGTCGACATCCTTGCCGTTGGCCTCGAGAAGTTCCGCCATGCGCGAACGAAGCGCCTTGGCTGCCTCACGCAGGGCAAGGTTCTTCTGGTCCGTTCCGGCAATCGCCAGTTTGCGCGAAGCTTCGCGGGCGCGGCTGCCGAGTTCGTGGACGTGGATCTGGGGGTCGAGTTTCTGGTCGGTCATAAATCTTGCTTTCTTGTCAGAGGGCGGGAGGCGCGGATCAGCGCAGCTCGACCGCCCGGTTGTAGGCCGCTTCAAGTGTTTCACGCATCTTGCGCGAAATGGTTCCGTCGCCATTCAGCGCATCCAGCCCGGCGGCGGTCGTCCCGCCCTTGCTGCTGACGGAGTTGCGCAGGTCTTCGAGCCCGGCGGCACCCGGCTCCAGCGCCATGGCGGTAGCGCCCTCGATCGTGCCGAGAACCAGAGCGCGGGCTTCGTCTTCGTCGAAGCCCATTTCCATCGCCGCGGCGACGTAGGCGCGCGCGATTTCGAAGACATAGCCGGGGCCGGAGCCGGCGACGGCGGTTACCCGATCGATCTTGTCCTCGCTGTCGACGACGACGGCGGTTCCGGTGCGGCCCATCATCGTTTCGGCATGGGCGAGGGCGGGGCCCCGGCCCTTGTCGTCCGCACACAAGCCGCTGACGCCCTTGCCGACGGCGGCGGGCAGGTTGGGCATCACACGCACTGCGGGGGCGCCGCCCATCAGGCGCGACAGGCGTGAGAGCGAGCAGCCGGCTGCAATAGAGAGCACATAGCCATTCTCGGACAGCATCGAGGCATAGTCGGGCAGGATATCGTCGATCATCTGCGGCTTGATCGCGACGATGACGACATCGAACGTCTCGCTCGCAATTTCGCTGCGATCCGGGACGAGCCGGGCGCCGTCTGGAGCGCTGTCCAGCGCCGGATCGACAACCGTGAACTGCTCGTTCCCTTGCATCCAGTGCGAAAGCAGGGCACCTCCCATCTTGCCGCATCCGACCATGACGATGTTGGAATAAGTAATGACTAGCCTCTTTCGTGTTTAATTCTTGTTTTTGCTTAACAGTGAAATCCGATTTCCGAAGAACGTGACCGGTCTTTTAGTAAGAGAGATTTGCGAAATCGAATTCGCCAAAAAAATCTGCGATCTGTGGTTGTGCACTGCACCATAGATACCTACCATCTGGGTCGAAAATTTCAAGCCGTATGGATTGTCTATTGTGACTAAGAAACGCAAGATTGTTATAAAGATCGGCTCCGCGCTGCTCGCCAACCAGGACATGCTGACCCCGCGCTTCGGCTTCCTCCAGCGCCTCATGGAGGACATGGCGCGGCTTCGTAACCAGGGGCATGAAGTAATCCTGTGTTCGTCGGGATCCGTCGCGCTGGGCTTGCGCATCGTGGGTGAAACGCCCGAGTCCGCCGGAGTTTCCGACAAGCAGGCTGCCGCTGCCTGCGGCATGCCGCTGCTCCTCAATGCCTACAAGCAGGTCGGCTATGAGTTCGGCCTCGAGATTGCGCAGGTTCTGCTGACGCTGGGCGATTTCGAGGATCACCGCCGGTTCCTCAACACGCGCAACACCGTGCATCGCCTGCTCGAAGCGCAAGTCATCCCGATCATCAATGAGAACGATTCCATCACGACCGAGGAAATCCGCGTCGGCGATAACGACCGGCTGGCGGCCAAGGTCGCGCAGATGGTCGGGGCCGAGGATCTGATCATCCTGACCGGCGTCGACGGCCTCTACGATCGCAATCCGGACGATCCCGAGGCGAAATTCGTGCCCGAAGTCACCGATGTCTCCGAATATATGGAGGCCACCAAGGGCAAGAGCACGCTTGGTACGGGCGGCATGGCCACCAAGCTGCAGGCTGCCAACATGGCGCAGGAGGCCGGCTGCACGACATGGATCGCACAGGGTGAGGTCGATCGGCCGCTGACCAGCGTGCTTTCGCAAGAGCGTCGCTCCACCAAAATCCTGCCCTATCCCAATCCGATCTCCGGCTGGGACAGCTGGATTGCCAACCGCCTGCAAATGGCGGGCAGCCTGGTGGTCAACGATGCGGTGTTCGAGACGATGGAAGATCGCGAGCGCGCCATCCGGCGCGAAGACATTATTTCGATGGATGGCGATTTCACCCGCGGCGATGTCCTGCACATCTACGACAAGCAGGGGATCGAGCGGGCGCGCGGCCTCAGCGATTTCACTTCGGAAGAGGTTCGCGTGCTGACCAACAACCCCGATGCGGATGCCGACCAGCTGCTCGGCTATCACACCAAGGGCGAGATCATCCGCGGAGCAAACCTCGTTCCGCTGGAAACGCGGCACCTGTTGTGGGACGCGCCCGCCGCGATTACCGAGTAGACGAAGACCGATAGCAGCAGTCGTCGGTGTTCGCGAAGCGATGGGCACAAGCGCACGAACTTCACTTGGCGTTCAGCAGGGCGCTGGCTATAGGCTGGCCCCATGACCATGCATTCGCGTTCCCCAAGCAAGCTCATCCTCGCCGGTTTCGTGGCCGGAGCCAGTGTTCTCACCGCAGGCTGCGCCGGGCGCGGTGGCGGGGACGACCTGAAGAACACCGCCTATGTCGCGCGCGATGTGGAGACGCTGTATCGGGAGGCGAAGAGCCGGCTGGACGCGGGCAATGCGACGCTTGCCGCAGCCCTGTTCGACGAGGTCGAACGCCAGCACCCCTATTCGCCCTGGGCGCGCCGCGCGCAGCTGATGAGCGCGTTCAGCTATTACGTCGCACAGGAATACAACCCGGCGATCCAGTCGGCCCAGCGGTTCCTTTCGATCCACCCGGGCAACAAGGACGCGCCTTACGCCTATTATTTGATCGCGCTCAGCTATTACGAGCAGATCAGCGATGTGCAGCGCGACCAGAAGATCACCGAACAGGCGCTGACCGCGCTGCAAGAAGTGAATCGTCGTTTCCCGACCACACAATACGCCGCCGATGCGCGGCTCAAGATCGACCTGGTGCAGGATCACCTTGCCGGCAAGGAGATGGAGATCGGGCGGCACTACGAACGGTCCGGCCAGTGGATCGCCGCGCAGATCCGCTTCCAGAACGTGGTCGAGAATTTCCAGACCACCAGCCACACGCCCGAAGCGCTTTATCGCCTGACTGAGACCAGCCTGGCACTCGGCATTCCGAGCGAGGCGCAGAAGTATGCTGCCGTGCTGGGGGCGAACTATCCGGGCAACGAATGGTACGAGAAGGCTTTCGCGCTGATGCAGCGGCACGCGCCGGGCGCCACCGCCAGCTGAGCTTTTCCAGGCTCGATTAACGCTATTTTTCCCGCTGCGTCGGTAGGTGCGGCGGCATGTCTAATCGGGTCCTTTCCACTCTGGCCGTGGTCGCGGCATCGCTTTGCGCGTTCCCGCTCGCGGCCCATCCTGCCGCCGATATGGTCGGCGGAGAGATCGCGGCACCCGGGGAGGTTCGCATCGGCGGCGTCCTCGACGGGCGACGGGACCGCATCGACTTCCGCGATGTCTCCGTCACGATAAACGGTGCCCCTGTCGGCCTTGGGGCGGACGGGCACTTTGCCGCTACTCTGCCCATCGCTCCGATCTACCGCCTCGAAATAGGCGGAGCTGGCGTCTTCACCGCCGTACAGACTTTCGGCCACGCCGAACTGCGCGACGATGCTTGCGATTGTCTCGCCATCCCGGCCATCGAAGTGGTGGCGCGCAAGAAGGGGCGGATCGAGCTGTTCTTCGGCGGCGACACCATGGCGGGGCGCCGCTATTTCGAGCCGTCCTTGGGCCAACGGCAACTGCTGTTCCGCGAAAGTCTCGCCGCCGATCTCGACCGGCTGCTCGCGCCGATGCGGCCCTATATGGAGAGCGCAGACCTGACGTCCGTCAATCTCGAGACGGTATTGGCAGACGAGGCTCCCGGACCGCGCCTGCCGGGCAAGAGCATCACCTTTTTCTCCCCGCTGGAACTGGCCGCGGCGTTAAAACGCGCCGGGGTCGATTACGTCACCCTCGGCAACAATCACATCTACGATTACGGCGAACCGGGTATCGTTTCGACCATCGCCGCGCTGGATTGCGCCGGCCTCGCCCATTCGGGTGCGGGCCATGACGAGACGCTGGCCGATCGAGCAGCCGAGATCCAACTCGGCGGTACCTCGCTCGCCATGCTTGGCTTCGTCGGCTGGGAAGGCTCGAACGGCGCGCACCAAATAGCCACGGCCTCGAAAGGCGGTGCGGCGTTCGGCACGCGCGGGCAAGTTAGGCGCAGCGTCGAGCGCGAGCGCAAGCGCCGCAACGTGCCGGTGCTGCAATATCATGGCGGCGCAGAATATATCGACCGTCCCAGCGAAACCACCGTCGGCCGCTTGCGCGAAGCGGTGGAGCAGGGCGCGCCGCTCGCTATCGGCCATCACCCGCACCTCGTCATGGGCGTGGAGGTCTATCGCAAGGCACTGGTCGCGCCGTCGATCGGCAACTTCCTGTTTGACCAGCAACATCCGCGCACGCATGTGACCTACGCCATCCGCGCGATCCTCGAGAAGGGGCGTTTCCTTCGCGCAGAGTTCGTACCCGTGGGCGTGGTCGACTACCGCCCGATGCCTGCGGTCGGTGCGATGCGCGAGCGCGTGCTGCGCCGCCTCTTCGGTTTCTCCGCCGAACGCGGGACGCAGCTTGCCATGAGTGGCGGGCATGCGGTCGTCTATGCCGACCAGCGTAGCGGCATGGGCGCAAGCTGCCATCGTCGGGCCGCGGACGAATTCACGCTCGCCAATTTTGCACCAGCCTGCGACAGCACGCGGTTGGGCCGTGATGTGATCGGACGGGGCGATTTCGCCATGGCGCGCGAAGGCGATGCGATGGAGCGCGCCTTCATGAGCGACGATGCGGGTCTCGAATTCGCCACCCGCGATGGCGAGGCCTACGCTGTCCTGCGCCCGGAAAAGGCGGCCTCCAGCCCGGCACTCTTCACCCACGCCTACCTGCGCGATGTGCCTGCGGGCGCGTATACTGTGCGGGCGCGGGTGAAGCTGCCGGTGGCGGTGCGGGTCGAGCTGCGCATCAAGGATCGACCACAGCCGGGCGAGCAGCCCAGCGCCCGCTGGCGCGGCGACATCCTCGAAACCCGCGATCTGCCCGCCGCCAAGGCATGGCAGGACGTAAGCTTTGAGTTCGTCAGACCCGACGAGGCGGAGGGCAATACGCGCCCCTTCCGCCCGATCCTGCGCTTCGTTTCGACGGCGCAAAGCGGTAATCTCGAACCGATCGCGATCGACGATTTCGAGGTGATCTCGTGGAGCATCAACGGCTCATCCGAAGCCGACCGCTGGCACGCCTCGCACGTCGTGCAATAATTCACAGCTGCGGCGCCTGTTATCGTGACGCGGCCATCGCCCTGCGCTAAGCACACCGGCGATGCTGACCCGGCTCGCCATTCGCAACATCGTGCTGATCGAAGCGCTCGATCTCGATTTCGGGCGCGGGCTCGGCGTGCTTACCGGCGAAACTGGGGCAGGCAAGTCGATCCTGCTGGATTCGCTCGGCCTGGTGCTGGGCAACCGCGCCGACAGCGGGTTGGTGCGCGCGGGCGAGGACAAGGCGAGCGTCACCGCCAGTTTCGATTTCGCCGCGCTGCCCGCGCCGCTCGCCGAACTGCTCGACGATGCCGATATCGAAGTGGAGGAGGGCGAACCGCTGATCCTGCGCCGCCAGCTTAAGGCCGACGGCAAGAGCAAGGCCTTCGTCAACGACCAGAGCGTCAGCGTGGGCCTGCTGCGCGAGATGGCAGCCCATCTGGTCGAGCTGCACGGCCAGCACGACGATCGCGGCCTTGTCAATCCGCGTGGTCACCGCGCCTTGCTCGACCGCTTCGCTGGCGCCGACACCGCCCGCGTCGCGCAGGCATGGAGCAAGTGGCGCAGCGCCGAGGATGCGCTGGGCGAGGCGCGCGAGGCGGTCGAAACTGCGAAGGCGGATCAGGACCTGCTGCTGGCGCATCTCACCGAACTCACCGCACTCGAACCGCAGGCGGGCGAGGAAGCGCGCCTCGCCGAAACCCGTGCCGACATGCAGAAGGGCGAGAAGCTGTCGGGCGATCTCGAGGAGTTGCGGCATATCTGGGAAGGTTCGGACTCGCCACTTGCCTCCTTGCGCGTGGCGGCGAGGCGGCTCGACCGGATTGCGCCCGAACATCCTCTGCTGGCCGAAGCCCTCGGCGCGCTCGACCGGGCGGTGATCGAGGCAGGCGAGGCGGAAGACAAGCTGCAAGCCGCTGCCGAAGCGCTGGTCCACGATCCGCAAGCGCTCGATGCGGCGGAAACGCGGCTGTTCGAACTGCGCGCGCTCGCCCGCAAGCATCGCTGCGAGGTCGACGAGCTGCCCGAAAAAATGCGCGAATTCCGCGCCGCGCTGGACTCGATCGAGGGCGGCGAGGCCGAGCTGGATGCTCTCGAAGCCGCAGCGAAAGAGGCGGGCGCACATTATCGCGCCGATGCCGAGGCGCTGCATGCCAATCGCGTGGCGGCGGCGCTGCGGTTGGACGAGGCGGTAGCGGGCGAACTTGCGCCGCTGAAGCTAGACGCCGCGCGCTTCAGGACCTCGGTGACGGAGCTTCCGGAAGAGCGTTGGGGCGCGCACGGGCTGGATGCGGTCGAATTCCTGATCTCGACCAATCCCGGCGCAGATTTCGCTCCGCTTGCCAAGATCGCGAGCGGCGGCGAACTGTCGCGTTTCATCCTCGCACTGAAGGTCGCGCTAGCGGAAAAGGGCGGCGCGGCCACGATCATTTTCGACGAGATCGACCGCGGCGTCGGTGGCGCGGTGGCCAGCGCCATTGGCGAGAGACTGGCGCGGCTGGCTTCCGATGGCCAATTGCTCGCCGTGACCCACAGCCCGCAAGTCGCCGCGCGCGGGCGCACGCACTACATGATCGCCAAAAGCTCCGACGGTACGGTCACCCGCACCAGCGTGGCCCTGCTCGACGAGGCCGGGCGGCAGGAAGAAATCGCCCGCATGCTGAGCGGCGCAGAGGTCACGCCCGAGGCGCGCGCGCAGGCGGATCGGCTGCTGGAGGGGGTTTAGTTCCTCTACTCCCGGTGGCCCAGATAGATCAGGACAAGCAGACCCCAGACACTGAACTTGAAAGCGTCGGCCAGCGAGCCTGCGCCCACTTCGCTCTGCCACATTTGATATCCGGCGCCGCCGATGACGCCGAAGAAGCCGAACCATACGATCACCGCCAGTCCTACGCCGAGCTTGGCGGTACTCTTGGCGGCCTCGAAACCGGCGGCATCTGCGCCGCGCGCTTGCCACAGCCTCCATGCGCCCAGCAGGCAGATCACGCCGGTCGCGATTTCGGCGACGAAGATTACCCAAGCGAGCGTTTTCACCGCTGCGCCACCGATGGCCGGCAGGATATTGTTCGAAAATACCTCGTTATGCCCCAGCGACAGCACATAGCCGACCGCGCCATAGGCCTGGTCGATATTCATGATGTTGTGGACCACATAGAGCAGTGCCATCGCGCCGAGCGCGGCGACGAGAACAGTCTTCAGATAACGGTCGATCATCACTTTCCCCCAACTGGTGATGCGACCCACATGCACGGCACTTTGCGCCGCGCAATCGCTGGGGCATAGCTTGGCACATGGGAATCGAGCAAACCACGCCTGTGGACATGACCGAAGCCGAGGCCGCCAACGAGCTGATGCGGCTGGCGAAACAGATTGCGCGGCATGACCTGCTTTATCACGCCGAGGACGCGCCCGAGATCACCGATCAGGAATACGATGCCCTGGTGCGGCGCAATGCCGAGCTGGAGGCCGCGTTTCCGCATTTGGTGCGCGAGGACTCGCCGTCGAAGAATGTCGGGCACGCGATTGCCGCCTCGCCGTTGAGCAAGGTGACGCATGAGGTTCGGATGATGAGCCTCGATAATGGCTTCTCGGACGAGGAAATCGCGGAATGGGTCGCGCGTGTGCGGCGCTTTCTCGCGCTGGATGACGACGCGCCGCTGGCTTTTACGGCGGAGGACAAGATCGACGGGCTCTCCTGCTCGCTACGGTACGAGAAAGGCAGGCTGGTGCGTGCCGCGACGCGGGGCGACGGGCAGGTTGGCGAGGATGTGACGCCCAATGTCGCGCATATCGCGGACATTCCGCAGCAATTGGCGACCGACAGCCCGCCAGAAGTGTTCGAGGTCCGGGGCGAAGTCTATATGGAAAAACAGGCTTTTGCTGCGCTCAATGCTGCGCAGCAAGAGGCCGGTGGCAAGCTGTTCGCGAACCCGCGTAATGCGGCCGCAGGATCGCTCAGGCAGAAGGATGCGAGCGTGACTGCAGATCGCCCGCTGCGCTTCTGGGCGCATGGATGGGGGGCGGCGTCGGACGTGCCGGGCGAGACGCAGCATGGCGTCGTCGACAGCTTGCGCGAATGGGGCTTTCCGATCTCGCCGCTGTTTACCTGCGTCGACGATCTTGCGGGCCTGCTCGCGCATTACGAGACGATCGGCAAGGCGCGGCCCGATCTGCCGTACGAGATCGACGGCGTGGTCTATAAAGTCGACCGGCTGGACTACCAGCAGCGGCTCGGCTTCGTCGCCAAGGCACCGCGCTGGGCGCTGGCGCACAAGTTCCCCGCCGAGCGTGCCGAGACGACGCTGGAAAGCATCGACATCCAGGTCGGGCGCACCGGCAAGCTGACGCCGGTCGGGCGTCTCGCCCCGGTGCTGGTCGGCGGGGTTACGGTGACCAATGTCACGCTCCACAATCGCGACGAGATCGCGCGGCTCGGCGTGCGGCCCGGCGACCGGGTGGTGGTGCAGCGCGCGGGCGACGTTATTCCACAGCTTGTGGAAAACCTCACGCAGGATGCGGACCGCGAGCCTTACGTATTCCCCGATCACTGCCCCGAATGCGGTAGCGAGGCGGTGGCTGAAGAGGGCGAGGTCGATGTGCGCTGCACCGGCGGGCTGATCTGCCCCGCCCAGCGCACCGAACGCCTCAAGCATTTCGTCTCCCGCGGCGCTCTCGATATCGACGGGCTGGGGGAGAAGACCATAGACCAGTTCTTCGCACTCGGCTGGCTCGAAAGCCCGGCGGACATTTTCCGCCTGAAAGACCGCCGCGAGGACATCCTTGCGCTGGAAGGCTGGAAGGAGCGGTCTGTGGACAATCTGTTGAAAAGCATCGAGGCACGGCGCGAGCCAGACGCCGCGCGGCTGCTTTTCGGCCTCGGCATCCGGCATATCGGCGCGGTCACTGCACGCGATCTGATGAAGCATTTCCACGAGTTGCCCGCGCTGCGCGAAGCGGCGGAAAGAGCCCATGGGGGCAATGAAGAGGCGAGCAATTCACTGACCTCGATCGACGGGATCGGCGGCGCCGTGGTGGAAGCGCTCGGCGATTTCTTCCACGAGGATCACAACAAGGCCGTGTGGGATGACATTCTCGCGCAAGTCTCCCCGCCGCGCTACGAGGTCGAAACGAAGGACAGCCCGGTTTCCGGCAAGACCGTCGTCTTTACCGGCAAGCTCGAAACCATGAGCCGGGACGAGGCCAAGGCGCAGGCCGAACGACTTGGCGCAAAGGCCAGCGGTTCCGTCAGCGCAAAAACCGACTTGCTGGTCGCCGGCCCGGGCGCGGGCAGCAAGCTGAAGAAGGCTGCGGAACTCGGCATCGAAGTGATCGACGAGGCTGCATGGGCCGAAATCGTCGCGGCGGCGGGATGAGGATGATCTTTATCGAGAAATTCTCGCTTCCCACCCAATTGGGTGGGGACCTCAGTCCTATTACTGGTAAAGCCCCGGGTGCGACCCGAAGGGCTTTTCGAAGCCTTTTCTCCTTGCGGGAGGTGAGCTTGCTTGCCTCCCGTATTTTTCATGGGGTCGCACCATGCTGACCCAAATGCATCCCGTTTCGCTCCGCGTCGCAGAACTCCTTCGGGCGCGGGACCAGAAGATTGCCGTAGTCGACGGCGCGACGGGCGGGCTGATCGCCGCGTCACTGCTGACCGTGCCGGGGGCGCTCGACTTCTTCGTCGGGGGCGGGGTGGTCTACTCCTTCCGCGCCCGCGACGTGCTGTTCGCCCTGCCGCGCGATGCCTATGCCGGGATGCGCGGGGCGAGCGAGGACTACGCGTTGCTGCAGGCGCGCGCCATCCGCGACAATTTCGGCGCCGAGTGGGGAATCGCCGAAAGCGGCTCGGTCGGCGGCTCGAGCCACCCGAGCGGCGCGCCCGCCGGCCGCAGCGTAACGGCAATCGTGGGCCCGGACGGCTTCGAGCATGTCGCGGTGACCGAGACCGGCAGTGACGACCGCATCGCCAATATGGAAGCCTTCACCCGCGCCGCGCTGGCTGCGCTGGAGGATGCGCTCAGCCGCTGATCAGTCGTTCGGCATGATGTGAATCTCGCGCACCGCCGCCGTATCCGGCTGTGAGATGGCGAAGACCACAGCGCTGGCCACGTCCTCCGGCTGGATCTTGTCGGGCTTGGCCTCGTCGAAGAAGGGCGTGTCGACCATGCCGGGCGTGATGACCGTGCAGCGGCCGCCCCATTCGCGCATTTCCTCCGCCAGATTGCCGGCGAAGCCCTGCACGAACCACTTGGTCGCGCCGTAGATCGATCCCTTCAGGTGATCGCGCCCCGCTTTGGAGCCGGTGACCACGAAGTGCCCCTTGGTCTTGCGCAATTCGGGCAGGGCGGCATGCGCGGTGTAGAGCACGGCCAGGATATTGAGATGGATCATGTCGTGCCATTCGTCCGGATCGCCTTTTTCGACGCCCGGTGAGTCCACCCCCCTGCCGGCGTTGGCATAGACCGCGTCGAGCGCGCCGAATTTCTCGACCGTCTTGCCGATTGCATCGCGCAACTGGTCTTTGTCGGTGACGTCGCAAGGCAGGGCGAGCGCGGCGTCGCCAATGTCGCCTGCAAGGCTCTCCAGCTTGTCCTCCGAACGCGCCAGCAGGGCGACGTTCCAGCCGGCCTCGGCAGCCGCGCGGGCGGTTGCAGCGCCGATACCTGTCGATGCGCCGGTGATGAGAAGGGTCTTGGCCATGATGTAATCCATGTGTTTCGAAGAGATGCCTCAGGAGTGGGTGAGCGCGGGGTTGGTTCCCCACCAGGCCGAGCCTCTCTGCGGACGCGGCGATGTCGCATCTATCCTCGCTTGCGCGAAAGGAAGCTGATATTCCTCGCGAAAGGGGACCAGGGGGCATTATGTTCGAGGAAATTCGGCGCGGGCGGAAGCAGCGCAAACTCGACCGGCAGGCGGGTGAAGAGGGTAAGCGGCGCATCGCGTCGTGGATCCACGTTTATCGCGGCGATGCCGAGGCCCGCATCCCGCATGACGAGGCCAAGCTGTGCGCGGACATGGCGACGGGCTGCTATAGCTGCGTCGGCAAGTCGCACTCCTATAACGGCGTCCAGATCGTGCCCGGCATCAATGCGATGATGATGGAGGAGGGCGGGCTCCACCGGATGGATTTCGATCCGGCGACCGGCATCGCCACTGTCGGAGCCTCGGTCACGGTCGAACAGTTCAAACGCTTCCTGATCCAGCACGACCGCCGCCTGATCAACTCGGGCAATTACATGAAACAGACGGTCGTGGGTGCGCTCGCCACAGGAACGCATGGTTTCGGCGACCGCGGGGTGATGGCCGATGCGGTGACCGCGGTGACCTTCCTCGACGATAGCGGCCAGCGCGTACGGCTGACCCGCGCCGATTCCGACTTTGTTTATGTCGCGCTGTCGTTCGGCACCATTGCGCCGATCGTCGAGCTGGAGCTGGAGACGGCACCGGTCGAGGCATACATCTCGACAAGCCATATCAACCGCCTGTCCAAGCTGCGCGAATTGCAGCAAGGCACTATCGCGTCGAATTGGGTGGTTCTACCCTATTCCAACCCGGACGATCCGGTGATGATGCTGGCTACCCTGTCACCCTGCCAGACGACGCCGCGGGTGGAGAAGGTGCGGGAAGGCGGGGGTGTCTTTGCACCTGTGGCGCGGTGGATCATCAAGCGGTACCAGAAGCTCGACCGCTTCCTGCCGGCGCTGCGCCGGCCGCTGCAACGCCTGCTCGACAAGCTCGATCTCGTACAGCGCGATCAGATCCAGACCGACCCTTACGACCTCGATTATCTGTACGATCCCAAGCCCGGCCTCGCCAGCGAGCGCGCGCCCGACATCCTGCGCGGCTGTTTCTCGACCACCTATACTGGATACAATCTCGCGTTCTTCGTGCCGCTCGAAAAAGGCCCGGCGGTGGTCAAGTTCATCATGCGTGAGGCCGACGGCTTGCGCGATCTCGGCTTCTTCCTGAAGGGCGTCATCAGCGTACGCGAATTGCCGGGAACATCCGATCTGGTCTTCGCCGCCAATCACGACGGGCCGGTGGCAGCCATCGACCTGTTCGCCGATCCGCGCGATTATGCGTGGCTCGAACGGCTGCAGCGCATGGTGCTGCAATACGAGCCGGAAACCCGTCCGCATTTCGGCAAGAGCGCACTGATACCTGCGTTCCGGGATTCGCTCGGCGAGAACAATCTCGACCGGCTCATGGCGATCCACCGGAAGCATTATCCCAACGGGCGATTGATGTTCAGCGAACGGGTGCGAGCATTCCTGCAGACGGGCAAGCCTCTACCGGGCGAGGCTGCGGCGGACGCGAAGCTCGCCTGAGGAATCTCGGACCTGTTTGCGTAGCGCCGCGTTGCCGACAGTGTGACCAGCTATTTCCGTTTCGTTTTCCTACTCTTGCCTGTGCTTGCCCTCGCGATTTTCGTGACATGGCTGCCGCGCGCGCAGCAGGAAAAAAACGCGCCTATCGCCGCGCAGGAAGAGAGCGAGGAGCAGCCGCGCTCCATTGCGCAGATCGAGCTCGAACTGGAACTGGAAGAGATCGCCGAACGCTTCCCGGGCGAGGTCGGGATCGCGGTCTACGATATCGCGGCGGACCGGATGGCGTCTGCCAACGGCGAGGCGATGCTGCCGCAGCAGAGCGTCAGCAAGCTATGGGTGACGATGACTGCTCTCGCCCAGGCGGACGAGCGTGATTTGGACCTTGGCGAGCGGGTGGTGATACGGCGCGAAGACCTCACGCTGTTCCACCAGCCGATCCGCGACATCGTGCGCACGCAGGGCATGTTCAGTTCAGACTATGCCGAGCTGATCGACCGCGCCCTGACCCGCAGCGACAACACGGCCAACGATCGCATCTTGCGCCGTGTCGGCGGGCCGGAGGAAGTCGAGGAATTCCTTGCGGATCGCGACATCGAAGGCGTCCGCTTCGGGCTCGACGAGCGGACAAAGCAGAGCGCTATCGCGGGGCTGACGTGGAACCAGTCCTACAGCTATGGCAACAGCTTCTACGAAGCGCGCGACATGGTGCCCGATGCGGTGCGCCGAAGCGCGTTCGAGAGCTATCTCGCCAATCCGATCGACGGGGCGACTGCGGAAGGCATCGCGTTAGCCCTGGGCCGCCTGGTGCGCGGTGAACTGCTGTCGTCGGTGTCGACCGAATATCTGCTTCAGATCCTGAGCGAGACGCGCAGCGGGCCGAACCGGCTGAAGGGGGGCCTGCCACCGGGATGGTCGATCGCACACAAGACCGGCACCGGCCAGTTCTTCGATGGCGAGCAGTCGGGCTACAACGATGTCGGGGTCGTCACCTCCAACGGCGGCAACCAGTATGGTGTCGCCGTGCTCATTGCCCGGACACGCGCATCCTATGCGGCCCGCATGGGCATGATGCACGAGGTCGTCCAGGCCATCGAGACGTACGAAAACCGCGAATACGCAGCCGCGGCCAACGCCACCTAAAGCTGCGGAACCCATTTCATCACGCCGCCCGACAAAGGCGTCCACCACCCCGTCCTGATGCCTGCCGCGGCCAGCGTGTCGCTGGTCCACTGGTTGCAGGTATTGCCGAGGTGGTAGGTGCCGGGAGCATCGTAGAACACGTCGTAACTTGTATAGCCTGCATGAACCTTGCGCCGGTCGGGCGGCAAAACCTGTCGCTCGATCTCAGCCACAAGGCGGGCATATTGCGTTTCGGTAATGCGCAGCGGGCGGATGTCGGCGGACGGTGCGGGGCGGACATAGTGCGCCGCATGAAGCAGGCCGTCGCCGCCGAAGGCTGCGCCGATCGCCGTGCCCAAGGTGAGGTCCGCCCAGGTCGGCGTATTGAGGAAGACTTCGCGCTCGCCCCAGCTAACAGAGACATGGGTATAGGGGCGGTACGGGTTCCCGAGGTCCGCTGCCGGGAAAGCGCTGCGCCAGTCCTTCTGGTGCGTGACCAGCGGCATCACGATCCCGGTGTGGATGCCGTTGGTCTCGATGAGGATCTCGACGCCTTGGGTAGGCTCGGCCCAGTCGCCGTTACGCGGGATCGAACTGCCGATCCATGCGCCGAGCAGGAAGAGGATCGTGAGCGCCAGCGGCACGCCCAGCAGCCACGCGAGCCAGCGCAGCGGGCGTGTCACCGCACCCGGCTCTTGCGCAGCCAGAGAATCGACCAGTCGCCGTTTACCAGCCGCCGCGCAAGTCGGAAGCCGAGCGCGCGATAGGCACGGCGGACCTGAGCCTCCTGGGTTTCCAGCAGACCCGCCAGCAACAGGTTCGCTCCCGGTGCCATCGCCGCGGCGAATTCGGGCGCTAGCTCGACCAGCGGGCCCGCGAGGATATTGGCGATGAAGAGATCGTACGGTCCGCGCGCTTCGAGCAGCGGATCGGCCATGCCATCGGCGATCACCATCGTCAGCGCACCCGGACCGGCCCCTTGGGGAATGCCATTGAGCTCGCAATTGTCGGCGACGACGCCTGCACAGACGGCATCGATATCAGACGCGGTCGCCTTGGCATTTGGCCACAGGTGCAATGCGGCGAAAGCCAGAAGGCCGGTGCCGGTGCCGATGTCCGCCACATTGCGCGCCGCCATGCCTGCGCGCTTCATCAGGTCGAGCATGGCGAGGCAGCCAGCGGTGGTCTGGTGCTGGCCGGTCCCGAAGGCCTGGCTGGCGGGGATGACAAAATCGACCAGCTCGGGGTCGGCCGCATGCTCCGGCGTGCGGACATGGAAGCGCCCCGCGCGGATCGGGTCGACGCCCTTCTGGCTCTCGACGACCCAGTCGGTGTCGGGCAGTTTCTCGACGATCAGCGCGGGTGCCTTGCCTTCGAAAAGGGCGGCGACGCGCTTTATGTCGGCTGGTTTGGGCTTGCGGTCCAAATAGACTTCGAAGGTCCAATCGTCCGGCAGGTGGTCGGCGACCTCCATTCCGGTCACTACCCAATCGGCCGGCCAGTCGAGGTCCTCTTCATACGCGACGAGCGCAGCCGTTGCCTGGTCCTTCGAGCACTCGGCGTAGATCTTCCAGCTGTCAGCCACCGGCCGCTTCCTCCGCGAGCCGCTTGTCAAGCGCCTCTGCCTTGGCGTCGGCATAGGCCGCGCAGCTCATGCCTCCGGCGAGCGTGCCGGTGGCCGCCCGCTCGATCATGTTGCTGTGCGATGGGTGCGGCGTGATCAATATGTCGCAATCCAGCGTACGCAGGCGATCGATACCCCGACGGTAAGCAGCAAGGTAGTCCGGATTGTCGGAGAAACGATAGTCGGACCGGCTCACTGGAGACAGGCTGTCCGCATAGACGATCGTCTTGCATCCGGCTTCAGCCTCGCAGTCCTGCCATTGCCAGCTCATTGCTCCGGGACTGTGACCGGGGGTCGCCGTCGCGATCAGCGTTGCGGTTTCGGTGCGCACTGGGTCGCCATCGCCAACAATGACGTCGACCGTGACGGCTGTCATCGGATCATGCATGCCGGCTTGCGGATCGTCGCTGCCGACCACGCCGGATCGCAAGACTTCTGCGGCAGCCGCTGAAGCCGCGATATGCGCGCCGCTGGCCTCTTTCACCAAGGCGAAACCGCCGACGTGGTCGAAATGTTCGTGGCTGTGGACGATCGTGGCGATTTCATTCGGGCGAAAGCCGAGCTTGCCGACATTTGCAAGAACGGTTTCGGCGCCCGCTCTTGTCCCGCTGTCGATCAGGATGTGTCCCGTTGGCCCTGCGACCAGGATTGCCGCAATACCACATGTACCGACATAATAAGTGGACCCGTAGATATGAAAGGGCGGGGCGGCCTTGTCCCAATCGTCCCACGGCTCGCACAGGTTGGCCCATTGCGCCATTGTGACCTGCTCCGGCTCGGGGAGGGGATCGGGGGTCTGGATCGGCGGTGCGCATGACACAAGCAAAGCCGGCAGGGCAACGACCGCAGCGGCTCTAGCGAACATAGCTGGCTCCATTGGCATCGAGTGTCGCGCCGGTCATGCTGGGCGGCGCGTCGAGCGCGCAGAATTCGATCAGCTTGCCGATCTCCTCCGGCTCTGCGACGCGGCCGAGCGGAATGTCGGCGAGCAGACCCGGCCCGCCTCGGCTTTCCAGATAGTCGCCCGCCATCGCCGTGTCGGTAAAGCCCGGGGTGATTGCGAAGCTCAGGATGCCTTCGCTTGCATATTGGCGCGCTATCGTCTTGTGCATGGCGAGCATTCCACCCTTCGCAGCAGCATAATGCCAATGCGCCGGAGAATCACCGCGATGGCCCGCGCGGCTAGCGACGTGGACGATCCGGCCACCGACCCCGCGTTCCTGCCAGTGGCGCACGGCGAAGCGGCTCAGCTGCGCGGCGGCGGTGAGATTGATGCGCACCGTATCCTCCCATGCATCGAGCCATTCGATGTCCGACCGGTCCAGCGGGTTGGGATCGAACAGCCCGGCATTGTTGACCAGCACGTCGATTTCTCCGCCCGCTCGGGCGAGCGCGGCTTCCCACAGCTCGTGGGGGGCGCCGGGATCGGTGAAGTCCGCCGGCACGGTGTCGACAGTGTTGCTGGAAGTCGCCTGGCCGACGACTTTCACGCCGCGGCCTTCGAGCAGAGTCTTGGCCGCTGCGCCGATTCCGCGCGATGAGCCTGTGAGCAAAATGCATGTCATGCATCACGCTATTCGGAAATTTGCAGCACTTGTCGAGGCCGCGTGCCTTGCGCAGAGCGCGCACTTCGCTAAGTGGAGCGCAACACGTCAGCTTTTCGGGTGAGAATACATGGCAAACCGGCCAATGGCGCCACATCTGCAAATCTGGAAATGGGGCCCGCACATGGCGGCTTCCATCCTCCACCGCATTACTGGCGACGGACTTGCCATCGTCGGTCTTGGCGTATTTCTGTGGTGGCTCGGTGCATTGGCTGCCGGGCCCGAAGCCTATGCGGCATTCGAAACAGCGATGGGTTCGCCTTTGGGCTTAGTCGTGCTTGTAGGTCTCTCCTGGTCTTTCTTCAGCCATCTGGCGACCGGGATACGCCATTTCGTTATGGATGTCGGCGCTGGTTATGAACTGGACACCAATAAGACCTGGGCAACTCTTGCTCCATTGCTTGGTATCGTGATGACAGCGGGTTTCTGGGCTCTAATCCTTCTCAAGTGAGTTGCTAGCATGAACAAAGGTACTCCAATCGGTCGCGTTCGCGCGCTGGGTTCGGCCCATGAAGGCGCGCATCATTGGCTGGCACAACGTTTCACCGCTGTCGGGAACATCGTGCTGGTGCTTTTCCTTGCGGTCAGTCTCGCCCTGCTACCGGAATACGGGTTCGCCACGATGGCGGGATGGGCTTCGCAGGTCCTGCCTGCAACAGCGCTTGCGCTAATATGCGTCAACACGTTCTGGCACGCACGGTTGGGCCTGCAGGTTCTAATCGAGGACTACGTTCATACCCCGGGCAACAAGTTCGCCGCTCTTGCCATACTGAACATCGTTACAGTCGGCGGCGCGGCATTCGGTCTCGTTTCGATTGCGCGTATCGCGCTAGGAGGAAATTCCTGATGGCATCCGGATCAAACGACGCGTCTCCCCCGCATGGCGGGCGGGACGATACGAACACCGGAGACGCAGGCAGCGCCAACCAGTCCCCCAATACGGCTCCAGCCACGCCGGGATCTTCCCCGGGCACGTCGCGCAAGGGCGGGGCAGCCTACCCGATCACAGAGCACACCTATGACGTGGTTGTCGTCGGCGCGGGCGGTTCGGGCTTGCGCGCAACCATGGGTGCGGCGGAGAGCGGCCTCAAGACGGCGAACATCACCAAGGTTTTCCCGACGCGCTCGCACACCGTGGCGGCGCAGGGCGGCATCGCGGCCAGCCTTGGCAACAACTCGCCCGACCACTGGTCGTGGCACATGTACGATACCGTCAAGGGGTCCGATTGGCTCGGCGACCAGGACGCGATCGAATATCTCGTGCGCGAGGCCCCGCAAGCGGTTTACGAACTGGAGCACGCCGGCGTGCCCTTCAGCCGCAACGACGACGGCACGATCTATCAGCGCCCCTTCGGCGGACACATGCAGAACATGGGCGAGGGCCCGCCGGTGCAGCGCACCTGCGCCGCCGCCGACCGGACCGGCCACGCCATGCTGCACGCGCTCTACCAGCAGAGCCTGAAATACGATGCGGACTTCTTCATCGAGTATTTCGCGCTCGACCTGATCATGAAGGACACGCCCGAGGGCAAGGTCTGCGTCGGCGTGATTGCGATGTGTCTGGACGACGGCACGATCCACCGCTTCCGCGCCAAGGCGGTGGTGCTGGCGACCGGCGGTTATGGCCGCTGCTACTTCACCGCGACCAGCGCCCACACCTGCACCGGCGACGGCGGCGGCATGGTGCTGCGCGCAGGCCTGCCGCTGCAGGACATGGAATTCGTCCAGTTCCACCCGACTGGCATCTACGGCGCGGGCGTGCTGATTACTGAAGGCGCGCGCGGCGAGGGCGGCTACCTTACCAATTCCGAGGGCGAGCGGTTCATGGAGCGCTATGCCCCGAGCGCAAAGGACCTCGCATCGCGCGATGTCGTCAGCCGCTCGATGGCGCTGGAGATGCGCGAAGGGCGCGGTGTCGGGCCGGAGAAGGACCACATCTACCTCCACCTCGACCACATCGATCCCGCCGTGCTCGCCCAGCGCCTGCCGGGCATTACCGAGAGCGGCAAGATTTTCGCCGGCGTCGACCTGACGCGCGAGCCGCTGCCGGTGACGCCGACGGTGCATTACAACATGGGCGGCATTCCCTGTAACTTCCATGGCGAGGTGATGGCGGGCGACAAGTCCGATCCGGAAAAGATCGTGCCGGGCCTGTTCGCCGTCGGTGAGGCGGCCTGTGTGTCGGTCCATGGCGCAAATCGCCTCGGCTCGAACTCGCTGATCGACCTCGTGGTGTTCGGCCGTGCGACGGGCCACCGCCTGCGCGACCTGATCAAGCCCGGCACCAGCCATGACGAGCTGCCCGGCGACAGCGCCGAAATGTCGCTGAGCCGCCTCGACCACTTCCGCTATGCCGACGGCGACACGCCGACTGCGGCGCTGCGCGCCGACATGCAGAAGACCATGACCCGCCACGCGGCAGTCTTCCGCGACAGCAAGCTGATGGCCGAGGGTGTCGAGAACCTCAAACAGATCAACAAGCGTATGGAGGACGTGAAGGTCTTCGACCGCTCGCTGATCTGGAACAGCGATCTCATCGAAACGCTCGAGCTCGATAATCTCATGGCGCAGGCCAATGTCACCATGGCGAGTGCCGAGAACCGCAAGGAAAGCCGCGGCGCCCACGCGCATGAGGACTTCCCCGAGCGCAACGATGCCGAGTGGATGAAGCACACCATCGCCTGGTTCGACGGCTGGGGCGGAAACGGCGGTGGCGTAAAGATCGACTACCGTCCGGTCCACGAATACACGCTGACCGACGACATCAAATATATCGAGCCGAAGAAGCGGGTGTATTGATGCGGATCGCGGGACTGGCAGCGGGCGCGATTGCAGCAGCCCTGCTTGCCAGCCCGCTATCGGCGCAGCTTTCCGCGCCCGAACAGGTCGCCGTCCAGGCTGTCGATGCAGGCTTCGAGCGCGACGTGAACGCGCTCGAGAAAATTACCCGCATCAATTCCGGCACGCATAACCACGAAGGCGTGAAGGCCGTCGCGGATATGTTGATGCCGGCGTTCGAAGAGCTGGGCTTCACGGTCCAATGGATCGACCAGTCGGCGGCGGGCCGTGCGGGGCACCTCTTCGCGCGTCGTCTCGGCGATCCCGACACCAAGCGTATCCTGATGATCGGGCACCTCGATACGGTGTTCGAACCGTCCTCCCCCTTCACCGGCTTCGTGCGCGATGGCGACCGCGCAGTCGGCCCGGGCATCCTCGACGACAAGGGCGGGGTCATCGTGATCCTCTCGGCCCTGCGCGCCATGGAGGCCGCCGGAACGCTTGAGGGCACGAATATCGTGGTGGCCCTCACAGGCGACGAGGAAGACGCGGGCGACCCGCTAGATGAGGCCCGCCGCGACCTGATCGAAGCGGGGCAATGGGCGGATATCGCGCTGGGCTTCGAAGGGCTGTCGACGCTCGACGGCAAGGATGCGGGCGTGATCGCGCGACGGTCTTCGTCCAACTGGACCCTGACGACGCGGTCGGCCAGTGGTCATAGCTCCGGCATTTTCTCCGAAAGTTCCGGCTACGGCGCGGTCTACGAGATGGTTCGCATTCTCGACCGCTTTCGGGCTGAACTGCCGGAAGAAAACGCGACCTTCAACGTCGGCCTTCTTGCCGGCGGCACCCCTGCCGAGCTGGCTGACGACGAACTATCCGCCACCAGTGTAGGCAAAACCAACGTCATTCCCTCCGTCGCCGTGGCGCGCGGGGATCTCCGCACGCTGACGCCCGAGCAGGACGAGCGGATCGTGGCGAAGATGCGTGCCATCGTGGCGGACAACTTGCCCGGTACCAGCGCCGAGTTCGAGTTCGAATCGCGCTACCCGCCGATGGCCCCGACCGACGGCAATCGCGACCTCCTATCGCAACTCAATCGCATCAATGCCGATCTCGGACTGGACGAGCAGAAACCCTATCCGCCTTCGCGTCGCGGCGCTGCGGACATCAGTTTCGTCGCGCCCTATGTCGATGGGCTGGCTGGCATGGGACCGGGCGGGGGCGGCAGCCATGCTGAGGGCGAATACATAGACCTGCCGACAATCGCGCGGCAGGCCAAACGCACCGCGATCCTGGTTGGCAGGCTTGCCCGGCAGCCGCGCGACTAGGAGGCGCGGCGCCATCGCGCTGTTGCTCGCTGCCGCGCTGTCGTCCTGCGCGACCGGGCCGACAGCGCCGTCGCCCGAGCTGAGCGCGCCGCCTTTCTACACCAAGCAGGTCACCGCGCGGGGCATTCCGATCCTGTCCTCCGCCAAAGTGCCTGACGAGGCGCTGTTTGCCGCCCGCGACATAACGCGAGGGATGTTCGCGCATCGGCCCGAACTCGCCGAATGGCTCGCGGCGAATGACTATCGCGTCGCAATCATGGCGGTGGACGAGGCGCTGCTCGACCTGCCGGAGAATGCCGACTGGACCAAGCCGGCCTTCGACGATCCTCGCTTGACCCGCTGCGAACGCAAGCTCTACGACACGCGCATCGGGCGGCTTTCGGATCGCGAATATTGGGACAACCGCGCCCGTGCTATCGGGGGGGAGCGGACGGTCGGTTCGGAAGAGGACGTGCTCGGCCTTCCCGTCAGCCGCTATTTCGGCGAAACGATCTTTGTCCATGAGATGGCGCACAATGTCCTGTTCGCGATCCACGCGACCGATCCGGCACTCTATGCGCGGGTGCAGGAGGCATACGATAGTGCGCTCGCGACCGATCTCTGGCTCAACGAATACACGACCACGACCATCCAGGAGTACTGGGCGGAAGGCACGCAGTTCTGGTTCGATTCCAACCGCCTGCAAGCCTTCGACGGGCGGCGCATCCTGAACCACCAGAACCTCGCCGCCTACGATCCGCAGCTCTACGCCGCCCTAGCCGAGGCTTATGGCGACAGCCATCGCCTCGAGAGCGACCCGTTCTGGCAGCACCCGGCGCGCGTCCCGCCCGGACCGCCGCCGGAGAATACCGCCGAGGAGTGTTAGTCGGTTGGCTGCTCCACCCGCCGCGCGTCGACGATCACCACCGGCTCGGCCAGCATCTGGCCTTTCATCCAGCCTTCGCCCTTGTCGGGATCGGTCGGCATCGCGTGGATCGCATGCACCACGTCCATCCCGTCAACGACATAGCCGAACACGGCGTAGCCCGCGCGCTCGTTGGGATCGTCGCTATCGGGCATCGCGTCGAGACCGGTCTGGTCCTTGATCATGATCGAGAAATCGCCGGTCGCCGTGCCCGGGTCGAGCCGCGCCATCGACAGGGCACCATCGGTGTGGCTGAGGCCGGTCTCGCTGGTCGGCTCATGCGCGATGCCGGGGAGGATGCGGTCGGGATCGTTCTGCGTGCCTGCCTGGATGAGTCCGTTCGGCGGTTCGCCATAATCGAGACTCATTGCGCGATAGAAAACGATGCCGTCGAACCGGTCCTCGTCGACATAACGCAGGAAATTGGCCGCCGTGACCGGTGCCAGCTCCGTCTCCAGTTCCACAGTGATGTCGCCCGCGGTCGTCTCCAGCACGACGAGTTCGGTCGCGGGAGCGGGGAGAGCATCGGTGTCGGCGTCCTGCGCGGCGACGGGCGCGGCGAACAGGGCTAGGGCAGCAAGAGCGAGTCGTTTTGTCATGCCGCGCATCATGCCACGCAGGACATTCAGATCACACCCGCGATCAGCCCGCGTTCGGCTGCTTCCTCGCAAGGGATGTACCAATTGTCCGGTGCCTTCTCGCGGACCTCCTCGAAATCCACTTCGGAGTTTTCGGTAATCTCGCGGAAGCCCATTTCTTCGATCTCGATCGAATGCTCGATCTCGTTCAGCGCGGCTTTCAATTGCGCGATGCAGCTTCTCAAGGGCCCGTTGAGATTGATCGTCTTGGCGATCTGCCGCTCGTGCAGCAGAATGCTCGAGCCCTTGGTGAAATACCGGCATTCGATCGGAAATCCCGCCATGAAAGTCGCCCCGGCGGAATAGACCGCCGCCTTGCCGAGGAAATAGATCGTCCGCCCGGCATCGCGGATCAGCCGCACGTCGTCTGCCATGGCGCGGGCCACTTCGGGATTGCCGCCCAAGGTCGTCATGGCAATGACCAGCGGCCCATCCTGCGGCGCAGCGCTGAGCTGGTTGCGGAACTCGGCATACATCGCCTCGTCCACGCTACCGATGAGTCGCAGTTGCGGCGCTGTCAGGATTTTCTGGCGGTCGGTGTCGTTCATCGGCTCGCTTGGTCCTTTTGTAGATCGCATGGGCTTAGCGTTCCGCCCCGAACTGTGTTCCATGCTATGCCATCCGCATAAAAGGTTTACATGCGTAGTCGAACTGGCTACAGGCGTAATCGTACAGAATACGCTCAGGGAGCAGATGGATGGCAAAGCGCGACGAAGCGCCCGGTGACCGGATCAGCGAAGCCGAACATGCGGTGATGGAAGTGCTGTGGGAAAACAGCCCCATGAGTGCATCGGATGTGTGCGACCGGGTCTGCGCACAGCGTGACTGGTCCATGCCGACCGTCAAGACGCTGCTGAGCCGCCTGGTGTCGAAAGGCGTGCTGGGTACGGAGCCGCTGGGCCGCAAGTTCCTTTACCACCCGCTCATCGAACGGTCCGATTATGTCGGCACTGAATCGCGCCGCCTCGTCGAACGCCTGTTCGGCGGCCGTGCGGCCCCGCTGTTCGCGCATCTCGCGGAGAACGAGGCGCTCAGCGACAAGGATCTCGACGAGATCGAAGCGCTCTTGAGGGAGATGCGCAAATGACCGAGCTGTTGCGAGAATATTGGGACTGGTTCCTGCTCGATACGCTGTTGTGGACAGGCGCGCTGATTGCGCTGGTGCTACTGGTTCGCCGGCCGGTTGCGCGCCATTTGGGGGCAGGTGCGGCTTATGCGCTGTGGGCCCTGCCGGCCCTGCGCCTGATCATCCCGCCGATGACGCTGCCCGCCTGGATGGCCCCGACGACACTGGCCCCCACCGTCGAGCCGATGGCTTTCGAGCCGGGGGCAGCCGCGGAGCCGCAGTTCGCTGCCTTTCCGGCTGCGGAGATGGCGGCGCCGTTGCACTCGTTGCCCGAGCCGACCGATTTCATCACGCCGCTGGCGGTCATCTGGCTGCTCGGTGCGAGCACCTTCCTCGTTCGCCGCTTCTGGCTTTATGCCCGGCTGCGCGAGGAGTTGCTGGAAGACGCGGTGCCGGTGGGCGAGGTCGGGAAAATCCGCCTGGTCGAAACGCCCGCGATCTCGGGCCCGCTCGCCTTCGGCGTGCTCGACAAGGTGATTGCGCTGCCGTCGGGTTTCATGACCGCGCGCGACCGCGTCGCCCGCGATCTCGCGATAGAGCATGAGCTGGCCCATCATCGCGGGCACGACCTGCTCGCCAACATACTCTTGCAGCCGCTGTTCGCCGCGCATTGGTTCAATCCGCTCGGATATATGGGCTGGACTGCATTGCGCCGCGACCAGGAAGCTGCTTGCGACGCCCGCGTCGTCGCCGCTCGTCCTCGCGAAGAGCGAGCGGTCTACGCCGGAGTGATCGCCGATTTTGCACGCCGCCCGCAGGCCGCGCCGCGCCCCGCGCTCGCTGCCCCGATGGCGTGTCCGGTTTTGGGGGACAAATCCATCATTCACCGTTTGAGGAATTTGTCCATGGAAGACGTTACACCCCGCCGCCGCATGGTTGCGCGGTCCGCCATTGCCGCTTCGCTGCTGGCCCTGCCGATGACCGCGTCCATCGGCTATGCCAGCGCGACTGCCGCACCCGCCGAGGATGGGGAGGCCGTTGCGGCTTTCCTGCCCGAAGTACCGTTGGCCCCGCCGGCTCCGGATGCACCTCTGCCGCCGGAAGCGCCGCTGGCTCCCGAGCCGCCCGAAGCCCCCGGGTGGTCGAACGAAGAACGCGAGGAACTGCGTGAAGAGCTGCGCGAGCAGCGGCTGGAGCGGCAGGAGGAGCGCCGCGAATGGCGCGACGAGCAGCAGCGCGAGATGCGCGAAGCTCGCCAGGATTGGGAAGAGGGCCGGAAGGAATGGGCGCGCGGCCGGCTTGCCTATGCCGAGGGCCGCAAGCAATGGGTTGAGGGCCGCATCCAGTGGGCGGAAGGTCGCAAGCAATGGGCCGAAGGGCGCGTGCAGCATGCCGTCGCCCGGCAGGACCGCGCCGAAGCGCACGCCTACGCAATGAGCGATGCAGAGATCGAGCACATCGAGAAATCGGTCGAGCTGGCGATGCGCCACGTGCCGGAAGTCGTGGAATCCTGCCGCTATCCCGATGCGCCGGTCACCACCATCGAGGGCCGCGACGGCCGCGTGACGATGTATATCTGTGAAACGGCGGGCGACCGGCTTGCGCTGAAGGCGCTGAAGCAGGCGCGGGCGGGCATTGCGCACAGCACCAATCTGTCCGCGGAGACGCGCCGCGAAGTGCTGCGCGACCTCGACGCGGAAATTGCTGAACTTTCCCGCTGAATAGCCCACCAATTACGCCAGCGGCGGGCGTTCCCGTCCGACCAGGGGTTGGAAAGACGGCGGCAGCCGGAACTGCCGCCGACCTTTCGGACAGGCATAAGCTCATCGAGCCGACACGATCACATGCCGACCGTGATGCAGCCTTCGGTCCCGTTTTCGACCATGTAGTTGCGATAGACTGCGAAGTCATAGCGGTAAGCGAAATCGCCACCTGCCCCGGCAGAATAATCGCTTCGCTGCGGTTGAACGGGAGCGTCGGGTCCCCCGCTATAGGCGCAGATTTGACTGGGATCATAGGGTTCCAGCGTCATTCCACCGCAGATGCGCTCCGCCTCTTCATCGATAAGAATTTCCATGGTTTCTCTCCTTCTCGGATCGGTCTCGAATGCGAGACCGTCGTGGAGATTAGGAACTATGGACGCACGGGTAATAACGAAGCTGACCTACTTCAATTGTAGGGGAGGCGTACGAACGAAGCCAGTTTCAGCCGACGTTGGTGATGTTGTCGCAGGCGCGGTCGTCGCCCTGCAAGCCGAGCCGTAGCGCCTCGCTGCGCTGGCGGCTGGTGCCGTGAGTGAAGTTCTCGCTGGAGACGCGCCCGCCGGTCAGCCGGTCGTCGCCGATGGCGGCAGCGGCCTGCATGCCTTCCTCGATGTCGCCCGGCTCGATGAGGTTGCGGTTCTTGCCGGCCCAGACGCCGGCATAGCAATCGGCCTGCAGTTCCATCAGCACGCTGAGCTGGTTCGCCCGGCGCGGGTTCTGCTGCTGCGCGCTGCGGATCTGGCCGGAGATGCCGGTGATGGTCTGGATATGGTGGCCGTACTCGTGCGCAACGACATAGAGGCGCGCGAAGTCGCCCTCGTTGCCCGCCATCTGCGCCAGCTGGTCGTAAAAGCTCGTGTCGATATATATGCGCTGATCGGCGGGGCAGTAGAACGGACCCATTCCGCTGGACGCAGGACCGCACTCGGTCTGGAAGCGTCCGCTGGCAAAACGCAAGCCGGGTTCCTGAAACTTCTCACCAAAGCCTTGCTCCTGGAAAGTCCGCGACCAGGTTTCGTTCAGCGAAAGCAATGCATTGCAGGTTTCGGTGGCGTATTGGTTCGACGTGCAGAGCGCCTGTTCGTCCTGCGTACCCGGCTCTTGCGAGGCCTGGCTCTGCTGGACGCTCTCGACGGTCGCGGCGGTCTGCATCGGGTCGAGTCCGAACACGAAGTATCCCAAGGCAGCGATGATAATCGTGCCGCAACCAAGACCGCCCGCCTTGCCGACGCCGCCCCCGGCACTGCCCACATCGATCTTGCTGGTGTCGAACGGATTGAGACGCATCGCTTCCCCCAAAGTCTGGCCGCTTTACAGCGCACCCCTTGTGCGCAATGGCCGTCGCATTGTCACTACAACGCCCGGAGGCCCAAATGTTTCTTCAAGGTAAGCGCGCGCTCGTCACCGGATCGACCAGCGGCATCGGCCTCGCCATCGCGCGGGCGCTGCATGGCGAGGGGGCGGAGGTGATCCTCAACGGTTTCGGCGACGAGAGCGAGATCGCGACCCTGTGCGAAGAACTGGGCGGCGCGGCGCATTTCGGAGCGGACCTGACTGACGTCGCTGCGGTGGAAGCGATGATGGCCGATGCGGGCCCAATCGACATTTTGGTGAACAATGCGGGCGTCCAGCATGTCTCGCCGGTGGAGGATTTCCCGGTCGACAAGTGGAACCTCATTATCGCCTTGAATCTCACCGCCGCATTCCACACGACGCGGCTGGCCGTACCCGGAATGAAGGCGAAGGGCTGGGGGCGGATCATCAACACCGCCAGTGCCCATTCCAAGGTCGCGAGCCCGTTCAAGAGCGCATACAACGCCAGCAAGCACGGCATCGCAGGCTTCACCAAGACCATTGCGCTGGAACTTGCCGAGCATGGCGTGACCGCCAACTGCATCAGCCCCGGCTATGTCTGGACCCCGCTGATCGAGGGCCAGATCCCCGACACGATGAAAGCTCGCGGGCTGTCCCGCGAGGAGGTGATCAACGACGTGTTGCTGGTGAAGCAGGCGACCAAGAAATTCGTCCAGCCAGAGGAAGTCGGCGCACTCGCTGCATTCCTCTGCCGCGACGAGGCGCAGAACGTCAACGGCGCCAACTGGAGCGTGGACGGCGGCTGGACGGCGGAGTAGCCCTTCTGTCCGGAACCCAGATAGCATTTTTCGCCGCTATGGCGGCCAGCCTTCTCACGAGCGTAGCGGCTCTAGCTGCGGCGCTGCGTGAACCGGGGCTGCCCTGGAAACCGTTCTGGGCGGTCCTTGCCTTGGTCGGAGTCGGGGGCGGCGCGATGGTATTGTCGCAGCCGGACCAGGTTTACTGGTACTTCGGCATAGCCTTGCCGACGGCATCGTTTACGGCCGCGGACGGGAGCTGGCAGCCGCAGATGATCCGCCTGATGTTTCCGCTCGGAGCCGTGATGGTCGCTGTGAGGCTGATCATCTACCGCTCCCGACGGCAAGTAGCGCGGGATCGGCACTAGCGATAATCCGGAACCGTCGTTACATGGGCCGCCACATTCCTCCCGGCAGGCGATTCTTCACGTGGCAAAATTCGACATTCCCCTCGGCCTTACTTTCGACGACGTCCTGCTGGTTCCGGCGGAGAGCGAGATCCTGCCGTCGATGGCGAAAACCGCCACGCAGCTGACCCGCGAGATCGGACTCAATATCCCCGTGATCTCCAGCGCGATGGACACGGTGACCGAGGCGGATATGGCGATCGCCATGGCGCAGCTCGGCGGGATCGGCGTGCTGCACCGCAACTTCGAAGTCGAGGACCAAGCCGCCGCCGTTCGCGCCGTGAAGCGCTACGAAAGCGGCATGGTGGTCAATCCGATCACCATCAATCCCGATGCCACGCTGGGCGAGGCGCAGGACATCATGGCGAAGAACCGCATCAGCGGCATTCCCGTGACCGACCGCAGCGGCAAGCTGGTGGGCATCCTGACCAATCGCGACGTGCGCTTCGCCGAAAATCCGCGACAGCCGGTCAAGGAACTGATGACCACCGACAACCTCGCCACCGTGCCGCTCGGCACCGGGCAGGACGAGGCGCGCAAGCTGCTACACCAGCGCCGGATCGAGAAGCTGCTGGTCGTCGACGACAACGGCCGCTGCGTCGGCCTGATCACGGTCAAGGATATCGAGAAGGCGGTCGCCTATCCCGAAGCGACCAAGGACGAGCAGGGCCGCCTGCGCGTCGCCGCTGCGACGACAGTGGGCGACAAGGGGTTCGAGCGGACCGAGGCGCTGATCGACGCCGGGGTGGACGTGGTCGTGATCGACACCGCGCATGGCCACAACAAGGATGTCGCGCGCTCGGTCGAACGGGTGAAAAAGCTGTCGAACAGCGTGCAGGTGATCGCCGGCAATATCGCGACGGGCGAGGCCGCCAAGGCGCTGGCAGGGGCGGGCGCGGATGCCGTAAAGGTCGGCATCGGGCCGGGTTCGATCTGCACCACGCGCGTGGTCGCCGGCGTCGGCGTGCCCCAGCTCACCGCGATCATGGACTGCGTCGAGGAAGCTGCAAAGCATGGGGTGCCCGCGATTGCCGATGGCGGCCTTCGGACCAGCGGCGATGCGGCCAAGGCGCTAGCCGCCGGAGCCTCGACGATCATGATCGGTTCGATGCTCGCAGGTACGGAAGAGGCACCGGGCGAGACGTTCATCTACCAAGGCCGCAGCTACAAGGCCTATCGCGGGATGGGCAGCGTCGGCGCGATGGCCCGCGGCAGCGCCGACCGCTATTTCCAGGCCGATGTCAGCCAGCAGAAGCTGGTGCCCGAAGGCATCGAGGGGCAGGTGCCCTACAAGGGGCCGGCTAGCGCGGTGGTCCACCAGCTCGTCGGCGGGATCAAGGCGGCGATGGGTTATACCGGCAGCGCCACGATCGAAGAGCTCAAGCGGGCGAAATTCGTGCGCATCACCAATGCGGGCCTGACCGAGAGCCACGTCCACGACGTGTCGATCACCCGCGAGGCACCGAACTATCCGACGCGCTGATGCCCTCTCCAGGCTACGCTAGCTCCGTGCCGAAGCAAGCTCCGCCATCCTCTCCCGAAATGGGAGAGGAAAGAACGTCAATCCTCCTCTCCGCTTGCCGGAGAGGATACGGAACCTTGGCGATGCTTCGCCTAGGCGGAGTTGGAGAGGCATGACGCCTGCCGCGCGGGTCCAGACCGCTATCGAATTGCTGGACGCGATCATCGCGTCGGCGCGTGCGAAAGGCGCGCCGGCGGATCGCATCCTTGCTGAATGGTTCCGCAATAACCGCTTTGCCGGATCGAAGGACCGCCGCGCCATTCGCGAGCTGGTGTTCGGCGCCATCCGCGCCTGCGGACCGGTGCCGGTAACGGGCAGGGCAGCCATGTTGCGATTGGCAGAGGTCGATCCGACTATCGCGCCGCTGTTCGACGGATCGAAATACGGGCCGCCTGCGCTCGGTGCCGATGAGGCGGCAGCAGGAGGCGGGATCGCGCCCGAATGGCTGGAGCGGAAGCTCGCCGCCTCGCAGATCGCGGGTGACGATGCCGCAGCGCTGCTCGACCGCGCTCCGCTCGACCTGCGGGTGAACACACTCAAGGCCGATCGCGCGAGTTTCCAGCTGCCGGTCGAAAGCCACCCCACCGATGCGCCGAACGGCCTGCGGCTCGAACCCGGCACGCCGGTCGAACAATGGGAGGCGTTCCGCGACGGTCGGATCGAAGTGCAGGACACGGGCTCGCAGATCGCCTGCCTCGCGGTCGGCGCGCAGCCGGGTGAGATGGTGATCGACCTGTGCGCCGGGGCGGGCGGCAAGACGCTCGCGCTCGCTGCGACCATGGACAATCTCGGCACGCTCATAGCCGCCGATACCGATCGCAACCGCCTGTCGCGCCTCGCTCCGCGGGCGGAGCGGGCGGCCGCGACCAACATCGAAACCCGCCTGCTCGATCCGAAGAAGGAACGCGAGGCGCTGTCCGAACTGATGGGCAAGGCCGATGCGGTGCTGGTCGATGCGCCGTGCTCGGGCACAGGCACATGGCGGCGCAATCCCGAAGCGCGCTGGCGACTGGACGAGGCTGAATTGGCACGCCTTGCCGAGGTGCAGGCCTATCTGCTCGATCTGGCGCGAGAGCTCGTGCGGCCCGGCGGACGCATCGTCTACGTCACCTGCTCGCTGTTGGACGAGGAGGGCGCGGACCAGTTCGATGCCTTCCTGGCGCGGCACGATGATCTCGACGCTCAGCCTCCGGCCCTGCCTGCCGGCCGCCCGCGTGGGAACGGGGTGCGTCTCACGCCGTATCACGATGGAACCGACGGATTTTTCATCGCCTGTGCAGGAAGGGCATGATACCACGCGTGTCATGGCCGAAACGTCAGCCCCTGCACGCCGATCCCCTATGGAGACGATAATGCGCTTTGCCCCAGCCGCCGCTGCCCTTTCCCTGGCTCTCGCCATGACGGCCAGCGTGGGTTGGAGTGCGGAGCGCGATCCCGATCCGCGCGCAGCGATGCTGATCGCCGAAGGGCAGACTGCGCTTCAGGGCGGCGACGTACAGGGCGCGATCGATGCTTACGAGGCCGCGCTGGTCGTCGATCCGGGCTACACGCCGCTCTACCTGCGCCTCGCCGAGGCGGCCCGGGCCGACCAGATGCAGGGCAAGGCGATCCGTTATTACCGCGAAGTGCTGAACCGTGAACCGCGCAATTACGCGGCAATATCGGGCGAGGGCGAGGCGCTGCTCGAAAAGGGCGCGCTGGAAAAGGCCCGCGCCAATCTCGCGCGGCTGGAATCGGCGTGCGGCAAGACTTGCCCCGAAACGCAGCAACTCGCCGCCGCGCTGGCGATCGGCCCGAAACAAGCGGTGCAGACCGCCGAGGCGACGATTACTCTGGAACCGCAGCCGCAGTCCAACTGACCGCTGGCTGACTGACGTTCAGACCAACTCCCGGAACGCGTCCAGCACCGCGCGGTAGACGCGTTTCTTGAACGGCACGATCAGCTCCGGCAGGTCTTCCGGATCGGCCCATTTCCAGTCGCAGAATTCGGGTGGATCGTGCGCTTCGAGGTCGACGTCGGCGTCGGTTCCGGAGAAGCGGGCGAGATACCAGACCTGCTCCTGCCCGCGATATTTGCCGCCCCACAGCTTGCCCATGAGTTCCTCGGGCAGGTCGTAGCGGATCGGCTCTTTCGTGCTGTCGAGCAGGGTGATGTGCTCTGCGCGCACGCCGGTTTCCTCGGCCAGTTCGCGAAAGGCCGCTTCCTGCAAATCCTCGCCCTCGTCGACGCCGCCCTGCGGCATCTGCCACCAATCGCCTTCCTTGTTGTCGATGCGGCGGCCCACGAAGACCTTGCCTTGGGCATTCACCAGCATCACACCCACGCAGGGCCGGTATGCAAGCGGTTCGTTCACTTGTAGCGCTCCACCATCAGTTTGGTAGCGTCGAGAAAGGCTTCCAGATCGCGTTGTCCGCTCGGGATTGCCTTCCGCAGGGTTGTGAAACCGTGAATGATGCCCGGAAATTCGAGATAGACGACTTCGGTTCCCAGGCTGACGAGATGCGAGGCGTATTCGCGCCCGCTGTCGCGCAAGGGGTCGAGCCCGGCGGTGCAGACGACGGTCGGTGGCGTGTTCGAGCAGTCGCCGACCATCGGCGTGTGGCGCGGATCGTTGGCATCTCCGCCATATTGCTCGGTAAACCAGCTCATCGCCGCGCCGGTCAGCAGAAAGCCTTCCGCGAAGGCGGCAAGGCTGGAGTGCTGCGATACGTCGCTCGCCACCGGATAGATCGGGGCCTGCACGATCACGGGCGCATCCGCCGGCTCGTTCATCAGCTGGTTGGTAGTGACGATGGTGAGGTTTCCGCCCGCGCTGTCGCCGGTGATGACCAGCCCGGTGATCTCGCGGCCGAGCCCGGCGGGGGATGATGCGACCCAACGGGCCGCCGCTTCGCAATCGTCGGGCGCGGCGGGGAAGGTGTGTTCGGGCGCGAGGCGATAGTCGACCGACACCACCGGCAGATCGAGGTGATGCGAAATCTCGCTGCACAGCGCGTGGTACACGTCGAGATCGCCGATCACGAAGCCGCCGCCATGGATGAAGATCACGCAAGGCCCGGCCTCGCGGCTCTCTTTCGTGTCGTAGAAGCGTAGCGGGATTTCACCCGCAGGCCCGGGACAGGTGAGGTCCCTGATCACAGCCAGCTTGCGCGGCTCGCTTTCGGCCACGGCGCCCAGCGCCTTCATCTGCTGGCGACCCTCGACCGCGCCGACTTCCTCGACGCCCTGTCCGCCCATTTGCTCCAGCATATCGAGGAAACCCCGCACATCGTCTCGGACATAGTGTTCGGTGTCTGCCATCATCTCTCTCCCATTCTCGTTGCGTTTCGAGACTTACCGTATCGGCTGCGCTTTTCCACCGTGGATTTTCTCGCTAGCAGAGAATCTTGATTGCGAGAGGATGGGGTGCCTCCTAGGTGCGGCTCCCCAATGGAAAAGGCGCGCGGATCATGCGTGCCAGACAAGGATTTACGGATGGCAACAGCCGCCACCACGCCGCAGGACTCCGCGTCCTCCACCCCCGATGCCATCGTCGTCCGCTTTGCCGGGGACTCGGGCGACGGAATGCAGCTGACGGGCGGCCAGTTCACGCTGTCGACCGCACTGGCGGGCAACGACCTTGCGACCTTCCCCGATTTCCCCGCCGAAATCCGCGCGCCGCAGGGCACGCTGTTCGGCGTGTCCGCCTTCCAGATCAACTTCGGCAGCCGGCAGATCAACACGGCGGGCGATGCGCCCGATGTGCTTGTGGCGATGAACCCGGCGGCGCTGAAAGTGAACCTCGCGGCGCTGAAGCCCGGCGGCCTGATCATCGCCGACACCGGTGCCTTCACCAAGCGGAACCTCGACAAGGCGCATTACGAAGCCAATCCGCTGGAGGACGACAGCCTCGCGAAATACGACGTGCTGGCCTTCGACATCAGCGAGAAGACGATCGAGGCGGTCAAACCCTTCGGCCTCGGCAACAAGGATGCGTTGCGCTCGAAGAATATGTGGACGCTGGGCCTCGCGCTGTGGATGTTCGGTCGCTCACGCCAGCCGATCCACGACTGGCTGAAGGCCAAGTTCAAGTCCAAGCCCGACATCGCCGATGCGAATATCGCCGCGCTCGATGCCGGCCATGCCTTCGGCGAAACGGCGGAGCTGTCCGGTCCGATGCGCCAGATGGAAATGCCGCCGGTCCAGAGCGAGCCCGGGCTCTACCGCACGATTACCGGCGCGGAAGCGGTGTCGCTTGGCTTGGTCGCGGGCGCGCAGCTGGCCGAACTGCCGATGTTCTTCGGTGGCTATCCGATCACGCCCGCCAGCGCGATCTTGCACCACCTAGCGCGGCTGAAGGAGTATGGCGTCACGACCTTCCAGGCAGAGGACGAGATCGCCGCGATCTGCGCTGCCATCGGGGCGAGCTATGCCGGGCAGCTGGGCGTCACCAGCTCGTCCGGCCCTGGTATCGCACTGAAGACGGAAGCCATCGGCCTCGGCATCATGACCGAGCTGCCGCTTGTGATCGTCAATTCGCAACGCGGCGGGCCGAGCACCGGGCTGCCCACCAAGACCGAGCAGAGCGACCTTTATCAGGCGGTCTATGGCCGCAATGGCGACGCGCCCATGCCGGTGATCGCCGCGCGGAGCCCGTCGGACGCTTTCGAGGTGGCCATCGAGGCCTGCCGCATCGCGACCGAATACATGACACCCGTCATGCTGCTGACCGATGGCTATATCGCCAATGCCGCCGAACCGTGGAAGGTGCCGAACCCGGCCGATTTCGAGCCGTTCCCCGCGCAATTCCTCACCGAACCGCGCGGCGAGCAATTGCTGCCGTACAAGCGCAACGAAAAGGGCGCGCGCCCGTGGATCAAGCCCGGCACACCCGGCATGATGCACCGCATCGGCGGGATCGAGAAGCACGAGGAAACGGGCAATATCGACTATTCGCCTGACAACCACCAGCGCATGACCGACCTGCGCAAGGCCAAGATCGAGAACATCGCCGTCCCCGATCAGGAGGTCGCGCTGGGCGATACGTCCGGCACGCTCGCCGTGGTCGGCTGGGGCAGCACCTACGGCCCGATCCACCAGGCCGTGCGCCGCAGCATCGCCAAGGGTTGCTCGGTCAGCCACATCCACGTGCGCCATATCTGGCCAATGCCGAAGAATCTGGGCGAGTTGCTCAAGGGCTTCGACCATGTGCTGGTGCCGGAAATGAACACCGGCCAGTTCAAGACCGTGCTGCGCGACCAGTTCCTCGTCGATGCGCAACCGCTCACCAAGACCAGCGGCCAGCCCTTCCAGATCGCCGAGCTGGAAGCGGAAATCGCGAAATATTTCGACGGCATCGAAGGCAATGAGGGCGGGGAGGTCGCAGTGAACGACCAGCAGCTTCCCAATCTGGAAGCAGGTCATGACGATGGGTCTTATCCCGACGCCCCCTATCACGGCGATGATGCAACCCCTTCGGGCAAAGCCACCGATTCCGAGGCAGTAAACCAATGAACGCACCCGTTAAGATCGAAACCACGCTCAAGGACTGGGAAACCGACCAAGAGGTTCGCTGGTGCCCGGGGTGCGGCGACTATGCCATTCTCAAGGCGGTGCAGCGCACGCTGCCGCAGCTGGGGGCGGACCCGGCGAACACGGTGTTTATCAGCGGGATCGGCTGTTCGAGCCGCTTTCCCTATTACATCGAGAGCTACGGCTTCCACACCATCCACGGCCGCGCGCCGGCCTTTGCGACGGGGGCGAAGCTCGCCAATCCGGAACTCGACATCTGGCTGGTGACGGGCGACGGCGATGGTCTTTCCATCGGCGGCAACCATCTGATGCATGTCCTGCGCCGCAACGTGAACATGCAGATCATGCTGTTCAACAACGAGATCTACGGCCTCACCAAGGGTCAGGCCTCGCCGACCAGCCGCGAGGGGACCAAGTCGCCCTCGACCCCGATCGGCAGCTACGATCACCCGGCTCGCCCGGCGGCCTTCGCGCTCGGCAGCGGGGCGCGCTTCATCGGGCGCGGGTTCGATGTGTCGAAGCATTTGCCCGACGTGCTCAAGGCGGCGCATGCGCACAAGGGCGCGGCGTTTATCGAGATCTTCCAGAACTGCATCGTCTACAACAAGGATGTGTTCGACGATTTCGCCGCTCCGAAGGGGGCGGAGGATCGCCAGCTGTGGCTTGAAAACGGCAAGCCCATGCTGTTCGCCAAGGACACCAAGGGCCTTGCGCTCAATCGCGAGACGCTCGGCCTCGAAGTGGTCGATGTGACAGGCGGCGACTGGGAAAGCGCGGGCGTGATCGTTCACGACGTCACCAACCGCTCGGTCGCGCACATGCTGATCGAAATGCCCTTCGGTCCGTTCCCCATGGCGCTCGGCGTGCTCTATGACGATCCGCGTCCGACTTTCGAGGATGCGGTGACCGAAGAACGCGAGCGGGCCAGCGCGGGCAAGGAAGCGAACCTCGCCAAGCTGCTCGGCACGGGGCAGACCTGGACGGTCAGTGGGACGGCGCAGGATCCGGTTTAATCCTAATTTCGCGCACTAAGACAGTAAGGCACGAAGATGCCGCGCGATGACGCACTCGAGCGAGTGGCCAAGATCGTTGTCGATTATGGCTACCGCCTGCATCGTGATCTTGGGCCGGGTCTTCTCGAAAACGCCTATGAGCAATTGATGTTCAACTTGCTGCGGAACGGTGGCCTTGAGGTTGCTCGACAGGTGACTGTCCCGCTTAAATATCAAGGCGTTGTCATTGACAACGCATTCAAGGCCGATTTGCTCGTGAACAATCGGCTGTGGTAGAGCTGAAATCGACCGAGCAGCATCAACCAGTCCATGCGAAGCAGCTCATGACCTACTTGCGGGTGATGAACCTGCCGCTGGGACTTCTAATAAACTTCGGCTTGCCAACCTTTAAATCCGGTATCCGGCGCATTGCTAATGACTATCACAGCGGCTGGACCAGACCATGAACTCTTTGTGTCTTGGTTGCTTAGCGCGAACCACTGCTTCACCTCAGCGTTTGAGAGAGTCAAATGGATAACCTCACCCACTCCCTCGTCGGGGCGCTGATCGGGCAGGCGGGGCTCAAGCGGAAGACCGGCCTCGCCATGCCCGCGCTGATTATCGGGGCGAACCTGCCCGACGTGGACGCGGCATGCTTCCTGTGGCTCGACGGGGTGGAGCATCTCGGCTTCCGGCGCGGGATCACGCATGGTCCGCCCGCCTGGCTGCTGCTGCCGCTGGTGCTGGCGGGGCTGCTTTACGGGTTCGACCGCTGGCAGGCGAAGCGCGGCACACGGCCCGCCGCACGGCTGCCGGTGAGCTTCAAATGGCTCTACCTGCTCGGCTTTATCGGCTGCCTGACGCATCCGGCGCTCGACTGGCTGAACGTCTACGGCATCCGCCTGCTGGAGCCGTTCTCCAGCCGCTGGTTCTACGGCGACACGCTGTTCATCATCGACGTCTGGCTGTGGGCGCTGATGGGCTTCGCGACCTGGTTCTCGCTCCGCCGCGAGAAGCGGGGCGGGGAGTGGCGACGGCCTGCGCGCGTGGCGCTGAGTGTGGCGCTGGCGTATATAGGAGTGAATGGAGCGATTACAGCTGCTATGGAAACGCGTGACGGTGATGTGGCTGGCCAGCAAGTGATCGCCAGTCCCGTTCCGTTCTGGTTTTGGGAGCGAGAGATGATCCTTGGTCGTGATGGAAGATATGCCATCGTTAATCCGGCCATCGAAAGACAGGACTTGAATTTGACGAGCACTACCGAAGATGCCCAATTCATAGATTTCGTTGGCGAATGCGAAGTGCCCAATTTGCCAACTGCCGCTCCCACGGCGAACGAGCCGTCGGCTTTCCTCTTTTGGTCCCGCGCGCCATTCGCCGAGCGGGCACTCGACGGCTCAGTATTGCTGCGCGACGCACGCTTCTACGATCCGCGTGCTCGTGACCGCTTTACTGTAAAGCTGCCCGATGTGCAGTGCGAGGAACTTCCCGCGCGATAGTCCCGTTGCCTCGCAAAAGGGGATTTCATGGCTTCACCACAAATCGTCTGGCTGCGGCGCGACCTGCGCCTGAAGGACCAGCCCGCGCTCCACGCCGCCGCGCAGGCAGGGCCGGTAATCCCGGTCTATATCCTCGACGACGAGCGCGCGGGCGACCGCAAGCTGGGCGGGGCGCATCGCTGGTGGCTGCACCATTCGCTGAAGGACCTCGCGAAAAGCTATGGCCGACGCAATGCGCAGATCGTGCTGCGCCGGGGCGACAGTGTCTCCGTGCTGCAGGGCATCGCGCAGGAAACCGGCGCGAGCGCGATCCACGCCAATCGCCATTACGAACCCTGGCACCGCGAGGCCGAGGAAGACCTGCACGACGCGCTGAAGGATAGCGAGTGCGAGCTGGTTCTGCACGACGGGAACTACCTGCTGCCCCCCGGAACGGCGCGCACCGGCGGCGGCGATCCCTACAAGATCTACACGCCCTTCATGCGGGCGGTGAAAGAGCTGCTGCCCCCGCGCGACGAGTTGCCGGAGCCGGACACGATCTCGCAGCCCTCCGACATGCCGGAAAGCGACGACCTCTCCGACTGGGAGCTGCTGCCGACCAAGCCCGATTGGGCAGGCGGCCTGCGCGATTTCTGGACCGTGGGCGAGGATGCCGCGCACGAGCGGCTCGACTGGTGGGCCGATCACGTCGGCGGCTATGACGACGGGCGCAATCTGCCGAGCGAGGATGCGACCTCCAAGATGTCCCCGCACCTCCATTGGGGCGAAATCTCGCCGGTCAGCATCTGGCACCGCATGAAGGACATGCGCTCCGACGGGTGGCAGGTCTACGAGAAGGAGCTGATCTGGCGCGATTATGCACAGAACGTCATCTGCCAGTTCCCGAAGTATCCCGAAGAAAGCTACCGCGATTACGACGAGCAGACGCTGTGGCGGAATCCCAATCGCGGGCACGTGATCCAGTCCGAACTGGAGGCGTGGCAGCAGGGGCAGACCGGCTATCCGATCGTCGATGCCGGCATGCGCCAGCTATGGCAGACCGGCTGGATGCACAATCGCGTCCGCATGATCGCGGCCAGTTTCCTCATCAAGCACCTGCTGATCGACTGGCGGCATGGCGAGCGCTGGTTCTGGGACACGCTGGTCGATGGCGACTACGCCAGCAACGGCACCAACTGGCAGTGGGTCAGCGGCACGGGCGTCGACAGCAACATGTTCCCGCGCATCATGGCTCCGCTCAGCCAGAGCGAGAAGTTCGACGCGGCGGAGTACATTCGCGAATATGTGCCGGAACTTGCCGATCTGGACGACGAACACATCCACGACCCCGACGACGAGCACCGACCGGACGACTATCCGGAAAAGCTGATCGGCCACAAGGAAGCCCGCGAGCGAGCGTTGCAGGCCTATCGTGACAGCAAGGACTGACGCTGGGTATCGAGGAAGCGCCGGGTGGCTTGCTGCACGTCGGCTAAGGTCAGTTGCGAGAAATCCATGCCCGCGGCGGCCGCGTTCATCGCATCGCGGTCGTTGACGTGCGGGAAGGGTCGATCGGGCACCGACACTCCGAGAAACCGGCACAGCGGCTCCCACCCGTCTTTCGCCTCGAACTCCAGCAAACGATCGGTTGCGATGGTCTTGCGGACCTCGTCGCCATAGCGCTCGAAATGCCGGATCATCGCCTGACGTTCGAGCCGCAGACCGAAGGGCGGATTGGCCAGCGCCGCCGGTGCCAGCGGCGAGCGGAGCATGAAGCGGACGTGATCCGGACTGCCGACGGTTTCCATTACGGATTCGTACCACCGTTCCGGATCGCGCCGCGTCAGGATGACCTTCGCTTGCGGGAAGCGCCGAGCGAGTGGCTTCCACAGGGCGCAGGACGGCGCATCGAGCGTGGCGTGGTAGTCCTCCCACAGCGGATCGAGCAGCGCAGGCCGTGCTCGCGCGAAGGTCCAGCGCCAGCGATGCTCGGGGTGCAGGATCAGCTCGCTCATGTGGTAGCAGCGGGCGAAGCCCAGCATTTCGAGCGCGAATTTCAGCGAGAGCGTGCCGGTACGCGGCAGAGCCGCTCCGACGATCTGCAATGCCATCCCGCTAATCTCCCCGATGTCGGCAAAGCCGGGTCTTGCACGGTTCGCGCGCCGACTCCATAGGCCCTCGCATGGCGACGCGCGTGCGACACGAAACGGACAGGGGTATCCGGTTGACCGAAGGGGCGCAGCGCTTCGCGAGGCGGCCCGGCCTGTTCGCGCGGATGGTTGCGCCGGGGGTCGAGAAGATTCTCGACAGGATCGACCGGGCACTGGTCTCCGGCACGATCCACGGCACGCTGCCTGACGGCACGCCGCGCACGCTCGGCGGCCGCGCGCCGGGGTTCGAATGCACGGTCGAGCTGCGGAGCTATAACGCGCTGCTGCGGCTGGCCAGCAATGGGTCGGTCGGCTGGTATCAGGCTTGGGAGGCGGGCGAATGGTGGAGCCCCGACCCCGTGCCGCTGTTCGCGCTGTTCATGCAGCATGCGACGCGGCTGGGGGACACGGCACGCGCGAAAGGTCCGTTCCGCCACGCGCTGAAGCTGGCCCACCTGTTCAATCGCAACACGCATGACGGCGCGCAAAAGAACATCAGCGCGCATTACGACCTCGGCAATGATTTCTACGAAGCGTGGCTCGATCCGACGATGAGCTATTCTTCCGGGTTCGACGTCACGGCGGGCGGGCTGGAGGCGGCACAGAAGCGCAAGTGGGACGCGCTGGCGTCACGCATCGGCGATGCCGCCACGGTGCTCGAGATCGGCTGCGGCTGGGGCGCGCTGGCCGACGATCTGGCGCGGCGAGGCAGTGACGTCACCGCCATCAGCCTTTCGGACGAGCAGCTCGACTGGGCGAGGGCACGCCACAGTGACGCCATCGACTTCCGCAAACAGGACTATCGCGACACGGACGGCAGCTATGACGCCATCGTGTCGGTGGAGATGGTCGAGGCGCTGGGCCGCGAATACTGGCCCACCTTCATGGACTGCATCGCCCGCAATCTGAGACCGGGCGGGCGCGCGGCGATCCAGTATATCTCGATCCACGACGACATTTTCGAGGATTACGCGGCGAGCGCCGACTTCATCCAGGCCTATATATTTCCCGGCGGACTGCTGATCCGCACCAGCGAATTTCGCAGATTGGCCGAAGAGCGCGGCCTTGCATGGCAGGACCAGCACGATTTCGGGCTCGACTATGCCGAGACGTTGAGAGCGTGGCGTCAGAACTTCGATGCGGCGGCCCGCGAAAGCCGCTTGCCCGCCGGGTTCGACCGAGAATTTTGCGACCTGTGGCGGTATTACCTGATGTATTGCGAAGGCGGGTTCCGCGGTGGCGGGATCGATGTCCACCAGGTCACGCTGGTGAAAGAGGGAGAATGAGGATGCGAGCACTTCTGGCTTCGACGCTGGCGATCGCGCTGGCGGGTTGCGCAACGGCTTACGATAGCGATGCGCCGGTCGCGGCGGCACCGGCCGTCACGCAGAGCATGCCCGAAGAGATGGCGAGCATGGACGCGGGCGACTCGATCCTGTTCTGGGACGATGCGCGCCGCTCGGCGGCCTTCCGCGACATGGAAGGTCTTTTTCCGGGCTTCGAAGTCGCTCCGGCGAACACACCGCGCACCCTTCGGCGAGGCCCGCCGCTGTCTCGCGACGTGCAGGTCGCCATCCGCGACTTCATGGCGAAAACGCAGGCTGCGGGCGTAATGGTCCTCGATGACGGCATCGTCCGGTTCGAGGAATACGGGCTCGGCATGATGCCAGATGACCGCTGGACCAGCTTCTCGGTCGCCAAGAGCTTCACCTCGACGCTGCTCGGCGCCGCGATTGCGGACGGCGCGATCGAGAGCGTCGATACGCCGGTGACCTCGATCATTCCGGCGCTGGCCGGCACGGCTTACGACGGCGTCACCGTCGGCCAGATCGCCACGATGACCTCGGGCGTGGCGTGGAACGAGGACTACACCGATCCTAACAGCGACGTCGCACGGATGCTTTCGGTCACACCCGTTGCGGGGGAATCGCAGGCAGTGACCTATGCGAAGACCCTCCGCCGCGAGGCCCCAGCGGGCGAGAAGTGGGTCTACAAGACGCTGGAGACCAATCTGCTCGGCCTCATCGTGGAGCAGGCGACGGGCAAGTCTCTCGCAGCCTATGCGGCGGAGAAGATCGTCGAGCCTGCCGGTTTCGAAGGCGGGCTGTTCTGGATGCAGGACCTCACCGGCGGCAATATCGGCGGCTGCTGCCTTTCGCTGCGCCTGTCGGACTATGCGCGCATGGGCCAGTTTGCGCTGGAAGGCGGCGAGGATGTGGTGCCGGACGGGTGGTTCGCCGAGGCCGGTTCGCCGCTGGTCGGCTTCCCGAACGCGCCGGGCTATGGCTATGGCTACCAGTGGTGGACCTACCCCGGGGCCTATGGCGCGCAAGGCATCTTCGGGCAGGCGATCACGATCGTGCCAGAGCACAATCTGGTCGTCGCCGTGGTGAGCAACTGGCCGACCGCGACCAGCACGGATAACCGCAACGGCTTTCGCGAAGTCGTCGGCAAAATCGCCAAGGATATCGACTGAATGCAGTGGTGGCGGCGACCGCTAGGGCACCGCCACCGGCAACGAGCACTCAAAACACGGTTCAGGCCGGGCCCTGAGGCCGCTGCCAAAGCGTCGGTGCGGTTGCCTTCCCGAGAGGCCGGGAGCGAAGGCCTAGTAGGGGCGGTAGTTGCCGGCCCCGGTGTAGCGCGCGATGATGTTATCATGGACGATCGGCGAGAGCAGCTCGTTGAACGCACAGCCGACCATGCAGTTTTCCCACCACACGACCTGTGCCTGGAGCGATTCGAGGCCGGGCAGGGTCAGCCAGCACATCTGGCCTTCGTGCATGCGGTTGAGCGCCGCTGCCGAGAAGCCCGAGATCGAGAGATCGTGGATGACCGTCTGGAATGCGCGGCCGCCCGATGCACGCAGCTGGCCGGGAATGGTCAACTTGGTGCGCGGTGCGCAGCGGTCTTCCTGAGCGGCAACCAGGTAGCGGTCCTGGGTCTGATAGGTCATGATGCGCCCTTCCAATACGAGAATTTCCGGCTTTCTTAACTCCCGCACGCTCGCGAGAGGAATATCCGCAGAATCTCGACTGTTCGGGTTACGAAGTCCTGACCGCTGTTGGTTAACTCATTCTTCCACGCGCTCTCGGTAGAAGCCGTCGAAATCGTTAATTTGCAGCTCGACGAGCCGATTTGCGACGACATCGGGCGATTTGACCGTCTTCGGATCCTCGCCGGGATAGGCCTTGGCGCGCATATCCGTCCGAGTCGCGCCCGGATCGATCAGGGCGACGCGAACCTTGGAAACCTTTTCGACTTCTGCCGCATAGCATTCGAGTAGGTTGTCGAAGGCCGCCTTGGTCGAGCCATAAGCGGACCAGTAGGCGCGCGGATCGGCACCGACGCTGCTGGTGAGACCGTACACACGCCCCTCATCGGCGCGCTTCAACAAAGGGTCGAAATTCGCGAGCAGGGCCTGGGTCGCCAGCACGTTGACCGTGATCGCTTGGCTGAACTGCTTGCCGTCGATCTGCGTAACCGGTGTGAGGGTCGGCAAATAAGCCGCTGAAATGACGAGCGCATCCAGCTTTTCCCAGCGTCCGGCAATAGCGGAGGCAAGGCGCGCGATGCCGTCGCTTTCGGCGAGATCGACCGGGGCGATCGTCGACTGGCCACCGGCGTCGTGGATCGCATCCTCTACCGTTTCGAGGCCACGCACGTCGCGCGCGGTCAGGACGACATGCGCTCCGGCGGCGGCAAATGCCTTCGCAGTCGCGGCACCGATGCCCTTGCTAGCCCCGGTAACGAGGACGAGACGGCCGTCCAGCGGTTTGTCGGTCATTCGGCAGCCTCTACGGGAAAGGTCAGCTGTTGCTGCTTGTCCTCGCGCCGCGCAAGGTCGGTCAGCGAGGTCGGATAATCGCCGGTGAAACAGGCATCGCAGAACTGCGGGCAGCTGGAATTGCGCGGCTTCTCGCCCACCGCGCGATAGAGCCCGTCGATCGACACGAAGGCCAGACTATCCGCCTTGATGAATTCGCGCATCGGCTCGACATCCATGCGCGCGGCAAGCAGCTTGCTGCGCTCGGGCGTATCGACGCCGTAGAAGCAGCTATGCGCCGTGGGCGGGCTGGCGACGCGGAAATGCACTTCGATCGCACCGGCATCGCGCATCATCTCGACAATCTGCATCGAGGTGGTGCCGCGCACGATGGAGTCGTCGATCAGCACGATGCGCTTGCCCTCGACCAGCGCGCGGTTGGCATTGTGCTTGCGCTTCACGCCTGCGTGCCGCGCGCCGTCGCTCGGCTGGATGAAGGTGCGCCCGACATAGTGCGAGCGGATGATGCCAAGCTCGAAGGGAATGCCCGATTCCTGCGCATAGCCGATGGCGGCGGGCACGCCGCTGTCGGGCACGGGAATGACGAGATCGGCCTCGACCGGCTTTTCGCGAGCGAGTTCCGCCCCGATCGCCTTGCGCGCCTCGTAGATGCTGCGCCCGTCGAACACCGAGTCCGGGCGGCTGAAATAGACATGCTCGAAAATGCAGGGTCGCGGGGCATGATTGCCGAAGGGGTGGAGCGAATCGACATTGCCGTCGAAATCGACCTTGATGACCTCGCCCGGCTCGACCTGGCGGACGAATTCGGCACCTACCACGTCGAAGGCCACCGTTTCGGAGGCGAACACGGTCGCATCGCCGATCCGGCCCATCTGCAGCGGCCGGATGCCGAGCGGATCGCGGCAGGCGATCATGCCTTCGGGCGTCATCACGATCAGCGCATAGGCGCCTTCGAGCAGACGCAGCGCGTCGATCAGCCGGTCCATGATCGTCGGATAGCGGCTGGTCGCGACGAGGTGGATGATGACTTCGGTGTCGCTGGTCGACTGGAAGATCGATCCGCGACGAACCAGATCGTCGCGCAGCATGCCGGCGTTCGAGATATTGCCGTTGTGCGCCACGGCAAAGCCGCCGCTCGCGAGATCGGCATAGAGCGGCTGGATGTTGCGCAGGCCCGATCCGCCGGTGGTGGAATAGCGCACATGGCCCGCCGCCATCGTGCCGGGCAGCTCGGCAATCGCTTCCTGGCTGGAGAAATTCTCCGCCACATGGCCGATGCCGCGCCGGGTGAAGAATTCCGCGCCGTCGAAGCTGGTGATGCCGGCGGCTTCCTGCCCGCGATGTTGCAGGGCATGAAGGCCCAGCGCCGTGGCAGCGGCAGCATCGGTCGCATTGATTGCGCCGAACACGCCGCACTCTTCGCGCAGCTTGTCGCCATCCTCGTCATGAAACGGGTGGGTAAGGTTCATCGGGGGCCTGTCCGCGCCAGCAATCGGGATGCGCGACCCAATGGCGATGTTACGGCGCGATTACAAGGCCGGTGCGACGGGTGCCGATGGAATGCGCAGGGGCTGTGACACGATTTCATTGCACAGACAGCTTCGCCTGCCTAAACGCCTCTCCACCACTCGCGAACACCCTACGACAGATAAGGGCCGGTCTGATCCTCTCTCCTTTCGAATGGACGATTGCCAAGCGTTACCTGCTCCCCGGCAGGAGCGAGGCCTTCATCGCGCTGGTCGCGGGTATCTCCATCACCGTGGTTATGCTGTCGGTGGCCATGCTGGTCATCGTGATGAGCGTGATGAACGGGTTTCGCGCCGAATTGCTCGACAAGATCGTGGGGCTGAACGGCCATGCGATCGTGCAAGCCTATGGCGGCAAGATGGAGGACTGGGAGAATATCCTCCAGAACGTGCAGGAAACGCCGGGCGTGGTGGATGCCAGCCCGCTGATCGAACAACCGCTGCTGACCAGCTTCAACGGCCGGGTGGAGGCGATCCTCGTTCGCGGCAATACGGCGGAAGATATCACCGACCTCGGAGACAAGGTCGTCAGCGGCAATATCGCCCGACTGGAACCTGGGGCGAGCCGCGTGGCCATCGGCGTAAGGCTGGCCGAGAACATCGGCGCGCGCGTCGGCGATACGATCACGATTATCAATCCGCAGGGCCGCTCGACCCCGTTCGGCACCGTCCCGCGCCAGATCGGCTACGAAGTCGCGGCGATATTCGAAGTCGGCATCTATGATTACGACGGCGCCTTCGTAGTGATGCCGATGGAGGATGCGCAGACACTGCTGCTGCTCGGCGATACGGTGAGCATGATCGAAGTGACCGTGGAGGACCCGGACGAGGTCGGCGAAATCCTCGAGCCGGTCCAGCGCGCCGTTCAGGGCAGGGCGGTGGTGGCCGACTGGAAGACGATCAACTCGACCCTGTTCGAAGCTTTGCAGGTTGAACGCGTCGCAATGGCATTCGCCTTGAGTTTCATGGTCTTGGTGGCGGCTTTCAATATTCTTTCGAGCTTGGTCATGCTGGTGCGTGCAAAAACGCGAGATATCGCGATCATGCGAACCATGGGCGCGACGCGGCGGAGCCTGATGAAGATATTCGTGACGACCGGCTTCACCGTCGGAGCGATCGGCACGGTCGCCGGCCTAATCTTCGGTTTCATCGTCCTGACCTTCCGCCAGCAAATCACCACAGCGATCGGCTGGGCGACCGGGGTCGAGCTGTGGGACCCGCAGGTGCGGTTCCTGACCACGCTCCCGTCCAAGACTGATCCGGTCGAAGTCGCGATGATCGTCGGCCTGGCTCTGGTTCTCAGCTTCCTCGCCACGCTTTACCCGGCATGGAAGGCGGCGAGCACCGATCCGGTACAGGTGCTGCGCTATGAATAGCCCCGGTGTGCAACCGGTCGTCGAGCTGAAGGGCCTCACGCGCAGCTTCGAGCAGGGCGGCGTGCGCATCGACGTCTTGCGCGGGGTCAACCTGACGGTGCGCCCCGGAGAGATCGTCGCGCTGCTCGGTCCGTCCGGCTCGGGCAAGTCCACGCTGCTCCAGGCAGTCGGCCTGCTGGAAAGCGGTTTCGGCGGAGAGATCGTCATCGCGGGCAATTCGGCCGAAAAATCCGATCCGCATGCACGCACCATCCTGCGGCGGGAGCATCTCGGCTTCGTCTACCAGTTTCACCATTTGCTGCCCGACTTCGATGCGGTCGAGAACGTGGTCCTGCCGCAGCTCGTGGCCGGTAAGCCGCGCGGCGATGCCGAAGCACGGGCCCGTCAGCTGCTGTCGGCGCTTGGGCTCGAACATCGCCTCGACCACCGGCCCAGTCAGCTTTCCGGCGGCGAGCAGCAGCGTGTGGCCGTCGCCCGCGGGCTTGCCAACCGCCCCGCGCTGGTCCTCGCGGACGAGCCGACCGGCAATCTGGACGAAGCCACCAGCGACCGCGTGCTCGGCGAATTTCTCGCTCTCGTTCGGGGCGAGGGCAGCGCTGCGCTGATCGCCACGCATAACGAGCGGCTGGCGGCGCGAATGGATCGCGTCGTGCGGCTGCACGAAGGCTTGCTGGAATAGGAAACGCAGCGCGGTTTCATCCGTTGGGCGGGCAAAGGAGATTACCAGTATGACCGACCACCCCAGCACCTACCGCGCCGAAGACACCCATCGTCTCGGCATCCAGTGGGACGACCGGGCCAGCCTGCACCGTGTCGGCGATGGCGACGGCGTGTTCGACGGTGCCAAGGGATTGCGTCAGGGCACCTTCGCCGACCTCATCCGTCACATCATGCTGATGAGTCCCGACGAGCGCGACGACTATTATATCGAGAAACTCGGCGACCGCGAATATCATGCAGAGGAAATCGCCTCGCTGGCAGCGCGCGACGATTTTCCGCGCGGCTGAGGATTTCTAGGATGACAACGATCGCCGATTTCACCGTGTCGACCAGCAAGGGCGAGCCGCTCGATCTGCGAGAAAAGCTCGGCACGGTCCTGCTGGTGGTGAACACGGCCAGCAAATGCGGATTTACGCCACAGTATGACGGACTGGAAGAGCTCTACCAGCGCTACGGCGACAAGGGCTTCGAAGTGTTGGCCTTTCCGTGCAACCAGTTCGGCAATCAGGAGCCGGGCGATGCCGACGAGATCGAGCAATTCTGCAAGGTCAATTTCGGCCTCACCTTTCCGCTGATGGCCAAGGTGGACGTGAACGGGGGCGAGGCCAGCCCGCTGTTCGACTGGATGAAGGCGGAGGCGCCCGGCCTGATGGGATCGAAGAAGATCAAGTGGAACTTCACCAAGTTCCTGATCGACCGCGAAGGCAATGTCGTGAAGAGGTACGGCCCGGCCGATGCGCCGAAGAGTATCGCGAAGGACATCGAGAAGCTGCTGTAACCAGCCGCTGTCGCCGCACGAAAGACCGGTCATGCTTGCCGATATCAACCAATGGTTTCTCGCCCTCGGCGCCCAATACGGCGTCAATCCCTATATCTTCGGCGGAATCTACGTCGGGGCGATCCCCTTCTTCCTGCTGTCGATCGGCTGGCTGGTGAAGCGTGCCCGGGCGGGTCAATCGACTGTGCTGCCGACCATGCTGGCCGGGTTCTTCTTCGTGTCCGCCTATCTCTATCTGGCGATCGCGGGTCGCAATATTCCGGTGTGGGTCTGGATCTTCCTGGCCGCGCTGGTGATCTATGGCGCATTCTCGACGATCCGCGATACGCGCAGGAAAATCCGCGAGGGCTGATTTCTCCACGCGCTGTGGAGAAACAGCGCGGCCTGAGCCTTCCGAATCCACGCAAAAGGCTTACCTTGCTCGCATGAGCTACAAGCCTTTCGTCCCCTTGCGCGTGCTGTCTGCCTATACGATGCTCGAAGGGGCGATCGATCCCAAGGCGATGGCCAAGCTGGCGAAAGAGCGCGGCTTTCCGGCCATTGCGATCGCCGACCGCAATGGCCTCTATGGCGCGGTGATGTTCGCCAATGCCTGCAAGGCGGAAGGTATCCAGCCGATCATCGGAACGCTGCTCGGCGTGGCGCGCGATGCGGAGGGCAAGCAGGTCGATTACCTGCCACTCTATGCACAGGATGAGGCGGGCTACGACAATCTCTGCCATCTGGTTTCGAAAGCGCATCTCGAGCGCCCGCTGGAGTTCGAACCGCATGTCGGTATGGCAGACCTCGAAGGACGCACCGACGGATTGCTGGCGCTGACAGGTGCGAGCGAAGGTGCGGTTACGAGATTGCTGGCCGAGGGTCAGCAGAGCCATGCCGAAGCAGCACTCGACCGGCTGCAGGCGCTGTTTCCGGACCGCCTCTATATCGAGTTAGCGCGGCGCGGGAACGAGGTGGAACAGCGCGCCGAGGAGGCTCTGGTCGATCTCGCCTATGCGCGTGACCTGCAACTCATCGCGACCAATCCCGCAAACTACGCCGAACCACACATGCACAAGGCGCATGACGCCATGCTGTGTATCGCCGGGTCCACCCATGTCGATGCGGAGGAACGCGCGCGCTCCAATCCGGAAAGCTACGTCAAGACCTACCACATGATGGACGAGGCGTTCGCCGATCTGCCCGAAGCGGTCGAGAACACCATCGTCCTCGCGCAACGCTGTGCCTACGCGCCGCCCTATCGCGACCCGATCTTGCCCAGCCTTGCCGGCGATCTGGAAGGCGAGGCTCGGGCGCTGGAAGAAGATGCGCGCAAGGGCCTCGAAGCCCGGCTTGCGCCCTATGGCGAGATGTCGGAAGAGGACCGCAAGGTCTATTTCGACCGGTTGAAATTCGAAGTCGATATCATCAACCAGATGGGCTTCCCCGGCTACTTCCTGATCGTTGCCGACTTCATTAAATGGGCTAAGGATCAGGACATTCCCGTCGGCCCGGGACGTGGGTCCGGTGCGGGCAGCCTCGTGGCCTGGGCGCTGACGATTACCGATCTCGATCCGATCCAGCTCGGCCTGCTGTTCGAACGCTTCCTCAACCCCGAACGTGTCTCGATGCCCGACTTCGACATCGACTTCTGCGAAACGCGGCGCGGCGAGGTGATCCGCTACGTCCAGCAGAAATACGGCCACGATCATGTCGCGCAGATCATCACCTTCGGTAAGCTGAAGGCCCGCGCGGTGCTGCGCGATACGGGCCGCATTTTGCAGATGAGCTACGGCCATGTGGATCGCCTCTGCAAGATGGTGCCCAACCACCCGACCGACCCCTGGACGCTGCCGCGTGCGCTGAACGGGGCGGCGGACTTCAAGCGCGAATACGACAATGACAACGAGGTGAAACGCCTCGTCGATCTCGCGATGCAGCTGGAGGGTTTCCCGCGCAACAGTTCGACCCACGCGGCCGGCGTGGTGATCGGCGATCGCCCGCTGGCGCAGCTCGTGCCGCTCTATCGCGATCCGCGCTCGGACATGCCGGTGACGCAGTACGACATGAAGAATGTCGAAAGCTCCGGCCTCGTCAAATTCGACTTCCTCGGTCTGAAGACGCTGTCGGTGCTCAAGAAGGCTACAGACCTGCTCAAGCGCCGCGAGATCGACATCGACCTCTCGACGCTCCCGCTGGACGATCCCAAGGTCTACGAACTGATGAAGGCGGGCAATACGGTCGGCGTTTTCCAGCTGGAATCGGAGGGCATGCGGCGCACGCTGACGGCAGTGAAGCCGACCAATTTCGGCGACATCATCGCGCTCGTCTCGCTTTATCGTCCGGGTCCGATGGACAACATCCCGCTATTCGGCAAGCGCAAGGCGGGCGAGGTCGCAATCGAGTATCCGCACGCCAAGCTCGAGGGCATCCTGGCCGAGACATACGGCATCTTCGTCTATCAGGAACAGGTCATGCAGGCCGCCCAGATTCTCGCCGGATATTCGCTCGGCGATGCCGACCTGCTTCGCCGCGCGATGGGCAAGAAGGTGCAGGCCGAAATGGACGCTCAGCGCGAGCGGTTCGTCGAGGGCTGCAAGGAAGTCTCCGGCATCGAGAAGGCAGAGGCCAATGCGCTATTCGACTTGATCGACAAGTTCGCCGGCTACGGCTTCAACAAGTCCCACGCCGCCGCCTATGCATTGCTCGCCTATCAGACGGCATGGCTCAAGGCGCATTACCCGGAAGAATTCTTCGCCGCGTCCATGTGCTTCGACATGCACCAGTCGGAGAAGCTGGCGGTATTCGTGGACGATGCGCGGCGCAGCGGAATCAAGGTGCTGCCGCCCGCGCTGAATTACTCCGAGGCCGAGTACAGCGTCGAGCAGACCGACGATGGCTATGCCGTGCGCTATGCGTTGGCCGGCATTCGCAACGTCGGCGAGCGGGCGATGGAGGCGATCGTCCACGAGCGCGAGGTCAGCGGCAAATTCGAGAGCTTGCAGGACCTATTCGAGCGGCTGCCCAAGGGTTCGATGAACTCGCGCCAGCTGGAAGCGCTGATTTCGGCCGGCGCACTCGACGAGTTCGAGACCAACCGGGCGAAGCTTTTCGCCAATGCCGACATGCTGCTGGCCATCGCGGATGCTGCCGAGCGCGAGCGGTCGAGCGGGCAGGCGGCGCTGTTCGGCGGCGACGATGCGGCCAGCGAAGACACGCTGCGCCTCAAGGATGCCAATCCCTGGCCGCGTGCGGAGCAGATGGCGCGGGAGAAGGAGAACTTCGGCTTCTATTTCGCCGAGCATCCTGTCGAGGCGTGGCGCACAGTGGCCAGCGCGCAAGGTGCGCGCAGCTACGCCTCGCTGATGGCCAGCGGTGCCCCCCCCGGTGGGCGCGCTGGCGCGGTGATGGCGGCCATGGTCGAGAAGGCGAGCAAGGGCACCACCAAGCGCGGCAAACCCTTCATCCGCGCCGATTTCTCGGACAGCTCCGGCCAGTTCAGCGCCGCCTGTTTCGAAGAGGGCATGGTCGACCGCTTCCTCGAATGGGCGGAGAACCAGACCTGCGTGAAGCTGGACGTCGAGCTCGACAGTCCGAGCCCCGACGAACCGCCGCGCATCACCGTGCGCGGCGCCGTGCCGCTCGATGCGGTGAAGGGCAGCATGGCGATGCTGCTCACCCTCGAAGTCGAGAGCGTCGGTGCGCTGACCGAGCTGGCGCTGGCCTTGCAGACTGCAGGCGAGGGCGGAGACGAGGTGATGGCGACGCTGCACACCGGCGATCCCGAGCCGCCAATCATGCGCCTCGGCCGTGCATTTTCCATCGACGGGGAACTCGCTGAACGCTTGGCAAGCGTGCCCGGCCTTGCCAAGGTGCAACTGACTGCGCGACGGGGGAAAGCAAACTTGCGCCTCGTCGCCTGATACCGGCGAGAGGAAAGCATATGTCGTTAGGCGCCATGCAGGATTGGACCATGCGGATTTCGCATGTGATCGACCATGCTGCGAGAGAAGCCCCCACCCGCGAGATCGTGACCCGCTGGGCCGATGGCAGCGAAACCCGCACCGACTGGGCGGGCATCCACCGCGACGCGCGCAAGATGGCGCAGGCGCTGCAGGCGCTCGGCCTCAAGCCAGGCGACAAGGTTGCGAGCCTCGCGATGAACCATGCGCGCCACCTCGTCAGCTGGTTCGGGGTCGCGGGGATGGGCGGCGTGCTCCACACCTGCAATCCGCGCCTGTTCGAAGAGCAGCTGGAGTACATCGTCGGCCATGCCGAGGACAAAGTGATGCTCTACGATGCGGCCTTCCAGCCGATCATCGACAAGATGCGCGACCAGTGGCCGACGGTCGAACACTACATCTGCTTCGATCCGCCCGAGGGCAGCGATGTCACGGCGTTCGAGGACTGGATCGGCGTGCAGGACGGGAATTTCGAATGGGTCGACGGGAGCGAGCGCGATCCCTGCATGATCTGCTACACGAGCGGCACCACCGGCAATCCCAAGGGCGTGCAGTACGAGCATCGCTCTACCGTGCTCCACGCGCTTGCCGGCCTGCAGCCGAGCACGTTCAATTTCAGCGCGTCGTCGGTCATGCTGCCGGTCGTGCCGATGTTCCACGCGGCCAGCTGGGGCCTGCCCTATGCAGGCGCGATGGCGGGGATCAAATTTGTGTTCAGCGCGGTCAACGATCCGGCCGTGCTCGACGAGATGATGAAGAAGGAAGGCGTGACCGACAGTGCCGGCGTGCCCACCGTCTGGCTCGCCCATTTCCAGTATTGCGATGCCAACGACATCGAGCTGCCCAAGCTGCGCGCTGCGACCATCGGCGGATCGGCCGCGCCGCGTTTCATGATCGAGCGGCTGATGAAGAACGGCACGCGCGTCCAGCACGCCTGGGGCATGACGGAAACCTCGCCGATCGGCACGGTCGGCGGCCCGACGGCGGATTGGGACGAGATGACCTTCGAACAGAGGGTCGAGAAGACGATGAAACAGGGCCGCCCGATTTTCGGAGTGGAGCTGCGCACGGTCGATCTCGACGATCGCACCAAGGTCCTGCCGCGCGATGGCGAGGCGTCGGGCGCGCTACAGATCCGCGGTCCGTGGGTCGTCAAACGCTACTTCAAGGCTGAAGAAGATGCCCTGACTGCGGATGGCTGGTTCGATACCGGCGATGTCGCCATCCTGCATCCGGACGGCACGATGCAGATCACCGACCGCACTAAGGACGTGATCAAATCCGGCGGCGAGTGGATCAGCTCGGTCGAGCTCGAGAATGCGGCCGTCGGCCACCCGGCCGTGGCCGAGGCGGCATGCGTCGGCATGTTCCACCCCAAGTGGGACGAGCGCCCGGTGCTGTTCGTGGTCAAGAAGGAAGGCAAGGACTGCACGGCGGAAGAGGTGGTAAACTTCCTCTCCGACAAGGTCGCGAAATGGTGGCTGCCCGACGCGGTCGAATTCGTCGACGACATCCCGCACACCGCCACCGGCAAGATCAGCAAGAAGGACCTGCGAGATCGGTTCAGCGACTATACGCTCGCCTGACGCGGCCGTGCGCGCCGCAGTGGCGGAGGATGCCGATGCGGTGCAGGCGATCTATGCACACCATGTTGCGCACAGCACGGCGACCTTCGATACCGTGGCTCCGGACGAGGCATTCTGGCGCGAGAAGATCGACGCGGTCGTTGCGCGTGGCTGGCCGTTCCTGGTGGTCGAGCGGGACGGCGAGGTGGCGGGCTATGCCTATGCGACGCAATTCCGCGACCGCGCGGCCTATTCGCATACCTGCGAGAACAGCATCTACATCGCCGACTCGCAGCGCGGTTCGGGCCTTGGCGCGATCCTGCTGACGGCGCTGGTCGATGCGGCGGGCAAGGCCGATTTCGAGCAGATGATCGCAGTGATCGGCGGCGGGGAACCAGCCTCGGTCGCGCTGCACGGCAAGCTCGGCTTCGTGGAGGTAGGGCGGATGCGACAGGTCGGCATGAAATTCGGACGGCGGCTCGATACAGTTTACATGCAGCTATCCTTGCATAGATAAGCTGCGACAGTCGCTCGCAAGAGTTTTCAAGGAGTATTCGAATGCCCCGTTTCCGCCCTGTTTTCGCGCTGGCCCCGCTGGCTTTGATCGCCTGCGCGCAAGCCGCCTCCGCCAGTACTATCGACGTAGCGAAGACCCCGTGGTGCGGCTGCTGCAGCGAATGGATCGAGCGGATGCGCGACGCCGGTTTCGAAATGACCGTGCGCGATGTGGAGAATACGACGCCGGTCGCGGATGCGGCAGGTGTGCCAGCCAATCTGCGCAGCTGCCACACGGCGACGGTCGAGGGGTATGCGATCGAAGGCCATGTGCCTGCCGAAGACATACGGCGCCTGCTCGCTGAGAAGCCGGATGCCGTCGGCCTCGCCGTACCGGGGATGCCCATCGGCTCTCCGGGCATGGAAGTGGCGGGGCGCAGCCAGACCTACCAAACCGTCCTGATCATGCGTGACGGAAAACACCGCGTATGGGCGACCCATGAAGGGACAGCCGAAGCCCACAATCACTGAGCACGATCGATTCCGGAGAGACCATTTGACCAATTACATCGACCCGAGCCGCGCCAATTTCGACGCTTTCAAGGCCCTGCCACGCGACGAGCCGATCCACATGCTCAATTTGCTGCTCTACCGTAATGAGGCCGAGTATCCAGAGGGGCACGAGCATCACGGCAACGGCTGGAGCGGCCGCCGCGCCTATGAGGAATATGGCAAGACCAGCGGCCCGATCTTCCGCCGCGTCGGCGGCTCCATCGTGTGGCGCGGCGCCTTCCAGTGCATGGTCACCGGACCGGACGATCGGCGCTGGCACGACGGCTTCGTGGCGCAGTACCCGAACAGCGGAGCCTTCTTCGAGATGATCAAGGACCCTGAGTACCAGAAAGCGGTGATCAATCGCACAGCAGCGCTAGTGGATAGCAGGCTGGTGCGGTTTGCGCCGGGCGAGGAGGGCGAGGGGTTCTAACCTCTCCGGACCGGGGAGATTAAAGCAACCGCAATTGCCCGCCCACCGCAGGTGGCCGGAACTGCGTGCAGTCCAGCTCGAACTTCGCCTTGCCTATACCGCTGCGTTTGCAGGCTAGGCGGAAGCGGGCGCGGAAGAGGTCGGCCCAGACACCGGTCGGGCGCAGGCGGCTGAAGAAGTTCGGGTCGTTGTCCTTCCCGCTGCGGATCGACTGGACGATGCTCATCACCTTGTCTCGGCGTTCGGGATAGTGGACCGAGAGCCATTCGCGGAACAGCGGGGCGACCTCGTGCGGCAGGCGCAGCGGGATCCAGCCGCAGCTATCTACGCCCATGGCCGCGGCGCGCTGGACGATTTCCTCCATGAATTCGTCCGTAATCGCCGGGATGACAGGCGCGACCGAGCAATGCGTCGGCACGCCTGCAACGGCGAGCTTTCCCAGCGCTTGCAATCGCTTGGCAGGCGATGCTGCACGCGGTTCCAGTTTGCCGGACAGCTTGGGATCGAACGTCGTAACCGAGATCGCCACCGCCACCAGCCGCCGCTCTGCCATTTCGGCAAGCAGGTCCAGATCGTCGAGCACGCGGTCGGACTTGGTCGTAATCGTCACCGGATGTCGCGCGTCGAGGCACACCTCCAGCACCGAGCGGGTGATCCGGTAGTCGCGCTCGATCGGTTGGTAGGGATCGGTATTGGTCCCCATCGCGATCGGCTTTGGACGGTATTTCGGCTTGGCCAAAGTGGCGCGCAATATCTCGGCTGCGTTGGGCTTGGCGAATAGCTGCGTCTCGAAATCCAGCCCCGGCGACAGGTCGTGATAAGCATGCGTAGGACGGGCAAAGCAGTAGACGCAGCCATGCTCGCAGCCGCGATAGGCATTGATCGAGCGGTCGAAGAAGATGTCCGGCGACTGGTTGAAGCTGAGGATCGTTCGTGGGCGCTCTTCCGTCACATGCGTCCGCAATTTCACGGGAGGTCCGTCCAGCGTCTCCATGTGATCGCGCCAGTCGCCATCGGTCTCGCGCGTGGCGAGGCCGAAGCGCGTCGGCACGCTGCCCGATTGCGCGCCGCGCCCGGCAATGGCTGGCTCCATCCGCTTGTCCATTCGTAGAACATAAGCGGAACAAGCGAGTCTGTCGAGTGGTCAGCCGAGCGAAATCTGCAAAGCAGCTCCGCCGAGCCACAAGCCGATCAATAATACCGACTCCCAGCCGATCCCGCCGGGTCCCTGTCGTTCGCGCCGGAGCAGGCCGAGCAGAAGAATGCCCGTCATCAGGATCGAGAGCGAGATCCAGAAGACGCTGCGCTCGCTCATCGCATTGTAGATGCTGCCTTCGCGATAGGCGACGTCGCTGGCGGCAATGAAGAGCGCGTCGAACATATTGCCGCCGATGATCCCGCCGACAGCGAGCTGCAACGCACCCTTGCGGACGGCGGCTATGGTTGTGACCAGTTCCGGCAAGGAGGTGACGATGGCGGTGCCCAGCGCCCCGACGACGCCCTGCGATATGCCGAGCCTGCCCGAGAGTTCCAGCCCGGCAGTCCCCACGACGTACCCGCACAAGCCAACCACGGCGACCATGCCCCCGAAGATCGCGAACAGCAGGGCCAGCGGCCGCCGGTCATCGCACTCGTCGTCGTTCTCGTCGCGCGTGGCATCGGTCTTCCGCGGCAGCCACATCGGCCGCTGCTTGATCCGGTGCGCGTTATGAAGGCCGACGAGATAGACCAGGACCAGCACCGGAGTCAGCGGATTGACACCGAGGATGGCGAAGGGCGGCGATACCCAGGCCATGATCGGCAGCACCATCAGGATGATCAGGACCGTCGACTGACCGAGGTTTACCGGACTGGCCGCCGCATGCTCCAGATTGACCTTGCGATAAGCGACGTCGGCGACCGCGAGGAACATGGTCTGCGCGGCGATCCCTCCCATCGCGTTGGATACGGCCAGATCCGGCGCGCCGCTCGCTGCCGTGCTGGCGGATGTCACGATGCCGGCGATGCTCGTGCCTGCGCCGAGCAGCACCGATCCGACGAGCGCTTCACCGAAGCCGGTGCGGTCGGCAAGTGTGTCCGCCAGCCCCGCCATGCGCGTACCCACGAGCGCGATCAGCACGGCCGCGCCGCCGAACAGAATCAGGAGCGTCTGCGTCGAAAAGGCCGTTATCTCAAACAGTTTGCTCCCCCGGGTGCTTGCCCGAAGGACGCGTGAGGAACGGTAGCGTTCCTACCGCTCGCGCAGGCGCGGCATGAGATCGACGAAGTTGCAGGGCCGGTTGCGGCTGTCGAGTTGTTCGGCGAGGATCATGTCCCAACCATCCTTCACCGCGCCGTTCGAGCCTGGCAAGGCGAAGATATAGGTGCCGCGCGCCACCACGCCGCAGGCGCGGCTCTGCACCGTACTGGTGCCGATGGTGTTGTAGCTGAGCCAGCGGAACAGCTCGCCGAAACCGGGGACGTCCTTGCTCTTTACCCGGTCCAGCGCTTCAGGCGTGACGTCCCGGCCCGTCAGCCCCGTGCCGCCGGTGGTGATGACGCAATCGATCGCCTCGTCGTCGATCCAGCGGTGAAGGTGCGCGGCGATCTCCTCCACGCTGTCGCGGCTGATCTCGCGCGTGGCGAGGCTGTGGCCGGCGGCTTCGATACGTTCGGCGAGGATGTCGCCCGAAGTGTCGTCGGCCAAAGTGCGGCTGTCCGACACTGTCAGCAGCGCAATGCTGACCGGCTTGAACTCGCGGTTTTCGTCGATCGCCATCGTGCTGCGCTCCTAATTCGCGCGGGGGAATTGCGGCCAGTCATTCTCGGCGAGGTCGATCCGGCTGGGGGCAGGCGCCGCTGCCTGGCGCAAGTACATCCAGTAATTGCGCATCACGATCGCGACATAGCTGCGCGTCTCCCAATAGGGCAGCGACTCCATGTAGAGCAGCGGATCGTCCTGGTCGCGGACCTCGCTTTCCCAGCGCGCCACCGGAGTCGGGCCGGCGTTGTAGGCCGCCATCACCTTGGGCAGCCTGCCTTGCGTGTAGCGCGCCGATCCGAGCGCTTCGAGCGTACGCTGGCCGAAGGCGAGATTGACTGCCGGGTCCTTCAGATCCGCGCCGCTGCTCATGTTGATGGAGGCGGCATATTCGCGCTGTGTGATCGGCATGATCTGCATCAGGCCGATGGCGCCAGCCGGGCTGACCACGCGCTCGCGAAAGTTCGATTCCTGCAAGGCGTGCGCGAAGGCGAGGGCCGGGTCGACACGCCAACCGCCGATCGGCTCGCGAAAGGTGACCGGATATTTGAGGCTCGGCGGAGCGCCAGTGCGCGGCGGGGCATTGTACGCCATGAAATTCTGCGTGCCGGTGAGCCCGAGCGCGCGGGCAAGCCTGCCGAGCGCTGCAAAATCGTCCGGGTCGCCGGTTCGGACCAGCCAGCGCAGAGCCTCGTCGGCTTGCTCGCGCTGGCCGATTTCCGCGAGCATCACGGCATTGCGCGCTGCCTCTTCGCGCGAGAGGCGCTGCCAGTCGTCCTGCGTCAAATCGGGCGTGGTGTGCGTATTGGGCAGGGGCTTACCGAGCCGCTCGTGTGCGATCATGCCGTAGAGCGTATCGGGAAAGCGCGCCGCGCCGCGCAATTGCTCGGCCGCGTCTTCGGGCTGGCGACAGCGGACCAGCGCTCGGCTGGCCCAATAGTAGGCAGCGCTGGACAGTTCCGGGTTGTGCGCCGCACCTGCACTCCGGCCGAAAGCCGCTGCGGCGCGAGCGCAATCGCCGAGGCGCCAGGAAGCGAGCCCTGCCACCCAGTCCCCTTCTGCGACCCATGCTCCGCTGCCCCCGTTGCGAACCGTCTCCGCAATCGCCGAGGCCTGCGCATCGCGGTTCTCGATGTAATAGCTCCACGCGACCCGCTGCCGCCATTCGGCGCGCGCTTCGGACGATAGGGTCGCGTCGACTCCGTCGAGCAACAGGCGTGCACCATCGGGGTCGTCGTTGCGAATGTGCCCGAGGATCGCCTCGCTCACCGCTTGCGGCATGGTGCCGTCGCTTACCGTGCGCGGCAGCGTGCGGCGGGTTATGCCGGACTGACGCACGAGCCGCCGCTCGCGCCGCAAATTGTAGTCCCCTTGCAGCCCGCGTGTCTGGCCGAGCCGCACGATATTCTCGGCATCCGGCAGGTCGCGGTAGTTCGCCAGCCATGCCTCGATCCGCTCAAGCGGGATCCGGGGGCTTTCGGGATGGAGGTAGTAATGCGCCAGCGCTGCCCCGTGCAGCGGCCCGGATTCGCGCTGCGCAAGCAGGATTTCGACCCGGTCCCAATTGCGCGCGTCGATGGCTTCGTAGAGCGAGCCGTAATAGCCGCGATCCTCGCTCGACAGCAGACGCGGCAGGGCCTCGGCATGTGAGCGGGTAAAATAGTCGACGCTGCTCTGCTGCGCGACAGCGGGAGTGGCGTAGATCGCGCCTGCCGCCAGGGCGAGGGCGAGTGTCGGTCGTATCTTCATGCAGTCCATTCCAGCCAGCGATGCCACAAATTCGCGCGCCGCGCGGCGCTTCGGGCGATCTGCGAAAAGTCGGGAGCGGCGAGGAGGGGCAGGGTCTTGTCGCCGCACTCCAGCACCAGCGGGTCGCGCACTTTCTCGGGCGCGATGTCGAAGAGCGTCAGTTGCGCCCGACCGATCGCGAGCACACGTTCGGGGGCGGCGAGCGACAAATGGTGGCGCGTCAAGTCGCCCAGGCCACGCGCGCCGAGCGAGCTCCATTCGGGCATTGCCATGGGCGCGGGGAGGGTGCTGGCGACGTAAACCTGGTGCGCGCCAACGCCCATCGCCTGCAGCATGGCGGTGAGAAGCTTGCCCGCGCCGCCGGTCAGCAGGCCCTCGGCGTCATCCGGCTCTGGTTGCGGGACGAGGATGCAGAGTTTTGCCCCCGCAACCCCGCGCGGCGGCACCCGGCGGTCGAGCGATCCTTCGGCCAGCGTCGGCTCGGTCATCCACCATTCGCGAAATTTTTCGAGACTGCCGGGCCAGTTCTCGCGCGCGCCACCGATGGGCGGTCCTGCATCCTGCTGCAAGGCGCGCGAGAGCGGCGTGGCGGGCGGCGGAGGCGGCGGTGCGGCGGGTTTCGGAGCCGCTACGGCATCGTCGCTCTCCGGCTCTGCCAGCCATTGCGTCGGTGTTTCGGAATAGTCGAAATCGACCCCGGCCTCGCGCCACCACGCGATCGCCCCTTCCAGCGCCTCGGCTGCGTCGAAATCGCGGGTTTCGTGGGTATCGGCCTGCATCATCGTGTCGGCGCAGGTCTTGACCTCTAACGCCCCAGCAATCAAGGCATCCGCAACACATTTAGCGACGAAAAGAGAGAGACATGAGCGAACGCGAATCCATGCCCTGCGACGTCGTCATCATCGGCGGCGGGGTCGCCGGGATGGCGGCAGCGATCCGGCTGAAGCAGATCAACGAGGAATTGGAAGTCGTCGTGCTCGAAAAGGGCAGCGAAGTCGGCGCGCATATCCTGTCGGGCGCGGTGGTCGATCCCAAGGCGCTGAACGAGCTGCTGCCCGACTGGCGCGACATGGATTGCCCGATGGCCGAGACGCCGGTGACGGAGAACCACCACTGGGTCCTGTCCGGCACTGGCATGTCCGAAATGGCGGAAGTCCTGCTGCCGCCCTTCATGCGCAACGATGGCAATTACACCGGCTCGCTCGGCAATCTCACCCGCTGGCTGGGCGAGCAGGCGGAAGGGTTGGGCGTGATGGTCTTCCCCGGCTTCCCGGCCGCCGAAGTGCTGTTCGACGACAACGGCGCAGTGTCCGGCGTGGTAACGCAGGACATGGGCATTGCCGAGGACGGCAGCCAGAAGGGGGATTTCCAGCCCGGCATGGAGATCCACGCGAAATACACGCTGTTCGCCGAAGGCGCGCGCGGCAACCTCACCAAGAAGATGAAGGCCAAGTTCGACCTGGAGGCGGATTGCCAGCCGCAGGTCTACGGCCTCGGCATCAAGGAGCTGTGGGACATCGATCCCGACAAGCACGAGCCGGGCCGCGTGATCCACACGCAAGGCTGGCCGCTGAGCGAAACCGGCACCTGGGGCGGCGGCTTCATTTACCACCAGGCGGCCGGGCAGGTCGCAATCGGCTTCGTCACCGCGCTCGACTACAAGAACCCCTACGTTTCGCCCTACCAGGAATTCCAGCGCTGGAAGCATCACCCCGATGTCGCCGCGATCCTCGAAGGCGGCAAGCGCGTGGCTTATGGCGCGCGCGTCATCAACGAAGGCGGCTGGCAGTCCGTGCCCAAGCTCGCTTTCCCGGGCGGCGCGCTGATCGGCTGCGCGGCCGGCTTCGTCAACGTGCCGCGCATCAAGGGTAGCCACACCGCCATGAAGAGCGGGATGCTGGCCGCAGAAAGCGTCGCCGCAGCGATCGCCGAGGGGCATGAGCACACCGAGCTGATGGAGTACGACGCGAACCTGCGCGACAGCTGGATCGCCAGGGAACTCAAGCTGGTCCAGAACGCCCAGCCTGCCGTCGCCAAATGGGGCGAGGACATCGGCACCGTTCTGGCCGGGATCGACATGTGGATGCGCACGCTCAAGATCGGCCTGCCGATCAGCATGAAGCACCACCGCGATCACGAGATGCTCGAACGCGCAGACCTGCACACGCCGATCGCCTATCCCAAGCCCGATGGCGTGCTGAGCTTCGACAAGCTGACCAATGTGAGCTTCAGCTACACCAACCATGCGGAGGACCAGCCGGTCCACCTCAAGGTGCTCGACCGCGAATTGCAGCGCGAGAGCGAGTTCGAGGTCTTCGACGGCCCCTCCAACCGCTATTGCCCTGCCGGGGTTTATGAATGGATCGTCGAGGACGGCAAGGAGCCGAAGTTCCAGATCAACTCGCAGAACTGCGTCCACTGCAAGACCTGCGATATCAAGGACCCGAACCAGAACATCGAATGGACCACGCCCGAAGGCGGCGGCGGGCCGAACTATCCGAATATGTGAGGGGGTATCCTCCTTGCAGGTAGTGTCCGTAATTCGAGTAGCTGTCTGCTGGATCGTACTTTTGGTCGGACTGGTTTTCGCTGGATATGCGAATGAGCTGGTGAAACCGGTTTTAGCGACAACAGATCGAGTGATACTTATCGTTGGATATATAGTCGGACTCGGATCTGTAGTTCGCTGGCTTGGGCAGCTCGCTTTGTGGAATCGAGCCGATATCGTTGGCGAAGACTAAAGTGAACGAAACCGCCTACGCCAAGATCAACCTCGCCCTGCATGTTCGCAGGCGGCGAGAAGACGGTTATCACGAACTCGAAACGCTGTTCGCTTTCGTCGATGCGGGGGATCGGCTGAGCGCCAGCAACGCCGCGCAGGATACCGTGCAGGTGGTCGGCGAGTTTGCGGGCGGGCTGGTCGACCCGTTCGACAACCTCGTCGCCAAGGCACTCGGCAAGCTGCCGCGCTCCGAAGGGCTCGCGATCACGCTCGAGAAGAATCTGCCTGTCGCGGCGGGGCTGGGCGGGGGGTCGGCGGATGCAGGAGCCGTGTTCCGCATCGTGCGTGAGCGGTTCGGTCTGCCCGACGACTGGCAAGAGCGCGCCGCCTCGCTTGGTGCAGACGTCCCAGCCTGCGTCGAAAGCCGCACCTGCATCGGGCGCGGGACGGGGACCGAGCTTGAACAGGCGGACGACAGTCTTGCCGGAACTCCTGTGCTACTGGTCAATCCGCGTCTGCCGCTTTCGACCGGGCCGGTGTTCAGGGCATGGGACGGGGCGGACCGGGGGCCGATACCGCAGGGAGACTCGCGGAGCATCGCGTTGGAAGGCCGCAACGACCTCGAAGCGCCGGCCATCGAACTGTGCCCCGACATCGCCGACGTGCTCGCCGCAATGCGCGGAACTTCGCCGTTTCTCGCCCGTATGTCAGGTTCGGGCGCGACGTGTTTCGCGCTGTTCGAGAACGAAACAGCGCGGGACGAGGCCGCGGCATGCATCGCCGCCGACCATCCCGGCTGGTGGCAGATGCAAGGGAACCTCAGATGATCGACGGCCTTCCGTACCGCCAGGTTGGTATGGACACGATCCGCCCCGGCGGACTGATCTGCGTGGCGGACCACGCCTCCAATTTCGTGCCGACGGACATCGATCTCGGCATCGATCGCAAGCTTCTGAACGATCACATCGCCGTCGATATCGGCGTAGGCGGCATCGCCGATCGGCTTGCGCGCCGCCACAATATCCCCGCCCATATCGCCACCGTCAGCCGCCTCGTCTGCGACTTCCATCGCAAGGAAGACGAGCCTGCCGTCGTGCCGACCGAAAGCGACGGACACCTCATCCCCGGCAATATCGGCGCCGACGTCGAGAAGCGCCTCGATCTCTATCACCGGCCCTACCACACCGCGCTGGCGAGCTTCATTGCGGATGCCAGGCCGAAGATGATCATCGCGCTGCACAGCTTCACGCCGAGCATGGCTAGCAAGGACGAAGAACGGCCTTGGGAAGTCGCGCTGCTCTATAACGAGGACGATACGGCGGCGCGCCATGCGATCCGCCTGTTCGGCGAGCAGGGGCTGACCGTGGGCGATAACGAGCCCTATTCGGGCAAGCAGCTCAACGCCACCATGGACCGCCATGCGGAGGCGAACGGCATCCCTTATTGCACGGTCGAAATCCGGCAGGACCAGATCGATACGCCTGCCGGTCAGGCGCGCTGGGCGGTGATGCTGGCCGATGTGCTGGGGCGCGTCGCGCTCGAGGTCTGATAGTCAGGCTTGGCCGCCCTCGCGGCAATCTACCGTTAGCGTAGGCACTCCCGTCTGCTAGGCTTGCTGCCGAAGCAAAGAGAGACCCGCCATGCCTGCCTATCGCTCCCGCACCACCACCCATGGCCGCAACATGGCGGGCGCGCGCGGTCTGTGGCGCGCGACGGGGATGAAAGACGGCGATTTCGGCAAGCCGATCATCGCGGTCGTGAACAGCTTTACACAATTTGTCCCCGGGCATGTCCACCTAAAGGACCTCGGCCAGTTAGTTGCGCGCGAGATCGAGGCGGCGGACGGTGTCGCCAAGGAATTCAACACCATCGCGGTGGATGACGGCATCGCCATGGGCCACGATGGCATGCTCTATTCGCTGCCCAGCCGCGACCTGATTGCCGACAGCGTCGAATACATGGTCAACGCCCATTGCGCGGATGCGATGGTGTGCGTTTCCAATTGCGACAAGATCACGCCAGGCATGCTGATGGCGGCGATGCGGCTCAATATTCCCGCGGTCTTCGTCAGCGGCGGACCGATGGAGGCGGGCAAGGTCGTGGTGAAGGGCAAGGAAGTCGCGCTCGATCTGGTTGACGCGATGGTCGCCGCTGCGGACGAGAGCTACACCGACGAGGAAGTGACCGCCATCGAGCAGAACGCCTGCCCGACTTGCGGCAGCTGTTCGGGCATGTTCACCGCCAATTCGATGAACTGCCTGACCGAGGCGCTGGGCCTGTCGCTGCCCGGTAACGGTTCGACCCTCGCTACGCACTCCGACCGCCAGAGCCTGTTCGAGCGGGCCGGACGGCTCGTGGTGACGCTCGCCAAGCGTTATTACGAAGAGGACGACGACAGCGTCCTGCCGCGCACAATCGCCAGTTTCGAAGCTTTCGAGAATGCGATGAGCCTTGATATTGCCATGGGCGGTTCTACCAATACGGTGCTTCACTTGCTGGCTGCCGCGAACGAGGCGGGCGTCGACTTCACTATGGAAGACATCGACCGGTTGAGCCGTAAGGTCCCATGCCTGTCCAAGGTCGCCCCCGCCAAGAGCGACGTACACATGGAAGACGTCCACCGCGCGGGCGGCATCATGTCGATCCTCGGCGAGCTGGAAAAGGCCGGCCTGCTTCACACCGCGCTGCCGACAGTGCACAGTCCGACCATGGGCGATGCACTGGACGATTGGGACATCGGGCGCACGCAGAACAACAAGGTGCGCGAATTCTACTCGGCCGCGCCTGGAGGCGTGCCCACGCAAACCGCCTTCAGCCAGTCGCGCCGCTGGGAAGAACTCGATCTCGACCGCGAGAACGGCGTCATTCGCAGCGCCGAGCATGCCTTCAGCCAGGATGGCGGGCTAGCCGTACTCTACGGCAACATCGCGCGCGACGGCTGCATCGTGAAGACAGCCGGGGTGGACGAGAGCATCCTGACCTTCTCCGGCCCTGCCAAGGTTTACGAAAGCCAAGACGATGCCGTGACCGCCATCCTCACCGGCCAGGTGGTAGAAGGCGATGTGGTCGTGATCCGCTACGAAGGGCCGCGGGGCGGGCCGGGCATGCAGGAGATGCTCTACCCGACCAGCTATCTCAAATCGAAGGGCCTGGGCGCGGCTTGTGCGCTGCTCACCGACGGCCGCTTCTCCGGCGGCACCTCGGGCCTGTCGATCGGCCATGTCTCGCCCGAAGCGGCGGAGGGCGGGGCGATCGGGCTAGTGGAAGAGGGCGATATCATCGCCATCGACATCCCCAATCGCACCATCACGCTGGAAGTCTCCGACGGGGAGCTCGACCGCCGCCGCGCCGCGATGGACGCGAAGGGCGACGATGCTTGGGCTCCCGCCGCTCCGCGCGAGCGCCGGGTGACCGATGCGCTGAAAGCCTACGCCGCGATGACGACCTCTGCCGCGCGCGGCGCGATCCGGGACGTTTCGCAGATCAGGCGCCGCTGAGGCTTGCCCCGTGCGGCGCGGCGTGGCAGCCGCTGGGCATGAGATTTCGACCCTCTTCGTATAGCGTCGCCGCAGCGCTGTTTCTTGCTGCAACCCTCGTGGCCTGCTCGGAGGGGCAGGGCGTGGCCGAGGAAGGCGCCGAGCCGGTGCTTTGCGCGCTCGAGGGTGAGGGCGAGTGGTCCGACGAGTGCCGCCTCGAAACCGCGCGCGTCGGCGGGGCCAATCTCTTCGTGATCCGCCATCCCGACGGCGGCTTCCGTCGTCTCGTCGAGCGCGGTGACGGTTTTGCCAGCGTCGACGGTTTCGAGACTGCACGCAGCGAGGTCCGCGAAGGAAGGATTTACGTGACCATCGGCAACGACAGCTACGATTTTCCGGCGCAGGCGTCGCAATGAGCCCGACGGCAGTTCTCAGCGTCGAAGCCATGCGCGCAGCCGAGCAAGCAGCAATGAATGCCGGGACCAGCGAATGGGAGCTGATGCAGCGGGCCGGCAAAGGCGCGGCCCGGTGGGTGATGCGGATGGCTGCGGGTCGACCGGTCATCGTGCTGTGCGGGCCGGGCAACAATGGCGGGGACGGTTACGTCATCGCCGGTTGCCTGCATGCGAGGGGCTACAAGGTGCGCGTCGTCGCTCCCGTGAAGCCGAAAAGCGAAACGGCGCGCAAGGCACGGGCAGCCTTTAAGGGTGAAGTGGTTGGCTGCGCGGCTCTGACCGATCCGGTCGTTGTCGACTGCCTGTTCGGTTACGGGCTGTCAAGAGATGTCGGAGGTGACTTTGCGACCCTACTTCAAGAACTCGCCACAAGCGATTGTTTTAGAATTGCTATCGATGTTCCGAGCTCGGTCGAAAGCGACACGGGATCGGTGCTCGGGCCGCTACCTCAATATGACCTTACGCTCGCACTCGGCGCTTGGAAGCAAGCCCATTTCCTGATGCCCGCGATGGCGTCGATGGGCGCATTGCGCTGTGTCCCGATCGGCCTCGCGTTGGACGACGCGAGCGACCGACTGGCGACGGCGCCGCGACTGACAGCGCCTGCGGCAGACAGCCACAAGTATCGGCGCGGGCTGCTGGCAGTTGTTGCAGGATCGATGCCTGGCGCTCCGCTCCTTTCTGCCGAGGCCGCGATGCATGCGGGGGCAGGCTATGTGAAGCTGGTGAGTGACCACTCGCATCCGGATGCACCGGCGGATATGGTGATCGAGCAGGACCTTGACGCCGTGCTTGAAGATGAGCGGATATCTGCAGTGCTCACCGGGCCCGGACTTGGCCGCGATGACGAAGCGCGCAAGCGGCTATCGCGGGTCTTGGGAAACCGCCACCCATGTGTTCTCGATGCTGATGCCCTGCATCTCTTGCGCCCGGATATGCTGAAAGGAATCGACGTCACGAAGCTCTGCCTGACGCCGCATGAGGGCGAGCTAGCGACGCTGTGCGAAAGTTTCGACGTCACGGCGCAAAGCAAGCTCGACCGCGCAAAGGGATTACACGACGTCACCGGAATGACAGTGCTCGCCAAGGGCCCTGACACCGTGCTCGCTGCCCGCGAAGGCATGCGCTTTTTCCCGCGCGGATCGAGCTGGCTCTCGGTGGCAGGCAGTGGCGATGTTCTCGCCGGCATAGTGGCGTCACGATTGGCCGTACATTCGGACACGATGCGCGCCTGCGAGGAAGCGGTCTGGCTTCATCACGAGGCCGCGAGACGGGCCGCCCCGGCCTTCTCGGCCAGCGATCTGGCGTGCGCGCTGAAACCGGCCATGGCGAGCTTCCTGTGAGCGAAGGCGAGCCGATCCAGCGCATTGCCGCCCGCGGCGATGGCGTTACGGCCTCCGGTCGTCATGTAACGGGAGGTGTCCCGGGTGACGTCGTGCTGCCCGATGGCACGCTCGACGCAGGGCCGCAACATGTCGAACCGCCGTGCCGTCACTTCGCCGTGGCGCAGGAAGAGGGGTGTGGTGGCTGCCAGCTCCAGCATGCTGGCGAGGACGCATTGCGCCAGTTCGTCACCGACCGCGTGCTGCATGCGGCGCATGGGCAGAGCATCGAGCCGCAAGACGTGCTGCCCACGCACCTTTCGCCGCCGGCAACGCGCCGCCGCGCGACGCTCCATGGATTGCGCAAAGGCAAGAGTGCAGTGCTCGGATTTCGCGAAGCGCGCTCGCATCGGATCGTCGACCTGCGGGAGTGCCCGGTCCTCCTGCCGGAGCTTGCGGCACTGGTGCCCCCTCTAAGGCAGCTCATAGCCGCCTATGCCGGTCGCCAGCCGGTCGATGTCGAATTGACGATGGTCGACCAGGGTGTCGACTGCACGATCAAGGGAATCGAGGCCGAGGGCTTGGCAGCTACCGAAGCGCTGCTCGATTTTGCGCGGGACTACGGTCTGGCCCGACTGTCGCTCGATCGCGGATACGGCGCGGAAACACAGTGGGAGCCGCAACCGGCTTCGGTCACACTCGGCCATGTTCCGGTCGGTTTTCCGCATGGCAGCTTTCTCCAGCCGACGCAGGACGGAGAAAATGCCTTGGTCGAGGATGCCAAGGCATATTTGCAGGGCGCGAATACCATCGCCGATCTGTTCTCAGGGCTCGGCACATTCGCGTTTGCGCTGGCTGGACCCGCCAAGGTGCTGGCCGTGGAGGCCGCCCGCGATGCGCATCTCGCGTGCAAATCCGCAGCCAATGCGCGGGGCCTTCCCGTCCACGCGATGCATCGCGACCTGTTCCGCAATCCCCTGCAACCCGATGAGGCAAGTCGGTTCGGCGCGCTCCTGCTCGACCCTCCGCGTGCTGGTGCGCGCGAGCAGATCGCGCAGATCGCGGCCAGCGAAGCCACCCGCATCGCCTATGTCAGCTGCAATCCGGCCAGCTGGGCCAAGGATGCGCGCACGCTGGTCAATGCGGGTTTCCGGCTCCAAAAATTGCGCCCGGTGGGCCAGTTCCGCTGGTCGACCCATGTCGAGCTGACCAGCTACTTCACCCGCGGCTAGGCTCTCAGCGCTTCGAGTAATTGCGCCCGGAGCCAGCCATGCGCCGCATCACCCGCATAGGCATGGCCCGCATTCGGGCAGCGGCGGATGCGCGTATCCGCGCTGTCCCACTGCTCCGCGAAGTGCAGGGCGGTGCGATCGTTTTCGGCGAGCAGGATCGTGACCGGCCCGAGGAAGACGGCAAGCCCGTCGCGGGCTTCCTCGGCAAGCGATGAAGCAGCGGGCCGTGGTTGGGCGGCCCGGCCGAGTCCTCGCACCAGCTTTCTCAAGTCGACCTTACCGGTGAGCAATCGCTTCAATTCGGCAGGATTGGCCAGCTTGCTGGCATAGCGCGACCGGATAGCGGCGGGCGACGGCGTGGTATCGGTCTCGTCGTCGATCACCCAGGGATTGCTCAGCGCCAGGGCGTCGCATTCCGCGCCGCTTGCCAGCATGAGCGCGGTTGCCGCGTCGCAATTGCCGAAAGCGACCACGCGCTCCACCTGCGGGGCGAGAGCGCGAAAGGCAAGCAGGGCGGCGGCGATGTCCTTGCGGGATTTGCGATAGCCGCGGTTCTCGCCCTCGCTGTCGCCGACCCCGCGACGGTCGAAGCGGAAGACCGGAAAGCCTTTCGCCGCGATCTCGCCTGCGAGCCGCGAAGCGCCGGTGAATGCGCCCGCGCGCACCTCGTTTCCGCCGCTCACCATCAGCAGGCCGGTGGTGCCGGGCGCACTGTCCAGCGTGGCGCCGCAGCGCTTGCCCTGGCATTCGACCATGAGCGGCAGCCTGCTCATGGCAGCTCCAACCGCTCGACGATGATCGCGGCCAGCGCCTTGGCCTGTGCGGGATCGAAGCCAGGTTCTGCGCGCAACCAGAGGGGGCTTCCGCCGACTTCTTCCTGCGTTATGGGCAGGTGGTGTGGGGACGAGGTTAATTCGCTGGTGGCCAGCTCGTTCACGAGATCGGGTCCGAACGACCAGCCAGCCAGCGTAACGCCGTTCTCGCAACCCCTCGCGATCAGCTCATTTGCCGTGACGGTCTCATTCGCCTCGCGAGCAGATATCTGTTCCGCCCTTGCAAGGCGGGAAAGGACGGAGCTTGGTTTTACAAGCTCGTATGCCCAGCCGGGTAACTCTGCAGGCGCCACCAGACAGCCGCTGCGCGCGCCAAGCACATGGGTAGCCTGCACGTGCGCCGCCGCGTTTGCAGCGGCATCCCGCCAGCCGGAAAGGCTTTGCTTTGCGTGCGGCGCAAGGCTTTCGTTGCAGCCCGGCAGATCGGGGCAGAAACAATCGACGCCCGACTGATCGAGAATGCGCATGGTTTCAACGATTTGCCGGCGCATCTTGCTGGCCTCGTCGAACAGCGGCATCAGTACCAGCAGGCGGTGGTCCCGCTTGCGGTCGAAGCCCAGCAGCATCTCGTCCGCCGTCGCCCCGGAAGGCATCGGGCAGGGCCAGCTGCTATACACCGTGCCGGTCAGCTCTCGACCGTCTTCGCCTCGGCGAAGGCAAGCAGACCACCATAAGTTTCGAGCATTTCGCCATCGACATCGTCGTCGTCGATCACGATGTCGAGCCGGTCCTCCATCTCGGTGAAGAGGCCTGCAACCGCCATGGAATCGAGTTCCGGCAAGTGACCGAACAGACCGGTGTCGGCGTCGAAGGCTTCGACCTGGCTCTCGTCCAGCGCGAGCACATCGCGCAGGATGGCGCGCAGGGTCGTGTCGATAACGCTGCGGCTCGGCTCTGTCGGCTCTGCTGTGGCGGTCCCGGCGGTCATGTAGCTTGCGTATCCCCTGCGTCGCGAGGCGTTGCCCTTAGCGGCGCGAATTGCCGCGTGCAAGGCGGCGCGCCGCGGCCTTGGCGATGCGCTTCCAGCTGCGAGGGTTGCGCCAGTCGTAACATTCGAGCCGGTAGCGCGGCCGGACCGTCTCCATCCAGTCGCGCTTGTAGTCATCCGAACCGGTGCCGAAGTCGATCAGCTCGACGCCATCGATGTCGATCGCATGCTCGAACAGCGCCGCGCTCAGCGTAGTACCGGCGGAGAGTGGTTTCGCCGCCTCGGTATGCGCCAGCTTGTGAATGTAGGCCGTGCTGTCTTCGACCGTCCAGAATTGTGCCGCGACCGGCACGCCCTCGGCGCGGGCGATGCCGAGGCGGATGCGGCCCGCCTCGCCTTCCATCCGGGCAAAGGCTTCGAGGATGTCGCCGCGTTCCTCGGTGGGTTTCCAGCTGTTCCTGTAAACGATCCGGTAGTCCGCCCAGGCACGCTCGTCGAAGCGGGTCAGGATTTCGACATCGACTTTCTTCGCCTTGCGCTTGAGCGTGGTCCGCATCGGGCCGGGGCGATAGGCCCAGTATTCGGCGAAGCTTCGCCCCTCGACATGCAGCACGTGGTTTTCGTCGGACTGTTGGCGAAAGACGGCCCAGCCGGCCGTGCGGAAGGCCCGCTCCAGCCGCGATGCACTGTCGTCCTCATCCGGGAGCGGAGCGAGCGTGATAGCGCAGACGCGGCCGCGCAGATCTTTCGCCATCGTGGTCAGGATCGCGTCGACCAGCTCGTCATCGCGGCCGAGCGGTCTCCATGTAAATGTGAACCAGTTGGCGAGGCTTGTGAGGCCATCTCCTGCCGCCATCAGGGGGAAGGCGGCCATGCGATGCTTGCTCCGTCCGACCACGATCACCGGTCTCATTCCGCCCTGTTCGAGCAAAGCGTACCATTCCGGTCGGTCGAAAGGTCCACGCGCGAACTGGGCAAACTCTTGCAGTTTGCTAACCGTCTCGTGATAGCTGACTTCGATAGTCACCCGTTCGTCCTCGCTCCGGAGCCTCGATGCCTGATCCCACGCCGTACCCGCTCGATCAACTGACCGAGAGAGGCGATGCACAGGCCTCTGCGCTCGTGCTGCGGGGCCGGACGCTGACCTATGCCGATTTGCGGGAGCGCGTGTCGCTGCTTGCCGGGTGGCTCGCCGGTCGGGCAGAGCCCGGGGCGCGCGTGGCGAGTTGGGCGGCGAAGGGCGAGCTCACATGCTTGCTCCCGCTCGCGGCGGCGCGGGCAGGGATGGTGCATGTGCCGATCAATCCGCTCCTCAAACGCGCGCAGGTCGCCCATATCCTGGGCGACAGCGGCGCTGTACTGCTGATGGGGACGAAATCACGGCTCGCAACGCTCGAAGATGGCGATGTCCCTTCCGGTTGCGGACTGCTGGAGGAAAGCGCCGTCCTTACCGAGGCGGAAGATGCTGCTGCGACACTCGGCCCATCCCAGCACGATCCCGACGCCCTGTCCGCCATTCTCTACACCAGCGGATCGACCGGTGCGCCCAAGGGTGTGATGCTGAGCCATGCCAATCTGTGGCTGGGAGCCGTCTCGGTCGCGCATTATCTCGGAATGGCGCCGGACGACGTGACGTTGGCCGTGCTGCCGCTCAGTTTCGATTACGGGCAGAACCAGCTGTTCTCGACCTGGTATGCGGGCGGCAGCGTGGTGCCGCTCGATTATCTATTTCCACGCGATGTGGCCAAGGCTTGCGGAAAGCATCGGGTGACGACACTGGCTGGCGTTCCGCCGCTCTGGTTGCAACTGACCGAAGTCGAATGGCCGGCGGATGCGGTATCTACCCTGCGCAGGATCACTAATTCGGGTGGCGCATTGACTTCGCAACTGGTGGAAGACCTGCGATCTATCCTGCCTAAAACAAAGATATTCCCGATGTACGGCCTGACCGAGGCTTTCCGGTCGACCTATCTCGATCCGGCACTCGTTGCGACGCATCCGACGTCCATGGGGCGGGCGATCCCCTTCGCCGAAATCCTCGTCATCGACGACACGGGCGAGGTGAGTGCGCCCGGGGAGGAAGGCGAGCTGGTCCATTGCGGGCCGCTGGTCGCGCAGGGATATTGGCAGGACGAAGAGCGAACGCGGGAGCGCTTCCGGCCGGCGCCCGCCATGTCCGAATATGGCGGCACGGCGGTCTGGTCCGGCGACAGGGTCAAGCGCGAAGACAATGGATTGCTCTATTTCGTCGGCCGCCGCGATGCGATGATCAAGAGCGCGGGCAACCGGATCAGCCCGCAGGAACTTGAGGACGCAGCGGGCGCTACCGGTCTTGTCGCCGAAGCGGTGGCTCTTGGTGTGCCTGACGAAAGGCTCGGACAAGCGATCCATCTGGTCGTCCGGGCGCAAGCGGGTGCGCAGGACGCGCAATCATCGCTAGAGAAGGCGCTCAAGAGGGATTTGCCGAACTTCATGCAACCGCACACTATCGACTGGCGCGAGAAGCTGCCGCTCAATCCGAACGGCAAGATCGACCGCGCCGCGCTGGCGCGAGAGGTGGGCGCATGAAACCGCTTGGTCCCATCCCGGCGGGTTTCGATACCTTGAATGGCGAGTTGGCGATCGGCGGACAGGCGGTCTCCGCGCTGGTCGAGCAGGCAGACGAAACGCCGCTGTTCGTCTATTCGCGAGGCCTGATCACGCAGCGGATTGGCGATCTTCGCCGCGCCATGCCGGAGCGCATCAAGATCAATTATGCGATTAAAGCCAATAGTTTTCGGCCCGTCCTTGAGCACCTTTCGACCCTTGTCGACGGCTTGGATATCGCGTCGGGTGGCGAGCTAGAAATGGTCGAGGCGATCGGTTTCGACCTATCGAAAGTCAGCTTCGCGGGCCCCGGAAAACGCGATAGCGAACTCGAAACGGCCATTGCGGCGGGCGTTACACTGAACCTCGAAAGCGCCAACGAGGCGAGGCGAGCCCTAGCTATCGGTGAGCGGCTCGGCACAACGCCGCGACTTGCCATCCGTGTGAATCCCGATTTCGACCTCAAGGGCTCGGGCATGAAGATGGGCGGAGGACCGAAGCCCTTCGGCATCGACGCCAGCCAGGTTCCGGCACTGGCTCGCGAGATCGTCGAGGCTGGTTGCGACTGGCGCGGTCTGCATATCTTCACCGGCAGCCAGGCGCTTTCGGCCGAGGCAGTGATTGACATGCAAGCCAAGGTGCTGGAGCTTGCCGCGCGGATTACCGATGATGCCGGGATCGGATTGCCCAAGCTCAACATGGGCGGCGGCTTCGGCATTCCCTATTTCGCCGGTGACGAACCGCTCGATGTCGCCGCGGTCGGGGCTGCACTGGACAAGCGCTTCTCCGCTTTGCCCGCCAGCCTGCAGGATACGGAATTCTTCCTCGAACTCGGCCGCTATCTCGTCGGCGAAGCGGGCGTGTATTTGACCCGCATCGTCGATCGCAAGGAAAGTTATGGCGAGACCTATCTAATCACCGATGGCGGCCTCCATCACCAGCTCGCGGCATCGGGCAACTTCGGCACGGTCGTACGGCGGAATTATCCGGTTGCGATCGCCACGCGATTCGATGCGGAGCCGCAGGAAGAGGTTAACGTCGTCGGCTGCCTGTGTACCCCGCTCGACCGGCTCGCCGACAAGGCGCACCTGCCGCGCGCCGAGGTCGGCGATATCGTCGCCGTCTTCTGTGCGGGAGCCTATGGCGCGAGCGCATCGCCCAGCGCCTTTCTCGGTCAGGGCCCGGCATCCGAAATTCTGGTCTGAGCGAAGAGTCCCGCTTTGGGACGGGGCTGTAAAATGAAGGTAAACCCGCAGGAATCAGGCGCTTTAGCGCTGTATGGATAACGCTATATTCACCTTTTGCAGCGCATAGGGCCTGCGAAATGGGGCAAATTCGACACGCAGTGTGTTGGAAGGCTCCGACTGATCCACGGGGACCTATCGATGCGACTGAGCTACACCACCAGGCTGATTGGCGGCTGCATGGCCGCTACGCTCGCCCTGGGTGGCTGCACCACAACCGGTGACGAACTGCCGCCCGCGACCTTCGTCGCGATGCAGGAAGGCCCAGGCGAGGAATACGTCATCGGTCCGCTCGACGAGCTGACGATCCATGTGTGGCGCAATCCCGAGCTGGGTGCGGAAAAAATTCAGGTCCGCCCCGACGGGCGCATCACAATCCCGCTGGTCAAAGACATGCCAGCGGTCGGCAAGACGCCGTCCATGCTGGAGGAGGACATTCGGCTGCAGCTGAGCCAGTATATCGAGGATCCGCTGGTTTCGGTGATCGTCAACGAATTTGCCGGCACCTTCAGCCAGCAGATCCGCATCGTTGGTGCGACCGAACAGCCGGCATCGCTGCCTTACCGCGCGAATATGACCGTGCTCGACGCCATGATCGCCGTCGGGGGCCTCAGCGAATTCGCCGCGGGCAATCGCGCCAAGCTGATCCGCTTCGACAAGCAGCAAGGCCGCCAGCGCGAATATTCGCTGCGGCTGACCGACTTGCTCAAGCGCGGCGACAGCGATGCGAACGTGCTGCTGCAACCGGGTGATGTCATTATCATCCCGGAAAGCACTTTCTAGGGGTAGAGCGGGGGCATGCAGGAAGTCTTCGACGAGATCCGCAGCGCGCTGCATACGGTGTGGAACCGCCGCTGGCTGGCGCTCGCCGTCGCCTGGGGCGTCTGCATCGTGGGCTGGCTGTTCGTGGCGACTATCCCGAACAGCTATGAAAGCCGCGCGCGGATCTATGTCGAACTCGACGACGTGCTCTCCAAGCAGCTCGAGATTTCGGGAGAGGGGCGGCAGGCGATTACCAAGGTGCGCCAGACGCTGACCAGCGCTGTCAATCTCGAGAAGGTCGTCCGCGCAACACAGCTGGGCGAGAAGGTGAACACCCAGCGCGAGATGCAGTCGGCTGTCGATAGCCTGACCGACCATGTCGGGGTCGTGAGTACCGAGGACAATCTCTTCGAGCTGACCGCGACGATCGGCAATTCCTCCATGACCGATGCGGAAAATGCCGCGCTGGCGCAGGACGTGGTGCAGAAGCTGATCGACATATTCCGCGAGGAGAACGTCGCGGGCAATCGCGGCCAGGTCGCTGACACGCTCGCCTTCCTCGACCAGCAGCTCGACGAGCGGAAGCAGGAGCTCGAGGCTGCCGAACAGCGCCGCCTCGCCTTCGAAGCGCAGAACCCCGAACTGATCGGTGGCGTCGGCACCGTTACGACCCGGATCAATGCGATGCGCGACGAGATGCGCGACGTCGATAGCGACATTGCTGCGGCCTCCAGCTCGCTCGCCGCGATTGACGGCCAGATTTCCAGCACGCCGCGCACCATCGCGACATTCGGTGCCGAAGGGGGCGCGCGCGCAGCTCTGGCGCAGGCCCAATCGCAGCTTTCCGCCATGCGCGCCCGCGGCCTGACCGATAGCCACCCGGATATCCAGGCCCAGCAGCGCCAGGTCGCGTCCCTGCGCGAGCAGGCGGCGAAGGAGCCTTCCGGAGCCGGTGGTGCGACAAACCCGGCTTACACATCACTCGTCGCCATGCGGTCGGAGCGGCAGGCGAATTACCAGGCGCTGCAGGCACGCAAGGCCGCGCTGCAGTCCGACATCTCGCGCCTCATCGCCAACCAGGCGGAAGAACCCGCCGTGGCCGCCGAGGCCAATCGCATCAGCCGCGACTACGAGGTCCTCAAGGACAAGTATGACGAGCTGCTTAAGGACCGTGAGGAAATGCGCCTGCGCGGCCAGGTCGAAACGGAGCGCAGCGCGTTCCAGTTCGAAGTGATCGATCCGCCGACCGCGCCGACCAAGCCGGCCGCACCCAATCGCCCGCTGCTGCTGGTCGTCGTCTTGCTGGCTGGCTTCGCCGCTGGCGCGGCCGTGGCGTTCGTGATGGGGCAGTTACGCTCCAGCTTCACCACATCGGAAAAGCTGGAACGTGTGCTCGATATGCCGGTGATCGGCACGATCTCGCGTTCGATCACGGCGGCCGACCGTCGCCGCCAGCGTGTCCAGCTCAAGAAATTTTTCGCCGCCAGCGGAGCTCTGGCAGGCGTCTGCCTGCTGCTGCTGGTCGTGGAAGTCATCCAGGTCGGCTCGGTCGCCTGAGGGGGGAATGTGTCAGTGAACAAGCCCACCAAGATCACGCCGCCGGAAAAACAGGCCAAGCCGGATCGCGCCTCGCTGCTCGAACGGGCGAGCGGGACGTTCGGCCTCGATAATCTGCGTCCGGCCGGAGTTCCGAAAGGCCTCGACAGCAACAAGGCGAAGAAATTCGCGCCCAAGCGTGCCGCTTCGGAGGCTTCGCCGGAGCAAACGCCGGAGCCGACGCCGAAGCGTCGCGCGTCCGATTACATCGGCGAGAAGGCTGAGCCTGCTCCCACAGCAGCTCCAGTGACTGCGGCCAGCATGGCAGCGCAAGAACCCGAGGTTCCTTCGGTCCGCTTCAGCGGGGAAAAGCGAGAGGTCGTCCGCTCCTTCCTCAGCGAGCAGGGCCTGATCGACCCGGACGGCGGAGCGTCTACCCTGCTGGAAGAATTCCGCATCGTGAAGCGACAGGTGCTGGCAGCCGCCAAGGCCGAAGCCAGCGCGACTGCGCGCCGGGTGCTGATCTGCTCGCCGCATCCCAATGAAGGCAAGACCTTTTGCGCGCTGAATCTCGCCATCGCGATGGCAGCCGAGCGGGATACGGAAGTGCTGCTCATCGATGCCGATTTCGGCAAGCCCTCGATCATGTCGAAGCTCGGTTTAAACGCAGGCAAGGGTTTCATGGATGTTCTGGCGGATAACTCTGCCCATGTCGAAGACTTCGTGGTCGGCACGGACATCCCCGGCCTGTGGGTGCTGCCCGCCGGCGAACGCACCGGGCGCGACAGCGAATATCTCGCCAGCGAACGAACCTGGGAAGTCCTCAACCGCCTCACCCGCGGTGCGCCGAACCGTTTCGTCATATTCGACAGCCCGCCTGCCCTGGCTGCGACGCCGGCAGCCGAGCTGGCGAAGCATGTCGGCCAGGCGCTGCTCGTCGCGCGCAGCGACCAGACGGGACGTGCTGCTTTGGAAGACGCTGTCGACCTGCTGTCGGCATGTCCGGATATCAAGCTGCTGCTCAACGATACCACCTTCAGCCCGAGCGGGCGCCGCTTCGGCAGCTATTACGGTTATGGAGAGACATCCCATGACCAGTAAGGCGTTGCTCGCTCTGGCAACTCTGGCGCTTTCGGGCGTTGTGCCGCTGGCCAGTCCGGCCATGGCGCAGCAAAACCGCGACGCCGGTGCCGATGAGGCCGAGAGCCGCTCGGAAAGCCGCGCCTCGCGCCGCACGCGGATCGATCCCTATATCGAGGCGAATACCATCGCCAATTGGCAGATCACGCCGGGCGACGATGTGCTGACCTACACGCAGCTCGCCGCTGGCGTCGATGCCTCGGTGCAAGGGCGCAATACGGGCGCTGCCGTGTCGCTGCGCTACGAGCGGAACTTCGCCCACCAGTCCGATGGCGCGGATTCCGACACGCTGACCGGCATCGCCCGGGGCTATGCTTCGGTCGTGCCGAATGTGCTGACGATCGAGGCCGGTGCGCTCGCCACGCGGACCAGCGTCGATGGCTCGGGCCGCTCGATCATCGCACCTCTGGCTGCCGACGATTTCACCAGCCAGACCTACTCGGTCTACGCCGGCCCGACACTGCAGACGCAGGTCGAGGGCGTGGACGTCTCCGCCAATTACCGGATTGGCTATACGCGGGTCGACGGACCGGATTTCGTCAGCGCCGGTCGCCAGCCGGTCGACATTTTCGACGAGAGCGTAAGCCACAGCGCGAATGTGCGCGCCGGGATCGCTCCGGGACGGGCAGGGCTGCCGGTCGGCGTGGGAGTCGGCGCTGGCTTCTACCAAGAAGACATCTCCAATCTCGATCAGCGTGTCCGCGACGTCTACGTTCGCGGCGACGTCACGGTACCAGTCACGCCCACCCTCGCGGTGGTCTTCGGTGCCGGGATCGAGGACGTCGAAGTATCGAGCCGCGATGTCCTGCGCGATGCGGACGGCGATCCTGTGCTCGGCAAAGATGGCCGCTTCATCACCGATGAAAGCAGCCCGCGCACCATCGCCTACGAGGCTGACGGGTTGATCTGGGACGTCGGCGTAATCTGGCGTCCGAGCAGCCGCACAGAGTTGCAGGCGACCTTCGGCCACCGCTACGACAGCGAAACCTTCTACGGCAGTTTCAGCTGGGCGCCCAGCAGCCGCAGCACGCTGGGCATCGGCGTTTACGACAGTATCCAGGGTTTCGGCGGCCGCCTGAACAATGCGCTGGCCGCACTGCCGACCGATTTCGAGGTCGTGCGCGACCCTGTCACGGGCGACATTACCGGCTGCGTCAACAGCCTCGACGGGCTGGGCTGCATCGATGGCGCGCTGGGTTCCGTGCGGTCATCGGTCTTCCGCGGGCGCGGTGTCGTGGTGAGCTACACGCATGAGATGGGCCGTACGGTGGCAGGGATCGGTGCCGGGTACGATCGCCGCCGCTTCATCGGCGCGCCGGGCACGATCCTGGAGCTTGCCGACGGGATCGTCGACGAAAGCGTATATGTCACGGCAAATCTGGCTGGGCCGTTCGGTCGCGGCAATTACGCGCTCAACACCTTCGCCAACTGGTTTGAAAGCGGTGCCAGCTCGCTCGGCGATGCCTTCACGCTCGGCACCTCGGCTTCCTATACCGAGCAGGTGTGGCGCAATCTCTCGGCACGGGCCGCCGTGGCGCTCACCATGATCGATCCGGAAGCATCTCCCGACGAGTTCCTCACCGCTTCCGCGCTGCTCGGCCTGCGCTACGACTTCTGATAAGGACGCAGCATGTACGAAGAATATTACGGCTTTCGCGAGCGCCCTTTCCAGCTGACGCCCGACCCGGCTTTCTACTTCGAAAGCGTCACGCATAAGAAAGCGCTGAGTTATCTCGGCTATGGGCTCAACCAGGGCGAGGGCTTCGTCGTCATCACCGGCGAGGTCGGATCGGGCAAGTCCACGCTCGTCGCGCATCTGAAGGAAAAGTTGGACGACGAGCGCATGACGGTGGGCGAAGTCGTGACCAGCGCGCTTGACGACGACGAGATGATCCACGTCGCCGCGCGCAGCTTCGGCCTCGACATCGAGGGCGGCGACAAGGCAGCAGCGCTAGCTGCAATCGAGCTGTTCCTGCACGAAGAAGCCCGCAACGGTCGCCGCGTGCTGCTGATCGTGGACGAGGCGCAGAACCTTTCCATCGGCGCGCTCGAGGAGCTGCGCATGCTGTCGAACTTCCAGCTCGGATCGCATCCGCTGCTGCAGACGCTCCTGCTTGGCCAGCCCGAATTCAAGCACCTGCTCGCGCAGTCGGAAGAGCTCGAGCAATTGCGCCAGCGCGTCATTGCCGCGCATCATCTCGAACCGATGCAGCCGGGCGAAATCGAGCCCTATGTCGAGCATCGTCTGGCGCATGTCGGATGGGACGGCAATCCCGAGATCGACGGCGGCATCTGGGTAAAGCTCCACAAGGCGACAGGCGGCATCCCGCGCAAGATCAACCAGGTCATGACCCGGCTGCTGCTGATGGGTGCGGTGGAAGAACAGTCAGTGCTCGAAGCCGACATGCTCGGAGCGGTGCTGGAAGAAATGAACGGCGATAATTCGCCCGAGGCGCACAGCGAGACTGTCGCCAAGCCGCGCCCGGACCGCGATCTCCCGGCCGCCGAGGCGATCGCTCGTGCACGCAGCGAGCCAGCGCCAGCCAGTTCAGAGGCGCGCGACAAGGGGCTGCTCGATCACCAGATCGAAGCCATCGAAAAGGCGTTCGCCGAACGCGACAAGCACATGGCCGCGATGCGCCGCGAGGTTCAGAAACTCGCCGCCTCGCGCGATCAGGCAGGCGGCGCGCTGCCGCCGGATGCCGACAAGCGCCTCGAAGCCATCGAGCGCCGCCTCGACGAGCAGGAACAATCGCTGCGACATGTGCTCACGATGATGATAGACTATTTCGAGAGCCAGGCGACGCGCGCAGCGGCCTGACACGTCGGGAGGGGCCGGTGACACAGCACAGCATCGTCAACGGCCTGTCGGTCGATGTCGAGGATTGGTTCCAGGTCGGCGCCTTCGAACACACGATCAAGCGTCAAGATTGGGATTCGCTCCAGCTGCGGGTGGGCGAAAATGTCGCGCGCATCCTCGACCTGTTCGACGCCGCCGGAGTGAAGGCGACCTTTTTTACGCTGGGCTGGGTGGCGCAGCGCAATCCCGCGGCCATGCGCGCCATCGTCGAGCGCGGACACGAACTCGCCAGTCATGGCTATGATCATACGCGCGTGTTCACCTTTACCCAGCAGGAATTTGCCGACGATCTCGCCAAGTCGCGGGCTATCCTGGAGGACGCGGGTGGGGCGGCAATCACCGGTTATCGCGCGCCGAGTTTCTCCATCGACGCGCGCAACTCATGGGCGCACGAGGTGCTGGCCGAGCACGGCTATGCCTACTCCTCCAGCGTCGCTCCCGTGGTCCATGATCACTACGGTTGGCGTGAGGCACCGCGGTTCGCGTTCAATCCCGTACCGGGCAGCGATCTCGTCGAGATTCCGGTGACCACGGCGGTATTCAGAGGCCGTCGTCTGGCTGCGGGAGGCGGCGGGTTTTTCCGCGTACTGCCTTATGCATTCAGTCGCTGGGCCATCCGGCAAGTGAACCGGCAGGATCGCCGTCCGGCGGTCTTCTACTTCCATCCGTGGGAAGTCGACCCCGATCAGCCGCGGGTCGCCGGAGCGCCGATGCGCTCGCGGCTGCGGCACTACACCAACCTGTCGCGCATGGAGGACAAGCTGTCCGACCTGCTGGGCGAGTTCGCCTGGGGCCGGATGGACGAGCTTGCCGCGCGAGAGGCCACGCGCAGTCTCGACTGGGCGGCATGAACGCGCCGGTGACGCATAGTGCCACGCTGCGTGCGGTCGATTTCGGCGATTCAGTCGAACTCGCACGGATCGAGCGGTTCGTAGCCGAGAACGGCGGCAGCGTCTTCCAACGCCCGCTGTGGCTTTCCGCCATTGCAGAGGGCACCAGCAATCAGGCGCACGGGATCGTCGTCGAGCGGGGGACGACCCTGTCGGGGTGGCTGCCGCTCACATTAGTCCACTCGCCGCTGTTCGGGCGGGCGCTGGTATCGAGCGGGTTCGGGGTCGGCGGCGGGATGCTGGTTTCGCGCGAGCGCGACGTCGATCTCCTCGCCCAGGCTGCCACCGAACTCGCCCAGCGGCTGTGTGTCCCTAGCATCGAATTACGGCATGCGGTTGCGCCCCGCGATTGGGACACGATCGCGGGCAAGCACGCCAATTTCGCGCGCGATCTTGCGGAAGACGACGAAGCCCAATTGCTCGCCATCCCGCGCAAGGCGAGGGCGGAAGTGCGCAAGGGTCTCGCCAACGATCTGACCATCACCGTCGGCAGCAGCGAGCAGGACCGCGCTGCGCATTATGCCGTCTATGCCGAAAGCGTGCACAATCTCGGGACGCCGGTCTTCCCGCGCAGCCTGTTCGATGCGGTGCTCGACCGGTTCGGCGCCGATGCCGATATCCTCACCGTGAGTCACGGCGGGAGACCGACCGCGAGCGTACTGTCGCTCTATCATAACGGCACCGTGATGCCCTTCTGGGGTGGCGGGACCTTTGCCGCCCGCGGCCTCCGCGCGAACGAGCGCATGTACTACGAGTTGATGCTCCACGCCCGGCGCAAGGGCTGCGCGCGCTTCGACTTCGGCCGCTCCAAGACCGGGAGTGGGCCCTTCAGCTTCAAGAAGAACTGGGGCTTTGAGCCCGAACCGCTGGTCTACCGCAGCTGGAGCGCGCCGGGCAGCGAGGCGCGCAATATCGACCCGACCGATGCGGGCTATTCCGCCAAGATCGAATTGTGGAAGCGGCTGCCGCTAACGCTCGCCAACCGGATCGGCCCTGCCATAGCGCGCGGTCTCGGTTGAACTCGGCGCTGGCTATGGGCGACATCCTGTTCCTCGCGCACCGAGTACCGTTCCCGCCCGATCGTGGAGACAAGATACGCTCCCACCACCTCCTCAAGGGGCTTGCGCGCCTTGGACCGGTGCATGTCGGAACTTTTGCGGAGAACGATAGCGATCTGGCGCAAAAGGGCGCGCTGGCCGAAATCGCCAAGACTCATGCCTTGATCGAGCGCAGCAAACCGCTGCCGCTTGCCGGCATCCAGGCGGTGCTCGCCAGCAAGCCGATAAGCCTTGCGGCATTCGAGCATGAGGCCATGCGTCGCTACGTCCACAAGACCCTCGGCAATCATCGCATCGATACGATCTTCGTATTCTCTGGGCAGATGGGGCAATACATCCCTGACGATTATCACGGCCATGTCGTGATCGATCTGTGCGACGTCGATAGCGCCAAATTTGCCGCCTATGCCGAGGCTGGAGAGCGAAAGTGGCTCAACGGTCGCGAGGCGCGGCTGCTGGCGCGCGAAGAGGCGCGACTTGCCCATCGCGCCGACCGCCTGCTGCTGATCAGTAGCGCCGAGGCGAATGTGCTCTCGGCCAATCTCGACAATCTGTCCGGCACGGACATCCGCCCGCTCGGCAACGGGATCGACGCCGATTTCTTCGATCCGATCGGCGTGGCCGGTCAGGAGGAGCTGGTCGAGGCCGAGGACCCGCAGATCGTCTTCACCGGACAGATGGACTACGCGCCCAATATCGCGGCTGCCGAATGGATGATCGACGCGGTCATGCCGAAACTGCGCAAGCGCTTCTCGCGCGCCCGCTTCCATATCGTGGGCCGGGCGCCGACGGCTGCGTTGAAAGCTCGCCACGGTGAAGCGGGGACGCGTGTATGGGGCGAAGTGCCCGACGTACGCCCGTTCCTGAAAGCCGCCGATGTCGTGGCGGCACCGCTGATGATCGCGCGGGGCGTCCAGAACAAGGTGCTCGAAGCCATGGCGATGGCGCGACCGGTGCTGCTGACGCCGGGCGCGGCGAACGGCATCGATGCGACAAGCGATGTGCATTTCGCCGTCATCAAGCCCGATCCCGATCTGTGGGTCGAGCGGATCGAACGGCTTGCGACCGATGGGGCGATGGCACACGGCATGGGGGCGGCGGCGCGCCGGTTCGTGGTCGAGACCATGAGCTGGGATAGCGTCTACGCGCAGCTTCCTCAGATAATCTCTCCAGAGAAGGCGGGGCAAGATGCCGCCTGACATTGCTCTCGATACGGCGCCTGCAAGGGCGTGGAGCAGTCGCTTGAGCCAGCTCGCGCTGGTCTGGCTGCTGCTGTTTGTCGTGACCTCCGAGGAGTGGGCGCAGATGGCCCACCAGTGGTGGAATATCGACACTTACAGCCACATCCTGCTGATCCCGGCGATACTCGCCTGGCTGGTATGGATCAAGCGAGACGAACTCGCTGCGCTGGTCCCCGAAGGCTGGTGGCCGGCTCTTGCGTGGTTCGGTGCGGGCTTCCTCGTTTGGCTCGGCGGTCGCGCGCTCGATATCAACCTGTTCGCACAGGCTGGCGCGGTAATGACCTTCCAGGGTGCCGCCATCGCGCTGCTGGGCTTGCGGGTCAGCCTTATCCTCGCGCTGCCTATCGCCTACTCGTGCTTCCTGGTGCCTTTCGGCGACGAGATCATTCCTCAGCTGCAGACCATTACCGCGCATCTCGCGACATGGCTCACGCAAGCGAGTGGCGTCGCCATGGTGTCCGACGGCATCTATATCGACACGCCGGCCGGCCTCTTCATCGTGGCGGAAGCCTGTTCAGGCGTGAAATTCCTGATCGCAATGGTGGCGCTCGGCACACTCGTCGCCTTCACCTGCTTCGAAAGCTGGACTCGCCGTGCTTGGCTCATGCTCGCCTGCATCGTCGTGCCGATTATCGCCAACGGCATTCGCGCCTGGGCGACGATCTTCATCGCGCAATACGTCGGCGCGGAAGCCGCCGGGAGCTTCGATCACATCGTCTACGGCTGGTTCTTTTTCGGCATTGTGATTGCGCTCGTCCTCGGCATGGCCTGGCGCTGGTTCGAGCGTGACCCGGAAGACGCCGGCTGGTCGCTCGCCGAGATCGAGGCGATGCCGGCCGTCGCGGCGCTCGAGCGAAAGACCATGTCGGCGACCTTCATCGTCGCCATCATGCTCGTCGTCGCAATCGCCTTTGCCGCCGTCGCGCACCTCGGCTAGGACGCCGGCCCATGTGCGGGATCGCGGGTATTTTCCATTACGAGACGGTGAAGCCGGTCGATCCCAAACGGGTCGAGGCCATGACGAATGCGCTCGCACATCGCGGCCCGGACGGCGCGGGCGTCTGGACCGCCCCGGGCGTCGGCCTTGGCCATCGGCGGTTGTCGATCATCGATCTGGCCGGATCGCCCCAGCCGATGCATTCGGCGGACGGGCGCGCGGTCATCGTCTTCAACGGCGAAATTTACAATTACCGCGAACTGCGCCGCGAGTTGGAGCAGGGCGGGGCGCAATTTCGCACCGATGGCGATACGGAGACGATACTCGCCGCGTGGCAGAAGTGGGGGCCGCGCTGCCTCGAACGGCTCGACGGCATGTTCGCCTTCGCGCTCTACAATTGCGGGACCCGGCAGCTGTTTCTCGCCCGCGACCGGCTCGGAGTGAAACCGCTCTACATCGCGGAATTGCCGGGAGGCGCGCTGGCCTTTGCTAGTGAGCTCAAGGGCCTGCTGGCCAATCCGCTGCTCAGGCGGACGATCGACCCTCTGGCGATCGAGGATTTCATGACCTGGGGCTATGTGCCGGATCACCGCGCGATTCTGCGCGGCGTTCGCAAGCTTCCGGCGGGGCACTACCAATTGCTGGAGCACGGTCGCACCCCGGCTTTGCCGGTGCAGTGGTGGGACGTGAGCTTCGCCGAGCGGTCGAGGGGTTCGCAGCAGAATTACTCAGCCGAGCTGCTCCACCTGATACGCGAAGGCGTGACCAGCCGGATGGTCGCCGACGTGCCGCTGGGCGCCTTTCTCTCGGGCGGGGTAGACAGTTCATCCGTCGTCGCGCTGATGAGCGAAGCAAGCGCGCAGCCGGTCACCAGTTGCTCCATCGGCTTCGACGTGGCGGGCGTGGACGAGACGGCGCATGCCCGAAAAGTGGCGGAGCTATTCGCCACCGATCATCACGAGCGCATCGTATCGGCCGACCAGTTCGAGGAGATCGATCGCATCGCGGGCATATTCGACGAGCCGTTTGCCGATGCGAGCGCTCTGCCGACGTTGCGCGTATGCGAGCTGGCGCGAGAGCATGTAACGGTGGCGCTATCCGGCGACGGGGCGGACGAAGCGCTGGCAGGATACCGCCGCCAGCTATTCCACGCGCGTGAAGAGCAGGCTCGCGCAGTCCTGCCGCAAACCCTGCGCGAACCGGTGTTCGGTGCACTTGGAAGCATCTGGCCAAAGGCCGACTGGGCGCCACGTCCGCTGAGAGCCAAGGCGACTCTGCTCTCGCTCGCCCAGAGCGGCGAGGCCGGCTACGCGCGCGCGCTCGCCATTCTCGCGCCCGAGCAAAGAACCGCGCTCTATGGTGAGGCGATGATCCGTGACCGCGGTGAATATCGCGCGGAACAGCCGTTCGAGAAACTGATGCGCGAGGCTCCGGCGCGTAGCGGGCTAGACCGCGCACAATATGCCGATCTCAAGTTCTGGCTGCCCGGCGACATCCTGACCAAGACCGACCGTACGAGCATGGCCGTCGGCCTCGAGGCGCGCGAGCCCTTGCTCGACCACCGCTTCATCGAATTTGCCGCGCGCCTGCCACATCGGCAGCGTTTTCGCGGCACGACGGGCAAGTGGCTGATGAAGCACACGATGGAACGCTATCTGCCGGACGACATCCTCTATCGGCCGAAGCAGGGGTTCGTGACACCGATCGCCGAATGGTTCCGCGGGCCGCTGGCGGATGCGGCGCGCTCGGTCGCGTCGAGCGAGCTTCTGGTCGGAAGCGGATGGTTTGCCCGCAAGCCACTCGCGCAACTGGCCGAAGCGCATATCGCCGGCCGGTCCGACAACAGCCGTGTGTTGTGGCAATTGTTGATGCTGGAACGCTCGCTGCGCCACCTCAAGCCCAGCGGCTGAGCCCGGTTCAGTCGGCGAAGCCGTGGCCGCGCGCCATGTATTCGGTGCTTTGCATTTCCTTGAGGCGGCTGACGGTACGCTCGAACTCGAACGACCCTTCGCCCTTGGTGTAGAGGTCCTCCGGCTCGGCGGCAGCGGTGGCGAACAGCTTGACGTTGTTCTCGTAGAGCGCGTCGACGAGCTTGGTGAAGCGGATCGCCTCGTTCTGGTTGTCAGGCGACATGGCCGGGATGCCGACCACGATCACGCTGTGATAGGCATGGGCGATCGCGAGATAGTCGGCGGCGCCGCGGTTCTCGCCGCACAGCCGCTTGAAGCTGAAGACGGCGACCCCCTTGAGGCTCTTTGGCACATGCAGCATCCGCCCGCCGCCGAGGTCGAGCGTACCCGACGGCACGTGCTCGGCGTCCTCCGGCTTGTAATCGGTGAGGCGGAAGAACGCCTCGCGCACCTGCGCGGTCGCCTCGTCGCCGAGCGGCGAGTGCCAGGTGTCGATATCCCCGAGCCGGTCGAGCCGGTAGTCGGTCGGACCGTTGAGCGGCAGCACATCGAATTCGGCTTCGACCAGGTCGATGAAGGGCAGGAAGAGCGAGCGGTTGAGGCCGTCCTTGTAGAGATCGCGGGGAGGGCGGTTGCTGGTTGTGACCACAGCTAGCCCCTCGTCGCAGATCAGCGCGGTGAACAACCGGCTCATGATCGCAGCATCGGCCGTGTTGGTGACGACCATCTCGTCGAAGGCAAGGCAGCGGACGTCCTTGGCAATGTCGCGCGCGACTTTGCCTGTCGGATCGCCCGGATCGGTTTCGCGCCGCTCGCGCATGCGGCGGTCGACCTCGAGCATGAACTCGTGGAAATGGACGCGGCGCTTCTGCTCGATCTCCAGCGTCTCGACGAACAGGTCCATCAGCATCGACTTGCCGCGACCGACGCCGCCCCACATGTAGACGCCCTGCGGCCGCGTTTTCCTGGCCCGGAACAGCTGCGAGATGATGCCGCCGGGGGAGTCCGCCTGCAATTCGCGTTGCAACCGATCGAGCCGTTCGGCAGCGCGGCGCTGGTCCGGGTCCGAGCGCAGCTCGCCGGCTTCGACTAGCCGCTCGTAACGCGCGAGCATGCCGCTCATCGCGGGGTCGGGCGGCGGTGCATCTTCTTCACGATGCCGGAGAAGCTTGCGACGGTGTGATCCTCCTGCTCGACGGTGCCGCGCACGAACACCATGCTGCCGGTCTCGCGTACGATCTCGCACACCGCATCGAGCGGGCGGTCGGGCTGGCCGCCGCCGACGAACTGGGTGGAAAGCTCGACCGTCACCGACGGTCCGGCATTCCCGCTACCGATCGTGTGCATGGTCGTGAACAGGCTGATGTCGATCAGCGAGAGCGTGACTGCGCCATGGATGATGCCCTGCAGGTTTTCGTGCCGCCGTTCCGGGAACATGCGCAGCCGCGCCTTGCCGTCATCATCGATGCGCGTGATGAGCTTGCCCATCACCGCACCGTTGAACAGCGACTGATCCTTCAGGTTCCAGTGCCGCCAGCCCGGATTGTCCGGGTCGGGCCCGTGATCGAAGACCTCGTCCGGCAGCACGTCAGATCGCGCGTTCGGCGATCATCTTCTTGGTTTCGGCGATCGCCTTGGCCGGCGAAAGGCCCTTGGGGCACACGTTCGCGCAGTTCATGATCGTGTGGCAGCGATAGAGTCGGAACGGGTCCTCCAGCTGGTCGAGCCGCTCGCCGGTCATCTCGTCGCGGCTGTCGGCCAGCCAGCGATAGGCTTGCAGCAGGATCGCCGGGCCGAGGAACTTGTCGCTGTTCCACCAATAGCTGGGGCAGGCGGTCGAGCAGCAGGCGCACAGGATGCACTCGTAAAGCCCGTCGAGCTGCTCACGCTGCTCGGGCGACTGGAGACGTTCCTTGCCGCTCGGCGTGGTCGAAACGGTCTGCAGCCAGGGGCGGATGCTGGCATATTGCGCGTAGAAATGCGTGAAATCGGGCACGAGATCCTTGATCACGTCCATGCTCGGCAGCGGGGTGATGCGGATTTCGCCCTTGAGATCCTCGATCGCCGTGGTGCAGGCGAGGCCGTTCTTGCCATTGAGGTTCATCGAGCACGAGCCGCAAATGCCTTCGCGGCAGGAGCGGCGGAAGGTCAGCGTCGGATCGATTTCGTTCTTGATCTTGAACAGCGCGTCGAGGACCATAGGCCCGCAATCGTCGAGGTCGAGCTCGAACGTGTCGTAGCGCGGGTTTTCGCCGGTGTCGGGATCGTAGCGGTAGATCTTGAACTTGCGAATGCGAGAACCGCCGTCAGCACTATGGGCGCGGCCTTTGCCGGTGATCTTCGAATTCTTGGGAAGGGTGAAGGTCGCCATTACGCAGTCGTTCCTGTTGCTTTCTGCCACCCATCTAGCGGTTCATGCGAGTGGCGCAAGGCCGACGATGCTGCAATTCCTGCACACTGTGTCCAACAGGATCGAAGACATGGACCGCATGGACCACAGTCCAAGGCGGAAAAAAGCGAGATTGCGAAAATGGCCGAATTCTGCGGGGGGTCTAGGGAACAATCCGGACATGCAATCGGTCTAGTCCGATAGGATGGACGTAGGAAAGCAAATTCACAGAGCTGCCGTGTTCGGAGCCAGCGGCGGCATCGGGCGCGCGCTTGCAGAGGCGCTGGTGAAGCAAAGCGTGGAGGTCTGGGCAGGGTGCCGTTCAGGCGATCCCGGCATTGCAGCGGCACAGCCTTTTGCCTTCGATCTCGACGATGAAACCAGCATCGCCGAGGCGGCGGACGCCATGAGCGACGCACCGCCCGACCTCGTCATCGTCGCCAGCGGCGTGCTGACACTGGACGACGGCACCGGGCCCGAGCGCAGCTACCGCTCGCTCGATCCCGATGCGATGGCGCGCGTATTCCTACTCAACTCCATCGGCCCGGCAATCGTCGCAAAGCACATGCTGCCGCTGTTCGACCGGAAGGAACGCTGCGTGTTCGCGGCACTATCGGCCCGCGTGGGCTCGATTTCCGACAATAGTCTCGGCGGTTGGCATAGCTATCGCGCCAGCAAGGCGGCGCTCAACATGCTGCTGAGAAACTTCGCGATCGAACTGGGTCGCACCCACAAGCAGGCCGTGATCGCCGGCCTCCATCCGGGCACGGTCGACACGCAACTATCCGAGCCGTTTCAGTCGAACCTGCCCGATGGCCAGCTCACTGCGCCGGGTGAAGCTGCTGCGAACCTGCTCGAAGTCATCTCCAGGCTCAAGCCTTCGGACAGCGGCAAGATTTTCGATTACGCTGGCGAGGTGATCTCGGCATAGAAAAACCGCCCCGCGCCGGGTGGCGCGAGGCGGTTTCGTTTCAAGCGGTTTCAACCCGTCTCGGATCAGCCGAACAGGATATCGCCAACCGGGATTGCATCGAGGTTTTCGAAGATGATCGTCTGGTCGATCACGCCATCGCTGTCGATATCGATTTCCAGGCGATTGTCGATTGCGGTAAGGGTCGAGGCTTCGGTGATGCCGAGGCCCGACAGGTCGACCGTGTCGACGCCCTCTTCGAAGTCGGTGATGATGTCGGTGCCGCCATTGGTGAAGCTGTCCGTAAACAGACGCTCGTCGGAAGCGAACACGAATACGTCCGCACCGCCGTTACCGGTCAGGACATTGTCCTGCTCGTTGGTGATAATGACGTCGCGATAGTCCGTACCGACCGCATTTTCGATTTCGGTGCCATAGGCGATCGAGATGTTCTGGTATTGCATCGCCTCGACACCGGCATGCCCGGTATCGGCTGCAATGTCGCTCGCATTCAGACCCATGTAACGGCTCGTCACGCTGTCGATCGTCGCCTGATCGGCAGGCGCGTAGTAATCCTCGATGCCATAAGCCACCTCGATCGCGTCATTCAGCGATTGCAAGGCCTCTGCCTGATCGGCAGTGGTGATGTTGCCCTGGCCGGCCGACGAGAACTGCCCGTCGCGCAGGTCGATAAGAACGCTCGCTTCGAAGCCCGAGAGGTCGATCGTGTCGATGCCACCGGCGTCGTAGATCGTCAGATAGGGGTGCTCGTTCTGCGTGAAGTCGAACACCGCACGATCTGCGGTCGAGTTGAAGCCGTAGGTGGTATCGTCGGCGCGGGTGGTCGGATCGGCGCCGTAAACCTGCTGGATGGTGTAGACATCATGCAGCAGCGGCGTCTGCGGATTACTGAAGAAGAACGTTCCCCAGTCGACGATGCGCGCACCGGTTTCCGATGCGCCCCAATACGACATGATCGAATACTGCTCGGAATCCTGGGCATATTCGGCCTGGTCGAGATAGGTCGTTGCGCCAGCACCATTGTAGGCGCCGGGGTGACTGAGGCCGATCGCATGACCGATTTCGTGGGTGAGCGTCGTTGCGCCGTAACCACCAAAGCTCAGGTCGCCGTTGGAATAGTTCCCTTCGTGGAGAAGCGTGCCGTCGGCGTCGAAGTAGCTGCGGGGATCGGCCACAAAGACATCGCCAAAGAAATTGTAGCCGCGAGCGTTCGTGAAGCCGTATTCCGGATAGTAGGCATAAGCCTGCGCCGGGTCCCAGCTATTGGCGAACTGGATGTCGGCGCCGCGGCCGTTGCTCTCCACGAATTCGGGCGAAATCAGATCGTCCCATAGCGCGATCGATGCACGCGCGGCATCCTGCTGGGCAGCGGTGAACGGAGCGGCTCCGTTATTGGCGCCGAAGTTATACTGCGGGCTGTTGTACAGGCCGACCAGATTATCGTTCTGAAGGAAGGTATAGGTGATCCGGTTGCTGCCGGTGATATTGTGCGAATTGCCGGAGAAGATCTGGTCGACGACCTGATCGAGGTCGGCGATCAGCTTGCCGCGGTATCCGAAGCCGAAGCCGCCGAAATTGTCGAGGTTGAAGTCCTCGGCCAGCGCGCCGGTATCGTAATCGAGCACGGTGTCGAGCGTGATCTGATCACGCAGTTCGCTGCCGTGATCGCAAGCGTCTGTGCAGGTGTGCGTGTAGAGATAGTCTGTCCCCTCGGACAGCACGTTATGGCGCGGCATGGACCCCTCCAAAAATGTGAAAATACGACCCTTGGTGCACCAAGCACCAAGTAACCGCATCCTAACCATAGGTCAGGCGGTGGCAAGGGCGTTTACCGCTTTTTCACACAGTTCGGGCAACATATCTGAAGTCGCGGAGGATGTCCGCGCAATATGACGAACGTGCTATCCGTCGGCGATATTTGCGCACAACTCAGCCGGCAGCGATGAGCCCGTTCCTCCTCCACGATTCGGCGAGCAGTGTTTCGAGCAGATCTGCATGGCTGAACCCGGCTTTCGCCGCAGCCTTGGCCATGACCTTCTCCGACCACAGATTGCAGTTGAGATTGATCTCGATGAAGTTGATGTCGCCGGTTTGGAGATCGAGCCGGAATTCGATCCGACCGTAATCGAACGGCACGAATTCCTGCGCGACCTTGCGCGCCATGGCCTCGATCTTCGGTGCAAGGTCGGGATCGTCGAAGCGTTTCAGCGCTGCCTTCTCCTTGTTTTCGACCAGGTCGCGCTTCTCGTAATACGTCCACAGGCGCTGCGTATCCTCGCGCTCGTACCACAGCATGGGGAGTGCAATCGGCTCGTCCTCGATCGTGATGAACGCGCATTGGACGTCGTAGCCGTTGAGATACGGCTCGACGATCGCATCGTGGCCTTCGGTATGGATGTGCCAGACCGCGTTGGCGACTTCGACCCAGTTGCTCGCGTCGGTGATGCCCCAGCTGGCGGAGGAGGCGTTTGGCTTGATCACCCAGCGGCCGGCGTCCTTCGCGGGAAGGTCGTCCTGACGGATCGGGGCGCCGCGGCGGTAACAGAACCAGGGCGCGGTCGGCACGCCGGCGTGTTCGCAGACGAGCTTCGACACCGATTTGTCGTCGCCCAGTCCGCGCAGAAAGGGCATGGCGCCGAGATAGGGGATCGCGTGCTTGTTGCACAGAATCGGGATCAGCATCTCGCTGTTCACGAAGCCGCCACGGTTAAGCAGCGGAAACACGAAATCCACGTCGGGCTTCTCGAACAGCACTTCGTAGTGGTTGGCGAATTCGAGATTGAGGCCGAGCTCCTCCAGGGTGGAGCGGACCTCGTGATGATAGATGGCGTGATTACCGTCTTCGGGGTGCATCCCCCCGCCGAACAGGGCGTGCTTGGCCATGAACAGCATGCGGATGCGGTCCTTGGCTTCTTCAGGAATGCGAAGGGGGGAAATCGGTTTGGTCATGGCATGCCCGTTAATGATTTTCGCCGCCATTACGCAACGCAGCCCAGCGCCGCTACCGAATTCTGCACGCGAGAAACCGCTTGCCGCACGCCGGAAACGCGATAGCCTGTTTCATCGACTTCGCGGGAGAGGAGCCGGCGGTGGGACTGAAGAGCTGGTACGATGCGCACGTCATGCCGCGGGTGATCACCTATGCCTGCGGCCAGCCGGAAATCGAGGACCGTCGCCGCATGGTCGTTCCGCTCGCTCGCGGGCACGTGTTCGAGCTCGGCTGCGGCGGGGGCCTCAACCAGAAACTCTACGATACGGAGCAGGTGACGGCCTTCAGCGGGATCGATCCGCATGGCAAGCTGCTCGACGGTGCCCGTGCCGAAGCCGAACGCAAGGGCTGGGCGGTCGATCTGCGGCCGGGTGTTGGCGAAGCCATACCGTTCCAGGACAGCAGTTTCGATACGGTCGTATGCACCTACACGCTGTGTTCGGTGGACGATCAGGCCAAGGTCTTGTCGGAAATGCGGCGCATCCTGCGTCCGGGAGGCCGGTTGCTGTTTCTCGAGCATGGGCGTTCGCCAGATGCGGGCGTGGCGAAATGGCAAGAGCGGATCGAACCTGTCTGGAAGCCGATGGCCGGTGGATGCCACCTCACACGGCCGATCGGACCCGCACTGCGCGGGGCCGGCTTCGCGGTCGAACCGCTGGGCCAAGCCTATCTGCCGAAGGCTCCGAAGGTGATGGGCTGGATGGAATGGGGCGTCGCGCGCAAGGAAGGCGCGTGATGCGAGCGACCCGATAAACAAACGCCCCGGACCCTTTGCGGGGCCGGGGCGCTGTCATTCAAGCAATCTGCTCGGGCTTAGCTGTCGCCGAAAGTCCGCTGCCACCAGCCCTTGCGGGGCTTGGCGGTTTCAACGGTTCCGGCGGACTCTTCCGCTTCCGGCGCAGCGCTCGTCTCGGGCGCAGTATCGGCATCGGACTTGGGCTTTGCTTTCGACTTGCTCGCACGTGGCTTGCGAGCGGGCTTCTTTTCGGCAGCAGCCTCGGCGATCTCCGGTGTGTCTTCCGGACCGGCGACGACAGCCATGTCTTCCGTCACCTGTTCGGAGACGTCACCTGCAGCCTTGTCGTCGCCCTGTTTCGGAGCCGCCTTCTTCGCCCGAGTGCGCTTGGGCTTCGGCTTTTCCTCGGAATCGGCATCAGCTGCGGTTTCCGCCTCGGGCTTTTCCGTCTTCGGCTTGCGCGTCCGCTTGGCCTTCGGCTTTTCCTCCGTTGCTGCGCTTTCATCGGTCGACTGGTCGTCGGCCTTTTTCGCTTTGCGAGTGCGCTTCTTCGGCTTCGGAGCATCTTCTTCGGCTGCGGCTTCCGCCGTTTCCGAGCTGTCTTCCGGACCGGCGACCACGGCCATGTCGTCTACGACCTGTTCCGATACCTGTTCGAGGTTCTCGGCCTCCTCGCCGGTGTCGTTGCGGTTTCCGCGACCGCGACCGCCACGACGGCGTCCTCCACGGCGGCGCCGCTTCTTCGGCTTGTCCTCGCCATTGTCCTCGGAAGTCTCGTCTTCCTCGTCGTCGTTATCGTCGCTGTCGTCGTCTGCACCGTTGTCGTCGTCGCGGCGCTTGTTGCGGCCCCGACCACCGCGACGGCGGCGACGCTTCTTGCGGGGACGATCGTTGTCGTCCTCGTCCTCACCATCCTCATCGTCGAAGGCCTCGGTGTCGACCTCGTCCTCATCGTCCTCGACGAGGGTTTCGAACTTGGGCACGTTGGTCGGACGCGGGCCGGAGCTCGACACGCTCATCTTCGCGCCTTCGTCTTCGCCTTCCGGACGAACGACGACGGTCACGCCGTAACGCTCCTCGATCTCCATCAGATCGGCGCGCTTTTCGTTGAGCAGATAGACCGAGGCCTCGGTGCTGGCGGCCAGCGTGATGATCGATCCCTTGCCCTTGGCTGCTTCGTCTTCGATCAGTCGCAAGGCCGAAAGACCGGCTGAGGATGCTGTCCGCACGAGGCCGGTGCCATCGCAATGCGGGCAGTCGCGCGTGGTCGCTTCGAGCACGCCGGTGCGCAGGCGCTGGCGGCTCATTTCCATCAGGCCGAAGCTCGAAATGCGGCCTACCTGGATGCGCGCACGGTCGTTCTTGAGCGCCTCCTTCATGGCCTTTTCGACCTTGCGGGTGTTGGAGTGATGCTCTTGGTCGATGAAGTCGATGACGACGAGGCCCGCCATATCGCGCAGGCGCAACTGGCGGGCGATTTCGCGCGCAGCTTCCAGATTGGTATGGAGCGCCGTCTGCTCGATATTGTGCTCCTTGGTGGAGCGGCCCGAGTTGATGTCGATCGACACCAGCGCCTCGGTCGGATTGATCACGAGGTAGCCGCCGCTCTTCAGTTGCACGACGGGATCGTACATCGCCTTGAGTTGGTCTTCCGCACCGTAGCGCTGGAACAGCGGCACGGGATCGGCATATTGCTTCACCCTACGCGCGTGGCTGGGCATCAGCAGCTTCATGAATTCCTTGGCCGACTTGTAGCCTTCTTCGCCTTCGACGACGACTTCCTCGATCTCGCGATTGTAGATGTCGCGGATCGCGCGCTTGATCAGGTCGCTGTCCGAATGGATCAGCGCCGGCGCGGCGGAAGACAGGGTGCGTTCGCGGATCTCGTCCCACAGGCGGGCGAGATAGTCGAAGTCGCGCTTGATCTCGGTCTTGGTGCGGCTGAGGCCGGCGGTGCGCACGATCAGCCCCATGGTTTTCGGCAGGCTGAGATCGCTGACGACCTGCTTCAGCCGCTTGCGGTCCGATGCGCTGGAAATCTTGCGCGAAATGCCGCCGCCGTGGCTGCTGTTCGGCATAAGCACGGTGTAACGGCCGGCGAGGCTGAGATAGGTGGTCAGCGCCGCGCCCTTGTTGCCACGTTCTTCCTTGACGACCTGGACGAGCAGCACCTGGCGGCGCTGGATGACATCCTGGATCTTGTAGCGGCGACGCAGCGCCATGCGCTTGGCGCGCGCTTCATCGACTTCCTTGGCGCGGCTGCGGCCGCCCTTTCCCTGGCGGCGACCGCGACCCTTGCGACCGCGACCACGGCGCTGGTTGCCGGATTCGTCGTCCTCGTCTTCGCTATCGTCCTCATCCTCCTCGTCGTCGCCGTCGAGCTGACCTTCCTCGATCGTGGAAACCTTGTCCTTGTCGGAAGTGTCGACTTCTTCGAGGCCGTCTTCGGCAAGGTCTTCGGCGAGAGCTTCGGAACTTTCGTCCTCGGCGTCATATTCGTCGCCAGGCATTTCGCCGCGCTCTTCCTCTTCGGCGCGCAGGCGGGCTTCCTCTTCGGCAGCCTCGGCCTCGGCGGCGAGCAGGGCCTCGCGGTCTTCCTTGGGGATCTGGTAATAGTCGGGGTGGATCTCGCTGAAAGCGAGGAATCCGTGGCGATTGCCACCGAAGTCGACGAAGGCCGCCTGCAGTGACGGTTCGACCCTGGTTACTTTCGCGAGATAGATATTGCCCTTGATCTGCTTGTGATCGGCAGATTCGAAATCGAACTCCTCAATCCTGTTTCCCTTGAGGACCGCCACCCGGGTTTCTTCCTGGTGGCGCGCATCGATAAGCATGCGCGTTGCCATGTAATTGTCTCCAGCCGCAGCGGGGCGGGGCAGGCCCGTCGTCCGCGCGGCGCATCATGTTGGGATTTCCGCGTCCGTAATCCGGAGCCGCGGCGTTAATGGACCGGCCGTCATGCAGATGTGCGCGGGGCCGGATATTCGTGACTGCGGAGACTGCCCTGCGCGTATCGAGCGCTGTCCGGCCCGACGGGAACGCGCGCTGGCGCGAAGCCAGTTCTGCGTTTGCCGGGGAGGAACGGAGCATGTCCTGCATCAACCTGTATTCGTTGCGATCCTGATTGCCGAACGGCTGCGGATCGGTGGGCGGCAGGTCCGAATGTCCCTCTTCGTCGCGCATTTCGCGCCGATCGGAGGCACCGGACAGCCGATACGCTATCGCTAGCACCGTGGGTTTCCAACGGCAACCATATTGCGCGGAGCGGCAAGAAAGCCCTAACGATTCACCATAAATGGCACCGCGCACACAAATCCTGCTGCTTCTTGCAATTCCGCTGGTCCTTGTGGTGGGGCTGGTGCTGACTTCGCAGCGCCTTCCTTCGTCGGAAGTTGGCCGCGCCTATGTGCAGCGTGTGACCTTGCCGAGCGCTTCCGACGATCTCGATCTGCCTAGCGTATCGGGCGATGAAGCCCTGCCGCTGGTGGTGATCGATGCGGGCCATGGTGGACACGATCCCGGTGCAACAGGTCAAGGGCTGGTGGAGAAATCGCTCGTCCTGTCGCTGGCGCGCGCGCTCAAGCAAGAGCTCGAGGAGGAAGGCGGCGTGCGGGTCGCGCTGACCCGCGATGACGACCGCTATCTCCTCCATGCCGAACGGTTCGAGATCGCGCGCCGGCTGAATGCCGATCTGTTTCTATCCATCCACGCCGACAGCGCAGGCGACGCGAGCGAGGTGGAGGGAGCCAGCATCTACACGCTGTCCAACGAGGCATCGAGCGACGCCGCCGCCCGCTTTGCCGAGCGCGAGAATGCCTCCGACAGGCTCAACGGCGTCAATCTGTCCGACCAGAGCGACACGGTGAGCACGATCCTCGTCGAATTGTCGCAGCGTCGCACGCAGGAACAGTCGGCGGAGTTCGCCCGCCTGATCCGGCGCGAAGGCGAAGGCGTGCTGCGTTTCCATCCTCAGGCAATCCGCTCTGCCGCGCTCAAAGTTTTGCGCGCGCCCGACGTGCCTTCCGTGTTGTTCGAAAGCGGTTTCATCACCAATGCGGCCGAGGCCGAACGGCTCGGCTCGGCAGAGGGCCGCGAACAATTCGCGCAAATCATGGCGCGGGCCATCCGTATCTACTTCGCCCGGCAGCAATAATCGCGTCATCGGGCCATTCTTGTTCTGGCGATATGCAGAAAGCCCGTGCTAAAGGCGCTGTCCAGATATGTCCGACGCTACCCCCCTCCAGTATTATCGCCACCGGCTGACCGACGATCCACGGCGGTTGATCGTCTGGTTCAAGGACAATTGGGCGACCAATCGCAAGCTGCGAGTCGTCAGCTATGCCGCCGGTGTGGCCGTCGTCCTGCTGGTGCTGGCCTGGGCCACACTGGCGCGAAATCTGCCGGATGCAGAAAGCCTGCTCGATTACGAGACACCGCTGCCTACCGTGGTGCGCGGGGTCGATGGCGAGATCGTGCATTCCTACGCCCGCGAGCGGCGGGTGCAGCTGCAATATGGCGACTTCCCCGATCAGATGATCGAGGCCTATCTCTCGGCCGAAGACAAGACCTTCTTCAGCCATGGCGGCGTCGACCTGACGGGCACGCTGAATGCCGTCGTGGACTACGCGACGAAATTCGGTTCGGACGAGCGCGCTGTCGGCGGATCGACCATCACGCAGCAGGTGGCGAAGAACCTCCTGCTGGGCGACGAGTATTCGATCACCCGCAAGCTCAAGGAAATGATCCTGGCGACGCGCATCGAGAGCGTGCTGACGAAGCAGGAGATCCTCGAGCTCTATCTAAACGAAATTCCCCTCGGACGGCGCAGCTTCGGCGTGCAAGCGGCCGCGCGGGCCTATTTCGACAAGGATGTCGGCGATCTCGACCTGCACGAGACGGCATTCCTCGCGATCCTGCCGAAGGCGCCCGAACGCTACGGCCGCGAGCGCTATCGCGAACTGGCGCTTGTCCGGCGCGATTTCGTACTCGACCAGATGCAGGCAAACGGCTTCGTCACTGCTGCCGAAGCGAGCCGCGCCAAGGCGCAGCCGCTCGGCCTCGTCCAGCAGCGCAGCGAGCGATCGGCCGATGCGGGCTATTTCCTCGAAGAAGTCCGCCGCCAGCTCATCGACCGCTTCGGCGAGACTGCCGAAGATGGTGGCAACAGCGTCTATGCAGGCGGGCTGTGGGTACGGACCTCGCTCGACACCGAATTGCAGGATGCCGCACGCGATGCGTTGCGCGCACAGTTGATCAGCTACCACGGCAATCGCGGCTTCACCGGGCCCGTCGCCACGCTCAATCCCGAAAACGGCGACCTGCACTCGCAGCTTGCCTCGTCCAATCTCTCGATCAACTACGAAGACTGGCGCATCGGCGTGATTACCGCGACGGGTTCGTCACCGACGATCGGCTTTACCGATGGCGAAGATTATCCTCTCATCGGCGCGCCTTCGTCGCTCAAGCTTGGCGATGTGGTCGCCGCAGTCCAGTCGGGCGACGGCTATCGCCTGCGCGGCGTACCCGAGATTTCGGGTGGTTTCCTGGCGCAGGCGCCGCAGACGGGCCGTGTGCTTGCGATGCAGGGCGGGTTCGACAGTCGCCTCGGCGATTTCAACCGCGCGACGCAGGCGCTGCGCCAGCCCGGCTCGACCATCAAGCCCTTCGTCTATGCCAGTGCGCTCGACCAGGGAATGACTCCGGCTACCCAGGTACCAGACCAGACCTTCTGCGTCTGGCAGGGCGCCAACCTCGGCGAAAAGTGCTTCCGCAACTTCGGCGGCGGCGGCGGCGGGGTCCACACCATGCGCTGGGGGCTCGAGCAGAGCCGCAATCTGATGACCATCCACATCGCCGACACGACCGGCATGGACAATGTGGTCAAGACGATCAAGCGCGTCGGGATCGGCGATTACGAGCCGTATTATTCCTTCGCACTGGGTGCTGGCGACACAACGGTCGCGCGCATGGTCAACGGTTATGCCGCGCTGGCCAATTGGGGCCGCCAGACCGACGGATCGGTCATCGATTACGTGCAGGACCGCCGCGGCAAGGTGATCTTCCGCTCCGACAATCGCGAATGCACGGGCTGCAACATGGAGCAGTGGGACGGCCAGCCGATGCCGCGCTTCGAACCGCGCGGTAAGCAGGTCCTCGATCCGCGCACTGCGTTCCAGGTCGTGCACATGCTGCAGGGCGTGGTGACCCGCGGCACGGCCGTGCGCCTGCGCAGCCTCGAGCTGCCGCTGTTCGGCAAGACCGGTACCACAAATGGCCCGACCAATGCCTGGTTCGTCGGGGGTACGCCGGACATCGTCGCTGGCATGTATGTAGGCTTCGACCAGCCGCGCAATTTGGGTGGCTGGGTGCAGGGCGGTAATACCGCTGCGCCGATTATGAAGCGTTTCGTCGAGGCCACGCGCGATCGCTGGAACGCGGAGGATTTCGTCGCTCCGCCCGGTGTGCGCATGGTCAAGGTCGACCGGCGTACGGGCAAGCGTGTATTCGACGGCACACCCTCCGACGATCCGAAGGCCGCGATCATCTGGGAGGCATTCAAGCCCGACACCGAACCGCCGCGCTCCACCCGCTCCGATGTGATCGCTGCCAAGCGCAACGAAATCCTCGAACTGATCCGCCGCGCGCGGCAGGGTCCGACCCAGCGGGCAGCGGCTCGCGAGGTGGAGCGTCCCGACGATTTCGTCGAGGAACAGGGCGGTATCTACTAGCCGGCACCGGCTACCCAGCTTTACAATCGCTGCCCGCGCGCTAGGGGGCGGTGGAAAGTCATTTGCCGCAAATTTTGAAGGAATTCGCCATGCGTGCCGAAGGGCAGGCCCATATCGAGAGGATCGAAGCCGCATTGGCGCTCGTCCGCCAGTCGCTCGACTGGGAGCGCGCTCTGCGCCGCCTCGACGAACTCGACGCGCGCGTGCAAGATCCAACCCTGTGGGACGATCCCAAGCAGGCGCAGGCAATCACGCAAGAGCAAAAGCGCCTCGAAACCGCGATCACGACCGTGCGCGAGATCGAGAGCGAGATGTCCGACGCCATCGAATTCGTCGAAATGGGCGAGGCCGAGGGCGACGACGAGGTCGTGGGCGAGGGGCTGTCCTCGCTGCAAGGCCTCGCCGAACGTGCCGATCGCGACAAGGTGCAGGCGCTGCTTTCGGGCGAAGCCGACGGCAACGACACCTACATCGAAATTCACGCAGGGGCCGGAGGCACCGAAAGCCAGGACTGGGCGGAAATGCTTTTCCGCATGTACGCGCGCTGGGCCGAACAGCGCGGCTACAAGGTCGAAACGGTCGAATATCAGGCAGGCGACCAGGCGGGCATCAAGTCTGCCACGCTACTGGTGAAGGGCGACAATGCCTATGGCTATGCCAAGACCGAAAGCGGCGTCCACCGCCTCGTCCGCATCAGCCCTTATGACAGCAGCGCCCGGCGCCACACCAGCTTCAGCTCGGTCTGGGTGTATCCGGTAATCGACGACGACATCGATATCGAGATCAACCCCGCCGACCTCAAGATCGACACCTACCGCGCCAGCGGTGCGGGCGGCCAGCACATCAACACGACCGATTCCGCGGTTCGCATCACCCACCAGCCGACCGGGATCGTCGTCGCCAGCCAGAACGACCGCAGCCAGCACAAGAACCGCGCGACCGCGATGAACATGCTGAAAGCGCGCCTGTTCGAGCGCGAGATGGCCGAACGCGAAGCGGCAGCCTCTGGCGAGTACCAGGAAAAGAGCGACATCGGCTGGGGCCACCAGATCCGCAGTTATGTCCTCCAGCCGTACCAGATGGTGAAGGACCTGCGCACGGGCGTAACCTCGCCCACGCCCGACGATGTCCTCGACGGCGCGCTCGATCCGTTCATTTCCGCCGCACTCGCCCAGCGCGTGACCGGCGAAACGGTCGAGGTGGAGGACGCGGAGTGAGGCCCGGCCTCGTTCTTCTCCCTCTCATCGCAGCCAGTGTCGCCGCCTGCGACGGCGGGCTGCTGAGTACCGGAGACGAACCGGCCGAGTTCCCCGCGCCCGACCGTCCCGTGTCCGGCATTGGCACCTATTCCATCGACAGCGAAGACCAGCGCGACAGCCGCGGCGAGGCGCAGACGGTGATGGACCTCGCCGAACTCGAACCGGGTATGACCGTGGCCGATATCGGCGCAGGCAATGGCTATTACACGCTGCGCCTAGCCAAGCGCGTCGGCGAAAACGGCCGGGTGCTGGCACAGGATATCGACGGCGATGCCCTGGCGCGTCTCGGCCGCCGGGTAGAGCGTCAGCGGCTCGACAATGTCTCGATCCGTCGCGGCGAACCGGCCGATCCACGCCTGCCCGCCAACAGTTTCGACCGCGTGTTCATGGTCCACATGTATCACGAGATCGAACAGCCCTACGAATTCCTCTGGCGGCTCTGGCCGTCGCTGCGAGAAGATGGTCAAGTCATCGTGGTCGACAAGGATCGCCCGACTGACCAGCACGGGATCGACCCGCTGCTGCTGTCGTGTGAGCTGGAGCGCGTCGGTTACGAATTGGTCGCGTTCAAGGATGCGCCGGAACTGCTCGGCTACTATGCACAGTTCAAGGCAGCGGCTACGAGGCCCGAACCCGGAGAGATCGAACCGTGTCGCGGCGACAGTGTCGCGCATGAGGCGCCGCCCATCGAGCGGCCGACGAAGAGAGAGAAAGCATAATGAGTTTCAAGGGTCTCAAACCCATCGTTTACGGCGGCAAGGAAGTCTGGCCGCTGATCGAGGGCGGCAAGGGCGTGTCCGCCACCAATCACATGAGTTCGGGCGCCTGGGCCGCTGCGGGCGGAATCGGCACGGTCAGCGCGGTGAATGCCGACAGCTATGACGAGGACGGCAATCCGATCCCGCAGGTCTACCCGCAGGCTACTCGCAAGGAGCGTTTCGAACAGCTCGTGCGCTACGCGATCGACGGGGCGACCGAACAGGTGAACCGCGCCTACGAGATCGCCGATGGCAAGGGCGCAATCAACATCAACGTGCTGTGGGAGCAGGGCGGGGCGCAGCAGGTCCTCGAAGGCGTGCTCGACAATTGTGCGGACAAGATCGACGGGGTCACGTGTGGGGCGGGGATGCCCTACAAGCTGGCCGAGATCGCCCAGCGCTACAATGTGAATTACCTGCCGATCGTTTCCTCTGCGCGCGCGTTTCGCGCCTTGTGGAAGCGCAGCTATTCCAAGGTGCCGGAGCTGCTGGCGGCAGTGGTCTATGAGGATCCCTGGCTTGCAGGTGGCCACAACGGCCTATCCAACGCAGAGGACCCGACCAAGCCCGAGGATCCCTATCCCCGCGTGAAAGCGCTGCGTGAAACCATGCGCAACGAAGGCGTCAGCGAGGATACCGCCATCGTCATGGCCGGCGGTGTCTGGTTCCTGCGCGAATGGAACGACTGGATCGACAACCCCGAGCTCGGCAAGATCGCCTTCCAGTTCGGTACGCGCCCGCTGCTCACCCATGAAAGCCCGATCCCGCAGGTGTGGAAGGACATGCTGCGCACGGTCGAACCGGGCGACGTTCTGCTACACAAGTTCAGCCCCACCGGATTCTACTCCAGCGCGGTGAAGACACCCTTCCTCTACGACTTGATGCACCGCAGCGAGCGCCAGATCCCGATTTTCAAGCGCGACGAGGAGGAGGGCACCATTCCGCTTGCCGATCACGGCAAAGCGAAGTATTTTTACGTCCATCCCGGCGACCAGCGCAAGGCGCAAAGCTGGATGCACGAGGGCTTCACGGAAGCGCTGAAAACGCCCGACGATACGGTGGTCTTTACCACCCCCGAAAGCGCCGAGCAGATCCGCACCGACCAGCAGGAATGCATGGGCTGTCTATCGCATTGCCAGTTTTCGAGCTGGAAGGATCACGACAACCACACCACCGGCCGTCTCGCCGATCCTCGCAGCTTCTGCATCCAGAAGACCTTACAGGACATCGCCCATGGCGGCGACCCGGACGAGAACCTCGCTTTCGCGGGCCACGCGGCCTACCGCTTCAAGCAGGACCCCTTCTACTCGAACAACTTCACCCCCACGGTGAAAGAGCTGGTCGAGCGGATCCTGACGGGGGACTAAGGCTTAGCGCCACAACTGCATCGCCCTGATCGCGTCCGGCATCTTTTCGTCGGTATCGGGCCGCGAGAGGGTGCGTTCGATCAGCTTCCATTTGCGGCTCACCCGCGCCTTCTGCCACAGGTCGACGACCCAGCTGTCGCCGGTCCAGTCGCGGCCTTCGATCGAAGCTTCCAGCCCCAGGCGCGTGGCGAAAACCGCGACATTGCCGTGGCGGCGCACATAGACTTCGTCGAAGCGGTATCCGGTGCAGCGGAAGCGCGTGGTCGCGGCCTCCAGCCAGCTGGCGCGGTCTAGGATTACCGGCTTGCTCGACCCCAGGAGAAAGATGAAATCCCGCGCGGCGAGCGACTTCATCTGGTTGCGATCGCGCTGCATCCACGAGCGCATCCAGAGGTGTTCGAGCGCTTCGATCTTGGCTGAAAATTCGTCCATGGGGTGAGGGCGTTACAGGCTTGCCCGCCGATGGCAAGCGGACTTCTGCGAAGGTCAGCCGAGGCCGGTCAGCACCTGGTCCGGCGGGCGATGCCCGTCTGCCCACATGCGGATATTGGCGATGACCTTCAGGCCCGATTCCTCGCGACCTTCGCGCGTGGCGCTGCCGATATGGGGCAGGGTCATGACATTGGGGTGGCGGATCAGGCGTTCGTCCACATTCGGCTCGTCGGGATAAACGTCGAGCCCCGCGCCGGTCAGGTGGCCATTATCAAGCGCCGCAATCAATGCTTCCTGATCGACGAGATCGCCGCGGGCGGTGTTTATGAGGCTCGCGCCCGGTTTCATCAGGCCGATGCGCCGCTCGTCGATCAGTCGGTGCGTCCCCGGCGTCGCGGGGCAATGGAGCGTGAGAATGTCCGCCTGCGCCACCAGATCGTCGAGGCTCACGACCCAGCTTGCATCGAACATCCGCTCGACCGCTTCGGGCAGGCGCTTGCGATTGTGATAGGCGATGCGCAGGCCGAAGGCGCGCGCGCGGTGGGCGACGGCCTGCCCGATGCGGCCCATGCCGACGATGCCGAGCACCTTGCCCGCCAGCTTCGTTCCAAGCAGCGCCGTCGGCGTCCAGCCCGTCCATTCGCCACTGCGGATCAGCTGCACGCCTTCGCGGATGCGGCGCGGCACGCCGATGATGCCCGCCATGGCGAGGTCGGCGGTGTCGTCGGTGAAGACGCCGGGCGTGTTGGTGACCATGATGCCGCGATCATGCGCGGCCTTGAGGTCCAGATGCTCGGTCCCGGCGCCGAAATTGGCGATCAGGCCGAGATCGTCGCCTGCCTCCGCAATCATATTACCGTCGATGCGGTCGGTGACGGTCGGCACGAGCACGTCGCAGTCCTTCATGGCAACCACGAGTTCGTCGCGCGTCAGCGGCCGGTCCTCGCCGTTAAGCGTCACGTCGAACAACTCACCCATGCGCTCTTCGACCGAGGGCATAAGATGACGGGTTACGACCACCCGCGGCGTGCGGGTGAGGCGTTTCTCTACCTGTTCGGTGGCGCTTTCCATGCTGTTGAAAAGCGCTAGGGCGAGGGCGGGGTGGTGGTCAAGCGCGGTTGCCGTGGCAGCGCAGAATCATGTAAGGGTTTCGCCATGGTCGCGCGCCTTCTCATCGCCCTCGTTTGCTTCGTCGGTCTGCCCGCATCGGCAGCCGCGCAGGAGCGTGAGGTGCCCTATTGGGCGACCATCCGCGCGAGCGAGCTCAACATGCGAGTCGGGCCGAGTGCCGATTACAAAATCGACTGGGTCTATCGCCGGCCCGGCCTGCCCGTGAAAGTGGTGCGCGTCATGGAAGGCTGGCGGCTGATCGAGGATCCTGCGGGCGACAAGGGCTGGGTAGTGGCTCGCCTGCTGAGCCCGGATCACGGCGCGATCGTCATCGGCGAGGGGCCGGCCGATATGCGTGCCGGTCCGGCGGCAGATGCTGGGCTCAAGTGGCGGGTCGAGCCGGGCGTCGTCGCGGCTCTGGGCGACTGCGAAGATGGTTGGTGCGAAGTGACTATCGCGAACCGGCGAGGCTGGATTGCACAGGACAGGCTCTGGGGCGCAGGGACACCATGACATGAAAAAGGCGGCCCGTACGAGCCGCCTTCTCCGTTTTCTGGTCTGACCTTTTACATGGTCGTTTCGGCAGCGACTCCATCGCCATCGACCTTGCGTACCGTCGCGGTCGTGTTCCCATCCGCATCGCGCATCTGGAAGCTGCCATCCGAGCCCGGCGCGCCGCCGGCGTAGCATTCCTCGGGCTCGGTGCCTTCGGGATCGAAGCACATCTGCGAGCCTTCCTGGCGCCAGGTGCCGCGTTCGATTTCAGTACCGTCCGGCATCGTATCGACATAGGTGCCATCGGCGTTGATCTGCTGCAGGGTTACGCTGCCGTCGGCCATTTGAACCTCGTAGGTTCCGGTCATGTCGCCGGTAGCCGTGCTGCCGAGCGTCGTGTCGGCCGGTGTCGCCGTGTCCAGCGGTTCGGGAGCGGGTTCCTCGTTGGATCCGCAGGCGGTGAGCGCTACCGTTGCGGCAGCGACGAAAAACATGTTCTTCATGGCACTTCCCCTTTCGCCGCACCAACGCGCAGGCCCGGGGGAGGTGCCGCAGAAAACGTCAGACCAGTTCGACTGCGACTGCCGTGGCTTCGCCGCCACCGATGCAGAGCGAGGCGATGCCGCGCTTCTTGCCCTGCTGCTTGAGCGCATTGAGGAGCGTCACGATGATCCGCGTGCCGCTGGCACCGATGGGATGTCCGAGGGCAGTGCCGCCGCCGTTCACGTTGATCTTGTCATGCTGAATACCGATGTCGCGCATGGCGAACATGGCGACGCAGGCGAACGCCTCGTTGACTTCCCACAAATCGACCTCGTCCGCTGACCAGCCGGCCTTTTCTAGGACCTTGTTGATGGCACCCACCGGGGCGACGGTAAACTCGCTCGGCTCCTGCGCATGGGCGGCCATGGCGACGATCTTCGCGACCGGCTCCTGCCCGTTTTCCCTGGCGACGCTTTCGCGCGTCAGCACCACTGCGGCCGCGCCATCGGAGATGGAGGAGGACGTCGCTGCGGTAATCGTGCCGTCCTTGGCGAAGGCTGGGCGAAGAGTCGGGATCTTGTCGGGCTTGCCCTTGCCGGGCTGCTCGTCGTGCTCGACCGTGACATCGCCGCGGCGGGTCGAGAAGCTGACCGGCACGACCTCGTCGGCAAAGGCACCGCTTTCGATCGCGGCATTGGCGCGGCGCAAGGACTCGATGGAATATTCGTCCATCTGCTCGCGGGTAAGCTGGTAGTCGTTCGCTGTATCTTGCGCGAAGGTGCCCATGGCGCGGCCTTCCTCATAGGCATCTTCGAGCCCGTCGAGGAACATATGATCGTAGGTCGTGTCATGGCCCAGTCGCGCGCCGCTGCGGTGCTTCTTGAGCAGATAGGGCGCATTGGTCATGCTCTCCATGCCTCCTGCGACGATGTAGTTCACATCGCCCGTGGCGAGCGCTTCTGCGCCCATGATAACCGTCTGCATGCCGCTGCCGCAGACCTTGTTGACCGTGGTCGCCTGCACCGATTTCGGCAGGCCGGCCTTGATCGAGGCCTGGCGGGCAGGGGCCTGGCCGAGACCTGCAGGCAGGACGCAGCCCATGTAGGTGCGGTCGAACTTGTCGACCGGAACGCCAGAGCGCTCGACAGCAGCCTTGACCGCGGTCGCACCAAGATCGGTCGCCGATACATCGGCAAGGGCGCCCTGCATGCCTCCCATCGGAGTACGTGCGTAAGACAGGATGACGACGGGGTCGGCTGCGCTGAACTGGGTCATGCTTGTGCTGGTCCTCTGGTTCTGTGATATCGGTTGCCAATGGCGACCTAATTGGAGGTTGGCTTCTACCTAGTGCTGCGCCGCAGCAAGATCAAATGGAGAGAGCGATGGCGGACGACCGGAAGAGCGAGATGGAAGACGTACTGCGCAAACAGCGCGCGGCACACACACAGACCCGGCCCGAACCGATGGCTCTGCGCAAGGATCGCATCGAGCGTGCCATCAATCTGCTGAAAACCCATGCCGACGATCTGTGCAAGGTGATGAGCGCCGATTTCGGTAACCGATCGCCCCAGCAATCGATGATGACCGACATCGTCGGCACTATGAACTTCGGCAAATACTGCCTCAAGAACATGGATAAATGGGCGCGGCCCGATAAGCGGCACGTCCAGTTCCCGCTCGGCCTGATGGGCGCGAAGGCGGAAGTCCGTTACGAGCCGAAGGGCGTCATCGGCATCCTCAGCCCGTGGAATTTCCCGGTCAATCTCAGCTTCGGTCCGCTGATGCAGGTCTTCGCGGCAGGCAATCGCGCGATGATTAAGCCGAGCGAATTTACCGAGAAGACCAGCCTGCTGACACAGGAACTGGTCGAGGAATATTTCACTGCAGACGAGTGCGCGGTCTTCACCGGCGGGCCCGAAGTCGCAGCGGCGTTTTCCGAACTGCCCTTCGATCATCTCGTGTTCACCGGCTCCACCGCCACCGGTCGCAAGGTCATGGAAGCTGCGGCGAAGAACCTCGTCCCCGTCACGTTGGAACTCGGGGGCAAGAGCCCGGTCTTCCTCGGCGAGAGTGCCGACTTCGCCAAGGCGGGCGAGCGTATTGCGCTCGGCAAGATGCTCAATGCGGGCCAGATCTGCCTCGCGCCGGACTATCTCTACGTGCCGGAAAGCAAGCAGGACGAAGCGATCCATGGCGTCTGGCAGGGCACCGCGAACATGTATCCGACCATGCTGGAGAACGAGGACTACGCCAGCATCGTCAGCGACCATCACTTCGAGCGCCTCAAGGGCCTGGTAGCCGATGCGAAGGACAAGGGGGCCGAGGTGATCGAGGTCAACCCGGGCAACGAGGACTTCGGCAATGCAAACCAGCGCAAGATGCCGTTGACCATCCTCAAGAACGTCACCGACGACATGAAGGCGATGCAGGAGGAGATCTTCGGGCCGGTCCTCCCGGTGAAGACCTACAGCCGCGTCGAGGAAGCGATCGATTACGTGAACGAGAACGATCGCCCGCTCGGCCTCTATTATTTCGGTGAGAGCAGCGACGAACGCGAGAAGGTGCTGACCAAGACCATCAGCGGCGGCGTGACGGTGAACGACGTGATTTTCCATGTGTCGATGGACGATCTGCCGTTCGGCGGCACCGGGCCTTCCGGCATGGGCAGCTATCACGGGGTCGAGGGCTTCCGCGAATTCAGCCATGCACGCAGTGTCTACAGCCAGCCCAAGATCGACATCGCCAAGCTCGGCGGTCTCAAGCCTCCCTATGGTGCTGCGACCGACAAGGCTATCAAGTCCGCCTTGAAATAGGCTCGCCGGATGCGCGGTCGGGGCTGGAGCATCCGGTCCCGGTTCGCGCAATCGCTTGTGCGGGATTTGCGCGTGCCGCACCCTTGCACCTGCCCGCCGAGGGGCCTAGAGGCGTGCGCGAACCGTACCCAAGCGGAATCACCTCCGCGGCAAGGAACTCTACGTGGTCGACCTCGAACAATATCTGCCAATCCTCATCTTCCTGTTCATCGCGGTCATCCTTTCGGCAGCCTTCGTGTTCCTGCCGATGGGTGTCTCGCGCCTCACCGGTGCGCATAACCCCGATGCCGAGAAGCTGAGCGAATACGAGTGCGGCTTTCCCGCCTTCGAAGACCCGCGCAGCCAGTTCGACGTGAAATTCTACCTCGTGGCGATCAGCTTCCTGCTGTTCGATCTCGAAGCCTCGTTCCTGTTCCCCTGGGCGGTGAGCCTCGACGTGACCGGCTGGATGGGCTGGGCCGGGATGATGATCTTCCTCGGTATCCTCGCCATCGGTCTCGCCTATGAATGGAAGATGGGGGCGCTGGACTGGCAATGAGCAACCCGAACACCGATCCCGCCCTCGTCGGCACCGCCTCGCTGAACCCCGCGCTCGACGGCCAGCGCATGCGCGACAGCGCACTGCCGACCGCCAAGGGCGGCGAAGTGCGCCAGCCCGATGCGGACTATTTCAACGCGCTGCAGACCGAGGTGAACGACAAGGGTTTCCTCGTCACCAGCACCGAGGACCTGTTCCACTGGGCGCGCACCGGCAGCCTGTGGTGGATGACCTTCGGCCTCGCCTGCTGCGCGGTCGAGATGATCCATGTGAACATGCCGCGCTACGACATGGAGCGTTTCGGCGTCGCTCCGCGCGCCTCGCCGCGCCAGTCGGACGTGATGATCGTCGCCGGCACGCTGTGCAACAAGATGGCTCCGGCGCTGCGCAAGGTCTACGACCAGATGTCCGATCCGAAATACGTGATTAGCATGGGCAGCTGCGCCAATGGCGGCGGGTATTATCATTACAGCTATTCGGTGGTGCGCGGCTGCGATCGCATCGTGCCGGTCGACATCTACGTTCCCGGGTGCCCGCCGACGGCCGAGGCGCTGCTCTATGGCGTGATGCAGCTGCAGCGCAAGATCCGCCGCTCGGGCACGATCCAGAGGTAGGGGCGAGGATATGACAACGCTACATTCCGCGCCCCGCTTCACGCTGATCGACGGGCTGAAAGGCACGCTTTCGACCGCGCTGGGCGACCATCTGGTCGACGCGCACGAAGAACATGGCGAGTTGCTGCTGCACGTAAAGCGCGACAGTATCGAGGATGTGCTTCGCATTCTGCGTGACGATCACGCCTATCAGCAGCTGATGGAGATCGCCGGAGCCGATTATCCCTCGCGGGCCGAGCGGTTCGAGATCGTCTACATGCTGCTCTCGCTCACCACCAACAGCCGGATCATGGTGAAGTGCCGAGCGAGCGAGGATACGCCCGTGCCGACGGTCACCACGCTGTGGCCCAATGCTGGCTGGCTCGAGCGCGAGGTGTTCGACATGTATGGCGTGCTCTTCGCCGGGAATACCGACCTGCGCCGCATCCTCACCGATTACGGCTTCGAAGGGCATCCTTTCCGCAAGGATTTCCCGCTGACCGGCTATACCGAGCTGCGTTATTCCGAAGACGAGAAGCGCGTGGTCTACGAGCCGGTCGAGCTTGCGCAGGATTTGCGCCAGTTCGACTTCATGTCGCCGTGGGAAGGCGCGGACTATGTCCTGCCGGGAGACGAGAAGGCGGACACGCCGCCGGTCGACGATCCCAAGGTCACGGAAAAGCCGTCGGACACAGGCGCGGGTGCCAAGACCGACAAGCACGCAGCAGACAAGGTGAGCGCGGGTGCTCCGGCAGAAAAGGACGGAGGCGAGGCCATCGACCCGCCCGAGCCGACCGAAGACCGCGCGGCACGACCCAAGCGCAAGGGCAAGACCACCGATACCGCAAAGGCGACCGAAACGAAGAAGAAAAAGGCTCCTGCCAAGCGCAAGCCTGCGGCCAAGAAGAAGGACGGCAAGTGATGCGCGCGTTTCTTCCCCTTGCTATCCTCGCTCTGGCCGCCTGCTCCTCGCAAGAGCCTGCCGAGCAGGAAAGCGCCGACGATTTCGCCAGCCGCATCGGTGGTTCGGGCGAGGGCGCGGCGCTCGACCCGTCGCAACCCGATCCGAACGCACCGAATGTTGCCGTGGAAGCGCCGCCTGCGCAGGCGGACGTCACCACGCTCCAGCAGCTCGGCGATGTCGGCGGGGTCAATCTCGGCCCGCGCGAGGGTGGGTGTACCTTCATGGTCGGTGAGCAGGAAATGATCATCGCAGCCGGCATGCGCGACAAGTCGCTGCCCGGGAAGGCCGTGGTCCGCGTTGGTGACACGCTCGTCATGACCGATGCGGCCACCGGCGGGCTCGATGCCGTCAAGTCCGGCACGAATTTCGAAGGCGAGGGCTTCACCGTCTCGGTCGCACCCGCTGCCGGGGAGGGCCAGACCCGTCCGGCGAACGTCACCGTGACCGATGCCGCGGGCAAGTCGCAGAGTTACTCCGGCAACTGGATTTGCGCATGAGTATGCAGCTCGAAGAGTCGCCCACTACCGGCGACGAAGTCATCACGAACTACACGATCAACTTCGGGCCCCAGCACCCCGCGGCGCACGGCGTGCTGCGCATGGTGATGGAGCTCGACGGCGAGATCATCGAACGGATCGATCCGCATGTCGGCCTGCTGCACCGCGGCACCGAGAAGTTGATCGAAAACAAGACCTATCTGCAGGCGCTGCCCTATTTCGACCGGCTCGATTACTGCAGCCCGCTGGCGCAGGAATACAGCTACGTCCTCGCGATCGAGAAGCTGCTCAATGTCGAAGTGCCTGAGCGGGCGCAGTACCTGCGCGTGCTCTTCGCCGAGCTAACGCGCATCTGCAACCACATGCTCAACATCGGGGCGCATGTGATGGACGTCGGCGCGATGACGCCCAACCTGTGGGTGTTCGAACTGCGCGAAGACTGCATGAATTTCTTCGAGCGGGCTTCGGGCGCGCGCATGCACGCGGCCTGGTTCCGTCCGGGCGGCGTCCACCAGGATGTGCCGGAAAAGCTGCTGGTCGATATCGGCGAGTGGATCGACACGCGCCTGCCGGAACTGTTCGGCGATGCGATGAGCCTCGTGCTCGACAACCGCATCTTCAAGCAGCGCAATGTCGATATTGCCGTGGTCAGCAAGGACGACGCGGTGGCCTGGGGCTTCTCCGGCCCGATGATCCGCGCTGCCGGCATCCCTTGGGACCTGCGCAAGTCGCAACCTTACGACGTGTACGAGCGGATGGAGTTCGACATTCCCGTCGGCACCAATTCGGACTGCTACGACCGCTTCGTGGTCCGCGTGAAGGAAGTTTACGAGAGCGCGAAGATCATGAAGCAGTGCCTGCGCGACATGCCGTCCGGCCCAGTCGCCAGCGACGACCGCAAGGTCGCCCCGCCCAAGCGCGCCGAGATGAAGCAGTCGATGGAAGCGCTGATCCACCACTTCAAGCTCTATACCGAGGGCTTCCATGTCCCCGCAGGCGAAGTCTATGTCGCGACTGAAAGCCCCAAGGGTGAATTCGGCGTCTACCTCGTCAGCGACGGTTCGAACAAACCTTATCGCTGCAAGATCCGCCCGACCGCGTTCTCGCATTTGCAGGCGATGGACTTCATGAGCCGCGGCCACATGCTGCCCGACGCCACCGCCATCCTCGGCGCCATCGACGTCGTGTTCGGGGAGTGTGACCGGTGATCGCGCGCGAAATCTTCATCTTCATCGCGGCTTTCGCGGCCTTCGCTTCTGCGGTGGCGGCCTATCTGCTCGCCTTCTATGGCGAGAGTTCGCTCAAGGAAATCCTTTCGACGGCCTTCGCTGCCGTCGTCGGCCTCTATCTCGGTCGATATCTCCAGCACAGGTTGACCCATGGCTGACCGTTCCCCCGCACCCGATACTCCCGAGCTGCGTGAGCGCTGGGGTGGCTTCGAGTTCACCGAGGCCTACCGCGCCAAGGCGGACAAGGCGATCGCCCGCTATCCCGAGGGGCGTCAGCGCTCGGCGGTAATGCCGCTGCTCGACCTTGCCCAGCGCCAGGTCGGCGAGGAAACGAACACGCAGGGCTGGTTGCCGCTGCCGGTGATCGAATATGTCGCCGATTACCTCGACATGCCGGTGATCCGCGTGCTCGAGGTTGCGACCTTCTACTTCATGTACAACATGAAGCCGGTCGGTAAGTATCACGTCCAGGTCTGCGGCACGACGCCCTGCATGCTGCGCGGCTCGGACGGGCTGATCGAAGCCTGCAAGAAGCGCGGCATGAGCAAGGGTCACGTGTCTGAAGACGGCCTCTGGACGCTGACCGAAGTCGAATGCATGGGCAATTGCGCCACTGCGCCGATGGTGCAGATCAACGACGACAATTACGAAGACCTCACGCCCGAGCGGCTCGATGCTATCCTCGACGCACTGGCCGCGGGCGAGCAACCCAAAACCGGTACGCAGGAGCCCGGCCGCCACACCAGCGAGCCTGCCAATGCGCTCAGCTCGCTCCCCGAAATGGTCGATGCCAATCACGATTACCGGAGCGAATGGTGATGAGCAAAACGCTTTTCATGATCGCGGCCGCGCTGTTGTTCATCGCCGCAGCGATTGCATATTTTCTCGCTGAACGCGGCTCCATGGGTGCGACTTTCCTGGCGCTCGGTGTCGTCTTTCTCGCAATCGGTGCAGGGCAGGGCCGTGCCAAAGGCGGACCGGAGGATCACTGATGGACAGCAATATCATCTCGATCATCGTCGCGCTGATCCTGATCGTCATCGCGTGGAAGGTGTTCAAGGGCGTCGTCAAGACGGTCGTGCTCGCGGCAATCCTGATCGCGGTTGCCATATTCGTGTTCGGAGGGTTCGCTTGATGCTTGCCGATAAGGACCGCATCTTCACCAATGTCTACGGTTTCCAGGACTGGGGCTTGAAGGCAGCGCAGCAGCGCGGCGACTGGGATGATACCAAGTCGCTGATCGCGCGCGGGCATGACAACATCATCGAGGAAATGAAAGCGTCCGGCCTGCGCGGGCGGGGCGGGGCGGGCTTCCCGACCGGCCTTAAATGGTCCTTCATGCCGAAGGAATCGAAGGACGGGCGTCCGAGCTTCCTCGTCATCAACGCCGACGAATCCGAGCCCGGCTCGTGCAAGGACCGCGAGATCATCCGCCACGATCCGCATAAGCTGATCGAAGGCGCGCTGGTTGCCGGTTACGCCATGCGGGCGCGCGCGGCCTACATCTACATCCGCGGCGAGTATATCCGCGAGGCCGAAACCCTGCAGGCGGCGATCGACGAGGCCTATGATGCCGGCCTGATCGGCAAGAACGCCAGCAAATCGGGCTACGACTTCGATGTTTTCCTGCATCGCGGCGCAGGCGCTTATATCTGCGGTGAAGAAACCGCGATGATCGAAAGCCTCGAAGGCAAGAAGGGCCAGCCACGCCTCAAACCGCCGTTCCCGGCAGGCGCGGGCCTCTACGGCTGCCCGACCACGGTCAACAACGTCGAATCGATCGCCGTCGTCCCGACGATCCTGCGCCGCGGCGCGAGCTGGTTCAGCAGTTTCGGGCGCGAGAACAACAAGGGCACCAAGCTCTTCCAGATCAGTGGCCATGTGAACAAGCCCTGCGTCGTGGAAGAGGCGATGAGCATCACTTTCGAGGAGCTCATCGACACCCATTGCGGCGGCATCGTCGGCGGATGGGACAATCTGCTGGCTGTCATTCCCGGCGGCTCCTCCGTTCCGCTGATCCCCGGCGACCAGATGCGCCAGGCAATCATGGATTTCGACGGGCTGAAGGAACTCGGCTCGGGCCTCGGCACGGCCGGGATCATCGTGATGGACAAGTCCACCGACATCGTCCGCGCGATCAGCCGCATCAGCTATTTCTACAAGCACGAGAGCTGCGGCCAGTGCACCCCCTGCCGCGAAGGCACGGGCTGGATGTGGCGCATGATGGAACGCCTGCGTACCGGCGACGCTGCCATCGAGGAAATCGACATGCTGCAGCAGGTCACCAAGCAGGTCGAAGGCCACACGATCTGCGCGCTAGGCGATGCGGCGGCTTGGCCGATCCAGGGCCTTATCCGCCACTTCCGCCCCGAGCTCGAACGCCGGATCGAAGAGCATAATGCAAAATTCGCGGAGGCTGCGGAATGAAGAGCCGTCAATTTCTTCTGGCGGCGTGCGTGATGGTCCTGTCGACGTCCGGTGTGTCAGCGCAATGGACCGGAACCCGTATTGGCGGCAATATTCGCCATGCCGACGCCGAGGAGCTGATGCGGATTACGACATCCTGCATCGCAAAGCGGGGGCCGGCGTATGCTCGCAAATTCCTCGAAACGGTTCCCGGCACGGAAGCGGAATTTCGCCTTCTGCGGCGGAACGAGGGTGATCTTGGCCTGTGCATGGACAATACGCAAAAGGCGGTCGGTAGTGTGGAGATGACCTTCACACCGCAACCCTTCCGCCGCGCGCTCGCCCGCGAAATGGTCAAGCCTTATTTGTCCAGGGACTTCGATCCTACCGCCGCAACTGCGCAAGAACCGTTTTATCTCATGTCGCTTCAAGCTCTTCCCGAAAACGAAAAGGCCGATGCCTATTCCATGGTCTTCATGGAATTCGGTGATTGCGTTTTCCTGCAAGATCCGAAAGCGACGGTCGATTATCTGCGGACCGAACCGGGGAGTGGCGAAGAGGCCGAAGCGATCGGTGCCCTGATGCCATCCCTGTCACCGTGCGTCGCCGCCGGTCAGGACCTAGAACTTTCGCACGAAGCGCTGCGGATCGCCCTGAATGAGCCCGTCTATCATCGCCTTCGCCGCTTGGATTCCGAGAGCTGAATTATGCCTAAAGTCACCGTAGACGGACAGGAACTCGAAGTTCCGGACGGCGCTACCGTCCTGCAGGCGTGCGAGCTTGCGGGGAAGGAAATCCCGCGCTTCTGTTATCATGAGCGGCTGAGCATTGCCGGCAACTGCCGCATGTGTCTGGTCGAAGTGAAGCCCGGCCCGCCCAAGCCGCAGGCGAGCTGTGCGCTCCCCGCTACCGACGGCCAGGAAATCCGCACCGACACCGAAATGGTCAAGACCGCGCGCGAAGGGGTGATGGAGTTCCTGCTCATCAATCACCCGCTCGACTGTCCGATCTGCGACCAGGGCGGCGAATGCGACCTGCAGGACCAGTCGATGACCTATGGTCGCGGCGCTACGCGCTACCACGAGAACAAGCGCGCGGTGACCGAGAAGTACATGGGCCCGCTGATCAAGACGGTCATGACCCGCTGCATACACTGTACCCGCTGCGTTCGCTTCTCCGAAGAGATTGCCGGAGTGGACGAAATCGGCGCGCTCTATCGCGGTGAGGACATGCAGATCACCACCTATCTTGAGCAGGCGGCCGAGCACGAGCTGTCGGCCAATGTGATCGACCTGTGCCCGGTCGGGGCGCTCACCAGCCGGCCGTACGCCTTTGAGGCGCGGCCGTGGGAGTTGAAGAAAACGCTCAGCATCGACGTGTCCGACGCAGTCGGCTCCAATATCCGCCTCGACAGTAGGGGCCGCGAAGTCATGCGCGCGCTCCCTCGCGTAAACGACGATGTCAACGAGGAGTGGATTTCGGACAAGGCCCGCTACCAGGTCGATGGCCTGATGCGCCGCCGTCTCGACAAGCCTTATATCCGCAAAGGTGGCAAGCTGCAGGCGGCGACCTGGGACGAGGCCTTCACGGCGATCGCCAAGGTCAAGCCGGGCAAGAACATCGCGGCCATCGCGGGCGATATGCTCGACTGCGAAACCATGTTCGCGGCCAAGGCGCTGCTGAAGGCCTGCGGTTCGACGCTGGTCGAGGGCCGCCAGACGGGGATGGATTACGACACCTCGAACCTCGCGGCGGTCAATTTCAACTCGACCTTCGCCGGGATCGAAAACGCCGACGCGATCCTGATTGTCGGCAGCCACGTCCGCTGGGAAGCGCCGCTGGTGAATGTCCGTATCCGCAAGGCGGTGAAGCGCGGCGCGAAAGTATTCGTGGTCGGCCCCTGGTGGGATACGACCTATCCTGCCGAATTCCTCGGCGAGGATCTTGCCGTACTTAACAAGCTGCCCAAGGTGCTCGGCGATGCGCTTAAGAATGCCGAAAGCCCTGCGATTATCGTCGGCGGCGCGGGCCTGAAGGGCGCGCATGGCAAGGCGCTGGCGCTGGCCGAGAAGTTCGGCGCGGCGTTCAATGTCCTTCATTTCAGCGCCGCGCGCATGGGCGGGCTGATGCTCGGCTTCGCGCAGTCCGGCGGCATGGCGGATATCGTGAAGGCCAAGCCCAAGGTCGTCCTGAGCCTCGGTGCGGACGAGATGAATTTCGAGCCGTTTGCCGATGCTCTCAAGGTCTATATCGGCCATCACGGCGACAAGGGCGCGCATGCGGCGGACGTGATTTTGCCCGCGGCAAGCTATGCCGAGAAGGACGGGACCTACGTCAACACCGAGGGCCGCGTGCAATTTGCCGAGAAGGCCGTCTTCGCCCCGGGCGACGCGCGCGAAGACTGGACGATCCTGCGGGCGCTGGCCGATGCATTGAAGGTGGAGGTAGGCTTCGACAGTTTTGCCGAACTGCAGGCTGCGATGATCGCAGAAGTGCCCGCGCTGGGCGAAGAAGGCCTCGCCAATTACGGCGCGCTGCCCAAGGCGGATGCCAAGGTGAAGGCGGAAGGGACGATCAGTGCTTATCCCATCAAGGATTTTTACCTCACCAACCCGATCGCCCGCGCCAGCGAGGTGATGCAGCGCTGCTCGGCGGAATTGCTCCACGGCGAAGATTTGGCGGAGGCCGCGGAATGACCGAATTCTTCCAATCCCTCGGCATGAATTACGAATTCGCGTGGTTCACCGCGACGATCGCCGGTGTCCTTCTGATCGCGCTTCCACTCATGCTGGCAGTCGCCATGATCATCTACGTCGACCGCAAGGTCTGGGCGGCGATCAACTTGCGCCGCGGACCCAATGTGGTCGGCCCCTTCGGCCTGCTGCAAAGCTTTGCCGACGGGCTGAAGGTCTTCCTGCAGGAAACCATCATTCCGAGCGCGGCAAACAAGGGCATCTTTATCCTCGCGCCGATCGTGACCTTTACCGTCGCGTTGGCGGCCTGGGCGGTGATTCCGTTCGACGCAGGCGTGGTGCTCGCCAACATCAATGTCGGCTTGCTCTACATCCTCGCGATCAGTTCCTTATCCGTTTACGGCGTCGTGATGAGCGGTTGGGCGAGTAACTCCAAATATCCGTTCTTCTCGGCCATGCGCGCCGCGGCACAGATGATCTCCTACGAAGTCTCGATCGGCTTCATCCTGGTCTGCATCGTGCTGTTCGCCGGAACCTTCAACCTGACGGGTATCGTGCTGGGGCAGGAGGCTTTCGGGCTCGGCCTGATCAACGCCTATGTCGTCCATCCGCTGATTTTCCCGATCTGGGTGATGTTCTTCATCTCCTGCCTGGCGGAAACGCAGCGTGTGCCGTTCGACCTGACCGAGGCCGAAAGCGAACTCGTCGCCGGGTACCAGACCGAATATTCGTCGATGAGCTTCGCGCTCTTCTGGCTGGGCGAATATGCGAACATCCTGTTGATGTGCTCGCTGAACACGCTGCTGTTCTTCGGCGGATGGCTGCCGCCTTTGAATATCGACCTGATCCCGTGGTTCGACATTCCGGGGATCATCTGGTTCCTGCTCAAGACGTTCTTCTTCTTCTTCATGTTCAGCTGGGTCATGGCGACCGTTCCGCGCTATCGTTACGACCAGCTGATGCGGCTTGGCTGGAAGGTCTTCCTCCCGCTCAGCCTGTTCTTCATCGTCGTAATTTCGGGCTATCTGATGGCAACCGGTCACTTCGGAGGCGCGGCATGAGCACGATCGCGCATCTCGTAAAGTCGTTCACCCTGTGGGAAATCGTGAAGGCGCACGCCCTCACGCTGAAATATTTCTTCAAGCCCAAGGTGACGATCAACTACCCGTTCGAGAAGAACCCGATCAGCCCGCGTTTCCGCGGCGAACACGCGCTGCGCCGCTATCCCAACGGGGAAGAGCGCTGCATCGCCTGCAAGCTGTGCGAAGCGATCTGCCCGGCGCAGGCGATCACGATCGAGAGCGAGCCCCGCGAGGACGGCAGCCGCCGCACCACGCGCTACGACATCGACATGACGAAGTGCATCTATTGCGGCTTCTGCCAGGAAGCCTGCCCGGTGGATGCCGTGGTCGAGGGCCCGAACTTCGAATATGCGACGGAAACCCGCGAGGAGTTGCTTTACGACAAGGCCAAGCTGCTCGCGAATGGTGACAAGTGGGAGCGGGCGATTGCCGCAAACCTTGAAGCCGACGCGCCCTATCGCTAACCGCCGCGCCAACGAGAAACGGGGCTCATGATTCAGACCATCGCCTTTTACCTGTTCGCCGTCCTGGTGATCGCCAGCGCCGTCATGGTCATCATGTCGCGCAACCCGGTGCATTCGGTCCTCTGGCTGATCCTCGCCTTCTTCAATGCGGCGGGGCTGATGGTGCTGGTGGGCGCGGAGTTCATCGCGATGCTGCTGGTCATCGTCTATGTGGGCGCGGTCGCGGTGCTGTTCCTGTTCGTCGTCATGATGTTGGACATCGACTTTGCGGAACTGCGCGCAGGCTTCATCAAGAATTTCCCGCTCGGTATCGCCATCGCGGCCATATTGCTGGCGGAGCTGGTACTGGGCATCGGCGCCTATCGCGTCGGCGCGATCGAGCTGGGCACGCCGGACGGTACGTCGGCCCCGCTGCTCGACCGCTCGAACATCGAGAGCATCGGCGCGCTGCTTTACCGCGACTACATTTTCCTGTTCGAAGCGGCCGGCATCATCCTGCTGGTGGCCATGGTCGGCGCGATCGTCCTGACCCATCGCAAGGGGCCGGCGGATGCGCGCGGCCAGCAGGATATTGCCAAGCAGAACCGCCGCCGCCCGGAAGAGGCGACTGTGATGAAGCAGCCGGGCATCGGCAAGGGGGTCGAGTTGTGATCGGCATCGAACATTACATTGTTGTCAGCGCGATCCTGTTCGTGCTGGGCGTGCTGGGCATCTTCCTCAACCGGAAGAACATCATCGTCATCCTGATGGCGATCGAGCTCATCCTGCTCGCGGTGAACATCAACCTCGTCGCCTTTTCCGCCTTCCTCGGCGATCTGGTCGGGCAGGTGTTCGCCATGTTCGTCCTGACCGTCGCGGCGGGCGAGGCGGCCATCGGGCTCGCCATCCTCGTCATCTACTTCCGTGGTCGCGGCACGATCGCCGTCGACGACGTCGACCGGTTGAAGGGGTAAGCACCGGTGCATCCCATCCTGTTCATCGTCTTCCTGCCCCTGCTGGCAGCGATCGTCGGCGGCTTCATCAACAAGTCTGCGCCGAGCGTTGTTACCAAGTCGATCACGACCGGTGCGCTGTTCATCAGTTGCGCGCTCAGCTGGCCGGTTTTCATCGGCTTCTGGCTGGGCGACAGCACGGCCACCGTCGTGCCGGTGCTGCAATGGATGCAATCAGGCGATCTCGCCTTCGACTGGGCCCTGCGCGTCGATACGCTGACCGCGGTAATGCTGGTGGTCATCACCACCGTATCGGCGCTCGTCCACCTCTATAGCTGGGGCTATATGGAAGAAGACCCGGACCAGCCGCGGTTCTTCGCCTACCTCTCGCTGTTCACCTTCGCCATGCTGATGCTGGTGACGGCCGACAACCTCGTCCAGATGTTCTTCGGATGGGAAGGGGTGGGCCTCGCCAGCTACCTGCTCATCGGCTTCTGGTTCAAGAAGCCCAGCGCCAACGCCGCCGCGATCAAGGCTTTCGTCGTCAACCGCGTCGGCGACCTCGGCTTCATGCTCGGCATTTTCGGCACTTTCTTGGTGTTCGGCACGGTCTCGATCCCCGAGATCCTCGAGGCTGCACCTTCGATGAGCGGCGCGACGATCGGCTTCCTCGGCTACCGCGTGGCGACGATGGACGTGCTCTGCATCCTCCTGTTCATCGGCGCGATGGGCAAGTCGGCACAGCTCGGCCTGCACACCTGGCTGCCAGATGCGATGGAAGGCCCGACGCCGGTTTCCGCGCTGATCCACGCCGCCACCATGGTGACCGCGGGGGTGTTCATGGTCTGCCGCCTGTCGCCCATGTTCGAGACCGCGCCCGTCGCGCTTGGCATGGTGACCTTCATCGGCGCCGCCACCTGCATCTTCGCCGCCACCGTCGGCACGACGCAGTGGGACATCAAGCGCGTGATCGCCTATTCGACCTGCTCGCAGCTCGGCTACATGTTCTTCGCTGCTGGCGTGGGCGCCTATGGCGCCGCGATGTTCCACCTGTTCACGCACGCCTTCTTCAAGGCACTACTCTTCCTCGGCGCAGGCTCGGTCATCCATGCGATGCATCACGAGCAGGACATGCGCTATTATGGCGCGCTGCGTAAGGAAATCCCGCTGACCTTCTGGGCCATGATGGCGGGTACGCTCGCAATCACCGGTGTCGGCGTGCTCTACGTGTTCGGGTTCGCCGGGTTCTATTCCAAGGACGCCATTCTTGAAGCCGCCTTCGCCCGCGGTACGGAAATGAGCATGTTCGCCTTCTGGATGGGCGCCATCGCGGCCCTTCTGACCAGCTTCTACAGCTGGCGCCTGATGTTCCTGACCTTCTGGGGCAAGCCGCGCTGGGCCGATAGCGAGCATATCCAGCATGCCGTCCACCACGGCCATGACGAGCCGGAAGATCACAATCCCGCCGCGCAGGAAGATGCCGGCCACAATGTGACGCACGCCGTGCCCTCGCCAAACTACGACGCGGGAACGGGCGGCTACCACCCGCATGAGAGCCCGCTCAGCATGCTGATCCCGCTCGGCATCCTCTCGATCGGTGCAGTGTTTGCCGGCTTCGTGTTCAAGGACGCCTTCATCGACGGCGCGGACTTCTGGGACGGCTCGATCTACTTCAACGAGAACCTGATCCACGCGCTGCACAATGTGCCTTACTGGGTGAAGCTGACGGCGACCTTCGTCATGCTGATCGGCCTCGCCGTCGCTTGGCTGGCCTATATCAAGGACACGACGATCCCGGCCAAGGGTGCCGAACAGCTCGGCCCGATCTACCGGTTCTTCTACAACAAGTGGTATTTCGACGAGCTCTACCACTACCTCTTCATCGTCCCTGCCTTCTGGCTCGGACGCCAGTTCTGGAAACTCGGCGATATCGGCACTATCGACCGCTTCGGCCCCAATGGCGTGGCCTGGGTGGTCGAGAAAGGCTCGGTCGGCGCGAAGAAGTTCCAGACCGGATATCTCTATAGCTATGCGCTGGTGATGCTCCTCGGGCTCGTCGCCGCTGTCACCTGGGTGCTGTTCTGATGGAATTCCCCATCCTCTCGCTGATGCTCGCGGTGCCGCTCGTCGCCGCCATCGCCTGTCTGTTCCTCGGTGCGCACAGCGCCCGCATGGTGGCGCTGTTCGCAACACTGTTCGACCTCGCGCTCGGCGTGCTGCTATGGCTCAATTTCGATATCGGCGGCGCGCAGTGGCAGTTCGTGGAGCGCGCGGAAATTTTCGCCGGCTTCAGCTACGCGCTGGGGATCGACGGCATCGCCCTCATGCTCATCATGCTCAGCGTCTTCCTCATGCCGATCTGCATCCTCGCCAGTTGGGACGCGATCACCAAGCGCGTGGGCGAATACATGGCGGCCTTCCTGCTGATGGAAGTGCTGATGATCGGCGTGTTCGCCGCGCAGGACATGTTTCTGTTCTATATCTTCTTCGAAGCCGGCCTCATCCCGATGTACCTCATCATCGGCGTGTGGGGCGGGGACAACCGCATTTACGCGAGCTACAAGTTCTTCCTCTACACGCTGCTCGGCTCGGTGCTGATGCTGATCGCGATGATGTGGATGGTGAACGAAGCGGGCACTACCGACATCCCGACGCTGCTCAATTACGACTTCAGCCCGCAGGCGCAGACCTGGCTGTGGCTGGCCTTCTTCGCGAGCTTTGCGGTGAAGATGCCGATGTGGCCGGTCCATACCTGGCTGCCCGACGCGCACGTCCAGGCGCCGACCGCAGGGTCCGTGATCCTGGCAGGCGTGTTGCTGAAGCTCGGTGGGTATGGCTTCATCCGCTTCAGCCTGCCGATGTTCCCCGAAGCGAGCGCCCAGTTCGCATGGCTGGTCTTCGCACTGTCGATGGTCGCGGTGATCTACACCTCGCTCGTCGCGCTGGTGCAGCACGACATGAAAAAGCTGATCGCCTATTCCTCGGTCGCGCACATGGCGATCGTTACGGCGGGCCTGTTTGCCTTCAACGTGCAGGGTATCGAGGGCGCGATGATGGTCATGCTTGGCCACGGCCTCGTATCCGGCGCGCTGTTCCTGTGCGTCGGCGTGATCTACGACCGGCTGCATACGCGCGAGATCGACCGCTATGGCGGGCTCAGCATCAACATGCCGAAATATGCATTGTTCTTCCTGCTGTTCACGATGGCCAGCATCGGCCTGCCGGGGACCAGCAACTTTGTCGGCGAGTTCCTGGCGCTGGCCGGCCTCTACAAAGTCTCGACCTTGGTCACGCTGGTCTGCACCACAGGCATCATCCTCGGTGCTGCTTACATGCTCTACCTATACCGCCGCGTGGCGTTCGGAGAGCAGCGCAATGCCGATGCGGCACGCATGCCCGATCTCAACGCACGCGAGTGGCTGATGCTCGCACCCATTGCAGCGGCGACGTTGTGGATGGGCGTCTATCCGGAAAGTTTTCTCGCCCCGATGCGTCAGGACATCGCCGCACTCGAGGTCCGCATGGCGCGCGCTGCGCCGGAGGGCGACAGCCAACTCCGCGTCGGCGAGCCGATGGAGCGCAACGCCAATTTTGTCGCAGCCGCACATGATGCGGAGGGAGCGCACTGATGAACCTCGCCAGTTCCCTCTATTTCACCGGCGCCGAGGTCGGGCTTTCGATCGTCGGCCTCGTGCTGCTGCTCGTATCGGCCTGGGGCGGTCCGCGCTCGGCACGCCTGGTCACGATCCTCGCCGTATCGGCGCTGGTTGGTGCAACGCTTTTCAGCGGACACCTGTTCGACCTTGCCGTTAGGGAGACAGCCGGCCGCGCCTTTGGCGATCTCTACCGCGCCGACACGTTCGGTAGCTTCGCGAAGATCCTCATCTATCTCGCGACGATTGCTGTCCTGATGGTTACGCCGCGCTTCTTCGACCAGCGCGGGGCTTATCGCCCGGAATATCCGGTGCTGATGCTGTTCAATGCCGTCGGCATGGGCATGATGGTTTCCGCCACCGATCTGATGACGCTTTACATCGGCCTCGAGATGTCGAGCCTTGCCAGCTATGTGCTTGCCAGCTTCCTGCGTAACGACACGCGCTCGGCGGAAGCGGGGCTCAAATATTTTGTCCTCGGCGCGCTCGCATCGGGCATCATCCTGTACGGCGTCAGCCTCGTCTACGGCTTCACCGGTAGCACCAATTACGAAGGTATTCGTGCTGCTTTCGCTATCGAGTTTTCGACCGGCGCATTGTTCGGCGTCGTCTTCGTGCTTGCAGGACTTGCCTTCAAGGTCAGCGCCGTGCCGTTCCACATGTGGACGCCAGACGTCTATGAAGGCGCGCCGACGCCGGTCACTGCCTTCTTCGCGACCGCGCCCAAGGTGGCGGCCATGGCCATGCTCGTCCGCATGGCGATGGAACCGTTCGCAGGCGAAGTGGACGCGTGGCGTCAGATCGTCATCTTTGCCGCGCTCGCGTCCATCGTAGTCGGCGCGCTGGGCGCAATCGGACAGCAGAACCTGAAGCGTCTGCTCGCGTACTCCTCGATCAACAATGTCGGTTTCATCCTCATCGGTCTCGCTGCGGCGACACCCGCTGGCGTGGCCGGCGTCATGACCTATCTGGCGATCTACGTCGCGATGACGGTCGGCAGCTTCACCGCGCTGCTGATGCTCCGCGATCCGATGGGGCAGAATCTCGAAACCTTCGACGACATCGCCGGGCTCTCCACCAATCGGCCCGCGCTCGCGTGGTGCCTGCTGGCGCTCATGTTCAGCCTCGCGGGCATACCGCCGCTGTTCGGCTTCTGGGGGAAGTTCGTGGTCTTCCAGGCAGCCGTGCAGGCCGATCTGGTTGCACTGGCCGCGATCGGCATCGCCGCCAGCGTCATCGGCGCGTTCTACTACATCAAGTTCGTCAAGGTGATGTTCTTCGACGATGCCACGCGCGAAGTGGAAACCGAAAGCCCGATCGGCCACTGGATCGTTCTGGGCCTCAGCGTCGCGATTATCTCGCCGCTCGGCTATTTCCTGACCATCCCGCTCGGCGAATGGAGTGCGGCTGCTGCGGCGAGCTTTGCCGCCGCGATGTGATCCGCGTCGTCGCCGAAACAGGCTCGACCAATAGCGATCTGGCGGAGCAGCTTCGCCGCGGGGAGGCAGTGCACGAAGGGCACTGGCTCGTCGCCGACCGGCAGGTCGCCGGACGCGGTCGCCAGGGCCGGACGTGGTTCGACGGATCGGGCAACTTCATGGGCTCGACGATCGTGCGTCCGCACCCCCGCGATCCGCAACCCGCCAGTCTAGCCCTGATGACCGGACTTGCCCTCTACGAGGCGGTCGCTCTTCTGTTGTCGCCGCCGCAAGTCCCGATGCTCAAGTGGCCCAACGACCTCATGCTCGGCTCTGCCAAGCTCGCCGGAATCTTGTTGGAGAGGGAGGGAGAAGCCATCGTAGTGGGCGTCGGGGTGAATCTCGCCGCTGCGCCCGATCTCCCGGATCGCGAGACGGTTGCCCTGAGCGCGCTCGGCCCGGCGCCCGATCGCGACCATTTCGCCCAGGCGCTCGCTGCGTCGTTCGATCGCGAGCTCGAGCGCTGGCGGACATATGGCCTCGAACCACTCGTGCGACGCTGGCAAGAAGCTGCCCATCCTGTCGGCACCCAGCTCACCGTCCACCCACCCCGCGAGGAACCGATCACGGCGGAATTCGCTGGATTGACAGCCGAGGGCGCGCTTTCGCTGCGCTTGGCGGATGGCGCGCGGCGTGTCATCCATGCTGGCGACGTGATGCTCGCCAAACAGGAGGGATGAGCCATGCTGCTCGCTGCCGATGTCGGTAACACCAATGTGGTCTTCGCCCTTTTCGACGGGCGAACGATCAAGGCGCGCTGGCGCATTGCCACCGATCCGCGGCGCACCGGCGACGAATACGCCGTCTGGCTGCTCCAGCTCGCTAAGCTTCAGGGCTTCGACAAGAGCGATATCGAGCAGGTTATAATCGGATCGGTCGTGCCCCGGGCGATCCACAACCTCACCGTCCTGTCGGAGAAATATCTCGGCATCACGCCCCTTGTCGCAGGACAGGGCGACGCCGACTGGGGCTTCGAGCTGGATATCGAGCAGCCGAGTTCGCTCGGCGCCGACCGCGCGCTCAACACGCTGGCAGCGCATGAGAAATACGAAGGTGACCTGATCGTGATAGATTTCGGCACCGCAACCACCTTCGATGCGGTCGATTTCACCGGCGCCTACAAGGGCGGGATCATCGCGCCCGGCATCAACCTGTCGCTCGATGCGTTGGTCGGCAACACGGCCAAACTGCCGCGCATCGCGATCGAGAAGCCGAAGAGCGATAGCGTCATCGGTCGCAACACCGAGGACCAGATGCTGATCGGCGTGTTCTGGGGCTACGTCTCGCTTATCGAAGGATTGATCTCGCGCATGAAGAAGGAAGTCGGGCGTCCGGCCAAGGTGGTCGCCACCGGCGGGCTCGCCATCCTGTTCGACGAGCATACCGACCTGTTCGACGTGGTCGATGCGGACCTCACCCTGGAAGGGCTGGCCCTGCTGGCGGAGCGTGCTGCGTGAAAAAAGACTTTACTCCTGAAGACGAACTCCTCTTCCTCGCCCTCGGCGGGTCGGGCGAGATCGGCATGAACGTCAATCTCTATGGCTGTCAGGGTCGCTGGCTGATGGTCGATCTGGGCATGACCTTTTCGGGCGACCAGTATCCCGGTGTCGATCTCGTATTCGCCGATCTCGAATTCATCGAGGATCGCGTGGAGCAACTCGAAGCCATCGTGATCACCCATGCGCATGAGGACCACATCGGCGCAGTCCCATACTTCGCTGCCGATCTCGGCGTGCCGATTTATGCGACTCCTTTCACGGCGGAACTGGTGCGACGCAAGCTGCAGGAAGCGGGCATCGAGAACGAGATTGAACTCAACATCATCGAGGACGATCACGGCAGTTTTACCGTCGGGCCTTTCGAGGTCACCTACATTCCGCTCGCCCATTCGATCGCGGAGGGCAACGCGCTGTTGATCGAGACCCCGCACGGCCGCATTTTTCACACCGGCGACTGGAAGCTGGACGAGGATCCGATCATCGGCCAGCCGACCACCGAGGAAGAGCTGACCGAAATCGGCAACGAGGGCGTGCTGGCGCTGGTGTGCGACAGCACCAATGTCTTCAATCCCGCGCCGAGCGGGTCCGAAGGAGCGGTCTACAAAGGTCTCCTCGAAGAAGTCCAGCGCCACAACGGCAAGCGCGTGCTGGTGACGACCTTCGCCAGCAATGTCGCCCGGCTCCAGACCCTCGGCGATGTCGCGCGCGAAACGGACCGGCAGGTCTGCGTGGCCGGGCGCTCGCTCGACCGGATCATCGAGGTGTCCCAGGCGAATGGCTATCTCACCGATTTCCCCGATCCGGTCGATTTCGACACGGCGATGGGCCTGCCGCGCGGTGATTTGCTGATCCTCGCAACCGGAGGGCAAGGCGAACCGCGCGCGGCGCTGGCCCGGATCGCCGACGAAAACCACCCGCTCGAACTCGTGCGCGGTGACGTGGTGCTGTTCTCGAGCCGCCAGATTCCGGGCAACGAGATCAGCATCGGCGCGGTGCAGAATAAGCTGGCCGCGCGCGGCATCACCATGGTGACCGACCGGCAGAGCATGATTCACGTGTCCGGCCATCCCGGCCGCCCCGAGCTCGAGGCGCTGTATGGCTGGATCCGCCCGGACGTCCTCGTGCCGGTTCACGGCGAGATGCGGCATATGCAGGAGCAGGCGCGGCTCGGCGCGGCAAACGCGATTCCTTCGAACGTCGTGCAGCAAAACGGCGATATCGTCCGCCTCGCGCCCGGCGCTCCGGGTAAGATCGCCGAAGTGAGGGCAGGGCGGCTCGTACTCGATGGCGACATCATCGCGCCCGCGGATGGCGAGGCGATCACCATGCGCCGCCGGCTTATGCGCGAGGGCGTGGTAATCGTCGCGCTCGACGGCGACCTCAATCCCCGGCTCGACAGCCTCGGCCTGCCGCTGGACGAGGACTATCCCGATTTCGTGGAGGAAGCTCAGGCCGACATCGTGGCGGCAATCGGCAAGCTGAAGGGTAATGCGCGCAAGGACCCGGCGCTGGTGCACGAAGCGGCTCGGCTCGCGGCCCGGCGTGCCGCACAGCGCTGGTCGGGCAAGCGCCCGCAAGTGCGCGTCATTCTGCCGAACCTGTGAACTGATCAGATGCAGTGGACCAGCATCCTCGCGATCTATTTCCTCTTCCTGGTGTTTAGCGCCTTCGTGCTGCTGCCTTTCGGCGTCCGCACGCATGACGAGGCTGGCATCGAAAAGATACCGGGGCAGGCAGACAGTGCTCCGGTCGAATTCCGTCCGGGGCGACTCATGGTCCGCGCAGTCGTGCTCGCTGCCATCCTGACGACGCTTTACGTCGCGAATTACATCAATGGCTGGATCGGGCCCGAAGACCTGATTTTCTGGGGGCCGTCCGCCGGTTGACTACTGCCTCAGGCGTTCGAGTGCCTGCGCCAGCACCACGTAGAGCTTGCCCATATCACTCGACAGCAAGGTGACGCTGACGGCGTGCCCGTCACGGGTGCTGAGCATCGTCCGCAGCATCGCCTCGAAATCGTGAATGTAGCGGCTCACATGCTCGCGGAAATCGTGGTCCGCATCGTAGAGTTCGGCGATCTCCCGCGCTTCGGTGTTGTCCAGCAGACGCACGGCGCGGCGGGTAAATATGCCCCGGTCGCCGCGCAAATAGCTGGCCCACGATGTGTCGGTCACCTCGGTCGATAGAGCCTTGGCAATGTCGATTGCGTTGGAATTCAGGCTTTCGGTAATCAGCGCGACGCGGCGGGAGAAGTCGTTGTCGACGTCCTCGGTCGCGCGTTCGCGGGCATGGGCGATGCGGCTCTCCAGATTGCCGGTCAGTTCGTTCACTTTCGCGAGCTGGTCGCGCAGCTGCCGCGTAACTTCCCGTCCCGCCTCGGAAGATCGTGTCGTCGCCTCTTCCAGCTTCGCCAGCGCTTCGTCGGTGTGATCGGCGAGCGCCCTTTCGATCGATTCGGCGCTCTTCTCGCCGACTTTCGCCGCAATCTGGTCGATCCGGTCGGCCTGCTCGCTTTCGATCGCTGCAAGGGCGGAGCGCGCGCTGGTCTGAAGCGCCTTGATCGCCTCGCGCAGTTCTTCCTGCGCTTTCGTTGCCACGGCCTCGTTTTCCGAGCCGAGCGCGGCCACGCTGGCGCGGAGTCGTTCGATGCTGCCGACTTGGGCTGCGGTGGTCTCCCCGAAATCGGCCTGGAAGCGGTCGATCTCTTCCATGGCGCCGCGCGCTTGGTTACCGGCGGTATCCATGCTTGTGCTGGCCTGCTCGCCGGCCTGCCGGGCCTGGTCGAGCAGCGAGTGGACTTCGCGGGCGCGGGCCTCGATGGCCGCGAGGCGCTCTTCGCTCGCCGTCATCGCATTGGGCAGGTCGTTGCGGCTCTGATGGGCGCTCGCCTGAATGAGTTCGAGCAGGCGTACGCTCGCATCCGTAAGTGCGGCCACGGCCATATCCGTACCGTCGAGCGCTTCGCGGCTTTCCACAAGCTTCGCGTTGAGCGCATCGACGCCCTCGGCAACGCTGCCGCTGGCTTCCTGGCCCTGCCGGTGGACGGCATCGAACACTTCTCCGAGACGGCCGATCTTCTCCGCCAGCGTATCGCCCTCGCGAGCTAGCGTGTCGGCCTGCTCGAGCTGAGCGGCGCGCTTGGTGGCCAGCGCGTCGTCGAGCGCTTCGAGCCGCTCGTGCATGGTTGCCAGAGCCGCTTCTTCGGCTGCGTCGAAATTTGCCTGCCGCCGTGCGGTTTGATCGTCGAACAGCCGGTTGCGTTCGGTGATGCGAGCGTCGACGGCTTCGGCTTCGGCAAACAGGGCCTTCAGCTTCTCATTCGCGGAGTCGAGCGCTGATTGGTCGATCGCCTTTATCTCTTCAACGGTCCGCTCGAGCCGTTCGCGCATGGCGTCGATCTGGTTGCCCCAGCTTGCCAAGGCCGTTGCTTCGCCTTGGCGCACCTCGGCAGCGATCGTCGCGGCTTCATCGCGCAGGCTGTCGAGCTGGACCCGCAAATGCGCCACGGCAGCCTCATGCTCCGCCGACGTCTGCTGCCCGGTCTCGGCAAGTTCTGCGCGCAGGGTTTCGGCCCGACCGCGCATGGCGGCGAGGGCATCGACTTCGCGCCCGTCCAGTTCGCCCCGAAAAGCCTCGCTCTCCTCGCGGAGAATTGCGAAACGCTGCTCTGCGATGGTGCCGAGCTGCTCGGTCTGCGCTTCGAATGCCACAAGCGCTTCGTCGACGCGCTCTCGCAGAGAAGCGACTTGCCGCTCGCTCGCGGTACCGAATTCGTTGAGTCGGCGAAAGCCAGCAACCAGCTCGTCCAGCTGGGATTTCGCCGTCCGCCCGGCTCCGCCGATTTGGTTGGACACATCCTTGGCCGAATTGGTGATCACCGGAAGGTTGTCCCGAAGTTTGTCCATGTTCTCGAGTGCCGTGTCGCTGACGCGGGCGATCGCATCCACCTGCTCGCCATTGTCGTGGATGAGGCCTTGAAGGCGGTCGGCATGTTCTGAAATCCGCTCGCTTGCCGACCGGCCGAGATATTCGAGATCGCGTGTCTGCGAGCCGAGAAATTCGCGCGCGAGGCTGAGTTCTCGGTTCACCACGGCCAGCTTGGCTTCGAGACGCGCCGATTCTTCCGACAGCGACCGTGCAACTTCGCCGAACCTGCGCGCCTCCCGCCGGGAATTGCGGACCGCCAGCATCCACAAGCTCACCACGAGAAGGACAGGGATCGCCCAGCTGGTAATCCAGCTGGTCCATTGCTGCGCCGTGCCGCCTACGAGCATTTCGCTCCGGTTCGCCCACACGAAGAAGGCGGTCCATGCGACGATAACAGTCAGGGCAATAGTCGGCGCGACCCACTGGCGACGAAGTGAGGGGTCATCGTCTTCGGCGACAAATTCCTCGTACTCTTCCACATTCGCATCGTAGGATTCCTCGAATTCGTCTGAGCTTTCATCGACAGGCTTCTGGGAACCCTCGATTTCAATTTCATCGACCGATGTCTCGTCGGAGACAGCCTTGATCATGGAGCGCTTCCTCATAGGGCAGAATCTACCACGTTTCGATTATGCTTAAACCCACTTTAACTCATCCATGCCTATTCAGCACGCTATGGCCTATCATTCGTCCGATTTCGAGGTTGCGATCGGTGCTGCTGCCGGTGCCGACGAGGCGCTGCAGGCCGAGCTGAAAGCTGCTTTCGCGCAGAGCGTGGTGCGGCAGGTCGATTTGCTTAGCAGGGCACGGTGCGACGGCAACTGGCGGGTCGCTGCCGAACGCCTCCGGGGACTGGCTGCCAGCTTTCATGCGCATGAACTGGCTGCGTTGGCCCGCGAGGCGCTGGAAGGCGCGCCGGGCGACCCGGGAATAGTCGCCCGCATCCGTAACTTCAGCGAAGAACTTGCATTCCGGGACTGAGGGAAATCCACCGACTGGGGTGGCTTCGCCGTCCGGGCAAAACTAGAGTGCCGGCGCAGCAGCCCAAACGGAGAGCGTTTTGCGCGTCGCCCTACTTTCCACGCTCGATGATTCCGTCACTCCGGCACCGGTGCGTGCGGCCTATCGCAATTTCGCGGGCGCACGCATCATCGACCGGCAGATCGATCTCGCGCTGGCGGCCGGTTGCGAAACGATTGCATGCCTCGTCGAAGGGATCGGCCGCGAGGTCGCAGAGGCACAGCGCCGTGCCGAACAATCCGGCGTCCGCTTCGTCGCCATGCAGAACCCGCGGGCCCTCTCGGGTCTCGTGACTGCAGCCGACGAGTTATTTGTAATTGCTGCCGGCGTCCTGCCCTCCGATGCTGCTGTGCTCCGCAACATTGCTCGCCCGGCGGTGCTAGCCTTTCCAGCCGAAGACGCCGTGCCGAGAGGCTACGAGCGGATCGATCCCGAGTCTGCGTGGTCGGGCGCCTTGCTCGCGCCGGGTTCGGTGGTCGAACGTCTCGCCGAGCTGCCGCCTGATAGCGACGTGGTTGCCAGCCTGCTGCGGCTGTCGCTGCAATCGGGGGTCAAGGTCCTGCCTCTGGAAAAGCGGCTGATCGAGGACGGTCAGTGGCATATCGATCCCAGCGTCGAAGACCTAATCGACAGGGAAGAACGCTGGATCAAGACCCATGCATCGCCAGCACCTTTCACGGCGCCCGGACTTGCGGTCGCAGAGCGGATCGGTGCCCGGCTTGCGCGCGACACTTTGGGCACTAAGGGCGCGGGGCTTCCAGCGCTGGGCGCTGCGCTCAGCGGCATCGGCGCTCTGGCACTCGCGGCTCTCGGCATGCCGGTACCCGCACTGGCGCTCGGTACGGTCATGGCCATGCTCGGCGCGGCGGGAGAGACGGTGGAGCGCATCGCGCGGGCGGGGCAATTCGGCGCGCGAAGATCGGCGCTGGCGAAAGCGCTGGACTGGTCGACTGATCCGGTGCTGGCGATCCTCATCGCGGCCGCCTCTCCCGAAGATACCGGTTGGCTGAGACTGTTCGTTCCAGCGGTGCTGTTCGGTCTCTTGCGACTAGGTGCCCGCCTGCGGGACGACAATTGGGGTGAGACCTACCGCGACCGGATCGCAATCAGCGCATTGCTGGTTCCGTGCGCGTTTCTGGGGATTACCCAGCCGGTCACAGCGATCATGGCTTTGCTGGTGCTCATCTCGCTCTTTCTTGTGCCTTACCGTGGCGACTAACGTCGACTTAACCATGTCCATGATAGCGCGACGGCATGAAGATGGAGATCCCGGTGCCTGACGCTGCCCGAGCGGACCAAGCGAGAGAATTGCGCGAGTCCTTGGCTGGCGGGAATGCCGTGCTCGCGCGGGTTACGCCGATCCTGGAGCATCTGCTGTCGACCCCGGACCACTCGCTGTTCAGCGACGAGATTGTCGCGCGGATTCGCGGCATGTGCTACGATCTTGCCTGGCAGATCCTCCGGGCCCAGGCGGAGGCGACCGGGGAAGCGGGGCGCGAAGCCTTTGCCGACAAGCATGGCGAAGCGCTGGCGCAGCACTTCTTCACCAGCCCGCGGGTCCTCTCGCATTGCCATGCCCTCGCGCTCGAGTGGCAATTGGCGACGCGGATGGAAGCGCAATACGGCATCGACCCGGTGCTTTCCCCGCTATTGCAGACATTGATCGCTTCGCCCGACAGCGGTCAGGCCAGCGCGGCGATGGGGGCTCTGGCCGCGCAGGCGCGCTTCGCCCAATCGCAGCGGCGCATGGAGCTTTCGCTCGCCGAACTGCCGGGCGACCTGTTTCACGAACTGCTGCTGGGGTGGCGCAACTTCGGCGGAGATCGGCGGTCCGATGCCATGATCCGCGCCGAAGCGAAGCTGCGCAACGCCTATGACGAGAGCTCGGCCCGTCTGTCGCTGCTCGCCCGGCTCGTGGCAGGGCTTGGAGAAGAAGTTACGAAGGCCCTCGACGTGGAACAGGCCGGTGTCGCGCTGTTTCTAACGGCACTGGCGGCACGGTCGAACCAGTCGCGCAACCTTGCTGTGCTTGCGACGAACGAACAGCAGGTCGCGCGGCTCGCACTGGCGCTGCGCGGCTGCGGTCTCGACGCGGCGGAGGCGAATAGCCAGATTCTGAGGCTACACCCACAAAGCAGCCCGCAAGGCGGCCTCGATGGGATCACGCAGGCCGAGGCGAAGAAATGGCTCGCCGAAGCCGGCACGATGGGGATCGTCTGACCATGGCCAGCGTCGGCACAAGCTATATCGCATCTGCTAGGGTCGATGGCGAAGGGCGGCTCGTCGAAGCCGGTGAACCGCTCGCGAGCCTGCAGGAAGCCTGCAGCGGGCAGATCGGAGGCCCGATCGCCATTCCCGAACTACATGCGCTGGTCGACAAGGCCAACACCTACGGCCTTCGCCTCGCGCGGCAATTCACCGCCATCGACGGCGACAACAGCATCACCGCCTGGGTGGAAATCACTCCCAAGTTCGATGACGACGGGAATATTTTGCAGAGCGCGATCGATGTCGTGAGCTGGCACAGCGAAGAATTGCCACCGGAAAACGAACTCGACGCCGCGCGTCGCCGGATCGAGATAAACCGGCATCTCGCGGACTGCACCGTGCGGCTGAGCCCATCGCAGGGCATACTGTCGGTAGAGACCGAGGCGCCCGACCTTGCGGGGTTCGTAGAAGCTGCTCGCGCAGGGATCGGCCGACCTTGGACCGATTTCGTCCATTTGCCAGGCAGCACGCACGAGCAGCCGCTCCATTGGCGCTTGCTCGATGGTTCGCGCTGCGAAATCGACGGGTCGAAGCGTGCATGGACGGCGCATCTTGAACCGCTCGGCAAAGGCGAGCCGGGTAGTGCAGGCTTCGCCCTCTACCTGACCGCTGACACGCCTGCTGCGGGCGTAGAGGCTGCGGAAAATGGTGCCGGTATCGAAGGCGCATCCTTCGGTCGCGACCTCACGCCGGTCCTTCGCCAACCGATCAATCGCATCATCGCCAACGCCGAAACGATCAGGACGAAGCTAGCGGGGCCGATTGCTGACGAATACAGTTCCTATGCGGCCGATATCGCTACCGCGGCCCAGCATCTCTTGGCGCTGATCGACGACCTCTCAGATCTCGAGGTCGTCGAATCAGACCAGTTCGTTACCGCGCCGGACCGTATCGAGCTTGCCGACGTCGCGCGACGGGCCTGCGGTATTCTCGGCGTTCGCGCGCAGGAGAAGGGCATCACGCTGGTGCCGCCTGTGGAAGGCGAGAGCCAGCTGGCCATCGCCGAATTCAGGCGCGTGCTGCAGATCCTGCTCAACCTCGTCGGCAATGCGATCCGCTATGCGCCTGAGGACAGCCAGGTCTGGATCCGGCTCGACCGGATCGGCAGCCGCGCACTCATCACTGTGGCAGACCAGGGTCACGGCCTTGACGAGGAACAACAGGCGAGGGTGTTCGAGAAGTTCGAGCGGTTGGGGCGCAGCGGCGATGGTGGCTCCGGCCTCGGGCTCTATATTTCACGCCGGATCGCACGCGCGATGGACGGCGATCTCACAGTCGAAAGCGCACCGGGGCAGGGCGCGCGTTTCACACTTTCCGTTCCGGCCGCTGATGAGATGCGAGCGGAAAAGCGGGACGATGCGGGGCGCGATAACCCACAAAACGACACGAGCGCTTGACACGAAAAAGGGGCGCCGCAGCGCCCCTTGATCTATTGCTACGGAAGCCGGGTTTACCGCTTGTCCATCGGCACGTAATCGCGCTCGGTCGGGCCAGTGTAAAGCTGGCGCGGGCGACCGATGACCTGGCCGGGATCGGAGATCATCTCGTTCCACTGCGCCACCCAGCCGACGGTGCGGGCGAGGGCGAAGAGCGCGGTGAACATGGTCGTCGGGAAGCCGATCGAATTCAGGATGATGCCCGAGTAGAAGTCGACGTTCGGGAAAAGCTTCTTTTCCTTGAAGTAATCGTCGTTCAGCGCGAGTTCTTCGAGGCGCAGCGCCGTCTCGAACACCGGATCGCTGACATTCAGTGCCTCGAACACTTCGCGCAGCGTCTTCTGCATCACTGTCGCGCGCGGGTCGTAGTTCTTGTAGACGCGGTGGCCGAAGCCCATCAGGCGGAACGGGTCGTTCTTGTCCTTCGCACGCTCGATATAATGCGGGATCTTGTCAGGCGAACCGATCTCCTGAAGCATGTTCAGCGCAGCTTCGTTGGCGCCGCCATGCGCCGGGCCCCACAGGCATGCGATACCGGCGGCGATACAAGCAAACGGGTTCGCGCCCGACGATCCGGCGAGGCGGACGGTCGAGGTCGAGGCGTTCTGCTCGTGATCGGCATGGAGAATGAAAATCCGGTCCATCGCCTTTTCGATCGCGGGATGGATCTCGTATTCCTCGGCCGGGACGCCGAAGGTCATGCGCAGGAAATTGCCGGTGTAGCTCAGGTTGTTGTCCGGCTGCATGAAAGGCTGGCCGATGGCATACTTGTAGGCCCAGGCGGCAATCGTCGGCATCTTGGCGATCAGGCGATGGCTGCTGATCTTGCGATGCTCGGGATCGGAAATGTCGGTGCTGTCGTGATAGAATGCCGACAGAGCACCGACCACGCCGCACATGATCGCCATCGGGTGCGCGTCGCGGCGGAAGCCCTGGTAGAACTGGCGCAGCTGGTCGTGCAGCATGGTGTGCCGCGTGATCGTGTAGTCGAAATCGTCCAGCTCTTCCTTGCCCGGCAGTTCGCCGTTCAGGAGCAGGTAGGCGACTTCCATAAAACTGGAATGTTCGGCCAGCTGGCCGATAGGATAACCGCGGTGCAGCAGGACGCCTTCTTCACCGTCGATATAGGTCAGCGCGCTTTCGCAGCTGGCGGTGGACTTGTAGCCGGGATCGTAAGTGAACTTGCCGGTGCCGCCGTACAGCTTGCGGATGTCGATGACATCGGGGCCGACGCTGCCCTGAAGTACGGGGAATTCCTGGGTCTGGTCGCCCAGATCGAGAGTTGCCTTGTTGTCGGCCACGCGTGTCTCCTCAACGGTTTGCGTCTGGCCCCGGGGCGTCGGCGGCTTGCGCATCGATCCGCGCGAGCGCTTCTTCCTTGCCCAGAAGGACCAGCACATCGAAAATGCCGGGGGACGTGGTCGTCCCCGTCAATGCCGCGCGCATGGGCTGCGCGAGCTTGCCGAGACCCAGTTCGAGTTGCTCGGCATACGATTTCGTAGTGGCTTCGAGAGCCTCGATTGTCCAGTCATTTTGCACGTGCAGCATTTTCGACAGGCCCGCGAGCCGCTGCCGCGCTTCGTCATCAAGCAGGCCGGCCGCCTTCTCGGTCATGTCGAGAGGCCGCTCGGCGAAAAGAAACTGCGATCCTTCAACGAGTTCGTTGATGGACTTGGCACGGGTTTTAAGGACGGGCATGGCCTGCTCGAGCAAATCGACATCTGCATCACCCTCCAGCCTCTCGGCCACGATGCGAGCCAGGCGACCATCGTCGGCTTCGCGGATGTAGTGCCCGTTGAGGTTCTGCAGCTTCTTTGTGTCGAACCGGGCAGGACCCTTGCCGACTCCGTCGAGGTCGAACAGCTCGATCGCTTCCTCGCGGCTGATCTCCTCGCGATCACCGTGCCCCCAGCCGAGGCGCAGGAGGTAATTGAAGAGTGCTTCCGGCAGCACGCCTTCCTCGTCGCGATAGCCTTCGACACCGACGGCGCCGTGGCGCTTCGACATTTTCGCGCCGTCCGGACCGTGGATCAGCGGCACGTGAGCATAGACCGGATCGGGCCAGCCGCCCTCGATCGCGTCCATCGCGCGGATCACGGGGAGCTGGCGAAAGGCGTTGTTGAGGTGATCGTCGCCACGGATAACGTGAGTGACACCCATATCGTGATCGTCGACGACCACCGCGAGCATATAGGTCGGCGTACCGTCGGCGCGGAGCAGTACGTAATCGTCGATCTCGGCGTTCTTCACGGTCACCGGACCCTGGACGGCATCTTCGATGGTCGTCTCGCCCTCGGTCGGCACTTTAAGACGGATAACGAAGGGCGCCCCTTCGGGAGCCTCGCTCTCGTCGCGGTCGCGCCAGCGACGGTCGTAGCGCATCGGTTGCTTGGCTGCGCGCTGGTCGGCGCGCATTTGCTCGAGCTCCTCGGGCGTGGCGTAGCATTTGTACGCATGGCCTGCTGCGAGGAGCTGGCGCGCTACTTCGGCATGACGTTCGGCGCGATCGGACTGGAACAGCGGCGCATCGTCGAAATCCAGGCCTAGCCAGCCGAGCCCTTCGATAATCTTGTCGATCGCGTCCTGCGTACTGCGCTTGCGGTCCGTATCCTCGATCCGCAGGAGCGTGCGGCCTCCGTGGTGCCGGGCGAAGAGCCAGTTGAACAGTGCCGTGCGCGCGCCGCCGATATGCAGGTATCCGGTGGGCGAAGGGGCAAAGCGGGTTACGACCTGTCCTTCGGGCGTTCCACTATCGCTTGCCATTGGCTCTCGCTTCCTTTCAAACACTTGCATGGCGACACGCGGGACGCCTTCGGTACCGATGGGGGGGACGGACGGAGGATCCGTGCAGGCTGTGCCGCGCCCTTGGCGCATGCGCGGCCTGATGTCCAGAATTGCGGATCGCTGCGAGACAGGTTTGGCGAGTGCCGGATTCGACCGCGGACCGTGGCTGGCAGTTGCCTTCGGCGGCGGGATCAGCCTGTGGTTTCTGCTCGATACGCCATGGCAATGGTCTGCGACGATCGGTGGACTGGTGCTGGTCGCCCTCGCAGCACTCGCCGCGTGGCGCGATCGTGACGAGCGGGCCTATCTCCTCGCTGCGACTGTCGCCACGTCGCTCGTCATCGCGGCAGGGATCGGCCTGGTCTGGGCAAGATCGGAATTGATCGGGGCGGAACCAATCGAGCGGCCGGCATTCGAGCGGCTCGACGCCCGCATTCTCGAGCGCGAGGACCAACCCGCACGTGACCGCATTCGCCTCGTACTGGCGGCTCGCGATGCCGAGGACGGGATCGCGAGAGCCTATCGCGTCAACGTGCCGCTGGATCAAGCGGATAGCGGGTTGCGGGAGGGCGTACGCGTCAGGTTGTCCGCGCGCCTCATGCCGCCTTCGCCGCCAATCGTACCGGGCGCCTACGACTTCGCGCGACGGGCCTGGTTCGATGGCTATGCAGCCACCGGCAGCGTTGTGGGGGATATCGAGATTGTAGAGGAGGCCGGCGGGGGCGGCGGCGAAGGCTGGATTGCGCAGGTTCAGCGACAGCTCTCGGCGCATGTTCGCGACCGTCTCGACGGCGCTCCCGGGGCGATCGCGGCGACTCTCGCCAGCGGCGACCGCGGGGCGATTTCCAAAGCGGATGAGGTGGCCATGCGGGACGCCGGCCTTACGCACCTGCTGTCGATCAGCGGCCTCCACGTGAGCGCGATCATCGCCGCGACATATCTAATCGCGCTTAAGCTGCTGGCCCTGTGGCCATGGCTTGCGTTGCGAGTCAGGCTGCCCATCGTCGCTGCGGCAATCGCTGCGCTTGCCGGTATCGGCTACACGCTTTTGACGGGGGCGCAGGTACCTACGGTGCGCAGCTGCATCGGCGCTATTCTGGTCCTGACGGCTCTGGCGCTTGGGCGCGAGCCGCTCTCCTTGCGCCTAGTCGCGGTGGCGGCGATCGCGGTGCTGTTCCTATGGCCGGAATCGCTTGTCGGACCCAGCTTCCAGATGAGCTTTGCCGCCGTTCTGGCCATTGTTGCGCTTCACAATGCGAAGCCGTTTCGCGAATTCCTCGCGCCACGGGAGGAAAGCGGCTTGCGCCGTTTCGGCCGCCGGGCGCTGATGCTGTTCCTGACCGGCTTCGTCATCGAGCTCGCACTTATGCCGATCGTCCTGTTCCACTTCCACCGGGCAGGGATTTACGGGGCGGTCGCGAACCTCTTCGCGATCCCGCTCGTGACCTTTATTTCTATGCCGCTTGTTGCCCTGGCGCTGGCGATGGATGTGGTCGGGCTGGGAGCGCCGATATGGTGGTTGGTCGGCAAGTCGCTCGATGTCCTCCTGTGGATCGCACACCTTGTTTCCGCTCAGCCGGGTGCCGTGAAGCTCGCCCCGAAGATGCCGATGGCGGCCATGGCGGTATTTGTCCTTGGCGCGCTCTGGTTGGCATTGTGGCATGGAAGAACACGGCTTTGGGGCGCGCTTCCCGTCGCCGTCGCTTCATTATGGATGTGGGCGACACCCGCCCCGGACATCGTGATAACGCGCGACGGGCGCGATGTGGGTATCGCGAGCGCTGATGGCCGGCTGCTTGTTTTGCGGGACAGCGAGGGCAGCTACGCTCGGCAAAACCTGCGCGAAATCGCAGCGCTGGACGGGGAGCCGGTACCTTTAGCCGAATGGTCGGGCGCTCGGTGTAGCCGGGACTTTTGTAGCTTACGTATCGATAGGGATGGTCGAGAATGGGACGTGCTGATCGCGCGAAGCCGCGAATTTATCGAGGAGCGAGCGCTTGCCGCCGCCTGCGACAGGTCCGACATCGTCATCGCTGATCGCTTCCTGCCGCGTTCATGCAAGCCACGCTGGCTCAAGGCCGATCGCCGGTTTCTCGAGCGGGAAGGCGGTACCGCCATCTACCTTGCCGAAGAGCGTATCGATACCGTGGCCGAAGGGCAGGGCGAGCACGGTTGGTTCCGCCCTCTCGTCCGGTCGAGCGCTGGTTCTAAATAGAAACAGCCTATTAAAGAAGAGGGGGCACAGCCGACGCCGGGCCCCTCTCCCAAACCAAACCTATCTCGTCGAACGTCAGTGGTAGCGGCGTAGCAGACCCGCGAGCTTGCCCTGAACTTTGACCCGGTGAGACTCATACACCTGCGGTTCGTAGGACCCATTCGCGGGATCAAGTCGAATGCGCCCGCCATCGCGGCGCAGATATTTCAGCGTAGCTTCTTCGTCATCGACAAGCGCCACGACGATCTCCCCGTCGCGTGCGGTATCGGACCGTCGCACGAGTGCGAAGTCGCCATCGAAGATTCCTGCCTCGACCATCGAGTCGCCCGACACTTCGAGCGCATAATGCTCGCCGGGCCCAAGCAGCGCGGCAGGAACAGGCATGCTCGCCTGACCCTCGATCGCTTCGATCGGCGCGCCAGCCGCGATCCGGCCGTGCAGCGGCACATCGATGATGTCGTTCGCCGGTTCCGGGGCGACGGGTTTCGCCGTCACCGTAGCCGCCATCTTCGCGCCGGTATCGTTCGCAGGCTTGGGCTGGCCCGAGCCTGTCACCGCATCTTCGGGCAGTTTGACGACCTCGAGCGCGCGCGCCCGGTTGGGCAGGCGACGGATGAAGCCACGTTCTTCTAGAGCGGAAATCAGGCGATGCACGCCTGATTTGCTCTTGAGGTCGAGCGCTTCCTTCATTTCTTCGAAACTGGGTGAAATGCCGGTCTCCTCCAGCCGTTGCTGGATGAAGCGGATCAATTCGTGCTGCTTGGCTGTCAGCATATCTGCGCAACTCCCGTGCCGCCTGTTCACAACCCTGTGAACGAATGTGGAACAATTAGGCAACGGATATCAACAAGTCAAGCAATTCGGCCGTTTCGGAGCTTTCTTGTGGAGAACAGGCGTTCGCGATACGTGCCGGAGCACTGGGTCAGCCTTGGAGCAGGGTACGCGTCGCAGCGACGACATCGGCCTGCCGCATCAGACTCTCGCCGATGAGGAAGCTACGCACGCCGCCGCGCGCGAGGCGCTGGCAATCGGCATGCGTCGCGATGCCACTCTCGCCGACAAGAAGGGCGTCTTTCGGGATGAGGGCTGCGAGCCGCTCGGTGGTCGCCAGATCGGTGGTAAAGGTCCGCAGATCCCGATTGTTGACGCCGATGAGCCGCGTTTGAAGCGCCAGCGCGCGTTCCAGCTCGTGTTCGTCATGGACTTCGACCAGCACGTCCATCCCGCGCTCGAGCGCGGCCGCTTCGATCTCGCCCATCACGCCATCGTCCAGCGCGGCAACGATAATGAGTATCGCATCTGCGCCGAGCGCGCGGGCTTCGGCGACCTGCCAGGGGTCAATCATGAAGTCCTTGCGCAGGACCGGCAGATCGCAAGCCGCGCGCGCTTCGATCAGATAGTCTTCGTGGCCCTGGAAGTAGGGCGAATCGGTCAGGACCGACAGACAGGCCGCACCGCCTTCGGCGTAGTCACGAGCGTGCTGCGCGGGGCGAAAATCCTCCCGGATCAGACCCTTGGATGGCGAAGCTTTCTTGATTTCGGCGATCAGGCCGAAGCCATTTTGCTGCGCGCATTCAAGTGCGGAGCGAAAGCCACGCGGCGGCGTTTGGCCGTTGGCTTGCACATCGAGCGAACCGAGCGAATGCTTCTGCTTGCGCACGGCCACTTCGCCGCGCTTGGTTTCACAGATTTCGACCAGCTTGTTCATTGCGCGATCGCGATCCAGTCTGCCAGCAATTGCCGGGCAGCGCCGCTGTCGATTGCTTCGCCAGCCATTTCGGCACCTGTGGTCCAGTCCTCGGTCTTGCCCGCCACGATCAACGTAGCGGCGGCATTGAACAGCACGGCGTCGCGATAGGGCCCGGGCGCGCCGAGCAACAGCGCCTCCAGTGCCTTGGCGTTATGCGACGGGTCGCCCCCGCGGATCGCCTCGACCGGCGCATGGGGCAGGTTCGCCTGAACGGGGTTCACCCGCCGCATCTCGAACTCATTGCGAGTGACGTCGGCCAACTCGTTTCCACCGGCAAGGCTAAGCTCGTCCAGCCCCTCGTCGCCCGAAGCGATGAAGGTACGCTCCGTGCCGAGCTTGGCTTTTGCCGCCGCGTAGATCGGTACATAGGCCGGCCGCGCGATCCCGATGAGCTGGCGTTTCACGCCGGCCGGATTGGAGAGGGGCCCCATCAGGTTGAAAATCGTCCGTACGCCAAGTTGCTGGCGGATGGGCTGAATCCGCCCCATCGCGGGATGATGATTCTTCGCGAAAAGGAAGCAAATCCCAAGTTCGGCCAGTGACTTCTCTGCGGTTCTTCCCGCGGCCTCCATATCGAGGCCGAGCGCTTCGAGTGTGTCTGCAGCACCCGACTTGCTGCTCGCCGCCCGATTGCCGTGCTTGGCCACAGGAATACCGCACGCCGCGACCAGCAGGCTCACTGCGGTAGAAACATTGAGCGTGTGATGCCCGTCACCGCCGGTGCCGCAGCAATCGACCGTTCCTTCCGGCGCATCGATCGGGATCAACCGCGCCCGCAGGGCCCGCGCCGCGCCCGCGATCTCATCGGATGTTTCGCTGCGGGTGGACATTTCGCGTAGGAACCGCGCGATTTCCTCGTCGCTCGTCTCGCCGTCCAGTATCCAGCCGAAGACCTCCTCGGCCTCCTGCTCGCCCAGATGCTGCTCTGCTGTGGGGAGCGTCTTCATGCCGGCACCTTTGCGTCGATCCCGCACAGCGACAGGAAATTTGCGAGCAGCGCGTGTCCATGCTCTGTCGCGATACTTTCGGGATGAAATTGGACGCCGTGGATAGGCAAGTCGCTATGCCGAAACCCCATGACGCTGCTGCCATCGAGGCCGGGCGTCGTGCTGGTGGCATTGACCGCGAGGCTCTCCGGAATGTCCTCCACGATCAGCGAGTGATAGCGGGTAGCGGTGAAGGGTGACGGCAGTCCGGCAAATACGCCGCTGGCGTCATGTTCCACCGGTGATGTCTTGCCATGCATCAGCCCGCCGCGAACGACCTTGCCGCCAAAGTGCTGGCCGATCGCCTGATGGCCGAGGCAGACCCCGAGCAGCGGCTTACCCGCATCCGCGCATGCCGCCACGAGGTCGAGACTGATACCTGCCTCGTTCGGGGTGCATGGCCCGGGCGAGATCAGGAAACCCGCCGCGCCGCGGCTCATCGCCTGGCCCGCCGACATGGCGTCATTGCGCACCACCTCAACCTCGGCTCCCATCTCCATCAGGTAATGGACGAGGTTGAAGGTGAAGCTGTCGTAATTGTCGATGACGAGGATAGAGCGGCTGTCGGTCATTGCGGATCGCTCAATGGCGGCACGGCTGCGGGCTTTCAAGCAAGTTAAGCTGACCGCGACGTCACGCCTACTTGCCGGCCAGCTTGTCGGTCGCCCGCACGAGGCCATCGATGATGCCCGGTTCTGCTGCGGAGTGTCCGGCATCGTTCACGATCCACAGGTCGGCTTCGGGCCAAGCCTTTTTCAGCGCCCAGGCGGATGTCGGCGGCGTGCAAATGTCGTGGCGGCCCTGAACGATAATTCCGGGTATGCCCGCCAGCGCGCTGACGTTCTTCAACAATTGCGCTTCATCCAGAAAGAAGTCCTCGAGGAAGAACTTCGCACAAATCCGGGCGAAAGGCACCGCCTTGGCCGGATCGGCGAAGGTGTCCAGTAGGGCAGGGTCTGGCAGCAGAGTGGCGACATTGCCTTCCCACAGCGACCATTCGCGCGCGGCGGCGAGGCGTGTTTCTTCATCATCGCAGGTCAGGCGCTTGTAATAGGCTTTCACCAGATCGCCGCGCTCGTCTTCCGGGATGAGGCCGGTAAACTGGTCCCACTGCTCGGCCATGATCTCGCTGGCGCCATAGGTGTAGAGCCAGTCTTTCTCAATCTGGCGTGCGAGGAATACGCCGCGCAGCACCAGCTCGCTCGTGCGGTCGGGATGGGTCTCGGCATAGGCGAGGGCGAGTGTCGCGCCCCAGCTACCGCCGAAGACCTGCCACTTGTCATGCCCGCACATCTCGCGCAGCCGCTCGACATCGGCGACGATGCGCCAGGTATCGTTATGCTCGATTTCGGCGAAAGGCAGCGACTTGCCGCATCCGCGCTGGTCGAACAGCAGGATGTCGTAGAGTTCGGGATCCCACTGGCGCCGGTGATCGGGCGACATGCCGCCGCCCGGGCCGCCATGCAGGAAAACCGCGGGTTTCGCGCCGGGTGTGCCGACCCGTTCGTAATAGAGAGAATGACCCTCGCCGACATCCAGCATCCCGGTTTCGTAGGGTTCGATCTCCGGATAGAGCCCACGGCGCTGTTCGGTCACTCGCTGTCCTTCTTTTCGACGACCACGATCGGGCCGATCGGCGCTCCGGTATCGAGGCGGTCGGTCGCCGGGTTCCACAATTGCGAGACGTTCCCGTCGAGGAACAACGCGTTGGGTGTCTTCAACTCGTCGCGATAGAAGCGCGCGAGCTTGCCAAAGGAAATCGGTGCGTTCGAAATCACGAAATGGGCCCGGCCCTGCCCATCGACGCCGACTGCGTTGCGGATCAGCCGCGATGGGCCGTCCTGCGTTATTTCGGGATGCAGCTTGCCGTCGACCACCAGCATCGGCCCGGACTGCGTGCCGAACTCCGGCCGCTCGGTCACATTGGCGAGGAAATCTTCGGTCGTGCGGACGTGCCATTCGCCCGCCGTGCCGTAGAACACGCCGTTGGGCTTGAGGTGGAAATTGCCTTCGCCCTCGGCGGTGTTGAGAGTCTTGAGTCGCTCCGAGCCTTCAACGAAGTAACCGATCGGCTCGCCCTCGTCGTCATACATGCCCGCGTTCATTGCAAAGGCGACACCGTTCTCGCCGCGTTGGCGCGAAAAAGCTGTCAGGCTGCGATAGGGCGCTTCGCCTGACGGCCCCAGATCCATGCCGATGCGGTGGCGGACGGGATTGGCAAGGCAGTGGGTAAGGGGCGTGTCTTCGAAGATTATGGAACGGCAGGCGCTTTCTACCGAACTTGCGACGGTCTCCGTCTCGCTAGGCTCAGGCGAAGGCGATGGCGCCTGCCCGTCGATCCTGGCACGAGCGACAGGCTCGCCGGCAGGTTGCTGTTCGCAAGCTGCCAGGCTGCCGAGCGCGATCAGGAGAACTGCCACTCTCACTGGCCGTAACCCGCTTCGTTCGCGAGCCGCACTGCGTCCTTTGCGGCGGCGAGCAGGGCGCCGGCCTTGGCTTCGCATTCGCGCTGCTCATAGGCTGGATCGCTGTCCGCCACGATGCCCGCCCCGGCCTGCACATGCATGATCCCATCTTTCACCACGGCGGTGCGCAGGACAATGCAGCTGTCGACCGATCCGTCCGGTGCGAAATAGCCGACGCCGCCCGCATAGGGGCCGCGCGTTGCAGGTTCCAGCTCGGCGATAATCTCGCAGGCGCGCACCTTGGGTGCACCGCTGACGGTGCCTGCCGGGAACCCGGCAAACAGCGCATCGAGCGCATCCTTGCCCTCGGCTAGGCGCCCGACGACGTTGCTGACGATATGCATGACGTGGCTGTACCGTTCGACCGTAAAACTCTCCGTGACCTCGACGCTGCCGGCGTCCGCCACGCGTCCTGCGTCGTTGCGCCCGAGATCGAGCAACATCAAGTGTTCTGCGCGCTCCTTCGGGTCGGCCAGAAGCGATTTCTCGGCGAGCCGATCCGCCTCCTGGGTTGCGCCGCGCGGCCGGGTCCCCGCGATCGGTCGGATCGTAACCTCGCCTTCGCGCACACGCACGAGAATTTCGGGGCTGGAGCCGACTACGGCGAAGCCGGGAAGATCGAGGAAGTAGAGGAACGGCGAAGGGTTGATACGCCGGAGCGAACGATAGAGCGCCATGGGCGGCAGCTCGAAAGGCGACGTAAAGCGTTGCGAGAGGACGACCTGGAAGACATCGCCGGCCGCGATGTAGTCTTTCGCACGCAAGACCATTGACTGGTAATCGTCGGCATCGATGGTCGAGGTGAGCTGCGGTTCGACATGGTCGGGATACCGGTCGGCAGACTTCGTAAGAGGCAGTGACAGCTTGCGCAGAACTTCGTCGATCCGCTCTTGCGCCACGTCGAGCGATCCGTCCGGCCAGACCGGCGATATGCAGAACAAAGTGTCGCCAAGGCGGTCGAAGACCAGGATTACTGTCGGGCGGACAAAGAGCATGTCCGGCAAATCGACTTCGCTCTCCGGAGCACGCGGGAGCTTCTCGACCAGGCTGATTGTCTCATAGCCGAAATAGCCGACGAGGCAGGCGAGGGCGGGCGGAAGCGCTGCCGGCGTCGCACATTGGCAGTCTTTAGTCAGCCTGCGCAGCGCATCCAGCGCGCCGCCTTCGCACGGAACGAAAGCGTCGCGATCCGTTTGCCAGTCGCGATTGATCTCCGCCTCGGCGCCATGCGCGCGAAAGACCAGGTCAGGCGCTATGCCGATCAGGCTATAGCGCCCGCGTGTCTCGCCACCCTCGACCGACTCGAGTACGAAATCGCCGCGTCCTTCCTCGAACAGCTTGAGCGCCGCCCCGACGGGAGTTTCCGTGTCAGCGACGATAGTGCGCCAGACCAGCGCGGGACGACCCTCGCTCAGCTCGGCGCGCGCCTGGTCGAGGCCTTCGAGAGCGGTGAACAAGGGCGTCTCAGTTCGTGCCAAGCAGCTGGCGACGAACGGCTTCGATCGCGTCTTCGTTGCGCTCTACGCCGAGCTCTTCGCGCATCGCAAGCCGCAGCTGATCGGCATACTCCTCGCCGATGACTGGGCCGAGCTGGGACTTTGCCTGTGCGATCATCGGATCGTCCTCGGCGATATCGTCCATGCTGATATCTTCCAGGTTGACGATGAAGAATCCGATCTTCTGCGCAGCTTCGAGCTTTTTGGTGGTGCCTTCGGCCATGCTGAAAAGCAGGGCGAGCGGCGGCGGAATGCGGCGTTCGCGCTGGGCAGCCAGCTGTTCGCGGGTCAGATCGATGCTTTCGGGTGCGGGCAGGTTAGTCTCTTCCTCCGCGACGGCAGCGGCAAGCGATGCGCCCCCACGCACGCGCTTCGTCACCCGGTCGGCAGCGGCTTGGGCGCGCTTCAGGCCTTCCGAAATGCGCCAGTTTGCTTCGACGCGATCCTTTATCTCGGCAAGGGGGGCCTTGGCCGAAGCTGTGATCTGGGCCACCTCGTAGACGAGATAGGTCTGCCCGCCTTCAAGAGGAGCAATTTCGGGCTCTTCCTCTTCCATCTGGAAAATGGTCTGCAGCGCGGGCGCCAGCACGTCGGGAAGAGTTTCCTGCGTCTGGTAGATGCGGCCATTGGCAATAGCGGGTCGCGTGGTCGTCAGCTCGAGATCGAGCTCCTCGCTCACCTCGCGCAAAGTTGCACCATCGGCCAGCTGGTCGTCGATTTCATTGGCGAGGTCGGCGAGCCCCTGGACACGCTTTTCTTCGCGCACGGCCGCGGCGACTTCTTCGCGGACTTGCGCGAGCGTCCGTGCGGCTCGTGTTTCAACGTTATCAATGCGTGCGATGTGCCAGCCGAGCGGGCTGCGCGCCGGCTGCGTGATGGAGCCTTCTCCCGCCGAGAAATACGCCGCGGCGACGGCTTCGGAGGCCTGCGAGGTCAGCGCCTCGCGATCTAGGCCCGTCAACGGCGTCGCTCGCAGCCCCGCTTCGCGCGCCACGGCATCGAAGCTTGCACCGCCTGCAATGCGCTCGCGCAAGGAATTGGCGGCCGCCTGTGTCGGCACGATGAGCTGGGTAACATCACGCGTTTCGCTTGCTGCATATTGCTCGCGATCGGCTTCGTAACGTTCTGCGATTTCCGCCTCGGTCGGCTCGACCCGGTCGCCCAGTGCGCTGCTGTCGAACGTCGCGAAACGCACGACGCGCCGTTCGGGACGAATGAAATCGGCGCTGTTGGACTCGTAATAGGCCCTCAGCGTTGCGTCCGAGGGATCGCCGGTTGGCGCAAAACTCGCAGACGGGAGCAGGGCGATCGTACCCTGCCGACGCTCTTTAAGAAGCTGGGCGTATCGATAGGCTAGCTTGTCCGGCACGGTCGCGCCGAAGGTCGCCGGAACAAAAAGCTGCTGAGAGAGGAGGCCCGTGCCGAAATCCTCACGCGCCTGCGCGTCGGAAATTCGCGCCTGCGCCAGTGCCTGACGATAGACGTCTTCGCTGAAGTTCCCGTCGGCTCCGCGGAATGCCGGGAGCATGCGGATTTCGCTGTTCACCAGATTGTCGCCCGCCCGGATACCGTACTTCTCGGCATAGGCACGGATTGCAAAGCGATCGATCAGGGCATCGAGCGAACGTTCCAGACCATTTTGCGCAAGAAAGCCTTCCATCGACAGCGTCGGATTTTCCTGCCTGACGCGATCGAGGCCGTTGTTCGCAGCCTGCACCAGATCGGCGGTCCCGATCTTCTCGCTGCCGACCACAGCCACCCGGTCGCCGCCTGCAACACCGCCGAAGGTACCGGTGCTCGATACGTCCGCGCTGGCAAAGGCGAGCGCGATCAGTCCGAGAAAGGCGAGCGCGAAGGCAAGGCCGATCTTGGTCTTGAAGATATTGCGAAAGAAAGTGAGCATGAGTGCGGGCGGTCCCGAATAGACGTAGATCGATGGCTTCCGCAGCGAGCGGTCGCCCTTGGCGGCAGCCTTTATCCCCCCTGCGACCTCGCCGCAACAGGTTGCAAAGGGTTTTGACGCGCGAAGAAAGCTTGTCTAGCGGGGCGCAACACAACGCTCCTATAGTGAGCGGCCAATCATCTACTCTTCGCAGGAAATCGCAATGGCCGAACGGCCCTATATCGTTGGAAACTGGAAGATGTTCGGCACGCGGGCGATGCTTTCCGAAGCACGCGCGATCGATCGTGCCGCACAGCGCTACATGAAGGTGGAGGTCGCAGTCGCCCCTCCATACACGCTGATTCACGCCGTTCATCGCGAGGCCGAGCAGATCGGCGTCGGCGCGCAGGACTGCCATCCCGGGGCCGAGGGTCCGCATACGGGCGACATCAACGCCGCGATGGTGGCCGATGCCGGGGCGAAATTCGTGATCGTTGGTCATAGCGAACGGCGGCAGGACCATGGCGAGACGAACGAACTGATCAATGCGAAGATCGATTCGGCGATCGAGGCCGGATTGCGCGTGATCCTTTGCTGCGGAGAATCCCTCGAGACTCGCGATGCGGGCGATGCCGAAGCTTTCGTCCTCGGCCAGATCAAATCCGCGCTCGGTTCGTTCGAGGATCCTGCCGAGCGCCTGACGATCGCCTACGAACCGATCTGGGCGATCGGCACCGGTCGCACGGCGACCTCTGCAGACATCGAAGCGATGCACAAAGCGATCCGCGGACTGCTCGACGAGACTTACGGCCCGGACGCATCGGCAGATGTTCGCATCCTCTACGGCGGTTCGGTGAAGCCCGGGAATGCGAAGGAGATCCTCTCGCTGCCCGAAGTGGGCGGGGCCCTCGTCGGTGGCGCGAGCTTGAGCGCCGAGAGTTTCCTCGGCATCGTCGTGGCAGCGTCGGAGACCGAGGACGCCTGAACTCCGCGCCGGACCGGCGCACTTGCCGTTTGCAGCCTCGCAGCCTAGATGCGGGCCGCACATATTTACCGAAGAGTATTCGAAGTCATGTTCCTGTTCCTCACCGTCCTCCAGGCCATCGTTGCCGCCGTGCTCGTTGGCGTGATCCTGATGCAGCGCTCCGAAGGGGGCGGGCTGGGTATCGGGGGCAGCCCTTCCGGCATGCTCAGCGCTCGCGGTGCGGCTGACTTCCTGACCCGGTCGACCAAGTGGCTCGCCGTGCTCTTTGTGATCCTGTCGATCGTGCTGGCAGCGGTTGCGGTCGAGACGACCAGCGCGGACTCGCTCGAATCGACGCTCGACCGGAACGTCACTCCTGCAGCGCCGGCCGATCCGCTCGGCCCGGCAACGACCGGTGATGCTGCTCCGGTCAGCGACGATCCGCTGGCCGGCTCGACCGAATAACCCAAACCAGATCGTGAAATTGTGGATTGCGCGGTACGAGCCGCGCAATCGCACGGCTTTGCGCTTGCACCGACTCCGATCTTCAGCTTAAGGCCCGACTCCCATGGCGCGGTATATTTTCATCACCGGCGGCGTGGTCTCCTCGCTCGGCAAAGGTCTCATGGCAGCATCGCTCGCTGCCCTCCTGCAGGCGCGTGGCTACAAGGTCCGCATCCGTAAATTCGACCCCTATCTCAACGTCGATCCGGGCACGATGAGCCCGTATCAGCACGGCGAGGTCTATGTGACCGACGACGGGGCGGAGACCGACCTCGACCTGGGGCACTACGAACGGTTCACCGGCGTATCAGCCCATCAGGGTGACAACGTCACGTCGGGCCGGGTGTACCAGCAGATCATCGCCAAGGAGCGACGCGGCGACTATCTCGGCGCGACCGTGCAGGTGGTCCCGCATGTCACCGATGCGATCAAGGATTTCGCGCTCGCCGATCAGGGCGATCACGATTTCATCCTCTGCGAGATCGGCGGAACGGTCGGCGACATCGAGAGCCTGCCTTTCATGGAAGCCATCCGCCAGCTCAGGAACGAGCTTGAGCCGATGCAGTCGCTCAGCGTCCATGTGACCTTGGTTCCATATATCGCCGCCGCAGGTGAGCTGAAGACCAAGCCCACCCAGCATTCAGTTCGCGAACTTGCCAGCCTAGGCATCAAGCCCGACGTCCTGCTCTGTCGTGCGGAGCATCCGATTCCGGATAGCGAGCGGCAGAAAATCGCCAATTTTTGCAACGTACGCAAGGAAGCGGTCATCCCGGCGCTGGATGCGCCGTCGATCTATTCCGTGCCTTTGCAATACCACGGCGAAGGCCTCGACACTGAGGTGCTACGCGGTTTCGGCATCACCGATGCGCCCGACCCGGACCTCTCGCGCTGGTACGATGTCGTCGATCGCCACTCGAACCCAGAGGGCGAAGTCACGATTGGCGTGGTCGGCAAATATGTCGGCCTGCAGGATGCCTACAAGTCGCTCAACGAAGCGCTGATCCACGGCGGCATGGCTCACCGCGTCAAGGTCAACATCAAGTGGATCGATGCGGAGGTGTTCGAGCAGGGCGACAGCGACATCGCTGCGCAGCTCGAACCGATGCACGGCATCCTCGTACCCGGCGGTTTCGGCGAGCGCGGGTCCGAAGGCAAGATCGCCAGCGTTCGGTTCGCCCGCGAGCGGAAGGTACCGTTTCTCGGCATATGCCTCGGCATGCAAATGGCCTGCATCGAGGGCGCGCGCTCGGCGGGTTTCGACGGGGCCAGCTCGACCGAATTCGGCGAGACATCGGAACCAGTCGTCGGCATCATTACCGAGTGGATGACCGAAGAGGGGCTCCAGACCCGCGAAGCGGGCGGCGATCTGGGCGGGACCATGCGCCTGGGTGCTTACGAGGCGAAGCTTGCTGCGAACAGTCACGTGTCGACCATTTACGGCGGTGCGAGCGACATCTCCGAACGGCACCGCCATCGCTACGAGGTCAACGGGGCCTATATCGAGCCGCTGGAAAAGCAGGGACTGATCTTCTCCGGCATGTCACCCGATGGCCTGCTGCCCGAAATCGTCGAACGTCCCGACCATCCCTGGTTCGTGGGCGTGCAGTTCCACCCGGAACTCAAGTCCAAACCCTTCGACCCGCACCCGCTTTTCGCCGGATTTATCGGCGCTGCGCTCGAACAGGCGCGGCTCGTCTGATACTTTTCGCGCTCGGCGAATTCGTCAAGTTGTTGAAATCGTTAAGCCGACAATTTCGAGGCTTGTATAGACGCGACAAACCCCGAAATTCTGCGGAATTTCGGGTTTATCTTTTGTTGTATCTGGTGCAGACTACAGTCGTTGTCGCAGAAAATATCGCGGCAATTCGAGATACTTGTGGTGCCGCCATGCGGTGGGGCTTTTCTCGAAGACGGTTGTCTTCTGCGACCCGGACGGCCGATTTCGAGGTAAGGCGGCGTTCAACGTCGCGGGGGCGGAACTTTCGTTCCGCCCCCTAAACGTTTAATCAACAATTTTTCGAATTGAGCGCGGATCAGGCAGCGGCGCTGTCGTCCTCGTCATCTTTGACGATTTCGAGCGGCTTCTGCCCGCCGATTGCAATCTTCTTCGGCTTCATCGCATCGGGCACTTCGCGCAGCAGATCGATGATCAGCAGACCGTCGGCCAGGTCGGCGTTTTCGACGCGGACATAATCGGCCAGCTCGAAGCGCCGTTCGAAACCGCGATTGGCGATGCCGACATGCAGCATTTCGCCATCGACGCTCTCATCGCGCTTGCGGCCCTGCACCACGAGCAGGTTCTGCTGGGCGGTAATATCGAGATCTCCGGGGCGGAACCCGGCAACCGCCAGAGTGATGCGGTATTGGTCCTCGCCGCGACGCTCGATATTGAAAGGGGGGTAATTGTCGCCGCCGGCGTTGCGTGCCTGGCGCTCCATCAGGTCGAAAAGGCGGTCGAAACCGACGGTCGAACGACGATACTGGGTCATATCCATACGATTCATTTGAACAAATCCTCTTGTGAGCGATTCATATAGGCGGGGCCCTTCATGGCACCCCGTCGCCGCCACGATCCGTGGCGACACGATCAACATAGGTCCGGCGAAAGCGCTTTCAAGATTTCCGGACGAGCGCTAGATCAGGGCCGGATTGCGAGGACATCGATGAGCCAACCCGACGTTACCATCTATACGAAATTCGGCTGCGGATACTGCGTTCGCGCCAAACGCCTGCTTGACGAGAAGGGTGTCGACTACACCGATCACGACATCACCATGGGCGGCCCCAAGCGCGCCGAAATGCTCGAGCGAGCACCCAATGCGCGCACCGTGCCACAGGTCTTCATCGGCGACACGCACGTCGGCGGCTCCGACGATCTCGCCGCGCTCGAACGCGAGGGCAAACTGGACGCGCTGCTGGAAGGCTGAATGGTTCGCATAGCCCTGCTTCAGATGACCTCCGGCATCGATCCGGATGAAAACGCGCGCAGCATTTCGGATGCTGTGCACGAAGCAAGCGACGGTGGCGCGGAAATGCTTTTCACGCCCGAGATGTCGGGTCTGCTCGATCGCGACCGGAAACGCGCAACTGCGAATATCAGGGCAGAGGCGGAGACGCCGGCGCTCGACGCAGCGCGAAACGCGGCAGCCAAGGCTGGCCTGTGGGTTGCACTTGGTTCGTTGGCTGTCGACACCGGGAATGGGCGCTGGGCCAATCGCGCCTTCGTCATCGCCCTAGATGGCTCGATCGCTGCGCGCTACGACAAGATACACATGTTCGATGTCGACCTCTCGACCGGAGAAAGCTGGCGGGAGTCCAATGCCTATGCCGCCGGAGATCAGGTGGTCACAGTCGAAGACACGCCGCTCGGACGACTAGGTCTGACCGTGTGTTACGACATCCGCTTTCCAGCGCTCTTCGAGGCCCTTGCCCAGCGCCGCTGCGATGCGATCGCGGTGCCCGCGGCTTTCACCGTTCCGACTGGCGAGGCGCATTGGCACGTCCTGCAACGCGCCCGCGCGATCGAGGCGAGCGCCTTTGTGGTGGCGGCTGCGCAGGTGGGCGAGCATGCCGACGGTCGCCGCACCTACGGACACAGCCTTGTAGTCGATCCGTGGGGTGAAGTCATGCTCGACATGGGCGGCGAGCGATCAGGAATAGCCTTCGCAGATCTCGACATGGCCCGGATCGCCGAAGTCCGCCGACAGGTCCCGAGCCTTGAAAATCGTCGGAAGATACCCTCTTAGGCTGCCGAGATGATAGTTTACGACCTCTCATGCAGCGAGGGCCATCGCTTCGAAGGCTGGTTCGGCTCGTCCTCAGAGTACGACAGCCAACGCGAACGCGGGCTGCTTACATGCCCCGAATGCGGCTGCGGAGAAGTCGGAAAAGCACCCATGGCTCCGGCGGTTTCGGCGAAGGGTAATCGCACCGAGGCGCCGCGCCAAGCCGAACCGAGTGGCGACGAAACAAGGCCTATGATCCGCGGGGAACTGCCGGCGGAGGTCAAGCAGGCTCTGGAAACTTTAGCGAAAGCGCAGGCCAAAGCGCTGGAGAAGAGCACCTGGGTCGGCGAGAAATTCGCCGACAAGGCCCGATCCATGCATTACGGCGAGACCGACGAGGCTCCTATCCACGGCAAGGCGACCAAGGACGAGGCCGAAGAAATGGTCGCCGAAGGCATAACCGTAGCGCCTTTGCTGTTCCCGGTCGCTCCGCCCGACGAACTCAACTGATTGCCACTCGCTTTCTGTCTGCTAAACGCACCGCCGGGCGCCCGTAGCTCAGTCGGATAGAGCACCAGATTCCTAATCTGGGGGCCACAGGTTCGAATCCTGTCGGGCGCACCACCTCACTTGCCATAGCGCTTCGCGTAGAATGCCAGTGCGGTCAGAACGCTCGAGAAAATCGCGAGTAGTATGCAGGTCCCGGCCCATCTTAAGGCATCGTAGGCTGCGGTCCCGGCATAGCTGCCCAGGCCGCCGCCAATGAACATCAGCACGACATAGATCGTAGTCAGGCGCGTGCGCAGATCGGGGCGCAGGGTCAGGAACGTCATGCGTCCCGTCACATCGATCCCGGGCCCGACCAGATTGGCCAGTACCAGGGGAACGAGCAGGGTGACGACCGCGCCGCCGAGGGGCCAGAGCAACAGGACGCCGAACAGCTGGACGGCGGCGAAAATCGCGCGGGCCGTCCGCGCGCCAACCTCGTCCGCCCAGCGACCGAGTCGCGGCGTCGAGAAAATGCTGACCGCCGCGATCCCGGCGAGATAGCCTACCGTATCGGTGCCGTAGCCCATCACGGGCGAGGTCAGATACAGAGCGAGCGCGAGCCACAGCGCGATAAATTGCCCGAAATTGAGAGCCTGGATTGCACCTGATACGAGGATCTCTCGGTATTCCCTGATAAGCGGAAAGACCGTCAGCAGCAGCGCACCATAGCTTTCGTGCCCCGCTGTATCGCGCTCGCCGCCCTCCATTAGCCGGGGGAGGGCTAAGGTCACCGCCAGCATCATTGCAGTCGCAATCCAGTAGACCGCGCGCCAGTCGGCATATTCGGCGAGCACGCCTGCTCCGACCCGGGCGATCAGTATCCCGACGATCACCCCGGCCGTCAGCAAGGCCATGACCTGCCCGAGCCGCTCAGGTGCCACCCGCTTGGACGCGTAGGCCGGCAACAAATAGGGCGCGATGGTGAAGAAGCCGAGAAGCGTCGAACCGGCGACGAAGAGCGCGAAGCTTCCCGCCAGCGTCATTAGCGTCAGCGAGGCCGTCTGGCCGGCGGCGAACACGATCGTCAACCGCCGGTTCGATATCCGATCGCCGAGCGGGAGAAGGAGGAAGATGCCCACTGCCAAGGCAAGCTGGTTGAGCGCCGGGACCAGTCCGATGCGCGCGTGGCTGACACCGAAATGATCAGCCACGTCGCCGATGATGGGATGGATGTAATAGGCATTGGCCGTCACGACTGCGACGGCGATGCAAAGGGACAATTCCTGCGCGCGGCTCAGGCGCGACAGTTCGCTCAAGCGAGGTGGCCTGCCTTGCGTGCCATGGCGATCAGTCCCTCGGCGAGCGCTTCGGGCTGGTCTTCCTGGCAGAAATGCCCGCAGGTCGGCAAAGTCCTGTGCGGCTGTCCCCCGGCCCCGGCGATGCGATCGATCAGGAACTTCTCGCTGCCTTTGGTGATCGGGTCGTCCTCGCCGAAAAGCGTCAGGAAAGGCTTGTCGTACGCCGCCAGTGCCGGCCACGCCGCCTTGTTGTCTTCCACGCCGGGCATGCCATCTTCTACCGGGACGAGGCTCGGGAAAGCGCGCGCGCCGGCCTTGTGAGCTTCGGTCGGAAAGGGGGCGTCGTAGGCGGCAATCTCCGCCTCGCTTCGTTCGGTCGCGGTTGCACGGTCGAGCAGCGCGCCGATGCGGAAATCGGGCGAGTTGCGCGAGAATTCGCGCCACGCGAGGAAGGCTTGCGAGGGGGTGCCGCCCGCAGGCAGGAAGGTGTTGCTCGCTACGGCACAGGCGAAGAGGTCAGGATCGTGGGCCAGCATGCGCAGGCCGAGCAGTCCGCCCCAATCCTGCACGAACAGGGCGGCGGGCCGCGGCTCGACCGCGCTGCGCCATTGCTTCAGCCAATCGACGTGGCGCGCATAGGTGTAGAAGTCGATATCGTCCGGCTTGTCGCTCTTCCCAAAGCCGATGAGGTCGGGTGCGAGCACCCGGAACCCGGCATCGGCGAGGATCGGTATCATCTTGCGATAAAGAAACGACCAGCTTGGCTCGCCATGGAAGAGCAGGACCGGTGGAGCATCCTTTGGCCCTTCGTCGACGTAATGCTGACGGGCGGTCAGCCCACGGCCAAGGTCGACCTCGAACCAGTTTTCCGCGAACGGGTAGTCGGGGATGTCGGCGAACCGTTCGGACGGCGTGCGCAGGATTTCCATGGGTATCTCCCTCGGCCAGACCGCGACCCGAACAGGCTCGCAAGATCAGTCCTTCATCGAAACCCTTACGGCGTCTTCTTCGTCGTGTCACCCAGCTGGCTGACCGGCACCGTTTCCTTGAACGTATGCGTGACATAGGGGAACGGGATCTCGATGCTGGCTTCGTCGAGCGCGGCCTTGATCGCGCGGACGACCTTGTCCTTGCTTTCCCAACCGGCGCGCGGTGTCGATCCCGCCCACCAGCGCACCAGGAAATCGACCGAGCTGGAATTGAACTCCTGCGCGAAGATATCGACGCCCTTGCTGGCGAGCACATCTTCCACGTCCTCGACCGCGCGGCGGATCACATCGGCGGCATGATCGAGCTGCGTATCGTAAGACACGCCGACCACCACCTCATGACGGCGCTGATCGACATCGGTGAAAATCTCGACCGGATTCTTGAAGAGGATGGAGTTAGGGACGACTGTCAGTTCGCCGGAAAGCTTGCGCACATGCGTTTCGCGCAAGGTGATGTACTCGACCTTCCCGGTGATGCCTTCACATTCGATGATATCGCCGATGCGCATCTTCTCGCGCACCATGATCAGCACACCCGCGAGGAAGTTCTCGAAAATATCCTGGAAGGCGAAGCCGATCGCGACGGCGCCGATGCCGAGCCCCGCGAGCAGGCTGGCCGGGGTGAGATCGGGCATGACAACGACCGCGGCGATGAACAGGCCGATCAGCCAGATGCCGAGCTTCACCAGCGTGTCGATCAGATTTTTCAGGCTCGCACGGATTTCCGTGCGGCCGACGATCATGTCCGAAATGCGGACGGCAAACCGGGCCACGATCCACGTGACGAAAAGTATGACGAGCGCAATGGCTATGCTGGGCAGGGCTTCGATAAACCCGGTTCCCATATCCTGCAGCTGGTCGCGCAGCGTGCCGATGTAATTCACGTGTATGGAACTCCCTTTGCGGGGCAACGCCGGATGGCGCCAAAGGGTTCCGGCGACACTCAGCCGGTACGGACAGCGCCGTTACTTCGCGGCGTGTTCCTTGCGTGCGAGTTCATGCAGCCAGTCGGCATGCCGAGGGGCCTTCTTCGTCTGGCTCCATTCTTCCAGCATCATCGGCGCGACGCGCTTGAGTTCTGCATATTGCTCGTCGGTCCCGATATCGGTTGCCAGTTCGACGCGGTGGCCGTTGGGATCGAAAAAGTAGATCGACTTGAAGATGCCATGATGCGTCGGGCCCAGCACATCGATACCGAGGCTTTCGACATGCCTCTTCGCAGCCAGCAGTTCGTCCTCGCTATCTACCTTGAAGGCAAGATGCTGGACCCACTGCGGCGTGTTCTCATCGCGGCCCATATCCTTCTGGTTGGGCAATTCGAAGAAGGCGAGGATGTTGCCGTTACCTGCATCGAGGAAGACGTGCATGTAAGGGTCGTATTCGCCGGTCGAGGGCACGTGGTCTTCGGCGAAGGCCGTCGTGTAGTCCATGCCAAGGACCTTGCCGTACCACTCGACGGTCTCCTTGGCGTCTCTACAGCGATAGGCGGCGTGGTGAACGCCGCCCAGCTTGACGGGGTGGGGTGCTGTCTCGCTCATTCCGCAGGCTCCGCTTCGACCGTTTCCGCATCCTCGACGCTCAGCACACCGCGCTTGATCTGGTCGCGTTCCATGCTCTCGAAAAGGGCCTTGAAATTGCCTTCGCCGAACCCTTCGTCGCCCTTGCGCTGAATGAATTCGAAGAACACCGGGCCGACTTGTGCCTCGGCGAAAATTTGGAGCAGCAGGCGGGGCTGGCCGCCTTCGGTCGTGCCATCGAGCAGGATGCCGCGCATCTTGAGCTCGTTCACGTCCTCGCCGTGGTCGGGCAGGCGTTCTTCCAGCATTTCGTAATAGGTTTCCGGCGGCGCAGTCATGAACGGCACGCCGAGGTCCTTGAGGTTGTCCCAGCACTTGACGAGATCGTCGCAGATCAGCGCGATGTGCTGAATGCCTTCGCCATTGAATTCCTTGAGGAACTCTTCGATCTGGCCCTTGCCGCCTTCGCCTTCCTCGTTCAGCGGGATGCGGATTTTTCCGTCTGGCGCGGTCAGCGCCTTGGAGGTGAGGCCGGTATATTCGCCCTTGATGTCGAAGAAGCGGATTTCGCGGAAGTTGAAGAGCGTCTCGTAATAGTCCGCCCAATATTTCATGCGACCGTTGTAAACGTTGTGCGTGAGGTGGTCGATGACATTGAAGCCTGCGCCGTCGGGGAATTTCTCGACACCCGGCAGATATTCGAAGTCAATGTCGTAGATCGACAGGCCTTGGCCGTCGTCATCGGCATAGCGGTCGAGCAGATAGACGATTGCCCCGCCGATGCCGCGGATCGCGGGAATGCGCAGCTCCATCGGCCCGGTCTCGACCTGCACCGGCTCCGCCCCCCGGGCGAGCAGTTCGTCATAGGCTTTCTTCGCGTCGCGAACGCGGAAGCCCATACCGCAGGCCGAGGCACCGTGCTCACGCGCGAAGAACCATGCGGCGCTGCGCGGTTCGTAATTGAGAATGAGGTTGATTCCGCCCTGGCGCCACAGATACACGTCTTTCGACCGGTGCGTGGCGACGTGGGTAAAGCCCATTGCTTCGAAGACCGGCTCGATCGCGCCCTTTTCCGGAGCGCAGAATTCGACGAATTCGAAGCCGTCGAGGCCAATGGGGTTTTCGAAGAGATCGGGCATTTCGGTCCTCGGTGATTTGAATGGTTGCAATGGAAACTAGTTACAAAAGTTACCGTTTGCTGTCAAGGATCGAACGGTTCGGGGCCAGCCGCAGTTCCGTCGGTCGCAATTGTGCTTGCGCAGGCGGCGCAACTGTGATTCTGTGACATCATGAAACGGACCGGTTCCATCGCAGCGATCCGCAATGGCAACGCGAGCCAGCATGGCGCGCTGGCCGCGCTGCTCGTGATGGGCGGAATTGCCATTGCGGGACCGTCGGGCCTCCTCGCCTGGAGCGAGAACCTGCGCCTGCTCGACCAGCGCAAGGTTCAGCTTGCCGAGATCGAGAAAGAGCGCACGGCGTTGAAGAACCGCGTGGCTCTGCTGCATCACGACCATGCCGATCCGGACATGGTGGGCGAACTGCTGCGCAGCCAGCTCAACGTCGTCCATCCGGATGAAGTCGTCATCAAGCTGGAAGACTGAGTTTCGCGCCAAGCGGCTGCATTCCGTAAGGGTTTTCGTATGCACATGCGCACCGCGCGTGTTGCGCGGCAGGTGCGGCTGTGCCTATAGGCTCGGCACATATTCCTCCCCGGAAGAACAAGGATAGGATGTCTTGGCCAAAGCCCCCAAGAGCAAGAAAAGCCCCGCAAAGTCGCCCACCGAGGATACGGATTTCGTCCTCCACTCGCTGCAGGACACGCTGGAAAAGGACAGGCGCTACAAGGCGAGCGACGAGCAGCTGCAGCATTTCTACGAACAGATGCTGCTCATCCGCCGGTTCGAGGAACGCGCCGGCCAGCTTTACGGCCTCGGCCTCATTGGCGGTTTCTGCCACCTCTACATCGGTCAGGAAGCGGTTGCCGTCGGCCTGCAATCGGCGCTGACCGAAGGGCTCGACAGCGTCATCACTGGCTATCGCGATCATGGCCACATGCTCGCCTATGGCATCGATCCCAAGGTCATCATGGCCGAACTCACCGGTCGCGAAGCGGGCATTTCCAAGGGCAAGGGCGGCTCGATGCACATGTTCAGCACCGAGCACAAATTCTACGGCGGTCACGGCATCGTCGGCGCGCAAGTTTCGCTCGGCGGCGGGCTCGCACTCGCCCACCAGTACAATAACGATGGCGGCCTCTGCCTTGCCTATTTCGGCGACGGCGCGGCGAACCAGGGCCAGGTCTACGAGACTTTCAACATGGCGGCGCTGTGGAACCTGCCGATCGTGTTCGTGGTCGAGAACAACCAGTATGCCATGGGCACGGCGGTCAAGCGCAGCTCGGCAGAAACCGAATTCTATCGCCGCGGCACCGCCTTCCGCATCCCCGGCATGAAGGTCAATGGCATGGACGTTCTCGAAGTGCGCCAAGCCGCCGAGATCGCCTTCAAGCATGTGCGCGAAGGCAAGGGGCCGGTGTTGATGGAATGCGAAACCTATCGCTACCGGGGGCACTCCATGTCCGACCCGGCCAAGTACCGCACGCGCGAGGAGGTTCAGGACATCCGCGAGCACAAGGACCCGATCGAAGGGCTGAAGAAGTTCATGATCGAGAACGGCAGCAAGGAAGACGATCTGAAAGCGATCGACAAGGACATCCGCAAGGTCGTCAGCGAGGCGGCCGATTTCGCCGAGAGCTCGCCCGAACCGGAGGCTTCCGAACTCTACACCGATGTTCTGGTGGAGGAGTATTGAGCCATGGCTATCGAACTCAAGATGCCCGCGCTGTCTCCCACGATGGAGGAAGGCACACTTGCTAAATGGCTAAAGTCGGAAGGTGACGAGATCGTCGCCGGAGACATCATCGCCGAGATCGAGACCGACAAGGCGACGATGGAATTCGAGGCGGTCGACGAAGGCACGCTTGGCAAGATCATGGTCGAGGAAGGCACCGAAGGTGTGAAGGTCGGTACCGTGATCGCCATGCTGGCCGGCGAAGGCGAAGATGCGTCCGACATTGAGGCACCGGCAGCGACGGACGAGGTCGAAGACGTAGAGGGCGAGGGCAAGGATGTCGGTCGGGAGGAGAGCGCGGCCGAAATCACTAAGCCGAAGCCCAAGGCCGATGTCCGCGATCCGGATGTCCCCGAAGGCACAAGCTACACCTCTACCAGCGTCCGCGAAGCACTGCGCGACGCCATGGCCGAGGAAATGCGCCGCGACGAGCGCGTCTTCGTTATGGGCGAGGAAGTCGCCGAGTATCAGGGTGCCTATAAGGTCACGCAGGGCCTGCTCGACGAATTCGGGCCGAAGCGGGTGATCGACACGCCGATTACCGAATACGGCTTTGCCGGCATCGGCACGGGCGCAGCGATGGGCGGCCTGCGCCCGATCGTCGAGTTCATGACCTTCAACTTCGCCATGCAGGCGATCGACCACATCATCAATTCCGCAGCCAAGACCAACTACATGTCCGGTGGCCAGATGCGCTGCCCGGTCGTGTTCCGCGGCCCCAATGGCGCGGCGAGCCGGGTCGGTGCGCAGCACAGCCAGAACTACGGACCGTGGTACGCGAGCGTGCCCGGCCTGATCGTGATCGCGCCTTACGACAGTGCCGATGCGAAAGGCCTGATGAAGGCGGCGATCCGCAGCGAAGATCCGGTCGTCTTCCTCGAGAACGAGCTGGTCTACGGGCGCAGCTTCGACGTGCCCGACATGGACGATTACGTCCTGCCGATCGGCAAGGCGCGTATCATGCGCGAAGGCTCCGACGTGACGATCGTCGCCTACTCGATCGCTGTCGGGCTCGCGCTCGAAGCTGCCGAGGAACTGGCGGGCGAGGGCATCGATGCAGAAGTCATCGACCTGCGCACCCTGCGCCCTCTCGACAGGGAAACGGTGCTGGCATCGCTGGCGAAGACGAACCGCCTTGTGATTGCGGAAGAGGGCTGGCCAACCTGTTCGATCGCTTCGGAGATCATCGCGATCTGCATGGAGGATGGCTTCGACCATCTCGACGCCCCGGTGACGCGCGTGTGCGACGAGGACGTACCGCTGCCCTATGCGGCGAACCTCGAGAAGCTTGCGCTGATCGATACGCCGCGCATCGTGAAGGCGGCCAAGAAGGTCTGCTACCGGGACTGACCCGGGGCGGTATAGGCGTGAAAATCAAAGAGGCCCGCGCCATTGGTTGGTGCGGGCCTTTTGCGCCTGTTACGTAATTTCCTGCGGCAAAACCTTTCCCACCACGAGCTGACGAAGGTTAAATCCCTGCGACGCTTTTGCACTCGCTTTCTCGGATCTCCGGCAATTTGAGGGTTAAGCGGAGGCGGCGTTTTAGCGTTCCTTAACCACACCGCTTTACAGGCTTCTCATACAAGCGTGGCAAAAGGCACGCTCTGCAAAAGCCTGGGTGTGGTTTTATGATCGATCGTATGAGAAATCTGGTTCGCGATATCCGCAAGGATGAAGGCGGCAATGTGCTGACCCTCATGGGCCTGTCGATGATTCCTCTGGTCGGGACGCTCGGCTTGGCCATCGATGTCGCCCAATGGATCAGCTGGAAGCGCGATCTTCGCAGTGCTGCTGACTCGGCTGCTATGGCCGGCGGGCTTGAGCTCAAGAACGGTGGCGATGCAGAGGAAGTCGATGCCGTGGTCCGCAACGTGCTGGGCCGCAACACCCAGCATTCGTATATCATCGAAGCAGTAGAGACGCCGCCGACGGCCGGCGAATTCGCTGGCGATGCCAGCATGGTCCGCGTAGTCCTGTCGACTTCGACCAAGCTGCCGTTTTCCAGCTTCTTCATGCCGACTGCACCGACGATCCGCGTCGAGGCGGTGGCTCAGGCTTCAAGTGAGGTCGCGAACTGCATGATCGCGCTTTCGCCAAACGGTACGGCGCTTTCCATCACGGGCTCTTCCTCGGTCGACATGAACTGCGGCTTGCAGTCCAACTCCGATTTCGATGCCACGTCGAGCGACAGTATCGTGGCCGGTGCGCTCTCGGCAGTCGGCAACGTCATCGAGGGCAACAATATTTCGGAAGACACACGCATCAACCGCGGTGTTGCTCCCGAAACCGATCCCTATGCCGACCTTATCTCGGATCCCGACGAAGTGTGTTCGAATACAGCATCGGTCTCGGGTAACGGCAACATCCTCTATCCGGGTTGCTACAAAGGGATCACAATTAATAGCAAGGCGCGAGTAACTTTACAGCCGGGCACTTACTACCTCGGCGAGGGCGGGTTCAAGGTCGCAGGTCAGGCGCAAGTTATCGGCAACGGTGTGACGCTGGTGTTCACCAACACCAGCTCTCCATTCAACGCCAACAAGGTCGGCACGTTCGATGCAATGGGGACATCGAACGTCCAGATTACCGCGCCCGACACCGGAGACTACGCCGGCATCCTGATGCATCAGGACAGCCGCACTCCGCTGTCGAACGCGAACCGCCTCTTTGTAACCGGCGACAACGATTCCGAGTTCGAGGGCACGATTTACTCGCCCAGCAACCAGGTGACCTTCAGCGGGAACAGCAGCATGACGACCGACTGCCTGCAGATCGTGGCGCAGTACATCACCTTCACCGGCAACACTTCAGTGTCCAATACCTGCCAGCCGGGTCGCGGCGTGGTCTCTTTTTCCGGTGCACAGGTTCTGAGGTTGCGCAAATGATTACGCGAAAGAGCCGTAAGCTTCGCGGGGACCAACAGGGTACGGCGACTATCGAACTGGCTATTGCAACGCCGGTGCTCCTAATGTTCGCACTTGGGGGCATCGATCTGGCACTTGGCTTTGTCCATAAGCTGGAGGTGCAGCAATATGCGCAGATCGGCGCGGACTATGTCATGTCGGAGATGGAAACGGTGCCGACCGACGTGGAGATAAAAGCCCGCGTGCACGAAGGTAGCGGTGTGCCTCTCGGAGATATCACCGTGGAACGGTGGATCGAATGCGATGGAGAGAAAAACAGTTTGCCGGCCTGTATCAACGCTGGCTTCGACTACACGCAGTATCTTTCTATCGAAGTCGATCAAGATTACGAACCGATCCTCGACATCGAGGGATATGCCGATTTTGTCGACACGTTCACGGCAACGGGCAGTGTTACTCTGCAGGTGGAATGATGCGACTATTCAAAAATCTTTCACGAGATCGGCGCGGCGCGGCAGCGGTTGAGTTCGGCCTCGCCATTCCAGTCGCGCTCACGCTGATACTCGGATGCATGAATTTCGGGATCTATCTCTATTTCACCAATTCGATGGCAGCGGCGATCGACGAAACCGCGCGCTCGGCGATCCTCTGGCCGACGCCCGACGATGCGCAATTGCAGACGAATTTCGAGGAATCTCTTTTCACAGCGAAGAGTTTCGGTTCGGCAAACCTGACGGTCACGCACGGCACATCACTCGACGGCCGGGACTATGTCGATCTCGAGGGAACCGGCGCGTATAACGTGAACCTCATTTTCGTGAATCTGGGATCAATCCCGGTGCGTTCGACGCGCAGGGCTTACCTCCAGGCCTGATCTCGGCCATAGGCGCTGGCCATGACTATGGCCAACGCCTGCCGATGACTGTCGAGGATCTGCCTCCCGAGGCGCAGGCAGCCGTGGGCTATGCCTTGCCCGAGCATCGCGGTGCATTCGCTTCGCTGCTGGCCTTCGATCGCAACCTGGCGCGATCCGTTGCGGGGGCCAGCGAGGCCATCGTAGGGCAGTTGCGGCTCGCCTGGTGGCGGGATGCGCTGGCCGTGAGCGCCGATGAGTTGCCGCGCGGAAATCCTTTGCTGGACGAACTTGCCAAGTGCTTCGGCGAGCACCGCCCGCGATTGGGAGCTTTGGTCGATGGGTGGGAAGCTGTCCTGCTGGCCGAGCCCATCGACAGGTCCGCGATACAGGCGTTGAAGGCAGGCCGCGAGGCTGGCTGGCTGGCGCTCGGGACCGCTCTCGGCTCCGAAGCGGATGATCCAGCGGTGCGACTTGCCGCAGGACGGTGGGCATTAGCCGACCTGCTTTCGGGCTTGCCGCAGGAGGATCGCACCCCGGAACTTATCGCCTATACGCAGGCATCACTGGGTCGGCCTGCTTCGATGACCAGAGCGATGCGCCCTCTCGCCGTTCTCGATGCACTGGCGCGCCGCTCGCTTGCTGCCGGCGGCGCGCCCTTGCTTGCCGGGCGCGGCAGCGCCATGGTGGCCTTGCGTGCTGGCGTCTTCGGTCGCTGAAAATCCCAAGCAATCAGGAGGCCAGGACATGAAGGGGTTGGTTGTCGGCAGCACCGCATCGCTGGCTCTTGTCGGTCTCGGATTGTTCTGGTGGCAGGGCAGGGCGCAAGTCGAAGAGGGCGCACCGCCACCGATGGCTGTGGAGAGCGAAGCACCGCTTCCTGAAGTTCCACCGGTCGATCCCGGCGAGGCGATCGGCCCGGCACCGCCCGAGGCGACCGAACTGACGCGCGAGCAGCGCCGCTTCTTCCGCTACGATCGCAACCGCGACTGGCGCATCACCCGCACCGAAATGCTTTCGACCCGCTCCAACGCGTTCCGCAAGCTCGACAAGGACGGCAACAATTTGCTCGACTTCGAGGAATGGGCAGTGGCCACGGTCGACAAGTTCGAAGGCGCCGATGCCGATGGCGATAACGAGCTGACGCCGGGCGAATTCGCGACCACCGCACCGAAGCGCCGCAAGAAGCCGCGCTGCGCCTGTTAGGCTGCGACCAGTTCTGCGCGGGCAATCCATTCGGCGAAATCGGCCTTGGCGCGTGAGGTATAAGCCTCCTTGCGCTGCTTCTTGCCGACATCGTGGAGCGGCGGGAACAGGCCGAAATTGACATTCATGGGCTGGTAGCTCTCGGCCTCCGCATCCCCGGTGATGTGCGCGAGCAGCGCGCCCAGCGCAGTCGTGCGCGGCGGCCCCTGCCACTCGCGACCCGCCAGTTCGGCCGCGGCCATCATGCCGGCGACAAGGCCGACCGCCGAGCTTTCGACATAGCCCTCGCAGCCCGTCACTTGCCCGGCGAAGCGGATATGCTCAGCGCCTTTCAGGCGAAGCTGCCGGTCGAGGACGACGGGCGAATTGAGGAAAGTGTTCCGATGCAGGCCGCCCAGCCGCGCGAATTCGGCATTCTCCAGGCCCGGAATTGTCCGGAAGAGTTCCACCTGCGCGCCGTATTTCAGCTTCGTCTGGAAGCCGACCATGTTCCATAGCGTGCCGAGCTTGTTGTCCTGCCGCAGCTGGACAACGGCGTAAGGCCAGCGACCTTGCGGAAACTCTGGCGTCGTGTCGCGCGGATTGTCCAGCCCGACGGGCTTCATCGGGCCGAAGCGCAATGTGTCGACGCCGCGCGATGCCATCACCTCGATCGGCATGCAGCCTTCGAAGTAGGGAGTGTCCTTCTCCCACTCGCGGAACTCGGTCTTCTCGCCATCCATCAGACCCTGGTGGAAGGCGAGATACTGCTCCTTGGTCATCGGGCAATTGATATAATCGCCGTCCTCGTTCGAGGCCTCGTTTCGCTTGTTCCAGCGCGACTGAATCCAGCAGATATCCATGTCGATGCTTTCGCGATGGACGATCGGCGCGATGGCGTCGAAGAAGGCAAGGCGATCCTGTCCGGTGGCTTTCACGATGCTCTCGGCGAGCGCCTGCGCGGTCAGTGGCCCCGTCGCCACGATCGTCGGGCCTTCATTGGGCAGAGCATCCACCCGTTCGCGCACGACAGTGACCTTGGGATGCTCGTCGAGCGTCCGCTGGACTTCGGCGGAGAAGACATCGCGATCGACTGCCATGGCGGACCCCGCGGGCACGCGCGCCTTTTCGCCTGCGCGCATCACGAGGCTGTCGAGTTCGCGCATCTCGTGATGCAGCAGGCCGACGGCGTTCTTGTCGCTATCGTCGGAGCGGAAGCTGTTCGAACAGACGAGCTCGGCCAATCCGTCGGTCTGGTGGGCTGGCGTCATGTCGCCGCCACCCCGCATTTCGGACAAACGCACGCTGAAACCGCGCTGCGCGAGCTGCCAGGCGGCCTCGCTGCCGGCCAGCCCGCCACCGATGATGTGGATATCGTGGGTCATCGCGTGCCCTGTAAGGCTTGCGCCCCTGTCGCATCAAGGCCTAGCGGGATGTATGGCGCACAAAGCCCTTGCCGATCATCGCCCCTGGTTGCTGCTGAGCCTGCTGGCGGCGGTCACCTATTTCTTCGTCATGGACGACGAGATCGGTGGCGCGTGGCTGATGATCTGGAAAGGCGCGGGCGTCGGTTTACTTTCGGTCTACGCTGCCGCGCGGGGGAGGGGCACCGATGGGCTGCTGATTGCTGCGGTCATGGCGATCGCAGCCTGTGCCGACGTGGCGCTGGAGATCAGCTTTCTGATAGGAGGCGGGCTGTTCGCGCTTTCGCACCTCGTCGCCATCGCAATGTACCTGCGGAACCGGAGAGCGAAGACGAGCATTAGCCAGCGGCTTGCCGGCCTCGCTCTGGTTGTTTTGCCTGCTGTCATCGCTGCCGGGATGACGCGCCCACTGCCGAACTGGGAACTTGCCACGGCCTATAGCGGGCTGGTCGGACTGATGGCCGCTGCCGCCTGGACAAGCCGGTTTCCCCGGTATCGCGTGGGCATAGGTGCCGTCATGTTTGTGGTGAGCGACTTGATGATCTTCGCCCGCGAGTCGCAAACTCTCCCCGGCGAGTTGACCGAATGGTTCGTTTGGCCACTCTACTATGCCGCACAGTTCCTGATCGTGACAGGCGTGGTCCAGACATTGCGTAGTCGGAGAAGCTAAGGCCGCCAAGCGGCAATCGTGGCGCGATGCAACTCCCGCCGGTGACCTTCATATCCGCCCGTCGCCTTGTGCAGAACGGCGCGGTTGTCCCACACGATAAGCATGTCGGGTTCCCAAACATGGCGGTAGATGAATTTGTCGCGGGACTGCCACTGCGAAAGCTCAGTGAGGAGGGCGATCGCCTCGGTTTGGGCCATCCCTTCGATGCCGATGATATAACCAAGCGTCGAGAACAGGGCTTCCTCGCCTGTTTCCGGGTGGCGATGGACGAGTGGGTGGGCCTGGGTCGCGTTCGCGCTTTCATCGGGCCGGATCGCCATCGAACGATCGCCCGCGCGATCCTTCTCGCCATAGGTGCCATCGGGCGCATAGGCGAGCTTTGCGCTGTGAATGGCAGTCAGCGCGCGAAGCTTCTCCTTTCTCTCCACCGGTAGGGCATCGAACGCCGCCACCTGGTTTGCGAAGAGCGTGTCGCCGCCTGCGGGCGGGATATCGAATGCCATCAGGCAGGTCCCGGCGGGCGGATGCTCGAGAAAGCTCCAGTCGCTGTGCCAATTCTCGGCGAAGAGCGGCGCTTGTTCGTCGGCCTCGCGGAGAATTGCGGCAATATGCTTTCGCCCCTCGATAGGATCGAAGAAGGGATCCTCGCCGAACCCGCCCATCGCGCGCGTTAAGAATTCGAGAGTATCGTCGCTCGCCGGTTGGCCGGGAAAAGCGAGGACACGATGTTCGAGCCATGCCGACCGGATCTCCGCGGCCAGCTCGGGACCAATCGGGCGGGACAGGTCGAGCCCGGTAACACGTGCACCGCACGCCTGTCCGCTTGGCTCGACCTTCAGCCTCACCGGAAAGGCCTCATCCGCCCGGCTCACCATCGATGTTCTTGTCCGAATGTGCGGTCGTGTGCGGGGTTGTCTGCTCGAGACCGCCGCGGGCCGCGATTTCGTCCGCGACCTTTTCCTCGGCCTCGTTCTCCGGCTCTTCGGTTTCGTCGATCAAAGCCGCGCCGACGATGCGTTCGCCTTTCGCGACCTTGAAGATGCTTACACCCGATGAGGTCCGCCCCGAGATCGAATAGCCCGCGTGGTTTTCGAAGCCATCTTCGAGCAAGTGCCGGAAATCGATCGGCAGGCGGATGAGCTTCGCCTGGTCGGTCACCAGCATGAGCTGCGAGCCGTGCTTGACCGGGAAGCTGCCGACCACGGAGCCATTGCGGTCCGGATTGCTCGACGGCTCGCCGATATTGGTCAGGCCCTGGCCGCCGCGGCCGATGGTGCGGTACTCGTAGGCGGAAGAAATCTTGCCGTAGCCGCGCTCGGTCAGTGTTAGGATGAACTCCTCGCACTCCTCCATCTGCTCGACCTTTTCGGCATCGAGCGTTGGATCGGTTTCGTTGTTCTTCCAGACCGCGGCGCGCAGATAAGCGTCGCGGACGTCGGTGTCGCGCTCGCAGGCGTCGAGCACAGCCAACGAGACGACCTTCGCGCCATCCTTCAGCGTCATACCGCGCACGCCGATGCCGGTGCGGCTCTTAGTTTCGCGCGCATCGGTGGCGGCGAATCGGATCGCCTTTCCGGCGTCCGAGGCCAGGAAAATCTCCTGATCCTCGCTCAGCAATTTGACGCCGATCAGGCGGTCGCCGCTGTCCTCGACGAAGCCCATCGCATATTTGCCGTTGGAGGGGACATTGGTGAATGCGTCCATCGAATTGCGCCGGACCATGCCCTGTTCGGTCGCGAAGACGATGTTGAGCGCGCTCCATTCGCTCTCGTCTTCGGGCAAGGGCAGCACGTTGGTCACGCGCTCGTCGTCGCCCAGCGGCAAAAGGTTCACCATCGGGCGGCCCTTGGTTGTCGGTCCGCCTTCGGGCAGCTTCCACACCTTAAGGCGATAGACGCGGCCCGTATTTGTGAAGAACAGCACCGGGTTGTGCGTCGACGTTACGAACATTTCGACGACGGCATCCTCGTCCTTCGTCGCCATCGAGCTACGGCCCTTGCCGCCGCGGGCCTGCGCCCGGAACGCCTGCAAGGGGGTGCGCTTGATGTAGCCGCCGTGAGTGACGGTGACGACCATCTCCTCGCGTTCGATCAGATCCTCGTCCTCGAGGCCGTCCCAAGCGGGCGCGATTTCGGTGATCCGCGGCGTAGCGTAGCTGGCTTTGATCTCTTCCAGCTCTTCGCGCATCACGCCGTAGAGCTTCACCCGATCGGCGAGGATCGAGAGATATTCCTCGATCGCAACACTCAGTTCCTTGAGTTCGTCGCCGATCTCGTCGCGGCCCAGCGCGGTGAGGCGATGGAGGCGAAGGTCGAGGATCGCCTTTACCTGCCGCTCGGACAGGCGATATGTCCCGCCCGTCTGTTCGTCGCTCGGCTCGATGGCTTCGACCAGCGCAATATATTGCGCGATATCGCCGATCGGCCATTCCTTGGCGAGTAGCTTGGCGCGCGCATTGGCCGGATTGGACGAGCCGCGGATCATTGCCACTACCTCGTCCAGATTGGAGACGGCAACCACCAGGCCGAGCAAAATGTGCGCGCGTTCGCGGGCCTTGTTCAGCTCGAACTTGGTGCGGCGGGTGATAACCTCCTCGCGGAAGCCGATGAAGGCTTGGATGAACTCGCGCAGGGTCAGCGTTTCGGGGCGTCCGCCGCGGATCGCCAGCATGTTCGCCGGGAAGCTCGCCTGAGCGGGTGTATAGCGCCAGATCTGGTTGAGCACGACTTCGGGCGAGGCATCGCGCTTCAGGTCCACGACCACGCGTACGCCTTCGCGCGAGCTTTCGTCGCGGATGTCCGAGATGCCTTCGATCCGCTTTTCCTTCGCGGCTTCGGCGATCTTCTCGACCAGCGAGCTCTTGCCGACCTGGAAAGGGATCGAAGTCAGCACGATCGAGCGCCGATCACCGCGCTTTTCTTCGAATTCGTGCCGCGCGCGCATCAGGATCGAGCCGCGGCCCGTTGTGTAGGCCGCGCGGGCGCCGGACTTGCCGAGAATCAGGGGAGCAGTCGGAAAATCGGGCCCCGGAATGATCTCGAACAATTCCTCGCTGGTGATCGCTGGGTTGTCCATGAAGGCGAAGCAGCCGTCGATGACCTCGCCGAGATTGTGCGGCGGAATGTTCGTTGCCATGCCGACCGCGATGCCGCCCGCGCCATTGACGAGCAGGTTCGGGAAGCGGGCCGGGAGGACCGTCGGTTCGCGCCGGGACTGGTCGTAATTGTCCGCGAAATCGACCGTGTCCTTGTCGAGATCGTCGAGCAGGGCGTTGGCCACGCGCGCAAGTCGCGCTTCGGTATACCGCATCGAAGCCGGCGGGTCGGGATCCATCGAACCGAAGTTGCCCTGACCGTCTACCAGCGGCACCCGCAGCGACCAGTCCTGCGTCATGCGCGCCAGCGCGTCGTAGATCGCCGCGTCGCCGTGCGGGTGATAGTTACCCATCACGTCGCCGACGATCTTGGCGCTCTTGCGATAGGGCCGCCCGGCGACGAAGCCGCCTTCCTGGCTGGCGAAGAGAATGCGCCGATGCACCGGCTTCAATCCGTCGCGCACATCGGGCAGTGCGCGGCTGACGATCACGCTCATCGCGTAATCGAGATAGCTCGTTTTCATCTCATCGACGATGTCGATGCGCGTGTAGTCGCCTCCGTCGTAGGGAGGGGGATCAAGGACTTCGGTATCGTCTGACAAGACAGCTTTTCCGTTCTGCGAACTGCTTATGTTCTGGTCGGTCGGAGGTTACGCCAAAGCCACGCAGGTTGCCACCGAGGGGAGGGAACACAGGGCGGTTTCGCGCGCTTTTTCCACATATGGGTGCGCGTATGCCAGATTGTATGCTGAACGAGCGGCACGGGCCGTATTCAAAGCCCGTTCAGCCCGCTTCGCCTAGAACGATTTGCAATGAGAGCGTACTGACGGCATTGCCGATTTCGTTGACAACAATCGGCGCCGCGCGCGCTCAGGCCCCCTTACCACTCTTGGGAGTATACCTATGATTTTCACTCGTCTCGCCCGCGCCAACGGCGCGGCTTCCACACTCGCAATGGCCCTCGCTCTCGCGACCGGCGCAGCCGTTACCGCCACGGCGCTTGAGGCGCCCGCCCTTGCTCAGAAGAAGGCAAAGCCTAGCTATTCGAAGGGCTTCATCGCGGGGTATGCCCCCCTACAGGAAGCCCTGAGCGCAGAAAACCCGGACCCCGCTACCGTCAAAGCCGCAATCCCGGGCGCTGTCGCTGCGATCGAGAATGAAGACGATCGCTTCGCCGCCGGCGGCGCAATCGTGAATGCCGGCCAGAAATTCAACGACAATGCTCTCGCACGCCAGGGGCTCGAGCTGATGCTCGCCAGCGGTAAGGTGGCTCCGGAGCAGGTCGGTCCTTACAACTTCATGATCGGCCAGGTCGCCTATAACGCTAAGGAATATGCCGCCGCACGTTCGGCTCTCGAGGCTGCGATGGCTGCCGGTTATACGGACAACAATCCGGAAGCGATCATCGCCGAGACCTATTTCGCCGAGAATCGCGATGCGGAAGGTCTGGCTTACCTCTCCAACGCTCTAGAGGCCCGCAAGGCGGCCGGTGGCACGCTGGAAGAGGACTGGATCAAGCGCGGTCTGGCCGTCGCGTATCGCGGCGACATGAAGGCGGAAGCGATCAAGTTCGCCAATATGTACGTCTCGGAATTCCCGAGCGAGACCAGCTGGCGCGATGCAATTGCGATCCTGCTGAACACCGGTGGCTATGATAAGCCTGCAACACTCGACCTTCTGCGTCTCGGCCGGCGCGCTGGCACTCTAAACGATGCCCGCCTTTATGGTGAGTATGTCGAAGCAGCGGACTATCGCCGTCTGCCCGCAGAAGTGGTTTCCGTCATCGACGAAGGCCAGTCGAAGGGCTTCCTGTCGGAGAACGATGCCTATCTCGTGGATACCCGCAAGCAGGCTGCCGATCGCGCTGCGGCCGACCGTGCCGATATGGACGGTTTGCTGACCGATGCGCGCAAGTCCGGCGCAACGCTTGCCACCGTTATGGCAGCGGGTGACGCCATGCTCAGCATGGGGCGTCCTGCAGAGGCCGAGGAATTTTACCTCAAGGCTTCCACCATGTCTGGTGCGGACACGCCGATGGCGCTGACCCGCCTTGGCATCGCGCAATACGACCAAGGCAACTATGCCGAAGCGCAAGCGACCTTCAACCGGGTCGAAGGCGCGCGTCAGGCGATCGCCAACCTGTGGGGCGTCTACTCGGGTCAGCAGGGCGGCTGATCCAAGCCGAGCCATGAAATAAGAATGGGCGCGAATTCCTTGGGGAGTTCGCGCCCTTTTCGTTCATCACTAATGAAGTGTGTGCTCAGCGGAGGCGTTTGACCCACACGGTGTTGTCGCGCCGCTCGATCTTGAACTGCTCTATCGCTTCGAACAGGTCGGAGAGCCGCTTGAAGCCGTAGTTGCGCACGTCGAAGCTGGAGCGGTTGCCCGCGATCTGCCCGACCTCGCCCATCTGCGCGAAGCCATCGTCATCGCGGTGCGCTGCCTTCCACGCCGTTCCAAGCAGTTCGACCAACTCGTCGTCGATCCCGGCCTTAGCCTTGCCACTATTGGATTTCGGGGCATCCGCCTCGTCGGAAGCGCCCTTGATGAGCGCGTCGATGTCGATGAAGCGCGTGCAGGCGCTCTTGAAAGCAGCGGGTGTCTTGCTCGTGCTGCCGAAGCCATAGACGACGAGCCCATCCTGCCGCAGCCGCGTGACGAGAGGGGTGAAGTCGCTGTCCGAACTCATGATGCCGAAGCCATCGACCTTGCCCTGATATAGCAGATCGATGGCATCGATTGTCATCGCCATATCGGTAGCGTTCTTGCCGGCGGTGAGATCGAATTGCTGCTGCGGCTGGATACCGTATTTGTGCGTGATCTCTCCCCACTTGGAGAGATTGTTCTTGGCGAAATTGCCATAGGCCCGCTTGATGTTGACTTGGCCCAGTTCGGCCATGACCGTCAGGACCGGGTCGATCCCCTTGGGGGTGGTGTTGTCCGCGTCGATCAGCAGGGCGATATTCTTGAGGTCTTTGTCGGCCATGCGCAGCCAATGGCGTGCAGCCTCCCCGAACTCAAGAGCTTACTGTGCCGGCGCGAATTCCCCCGAGCTCTCGTCGAGCAAGTGAAGGACCCCGTCCGAAATCGCGAAATAGGCGCCGCGCAACTTCAGGTCGCCTGCCGTTTCCTTCGCCTCGACATACGGGAAGGTGCGCAGGTTTTCGAGACTTACCTTGACCGCGGCAAGCTCCATCGCCCGCTCCGCGGTGCGACCCTTCGTGCCGTGTTCCGCGGCGATCGGCTCGCGGACCTCGTCGAGCATGTCGATCCAGTGTGCGACGAAGCCGCCTTCGCCCATGTCGTTGCCGTGGAGGTCTTGCGTCAGCGCGGCCTGGCAGCCTCCGCACATGCCGTGGCCCATGACGACGACTTCGCGGACCTTGAGGAACTGGACTGCAAATTCGAGCGCCGCCGAAACACCATGGCGACCGGGCGTCGTCTCGTAAGGCGGCACCAGCGCGGCGACGTTGCGGACCACGAATATCTCGCCAGGGTCTACGTCGAGGATCTGCGCCGGATCGACCCGGCTATCCGAGCAGGAGATGACCATCACCTGGGGCGATTGGCCCTCTGCCAGCTGGCTCCAGCGTTCGTGCTGCTTTTTCCAGTCGCCGGCACGGAAACGTGCGTAGCCTTCAATCATCTCGTCGAATGTTTTCATACCTGCTCCGCTGCAACGAATTTGCGCGGCTGGCAAGAGGGTCCGAATAGCTATGTGGCTTGCCCGGAAGGGGGAGGGGGCTTAGATGGGCCGCGACATGAACGATCTTTCCACAGTTCCCCAGCCCGAAGGCGAACGCCCGGCCCGCCAGCGCAAGCCCGACTGGATTCGCGTCAAGGCGCCGGTCAGCAAGGGCTATCACGAAACGCGCAAGCTGATGCGCGAACTGAACCTGCACACGGTGTGCGAAGAGGCCGCCTGTCCCAACATCGGGGAGTGCTGGACCAAGAAGCACGCCACGGTGATGATCCTCGGCGATACCTGCACGCGCGCCTGCCGGTTTTGCAACATCAAGACCGGGATGCCGATGCCGGTCGATCCGCTCGAGCCCAAGCATACGGCGACTGCAGCGGCGGCGATGGGCCTCGAGCATATCGTCATCACCAGCGTCGATCGCGACGACCTGCCCGATCGTGGTGCAGGGCAGTTCGTAAAGGTTATCAACGCGCTGCGCCGCGAGACGCCGAACACGACGATCGAGATCCTGACGCCCGATTTCAAGGGCCGGATGAAGCAGTCCATCGCGGAAATCTGCGAGGCAGGGCCTGACGTTTTCAATCACAATCTCGAAACCGTGCCCCGGCTTTATCCGACGATCCGTCCGGGCGCGCGCTACTATGCCTCGCTACGTCTGCTGGAAGAAGTGAAGGTCCACAATCCGCTCATTTTCACCAAGTCCGGCATCATGCTGGGGCTCGGGGAAGGGCGGCTCGAAGTCCATCAGGTGATGGACGACATGCGCAGTGCCGACATCGATTTCGTTACCATGGGCCAGTATCTGCAGCCGACGCCCAAGCACGCGAAGGTCGAGGAGTTTGTGACCCCGAAGCAGTTCGCGGCCTATGGCTCGATCGCCCGCGCCAAAGGTTTCCTGCAGGTCGCATCCAGCCCCCTGACGCGCTCGAGTTATCACGCGGGAGACGATTTCGCGCAGATGCGCTCAGCGCGCGAGGCGAAGCTGGCGAAGCAGGTCGGCTGATGCCCGGAATTCGCGAAAAGCGTTTTCTTCCATACACTTGCGATCAGATGTTCGATCTGGTCGCAGATGTGGGGCGCTATGCAGAATTTCTGCCTTGGGTGATTGCCACCCGCGTCCGCTCGGACAGTGAGACCGAGATGGTGGCTGACATGTTGGTCGGCTTCAAGGCCATCCGCGAGCGTTTTACGTCCCGTGTCGAAAAGCGCCGTCCCGAGCATATCGAGGTGTTCTACGTCGACGGGCCGCTCAAGGATCTCGACAACAACTGGACTTTCACCCCGGCCCCGGGCGGCTGCGAAGTCGATTTTTGCGTCGATTTCGAGTTTCGCAACGCGGTCTTCGAAGCGCTGGCCGGCCAGTATTTCGACCGTGCTTTCCGCAAGATGATGGGCGCGTTCGAAGCGCGCGCCGATGCGCTCTACGGCAACAGCAATTCGAGCGCGCAGACCGTCGCCTGACGACGGATATCGGCGCGTGAGGTAGGTTCGAAGCGTTTGAGCTCGCCGTCGGGCTCTCCCTCCTGGCCCCGGACCACCCGCGCGAAAACGACCGTGCCGACCGGCTTGAGATCCGTCCCGCCATCGGGGCCGGCCACGCCGCTGATCGCGACGGCGACGTCGGCACCGCTGTTTTGCAATGCTCCCTTGGCCATCGCCCAGACGCAGGCGATCGAGACGGCACCGAAGGTTTCGATGATGTCGAGCGGTACGCCGAGGCTCTCCATCTTGGCCTCGTTGGAATAGGTCACGAACCCGCGTTCGAGCACGGCGGAAGAACCGGGGATTTCAGTCAGCGCCGCTGCGACTAGCCCGCCGGTGCAGCTCTCCGCCAGCACGACCTTGCGGCCGCTGGCGCGGTTTGCCTCGACTACGCGCCGCGCAAGATCGTCGATATCCTCGGGCAGGAGAGCGCCGTGCTCCATATCGCCTCCGTCAGCTGCGGATCACTGTGGCAATTGCTTGAGCGGCAATGCCTTCGCCGCGGCCAGTGAAACCCAGCCGCTCGGTGGTGGTCGCCTTCACCGATATGCGCTCGATGTCAACGCCCAGCAATTCGGCGATGCGCTGGCGCATCGCGGGCCGGTGCGGGCCGATCTTCGGCGCCTCGCAGATGATGGTGAGGTCGATATTGCTAAGGTTGTATCCGGCTTCGGCCACCAATTTCGCCGCTTGGACGAGGAAGCGGTCGCTGCTTGCCCCCTTCCACTGCGGGTCGCTCGGCGGGAAGTGCGTGCCGATATCGCCATCGCCAATTGCGCCGAGGAGCGCATCGACGATCGCGTGCAGCGCTACATCGGCATCGCTATGGCCGGCCAGCCCCTTGTCGTGCTCGATCTGGATGCCGCCGAGCCATAGCTCCTCTCCAACGGCGAGCTTGTGCACGTCGAAGCCCATCCCTGTGCGCATGGCTGGCTGCTCGCTCACGAAATCCTCCGCATAGGTCAGTTTGGCGAGGCGCTCTTCGCCGGGGACAAGCGCGACAGTGCCGCCGGCCGCGCGCAAGACCTGCGCATCGTCGCCGGCATTGGGTTCGCCAGTCCAGGCGCGGTGCGCGGCGATAATATCGTCGAAACGAAAGGCCTGCGGGGTCTGGACCCGGCGGAGTTGTTCGCGCTGAACAGTTCCGGTCATTACGCCATCTGTGTCTTGTGCGAGACTGTCCGCCACAGGGAGGACCGGTATAGCCCCTGGATGATCGTTTAGCGCATGCAGAACCCGCTCGATGACGGCGCGGGGGAGGTCGGGGCGGGCGGCATCATGGATAAGCACGCGATCCGCGCCGCCGATTGCTTCCAGGCCTTTCGCCACGGATTGCTGGCGGGTGTCGCCGCCCGTGACAGCCTCGTATCCGGACAGGTCGGCGAGTGCTTCTCCCACCGCGTCCTCGGCGTTCTCCGGCACCACGATGACCAACGGCTTTGCTCCGGCATCGAGCAGGCTCTCGACCGAATGCCTGACGACCGCCTTGCCTCTCCACCGCGCGAATTGCTTGGGCAGCGGCTGTCCCGCACGCAGGCCTTTCCCCGCAGCGACCACGATTGCGGCGAACGGGGGGAGGGCGGGCGCTTCGCTCATGCCCCGCCCGCTAGCGGCTTGCCGTTTGTGCTGCAACGCACTATGTGGCTGCCCAATATTTAGGCACACACTGGCATGAGCGCACATCTCCTTCCTCCCGTCCCGCCGAAGCCGATCCACGTCGGCCCGGTAGCCATCGACACGCCCGTCGTTCTGGCGCCGATGACCGGCGTGACGGACCTGCCGTTCCGCCGCCTTGTGCGCCGCTATGGCTCCGGCCTCAACGTGACCGAAATGATCGCCAGCGAAGCTGCGATCCGCGAGACGCGCATCAGCGTGCAGAAGGCCGAGTGGGATCCGATCGAGGAACCAGTGTCGATGCAACTGGTCGGCTGCGATCCTTACAGCATGGCCGAAGCTGCCAAATTGCAGGAAGGCAATGGCGCGGCGATTATCGACATCAACTTCGGCTGCCCGGTGCGCAAGGTCGTCGGCCAACTGGCCGGCTCGGCGCTCATGCGCGAGGTCGAACTGGCCACGCGGCTGATGAAAGCGACGGTCGAGGCGGTCGATGTGCCGGTGACGGTGAAAATGCGGATGGGCTGGGATCATTCCGACCTCAATGCGCCGGAGCTGGCGAAAATCGCAGAAGATCTCGGCGTCAAGATGATCACCGTCCACGGCCGCACGCGCAACCAGATGTACAAGGGCAGCGCCGACTGGGCCTTCGTTCGCGAGGTCAAGGAAGCGGTCGACATTCCCGTCATCGTTAACGGCGACATCTGCGGGATCGAGGATGCCGCGAAAGCGCTCGAACAGTCGGGTGCCGACGGGCTGATGATCGGGCGCGGCGCTTATGGGAAGCCTTGGCTACTGGCGCAGGTGATGCACTGGTGGCGCACCGGCGAAATTCTCGCCGATCCGGACATGGACGAGCAATATGCCGTGGTCACCGAGCACTACCGGATGATGCTCGACCACTACACGCCGACCACCGGAGTGAAGATCGCCCGCAAGCATCTTGGCTGGTACACCAAGGGATTGCGTGGTTCAGCAGAGTTCAGAAACCACGTGAACTTCGTGGATGATCCCGCGCAGGTGCTTGGCGAACTCGAGCGCTTCTACGAACCGTTCCGCCGGCAGCAGGCGGCGTGAGCGGAGACTCGCCCGCTCCCGACGCAGCGGCGCAAATTGCAGGCCTCATCTTCGCCGTACTGTTGATCGATGCCGACGGCATGATCGTGGAGGCGAATGCCGCAGCGGAAGATATGCTCGATTCCAGCGCGCAGCGCCTCATTGGCAAGCGGCTGACCGACGTAGTGGACCTTGCCGACCATCGCGTACGGTCGAGCCTCGACCGGTCCGATGTCCAGATGATTGCTCGCGGCGTGTCCTTCGCCACAAAATACCGCGACCGACGGATCAATCTGACCAGCTCTCCGCTACACAATCATCCGGGCTGGCGCGTGCTGACGCTTTCCGATGTTGGGCAGGGCGACACGGGCGCTGCCGACGACGAGCGTATGGAGCTCCGGGCTCCGGCTGTGCTGGCCCATGAGATCAAGAACCCGCTGTCCGCTATCCGCGGTGCCAGCCAGCTGCTGGCGCGGCGCGTCGAAGGGAAGGAGAAGCCGCTCGCTCGCATGATCCTGGGCGAAGTGGACCGCATCGCGGAACTGATCGATCGCATGCAGCAGCTTGGTAGCAAGCCCGTTGCCGTAGTCGGTGATTGCAACCTGCACGAGGCTATCCGCAATGCGATGGCAACAGTTCGTGCGGGTCGCTCCGAGAATTGTGAGTTACTCGAGGAATTCGATCCGTCGCTGCCCCCGGTTGCCGCCGACCAGGCTGCGCTCGAACAGGTGCTAATCAATCTCATCGCGAATGCCTGCGATGCGAGCGCGAAATTGGACACTCCCCAAGTCACCGTACGGACCCGGTTCGTCAGTGGATTGGTCTTCAGCGCGATCCGGCTTGGGAAAGCCACCCGGTTGCCTATAGAGATTACGGTAACCGATGCGGGCGCCGGTATAGACGAGGCGCTCCGCGATCATGTGTTCGAACCGTTCGTTTCCAGTAAGCCGCACGGCCAGGGTCTGGGCCTCGCACTCGTGAGGAAACTTGTGCGCGATATGGGCGGGCGCATCGGCCACGAGCGCGATGAACGCAACGGGCTCACCCATTTTCGCATCAACCTGCCGGTGGCGGCTTAGGGAGATAAAATGAGCCACGCTGTTCTGCTGGTCGAAGACGACCGTGCCATCGCGACGGTGATAAGCGAGGCCCTGCGGGAAGAGGGCTTTGTCGTCACGGCCTGCGAAAGTGTTGCCAAGCGAGACGAACTCGTCGGTGCGCGACACTTCGACGTCATGCTGACCGACGTCATGCTGGAAGATGGCGACGGACTGGCGTCGATCGGCCACGTGCGCGAGTTGGCTCCCGATATGCCAGTGATCGTCCTGTCGGCACAGAACACGCTCGATACCGCCGTTCGAGCGAGCGACAGTCATGCGTTCGAATATTTCCCCAAGCCCTTCGATCTCGACGAGTTGACCCAGGCCGTGCGGCAGGCTGTGGCCAACCGGCCGTCGGTCAGTGCCGCAGGGGACGAGGAAGCCAGCGCCCTGCCGCTGATCGGCCGCAGCCCTGCGATGCAGAGCGTGTTCCGGATGATCACGCGCGTTTTGCGTAACGATCTGACTGTGCTGATCACGGGCGAAAGCGGCACCGGCAAGGAACTGGTCGCGGAAGCCATTCACCAGCTCGGCGCGCGCAAGACCGGGCCTTTTGTCGCGGTGAATATGGCGGCGATCCCGCACGATCTGCTAGAAAGCGAATTGTTCGGTCACGAACGCGGCGCCTTCACCGGGGCAGTCAGCCAGCAGATCGGCAAATTCGAGCAGGCCAATGGCGGCACGCTGTTCCTCGACGAGATCGGCGACATGCCGCCCGATGCACAGACCCGGCTGCTGCGCGCCCTGCAGTCGGGGCGCATCCGCAGGGTTGGTGGGCGGCAGGAAATCGGCGTCGACGTGCGCATAATCGCGGCGACCAATCGGGACCTAGCGCCAATGATCGAGGACGGCCGGTTCCGCGAGGACTTGTTCTACCGCCTGAACGTTGTGCCTATTCCGCTCCCTCCCTTGAGGGAGCGGCGCGAAGACATCGGTGCTCTGGTGAAGCATTTTCTCGGACATGCAGCCAGCGAGGGGCTGCCGCGACGGCAAATCACGGACGACGCCATAGCTGCGCTGGCGGCACGGCGCTGGCCTGGCAACGTGCGGGAGCTTCGTAATGTGGTGTTTCGCCTGGCCCTGCTGGCGCGTGACGACGTCATCGATGTCGACAGCGTAGCGGACACCATCGGCACTGAAATTTCGACGGGGTCGGGCGCGCCGGATTCCGGATTTAGTGCAGCGATAGACGGGTGGTTGGCGGAGAATGGGAACTCCCACGGCACCCTGTATCACGCCGTTCTGGCGTCATTCGAAAAGCCGCTGTTCGAGCATGCGTTGCGGATGACCGAAGGTAATCAGCTACGCGCTGCGCAGTTGCTCGGCATCAATCGCAACACCCTGCGAAAGCGGCTTGGCGAGCTCGATATTGCGCCCGACGATTTCGCACGCCGCCGCTAGCCGCCGCTTTGTCGAATTTGTACTTGCAGTCCTGCAACAGCGCTGTTGTAAGACTGCCACTATGGCGAGCGCCGCTTCAGTCCAGCCCAATACCACACCGAGATGGTGGCGCAGGTTCGTGGTGACGTCACGCAGGGCCAATCTGGTCGGTTATCTCGAGATTTTTTTCGCGGTGGCTTTTCTTGTCATGGTCGCAAGTACGTGGGCGACTTTCACTGCGGCCCCGCCAAACGGGCAGCTTCTACCTAGCAGGCAAGTCGCAGGCCTGCTGATCGGCACGCTAATTCCCGCAATGGCCTTGCTCGTCCTCGCTGGACGGCGCCTGGCTCTGCGTCGAGCTGCAGGCAGTACCGCGCGGCTTCATGTGCGGCTCGTTTTCTTCTTTTCCATGATTGCCGCAGTGCCGACACTGCTGGTGGCTGGCTTCGCCGCCTTCCTCTTCCAGTCTGGGGTGGATTTCTGGTTCTCCGATAATTCGCGCGGTCTCATGGAAAATGCCAACCAGTTGGCCGAAAGCTATTACGAAGAGAACCAGCTCGATCTTGCCAATGAAACCATTTCCATGGCGATGGACATGCGCTCAATCCTCGAGCGGGTATCGGTGACCGATCCCAATTTCGCCCTTGTCTACCAGTTCCAGGCGCAGCCGCGCGACGTCATCGAAAGCGCAATCCTGCAGGCGCTACCCGACTCCTCGATGCGGACTGCCGTCGCGTATGGCCTATCCGAAGAAAGCAATCCTGTGCCCTTCGCCGAGGAAACACTTGGCGATATTCGCCGCGGGGAGCAGGTTGTCGTGCGCGGCACACCGGAGAGGATCGAGGCGGTGGCTCCGATCGATCGGCAAGCGGGCATCTATCTTTACACGGCGCGGAATGCCGAAGCGACCAGCTTCCGGAGCTGGGAAAGCGCGCGGTCGATTTCGAGCGCCTATGACGAACTCACCCGGCGCGCGCGAGCTCTCCAGCTGAGATTCAATCTTGCGCTCTTCTTCGTCAGTCTCGCGCTGGTCGGGCTGGCGGTCTGGTTCGCGCTGCGTTTTGCCGACAGGCAGGTCGAACCGCTCACCGACCTCATCGCAGCCGCTCGCAAGGTCGGCGCCGGAAACTTCGCACTGCGGGTCGAGGGCCGCACCGGGGCCGACGAGATCGGCCTACTCAATCGCGCGTTCAACCGGATGACGGCGCAGCTGGAAAAGCAGACCGATGCCTTGCTCGCTGCCAACGATGAACTGGAAGAGCGGCGCAGCTTTATCGAAGCGGTGCTGGAATCCGTGAGTGCGGGCGTCATATCGATCGACCGCGACATGAACGTCTTGCTCATGAACGCACCGGCTCAGACCATGCTGATGGAAGACGCAGCAGGCCAGCCACGTCCTGCCACATTACGCCAGCTGGCCCCTCAACTTGCAGTCATGGTCGAGGCGGGCCTTTCACAAGGGGTTGTGAGCCATTCGCGTCGAGGTGAACTGCTCACGCTCGCGGTCAAGATCGGCGAGGAGGCCGAGGGGCACGTCATAACCTTCGAAGACATTACCCGGCAACTGCTCGACCAGCGGCAGGCTGCGTGGTCCGATGTAGCGCGGCGGATTGCACACGAGATCAAGAACCCATTGACTCCGATCCAGCTTGCTACTGAGCGCCTCAAGCGTCGGTATCGCAAGCAAATTCATGAAGATGGCGAGCTGTTCGATGAACTTACTAGTACCATCGTCCGCCAGGTCGGCGGTCTGCGCAAGATGGTGGACGAATTCTCCAGCTTCGCACGGTTGCCGAAGCCGGTGTTCCGCACCGAAGACGCGCTCGATCTTGTCCGCCAATCCCTCTTTCTCCAAGAGGTCGGCCATCAGGACGTGAATTATTCGCTTGTCGCCGATAGCGAAGGCCCAATCCGCATCCAGTGTGATCGCCACCAGTTCGGACAGGCGATTACCAATATTCTGAAGAACGCTTATGAAGCGACCGAGGCCAAAGCCCAGAATGCGGAGCCGGATTATCGCGGCAAGATCGTGGTCACGGTCGAAGAGGCCGAGGATTCGCTGCATGTCGCGATCGAGGACAATGGCATCGGTCTGCCGCAGGATCGCGATCGGATCCTCGAACCCTATGTGACGAACCGCGAGAAGGGCACCGGCCTGGGTCTCGCGATCGTGAACAAAATCGTCGAGGAACATGGCGGCGAGATGACCTTCTCCTCACTCGAAAGCGGGGGAACGCGCGTTGCGATGCGGTTCGCGCGCGATCCCCTCACAACGCCCGTGGGGGCCGCGCAATGATACATAGCAAAGGGTAGCAGCCAATGGCGTTAGACATCCTGATCGTCGACGACGAACGCGACATTCGCGATCTTGTAGCCGGCGTGCTGAGCGACGAAGGCTACGAGTGCCGGACCGCCGGCGACAGTTCCAGCGCGCTGACGCAGGTCGACGAACGCCGGCCCAGCCTAGTCCTGCTGGACGTCTGGCTCCACGGGAGCCCCATGGATGGCCTCGAAGTGCTGGACGAGATCAAGAAGCGCGAACCCGATCTGCCGGTCATCGTGTTCTCCGGCCATGGCAATATCGATACGGCAGTAAGCGCGGTAAGCCGTGGGGCGGTCGACTTCATCGAGAAGCCGTTCGAAGCCGAAAGGCTTTTGCACCTCGTCGGGAGGGCAACCGAGACCGAACGCCTGCGTCGTGAGAACAGCAGGCTGCGCGAAGGGATGGTCCAGAACGGCGAATTCACCGGGAATTCGGTGGCGATCAATGCCGTGAGAGCCACTCTGAAGCGTGTGGCCAGCACGGGCAGCCGCGTACTCATCAGCGGTCCGGCCGGTACCGGAAAGGAGGTAGCTGCGCGCTTGCTGCACAGCTGGAGCCCGCGCGCCGACAAGGCGTTCGTCATCGTGAACTCGGCACGCATAACTCCTGAGCGGTTCGAAGAGGAGTTGTTCGGGGAGGAAGCTGACGGCAAGCTGGTGCGACCGGGGCTGCTCGAGATGGCCGACGGCGGTACGCTCTATCTCGACGAAGTGGCGGACATGCCGCTCTCGACCCAAGCCCGTATTCTTCGGGTACTGACCGAACAGAGTTTCGTGAGGGTAGGGGGCACGCGCCAGATCGGTGTTGATGTGCGGGTTGTTTCCTCGACGGCCCGTGATCTCGAGAAGGAAATGTCGGAGAAACGCTTCCGCGAAGATCTGTTCTACCGGTTGAATGTCGTTCCAGTGGAGGTGCCGTCGCTCTCGGAGCGGCGCGACGATATCCCCTCGCTGTCAGACACATTCTTCACGCATTACGCGGCGGAACAGGGTATCCGTCCTCCGACGATCAGCGAAGAAGCGATGGCGGCGCTTCAGGCTTACGATTGGCCCGGCAATGTCCGCCAGCTTCGTAATGTCGTCGAGCGCACCGTTATCCTCACCCCCCGCGAACAGCTCGAACAAATCGAGGCTGAAATGCTTCCCGAAGAAGTACTGGGCGGTAAGCTCGGCGGAAATGGCGGGGTCGCAGCCCTGATGGGGTCGCCGCTGCGCGAGGCGCGCGAGAATTTCGAGCGTGAATATCTGGCGATCCAGATCCGGCGCTTCTCCGGCAATATTTCCAAGACTGCCAACTTCATCGGCATGGAGCGGTCGGCCCTTCACCGGAAACTCAAGTTGCTCGGAATGGCGGACAAGAAACCGGCGTCTGGTAAGGAATAGTCTTCTCAAATCCTGCTATCGCGCGCGGAAGATAATACAAAGATTGCGAAAAGCCGTCCGAAGGGCCACATTGGACTGCGCGGCTCGGTGCGCGCATTATCGGGGGTGGTGGGCACCCCAGACTGCGGACCCCCTAAGGGTTTGCCAACAACGGAGAGACAGATATGTCCGAACGAACCCTTTCGGCGCGTCCGCGCCCAGAAAAACCTTCAAGCGACAGCGGGGGACAGCGCAAAGGCAATCTTCAGGATGCCTTCCTCAACCTGCTGCGCAAGAACAAGACCCCGGTCACGATGTTCCTCGTGAAGGGGGTGAAGCTCCAGGGTATCGTGACCTGGTTCGACAATTTCTCGATCCTGCTGCGCCGCGACGGCCAGTCGCAGCTGGTCTATAAGCACGCGATCAGCACGATCATGCCGGCACAACCCGTCGATGCAGAACAGTTTGCGAGCACCAACTCAAGCGCCAAGCAGCGTTTGCTGCAGGATGTATTCCTAACACGCGTACGCCAGGCTGAAGCGCAGGTGACGATGTTCCTCGTCAATGGCGTGATGCTGCAAGGCAAAATCGCGGCTTACGACCTGTTCTGCATGCTCCTGGAGCGTGACGGCTACGTTCAGCTGGCCTATAAACATGCGGTATCCACCATCCAGCCAGCCACCCCGGTCGATCTGACCGAGGAGTGGGACGAGGACGACAGCTGAGTTTCGACGACGACCTGATGGGTGAGGTGTCGCGCGGCGCGCGGGCTCTCGTCGTGTGCCCTGACATCAGAGGCATGGTCTACGATCTCGATGCAGACTCGCGTCTGGCCGAGGCGGAGGGGCTCGCGCTCGCGATCGGCATTATCGTGGCGGAAAGCTTCGTCCTGCCGGTCAGGGAGGTGCGTCCAAACCTGCTGTTCGGCGCAGGCCAGGTAGAAAACATCCGCATCGCCTGCGAACAGGACGAAGCTGAACTGGTGGTGGTCGATGGCGCCTTGAGCCCGATCCAGCAGCGCAATCTTGAGGAAAAGCTCGAGCGCAAGGTCATCGACCGCACCGGCCTGATCCTCGAGATTTTCGGCGAACGTGCGGCCACTGCCGAAGGTCGCCTGCAAGTCGAACTAGCCCATCTTGACTACCAGCAGAGCCGTCTTGTGCGAAGCTGGACCCACCTCGAGCGGCAGCGCGGCGGTTTCGGATTCCTGGGCGGCCCGGGCGAGACCCAGATCGAGGCCGACCGTCGGATGATCCGCCAGCGCATGGGACGTTTGCGCAAGGAACTGGAGCAGGTCCGAAAAACGCGCGGCCTTCATCGCGAACGTCGCGAACGTGCACCCTGGCCGGTGATCGCTCTCGTCGGTTACACTAACGCCGGCAAGTCCACACTGTTCAATCGCCTGACCGGGGCCGAAGTGATGGCCGAAGACCTGCTTTTCGCCACGCTGGATCCGACGATGCGCGCCATCGCCTTGCCGGGCGTGGAGAAGGCGATCTTGTCGGATACTGTCGGCTTCATTTCCGATCTGCCGACACAACTGGTGGCGGCGTTCCGCGCCACGCTGGAGGAGGTGACCGCAGCGGACGTCATCTGCCATGTGCGCGACATGTCGAATCCGTCGAGCGATGCGCAAAAGAAGCAGGTGCTGCAGGTTCTCGCCGAATTGGGTGTAGTAGGCGAGCAGGGCGAGGGGAGTGAAATCCCGATCCTTGAGGTGTGGAACAAGCTGGATCTTCTATCTAATGAGGAGCGAGCCGAACTCGAGGAAGTTGCCTCCGCAGACAAGGACGTGGTCGCTATTTCCGCGCTGACCGGGGAAGGGATCAATGACTTCCTTTCTTGCGTCGATGCCATCCTGACGGCAGGATCACGCGAGCACGAGATCACGCTGGAAGCCGACGAGGGGAAGGCTCTCGCCTGGCTGCATCAGCACGGCCATGTTCTCTCGGACGAGCAGGAGGGCGATAACGGGCGGCGCAGTCTGGTCGTGAAACTGTCCGATAAGGAATACGGACGCTTTCAAAGTCTGCAGGACTAAGCGTTCGGGCCTTTTTCGGTCGCTTTCACTTTCTGCCAGACGTCTTCCTGCTCGTCGAGCGCAAGATTAGCAAATTCGCGCCCCTCCGACCGGGTAAGGCGCTCCATGTGGCGAAAGCGCCGTTCGAATTTCGCATTCGAAGCTCGCAAAGCCTGTTCGGGATCGACGCCGTAGCGCCTCACGATATTGACTGCGACAAATAGGACGTCGCCCGCTTCGAGCAAACGTTCGTCATCGCTCTCCGCCTCATCAAGTTCGCCAAGTTCTTCCTGAAGTTTTTCGATCGGTCCGGCGGTATCGGGCCAGTCGAATCCGGCCCGTGTCGCGCGCTTCTGCAATTTGTAGGAGCGCAACAACGCCGGCAACGCATTTGCGACGCCATCCATCGCGCTGGTCGATCCACCTGCCTCGCGCTCGGCGGCTTTCAGATCTTCCCAGCGACTATCTTCCATCACGCCGCCTTCGTCCCCGAAGATGTGCGGATGGCGGGCTTCCATCTTGTCCGAAATGTCTTTGGCAACGTCGTCGAATGCGAAGTGGCCGAGCTCTTCCGCCATCCGGGAATGGAAGACGACCTGGAACAGCAGGTCACCGAGTTCTCCACGCAAGTCCGCCATGTCATTCCGCTCGATGGCATCTGCGACTTCATAGGCTTCTTCGATCGTGTAGGGCGCGATGGTGGTGAACGTCTGCGCCGTATCCCATTCGCAGCCGCGTTCCGGATCACGTAGCCGCGCCATGATTGCGAGAAGACGGTTCAGTTGAGCGGTCATGCAGACGAAATAGCCTGACGCTTCCGGTGGAGAAAGGGGCCCAGCGGGAACCTTCCACCGCATTTAGTCAACTGGAGTGATAATATATATTATGTAAAATGAAGGGGTAGTCGATAATTAGCTGACAATGTCGATCACGAGGATAACGATTGCGAAAATGCCAGCCCATGCCCCCGCCATGAACAACCCCTTGCGCCAGCTAACGTCGCGGTTGGCGAAGCCAGCGGCAATCAAGATCAGAAAGCCTGTCAAAGAAATCAGCGAGACGATTTGGTATTCGTTCATGCCGCCATCTCCAGGCCATCGTAACCGACCAGCACGTTAGCGGGTACCTCGGCACAAAGACTCCGATAGTCCATGCTCTTGTCCATATGCGTTAGGACGGTTTTTCGTGCCTTTGTTTTCCGTCCAAGCTCGAGCGCCATCTCTAAGTTGGCATGCGTCGGGTGCTTTTTCCGGCGAAGGCAATCGACCACAAGGAGATCCGCTTTCTGGAAACAGCGGAGCATCTCCTTGGTGATCTCGCTAAAATCGGTTGCATAGACAAGCGACCGGCCATCCGCTTCGAAGCGGAAACCAGTGCTTGTGACGGGCCCGTGAGGCATTTCGACGTAATCGAAAGAAAACCCTGCAACCAACGGTTTTTCCGTAACTTCTTGCAAGCCAATGAGCGTCGGGTACCCGAACTGTCCTTCGAAGACGTAATCGAACCTGCGGCGCAGGCGCTCGCAGGTCACCTTGCTTGCAAACCCAGGCAACGGATTGCTGCGGTCGTAACGCATGACGCGCAAGTCATCGATACCGTGGCAATGGTCGGCGTGATCATGCGTCCAGAACACGGCATCGACCTTGTCGACATCGTTCGCCAGAAGCTGGCTCCGCAGATCTGTCGAGGTATCGACCAGAATCCGCTGGCCGGTATCGTTCTGGACGATGATGGACACACGGCTGCGCCGGTTCCGCGGTTCGCCGGGATCGCATTCGCCCCAGTCGTTGCCGATCCGCGGTACCCCGGTTGACGTGCCCGAGCCGAGCATCAGCAGTTTCACTGCGTCGCCTTGCTGAACAAGCTGAAGAAATTGCGCGTCGTATAATCGGCGAGGTCGTCAAGGCTCTCGCCGCGCAGTTCCGCGAGGAATGCGGCAGTGTCACGCACATATCCCGGCTCGCAGGATTTGCCGCGATGCGGGACCGGAGCAAGAAACGGACTATCAGTTTCGACCAGCAGCCGATCGCGAGGAATGGTCTTCGCAAATTCCTGCAAGTCCTTGGCATTCTTGAAGGTCACGATGCCCGAGATCGAGATCGATAGGCCCATTTCCAGCACCCGTGCGCCAAACTCCGCCGAAGCGGTGAAGCAATGGATCAACGCGGGGAAGGCCCCCTGCCCCAGTTCGTTTTCGAGAATGGAAAGCGTGTCATCTTCCGCATCTCGTGTGTGAATGATGACCGGAAGCCTAGTTTCGCGCGCAACGTCGATATGCGTGCGGAACAGGCGCTGCTGCGCAGAGCGATCCGAATGGTCGTAATAGTAATCCAGACCGGTTTCGCCGATACCGACGACTTTCCGGCTCATCGTAGCCTCGAGCAATTCCTCCCGCTTGAGATCGAGATGTGCGTCGGCATTGTGCGGATGGATGCCAACACTGGCGAATACTTCGGGAGTTTGCTCGGCCGTCCTCACGACCTGCGCCCATTCCGACTGCTTGGTCGATATATTCAGGAATGCCGTGACCCCGGCCGCGCGCGCGCGATCGAGGATGGCTGGCCGATCCTCTACCAAACCTTCGTATTCGAGATGGCAATGGCTATCGACGAGCATCACGCGGCCTCCACTTCAGGGAGTTCAAGCCGCGGGAATACCGGCGTCGGCTTTTCGATCTGTCGTCCGGAAGCCACATTGGCCATGAACCAGCTTTCGTCGGTAAGCGCGGCGTAATTTCGCTGCTCCATAGGGACGCCAAGCTGATCGAGCACTGCTGCCGCTTTTTCGGGGACGACGGGCTGGATCGCGACGGCAAGGTCGCGGATCGCGATGAGCAATGTCTGGAGCACTGCCTTCATGCGCTCCGGATCGGTCTTTTTCAGCGCCCAAGGGGCCTGTTCGTCGACATATTGGTTGCAGGCAAAGACCGCGCGGAGCCAAGCTTCGATCCCAACCGAGAAATTGAGTGCCTCGAACTCCTGCGGCAGCGTGACGGCGCAGGCGTCGCGCACTTTAGCCAACAGCGCCTTGTCGTCGCCTGTAGACTCGAAAGCTTCCAGCGTGCCGTCCATGTTCTTCGCCACCATCGATAGTGTGCGCTGCGCCAGATTGCCGAAGCTGTTGGCGAGCTCGGCATTCACTTTGGTAACAAGAGCTTCCGCGGAATAGCTGCCGTCCTGTCCGAAGGTCACCTCCGCCATCAGGAAATAGCGGAGCGCATCCACACCGAAGGTTTCGGCGAGTTCCATCGGATCGGTAACATTGCCCGCCGATTTCGATTCCTTCACGCCGCGATTCAGCAGGAAGCCGTGGCCGAAGACTTTCTTCGGTAATGGTAGATCGGCGCTCATGAGGAAGGCGGGCCAGTAAATCGTGTGGAAACGTACGATGTCCTTGCCGATTAGGTGAAGATCGGCCGGCCAGAACGTGTCCCACAGCTCGCCGCCGTCGGGATAGCCGAGACCGGTGATATAGTTCGTCAGCGCATCGACCCAGACATACATCACGTGCCCATCGGCGTTAGGAACCTTCACGCCCCAGTCGAAGCTCGTGCGGCTGACGGAGAGATCCTGCAAGCCGCGCTCGACGAAAGCGATCATCTCGTTGCGGCGGCTTGTCGGCTCGAGAAAACCCGGCTTTCTTAGCAATTCCAGAAGCGGCTCGGCATAATTCGACAGGCGGAAGAACCAGCTTTCTTCCTCGGTCCATTCGACCGGCGTGCCTTGGGGAGATAGCTTTTCGCCCCCATCCCCATCGATCAGTTCCTTCTCGTCGTAATAGGCTTCGTCGCGGACCGAATACCAACCTTCATAGCGATCGAGGTAGAGATCGCCCTTCGCTTCCATCGCTTCCCAGATCGCCTGGCTCGCGCGATGATGATCGGCGTCGGTTGTGCGGATGAAGCGGTCGTACGAGATATTCAGAACGTCGAACAAATCCTTGAAGGCAGACGACATCTCGTCTGCCAGCTCACGCGGAGTCTGGCCGAGGTCGCGAGCTTTTTGAGCCATTTTCAGGCCGTGTTCGTCCGTGCCCGTCTGGAAGCGTACTTCTCGCCCGCGCAGACGCTGGAAACGCGCCATCACATCGGCTGCGATGGTCTCGTAGGCGTGGCCGATGTGCGGTTTACCGTTCGGGTAGTGGATCGCGGTGGTGATATAATATGGTTCAGACATTGGCCCGCTCGCTAGCCGGAGCCGCCTTGGCGAGCAAGGTGCCGATTTCCATGGCGAGCAGCCCTGCATCGAAATTATAGGTCGGCTGTTCGCCGGTGAGGCGCACAAGTTCGCTGTGTGCATCTATCAGCGCGAGCGTAGATCCCGTTTGCGCTTCCAATCTGTCCGCCAGTGCCGAGCGCGCAAGGTCGAGGACGGCTTGCAATCGTTCGCGATCCGGACGCGCGCCGATCGCCCCGGCAAGTCGACCGCGCAACGCGAAGTCCGGGTCCCCAGTCTCGAGGATGTTGCGCATCAGCGTGGCAGCCTTGCCGAGATCGAGGTCGACGAAGGACAGCGCTGCACCGGGCGATCCTGCCGCAGCGGAAACGGCTGCGTCTCGCGTTGCCTGATCGGCTCCAGGCGCAAGCTCGGCGAGAAGCGAAGCCATCGCCCCATCAGGCACGACCGGAAAACGCAAGACGCGGCAGCGGGAGCGGATCGTCGGCAGTAACCGGGCAGGACTATGGGCCACGAGCAGGAAGAACGTCCCCTCGGGCGGCTCCTCCAGGCTCTTGAGCAAAGCATTGGCTGCGTTCCGCTCAAGATCGTCCGCCGGGTCGATGATGATGACGCGGCGATTGCCCGCCGTCGGTCGAGTGGTCAGCCGCTGCTGCATCCTCCTGACCTGTGCGATGCGAATGCTGCGCGCGAGTTCGAACGGTTTGCCGTCGGCGCGCTTGCGCTCCTCTTTCTCGTCCTTCGGCTCGTGCGTGAGCAGGAGGATATCGGGATGGTGCTCCAAGTCTGTGGGCGCGTCGAGCAGTTCGCGCGCCGCCGCCGCAGCAAAGCTCGCCTTGCCCACGCCCCTTCGGCCAGCGAGCAACCAGGCGTGATGCATCCGGCTACCCTTCCCGGCTTCGCGCCATTCGCGCCATGCGTCCTGATGTCCGAGGAACATCAATGGCTCTCGACGAACAAAGGTGAGAGCGCGTGGAGTACACGAGCGTGGACATCTTCCATGGAACCGGAACCATCGATCAGTGCGAAGCGGTCGGGCTCCTTCACGGCGAAGTCACGAAAAGCGGCATTGACCGACGCATGATACTCTGCCGCTCTTCCACCGATGGCGTCGGAAAACCCGCCGTCGCGTTCGGTAAGCCGCCGATCGACCTCCGCGGCTTCTGCATCGATGACAAGCGTCATGTCCGGCAGCAGCCCGTCACTGCCGATTGTGTGCAGATCACGTACGGTCTTGTCCCCGAGTCCTCCCCCGGCCCCCTGATAAGCCCTGCTCGAGTCCAGGAAACGGTCGCAGATGACCCATCGTCCTTCTTCCAGCGCAGGTCGGATAAGCCGCGCCACATGATCCGCCCTTGCGGCCGCGAAAAGCAGGGCCTCGGCTTCCTTCGTCCAGCCTTCGCCGGGAGGATCGAGAAGCAAGCCCCTGATGGCCTCGGCGCCTGATGTGCCGCCCGGTTCGCGCGTTAGACAAGTGGAGACGCCTCGCGCCTCGAGTGCGTCTGCAAGCATGCGGGCCTGGGTCGATTTGCCCATGCCTTCCCCACCTTCGAAAGCAATGAAGCGTCCGCTTGTCATGATACCCAACCGACAAAGCCATTGACCAAGCGCTGAACCGGGCTGGCCACTTCGACATCTCGCTCCGCATAGAGAGGGATGCGGCTCTCGGGCATGCCTTCGATCTCGACGATCAATTCCGCGATCCGCTCGCCCTCGCTTACAGGCGCGCGGATGGGGCCCTCGTAACGAATTGAAAGCGTCACCTTAGGATCTTTCCCGCGCGGAGTGGCGATCCGGACCCTTCCCCGAGCATGAAGGCCGACGGATCGCGCTGACCCTTCTTGCACGCGTGCGGTCGCGATCCGCTGCTCTGCTGGCGCGAGCAGCCTGCTATCGAAGGAGTTGAAACCCCATTCGATTAAACTGCGGGCAGCCTCGTTACGCATCGTTCCGCGCGGACTACCCGCAACCACCATGATCAGTCGTTGCCCGTCCCGCTCGGCGGAACCGAGAAAGCCGTAGCCGGCCTGGTTGGTGAAGCCGCTCTTGATCCCGTCGGCACCGCGCACGACGCCGGTAATGGGATCGTGATTGCGCTGGGCAATGCCGTTGTATTCGAAACCGGTCGCTCCGAAGAAATGGGCGTATTTGGAGGGGTGCCGGGCGATCATCGTCTGGCCGAGCAGCGCCAGATCGCGCGCCGTGGTGAATGTACCGCCTTCGTCCATCCAGCCGTTCGGTGTGCCGAAGCGGCTGTCTTTCATGCCGATCTCGCTGGCCTTGGCGTTCATGGCCGCAAGCCAGTCTTCCAGCGTGCCGGCCGCGCCTTCAGCCAGCACAATTGACCCGTCATTGGCGGAGATGGTGGTGATCCCGTGCAGCAAATCGTCCACAGTGACCCGCGCATCGGCCGGCAGGAACATGGTCGAGCCGACGCGGTGCCACTTGCGGAATGTTTCCGGGCGGATCGTGTAGACCTGTTGCGGGAAGAGCCTGCCCTCCTCCATCCACTCGAAAGCGAGGAAGGTGGTCATGGTTTTCGTGATAGAAGCGGGCATGAACCGGCGGTCGGCCTCGCGCGAAAACAAGACCTGGCCGCTCTGGGCATCGATCAGATAGGCAATCGGAGCGGCCTCGACGTTGGGGATTGCCGGTTCGATTTCGGATCGCGGCTGCTGTGCCCCTGCAATCGTCGGTAGTGTTAGGGCCAGTGCCGAAAGAAAAGTCAGTTGCTTGCGCATGCGGTTCCTGCAGGCCGGATGCGGTCCGGCCGGCTATTCTGCGGTTTGGATCAGGGCGTCTCTATAGCCTTCACCCTGCAGCTTTGCGAGCGCCTGCGCGGCCTTTTCCCTACTCGCGAACGGGCCGGTGCGAACGAGGCTGAGCGAACCGCTCGGCGTGATGAACCCATCGACCTTCTCGGCGAGGCGCTCTGCATTGGCACGTACCGAGAATGCGCCCAATTGCACGACGAAGCGGCCGTTATTTGCAGGGGCCTGTAGGGCGAGATCGGATTGCTCCGTATCGTCGATTGCAGGCACCGGGTCCGGCTTGGCAATTTCAACTAGAGTTAGCTCTTGGCTATCGTTTTCCTCGCTCGCATCGGTCGTCACGGAACGGCTCTCGCCAGGAGCCGGCAAGTCCACACTCGGGTCGATGGCCGGTATTGTCGCAGTATCCGGCTCCCTGCCGCTGACCGCAGGTGGATCGCGCAAGGACGCGGAGCCGGCGTCCGGCAACCGTCGCTTGAGCACCTCGACGAGGCTGGCGGGGGTATCCATGCGCAGCGGCGCTTCCTCTCCCTGTCGCAGCATCGCACGATGCTCTTCGGGCGGATTGACCCGGCGCATACGTATCGGCGCACCGTCAGTTGCCCCAAGTTGCGCGAGCGCGCCGGGTGACAGCGCAAGCAGCCGATCGGTCGTCATTGGCCCCCGTCTCTCCAGACGTACGAGGATCGTCCGACCGGTATCGAGCGAAGTTACCTCGACATAGCTTGGCAGAGGCAAGGTCTTGTGTGCCCCGGTAACACCGGCGCCATCTTCATCGGCGGCGATATATCCAACGCGATCGTAATTCATCGTATCGACCGGCGTGAAGGTCTGGCCGTCGATTACATAGGGATCACCGAGCACTATCGGGTAGTCGGCGGCCGGCCCTGTCAGGGCGTCCGCTGCTTCCTGAGCATGAGCGCCGGGAGGCATCCCTGCCGCGCCCAACAAAAGCGCGGCACAGAAAACTCCAAACCTATCGGGCAATTTCATCTGCCAGCAGCCCCACACTCATCGCATAATAATTCGAGCAATTATATTCGAGGATCGCCCGATAATTTGAGGTTAAGAGCCAAGCGGGAGTGCCCGGGCCGTCAGGCTGGAACAGCGTCACCAGTGTGTCAGGCGCAAGCGCACGTTGGGGTTGGACGCCGAGCGCACGCCATTCGGCGGCGCTCTTGTACACGCTGTGCCGTTCATGCACCCGGTTGCATACAGGCGCATCGATGGTTGTGCGATAGGCGGCGACATTGAACCCATTGGGGACAGATGCGCGTACACCCCACGGCTGCCCAGCACGCCAGCCGGAATCGCGGAAGTAGTTTGCGATGGACGCAAGTGCGTCATTGCCGTTGTTCATGATGTCGGCACGCCCATCACCGTCTCCGTCGGCGGCCAAGCGGAGATAGACGGAAGGGAGGAACTGCGGATTTCCGAAAGCACCGGCCCAGCTGCCCTTAAGCTCGCTGCGCGAATAGCCCTTGTCGGCCACCTTCATCAGGGCAACCCATTCCCCGGCGAATAGGTCGCGCCTGCGCCCTTCCCATGCCAGAGTGGCGAGGGCCTGCGAGAGATCGAAGCCGCCCTTTACGGCGCCGTAGGCAGTTTCATGTCCCCAGATCGCCACGAGGATCTCGGCCGGTACACCGTACTCGCTTTCGATGGCGCGCAGGCGGGAACGGTAATTCGCATAGGCTCGCTGGCCACCATTGATACGCGCGCTGTCGACATGCGTGGCGATGTAAGGTGCAAGTGGAGGATAGCCGCTGCTAGTGGGTGAGCCAGGTTGCGATTGATCGAGTTCGATAACCCTTCGGTTGGGTTCGAGACCGGCGGTCATACGCTGAAGCGTGCTCTCAGAAACGCCCTCGGCGCGCGCTCGGGCGATCAGCAGCTGCATATAGGCATCGAACGACAAATCGCTCTGCGCTGTTGCGGAGGTGGCGGGCAGCGACAGGGCGAGAGCGGCGGTGAGGGCGAGGATTTTCTTCAATGTCATGTCCCAATTCTCGCAGACGCGGGATGAATGGCAAGTGTCGGATTTCGCATGGCCTTACGAAATGAGCCGTGTCGGTCGTGACAAGCCGGATGCTTGACGCTAGCTAGCCTTTCGCTCGCGGACAGGTGGCAGAGCGGTTGAATGCACCGGTCTTGAAAACCGGCAAGGGTGCAAGCCCTTCGTGGGTTCGAATCCCACCCTGTCCGCCAGCAAATACGCCAATCGGGCGCTTCTGTTTGCAGATCGCGACGACGCCGAGGACCTGCCGGGTTCGGAATCGGAGCGCATCGCGCGGAGACGTCCGGAGCGAAGCGCAGGGCAATCCCACCCTGTCCGCCAGCTAGTCCTTCTTCTTTTTAGGACCGCGAACCAAAGATTGATCGGCGCGTTCCCAGGCGGGATAATCCTCTGCCTCGACGCTCGACTGGTTCTTCAGAGCGATGTGATCTTCCACGATACCGCCATCGCGCTGTGCTTCCAGATCGTCTTCCTCGCCCTGCGGCTGATCGTCGATTTCATATTCCATGATCGTCTCCTCCGTACCGTAACGCATGAGAAGACAGTGGGTTGCAGCGTTTCAGTCGACCGAGAGTCGGTGCCGTGAGAGCGCCTCGTAATCATCGCGGCTGGCATCGGCGACCCGGGCGAATTCTCCGTCCAGCTGTGACATCTGCTTGGGGGCTTTGCCGAAACCGGTCGATGCGTTGACCTTGTCGTACCAGTGCGCACCCCAGACGCCGTCTTCGGCGTGGGGTCCGGTTTCCCAGGACAGCATGGCCGGGTCCCACGGTATCTCGAGAGCCTCGCACAAGCGTTCGAGTACGCGGGCCGGATCTGCGAGAATGTCGTCCGAGTCCACCACCGGCGGGACACGGCCCGATCGATCTCTCTCTAACTCGAAATAGCGCCGTAGCTGCGCAAACCCCAGCATTTCGGGGCGCCGCAATTCGTTCTTCTTGCGATAGCTCGCCACGACCCTCTCGGGAGCGCGGATGAGGAAGGCGTGGCGATGTTGCGGCATGTCCTCGATCGAGACCGGCCCCACCATGTGATGCGGCATATGCTTCTGATACCAGATCGGCTTGCCGCCCGGTGCAGGCCCGGACTGTGTCTTGAGGACCGAATGCCAGTCGCAATCCATCGAATCGATCGTTTCGCGTCCGAAAGGATGATCGTCCCCGCTGGTCTGCAGAAACGCGCCGTAGAAAGGCTCGTCGGAAACGGCGCAGTCGGCCCGCGCTCCGAAGCTGCGCATCATGGCGGTCGAGATATTGCGGGGGCCGGACCACATGGCAATGCGAATGGTCATGGGCGGTCCATCCCCGCGACATCCTTTGCAAGGCGGTCGAGATAGAGCTGCTGGAGGCGTTCGACGACAGGGCCGCGCTGCGTGGAGATCACGCGACCGTCGATCGTTCCCACCGGAGCGACACCTGCGAAGGTTCCGGTCGTGAAAGCCTCCTCGGCGCCATAGACGTGCGTCAGCGAGAAGTTGCGCTCGCGCACCGTCATGCCGGCCTCCCTAGCGATCTCGATCACCACGCCGCGCGTGATCCCGTCGAGGCAGTAGTCGCCGCTGGACGTCCAGACCTCGCCATCGCGCACGATGAAGAAGTGCGTCGAATTGCAGGTCGCAACGAAGCCGTGCGGGTCGAGCATCAGGCCCTCGTCCGCCCCGGCCTGCGCTGCCTGGATACAGGCGGTGATGCAGTTGAGCTTGCTATGCGAATTGAGCATCGGGTCCTGCACATCGGGATAGCCGCGGCGCACGTGGACCGTGGCGAGCGTCAGCATGCGCGTCGCCGTTTCCGGCGCGGGCTCCTTCCATTCCGGGATCATCACGATGGTCGCAGGGGTCACTACCACGCGGGGATCCTGATAGGGCGTGGAGCGGATGCCGCGGGTGACCATCAGCCGGATATGGACGCCCTCCCCATCCATCCCGTTCGCGTCGAGCACGGCGTATAAGCGCCGCTCCATTTCCTCGCGCGGGATGCCGATATCCATGTGGATCGCTTTTGCCCCGCGCCAGAGACGGTCTAGGTGGCGATCGAGGAAGGCGAGCCTTCCGTGGTGCAGGCGAATGCCCTCCCACACCCCGTCGCCGAGCATGAAGCCGCTGTCGAAGACGCTGATCTTCGCCTCGGGGCGGCGGTGGTGCTCGCCATTGATATCGATCAGAACATTCTCGTTGCGCTCGTCGGCGACGTAGAGATGTGTTCCGCGAGTTTCGGCGTCCATCAGTGGCCCCTCTTCAGGATTTCGTCCATCTGCTCTCGCAGGATCGGGTCCCACTCGCTGCGCAGTTCCTTGACCTTGGCGATCAGCGGTTGGTTCTGCTCGAACGGAATCTCCATATCGTAGAGGTCGGCGACTTCGCGCATCGAGCTGCGGTCCATTTCCTCGAAGGCATCGGTCGCCGCGCGCGCTTGCTGGCGATCCATGCCCAGTGCCTCGAATGCCGAGCGCCCCATGCGCAGCGAACTGTCGTAGGTCTCGCGGATGATGTCGCGACAGCCATAGGCCCACAGCTCGTAGACGTGGTTTCGGTCGATCGCCCGCGCGGTCACATGCAGCTTCGGAAAGTTGGCGACGGCGTATTTCACTAACTTGTCGATCTGCTCCTTTTCGTCGAGCGCGACGACCAGCAGCCTGGCCTTGTCGATACCTGCCGAAGCCAGGAGGTCGGGCCGCGTCGCATCGCCGAAGTAGCTGCGGAAGCCGAACTTGCGAACCATCTCGAGATGCTTGCTGTCGTAGTCGATGACAGTGGTGGAGTAGCCCGCGGCCTGCAGCATGCGGTCGACGATCCCGCCGACCCGACCACGCCCGGCGATGATGACCTGGTTCTCCTCGTCGATCGTGTCCGCCTCGGCCTGCTGGCCAGTGCAGTGGGCGCGCGCCACGACCTTGTCGTAGAGGATGAATAGCAGCGGGGTGACCAGCATGGTCAGCGCGACTACGAGCAGCAGCAGGTCGGCCATCGCTTGGTCCAACACGGCATTGCCGACGGCAAAAGCGATCAGGACGAAGGCGAACTCGCCAGCCTGCGGCAGGCTGAGCGCGAACAGCCAGAGCGCCTGTCGCCGCAGTCCGTAGCTGTATCCGACCAGCAAGAGCACTGCCAGCTTGGCGAGGATCGTCACCGCCGCCCAGAACACCACTTCGCCGATCATTCCGGCTGCCAGCCCGAAGTCGATGCCGGCGCCGACGGTGATGAAGAACAGGCCCAGCAGCAGGCCCTTGAACGGATCGACGTCGCTTTCCAGTTCGTGCCGGTACTCGCTGGTCGCCAGCACGACACCGGCGACGAAGGCCCCCAGCGCGGGCGAGAGGCCGACGAGCGACATCAGCAGGGCGATGCCGATCACTACGACCAGCGCGGCTGCAGTGAAGAGCTCGCGCAGATTAGCTGCAGCGATATAGCGGAACAGCGGGCGGATGGCGTAGATGCCGATCGCGACGACCGCGGCGACTGCGGCGACGCGCGAGAGGCCGGCAAGCCAGACGGGCATCGCCTCGGTCAGATCGATTCCGCCATGCGCGCCCTCCCCGCCGTGCCCCGCCGAGGCAGCGCTGTAGAGCTCCGGCATCGCAAGCAGCGGCAGCAACGCCAGGATCGGGATTACCGCCACGTCCTGCACCAGCAGCACCGAGAAGCTGGCCTCGCCGCCTTCGCTGCGCAGCAGGTTCTTCTCGGTCAGCGTCTGGACGATGATCGCCGTGGAGGAGAGCGCGAGGATGAGCGCGATGGCCAGCGCGGTCTGCCACGGGTTCGCCGCGATCAGCCCGATGACGAAGATTGCGCCGGTCGTCAGCAGCACCTGCCCGCCGCCCAGCCCCGCCAGCTTGCCGCGCATCTCCCACAGGCGCTTTGGCTCCATTTCGAGGCCGATGATGAAGAGCATCATCACTACGCCGAACTCGGCGAAGACCTGCAGTGCGTCCACGTCGACATTCAGCGCGCCGAGCAGCGGGCTGATCGCCATACCCGCCAGCAGGTAGCCGAGCACCGAGCCGAGGCCGAATCGGTTCGCCAGTGGAACGGCCACCACGCCTGCGACGAGGAGCAGGAAGGCTAGGATCAGGAAGCTCGTCATCGCCCTTCCCTATCCTGCCCGGTCAGATGTGCAACGCTCTGCCGTAGCTCGCCAGCACGCTCTCATGCATGCTCTCGCTGATGGTCGGATGCGGGAAGACGGTCTGCATCAGCTCCGCCTCGGTGGTCTCCAGCGTCTTGCCGACGACGAAGCCCTGGATCATCTCCGTCACTTCCGCGCCGACCATGTGCGCGCCCAGCAGCTCGCCCGTCTTCGCGTCGAACACGGTCTTGCAGAAGCCCTCCGCCTCGCCCAGCGCGATGGCCTTGCCGTTGCCGATGAAGGGGAAGGTGCCCACCTTGACCTCGTGGCCCGCTTCCTTCGCCTTTTCCTCGGTCAGACCGACGCTGGCGATCTGCGGGTGGCAATAGGTGCAGCCCGGGATGTTGGCGCGGTCGAGCGCGTGCGGGTGAAGGCCCTTCACGCCCAGCTCGGTCGCGATGGCTTCGGCGGCGGTCACGCCCTCGTGGCTCGCCTTATGCGCCAGCCAGGGGCCGGGCGTGCAGTCGCCGATGGCCCACAGACCCTTCGACTTCGTGCGCCCCATCCCGTCGATCTGGATGAAGCCGCGGTCCATTTCGACCAGCTTGTCGAGGCCGATGCCTTCGGTGTTCGGCACGATGCCGATGGCGACGATGCAGTGGCTGAACTCGGTCTCGGCGACCTTGCCCTTGGCGTCCTTGATCTTCGCCTTCACGCCCTTGTCGGAGACCTTGAGATCCTCGACGCCCGCGCCGGTCATGATCGTCATGCCCTGCTTGGTCAGGTTCTTCTCGAGGAAGGCGGAGATGTCCTTGTCCTCCACCGGCACGATCCGGTCGAGCATTTCGACCACGGTCACGTCCGCGCCCATGTCGTTGTAGAAGCTTGCGAACTCGATCCCGATCGCGCCGCTGCCGATCACCAGCAGCTTCTTCGGCATTTCCGGCGGGGTCATGGCGGTGCGATAGGTCCACACCCGCATGCCGTCCGCCTTGGCGAAAGGCAGGTCGCGCGCGCGGGCACCGGTGGCGACGATCACGTGTTTGGCGCTGAGCTTCTCCTCGCCCTTATCCGATTTCACGGTGAGGCTGGTCGGGCCAGTCAGCGTGCCCTCCCCCATGTGGACCGCGATCTTGTTCTTCTTCATCAGGTGCGTGACGCCCTGGTTGAGCTGCTTGGCGACGCCACGGCTGCGCTTCACCACCGCTTCGAGGTCGGCTTCGATCTTGCCCGCGACCTTCAGGCCGTAGTCGCTCGCGTGCTCCATGAAGTGCTTGATCTCGGCAGAGCGCAGCAGCGCTTTGGTCGGGATGCAGCCCCAGTTGAGACAAATCCCGCCGAGCAGCTCGCGCTCCACGATGGCGGTCTTCAGCCCCAACTGCGCGCAGCGGATCGCAGCGACATAGCCGCCGGGTCCACTGCCGAGCACGATTACGTCATATTGGGTTTCAGCCATGATTCGTCTCTGGTATCTCTCGTTTCGTCTCAGACATGGACCGGGTGTTACACAGTCCAGGCGGGAAAATTCTTCGGGGTCGCGAGCGGGTGCTTTCGGCTGAGGTCACGGAGGCGTAAGCGGCGGTCATGCGTTTCATCTGCCATGAACGGCCCTCTGTAGGACAGCATCACGCCCACTTGCTTCCGACCGCCCGGACGGGGCGCGGTTTGTCATCGTCTCCCAGCATCACGAACTTGAACGTGCCGCTCGCCACCTTGGTCTCGGCCTCGCCATTGCGTGTCCGGGCGATGGCTTCGGCGGCGATGGTCAGCGAGGTGTTGCCGGTGGCGAGGATCTCGCAATAGACCGACAGCTCGTCGCCCACCGCCATCGCGCCGGGGAAGGCGAAATCGGTTGCCGAGACCACCACCGCCTTGCCCTGCCCCTCCCGGCTCGCCAGCGATCCTGCACCGAGTGCCATCTGGCTCATCAGCCACCCGCCGAATACCCCGCCATAAGGATTGAGGTCGGTCGGCATCGCCGTGACTCGGATGAGGGGGGAGCGGTCAGGCATTGCGGGTCACCGCATCGTGGATAGCCCCTGCGACTGCATCGGTATCGAGCAGGATGTCGTTGTTCCAGAAGCGCAGGACACGGAAGCCTTGCGCTCGCAACCAATCGTCACGGATCAGGTCTTTAGGGTTATTCGCGTGTTGCGATCCATCGGCCTCAATTATCAACCGCGTTCCGAAACAGACAAAATCCACAATGTAGTCATCGATCTGTTTCTGTCGCTTGAATTTAGCGCCAGCCATTCGACCCGCTCGCAGTAACGACCACAATCTGGCTTCTGCCTCGGTCGGTTGTTGGCGCATGCGCTTTGCGAGTGGGAGCAGGTTGCGCTTGCCCCCTCTCCTTCCCACCGCTTCGCGGCGGGCCCCTTCCTCTCCCGCGAGGGGAGAGGAGTTTTGCATCCTCTCCGCTTGCCGGAGTGGATACGCAGACTTGCGAGCTTGCTCGCTAGTCGAAGTTGGAGAGGTCAAACCACCAGCCCCATCGGGTTCTCGCACAGCTGCTTGAAAGCCTCCATCAGCTGCGCGCCATCGGCGCCGTCTATGGCACGGTGGTCGAACGAACCGCTGGCGGTCATCACCGTGGCAACCTGCAGCGCGCCGTCGACCACATAGGGGCGCTGCTCGCCCGCGCCGACGGCCATGATCATGCCCTGCGGGGGGTTGATGACCGCGTCGAACTGCTTGATGCCGAACATGCCGAGGTTTGAGAGGCTGGCCGTGCCGCCCTGGTATTCGTGCGGTTGCAGCTTGCCCTCGCGCGCCTTCTCCGCAAGCTCCTTCATCGTGGTGCTGATCGCGGCGAGGCCCTTAGTATCCGCCTCGGTAATGATCGGGGTAATGAGGCCGGTCGGCGCGGCAACGGCCACCGAGACATCGGCGCGCTTGTAGCGGTGGATGGTGTCGCCCTGGAAGCTGACGTTGCATTGCGGCACGCGCATCAGCGCGCGGGCCAGCGCCTTGATCAGCAGATCGTTGACCGACAGCTTGACCCCGTCCGCCTCCAGCCCGGCGTTGAGCTGCTTGCGCAGGTCGAGCATCGCATCGAGCCGCACGTCCACGGCAAGGTAGTAATGCGGGACCTGCTGCTTGCTCTCGGTCAGGCGGCGGGCGATGACCTTGCGGACATTGGTGAGCTTTTCTTCCTCGTAGGGCGCACCGTATTCGCTTTCGGCCGGCGTCTTGCTGGGTGTGCGCGGTTCGGCCATTTCGGCAGTCGCGTCCTGCTTGGCGGGAGCGGATGCCTTGCCGTCTTCCGCGCCTTCGACATCGGCCTTCACGATGCGGCCGCGCGGGCCGGAGCCAGTCACGTTGGCGAGATCGACGCCTTTCTGCTCGGCAATGCGGCGCGCAAGCGGCGAGGCGATGATACGCTCGCCGCTGTCGTCTTTCGGCGCAGCGGGGGCTTTCGTATCGACTTCGACGGGAGTGCGGGCGGGCTCGGCGCTTTTGCGGGGTGCGGCTTTGGCGGGTTCGGCCTTGGCGTCCGGCTCGCTGTCCGATTTGCTCTCAGCAGCAGTATCGCCCCCTTCCGGAGCAGCCGCAGCCGCCTCGTCCAGGTCTTCACCCTCTTCCGCGAGCATCGCGATGACGGTCCCGACCTTCACACCCTCGCTGCCCTCGTCGACCGCGATCGAGGCGATCGTGCCTTCGTCCACGGCTTCAAATTCCATCGTCGCCTTGTCGGTTTCGATCTCGGCCATGATGTCGCCGGCTTCCACCTTGTCGCCCGGCTTCACCAGCCATTTGGCGAGCGTGCCCTCCTCCATGGTGGGCGACAGGGCGGGCATCTTGATCGGCGTGGGCATGTTTACGTTACGTCCTCGCTGGGGAGAGAGTTCGCCCGCACCTCTGGCCAAAATGGCACGGGCAAGCAAGGTCCTTGCGCAGAATACGAATTACAAGATAGGCCCGCGTGCAAGAGAGGGGACTTTGGATGCGTATCTATCTGGTCGTGATGGACGAAACCGAGGAGGCGAAGCGGGCGCTGCGGTTCGCCAGCCTGCGCGCCTACAAGACCGGCGGGACCGTGCACATCCTGGCGCTGGTACCGCAGCAGACCTTCAATGCCTTCGGCGGGGTGCAGGCGACGATCGAGCAGGAAGCGCGCGACCGGGCGGAGGTGATGGCCAATTCGGCCGCGGGCAATATCTTCGGCGAGATGGGCAAAATGCCGACTATCGCCGTGCGCCCCGGCGCGCCAGCCGACGTCATCCGCAAATATATCGAGGAGCACGGCAATATCGCGGCACTGGTGCTGGCGACGAGCGCGGAGGGCAATTCCGGCCCGCTCGTAAACCATTTCGCGGCAACGGCGGGGAACCTGCCCTGCCCGCTCTACCTGATCCCCGGCGGCATTTCGAAAGACGAGCTGGACGCGCTGGCCTGATCGCTCAGGTCAGCGTGCCGCGCGTCGGGTAGCCCTTTTCGATCGAATAGGTCAGGCCTTCGAGCAGGTCGTCGAGATCGGGCCGCGTGAACGGCGCGCTCTGGACCACTGCCAGATGCAGCGTCCCGTCGGGCTTCACCAGGAACAGGCCGGGTTCGGAGAACGTATCCGGCTCCTCGCTGCCTTCGCGCTTTTCGCTGATGTAGAGGCCCCATTCGCGGGCTTTATCCTTGGCGAGCGAGTGGGCGATGGGCAGGTCGTGGGTCTCCCACTCCTCATGCGCAACGGCGGCACGCTCGGGGCTGTCCATGCTGACCGAGAACACATTGATGCCCTTGTCGGTAAAGTCGGACAATCGCCCGCCGAGTTCGGTCAGGTATTTCTTGCAGATCGGACAATGCTTGCCGCGATAGAACACCAGCATGGTGTAGTTCTCGGGCTCCTGCTTCGACAGTTCGAAGCGCGCGTCGATGGTCAGCGGCAGGTCGAGATCGGGCACTTTCTGGCCGGGGATAAGCTGGGGCATGATGTCTCCTTTTAGAGCATCAATGACCCCTGCCCCGGCCCGTTCCGAAGCTACTTCTTGCGGCCCCGATGGCGGATGTTGCCCGGCCGCCCCCGCTTGCCCTGATCGTGCTTCTGGCGTGGTGCGCCCTTGCCTTTCTTGGACCCGTTCTTGGGAGCCCCCTTGCGCTGGTGCGAGCGCTTCTTCGGCTCGGCGCGATTACCGCGACTTTCGACACCATGCCCGTCGCTGTCGGGCACTTCGAACTTGAGCGCACCGGTCAGCGCATTGGCCTCGGCCAGCTTCAGCTTCAGCCGGTCGCCAACGGCGTATTCGGTGCCGCTCTTCTCGCCGACCAGCTTCTGGGCCTTCTCGTCGTAAGTGAAATATTCTCGGCCCAGCGTGCTGACCGGGACCAGCCCGTCGCCGCCGAGCTTGTCGATGGTGGCAAAGAAGCCGAAGCCCTGTACGCCGGTAATCCGCGTGTCGAAGGTCTCGCCGACACGGCCCGAGAGCCATGCCGCGACATAGCGGTCGATCGTATCGCGCTCCGCCTCCATGGCGCGCCGTTCGGTCTGGCTGATGGCATCGGTGATCTGGCTGAGCGCGGTCTTGTCGCGATCGGACAGACCCGAGCCTTCCGGCAGGTCCAGCTTCGGCTTCGGCTTCGGTTGCTCGAGCTTGTAGGCATCGACCAGCGCGCGGTGGACCAGCAGGTCGGCATAGCGGCGTATCGGCGAGGTGAAGTGCGCATAGCTGCCCAGCGCGAGGCCGAAGTGACCCGCATTGGCGGGCCCGTAATAGGCCTGTGTCTGGCTGCGCAGCACCGCTTCCATGATCAGCGCCTTTTCCGCCGGATCGGAAATGTCCTTCATCATGCGATTGAAGAGGCCCGGGGTGATCACCTGCCCCATGGCGAACTTGCGACCCTGGCTGGCCAGATATTCCTTGAACGCGAGTAGCTTCTCGCGGCTCGGGGTTTCGTGGACCCGGTACACGACTGGCGCGTTCTTCGCCTCCAGTGCCTTGGCTGCGGCGACGTTAGCTGCAATCATGAAGTCCTCGACGACGCGGTGCGCATCGAGCCGTTCGCGCACGGCGATTTCTTCGATCACGCCGTCGTCGTTCAGCTTCACCTGCCGTTCGGGCAAGTCGAGATCGAGCGGGTCGCGCGCCTCGCGGGCCTCGTAGAGCAGTTTCCAAGCGCCCCACAGGTTCGTGAGGTATTCCGGCGCATCGCCGGCATCGATGGCCGCCTGCGCGTCCTCGTAAGCGATGTTCTTCGCCAGCCGCACGATGGCGCGGGTAAAGCGCCAATCGGTGACCTTGCCCTCGGGCGAGATGCGGATGTGGCAGGCCATGGCCGCACGGTCGACATCCTGTTTCAGGCTGCAAACGTCGGCGCTCAACACCTCCGGCAGCATGGGCACGACCCGGTCGGGGAAATAGACCGAATTGCCGCGCTTCCTCGCCTCGCGGTCGAGCTGGCTGCCCGGGCGCACGTAATAGCTGACATCGGCAATCGCGATGATGGCCCGGTAGCCGCCCTTGCCGTCGGGCTCGGCCCAGATGGCATCGTCGTGGTCGCGCGCGTCGGCGGGGTCGATTGCGACAATGGGGACATCGCGCAGGTCTTCGCGATGCTCGTCGCTAAGCGGCAGATCGACCGCACGCTCCGCCTCTTCGATGACTTCGCGCGGGAAAATATGCGGGATGCCGTGCTTGGCGATGGCGATCAGGCTGAAGGCCTTGGGCGCCAGCGGATCGCCGACGACCTCGACCACTTTGACCTTGGAGCGCGGCGATTTTCCCATGCGCTCGGCCAGCACCAGCTCGCCGACCTCGGCCTCGCCGACATCGCCGATGGGCGAGGAATCGCGCACCTTCTTGTCGACCGGCGCGAGCCAGTAATTCCCGCTGCCGTCCTTCTCGACCACGCCCATCAGGCCTTCTGTGCGGGCGGGCAGCTTCTTGATCGGCGTCGCGCGCCAGCCGCGTTCGGTTTCCTCGTTACGCGCAAGAATGCGATCGCCGCGCTTGAGCGCAGCCATCTTCCTGCTTTCCTTGACCATGAGGCGCGGCGGCTTTTCCTTGCTGTCGGGCGCCCAATTTTCAGGCTCCGCAACCGTTTCACCGTCCTCGATCGCAACGATCTTCAGTACGGTGACCTTCGGCACGCCGCCCATGCGGTGATAGGCGGTGCGCTTGCCGTCGATCAGGCCTTCTTCGGCCATGTCCTTGAGGCGCTTCTTCAGCGCGATCTTCTCCTGCCCCTTGAGGCCGAACGCCTTGGCAATCTCCCGCTTGCCGGCGGGCGTCTCGGAGGTCTGGATGAATTCGAGTATCTGTTCGTTGCTCGGCAGGCCCTTAGGCTTCCGATGTTTGTTCTGTTTTGTCATGCGCGCCATATGGGGATGGGCTTACTCGGTTTCATCCTCTTCCACCGGGATCGGGGCGAATTGGCCTGCCGGGACAGCGCTGGAGACCGGGCTGCGCGACCCGTCGGCACCGGTAGCACTGACTCCGAAAATCCAGTCGTCGCCGCGCACGCCTTCCAGCCTGGCATTGGTCGCGACGATATTCTCGATCACCGGCTCTTCGCGCCAATAGGCTTCATCGGTGCGGCGCTGCCACACGGTGTAGCCGACAGCGCCCGGGACCTCGCTCCACGCGATGTCGGTGTAGGTTTGCACGGCGGCTTCCGCAGTTGAGGCTGGTGGGGCAGGGGTTCGAGCAAGTTTGTCGAGTGCGCGGATGTTGAACTGCGTCACCTTGGCGAGATAGGCGAAGTCCATCTCGTCCGCCGTGTCGCCATAGACGGTTCCGCTTTCGGTCCGCAGGTCCTGGTGCTGATGCTCGTAATCCTCGACCGCCACGGCGATGCGGATGGCGGGAAAGCCCTTCTCCATGAACGGAATCTGGTCCCCGCCGCGCCCCATGCGGTCGACCCGCCAGATCTGGCGCACGTCGAGCCCGCCCTCGGTCTCGTCGGCGACATTGTCGAGCCAGCGCGAAAGGTTGCGGCTCGGGCTATCGTTCTCTCCGCCCTCGCGGCGCTGGGCGGCGCGGACGGCGTCGGTCAGATCGGCGCGCGGGCCTTCGGAGAACACGCGGACGTGGTCGGGATCGCAATAGCCGTCGCTGCCGCAGCTATTGCCGACCACGTCGTTGTTAAGCACGGCCTTGACCTGCCAGCCCTGCTCTTCGGCATAGTCCGCCATCAGGCGTCCGCCGTAGAGCCCCTGCTCCTCGCCCGAGAGCAGCGCATAGACGATGGTGACCGGATAGCTGTTTTTGGCGAGCTGGCGCGCAGCTTCGAGGACCAGCACCGTACCGGAGCCATCGTCATTTGCGCCTGGCGCATCGCTTTCCCAGTCCATCGCATCGGTGACGCGGCTGTCGATATGCGCCTGCACGATGACGACCTCGTTAGGCCGCTCGGTCCCGCGCTGGATCGCGACGGCGTTGCGGATGCGCGTCGGGCGCGGCAAGCGGCGGCCCTCTTCGATGCGTTCGGGCGCAACCATCGTCAGGCAACCGCCGCAGCTTTCGGAAATGCGGCCGAATTCGGCCAGCCCCCAGTCGACTGCCGCACCGATGCCGCGCTCCGGATTGTCCTGCTCCGACAGCGTGTGGCGGGTGCCGAAGCCGACCAGCGTGTCGATATCCGCTCGCAGGCGCTCCTGCGAGACGTCGGCAGCAGGATCAGCCCCCTGCGCGGCGAGCGGTGTGGTGGCAAGGAGGGCGGCGAACAGGGAGAGTTTTTTCATGGCCGAAGCTCTCGGCCAAACGCGTCGTCAAATCAAGCTAGTAAGCCTTCGCCAGCAGGACGCGCTCGACAGCCGGTTCGCCAGTAAAGATGCACGCCCCATCGACCGGCGCGGCGTCCATCGGCAAATTGCGGATCGTCAGCTTGTGCTCCTTGAGCCGCTCGACCACCTTTTCCAGCGCTTCTCCGGTCGGTTTGGACCACTGGACCTCGACCCAGCCGGGATATTTCGACGCTGCGAAATGCTGCTCGACTTGGGCGAATTCAGTGACACCGCGCGTTATGTTCTCGTTGCGCCGTTCCCCGGCCGCCGTCAGAAGCGATGCCTGCATGTCGGCGAGAATGTCCGGCACCGTCTGACCGGCAACCTCGCGAGTGGGCGTCTGGAAAGCAGGCTTGCCGCTCTCTGCGTCCCATAGGCGGTCGCGGCGAAGCAGGCTGACGACGCCATTGTCCATGTCGCGGCCGCCGACCTCGATGATCACAGGCGCGCCCTTGCGGACGTAATCCCAACGCTTGGCCGCGGCCTTGCCCGGACGTGTGTCGAGCAGGACCCGCAGCGGCTCGCCCAGCACATGCTGACTGGCGAGCGTTGCGCGCAGAGCTTCGCAATAGTCGATCAGCGCTTCGTCTTCGGGCTTGTCGCGCAGCATCGGCAGGATGACGACCTGCTGGGGCGCGATCTTCGGCGGCAAGCAGAGGCCGTCGTCATCGCCATGCGTCATGATGACGCCGCCGACCATGCGGGTCGAAACGCCCCAGCTGGTGGTGTGGCAAAGGCTTTCGCTGCCTTCCCTGTTCTGGAACTTGATGCCGGAGGCCTGCGAGAAATTGGTGCCCAGATAGTGGCTGGTGCCAGCCTGCAAGGCCTTGCCGTCCTGCATCATCGCCTCGATCGACCAGGTTTCGACCGCACCGGGGAAACGCTCGTTCTCGGGCTTTTCTCCCGCTACGACAGCCAGAGCGAGATCTTCGTCGGCGAAGGCCCGATAGACTTCGAGCATCCGCAGCGTGTGCTCCTTCGCCTCGGCTTCGTCGGCATGGGCCGTGTGGCCCTCCTGCCATAGGAATTCGCTGGTGCGCAGGAACATGCGGGTGCGCATTTCCCAGCGCACGACGTTCGCCCACTGGTTGAGCTTGAGCGGCAAATCCCGCCAGCTCTGCACCCAGCGCGCCATCGCATCGCCAATGATGGTTTCGGACGTTGGCCGCACGACCAGCGGCTCTTCCAGCTTGGCTTCGGGATCGGGGATCAGCCCTCCGTCCTTGCCCGCGATCAGGCGATGGTGCGTGACGACAGCCATTTCCTTGGCGAACCCTTCGACATGCTCCGCCTCGCGTTCGAAATTCGAGAGCGGGATGAAGATAGGGAAATAGGCATTGTCGTGCCCGGTCGCCTTGATGCGGTCGTCGAGCAGGCGCTGCATGCGCTCCCATATGCCATAGCCCCACGGACGGATGACCATGCAGCCGCGCACGCCCGATTCCTCGGCCATTTCGGCAGCGGAGATGACTTCCTGATACCAGGCTGCGAAATCGTCGGCGCGCTTGGTGTTCAGGGCATGGCGGATCTGGGCCACGGGCGTTCCTCGGGAGCTATGGTGGAAAGGCGCGGGGGCCGATGCCGCTATTTCGACAGTTCGTCCAGCTTCTTCTGCATGGCCGCCATCTGCTCGCGCATCTGGGCGAGTTCGTCGGTCTGCTCCGGTTTGGCATTCTTCGCGCCGGTCTTGCGGGTGCCGGGAATGAAAGCTTCCGCGGCGTTCTGCATCATCTTGAAATTGGCCTCCGCCATCTTGGCGAGCGGATTGGCCTCGATGCCCTTGGCGAAGGCTGCCTGTAGCTGTTCGCGGTTCTTGCGGAAGTTCGTCATGCTCGCTTCGAGATAGCTCGGCATCATCGACTGCATCGAATTCCCGTACATGCTGATGAGATCGCGCAGGAAGCTGACCGGCAGCATCTGCGTGCCATGGCTTTCTTCCTCGACGATGATCTGCGTCAGGATGGTGTGGGTAATGTCGTCCCCGCTCTTCGCGTCGAGCACCTGGAAATCGACATTCTCACGGACCATCTTCGCCAGATCGTCGAGCGTGATGTAGCTGCTGGTGTCGGTGTTGTAGAGCCGCCGGTTGGCGTATTTCTTGATGATGATCGGCTCGCCGTCTGCGGTACGCTTGGCCATCCTTGCATGCTCCCCGGATTGTGCAGTGCAGAGGAAGGCTTAGCACGTGCAAAAACGGCAGCGCAACATGACGCAAAGGTCAACCGAAGCGGCGTCCCAGAACGGTCAACAATTCATACTGCGAAAGAGAGGTTTGCCGCGCAGCATCGGGCAGGTGGTAGGGTAGCGAGACCCAGTCCCCCTCGCCGATCCCGGAAGCGTCGGTGAGGTCCAGGACGATCATGTCCATCGACACCTTGCCGAGGATTGGAAGGCGCTTGCCGTCGACCTCGAAATGGGCTCCGGCCCAGTTGCGCAGAATCCCGTCGGCATAGCCTAGCGAAACGACGCCGACACGCATCGTTGAAGGGGCCGTGAAGGTTGCGTTGTAGCCGACGCTTTCGCCCGCTCCGATCTGCCGGGTTTGGATTATCCTCGCTTGCGGATAGGCGACCTGCTGGATACCATCGGCAAGTTCCGATCGCGGGATCCCGCCATAGAGAGCAAGCCCGGGGCGCGTCAGATCGAATGAGAAGTCGTTTCCGAGCGCCACGCCCGCGCTGTTGGCCAGGCTGGTCTCGCGATGCGCAACCTTGCCCATGACTTCGCGAAATGCACCGAGCTGGACCGGGTTCTTGTCGCTGTCTTCATCGGCACAGGCGAGATGGCTCATCAGGACTTCGACCGATAAAGCCTGAATTGCAGGGTCGTTCACCTCGTAGGGCGAAATGCCGAGGCGATTGATGCCGGTGTCCACCATCAGATGGCAGGGATAACCGCCGTTTTCGGTCCAGATTTGCGCCTGCCTTACGCTGTCAATGACTGGCCGCACGCCGGTGGCTCTGGCGTAGTCTGCCTCCGCGGCAGAGCCGACGCCGTGCAGCACCGCGATTTGTTCTGCAGGTACATGTTTTAGAACCGCGGGGACCTCGGACCAATGCGCAACGAAAAAGTCCCGGCACCCCGAATTGCGCAGGACCGGTACGCAGGTATTCACGCCAAGACCGTAGCAATCCGCTTTCACCGCCGCGCCCGCCCTCGCCGAGCCCGACAGACGGTCGAGCGCGCGCCAGTTATGGGCGAGCGCATCCTCGTCGATATGCAGCCGCAGGGTCGGCGGAGGCAGGTCAGCCATGCGCGTCTTCGAAGTCTTTCGGCGGGCCGTCGGGAATGCCCCACCACGCGACCAACAACCCGAATGCCACAACCGCGATCGTGTACCAAAGCCCGGAATAGGCGTTACCCGTCATGGCCACGATATAGCCTGCGATCAGCGGCAGGAAGCCGCCGAGATAGCCTGCGCCGATGTGGTAGGGGATGGATATCGAACTATAGCGAATCTTGGCCGGAAACATCTCGCACAGCAGCGCCGCGACCGAGCCGTAGGTCAGGGCCGAAAGCATGCCGAGAACCAGCAGAAGTACGATGATCCCGATGATGCTTGTCGTCGGCGGGGTCTGCCGCTCGAAATTGTAGCCCTGCTCTTCCAGCCAACCCTGGATCGTCGCCCGGCGGTCGCTGTCGCCGACCCCGGCGTACTCATAGGGCTGCGAACCGATCGCGACCGATTGGGCAGAGCCCGCCCCGATGTCGTAGGGCACCCCTAGCGCCGTGAGATCCTGCAAAACCCGGCCGCAACTGCTCGCCTGCACTTCGGCGAAGGGATCGTAATCGCAAGCTTCGCCCGTCACCACGACCGGGGCAGCCTCCGCGCTGGCATTCAGGCCCGGATTGGCGAGCGCTCCGATGCCCCAGAACACGGGAAACAGAAGCAACAGCGAAAGGGCGGCGCCGATGATGATCGGCTTCTTGCGCCCCACCCTGTCGGACCATTTGCCGACCACGAGGTAGAACCCCATCGATATCGAACCGGCGATAAGCAGCATCCATTCGACGACATTCTCGTCGACGCGCATGGGGCCGCGCAGGAACGAAAGGCCGGAAAAGAAGGCTGTGTACCAGATCGTTGTCAGGACGCCGGTAATGCCGAACAGAGCCACGAAAATGCGCTTGCCGTTGCCGGGATAAGTCAGGCTTTCCTTAAACGGATTGGCGGAGGTCTCGCCGGCCTCTTTCATCGCCTGGAACACCGGGCTTTCGGACAGCTTTAAACGCATCCAGAGCGAAATGCCGAGGAGGACGATCGAGAGCAGGAACGGGATGCGCCAGCCCCAGGCCGCGAAATCGTCTGCCGGGATGAACGCGCGGCACGCGATGACCACGATGATCGAAAGCACGAAGCCGCCGACCACGCTGGCCTGGATGAAACTGGTGTAGAAGCCGCGTTTTTCGGGCGGTGCATGCTCCGCGACATAGATTGCCGCGCCGCCATATTCGCCGCCCAGCGCAAGGCCTTGCAGGATACGCAGGCCAATCACGATGATCGGCGCAACGATCCCGATGCTTGCCGCGCTGGGGATCAGACCCACGCCGGCAGTCGCCACGCCCATCAACGTGACGGTCACGAGGAAGGTGTATTTGCGCCCCAGCCTGTCGCCAAGAAAGCCGAACAGGATCGCGCCAAGCGGACGGAAGCCGAAGCCGACGGCAAAGCCAGCCCACACGAGGAGGATTTCGAGGGTCTCGTTATCGCTGGGAAAGAAGGCCGCGCCGATCAGCGCAGCGAGAGTACCGTAGATGAAAAAGTCGTACCACTCGAAGATGGTCCCCGCCGAACTCGCTGCGATCACGAGGCGGATTTCCTTGTCGGTCGGTTCCCTTTGCAAGGCGGTTGTGCCCCCGGACATGCGTCGCTCCCCAATTGCCCTTTAGCGCTGTTTGCCCGAGTTTAGCGGGAGGCTGTTTCCTTGGAAAGCGCGTCCAGCGCAGCTCTCCACGGCAAGAGGATCGCTTCGTGACGGCCTTGATGCGGCAGCGCCGGTTCGAGCATGCCTAGGCGCGGCCAGTCCGGCAGCTCGCCCCCAGACGACAACCACGCGGCGATGCTCCGCTCCGCCGCCTCCAGGTCTGCGAAGTTCCTGCCGACTGCGTCGCCCGCAAAGATCGCCGCAGCTGCCTGGCCGACCGCGCAGGCACTCACCTTCATGCCGACACTGGATATCGCGCCAGCGCCATCGATTGTGCAACCGATCGCCAGCGTGCTTCCGCAGGTGCGCGAACGCACTTCACCAGAATGCGGCGCGTGAGGATCGAGAGGAATATCCGCCAGCTCGACCGCGAGAGCCAGAAGTTGCGGGGAGTAAAGCGTAGTCCGCGCTGGCGCCGTCATTCGGCTTCGGCGGCCTCTTCGCCGCGAAGGCGAGCGCGCCTTTCTGCCAGAACGTCGGACAAGGACCGTGAGCCGGCATCGACGAGCTCATAGCTGCGAGCGGTCGTGATCCATGCCGGACGACCCTTGTAGCCCCAGATGTCGTCGTAGCCGAGCACCAGCAAGGAGAAAGCGACCACGGCGATTACGATGCCCTTGATCGCCCCGAAACCGAAGCCAAGCACGCGGTCGATCGGTCCGAGGACCGTGCCACTGGATGCGGAGCTGGCATTGCTGGCGATGACCTTCATCGCCGCATAGGGAATCAGCAGCAGGATGGTGAAAGTCAGAAGCGTGGTCGTGATGCCCGACCCAAGGTAGTCCTGCATGAACAGCGTCAAGGGTGTGTGAAGCTGCTTGATTGCAAACACCGCAAGCACCCACGCCGCGAGCGAGAAAAATTCCTGCACGAAACCGCGCATGAAACCGCCGACCGCCGCAATGCCGACGATGAACAGCACTATTAAATCGAAACCCGTCATGACGGGGCGCAGAATTATGCGCTGCCCATCACCCGGTCAACGAGGTTGGCGAGTTGTCCCAAACCCTTGTATTCGAGTGTGACATCCTTGCCTTTCGTATCGACCGGTCCGAACCCGCGCTCGAAACCGAGTTTCGCCGCCTCACGCAGGCGCAAACCACCATGCGCGACGGCACGAATTTCCCCGGCAAGTGAGACTTCGCCGAGCCAGACGCTGCGATCCGGCAACGGCTTGTCGGCCAACGCGCTTACCAGCGCTGCTGCCACGGAAAGGTCTGCCGCCGGGTCGGACAGGCGATAACCGCCCGCCACGTTGAGATAGACTTCCGCCGAGCTGAAATTGAGCCCGCAGCGCGATTCGAGCACCGCGAGGAGCATGGCGAGGCGCCCGCTATCCCAGCCCACGACCGCGCGGCGCGGGGTCGCGCCCGATTGTAGGCGCACGATCAGCGCCTGAATTTCCAGCAGCACCGGCCGCGTCCCTTCGATGGCCGGGAACACCGCGCTGCCCGCCATCGGCTCGTCCCGCCCCGAAAGGAAAAGCATCGAGGGATTGGCAACCTCCTCCAGCCCCTCGCCCGCCATCGAGAACACGCCGATCTCGTCCACCGCGCCGAAGCGGTTCTTGAGGGCGCGCAGGATGCGGTACTGGTGGCTGCGCTCGCCCTCGAAGCTCATCACCACATCGACCATATGTTCGAGCACGCGCGGCCCGGCGATATTGCCTTCTTTCGTCACATGGCCCACCAGCACCAGCGCAACATCGTTTTCCTTGGCGTAGCGGATCAGCTCGAAAGCGCAGCCGCGCACCTGGCTGACCGTGCCCGGCGCGCCCTCGATCGTGTCCGAATGCATGGTCTGGATCGAATCGATCACGAGGAAGCTCGGCGCTTCCATCTGACCCAGCGTGGTCAGGATATCGCGCACACCTGTCGCCGCGGCGAGCTTGACCGGCGCATCGGACAGCCCGAGCCGCGCCGCGCGCATGCGGACTTGCCCGGTCGCCTCCTCGCCGCTGACATAAACGACGCCGCGCCCCTCGCGCGCGATCTTTCCGGCGGCCTGCAGCAGGAGGGTCGATTTGCCGATCCCGGGATCGCCGCCCATCAGGATTGCCGAACCCGGTACCAGCCCGCCGCCAAGTGCGCGGTCGAACTCCGCCAGACCGGTCGGTTGGCGTGCCGGCAGCGCACCCGGCTTGTCGAGATCGACGAATTCTACCGCCCGCCCGCCGCTGGACAGATCGTGCTTCAGCGAGAAGACCGTCGCCGGTGCATCCTCGGTCAGCGTGTTCCACTCGGCGCAATCGGCACATTGGCCCTGCCAGCGGTGAGAGACACTGCCACAGGCCTGGCAGACATAGCGTTTCTTGGGCTTGGCCATGGGCGCTTGCTAACCGGAACATTTGCGGAACGCAATTGCCATCTGCGATGTAGCCGTGCAAACCGGACGCGATGCGCCAGAAAGAATTACGAATAGCGCTGGTCTGTTATGGCGGGGTGAGCCTGGCGGTCTACATGCACGGCGTCACGCGCGAACTGTGGCAGCTGGCCAGGGCGAGCCGCGATTTCCATAGCGAGAATGCGCCGCGAAGCGGCGTCGATGCCGTCTATCGTCGCCTGTTCGAGCGGATGGAGGAAATCCACGACCTGCGCCTGCGGGTGCTGCCCGACATCATGAGCGGTGCGAGCGCGGGCGGGATCAACGCCGTCTTCCTGGCGCAGGCGATCTATTCCGGCCAGTCGCTCGAACCACTGACCGATCTGTGGCTGGAAGTGGCCGATGTCGATGAACTGGTCGATCCGGAGGCCAAACCCAACTGGCGCCTGTCCAAGTTCTGGGCCCAGCCCTTCGCCAATTGGCTGCTCAGCAGGCCGGGGAGCGATATTGCGGACACGGTCGCACCGGAGACGCGGCGCGAAGTCGAGCGCAAGGTATCGCACCTTATCCGCGGGCGCTGGTTCGAACCACCGTTCTCGGGGCTGGGCTTTTCGCGGCTTCTCGAACGGGCCTTTGCGGCCATGGAGCAAACGCGGGCAGAAGCGCCTCTGCTGCCGCCGGGCCACCCGCTCGACCTTTATGTCACCGCGACCGATTTTCACGGGCACATGGAGCTGCTGCACCTCAACAGTCCGCCGGTGGTCGAGGATACCGAGCACCGGATGCCGATCTTCTTTCGCGAACGGACGCCGAAGCATGGCGGCGAAGGGCTGGCCAATCCGCTCGAGCTCGTGTTTGCGGCACGGGCAACGGCCAGCTTTCCCGGCGCTTTCCCGCTCTTGCGCCTCGACGAAATGGATGCGCTTTCGGATGCAAGCGGGCGCAGCTGGCCCGGGCGCGATGCCTTCCTCGAACGCATCATGCCGGTGCATGTGATGCGCGAAACCACCGACCACGTTTCGCTGATCGACGGGTCGGTGCTGGTCAACAAGCCCTTCGCCGGCGCGATCGGCGCGCTACGGGGCCGACCGGCCCAGCGCGAGGTGGACCGGCGCTTCATTTATGTCGACCCGCGGCCCGACAGGTTCGGCAAGCCAGACGGCAGCAAACACGAGCCGGTCGGGTTTTTCTCCGCCATCTTCGGCTCGCTCTCGACCATCCCGCGTGAGCAGCCCATACGCGACAATCTGGATCAGCTGGAGGAGCAAACGCGCGAGGCGGAAAGGATCGGGCGGATCGTCTCTTCCCTGCGGCCAGAAGTCGATGCGGCGGTCGAAAAGCTGTTCGGTCGCACGCTCTTCCTCGACCGGCCGACGCCAGCGCGGCTCGGCAACTGGCGGCGCAAGGCGCAGCAGGCGGCGGTGGAGCAGGCGGGATATGCTTTTCATTCCTACGCCCAGGCCAAGCTAAGCGGTATCGTGCAAAGGCTGGCTCGCCTCACGATGGCTGCCGCCCCGCGCCTGGCGCTGGACGATACCGGCCCGATCGAGGCGGTTCTGCGAGCGGAATTGCACCGGCGCGGGCTCAACATACTGTCTTTGCCCGGAGGCGGGGCGACGCCGCAGGCGATCGCCTTCTTCCGCGAGCACGATATCGGTTTCCGCATCCGCCGCCTGCGCCTGCTCGCGCGCCGCCTTGCTCGCGATTGGGAGGCCGATCCGGAGATTCCCGACGAGGCGCTGCAGCAAGCCCGGGACACGGTCTATGCGATCCTGTCCCTGTATTTCGAGAAGGAGGGCACCGCCGCGCTCGGGCCGGCCTTCGAAGGCGTCGCCGAGCAGGTGCTGGCCGATCCCGGAACGCTGCTGGACATGCTCGATGCCAAGCGGCTGTTGCCGGAGATCGACGATCGGGCGGAGGTGATGCTGGCCGAGGCGCTGGAGCAAATGCCCAAGAACCTGCGGCGGCGCATGCTCTTCGCCTATCTCGGCTTTCCATTCTACGACACGGCCACTCTAGCCCTGTCGCGCAACGAGGGACTGACCGAATTCGATGTTGTGAAAGTCGACCGGATCAGTCCGGACGATGCTCGCAGTATTCGCGAGGGTGGGACACAAGCGACCTTGCGCGGGATCGAGTTCTACAATTTCGGTGCCTTCTTCAGCCGCGCCTATCGCGAGAACGATTACCTCTGGGGTCGCCTGCACGGAGCAGAGCGGATGATAGACATCGTTTGCTCCACCATGCCCGAGCCCCTGCCCGACGGGGCGTGCCGCGAATACAAACGCGACGCTTTCCATGCGATCCTAGACGAGGAGCTCGAGGCCGGGCGCTGCTCGGTCAGGCTGATCGATCAGCTCCGCCGTGAAGTGAGCGAGCGCCTACCCTAGAATCTTGGCCCTAGTCGCGCGCTTCCAAGCTGCGGTAGATCGCGCCTGCGAACCCGTCGGCATCGATGAACCCTTCGCCGCGATCGAAGCTTGCGAGCGGCTGCGTCGCGACGGCCTGTTCCAGGCTCATTCCCTCGCCCATTAAAGCGCGGACCCGATCGACTGCCTGCCCGATCATCGTGCGGTAGGCGACGAGTTCTGACTTGTTCGACACCGGACCGTGGCCGGGGATCACCACCGTCTGGTCGTCGATCATGCGGATCACCGCATCGAGCGAATTCATAGCGTCGATCACGTTCCCGCCCGACGATGTGTCCATAAACGGGAAGCCGGGGATATTGAAATAGAGGTCGCCCATGTGGACGACATTGGCGCCGTGCCACATGACCACGCTGTCGCCATCGGTATGGCCGCCGCCGACGAACATCACATCCGTGCGATAACCGTTCAGATGCATGCTGACGCCCTGTCCATAGGTCACGACCGGCAGGGCTGCCTTGGCGGCCGGAGCAATCGGGTTTTCGCCCTCCCGTCCGTCGGCGAGGCGCGCACGGACATTGTGATGAGCAAAGATGAGCGCGCCCTTCTCGCCGAGGTTTTCGTTCCCGCCCGTGTGGTCGCCGTGCCAGTGCGTGTTGATCACATAATCGACCGGCTGCGCGCCGAGCGCTGCAATCGCGGCTTCGATCTTTGCGGTCAGCGGGGCGAACTGGTCGTCGATCAGGACCGTGCCGTCCTCGCCGTAACTCACGCCAATATTGCCGCCCGCGCCGAAAAGCACGGCGATACCGGGCGCGACTTGCTCGGCAGTGATCTCGACCTCGTCGAAATTGCGTTGGGCGGTCAAAGGCGCGGCCACCAGCGCGATGGCACCGGCAGCGAATGCGAAAAATTTGGTCATGGCAGTCTCCCTTGGGGCCTTGGTAGTGCCAGCCGGGAGAGCTGTCGAGCTAGCCGCCGAGCGCGGTCTTAAGCTTGTCGAAGAAGCCGCGACTTTCGGGGCATTCGTCTCCGGTCTCGGTCTCGCGAAATTCCTCGAGCAACGCGCGCTGTTCCTTGCTGAGCTTCGTCGGCGTCTCGACGGCAATTTCGACGACCAGATCGCCACGGCCCCGACCCTGTAACACCGGCATGCCCGCGCCGCGCTGGCGCAGCTGCTTGCCCGACTGGATGCCTGCCGGAATCTCGATCGTCACCTCGTCACCATCGATGTTCGGAATATCGATCGAACCGCCGAGTGCAGCCTTGGTGAAGCTAATCGGCACGCGAGTGGCCAACGTCGTGCCTTCGCGCTGGAAGATCGCATGCGGCTTCACGTGAACGAAGATGTAGAGATCGCCCGGAGGCGCGCCGCGCGGACCTGCCTCGCCCTTCCCCGACAGGCGGATGCGCGTGCCGGTGTCAACGCCGGGCGGAATGTCTACCTCGAGCTTCTGCGCCCGGTCGACCCGTCCTTCCCCGCGGCAATCGCGGCAGGGTGAGGTGATGACCTGTCCGCTGCCGTGGCAGTTGGGACATGGCCGCTCGACCACGAAAAATCCTTGCTTGGCGCGGACCTGCCCGCGGCCGTTGCACAGGTTGCAGGTGCGGGCCTGCGTACCAGGCGTCGCGCCCGAACCGTGGCAGGTATCGCAATTCTGCGAGACTTCGATTTCCAGCTCGGTCGACTTACCATGGAAAGCGTCCTCGAGATCGACCTGCATATCGTAGCGCAGGTCCGCCCCGCGCCGTGCCTGGGCGCGACCGCCACCGCCGAAGGCGCTGCCGAAGATCGTCTCGAAAATATCGCCGATGTCGCCGAAATCCGCGCCGGGATGCCCGCCGCCCGGTCCGCCGTTCTGGAAGGCCGCATGGCCGAAGCGGTCGTAAGCCGCGCGCTTTTGCGGATCCTTAAGGCAATCGTAAGCGGCGCTGACCGCCTTGAACTTGGCCTCGCTCTCGGTGCAGCCCGGATTGCGGTCCGGGTGATGCTTCATCGCGAGCTTGCGATAGGCGCTCTTGATCGTTGCGCCGTCCGCATCGCGGGACACGCCGAGCAATTCATAAAAATCGATTTCAGTCGCTGACATTGTTTTCCCTACCCAAAATCATACCGCCACCGGAGCGTGCAAGCACCGGTGGCGGGTCGATTTTCATCAGCGATCAGTTCTTCGAGTCTTCGTCGACTTCCGAGAATTCGGCGTCGACCACCTCTTCCTCGTCGGAGCCGGCGTCTGCGGCTGCGTCGCCTTCCGGAGCAGCCGAGGCATTCGCCTGTTCCTGCTCGTAGATCGACTGGCCCATCTTCATGGCTGCCTGGGTCAGCTCCTCGGCTGCCGAGTTGATGGCGGCCGGATCGTCGCCTTCGAGCGCGGTCTTGGTCGCTGCGAGCTTGGCTTCGACGTCGGACTTGAGCGACGCGTCGATCTTGTCGCCATGCTCCTCGAGCTGCTTTTCGGTCGTGTGCACCAGGCTGTCGGCCTGGTTGCGCGCTTCCGCGCTCTCGCGGCGCTTCTTGTCCTCTTCGGCGAACTTCTCGGCATCCTGGACCATCTGGTCGATGTCGGAGTCCGACAGACCGCCCGAGGCCTGGATGCGAATCTGTTGTTCCTTGCCCGTGCCCTTGTCCTTGGCGCTCACGTTCACGATGCCGTTGGCGTCGATGTCGAAGGTCACTTCGATCTGCGGCACACCGCGCGGTGCGGCGGGAATGCCGACCAGGTCGAACTGGCCGAGCAGCTTGTTGTCCGCCGCCATCTCGCGCTCGCCCTGGAACACGCGGATCGTCACGGCCTGCTGATTGTCTTCGGCCGTCGAATAGGTCTGCGTTTTCTTGGTCGGGATCGTAGTGTTGCGGTCGATCATGCGGGTGAACACACCGCCGAGCGTCTCGATACCGAGAGAAAGCGGCGTCACGTCGAGCAGCAGCACGTCCTTGACGTCGCCTTGGAGAACGCCCGCCTGGATGGCAGCACCCATGGCCACGACTTCATCGGGGTTTACACCGGTGTGCGGCTTCTTGCCGAAGAATTCCTCGACCACTTCGCGGACCTTGGGCATGCGGGTCATGCCGCCGACGAGGACGACTTCGTCCACGCCGCCCTTATCGATGCCGGCATCGGCCAGCGCCTTCTTGCAAGGCTCCAGCGTACGCTTGATCAGGTCGCCGACCAGCTGCTCCAGCTTCGAGCGCGTGAGCGTCTCGACGAGGTGCAGCGGAGTGGTCGCGCCGCCTTCCATGCGCGCGGTGATGAAGGGCAGGTTGATCTCGGTCTGCGCCGAACTCGACAGCTCGATCTTGGCCTTTTCCGCCGCTTCCTTGAGACGCTGAAGAGCGAGCTTGTCGGTCTTCAAGTCCATGTTTTCCTTCTTCTTGAACTCTTCCGCGAGGTATTCGACGATCGCGCTGTCGAAGTCCTCACCGCCCAGGAAGGTGTCGCCATTGGTCGACTTAACTTCGAAAACGCCGTCGCCGATCTCAAGGATCGAGACGTCGAAAGTGCCGCCGCCAAGGTCGTAAACGGCGATGGTCTTGCCGTCTTCCTTGTCCATGCCATAAGCAAGCGCAGCCGCAGTCGGCTCGTTAATGATGCGCAGCACTTCCAAGCCGGCGATCTGTCCGGCGTCCTTGGTCGCCTGGCGCTGGGCGTCGTTGAAGTAGGCCGGGACGGTGATGACCGCCTGCTTCACGTCTTCTCCGAGATAGCTTTCGGCGGTTTCCTTCATCTTCTGCAGGATGAAGGCGGAAACCTGGCTGGGCGAATATTCCTCGCCTCCCGCTTCGACCCACGCATCGCCGTTCTTGCCCTTGACGATGTCATAGGGGACGAGATCCATGTCCTTCTTGGTGGTCGGATCGTCGAACCGCCGGCCGATCAGGCGCTTGATCGCGAACAGCGTGTTGTCGGGATTGGTGACGGCCTGGCGTTTGGCAGGCTGGCCGATCAGGCGCTCGTTATCCTTGGTAAAGGCGACGATCGAAGGCGTCGTGCGCGCGCCTTCCGAATTTTCGATCACCTTGGGCTTGCCGCCGTCCATCACGGCGACGCAGGAGTTGGTGGTGCCGAGGTCGATACCGATTACTTTAGCCATGGTTTCCCCATCAATTGCTTCGTTGGACACCGCTCTGTCGGTTCCCCGCTACGGGCGGAACCACTCGGCGGCTCGTTCGAGTGGTGGTGTGTTAGGTGTGTTACGCACGGGATATAGGAGCGGTTTTGCTTGGCACAAGGGACCCCCGCGGCTAGTTTTCAAAGCTTGTTGGACACGGAGGCCAATCCATGAATTTCGCGCGTTTCGCCCCTTATGCTGTTGCCGTCGCAGCCTTTTCGGTCGCTGCCTGCTCCGATGGCGGAGATGCGCCGGAAGCCGCTGCGGATGCGAACCCGACAGGGCTGGAAGTATCCAATGCGCGGCTCGTGCTGCCGGCCGTTTCCGGCAATCCCGCCGCGATCTATTTCGAAGTGACCAACGCCGGCGAGCGCAATGTCGCCATCCGCAGCGCGTCGGTCGAAGGCGCCAGCAGCGCCCAGATCCACGACACGACGGAGTGGAGCGGTGAGATGGTCATGGGCGAAATGGGCCCGCTGACACTGAATGTGGGCGACAGCGCGAGCTTCGAACCGGGCGGCAAGCATGTCATGGCGTTCGACCTCGATCCTGCGCTCGAAGCAGGCGGCACGACAGCGATGACGCTGACCGTTGCGGGTGGCAAGAGCATGACCACCGATGTCGAGATCGTCGCTGCCGGGGATGATCGCTGAGCGGACCGACCGACACGCTCGGCCTCGAGAGCCATCCGGACGAGCGCGCTGCATCTTGTCCTGCCGGTGGCGAGCGCCCTCTGACGCCCGGCGAGATCGCCCTGGCGCGCACCGTTTTCGGCGATGCCATCGATTACGATCGGGTCACCATCAAACGCCGCAAGTGGTTTCCGTTTCAGCCACGCCGGGTCACCATGGCCCCGCGCGGCCACCTGCACTTCCATCCGCATAGCGAAGCCTATTGCGACGATTTCAGCACGGCTAGCCTGACGCGACAGGGCCTGTTCATTCACGAACTGGTCCACGTCTGGCAGGTCCAGACCAAGGGCCGCTGGTATCTCGTCACGCGCCGCATGCCGTGGGCACGCTACGACTATGCGCTTAAGCCCGGATGGGGGCTGGAGCGGTACGGGATCGAGCAGCAGGCAGAAATCGTGAAACACGCCTTCTGGCTGAGGAACGGTATGCGGGTCGCAGGCGCACCCGATGTTTCGGCCTACGACCTTCTCGTCAGGTTTCGTGGAGCGGCGCAGCGCTAAAAGGCTAAAAGGGGCCGCCCATCGATAGCGACAAGCGACCCCCTAACCGGTTCGAGATGTGTTCCTACCAGTAGCGTGCGTAGCGATCGTCGTAGCGGCAGTCGTCGTCCACGTAACGGCCATCGCCATAATAACCGTCGCAGCGGTCGTTCTTGTCGGTGGCGTAACCGACCACGCCGCCGATGGCCGCTCCGGCGAGGGCGTAGGTCTTGATATCTTCACCAAGGATTGCGCCTAATCCGGCACCTGCTGCGGCACCGGCCGCAGCACCTTCCACGCCGTAGTTCTGCGCGCATGCGCCCAGCGAAAGGGTCGATAGTGCCAGCGCAGGCGCGAGCATGAGCTTCGTCTTCATGAATGTTCTCCGTCTTGCATCCCTGTTGAAGACACTACGGAGAGGTGCGCCGCATGTTCCGGCTCAGTTGTAGGTTACGCCGGGCAGGCCCTGGCCGCCATCGGCGATGAATGCGTCGATCCGCTCTTCCAGAACGGGCAGCGGGACCGAGCCAAGTGCCAGCACGACATCGTGGAACTTGCGGATATCGAAATCCTCGCCAAGCTCGGCCTCGGCCTTGGCGCGCACGCGGCGGATGGTCATCTCGCCGAGTTTGTAAGCGAGCGCCTGACCCGGCCAGCTGATGTAGCGATCGACCTCCGTGCCGACCTCGTGCTCCGATAAGGCCGTGCGCGAAGCGAGGTAATCCATCGCGCGCTCCCGGCTCCAGCCGTATTGATGGATGCCCGTGTCGATCACCAGCCGCACCGCGCGCCACATCTCGTAGCTGAGCTGGCCGAAACGTTCGTAGGGCGTGCGGTAGATGCCCATCTCGTTGCCGAGATATTCGGTATAGAGCCCCCACCCCTCGCCGAAGCCTGAGAAATAGGTTTGGCGGCGGAACGGCGGTGCCGCGTCCCGCTCCAGCGCGATCGCTGCCTGGAAGGAATGGCCGGGGGCGCATTCGTGCATGGTAAGCGCCGGAATATTGTAGACCGGGCGCGACGGCAGGTCGTAGGTGTTGATCTGGCAGAACTCTAGCCCGCCCCTGCCCGCGGTGTAGAACGGGGCGATGGCCGGATCGACCGGCCGAATGCCATGGCGATAGCGCGGCAGGAAGCCGAAATACTCGCCCAGCCGGTCGTCTACCCGCTTGGCCGTATAGGCCGCGACACCCATCAGCTCGTCGGGCGTGTCGGCCACGAACTGGGGATCGGTGCGCAGGAAGGTGACGAACTCGGGCAACGTGCCCTCGAATCCGGCCTCCGCCTTCACCGTCTCCATCTGTGCGGTGATGCGCGCCACTTCCTCGAGGCCGATCCGGTGGATCTCCTCGGCGGTCAGGTCGAGCGTCGTATATTCCCTGATCTGTTGCGCGTAATAAGCCGCACCGTCGGGAAACTCGCGCGCGCCGAGAGTGGTGCGCGTGTTCGGCAGGTATTCGTCGCGGAAGAAGGACAGCAGGTTGCTATAGGCTGGCGTTACTGCGTCTGTGATGGCAGCCCTGCCCTCGGCCAGCAGACGCTCGCGGTCTTCGGCGGAAAAGCGCTCGGGCATCTGTCCGAAGGCGCTCCAGAACGGGCTCTGCTCGGGATCCTCGACGACATAGGCCGTCAGCGAGCGGTCGCGGCCCTCAAGCGTGACGCGCGGCACACTGAACCCGCGAGCCAGCCCCGCGCGGGCATTGGCGGTATGCTCGGCGAAATAGCGCGGGATGTCGCGCATCCGGCCGATGTAGCGTTCATACTCCTCGACTGTCGCGAACCCGCGCGATGCAGCGAGATAACTCCAAAAATTGTTGTCGCTGTCGAACGGCATTTCCCATTCGCGAAAGCGCGCATCGCCGATCTCGGTTTCGAGCAGGTGGCGGAACACTGCAGCATCGATGCGCCCCGCATCACTGAGCTGCGCCTCGTCCAGCGCTTCGAGCCGGGCCAGCATGGCCTCGGCGTATTCGGCTCGCGCCACCTGCGCTTCGGGTGTGACCGATGCGAGGCTGCTGCCGGGCGACGTAGCGCCCGTCTCAGATACGACGCGTCCGGCATCCTCGATGCGTTGGTCGTACCATTGTTCGGTCAATGCCGAGAGGCGGTCGTCGGTGGCTTCCTGCGCAGCAGCAGGTAATGGAAAGGCAGCAGCGACGAGGACCGCCGCTCCGAAGATTGCAGTCCTCATCGTATCATCCCCTCGATTTCAAAGGTCAGTCCGGCTTTTTCGCCACGCCGACCATGGCCGGGCGCAGCAGACGGTCCTTGATCATGTAACCGGCCTGCATTTCCTGCACGATCGTGCCGGGCTCGGCTTCGTCGGTCGGGACTTCCATCATCGCCTGGTGCTGGTTCGGGTCGAGCGGCATGCCGGTCGAAGCGATCCGCGTGATGCCGTTCTGGGTGAAGACCTTCTCCAGCTCGCGCTGGGTCGCTTCGATCCCGGCGATAAAGTGCTTGGACTTTTCGTTCTCGCGCAATTCTTCCGGGATATGGTCGAGCGCGCGGGCGAGGTTGTCGGACACACTCAGGATGTCGCGGGCAAAGCCGGTCGCGGCATAGTTACGTGCGTCCTGCACTTCCTTCTCGAGGCGGCGGCGCACGTTCTGCGTGTCGGCGCGCGCATAAAGCACGTCCTGCATCGCGGCTTCGAGATCCGCTTTCAGCTTGGCAAGCGCCTCGTCCAGCGGGCTTTCTTCGCTCGCTTCGCCGGCCTCGCCGTCATCGCGCATGTGTTCGGGCACGCCTTCCATCTCGCGCGCCACTTCTTCATCGACCGCCTTCTCCTGCGGTTCGTTCTTGTTCTCTTCGGTCACTGGTAAACCCTGTCAGCCTATGCGTTTGCCCAAGGATCGGGCCGTGAAATCCACCATGGGGACGACTCGCGCGTAATTCAACCGGGTCGGGCCGATCACGCCCAGCACGCCGACGACCTTGCCCTCGCGGTCGCGATAAGGCGAGGCGATTACGGACGAACCAGACAGCGAAAAGAGCCGGTTCTCGCTGCCGATGAAAATGCGCATGGCCTCGGCGCGGCGGGCGCGTTCGAGCAGGGCGGACACCGACTGCTTGCTTTCGAGGTCGTCGAGCAGCGAGCGCACCCGTTCGATATCGGACAGCGCGGTGTCATCGAGCAAGTTCGCCTGACCGCGCACGATCAGCACCGGGCGATGGCTCGCATCCTCGCTCCATGTCGCGAGACCGCGTTGCACGAGATCGCGACTGGCCTCGTCGAGCGCGGATTTGCCCGAAACGATCTCGGCTTCGACAAGCTTGGCCGCCTCGGCCAAAGTGCGGCCCGATGTTCGCGCGGTAAGGTAATTGCTCGCCTGTTCGAGCGAGGTGCCCAACGCCTCGGCCGGAAGCGCCAGCACGCGGTTCTCGATGTGCCCGTCCTCGCCCACCAGCACCGCGAGGACGCGATTGGCGTCTAGCGCGGTCAGCGAAACCTGCGCCAGCCTCGGCTCGCGTGTCGGGACCATCACCATGCCTGCCGCGCCCGACAGGTCGGACAAAAGGGCAGAGGTTTCCTCCAGCGCCCGCTCGATCGGGCCGGGCTCGCCAAGGCGCTGCTCGATGGCGGCGCGCTCTTCTCGCGTCGGTTCGGCGACCTGCATCATCGCGTCGACGAACAGGCGCAAGCCCGTCTCGGTCGGCATTCGCCCGGCGCTGGTATGCGGGGCAGCCAGAAGGCCGCGCTGCTCCAACTCCGCCAGCACCGAACGGATCGAGGCGGGTGACAGATTGAGGCCGCCGTCCGATGCGAGCGCCTTCGAGCCGACTGGTTGCCCGCTATCGAGATAGCCTTCTACCACAAGGCGGAAAATATCCCGCGCGCGGTCGGACAGGTCGGTGAGCGGCGGCGAATTCATTCCCTCTATCTAGCCCGTCCCCTTGCGGCCTCAAGACCCTTGCGCCAAACGCACACGCGAGATTCGACTGCATTGGAGAAAGAGAATGCGACCTTCAGGACGCGCGCCCGACGAAATGCGCGCCATCACCATCGAGACCGGCTACACCAAGCATGCCGAGGGCAGCTGCCTGATCAGCTTCGGCGAAACGCGCGTGCTGTGCACCGCCAGCGTCGAAGAACGCATCCCGCCGTGGCTGCGCGGCAAGGGCGAGGGCTGGGTCACCGGCGAATATTCGATGCTCCCGCGTGCGACCCACACCCGCGGCCAGCGCGAGGCCGCCAAGGGCAAGCAGAGCGGGCGTACGCAGGAAATCCAGCGCCTTATCGGCCGTTCCTTGCGCGCCGTGGTCGATCACAAAAAGCTCGGCGAGCGGCAGATCACACTCGATTGCGATGTGATCCAGGCCGACGGCGGGACGCGCACGGCCTCGATTTCTGGAGCGTGGGTTGCGCTGCGGCTCGCAGTCGATGGACTGATGAAGTCTGGTGCGATCACGCAGGATCCCATCACCGCCAAGGTCGCGGCAATTTCCTGCGGCGTCTATCAGGGCACGCCGGTGCTCGACCTCGATTACCCCGAGGACAGCAATGCCGATGCCGATGCGAACTTTGTCCTGATCGAAGGCGGCAAGATCGCCGAGGCTCAGGCCACCGCAGAGGGCGCGCCCTATGACGAGGAAGCGTTCCTGCGCCTCTTGCGGCTCGCCCAAATGGGCTGCGCGCAAATCTTCAAGGCACAGGACGAGGCGACGCGCAAATGACCCGCCGCCTCGGTTCCGGAAGCCTCGTGATTGCGACGCATAATGCGGGCAAGCTCAAAGAGATATCCGCGTTGCTGGAACCGCATGGCGTAAAATGCCTCTCGGCAGGCTCTCTCGGCTTGCCGGAGCCCGCCGAAACCGGCACGACCTTCGTCCAGAATGCGCTGATCAAGGCGCGGGCCTCGGCGGAGGCATCGGGTCTCGTCGCGCTAGCCGACGACAGCGGTCTGGCGGTCGACGCGCTGGACGGGCGGCCGGGTGTTTACACAGCGGATTGGGCCGAGCGGCAGTGGTTCGAGGGCGAACCGGGCCGCGACTGGTACATGGCCATGGGCAAGGTCGAGGGGATGCTACAGGAAAAAGGCGGGGGTGCGCCTCGTTCCTGTGCGTTTCATTGCGTCCTCGCCCTCGCCTGGCCCGACGGGGAGTACGCGGTCTACGAGGGCAAGGCTCCCGGCACGTTTACATGGCCCCCGCGCGGAACGATGGGCTTCGGCTACGATCCCGTCTTCGTGCCGGTCGGGCGTGAGCAGACTTTCGCCGAGCTCGACCCGGCAGAAAAACATGCCATCAGCCACAGGGCCGAAGCCTTCAAGAAACTAGTGGCCGAGCAGTTCGGCTGAGGATCAATAGGCTTTGCGGCCCCAAACATTTCCGGCGGGCCAGTATCGACAGACCAGCACGTCGTTGCCGCGCGCGGTAATCCAGGCGCAACCGACCTCCTGCGTATCGCGCCACACGACCTGCGTGTAATGCGCGACGTCGGCCCAGTTACCGGTGCGCGAGATGTGCGGGAAATCGCCGTGGCGGTAATGTTTCTTCTCTTCGATGAAGAGACCGACCGCGGTGTCTACGGACCAGTTGCCGGCGGTGCCCATCCAGAGGTTTTCGCCCGTTCCGTTGCGCACTGCCCGATCGGCATGCTGGAGCCGGCCCTTGCGGGACAGCTCATGCGCCCACTGTTCGGCTTCGCGCTCCAGATGCACGTTCCATTTCAGTGCAGGCAATCGCAAGCGCTGGCGCTCTGCATTGTGAAGATGCAATATGCGTGCGGCGGTATGCACGTTGCTCGAAGAAGCGTTGTGCGAAGACGCGCTTGCGGCGACGCCGACCCCCGTGGCACATAGCAAACTCACAGCGCCGACCATCGGCGCTATCCATTTTTTCGACCCGTCCATGCAGGCCATGTTTTCGCCCGCAGGGTTAAGATAAGCTGAAGGCGATCTTGGCGCGTGCACTCTACATCCACTGGCCGTTTTGCCTCGCGAAATGCCCTTATTGCGACTTCAACAGCCACGTTCGCGCAACACATGACGATGATGCGTGGCGGGAGGCCCTGCTTGCCGACATGCGCCATGAAGCGTCCTCGATCCGGTCTGAAGAGAAGCTCGCAAGTATCTTCTTCGGCGGGGGAACGCCCTCGTTGATGCCCCCTGCCCTGGTCGCCGAATTGCTCCGCGAGGCCGAAAGGCTTTGGGGTTTCCAGAGCGACATCGAGATTACGCTGGAGGCCAATCCATCCTCGGTCGAAGCCGCCAATTTCGCGGCGCTTGCAGCTGTGGGGATCAATCGCGTCTCGCTCGGCATCCAAAGCCTGCGCGACGAGGCGTTGCGTTTTCTCGGTCGGTTGCACGGTGTGAGCGAGGCGTTGAAATCCGTCGAAACCGCGCAAAAGCACTTCGATCGCGTATCCATTGACCTCATATACGCTCGGCCGAAGCAGACCGTTGCGGAATGGCGCATCGAGTTGTCCGAGGCTCTAGCCTTGGGGACAAGCCATATGTCGCTCTACCAGTTGACCATCGAGCCGGCGACGCGCTTTGTCACAGACGTCCGGCGCGGGATTTTCGACCCATTGGAGGACGATCGCGGAGCCGATCTTTATGCGCTGACGCAGGAGATGACGTCAGCGGCGGGTCTGCCGGCTTACGAAATCAGCAACCATGCAAGGCCCGGCGAGGAGAGCCGCCACAACCTTACCTACTGGCGTTACGAGGATTATGCCGGGATCGGCCCCGGCGCGCATGGCCGGCGCGGTGGCGTCGCGACGACACGCCATCGCAAGCCGGAGAACTACCTCGCTGCGGTCAAGCGGCAGGCGCACGGCATAGCCGAAGCGCGCGATCTCGATGCAGCCGAGCAATTGTCCGAGGCGCTGCTCATGGGTTTGCGCCTCGCCGAAGGCATCGACGTCACGGCGCTCTCCCGCCGTTTCGGTCTCGACGCCGAAGGGGCGATCGAGCGCGACAAGCTCGCGCTCTACGCGAACCTCGGAATGGTCTGGCAGCGCGGCAGCCGCATTGGCGTCACGCCGCAAGGCATGCCGCTGCTCGATGCGCTGCTGGGCGAGCTGGTGTCGGCCGACCTCGTGACGTCATGAGCAAAGCCGAGCTTTTGCAAGTCTGGCACGATCATCTTGCAGTCGGGCAGCGCAAATCTCCGCATACCGTTCGTGCGTATCACAAGGCGGCGGAGCGGCTTCTGACTCGTCAGGAACTCACCGACTGGCCGGATGTCGCCACACTGACGGCAACCCGCCTCCGCACACATATGGCGTCACGCCGCGCCGAAGGACTGGCGAACTCCTCGGCTGCGCGGGAACTGTCCGCGCTGAAGGGGTTCATCGCCTTCGCTCGCGCGCAGGCCGGCCATGACGTCACCGATCCGCCGCGTATGCGTGGGCCGCGCATCAAGAAGGGCCTGCCCCGCCCCGTAACCCCCGACGATGCGACCGCCCTCGCGGAGACGGTCGAGGCGATGGCTGGCGAGGCATGGACCGGCGCACGCGATCGGGCGGTGCTCTTGCTGCTCTATGGCGCCGGTATGCGAATAGCCGAGGCGCTTTCACTGACCGCGGATGTCCTCCCGATCGGCGAGCGGCTGACCGTCACCGGAAAAGGCGGCAAGCAACGCGTCGTCCCCATCCTGCCCATCGTCAGCGCGGCGGTGGCCGACTATGCCCGCCAATGCCCTTGGCCGCTGTCCGCCGGCGAGCCGCTGTTCCGGGGGGCGAAAGGCGGTCCGCTGTCGCAAGGTATGGTGCAGAAGGCGACGGCGCGAGCCCGCAAGGCCCTGGGTCTGCTCGATACTGCTACCCCGCATGCGTTACGGCACAGTTTCGCCACCCATCTGCTGGGCGCGGGAGCAGACTTGCGGAGTCTCCAGGAACTGCTCGGCCATGCCAGCCTCGGTTCGACGCAGATCTACACGCAGGTCGATGCCGCGAAACTGCTCGAGACCTACCGCACCGCCCATCCGCGCGACCGGGATTAGGGCTCGCTTTCCGACGGCTTCCACTTCCACACCCGCCAGGCATACCACACGGCGCCAAGTCCGATGAAACCGCCGACCGCCCAGCTGGCATAGGTCTCGTATTCGCCGATCAGTCCGGCCAGGGACCGACCTCCCCAGATCAAGGCACCGTTCCAGATCAGCGATCCGAGGAATGTGAAAAGCAGGAAGCGCCAGAGCTTCATCCTCGCCAAGCCGGCGGGTAACGAGATGATCGTGCGAAGGAATGGCGAGAAGCGGAGCAGGAAAACGATCCAGTCGCCGTGCTTGCGAAAGATGCGACGGGATTTTTCGAATTCGTCCCATTCGAAGGTCAGCCAGCGTCCGCGCTTGGCGATGAAGCGTTTAAGGTCCTCCTCGCGCCAGCGTGAGCCGAGCCAGTACCAGAAATAATTCCCGGCGACCGTACCCAATGTCCCGATGATAAGCAGCGGCGCGAAGGTCATGCGCCCTTGCGCCACCAGCACGCCGCCATAGCCCATGATGATTTCGGACGGCATCGGCGGGAAGATGTTTTCCAGCGCCATCAGGATAAATATCCCGATGTAACCGCCGCCGGCGATGGCATTGAGAATGAAGCTGTTCACGCAGGCACCAACGCGCCCGGTCGGTTATTGCTCCGAGTGACGGCGTTCGATGGCATCCCAAATCAGCCCAGCGGTGTCGGTACCGTTGAACCTGTCGATGGCGACTATCCCGGTCGGAGAGGTCACATTGATCTCGGTCAGCCACTTGCCGCCGATCACATCGATGCCGACAAACACCAACCCGCGTCGTTTGAGCTCCGGACCCATTGCCGCGCAGATTTCTTCCTCGCGATTGGAGAGCGTCGCCGCTTCGGCGTGACCGCCCTGCGCCAGGTTCGAGCGGAACTCACCTTTTCCCGGGAAGCGATTGATTGCGCCAGCAAATTCTCCATCGACCAGCACGATGCGTTTGTCGCCTTCGCTGACTTCCGGGAGGAATGGCTGGACCATGTGTGGCTCGGGCCAGGTCTGGTCGAAGACCTCGCTTAGCGCCGACAAATTCGTCCCGTCCTTGTCGATCCGGAAGATCGCCTTGCCACCATTGCCGTGCAGCGGCTTCACCACGACCGAGCCGTGCTTTTTCTGGAAATCGCGCAGATCGTCGAGGTGCCGGGCGACCAGCGTCGGCGGCATATATTGGGCATAATCCAGCACGAACATCTTCTCCGGCGCATTCACCACTTCGCGCGGTTCGTTCACGACGAGCGTCGTGCCCTTGAGCCGGTCGAGCAGGAAGGCGGCGCTGATGTAGCCGAGGTGAAACGGCGGATCCTGTCGCATCAGGACGACGTCGATATCCTTCGCGAGATCAACCCTCCGCCGCTCCCCGGCCGTGAAGTGGTTGCCCTCGACCCGCTGGACCGTGACCGGCGCGACATGCGCCGTGATCCGGCCGCGAGCGCTGCCGTCGCTCTCGTAAGCCAGCGTCGCGACGTCGTAATGCCAAAGCTCGTGCCCGCGGGCCTGGGCCGCCAGCATCAGCGCGAAGGAGCTGTCGCCCGCAATGTTGATGCTTTCCAGCGGGTCCATCTGGACTGCGACACGCAAACTCATCGGCGGCTCCTCAGGGTTGCCAGGCGTTGGCGATGTGGCGGGGGAAGCTGCCGGGCGCAAGCAGGATTACGTCGATCCGTATGTCCTCGCCGTTCTCGGCATAGCGATGCGCTACGGCCTCCACCGCCGCCGCAACGCGCGAGAGGCGGTATTCGTCGATCGCATGGTCGAGATCGGCGCGCTTGCGCCGCCATTTGACTTCGATGAACGCGACCACATTGCCGCGCCTCGCGACCAGGTCGATCTCGCCCGCCGGGGTTTTCACCCGTGTATCGAGGATTTGCCAGCCCTTGGCCTTCAGCCAGAAGGCTGCCCGCGCTTCGCCGTCGCGTCCGCTCTTTTCGGCGAGCTGCCGCCTCATTCGGCGCGCAGTTCCAGAGCGCGGGCATAAAGGTCCTTGCGCTCCAGCCCGGTTTCCCGTGCGACGCGGGCGGCGGCCTGAGACGGCTTGAGCGTTGCCAGCGCGTCGCGCAGCAGGATGTCCGCATCGGCCTCGCTCGCTTCCATCGGGATCGGCGGACCGACCAGCAGGACGATTTCGCCCTTGGGAGGATGCGACTCGAAGTAAGCCCGCAAGCCGTGCGGCAGGCCGCGGCGGACTTCCTCGTGCAATTTCGTCAGCTCCCGCGCGACCGCGACCTCGCGATGCGGCAGCACCTGTTCGATCGCATCCAGCGATTTGAGCAGGCGCGGCGCGGTTTCGTAGAACACCAGCGTCGTGTCGATGCCGCCAAGTTCTTCGAGCATCTCGCGGCGCGCCTTGTCCTTGGCCGGCAGAAACCCAGCGAACATGAATCGGTCGTTCGGCAGGCCGGACAGCGACAGGCCCATTACTGCCGCACAAGCGCCGGGCAGCGCGGTCACGGGAATGCCCTCGGCTCGGCAATCATTAACCAGCCGGTATCCGGGATCGCTGACCAGCGGTGTGCCCGCATCGCTGACCAACGCGACGGCCCGCGTCCGCATCGATTCGACCAGCCGCCCGCGATCGCGATGTTCGCTATGATCATCGTAGCGCCATAGCGGCTTAGAGATGCCTAAGTGCTTGAGCAGCTTGCCCGTGACCCGCGTATCCTCGCAGGCCACGCCGTCGCAGGCGCGCAAAACATCGACAGCACGCAGGGTGATGTCACCGAGGTTGCCGATTGGCGTCGCCACGATATACAGCCCAGGCTCGAGGCTTTTTTCGGGAGGTGCGGGATCGCTCACCCCCTCCCCATGAACCATTGGCAAGGGATGCGGCAAGATGATGCGCTGGACTATCGACCGTAGAACGCTGGCAACCGCTGCGCTCGCCACGCTGCTGGCCGGTTGCGCCGTCATTCCGCGCGGGGCGGAGCGGCCGGCGCCGGTCGATCCGACGCCGACGCCGGAACCGAGCGCGACTGCCCTGCCCGAAGACCAGACCCGACACCGTGTTGCGCTTTTGGTGCCGATGTCCGGATCGAACGGCAATGTCGGCCAGGCGATCGCCAATGCGACGACCATGGCACTGCTCGATACCAGCGCGGAAAACCTGCGGATTACGACTTACGATACGGCGCAAGGCCCCGAAGCGGCAGCGCGGCAGGCGGTGGCGGAAGGCAACAGCCTGATCCTTGGGCCGCTGCTCGGCAGCAATATCCCGTCGGTGCTTTCGGTCGCCCGGTCGGCGGACGTTCCGGTCATCTCATTCTCCAACGATACGAATGCCGCCGGCCCGAATGTCTTCATCATGGGTCACATTCCCGAACAGTCGATCATGCGAACGGTCGAATATGCGCGGGAGCGCGGGGCGCAGAATTTCGCGGTGATCGCACCGGACGGCGCCTATGGCGTACGGGCCGAAGAAGCCATGCGACGAGCGACTGCGGCTTATGGCGGCAGCGTGGTGTGGACCGAACGCTATTCGCGCGGCAACACCTCGATCGTCAGCGCGGCGGAGCGGCTGAAGGCGCATGGCGGATACGACACCGTGCTGATTGCCGACGGGGCGCGGCTGTCGATCCAGGCGGCCGGCGCGTTGAAGTCGGGCGGCAAGTCCGCCCGGCTACTCGGCACCGAACTGTGGAGCGGGGAAAGCTCGCTGACACGCGCACGCGCGATGAACGGCGCTTTGTTCTCCGCCGTGTCGGACAATCGCTACAAGCGCTTCGTCGACAGCTACGAAGCGCGTTTCGGCGGTCAGCCTTACCGGATCGCGACGCTCGGCTACGATGCAGTGCTGCTTACCTTGCGGGTTGCGCGCGACTGGGAGGTCGGTCGGCCCTTCCCGGTGCGCGAGTTGCGCAGTTCGGACGGCTTTCTCGGGCTCGACGGAGCGTTTCGTTTCGGGCCGAGCGGCATCGTCGAGCGCGCGATGGAAGTCCGCGAAGTGCGCGGCGACAGCGTCGTGGTGGTTGCCAACGCGCCTGGCGGCTTCTGAGCGGGGCGGATAACCTCGCCCGCGCGCTTGTAGCGCGGCGCTACGGCACGATATAGCTAGGCGCATGTCCGACGATCTTTTCGAGAACACGCCTACCTCCAGCGGCGATTACGATGCCTCCTCCATCGAGGTGCTGGAGGGGCTCGAGCCCGTTCGTCGCCGCCCTGGCATGTACATTGGCGGCACCGATGATCGTGCGCTCCACCACCTCGTCGCCGAAGTGCTCGACAACGCGATGGACGAGGCTGTGGCGGGCCATGCGAGCCGCATCGAAATCCGGCTCGACGAGGGCAACAAGGTTACCGTGTCGGACAATGGCCGCGGCATTCCGGTGGCCGAGCATCCGAAATATCCGGACAAGTCGACGCTCGAAGTGATCCTCACTACGCTGCACTCGGGCGGGAAGTTCTCAGGCAAGGCCTATGCCACCAGCGGCGGCCTGCACGGGGTGGGCGTCAGCGTCGTCAACGCCCTGAGCAGCGACACACGCGTCGAGGTCGCGCGCGACAAGACGCTTTATGCGCAGGAATTCGCCAAGGGACACCCGACCGGCAAACTGCAGGAGCTGGGGCCGACCCCGAACCGGCGCGGCACCACTGTCAGCTTTGTGCCCGACACCGAAATCTTCGGCGACCGCAAGTTCAATCCCAAGCGCCTGTTCAAGCTCGCCCGCTCCAAGGCCTACCTCTTCGCGGGCGTCGAGATCCGCTGGAAATGCGCCGACAGCCTCGCTTCCGAAGACGTACCGGAAGAAGCGGTCTTCAAGTTCCCCGGCGGCCTCGCCGACCATCTGGCAGAGCAGATCAATGGCCGCGAGTGCGTCACTGCCCAGCCCTTTGCCGGCAGTCAGGATTTCCCCGAGGGCGAAGACGGCAGCCAGCAGGGCCGCGTAGAATGGGCGATCGCCTGGCCGCTCTTCTCCGACGGCTCGACCAGCTGGTATTGCAACACCGTGCCGACGCCCGATGGCGGCACGCATGAGCAAGGGTTACGGGCGGCATTGACCAAGGGCCTACGCGCTTTCGGCGACCTCACCGGGGTCAAGAAATCGAAGGACCTGACCGCGGACGACGTGATGGTCGGCGCGGAGGTGATGCTCAGCGTCTTCATCCGCGATCCGCAGTTCCAGAGCCAGACCAAGGACCGGCTTACCTCGCCCGAGGCGGCCAAGCTCGTCGAGAACGCGGTGCGCGACCACTTCGACCATTTCCTCACCGACAATATGGACCGCGGCAAGGCGCTGCTAGGTCAGGTCATGGAGCGGATGGACGAGCGCCTGCGCCGCAAGCAGGAGCGCGAGGTCAAACGCAAGACCGCGACCAATGCCAAGAAGCTGCGCCTGCCTGGCAAGCTCACCGATTGCTCGGGCGAAGGCGGTGGCGAAACCGAGCTGTTCATCGTCGAAGGCGATAGCGCCGGTGGCAGCGCCAAGCAGGCACGCGACCGCAAGACGCAGGCGATCCTCCCTATCCGTGGCAAGATCCTCAACGTCGCCAGCGCTACTGCGGACAAGATCCGCGCGAACAGCGAAATCGCCGACCTGTCGCTCGCCATGGGCTGCGGGACGCGCAAGGATTGCGACCCGGAAAACCTGCGCTACGACCGCATCATCATCATGACCGACGCCGACGTCGACGGCGCGCATATCGCAACGCTGCTAATGACCTTCTTCTTCCAGGAAATGCCCGATGTCGTGCGCGGCGGGCACCTCTACCTCGCCCAGCCGCCGCTCTATCGCCTGACCGCGGGCAAGGAGAGTCGCTACGCCCGCGACGACGCCCACCGCGCTGAGCTGGAAGAAACGGTGTTCAAGGGCAAGAAGGTGGAAGTCGGCCGCTTCAAGGGCCTCGGCGAAATGAACCCCGCCCAGCTGCGCGAAACGACGATGAACCCCGACACGCGTTCGCTCATCCGCATAACCCTACCTGCGGAATTCGAGCAGCGCGCGGTGGTCAAGGAACTCGTCGACCAGCTCATGGGCCGTAACCCGGAACACCGCTTCAATTTCATCCAGAACAACGCCGGCGAATTCGACCGCGATATGATCGACGCCTAGCCCGATCTCTCCGTGTGCACATGTAGCTCGCCCTCGAGCGTTCTGTGTACGGGGCATTTGTCGGCGATCTCGATCAGCTTCGCGCGCTGGTCCTCGTCCAGACCGGCGCCCTCAATCGTGATCGTCCGGTGGAGCGCCTGTAGCTGCTTGCCCTGCTCCATCGCTTCGACGTGGTCGCACTCGTCCGCATGCTGGCGTTCGTGGCGCACTTCGACCGTTAAGCCTTCGAGCGGCCACTTCTTGCGATCCGCATACATCTTCATGGTCATGGCGGTGCAGGTGCCCAGTGCGGCGTTGAGCAGGTCGTAGGGCGTAGGGCCGGTATTGTCGCCGCCATAGCTTCGCGGCTCGTCGACGATGAAGCGGTGGCTCTTGGTGTGGACTTCGGTGCCGAACTTGCCGTGGCCGGTCTTCACGACCACGCCGTCCTCCGGCATCGGCCAGTCGTCGCGCAGGGGCAGATAACGCTGCGCCCATCCGGCAATGACTGTGGCGGCGAAGCGCGCGTCGGCTTCCTCGACCAACAGGTGATCCGCGCCTTCCAGGCTGACGAAGCTCTTGGGATGTTTCGCCGCCTGGAACAGCGCGCCTGCGTGTTCGATACCGACGATCTGGTCGGTCGGCGAGTGGAGGAACATCAGCGGCTTGCGGATGCGGGCGACCTCGGCGAGCAGGTCGGCGCTTTCGACCTTGTCGAGAAACTCCTTGCTGAGGCTGAATTCGCGGCCGCCGATGGTGACCGTGGTATCCTCGCCAGCCCGGACCGCCTCGAGGTCGCCGTCGATATTCTCCAGCACATGCGGCACATCGCTGGGCGCGCCGATCGTGGCAATCGCGGCGACGTGGTCGGAGCCGAGATCGTCGGCAGCGGCCAGCACGGCGGCTCCGCCGAGCGAGTGTCCGACCATCAGGATCGGTCCTCCGAAGCGCTCGACGAGCGTGCGGGCCGCGTCGACGAGATCGCTGACATCTGTGGCAAACCCCGCGCGCCCGAACTCGCCTTCGCTACCGCCGAGACCGGTAAAGTCGAACCGCAAAGTCGCAATGCCCTCCTGCGCCAGCGCGCGCGCCACGGTGACGGCGGCCTTGCTGTTCTTGGTGCAGGTGAAGCAATGCGCGAACAGCGCAGCGCCCCGCACAAGCCCCGTCGGGAGTTCGAGGGACCCTTCGAGCGCATGGCCCGCTTCGGTCGTGATAGAAATTGGTTCGGTCGGCATTTGCTCTCCTGTCCGTCCGGCGGGCCATGGAGGTTACAACGCCCCCTTGCCCTTCGCGTGCCCTCCCCCTAACGCTCACGTCAAGTTGCAAGGGAAAACCGATGGCCGACAACACTTCCGACCAGACCCGTTTTGAAGGCACCCAGTCCTATATCGCCACCGAAGACCTCAAGGTCGCGGTGAATGCGGCCGTAACGCTGCGCCGCCCGCTGCTGGTGAAGGGCGAGCCGGGCACGGGCAAGACGGTCCTCGCGCACGAGATTTCGAAAGCGCTCGATGCGCCGCTGATCGAGTGGAATGTGAAATCCACCACCAAGGCGCAGCAGGGCCTCTACGAATACGATGCGGTCGCACGCCTGCGCGACGGCCAGCTCGGCGATGAGCGGGTCCACGACATTTCGAACTACATCAAGAAGGGCAAGCTGTGGGAGGCGTTCACCTCCGAGCAGCTTCCCGTCCTGCTGATCGACGAGATCGACAAGGCCGACATCGAGTTTCCCAACGACTTGTTGCAGGAACTCGATCGCATGAGCTTCGACGTCTACGAAACGCATGAACGGATCGAGGCGAAGGAACGTCCGATCGTGGTCATCACCTCGAACAACGAGAAGGAACTGCCCGACGCATTCCTGCGCCGCTGCTTCTTCCACTACATCAAGTTTCCCGACCGCGAGACGATGCAGGAGATCATCGACGTCCATTATCCCGACATCCAGAAGACGCTGGTCAAGAAGGCGATGGATATCTTCTACGAACTGCGCGAAGTGCCCGGCCTCAAGAAGAAGCCCAGCACGAGCGAGTTGCTCGACTGGCTGAAACTGCTGATGAACGAGGACATGCCGCTCGAGACGCTGCAGGACGCCAATCCCAACAGCGCGATCCCGCCGCTCCACGGCGCGCTACTAAAGAACGAACAGGACGTGATGATGTTCGAGCGCCTAGCCTTCATGGCGCGGCGCCAGAGCTAGCAACGTTCAGTAAGCAGAAAATAGAAAAAGGGCGCGAACCAGTTCGTTCGCGCCCTTTTTCGCGTGTCGATAGGGGATGCAATCAGCGGAAGCTGTAGGCCAGTTCGAAGTCGCCCCAGCGGCGACCGTTGATTACGATCGGCACATAGACATTGCGCACGACGACGTAGTTTTTCCCGTCCCCCTCCTGGCGATAGACCGCCATCATGAAGGCATCGCTCTGCTGTTTGGCCTTCTTGTCGATACCGTACAGCATGATGCGACCGTTCCTGCAGTAGGTCGTATCGTGCGTGATGTCTCCGGTGGGTTTGCGGCAACGGTCGCTGATATGCGTGGGAAGGAACCCGTTCATGTCGGCCTGCGAACACATCATGATCGCGCCGCCTTCTGCGACCACCCGGTCGTTTACGGGGCGCCAATTGGCATCGGCCCAATTGCAGAGGGACGTCCTGTACTGCTTGGGATTGGTGCCTGCGACATGCACGTAATTCTGGTCGAACAGCTGCTCCATAGTCAGTGAGCCATCGGCCAGCGCGTCCTCGGCAAGCCTGGTTATTTCTTCGGCATAGCTTCGAGCCTTATCCACCATCAGGCTGTCGTCGGGCGAAAGTCCGGCTTTGACCAGATTGTCGAACATGTCGCTGGCGGTCAGTTCGAGATCTTCCATGCGGTCATGCGCAGTGGCGAGCTTCTGCTCGTTGTCGCTGACCGCGCTGTCGAAGTCTCCCAGAGTGTCCTGGACACGGTGAACATGTTCCGAAATGGTCGCGGTATTGCGGGCGATCTGGTCCTGCTGCTGGTCAACCTCGCCGATCAGTTCGGTGACGCCCTGAAGCGTATGTTCGATGGCAGTGACCGAACTCTTGGCCTCGGCGCTGGCGGTGGCGCCGACCTGGATCTTCTCGATCACCTGTTCGGCTTCTTCGCCAAGCGTGTCGATCGTCCGCCCGATTTCCTCGGTGGCCCGGCGCGTCTCGCTGGCGAGCGTTTTCACCTCGTTTGCCACGACGGCGAAAGTGCGGCCTTGTTCGCCAGCACGCATCGCCTCGATCGTCGCGTTGAGGGCGAGGATGTTCGTCGTTTCGGCAATCTGGTCGATTTCTTGCGAACTGCGACGGACCTGGTCCATCGCTGCAGCGAAGCCGGTGACATGTTCGGTCAGCGTTTCGACTAGGCCCAGAAGATTACCGATCTGACCGAGCGAATTGCCGATAAGTTCGGAACCCTGGGAAAGCCGCTCGATGGCGCGCTGCGACAGCAGTCGCGCTTCGTCGGTCGCTTCGAGCACCATGCGCTGATCTTCGTCAAGTGCGGAGACCGTGCCCTGCAATTCGACATATTCGGATCGCAAGTGGCCGAACGAGTCGATGACGCCTTGCACGATCCCCGCGACATCGGAGCATCCGACCGTCACCTTGCCGCAACTCTCCGGAATTGCCGACACGTCCTTGCTGTCCGTCATCGCGATTTCGCGCATTTCCATGCTTGACCACGTCCCTGTATTTTTAGACCCGATCTAGGGGTTAAACGGGAATGGTTATTGCCCGGTTAAGCAGCCTTCGCCGATTTTCGCTTCGCCATCGCGGTAGAGGGCGCTAAGCCCGTGTCATGTTTTTCAATTTCGTCGACGAGCTGCGCGCTGCCGGAATTTCGGCAAGCTTCAAGGAACACCTCACGCTGCTGGAAGCGCTCGACAAGGATGTGATCGAGCAGACGCCGGAGGCCTTCTACTACCTCTCCCGCGCGACCTTCGTGAAAGACGAAGGTCTGATCGATCGCTTCGACCAGGTCTTTGCCAAGGTATTCAAGGGCATCCTGTCCGACTACGGCCAGAACCCGGTCGATATCCCGGAGGACTGGCTGAAGGCCGTCGCCGAGAAGTTCCTCTCCGACGAGGAGATGGGAAAAATCAAGTCGCTGGGCGACTGGGACGAGATCATGGAGACGCTGAAGAAGCGGCTCGAGGAGCAGGAAAAGCGCCACCAGGGCGGCAACAAGTGGATCGGCACCGGCGGCACCAGCCCGTTCGGCAATTCGGGCTATAACCCCGAAGGCGTGCGCATCGGCGGCGAAAGCAAGCACAAGCGCGCGGTCAAGGTGTGGGACAAGCGCGAGTTCAAGAACCTCGACAACACCAAGGAACTGGGCACCCGCAACATAAAGATGGCGCTGCGCCGCCTGCGCCGCTTCGCGCGTGAGGGCGCGGCGGACCAGCTCGATATCGACGCGACCATCGACGGCACGGCCAAGCAGGGTTGGCTCGACATCCACATGCGGCCGGAGCGGCGCAATGCTGTGAAGCTGCTGCTGTTCCTCGATGTGGGTGGATCTATGGACCCCTTCATCAAGATTACCGAAGAGCTGTTCAGCGCTGCGACCAGCGAATTCAAGAACCTTGAGTTCTTCTATTTCCACAACTGCCTCTACGAAGGCGTGTGGAAGGACAATCGCCGCCGCTGGCAGGAGCGGACCAAGACCTGGGATATCCTCCACAAATACGGCCACGACTACAAGGTCGTTTTCGTTGGCGACGCAGCCATGAGCCCCTATGAGATCACCCATGCGGGCGGCAGCGTGGAGCATATGAACGAGGAAGCCGGCGCCACCTGGATGCAGCGGGTCACCAACACCTATCCCGCGACCGTCTGGCTCAATCCCGTGCCCGAAAAGCAGTGGGGATATTCACAGTCGACAAAGGTGATGAAGCACCTGGTAAACGACCGGATGTATCCACTGACGCTGGATGGCCTCGACGACGCGATGCGCGAATTGAGCCGCAAGCAGGGATAGGACGCCTTGCGGCACACCCGCTTCGAGGCGGTCCGCCACCGGCTCGAGCAGTTCGATCCGGGCACGGGCTGGCGGCTCTGGTTCTACGAGTTCCTGCTGTTCGGGTTCAAGCAGGCTTGGGCCTGCCTGTTCGGTGGACTGATGCTCGCGCTGCTACTGGCGACGCATCTATATTATCCCGAAGACGCGTCCTTGCCCCGATACGATTTCATCACCTTGGCAGCCGTTGCAATTCAGGCTGCGATGCTGGCCTTCCGGCTCGAGACTTGGTCCGAAGCCAAGGTCATACTGATCTTCCACATCGTCGGCACGGTGATGGAGCTGTTCAAGACGGCAGCGGGATCGTGGATCTACCCCGAACCGAGCGTGCTGCGGATTGGCGACGTCCCTCTATTCTCGGGCTTCATGTATGCGGCGGTCGGGAGCTATATCGCCCGCGTCTGGCGCATCTTCGACTTTCGCTATTCGCACTATCCCGCACGCTGGACGACCTGCGCACTGGCGGCGGCGATCTACGTGAACTTCTTCGCCCATCACTGGCTCCCGGACATCCGCTATTTGCTGTTCGGGGTCACGATGCTGCTGTTCTGGCGGACGAGAATCCACTTCCGCAACTGGCTGGAGCATCGCTGGATGCCGTTGCTGCTTGGATTTTTCCTGGTCGCATTATTCATCTGGGGTGCAGAGAACATCGGTACCTTCGCTCGCGCCTGGACCTACCCGGGGCAGGAGGACGGCTGGCAGCCGGTCAGCCTGGCCAAACTGGGAAGCTGGTTCTTGCTGATGCTGATTAGCTTCGTCCTCGTCAGCCTTGTGCACCCGGTGCGCGAGCCGGTATGAGAGCAACGAAGGAGAACACGATGCGCTATCTTGTGCTACCCGCCCTCGCCCTCGCAGGAGTCGCCATTGCTGCGGAGCCCGACGAGGAGCGCACGGCATCTGGCGGAACCGAGAGCGCGGCGGAAGCGACACCGTGCGATAGCAACGTGCCGGTTTTCAATCCCGAAGGCTGTCCCGAAAAGCCGATCGATGTGGATGAGTGCGAGCAGACCATCACGCAAGTTCGCGATGCAAATGGCCAGCCTTCGCTGCGGCGGGAGGGAGCCGTCCCGGAAGACGCCGAGATGATCGCGGCCGTCGACCACCAGATCGGTGGATGCAGTGTCATGGTCATGCACAACGACACATCGGATGTGCGCCCTGTTCCCGAACCCGACGATCGCGCCGAGCTGATCCCCGCCGGTTAGTCCTGCTTGTCCAACTCGTCGTTGAGGCGCAGGCTGCACCGCCAGAAGAAGAATGCCGGGATCAGGCCAAGGAAAGCCGCGCCGTAGAGCACGTAGCGGACGCTTTCCTCGCCGTATTCGGGGCGCAACCAGTCGGACAGCATGCCGAAGAATAGTGGCCCGAGGCCCAACCCGATCAGGTTTTGGAAGAACAGCAGCACGGCAGCGGCGATAGCCCGCGAGCGGAGAGGCACCAGTCCCTGCGCCGCAGAGTAAGTCGGGCCGTAATACAGCGAATTCAGCAATGTCGGCACGAACAGCAGGATCAGGCCCATCTGCCAAGTCTGCGCCTGATAGGCGAGAAACGCGATCGGCGCTGCAACGGCCATGCCTATGGCCGGTGCCGTGAGAACGTGGCGACGGTTCTGCGAACCGAAGCGGTCCGCAAGCCAGCCGCCGAGCACGGTCCCCGCGATGCCCGCGGCGCCGTTCACGACGCCGAACCAGAAGCCGACCTCACCCGGGGTCATGCCATGGGTCCGCTGGAAGAAGATCGTCGTCCAGGTGACCTTGCCATAGGCGAGAAACGCCGCCGCCGATCCGGCGCATAAAAGCAGGACGAAGGCGCGCGAACGCATGACCTTGCCCATCGCCTTGAAGAACGGGACCACGTCTTCGGTGCCCCTCTGGCGTAGAACCTCGAGGCTGTCCTTACGGCGCGGCTCCTTGAGGACGAACCACACAATCAGGGCGAGAACCACACCGGGAATTCCCACGAATAAAAACGCCCTGCGCCAACCCACCCAATCGGCGAGCACGCCGCCGATGAGCATGCCGAGCAGCGTTCCTATCGGGATCCCGAGCGCGTAGAACGCCAAAGCGGAGCTGCGTTTCTCCGGCGGCACAAGATCCGAAATCAGCGAATGTGCCGGCGGTGTGCAGCCGGCCTCGCCGACCCCGACGCCGATGCGGGCGAGAAGCAGTTGAATAAAGTTTTGCGCTACGCCGCACAGCGCGGTCATCGCCGACCACGTCGCCAGTGCCAATGCAATCAACCGCGGTCGATGTGTTGTCGGCCTGTCGGAATAGCGCGCAATCGGCAGGCCGAGGACGGTGTAGAACAGTGCAAATGCGAGGCCCGTCATCAAGCCGATCTGCGTATCGCTCAGACCAAGGTCCTGCGCGATCGGTTCGGCCAGGATGTTGACGATCTGCCGGTCGATGAAATTGAAGATGTAGACGATCAACAGAATCCAGAGGGTCGCGCGCACTGAACTCTGCGCTGCGCCGGTCGGTGCCGCTGTCGCCATGAAATTCTCTCCTGAAGCGCGGGTATGCCCGTCACTTTCGGTCAAGCAACCCTATCCATTGGCTTTCGTCAAGGGTTCTTCGACCGATCGAAAGTCGGGTTTGGTGCCCAGGGGTGGTTCAATACGAGTCCACCGCGTGGAAAAGCGCCGCGATTTGCGCCTGCTCGATTTCGTCGAGATCGGGATGCCAGATGTCGAAAATCAGGACCAAGCGGTCGGTCTGCGAGTGGTTCCAGGCTTCATGTTCGATCGTATCGTCGAAAACCATCAGCTTACCCTTCTCCCAAACTCGCGTGGACGAACCCACCCGAAGGGCCCCGTCACCCGGCACGACCAGTGGGAGGTGGCATATGAGACGCGGGTTCAGCATCCCGGTATGCGGGGGAATGTGCGCACCAGCCTTCAGGAGGGAGAACATAATCGTCGGTGCACGCTTGGGTATCCGGCACTGGGGAGCGATGTCGGTAATCGCACCAAACGTGTGCGGGCAAAGCTTCACCCGGTCCGCGATCGGCTTCTCCGAATCGATAAGATCGAAGGTGCTCCAATCGTCATTCTCGAGTAGACCGTGCGAATTGCCCTGTGGGCGGTCTTCGGTGCGCTTCATGTAAGCCGCGAAAGTTTCACCGCCATCCATGAGGGCTTTCGCTTCCGAGACGATCTGCTCGGTATACGCTTCGAGTTCTTCTACCCAGGACCAGCTAGCGGTATCGTAATATTCCGCATAGGGCAGATCGGGATAGAAATAGGTCGTCGGCATCCGGAGATATTGCTCGCCGGTGTTTTCGCGCTGGAATTGGCCGGTCATAATTGCGATGCTTTTGGCAAATCTCGGATGCCATTCCGATTGCGGGAAGCCCTGCCGTTCCAGCGATGCATGGAGATGGCGCACATAGCCCTGCTCGATGTCCTGCAAGCGCCGCAAGGCTCGCTGCGCCGTGGGCCGATCATAGGGTGCGCCTGCTTCGGCCTGTTTCAAGGCGGCAGTGTAGTAAGCGGAAGCGGCCCGATGATCGCCAGCGTCGAGGCGAGCATCGCCTTCAGCCACAAGACGGGCGAAATCCGGCGCGGCCTGGGTCATCCGTAGAGCAGGTGCGGCGCGATTGTCTGGCGCCATGCAGTTTCGTCTGCGTCCGCGAGGCTATCCAGGTCGCCGGGTTCGGCTTCGCTGTCATCCACCCATTCGCGCAAACTCGGCCCGCCGTTGATCACGTCGATCGCGAGTCGCTCGAGCTCGTACTCATAGGGAAAATCGCGCCACAGATCGTAGTCCGGATAGAGGTTGCGGATCGCCTTGAAGGCCAGCGCCTGAAGCCGCCACGGTCGGAACTCGTGATGATCGTAGAACGGGCCTTCCGCGTGGATCATCAGTGCATTGCAGAGCTTCCCGGCGTGCTTGTGGAACGTCGGCTCGAACCAGCACTCGCGCAGGGCGCAACCCCGAAGCCATGCGGGAGCAAGTCGCTCCATCTCTTTCACAACGCCGCCTGCATCGACATCGGGCGCGCCGAACAACACTTCGAGCGGCCGGGTCGTCCCGCGACCCTCGCTCAGTGTCGTTCCCTCCAGCATGACGGTACCGGCATAGGCCCGCGCCATGTTGACGCTGGCGGCATTCGGGCTCGGATTGATCCATACCCGGTCTTCCGGCCAGCCAAAGCCGGGCGCATGACCCGGCTTCCACCCAACCATCTCGATCACCTTGTAATCGAGATCGAGGTCGAAATGCGTTTTGAACCAGTGGCCCATCTCACCCATCGTCATGCCGTGGCGCATGGGCATGGGCGCCGCGCCGACGAAGCTTTCCTGACCCGGGACCAGCAAGGTGCCTTCCACCGGCCCGCCAGCGGGATTGGGGCGGTCGAGCACCCAGACCGATTTGCCCGCCTTCGCCGCCTCTTCCATCAGGTAAAGCAGCGTCGTCACGAAGGTGTAAATGCGGCAACCGAGATCCTGCAGGTCGAACAGGAACACGTCCGCCGTCGACATCATCTGCCCGGTCGGCCGGCGGACTTCGCCATAGAGGCTGAAGATCGGGATGTTGTGGCGGGGATCGGTCTCGTCCGCCGTCTCCACCATATTGTCCTGCTTGTCGCCCTTCAGTCCGTGCTGCGGTCCGAAAGCCGAGGTCACATTGACCCCGCGTTCGATCAGCGCGTCGAGCGAGTGGTGCAGTTGCGCGGTGACCGAAGCCGGATGCGCCACCAGCGATACGCGTTTGCCCTCGAGCGGGGCGCGCAGTTCGTCTTCGGTCAGAAGGCGGTCGATGCCGAATTTCATGGCGCGGTGGGTGCCGCAAGCTCGCCTGTGAAGCAAGCCGGTTCATGGAAATCCGGCATATCGCCCGAATGGCAGAGCGCCCAGTAGCTTTTCGTGCCGCCCTGCTCTTCTAGAACGCAAGTTATCGCGTAGTCGCAATCGACCGATGGCACAGCACTGGCGGGGATGGCCGCATCGAAGATGGCGAAGCTGCTGCCGGGCCGCATGGTGCAATCGGGCTCGCGGTCCATCGTCAGCTCTCGCATGCCCTTTCGTGGCGCGTCGAAGGCGTAAGCATTCCAGCGCTCCGACGGGGACAGGTTGTATTCGAGGTAAGAGTTGCCGCCCGTGGGCTTCACGAACATTTCGAAGCAAGTGGTCTGCCATAAGCCGTCGGCCCGGCCACGCCCCGCGAATTTAGACACGACCAGACCCTGCGCCCCCTTGATGCGCCAGCGGACGCGCAGCCAATTGGCATCGCGGCCGATGATCCGCGCCGTCACGGAGCTTACGCTCGCCGGAGGATAGGCCGGATGCGGCACCAGTTCATGCGTTTGCACAGGCGTCCTTACCTGCTAGCGCGCGCTCCATCATGAGCACCTTTTCCTCCGACCTCCTAAGCACGCTCGAAGAGCGCGGCTACATCCACCAGATAACCAATGGCGAGGCGCTGGACGCGCTAGCTGCCAAGGAAATCGTGCCGGGCTATATCGGCTTCGATGCCACCGCGCCATCGCTGCACGTGGGAAGCCTGGTGCAAATCATGATGCTGCGCCGGTTGCAGCAGGCCGGGCACAAGCCGATCGTCGTGATGGGCGGCGGCACGACCAAGGTGGGCGATCCCAGCGGCAAAGACGAAAGCCGCAAGATGCTGACCGATGCCGACATCGATGCGAACATCGCCGGCATCCGCAAGGTGTTCGAGCGCCTGCTGACTTTCGGTGACGGGCCGACCGACGCCGTGATGGTCAACAATGACGAGTGGTTGAGCGAACTCGGGTATATCGAGTTGCTGCGCGACGTCGGCCCGCACTTCACGGTCAATCGCATGCTGACCTTCGATTCGGTCAAGCTGCGGCTCGACCGCGAGCAACCTCTGACGTTCCTCGAATTCAATTACATGATCCTGCAGGCCTACGATTTCCGCGAGCTGGCGCAGCGTTATGGCTGTCGGTTGCAGATGGGCGGGAGCGACCAGTGGGGCAATATCGTCAACGGCATGGAGCTTGCCCGCCGCATGGACGGCAGCGAGCTGTTCGGCCTGACGACGCCGCTGCTCACCACCGCCGACGGATCGAAGATGGGGAAGACGGCAGCGGGTGCCGTGTGGCTTAACGAGGACCAGCTACCAAGCTACGATTTCTGGCAATTCTGGCGCAATGTCGATGACCGCGATGTCGGGCGCTTTCTGCGGCTGTTCACCGATCTTCCGCTGGGCAAAATCGCCAGACTGGAAGCGCTGGAGGGCGCGGAAATCAATCAGGCGAAGACGGTGCTGGCCAATGAGGTCACCGCACTGGTTCGCGGACGCGAGGCAGCCGACGCCGCGGCGCAGACGGCCAGCGACACGTTCGCGGGTGGCGGATCGGGCGAGGACTTGCCCACGCTTTCGGTCGGCAGCGACGGCATGCGGATCGGTGCTGCGCTCACCGCGCTCGGCTTTACGGCGTCCAATGGCGAGGCGAAGCGCAAGTTGGCGGAAGGCGCGGTCAAGCTGGATGGCGCAGTCGTCGACGATCCCGGGTTTCTGATAAACGTTGATGCTGATTCCGAAATCAAGCTCAGCCTCGGCAAGAAGAAGCACGCGATTTTGCGCCGTTGATTGCGGCGGCCGCCTCCGTGCGAGCGCCAATTCCTTCGTGCGGGTTTACCAAATATCAGCCTTTCCCGGTGCATGTCGTTTGCGATCAATTTTTCGGAGGGATCGCAATAGATGAGTGCCGGAGCACAATTGAGCGTAACCGACCAGCGGCGCATGGCGCGCCACCCGGTCGATCACCCCGTCATTGCCGAACATTTCGGCAAGGGTGATCTGCGCCTCCACATCGCCAATATCTCGGCAAACGGCTTCATGGTCGACAATGCCGACGGGCTCAGCCGCGGCGAGCGGGTCATCATCCGTCTGCCGGTGATCGGACGGATCGAATCCTACGTCATCTGGACTCGCGACAATCGCGCCGGGTTCCAGTTCGAGCGGATCATCCGGATGGACGATTTCCTCGCCCTGATCGACGAGCTTCAGCCGAACCCGCGCCTGCGCAAGCTGCGCTGACCGGCAAGATCTGATTCTGACACGCAAAGCAGGCGCGTCTTCCCATCGGGAGGCGCGCCTGCCATGCGTTCGGCGTGAGCCAAACCGACCAAGCAATAAGCCCCGATAGCTCGCCCTTCCGGATCGCGAATTTCCGCGCCTACTGGCTGTCGCGCCTCAGCATGACGCTGGCCCAATATGCGATGATGCTGATCATCGGGTGGCAGACTTACAATATAGCCCGCGATGCCGGGATGAGCGTGGCAGAGTCCTCCGGCCAGCTTGCGCTGATCGGCCTACTGCAATTTCTCCCGCTGTTCGTGCTGACACCCTTTTCGGGCTGGGCGGCCGATCATTTCGACCGGCGCAACATCGCGCGGCTGACGATGCTGGCTCAGTTGGGATGTGCAGCGGCGTTGGCTTTCCTGACGTGGCACGGAGACCTCTCGCTCGCTTGGCTCTATGGTGTCGCTATCGTGCTCGGTGTGGTGCGCGCCTTCAACGGCCCTGCCTTGTCGGCGCTGGCCCCGAACCTCGTGCCCAAGACGATCCTCCCGAATGCCATCGCCTTGTCGAGCATCGCGTGGCAGGTCGGCATGATCGTCGGCCCCGCGATTGGCGGCTATACCTATGCTATCCTCCCTGCCTTGCCCTACCTTGTGGCGGCCGGACTGTTCGCCGTGTCGATCACTGCGATTTCCTTCATCGGCGAGGTCCCGCAACCCCCGCGCGAGGCGAACAAGCGACCGATCCACCAGATGGTCGAGGGCCTGCGCTATGTCGTACGCAACAAAATGGTGTTCGGCGCGATCACGCTCGACCTGTTCGCAGTGTTTCTGGCCGGGGCGACTGCGCTGTTCCCGGTCTACGCGCGCGACATCCTAGAGGTCGGTGAGACCGGCCTTGCCCAGCTCGCCATGGCTCCCGCCGTCGGCGCTGCGCTCACCGCGCTGCTGTTCTCTTTCCGCCCGCTGAAGACCAATGTCGGGCCGAAGATGCTGTGGGCCGTCGCAATCTTCGGTGTGGCGACCATCGTTTTCGGCCTGTCGACCTATATGCCGCTCAGCCTTGCCATGTTGTTCATCGTTGGCGCGGCGGACATGTTCAGCGTCTACATCCGCCAGTCGCTGATCCAGCTGCACACCCCGGACGACAAGCGTGGCCGGGTATCTTCGGTCAGCCAGCTGACGATCAGCGCCTCCAACGAATTCGGCGATTTCTTTTCGGGGTCGCTCGCATTCGTGTTCGGCCCGGTGATCGCTGTAGTCGGCGGAGGCGCCGGTGCCATCGTCACGGTGGCGCTGTGGAGCAAGCTGTTCCCGGTTCTGCGGACAACCCGGACCTTTGACCCGCCTGAAGAATTGCTAGAACCGACACCGGAAGAAAAGCTCAAGGAGCAGATGCCATGAAAGCCGACTCCATTCTCGACACCATCGGGCGCACACCGCACGTCCGCCTCTCCCGCCTGTTCCCCGACCACGAGGTCTGGGTGAAGAGCGAGCGGAACAATCCCGGCGGTTCCATCAAGGACCGCATCGGCCTCGCCATGATCGAGGATGCCGAGAAGGCCGGCAAGCTCAAGCCGGGCGGCACCATCGTGGAGCCGACCAGCGGCAACACCGGTATCGGCCTGGCGATGACCGCCGCGGTCAAGGGCTACAAGCTGGTTCTCGTGATGCCCGAAAGCATGAGCATCGAGCGCCGCCGCTTGATGCTCGCCTATGGCGCAACCTTCGACCTCACGCCGAAGGAAAAGGGCATGAAGGGCGCGATCGAACGCGCGCAGGAGCTGGTCGCCGAAACCGACGGTGCCTGGATGCCGAGCCAATTCGACAACGAGAGTAACTGGAAAGTCCACGCCCGCACGACCGCACAGGAGATTCTGAAGGATTTCGCAGACAGTCCGATCGACGTGATGATCACCGGCGTCGGCACCGGCGGCCACCTCACTGGCTGTGCGGAAGTGCTCAAGGAGAAGTGGAGCGGTTTCAAGGCCTACGCCGTCGAGCCTGCCCAGTCCCCGGTTATCAGCGGAGGCCAGCCCGGCCCTCACCCGATCCAGGGCATCGGCGCGGGCTTCGTGCCCGACAATTTGCACACGCAATCGATTGACGGCTCTATCCAGGTCGATGCCGAGGCGGCCAAGGAGATGGCCCGGCAATGCGCTGCGAAGGAAGGTATGCTCGTCGGCATTTCGAGCGGCGCGACGCTTGCCGCGATCGCCAAGAAATTGCCGGACCTTCCCGCAGGAACCCGCGTGATGGGCTTCAATTACGATACCGGGGAGCGCTATCTTTCGGTGCCGGACTTCCTGCCCGAATGAGCGGGCTCAAGCGTATCGACTACAGTGATAACGGCACGCCGCTCGTCGCTCTGCACGGCAAACCTGCGGGACAAGCGCGGGCGGCGGTGGCGGTCTTCCCGACTTTCATGAACTCCACGCCCGGCGTTGAAGCCAAGGCTCGTGAGCTAATAAACGAAGGCTACGAAGTTCTGATCGGCGACTTCTACGGGCCCGAAGCACCCGCGGATCCCAACGAAGCCTTCGTGGCGCTCGAGAAACTGCGCGGCGATCCGCCCGCGATGCGTCAGCGGCTGCGCGCGACGCTCGATCTGTTAAGCGAGTTGGCACCGGACCTACCGCATCTGGCGATCGGGTTTTGCCTAGGCGGGATGGCCGTCCTCGAAATGGCCCGCGACGGGCAGGATCTGCTTGCGGTGGCGAGTTTCCATGGCCTGCTCGAAACGCGACTTCCGGCTCAGGACCGTCCGAGGGCGCGCATGCTCGTCTGCCATGGCGATCGGGACGAATTGGTGCCACGCTCGCATGTCATGGCGTTCTGGGAAGAGATGGACGAGGTCGGGGCCGATTGGCATTTTCAAAGCTATGCTAACGTCGGACATGGCTTCACCGCCAAGGTCGGCCTCGACGGCTCGCCCAATCCGGCCTTCGACGCCAGCGCCGATCGGCAGAGCTGGCAGGCGATGCTCGGTCTGTTCGATGAGGTACTCTCTAACCCGCGAACGTGACGCCCAAACATTCGGCAATTGGTGTTGCTAAAAAGGGGGCACCAAAGCGCCCCCTTTTCTACCAAAGACCGTCCGCGCCTCAGGCAGCGGTAGCGAAGGCGTCTTCGCCCAACGCCATCATGCTTTCCGAACCGCTTTCCAGCTTGCGACGAAGCGCACCGGCATCGGGTAGGAAACGGTCCATGTAATAGCGCGCACTGGCGAGCTTGGCTTCGTAAAACGCTGTGTCGTCGCTGCCACCGGCCAGAGCGGCCGCCGCAGTCTTCGCCATGCGAAGCCACATCCACCCGAGCGAAACGATGCCCATGATGTGCATGTAGTGATGCGCACCGGCGCCGAGGTGGTTGGGGTTCTTCATCGCGTTCTGCATGAACCACATCGTCGAAGCCTGCTGCTGGCCGAGCGCCTTCTCGAGCGCTTCGGCCATCGGGGCGAGCGTCTCGTCGTCCTTGGCCGCGGCGATATCTTCACCGACGACCTTGAAGAAGGCCTGGATCGCGGCGCCTCCTTTATGGGCGAGCTTGCGACCGCAAAGGTCCATCGCCTGCACGCCATTCGTGCCTTCGTAGATCTGCGCGATGCGGGCATCGCGCACGAACTGGCTCATGCCCCATTCCTCGATATAGCCGTGGCCGCCGAAGACCTGCTGCATGTTGGTCGCGACTTCATAGCCCTTGTCGGTGCCGTAACCCTTGATGACCGGCGTCAGCAGGCCGATCATCATATCGGCTTCCTCGCGCTCTTCCTCGGTCTGCGCCTTGTGCGTCAGGTCGACCTGCAGCGCTCCCCACAGGCACAGCATGCGCATGCCTTCGGTAAAGGTCTTTGCATCCATCAGCATACGGCGCACGTCGGGGTGGACGAAAATGGGGTCGGCCTGCGCATCGGGATCGGCCGGTCCGGTCAGCGCGCGGCCCTGACGACGGTCGAGCGCGTAGGCAACGGCGTTCTGGTAGGACACCTCGGCCTGGCTAAGGCCCTGGATGCCCACGCCGAGACGCGCGGCATTCATCATGATGAACATGGCGGCGAGGCCCTTGCTCTCTTCGCCGACGAGCCAGCCCTTGGCGCCGTCATAGTTGAGCACGCAGGTCGAGTTGGCGTGAATGCCCATCTTGTGCTCGATCGAACCGCACATCACGCCATTGCGCTCGCCCGGCGTACCATCCTCGTTGACGATGAACTTGGGCACCACGAACAGCGAAATGCCCTTGGTGCTGTCCGGGGCACCGGGAGTTTTGGCGAGGACAAGGTGAATGATGTTCTCGCTCATGTCGTGTTCGCCGGCCGAGATGAAGATCTTGGTGCCGGTGATGGCATAGCTGCCGTCGGACTGCGGCTCCGCCTTGGTGCGGATCATGCCGAGGTCGGTGCCGCAATGCGGCTCGGTCAGGTTCATGGTGCCGGTCCATTCGCCAGACACCATCTTCGGCAGGTACTTTTCCTTCTGTTCCTGCGAACCCTTGGCAATCAGGGCCGAGATCGCGCCATTGGTGAGGCCGGGATACATGCCAAAGGCCTGGTTTGCGCTGGAAATGAACTCTTCCAACGCGAAGCCGAGAACATGCGGCATGCCCTGTCCGCCGAATTCTTCGGGATGGGACAGCGTGCCCCACCCTGCTTCGTTGAAAAGGTCGAACGCTTCCTTGAAGCCCTTGGGCGTGGTGACGGAGCCGTCTTCGTTCCAGGTGCAGCCTTCTTGGTCGCCCGACTGGTTGAGCGGTGCGAGCACCTCGGCACAAAATTTCCCGCCTTCGTTGATTACAGCATCGGTCACGTCTGCGCTCGCCATCTCGAAACCGGGCAGATTGCCATAGCTGCCGAGGTCGAGGACTTCGTTCACGATAAAGCGCGTGTCGCGGGTCGGGGCGGAATAGATGGGCATCTGCGTGTCCTTGCTTGGAATGTAACTGGGTAATCGAAGCTAAGATCAGTCGAGGTCGAGCGACTCGATCTGGTCGATGAAATCGGTGAGTTCGTTGATCGAGCTGTCGATGTCGTCCCGCTGCTCCTTGAGCTTGGCAACGTGGGTCTTGCACTTTTCTACCGTGACGCGGCGCTGTTCGACCCGCCCGTCGCCGAGATCGTACAGATCGATCATCTCGCGGATTTCGGTGAGCGAGAAGCCGACGTTCTTGGCCCGCATGATCCAGGCGAGCCGTGCACGGTCGCGCTTCGAATAGATACGGGTCAGGCCGACGCGTGACGGCGCAATCAGGCCCTCATCCTCGTAAAAGCGCAGGGCGCGGGCGGTACAGCCGAACTCGCTGGTCAGATCCGAGATCGAGAACTGCTCACGGTCGAAGGCATCCGGGCGTTCGAGGTGCGCGCCGGCGTGACGGCGGTCGCCTTCGCTGCGCCGAGCATCTTTGGGAAGCGGCTGGTTCATGCCCCTTCCCTACTCAACGTTTACGTAAGCGTCAAGTCTTGACGGGTTGGAGAGTTCGACCTTGCACCACCCGGTAGAAGCAACTGCGAGCGCCTGTGTGACAGGTCGGCCCGGCGGGGCTGCAGTGGAGGACAAACGCATCCTGGTCGCAATCCACCTGGATCTCATCGACCTTCAGGATATTCCCAGACGTCTCGCCCTTCTTCCACAACGTGTCTCGGGACCGTGAGTAGAAATGCGCCTCGCCGCTTTCCAGCGTTGCTTCGAGGGCTTCGGCGTTCATGAAGGCGACCATCAGGATGTCCTTGGTTGCCGTGTCCACCACCACGGCGCTCAGCAGGCCGCGATCGTCGTATTTTGGATTGAGGGTGCGACTGGTTTCACGCTGATCGCTGTCGGACACGCGGCTGGACCTTTCCGGCTTGTAAAAATGCGACGGGCTTGTTGCACGATAACCACAAATGCGTTTCAAAATCGAGCAGCTTTCAAAATGCCTGTTCCATCGGGTGCGCGCATGGTGAACATTCTTCTCGTGGATCGCGACGATCCGCCAAACCGGAGCATCGGTGCCGTTAGAGCGCCAGGTTCATGGGGGTCCCGGATCCGCTGCCGCGTTGAGGGTTTTCGCGGCGCATCCGGAAACGATGAGGGATGGACCGAGGTGCCTGCTGGGGGGCAGCACCGCCGTCGAAAGACCGGTCCGGTAATATTCGTCACGTGGCGCCCGGGTTCGCAAGGACCCGGGCGTTTCGTTTAGGCGGCGCGCCTCGACAGGTCTTTCGCCTCTTCCAGGACCCGTGCAAAACAGACGATCCGAACGGTCCTGGCGCCGGCACGCTTCAAAACCTTCACGCAAGTCGAGGAGGTCGCCCCGCTCGTCAGAACGTCATCTACCAGCAGGACGTCTGCTCCATCGAGCTGCGGTTTCGCCTTGGGATTAAGTGCGATAGCTCCGGCGAGGACCTTCTTGCGCGCCTTCGCCCCCAGTCCACCGAGCGATTGCGTAGGCCTCGTCCGCACCAGCGCATCGACAACAAGCTTGCCATGCCCGAGCTTCTCTAGTTGGCGCCCGAGCAGCGCTGCCTGGTTATATCCCCTTTGCCAAAGGCGCTGACGATGAAGCGGCACCGGCACGATGATCCGACCCTGTCTAGCCTCGATTTCAGGGATGCGCGCGGCGATCATACTCGCCAACATCGGGGCGAGCGCTATCCGGCGCCCATGCTTTAGTGCGAGCATCAGTTTTCTCGCCGTCTCGCCGTATAGCGTTCCTGCCGAAATCCCGTCATGGACCGGGGGATCGGCGAGACACGGCGCGCAAATTGCCCCGTGTTGCGGGCCATTCTCGCCAAACGGGCGTTGGCAAAGGCGGCAGTTCGGCTCCGAGGGGATGACCAACTCATCCCAGCAGGCATGGCAAAGGCCGCCTTGCTCCCCCACGCTGTCGCCGCATGCCGGACACCGCGGCGGGTAGATGAAGTCCACCACCGGCGCGAGGCTTTCGGCGAGGAAGCGTCTTGTCGACATCGAAACGTGATGCCCGTCTTGCGCGCCTCCGGCAAGCACGGCAGGGCACCCGTCATGGCCAGCACGCCCCCGCCCCGCATCTTCTCGCGCCGCCGCCGCATCGCCGGATTGCGTCGTGCGCGGGTTCGCCAATCGCAGCGCGATGCCGCGCGCTATATGCTGCACGACATGGTCGAGGATGTGCTCGAGCGGCTCGAATTCATGCGCCTGTCCCCGGCACGCGCTTTGGTGATCGGTGACTGGACCGGCACGCTCGCGCTGTCGCTTCGGGGGCTCGGCGTCGAGGTCGAGGAGGCCGACGTCGCAACGCTGGACGAGGAGCAGCCCCTGCCCGGCGGTCCCTACGACCTCATAGTTTCACTAGCCTCGCTCGACCGCGTGAACGATCTGCCGGGCGCCCTCCTCCACCTTCGCGGCGCGCTGAATGAGGGCGGCATTCTGATCGCCAGCGTGGTCGGCGCCGGAAGCCTCGCCAATTTGCGGACCGCCATGATCGCCAGCGAACCGGACCGGCCGGCGGCGCGGATGCATCCGCTGATCGACAATGCCGCGGCCTCCGCCCTCCTGCAGCGCGCGCTGTTCCGGCGGCAGGTGGTCGATGGACGGTCGCTGAGCGTGTCCTACGGCAGCCTCGACCGGCTGGTCTCCGACCTGCGCGACCAGGGTCTCGGCAGTTCGCTTGCCAGTCCGGCACCGCCGCTGGGCAAGGCGGCGCTGGAGCGGGCGCGAGCAGCCTTCCTGCGCTCCGCCAATGCCAAGGGACGCGTCGTCGAAACTTTCGAGATCCTGACGCTAACCGGCTGGAAAGACTAGCGTAGGCTCGCCTGCGCTGCTGCGAGGCGCGCGATCGGCACGCGGTAGGGAGAGGCACTGACGTAGTCGAGCCCGGTCTTCTCGCAGAAAGCGATGCTGGCCGGATCGCCGCCGTGCTCGCCACAAATTCCGAGCTTTAGCCCATCCCGTGTAGCCCGCCCGCGTTCGCTCGCCAGTTCGACCAGCTGGCCGACACCGTCGATGTCGAGGCTGACAAAGGGATCGCGGGCGAAGATGCCCTTGTCGACATAGGTCGTCAGGAAACGCCCCGCATCGTCACGACTGACGCCGAGCGTAGTCTGCGTAAGGTCATTGGTACCGAAGCTGAAGAATTCGGCGGATTCGGCGATGTCGCCCGCCATCAGCGCGGCGCGCGGCAGTTCGATCATGGTGCCGACGAGGTATTCGACCGTACAGCCCGTATCTGCGAACACCTGCTGCGCGGCGCGGTCCACCACGTCCTTGAGCAGTTCCAGCTCGCGCCTGGTAGCGACTAGCGGGATCATCACCTCGGGCACCGGCGCCTCGCCGCTGGCCTTCGCTACCTCGCAGGCTGCTTCGAAGATCGCGCGGGCCTGCATCTCGTAGATTTCGGGATAGGTGATCCCGAGGCGGCACCCGCGATGGCCGAGCATCGGGTTGAACTCATGCAGCTCGTTCGCACGGCGGCGCAGCTTGTCGATGCCGACACCGGTCGCTTCGGCCAGCTCCTCGAACTCCGTATCTCCGTGCGGCAGGAACTCGTGGAGCGGCGGGTCGAGCAGGCGGATCGTGCAGGGGAGGCCGGCCATCACCTCGAAGATCTTGACGAAGTCCCCGCGCTGTTCGGGCAGCAGCTTGTCGAGCGCAGCGCGGCGGCCAGACTCGTTCTCGGCCAGGATCATCTCTCGCACGGCGCTGATCCGACCGGCATCGAAGAACATGTGCTCCGTCCGGCAGAGGCCGATGCCTTCCGCACCGAACTGGCGCGCCATCTTGCACTCGGTCTCGGTCTCGGCATTGGTTCGCACGCGCATGCGGCGGTGCTTGTCGGCCCATTCCATCAGCGTGCCGAAGTCGCCTGCAAGCTCCGGCTCGATGGTTGCCACTTCGCCGGCCATAACCTGGCCGTTGCCGCCGTCGATGGTGATGACATCACCTTCAGAAAGCTCGCGATTGCCGATAGTTAGCGTGCGCTCTTTCCCTTTTTCTTGGCGAGCGATCGCAACCTGCGATGCGCCCGAAACGCAAGGCCGCCCCATGCCGCGCGCGACCACGGCAGCGTGACTGGTCATCCCGCCGCGCGCCGTGAGGATCCCGGTCGCGGCATGCATCCCGTGAATGTCCTCCGGCGACGTTTCGACGCGCACGAGGATCACCTTCTCGCCGCGATTGGCCCACAGCTCCGCCGTGTCGGCGTCGAGCACGATCTTGCCGCTCGCCGCGCCGGGTGAGGCCGGTAGACCGGTGGTCAGAACATCGCGCGGCGCATCGGGATCGAGCGTCGGGTGAAGCAGCTGGTCGAGCGCCATGGGATCGACGCGCAGGATCGCGGTTTTTTCGTCGATCAGCCCCTCGCCAACCATGTCTACCGCCATCTTGAGCGCGGCCTTGGCGGTGCGCTTGCCGGTGCGGGTCTGGAGCAGCCACAGCTTGCCCTGCTGCACGGTGAACTCGATGTCCTGCATGTCCTTGTAATGCTTCTCGAGCAGTTCGAAGACATGGGCGAGTTCGCCGAAGGCGTCTGGCATGGCTTCTTCCATGCTCGGCTTGTCGGCTCCGGCGGCTTCGCGGCGCGCCTTGGTGAGGTACTGCGGCGTGCGGATGCCGGCGACCACATCCTCGCCCTGCGCGTTGACCAGCCACTCGCCATAATAGGCGCGCTCGCCGGTCGAGGGGTCGCGGGTGAAGGCCACGCCGGTTGCGCTGGTATCGCCCATATTGCCGAACACCATGGCCTGCACGTTGACGGCTGTGCCCATGTCGTGCGGGATGTCGTTGAGGCGGCGGTAGATTTTGGCCCGCTCGGTATCCCAGCTGTCGAACACCGCGCTGATCGCGCCCCACAGCTGCTCGATGGGGTCCTGCGGGAACGGCTTGCCAAGCTCCTGCTCGACGATGCTCTTGTACTCGGCGACGAGCGTCTTCCACTCGTCCGCGCTCAGCTCGGTATCGGCGTAATAGCCCGCGTCTTCCTTGGCGATTTCGAGCGCTTCCTCGAACAGGCCGTGATCGACGCCGAGCACGACGTCGCCATACATCTGGATGAAGCGGCGGTAGCTATCCCAGGCGAAGCGTTCGTCGCCACTGGTGTTCGCAAGGCCTTCGACCGTCTCGTCGTTGAGGCCTAGGTTGAGGACGGTGTCCATCATACCGGGCATCGAGACGGCCGCGCCGGAGCGGACCGAGACGAGCAGCGGGTCTGCGGCATCGCCGAAGCCCTTGCCGACGGTGCGCTCGACATGCTTCAGCGCCTCGGCGACGTCCTCGCGCAGCTTCGTCGAGAAATCGCTGCCACCCGCCAGATACTTCAGGCATTCCTCGGTTGCGATGGTGAAGCCGGGAGGCACCGGCAAACCGATACTGGCCATTTCGGCGAGGTTGGCACCCTTGCCGCCGGTGATCGTCTTGTCCTTCTGCCGTGCATTCGTATGCGGCGCATCGCCGCCGAAGGTGAAGACTGTTTCGTTCATATTACCGCCCGTCAAACTGAGACATGGACCGCATGTTACACAGTCCATTGGGGAAAATTTTCATCCCTCGATGCGAGAGAAATCCGCGACTTTGTGCACTGCAGCACGGAAGCGTGCAAGCAGGTCGAGACGATGTGCCCGCTTGTTTTCTTCGTCCGCATTTACCGTCACTTCTTCGAAGAAACGATCAATCGGACCGCGCAGGCTGGCCAGCGCAGCCATGGCCGCACCAAAGTCCTCCGCTGCAATGGCTTGCGAAGCGGCCGGTTCCGAAGTGTCGAGCGCATCCATTAGCGCCTTCTCGGCCGGTTCGGGCATGTAGGAAAGCTCCTTCGCGTGGCGCTCGGACATTTTCGCGTCGATCACTGCCTTCATGTCGGGATCGTCGACCAACGCCAGCGGGTCCTCCTCACCGGTTTTCGCGATTTCGCCCTCCGCGCCGTGCCAGTCTTCCTTCTTGAGGATATTGGCCGCGCGCTTGTAGCCGGCGAGCAGGTTGGCGCCGTCTTCGGTTTCCATGAAGGACTGGAGCGCCTGCGTGCGTTTCACCATGCGAACATTGTCGCCGCCTTCTTCCACGGCAACGACCGCATCGATCATGTCGTGCCGGATATTCGCCTCACGCTGCTGCACCTTAAGGCGTTCGATCAGGAACGAGGCGATCTCTCGGCCAGCGTTCGAAGATTTACCAGCATGAGCCGCATTTGTGATGAGGTCGAACATTGATGCGCGAAGGTCGTTTTCAATGAGCAGCCACAGGATACCGAGCGCCGCGCGACGCAGAGCGAAGGGGTCCTTCGAGCCCGTAGGCTTTTCGTCTATCTGGAAGAATCCCACCAACGTATCCAGCTTGTCCGCCAGGCTCACCGCCACCGTCACCGGTGCGGTGGGAACATCGTCGCCCTGCCCGACCGGCTTGTAGTGGTCGCGGATCGCGTCGGCGACTTCATCGGGCAGGCCCTCAGCGCGGGCGTAGTAGCCACCCATCAGACCCTGCAGTTCGGGAAACTCGCCGACCATTTCGGTGACGAGATCGGCCTTGGCGAGCCGCGCGGCCTGTTCGGCCATGTCCGGGTCAGCATCCTTGACGATACCTTCCTCGACCAGCCAGCGGGCCAGCTTGGCCACACGCTCGACCTTGTCGGCGACGGTGCCCAGCTTCTCGTGGAAGGTAATCCGCTCCAGCCCCTTAGCGTGCTCGGCGAGGGTGTTCTTGCGGTCGACGTTCCAGAAGAAGCGCGCGTCGGACAGGCGCGCGGCCAGGACCTTGCGGTTGCCGTCGACCACGCGCGCGCCGCCGTCTTCCGCCTCGATATTGGCGGTACAGATGAAGGCGTTGGCGAGATTGCCCGTCTCGTCCTCGCAGACAAAATACTTCTGGTTCACGCGCGCAGTGAGCTGGATCGTCTCGGGCGGGACTTCGAGGAAATCCTCCTCGAACCGGCCCAGCAGCGGGACGGGCCATTCGGTGAGGCCGGCGTTCTCGATCACCAGCCCCTCGTCCTCGACCAGCTTGAGGCCGGCTTCGCTCGCAACCTTGGCAGCGCCCGAGCGGATCAGGTCCTGGCGCTCTTCATGATCGACGATAACGTGACCGGCGCGCAGCTTCATCGCATAGTCGTCGGCATTGCCGATCGTGATGTCGCCCGAGTGGTGGAAGCGGTGGCCCAGCGTGACTGCGCCCGAGGTGACGCCGTGCACCTCGCATTCGACGACCTCGTCACCCAGCAGAGCGACGATGCCCGCCAGCGGGCGGACCCAGCGCAGGCTCTCGGTGCTGATCGAGGCAGCGCCCCAGCGCATCGACTTGGGCCAACTGAAATCGCGGACGATCGCAGGGATCGCGTCGGACAGGAGATTAGATGTCTTGCGCCCTGGAATGATCTTCACGGCGAAGTAGGTCTCGCGCCCCTTCACCTCGCGGACTTCGAGATCGCCTTTTTCGACACCCGCCTTACGGCAGAACCCTTCCAGCGCCTGATCGGGCGCGCCGACCGGAGGGCCTTTCAGCTCTTCGCTAACCGCCTCGGTAGCTTCCGGCAGCCCGCGCGCGATCAGAGCGAGCCGTCGCGGGGTCGACCAGACGGTGATCTCGCCAACCGTGACGCCAGCGGCATCCATCTCGCGGCGGAACAGCTTTTCGAGTTCGGTGCGCGCGGCGGCCTGCATGCGGGCAGGGATTTCTTCGCTACGCAGTTCGAGGAGGAAGTCGGAACCGCTCATTTCGACCACTCCGGATACTTCTCAGCCCAGGCTGGCGCTTCTTTGGCCATGTGCGCCTCGCAGCTGCCACGAGCCAAGTCGCGCACCCGGCCCATGTAGCTGGCGCGTTCCTGCACGCTGATCACGCCGCGCGCCTGCAACAGGTTGAAGATGTGACTGGCCTCGACCGCCTGCTCATACGCGGCGATCGGCACCTCATTGGCGAGCGCGTTCCTGCACTCGGCCTCGGCCTTGTTGAACAGGTCGAACAGCGCATCGGTCTCGGCGACCTCGAAGTTCCATTTCGACATCTGCTTCTCGTTCTCGAGGAAGACGTCCCCATAGGTGACGCCTTGCCCGTTGAAATCGAGATCGTAGACGTTGTCGACGCCCTGGATGTACATCGCGAGGCGTTCGAGCCCGTAGGTCAGCTCGCCCGCGACCGGTTTGCAGTCGAAGCCGCCCATCTGCTGGAAATAGGTGAACTGGGTGACCTCCATCCCGTCGCACCAGACTTCCCAGCCAAGGCCCCATGCGCCCAGCGTCGGGCTTTCCCAGTCGTCCTCCACGAAGCGGATATCGTGCTTCAGCGGATCGATGCCGATGACGCGCAGGCTTTCGAGATAGAGGTCCTGGATGTCGGGCGGACTCGGCTTCAGGATCACCTGGTACTGGTAATAATGCTGCAGCCGGTTCGGGTTCTCGCCATAGCGCCCGTCGGTGGGCCGACGGCATGGCTGCACGAAGGCCGCATTCCAGGGCTCGGGCCCGAGCGCGCGCAGGGTGGTCGCAGTGTGGAAGGTCCCAGCTCCCATGCGCATGTCGTAGGGCTGGAGGATCAGGCAGCCATGCGCGCTCCAGAAATCGTGCAGCGCGAGGATCATGTCCTGGAAGGATTTACGCGGGTTTCGGTCCATGGAGCGGCGCAATGGCGCAAGGGCGAAAACGCGTCAATGGCGCAAGGCCCGCACCCGGCAAAAGACAAGTCAACAGAACTTTTTGTCAGGCCTTGTTGACATGGTCAGCGAATCACGACATATAGTCAGCACAACCTGACATAACGGAAGGTTGACCTACCACTGGACCGAATATCCAATTGGAGAAGAGACATGAAAAAGACCGTCCTGATTGCTGCTGCCCTCGCGATCCTGCCTGCACAGGCCATCGCGAGCAGCATTCCTTCGATTGCCGTTGAAACGACCGATCTCGACCTCGCCTCGGCGAAAGGTCAGGATCGCCTGGAAGGCCGCGTCGAGAGCGCCATTCGCAAGGCCTGCACCATCGCCGGCAAAGGTCTGACGGTGATGGCTGCGGAAACGCAGTGCCGCGCCGAATTGCGCGAGGCTGCGAATGTCGAAGTCCGCCTCGCCATTTCCGCCGCCCGCGAAGACCGCTTCGCAGCCCTCGACGTCGATCCCGACGCCTGAGCGTGATTCTACCGCCGGGGCGGTGTGCCCTACGCGCTGCCTCGGCGACCTTGCGACGAGAGTTTCCATGACCAACCCACCCATGACCAAGCGCCGGAAACGAGTGCGCAGCCGCAATTTCGCGACGCTGGTCGGCCTGCCTTCTTACGTCGCAGCTTTCTTCGTAGGCAACGCCTGGGCCCGTATCCGGGGGACCGCATGAATGGAGCAGACTGTATGAAGAACCGCCTCAAGGTCCTTCGCGCCGAACGCGACTGGAGCCAGGCCGAGCTCGGCATGCATCTCGACGTATCGCGGCAGGCCGTTAACGCGATCGAGACCGGCAAGCACGATCCCTCGCTCCCGCTCGCCTTCCGCATCGCCCGCCTTTTCAACATGCCTATCGAGGAGATCTTCGATGACGAACTCGACTGATTTCGATGCTCCTGTAAGCGAGCAAACTTCCCCGTTCCGCCGTTGGCTGGGCGTGGGTACGCTGGGGTTCATCCTCATTGCCCTGCTAGGTTTCGTCACCGGCGTGCTGATGTCCGCCGCCGAAAAGGGTGGGTTCTCGATGCGCGGCGGCATCCTTCTGGCGGTCGCGATCGGTTTGATCGCTTTGTGCGCCTGGGGGATAGTCAGGCTTAAGCCGGGGTTTCTGACCGGCGAACCGCAATCGGCGAAAACCAGACGCGCGAACTGGGTGCTGGTCGCCTGCGGCGCACTCGGCGGCATAATCGGACTGACACTTTCCATTGCAGGGCTGGCCAACGGTGACAACGGCGTCTTCAGCAATGGATCGCTTTCGCCGACCGTCGCGTTCATCGTCGTCGCCGCCATCGCATTACTCGTGCCGCTCCTGAGCTTCTATTGGTACGCCAATGCCGATGAGTTCGAGAAACGCGCTTCCGGCGATGGCGCCATCATCGCGATGTATGTCTATTCGATAATCGCACCATGCTGGTGGCTGCTAGAACGCGCCGCCCTGATCCCGCCGCAGGAACCGATGATCGTGTACCTGCTTGTCATTTCTGTCTGGGGCATCGTCTGGCTGTATCGCAAGGCTAACTGATCGCTTCCTTCACTTGAGAGATAACCGATATGAAAGACCTCCTTCTGGCTACCGCCCCCCTCGCGCTTATGCTTCAGGGCTGTGCCACCTATGCCGAAGACAGCGCCGTTGCCTCTACCCCTGTTGCGCCTGTCGAACAGGGCACTGGCGAAGGCCCCGCGCTGTGGAAGGTCGCCGACGAGGATACGACCATCTACCTCTTCGGCACAGTCCACGCCCTGCCCGATGGCGTGGAATGGTATAAGGGTCCGATCGAAACCGCGCTCGGCTCCGCCGATACCCTCGTGACCGAGATCCCGGCCGATGCGACCAGTGATCCTGCATCGCAGCAAGCGATCGCGATGCAGGCCATGTTGCCGGAGGGCGAGACCCTCCGCGGTATCCTGGGTGAAGAACAGGCGGCGAAATACGAAGCGGCGCTCACAGGCTTCGGCCTCCCCGTGAACGCCTTCGACCGGTTCGAGCCGTGGTTCGCCGGCATGACCATGGCGGTGCTCCCCCTGCTCAAGAATGGCTGGACGGCCGAGAGCGGCGTCGAAAACGTGGTCGAGACTAGTGCGGGCGAGGCGGTGGCGCGCGATGCGCTGGAGACGGTCGAATACCAGATCGGCGTGTTCGACAACTTGCCGCAGGACACACAGATCGAGTTTCTGATGAGCACGATCGATAATATCGACCAACTCGTCCCCCTTATGGATGAGATGCTGGCAGAATGGGTCGCCGGCGATGCCGATGGCTTGGCCGAACTCATGAACCGGAGCCTTACCGACCCCGCGCTTGCCAAGGCTTTGCTCTACGATCGCAATGCCAATTGGGCGGAGTGGATCGATGAGCGGATGGATACGCCCGGAACGGTGTTCATCGCCGTCGGCGCCGGTCACCTGGCGGGTGAGAAGAGCGTCCAGGATTACCTTGCCGGGCGCGATATAGCGGTCACCCGGATCCAGTAAGATGCTCCGCGCGGGGGCGCCTGCGGCGTGCCACTTGCACAGCCCGGCAGTTTCGGCTGGAAGACCGGCATGTTGAAACGTCTCGTCTTCGGTTTTTCAGCTCTGGCGCTCTTGACGGCTTGCGAGCAGCAACCCGCGCAGCCGCCTGAGCAGACGACCTACCCCGCGCTGTGGGAAATCGCGCGGGAGGACGGTGCGGTCGAAGGCTGGCTGTTCGGTACGGTCCATGCCTTGCCCGACGATATAGCGTGGCGTTCCCCTCGTCTTGAACAGGTGATCGAGGATGCCGACATGCTCGTTGTCGAGGTGGGCAATTTGGGCGACGGAGCCAAGCTGTCCGCCCTGTTCGAGGATATGGCTTTCGACCGGCCCGAAGGCCCGATCCGCGCCCGCATTCGCGAGGATTTGCGCGACGAATTCGACGAGCTGCTCGTAAAAGCCAAGGTACGCCGCAGCTACTTCGATCCGATGGAAAGCTGGGCCGCTGCCCTCGCCCTCGCCCAGGTGGCTCAGGAGGGGCAGCCGGAGAATGGGGCCGATCGCGCGCTCATCGAAGCTTTCGAAGGCCGCGACCTGATCGAACTTGAGGGGGCCCGCTCGCAACTTGCGATGTTCGACAGTCTGCCCCGCGCGGAGCAACGTGATTTGCTGAATGCAGTGCTAGAAGAGGCGGCCACGCACGGACGCGATCCCGGACGCCTCGCCCGATTGTGGCGCGAAGGCGATACGGAAGAATTGCAACGGCTCACACAGAGCGGGATGCTGGCCGACCCGGAACTGCGTCAGGCGTTGCTTATCGACCGGAATACCGCCTGGGCCACACGCATCGAAAACCTGCTGTCCGCGAGAGACCGGCCGCTGATCGCCGTAGGTGCAGGGCATCTGCTCGGTGACGACGGGCTGCCTGCACTGCTCCGGGCGAACGGATATGTTGTGACCCGCGTCGAATAGCGCGACCCGGCCAAAGCGCTTGCCTTTCGCGCCGGACCTGCTAGGCGCGCGCCCTTCGGCACCATGGTCATCCCTGGAGGCGTGGTGGGACCGAACATTCAATATGCATTCGAAAGGTATGTGCAATGAGCGACGCTCTGACCCTGCCGGCCGAGGCGCGCGAACGGGCTGGCAAGGGAGCCTCCCGTCAACTTCGCCGCGAAGGCCGTGTTCCCGCCGTTATCTATGGCGGCAAGGAAGAACCCACCCTGATCCATGTGGAAGCGAAGGAGCTGGTTCGCCAGCTTGGCACCGGCCACTTTATGAACTCGATCGTGGAAATCGAGCTCGACGGCAAGAAGGTCCGCACAATTCCCAAGGACGTCGCCTTGCACCCGGTCAACGACCGTCCGGAGCACGCTGACTTTTTCCGTCTCGCCAAGGGCGGCAAGATCGAAGTGAACGTGCCCGTTGTGTTCCTGAACGAGGAAGCATCGCCCGGCCTCAAGAAGGGCGGCGTGCTCAACGTCGTTCGCCACGAGCTCGAGCTGGTGTGCGACAATGACAAGATCCCCGGCGAGATCGAGATCGACGTCACCGGCAAGGAAGTCGGCGATTCGATCCACATCAGCGAAGTACAGCTACCCGAGGGTAGCGAAAGCGCGATCACCGATCGCGACTTCACCATCGCAACGCTGGTCGCCCCGTCCGCTCTCAAGAAGAGCGAAGGCGCCGAAGGCGAAGACCAGACCGGCGAAGGCATGGAGCCGGGCGAGACCGCTGCTACCGAGCAGGGTCCGGACGACGACGCCGCGGACGAGCAGGAAGCAAAGAGCGAATAATCCGCTCCGCATCCAGCTAAGAAAACACGAAACGCCGGTCCAGCAATGGGCCGGCGTTTTGCTTTTGGGGATCACGAAGCTAGAGGGCGCTGATGCAGATCTGGACAGGCCTTGGAAATCCCGGACCCAAATACGCCCTACACCGGCACAATGTCGGTTTTATGGTGTGCGATGTGCTGGCCGAAATCCACGGGTTCGGGCCGGTACAGAAGAAGTTCTCCGGGTGGACGCAAGAAGGACGGATCGGCGATGAGAAGATCCTGTTGCTCAAACCGGCCACATATATGAACGAAAGCGGCCGCGCGGTGGGCGAGGCGCTGCGTTTCTACAAGCTGGAACCCGATGCCCTCACAGTGTTCCATGACGAGCTGGACCTGGCGCCATTCAAGGTGAAGGTGCGGGACGGTGGCGGTCTGGCGGGCCATAACGGGCTGCGTTCGATCAACCAGCATCTCGGCCCCGATTTCCGCCGGGTTCGCATCGGCATCGGGCATCCCGGCAGCAAGGAGCGGGTCACCGGCCATGTGCTGGGCAATTACGCCAAGGATGAGTTGGACCCGCTGGCCGATATGCTCGCCGCGATTGCCGCAGAAGCAGGCTGGCTGGCCGCGGGGGACAACGCCCGCTTCATGAGCGATTTCGCGATGCGAATGCAGGGCTGATCGGGCCGCGCGAGGTTGCAATTAGCCAACCGGCTGCAGGGTGTTCCCTAATGAGACAGGCACTTCGTCCCGCTGGCTTTGACGCGTCACTCCTGACATTCCGACGCCATCAATAGTTTGGGCACCGAGACGGGGGCTACCGTGAACTTGAAACGACTTTTCCTAAGGGCACTTGCCATTGTCGGGGTGGCGACCGCCGCGCCGGCAGCTGCAGACCCGATCCTGCTCGATGCCGGATCGGTCGGCGAAAGCTTCACCATCACCTTCGACGGCTTCGTCGACGGCGGCCCCTCGATCGATGGCCTCGGCTCCGAGCTTACGCTCACGCTGACCGGTATCGAGAATGGCGTCTACACCTTCGACTATACGATGACGAACACCGGCGCGGATGGCGACGGCATCGGCTCGCGCGTTTCTGGATTCGCCTTCAACACCGATCCGGATATCGATTCGGCCACCAGCACCGGAACTTACGGCTATACAAACACCGGCTCGAACTATCCCAATGGCATCGGTACAGTCGACGTCTGCTTCCAGGCAGGGCGCACCGGCAGCTGTTCCGGCGGCGGTTCGGGCGGCGTGTTCGACGGCGATAGCGGCAGCGGCACGCTGAGCCTCGAATTCGGCGGAACTGCTCCGGCTTCGCTGACGCTCGACGACTTCTTCGTGCGCTACCAGTCGGTCACTGGTGTCGATGGCGTCGGTTCGGCCAGCGGTCGCCAGACCTCGACGAGCAGCGGCGGCACGACGAGCGGCACCGACGTTCCGGAACCGGGCATGATGCTGCTGTTCGGCCTCGCTTTCCTCGGGCTTGCGGTCGGCACCCGCCGTCGCCGCCCGCTGGCAGCAGCTCCGGCACGGCTTGCCTACGCCTGATAGATTAGCCTCCTGGCTCACGGACAACGGCGCGAGACCAGTGGATCCCGCGCCGTTTTCGTGTCTGGTGCTCAAATAGCCGACATGGACCGGGCGTAAGAGATTTATCCCTTTGTGGCTTCTGTCAGATGCCGCTGGATCGTCGGATTGTCGGGAGCGAGTTTCGCTGCCCGGCGCAGCATTTCGAGACCGCGCGCCCGCGATCCGGTCTGGACCAGAAGCCAGCCGGCGGTATCGAGAATGGAGGCGTTATCCGGCTCCAGCCTGGCCGCACGTAGGGCGATTTCGAGGGCCTGTTCTTCCTTGCCGAGCTTCTCTTTCGCAAAAGCGAGGTTGTTGAGCACCATCGCATTATCGGACCGGGTGCGTGATAGAATGCTCTCGTACCGGGTTTCCGCGTCGCGCCACTGCCGGTTGCGCAGCGCCTGGTCCGCCTTGGCCAATTCACCGCCGACCCACTCGGCAGACGGCATCTCGGCGCGCCGCTCGAATTCTTCGGCAGAGCTGCTTCCCGTCCGTTCTGCGGCGCGGGCGGCGAGGCGCAATTCGGCAGGCGTCGCATCGGCCCGGCTCGCCAGCGGGCGGATCGTGCCGAGGGCGGCGCGTGCATCTCCACCGGCCAGCTGCGCCCGCGCGACAAGCCGGCGCAGCGGGCGCGAGTTAGGCTGCCGGTTCAATTCCGGCTCCAGCACGCCGAGCGCCAGCGCGGGCTGGTCGATCTCGATCAGCGATTCGCCGTAGATCGCAGGCAGTCCCGCAGCGGACCGCAGCTCGTTTTCGTAAGGCTGCAAAATCTTGCGCACGGCCTGCCATTCACCCTCGCCCGCAGCGATCCGCGCTTGGAGGAACGCAATCGAGCGGTCCTCGGGCGCTTCGGCCGCCAGATTGTCGGCGATAACGGCCGCTTCCTCGAACCGGTCGAGCCGGGCGAGCATTTGCGCTTTACCCAGGCGGCCGTCGAAATTGTCGGGATGCAGTTCCAGCGCCCGATCATAGGCCATAAGCGCGCCGCTCAGATCGTTGCGGTTTTCTCTTACCAAGCCTTGGACCAGATGCGCCTCGACCAGTTGCGGATCGCTCTCGATCGCCTGTTCGACCAGTTCAGCTGCCTTGGCGCGATCGCCATTCGCCAGGGCGAACCGTCCGTATGCAGCCAGCAGCCGTGGATCGACCTCGTCGCGAGCCGCGCCAGTAGCGAAGGCTTCCGCCGCCTCGTCGAACTTCTCCTGCCCTATATAGGCCAGCGCACGAATGCGGTCGGCCGCGCCTGTTTCGATGTCGGCCACCCCCGCGAGCGCTTCGTCGAAACGATCCCGCAAGATGTCGGACTCGGCGCGCACGATGGCGACGCGAGGTTGCGAGGCGAACTCCGCAGGAAGGGCGTCGAGCGACGAAGCCGCCCCCTCCCCGTCTCCCAGCGCCAGTTGCGCCCGCGCCAGCAGCAGCCGCATCTCGTGGTCGCCCGGCTGTTCCTTGAGCCCGGCAATCAGCGAAATTCGCGCTGCGCGAAAGTCGTTGGCCGCGAAGGCTTCCTCGGCGGTCGCGAAGCGCGTGGCGGGATCGGGCGAACACGCGGCAAGCGCCGCGGCCAGCACGAGGGTCGATGCAAAATGGCGTTTGCTGAACATGGTTTGCCGCTTAGCAAGATTGCCTGAAATCTTCGTGAAATTTTCGCATCGGAGAGACCCTGTCAATCCGCAGCGCGGGTGCTAGGTAGAGTCACGACATTAGGAGAGAGCCATGCCGAGCATCAATCGCCGTACCCTTCTCGCCGGAGCAGCTGCCACGGGAGTGGCCGTCGTAGGCGCGCGCGCCGCATTGGCCCAGAGCACGCCGGTCCCCGCCAGCCTGGCGGGGAAGAATATTCTTATCACCGGCTGCTCTTCAGGCTTCGGCCGGCTGATGGCGGAAGATTACGCGCGCAAGGGTGCCAAGGTGTTCGCCACCATGCGCAATCTGCCGCGCCCCGAGGCCGCGGAATTGCGCGCCTTGGCCGAAGCCGACGATCTCGACCTGCAAATCATCGAGATCGACGTCACCGACGATGCCCAGGTGGCTGCCGGTGTTGGAGAGGCCGAGCGGATTGCAGGCGGCGCGATTGATGTGCTGGTCAACAATGCGGGCATCGGCATCTCCTCACCCGTCGAGGTGCAGGACATGGAAGCCACTCAGCTGATCTTCGACACCAATGTCTTCGGCTGCCACCGCATGGCCCGCGCCGTCCTCCCCGGCATGCGCGAGCGCGGCTCGGGATTGATCGTGCCGATTTCCAGCCAGCTCGGCCGTGTAATCGTACCCAATGCCGGCCACTACTCCGCGACGAAGTTTGCGCTGGAGGCGATGAGCGAACAGCTTGCCTACGAACTGGTGCCACATGGCATCGACGTCGCGATTATCGAGCCGGGCGGCTATCCGACCGAAGTCTGGGTCAACCGCAACATCTATTCGGCCCAGCTCAAGGAGCGCGCCGAGGACATCCACACCAGCGGCTATCCGCAGGTGGTCGCGCGCATGGGCGAGGAAGACGGCTCCACCCGCAGTGCCGATCCGATGGACGTGCCCAATGCCATTGCCGCGATCATCGCCATGCCGCCGGGCACACGTCCGCTGCGCACGCCGGTGCATCCCGGACCGAAACCGCAGATTCCGATCAACGAGGTCACCGCCAACGTCCAGGTCGGCTGGCTGGGCGAGAGCGGTTATGGCCCCTGGATCAAGGCCGTCCATAACGTCTGACGCTCTGGCATTCCTGCGGCGGCGGCGCTAAGGGCGCGTCCACACCTCATTTTCCGGAGTTATCGATGGGTTTCCGCTGTGGGATCGTCGGCCTGCCGAATGTCGGCAAGTCCACCCTTTTCAACGCCCTTACCGAAACGCAGGCCGCGCAGGCCGCAAACTATCCCTTCTGCACGATCGAGCCCAATGTCGGCCAGGTCGCGGTCCCGGACGAACGGCTGGACAAGATCGCCGGGATTGCGAAATCGGCCAAGGTCGTGCCCACCCAGCTGGCCTTCGTCGACATCGCCGGCCTGGTTAAGGGCGCGAGCCAGGGCGAAGGCCTAGGCAACCAGTTCCTCGGCAATATCCGCGAGGTGGATGCGATCGTCCACGTGCTGCGCTGTTTCGAGGATGACGACATCCAGCACGTCTCCAACAAGGTCGACCCAATCGCCGATGCGGAAGTGGTCGAGACCGAGCTGATGCTGTCCGACCTCGAAAGCCTGGAGAAGCGGGTGCCTGCTGCGGCGAAGCGCGCGACGGGCGGTGACAAGGAAGCGAAGATCATGGCCAGCGTGCTCGGCCAGGCGCTGGATTTGCTGCGCGACGGCAAGCCTGCGCGCCTCACAGAGCCCAAGGACGATGAAGAAGCGCGCATGTTCCGCCAGGCGCAGCTGCTGACTGCCAAGCCGGTGCTCTATGTCTGCAATGTCGCCGAAGAAGATGCGGCCAAGGGCAACGCCCTGTCCGACCTCGTGTTCGAGAAGGCCAAGGCAGAAGGCGCCGAAGCTGTCGTCGTGTCTGCGGCCATCGAGAGCGAGCTGGTGGCCATGCCGCAGGAAGACCGCGCGGAATATCTCGCCGAACTGGGCTTGGACGAATCCGGCCTAAGCCGTGTCATTCGCGCGGGCTACAAGCTACTTGGCCTCAAGACCTTCTTCACTGCGGGTCCCAAGGAATCACGCGCCTGGACCTTTCCCGATGGCGCGAAGGCGCCGCAGGCAGCGGGCGAAATCCATACCGATTTCGAGCGCGGCTTTATTCGCGCTGAAACAATTGCCTACGATGACTACGTTGCGCTGGGCGGCGAAGGCGGTGCCAAGGAGGCCGGCAAGCTGCGGCAGGAAGGCAAGGAATACGTCGTTCAGGATGGCGACGTGATGCTCTTTAAATTCAACGTCTGAGGTGAAACCCATGAACCGGATTGCCGCCGCACTTGCGCTTGGTTTCGCCACCACGCTGGGTAGCTGTGCGACCTATGCCGATGCTCCGCCAGTTGCCGCAGCGCAGGTGGAACAGCGCGAGCCGGTCACCATCCTCGTCTCGATCGACGGCTTCCATCCGGACTATCTCGACCGCGGGCTCACGCCGACCCTGTCTCGTCTCGCCAAAAATGGCGCGACAGCATGGATGGAGGCGTCCTTCCCCACCAAGACCTTCCCCAATCACTGGACGCTGGTCACGGGGCTGGTTCCCGATCATCACGGCATAACCGCCAACCGGATGGAAGACCCCGAGCGGCCGGACGAGACCTTCGGCATGTCCAACGTCGATCCCTGGTGGTGGGCCGATGCGCGCCCGATCTGGGTCGACGCGGAAGAGGCCGGTATCCGGAGCGCAGCGATGTTCTGGCCGGGCTCGGCCGTGCCATGGGGCGGCACCGCCAAGCGTTTCGGCCCGGTAGACGATGGCGTGTTGCCGAGCGACTGGCAAGCATTCAGCATGCAGGTCAGCAATAGGCAGCGCGTCAACAGCGTGCTCGACTGGCTGCGTCGTCCGGCGGATATCCGCCCGGAGTTCGTGACACTCTATTTCGACACTATCGATACGGCAGGCCATGATGTCGGCCCTCAAGACGAAGAACTCGGTGTCGCCCTGCGCGATATAGACCGGCACATCGCCGATCTGGTCGCGGGCCTCGAGCAATTGGGACAGCCGGCAAACCTCGTCATCGTTTCCGACCATGGCATGGCCGCTACCAGCTCGCAGCGGATGATCGGGCTCGACACGATCGTCGATCCGTCGCTCTATCGCCTTGTCGAGGGCGGAGCCTACGCTACCTTCGAGCCGACCGAAGGCAACCGCGCTGCGTTCGAGGCGGCTATCCTAACCGATCACGAGCACATGGAGTGCTGGCGCAAGGACGAAATGCCGGAGCGGTTCGAGTACGGCACGCACCGCCGGATCCCGCCGTATTTCTGCCTCGCGGAAACGGGCTGGACAATCGCGCCGACCGCTTCAGACAGCAGTTGGACGGGCGGTTCGCATGGTTACGATCCCGTCGCGCCGGAGATGGCGTCGCTTTTCATTGCGCATGGTCCGGCATTTCGCACCGGGATCGCCCTGCCCTCGTTCCGGAACACATCGGTGGAGCCGTTGCTGAGAGAGCTGATCGGTCTGCCGCCCCGTGGCCGGACCGACGGATCGCTCGATCCCCTGCGGCCTGCCCTCAACCAATAGTTCTGGAACGGATTGCGACCGCGCCACGTTAGCACCCTGAACAACAGGGAGCCTCGACGTGGTCGACAAATCAGAAAAATTCAATTGGTTGGTGCGCGTGGGCTATTTCAGCCGTGCGATCCTCTATTTCGTCCTCGGCCTGATCGCGCTCACCAGCGCCCAGAAAATTGCCGAGGGCACCAATGGTATCTTCCGCGCGATCCAAGAGTTTCCGCTCGGTACGGTGATCCTGTGGATCATGGTCGTCGGCCTGATTGCCTATGCGCTGTTCCGCTTCTGCTCCTTGTTCTTCGACATCGAGAACAACGGATCGGACGCCAAGGGCTGGGGCAAGCGTATCGGCCATGCGGGTAGCGGCGTCGCCCACCTTGCACTCGCATACTCGGCTTACAAGTTCGCCACCAGCGATACGAGCGGTTCGTCCGGCACTAGCGGCGGCGGCGCGCAGGAGGCGGCCTCCGGCGTCCTCGGGTTCGAATTTGGCGGCATCGTGCTCGGCCTGCTCGGCATCGCGCTGTTCGTGGCAGCGTTTCACCAGGCGAAGAAGGGCATCACCGGCAGCTTCATGCACCGCATCAGCGGTCGGGCGCCCGATTTCACGCGCTGGCTCGGCGGAGCGGGCTTTCTTGCCCGCGCGGTCGTCTACACCGTCATCGGCTGGTCGCTGTTCCAGGCAGGCTTCATGTCGGGCGGTGCGGACCAGATCAAGACGCTGGGCGATGCAGTTGCCAGCCTGGCAGGCGATGGGTTCATTTTCACCCTGACCGCGATCGGCCTGCTGCTCTTCGGTCTCTTCAGCCTCGTGCTGGCTCGCTATCGGATCATTCCCGATCTCGACCCCGATGCCGGCGTGCCGAAATTCCGCGCCTGAGTTGAAACATACCCCCCGGGGGTATATGTGGAAAGGATGACCAAGACCGCAAAACTCTATCGCATGGTGATGGACAAGCATGTCTGCCCCTATGGCACCAAGTCGAAATGGCTGCTGGAGCGAAAGGGTTTTGCGGTCGAGGATCACCACCTCACCACTCGCGAAGAAACCGATGCCTTCAAAGCTGAGCATGGCGTCAAAACGACGCCTCAGACCTTCATCGATGGCGAGCGGCTTGGTGGTTACACCGAACTCAGAAAGCATTTCGGATACGACAAGAAGGACGACAGCGGGAAAAGTTACACCCCCGTCCTTGCCGTCTTCGCGGTCGGCGTGGCCCTCGCGGTTGCGCTAAGCCTCTTCGTCTATCAGTCGCCCCTCACCATCCGCACGGCTGAATGGTTCGTCGCCTTCTCGATGGCGATGCTGGCGATGCTCAAGCTGCAGGACGTCGAGCAATTTTCGACCATGTTCGTCGGCTACGATCTGCTCGGCCAGCGGTGGGTGCCTTATGCCTACGCCTACCCGTTCCTGGAAGCGACCGCGGCGGTTCTGATGGCCGGGCGAATTCTCCCTTGGATATCAATACCGGTGGCTTTGACGATCGGCACGATCGGAGCGGTCAGCGTATTCTACGCCGTTTATATCCAGAAGCGCGACATCAAATGCGCATGCGTGGGCGGGTCGGGCAATGTGCCGCTGGGCTTCATCTCGCTCAGCGAGAACCTCGCCATGATCGGTATGGGGATTTGGATGTTGCTTCGCCCCGCGCTCTGATCCATCCCCGTCGGCATGATCTATTTCGAAGACATCGAAGTCGGCAGCCGCCAGTCCTTCGGCCGGTACGAAGTCACCCGCGAAGAGGTGCTGGATTTCGCCAGCAAATACGATCCGCAGCCTTTTCACCTTGATGACGAGGCCGCAGCGCAGACCCATTTCGGGCGAATCTCGGCCAGCGGCTGGCATACCTGCGCGATGACCATGGCCATGATGGTCGAGAACCTGACCGCCAACAAGCAGGCCGGGCTCGGCTCACCCGGTGTCGATCAGCTCCGCTGGAAAAAGCCCGTGTACCCCGGCGACACGTTGCGCTGCGAAAGCGAGATCCTCGAAAAGCGCCGGAGCAAGTCGCGCCGCGAAATGGGCATTTTCAAGAGCCGGACGACGACCTTCAACCAGCATGACGAACCCGTGCTAGAAATGATCAGCAACGGCCTGATCCGCGTACGCGATGAGGACGCGCCGATAGAGGACTAGTTCAGGCGCCGCACTGCACGATGCCGGTGGCCTGGTAGACCACGCCGCCATATTGGTCTTCGACCGTCAGTTCCCCGGAGTAGTCGCTGGTTTCCATCCCGGTCGGTGCTTCGCTGGCCTCGTCGATGGCGAGCGAGAAGGAATAGGCCTTCCCGTCGTATTTGGAGCGGGCGAGATAGGGTAATTCCCTGCTTCCCGAGTCTGCCGCGAACGTCAGTATCTCGCCCTTGCGCTTGAGATAGCCTTCTTCCGCCATTGCGATCGCCACGGCACCCATCCCGCCGCCATCGGGAGCGAAGTTGCACCCGGCGCCATATAGGTCGTTCTGCTCGATATCGGGATAATCGATAGGCTCCAGCGCCAGCTCTTCCGGAACGGGTGTTTGGTTCGCCTCGACCTCGGCAACTGCAGCCTGGCGTTCTTCCTCGCTCGGCTCGGCCGAACAGGCGGCCAGAGCCAGCAGGGCCACCGGAATTGCTATCCGCATCAATGCCTCCCGAAAAGTTTCTCGACGTCTTCCATCGACAGTTTGACCCAAGTCGGACGCCCGTGGTTGCATTGCCCTGAACGAGGCGTGCGCTCCATTTCGCGCAGCAGCGCGTTCATCTCGTCCACCCGCAATGTACGCCCTGCCCTTACCGAGCCATGGCAGGCCATCGTCGCGAGCACGAGATCGAGCTTCTCGCCGAGCAGCAGCGCCTCGCCGTTGAGCGCAAGATCGTCGTCGATATCACGCAGCAGCTTCTCGGGATCGGTCCGGGCGATGGCGTGCGGCATGGATCGCACCAGCATGGCGGATGGCCCGAAGCGCTCGATGCGGAAGCCGAGTTCGGCCAGCTTCGGCGCGGCGTCCTCAAGCCGGTCGCAGGCGGTTTCCTCCAGCTCGACCACTTCGGGAATGAGCAGCACCTGCTCGCGCTTCACCGCATCCTCGGCCCCCGCCGCACGAAGGCGTTCGAGGACGAGACGCTCGTGCGCCGCATGTTGATCGACCAGCACAAGACCGTCCTGCGCCTCGGCAACGATATAAGTGTTCGCGACCTGACCGCGGGCGATGCCGAGCGGATAGTCCCTGTCCTCCTCCGCGACCGGCTGCGCCTCTTCCGCCCGCCCGCGCGGGGCAGCCACCACATCGGCTTCCATGCCGCGCCAGGCTTCATTCGGCTCGGACACGCGCGAGGGAGATGGTCCGGTCCAGTCGCGGCCCGAGAAGATCGAGCGAAGCGCAGGAGACGGTTCTTCGCGTTCGGGTTCCGCCTGCCAGCGCCCCATCGCGCCCGCATCGGGACTTTGCGCGCTGCGCTTGTCGCCGGTCGCGAGCGCCTGTCGCAGTCCGGACACGATAAAGCCCCGCACACCCTGCGCATCGCGGAAGCGAACCTCGGTCTTGGCCGGGTGAACATTCACGTCGACATCCTCCGCCGGCACGTCGAGAAACAGCGCCAGTACCGCATGGCGGTCTCGGGCAAGCATGTCGGCATAGGCCCCGCGCACCGCGCCGGTCAGCAGCCGGTCCTTAACCGGCCGTCCGTTGACGAACAGATACTGGTGGTCAGCCACGCCGCGATTATACGTCGGCAGGCCCGCGACCCCGGTCAGCCGCATCGCACCCCGCTCCATATCGAGCAGCACGCCATTGTCCTTCAATTCGCGCGCGACGATCTGGGCGACACGGTCTTGCGGGGTCTCTCCGCCCTGCAGCGCGAAGATACGACGGTCGCCATGATCGAGCGTGAAGGCAATGTCCGGGCGCGCCATCGCCAGACGTTGCACTACATCCTTGCAGGCTGCGTATTCGCTGCGAGGGGTCCGCAGGAACTTGCGCCGCGCAGGCACCTTGCCGAACAGGTTCTCGACCCGCACGCGGGTGCCGGGTGGAAGGGCAGCAGGTCCCTCGGTAGTCGTCTCGCCGTGGTCGACGACCCTCTTCCAGCCCGTGTCTGCGCCTTGCGGCCGGCTTTCCAGCGTGAAGCGCGCTACGCTGGCGATGCTGGGCAAGGCTTCGCCGCGAAAGCCTAGCGTCATGACTTGCTCGATCGCCTCGTCGGGCAGCTTCGAGGTCGCGTGCCGTTCGAGCGCGAGGCTCATCTCGTCCGCCGTCATGCCGCAGCCGTCGTCGGTGACCTCGAGGCTCGCTAGCCCGCCTTCGACCAGCTTCACCGCAATCCGGCTCGCGCCGGAATCGATCGCATTCTCGACCAGTTCCTTGAGCGCGGAGGACGGCCGCTCCACGACCTCGCCCGCAGCAATGCGATTGACCAGAGCGTCGGGAAGGCGGCGGATTTGCGGCATTTGCGGATTGTAGCGATGAACGGGCGCGAATCCGAGATCGGGCGAGCGAGTTTCCACCGCTGCCCATAAGGAAATTTTTGGCAATTTCCGCATTGTATCGTTAAAGAGCGCGCCATCCCTGTCCTCCGGGTCGATGCAGCACTCGCTTGCCGCTCTGCACCAACCCAAGATCAAACGGAAAAACGAATTAAAATGGGCTTCTGGAACAACCTCTTCAAATTCGGCGTGCAGAACATGGCGATCGACCTCGGGACCGCCAACACGCTGGTCTATGTCCAGGACCAGGGCATTGTGCTGAACGAGCCGAGCGTGGTCGCGCTGGAAACGATCAACGGCCAGAAGCGCGTGAAGGCCGTCGGTGACGACGCGAAGATGATGATGGGCAAGACGCCCGACAGCATCGAAGCGATCCGGCCGCTGCGCGATGGGGTGATTGCCGACCTCGACGTCGCCGAAGAGATGATCAAGCACTTCATCCGCAAGGTGAACGGTCGCAAGAGCCTGATGCGTTATCCCGAGATCACCATCTGCGTGCCCTCGGGTTCGACCAGCGTCGAGCGCCGGGCGATCCGCGACGCAGCATCGAATGCGGGCGCCAGCCAGGTCTATCTGATCCTCGAACCGATGGCTGCCGCGATCGGTGCCGACATGCCCGTGACCGAGCCGGTCGGCAGCATGGTCGTCGATATCGGCGGCGGCACGACAGAAGTTGCCGTGCTCTCGTTGCGCGGACTGGCCTACACCACCTCGGTGCGCACCGGAGGCGACAAGATGGACGAGGCGATCGTCTCTTATGTCCGCCGACATCACAACCTGCTGATCGGTGACGCCACGGCCGAGCGGATCAAGAAGGATTACGGCGTCGCCCGCGCACCCGAGGACGGCATTGGCGAGAGCATTACGATCAAGGGCCGCGATCTTGTGAACGGGGTTCCGAAAGAGATCACGATCAACCAGGGCCACGTCGCAGAGGCGTTGAACGAACCCATCGGCGCGATCGTCGAAGGCGTCCGCATCGCTTTGGAAAACACTGCGCCCGAACTGGCTGCCGATATCGTCGATCAGGGCATCGTCCTCACCGGCGGCGGCGCGCTGATCGGTGGGCTGGACGAGTATTTGCGCGAGGAAACCGGCCTGCCGGTGACCATCGCCGAGGATCCGCTGTCCTGTGTCGCGGTCGGCACCGGTCGGGCGATGGAGGATCCGATCTATCGCGGCGTCCTGATGACGGCGTAAGGGGGACTGCATATGGCGCCGACAGGCCAACGGCGCTCGGGCTATTCGCGAAGGGCGCAGTACAATCTCTTCACCGGCTATATCGTCGCCGGGATCGGCGCCCTGATCGGTGCCGTGCTGCTGGTGCTGTCGTTCTTCCAGCCCCAGCTGTTCGGCGGGCTGCGAGGCGCGGCGGCCGATGGCGTGTCTCCGGCGACCGAGACTTCCGCCACGGTGCGCACGGGCAGCAAGAGCATCTGGGATTCGATCAGCGGTTATTACCGCGCCGGGTCCAAAAATGCCGAACTCAAGCGCGAAATGGAAATTGCCCGTATCCGCCTGGCCGAAGCACAAGCGGTCGAGCAGGAAAACCTTCGCCTGAAGGCGCTTCTGGGCTTGCGGGAAGAAGACATCGAACCTGTTGCCGTCACACGGCTGGTCGGCTCCACGGCGTCGAGCACGCGTCGCTTTGCCTATGTCGGGGCAGGCAGCGATCAGGGTGTCGAGGTCGGCATGCCGATCCGCTCGCCGCGCGGCGTCGTCGGCCGGGTGCTCGAAACCGGCAGCGATAGCGCCCGCATCCTGCTGCTAACCGACACCGAAAGCGTACTGCCGGTCCGCCGCGCGAGCGACGAAGTCGTCGCTTTTGCCGAGGGTCGCGGCGACGGCCTTTTACGCATCCGGCTGATCAACCTCGGCATCAATCCGCTCGAAAAAGGCGATCTGTTCGTGACGAGCGGTGCAGGCGGATATTATCGCCCGGGTGCTGCCGTCGCGATCCTGGTCGAAAAGACCGACGACGGCGGTCTTGCCCGCATGGTCAGCGATCCGGCAGCGACCGACTTCGTTTCCATCGACCCGATTTTCGAGCCTGAAGCCGCTTTGGCAGTCGAGACGCCGACCGAAACCGAGCTGTCCGACTGATGGAGCGGATCGACCCGCGCGCACGCAGCGACGCTTACGGCAATCGTATCAATCGCTCGCATTCGACTTTCCTCGCGACGGTCGTGCCGTGGGGATCGATCCTCCTCGCGTCGATCCTGCCGCTGTTCCCGATAGCTTCCGCACTGCCGCTCCTGCCACCGCTCGGCTTTCTCATGTTACTCGGCTGGCGGCTCGTGCGCCCCGGTCTTTTGCCGGTGTGGGCCGGCATTCCGCTCGGCCTGTTCGACGACCTTTTTAGCGGTCAGCCCTTCGGCTTTGCGATACTGACCTGGTCGCTCGCGCTGATCGGGATCGAGATCCTCGAAGGTCGGTTGCCGTGGCGCGCCTTCTGGCAGGACTGGTTCACCGCTGGTATAGTCGTAAGCGTGTATCTGATTGTTGGCTGGCTGCTATCCGGCGCCACGCCCAACATCCATTCGCTTATCGCTCTCGTGCCCCAACTTGTGCTGTCCATCCTGCTTTTCCCCATCCTCTCGCGCATAGTCGCGCGGCTCGATCGCTTCCGGCTGCATCGCTGGAGGACGATCTGATGGGCTTGCGCAACAGGAACAAGCGGCGCGATATCGTCAGCCAGACGACGCTCGACAATGCCTTCGACCGACGTACCTTCACCATCGGCACGGCGATGGGCGGGCTCGGCGTACTGCTCGCTGCACGCATGGGCTATATTGCCATTGCCGAGAACGAAAAATACGAACTCGAAAGCGAGAGCAATCGCGTCAATCTGTCGCTGATCCCGCCGCGGCGTGGCTGGCTGCTCGATCGCAACGGTGCCCCCCTGGCATCCAACCGTGCCGACTTCCGCGTCGACATCATCCCGGATCGCACGCCCGATCCGGACCGGACGGTCGCGGTCCTTACCGACATACTCGAGCTCGACGAAAACCAGTCCGCCGACGTGCTCAAGCGGATCGAGGACTCGCCCGGCTTTCAGCCCGTCGAAGTCGCCTCCGGCCTTAAGTACGATCAGTTCGCCGCTGTCAGCGTTCGCCTGCCCGACCTTCCCGGCGTCGTACCGCAGCGCGGCTTCTCCCGCTTCTATCCGACCGGCCCGTCGGTCGGTCACCTGATCGGCTATGTCGGGCCCGCCAATGCCGAGGAGTACGAGGAGCAGGACCGCAACCCGCTGCTCATCACCCCGGGCTACAAGATCGGCAAGGACGCGCTGGAGCAGCAGTTCGAGCTTGATTTGCGGGGCATTCCCGGTGCGCGGCGTGTCGAAGTGACCGCATCGGGCCGTATCGTCCGCGACCTTGAAACGCGCGAAGACGTCCAAGGCGATCCCGTTCGCCTGACCATTGACGGTCCGCTGCAGGATTATGCCGCGCGGCGCATCGGCCTCGAAAGCGGATCCTGCGTGGTGATGGATTGCGAAACCGGCGATGTGCTCTGCATGTCCTCCATGCCGAGCTTCGATCCGAACAGCTTCTCGCAAGGGATCGGCCGCGTGGAATATGCCATGCTGCGCGATGACGAGCGCGTGCCGCTGCGCAACAAGGTGCTGAAAGGGCTCTACCCACCCGGTTCGACGGTCAAGCCGATGCATTGCATGGCCTTCCTCGATGCAGGCGTGAAGCCGGAAGAAACCATTGTCTGTGGCGGCGGCCGGCGGATCGGCAATCGCTTCTTCAACTGCTGGAGCAACCACGGCTCGGTCGACATGGCCAAGGCCATCTACCAGAGTTGCGACAGCTATTTCTATCACTTCGCACAGCAAGTCGGTTTCGACCATGTCGCGAAATGGGCGCATAAAATGGGTTTGGGCGAAGAATTCCCCCTTCCCGTCACCAGCCAATTCTACGGCACCGTGCCCGATCCGGCGTGGAAGAAAAAGAAGTTCGATCAGGACTGGCAGCCCTACGATACGGTGAACTCGTCCATCGGCCAGGGCTACTATCTCACCAGCCCGCTGCAATTGGCGGTGATGAGCGCACGCCTCGCGACCGGCAACCGGGTCATGCCGCGCCTGCGCCTGACCGATGAGAAACCAAAGTTCGAGCATTTCGACTTCAGCCCCGAGGAGATCGGCTACGTTCGCCAGGCGATGAGCGACACGGTCAACGGACCCGGCACGGCCGGGCGCGCCCGCCTGCCGTTCGATGATATTCTCATGGCCGGTAAAACGGGTACCGCGCAGGTGGTTTCGCTGAGCATTTCGAACGGCAAGACGGGTCCATGGAAATATCGCGACCACGGCCTGTTCGTGTTCTTCGCACCCTTCGACAAGCCGAAATACGCCGGCGCGGTGGTGATTGAGCACGGAGGCGGATCTGGCTCGGCCTATCCCATTGCGCGGGACGTCATGACCTTCATGTTCGATCCGGCAAAGGGCATGGAAGCCTTGCGCCCGCTCGAAGAGCAATGGGGCGGCACGGCGCAGGAGCGCCTCAATCAGAAATATCGCGCCTATGCGGCGGCGGCCGGAGAAGCGGTTCCACCGGTGCCCGAGCGCGACGAGGATATCTTCGACCAGGTCGAGGCCGAAGCGCGTGTTGCGGCGCGGCAGCCCGAAGCGATCGCCGAAGAAGCCAACCCGTCGCGCGTCGATACCCGCTCTGCCCAAGAGGTGTCCGAAGACACCAACTCGGCGAGGCCGACTTCGCCCGGATCGACCCCACAGGCCACCCCGGCGGACGATCCCGAGTGAGCGGGATCGTACCCGATCCGATAGCCCGCCAGCCCTGGCGGATGCTCTTCCCGCTGTTCGTCCTGATCGGCTTCGGCGCGCTCGTTCTGTTTTCCGCGGCAGGAGGGTCTTGGGAGCCCTATGCTTCCTCGCATGTGATCCGCTTCTTGGTCTTCCTGCCGATGGCCTTCGTCATCAGCATGTTCAGTCGAGAACTGGCACAGTTCTTCGCCTTCCCCGTCTACATCGTGATTATCGTCATGCTGATGGCGGTGGAGGCGATCGGTTTCGTCGGCGGGGGTAGCCAGCGCTGGCTCGATCTGGGCTTCATGCAATTGCAGCCGTCGGAGCTGATGAAACCGGGGCTCGTCCTCGTCCTTGCGCGCTTTTACGCCAACCTGCCTATCGGCCTGATCCCGACCTGGCGATCGGTCGTTCCCGCGGCCGCCCTGATCGGCGCTCCGGTGGCGCTGGTCCTGCTGCAGCCCGACCTCGGTACATCGCTCGCCTTGGCCTTCGGCGGCGCGGTCGTGATGTTCGTCGCAGGACTGCCGCTGCGCTGGTTTCTCGCTGCCGGAGCTGCTGCCGCCGTCCTCGCGCCGATCGCTTTCTTCTTCGGCCTCCAGCCCTATCAGCAGCGACGCGTCTTCACCTTCCTCGACCCGGAAAGCGATCCGCTGGGCGATGGCTATCACATCACCCAGTCCAAGATCGCCATCGGTTCGGGCGGGCTGAGCGGCAAGGGCTTCAACGAAGGCTCGCAGAGCCACCTCAACTACCTGCCCGAACCGCAGACGGACTTCATCTTCTCGACCATGGCCGAGGAGTGGGGTTTCATCGGCGGTCTTGTCGTGATCGCCGCCTTCGCCATGATCTTGGGCTGGGGCCTGAAAACCGCGCGCGAAAGTCAGGACCGCTTCGGAAAATTGCTGGCTACAGGGATGACGGCAACGATCTTCTTCTACGTCGCGATCAATCTCATGATGGTCATGGGGCTCGCGCCCGTTGTGGGCATCCCCCTACCCTTTATGAGCCATGGCGGCAGCTCGATGATGACGAACATGATCTGCATCGGATCGCTGATGATGGTCGCCCGCTGGAACCGCCGGGCCCCGCGCACCGGCCTCATTTCCTGAACGCACCTCGGGCGACCGGAAAAAGCCCTTTTAATCGCTAGCAGGCCAGCTATATGAGCGCCTCCCCGATTCGGGGCGCCCATCCACGGGCGAGCGGCAAGCCGCAGTGTGGACGCATAGCTCAGTTGGTAGAGCAGCTGACTCTTAATCAGCGGGTCCTAGGTTCGAGCCCTAGTGCGTCCACCATTTTTCTTTAATTTCATTGTGCGACTTTCGCTGTCACAGGCGGAATGCGCCACACCCGTATGCAATGTGATTGCGTTGTTTGACATCACATTTCGATGTGATAGTCAGCCGAGCCATGAACACTATCGACAAAGTTCGCTCGCTCGTCTCGCAGGGCCTGATGACCCGTGCTGGCCTCGCCCGCGCAGCCGGGTTGCATGCCAATACCCTGCGCGATTGCGCCGATGACGGCTGGAACCCGACCGCCGATACGCTCGCAAAGCTTGAGGCCTTCCTTGAGGCGAACGACGAAACGCCGGTCATCGTCGGGGCCGAGGAGATCATCAACGAAGCCCGCAATGGCCGGATGTACATTCTCGTCGATGACGAGGACCGCGAGAACGAGGGGGATCTCATCATCCCTGCGCAGATGGCGACGCCCGATGCGATCAATTTCATGGCCACCCACGGCCGCGGACTCATCTGCCTATCGCTCGACCGCAAGCGGGTCGAGGCGCTCGGTCTAGAACCGATGAGCCGCGACAATCGCGAAAGCATGCAGACCGCTTTTACCACCTCGATCGAGGCCAAGACCGGTGTCACCACCGGCATCAGCGCGGCAGACCGTGCGCGGACCGTGTCGGTCGCCATCGATGCGAGCAAGGGGCCGGACGATATCGTCACTCCGGGCCACGTCTTCCCCCTCGCCGCGCGCGACGGCGGGGTCCTCGTGCGCGCCGGCCATACCGAGGCGGCGGTAGATATCTCGCGCCTCGCGGGTCTCAATCCGGCGGGCGTCATCTGCGAAATCATGAACGAGGACGGCACAATGGCCCGCCTCGACGACCTCGTCACGTTCGCGCGCAAGCACGAAATGAAGATCGGCACGATCCGCGACCTGATCGAATATCGCATGCGCAACGACCACCTCGTCGAGCGCGTCGCCGAAGACACTTTCGAGTCCGACTATGGCGGCGCATGGCGGATGATGATCTATCGCAACACGGTCGACGGCAGCGAGAGCTATGTCCTGCAGAAGGGCGAAGTGAAGCCCGGCGAACCCACCCTCGCCCGCGTCCATCCGATCTCGATCTTCGACGACGTGCTCGGCAAGCCGGGGGCGCGCAAGCGCACCTTGCAGCGGGCGATGCAGGCAGTCGGCGATCATGGCTCGGGCGTGATCGTAATCATCACTGGCCGTCCGGCGAGCGGCTATGGCGAGAGCGAAGCCGAGCGCAATGTCGGCATCGGCTCCCAGATCCTGGCAGACCTGGGCATCGAGGACATGATCCTGCTCAGCAATTCGCAACCCAATGTCGTGGCGATCGAAGGCTATGGCCTCAACATCGTCGACCACCGTCCCATTCCGGAGTGATTCCATGGCCAAGTTTCTGATCGTCGAAGCGCGTTTCTACGACCATCTCAACCGAATGCTGATCGACGGCGCGCGCGAAGCGTTGGCAGCGCAGGGTCACGAGGCCGAAGTGCTCACCGTGCCCGGCGCGCTGGAAGTGCCCGGCGCAATCTCGATGGCTGCAGACAGCGGGCTGTACGACGGCTTCGTCGCCATCGGCGTCGTGATCCGCGGCGAGACCTATCATTTCGAGATCGTCTCGGGCGAAAGCGCGCGCGGGATCATGGCGCTGACCATGGACGGCATTGCGATCGGCAACGGCATTTTGACGGTCGAGAACGAGGAGCAAGCACTGGTGCGCGCCGATCCGAAGCAGAAGAACAAGGGCGGCGAAGCGGCGCAAGCTGCGCTGGCACTGCTGGACTTGCAGGGGCGCTTCGCCCGCTGAGCTAATGCTCGAGATCGCCGCCCTGATGATGATCGCGTCCGGCGCGATCCATGCGGTGGTGAATGCCGTCCTCAAATCGGGCGACGACAAACTCGCAAGCCGGGCGCTGATCGACCTGAGCGGCGGCTTGCTTGTGCTGCCGGCGATCTTTGTGTTCCCGCCGCCGCATGGCGCGTGGGGCTGGTTGCTCGGATCGCTGGTCGTCCATGCCGTCTATTTCCTCGCTCTGGTAAGGGCTTTCGAAGTGGCTGACATGAGCGCGACCTATCCCGTCATGCGGGGCACCGCGCCGGTCTTCGCGGCCTTCGGTGCGGTCGTGTTCCTGGGCGACGCGATCACACTCCCGGTCGCAATCGGTATGGGACTGGTCACGAGCGGAATCCTGCTCAGCGCGATCGGGCGCAACTTGACGCGGGAGGCGCTGGGCTATTCGCTGCTCACCGGCCTTGCCGTTGCGACCTACACCGTACTCGATGCGGGCGGCGTCCGGAATGCGCCGACGCCCTATTCCTACATTGCATGGGCTTTCTTCGTACTGGGAGCTGTGATCGGCGAGGCGTTTGGAGCTTGGCGTGGCCGCGCCTTCATCGACTACACACGCCGCAACTGGAAGAGTTGCGTCGCAGCCGGAGCGGCGGGCGTCGTCAGCTATGGCCTTGCAATGCTCGCCTATTCGGTCGGTGAATTGCCGCGTCTCGCTCCCTTGCGTGAAAGCTCGATCCTGTTTGCGCTGCTGATCGCGACGCTTTTTCTCGGCGAGCGGCCGGACCGGCTCAAGATCGCCGGCGGGATCGCCATCTTCGGCGGCGTGGCGGTGCTGTTGCTCTCTCGCTAACTAGCCCCGTCGAGAAATTCGCCAAGGCCGAGCGGTGAGAACGGCCCGATGATGAGCTGCTCGAACACGCCAATGCCTTCCTCGCCCGCGCTGCCGGTAACGCGCATCGGCATTTGCACATGGAGGTTCTGGGGCTCTAGCGGATCGAGCTGATCCAACTCGATGTCTTCGCGCTCGACCTTGAGCGGCCCGTGATGGAACCCGTGCCCCCAATCGGGATCGGTGTACCCCAGCCCCCGCATCTGGAAGCGTGACAGCGGTTCGAGCGCAACCTGCTCCGGCGCGCCGGGCACGGCGAGCGAGAGCGTACCGCCGCTCGGCCAGCGGGTGCCGGGCGCGAGCCGCGTCCGCATGCTGCCGTGGCCTTCGCGAATGTCGCTGGCCGTCGCTCCGTCGGGCGCCCAGGCCGCGCGCGTGTTCCAGGCACGGCCGTGCCCGTCATTATTGACGTGAAAGAACAGGCTGCCGTTTGCGAAATTGATCGGCGTCCACTGCCAGAAGAAACCGGGCATCGGGGCGCCGGGCATGGGCTGCGGGTCGCGGGCACCGATCGGCCGCACGCCCCAGCTGCGATCGCGGGTGCCGGCTGTGCCCCCGGCCAGCTCGCGCCGGTCGCCATCGGCAGAGATCCAGCCCTCGTAGTGGCCGTTCTGCGTCATGCGCGTGTAGTCCATGAAGGCGCGCGGGCCGATGCGATGGGTGAAGCGCGGCTCTTCGATGGGAAAGGCGCGGCTCGTAAACGTGATATCTGCCGAGATACCTTCGCATTCGTCTACAATCAGGCGCAGTTTGTGCAGCGGCTCGATCACCTCGATGCGGATCGGCCCGACAATCAAATCCATCCGCTCCATGTTCAACTCGCGGCTCGCATGGATGCAGTGCTGCACCCCGTCGCGCACGATGTTGAAATGCGCATCCATCACGTCGAGATGCGGATAGACGCCCAGCGCCAGGGCGAAGAAACCGCTGCCATCTGGTGCGTAGCCGTTGAAGAAATACCGGTCGTAGAAATTGCGGTCGGTGCCGGAATAGGCCACCGGCTCGGACGTCTGGTGGATCGGATATTCGTCGCCGCGGGACAGGACCATCAACTTACCTCTTTCAATGCAGCCAGACTGTCGCGGGCCAGCGCCAGCGAGCAGGCGCCGCGCGCCATGGACAGGAAATTCGCGTCGCCACGCTCGGTACGCTTGACGAAAGCGGCACTGAAGACGGCAGTCGAGATACCGTGGAGGATGCCCCGCCGGTAATCGTCCTCGATATCTTCGCGTCGCAGCGTCACGCCGAGCCTCGCCATCTCCGCCAGCCACAGGTCGAGTAATTCATCTTCATGCTCGCGCCAAAGCGCCTTGCCGATGCCGCAGCCCATGAAATAGCCGACGTCGGTCATGGCCTTGCCGACGGTGACGGTCTGCCAGTCAAGAATGGCAACGGGCTCCGCCCCGCCCTTGATGTCGAACAGCATGTTGTCGAGGCGGAAATCGCCGTGGACGATGCATTGCCGGTCGGGGTCGCTGCGGAAGTAGACCGATGCCTGCTCCGCCAATTCCTCACACAATGCCATGAATTCCGGCTCGAGCTGGTCGGCGTATCGCTCACGAAAAACGGCCTGGGCCTGCGGATACATCGCGGCGACGGTCGCACCGAGCTCCGGAGGAGGCTGGATCCATTCCGCTTCGAGAAGCTGGGTATTGTTCCAGCTCGGCGCGTGAATCGCTGCGGCCTGGACGATCGCGTCGCGTGCCCTCTCTATTCCGCAGCCGGCGATCTGGTCGCCCTGCTCCGCCGGGCCGAGGTCCTCGAATAGAAGGAGGAATTCGCTCCCTTCGTCATTGACCTCGGCATAGTGCACCTGGGGCACTCGCACGGCGAGATACGGTGCTGTGCTGCGATAAAACTCCACCTCTTTGCGATAGAGGCCGAAGGATGTTGCCGTCGCCTTGCTGGCCTCGTCTTCCGCGCTGAATTTCCCCGCGAGAGTGAAGGTGCCGCTGTGCCCCTCGCAATGGAACCGCACACTGTCGCCGACCTGGCCGGTGCCGATGGGCTCCCAGCGCACACTGTCCAACCGCGCGCCGAGCACGTCGCCGAGCCAGCTGGCTGTTACCTCGTCCGGGTGTGCCGGAAATCGTCCCAAGCTCCTCTCCCACAAAGAGCAAGGGTAGACGCTAACGCAGAGGACCTAGGCTGGCAATCGTTTAGCCGGATGGCGCGTCAGGTCCCGATCCTGCCGAAACAGCCAGCACCGGCATAGACTGCGCTATCGCCCAGCTCTTCCTCGATCCGGATGAGCTGGTTGTATTTCGCAAGCCGGTCCGAACGAGCCAGCGAGCCGGTCTTGATCTGCCCGCAATTGGTCGCGACCGCGAGGTCGGCGATCGTCGCATCCTCTGTTTCGCCCGAGCGGTGCGACATGACGGCAGTGTACCCGGCGCGATTGGCGATGCTGACGGCGTCGAGCGTTTCGGACAGCGTGCCGATCTGGTTGACCTTGACCAGCAACGAATTCGCCAGACCCCGCTCGATCCCGTCCGAAAGGCGCGCCGGGTTGGTCACGAAGAGGTCGTCCCCGACCAGCTGGACCGAACCGCCGATCAGATCGGTCAGCGCTTTCCAACCTTCGAAATCGTCTTCGCCCATGCCGTCCTCGATCGAGCGGATGGGATAATCGGCGCACAGCTTGGCGAGATATTCGGCCATCTCACCGCCCGAAAGCGACAGACTCTCGCCCGAAATCTCGTATTTCCCGTCGCGATAGAATTCGGTCGAAGCGCAATCGAGCGCCAGTGCCATCTCCTCGCCCGGCGTGAAGCCAGCCTGTTCGATCGAGGCCATGATGAAGTCGAGCGCATCGCGTGTGCTGGCAAGATCGGGCGCGAACCCGCCTTCGTCACCGACCGAGGTTGCCAGGCCTTTCTCGTGCAGCTTCTTCTTGAGCGTGTGAAACACTTCCGCGCCCCAGCGCACCGCCTCGGCCAGGCTGTCGGCGCCGACCGGCATGATCATGAATTCCTGGATATCGATCGGATTGTCGGCATGCTCGCCGCCATTGATAATGTTCATCATCGGTACCGGCAGGACATGCGCCGACACGCCGCCGATATAGCTATAGAGCGGCAGGCCGCGGGCATTGGCCGCAGCCTTGGCGACCGCCATGCTCGTGCCGAGGATCGCATTCGCTCCGATGCGACCCTTGTTATCCGTCCCGTCGAGCGCGATCATGGCACCGTCGATGTCGCGCTGGTCTTCCGCATCGAGGCCGAGGATCGCTTCGGCGATCTCGGTATTGGCAGCGTCGACAGCCTTCATCACGCCCTTGCCGAGATAGCGATCCTTATCGCCGTCCCGGAGTTCCACCGCTTCATGCGCGCCGGTCGAGGCACCGCTGGGCACGGCTGCCCGGCCGAAGCTGCCGTCTTCCAGGAGGATATCGACCTCGACCGTAGGATTGCCCCGCGAGTCGAGAATTTCGCGAGCGTGGAGGTCGATGATAGCGGTCATGGGAAGAGGCACTCCGAAGCTGAGGTGTTGCAATTCACTAATACACCCCCAGATGGGGGACAGGCACGCGCTCTATTCGCCGGAACATCGGCGCGCAAGTTGCGTTGCACAATTGAACCCCCTCGCATCAGGAGCGTTGGGGACATGAAAATAATTGAGGGCAAGGACGACAGCAATGGCCGATACCGACGGAACCGGCGCACCGAAAAAGCGCAAGACACCAGCCAAGAAGAAATCCACTGCCGCCAAGCCGCGCAAGACCGTGGCGAAGACGCCCGCAGCCAAGGAGACCGCACCCGTGACCAACACTGCCATCAATACCACCGATCCGACCACCACCGACAACCGCACCGAAGCGAAGTCGCGCTTCAATGCCGCCCTCGAAGAAGCTAAGGCCGGCGCAGCCGCACTGAAGGCCGAAGGCAAGGATCGCGCAGCCGCCTACCGCACCCAGGCCAAAGGCAAGGGCGACGACTGGGTGGCCGAAGCCAAAGCCTATGGCGACGATGCCAAGGTCAAGGGCCGCGAACTCGCCACCGAAGGCAAGGTCAAGGCCAGCGAAGGCATGCGCTCGCTCAGCCGGATGGTCAACGACAACGCCTATCAGGTCGACGAGAAGCTCGGCGCGAAATATGGCGATTATGCTCGCACAGCATCGAAGTCGCTCGACGATTACGCTGCCAAGCTTGATCAGAAGAGCGTCGACGACCTCGTCGACGATGGCCGCGAATTCGTTCGCCGCAGCCCCGGCAAAGCACTCGGCATCGCCGCAGTCGCTGGGTTCTTCCTCTCGCGCCTGTTCGGCGGTCGCCGTTGATCGACGTATCAGGGGGTCTGCGATGAGGGATAACGAAGTTGAGCGCGGGACCGAGAGCTACCTCGGTCCGCTCGACGCGCCGGATGATCACGAACCTGCCGATGAAGAGCGGGGATCCGGCGAAGCGTCTTTGATAGACGATGTCGTCGCGCTATTGTCGGACGGCAAGACCTACGCCGAAGCCGAGCTCGCTTTTCAGAAAAGCCGCGCAGGCTACACTGCAAACAGGGCCAAGGGCGCAATCGCCTTTGGCCTTGCTGCGTTCGGCGTGTTCCACCTCGCCCTGATCGCGGGGGCCGTGGGTCTCGTCATTGCACTCGTCCCGCTGATCGGCCCGTGGGGCGCGACAGCTGTAGTGACGCTCGCCCTAATCGTGGTGGGCATCGTACTCCTACGCATGCTGAAGGGTCGTATCGACGATATTCGGGATGCTTTCTCGGAGGGCGCAGAAGAATGACTCGCCGTGAACGAATGCTCGAAGATCGCTATCTCCGCGATTCCGCCAGAGCCTTGGTTGAGGCCGATGTCGAGCATGTGAAGGCCGACCTCGCGCGCAAGGGACTGGCGGCCCGCACCCTGGATACCGTCAAGCACGGTGCTATCGATCTTTACGAAGAAGCGGTGGACGCTGCCGAAGACAATAAGGGTGCGCTTGCCGCACTGGTCGCTGCGGTCGTCGTGTGGTTTGCTCGCAATCCGTTGCTCGACCTGTTCGGCCTCGGCGAAGGCGACGATTCGAGCGAGGATGACGTTGAACCGGCGGAACAATGAACCCTGCGCAGCCGTTGGATAAAGCGAACACCAATTCGGAGATTTTCATGGCTGAGACAGCAGAAACCAACAACGTCACCCCGATCAGTGCGGACAGCAAACTGACCGACGAACAGAAACGCGAGCAGCTCCGCGCGAAGATCGAAGCCGGTGAAAAGCGCAACGCCGAGCGCAGCTTTGCCGGCCAGGCGAAAGACGTGGCGGACAGCGCCGTCGAGTTTACCAAGAAGCATCCGTTTGCCGTGGTCGGAGGCGCGATCGCCGTCGGTCTCGCAATCGGCGCAATGACCCGTCCGGGCCGCAGGCTCGGCCGTCGCGGAGGTGCCCTCGCCACGCTCGCACTGGATAGCGTTCTGGCCTATGGCGCGCGCGCTATCGACGGTGCAGCAAACGCGGCGGAATATGCCGGCGACCGCTTCGAAGACTTCGGTGACAGCGCCGCCACGACTGCCCGCGGGCTGCGCCGCGATGCGGCTTACCGGATGGACGTCGCCAGCGATGCGCTGCGCGCAAATTCGCGCAAGGCGAAGCGTGCCGGATCGCGTGGTGCCCGCTCGCTGAAGACCCGTTTCGGTTACTGATACCACTCGTAGCTTACAGAAGCGGCGCGACGGGCTTGCCTGTCGCGCCGCTTTCGTTATTGGGCCGGGGCACTCTCCCTCCCCAATCGAGAAAGCCATCCCATGGAAGAAACCGAAGCCAAGCAAACGCTCTACCTCGTCATGGGTGGTCGCGTCACCGACCCGCGCTCTGCAACCTTTGCCGATCCGGAAAGCATCCACGTCGCCGGCGTGTTCAGCAATTACGACGCGGCAGTCGATGCCTGGCGCGCCAATGCGCAGCGCACGGTCGACGATGCCGAGATGAAATACGTCGTCGTCCACCTCCACAAGCTGCTCGACCCCGGCGCTTGAACATCGGCGGATGGCCTATGCGATCCGCCTCTATCGCGACGACGACGCCGAGACGGTCGCCACAATCTGCGCCGCAGCCATAGAGGCGATCGGCCCGCGCGCTTATTCGGCGGAGCAAGTGGCTGTCTGGCGCGCACGCCATCTCGGCCCGCAGCGGTATCGTGATGTCGTCGCGAACGGTGCGCAAATCGTGATTGCAGCCGACGATGACAATCGGCCCGTTGCCTATGCGCTACTGGAGCGCGACGGGCACCTCGACCACCTCTATTGCCATCCCGACCACACTAGGCGCGGTCTCGCGGACCTGCTTCTCGCCGAAGCAGAAGTCATGGCCCGTCACTGGGGGGTGAAGCGACTATTCACGGAAGCGAGCGACCTTGCCCGACCCGCCTTCGAACGGGTTGGCTACGAGGTCATGCACAAGCGAGAGTTCGCAATCGACGGCGTGCCGATCCACAACTGGGCGATGGCAAAACCGCTGTCCTGACAGCCCCACTGCGTGGCGATCAGATGAACTCGATCTTCTCGATCAGGTAGAACTTGTCGCCCGATGGCACGGTCACCTCGACCTCGTCGTCAACCTGCTTGCCGATCAGCGCGCGGGCGATCGGCGAATTGTAGCTGATCCGGCCCTTGGACGCATCGGCCTCGGTCTGGCCGACGATCTGGTACTTGATCGGCTTGTCGTCCTCGTCGAGCAGGGTCACGGTGGCACCGAAGATCACCTTGTCGCCCGACAGGGTCGAGGGATCGATGATCTGCGCGCGGCTCGCCTTGTCTTCCAGCTCGGCGATCTGCGCCTCGACCTGGCCCTGTCGTTCCTTGGCCGCGTGATATTCCGCGTTCTCCGAAAGGTCGCCATGCGCGCGCGCTTCCTCGATCGCATCGACGATCAGCGGGCGTTCCGCGCGCAGCGTCTTGAGATCGGCAGTGATCTTTTCGTAGCCTTCGGCCAGCATCGGCACCTTTTCCATGGCGCGCGTCCTTCCTGTTCTCCCCTCCCCTATTCGGACAATTCGACCCCGGCCCGCCGTTCTGCGGGGCCGATCGGGTTCGAATGTCGGGAGGAAATCGCGTTAATCTGTTAGCTATAATAGTCTTGCAGCGAACGCACTTCAAGCTGCTCCGGTGAAACCTCCGCAATCGCACGCGCTGCAGCGAGGCTTGCGGCGGCGGTGGTGTAATAGGGCAGCTTCTTTTCGAGCGCGGCTTCGCGGATCGACTGGCTGTCGAGCAGCGATTGCCAACCCTCGGTAGTGTTAAAGATCAGCGCCACCTCGCCGTCGATGATCGCATCGACGATATGCGGACGCCCTTCGGCCACCTTGTTCACCTTCTCGACGTCCAGCCCCCGATCCGCGAGAAAGCGATGCGTACCGCCCGTGGCGATAACGCGAAAGCCCTGCTCGAGCAGCGTCTTCACCGCAGGCAAGATCACTTCCTTGTCGCTATCCTTGACCGACACGAACAGCGTGCCCTCGCGCGGCGGGATCATGCCTGCGCCCAGCTGCGATTTAAGGAAGGCTGCGGGGAAGTCGGTGTCGATGCCCATCACTTCGCCGGTGGACTTCATCTCCGGGCTCAGCACCGGGTCGGCGCCGGGGAAGCGAGCAAACGGGAACACGGCCTCCTTTACCGCCATATGCTTCGGACGGATGTCGAAGGGCTCGAATTCGTGCAGCCCCTCGCCCGCCATGACGCGTGCGGCAATCTTGGCGATCGGGCGGCCGATGGCTTTCGCGACGAAGGGTACCGTGCGGCTCGCGCGCGGATTCACCTCGATCAGGTAAACCTCGCCGTTCTTCACCGCGAACTGCACGTTCATCAGCCCGCGCACCTGCAGCGCCTTGGCCAGCGCTTCGGCCTGCCGCTCCATTTCGGCGACGATCTCGTCGGGTAGGCTATAGGGCGGGATGGTGCAGGCGCTGTCGCCGGAATGCACACCGGCTTCCTCGATATGCTGCATCACGCCTGCGATACGGACTTCGAAGCCATCGGCAACCACGTCGACATCGCATTCGATCGCATCGCGCAAATACTGGTCGACCAGCACGGGGCTGTCGCCGGAGACGTTCACGGCCGTGGCGATGTAGTCGTCCAGCTGCGCTTCGCTATCCACGATTTCCATCGCGCGTCCGCCGAGCACATAGCTGGGGCGCAGCAGCACCGGGTAGCCGATGCGTGCGGCGACGGCTGCGGCCTCGTCGCGGCTGCGGGCGATGCCGTTGTCGGGCTGCATCAGCTTGAGCTTGTTGACCAGTTTGGCAAACCGCTCTCGGTCTTCGGCCAGGTCGATCGCGTCGGGGCTGGTGCCGAGGATCGGAATGCCTTCCCGCTCCAGCGCATTGGCGAGCTTGAGCGGGGTCTGCCCGCCGAACTGCACGATCACGCCGACGACTTCGCCCTTCGACATTTCGACGCGCAGGATCTCGAGCACGTCTTCCTCGGTCAGCGGCTCGAAATAGAGGCGGTCGGAGGTGTCGTAATCGGTGGAGACGGTTTCGGGGTTGCAGTTGACCATGATGGTCTCGAACCCGGCCTCGGCCAGCGCGAAACAGGCGTGGACGCAGCAATAGTCGAACTCGATACCCTGCCCGATCCGGTTGGGGCCACCGCCGAGGATGACGATCTTCTTGGCGTCGCTCGGGTCCGCCTCGTCCTCCGGGTCTCCGAATGTCGGGGCCTCGTAGGTCGAGTACATATAGGGCGTAACCGCTTCGAACTCGGCGGCGCAGCTGTCGATGCGCTTGAAGACGGGATGCACGCCGAGCTTCTGGCGCAGCTTGCGCACCTCTTCCTCGCTCGTCGCCCCGGCCATCGCGCGCAGGGCATCGTGGAGCAGGCCCGAACTCTTCGCCCGCGTCTCCCCAAGTCCGCCCGCGACGCCGACCGAGCGCACGGCCAGCGTGGCGAGGCGCTTGTCCGAAAAGCCCATCGCTTTCAGGCGGCGCAATTCGTCCGCATCGTTCGGCAGGCCGTTGTGGCCGATCATCTTCTCCTCGTAGATGATCGCTTCGATCTGTCGCAGGAACCACGGGTCGAAGCCGGTGATCTGCACAATTTCCTCGACCGTGAACTCCTCGCGGAAGGCCTGCGCGATCTTGAGGATGCGGTCGGGGCGGCGCTGGCTGAGCGCAGCGGTGATCTTCTCTTTCGAGACGCCCTCCAGCTCGGGCATGCGATTGAACCCGTCGAGCCCGGTTTCGAGGCCGCGCAGCGCCTTCTGCATCGATTCAGCAAAGCAGCGGCCAATGGCCATGACCTCGCCGACGGATTTCATCGCGGTCGAGAGGTCGGGCTTCGATCCCTTGAACTTCTCGAAAGCGAAGCGCGGGATCTTGGTCACGACATAGTCGATGGTCGGTTCGAACGACGCCGGGGTCGCACCGGTGATCTCGTTCTGGATCTCGTCCAGCGTATAGCCAACCGCCAGCTTCGCCGCGACACGCGCAATGGGGAAGCCGGTGGCCTTGGAGGCCAGTGCGGAGGAGCGCGAGACGCGCGGGTTCATCTCGATCACGATCAGGCGGCCGGTCTTCGGATCGACTGCGAACTGGACGTTCGAACCACCTGTTTCCACGCCGATTTCGCGCAGCACGTTGATGCTGGCGGTGCGCATGATCTGGTATTCCTTGTCGGTCAGCGTCAGCGCCGGGGCGACGGTGATCGAATCGCCCGTGTGCACGCCCATCGGATCGACATTCTCGATCGCGCAGATGATGATGCAATTGTCCTTGCGGTCGCGCACCACCTCCATCTCGAACTCCTTCCACCCGAGGAGCGATTCCTCGATCAGGACTTCGGTGGTGGGCGATGCGTCGAGGCCATCGCGCACGATCTTCTCGAACTCGGCCTTGTTATAGGCGATGCCGCCGCCGGTGCCGCCCAGCGTGAAGCTCGGGCGGATGATGGCGGGAAGGCCGGTGCGTTCGAGCACGGCATGGGCCTCGTCCACCGTATGCGCCACGCCGCTGCGCGCGCTTTCGAGGCCGATCTTGTCCATCGCCTCGCGGAAGCGCTGGCGGTTCTCGGCCTTGTCGATGGCATCGGCCTTGGCACCGATCATCTCGACGCCGTATTTCTCCAGCACGCCCATCTCGTCGAGCTTGAGCGCGCAGTTCAGCGCCGTCTGCCCGCCCATCGTGGGCAGCACCGCGTCGGGCCGCTCCTTCTCGATGATCTTGGCGACGATCTCGGGCGTGATCGGCTCGATATAGGTCGCGCCGTCCGGCCCGCCGTTCTCGCCCGCAACCATCTCCGGATCGGTCATGATCGTGGCGGGGTTGGAGTTGACCAGGATGACCCGGTAGCCCTCCTCCTTCAGCGCCTTGATCGCCTGCGTGCCGGAATAGTCGAACTCGCACGCCTGGCCGATGATGATCGGACCGGCGCCAATGACGAGGATCGAGGAGATGTCAGTGCGTTTTGGCATTATGGTTTTACCGCTGCGATAAGGGCCGCGAAGAACGTCGCGAACTGAACAATGTTGGCAAAGGCAGGATCACGAACGAGGCTCACGATACCTTGGCGTGGTGGATTAGGGAGGTCGACCAGCAGCTCTAAAGCTCTAATAAGACCCATAATCTGAGCTCGAGCTGCGTTGTCGGTCATTCTTTCGCAAACGTCCTCCATTTCGCCTAGGATTGTGAGGACTTGAACAACTTGGATTGGTTCGACGACTCCGGTCCAACTCGAAGTATCTACGCTGATCTGATCGTCAGCCTCAGTGAAGCCTTGATCGAGACGGCGCTTTCCAGTCGGTGTGATGCGGAAATAGCGTCCCGACTCTCTTCCAATGCTCTCCGCCAGATGTAGCTTACACAGGCTTTGCAAAACCGGGCGTGGATGCCCGCCGTCAACTAGGCCCTTATCCAATAGCTGCGTCGCTAAAAACCAGCCATTCATCGAGTCCGTATAGCTATCGCCTTGCCCGACAGGGAGATTTTTCGCTTCCTGCAAAGCGTTCAATATGGCAAACTGACGCTTGGTCAGTGGAATGTTGCCTTCTGGCTCGCTCACCCCAACATCCCCACGAATTTCTCGAACAGGTAGAAACTGTCCTGCGGGCCGGGGCTTGCCTCGGGGTGGTATTGCACGCCGAATGCTTTCTTCCCCTTGATCGAAATCCCGCAATTGGTGCCGTCGAACAGCGAGACGTGGGTCTGCTCCACCTCCGGCGGCAGCGTGTCGCCATCGACCGCGAAGCCGTGGTTCATGCTGGTGATCTCGACGAGGCCCTCGCTCTCACCCCACTGGCCGCCGACACGCTGGACGGGGTGGTTGGCGCCGCGGTGGCCCTGGAACATCTTGGCGGTCTTCGCCCCTGCCGCGAGGCCGAGCATCTGGTGGCCGAGGCAAATGCCGAACAGCGGCACGTCCGCATCCAGCAGCCCCTTGATCACCGGCATGGCATATTCGCCCGTCGCCGCCGGATCGCCGGGACCGTTGGAGAGGAAAACGCCATCGGGCTTCAGCCGCATGATCTCGTCGAGCGAGGTGCGCGCGGGCACCACCGTCACCTTCGCGCCCGCCTTCACGAGATTGCGGAAGATATTGTCCTTCGCGCCGTAATCGATCGCCACCACATGCGGCTTCGCATTGTCCGCAGCGCCATAGCCGGTGCCGAGCTGCCAGTAACCGCCGCGCCAGTCCTCCAGCACGCCGCGTGTCACTCCGGGGACGAGGTCGAGCCCTTCGAGCCCGCTCCACTCCGCGGCCTGGCGCTTCAGCGCCTTCACATCGAATTGCCCGCGTGGGCTGTGCGCGATCACCGCATTGGGTGCGCCCGACAGGCGGATGCGGCGGGTCAGCGCGCGGGTGTCCACGCCCGACAGGCCGATCTTGCCATGGCTCACGCACCATTCGACGAATTCGTTCTGCGCTCGGAAATTGGAGTGCGGGGTCACCGCCTGGCGCACCACCAGCCCGACCGCGCCGAGGCCGCGGCTCTCCACGTCCTCCTCGTTCGCGCCGACATTGCCGATATGCGGGAACGTGAAGGTGACGATCTGGCTGTCGTAGGAGGGATCGGTCATCACCTCTTGGTAACCGGTCATGGCGGTGTTGAAGCACACCTCGCCGACCGACGAGCCGGTCGCGCCGAAGCCTTTCCCCCAGATACAGGTGCCGTCGCCCAGCACGAGGACTCCGGTCGCGCCTTTGGGTTGCGCGTGCGAAAATACGGGCAGGGCCATGGGCTCTCCGAGTCAGGGGTTTTCCGGCGATGTCGCTAAGCCCCACCCGCTAAGGCCGCTTGCGAGCCCCGTCAAGCGGAACACTTGGCTTTGCGCCAGCTTCTTCTAAATGAAGCGCCAATCATCCACAGATACTGAACGGGACCATCAATGCTCCGCGACACGATCCAAACCGAAACCGTCACCGCCATGAAGGCCAAGGACAAGGAGCGCACCGCCGCGCTGCGCCTGATCGGCGCCAAGATCAAGGATCGCGACATCGAACTGCGGACGGCGGACAAGAAGCCCGAGGACGACGAACTGGTTACCGACGTGCTGATGAAAATGGCCAAGCAGCGCCGCGAATCGATCACGATGTACGAAGACGGCGGCCGGCAGGAACTGGCCGACAAGGAAAAGGCCGAGCTCGCGGTGATCGAGGAGTTTCTCCCGCAGCAGATGAGCGAGGACGAAACCCGCGCCGTCATCGCGCAGATCAAGGCGGACCTGGGTGCCGACGGCATGAAGGACATGGGCCGCGTGATGGGCGAGCTGAAGGCGCGCCACGGCGCATCGCTCGACATGAGCCGCGCGAGCGCCCTTGTGAAGGAGTCGCTCTCGTGAGGGCGTTTGCACTCATCGCGCTGCCGCTAGCATTGGTCGCCTGCGAGCCTGCTCCAGAGCCTGAGCCGACCCCGACGCCGACCGTCGCGGCACCGCGCACGCTGGTCGGGGCCGATCTCGACCTGTCGACGCTGGGCGCGAAGATCGTCGGTCCGCAGGGGCCGGAAGTCGAAACCACGCTCAGCGCCGGCGGTCGCCAGCTCGGCACTATGGTGAGCTACGTCGCCTGCCCCGAGGGTGTCGAGGAATGCGTGCCGGGCCAGATGCCGGAGGACACGGTCTACACCTATGTCCACCAGGTCACGCTGGCCGATGTGGATGAGGACGCGGCTGACGCTCAGCCCACCGAAGGGCCAGAGGTCCGCGAGACGCCGCCCACCCTGTTCCGTACAACCCAGCGCGCGCACGGGTTCAACCAATCGGTCGGCTATGCCCGCGCGCAGGTCGAGGAAGCCCTCGGCGATCCCGACGCGATCACGATCAGCATCGACAACGGCAGCCTGATCTGGCGCGTTGTTGCCGGGTCCGGCTGGCAGCCCGGCACCACGCTGACCTTCTGGTGGCAGTCCACCCTGCCCCCGGCCGGTCCGGCAGACGCCTACCTGCTCGAAGTCGATGGCGATCAGGCGAGCGCTACGGGGCCCTTCCCCGCCGAGCCGGAAAATCCGGCAGACGGGCCTGCTGGCAACTAGCGATTCGGTGGGCGCGGCTGTAGGGATTTTCGCCCTATGACCCTGTCACCCCAATGGCTCGACGAATTGCGCGCGCGGATTACACTGTCCGCAATAGTCGGTCGCACTACGCGGCTGACTAAAGCAGGTCGAGAGTACAAGGCGTGCTGCCCATTTCACAACGAGCGCACACCCAGCTTCTACGTAAATGACGAGAAGGGCTTCTACCACTGCTTCGGCTGCGAGGCGCATGGCGACGCGATCCGCTGGCTGACCGACCAGCGCGGCATGCCATTCATGGATGCAGTCAAGGAGCTGGCGGCCGAGGCCGGAATGGAGGTCCCCGCGCCCGATCCGCAGGCCGCCAAACGCGCCGAGAAGCGCGCCAGCCTGCACGATGTAACGGCGGCGGCGCAGGAGTGGTTCGAAAGCAATCTGCGCGGTAGCGAAGGTGCCTCAGCGCGCAACTATCTCAGCAGACGGGGATTCTCCGAAGCCACCATGCGCGAGTTCGGCTTCGGCTATGCGCCGGAGGACCGGCAAGCGCTCAAGCGCGCGCTCGGCAAGTTCGACGAGGACATGCTGATCGACGCGGGCATGCGCATCACTGTGGAGGACAAGGAACCTTACGACAGGTTCCGCGGCCGGTTGATGCTGCCGATCCACGACACCCGCGGCCGGGTCATCGCCTTCGGTGGCCGCATCCTCGATGCCGAGGCCAATCCCAAGGCCCCGAAATACCTCAACAGCCCCGATACCCCCCTCTTCGACAAGGGCCGCACGCTCTACAATCTCCACCGAGCCGCCCCCGCCGCGCGGCAGAGGGGGCGGATGATCGTGGTCGAAGGCTACATGGACGCCATCGCGCTCGCCAATGCTGGGATCCGTGAAGCCGTCGCGCCCCTCGGCACGGCGCTTACCGAAAACCAGATTGAACTGCTTTGGCGGCAGGTCGAGCGGCCGCTCCTGTGCTTCGATGGTGACAATGCCGGTCAACGCGCAGCCATGCGCGCCATCTCTCGCGCCTTACCAATGCTGCGCCCCGGCCACTCGCTGTCGATCGTGCGCTTGCCCGCCGGCATGGACCCCGACGATCTCATTCGCGAAAGAGGCGTCGGCGCAATCGAAACCTTGCTCGAAAAGCCCGCCAGCCTGCTCGACACGCTATGGGAGGTCGAAAAGGCCGCAACCACGCTCGCCTCACCCGAAGACAAAGCCGGGCTGAAGGCGCGGCTGCTCGACCATGTCGAGGCGATCCAGCACCCGGACATCCGCGCCCTCTACAAGCGGGAGCTGATGGAGCGCTTCTCCGCCTTCGCCTTTCCCCCGCGCCCGCAGCGCCAGTTCACACCGCGCAGCGACTGGAAAAAGGGCGATTGGAAAGCACCCGTCCCCACCCTCTCGCCGGAAACGGCAAACAAGCTGAAACGCGCCATTGCGGGCGGCTCCCGCGATCTCTTCTCGCGCGCTGTCATTGCCGGGCTGGTGCGCTTTCCCGACCAGATCGTCCGGCACGAGGAAACTCTCTCGGCTTTCGCCCGGCGTGACCAAAATGTCGGCCCCGCAATCGATTTGCTGCTCGAGGCCGCCGAAACGCTTGATTTAAGCAGCGGATCGCCCATATCGCTCGAACGAGGCCTTCCCGCCCTGCCGGCTAAACCCAATTTCGCCTTCCTCGATGAAGGCACCGATCCGGATGAAGCGCGCGAGGATCTGGCCGAGGCCGTGTCGCTGCTGGTCGAGAGACCGGCGCTGGAATCCGCCTTGGCGGAGGCTACAGCGCGTTTCGATCGCGACCCGGAAGGCTCCATTGCCGAACAGGCCCGATTGCGTGAGCGCTTGCTGGTCCTTAACGAGCGATTGAAGCAGTTCGGGCGCAGGAAGGCGGCGGGACCGGACGATTCGGATTAATGAGTGCCGCGGAAGTGCACGCCGCGCGAAACGATAGATTGGGTTGACGTACTCTATGGCCACCAAGTCGAAGTCCACCGACAAGGACGACGCACCTCTGATCGACCTCAACGAGGCATCGATCAAGAAGCTGATCACCAAGGCAAAGAAGAAGGGCTACGTCACCTATGACGAGCTCAACGACGCTTTGCCGCAAGGCGAGATGAGCTCCGACCAGATCGAGGACATCCAGTCGGCCCTCTCCGACATGGGCGTGCAGATCGTCGAAAGCGACGAGGACGCCGAGGCGGCCGAGGACGAGGCCAACGAGGTCGAGGAAATCTCGATTGAGGGCAAGGCCGACAAGAAGGACGCCAAGAAGGCTCCCGCCGCGGCCCCAAAGAAGCTGGCCGCCGGCGAACGCACGGACGATCCGGTGCGCATGTACCTGCGCGAAATGGGCGCCGTGGAGCTGCTCAGCCGCGAAGGCGAGATCGCCATCGCCAAGCGGATCGAAGCCGGCCGCGACATGATGATCATCGGCCTGTGCCAGAGCCCGATCACCTTCCATGCCATCATCCAATGGTCCGAGGCGCTCAATGCCGAGGAAATGCAGCTGCGCGAGATTCTCGATCTCGACGCCATGCTCTCCAAGGAACCGCCGGCCGACAAGATGGCCGAAGACGCCGAGGACGATGACGACGACGGCGAAATCTCCGAGGAAACCGCCGGCCCCACCATCCGCGACGACGACGAAGACGAGGATAGCGACGAGACCTCCGAAGACGAGGACGGCGAGGAAGGTTCGTCCAAGAAGGACGACGACGAGGACGAGGACAACACCATGTCCCTCGCCCAGATGGAAGCGGCGCTGAAGCCCGACGCGATCGAGCGCTTCGCCCGCATCACCGACCTGTTCGGCAAGTTCGAAAAGCTCCAGAAGGAACGGGTCGACCTGATGGCGAAGGGTGAGAACTTCACCGCCGCCAAGGAAAAGAAATACGAGGCGCTGAGCGAACAGCTCACTGCCGAAGTCGAAAGCGTCCAGTTCCACGCGACCAAGATCGAGTTCCTGGTCGACAACCTGTATGCCTTCAACCGCCGCCTGACCGCGCTGGGCGGCCAGATGCTGCGCCTGGCGGAGCGTCACAAGGTCAAGCGCGTCGACTTCCTCGATGCCTATATCGGCAACGAGCTCGACGACACCTGGATGGACGACCGGGTCAAGAAGGACAAGAAATGGGCTGCCTTCGCCGAGAAGGAAGCCGACGCGATCGATCGTATCCGCACGGAAATCGCCGACATCGCCAGCCAGACCGGCATGGCGCTGGAAGAATTCCGCCGCATCGTGAACATGGTCCAGAAAGGCGAGCGCGAGGCGCGTATCGCCAAGAAGGAAATGGTCGAGGCGAACCTGCGGCTGGTGATCTCCATCGCGAAGAAATACACCAACCGCGGGCTGCAATTCCTGGACCTGATTCAGGAGGGCAACATCGGCCTGATGAAGGCGGTCGACAAGTTCGAATACCGTCGCGGCTACAAGTTCAGCACCTATGCGACCTGGTGGATTCGACAGGCCATTACCCGCTCGATCGCGGACCAGGCGCGCACCATCCGTATCCCGGTCCACATGATCGAGACGATTAACAAGCTGGTGCGCTGCAGCCGCCAGTTCCTGCACGATCAGGGCCGCGAGCCGACCCCGGAAGAGATGGCGGAGAAGCTCTCCATGCCGCTCGAAAAGGTGCGCAAGGTGATGAAGATCGCCAAGGAGCCCATCAGCCTCGAAACGCCAATCGGCGACGAGGAGGATTCGCACCTCGGCGATTTCATCGAAGACAAGAATGCGATCATCCCGGTGGATGCGGCGATCCAGGCGAACCTCAAGGAAACGGTTACCCGCGTCCTCGCCAGCCTTACTCCGCGCGAAGAACGCGTGCTCCGCATGCGTTTCGGCATCGGCATGAACACCGATCACACGCTGGAGGAAGTCGGCCAGCAGTTCTCCGTGACCCGCGAACGTATCCGCCAGATCGAGGCCAAGGCCCTGCGCAAGCTCAAGCACCCGAGCCGCAGCCGCAAGATGCGCTCATTCCTTGATCAGTAGGTTTGCGGTGCTCGGAATTGTGGCCGATTAAACACACCTCTCTCCTGCTAGCTAAGATACAGGAACCGCTGGCCCGGCCGACCATTGAGCATCCACCGGGCAGGCGCAGCTGTCCGACATCTATTGTACGTCGCGTCTAGTGGGTCCGGAATGACAATCGATTTCCAGTTGGTTCTGGCGAAATCCCCCAATCCCTATGTTCTGCTCGACCGAAGTTTTTGCATTGAATGGGCGAACGACGCCTATCTTGCGGCGACCATGCGCGAGTTGGAGGACATCGTCGGACGCAATATGTTCGACGCTTTTCCGAGTGAAGGCGAACCGCGCCGTCAACTGACGAAATCGCTTGAGAGAGTCCTCGAAACTGGCGAAGCCGACGAGATCGCACATATTCGCTATGATATCCCAAACAGTAGCGGTGATTTCGATGTTCATACCTGGAGCGCGACGCACACACCCATCCTCGACGAGGAGGAGCGCGTTACGCATATCCTTCAGCACACCGTCCGAATTACCGATCTCGACGAGGTAGAGGGACCAAGAAATGTCGCAGGGGTAGCTCGTCGGGCCGAAGCAGTCGAACAACGCTACCAAGGAGCCGCTCGCCAACTGGACCGTTTTAGGGCGATGCTCGAACAGGCCCCGGGTTTCGTCGCCGTTCTCGCAGGTAGGAACCACAGGTTCGTCATGGCCAATGCGGCCTATCGCCAATTAATCGGCGAGAGAAAACTTGACGGGAGGCCGGTTGCCGAAGCTTTGCCGGAGGTGGAGGCCCAAGGCTTCATTGATATTCTCGACCGCGTACGGGAAACTGGCCAACCCTATTTCGGCCAGAAGGAACGCGTGCTCCTCCAGCAGAAAAACAGCGATCGGCTCGAACCTCGCTTTCTCGAATTCATCTTCCAGCCGATACATGGAGAAGACGGGTTTCGAGGTATTCTCGTACAAGGGCACGATGTTACAGAGGAGGTTGCAGCAGAGGAGCAGCAAACCATCCTCATCAATGAACTCAATCACCGTGTGAAAAACACACTTGCGGTGGTTCAAGGCATTGCACAGCAGACTTTTCGCGACATGTCGCAAGTCCAAGAGCGTAAAGCCTTCACGGATCGGCTCAATGCCCTCGCGACCGCCCACAATCACCTGACTGCTCGCAATTGGGAGACGGCGGATATGGAGTCCGTTGTCCGCCAAGGGCTGGAAGCCATAGCACCAGATGATCCCTCTCGAATTACCATCGAAGGTCCATCGGTACTTTTGCCGCCACAGATGGCCGTGTCCCTTGCGATGGTGATCCACGAACTTGGTACGAATGCGATAAAGTACGGTGCACTCTCAGCATCCGATGGCTCCGTCGAAATCTCCTGGAATACAGATTTTCAAGGGAATGATACCCGCCTGACATTCGAATGGACCGAGCGGGGAGGTCCTGTAGCAACCCCGCCAAACCGTTCTGGATTTGGCACACGATTGATTGGCCGGGGTTTGGGAACGCCCGGCGGAAATGCCAGTCTCGATTTCCGCCCAGAAGGTCTGCACTATCAGTTGGATACGATCTTGTGACACTTGCTGACCGCCACATCATGGTGCTGGAAGATGAAGCAATTATCGCCTTCGGTCTCGAGGACATGCTTCTGGAGATTGGCGCTAGCGTTGCGGTCGCGACTTCTATTACAGAAGCGTTTGCAATGCTTGCCGACAACGATTTCGATTTTGCGGTGCTGGACGTCAATCTTCACGGCGAAAAAAGCTATCCGGTGGCAGACCGGTTGCTCGAGGCGGGCGTCGAGTTTATTTTTGCCACCGGTTATGGCGATGCCGAGCATCCCGAGCGTTTTCGCCAGGTCCCGACCGTTACCAAACCGTATAGCGTAGAGCAGATTCAGGCTGCCGCTTCATCTCCTCGGATTTAAATTGGGCCGTTGAAGACAACGGCACATTACGGTGGCACAGCAGGGGCTAAAGCATTATGGCCCCCATCATGCGTATCGCCATCGCCTCCGACCATGCCGCCATCGAACTCAAAGCCGAGCTGCGGGACTGGTTGATCGAGCAGGGCCATGAGGTCGCAGACCTCGGGCCGGAGACCACCGACAGCGTCGATTATCCGGATTTCGGCTACAAACTCGCCAGTGTGATTGCCGATGGTACGGCCGAGCGCGGTGTGGCGCTGTGCGGATCGGGTATTGGCATCTCGATGAGTGCTAACCGTAATCCTGCCGTGCGATGCGCGCTCGTTTCGGAGCCACTTTCCGCCAGCCTCGCCCGCGAGCATAATGACGCGAATTGCATTGCCATGGGCGCGCGCCTCACCGGCAGCGACATGGCCAAGGCGTGTCTCACCGCGTTCCTCGAAACGGAATTCGGCGGCGGTCGCCATCAGCGCCGCGTTGACAAGCTCTCAAACCCGGAATTCTGATCATGGCTACCCAGGCAAAAGACACATCCCGCGAACAGTCTCGCTCCTCTGGGGATCGCTTCTGGCACGACAGCCTCGCCGCGGCAGACCCCGAGATATACGGCGCCATCCGTAAGGAGCTATCGCGCCAGCAGGACAAGATCGAGCTGATCGCGAGTGAGAACATCGCCTCGACCGCCGTGCTTGAAGCGACCGGCAGCGTGTTTACCAACAAATACGCCGAGGGTTATCCGGGCAAGCGTTACTACGGCGGCTGCGACTATGCCGACGTGGTCGAGACGCTGGCGATCGAGCGCGCGAAGGAGCTGTTCGGCTGCAACTTCGCCAATGTGCAGCCCAATTCGGGCAGCCAGATGAACCAGGCCGTGTTTCTCGCCCTGCTGCAGCCGGGCGATACCTTTATGGGCCTCGACCTAAATTCGGGCGGTCACCTGACGCACGGTTCGCCGGTCAACATGAGCGGCAAGTGGTTCAATCCGGTCAGCTATGGCGTGCGGCAGGACGACGAGCTGATCGACATGGACGCCGTGATGGCGACCGCGAAGGAGCACAAGCCCAAGCTCATTATCGCCGGCGGCACCGCCTATTCGCGCGTATGGGATTGGGAGGCCTTCCGCAAGGTTGCGGACGAGGTCGGCGCCTACCTGATGGTGGACATGAGCCACATCTCCGGCCTCGTGGCGGGCGGCGCGCACCCCTCGCCCTTCCCGCATGCCGATATCGTGACCACAACGACGCACAAGAGCCTGCGCGGTCCGCGTTCCGGCGTGATCCTGTGGAACGACGAGAAATACACCAAGCCGATCAACATGGCCGTCTTCCCCGGCATGCAGGGCGGCCCGCTGATGCATGTCGTTGCCGCGAAGGCGGTCGCCTTCGGCGAGGCGCTGCGGCCGGACTTCAAGGATTACGCACGGCGCGTGGTCGACAACGCCCGCGCGCTGGCCAAGAGCATCGAGGCGAACGGCCTGCGGGTCGTTTCCGGCGGCACGGACAACCACTCCATGCTGGTCGACCTCACCGCCAAGGACGTGACGGGCAAGGCTGCCGAAGCAGGTCTCGACCGGGCATGGCTGACCTGCAACAAGAATGGCATCCCGTTCGATACGCGCAGCCCCTTTGTCACCAGCGGCGTCCGTCTCGGCACGCCGGCGGGTACGACGCGCGGCTTTGGGCCGACGGAATTCGAGCAGATCGGCAAGCTTATAACGGAAGTCGTCGACGGCTTGTCGAAGAACGGTCCCGAAGGCGACGCGCAGGTGGAAGATAGCGTGCGCAATCGCGTGAGCGAGCTGTGCGCAAAATTCCCCGTCTATCCCGGAAGGTAAAGCGATGAGCCAGGACGATTACGACAAGGGTTATGATCTGGGCGAGCGCGCCCGGACCGAGGCGAAGGCCATGGCCAAGGAAGGCATGAGCCACCCCTCTACCAAGCCGGTGCTGACCGGCGCAGCCGTTGGCGTTGTCGCTGCGGCGCTGTTGCCGGTGATCACCTGGCCGATCGGCCTGGCAGCCGGAGCGGGATACGCATTCTACAACAGGATCAAGAAGTAACCACCTGAATGCGATGCCCTTTCTGTGCCCATGACGACAGCCAAGTAAAGGACAGTCGTCCGACCGAGGATTCCACGTCGATCCGCCGCCGCCGCCAGTGTTCGAGCTGCGGGGCGCGCTTCACCACGTTCGAGCGGGTGCAATTGCGCGAGGTGACCGTCGTCAAATCAGGCGATCGCCGCCAGCCCTTCGATCGCGCCAAGCTGGAGCAGTCGATCACCCTGGCCTGCCGCAAGCGCGACGTTCCGCAGGAGCGGATCGACCAGTTAGCGAGCGGGATTCAGCGCCAGGTCGAAACCGCGGGCGAGGCCGAGATTGCCTCGCAACGGATCGGCGAGATGGTGATGGACGGCCTGCGCCAGATCGACAGCGTCGCCTATATCCGCTTCGCCAGCGTCTATCGCGACTTCAGCGAGGCCCGCGATTTCGAAGAGTTCGCCAGCACGGTACAGGACGCGGCGAATGAGCGAAGCTGACACGCGCAAGCCAGTGGTCGTGCTCGTCCGGCCGCAGCTTGGCGAGAATATCGGTAAGGCGGCGAGGGCGATGCTCAATTTCGGGCTGACGGAGCTGCGCCTGGTCGAGCCGCGCGATGGCTGGCCCAATCCTTCTGCAGGTCCGGCCGCTGCGGGTGCCGATGTCGTGCTCGAACGAGCGCAAGTCTACGCTACCACCGCAGAAGCCGTGGCCGATTGCGCGCATGTCTACGCCACAACAGTTCGCAAGCGCGGCGTCACCAAACCGGTCGTGACGCCGGAGGAAGCTGCAAGGCAAATGGCCGGGAATATCGGGCGGAGCGCCTTCCTGTTCGGCCCGGAACGCTCAGGTCTCGAAACAGACGACGTCGCTCTTGCCCGCGCGATCCTGACTGTGCCGATTAATCCGGACTTCGGGTCGCTCAACCTGGCGCAGGCAGTGATCCTGTGCGCGTATGAATGGTCGAAGCACGAAACGCTGGTGCAGCCGACGCAGGAAGCTCTGCTCCCGCCCGCGCCGCAGGACGATCTCGAAGGTCTGATCGACCATCTCGACCGTATGCTCGAACCGAAGGGCTATTTCCTGCCCGAAAGCCGGGCGGAAGCCACGCGGCGGACCTTGCGCGGGGTGCTGACGAAGCCGGGCTGGAACCACCTCGAGGTACGCACGCTGCGGGGCGTGCTGTCATCGCTCCAGCGCGAGCCTAAGCCCTGATCCGGTCCCACTCCTCGAGTTCGTAAGCGATCGAGGTTTCGACCAGAAGTTCCCAGATTTCGGCTATTTTCTCGGACGGAAGCGCGCGCGCGTCGGCGTCCGTCACAGCATTGCCGATGACTTGAGCCTTTCGGATTTCATCGCGGACCACATTGCGGTCGGTCTTGATGCGGGCGGCCGCTCGCATGTAGGCGAAGCGGCGGTCGAGCAGTTCCATCAGCTGCCGGTCGGTGGTATCGACCCCGACCCGCACTTCGCTCATGTCGGTGCAGTCTTCGGGGAGCTTGATTGTGTCGTCCATGGCGGTGCGCACTGCCCTCCCCGCACCGCTTTGTCGAGCGCCTATCTCGGCGCTTGACGATTGGCGCAAAACTGCTATTCGCGCGCCTCGCTAATTGGCCCCGCACCCCGGTGAAGCGGTGGCCGCGCCGGACCCCTGTCGTCCGACGGTGCGATGCCGGGTTAAATGGCGGGCACTACGTCCGCTCAGCAAATCGAAGGAAAGACTTATGTCGAAGCGCAAGAGCGCCAAGTACAAACTCGACCGCCGGATGGGTGAGAACATCTGGGGTCGCCCGAATTCCCCGGTCAACAAGCGTTCCTACGGTCCCGGCCAGCACGGCCAGCGCCGCAAGGGCAAGATGTCCGACTTCGGCCTGCAGCTGCGCGCCAAGCAGAAGCTGAAGGGCTATTACGGCGACGTGACCGAGAAGCAGTTCAAGCGCACCTATACCGAAGCGTCCAAGATGAAGGGCGACACTGGCCAGAACCTGATCGGCTTGCTGGAACAGCGCCTCGACATGGTCGTGTATCGCGCCAAGTTCGCGCCGACCATCTTCGCCGCCCGCCAGATCGTGAGCCATGGCCACATCTACCTCAACGGCGTGAAGACCAATGTCGCATCGGCCCGCGTCAAGGTCGGCGACGTCGTCAGCCTCGGCAAGAAGGCGCAGGATATGGCGCTGGTGATCGAAGCGCAGAGCCTGCCCGAGCGCGAAATTCCCGACTACGTTGCGCCCGACGGCACCGACAAGGTTACTTTCACCCGCGTCCCGAAGCTCGATGAAGTGCCCTATCCGGTCACTATGGAACCGAACCTCGTGGTCGAGTTCTACTCGCGCTAAGAAACGACGATATGGTCACGAAAGGGGCGGTCCTGCGGGGCCGCCCTTTTTCGTTTCAATCCGTCGCGTTTTCAGGGGGTTGGCCGGAACCAGCTGCCTTTTTGAGACTTCCGATGATACTATGACACAATATCGCTTCGTGACGCCGAACAGGCGCGGAAAATGGTACGATAACCTGCGCGACGCGCAGTCCTTCGCCAATGCAATCGGTGCCGGCTTTCTGGACGCGGCGGGCCGTTTCGTGCCCTACCGCGGCACGATCCTCGAAATGCGGGAGAAGTCCGCGGCTTGAGTGGTCAGCGGCGAGACGCAACCCTGAGCGCACCGAAGATAATTATGACCGCGGTGGCGGTTATCAGAGCGCCCCACAGCCAATAGGGGAGAAGTAGCGCTTCCTCGATGGCGCCGGTGTCGGAAGTGATGAACTCGCCTCCGACATATCCACCGTCGCTAAATAGATAGCCCAGATCACGCCAGAGGCTGATCGCCGCCTGCACGCCCAGCAGCTCGATCGCAAAGCGCTGCGCCTTGTGACTGCCCCAGAGTGCGGCAGCAACACAGATCGCTGCGAACGCAGGCAGGACGATCCACCCGGCAAGTGATCGCACCCAGACGATGGTGGATATGGCGAGGACGATACCGAGCCCGGTGAGCAGGATACGGGTAGCCGCGCGACTGCGCGAACCGAGGATGAGCAGCGATCCTGCAACCGAAGGTCCAAGCAAGCCGACCGCCGCGGTCAGCGCTCGTGAAAGCCGCGACGGCTCGCCCGGCCACGACGAAAGGGCGTAACCCGACCCGTTCGGGAAGATCACCAGCTCGTCGAAGCGTGCGCCCAGCGCCATCGAGGTAAGGCCATGACCCATCTCGTGAAACCAGGTGGCCAGCAGCGAGAACGGGTAAAGTACCAATTGGCCGAAAGGCACCTGCCACAACATGACCGTGATGATGGCGATCACTAGCAAATAGCTCTCCTGCCTGGGAGCGACCTTAGCATGCGGTAGCGACCAAGCCGCAGCAGGATGAGCCGCCTGTCGTTTTCGCCGGGAGAATAGGGCCATCCTCCCTAGCTAGGAATTGCCTGCCAAATAGTCACGCCGGAAGTCGCTGGCGAAGGCAGCGAAGCGCCCTTCCCCGATCGCATCGCGCATTGCCTGCATCAGCTGCTGGTAGAAGGCGAGGTTGTGCTCGGTCATTAGCATTGCGCCGAGAATTTCCTGCGAGCGGACGAGGTGATGAATATAGGCCCGCGAGTAGGTACCGCATGTGTCGCAGCTGCAACGACCGTCGAGCGGCTCCTGGTCCTCGGCAAAGCGCGCATTGCGCAGGTTGATCGGACCGTCCCAGGTGAAAGCCTGCCCGTTGCGGCCCGACCGGCTCGGCAGCACACAATCGAACATGTCGACCCCGCGTTCGACCGAACCTACCAAGTCGTCGGGCTTGCCGACGCCCATCAGGTAGCGCGGGCGGTCTTGCGGCAATTGGCCGGGCGCGAAATCGAGCGTCGCAAACATCGCCTCCTGCCCCTCGCCCACGGCGAGCCCACCGATGGCGTATCCATCGAAGCCGATGTCGGTGAGCTTCTGGGCGCTGATCTTGCGCAATTCCTCGTCCAGCGCACCCTGCTGGATGCCGAACAGGGCCGAGCGCGCAGCGTGCTCCCCACCGCTGTCGAAGCCATCACGGCTGCGTTTGGCCCAGCGCATCGACATTTCCATGCTCGCCGCGATATCGTCGCGCGGGCGATCGGCGCGCGGGCATTCGTCGAAGGCCATCACGATATCGCTGCCGAGCAGTCGCTGGATTTCCATCGAGCGCTCGGGCGTGAGCATGTGCTTGGACCCGTCGAGATGGCTGCGAAACTCGACGCCCTCTTCGGTCAGCTTGCGCAGGTCGGAAAGGCTCATCACCTGATAACCGCCGCTGTCGGTCAGGATCGGGCGGTCCCAATTCATGAACTTGTGCAACCCGCCGAGCCGCGCAACCCGCTCCGCACCTGGCCGCAGCATCAGGTGATAAGTATTGCCGAGAATGATATCCGCTCCGGTCTTGCGAACCGTCTCGGGTTTCATTGCCTTGACCGTTCCGGCGGTACCCACGGGCATGAAAGCTGGCGTACGGATTTCGCCCCGCTGCATCGCGATAACACCCGTGCGTGCCGCTCCGTCGGTCGCGCGGGTGATGAAGGCAAACCGCTCGGACATGGTCAGAAACCGTAGATCAGCGTGGCGCGGGTCAGCGTGTCGGTCGACACTTTCCCGGCGGGCGGATTGCTGTCGTAATCGAGCTGGTATGACATCCGCGCGCGCAAGCTGTCGCTCACTTTGAAATCAAGCCCGGTGATCAGGTTGAGCGTGGTGTTCGACCCATCGACGATGACCAGCGCCTCGCCGCCGGTCTCGGCCACGGCATTCGCATCCTGCGTCAGCGTCAGCCGCTCGAATATCTGCCAGTCGAAATCGAAGCCGGCGAGGCCCGCCAAGCGGCTTTCGCTACGCCCGTCGGTATATTCCGTCACGCGATAGGCTGGGCCGGCCTTGATTGCCAGGCTGAGCCCCTCGCGGTCGACCACCTTGTAACCGAGGCCACCGGAGACGGCATAGCGTGCGTCGACCCCCTGGATCTGGTCGCGTTCGTATTGGGCGAGTCCATAGGCGAAGACGTTCTCGCCGAACTGCCAGCGCGGCTCGTATGCTGCCAGCAATTGCTCGCGACTGGTGACACCGTTCTGGCGCTGGTAATCGAAACCGGCGCGCAGGCGGTGCGACCAGTCGATCCCTTCACGCTTGAGCTTCAGTCCGGCGGACAGGCCGACGGTGTCGCTGTTGCCGCTCGATTGGAAGCCGCCGAGTTCGCCTTCCCCGCTCCAGCGATCGAACAGCCCTGCGGAGCGAATGGCTTCCTCTTCCGCCTTGGCGGCGGCAGCGGCGCGTTCGGACTTGGCCGCCTGCCATTCGCTCTCGATTTCAGAGATGTCGTCAGCCTCGTCGGGCCATGTGGTCCGGGCAAGTTCGAGCACGGTAGCGATCTTGGCATCGTCGCCGCTGGCAAGAGCGGCATCGATCATCTGGCGCGCGCCGTCCGGCAGCTGTGCGCTCACTGGTGTCGCGGCTGCGAGCGCCGTCAGGATGGCAAGGGTGGAAAGGCGAATTCGTGGCATGGGCGAGCGCCTAGCGTGCTCGGCGCGACCTCGCCACCCCGTATAGGAAGAAGGCCGGCTCCCTTGCGGAAACCGGCCTCATCGAAGACTTTGATAGAAGTGCTATCAGAAGCGCAGGCCGACGCCGACCGTTGCGCGCATCGTGTCGAAGCTGATCGTGTCGAGATTGCCGCGCACGAAAGCACGACCGACCGGAACATCCGCGCCGATGCCGACAAGGTAATCACTCTCGGTATCGTCGATGCCGTCGAAATCGATCGAATCGTCGTTGATGATTTCGCTATAATCGACTTTGATCGCCTGGATGCCGGCACGACCATAAATCTTCGCACCGCCGGGGACGCTGAAGCCGAGACGGGCATTCGCGCCGTAATCGCCGTCCAGCGCGTCAGTGCCGAAATTGTAGTTGGCTTCCGCGCCGATGAAGAGCGCGGGGCCGACGGGGACGTCGTAGCCGGCGAAGACGCCGAAGATCGGGCTCGAATCGTCGAGTTCGAGGCCCGGGCCGATGTCTTCCAACTCGTCGTCGAGGCCGAGGTCGTGGACGCCGGCCTGGACGCCGATGAAGCCGTTACCCGGCACCACGTCCTGCGCCTGCGCAGCGCTCGGCAGCGCGATGGCTGCTGCTGCGGCGGCGGTGATGAATGCGATTTTCTTCATGTTCTATCCTTGAATCTGTAGCGCCGTTTCCCGTGGCGCACCGGCGCAATTGCGCCCGACCGGCTGTCCGGATTCTGAACGCGGAAAGAGCCTGTCAGAAAGGTTCGGCGATCACGCCCGCAGGCGCCAACCTGTCCTGAAGATATAGGCGATCACCGCCGTGCAGGCGGCGAGAAACGCGAGGCTGATGCCGAAGCTGACCCAGATGTTGACGTCGCTGCTGCCATAGAAGGTCCAGCGCAGGCCGCTGACGAGGTAGACGATGGGATTGGCCAAAGCGATAGTGTCCCAAGGGCTTGGCAGCATATCGATCGAGTAGAATGTTCCGCCGAGGAAGGTGAGCGGGGTGAGGAACAGCATCGGGATGATGCCAAGCTTCTCGAAATTGTCCGCCCAGATGCCGAGGATAAAGCCGAACAGGCTGAAAGCCGCCGCGACCAGCATGATGTAGAGCACGGCGAGCAGCGGATAGGCGATGCTGTAATCGACGAAGAAGCGCGCCGTCGCCAAGATGATGGCAGCCAGGATCAGGCTCTTGGTCATCGCCGCCCCGACGAAGCCGATCAGCGTTTCGGCCACGCCGACGGGCGCGCTCAGAAGCTCGTAGATCGTGCCCGTGAAGCGCGGCATGTAGATGCCGAAGCTCGAGTTGCTGGTCGTCTCGCCGAGCAGGGTCAGCATCAGCAGGCCCGGTATGATGAATGCGCCGTAGTCCACTCCGCCAAGGTCGGGCATGCGCCCGCCGATGGCCGCGCCGAAGACGATGAAATAGAGCGTCGTCGTCAGCACGGGCGCGAGGACGGACTGAAAGGCGGTCCGCAGGAAACGCAGCAGTTCGCGCTTGTAGATCGACCAGGTGGAGCGCCAAGCGATCATCGGGCGTTCTCCCCTAGCAGCGAGACGAAGATGTCTTCGAGACTGCTCTCCCGCGTTTCGATACCGACATAGTCGATGCCTTGGCGGGTGAGCGCTTTAGTGAGGTCCGCGACTTCGGCCTTGCCGCGGCCGGTGCCGTCCCCGCCGCGGTAGCAGAGCGACATACCGTCTTGCTCTATCTCGACCGGGAATTGCGCGATAGCCGGCGGCAATGTCTGCATCGGTTCGGCGAGAGCGATATGCGCTTCGGTGCGGCCCAGCTTCGCCATCAGCGCGTCCTTCTCGTCCACCGCGATGATCTGGCCGTTGCGAATCACGCCGACGCGGTCCGCCATTTCCTCGGCCTCCTCGATGTAGTGGGTCGTCAGAATGATCGTGACGCCGCGCGCGCGCATCTGGTCGATGATCGCCCACATGCCCTTCCGCAGCTCGACATCGACGCCGGCCGTGGGCTCGTCGAGGAATAGCAGGTCGGGTTCGTGCGCCAGTGCCTTGGCGATAAGGACGCGGCGCTTCATCCCGCCCGACAGGGCCATGATCCGTTCGTCGCGCTTCTCCCACAGGCTGAGGCTACGCAGGATTTCCTCGATCCGCGCCGGATCGGGCGGGAGACCGAAGAGACCGCGCGAATAGCTGACCGCCCGCTTCACCGGTTCAAACATGTCTGTGCTGAGTTCCTGCGGGACGAGTCCGATGCGGGCGCGCGCCTTGCGCCAGTCGGTGGCGAGATCGTGTCCGAAAGCGCGGATCGTCCCGCCGCTCGGACGCACCAGTCCACAAACCGCACCGATCAGCGTGGTCTTGCCCGCCCCGTTCGGCCCGAGCAGCGCGAATATTTCGCCCTTGCGGATGGTGAGATCGACATCGTCGAGCGCCTTGAGCCCGCCGGGATAGACCTTGGTCAGGCCGCTGAGTTCGAGAATCGGCTCCACTCAGCCGTGGCTAGCGGCAATCCAGTTCCCGTGAAAGCCCGGCGGGATAAGATGCGGAATATGTACGGACGCGACCGGCTCCAGCGTGACGGCCTCGAGGATTTCGAGCGTGCTGGTGGCCTCGTTGCGATCTATGACATAGCCCATGATCCAGCCATCTCCTTCCGGAGCATCTTGGCTGCGCGGCACGAAAACGAACTCGCCAGGGATGCGGCCCTCGCCGAAATCGTGTTCGATCTTTTCGCCGGTCTGCAGGTCGTGGCGATAGATCGGGAGGGCGGAGACGAAATCGAGATCGCCTTCGAGCCCGTCCGACCACAAATAGCGATAGGGCTTGGTGAAATAGCGTTCGTCGGGTCGAGGGAACTCCTGCCCTTCGGCATCGAGCGTCACACGCTCGACCGATTGTGTCGCGGGATCGACAGTCCAGCGCTCAAGACCTAGCGGCTTGCCATATGGGCCCGGCATCTCACCGTCGAAAATGGTCTCGTATGCGCAGAGATCGGTCACGACCTTGCCCTCGGCCTCGAAACTGTTGCCGACGTGGAACACGTAGCAGGGATCGACATCGCACCACACGATGTCATCTGCGCCGCCCTTGCGTGGCAGCAGCCCGACGCGCGCCCGATGCTCGCGGTTCCAGCGATAGGGAAAACGCTGGCCTGCGAGCAGTGCCTTCATCGAAAAGGTCACCGGCAGGTCGAGGATGACGACGTAGTTCTCTGTCAGAGCGCAATCATGGATTGAGGGGCCGTTGACGACCGGAATGGCGATCTCGCGCAGAACTTCGCCTTGCTCGTTCAATGCGACGTGCCAGATCCGGTTGGGCTTGTCCGCCTGATAACAAATCGCGTGATGCTCTCCGGTCACCGGACACTGGTGCGGATGGGCGGTAAAGGATCCCGCAAGACCTCCCCCGAAATTGCTGTAGGCCGCGCTTTCTAGATTCTCGTCCAGCTGGACGGGATAGGAATTCGCTTCGACCAGCGCCATGATCGTACCGCCGATTCCCATGACATTGGTATTGACCGTGTCACTGTACCCACGACGCGGACCGCCGACGCCTTTCGGGCCACCTTTCGCTTGAAGCTCGTGCGAACGGATGAAGCGGTTGCGGTACCATTCGGCCCTGCCGTCCCTAAGCCGGACACCGTGGACCATGCCATCGCCGATGAACCAGTGATGCCCCTTGCCCGCATCACCAAAGGGATTTGGGCCGATCCGGACATAGCGACCATCGAGTTCGGCGGGGATCGTACCGGTCACCGCCAGGTTCTCGATCGTCTTCTCGTCCTTCATCGGCGTGTGGACGCCATTGAGAAACGGATTTTCGGACGGTTCCGGCAAGCGCGTGCGATTGACGCTCGCGACAGCCTGGATCGCCGGGGTGACGGCCTTGCGGATGGTTTTCTCTATGACGCTTGCCATGTCCGAATCGCCTTGTCTAAAGTGAACACCGTCAACATAGAGGCAATGATAACAGTGTCAACATCGGTCGAGACTTACCATCACGGCAGCCTGCGCGATGCCCTTTTGAAAGAGGGCATTGCAGCGCTGGAGGGCGACGGGGGCAAGGAGCCTTCGCTGCGCGAACTGGCACGGCGCGTGGGAGTTTCCGCCACCGCGGTCTATCGGCACTTCCCTGACAAGCAGGCCCTGAACCGGGCCCTCGCCCGCGAAGGCTCCAAATTGCTTGGGATTGCTCAGAAAGAGGCCGCGGACACGTCTCACGATCTATCGAACAAATTTGCTCTGACGGGACGAGCTTACGTCCGCTTCGCGCTCGCCCATCCTGTTCTGTTTCGCCTGATGTTTACGCAGGGGGAGCCGGTCGAGCTTGGCGATGAGGACCCGGATCCCGCACGCGAATTGCTGACCGAACTAACTTGTGAGTTGTCCGCCACGCGCGAGGAGGCGGAGCGCCTCGCCCTGCAAGCCTGGTCGATAGCGCATGGCATCGCCATGCTCATGCTTGACGGCCGTATTCCGGCGGACGACGCGCTGATCGACCGCCTGCTCGACACCGGCAGCCTGTTCCCGGTTCAGGGCAAAAGCAGCGATGAGTCCCCGTAGCTGAAGAAACGGTAGTCGTTGGCGATCGCATGCTCGTAGGCCGCCATCATCCGATCGCGCCCCATCAGGGCGCTGACCAGCATCATCAGCGTCGATTTCGGAAGGTGGAAATTGGTCATCAGGCCATCCACCGCGCGGAAGCGATATCCGGGTGTAATGAAGATGTCGGTATCACCCGCGAAGGCTTGGATTACGCCATCTTCGCCCGTCGCGCTCTCGAGCAGGCGCAGGCTGGTTGTGCCGACGGCGATGATCCGCCCGCCCGCTGCCCGTGCCGCATTCAGCCGCTCGGCCGTCCCGGGTTCGATCCGGCCCCATTCGGAATGCATCGCATGGTCGTCGGTATCGTCGGCCTTGACCGGCAGGAAAGTCCCCGCCCCGACATGCAGCGTCAGCGTTTCGCGCGCGACGCCCGCAGCATCCAATGCGTCCATCAAGCGCGGCGTGAAATGCAACGCAGCAGTCGGCGCGGCGACGGCTCCGTCCTCCCGCGCGAACATGGTCTGGTAGTCCTCGCGGTCCTGCGCATCCGTCGCGCGTTTGCCCGCGATATAGGGCGGCAGCGGCATGCGCCCTGCCCGCTCGAGCAGGACTTCGACCGGTTCTTCTCCGTGAAAGGCGAGGACGAAGCTCCCATCGGCAAGGCGCTCTTCCGCTGTCGCCGAAACGCCTCCGCCGAACGCGACTGTCTCGCCCGGACGCAATCGCTTGGCGTTGCGGATGAACGCCTGCCAGCGTCTCAGATCGATCCTCTTGTGCAGCGTCGCACCGATCTTCGCTTCGCCGCGCCGACCTTCGAGCTGCGCCGGGATCACGCGGGTGTCGTTGAACACCAGCACGTCGCCGCGCCTCAACAGGCGCGGCAAATCGCTCACGCCCGCATCTTCGAAAGGCTCTTCTCCGCGGACGACGAGCATACGTGCTGCATCCCGCGGCCGCGCCGGACGCAGCGCGATCAGTTCTTGCGGGAGGTCGAAATCGAACAGGTCAACGCGCATAACGGCCGCCGATTAAGCGCGCGTCGTCGAAGGCGCAAACGCTATTCCTGGATCGGCGCGTTGAGGTCGTCGACGCTGATTTCGTCGGCAGCGCGCGGCGCGGTGTTGACCGGCACGGGCTTGCCATCGGCGGCGATCGAAGCCTGCAGGATCCGTGTCGGGTTCTGCGGCGGCTCGCCGCGCTGGATCGCGTCGACCGCAGCCATGTTCGAGATCACGCGGCCGAAATTCGTGTATTTCTGGTCGAGGCTGAAGCGCGGGTAGAAGACGATGAAGAACTGGCTGTTCGCGCTGTTCTCGTCTGCCGCGCGGGCCATGGCCACCGTGCCGCGGACATGCGGCATCGGATTGAATTCCTCATTGATGTCCGGAAGCTGCGATGCACCTGTCCCCGTGCCGGTCGGATCGCCGGTCTGCGCCATGAAGCCGTCGATCACGCGGTGGAAGATCACACCGTCGTAGAAACCCTGGCGGGTGAGCGTCTTGATCCGCTCCACATGGTTCGGCGCCCAGCCCGGCATCAGGCGGATCGCGACACGCTCTCCGTTCGACAGGTCGAGCAGGAGGATATTCTCCGGCTCCACCGCCATGTCGAAGCTGACCGGGTCATACGTGCGCGTGTCCTGCGCCGCAGCCGGCGTTTCGGCGTCCTGCGCAATGGCTCCGATGGGCATGGTCGCGGCAAGTGCAGCGGCGGCAAGGGCAAGCGAAGTCTTGAACATGGGTATCCCGTCGATGTGTCTGGATTGCCGCCCGTCTAACGAGCGCGGTCTGTCCATTCAATGAATAGCATTGGTGAGTCTCAATAATCGCCGCGGAGACCGGTTTGCTTAACCCGCGCGACCACTTCGTCGCATACGGCTTTGCTGACGAAGGGGCTGATGTCGCCGCCGAACATCGCGATTTCCTTGACGAGCCGCGAGGCGATCGGCTGGAGCGAGACATCGGCCATGAGGAACACGGTCTCGACGTCGTCGTCGAGTTGCTGGTTCATGCCGGCCATCTGGTACTCGTATTCGAAATCCGCCACAGCGCGCAGCCCGCGGATGATCACGTTGGCGCCCATCTTCTGCGCGAATTTCACCAGCAGGGCATTGAAGCCGACCACCTCGACATTGGTAAGCCCCATGTCGGCAATTTCGCGCTCGACCATGGCGAAGCGTTCTTCGGTCGAGAACATCGGGTTCTTGGACGGGTTGGTCGTCACACCGATGATGAGCTTGTCGACCAGCTTCGAACCGCGCCGTAGGATGTCGGCATGGCCCAGCGTGATGGGATCGAATGTGCCCGGGTAGATGCCGATGCGCTCTGCCATCAATGGTCCCTCTTCACGATAAAGCGCGCCAGTTCGACCAGCAGCCGCGCGTCTTCGCCGTGGCTGGCAAGGTGTTTGCCCGCTTGCTCGACCAGCATTTCGGCCTGCGCGCGGGCCTGGTCCACGCCCATCAGCGTGACGAAGGTCTGCTTGCCCTGCCCTTCGTCCTTGCGCAGCGCCTTGCCTGCCTTGTCCTCGTCGCCTTCGACGTCGAGCAAATCGTCGGCGATCTGGAAGGCGAGGCCGATGTCGCGGGCATAGGCGCGAAGATGCGTGCGGCCCTCCAGCGGAACCCGACCGAGCACGGCACCCATTTCGACACTGGCAGCCAGCAACGCGCCGGTCTTTAGCTGTTGCAGCCGGGTGATCTGGCGCAGATCGTATTGCTGCTGTTCGGAGGCGATATCCATCATCTGCCCGCCGGCCATGCCGTCATGCCCGCTAGCGCGCGAAAGCGTCGCGACCAGCTCGGCGCGCACGAACGGATCGGTGCTAGTGTCGGGCTGCGTCAGGATATCGAAAGCGAGCGCGTGAAGGCAATCGCCCGCCAGCACCGCCGTCGCCTCGTCGAAGGCCTTGTGCAGCGTCGGCTTGCCGTGGCGCAGATCGTCGTCGTCCATGCAGGGCAGATCGTCATGAATGAGCGAATAGGCGTGGATCGCCTCGACCGCACAGCCCGCGTTCACCGCCGCACTGTGATTGACGCCGTAGAGATCCGCCGTCGCCGCCAGCAGCAGCGGGCGCACGCGTTTGCCACCACCGATCGCGGCATAGCGCATCGCCTCGATCAGCGGAGCGCGGCTGTCGTCCGGGACGGGCAGGAAGGCGTCGAAGGCGCTATCGATCTCGGCCTGAATGCGCTCGAATGCTGTCGCGAGGATATCGGGCATGGCCGTCATCGCGTTCACGCGGGGCTGCCTGCATCGAAGGGCTCGGTCCCTGCCGGCTTGCCGTCGGCCCCCTGCACGATCTTCTCGATCCGCGCCTGCGCTGCATCGAGCCGCGCCTGGCACGCCTTGCGCAGTGCCTCGCCGCGTTCATAGAGGTCGATGCTTTCGTCGAGGGGGACATCGCCGCTCTCTAGCCTGCGGACCACGCCCTCGAGCGCGCGCAGGGCCTCTTCGAAACTCATATCTGCAATCGGAGTGTCTTGCTCTGTCATCGCGGCGGAGCATTGACCGCGCGGGCGTGGGCGGTCAAGTAAACCGAAACACCGGGGAGCCGATATGACGTGGATTGTCGCCTTTGTCGCCGCCGCCATCGCTTTCGGCGTGCTCGACGCCCTCTGGCTTGGCTGGGCCGGCGACAATTTCTACCGCCCTCGCTTGGGCGACATGCTGGCGGACAGTTTCCGCATGGCTCCGGCGCTGGTGTTCTATGTCGCCTACATCGCCGGGATCGTCTGGTTCGCGGTGCGTCCCGGTCTGGCTGGCGGCGTCGGGATGGCGGCGCTGAACGGCGCGCTGCTGGGGGCGCTGTGTTACGCGACCTACGATCTCACCAACCAGGCAACGCTGCGGCAGTGGTCCACGACGGTGACGCTCGCGGACATCTGTTGGGGCGCCTTCGCCACGGCGGTCGCGGCGAGTGTCGCGACATTCGCGGCGACGAAGCTGGTCTGAGCGAAACGTGTTCATCGGCCACTTCGCACCTGCCCTAGCCGCGAAAGCGATCACGAAGGACGCTCCGCGCCTGGGCACGCTGTTTATAGCCGCGCAGCTGGTCGACTGGGCGTTCTTCCTGTTTGCGATGGTCGGTATAGAGAAGATGCGCGTGGTGCCGGGCATCACCGAGATGAACCCGATGGATTTCTATCACATGCCGATCACGCACAGTCTGGTGGGCACCGGAGGGTTCGCTATCGCCTTTGCCGCGTTGGTCTTCCTCCTGTCGCGCAACGCGATTGCAGCCACTTGGGCGGGCATCGTCGTCCTGTCACATTGGTTGCTCGACCTGCTGGCGCACCGCCCGGACCTCACCATCGCCGGTGGAGAAAGGAAATACGGCTTCGGACTGTGGGATATGCCCCTCATCGAAATGCCTCTGGAACTCGGGCTGATCGCCCTCGCCTTCTGGTGGTATATGCGGCGCACGAAGGGCCCGATCGTGCCGCCGCTGGTATTGCTCTTCGCTTTGCTCGCATTGCAAGCGATCAACTGGTTCGGGCCGGAACCACAGGCCGCCGATTTCGCCTTCCTCGCAACCGGGCTGTTCGCCTTCGGTCTGCTCACCGCGCTGGCCTATTGGGTCAGCCTCACACGGTGGCATAAGAGCGAGGTGGGACTAGCGGTCGCGACCCCGCCCCGCTAAGGGCGCGGGCCATGAGCATACCCGAGTCCGCCATCACCCCCGACGTCGTCGCCCAGCACGGGCTGAGCGAGGAAGAATACGATCGCGTATTGCATGCGCTGGGCCGCGAGCCGAACCTCGTGGAACTCGGCATCTTCTCGGTGATGTGGAGCGAGCACTGCTCCTACAAGAGCAGCCGCCTGCATCTGAAGAAGCTGCCGACCGAGGCGCCATGGGTAATTTGCGGCCCGGGCGAGAATGCGGGCGTAATCGATATCGGCGACGGCCAGGCCGCCATCTTCAAGATGGAGAGCCACAATCACCCGAGCTACATCGAGCCATACCAGGGCGCGGCGACCGGCGTCGGCGGCATCCTGCGCGACGTCTTCACAATGGGCGCGCGCCCGGTGGCGAATGCCAATGCGCTGCGTTTCGGGCGGCCCGACCACCCGAAGATGAAGCACCTCGTCCAGGGCGTGGTCGCGGGGATCGGCGGATACGGCAATTGCGTGGGCGTGCCGACCGTCTGCGGTGAGACGAATTTCCACCCGGCATACGACGGAAACATCCTCGTCAACGCGATGACCGTCGGCGTCGCCGATGCGGACAAGATCTTCTATTCGGCCGCGACCGGCGTGGGCAATCCGATCGTCTATGTCGGCTCCAAGACCGGCCGCGACGGTATCCACGGCGCGACCATGGCCAGCGCCGACTTCGAGGAAGACGCCGAAGCCAAGCGTCCCACGGTTCAGGTGGGCGACCCGTTCACCGAGAAGCTGCTCATTGAAGCCTGCCTCGAACTGATGGCGACCGATGCTATAGTCGCCATCCAGGACATGGGCGCAGCGGGCCTTACCTCCTCGAGCGTCGAGATGGCGACCAACGGCAAAGCCGGCATCCGCCTCGACATGGACAAGGTGCCGTGCCGCGAAGAAGGCATGACGCCTTACGAAATGATGCTGAGCGAGAGCCAGGAGCGCATGCTCATGGTGCTGAAGCCCGGCAAGGAAGCGATGGCGGCGGCCATCTTCGAGAAGTGGGAGCTCGATTTCGCGGTCATCGGCGAAGTCACCGACACGCAGCACATGGTACTCGAGTTCGGCGGCGAGATCGTCTGCGACATTCCGCTCGGCCCTCTCGCGGCCGATGCGCCCGAATACGACCGCCCTTACCTTTCGAAGGAAGAATACATCACCTGGGCCGGCATCGAGCCCATGACCGAGCGTCCGGACACCGACGATGTCGGCGGCGATCTGATGACGCTGCTCGCCTCGCCCAATTTGTCGTCGCGCAAGTGGATCAGCGAGCAATACGACAGCCAGGTCGGCGCGGACACGCTCCAGACCGGCGGCGATGCGGGCGTGGTCCGCGTCCATGGCACCAGGAAGGCGCTGGCGATCAGCACCGATTGCACGCCGCGCTATGTCCATGCCGATCCCTATGAAGGCGGCAAGCAGGCGATTGCCGAGGCCTACCGGAACCTGTGCGCAGTGGGCGCGCGTCCGCTGGCGGTGACCAATTGTCTCAACTTCGCTAATCCGCAGCGCCCGGAAATTATGGCGCAATTCGTCCATGCACTGGAAGGCATGGGCCGCGCCTGCCGCGTGCTCGATTTCCCGATCGTGAGCGGCAACGTCAGCCTCTACAACGAGAGCAAGGCGACCGGTGGTGGCAGCGCAATCCTGCCCACCCCTGCCATCGGCGGTGTCGGCCTGATCGACGACTACGACCGCATGATGACCATGCCGTTCAAGGCCGAGGGCGAGGCGATCTACCTCATCCACGCCGAGGAATGGGCGACCGCCGATCCCGAACGCTCGCATCTCGGGAAGTCGCTGTGGCTGAGCGAAATTCACGGCCGCGACGAAGGCCGCACTCCGCCAACGGACCTCACGGTCGAAAAGAACGCGGGCAAGATCGTGCTCCAGCTGATTGCCGACGGCCTCGTCAGCGCGGTCCACGACGTCTCCGACGGTGGCCTCGCCATCGCGCTCGCCGAGATGGCCATGGCAGGCGGCATCGGTGCCGAGGTCGAGTGGAACGAGGAATATAGCAAGGCCGCGTGGTGGTTCGGCGAAGACCAGGGCCGCTACGTCGTGACCGTTCCCGATACGCAAGCGCTCAACGAGGCGCTCGCCAAGGGCACGGAGAACGACGAAACCGCCGCAATCGGCTTCCGTCGCATCGGCAAGACCAGCGGCAGCAAGCTGTTCGGCAAGTCTGTCGACGAGATGCGCGCCGCCCATCGCAGCTTCTTCAGCGAGTGGATGGACGGCTAAGCGCAGCGTCTACAGGTGTGCGGACTGGCGATGGAACGAAGTTGACATGACCGCAGGCTATTCCGACACCCCGCTCGCCAAGAAGCTCTCGCTGCGTGATGGCCTGCGAGTCTGGTTCTACGAAATGCCGGAAAACGTGCAGGACGAGATCGGCGAATACGCTCTCGATCTGACCTTCGTGGCAAGCCCGGACGAGCGGCCCGATGCAGCCCATATTTTCGTGACCGAAAAAGCCCTGCTCGAACGCAAACTCGCGGAACTGCGCCACAGCATCGCGCCTGACGGGCACGTCTGGGTCAGCTGGCCAAAGAAAGATGTCGGCGTCGACACCGAGATCGACGAGCACGATGTCCGCGAAGCAGGGCTTGCTATCGGCTTCGTCGATACGAAGAAATGCGTGGTGGACGAAATCTGGTCGGGTCTCAAACTCGTCATCTGCAAGGACCTGCGCTGACTCGCCTATCCGAAAGCTTCGACATGCGCGATCAAGATAGTCTGCCTTACTCCATGCCTGCCCTCGCCAACGAGGAGCGAGTCTTGCGCGCCCGCACGATGCGCGACCGTCTGAAGCAACGGCGCAGCTGCCGGCATTTCTCCGACGCGCCGGTCCCGCGCGAGGTTATCGAGGCGGCTATCGAGGCAGCAGGCAGCGCGCCCAATGGCGCAAACCACCAGCCCTGGCATTTCGCCGTCGTCTCATCACCCGAAACCAAGCGCGCCATCCGCGAGGCGGCCGAGGCGGAAGAGCGCGCCTTCTACAGCGGCAAGGCGAGCGACGAATGGCTGGAAGCGCTCGGCCCGCTCGGCACCGATGCGGACAAGCCGTTCCTGGAAACCGCTCCGTGGCTGATCGTGGTCTTCGCGCAGCGCAAGGGCGGGATCGGGGAGGACGGACAGACACAGAATTACTACGTCAACGAAAGCGTCGGCATCGCTTGCGGCATGCTGGTTGCGACCTTGCACGAGGCCGGCTTGTCCACGCTGACCCACACGCCTTCGCCGATGGGCTTTTTACGCGAGATTTGCGGGCGACCCGACCATGAGAAGCCGCTGATGATCGTGGTTGCCGGCTTGCCGTCGGACGATGCTACCGTCCCGAAGAAAGCGACCGAGAAGAAGCCGCTGTCCCAAATCGCCAGCTGGCTCTGACCGTCAGGCGGCAGCGCTTTCCGTGTTCGGCGCTGCAAGCAAATCGTACGGATCGATCCCTTCCTCGCGCCAGATACGGTGACATTCAAGGTACCAACGTGGCTCGGGAATATCGAGCTCGGCTCGCGCTTCGCCGAGATCCTTCGCAAGCAAATCCCTGATCGATAGGCCGACAAGCGGCGGACATGCCTTGCCCGTACGATGTGCCTCGCGCGTTGCCTTGAGCACCGGGGCTTGGCTGCCCCTCCGCAGCTTCTTGATGTGCAGCGATCCGGCATAGCCGAGCAGCAAGTGCCCCTGGCTCGGGGACTGGCCGTGCGTGAACAGCAGTACGCACTGTTCCCCAAGCGCGTCGCGACCATATCCGGTCAGGACATGCATCAGGTCGTGCGTGTCGCGTTGGCGGAAGCCGAACCATTGGACCAGATCGGGATATGTCGGACGACCGGACTTTTCTGATTCTTCCACCAGTCCGGCAGCTGTCAGGCCTTCGCTCTCCATGAAGTCGCAATAGGCATGCGCGACACTGCCTTGCGGAAAGGTGCGCAGCATGTCGTGATCGTCGAGCAGTGTGGGAAGAAACGGCTCACGCTCGCGCAATTCCTCGCCGCGCGGACTGAGCGCGAGATCGCGCACCCGCGGCACAAAGCTTTTCGACGGTAGCGCGTCGTAGATCTGGAAGACGATCGCCGTGTTTTCCTTGTCCTTCAACAGCTCGCGAAAGCCCCTGATGGCGGCAAGCGGCCGGTATTTCGGCTGGGGACGATCCGGGTGCCGCAGCGGCGTGCCATCCGAGGCTGCGTCTATCGCGGCAGTAAAGCTGATATGTTCATTCATTATGCAAACCTCTTTCCGGCTTACATATTCGAGAGCCGCAGCGCATGATTGGAAATGCGCGCCATCGGAATATTAACCTTCGACCCAATCGGATTGCGGGATTCCGAGCAACTTCAGGATAGACGTCAGGTTCTCGTTCGCGATCCTCCCATTGGCCGAATCGCGCGCTTTTGGCTTGGCGCGATAGGCAATGCCGTAATCCGCCGCCTCGATCATCGGAATGTCGTTCGCCCCGTCGCCGGTGGCCAGCACCCTCGCCCCTTCGCCCAGCTGGCCTCGCTCTTCCTCGAGCGTTGCGAGCTTGGTCGAGGCATCGCTTATGGGGCCGGCCAGTTCACCGGTGAGCTTCCCGTCGTGCACCCCAAGGCGATTGCCGACGACCCGTTCGAATCCCAATCGCTCCGCGACCGGGTCAGCGAAATGATGAAAGCCTCCGGTCACCAGGACGGTGCGGCATCCTTTCTCGGCCAGTGTCGCCACCAGCGTCCGCGCGCCAGGGACAGGCACGATCCGTTCGGCCAAGCATCGGTCGATGGCTGTTTCCTCCAGCCCCTCGAGCAGGCTGACCCGCTCGGTCAGCGCGTCGGCGAAATCGAGTTCGCCGCGCATGGCCCGTTCGGTGATGGCAGCGACCCGCTCTTTCAAACCGGCGAAGTCCGCCAACTCGTCGATGCATTCCTGCCCGATCATGGTCGAATCCATGTCCGAGACGAACAGGCGCGGCACCTCGATTTCGTGATCGGCAACGAGCAGGTCGACCTCGCCGAAGTGCTCTACCAGCAGTGCGGTCAGCTGCGCGGGATCGCCATGCGGCAGCGCGAATTGCAACACGTCTCCGCAGAAATCGAGCATGCCCGCCATCGCGACCGGCATGTCCGCTTCGGCGAGCGCTTTCGTTGCCGCATCGACACGGGTTTCGATGCCTTGCTGGTCTGCTATCAGCCGGGCGATGAGCACTACGCAATCTCCTGAAAAACCGTCGGTCGCGCTCATTGCAGGGCCGACTGCGAGCGGCAAGAGCGATCTCGCCGTACGGCTGGCGCAACGGCTTGAGGCGAGCGGACGGCGCAGCGCGGTGATCAATACGGATAGCCAGCAGGTCTATCGCGACCTGCATATCCTCTCTGCCCGCCCGACTGCGGAGGAGATGGGCGGCATCGCGCACCACCTGTTCGGCACCTGGGACGGCGCGCGGGCCTGTTCGGCCGCCGACTGGGCCGCGGCAGCCAAGCAGGAGATCGAACAGGTCCACGCAGATGGCGGCGTCCCGATCCTGTGCGGCGGGACGGGTCTCTACATGCGAACACTGCTCGACGGCATCTCCCCCATCCCGGCCATCGACCCGGGCATCCGCGAAACGGTCCGAACGCTTTCGGTGGTAGATTTGAGAGAAGCCTTGGTCGCAGAGGACCCCGAAGCGGCCGGCCGGCTTGGTCCGCGAGACGTGCAACGCATGGCGCGCGCGCTGGAGGTCGTCCGCTCGACCGGGCATCCGATGGTCTATTGGCAGGATCGCCCGACCGGCGGGATCGGCACCGAAATCGCGCTGCATCCGCTGGTGCTATTGCCCGATCGCGATTGGCTCTACTCCCGCTGCGATTTGCGGTTCGAACGCATGGTCGATGGCGGCGCCCTGGCAGAGGTGGAAGCGCTTCTCGCCCGCAAGCTCGATCCGGCGTGCCCGGTTATGCGCGCCATCGGTGTTCCGGAGATCGCGGCCATGCTCGAAGGCGAACTATCGCGCGACCAAGCGATCGCCGCTGGGCAGACCGCCACACGCCAGTATGCCAAGCGCCAATACACCTGGTTCCGCAACCAACCGCCGCCGGACTGGCCGAGAGCGGATAACAAAACTATCGCGGCGTGCGATTTTTTTGTTTCTTTATTTCAATAAGGCGGTTGACCGCGTAATGCCGAAGGGCGTATCAGGGTTCCAGTCGGCCCGGTGCTTCAGACCCCAGCACCGGGCCGATTTGTGCCTAGGACCTAGCCATATGGCCCGGAGAATGACGTGACGGACGAGCGCAGCGGTGCTGCCATATTGATCGATTGCCTCAAGCGGCAGGGTGTCGAATTCGTGTTCGGCTATCCGGGCGGTGCGGTGCTGCCGATCTATGACGAGCTCTTCGCGGACGAGGATATTCGCCACATCCTCGTGCGGCATGAAGCCGGCGCGGCGCATGCGGCCGAAGGCTATGCCCGCTCCACCGGCAAGCCCGGCGTGGTCCTCGTCACCAGCGGGCCGGGCGCGACCAATGCAGTGACCGGCATTGCCGATGCTTATATGGACTCGATCCCGATGGTGGTGATCACCGGCCAGGTGCCCACTGCGCTGATAGGCACCGATGCCTTTCAGGAAGCCGACACCGTCGGCCTCACCCGCCACTGCACCAAACACAATTATCTCGTGAAAGACCCAGAGCGGCTGCGAGCCACGATCGACGAGGCGTTCCGCATCGCCACTACGGGTCGCCCGGGCCCCGTCGTCGTCGATATTCCCAAGGACGTCCAGATCGCACTGGCCGATGCGAGCGTGCAGGACGAGACCCCCCTGCCCTCGCACCGCTACCAGCCTCGCATGATCGGCGCAGCGGACGAGATCGCCGAGGCGGTCGAGATGATCACCAAGGCGGAACGCCCTGTGTTCTATACCGGCGGCGGCGTGATCAACGCGGGGCGGCAGGCGTCCGAAACGCTTCGCCAGTTGCAGTCCGCAACCAATGCACCCGTGACGAGCACTTTGATGGGGCTCGGCGCCTTTCCCGCCGATCATCCCGACTGGCTCGGCATGCTGGGTATGCACGGCACTTACGAAGCCAATATGGCGATGAACAAGGCGGACCTCATCATCGCAGTCGGCGCGCGTTTCGATGATCGCGTGACCGGCCGGCTCGACGCCTTCGCACCGCAGGCCAAGAAAATCCACATCGACATCGACCGCGCGCAGATCAACAAGATCGTGCCCGTCGACCTAGGCATCGTCGGCGATTGCGGCCATGTGCTCGAGCAGCTGCTTGAAGGTCTCAAGAGCCGCAAGACGCGCGACCTGAGCGAATGGAAGGCCCGCATTCTCGGCTGGAAGGCGCGCGACTGCCTCGCCTATCCCGACAAGGGCGGCGACCTCATCATGCCGCAAAAGAGCGTGGAGCGCCTCTTCGCCCTGACCAAGGACCGCGACCCGATCATCAGCACCGAAGTCGGCCAGCACCAGATGTGGGCGGCGCAGTATTTTGGTTTCATGGGTCCGAACAAGTGGCTGACCAGCGGCGGTCTCGGCACGATGGGTTATGGCTTGCCCGCAGCTATCGGCGCGCAACTCGGCAATCCGGACAGACTGGTGATCGATATCGCGGGCGAAGCCAGCATCCAGATGAACATCCAGGAACTCGGCACGGCGAGCCAGTATCGCTTGCCGGTCAAGGTGTTCATCCTCAACAACGAATATATGGGCATGGTCCGCCAGTGGCAGGAACTGACCTACGAAAGCCGCTATTCGAACAGCTATTCCGACAGCCTGCCGGACTTCGTGAAGCTGGCCGAAGCCTATGGCTGGAAAGGCATCCGCATCGAGGACGAAAGCCAGCTCGACGCCGGGATCGAAGCCATGCTCGCGCATGACGGGCCGGTGATTGTGGATTGCATGGTGGCCAAAGAAGCAAACTGCTTCCCGATGATCCCCAGCGGCGCGGCGCATACCGACATGTTGCTCTATGGCGACCAGGTCGGCGGCACCATGGACGACGAAGCGAAGGCCCTGGTCTGATGGGTATACACGCAAAAATACCGTCGGAGTTCGCACAACAGGCCGAACGCCGCGTCTGGTTCGATCGTCAGCACGCCGAGCAAATGCTCGACTGGATCGAGGATAGCGGGCAGCGTTTTCTCGGTATGGATGTCGCGCAGAAGCAGGACGACGGCATTTGGGTACTCTTGCTCGAGACCTTGGACCTCAGCCGCCAGACCGAGAATTTCGAAGCCATCCGGCGCGGTCGGGATTTTCTCCGTGAATACGATGGCGCCGGGCGGATGTTCGAACCGGTTTGGGAGGGACATTCGACGTGAAAATCGCAGAGCAAGCCTCCGAGCGGCATGTCCTTAACGTGATCGTCGACAACGAACCCGGCATCCTCGCCAAGATCACCGGCATGTTCACGGCGCGCGGCTACAATATCGACAGCCTGACCGTGGCCGATATTTCGGAAGACCACGCGATCAGTCGCATTACCGTCGTGACGCGCGGTCCGGAACCGGTGATCGACCAGATCCGCGCGCAGCTGGAGCGGCTGGTGCCGGTGCACAAAGTCATCGACCTCACCGAAAGCGGCGCGCATGTCGAGCGCGAGCTGGCGCTGGTCAAGGTCGCCGGCAAGGGCGACAACCGGGTCGAGGCGCTGCGCATCGCAGAACTGTTTCGCGCCAATGTCGTCGACACCACTACCAGCAGTTTCGTTTTCGAACTGACCGGCGCGCCGGACAAGATCGACAGCTTCATCGCCCTGATGCGCGAACTCGGCCTCATCGAGGTCGGGCGCTCGGGGATCGTCGGTATGATGCGCGGAGCGGAGAGACACTGAAGGACACCACCGCTCGTCATCCCCGCGAAGGCGGGGATCCCGCTCGCTTGCGGGACCGAGCGACATGACAGGAAGCGGGACCCCCGCGTGCGCGGGGTGACGAGAGAACAAAAGGACCAAGACACGTGCAAGTCTATTACGATGCCGATTGCGACCAGCAGCTGATCAAGGACAAGAAGGTCGCCATCGTCGGCTATGGCAGCCAGGGCCATGCCCACGCCCAGAACCTGCGCGATAGCGGGGTCGGCGAAGTCGTCATCGCGCTGCGCGAGGGATCGGCCACGGCGAAGAAGGCGGAAGGCGCGGGCTTCACCGTCAAGACCGTTTCGGAAGCTGCCGAATGGGCCGACGTGCTTATGATCCTCGCGCCCGACGAGCACCAGGCTGCGATCTATGCGAACGAAATTGCGGGCAAGATGCGCCCCGGCACCGCTCTCGCTTTCGCACACGGCCTCAATATCCATTTCGGCCTGATCGACCCGCCGGGCGATGTCGATGTCATCATGATCGCCCCCAAGGGCCCCGGCCACACCGTGCGCGGCGAATACATCAAGGGCGGCGGTGTGCCCTGCCTGATCGCGGTCCACCAAGAGAGCAGCCAGTCAGGCGGCAACGGCTTCGCCAAGCAGCTCGCGCTCTCTTACGCTAGCGCCGTCGGCGGCGGGCGCAGCGGCATCATCGAGACCGATTTCAAGGAAGAGTGTGAGACCGACCTTTTCGGCGAACAGGCCGTGCTGTGCGGCGGGATCACCCACCTCATCCAGGCCGGTTTCGAAACGCTGGTGGACGCCGGATACGCGCCCGAAATGGCCTATTTCGAGTGCCTCCACGAAACCAAGCTGATCGTCGACCTGCTCTACGAAGGGGGCATCGCCAACATGCGCTATTCGATCTCGAACACTGCCGAATACGGCGACATCAAGACCGGCCCGCGTATCATCACCGGCGAGACCAAGGCCGAAATGGGCCGCGTCCTCAAGGACATCCAGTCGGGCCGTTTTGTGAAGGATTTCGTGCTCGACAACCAGGCCGGTCAGCCCGAACTCAAGGCAAGCCGCAAGGCCGCAGCCGCGCATCCGATCGAGAAGACCGGAGCGCAGCTTCGCGCCATGATGCCGTGGATCGGCGCCAACAAGCTGGTCGACAAGGAACGCAACTAGTCGAAATCCCGGTGACTTTGGCAGAGCGCACGGGAAGCATGGCGGGATGACCGACATGTCCTTTTCTTGCGCTTGCGGCACCGTGACCGGGTCTATCACCGACGTCGGTCCGAAACAGGGCGATTACGTCTATTGCCACTGCACCGACTCTCAGGCGGTCCCGAAGCTACTCGGCGCGGAGGAGCGCATTCTCGAGCGTGCCGGTGGCACTGCGCTCTACCAGACACGCTGCGCGCGATTGCGCTTCGCATCCGGCGAGGACAGGCTGGCGGGGGTTCATATGACGGACAAACCGACGCTGCGCTGGTATGCCGGCTGCTGCGATACGCCTTTGTTCAATACCTACGCCAACGGCAAGCTGCCTTACACCACGATCTTGCTAGCCAATTGCGACGAGGCCGGGCGAGCGGCGCTTGGTGAGCCAAGCGGACACTTGCATCTTGCCGACGCGCCGGGCGAAACCGGCGATCTGAAACCAATGTCGATGGCAGCCCTGCTGCGCAGCTTTTTCAAGCGTCTGGTCAAGGACATCGTCTCCGGCGACAGGCGGCGCAATCCGCTGTTCGATCCGAAAACGCTCGAGCCGATTGCGACACCTCGCCGGCTTACCCCTGGGGAACGCGCGGCGCTCGGATAGTGTGATCGCCTTTTTGTATCGGCGATAGACGGAACGGCGCAGCGTTCCGGGTTTTCTGTGAGCGAACCTTTCAGGAGACCGACCATGAAAAAGCCGATCCTCGCCCTCGCTCTCGCCGCCAGCGGCACGCTCGCCGTTACCTCCATCTCGGCGCAAGAGCAGCCGCAAATCCCGGGCACGATCGACGTCAGCCGTGTTGCCGCGGGCAGCTACGCGCTCGACCCTGCGCATACGCTGGTCCAGTGGAGCGTCAGCCATTTCGGCTTCAACGACTATTTCGGCCTGTTCGGCGACATCGAAGGCACGATGACGCTCGATCCGGCCGATATCGCCGCCACCGAGTTCGACATCACCATTCCGATCACCAGCGTCGCCGTGCCCAGCGAAGGGTTGCGGGATCATCTGCTTCGTCCCGGCGAGGATGGTGCCGAGCCCGACTTCTTCGGCGCCGAGCCCGAGGCAGCACGCTTCGTTTCGACGTCGGTACGCCAGACCAGCGACACCACTGCCGTCGTGACCGGCCAGCTTACGATGAACGGCAATACCGGCCCCGTCACGATGGCGGTGCAGTTCACCGGCGCGGGCCAGAACCCGATGAGCGAGGCACAAACGGTCGGCTTCCACGGCCGCGCCACAATCGACCGCACACAATGGGGCGTGAGCTACGGTGCTCCGATGGTCGGCAGTGAAGTCGATCTCGACATTTCGGCAGCCTTCGAACTGCAGTAAGCCCTCTCGACAAGCGCATCGCGAGCCGCCACGAGCCATTCGATGCGCTTGTCCGACTGCCACAACATCGACGATTTCCGGAAACTGGCCAGGGCGCGGCTGCCCTGGCCGGTTTTCGATTACATCGACGGGGCTGCCGACGACGAGTTGACCAAGGCGCGCAACACCAGCGCCTTCGACGATGTCGATTTGGTGCCCGACGTGTTGGCGGGCGTGGGCGCGATCGACACCAGTTGCACCATCATGGGCCGCAAAAGCGCCCTGCCGCTTATGCTCAGCCCGACAGCGCTGCAGCGCGCCTTCCACCGCGATGGCGAGCGGGCGGTGGCAAAGGCGGCGGACAAGTTCGGCGTGTGGTTCGGCATTTCCAGCCTGGCCACACATTCGATCGAGGAGATCGCCGGGCTCACTGAAGGCCCGAAGCTGTTCCAGCTCTACGTCCACAAGGACAAGGGCCTGAATGCCAGCATGATCGAACGCTGCCAGCAGGGAGGCTTCGATGCGCTGGCGCTGACGGTCGACACGATCGTCTCCGGCAAACGCGAGCGGTGCCTGCGCTCGGGCTTCACCACACCTCCGCGCTTTTCCGCAAGCTCGCTGTGGAGCTACGCCACCCGCCCGCGCTGGACGCTGGACTACGTTTTCGGACCGAAGTTCCGCCTGCCCAATCTCGATGGGCATGTGCAGGAGGGCAGCGGCAAGGCCGTCAGCATCCAGGACTATTTCAACACCATGCTCGACACCGGCATGGACTGGGACACTGCCGCGCGGATCCGGCAGGACTGGGGCGGGACCTTCGCGCTCAAGGGCGTGATGAGCGCCGCCGATGCCCGCCGCGCGGTGGAGATCGGCGCAGATGCGATCTGGATATCCAATCACGGTGGGCGCCAACTCGACGGCAGCCGCGCCCCGTTCGACCAGCTCCGGGAGATCGTCGATGCTGTCGGCGGCGAGATCGAGATCATCCTAGACGGCGGCGTCCGGCGCGGGACGCATGCGCTGAAGAGTGTGGCCGCCGGAGCCACGGCGGCGAGCGGTGGGCGGCTTTATCTCTATGCTCTGGCAGCTGCCGGACAGGAGGGCGTCGAACGTGCGCTGCTGATACTCAAGGAAGAGATCGAGCGCGGCATGCGGTTGATGGGCGTGACATCAGTGGACCAATTGACCACGGACCGGTTGCGCTGGCGCTAGAGCATCTGGCCGAAACAGTTCCGCAATTCGCCGACGAACAGCTCCGGCTGCTCCCACGCCGCAAAATGGCCACCCATCTCGAGTTCGTTCCAATAGACGAGATTGGTCAGGCTACGCTCCACCCATTCGCGCGGGGCGGGGAGGATTTCCTCCGGGAAGGCGCTCGCACCTGCCGGAATCGCGACTGTCCCCTCGCCGAACGACCCGAAGCTCTCCCAATATAACCGCGCCGCCGATGCGCCGGTTGCGGGCAACCAGTAGAGCATGATGTCGTCGAGCACTTGATCCATCGACAGCGCATCCCACGGCGAGCCGCCATTGTCGGTCCAGTAGAACACCTTCTCGAGGATCCAGGCCGCCAGCCCGACGGGCGAATCGACCAGCGAGTAGCCGATCGTCTGCGGGCGCGTGCTCTGCTGCTTGGAATAGCCCGAGTCCCAATCGCGGTAGAAGCCCAGCTTGAGCAGCGCGCGCTGCACCTTGGGATCGGTGCTCTGCATGTCCTCCGGGCCAGGCCGCCCGATCGGCATGTTGAGATGGATGGCCCGGCACCCTTCCGGCGCCAGCTGGCCGATCGCGGTCGTCACCGCTGCGCCCCAGTCCCCGCCTTGCGCGACCCATCCGGTGTAGCCTAGCCTCTGCATCAGCTCGGCCCAGGCGCGCGCGATTCTTTCGACGCCCCACCCCGTAGCCGTGGGTTTGCCGGAGAAACCGTAGCCCGGCAGCGACGGCGCGACGACGTGAAAGGCCGGTTGGTCGGGATCCGCAGGCTCCGCCAGCTCGTCGATCACACCGAGGACTTCGACCACCGATCCCGGCCAGCCATGCGTGATGACGAGCGGGATCGCATCCTCGCGCGAACTGCGGCGATGAAGAAAGTGGATCGACAGCCCGTCGATCTCGGTCGTGAACTGCCCGATGTCATTGAGCCGCGCCTCACAGCGCCGCCAATCATATTCGATCCGCCAGTACGCAACGAGCTCCCTGAGTGCCGCCAGCTTCGTGCCTTGGGACCAGTCCTCGACCGTCTCCTCCTCCGGCCAGCGGGCCCGATCCAGCCGATCCGCCAGATCAACCAGCGTGTCTTCGGCGATATCGAGGACGAAGGGTTTGATCGCGCTCATCCCTCGCTCTCCCGAGCTTTCTTCGATGCCGCCATCACGCGTTCGATATCGGCGAGCAGGATGGTGCTGGTCGCCTTGGCCAGCACGGTGCCTTTGCCGTCGAGCAGGTGACCTTCGTAGAAACTGGTCTGCCGACCGTGCCGCTCGACCCAGGCCTCCGCCATTACCAGCCCGGGCCGCGTCGGGGCGAAATAGCTGACCTTGAGCTCCAGCGTCATCGGCACGATTCCGCTGCCGTTCTTCGCCATCGCCGCATGCGCCATGGCCGCATCGATCCATCCGCTGATGAAGCCGCCTTGCACCACGCCGCCCGAATGGCACTGCTCCGCTTTCGCCATGTACTCGAGGCTGGCGCGGCCCTCCGGATCGGTCGAAACGATCCGCACCAGTCCCATCGTCTCATATAGCGAATGCCCCTCGGCCATGCTCGAACTCTCCCAACCGTGAAATATAATTTCATGGGATGCCCAAGACTGTTTTGCTTTACAACCCCGTTCCACCCCAGCATAGTTTGGTGCATGCAAACTGCACTCGGCCTTCTTCTGCGACTTACGCGCCCTTGGGCGTGATAGCTGGCGTGCCGGACCGGGTGCGCTGAGCGCCCAAGGGACCGACCGACCACTTCCCGCTTCGCACAATCCGAGACTTTCCCGATGCCCATGCTCTCAGACCCGAGCGCCAAATATGCCGCTTTTCCGCAGGTTCCGCTGACCGATCGCCAGTGGCCGAGCCGAAGGATCACCGCCCCGCCTCGCTGGCTCAGCACCGATCTGCGCGACGGCAACCAAGCGATTGTCGACCCGATGGACGCCCACAAGAAAAACCGCTTCTTCGACCTGCTGGTCGAGATCGGTGTGAAGGAGATCGAGGTCGGCTTTCCCAGCGCGGGCGCGACCGAGTTCGACTTCATCTCCGGCCTCGTGCAATCGGGCCGCGTGCCCGACGACGTGATCGTGCAGGTACTGACGCAAAGCCGCGAAGACCTGATACGCACCAGCTTCGCCAGCCTCACCGGAGCGAAGCAGGCCATCGTCCATCTCTACAACGCCGTCAGCCCGGCGTGGCGCGAGGTCGTGTTCGGGATGAGAAAGGACCAGGTGCGCGACATCGCCGTGAAGGGCGCGAAGGTGATGCGCGACGAAGCCGGCAAGCAGCCTAACACAGACTGGCATTTCCAGTACTCGCCCGAAACCTTCTCCACCGCCGAGCTCGATTTCAGTCTGGAGGTTTGCGAGGCCGTGATGAAAGTTCTCGCCCCCACGCCCGAGCATCCGATCATCCTCAACCTGCCCGCCACGGTCGAGGCGGCGACGCCGAACATCTACGCCGACCAGGTCGAATATTTCATCCGCAATTTGCCGAACCGCGACAGCGCGGTGATCAGCCTGCACACGCATAACGATCGCGGCACCGGCGTCGCGGCGGCGGAGCTGGCGCTGATGGCGGGCGCGGACCGGGTGGAAGGCTGCCTGTTCGGCAATGGCGAGCGCACCGGCAATTGCTGCCTCGTGACCATGGCGCTCAACATGTACACGCAAGGCATTGATCCACAGATCGACTTTTCCGACATCGACCGCGTGATCGAGACGGTCGAATATTGCAACGAACTGCCCGTCCACCAGCGCCACCCCTATGGCGGCGAGCTCGTCTACACTGCCTTCTCCGGCAGCCATCAGGATGCCATCAAGAAGGGCTTCGCGGCGCACGAGAGCCAGAACTCGCCGCAATGGCGCGTGCCTTACCTGCCCATCGATCCCGCCGATCTCGGCCGAAGCTACGAAGCTGTGATCCGCGTCAATTCGCAGTCTGGAAAGGGCGGCTTCACCTGGGTGCTTGAGCAGGACCAGGGTCTCAAGCTGCCCAAGAAAATGCAGGCCGACTTCAGCCCGCATGTCCAGCGCATGGCCGACGAACTGGGCCGCGAGCTCAACGCTCCCGACATCTGGCGCGCTTTCCAACAGGCCTATCACGTGCAGACCGAGGACAAGCACTTCCAGCTGGTCGATTACGAAGAGCGCCGTGCGACGGACGGCACGCGCCTTTTCAGCGGCACCATCGCCGTCGAGGGCACCGAGCAGTCGGTCTCGGGCCGCGGCAACGGCCTGATCTCCAGCGTGCTTTCGACCATCGAGGACGCCTTCGGCCTGTCGCTGGAAGTGGTCGACTACACCGAACACGCCCTCACGACCGGTCGCGACAGCCGCGCCGCCGCCTACCTCGAATGCCGCGACGCGGACGGTCGCACCATCTGGGGTTGCGGTATCGACGAAGATGTCGCGACCGCGAGCGTCAGGGCCGTATTGAGCGCAGCGAATTCGGCTGTCGGATGAGCCCGATTTTCCCAGCATAATCGAAATGAAACAGTAAGGTTTTCCGGCTATTAACATTCTCGACGGGCCGAAGAGCCCGCTCGGGTACGCATACTGATGACCGGCACTAACACTCCAACGCTATCCGCGAAGGATGGCGACATCTGGGCCCTTTGGCCCGATGGGAGAGGTGCAATCAATCTCGGCAACGAGGAAGCCTTCTGGGCGGCGGCGGCAAACCTTTACGACGAGCTGCATCCCGAAACCCCGGAACGACCCGAGGCAGCGACGGCAACTGCGCCGCAAATCGATGATCGCCCTTCCCTTCCGCCGGCGGAAACCCGCAAGCAGGCGGAGCGCATAGAGGCCAGACACGGGGTGACGATCGTGGGCCGGGTCTATGGCCAGGGCGGCAGCCGCGAGGCGACGATCTTCGATCTGTCCGCCCACGGGTGCCGGGTTGAGGATCGAAGTCTTGCGAGGCCCGGTTCGCGCGTCACTATCAAGATCGGCTCGATCGGCCCGCTCGGAGCGGTGATCAGATGGCGAACCGACGACATGGTCGGCCTGAAATTCGAAAGCCCGCTTTATCCCTCCATACTCGAGCATATCCGCAACGAGGTAAGCCTTCGATAGATCGGCGTGCCCGCAAGGGAAGTGATGACCGCTACTTTGACGTGCAAGTTTCCTACTCGACCAGCATGACCTAGAGCGGAGCCATGCAGATCGCTAGCATTCGCTCCGTCTACGCCTTTTCCAGCCCGCAGCGCTTGCACCCCTGCTTTTTCTTGCCAGGACAGTGGTCCATGTGGTCCATGTGACGGGACTGGCACGGGGGGCCTTCCAACATGGGTCCTACAGCGCCGGCGCGTAGAGGAGAGAGCCTGTTATGACCGCGACCGAAGAAATCCTCGAACCCGATCTGCCGATCATCGACCCGCACCATCACCTCTGGGATTTGCGACCGTTGGTGCCGTCATTTCCCGAACCGCGGCACGACTTCATCGAGGCGATTGCGGGCGCGGACTACTACACTTTCGACGAGCTATTCGCGGACACGCACTCGGGCCACAACGTCGTCGGCACGGTGTTCATGGAATGCGGCGCCTTCTACGATGCGAATCGTGACGAGGACATGAAGCCGGTGGGCGAGGTCGAGTTCGTCAATGGCGTTGCGGCGCAGGGGGCGAGCGGGCTCTATGGCGAATACCGCCCCTGTGCGGCAATTGTCGGCCATGCGGATCTGACCCGGGGCGATGCGGTGAAGCCGGTAATCGAGGCGCTGATCGCAGCGGGCAACGGGCGGTTTCGGGGGATCCGCCATGCGGCTGCCTGGGATGCCGATCCCGATGTGCTCGGCCCGCCCTTCCATGCGCCGGAAGGGCTCTACGGTTCGGACGCTTTCCGCGCCGGCTTCGCAGCCTATGCCGACTACGGCCTGACCTTCGATGCCTGGCTGCTGGAGCCGCAGCTGGCCGATGTGCTGGAACTGGCGAAGGCGTTTCCCGACCAGCAGATCGTGCTCGACCACTGCGGCACGCCGCTCAACATCGCGAGTTATCGCGGCAAGCTGCACGAGCGCTTCGACATCTGGCGCAAGTCCATCCATGCGCTGGCCGAATGCCCGAATGTCGCGGTCAAACTAGGCGGCCTCGCGATGGCATTCTGCGGTCTGCCAGAAGACGGCCCGGCCAAAGGGTACGGGTCGGAGCATCTGGCCGCCCTCTGGCGACCCTATATCGAGACTTGCATCGAGGCTTTCGGGCCGGACCGCGGCATGTTCGAAAGCAACTATCCCGTCGACCGCTGGGGCGCGAGCTATCCGATCCTATGGAACGCCTTCAAGTGGTTAGCACAGGGCCACAGCGCGGATGAGAAGCAAGCGCTGTTCGCGGGCACCGCCGCGCGGATCTACGGCATCGAGCAAGTGCTGCCCGCCGCCTGACCCTTCCGTAACGTCAATCTCGACAAGCCCATCCACCCGCCATAGGTCGCAACCTGCAACTGACCTGAGAGGACCTGCCGCATGCCCCTGCCCGCCCCGTTCGACAAGCTCCGCATCCCCGTCATCGGCTCGCCGCTGTTTATCGTCTCGGGCCCGGAACTGGTCATTGCGCAGTGCAAGGCGGGCATCGTCGGCGCATTCCCGGCGCTGAACGCGCGGCCGCAGAGCCAGGTCGACGAATGGCTGCACCAGATCACCGAGGAACTGGCCGCGCACAATCGCGACAATCCGGACCGCCCGGCTGCGCCTTACGCCGTCAATCAGATCGTCCACAAGTCGAACGACCGGCTCGATGCCGACATGCAGACCTGCGCCAAATGGCAGGTGCCGATGGTCATCACCTCGCTCGGCGCGCGCGAAGAGGTCTTCCAGGCGGTCGACAAATGGGGTGGCATCACGATGCACGATGTCATCAACGATCGCTTTGCGAGAAAGGCGATCGAAAAGGGCGCGAGCGGCCTCATACCGGTTGCTGCCGGGGCAGGTGGCCATGCCGGTACGCTTAGCCCGTTCGCGCTGATGCAGGAAATCCGCAGCTGGTTCGACGGGCTCGTCGCCCTGTCGGGCTCGATTGCCCACGGCCGCTCGATCCTGGCCGCGCAGGCGCTGGGCGCGGACTTCGCCTATATCGGCTCGCCCTGGATCGCCGCGACCGAAGCCAATGCGGACGAGACTTACAAGAAAGGCATCGTCGAGGGCGATGCGAGCGGGATCGTCTATACCAACCTGTTCACCGGCGTGCACGGCAACTACCTGCGTTCGAGCATCGAAGCCTCAGGCCTCGATCCGGACAATTTGCCGGAAAGCGACCCCAGCAAGATGAACTTCGGCAGCGGGGGCAATACCAAGGCCAAGGCGTGGAAGGACATCTGGGGGTCGGGCCAGGGCATCGGTACGGTCAGGGAAAGCGCACCGGTGGAAGACACGGTTGCGCGGCTGGAACGCGAGTACGATGCTGCAAAGAGCGCGCTTGCCGAAGGGACGGCCTAGGCTTCGCGCCAGAGATCCTCGGCCAAGGCATCGAGATCGGCGAAATCGGGAGCCGATCTGCGGGGATCCTTGGTGCTGAGACGTGGCGCGCGGCGCTGGTCGAGCAAGTTGAGGCGCAACCTGTCTTGCAGGCGCGCGAGCCGGTTGAGCGCGTCGAAGTGGCGGGCATCGTCGCTCCATCTACGACTCCGGGACCAGGATTGCTCGATCCGGCCGACCTTCTCGATGACCATCTCGTTATAGTCGCGATGCGGACCCCGATGGAGCGGCATGGCCAAGCGCACCGCCGCCTCTTCGCGAGATGGCAGCGGGAGCCCATTGTCACGGAAATCGTCGAAGCTGATGCGCCAAAGGCCGAGCTTGTCGAACAACCGTCCAAAGCATGGAAAGCTCAGCAACTGGCACGGCAGCAAATGATGCCGTTGCATTGCGCGGCCGTAAGTCGGCGTGCCTATCCGGTTGACCGCCCGGAATGGTAGGTGGGGACGCCTCCCCTGAGCTGTCTCGAGTGCGACCTCTGCATCCTTGGCTAGACCGGACCGGCTACCATCACACCTCTGTCCGGTTCGTCGCTTAGTGCCACGGTAGGCCCCCCGGGAATTTGGAGCATTTGCGGCATATCCTGTGTCGCGAACCCGACGATTTCGTGGATGATGCGGGAGGCCAGACGCGACGCTGCAACACGGTCCACGCACAATTGTGGACTCACCACCAGTTCGCGATCCGTGAAGAACGCAAGCCCGTCCGATCTCAGTCCTCCGTCGTCCGATGGTTCGAAGCCAACCAAGCCTGGAGCCGGAAAAGCACCGCCATCGAGCCAAGCCGAGATCAGACGTTCGAACAGGCTCGCCTCCAGCGCGCAACCTGCAGGCGTCCAGAAGATGCGTCGCGCGCCTTCGATGGCGCTCGCGAGTTGCGCACCGAGGGCGAGCATGGTGCGGACGACCGGCAGGGTATGGGCACCCTCTGCCAGATGCGGCCCAGGGAAAAGGCCGATAGCTTCGAGCGCGATGTTCTCGGTAGCGGCTGAAAATCCAAATCGATGCCGGGGCTCGAGCGCCTTTACACCCGGTCCCGGCGCCAACCCTAGGAGATCGAAAGTGAGGCCATCTTTAAGAACCTCCAGCCACCGCTCCTCATCCTGCCCGATGGATGCGTCGGCTTCAGGTGTGGGATCGAAACTGATGGAGGTTCGATCGAGCTTGGCGAGCAAATGGCGAACATCCGCCCCGCTCGGTCGACATCCGGCGTCAACTAACAGCACAACGCCGGCAGCCCGCTCTTGCGCTTCAGCATGCGCAATCGATCCATTCCTGCCAGCTATGACCGCGCTCTCCAGTCCCGTACCCTCAGTCTGACATGTAGCCGAGCTTTTTCGAGTTAAATAGGTGCGATTAGGTCCGATCCGGTTGCTTTGACTTAAAAAATCCCAAGCTCGAGACCTTGGGCGAGAGCCTCGCCAAGCACCTTTGCATCTTTAAGGTCACTCTTTTCGACTTCCTTGTGGGCCTCGATTTCCGCCTGCGACTGGGCTTCGGTAACGACGATGAAGGGATCGGCAACCCGCTTCAGCCGCCAACCCTTGGCGATACGGTCGAGCTGCCGCTGCGCGCCTTCGCCATCGCTGCCGGCAGCGATGATGCTCGCATAGGGCCGCCCCTCGATCTTTCCGAGTACCGGATAGTAGCAGCGGTCGAACATCTCTTTCATCTGCCCGCTCATCGTCGCGAGATTTTCCGGGCAGGCGAAGAGATAGCCCGATGCATCCAGCAATTCCTGTGGTCCGACATCGCAGGCGGGCTTCAGCAGACCGACATAGCCTGCTCCCTCAGCGGCAGCGGCAGCAAGGGCCTCGGTCGTGCCCGTACGGCTATGCCATATGATAAGGAGCTGGGGCGACGGCATGCCCCGCTCCTTCGCTGGCGGCTGTCGATTGTCAACAATCCACCGTTCCCTGACCGGGCCTGCTGTTCTAAAACCATCGCATGGCATCGCAGGCTCTCTCACACGTATTCGGCGTCTCGCAATCCCTCACCGGGCGCGCGTGGCGCTGGCGAGGCGGCAATATGGAGCTGGGCTCAGGCGCTGGGTCCGGACGCGACATCGTCGACCAGCTGATGATCGCGCGCGGCGTGGCGCCTGAGGATATCGATCGGCATCGTCAGCCGACGCTGCGCAATTTCCTGCCGGACCCCTCGATCTTCCAGGACATGGAAACAGCTGCGGACCGCCTTGCTCAAGCCGTCCTCGCGCATGAGCGGATCACCATCTACGGCGATTACGATGTCGATGGCGCAACCAGTTCCGCACTGCTGATCCTGCTGCTGCGCGAGCTCGGCATCGAGGCCGACTATTACATCCCCGACCGGCTGCTGGAAGGATATGGTCCTTCGGGCGAGGCTCTGGTGAAACTGGGCGAAAGTGGCAGCAGCCTGGTCGTCACGGTCGATTGCGGCGCGATGGCGCATGACGCGCTCGCCATGGCGCATGACGCGGGCGTGGACGTCATCGTCGTCGATCACCACAAATGTGCTGCCGAGCTGCCAAAGACGGTCGCTCTAGTGAACCCCAACCGGCTGGACGAAACCGACGATGCTGCGAGCCACGGGCACTTGGCAGCAGTTGGTGTCGCATTCCTGCTGGGCGTCGCGCTCGTCCGCACTTTGCGCGAGCGGGACTACTTCGCCGATCGGCCCGAGCCCAATGTGCTGGCATTGCTGGACCTCGTGGCGCTGGGCACGGTGGCAGATGTCGCCGCGCTGCACGGTCTCAATCGCGCGTTCGTATCGCAAGGCTTGAAGGTCATGGCGAAGCGCGAGAATATCGGCATGGCGGCGCTGATCGACGCGAGCCGGCTGAAGCGTGCCCCCGCCTGCTCCGACCTCGGATTTGCACTCGGCCCGCGCATCAATGCCGGCGGACGGGTCGGCGAATCGACCCTTGGCGTGCGTTTGCTCACGACGCGAGATCCGGACGAGGCGCGGAACATCGCGGCCCAGCTTTCGGCGCTCAATGACGAACGTCGGGCTATCGAGGCGACCGTGCAGGAAGAGGCCGAGCAACAGCTAGCCGGCCAGCACAATCGCGCCGTTCACCTGCTCGCCGGCGAAGGATGGCACCCGGGCGTCATTGGCATCGTCGCCGGGCGTATAAAGGAGAAAACCGGCAAGCCCTCGCTCGTCATCGCGCTCGACGCGGAAACAGGCCAGGGCAAGGGTTCGGGCCGTTCGATCGCCGGCGTCGACCTTGGTGCTGCCATCATCATGGCAAAGGATGAGGGCCTGCTGGTGGCGGGCGGTGGCCATGCCATGGCGGCCGGCCTGACGGTGGATGCAGCCCGCCTCGAAGACCTCTCGGAATGGCTCGACACGACACTCGAGGCACAGGTTTCGCGGGCATCCGCCAGTCGGGAAATGCTGCTCGACATTGCTGTCGCTCCCGGCGGATTGGTGCCCGATCTGATCGCCTCGCTCGATGAGGGTGGTCCTTACGGCGTCGGCTGGCCCGGACCGCGCGTCGCCGTAGGGCCGGTGCGGCTGATCAAATGCGATATTGTGGGGGCCGACCATGTGCGGATCATCGCTTCCGGTGACGATGGCCGCAGCTTCAAGGGCATCGCCTTTCGCGCCGCCGACAGCGAGATGGGACAGGCGCTGCTGCACGGCTCGCGGGGGCGCAAGCTATGGCTCGCCGGCCGCGCGAAGATCGACGACTGGGGAAGTCGGCCGCAGGCGGAATTGCACCTCGAGGATGCCGCCTGGGCCGATTGATGCGCGCTTGGGCAGGCAGCGGCGCATTGGAGGGTTGACGCCCCGCGCCACCCCGCCTAAGTGCGCCGCCACGCCACCGATGTGGCCCCTTCGTCTAGCGGTCTAGGACGCGGCCCTTTCACGGCTGAAACACGGGTTCGAGTCCCGTAGGGGTCA
>NZ_JARULD010000003.1 GCF_029688735.1 Qipengyuania flavescens
GCGGGGCCCCGGTGTTCACGCTCACGCTGAGCACGGCGGGCGCATGGCAGTTTACGCTGGAAGGCGTGCTCGACCACGACGTAGCCGGCACCGAGGACGACATCGCAATCGACTTCGGCGGCCTGGTAACAGGCACCGACGCCGATGGCGACAGCGTCACCGCAACCGGATCGCTGACCGTGACGGTCGACGACGACAGTCCGGTGGCGGTCACGGGCGGTCCGGCGGGCGTGACGAATGGCCCCGCGCCGATCAGCGGGCCGTTCCTGCTCGATCTGGATGGTACGCTGGCCGACAATTATGGTGCGGATGGACCGGGAACCGTCCGGTTCCCCGACAGCATCGACGGGACCGACAGCGGCCTGACATCGAGCTTCCAGCCGATCATCTACAATCGCGTCGACGACCACACGCTACAGGGCGTTGCCGACGGCACGGTGATTTTCGAAATCACGCTCGACCCGGCAACGGCAACCTATCGCGTCGACATGGACGGAACGATCGATTCGACCAGCGACATCACATTCAACCCGCTGACGAACAATTTCGTCGGAGGCAATTCGAGCTGGGCCGGCTTCGTCCCAAATAACGAGGATGAAACTACCGATATCGACAACGACAGTCTCGACCTGCTGCTGACCCCCCAGGTCAACGGCCTCGACGATGGTACGATCAATTCCAACGATTTCGCCGGCGGCGTCGGCGGGGGTCCGGGCCAGGGTTCGGCAGTCGGAGCAACAGAGACCTTCAGAGTGGACTTCGTGGTGGACCTGACCGGGAATCCGGCCGACGGTCCGGGCGATTACGATCGCCCTGCGAACCGCGACTTCGACTTCGACCATCACTACACGGTCAACGGCGCCTTCGCCCTGCTGAAGAGCACGAGCGGCTCCAGCGTCAGGATTTCCGCATTCGATGACGACGACGGCCTGTCGCCGACCGATCCGCCGAATACGTTGCGCGCCGAGAACGATGTCGGTGACGGAGCGATGGATACCATTACGGGCGTTTCCATAGTCTATCGCGGCGTCGGCTATCAGGGGCCGGGCGGCGAGAACCTAATCACGACCAGCGGCACCTATACCGTCAACAACCGCGATTTCGTGGTGACGTTCAACGCCGATGGATCCGTGACGGTCGACAATGTCGAGGGCGATCCCGGGAATTCGCAGGTCGGCACGCAGATCGCCGTGTTCACCGACGATGGCTTCAACAGCGTCGAATACGAGCACGTCGGTGGAGAACCGTTCCAGATCGGCGGGTTTGGCGGGTCTTCGATCACGACCGACCCGGTGACCTGGGACGTGCCGGTCGAGGTGGTGGATTTCGACGGGGACGTGTCCGGCACGGCGGATCTCACGATTACCGCGACCACACCTACGGTGAGCGGTGTGCCAAGCAGCGCGCAGACCTTGACCGAATTCGATGGTGCGGCCGCGCAATTGCTGGCTGCCAATATCGACGAGGCGATGCCCGGGGCGTCGCTGTTCGGAGCGTCGCTTTCTCTGGCAATGCCGCATCACGGCATGGCCCGTCAGGCAGGTGTGGGTGCCATGGCGGCTGCCGCAGCCGGTCTCGCAATGAACCACCAGTTGTTCGAGTACGATGCGCATATCGCATTGCCGACCGGCGATTCCCGGTTCGAAGCTATCGGCCTGCAGCCGGTCGCCTCACCGGTCGCGTTCGAGACCGCGCCGGCAACGTTCGCACCTGCCGCAAGCTTGGGCACCGGCATGAACCTGGAATTCGCGCCAGTCGTTCCCGACGCCGCCACGCTGTCTGCGCAGGACCTTTCCGGCGCGCCATCTGTGGCAGTTGCGGGGAGCGCGCTGCGAGGCGCTGAACAAGCTTTCCATTACGACGACACGGGCATCGAGGTGGCCGGGACGGCTGCCAGCGCGATCCCTCTGGGCGATTACACGACGGGTATGGAAGCCTTGTTGGCAATGGCCGAGACATCTGCCGAAGCTCCGGCAAGTGGAGCCGCGAGCGACAGTCATCCAGCCATCGCGGACATTGCGGCAGAGGCCGAGATCGATCGCCTGGTCGAGCATTTTGCCGAGGACATCACGACGCTCGAGAGCGCCGGGCCCGCAGGCTTCGACGATCTGCCGGGCCTGCTGGCGATGCAGGTCGAATTCGATGTCGGGGGGCTGGCACGCCAGGCCGTGCTGCCGGATGCCGAAATCCAGGTGAATACGCCGACCGACGTCTGACCATCCCGGAAGCAACAGGGGGAAACAATGACAAGAACAAAAATCATGGTGGTGGGCACCGGTGCCATGCTGGCGCTGGCAGCGTCGCCCGTAGCAGCCCAGGACAATTGGCAGGACAGGGACATCTCGTCGCTGCGCGGCGAGACGCAGCAGCGCTACGATGCGGCTCTGGCGCTTACCGATGACGCTGCAGTGGTCGAAGCGAATGACCCGCGGTTCATCTGGGCATCCGAAGCCAAAGTCCAGTGCGGTATCGCGCTCGGCTATCTCAAGTCGCGCACTCGGGATTCCGTATCGCTCGGCAAATGCCGCGATGCCTATGCCCGCATGACCCAGACGACGCGGGCGATGGCCCCGCCGCCGCCGCCTCCCCCTCCTGCCGAAGCCTGCAACACCGAACTGCCCGGCCTGATTTTCTTCGAATTCGATTCCGCCGTACCCGGGACGGAGGCAAGCCAGATTGCAGACTATGTCGCCCAGAATGCGGCGGCTTGCAGCTGGCGCACTTTCAACGTGGTCGGCCATGCCGATCGATCGGGCAGCAACGCCTACAATATGGACCTGTCCCAGCGGCGTGCGGATGCCGTCGCCAGCCTCCTGGGCTCGCGCGGGATCGCGACCGGATCGATCGACACTACGGCGCGCGGCGAGGAAAACCCGCGCGTGCCGACGGACGATGGCGTGCGCGAACTACAGAACCGGCGCGTCGAAATCCTGGTCAACCAATAGGAGGAGGGAAATCATGCGTAAGCCAACCCTTATAGCCATCGGCGCAGCTCTGCTCGGCGGTGTGGCGCCCGCAGCGATGGCCCAGACCGCCGCGGTGGAAGCAGTGCCTGGCGACACCCAGGCCGTCACGATGCAGGAAGCGATCTCCGTCGCGATGCAGTCCAACCCGGAAATCCTGCAGGCGCAGTTCAACAAGGAGGCGATCGAGTTCGAACGCGAACAGGCGCAGGGTCTGTACTACCCGCGGGTCGATATCGAGGCCTCTGCCGGAGTGCGACGACTGGAGAACAACACCCGCCGCACCCTCGGTATCGCTTCCGACGAGCTCTATCCCCTGGAAGCGGGGATTACCGGCGAGTGGACCGTGCTCGACTTCGGTCGGCGGCGCGGTGAATTGCTACGGCAGGCCGCACGGGTCGACGGTGCATCGCTGCGCGTTGTCGAGCGTTCGGAATTCGTCGCACTGCAAGTCGCGCGGCAGTATCTCGACGTCTTGCTGCAGCAGCGCGTTGCCGCTGTATCGCAGGACAACGCCGCCTTTCATCGCAGCCTCGTGGCCGATCTCGGCCAGGGGGTGGAGCAGGGATCGATCAGCATCGCGGATCGCCAGCAGGCCGAAGAACGGCTGCAAGCGTCGCTCGTGCAGCAGGAAGAGGCGCTGCAGGGTTTGCAGAACGCCTTTATCACCCTGCGTCGCTTGACCGGCCTCGACGTGACAGGCGCAACCATGCCGCCCAATCTCGCATCGGCGATGCCGCCCGGCCTCGAAACGGCGGTCGGGCAGGCGCGCCTGCGCAACCCGCTGGTTCGCGAAGCGCAGGCGGACGTCGATGCCGCCAACGCGCTCGTGAAGTCGGCTGAGGGCGACTACTGGCCGACCGTCGGCCTCGAAGTCAGAGGGCGCGTGGGCGAGGACATCGACGGTTTTGCCGGCGAGACCAACGATATCCAGGGGCGCGTCGTGATGCGCTGGAATATTTTCGATGGCGGCATCAAATACGCCCGCGCGCAGGAGACGATCCGTCAGGCCAGCGTGGCGCGCTACGCCTTGCACGATCGCCAGCGGCAGGCCGAGGAAGACGTTCGCCTCGCCTGGCAGGCGCTGGAAACGCAGGGCCGGGTGGTTCAGGCTCTCGATCGCCAGAGCCAGGTCAGTGACGATTTGCTCCTGTCATACAGAAGCCAGTTCAATGTCGGCAGGCGATCGTTGCTCGATGTGCTCGATGCACAGAACACGCGCTACAACACGCAGGTGCGTCTCGAAACGGCACGCTTCTCGCAATTGTTTGCGCAGTATCAGACCCTTGCTGCTACCAATAACTTCCTCGACGCGTTGCAGATCGCGCCGGGTGCCGGCGCCGGGGCGGCGGAGCGCGAACGCTTCGACTTCGGGCCTCCGGTTCCTGCGGAATTGCAGCGCCGGGTCGAACCGGGCTGAGGGTGGAGCGGGACGATAGATGATGTCCAAAGAGGTGGAAATTGAGGCAGGCGTCGAGATAGACTCGCTTAGCGAGTGTATCGCGGAAGCCGCGCGCCGCTTCGGCCCCTCTTTCGACACCACGCTGCTCGTTCAAATCCCCAAGAACGAGCGCGGCTTTCTTCCCTGGCACCAGGCCGGGGCGGCGCTCGATCTTGCGCGCCTGAACTTCGATCCCGCCAATCCGCGAAGGCTCCCGGTCGGGGCCGCCAACTACCCCGCCATTGCGAAGTTCGCCGAAGGAGACGCCGCGCTCCTGCTCGATGCGCGCGATGGCGAGATCCTCGTCTGGCGACCCGGGACCGGGCTGGAACAGTGGGAGGCCCATGCGCGGCTTGCCAAGGGCTATGCCGGGACGCTCTATCGGGTTTTCGGCGATCCGGACGAAATGCGCGAGAGCGAGGCGCCCTGGCATGCCAAGGCGCGCGGCCACTGGTTCTGGACCGAAATGCGCAAAGAGCGGCGGTCTTTCGGCCCGGTTTTCCTCGCATCGTTCCTGATCAACCTGCTAGCCATCGCGCTGCCAATCTTCACCATGAACGTCTATGATCGCGTGATTCCGAACCGCGCGGCCGAAACGCTCTGGGTTCTGGCCGTCGGCGTGGTTCTGGCCTTCGGGCTCGAATTCTTCCTGCGCCGGGCCCGGACAGCAGTCGTCGACCAGACTGCTCGTCGCCTCGATCTCAAACTGTCGCAAAAGATCTTCGGCCGCTTGCTCGCTTCCCCGCTGCAAGAGCGAAAAGGGCACACCGGATCGCTCGCCGCGCGCGTCTCCGAATTCGCAATCGTCAGGGACTTTTTCGCCTCGACCACGCTGGTCATGGTCATCGACGTGCTGTTCCTGTTCGTATTCGTCGGTGTGATCGCCATAATCGGCGGCTGGCTCGCGCTGGTCCCGCTGACGATCATCCTCGCGATGCTGGGGGTGGGTTACGTGCTTCAGCGCAAGGTGGTCGACGCGGCGCGGGACGCGCAGGCGGATTACGGTCTCCAGCAGACGATGCTGGTGGAATCGCTCGCCGGCATGGAGACGTTGAAAAGCGTTTCGGGCGAGGGGACGATGCTGTCGCGCTGGCACAAGCTGGCAGACATCGGCAGCCATTCCCAGCAGCGCCTGCGCGATATCAATTCGCTGGCGGTCGGCCTGGCCCAGACCTTCCAGCAGGTTTCGACCGTATCGCTGATCGTCGGCGGTTATTACCTGTTCGCCAATGGCGACATCACGATGGGCGCGATCATCGCCATCGTAATGCTTTCGTCCCGCTCGCTCGCGCCCGCAGGCCAGATTGCCTACCTGCTGACCCGTGGCCGCCAGGCGCAGGAAGCGCTCGACAGTATTGAAAAGCTTTTTGAAGGGGGGGACGAGCGCAAGCAGGGCAGTAGCCTGGCGCTGGGAGCTCTGGAAAAGCCGACGATCCGGCTGGAAGACCTCTCGTTCGCCTACGAAGGCACGGCACAGTCCGCTCTTTCGGGGATCGATCTGACGATCACGCCCGGAGAGAAGGTCGCCATCGTGGGGCGGGTCGCTTCGGGCAAGTCGACGCTGGGCAGGGTGATCTGCGGGCTATACCCGCCAAGCGACGGTGCCCTGCTGCTGAATGGCATCGACGCCCGGCAGTTCCGGCCCGAATTGCTGAGGCAGGCCTTGCGCTTCGTCGGCCAGGACGCCGTGCTGTTCACCGGATCGATCAAGGACAATCTGGCCATCTCCGATCACGGCATAGCCGACGAGCGGTTGATCGAGGCGATGCGCAAGACCGGCGCCGACATGTTCCTGTCTCGCGACGCGGGCGGCTTCGACCGCCCCGTCGGCGAGGATGGCCGCATGCTTTCGGGAGGCCAGCGCGCTTTCATGGCGCTGACCCGCGCCCTCGTCACCGATGCCGAGGTCCTGTTCCTCGACGAACCCACCGGTGCGATGGACAGCCACACGGAAAAGCTACTGGTAGAGCGGCTCGGCAAGGCGCTGGCACCGGAACAGACGCTGATCATCGCGACCCACCGGCCAGCCCTGTTTTCCATCTGCGACCGGCTCATCGTGCTAGATGCCGGCAGGATCGTTGCGGACGGTCCGGTACAGGACGTCTTGAAGCAGGCAGGGTCCGAATTGGCGAAAGGGGACCCGGCGTGACCTCCGTCCCGATCGCACGCATCGGCGGCATTCTGACCGTGGTCGCCGGATGCCTGCTGGCGGCAGCGCCTTCGATCGCACCCCTGCCGCAAAAAGCGCAGGCCATGGAGTTGGCGAAAGTGCCGGACGTCGGCGATATCGCCCAGATGTCGACCGGCGAGGACCAGCCGCTCAGCGTCTCGGCCGAGAGCGCGGAGGCCCGCAACGCGGCGATCCCGCTGGCCAGATTGCGGCTCGAGCAACCCGGCCACATATCGCGCCGGGACATGTCTGCGGGCAGTCTCGCAACGGCCGAGAAATGCCTCGCGCAGGCGATCTATTACGAAGCGGCGCTGGAACCGGTTTCGGGGCAGCGTGCCGTGGCGCAGGTCGTTCTCAATCGCGTGGCGCACCCGGCCTATCCGAACAGTGTTTGCGGCGTGGTCTACGAAGGGGTGTCGCGCCCGGTCTGCCAGTTCAGCTTCACCTGCGACGGGTCGTTGCTGCGCCAACCGATGGCGAGCCACTGGGCATCGGCCAAACGGATCGCCCGGGAGATGCTCGATGGCGGCAGGGCTCCCGAAGTCGGCACCGCAACGCATTATCATGCCGATTACGTCGTGCCGCGCTGGGCGTTCACGCTCGGCAAGATCCGTCAGATCGGCCGGCACATATTCTACCGTTTCCCCGGCAGGGCGGGCTCGGCAATGGCATTCAACCGCGCCTGGTCGGGCCGCGAGGCGATACCCATGGTGAATTTCGCCCGGCTGCGAGACCGCTTCGCGAGCGAGGAAGAAGCGGGCGCAGAGATCGCGCATGATCTGGTCCCCGGCACCACCGTTGTGCCCGATGTAACCGATCGGCACGCGGCTTCGGATGTGGGCGGGCGGCTCGATACGACGACAGGCTGGACGCTGAGCATTCCCGATCCCGTTTCCGCCAGCGCGGGTTATCGCGCCACTCTTGCAGGGCAGGCAGGCAATTCCGTCGAGCCGATGGTTGCGGGAGGCGGAGAATGAGCGGGCTGCGGCAACGCTTCGCGGGCCTAGATGCGCCGCAGCGCCTGATCGCGATTGCCGCCGTCGGGATCCTGCTGCTCTTCTCATGGTCGGCCTTCGCCCAGGTCGAACAGATCACCCGCGGCACCGGCAAGGTTATCCCGTCGAGCAAGGCGCAGCTTGTCCAGCCGGCCGAACCGGCCGTCATCTCCGAGATTCTCGTACGTGGAGGGCAATCGGTCAGCAAAGGCGACCTCCTCGTCCGCCTCGACGATACCCAGTCGGCTTCCGCACTGGGCGAGCTCGAAGAGGAAAACCGCAGGCTTGCTGCGCGGGCCCAGCGGCTGGAGAACGAAGCATCGGGCGGGGCGGCCGGGTGCGAGGCGGGCAGCCTGTGCGCAGAAGAACGACGGTTGCAACAGGTGCGCACTGCGACCGCCAGGGCGCGCGAAAGCGCACTCGGCTCGGCGATCGAACAGCGCCGCCGCGACTTGCAGGAAGCGCAGGCGACGGCGTCGGCCCTCGAAAACAGCGTACGGCTCGCGCGCGAACAGGTGCAGATGCTGGAGCCGCTGGCGCAGAAGAATATCGTCCCGCAAACCGAATTGATCCAGGCGCAGCGGGATCTCGTCGACACCCAGGGCCGGCTGGCTGCGGCCCGGCAGGCCGTGGGCCGGTCCTCGGCCGCGATCCGGCAGGCGCAAGCGGATCTCAGCCAGGCACGGCTCGATTTTCGCCAGCAGGCGCTTGCCGAACGTAGCGAAGTCACCACGCGCCTCGCGGTCAATGAGGAATCGATCCGCGGCGCCGCAGCGCGCCAGCAGCGCAACGAACTACGCGCACCAGCCGACGGGATCGTGAACGACGTCCAGATTACCACGGTGGGCGGGTTCGTGAATGCGGGCGAGAAGATCATGCAGGTCGTGCCGGTTGGCGACAAGCTGCTGGTCGAAGCGCGCATCGCTCCGAGCGACCGGGCCTTCATCAAGGTCGGCGATCGCGCAAACGTAAAGGTCACCGCCTATGATTTCTCGATCTACGGCGGGCTGCGCGGCAAGGTGCAGCAGGTTTCGGCCGATAGCATCTACGACGAGGCGGAACGCGAAGCTTACTATACCGTGGTGATCGAAACCGATCGCTCGTTCATCGTCAAGAATGGCCAGCGCCTGCCGATCGTGCCGGGCATGATCTGTGACGTGGAGATCATTACCGGACGCCACAGCATCCTGACCTACCTGTTCAAGCCGGTAAACAAGGCCCTGGACCGGGCGATGACCGAACGGTGATGCCGGCGATCAATAGCCGTGCAGCCAGCTCTTGCGGCCGCTGAAGCTCAACACCGGCCGATAGTCGTTGGCGGAACTGGCGTCGAGAACGGGGTCGCTTGCATTGTCGAGCATGCGGAATCCGTCCGGTGTACGCACGATCAGCACTGCATGATCGGCCCGGCGCACGAGATCCCGCGTGATGGTCAGGAACATGTCCTCACGCGGTACACCGGCCGCAGCGAGCATGTGCATCTTCAAAAGAGCGTAATCTTCGCAATCGCCCTGGCCCATCCGCAGGGTCTTGCGCGGTCCGGCCCAATAGTCGGCCTGCCCGAACAGGTCGCTATCTTCCCTGTAGGTGATCCGCTGGTTGACCCAGCGGTTGACGATAGCGAGTTTGTCTTCGAGTCCCTCGGACTGTCCGAGCAACTGGCGCGCCGAGCGACCCACGGAACCGCGTTCGCGGTTCACCCGGTCCCACGAGGCGTCGAAATTGGTCGTTGCGATCGGCACCCGGCGGCTGGCGAGGAAGTCGTTCGGTCCCGGCAAGCTTGTGCCGGCAATGGGTGAAGAAAGCTGCGCCAGTCTGGCGAGCGCCGTCCCTGGGCTAGAAGCGCATTCTGCCATGGGGGGAAGGGCCAGGGCTGCCGTGGTGGACATCGTTTCGACCGGCGGTTCGGCCGTTCCCGCCCCCGGCATCAAAGGGCCCATCGTTTCGAATCCATCCTGCCGCGCGCGGATCGTTTCAAGCGCGCTGGATGCACCGCCGAGAATCGCGGATGCCTTCGAGACCCCTGAACCGCTCGGCCGAGGCGTTGCGAGCGACGCGGATGCTGCAACCGGACACACGCCCGTCGACAAGGCCGAGCTCAGGGCGGGAAGGATCACAGGTGCGTAAACCTGTGCCGCCGCCGGAGCGGCAGTCATCCAAGCCGAGAGCCCGAGGCCGAGCGTGGCAATGACCTTGCGGTTCGGAAAGGTGAGGCGCTTTTCCATGCAGCATGGATTAGGTCGCCATCGTCAATCTACGGTTTCCGGTCTTGGTTAACGGGCGTTTGCCTCGAGGGAGCTGCTGCCCGGCTCGCCGGGACCGTATTGTAGGGAAATCACATGCGGCCAACGCCCGGGTGGCATGCGAAACGAAAAAGGGCGGCGCCATCGCTGGCACCGCCCTTCCTCGATTTCGAAAGTAAGAAAGAAGCTTACTTGAGCTCGACGGTACCGCCGGCTGCTTCGATCTTGCCCTTGATTTCTTCGGCTTCAGCCTTGTTGACGCCTTCCTTGAGCGGCTTGGGCGCGCCTTCGACAAGAGCCTTGGCTTCGGTCAGGCCCAGGCCGGTGATGGCGCGGACTTCCTTGATGACCTGGATCTTCTTGCCACCGTCGCCGGTCAGGACGACGTCGAATTCGTCCTTTTCTTCGGCTGCGGCACCACCGTCACCACCGCCAGCGGCGGGGCCGGCAACGGCAACAGCAGCGGCGGCGCTGACGCCCCACTCTTCTTCGAGCGCCGTAGCGAGCTCGGCAGCTTCCATGACGGTCAGTTTCGACAGTTCTTCAACAAGCTTGGCGATATCGGCCATGATGTTTCACTCCAAATAATAGGCCGGGGCGTCCGATCGGATCGACCCCGATGAATATGTGTTCGTCTCAAGAACCAGCTCTTACGCGGCTTCCTTGGCGCCATAGGCACCGAAAACGCGGGCGAGCTTGGCTGCGGGTGCGTTGACGACCTGGGCAATTTTCGTTGCCGGGGCGTTGACGAGACCCACGATCTTGCCACGCAGTTCGTCGAGGCTCGGCATCGAGGCGAGTGCCTTGACCCCAGCTTCGTCGAGCTTCGTTGCGCCCATCGAACCGCCGACGATTTCGATCTTGTCGGTGGTCTTGGCGAACTCCACCACGGCTTTCGCCGCAGCAACCGGATCCTCGGAATAACCGAGGGCGGTCGGACCGCTCAGGAATTCTTCGATTCCCGCATAGTCGGTGTCCTTCAGGGCGAGCTTGGCGAGACGGTTCTTCGCGACCTGGTAGGACGCACCGGCTTCACGCATCTTCGTACGCAGTTCGGTCGACTGGGCGACCGTAAGGCCCAGGTTGCGGGTCACGACGACCACGCCAGCCTGGTTGAAGACATCGCTGAGCTGGGCGACCGCGTCGGCTTTTTGCGAACGATCCATGCCATACTCCTTCACTATGGCCGCAACGGGCGAACCCGCAGCGACCGGCTACGTTTGTCCATGCCACCGGAGCGACACGGGCGAGTCCGTTGATGGGGGAAGGAGTGCGCCGGACTGCTTGGAGTTCCTGACGCGAAACGGCGAGCGCATGGCCCACCGGAAAATCTCTTTTCCCCGTCTAGGCTGGAAATTAAGACCGGCCAATCCCGGTCACCAACTGTCTCGGACGGATGAGGGCGAATACAAAGAGACCCGCCTTCGGGGGCGGGCCTCTAAGCTTTTCTGGCAGCGAGTCAAGCGAAAGCGCGTTTCGCCGGGCTCTCGATTATTCCGCGGGAGGGGTGCCCATGTCCTCGTCCATGACGGGGGGCTCGTCCATCGGCTCCATGGTTTCGTCGGCGGGCACGACGTCGTTCTGCAAAGGGCCGTCCTCGCCCGGCTGATACGTGTCGTCGGTCGTCTCGCCGGTTCCTGCCGTCACGGCATCGGGCGCGAGGTCTGCTGTGTCTCCCCCGTCGGGTGCTTCTCCGCAGGCGGCCAGCGCGATGGTTAGGGGGAGGGTGGCGAGAAGGGCGGATGTTTTCATGATCTGTCTCCGTGGGTCTGCAGTGGAAATGGCCTCAACTGGCCGATGTTCCCGCTGCAGCGCCTTCGATCGGCGAAGGCCGGGTGGCGATGGTGTACTGCGCCGCGACCATGACGATACCGAGCAGTGCGGTGACGAAACTGTCGACGACCAGCAGCGTCCACTTCAGCGCGTCGCCCTCGACGAATATCGCGCCGATGCCCAAGGCGTAGTGTATCGCCATGAGTGGCAGGATCGCGACAATCGAGAAGGCGATCGCGAACAGTGCGTCGCTTGCCATGACCTTGATCGATTCCAGCGGCGTGACGAGAATGCCAAGCGGTGCCGCCACCACGAACCGCACGATCAGCGGCATGAAGATCAGGGAAAAGACGAAGAACCCAATCCCCATGTAGCCGTCGGTCCAGACGAAGAGCGAAAGCCAGGCAAGGAACAGGCTCAGCGCCAGCACGAGGCCGAAGAGCGTGACCGCCTTGCGCGGGAAGGCGAGAGCGAAAGCCCGGTCCCCACCCGAATGCAGCCAGCGGATGACGAAATAGCCGACGACGTTCAACGCCGCGACCTTCGCGAAGCCGAACCACATGCGCGCCGGATCGTTCTCCGCGGCCTTGGCTCCTTCCACGCCGTCGTACATGCCGATCTGCATCTCGATCACGTGCTGGACGAATTCGGCAACCAGCGGGATTGCGAAGACAAGCGGCAGGGCGGCAGCGAAGGCGAGGCTGCTGCGATGCACATCGCGAAAGGCGGTCAGGAAGTTTCTCATCGTTTGTCCCCCTTGGATTCGTCGTAAGTCAGAAGATCGCCCGGCTGGCACTGCAGTTCGCGGCAAATCGCCTCCAACGTCGAGAAGCGGATCGCCTTCGCCTTGCCGGTCTTGAGGATGGATAGGTTGGCGAGCGTCAGTCCGATGCGCTCGGACAGTTCGGTCAGCGTCATGCCGCGATCCTGCAGCAGCTCGTCGAGCCGGACCGCGATGGCGTGCGTGTCTTCGGCGGGCATCAGACGGTGCCCTCCAGATCTTCGCGCATCGCCGCGCCCTCGCGGAAGACACGGGCCAACAAGAACAGCAGCAGCACGGCGAACCAACCTGTAAGCGAGAAAGTCCAGCCGAAATACTCGCCGCTGGCTTCGCTCGCCCAGATCGAAATCTGGCCGAATACGAGGTCGAGTATGTTCACGACCAGCAGCGCCCAGCCGACGGTCATCAGGCGCTTCGCATTTATCTCGCTGAACGCCCGACCTTCGGCCGCGTCCCGGAGCAGGGCGATGAGCCGGGTGAAGATGAGATGGATACAGACCGCCATAGGCACGACCAAAGCGCAAGCCGACACCAGCCATGTCCATACGGCCTCGACCGCCTGCTGCCCCTGAACTTCGAAGGCCTGCGTAATCGCTGGATAGAAGTGCTCGTTCGCAAGCAGCAGGGCGGCAAGGAGCAATGCGAAAAGCACGGCCCCGATCCAGTTGAGCCAATTTGCGATGCGTAAAAGCCAGATGGTGGTTCCGAACATGAGCGCGTCTCCCTTATCGATTTTCGATATGAGGGGACTCCGGCTTATCGTCAATCGATAATATCGAAAAACGATATGTCTGTCGGAGCGTCCGCCGCTTGACCCTACGCCGGTGGCTCCCTATATGCCCTCTCGACCGACCGCTTCGAGCGAGTCCGATTCATGCGCGGGGATCGGAACCAGGATGGAAGCGGCGTTTCCATATCGCGACGTTCTAGAAGAGCTGCAGCCGCCGCCCGACCGGGCGTGCATGTCCTGCGGCCTTTTCGCGTCCCGTATGGCTCTCACGCGCATGGGACATGAACTTCCGGCTCGCACTCCCGGGCCGATGCAGCACTGATACGAGGCACAGCACCTTTATGGCTACCAAGGCGAAGGCACCCCGCAACACATCGTCGGGCACCGCGAAACGGCGTATCCGCAAGATCTTCGGCGACATCCACGAAGTCGTCGACATGCCGAACCTGATCGAGGTTCAGCGCGAGAGCTACGAACAGTTCCTGCGCTCCGACAAGGAAGCGGGCCATGTGTCGGGGCTGGAAAAGACCCTGCGTTCGGTCTTCCCGCTGCGCGACTTCGCCGGCACCGCCGAACTCGACTTCGTCCATTACGAACTCGAACCGCCGAAGTACGACATCGTCGAATGCCGCCAGCGCGGGATCACCTATGCCGCGCCGATGAAGGTCACGCTGCGCCTGATCGTGTTCGAAGTCGACCAGGAAACCGAAACCCGCTCGGTCCTCGATATCAAGGAGCAGGACGTCTACATGGGCGACATGCCCCTGATGACGGGCAACGGCACCTTCATCGTCAACGGTACCGAGCGCGTGATCGTGTCGCAGATGCACCGTTCGCCGGGCGTCCTGTTCGACCACGATCGTGGCAAGACGCACAGCTCGGGCAAGCTGCTGTTCGCGGCCCGCATCATTCCCTATCGCGGCAGCTGGCTCGATTTCGAATTCGACGCCAAGGACATCGTGAACGTGCGTATCGACCGCAAGCGCAAGCTGCCGGTCACCGCGCTGCTCTATGCGCTGGGTCTCGATAGCGAAGACATCCTCCACCACTTCTACGACATCGTCAGCTGGAAGCGTGCCAAGGAAGGGTGGGAAATCCCCTTCGTCGCCGAAAACTGGCGCGGGCAGAAGCCGGCCTTCCCGCTGGTCGATGCCAAGACGGGCGAGGAAGTCTTCCCCGCCGGCCAGAAGATCAGCCCGCGTGCCGCCAACAAGGCCGCCAAGGACGGTCTCGAAACGCTGCTGCTGCCGACCGAGGAAATCTTCGGCCGTTATGCCGCGCGCGACATGATCGACGAGAAGACCGGCCGCATCTATATCGAGGCTGGTGACGAAGTCGCCGCCGAAAACCTCGAAGCGCTGGACGCTGCGGGTGTCGATGCGGTCGACCTGCTCGACATCGACCACGTCACCACCGGCCCGTGGATCCGCAACACGCTGAAGGTCGACAAGGCCGAGAATCGCGACGAGGGCCTCGAAGCGATCTACAAGGTCATGCGCCCCGGCGAACCGCCGACCAAGGAAACCGCCGAAGCGCTGTTCGAAGGCCTGTTCTTCGATGGCGAGCGTTACGACCTGTCGGCCGTCGGCCGCGTCAAGCTCAACATGCGCCTCGACCTCGATGCCGAAGACACCGTCACCACGCTGCGCAAGGAAGACATCCTCGCGGTCGTCAAGGAACTGGTCGACCTCAAGGACGGCAAGGGCGACGTCGACGACATCGACAACCTCGGCAACCGCCGCGTCCGCTCGGTCGGCGAGCTGCTGGAAAACCAGTACCGCGTCGGCCTGCTGCGCATGGAACGCGCGGTGAAGGAGCGCATGAGCTCGGTCGACGTCAGCACCGTCATGCCGAACGACCTCATCAACGCCAAGCCCGCCGTGGCCGCGGTGCGCGAGTTCTTCGGCTCGAGCCAGCTCTCGCAGTTCATGGACCAGACCAACCCGCTCTCGGAAGTCACCCACAAGCGCCGCGTTTCGGCGCTCGGCCCGGGCGGCCTTACCCGCGAGCGTGCCGGCTTCGAAGTGCGCGACGTTCATCCGACGCACTATGGCCGCATCTGCCCGATCGAAACGCCGGAAGGCCCGAACATCGGCCTGATCAACTCGCTCTCCACCTTCGCCCGTGTCAACAAGTACGGCTTCATCGAGACGCCGTATCGCAAGGTCGTGGACGGCAAGGTGACCGACGAGGTGATCTACCTCTCGGCCATGGAAGAGCAGAAGCACACGGTCGCCCAGGCTTCGGCCGAGCTGACCGACGACGGCAGCTTCGTGGAAGAGCTGGTTTCGGCTCGCCACGACGGCGACAACCTGATGGCGCCGAACGACCAGATCACGCTGATGGACGTCAGCCCCAAGCAGCTCGTTTCGGTTGCCGCATCGCTCATTCCGTTCCTGGAAAACGATGACGCCAACCGGGCGCTCATGGGCTCGAACATGCAGCGCCAGGCCGTGCCGCTCGTGAAGGCGGAGGCGCCTTGGGTCGGCACCGGCATGGAAGAGACCGTGGCCCGCGACAGCGGCGCGGCCATCACCGCGACCCGCGGCGGGATCGTCGACCAAGTCGACGCGACCCGTATCGTGATCCGCGCGATCGGCGATGTCGAACCCGGCCAGTCGGGCGTGGACATCTACACGCTGCAGAAATTCCAGCGTTCGAACCAGGACACCTGCATCAACCAGCGTCCGCTGGTGAAGGTGGGCGAAACGGTTTCGGCCGGCGACGTCATTGCCGACGGCCCGTCGACCGATCTCGGCGAACTGGCTCTGGGCCGCAACAGCCTCGTCGCCTTCATGCCCTGGAACGGCTACAACTACGAGGACAGTATCCTCATCTCCGAGCGTATCGTGAAGGACGACGTCTTCACCTCGATCCACATCGAGGAGTTCGAAGTCATGGCCCGCGACACCAAGCTCGGGCCCGAGGACATCACCCGCGACATTCCGAACGTCGGCGAAGAAGCGCTACGCAACCTCGACGAGGCGGGCATCGTCTACATCGGCGCCGAAGTGCATCCGGGCGATATTCTTTGCGGCAAGATCACGCCCAAGGGCGAAAGCCCGATGACGCCGGAAGAAAAGCTCCTGCGCGCCATCTTCGGCGAAAAGGCCAGCGACGTGCGCGACACCTCGCTCCGCCTGCCGCCGGGCGTGGCCGGGACCGTCGTCGAAGTGCGTGTCTTCAACCGTCACGGTATCGAGATCGACGACCGTACGCGCGCCATCCAGAACGAGGAAATCGAACGTCTCCGCAAGGATGCGAACGACGAACGCGCCATCCTCAACCGCGCGACCTACAACCGCCTGCGCGACATGCTGCTCGGCCAGACCGCTTCGGCGGCGCCGAAGGGCGTGAAGAAGGGTACCGAGGTCACCGAGGAAGTTCTCGAGGGCGTCGACAAGCACGAGTGGTTCAAGTTCGCCGTGGCCGACGATGGTCGCCAGCAGCAGCTCGAAGCGGTCAAGTCGCAATACGACGAAGCCGTCAAGACGATCGAAGAGAAGTTCGAGGACCGCAAGGAAAAGCTCGAACGCGGCGACGAACTCGCCCCGGGCGTACTCAAGATGGTCAAGGTCTTCGTCGCGGTGAAGCGCAAGCTGCAGCCGGGCGACAAGATGGCCGGCCGCCACGGTAACAAGGGTGTGATCTCGCGCATCCTGCCGGTCGAGGACATGCCGTTCCTGGAGGACGGGACCCCGGTCGACATCGTGCTCAACCCGCTGGGCGTGCCATCGCGCATGAACGTCGGCCAGATCTTCGAAACGCATCTCGGCATGGCAGCCCGCAACCTGGGCATGCAGATCGGCGAGCAGCTCGAGGAGTGGAAGAAGGCCAATCCGAACGCTTCGGAAGATTACGCCATGGCGAAGCCGCCCGAGGCCGTGATCGACCGGCTGAAAGACGTCTATGGCGAGCAATATATTGACGCCATCGACAGCCGCTCGACCGAGGAAATCGTCGAACTCGCCACCAACCTTCGCGCAGGTGTCCCGATGGGTACGCCGGTGTTCGACGGTGCGCGCGAAGGCGACGTGACGGTCGAGCTGGAAAAGGCCGGCCTGCATAGCTCCGGCCAGTCGGTGCTCTACGACGGGCGCACGGGCGATGCCTTCGATCGCAAGGTCACCGTGGGCATCATATACATGCTCAAGCTGCACCACCTCGTCGACGACAAGATCCACGCGCGTTCGATCGGCCCCTACAGCCTCGTCACCCAGCAGCCGCTGGGCGGTAAGGCGCAGTTCGGCGGCCAGCGCTTCGGGGAAATGGAGGTCTGGGCGCTCCAGGCCTACGGTGCGGCTTACACGCTGCAGGAAATCCTCACCGTGAAGTCGGACGACGTGATCGGGCGCACCAAGGTCTACGAAGCCATCGTCAAGGGCGACGACACCTTCGAGGCCGGCATTCCGGAAAGCTTCAACGTGCTCGTGAAGGAAATGCGCAGCCTGGGTCTCAACGTCGAACTCAAGTCGCATGGCGACGAGGACGAGGACGACGACCCCTTCGCGATCGCGGCGGAATAGGGGAGCCACGCGCTCCCAACCGCTCTTCCGCCCATTTGAATTCACCCGTTTAGGGAAAAAGTCATGAACGAACTGACCAAATTCACCAACCAGCTCGCGAAGCCCGAGACTTTCGACGAGATCCAGATCGGCATCGCCAGCCCCGAGCGCATCCGCTCGTGGTCCTTCGGCGAAATCAAGAAGCCGGAAACGATCAACTATCGCACGTTCAAGCCCGAGCGTGACGGGTTGTTCTGCGCGCGCATCTTCGGTCCTGTGAAGGACTACGAATGCCTGTGCGGCAAGTACAAGCGCATGAAGTACAAGGGCGTCGTCTGCGAGAAGTGCGGCGTTGAAGTCACCGTGACCAAGGTCCGCCGCGAGCGCATGGGCCACATCGAACTGGCCGCCCCGGTCGCGCACATCTGGTTCCTGAAGTCGCTGCCGAGCCGCATCGGCCTGCTGCTCGACATGCAGCTGAAGCAGCTCGAGCGCGTGCTCTATTTCGAAAGCTACATCGTCACCGAGCCCGGACTGACGCCGCTGGAGAAGTTCCAGCTGCTCACCGAGGACGAGCTGCTCGAAGCGCAGGACGAATATGGCGAAGACGCCTTCTCGGCCAGCATCGGCGCCGAAGCGGTCAAGATGATGCTGATGGATCTCGACCTCGAGCAGGAAAAGGAAGACCTGCTGGAAGAGCTCGCGACCACCAAGTCGAAGCTCAAGCCCGCCAAGATCATCAAGCGCCTCAAGGTCGTGGAAAGCTTCATCGAATCGGGCAACCGTCCGGAATGGATGATCCTCGAAGTGATCCCGGTCATTCCGCCCGAATTGCGCCCGCTGGTCCCGCTGGATGGCGGCCGCTTCGCGACGTCGGATCTGAACGACCTCTATCGCCGCGTGATCAACCGTAACAACCGCCTGAAGCGCCTGATGGAGCTGCGCGCGCCGGACATCATCGTCCGGAACGAGAAGCGCATGCTGCAGGAAGCCGTCGACGCATTGTTCGACAACGGTCGCCGCGGCCGCGTGATCACCGGCGCCAACAAGCGTCCGCTGAAATCGCTGTCCGACATGCTGAAAGGCAAGCAGGGCCGCTTCCGCCAGAACCTGCTCGGCAAGCGCGTCGACTATTCCGGCCGTTCGGTCATCGTGACCGGTCCGGAACTCAAGCTGCACCAGTGCGGCCTGCCCAAGAAGATGGCGCTCGAGCTGTTCAAGCCGTTCATCTACGCCCGCCTCGACGCCAAGGGTCTGTCGATGACCCTCAAGCAGGCCAAGAAGTGGGTCGAGAAGGAGCGCAAGGAAGTCTGGGACATTCTCGACGAAGTCATTCGCGAGCACCCCGTGCTTCTCAACCGCGCGCCGACGCTCCACCGCCTCGGCATCCAGGCATTCGAGCCCGTGCTGATCGAGGGCAAGGCGATCCAGCTTCACCCACTGGTCTGCGCCGCCTTCAACGCCGACTTCGACGGCGACCAGATGGCCGTCCACGTCCCGCTGAGCCTCGAGGCACAGCTGGAAGCGCGCGTCCTGATGATGTCGACCAACAACATCCTCTCGCCCGCCAACGGCAAGCCGATCATCGTACCCTCGCAGGACATGGTGCTGGGTCTCTATTACCTGTCGATGGAACGGCAGGAGAAGACGCCTGAATTCGTCGAGAACGAAAAGGGCGAGAAGGTCGAAAAGCTGCCCATGTTCTCGGACATGGCGGAAGTGCACCAGGCGCTGGAAACGAAGCAGGTTTCGCTCCACACCAAGATCCTCGCCCGCGTCCCGCAGGCCGACGAGGACGGCAATATCGCCATGAAGCGGTTCGAAACGACCGCCGGGCGCATGCTCATCGGTGAATGCCTGCCGAAGAACCACAAGGTCCCCTTCGACATCGTCAACCGCCTGCTGACCAAGAAGGACATCGCCGACGTGATCGACGAGGTCTATCGCCACACCGGCCAGAAGGACACGGTGCTGTTCGCCGACGCCATCATGTCGCTCGGCTTCCGCCACGCGTTCAAGGCCGGCATCTCCTTCGGCAAGGATGACATGATCATCCCCGAAGAGAAGGAAGGCATGGTCGAGGAAACCAAGGCGCTGGTTGCCGACTACGAGCAGCAGTACCAGGACGGCCTGATCACCCAGCAGGAAAAGTACAACAAGGTCATCGACGCCTGGAGCCGTTGCGGCGACCAGGTGGCCGACGCCATGATGGAGAAGATCAAGGCCCGCCCGATCGGCAAGGACGGTGTGCAGGCGGAGATCAACTCGATCTTCATGATGAGCCACTCCGGTGCGCGCGGTTCGCCGGCGCAGATGAAGCAGCTCGCCGGCATGCGCGGCCTGATGGCCAAGCCGTCGGGCGAGATCATCGAAAACCCGATCATCTCGAACTTCAAGGAAGGCCTCAACGTCCTCGAATACTTCAACTCCACCCACGGCGCTCGTAAGGGCCTCGCGGATACGGCGTTGAAGACGGCGAACTCGGGTTACCTGACCCGCCGTCTCGTGGACGTGTCGCAGGACTGCGTCATCGTCGAGGAAAACTGCAAGACCGAGAACGCGCTCGAAATGCGCGCCATCGTGCAGGGCGGTAGCGTGATCGCGTCGCTGGGCGAACGTATCCTCGGCCGCACAACGGCAGAAGACATCGTCAATGCCGCGACCGACGAAGTGATCGTCAAGGCCGGTACGCTGATCGACGAGCCGATGGTGAAGGAAATCGAGGCTGCCGAAGTGCAGGTCGCCAAGATCCGCTCGCCACTGGTCTGCGAAGCGAACCAGGGCGTCTGCGCCACCTGCTACGGCCGCGACCTCGCTCGCGGTACGCCGGTCAACATCGGCGAGGCTGTCGGTGTCATCGCCGCGCAGTCGATCGGTGAGCCCGGCACGCAGCTGACCATGCGTACCTTCCACATCGGCGGTGCCGCACAGCTCAACGAGACTTCGCATCTCGAAGCCGTGTCGGACGGCAAGGTCGTCTATCGCGACATGCCGACCATCACCGACAAGAAGGGCCGTATCCTGTCGCTCGCCCGTAATGGCGAACTGGCCGTAATCGACGCCGAAGGGCGCGAGCGCGAAATCCACAAGGTGCCGTACGGTACCGTGCTGATGCACAAGGATGGCGCGAAGGTTAAGGAAGGCGATCGCCTGGCGGAATGGGATCCGTTCAGTCTGCCGATCATCACCGAAACCTCGGGCGTGGTGAAATACCAGGACCTGATCGACGGTACGACCATGGAAGAACGCGTCGACGATGCCACCGGCATCGCCCAGCGCGTCGTCACCGAAGTGAAGACTTCGGGCCGCAAGAAGAACGAGGATCTGCGCGCGCGTCTGACCCTGTTCAACGATGCGGGCGACGAGAGCGAGCATGCGCGTTACATGCTGGCGCCGGGCACCGTGCTTTCGGTCGAGGACAACCAGCAGGTCGAAGCGGGCGACATTCTCGCCCGTGCCTCGCGCGAAGCGGCCAAGACCCGCGACATCACCGGCGGTCTGCCGCGTGTTGCCGAGCTGTTCGAAGCCCGCCTGCCGAAGGACAATTCGATCATCGCCAAGATTTCGGGCAAGATCGAATTCGTTCGCGAGTACAAGGCCAAGCGCAAGATCGCGATCGTTCCCGAGGAAGGCGATGCAGTCGAGTATCTGATCCCCAAGACCAAGGTGATCGACGTGCAGGAAGGCGACTTCGTGAAGAAGGGGGATACCCTGATTTCCGGCTCGCCCAACCCGCACGACATCCTCGAGGTGCTGGGCGTGGAGGCGCTGGCCGAATATCTCGTCAACGAGATCCAGGAAGTCTACCGACTCCAGGGCGTGAAGATCAACGACAAGCACATCGAGGTGATCGTTCGCCAGATGCTGCAGAAGGTCGAGATCACCGATGGCGGCGATACCGTGCTGCTGCCGGGCGAACAGGTCGATGCCGAGGAACTGGCCGAAGAAAATGGCAAGCTCACCAAGAGCAAGCAGCCGGCAACCGGTACGCCGATCCTGCTGGGCATCACCAAGGCTTCGCTCCAGACGCGCTCGTTCATTTCGGCCGCGTCCTTCCAGGAAACCACCCGCGTGCTCACGCAGGCGGCGGTCGAAGGGAAGAAGGACACGCTGATCGGTCTGAAGGAAAACGTGATCGTGGGCCGTCTCATCCCCGCCGGTACCGGCGCGGGCATGAACCGCATGCGCATCACCGCCTCCAGCCGCGATGCTGCCCTGCGTGCCCAGTGGAAGAAGGCACAGGAAGCGATCATCGCCGCCAACACTGCCGAGGAAGAGCATGAAGCCGAACTCGAGCAGGGGCCGGAAGCAGCGATCGGCGACGATCCGCTGGCGACCATGGAAGGCGAAACCCACGGCACCGATGCCGATGCGGGCAAATACCTGAACGAGGATGCCAAGGACGGCGAATAAGCCGACCGGTCATCCACCAAATCTTGAGGGCCCCGCGGAGCGATCCGCGGGGCTTTTTCGTTCCCGCAAACGGCCTTTTCGCGCGTGTGTGGAGAAGCTGTTGGAATCGGTGGAAAACTGTCGCATAGTGTGTCGACTACATGGGAAGCGAGACGTCCGGGGGCAGGAGTGGCGCGCTTGACAGGCCGATGACATATTCGGGCAAGACCCTTGCGCAGGCACTGAGCTTGCGCTGGCGGCTGGCGGATGCGCGCAGCGGCGCTGCCATCCTGCTAGTGCCGTCATTCTTCGCTGTTTTCGTCATCGCCTTTATCTTTTCAGACGACGTCCCGCCGCTATCCCTGGTGGCCTGGGCGGGCATCCAGTTCCTGTTCGTCGGGCTGCTCGCAGCGCTCTTCGTCCGGATGCAGATCGAGGAAGCGTCGCTCGCGCGATTGCGGCGTCAGTGGAGGCTGATCCAGTTCACGCAGGGCCTGATCACGGCCGGCTGGATGGCGATCTTTCCCTACCTCACACCGGTCGCCGGGCCCCGCGAGATGTCGGTTCTCGGGATCATCGCGACGGCCGTCTATTGCGCCACGCTGATCGTCCATCGCGGCAGCCCCCGCGCGGCGACCTTTCACATTCTGGCTCTGTCCGGCGTATTCGGCTGGTGTGCCTTCCTCGTCGCCGGATGGCGTAGCTGGCCGACCTTCCTCCTGATCGGCACGTTCGGCGCCGTACTGCTCGCGGCGGTCTGGCTGTACGAACGCAACTTCAAGCGGTCGGTGCGTTCCGAAATCGATCGGTGCGAAGCCGAAGAAACCGTGCGCATGCTCCTTAACGATTATCAGGAGCACACCAGCGACTGGTTGTGGACCGTCGGGCCAGACGGCAATTTGCGCGATGTCGGGCCGCGTCTTGCCGCGGCCTTCAATAGCAATATCGACGCGCTCGAAGGCACGCCTCTGGCAGGGTACTTCGAAGAGACCGACAATCGCCAACGACTGATCGATCTTCTGGCCGCGGGCGAACCGTTTCGCGACCTGCTCGTCCAGATCAGGGTCGAGGGTGTGAGGCGCTTCTGGCGGCTCTCCGCCCACCCGCGTCAGGATGGCCGGATGAGCGGGGTAGCACGCGACGTAACCGACAGCCGGCGAGCGGAAGAGCAGATCGCCTATATGGCGCATTTCGACAGCCTGACCGGCCTCGCCAATCGCCACCAGTTCGACGAGCGGTTGCGCAACGCCCTGAAGGCCAAGCCCTCCCGCAGCCGCAATCTGGCGCTGTTTTACCTCGATCTGGACGATTTCAAGTCGATCAACGACACGCGCGGACACCTCACGGGCGACAAGGTTCTAAGGGAGGTTGCCGCACGCCTCGGCGAAGAGGTGCGTCCATCGGACATCGTGGCGCGGCTGGGCGGGGACGAGTTCGCAATCCTGCTCGAAAGCCGGGCGGGCGTGGGCATGCTCATCGAACGTGCCCACCGTTTCCTCTCCGCCGTTCGGGAGCCGCTGGAGGTCGATGGCCACCTCTATCGGCTGTCGACCAGCATCGGCGTCGCGCGATGCAGCGAGGGCGAATGCGACGCGCAGGAACTCATGCGGCGCGCGGACCTCGCGCTGTTTGCAGCCAAGCGCAAGGGACGCGACACGCTGGCCCTGTACGAGCCCGCCATGGATCGCGAGGCGAGAGAGCGGCGCGATCTGGAAAGCGACTTGCGCGAGGCGCTCTCGCGCGGCGAGCTGCGCGTCCATTACCAACCGGTGATCGATCTCGATACCGCAGAGACCACAGGATACGAGGCGCTGCTTCGCTGGAACCATCCCCAGCGCGGCCTGATCGGGCCGAACGAATTTCTCGAGCTCGCAGAAACGACCGGGCTGATAATCCCGATCGGCGAATGGGTGATCCGGCAGGCCCTGGCCGAAACCGCGCCTTGGGCGGGCACTTTCCGCATCGCGATCAATCTGTCGCCGACACAGGTGCGGAGCCCACAGCTGGTGTCGCAAGTCGCCCAGGCGATTTACGCCAGCGGCATCGATCCCGGGCGCATCGAGTTCGAGATCACCGAACATGTGCTGATGCAGGAGGGCAAGCGGATTCCCGAAGCGCTCGCGCGCCTGCGCGAGCTCGGCACACGGATCGCCCTGGACGATTTCGGTACCGGCTACAGCTCGCTCAGCTACCTGCGCCGGTTCCCCTTCGATCGCATCAAGATCGATCGGAAATTCGTCGAAGACGTCGTCGAAGACAACGATAGCCAGGCCATCGTTTCCAGCATCACCCGCCTTGCCGATGCGCTTGGTATGGGGAGCACGGCGGAAGGCATCGAAACGCGAGAGCAGCTCGACCTGCTGCGCAAGCTGGGCTGCCAGGAAGCGCAAGGCTTCCTGATCTGCAAGCCGGCTCCGGCGGAAACCTTCGCCACGCCCGAAGCGGTGGAAGCGGCGCTGACCGATCACGGCCCCGACGTGGTCGATTATCGCAAGGCGCGCGAAGCCGTGCTGCGCAAGCGCGAAGGCCGCGTCGCCTGACCTCTCGCAATGGCAGGCGGGCTCGGCTATCGGCTCGGTCATGACCATTACAACCCGTTTCGCGCCGTCGCCGACCGGCCGCCTGCATGTCGGCAATATCCGCACCGCGATGCACAACCGGATGCTGGCGAAGAAGGCGGGTGGCAAATTCCTGCTGCGGATCGACGACACCGATGCGGAGCGCAGCCGTGAGGAATATGTCGATGCCATCCGCACCGACCTGGCGTGGCTGGGCCTTGAACCGGACGGCGAAGAGCGGCAGTCGCAGCGGCTCGCGATATACGAAGCGGCTTTCGAGGCGCTGAAAGGTGCGGGGCGGGTCTATCCGGCTTACGAGACCTCGCAGGAGCTGGAATTGAAGCGCAAGATTCAGCTCGGCCGTGGACTGCCGCCGATCTACGATCGCGCCGCGCTGGCGATGAGCGATACGGAGCGCGCCGCGAAGGAGGCGGAGGGCGCGGTGCCGCATTGGCGCTTCAAGCTTGATCACGACGAGCCCATCGCGTGGGACGATGGCGTCCGCGGCGCCCAGAAATTCGATCCCGCGCAGCTGTCCGATCCGGTAATCAGACGCGCCGACCGTAGCTGGCTCTACATGCTGCCGAGTGCGGTCGACGATCTCGACATGGGAGTCACGGATGTGCTCCGCGGCGAGGATCACGTCAGCAATACTGCCGTGCAAATACAGATGTTTACCGCACTCATTGCTGCACTATATCCGGCGCAGCAAATGCCGCGGTTTGCGCATGAGGCGCTGCTGATCGGACGCGAGGGCAAGCTGTCCAAACGGCTCGGCTCGCTCGGCTGCGATGCCTTTCGCGAGCAGGGGATCGAGCCGCAGGCGGTGATCGCGCTGCTGGCCCGGCTTGGCACATCGCTTCCGGTCGAACCGATTGCGGACCGGCAGGTTCTTCTGGAGACATTCGACCTTTCCACCTTCGGGCGAGCCCCGGCGCGTTTCGACGATGCAGAACTGGAGCGGATCAATGCGGCCCTGGTCCACCAGCTGGACTTTGCCGAAGTCGCGCATCGCCTGCCCGAGGGCATGGACGAGGCGGGCTGGCATGCCATTCGTCCGAACCTCTCGCATGTCGGCGAAGCGGCGGAATGGTGGCGCCTCGTGACCGGCCCGATCGAACAACCGGCGTTCTCGGACGAGGATCGCGCCTACCTCGAGGAAGCGACAAACGCGCTTAGCTGGAGCGAGGATCCTTGGCGGGATTTGACTGCAGCGCTTAAGGAGCGGACCGGGCGCAAGGGCAAGCAGCTATTCCTCCCGTTGCGCCAGGCATTGACGGGGATGGATCACGGCCCCGATATGGGCGAGCTTCTGCCGCTGATCGGCGAAGAACGCGCGCGCAAGCGGCTGGAGGCGGCCGCCGCGCAGTAACAGGGGAGACCGGCATGGCACCGACACTGGCTTCGCAGCTCGAACTGCCTTGCGGGGCGGTGCTGCCCAACCGCATCGCCAAGGCGGCGATGACCGAAGGCATGGCGACGCCCGATGGCCGCCCGACGCCGGAGCTGGAGCGCCTCTATGGCATCTGGTCCGACGGCGGTGCGGGCATGCTTCTTTCCGGCAACATCATCGTCGATCGGGACCATCTCGAACGCCCGGGCAATGTCGTGATCGAGCACGAGCCCGACGCGGACATGAAGGCCCGGCTCGCCAGTTGGGCCAAGACCGCGACGCGAGGCGGCAACCATTTCTGGGCGCAGATCAGCCATGGCGGGCGGCAGACCCAAAAGCTGGTGAACCCGCATCCCAAGTCGTCGTCCGACGTGCAACTCGCGCTGCCCGGCGGTCAGTTCGGCAAGCCTGAGCCGCTGACGAAAGACGAAATCGCCGACCTCGTGAACCGCTGGGCCATCGTCGCGCGCGCTTGCCAGGAAGCGGGCTTCACCGGCGTGCAGATACATGGCGCGCATGGCTATCTGATCTCGCAATTTCTCTCCCCGCGCGTGAACTTGCGGACCGACGAATATGGCGGGACCCTTGAAAACCGCGCGCGCTTCCTGCTCGAGGTCGTCGCGAAGGTTCGCGCTGCGGTCGGCCCAAGCTTCCCGATTTCGGTCAAGCTCAACAGTGCCGACTTCCAGAAGGGTGGCTTCGATTTCGGCGACAGCTTGCAGGTCGTAAAATGGCTCGAAGCGGCTTCGGTCGATCTGATCGAGATTTCCGGCGGGACCTACGAACAGCCCAAATTGCTCGGGGTTGCGGGCCAGGAAGCCGAAGAGACGCAGGACATCGCGCCATCAACTGCGGCGCGCGAGGCCTATTTCGTCGATTTCGCCAAGGCGATGCAGGCCGAGGTCTCGGTCCCGCTCATGGTCACCGGCGGCTTCCGCACCCGCCCAGCGATGGTGCAGGCGCTGGAGAACGGTGCCGCGGATGTCATCGGCCTCGGGCGACCCATGTGCCTCGACACCCAGGCCCCGGCGCAGCTTTTGGCGGGGGCTGGCCAGCTTGCCCGTTACGAGGACGATCTCGACCTGCTGCCGGACTGGCTCGGCTTTCTCAAACGCTTCCAGACGATGAAGGCGATCAACGGGTTCGCGGGGATTTACTGGTTCTACGAGCAACTCTGGCTGCTCGGCCACCATGGGCGCGTCGATCGCGCTCTCTCGGTGATGAAAGCATTTCGCACCGTCGACGCCCGCAACAGGCTGATCATGAAAGCGCGGCGCGCGAGTTAGCCGCCGTGCTTCTCCAGCTCGTCGCCGCTGACATTCACGACATGCATGAGATTAGTCGAGCCCGGCGTGCCGAACGGGACGCCTGCGAGGGCAATAAGTTTGCTGCCCGCTTGGCCGAAGCCGTGGCGCAAGGCCATGCGCTTGCCCTTGGCGATCATCTCCTCGAAGCTGCCGATGTCCTTGGTGGCGACCGCATGGGCGCCCCATAGCAGGCCGAGCCGGCGCGCGGTCTTCATGCTTGGCGTCAGGACCAGCATCGGTACGCTCGGTCGCTCGCGCGCCACGCGGCGTGCCGTCGAGCCGGAGCCCGTGAACACCGTGATAGCGCTGATCGAAACCGTGTCCGCCACCGTCATGCAGGCATGGGCCAGCGCATCGGCGGTGGTCGCATCGGGCGGCGTGTCGAGGAAGCGCACACGGTCGAGATAGCTTTCGTCGCCTTCGACCTGGCGCGCGATTCGGTGCATGATGGTGACGGCTTCTTCCGGCCAGTCGCCCGCCGCGGTTTCGGCGGACAGCATCACGCAATCGGCTCCGTCGTACACCGCATTGGCCACGTCCGAAACTTCGGCGCGGGTCGGGGCGGGGCTTTCGATCATGCTTTCCAGCATCTGCGTCGCCACGATCACCGGCTTGCCCTTGAGGCGCGTCGCATTGACGATCCGCTTCTGCAGCGGCGGGACTTCCTGCGGCTCCAGCTCCACACCGAGGTCGCCGCGCGCGACCATGATGCCGTCGCTCATCTCGATGATCTCGTCGAGCCGGCGAACCGCCATCGGTTTTTCGATCTTGGCGCACAGCGATCCGCGGCCACCCATCAGCTTGCGCGCTTCGGCAAGATCCTCCGGCCGCTGGACGAAAGACAGGCCGATCCAGTCGACGCCCTGCTGGATGGCGAAGGCGAGGTCCTTGCGATCCTTCTCGGTCAGCGCGGGGATGGGGATCTCGGCGTCCGGCACATTTACGCCCTTGCGGTCGGAGATGACCCCGCCGACTTCGGCCGAGCACTTGATCGCGTTTTCGTCTGCACTGATGACCTTGAGGCGGATCTTGCCGTCGTTGATCAGCAGGCGCTGGCCCTTTTCGAGCAGGCCGAACAATTCGGGATGGGGCAGCTGGACCCGGGTTTCGTCGCCCGGGGTGGGATCGCGATCGAGCGTGAAGTGGCCGGAGTGGCGGATAACCGCCTCGCCGTCCTTGAACTTGCCGACGCGCAGCTTCGGGCCCTGCAGATCGGCAAGGATCGCGATCGGCCGCATGAATCGTTTCTCGAGGTCGCGGATCGCCTTGATCGTATCGGCGTGATCCGCATGCTCGCCGTGGCTCATATTGACCCGGAAGGCATCCACGCCGGCCTTGAACAGGCGCGCGAGCATTTCGGGAGAGCGGCTTGCCGGACCGACGGTGGCGAGGATCTTGACCTTGCGGCCGCGCGGATCGAGCTTGGGAGCGCCGGAGCGCGAGGACGGGGTCTTTGCCATGGCCGATGGCTATGGCACAGGCAGGCTGCAACTCAAGGACAAGTGCTTCATGGATACGAATACAGACCCGCTCGACACGCTCGACGATGCCGTCGCGGCGGCGGCTTTCCGCCGTCTGGTGCGCCATCTGCGCCATCGCCACGATGCGCAGAACATCGACCTCATGGGCCTCTCGGGCTTTTGCCGCAATTGCCTGGCCGACTGGATCCGCGACGCCGGATACGAGGGCGACAAGGGGGCTGCGCGCGAGCTGATCCACGGCATGCCGCAGGAAGAATGGAAGGCCACCCGCCAGACGCCCGCGACCGAAGAGCAGCTCGCACGGATGCAGGCCAGCGTCGCGAAGAATGCACAGGGTCACGCACAGGAATAGGGATTCGCACCCTTCACCCGCAGGGCATGGCTGGCTATCGCACCCGCCACGCGCCCCTGGGGCGATTCTCATTTCACTGGAGCTGACTGACCATGGCCGAAGCCACCGACGACCGCCTGCGCCTTCTGATCGAGCGCATCGAACGACTCGAGGAAGAGAAGAAGGGCATCGCCGACGACATTCGCGACGTCTATGCGGAAGCCAAGGCCGTGGGCTACGACACCAAGATCATGCGCCAGGTCATCCGCCTCAGGAAGATGAAGCCCGACGAGCGCAGCGAGCAGGAAACCATCCTCGATACTTACAAGGCCGCGCTCGGCATGGGCTGAGCGCGCCGCGCATCGATCAGCAGGACATGACCGCCAGGTTCTGCGTGTTCGAGATCGTGCGGTTGCTGGAATCGCGAACGTTGAACGCGGTTTCGTAGCGGATCGTCCGCTCTTTGACGAAACCGTTCAGGAACAGCGGTTTGTATTTATAGGACACCTCGGCGAACATCACCGCATTGCCGTTTTCGGACTTGATGCGCTTGCCCGGCGGGCCGAGGCCGTCCTTCAGCGTCGCATCGTTCTTGCCCTTGCCCTGCTTGCCGTATTTCGGTGCGACGGCGAGATCGCCCCAGCAGCGCTGCCATTCGATCTTCTGGCCCTTGGCCCCACCCTTGCCGCCATTGTCCTGGAGCGAGGAAATCACCACTCGTCCCTCCGGCTCGAAGTCGATGGATTTGCCGAGCACGCCTGCCCCTGCGAAAATCTCGTAGACATTCGCCTCGTCCATGCCGTTGGTCACGCGTCCTGCATTGTCGGACACTGTATTGGCGATCTCGCTGACGCGCATGTGAGTGATGGCCAGATTGGCGAGTTCCAGGCCGCCGATGGTCAGCGCCGCCATCAACGGGGCGATCAGGGCGAATTCCAGCATGGCGATGCCATCTTCCGACCGGGCGAGGCGGCGCGTGAACGCAGTGGGCTTCAGCTTCATGTTCCATCTCCGCACAGGACCGGCGGGGTCGATTGGTTGGCGTACGGCTGGTTGCGGACCGCGGTCTCGACCGTGAAATCGATCGTGTCCGAAAAGCCGATCAGCTCCGGCGTCGGGAACAGTCGCGGATGCTGCACGCGCACGGAGTAGAAGGTCACGTCGTTGGCACCGCCCACCCCGACGCGTCCGGAATCAAGATCGTAGGTCCCGTTCTCGTTCAGGTCTTCCCAGCAATCGGCATCGGCATTGTCGAACTGGCCATTCCCATTGACGTCCGTCACCAGCCGTTCCGGATTGCCGATCCCGTTGAAATCGAAGAAGTTCTTTTGCGTGATCGTATATGTCGCTTTCGGAGCGACATTGTCGATCTGCTGCTTCAACGTATTCTCGACGCGTTCTTCCAGGGTCGAGCCGGATGCGATGAAATTGGGTTCCTCCACCGAAGCGCGACGGCTCACATCGTCGAGCGCCCCTTGCGCCACGCCGCGCATGTAGAACTGATGGCCCAGGTCCATCGCTCCGATAAGCATGACGAGGAACGGCGTCAGCAGCAGGGCGAACTCGACCGCGGCCGCCCCGGTTTCGTCTCGGCTCAGTCGAGCGGCCTGCCTTTGGCTAAATACACGCATTATTCGGTCAGCCTGAGATTGCCGATGCCGCGACCGATCGTTTCGAAGATTTCTTCGAGGTCGCTGCCATCGCTGGTGTGGAAGTGGGAATCGCTGGTCGCGCATTTTTTGATATCGTCGACATTGGTGACATCAAGCGCGATCACCCAGACGGTGACCTTCATCGATTTTGCCAGGGTGCAGATCGACTCGAAGCGATTGACGTGCTTTTGTGTCTGAGTGCCACTGCCCTGCATGCGGTCAGTCAACCAATCGACGCCATATGCGGAATAAAGAGAAGGGCCGGTGTCGAGCTTGCCATCGGTCATGAACACGATGTGCTGATTGACCGGATACTGCCCGCGCGTTTCGGGATTGTCGGATGCGAAGAACCCGTTCCGCGATATGAAACGCAGGCCCCACAGCATGCCGATGTCGTGATAAGTACCGCCGGTCACGCGCGCCGTGGCGTTGCTGATGGCGTTATTGAAAGCCGTTTCGTTGGCGTATTCGCGCAAGGTGGTCGCCTCAGAAGGACAACCATCCTGCGTGTGGCCATTCTGGACCCCGGGATCGTAGCGGCCGAACTGCATTGCGGAATCATTGCCGTTTGCGGGAACGCCGTCGACATCCTCCAGCGAGACCGTGTCTGCATATTCGATGGGATTGCTGCTGTACCCGTTCGACGCCCGTTCTTCGATGCAGGCATCACCGCTGGTACGGAACCCTTGGCGGTTGCCACCCGAATTGCCGCCACCGTTGCCAATGTTCCAGCTAGACTGGTTTATGTGCACGGTTTTCAGCCCGTTATTGGCGAAATAGGTGCGTCCGCGATTCTGGTAAAAGTATCCGTCGACATACTGCTGCTCGACCACGATGTCCCTGTTGCGGAGTGAACGGCCAACGTTCACCGTGTGCGAATAGGGCACGATGCCGTAGCGCGTGGTCGAACCGTCGTTCGCTTCGAGTGCGCGGTAAAGGCCTGACGCGCCCGTCCTAAGCTTGGAAATCTTCGAGCCGCCACCGGTCGAGGGATTATCGTTCATCGATCCCGTCACGTCGAGCACCATGACGATGTCGTTGTGGCCGAGGTCCTTCTTGGCATTGCAGCTCACCGAAATCGAAATCTCGGTGTAATCGAAGACCCGCATCAAAGAGGTCGGAACGTCGGCCGATGCGGTCCCTTTCAGCTCTGATGCCGCGGAGCTGTTCTGCGCGACGTTGAATTTCAGATTCTTCGTGTTGTAGAGACCATTGGGGAAGTTGAAATCGAAGAACTTCTTCGCCTGGTCCTTTTCGGAGTCGCCGAACTGGGTTCCGGTCATCGATTGGCGGCCGGCCAGAACGCCCGCGTCGCACGCCTTCTGGAGCTTGGACCGCGCCATATAGGCTATGCTGATGTCCATCGCCCCGCCGACGAGCGCGATCAGCGGAAAGATGCCTGCCGCGAAGAGCGGGAGAACATTGCCCCCTTCATCTCTGGCGAGCCTTTTCATGAATGGACGACGCATAAAATTTCCCCTGGTGATTACTTAGGGGAATAAAGTATTTTCCATAGGATTTGCGTGCTAGACATAGTTGAGAATTGAAGTCTGACTACGGTAAACGCAACGTTTATATTTAGGTTACCAGCCCTTGTCGTCATGAGGTTTCGGGATCGGCAAGGCAGTTTCTCCGACAGTCCGTTCACCATTTTCCTTTGATACGATTAGCGACATGGCCGTTCAGTCGAATCAGCTTGCGCGTCGGCACCGCCTTGAAACCGGTAATTGGTGAGTTATATAAATAACACACGCAAGGAGAAAGATATGCCCCCACACTGGAAAGACGCGCGCGGAGTAACCGTGACGACCACGCCGACCATCGAAGGCCAGCCGATCCGGGAATATCTCGGCATTGTCACCGGCGAGGTGATCGTCGGGGCCAACCTCTTTCGCGACCTGTTCGCCAATATCCGTGATATCGTCGGGGGGCGGTCCGGGAGCTACGAACGCATCCTCGCCGACGCGCGCGAGCAGGCGATCCAGGAACTGCAGGCGGAAGCGGCCAGCCGCGGCGGCAATGCGGTGGTCGGGATCGACCTCGATTACGAGGTGATCGGGGACACAGGCTCGATGCTGATGGTCAGCGCCAGCGGCACGGCAGTGAAGGTCTGAGCTAGGCGGCCGCCTGTCCTGCAAGCAGGACGAGGCCGACGAAGGTGCCGTTGTGGAGCGTGTGCAGCAGGATGCTCGCCCACAGCCCGTAATTCACGCGGATGTAGCCCAAAATTGCGCCGGTCGCGAATTGCGGCAGGACGAGGGGCAGCGCCATGATCATCTGGTCCGCCGGAAAGTTGAAGATGTGGATCAGCGAAAAGGCGAGCGTGCTGAGCCAGAAGAACAGCGGGAAGAGCCGTTGGAACCAGCCCATCGCGTCGCGCTTGCGCAAGGCATAGATCGTTGCCAGCGCGACGACGGCTGCGACCAGTACTCCGATCAAGGCGCCGAGCCAGATTTCTCCCAAACCTTCTCCCGCAAATGCCGACGTGACTGCCACCGCGACAAGGGCGGCCGGGATTGCAAGAATGATCGCGAGAACATGTCCCGGCCGCCCGGATAGCCAGCCGCGGAATGCGATCTCCTCGGACAACGGCGCGACCACGACTGCGGCGAAGACAAGTCCCACCGTCATTTCCATCCCGGCAATGGCCGTCTCCGGCAGCTCCGTCCCCGCAGCCATCACGATACCCGCGATCGCCAGCAACGCGAGCATGATCGCGAAGTCGAGCAGCAGCAGTCTTAGTGTCGCCAAGAGGCTGGCCATCCGCGGCATCGGCGCGCGCGGGGGTAGGGTCGGGCGCTTGAGAAAGCGACCGAACTGGCGCCATTCGCCCATGATCGAACCGGCGGGCGCGATCGCGCCGCTTGCACTTGTGGTCACTGCGTCCATGCGGCTAAGGCTGCCCCCTGATTCCACCGAGGTGGTTCCCACCACAGCATTGCAAAAAGCGACACCATGGCAGGCCATTCCAAATTCAAGAACATCATGCATCGCAAGGGCGCGCAGGACAAGAAGCGCAGTGCGATGTTCTCCAAACTGTCCCGCGAAATCACCGTGGCGGCCAAGATGGGCATGCCCGATCCGGACATGAACCCGCGCCTGCGGCTGGCAGTCAATGCGGCGAAATCGCAATCCATGCCCAAGGACAACATCCAGCGCGCGATCGACAAGGCGAGCGCGCAGGACGGCGAGAATTACGAGGAAGTACGCTACGAAGGCTACGGCCCGGGCGGCAGCGCGATCATCGTCGAGGCGCTGACCGACAACCGCAACCGCACGGCCACCAGCATCCGCACCGCCTTCAGCAAGAACGGCGGCAATCTCGGCACGGAAGGCAGCGTGGCGCACGGGTTCGAGCGGCTCGGCCTGATCATCTATCCGGCGGACGCAGGCAGCGAGGATGCGGTGCTCGAAGCAGCGATGGAAGCCGGCGCCGAGGACATCGCCTCGACCGACGACGGCCATGAGATCTGGACCGCTGCGGAAGATTTGCACCAGGTGTCCAGCGACCTCGAAAAGGCGCTGGGCGAGGCGGAGACCGTCAAGCTGGCGTGGAAGCCCAACCTCACCGTCGACATGGACGAGAAGAACGCCGCGACCCTGCTCAAGCTGATCGACACGCTCGACGACGACGACGACGTGCAGACCGTCTGGGGCAATTACGACATCTCCGACGAGGTGATGGACAAGCTGGAGGGGTAAGAAGGTTCTCGTTGGGTGCGGTCGGGACATCCGTCCCGACCTTGCTGTTCCATCCCGCTCCCCCACCCGGCCACCCACGGCACTATACTGTTTGGGTGCCCGGGTGGGGGAGCGGGATGGCACAGCCGCAAGCCTTCGACGGATGTCGAAGGCACCCCCGACAATCGGGAGACAACTATGCGCGACTGGGCCATCGCCGGAGTCTTGGGAGCCTGCTTCCTGCTGGCGATCGCGTGGCGGCTCGGCTGGCTGATCGGCTTGTCGTGAGCGAGCGCCGCGTATGATCATTCTGGGCCTCGACCCTTCGCTCAGTTGCACCGGCTGGGGCGTGATCCGCGCGGAAGGCTCGCGCATCGCCCATGTGGCGAACGGTCAGGTGCCGACCGACGCCAAGGCTACGATAACCCAGCGGCTGGCCACATTGCAGTCGGCGCTGGCCGAGGTCATCGCAGCGCACCGACCCGACCGGGCGGCGGCGGAGGAGATCTTCGTCAACAAGAACCCGCAATCGACGCTCAAGCTGGCGCAGGCGCGCGGCGCGGTGCTGGCGGCGTGTGGCGCGGCCGGGCTGACCGTGAACGAACACGCGGCGCGGCTGGTTAAGAAGGCGGTGGTCGGCACGGGCGGGGCCGACAAGACACAGGTCCAGGCGATGTTGAAGGTCCTGTTGCCGGGCGCGCAGATCGCGGGCGCCGACGCAGCCGATGCTCTGGCCGTGGCGATAGCCGACGCGCACCTCGTTCAACGTTTCTAATGGAGTTCGCGACATTATGATCCACGTCTATGGCATTCCGAATTGCGATACGGTCAAGAAGGCGCGCAAGTGGCTCGATGCGCAGGGGCTCGAGTACACCTTTCACGACTACAAGAAGGAAGGCGCCGATCCCGAAAAGCTGGCCGCGTGGATCGACGCGGAGGGCGTCGATACGGTGCTGAACCGGCGCGGTACGACCTGGCGCAAGCTGTCCGATGCGCAAAAGGCCGATCTGGACGCGGCCAAGGCAGTCGCATTGCTGCAAGCGAACCCGAGCATGATCAAGCGGCCGGTGGTCGAACACCCCGGTGGCCTTCTGGTCGGTTTTTCGGAAAGCGAGTGGGCAGCGGCGCTTCAGTAACCGCTGCCGGTGCCCCAGCCGTCGTGAGAATTGCCTGTGACCCCGCGCGCATTCTCGTTCGAGGCGCTGGTCACCATGCGTTTCACCGAAGACAGGTCTTCGCCCGATCCGTACACCAGGCCAAGGACGACCATCGTCGCTAGGAGGAGTTTCTTGATCATGGCGCTGAAAATTGCAGGGGCGTTCGTTAAGTCCCTTTTAACGCTCATCCTTGCCGGCGCGGCAACCATAAGCTGGGCGCAGAACGGGGACATGCTGGTGATCGCCCATCGCGGCGCGAGCGGGGAGCGGCCCGAGCACACGCTGGCGGCCTATGAACGTGCGATCGACCAGGGCGCGGATTATATCGAGCCGGACCTCGTGGCGACGAAGGATCTGGTGCTGGTCGCTCGGCATGAAAACGAACTGTCGGAAACGACCGATGTGGACATGCGCGAGGAGTTCGAGGATCGCCAGCGGTCCAAGACCATCGACGGGCGGCTAGTCACCGGATGGTTCGCGGAAGATTTCACACTCGCCGAATTGCGCACCCTGCGCGCGAAGGAGCGAATCCCGGCGCTTCGGCCGGCCAACGCTCGCTACAATGGCCTCTACGCGATCCCGACCCTTGCCGAGATCGTGCAGCTGGTCCGCGCCAAGGAAGCGGAGACCGGGCGGCGCATCGGGCTGTATCCCGAACTCAAGCACCCGACTTTCCTGTTGCAGGAGGCCGGCATCGACATGGTCGACTTGCTGGTGACGCAGCTGCGCGCACTCGATCTCGACGATGCGGACGACCCCGTCTTCGTGCAGAGTTTCGAAGTCGGGCCGTTGCGGCGGCTCGACAGCATGATCGAGGTGCCGCTCGTCCAGCTGGTTAAAGCCGAGGGCGGGCCGGCCGACATTCCGGCGACGAGCTACGACGAGATGCTGAGCGCTACCGGTCTGGTCGACATCGCCAGCTATGCCGACGCGATCGGAGCGGATCTGCAGCTACTCTTCGGACCGGAGGGTATTCCGTCGGGCTTTGTTGACGAGGCCCAGCAGGCCGGGCTGCAGGTTCACGTCTGGACGCTGCGCAAAGAGAATGCCTACCTGCCGCCCTTCCTGCAGCGCGGCGACGCCCCGGGTGCGACAGGCGATGTCCCCGGCATGGTCAACCTGCTCGAGGTGCAGGGCGTCGACGGCGTGTTCACCGACGATCCCGGACTGGTCATCAGCGCGCTCGCGCAGTTACGAGGTAATTGAGCGAGAGATCGTCCGACAGATGCAGGCCCTTGGTGGGCGAGAAGGCGATTCCCGTCGGCTCGCCCATGTCGAGACCGGCTTCGTCCAGCAGCTCGCCAAGTTCTTCGGGAGAAACGAAATCGTCCCAATCGTGCGTGCCACGCGGGATCAGGCCGAAGGTTTCGGCCGCGCCGACCATCAGAAGCCGCGATTGCGGCGTCCGGTTGGGAGTGGATAGCACCAGCAAGCCTCCGGCTGCGAGGCGCGCGGCGAGGGCGGCGATAAAGGCGCGCTTGTCTGAGACATGCTCGATCACCTCCATCGCGGTGACCAGGTCGAATGTGCCGATATCGAGCGCACCGATCTCCCCCGCCATATAGCGAATAGCTAGCCCGGCACCCTCGGCATGGATCGCTGCCGCCGCGACGTTCTCGGGCGCGGCGTCCACCCCCGTGACATCTGCTCCGAGCCGCGCGAGCGGTTCGCATAGCAGCCCGGCACCGCAACCGACATCGAGCGCGCTCTTGCCCGCCAGCGGCTTGCGTGCCTCGATGTCGTTCGCCCAATGGAGGTCTATCGCCTCGCGCAGGAATTTAAGCCGGACCGGATTGAGCCGATGCAGCATGGCCGAGGAGCCTTTCGGATCCCACCAGTCCTTCGCCAGCCTGCCGAAGTGCGCCGCTTCGTCGGGGCGGATCGTCTTGCCCGACATTGTGCCTGCCGAAGTATTGCTACGCGCTTGCGTGGTTGCATCGCTCATGCGCTCTGGCTAGCAGCCTTAGCCCACGCATTCCAGCACGGAGACGCACGCGCTTGGCCCGTATCGTGATGAAATTCGGCGGCACCTCCATGGCGGGGACCGAGCGCATTCGGCGCGTCGCCAATATCGTGCGCAAGCAGCAGGCGCGCGGGCACGAGGTCGCCGTGGTCGTCAGCGCGATGGCGGGGGAGACCGACCGGCTGGTGAACTTCTGCCGCGAAGCCAATGCGCTTTACGATCCGGCCGAATACGATGTCGTTGTGGCCAGCGGGGAGCAGGTGACCAGCGGGCTGCTCGCGCTGACGCTGCAATCGCTCGGCTGCAAGGCGCGCAGCTGGCTAGGCTGGCAATTGCCGGTCCATACGATCGAGGCGCATGCGAAGGCGCGCATCGACGACATCGACGCCGCAGCGCTCATCGCCAGCATGCAGGCGGGCGAGATCGCCGTCATCCCGGGCTTCCAGGGCCTGTCGGACGACGGCCGTATCACCACGCTCGGCCGCGGCGGCTCCGACACCTCGGCTGTCGCCGTGGCGGCGGCGATCGATGCCGACCGCTGCGACATCTACACCGATGTCGATGGCGTCTACACCACCGACCCGCGCATCGTCGCCAAGGCGAGGAAGCAGAAGGCGGTGACCTACGAGGAAATGCTCGAGCTCGCGAGCGTCGGGGCCAAAGTGCTCCAGACGCGCTCGGTGGGTCTCGCCATGAAGGAGGGCGTGCGTGTGCAGGTCCTCTCCAGCTTCGTCGGAGAGGATGCCATCCCGGCCGACGAACACCCCGGCACGATGATCGTGTCGGAGGAAGAAATGAACGAACTGGTGGAGAAGGGCGATATGGAACGCCAGCACGTGACCGGCATCGCGCATGACAAGAACGAGGCCAAGGTGATCCTCACCCGTGTGCCCGACAAGCCCGGCGCGGTGGCCCACATCTTCGAACCGCTCGCGCAGGCCAGCATCAATGTCGACATGATCATCCAGAACGTCGGGCGCGACAAGGGAGAGACCGACGTGACCTTCACCGTGCCCCAGGCCGACCTCGCCCGTGCGCAGGCCCTGCTGGAGGACAAGCGCGACGACATCGGCTTCAACCGCCTGATCACCGACAGCAAGATCGCCAAGATCAGCGTCGTCGGCGTCGGCATGAAAAGCCACGCGGGCGTCGCCGCAACCATGTTCAAATCGCTCGCCGATCGCGGGATCAACATTCAGGCGATCACCACCAGCGAGATCAAGGTCAGCGTGATGATCGACGAGGACGAGACCGAGTTGGCGGTGCGCGTTCTGCACACGGCCTACGGGCTGGATGCCGCGGATGAGGCTGCGTAACTTCTCGCTCGACCGTGCCCTCGATACCTGGAGCGACTTTGCAATCGAGTGCTGGGCTTTCACGCTCCGGTTGGCCCTTGCTGGGCTTGGCGTCTTTTACGCGTGGGGATTAGCTGGACGTTGGAATGAAGCAGTCTTCGACCGCCTCTCTGCCAACTGGCTCGGGATCATAGGTTTTATCTTTGCTGGCGGCGTACTTTTGGCCATCCTGTATCGCCTTGAGCGCGCCTTCTCGAAGGAGAAAAAGCATCGCGGACCACAACTCAGCGGCGGCAGGAATGCCCCGGCGAAAAAGCGCCAGCGGAGCAGATGGGGCAACCGAAAGCGAAAGAGGAATACGTGAGCAACACTGCGAAAATCCTTCTCCTCGGCTCCGGTGAGCTTGGCCGCGAGTTCGTAATTTCGGCCAAGCGATTGGGCGCCTACGTCATCGCCTGCGATTCATACGACCATGCGCCTGCTATGCAGCTTTCGGACGCGCGCGAGGTGTTCTCCATGCTCGATGCCGAGCGGCTGCGCGCTGTCGTCGTGCAGCACCGGCCCGACTATATCGTGCCCGAGATCGAGGCGATCCGGACCGAGGTGCTTGCCGAACTCGAAAGCGAAGGTTTCACGGTCGTGCCCTCGGCGCGGGCGGCACAGCTTACGATGAACCGCGACGGTATCCGCGATCTTGCCGCGAACGAGCTTGGCCTCGTGACGTCACGCTATCGCTACGCCAAGAATTTCGAGGAAGTGCGCGCCGCCGCCCAGCACACCGGTTTCCCGTGCGTGATCAAGCCGGTCATGTCGTCGAGCGGCAAGGGCCAGACGACGGTTCGGGATGAAGGCGGGCTCGAGGCTGCGTGGGACTATGCCGTCGCCAATATGCGCGGCGACCGGCAGCGCGTGATCGTCGAGCAGTTCGTCGATTTCGATTACGAGATCACCCTGCTGACCGTGCGCCACAAAAGCGGCGTCACCTTCTGCCCGCCGATCGGCCACCGGCAGGAACGCGGCGACTATCAGGAGAGCTGGCAGCCCACACCGATGTCGGACGATGCCATCGCCAAGGCGCAGGACATGGCGCGCAAGGTGGTCGACAATCTCGGCGGATACGGCCTGTTCGGCGTCGAATTCTTCGTGAAGGGCGACGAGGTGATCTTCTCCGAACTCAGCCCGCGCCCGCACGATACCGGCATGGTCACGCTGGTCAGCCAGAACTTGACCGAGTTCGATCTCCACGCCCGCGCCATCCTCGGCCTTCCGGTTCCCGCCGAGTTGCGCGCCCGGCCTGCCGCCAGCGCCGTGATCCTTGCCGACCGCGACAGCGAAGCGCTGTCCTATGGCGGGCTGGCCGAGGCGATGGCGAACGGCGCGGACGTCCGCATTTTCGGCAAGCCGAGCAGTCGACCCTATCGCCGCATGGGCGTCGCACTGGCGACGGCGGGCGACACCGACGCGGCGAGACATACGGCACGCGATGCCGCGCACAAGGTTCATATCCACTACGGCGACTGATGCACTGCCGCTTGCCGTGCCGGCACAGCGGCAGTAAGCGCCCTGCGGATGAAAAATTACACAAGAACCACCGGCCTGATGCAGCGCGGCATCGACTTCCTCGGCAGCGAGACCGCGATCCTGTGCGGCGCGATGAGCTGGGTGTCGGAGCGCAATCTGGTCTCCGCCATCTCCAATGCGGGCGGCTTCGGCGTGATCGCCTGCGGGGCGATGGACCCGGACCTGCTCGACAAGGAAATCGCCGCCACCAGGGCGCTGACCGACAAGCCGTTCGGCGTGAACCTCATCACCATGCACCCGCAATTGTTCGATCTGATCGAGGTCTGCGGGAAGCACGGGGTCGGCCATGTCGTGCTTGCGGGCGGCATTCCGCCAAAAGGCAGCGTCGAGGCGATCAAGGGCGGTGCCAACCCGGCCAAGGTCATTTGCTTCGCCCCGACGCTCGCGCTGGCGAAGAAGCTGCTGCGCTCGGGCGCGGATGCGCTGGTGATCGAGGGCATGGAAGCGGGCGGCCATATCGGCCCCGTCTCGACCAGCGTGCTGGCGCAGGAAATGCTGCCCGAGCTGGCCGAGGAGCATTTGATCTTCGTCGCCGGCGGGATCGGCCGCGGCCATGCGATCGCGGGCTATCTGGAGATGGGTGCGGCGGGCGTCCAGCTCGGGACGCGCTTCGCCTGCGCGATGGAGAGCATCGCGCACGCCGATTTCAAGAAGGCCTTCTTCCGCGCCAGCGCCCGCGATGCGGTCGCCAGCGTGCAGGTCGATGCGCGCCTGCCGGTGATCCCGGTGCGCGCGCTCAAGAACAAGGGCACCGAGGAGTTCACCGCCAAGCAGCGCGAAGTCGCCGCCGTGCTCGACCGCGAGGAGATCGCGATGGCGGAGGCGCAGCTTCAGATCGAGCATTACTGGGCCGGCGCCCTGCGCCGCGCGGTGATCGACGGCGATGTCGAGAACGGCAGCCTGATGGCAGGCCAGTCGGTCGGCATGCTGAAGGAAGAGGAACCGGTCGCGACCATCATCGACAAGCTGATGGCACAGAGCGAGGACGCGCTTACGCGCCGCTGACCCGCATGGAAATCCGCCGCCTCGACGTGGACGTGTCCATCTATCGCAACCGGATACAGGTGACCGATCGCACGACCGGCAAGTTCGTGGACCAGACCGCGCAGCATGCCTTCTCGTCCGATAGCTCGTTGATCGCGAATACGCGATACCTCGAAGACACGATCGTCCGCGCCATCCGGCAACTTTTGGTCGGCGGCTTTTCGCTCAAGGACCCGATCGCGCACGTGGTGTCGACCGAATTGCCATTGTCGCCGAGCCAGAAGGACATCGTTGCCATTGCCTTGCGCGAAGCAGGCATGCGCGAAGTGGTGTTCGACGACTAAGCCATCGTTGAACGCGCCATAGGCGGTTTGCGGTTGTCGCGTGCCGGACTGCGGGGCAAACGAATGGATATGTCCGCCCCACTCGTCCTCACCCTGTCCTGCACGGACCGCCCCGGCATAACCGCGCGCGTCACATCATTTCTGTTCGAACGTGGCGGCAACATCCTCGAAGCGCAGCAGTTCAACGACCGCGCCGCCGATGCCTTTTTCATGCGCGTCGAATTCGACCCGGGCGGCGCCTCGGCGGGCAGCCTGCGAGAAGATTTCGCGGAGGTTGCAGGCGCGTTCGGGATGGACTGGAAGCTGGTCGGCCGCGATCGGCCGCGCCGTGTGCTCATCATGGTGAGCAAGTTCGACCACTGCCTCGCCGACCTGCTTTATCGCTGGCGGATCGGGGAGCTTTCGATGGAGCCTGTCGCCATCGTCTCCAACCATCCGCGCGAAGCGATCGCGCACACGCATCTGGGCGACATCCCGTTCCACTATTTGCCGATCACCCGCGATACCAAGTCCGAGCAGGAAGCGAAGGTGCGCGGGGTTGCCGAGCAGACCGGCGCCGAGCTCGTGGTGCTGGCGCGGTACATGCAAATCCTGTCGGACGAGCAAGCCGCCCATTTCGCCGGGCGCTGCATCAATATCCACCATAGCTTCCTGCCGGGCTTCAAGGGGGCCAAACCCTATCACCAGGCCTATGAGCGCGGGGTCAAGATGATCGGCGCAAGCGCGCACTACGTCACCAGCGATCTGGACGAAGGGCCGATCATCCATCAGGCCGCCGAACCGATCAGCCATGCGGACACGCCCGAAGAGCTGGTCCGCAAGGGCCGCGAGATCGAAAACCGCGTGCTGGCGGAGGCTGTGCGGCTGCATCTCGAAGAACGTGTGCTCCTCAATGGCCGCCGGACGGTGGTCTTTCGTAGCTGACAGGTCGCCGAAAGCGCCTGTCATGGAGGTGTCGTCTGCGATAGCTAGCCTGGCAGCAGACTTCGCAGGAAACCAATGATGACCATCGACCGCCGCAACCTTTTAAAAACCTCCAGCGCCGCCTTCGTCGCTTTTGCAGCACTCGGTTCGGGCAGCCTCACGCGTGCGTACAGTGCCAACCCCGGCAAGCGCTTGGTGCCCGATCCGCGCGGGTTTCTCGATCTGCCGGAAGGCTTTTCCTATCGCCTGCTGACGCAGACCGGCAAGCTGATGAGCGACGGCTTCGCCACACCGGGACGACCAGACGGCATGGGCTGTTTCGCGCACCCGACGATGGCGAACTACTGGGTCCTTGTGCGCAATCACGAAAACTGGGCGAGCATCGACGATGGCCGTCCTTTTGCGGCTGGATCGAAATCGCTCGCCGACTTCGATACTTCGCGCATCTACGACGCGCGGCGGGAGGGTGATCCGTTCTTCGGCGGCACGACCAATGTCGTCATCGATGCGGCCTCGGGCGAGGTCGTGCGCGACAACATCTCGCTTCTCGGCACCGCTGCGAACTGCTCGGGCGGGACGACGCCCTGGGGCAGCTGGCTGACGTGCGAGGAGCAGCCGCTGAAAGTCGGCGAGGAAGACGCGCAAAAGGCCCACGGCTTCGTCTTCGAAGTGCCTGCCGATGCCACTGGCCCGGTCGATCCCGTCCCGCTGACCGCCATGGGCCGCTTCGCCCATGAAGCGGTATCGGTCGATCCCGAAAGCGGCATCGTCTACCTGACCGAGGACGATCGCGAAGGTCTGTTCTACCGCTTCATCCCGAACGAGCGCGGCAAGCTCGCCGCGGGCGGGCGCTTGCAGGCGCTGGCAATCGCCGGTCGCGATAGCGCGGACACGCGCAACTATGCGCGCGACTGGAGCCGTGGTTCGGCCGAGCGGATCGAGGCGGGGCAGGCGATGGCCGTCCGCTGGATCGATCTCGAGGATGTCGAATCGCCCGAGGGTGACCTGCGCCAGCGCGGCTTCGCGGCAGGCGCGGCGATGTTCACGCGCGGGGAAGGGCTTGCCTACGGTTCGCGCGGCGACGGCCAGGGCGCGCATTTCTTCAACTGTACGGAGGGCGGCGCCGATCACACCGGGCAGGTCTGGCAGCTTGCGCCGGGCAAGAACGGCGCGGCGGACATGCTGACGCTCATCTACGAGAGCCCGGGCGCCGACACGCTCGACCTGTGCGACAACCTCGCGGTCACGCCGTGGGGCGATCTGATGATCTGCGAGGACGGGCGCGGCGACAACTACCTGCGCGGCCTTACACCCGAGGGCGCGATCTACGATTTCGCCCGCAACGCGCATGAAGACAGCGCCGAATTCTGCGGCGCCTGCTTCTCGCCCGACGGCAGCACGTTGTTCGTCAACGTGCAGGAGCCGGGCTTTACCTATGCCATCACCGGCCCGTGGGAGAGCCTGCGCAGCGCCTAGCGGCGCGCCACCCGGTCGGTCGCCAGTTGCGCTTCCATCGCCTTGTCCTCGTTCGCGCGCTTGATCACATATTCGCGGATCGCCTGCATTTCCTCCTTGCTAAGCGAATCCGCGAAGCTGGCCATGCCGTTGTCCTTCAGCGCTCCGTCGTGGACGATCTGCAGCCACGCCGCCGGGTTCTCCAACGCGCCCGAGCGGCGCAGATCCGGCAGCACGGTCGATCCGACCGCGCCCGGCGCGTGGCACACGGCGCAGTAACGCGCGTATTTCTCCCGTCCGAGCTCGATGGTCGCGGCGCTCGCACGGCTGGGCGGCGGGTCGAGCGGAGCGCGGGCCAGCGTCGGCGCTTCGGGCAGGGCAGCTGTCCCGCCGAGCTTGAACACCAGCAGGCGGCTGATGTTGCGGACCGGCTTCATCTGGTCGATCAGCGTGCCGTCTGCGCTCAGCGCAAAAGCACCGCCCCAGCCGGCCAGTACGGCGACATATTGCTCGCCGTTCACGGTATAGGTGATGGGCGGGGCCACGACGCCGGTTTGTGCGGCAAAGCTCCACAATTTGTCGCCGGTCGCGCTGTCATAGGCGGCGAATTCGCTGCCCGAATTGCCCTGGAACACCAATCCACCGCCGGTGGCGAGCACGCCGCCGTTCCACGGGCCGGGATGTTCGACGGTCCATTTGGCTTCCTGATTGACCGGGTCCCATGCCATCAGCTTGCCCGTGATCGTCCCTTGCACCTCGCGGCGGATGCCGAGATCGGGTGGCAGGTCGCCTGCGCCGAGATCGAAGCCGACATTGAAGCCGCGCGCACGGTCGGGCTTCCAGTCCGCTTCAGGTGCATAGAGCATCGCCGCCTCGAAGGCCGGGATGTAGACGAGGTTTTCGTCCGGGCTGTAAGCCATCGGATGCCAGTTGTGCCCGCCAAGTGGCCCCGGCATGACCAGCGCCGGTTCGCCCGTCACGTCGATACGGGTTTCCGGGTTCATGATCGGCCGTCCGTTCTCGTCCATCCCGGTCGACCAGTTCAGCGGGATATAGGGCTCGGCGCTGATAAACTCTCCCGTCGCGCGGTCGAGCACATAGAAATAACCGTTCTTGGGCGCCTGCATCAGCACCTGCCGCTCGCGCCCGTCGATCTCCATGTCGGCGAGGACGATGTGCTGCGTGGCGGTGTAGTCCCAGGTTTCGCCCGGAGTGGTCTGGTAATGCCAGACATACTCGCCCGTATCGGGCCGGATCGCGACGATGCTGGACAGGTAGAGATTGTCCCCTTCGCCCGTCCCGTCTGCGCCGGGGCTGCGATAGGCCCGGTTCCACGGGCTGCCGTTACCGACCCCGAAATAGAGCAGGTCCAGTTCGGGATCGTAGGCCATCGAATCCCACACCGTGCCCCCGCCGCCGATGCTCTCTTCGCCGTAAAGCGTGTCGCCCGACCAGGTTTCCGCCGCGGCCTTGAGATACTCCGGCTCCGCCTCGCGGTCCTCGCCGCCGGGCACGGTGTAGAAGCGCCACAGCTCCTCGCCATCGGTCGCGTCATAGGCGGCGATATAGCCGCGCACCCCGAATTCCGCGCCGCCATTGCCGATCAGCACCTTGCCGTCGATCACGCGCGGCGCGCCGGTGATGGTATAGCTGGCGTTCTGATCGACGGTGACCTTCTCCCACGCCACCTCGCCCGTATCGCGATCGAGCGCGACGAGCCGCCCGTCGAGCGTGCCGAGGAACAGGTGCTCGCCCCAGGCGGCCAGCCCGCGATTGACCACGTCGCAGCAGGCCTTCACGCCGGTTTCCCCCGGCACTTGCGGATCGTAGCTCCACAGCGGCTCGCCGGTTGCGGCATCGAAGGCGAAGACCTTGCTCCACGCGCTGGTGACGTAGAGCTTGCCATCCATGACCAGCGGCGTCGCTTCCTGTCCGCGCGCCGTATCCATGTCCGCGAACCAGGCGAGGCCGAGATCGCCCACGCTGTCGCGATTGACCTGCGTCAGCGGGGAATAGCGCTGCTCGGCATAGGTGCCGCCATGGGTGATCCAGTTGGCCGGATCCTGGCCCGCATTGACGAGGCGGATATTGTCGATGCCGCCCTCCGGCACCTCCTCCGCACCCAGATTGCACGCCCCAAGCGATAGCGCGGCCAGCGCCGCCAGCACGATCCTCGTCATCATCCTCTCCCCTGGCGACTATCGGTCGCTCTATGAAACCTATCCTGCATCGAAGTCGCGGGCTTGTCCATCGCCCAATCGCAGGTAGGATGCGCAGCGGACGGGAAGCTGGAGAGACCAAATATGTGCGACCGCGAAGACCTTGCCCGCTGGGCCAAGACCACCCTCAGCCGCCGGGGCTTCGGCGCGGGCGCACTGGCGGGGGCCGCAATGGCCTGCGCACCGATGGACAATGCGGCGACCGGAGCAGACACGCCTGCGGGCTCAGTCACCGGCCGCCCGGTCAGCTTCCGCACGCCCGACGGTACGCTCGACGGCGAATTCTTCGCGGCCAGCGGTACTTCTCGGCCGGGCGTCGTCATGTGGCCCGATATCGCCGGCGTCCGTCCGGCCAAGCGGCAGATGGCGCAGCGGCTGGCCGAGGCGGGCTACGCGGTACTTCTCGCCAACCCCTATTATCGCGACGTCGCCGGGCAGCAGTTCGAGGATTTCGCCAGCTTCGCGGCCAGCGGCGGCTTCGATAAAGTCAAACCGTGGCGCGACAGGTTCACGACCGCCACCAAGCAGATCGACAATCGCGCCTGCGCCGCATGGCTGATGGCGCAGGCCGAGGTCGACGGGGCTCGCGGGATCGGAGTGCAGGGCTATTGCATGACCGGCAGCTATGCCGTCGTCGCCCCCAGCGCGGACGAGCATATTCATGCCGGGGCCAGCTTCCACGGCGGCGGCCTGGTGACCGACGATCCCTCCAGCCCGCACCGCACCTTGCGCGAGGATGCGCATTACCTGATCGCCATCGCCGAGAACGACGACGAGAAGGCGCCGGGCGACAAGACCGCGCTTCGCCAGGCAGCCGATGCGGCGAACACGACGGCCGAGATCGAGGTCTATCCCGCCGATCACGGCTGGTGCGTGCTCGACTCACCTTCGTATAACGAGGTGCAGGCCGAACGCGCGTGGTCCAATCTGCTGGCGATGTACGCCGACGTTCTGTGAAAAGACTGTACGCTATCGCGGCGCTCGCTGTCGCAACGCCGGCTGCCGCGCAGGAAAGTGAGCCCTTCGCGCCCGATTGTTCGGCGATCGCCGCCACGCTCGACGGCATGGTCGCCGAAGGACGCACGGTCGGCGCATCGACGCTCGTCTACAAGGATGGCGAGGAAACCTGCTTTGCCGTCGCAGGCGATGCCGAACGCGAAACGAGCCGTCCGTTCGCACGCGATACGCTGGTCCAGATATTTTCGATGACCAAGCCGGTCACCGGCGTCGCGCTGATGCAATTGTGGGAGCAGGGCCGGTTCGGTCTCGACGATCCGCTCGAATGGCATCTGCCAGAATATGCGACTATCGAAGTGCTGGTTGGTGAAGATGGCGATGGCAACCCGATCACCCGGTCGCCAAAACGGAAGATCACCGTGCGCGACGTGCTGCGCCACACGGCGGGGTTCACTTACGGCGCCGGGGGCAATCCGCAGAACGCGGCCGATCGGATATGGGAGGACCGCAGCCCGCTTTCCGTCGATAAGACGCTCGCCGAGTTTTCGCGCGCCATGGCGCAGGTGCCACTTCTCTACGAACCCGGAACGCACTGGAACTATTCGGCCGGAGTGGACGTCCAGGCGCGGATGGTCGAGGTCCTCTCCGGGCAATCCTTCGCCGATTATGTGCAGGACCATATCTTCGCACCGCTCGGCATGGACGACAGCGGATGGCGGCGGAGCGAGGCCGACCTGCCGCGGCTGGCGCGGATATACGTAGCGCAGGAGAATGGGGCGCTCGCCCCCATGCCGCGCGAAACATGGCTTGAACCCAACTTCATGGCCAAGCCTATGACCATGGGCGGTTCGGGCATCGTCACCACGGTTGACGACTACATGCTTTTCGCCCGCATGTTGCTCGGACGCGGGAGCCTCGACGGAGTGACGATCCTCGATCCTGCCACTGTCGAGTTGATGGCGACCAACCATCTCGATCCACGCATTGCGGCTGACGACCGCTCATGGCTGGTCGGCAAGGGCAATGGCGGCTTCGGTTTCGATTTTTTCGTGCGGACCGGACCGCCGCTCACGCCGGAAGAAGCACGCGGTAGCGTCGGCGAATTTTACTGGGACGGTTATCCCTCGATGCTGTTCTGGGTCGATCCGCTGCAAAACATGGCGGTCGTCTTCGCCACGCAGAAGATCGACTTCGACGCGAGCTTGCACCGCGACATCCGCGCGGCGGTCTATGGCGCGGACTACCCCGGTCGCTGAGCCGTCAGGCGCCCATCAGATCGGTGAAGCGGCCATGTTTGCGGTAGCGCACCATCCATTTGTCGAGGAACAGTCCGATCGGCTTGGGCTCGATCCCCAGCTTCGCGAAACCCGGGAAGTCGCCCGAAACTACATTGCCCTGCTGGAGCAGCTTCCACTGGTCGCTCGACATCGGCGTGCCCGGTAGCGCGGCAAACGCGCCCGAGACCGGATCGGGCATCGGCAGGAATGTACGCTTGCGGCCCTGTGCGGCGGCGATCCGGCGGTTGATTTCCAGCATAGTGAGCTTCTCCGGCCCGCCCAGCTCATAGGTCTTGCCGCCATGCGCCGCCGGGTCTTCGGCCGCGCGGGCGCAGGCTTCGGCAACATCGTCGACATAGACCAGCTGCAATTTGCTGTCTGGCGCAAACACCGGCAGAACCGGTAGGCGCGCGATCAGCCCGCCGAACATGTTGAGGAACTCGTCATCCTTGCCGAACAGGATAGAGGGACGCAGGATCGTCGCCTTGGGGAACGCCGCCATAACGCGCTCCTCGCCCAGTTTCTTCGCCTCGGCGTATGCGATCTCAGTTTCCTCGTCCGGTTCCGCCGCGATCGCGCTCACGTGGACGAAAGCGCTCGCGCCTTGCGCCTTGGCAGCCTCGGCCATCCAGCCCGGGCTCTCGCCCATGAGCTTGTAGAGATCGCCCTCGAAGCTGCCAACCAGATTGACGACCGCATCTGCACCTTCGATGCAGCGCTCCACGCTCTGCCGGTCGGTCGCATCGCAGCGCGCGAATTGCAGCTGGCCGAGATTGGCGAGCGGCTTCAGCGTGAAGGCCTTTTCAGGGTTGCGACTGGCGATCCGGACGCGCGCCCCGCGCTCCAGCATAGCCTGCGCCACGTAATTGCCGATGAAGCCGCTGCCGCCCATCAGCACCACGAGCTTGCCGTTCAACGCACTGCTTTTCGCCATCGTTACTGCCTGTGTCCGGATCGTAAGAATTGTCGCTGCGCCCCTAGCCACAACCCGCGCCGCGCCGCAAGCGTTCCGAGGGACGGAACGCCTTGGGGGGGCATGCGATTGCAGTTGACAAGAATCGCCCCCCTTCGCTAGTGGCGCGCTCCTACCCGCGGACCGGCGCAGACGACCGGCTGCCGCATGTGTGCCCAGATGGCGGAATTGGTAGACGCACCGTCTTCAGGTGGCGGCGCTCGCAAGGGCGTGGAGGTTCGAGTCCTCTTCTGGGCACCATTTGTTCTTCTCACGTTCTCCCAAATAATCTATAAAACCCGCAGAAATCCTTGGGATTTGGCCCTTGGATCGTTCCGGATCGTCCCGCCTGTTCTCGGGGGTTCCAGACACTTTTGTGGGCCTTTTGAGGCCGTTTCGCAAAGGCCCAGATGAAAAGGCCCCCACATGCCTCTGACAGATACTCGCCTCCGCGCTCTCAAGCCCAAGGATAAGCCGTACAAGGTAGCCGACGAGCGCGGCCTATATGTTGAGGTCACGCCGACCGGCGGCAAACTTTGGCGATTCCGATACCGGATCGGCGGCGCGCAAAAGAAGCTCTGCATCGGTAGCTATCCAGACATCAGTCTCAAGCAAGCGCGAGACGAAGCCTACGAGGCCCGACGAGCTGTTGCTTCAGGGGGCGACCCGGCCTTTGAGAAGCGGAAGCGGAAAATCCGCGCCGAGTTCCTTTCTGCACAGACGTTCGAGGCAGTCGCACGTGAGTATATTGAACAGATGATGGTCCAGAATGGCCGTGCCGATGGCACGATCGTCAAGGCCAATTATTTCCTCGATAAGCTTGCGCCTGCCATCGGGAACCGACCCATCAACGAGATCGAGCCGTTCGAAGTCCTGGCTCCTCTCAAACGACTGGAAGCCACCGGTAAGCACGAGACTGCGAAGAAATGCCGCTCTTTCGCAGGCCGCGTGTTTCGCTACGGTGTTGCTACCACCCGCTGCAAATCCGATCCGACCAGTATGCTGAAGGGCGCTCTCGTAACGCCGAGAGCCACGCATTATGCAGCAATCCTCGAGCCCACCGAGCTAGGCGGGCTGCTGCGCGCAATCGACGACTTCACTGGCTACTTGGTGACGAAGTTAGCTTTGCAGATAGCGCCGCATGTGTTCGTGCGCCCTGGCGAACTCCGGCACGCCGAATGGCATGAGATCGACCTCGTCGATGGGGTCTGGAAGATCCCTGCCGGTAAAATGAAAGCGCGCCGAGCGCATGCCGTCCCGCTTTCCAAGCAGGTTAGAGGCTATCTCACTGATCTGGCCGAGATGCTCGGCCGCGAAGGATATGTTTTCCCATCTGCGCGCAGCTCCAAGCGTCCCATGAGTGAAAACACGCTCAATGCCGCATTCCGTCGCATGGGATACTCGAAAGAAGAAGTCACCGCGCACGGACTCCGTGCGACAGCATCGACATTCCTGAACGAGTCGGGCCTTTGGAATCCCGATGCGATCGAGCGTGCCCTGGCACATGGCGACAGCAATGTTGTGCGTGGCATCTACCATCGTGGCAAGCATTGGGACGAGCGCGTGCGAATGGCTCAATGGTGGAGCGACTACCTCGATGAGCTGCGGACAGGAGGAAAGGTCATCATGGGGAAGTTTGCGAAGGGTTGATCGGGAGATCGAATTTCTTCTCAGCCAATGCAGGATTGAAGGCTCAGGATCAGCCCTATCAGGGACACTGACGCCAGCACGGCGAACTCAATTCTGATGCCCCAGATTCGAAGCCAATTCCGCATCGTGCCGAGCCTCAGTTCGTAGAGCTTTGGCAGCTAAGTTGATCGAAGCGCTCAGCAACAGTCTTCCACGTTGCTATGCCTGCCTCGTCCCCTTCGTTGGATAGCCGCTGGATTTGCTGCGCGATATACGCGGTTCCCTCTTCGCCATGGTTCTTTTCGACCCAGAGCGCGACGGCCCACAATTCCTGATCGCGGTTCAGCACCATGGTTCACGTCTCCCGATCCAGGTTCGCGCCAGGCCTTCGCTGACCAGCTGATCGCCAAGCGAGCGGCCGCCGCGCGTTACAACCCGCAACTTGCGACCGTACTGATCCTCGTCTCTGCTACCGATGGTCCTCAGTTCAAAGGGCCCGTCATTGAGCAATTCGACAAGGCGGTGCGTCGCACGTATGCCAAGTTGGTATTCATAGTCGCAACGAGGCTCGCTAATCTCGGGAGTGTCGATGTCGGCAATGCGGATCTTCACGCCATCAAGCCAGAAAGTATCTCCATCCACGACGCATGTGCGCCGGATGGATCCGCAGATGTCGAACTGTGGGGAGCTCGCTTGCTGGATTAAAGCCTGAGGCTGCTGATCGTCGTTAGCAAGGCTGGCATCATGGACTGGCCAGTTGAGTGCCAGCATCCCTCCAGCAAATACGATCGCGAATGCTCCCAAACCCAATGCGATCTCCTTTCTCAGCTTCCGGCGCTTTTTTGCCTTCAACGCCTTGCGAAAGTCGAACGGCTCACTGGGGGTCTCACTCACTAGCGTTGTCCGTCTTCATTCCGGCACATGACTTCAGACAATAGCCGGAAATCAGGCAGTTTCGTCAATTGTACGTACCAATTGCTTGCCAACGTCCCAACACGGACCGGACATATTGCGGCGTTTCACCATTGTTGGGAATGCCGCGTGATCGGGAGACGGCACCTGGGCCAGCATTGTAAGCTGCCAAGGCTAGGTGGACCGCGTCGAACCGGTCCAACATATCGCGAAGGTACCTGGCGCCACCGTCGATCGATGCAAGAGGGTCATGACGGTTCCGGACGCCCAGTTCTCGCGCCGTGGCCGGCATAAGCTGAGCCAGCCCGGCAGCACCGGCTGGACTCACAGCCATCGGATTGAAGCGGGATTCAGCCCAGATGAGAGCCCGAAGCAGGTTGGTCGGAAGCCCGTACCGGCGCTCGGCCTCGGCTATTGCCGCCATATACAGGCCTTCTCGGTAGGACACGTTTGCTGGCCCGGCCTGGTAGATTGCAGGAAGATATTCCCTTGCCGGCTGCTGGTCCGCCTTCGGCGGAACGATTGCGTGCTCGAACAAGGTGAAACCCTGGGCGCGGACTTGCTGTGAGGAGGTCGCGATCATTCCTAAACAGGCGAACGCTATCGCGGTCCGACGATTGAGGCGGGTCATCTCGAGTGGTGCTCCATTGATTCGAATCGAGATAGAACATAAGTAGAACATATGCCTGTAGGAAAGCAGCGAATGCCTGCCTTTGGGAGAGAAGAGGAACGCTGACGAGGGGGCCACTTTGCTTGCTGAGGAGCTCGCATGTCCCTGTCTGACCAAGCTCATCCCAACCGGTCGCTTGCCGAGACCGCCCGTCGCATTTGCGAATCGCGAGGGGGCAAATGGTCCGGCACAAAGGGCATGGCCTGCTGCCCTGCGCATGATGACCGCACGCCGTCACTCGGTGTGTCGCTCGGCCAAAAGGCCATCCTCTTCCACTGTTTCGCGGGATGCGATCAGCAGAGCGTGCTGGCTGCTCTGGCGAGAGAAGGTGTCGACGTAACCTCGCTCTTTTCAGCTTCTGCGACTACCGAAGGTCCCGAGCAGACCAGAACGCGCAAACCCTCGGCGGCAGCGCTGAGGATCTGGCGCGATGCACAGCCACTGCGTGCCAGTCCGGCAAAGGCATATCTTGAGAGCCGCGGCATCCTCGCCGCATCGCCGGCGCTCCGCTTCCATCCACGAACGCCGCTTGGTCCGAAGGGATGCACCCGCTTTTTGCCTGCCATGATTGCGGCGGTCAGCCTCGACGAGGGGCCGATCGCCATCCATCGCACGTTCCTTTCGGGCAATGCCAAGGCCGAATTCGACAAACCGAAGCGCGCGCTCGGCGCGCTGGGTGAAGCTGCTGTCCGTCTCTTCGCTCCGGCCTCCGGCAAGCTCGGCCTCGCCGAGGGCATCGAGAGCGCGATGTCGGCCTATGCTCTCACCGGCATTCCCGTCTGGGCGACCCTTGGCAATGAGCGATTCGGCCTCGTCAGCGTGCCCGAGAGCGTGACCGAGCTTCATCTTTTCGTCGATCACGATGCTGGCGGCGAGCTGGCTGCATCGCGTGGCATTGAAGCTCATGCCCGCGATGGGCGGACGATCCAGGTCCGCAATCCATCCTCACGCGATACCGACTGGAACGATGAACTCACAGCATGGCTGCGCCGCAAGGCGGCGCGGTAGAGGAGAGAAGGCTTCTCGAATTCCTGATCCGGCAGAGGGCGTGTCCCGATGCCTTCATCAGGAGGACGAATTGCCATGTTTCAATCAGACCTGTTTCCCGCCGGCGAGCAGTTTCCGTCAATGCCCCTGGCCTATGCCATCGGCACCCGAGTTGCCGCGCTTCTTGCTTCGGGACGTCACCTTTCCCGTGTCGATATCGCTGGCCTTTTCGCCGAAGAGACCGGTGTTCTGGACTGGGGAGGTGCCTGGACCATCGACGACTACAACAACGCGGTCGAGATCGGCGCACTGCTCTGGCTTCGGGAGTCCTCACGCATCGATCTGGCAACAAGCGTGCAAGAAGCCGACGCGCGGTTTGACTGGCTCGAAGCAGCCTTGCCGCCGCGGCACGTTCGCAGCGAAGCACAGGTCGAGCTCCAGCAGTTCTCGACCCCGCCAATGCTGACCTGGCTGATGGCAAAGGGCGCAGCTATCTCTGAGCACGACACGCTACTCGAACCGTCCGCCGGCAATGGCGCCCTCGCTCTCTGGGGCTGCCTCCAGAACGCTTCGCTGCTCCTCAACGAGATCGATCCGGCAAGAAGAGACGGTCTGGCCCATATCTTCCCTTCGGCCACGATCACTGCGCATGACGGGGAACTGATCGCCGACCTGCTTCGCGGCCCTGTTCCGTCGTCCGTGCCCGATACTGGGAGGCGGATTTCTACGTCCCACGAACGGCAAGGGCACGGCACTGGCTCGCCCAGGTGTCGGGACGCTTTATTGACCTGTTCGGGGATCTGCGCCTGGTCGGGCGATTCTCGAATGGCGAAGCGATCTTCGAGCGCTCCCGATCCACCTGCGACATCGGGACCTGATCCTGCCTCATCCCTGTCCGCCGGGAGAGGCCCTTGGGCCGGTCGGGGCGCGCCGCAACCTGCGGCCCGTCGGCCCGTGTTGCCCGCGCCAGCCGCAGGGCCGCAGGTTTCCCGCTGCGCGGTGCGTCACGCCCCTTGTCCCGGCCCTGATCGGGCTCCGGCGGACAGGACCGAGGCAATGGTGCCTCCTCTCCTTGTCCCCGCGATCAGGAGACACCCCATGTACGACAGCTTCATCGACCAGTTGAGCGGCCTCGACCTTTCAGGCCTCAGCATCAGGTCAGCCCCCTTCAACGAGACCGACTTTCCCTGCGAGGACGCGATCGACCAGACGCTTGGCGCCGTATGGTCCGACCTTTTCGCGATGTTTTCCGATACGGCCCTGGAGGCTGATGCCGAGGACATTGCCTGGGGCGTGGTCAATCTCTTCCACCGCGCAGCCAGCCGCAAGTCGGCTCAGCTTGACCGGGCCAGCGACGAGATCCGGGTCCTCCTCGCATCAGCCGATGGCTCCGAAGTGCATTCGAGCAATCTTGAAGAGCAGGTTGAGCGCGCGCAGGCTGCCGAAGCGAGCATGCTGGCCTTCGAGCAGATGCGCGAGGCTGCGGCAGCACTCTATCGCGACGAGACCGGTTCCTCGTGGAAGCCCGTTTCCGGCTCGCGGACCAGTCATTCGCGCCACCTGACCTCGGCTGTGATTGATGCCCGCGATTTCCTCCGCGCACGTGCTGAGAACCGGCGTCACGCTCTGATTCCGGAAGGAACTCCGGTCGTTTTCGCCGGTGGTCGCCAGAGCTTCGAGAGCGCCGAGGATGCGAAGCGATATGCCGACAATATCTGGGCCACGCTGGACAAGGTTCGCGATGCAGTTCCCGATCTCTTCTTGGTCCATGGCGGCGACGGCAAGGGAGCCGATCGCTTGGCCGCGAGTTGGGCTGAACGCCGCGAAGTGCAGCAACTGACCTACTCGCTTGATCGTCGGCTTGGTGCCCGCGCCGGGTTCAAGCGCAACGAGCAAATGCTTTCGCTCAATCCGCGTTATGTCGTCGCCTTTCCGGGCAATGGCGTCACCGAACGACTGGTGATCGATGCCAAGACGCGCCGGATCACCGTGGTCGATCGCAGGACCGTCACGTCCGGATCCAAGACTAAGGGATAATAGCCTGTTGGTCGCCGCAGCATTTCTACCATCGGTTAGCTGCGGCGATCATCACAGATGATCGTCGTCGAATGCCTTTTCGGTTGGAGAGGGGATTTCTTGGAAAGGCATCTCGGGGTATCAGCCTCGCATGCATCACGCCGACTCCAATCCGCTCGCCCATGACCACAACTTCCTGAGCGCCTCGCACGACGCCCATGAGCGGCGCACGCGTTATGTCGTTGCCTTGACCGCCGCGATGATGGTGGTCGAAATCGTCGCTGGCCTGTGGACCGGATCGATGGCGCTTCTCGCCGATGGTATCCACATGGCGACCCATGCAGGTGCCTTGGGGGTCGCGGCCTTCGCCTACTGGTTTGCCAGGCGCCATGCGAACAACCCGCGTTTCACATTCGGTACCGGCAAGGTGGGCGACCTCGCCGGCTTCGCGAGCGCGCTTGTCCTCGCCATCTTCGCAATCGGGATCGCGGTTGAATCGGCTCAAAGGTTCGTCAGCCCGCTCACGATTGCCTATACCGAGGCGATCTGGATCGCCGTGCTCGGCCTTGTGGTGAACCTCGCGAGTGCCTGGCTGCTTGGTGCCGATCATCACCATGGGCATGATCACGACCATCATCATCACCACCACCATGCGCATGCCGATAACAATCTGCGCTCCGCCTATTTCCACGTGCTTGCCGATGCCCTGACCTCGGTCCTGGCTATCGTGGCCCTTCTCGCCGGCATGTACCTCGGCTGGGCATGGATGGACGCGGCAATGGGGCTGGTGGGTGCATTCGTGATCGGGCGCTGGTCATGGTCACTGCTGCGCGATACCGCTGCCGTGCTTGTGGACGCCGAAGCGGCCTCTCAACGGTACACAGAGGTGCGCGAGGCGCTCGAGGACCGGGACGCCGCGATCGGCGATCTGCACATCTGGCGGATCGGCCCTGGCAAGTATGCGGTCATCGCCTCGCTCATCGCCGGTGATCCGCTCGCGCCCGACCATTATGCGAGCCGACTTTCAGAGCATGCGGAATATGTGCACGTCACGATCGAAGTGCATCGCTGTGAGCATCCCCATCCCGAGCTTCGCGCAGCCTGATCGTCCCGTTCTTGCAAGGCCGAAACAGTATTCGAGGACTGTTATACTGTAACAAACGACTTATACTTCATTGTATTACGGAGCTTGCAATCTTGATCCGGTTTGCTAGGAGCCGTCGGAATCCATGACCACAAGCTATCGTCGCCTTGTCCTGCATCCTTTTGTCGTCCTGCTCATGCTGGTCGCGATGGTGTTCGTGACCGCGGCGGATGCTGCTGCTTGCGGCGCCGAAGTGGCGCCCGGAAGCACGCCCGTTCTGGCTTCGCTCGACAGCGCGTCCGCGTCATCCGCAGCTACCGACGAAGTTCCGGGTGATTCGGATGCGCCGACCGAGCAACACGGCATGTGTGGGCACGGCCATTGTCATCATGGGGCAAGCTTTGCCAGCACCGTGCAGAAGGATTCGGTCCCTCATTTGGTTGTGGTTCCCGATGCGCCTCCCTCCGAGGCGCTCGCTTCCGACATTACCGACCGACTGAAGCGCCCTCCTCGCGCCTGACGACCGTCACCGCGCTGCATGCCGCAGCGCAGTTCGGATTGTCAGCAGAGGAATTTTCGGAAAATGTTAGCCATTCATTGGCGAGGAGTCCTCCTTGGAGGGCTGTTCCTCGCCGCTCATGCCACGACCGTGGCGGCGCAGGAGCGTGAGCTTCTGACGCTCGAAGACGCGCTGAGCCGCTCAGGTGTCACGGGCGAAGTCGATGAAATCTCCGCGAACCCGCGTATGGTGGGACCGCGCGCCGAAGCGGATGCCGCTCGCTCGCTCGTCGGACAGGCGCGTCTCCGACCGAACCCCGAAGTTTCGTTCGAGGTCGAGAATATCGCCGGAAGCGGCGCTTTTTCCGGACTGCGGGCTACCGAATACACGCTTGCGGTGGGGCAGCGCCTTGAACTTGGCAACAAGCGGGGGACCCGGGTCGAAGCTGCCCGGGCGCAAGCACAGCTTGCAAACCTTCGCGCCGACCTGTCCGATGTCGAACTCGGCTACCTCGTCCGCGAGCGATATGTCGCAGCGGCGGCCGCTGCATCGCGCGTGGAACTGGCCCGCGATGTGGTCGAACGGAACGAAGAGCTCGCTCGCATTGCAGGACTGCTGGTCGAAGTAGGCCGTGAGCCACCTTTGCGCGCCTTGCGTGCAGAGGCGGCTCTGGCAGAGGCGCGCGCCGAATTGCAAGCGTCTCAAGCGGCCAGTCTCGCGGCGCGCACTGCTCTCGCGTCTCTCTGGGGCGTTCAGGACGTGCCCCCTGTAGTCCCGGCGGACTTTCCGGACATCCGGCCACCTGGAGTTGCACTGGCTGCGGCGAGAGGGCTCCAGTTGCGGGTGGCGCGCGCCGAAAGCAGGGCTGCTGCGGCAGATATTGATCGTGAGCGCAGCTTGCGCGTTCCCGATCCGGTCGTCTCGGCCGGTGTGCGCCGTTTCGAAGAAAGCAACGACAACGCATTCCTTGTAGGCGTCTCGATCCCGCTTCCGTTCAGCAATCGCAATCAGGGCAATATCGCGGCTGCAGAAGCGAGGCTTCGCGCCGCAAATGCACGCGAGGCCGTGGCACTGGCGGATTTTGAACAATCGGTAACCCGGGCGCGGGCGCAGTATCTCGCTGCTGAGGCGCGCGTCGAAACGCTTTCCCGGACATCGCTGCCCCAGGCCGAAGAGGCGCTGCGGCTTGTCCGCATCGGCTACCGCAACGGCCGCTTTCCGTTGATCGAGGTGTTGAGCGCTGCCGAAGCGCGCGATGCAATTCGTGAAGCCCTGATCGCTGCCCAGCAGGACCGGGGGCAGGCTGCTGCTGAATTGATCCGGCTGGCCGCACAATGAGGAATATTCAAATGAACCGCAAGAAACTGGCGATCATCGCCGGAATCGTCATTTTCGCTACAGCTTTGCTTCTGATGCTTTGGCCTGACAGTGAAGTCGATACCGGTGGCGTCGAAGAAGCAGCCGAAACAGAATTGCCGGAGGGCCTCGTTCTGATCGGCGAAGAACAGATTCGGGCTGCCGAAATTGTAATCGGTACAGTACGTTATGGTGCATCCGTCGACCTGGTATTTCCGGCCACGGTAGCCGCTAGTCCGACCGCAAGTGCGCGTATCGATGCGCGCGCATCGGGTGTGGTACGCACTGTGGGCAAGACGCTTGGTGATTATGTCCGCCAGGGCGAGACTGTTGCACGGATTGAAAGCGCCGATGCTGCTGCGCTCGCCTCGCAGCTCAGTGCAGCTCGTGCTCGCGTGACCGAACTGTCGTCGGCATTTGATCGTGAACATCGCCTTTTCGAGGCGAATGTTACCGCACGGCAGGATCTGGAAGCCGCGCGCGCCAATCTCGATGTCGCCCGTTCCGAATTGAACCGGGCCCAGGCCGCGGTCAGCGCTGCCGGGGTAAGCGGTGACGGTCGCTCGCTCGCCGTCACCAGTCCCCTATCCGGACGCGTGACGGCTGCGCCAATCGTACTTGGCTCCTTCGTCGATGCCGGCGAGGAACTGTATCAGGTCGTCAATCCGAACGGTCTCCAGGTCGAAGTCGCGCTACCGTCGGAAGATGCCTCGCGCATCCAGCCCGGCGATGAGGCAGCACTGATTGTTGGCGATGGTCGCGAGATCGGCGCGCGCGTACGCTCTGTCACGCCTTCGCTCGATCCTGAAAGCCGAAGCGCGACAGCTGTCCTCAGCATCTCGCGCGCTGTTCCAGGTCTTCAGCCTGGCTCGTTCCTTCAGGCTCGCATCCGCCCTTCGGGAGAAGTGGATCAGACCCTTATCGCGGTTCCTGAAGATGCCGTGCAGGTGCTTGAGGGCCGCGATGTGGTGTTCGTCCGGACTCGCCGCGGGTTTCAGGCGCGCGAGGTGGAAACGGGCAGCCGATCCGCCGGGATGGTGACGATCCTGTCCGGCCTCGAAACGGGTCAGCGTATCGCGACCGCCAATGCCTTCCTGCTGAAAGCCGAGCTCGAAAAGGAGGGCGCAGAACATGGCCATTGATCAAACGTCGTCCCATTCGGACGAGAATAGCCATCACCATGGCCTGATCGGGATGATCCTCGATGTTGCCGTGCGATTCCGCTGGGCGATTATCGTCCTCACCATTTTCGCGGCAATCTATGGCGCATTCAATCTGTTGCGCCTGCCGATCGACGCGGTGCCGGATATCACCAACACACAGGTGCAGATCAATACCAGCGCGGCTGCGCTTTCGCCTTCTCAGGTGGAGACGCAGGTGACCTTTCCAATCGAAACCGGGCTTGCCGGGATCGAGGGATTGGAGATGACCCGATCGATTTCGCGCAACGGCTTCAGCCAGGTCACCGCCATCTTCGAGGAAGGCACCGACATCTACTTTGCTCGCCAACAGGTGAACGAACGTCTCGCGCCGATCGGCGCCTCGCTGCCTGAAGGGGCGGAGCCGACCATGGGGCCAATTTCCACCGGGCTTGGCGAAGTGCTCATGTATACAATCGAATACGAGCATCCCGGCGGCAAGGGAGCGACCACAGGCGGCCGGACTGGGTGGCAGAGAGATGGCAGCTTCATAACCGAGCGCGGCGACCGGCTGGAAAGCGAGGTCGCCAAGGCTGCCTATCTGCGTACTGTGCAGGACTGGGTCGTGGCACCCCTCATGCGTTCGATCGACGGCGTGGCCGGGGTCGATTCAATCGGCGGTTTCGAGAAGCAATTCCTCGTTCAGCCCGATCCGGCACGGCTTACAGGCTACGGCCTGTCTTTCGACTCCCTGATCAATGCGCTCGAGGCCGCCAATCTCGCGGCGGGCGCCAATTTCGTGGACCGGGCCGATGAAGCCCTGCTCGTTCGCGTCGATGCGCGACTGGGCGGAATCGCCGATATCGAGGAGGCTGTCGTCGCGACGCGCGAGGGTGTGCCCATCCGCATCGGCGATGTAGCGAATGTCGAAATCGGGGGCGATCTGCGCACGGGGGCTGCTTCGCTGAATGGCGACGAAGCGGTCGTCGGCACTGTGTTGATGCGCAGCGGTGAGAACAGCCGCACCGTATCGGCTCAGGCGGCAGACCGACTGGAAGAGGTGCGCGCATCGCTACCCGACGGCGTGGTGGCAGAAATTGTCTATAACCGCTCTTCGCTTGTCGATGCGACGATCGCCACGGTCGAAAAAAACCTGGTCGAGGGCGCCTTGCTGGTTATCGCGGTGCTGTTCCTCCTGCTCGGCAATATCCGGGCCGCCATTATCGCGGCCCTGGTCATCCCGATCTCGATGCTGATGGCGGCCATCGGCATGAACAGGCTGGGCGTCTCGGGCAATTTGATGAGCCTCGGCGCGCTCGACTTCGGCCTGATCGTCGATGGCGCGGTGATCATCGTCGAGAACAGTGTCGCGCGGCTTGCCACGCGCCAGCATCGCGAAGGCCGGCTGCTCAGCCTGGGCGAACGCCTTACCGAGACGCGGCTTGCCGCGCAGGAGATGATCAAGCCGACGGTCTACGGACAGGCAATCATTTTGCTGGTCTATGCGCCGCTGCTCACCTTCACCGGGGTCGAGGGCAAGACGTTTTCGCCAATGGCGATTACGGTCATGCTCGCGCTGGCTTCGGCCTTTGTGCTGTCACTCACCTTCGTGCCCGCGATGATTGCGGTCCTGCTTAACAAGAAGCTGACCGAGAAGGAGGTGAAACCGATCCGTATGGCAAAGGATCGCTACGGTCCCGCTATTCGCAAGACCATTGCGCGTCCTTGGCCGGTTATCGGTGCTGGTGCTGGCCTGTTTGCTGTCGCGGCAATAATGTTCGGCTTTCTTGGCAGTGAGTTCACTCCCCAGCTCGACGAGCGCGACATAGCGGTGCAATCGCTTCGGATTCCTTCGACCTCACTCGAACGATCCTTGGCGATGCAGCGGCGGGTCGAAGACAGGCTCGAGGAGTTTCCGCAGGTCGAGCTGGTCTTCTCGCGAACCGGTACGGCAGAAGTCGCCAGCGATCCCATGCCGCCCAACGCATCGGATGCCTATGTCATTCTGAAACCGCGTGAGGAGTGGCCAGACCCGGATTTGCCAAAGGATGAACTCGTTGGCGAGATGGAGAGTGCACTTGGCGGTCTTGTCGGGAACCTGTACGAGTTCAGTCAGCCTATCGAACTACGTTTCAACGAACTGATCGCAGGCGTACGCGGCGATGTGGCGGTCAAGCTGTACGGCGACGATCTCACCGCACTGACCGAAGCGGCGGGCGACGTTGCAGGCGTACTTCGCGGTGTCGAGGGTGCGGCCGATGTAAAGGTGCAGCAGGTGACGGGCTTTCCGACGCTCGACATCGCTTTCGATCGTCCCACCATCGCGCGGTACGGTCTCACGGTCGAGGACGTGGCGCAATCCGTTGCCATCGCCCTTGGCGGCCGACCGGCGGGCCTGGTGTTCGAAGGCGACCGCCGCTTCGATGTCGTCGTACGCTTGGCAGACGCAACGCGCGACGATTTCGACCAGCTAGGAGCCCTGCCGATCGTCCTCGAAAACGGCGTCACGGTTCCGCTGCGAACGCTGGCCGATTTTGAGGTCGTCGATGGTCTCGCCGAAGTCCGGCGCGAACAGGGTCGCCGGCTCGTCATCGTTTCCGCCAACGTCCGCGAACGCGATCTCGGTTCCTTTGTCGAAGAAGCGCAGGAAGGTGTTTCGGCCCAGGTCGATCTGCCCCCTGCCTCCTTCATCGAGTGGGGCGGGCAGTATCAGAACCTGCAGGAAGCGCAGGCTCGGCTCGCGATCGTGGTGCCCATCTGCTTCGCCGTTGTCCTGCTCCTGCTGTACATGGCGCTTGGTGGATGGGTTCCGGCCCTGGCGGTGTTCAGCGCCATCCCGATGGCCTTGGCGGGCGGTGTGTTTGCCCTCGTGTTGAGAGGCATGCCCTTCTCGGTATCGGCGGCGGTCGGCTTTATTGCCCTGTCGGGTGTGGCTGTGCTCAACGGTCTCGTCATGATGACCGCGATCCGGCAGCGTCTTGAAAGTGGTATGCCACTTGATGACGCGATCGCAGATGGCGCGCTCGCGCGCCTGCGACCGGTGTTGATGACCGCGCTGGTGGCCTCACTCGGCTTTGTACCCATGGCTCTTGCAACCGGAACAGGGGCCGAAGTGCAGCGTCCTTTGGCTACGGTCGTCATTGGCGGCCTGATCACTGCGACCGCACTCACGCTGTTCGTCCTTCCCGCGATCGCGCGGCTCGTACTGCACAGTTCCGACGACGAGCGAAGCTGGCGCGAGAAGTGGTGGGACCGTCTGCGTCGCAATGTGACGAGCGATGAAGAGCGCGAACTGAAGGACATCGCATGACCGATCGGGAAAGGAGAATACGGTGCTGGCACTGAAGGAAGAGAACGGACTGCTCTGGATACGCGCCGGAGGCAGGCTGGAGGATGAAGACTATAACCGCTTTGTTCCCCAATTCGAACGTATCGCGGAGCGCGAGGCCGGCACCGTCCCGATGGTAATCGAGCTCGCGCCTGATTTTTCGGGCTGGGACCTCGGAGGTCTCTGGCGCGATCTCAAGTTCGACGTCCGGCATAAGGATTGTTTCGGCCGGATCGCCATAATCGGTGACAGCAAATGGGAAGAGTGGGGCACGGAGATGTCATCGTCGCTCTTCCGCGCCGAAATGAAGTTCTTCCAACCATCACAGCGTAGTCATGCCGAAAGCTGGGTACGAACCGGGGAGGACGCAGCATGAGTGGCGGTCATGAGGTCGATGTCGGGTCGCCTGAAAAGCGCAAGACCCTGTGGGTTGTCCTGTGGCTTAACGTGGCCATCGCGATCGGCTTTTTCGCGGTCGGGTATTTTGCCGATTCCAACGCGCTGTTGGCAAACGGCCTCGATAATTCATCGGATGCAATCGTCTATGCGCTCAGCCTGCTTGCGCTAACCCGCTCGCGGACCTGGAAGCGCGGAGCCGCGCGCTTCTCCGGCATCATGCTGCTGATCTTCTCTGCTGGGGTCATTTTCGATGCTTACCGTCGGTTCGTGGAAGGTTCCGATCCGGGCGGCATGCTGATGATGGCGATGGCGTTCGTCGCGGGATTGGTGAATCTCTACTGCCTGCGCCTGTTGCAGAAGATGGAGAACAAGGACGTCAATATGCGGGCGGCGACAACGTTCAGCTTCAACGACTTCATCTCCAATGGCGGGATCATCATCGCCGGCATCGTTGTGCTGATTACCGGTGCCAACTGGCCCGATCTGGTGGTCGGAATAGCGGTCGCCTGCATAGCGCTCTACGGCGGAGTGCAGATCCTGCGCGATACGCATATGGATGTGCATGAGGAGGCGGGGACCGTCCACGGCGAGAAAAGGAATTGACGCTATTCGATACTTTGTTTGCCGCGCAGGACCTTTCGCGGGTCCTTGTCCTGGCGATGCTAGCAGGCATCGGGGTCATGATTGGCGGCAAATTGGCGAAAGGCAATTGGAACTTCCTGCATCCGCTCCTGCCAGGCGGCGTTTCGGGTGCCTTTACAGCCCTTGCCGTCTTGCTAACTCTTCCGCTGGGACAATCCCCTCTCACCCGCTGGGCACTCACTGGTTTGATGCTGGCGGGCGGGCTGCTACTTCTGCTTTTCAGCGAGCTTGGCCGATACGCAAGACTCAGACGGGGTGATGACGGACCCGAGCGATGTTTCGATAGGCCAACCCTGGTTCGTCGCATCTCGGTGTCGATTGCGTTCGAAATCCTGCCTTACAGCGTTCTCTTGGGTGCTGCCGCTGCGGCATCCGCCACGACAGCAGTGGCGGTGTCTGCAGCGCTTGTTTTTGCGAACCTGGAAATAGGACGCCAGGCGATCGATGAATACCGATCCGCCCAAGTGAGCAGGATGGACCAGCTTGCGCTACTTGTCCTCTTTTCCCTGCTTTTCATCGGCATCGCTCTCTTGACCTTTTGGGCGCTGCACGGATTCACCGACAGCGGGCGAGGTTGGCTAGCGGCTATTATCCCGGGCTTTCTTATAGTTGCATCGGCGCGCGCGCTGCTTCGCATGGGAACCGGATCGGTCGCCGCCAATCACATGACGCTCCCGGCATTTGTCGGAGGATTCGCCCTGCTCGGCCTCGCGATCTCGGCGCTTGGAGAACTGTCGCGCGAACTCGATGTTTCGAACAGCACGTTCCAGCATTCCCCCGCGCAGTCCGTTACGACGACCAAGAGAAGAGAAAAAGGAGGCAGGTAATGGCACAATCCGGCGGTCATGCCGGGCACAGTCACGGCGAAGAGAACATGAGCGACGGCCGCCTTGTATTGGCCGTCGCCCTCAACGTCCTGCTGACTGTTGCCCAGATCATCGGGGGGATATTGTCGGGTTCGCTCGCACTGATCGCCGATGCGCTGCACAACTTCAGCGACGCGGCATCGCTTGGACTGGCTCTGTTTGCGAGGCGGATCGGGCGCCGGCCAGCCGACAAGCTTATGACCTTCGGCTATGCTCGTGCGGAAGTCGTGGCAGCTCTCATCAATCTGACGACTTTGCTTATCATCGGCTTCTATCTGCTCGTCGAGGCGATCAACCGTTTCGCAGACCCTCAACCCGTTGAGGGGTGGACCGTAATCTGGGTCGCCGGGATAGCGTTGGTGATCGACGTGGTTACGGCGGTGATGGTCTACGCCAGCTCGAAAAACTCCCTCAACATGAAAGCCGCCTTTCTGCACAATGTGTCCGATGCGCTGGCTTCGGTCGGTGTGATCGTGGCTGGCGTACTCATTCTGCGATACGAACTTTATATCGCCGATCTGATCATCACCGTGGTCATTGCTGCCTATGTGATCTGGCAAGGCGTCACTTTGTTGCCTCGCACGGTGCGGCTCTTGATGGGTGCGGTGCCGGACGAAAGCGAGTTCGATCGCATTGTGTGCGACCTGCGTGACACAGAAGGCGTGGCCGACGTCCATCACGTCCATATCTGGAGCATCAGCGAGCATTATCGCGCGCTTGAGGCGCATATCGTTCCTGCCGAATCTTCGTTGCAGGCTTTCGAGGATGTGAAGGCGCGGGCTCGCGGTATGCTCGAGACGCAGCACGCCATCGCCCATGCAACGTTCGAAGCCTGTCTCGCTGCGGACTGTGATCCGGACATGATCCCGGACCATCAGGTCGAGAAGAACCATCACCATGACCACGACCATTGACAAGCGCGGCGATCGGGTCGGTCGCTGTGGGCAAGCAGCTTGGCAGCGCACGGCATGAACCGCCCTGCAACTCGTAAAATGAGGACCAACGAATGAAAGCATCCGATCTCATGGTCGCCGCACTCGAAGCCGAGGGAGTCGAATATGTTTTCGCCGTTCCAGGCGAAGAGAACCTGGATCTCCTGGAATCGCTGCGAACTTCCGCCATCACGCTGGTTCTGGCCCGTCACGAACAGGGCGCTGGCTTCATGGCGGCGACCTATGGCCGCCTGACCGGCAAGGCAGGTGTGTGCCTGGCAACGCTCGGGCCTGGTGCCACGAACCTGACCACACCGGCGGCCTATGCCGCGCTCGGGGCCTTTCCGCTCGTCATTATTACCGGGCAGAAACCGATCAAGACCTCGAAACAGGCCCAGTTCCAGATTGTCGACGTCGTTTCCCTGTTTACGCCGCTCTGCAAGGCTTCGACCCAGATCGTGAACGGCAATCGCATTCCCTCGCTCGTTCGCGAAGGGTTCCGTCTGGCGCAGGAAGAAAGACCCGGAGCCGTCCTCCTGGAACTGCCCGAAGATATCGCTGAAGAGGAAACGATCGAACCGGTCATACCGCCGCATGACAGGCGTTATGCGGTCGCCGGAGATGCTGCGCTCGACGAAGCGGCCCGGCGTATTCTTGCTGCGGAACGGCCCTTGCTATTGATCGGAGCTGGAGCGAACCGCCGCCGCGCTTCGAAAGCGTTGCGCAAATTCGTGTCTGATACCGGCTTTCCCTTCTTCGACACCCAGATGGGCAAGGGCGTGGTCGATGAAGATAGCGAACTCTATCTGGGCACTGCGGCGCTATCGTCGGGCGATTATGTTCACTGCGCGATCGAGAAGGCCGATCTGATCGTCAATATCGGTCACGACGTGGTGGAGAAGCCGCCCTTCTTCATGGAGCCGGACGGTCAGACCGTCATCCATATCAATTACAAGGCGGCTGAAGTCGATCAGGTCTACTTCCCGCAGCTCGAAGTCATCGGCGACATCGCCGGATCGGTCGAGCGGCTGGGAAGCCGCCTCGATGGCAAGCTGCAGTGCGACCGCAGCTATTATACCGCCCTGCATCACGAGATTGCTTCGCACATCTCCGAGACCAGCGACGACGAACGTTTTCCGATGGTCCCCCAGCGCGTGGTTGCCGACGTACGCAGCGTAATGGCGCGCGATGATATCGTTGCGCTCGACAACGGCATCTACAAGATCTGGTTCGCCAGAAACTACATCGCCCACGAGCCTGGCACCATCCTGCTCGACAATGCATTGGCGACGATGGGCGCGGGCCTTCCATCGGCCATGATGGCTGCGATGCTGGCGCCGGGGCGCAGAGTGCTCGCGGTATGCGGCGATGGCGGGTTCATGATGAACTCGCAGGAACTGGAAACGGCCGTCAGGCTTGGACTGAACCTTGTCGTTCTCGTTCTGAATGATGCAGCATACGGGATGATCCGCTGGAAGCAGGACCAGCTTGGCTTTCCGGACTACGGCCTGACCTTTTCCAATCCCGACTTTGTCACCTACGCACAAAGCTATGGAGCGACCGGCCACCGTGTCGAGCGAAGCGCGGATCTGGTTTCGGTCCTGAACGCCGCATTCGAGGCTGGCGGCGTGCACCTTGTCGACCTGCCCGTCGATTATTCCGAAAACAAGAAGGTGCTGATCGACGAACTCGGCGCAAAGGTGTGCGAGCTATGAAAACGATCGTTCACAATCCCTTCGACCGCTCGCCGATTGCAGAAGTAGCGCTTGTCGACTGGGCTCAAATCGATGAATGGCTGAATGAAGCGCAGTTGCTCCACCGCGACCGCCATGGCTGGCTTGCCGTGCACGAGCGTATCGCCATCCTCCGGCGGGCTGCGGATATCATGCGCGAACGAGCCGAGGATCTGGCTCTCCAGATCGTCAGGGAGGGCGGCAAACCCCTGGTCGATGCGCGCGTGGAAGCCAGTCGCGCAATCAACAGCGTCGACTTGTGCGTTCAGGCGCTCAGCGATGGCGGCGGTCACAAGATCCCCATGGACCTGACAGAAGCGGGTGCGGGAAGGACGGCATATACATTCCGCGAACCGATCGGTCCTGTCGTGGCGATCTCGGCATTCAATCACCCCCTCAACCTGATCGTCCATCAGGTTGGACCGGCGGTAGCAGCCGGGTGCCCCGTTCTCATCAAGCCTGCGCTGGAAACGCCTCTGTCATGCCAGAGCTTCGTGAGCATTCTTCATGAAGCCGGCCTGCCCGAGGCCTGGTGCCGGTTCGCACCTTGCGGCAACGATATTGCCGAAAGAATGGTAACCGATCCGCGCACGGAGTTCTTCTCATTCATCGGTTCTGCGAAGATCGGCTGGATGCTTCGCTCGAAGCTGGCGCCGGGAACCCGCATTGCTCTCGAGCACGGCGGCGCGGCGCCGGTAATCGTGGACAGCGGCGTGGAGCGCGCAGCAGTGATCGCCTCGTTGCTCAAAGGCGGGTTCTATCATTCGGGTCAGGTCTGCGTTTCCGTGCAGCGCGTGTACGTCCCTGCTGCAGAATTGAAAGACTTCGCTCATGACCTAAGGCGAGCTGCCGAAAAGCTGGTAGTGGGCGATCCCGCCGATGCTGAGACCCAATGCGGACCCCTGATCCGAACGGAGGAAGTTGACCGCGTCGAACGCTGGGTCGATGAAGCCATCGCAGCAGGAGGCACCCTGGTGTGCGGGGGAAGCCGTCTGAGTGACACTCTTTTCTCCCCGACCGTCATTGTCGATCCTCCCGAAAGTGCCAAGATATCCCGGGAAGAAATCTTCGGCCCCGTGATCTGCGTGTATGGCTATGACGATATCGACCTGGCTATCGAGCAGGCCAATGCCCTGCCTTACGCCTTTCAGGCCGCTGTATTCAGCGATCGGCTGTCAATCGCCAATCATTGCATACAGTCTCTGGCGGGATCGGCTGTGATGGTGAACGACCATACGGCATTCCGCGTGGACTGGATGCCTTTTGCAGGGCTGCGCCGCTCCGGGCTTGGCGTCGGCGGGATCCCCTACACTATGGCGGATATGAGCATTGAAAAAATGGCCGTCTGGAACTGGCCTGCGGCGGCATCATAGCCCGTTCGACAGACCCGGGATGGCGACACGGGCAGCTTCGCACTCGTCGGCCTTTCCCGAAGTTAAGTCTCTTATGGGCGGCCGACAAAAGCCGTGCATTGGCGAGCCTGACCGAACTGGCGCACGAGGCGCGGACATCAAGGCTCGGCGGTACCCGCAAGTGCATCGATGATGCGGCAATCGCCTACAGTGTCTTGCTCGCAGGCAGCGATCATACGCCCAAGTTCCGTCCGCAACGCCTCCAGGCTCGCGATCTTGCGCTCGACCTCGCCGAGATGGCTTCTGGCCAGAGCGTCGATGCCCGCGCAGGACCGGTCGGCATCATCGGAGAGATCGAGCAATTCCCTGATGCGTGCCATGGAGAAGCCGAGATCACGCGCGCGCCGTATGAAGTTAAGGCGCGCTTCCTCTGCTGGTCCATAATCGCGATAATTGGCCCGCGTGCGTGGAGGGGCAGCGAGGATACCCTCACGCTCGTAGAAGCGGATTGTTTCGGATTTGACGCCGGTTATCCGGGCAAGTTGACCAATTCTCATGACAAAGGCTCCTGCCGCTTGACCTTGTAGTTACTACAAGGTGCATAGGGCGGATCGACGCAAGGAGTCGAGTAAATGGGAAAGACCTGCTGCGGCCCCGATGAGGCCGGTGCAAACAACAACGATCCGACATGGCGGCGCATTCTGTGGATCGCACTGGGCCTTAATGCAATCATGTTCGGCGTGGAGATCGTGGCAGGCATTGCTGCGGATTCGCGCGCCTTGCAGGCCGACGCGCTCGACTTTCTCGGTGATGCGGCAAACTATGCTATCAGTCTCGGTGTAGCGGGGATGGCGCTCGTCTGGCGCGCGCGTGCGGCTCTCGTAAAGGCGGCGACCATGCTGGCTTTCGGCCTGTGGGTGCTCGGCTCGGCCATCTGGGGTTTCTTTGTCGGGGCGTCGCCCGACCCGGGAACGATGGGCGCCATCGGTTCTCTTGCTCTGGCGGTAAATCTCGCCGTCGCCGCGATGCTGTTCCGGTATCGCTCGGGCGATGCGAACATGCGCTCGGTGTGGATCTGTTCGCGCAACGACGCGATCGGTAATATCGCCGTGCTGGCGGCAGCGATTGGCGTTTTCGGCACCGGCCGTGCGTGGCCCGATCTGGTTGTGGCGAGCATCATGGCAGGACTGGCGGTGTGGGGAAGTGCCGAAGTCTCCAAACAGGCCCGTGGCGAACTGCGCTCTACCTAAACTCCAGAATATCCCCGCGATCGGGGGTTGGAGGAAATACATTTCCGTCTACACCCTGCTATTGCGGATTAATTGCAACAGATATAGAGACCCCTCATGCATCGCATCGTCTCCGCCACCGTCCATCCGGCACTGCGGCTCATTCTGCTGGCGCTTGCGCTGTGTCTGTCCGTCACCGCGAACGCGGAAGAACCCGACGTGCGAACCACCTGGCGTCTGCTCGATTATATCGCGGTCGACTACGCCTCCGCCGTTTCCGAGGGACGTGTTGCCGACGAATTCGAATATCGCGAAATGGTGGAGTTTTCCGATGTCGTGGCGCGGCAGATCGCTGCATTGCCGGATACTAAAGACAATCAAGCACTCATCCGCCGATCGGACCAGCTGCGAGCTCTGATCGCCAATAAGGAACCCGCCGAGCGAGTTGGGCGCTTAGCGCGCGCGCTGGCAGCCTCGTTGCTGACAGCCTACCCGGTTCCGCTTGCCCCTTCGCAAGCGCCCGACCTTGACCGCGCCCGCACTCTCTTCGCGCAGAACTGCGCCTCGTGTCACGGCGCCGCCGGAAGTGCGCCACCGGCCGCAATGCAGGCACTTGATCCCCCGCCGATCGACTTCACCGATATCGACCGGGCGCGGCAGCGCAGTGCGTTCGGGCTTTACCAGGTCATCACGCAAGGGCTGGAAGGAACGTCCATGGCCAGCTTCGCATCGCTGTCCGACGAGGATCGCTGGGCGCTTGCATTCCATGCCGGCAGCATTGCTTTTGAAGATGTGGCCAAGGGCGAGCGTATTTGGCGGGAAGATGATGGCATACGCCAGCTTGTCCCCGATCTCGAGACGCTCGCCGCGCTCACACCGGAAAGTCTGGCCGAGCAGATCGGCGAGGACCGTGCGCTCGCCGTCATGGCCTATCTTCGCGCCAATCCCGATGCGGTGGGACAGGCAAATGACGCAGGTTCGCTCGCCTTCGTTCGCGATACGCTCGATCGCAGCCTGTCAGCTTATCGGGCTGGCAACCGAGAGGAAGCGCGGCAGCTTGCCCTGTCTGCCTATCTCGACGGGTTTGAACCCCTGGAGGCCCTCCTGGCAACGCGCGATGGCGGTTTGATGCGGGAGGTAGAACAGGCGCTCGGGCAATTCCGGGCCGGAATAGAGTCCGGTGCGAATCCATCCGAACTACAGCAACTAAGGGCTCGCATCGATAGTCTGCTGGCAAGAGCCGAGGAAGCGTTGGCTCCTGAGGCGGCCAGCGAAATCTCGACCTTTCTCGGGGCGTTCACCATTCTCCTGCGCGAGGGGATCGAAGCAATTCTGGTTGTGATCGCCATGATCGCCTTTGTGAAAAAGTCGCAGCGCTCCGAGGTATTGCCCTATATCCATGGTGGGTGGATCGCTGCTCTTTTCGCAGGTGTCGCCACCTGGGTCGTAGCAACCTACTTCGTAAGCATCAGCGGGGCGAGCCGCGAGATGACCGAAGGGATCGGCGCGCTGCTTGCGGCTGTCATTCTCGTATCGGTCGGGATCTGGATGCATGGCAAATCCCAGGCCGAGGAATGGCGGCGCTATATCCAGGAAAAAATGGGCAAGGCGCTTTCGCGCGGATCGGCATGGTTTCTCTTTGGTCTTGCATTCGTGGTCGTCTACCGGGAAGCGTTCGAGACTATCCTGTTCTACGCTGCCCTGTGGAACCCGCAGAGCAGCGGCATCATACTGGCAGGTGCCTTGTCCGCAGTAGCGCTGCTGGCGCTCATTGCATGGGCCATGCTGCGCTACAGCCGCAAACTGCCGATCACCCAGTTCTTCCGCTACAGTGCTATCCTGATTGCGATCCTTGCGGTCATTCTCGCGGGCAAGGGCGTGGGCGCTTTCCAGGAGGCCGGAGTTCTTTCCGCCACTTTCATTGCCGGCTTGCCGCGCCTCGCCGAACTCGGCTTCTTCCCGACTGTCGAGACGATCGGCGCGCAATTGCTCACGCTGCTGGCCCTGATTGCCGGATTTCGGGTAAGTCGATCACCATCGGGACCGCAGCCGGCAGCTGTCGAGGGATAGGAGATCCCGGTTTGCGATCAGCGGGGTCCGGTGCCGAGACGGCGCGCGAGCCACAAGGTGGCCGTGGGAACCGCGACCCACATCACGATCGGTACCAGGCCGATTTTGGTCCCGGGCACAAGCGGCATGATTGCACTATAGGACCACCCCCAGTCGGCACCGACAGCCAGCACTTCGACCATGGCAGTAATGGCCAGGCCGATTCCCAGGAACACGACAAAACGCGAGATCGGCCAGTCTACGAGCCACGGCGTTTTACCACTGCCGACAGAGGCGCCGAGATAAGCGGCCACCATGATCCCGGCATCGCCGAACGAGGCCAGGCCGCAGCGACGTGCTGCCTCGGCAGGCGACAGACCTCCCGACTGGTAGAAAGGAAGCTGGAGCATCTCCCAGGCGAAAGCGATGAGAATTCCGAATATCGCGATCCAGAGGGCTGGATGAGCACCGCGCCATTCGCGCGATTCCTCAGAGATTTGGTCCTGATCCTGCATCGTCTGATTCGTCACTCCTGCGATCTCCGTCCCGTCCCCATCGCTCAGGTATCGAATTTGGGAAGAGCGAGGGCGCGCAGGCGCAGGGCGTTGCCGATCACCGATACCGAAGACAGGCTCATCGCTGCGGCCGCGATCATCGGGTTCAAAAGCAACCCGGTCCATGGATAGAGGACACCTGCTGCGACCGGTATGCCGAGCGCATTATACGCAAAGGCAAAGAACAGGTTCTGCCTGATGTTGCGCATAGTGGCCCGAGACAGGACGAGCGCCTGAACAACGCCGACGAGGTCGCCGCGCACCAATGTCACGCCCGCGCTTTCGATCGCGACATCGGTACCCGTTCCCATCGCGATGCCGACATGCGAAGCGGCAAGCGCGGGTGCGTCGTTTATGCCGTCGCCGGCCATAGCGACCCGGCGACCCTCGCTCTTCAACTGCTCGATCTTGCGATGTTTGTCCTCGGGCGAGACGTTCGCTTCGACTTCGTCGATACCGACCTGGCTTGCTACCGCACGCGCGGTGGCTTCGCTGTCGCCGGTAAGCATCACGATCTTGATGCCGCGCTCATGCAACGCGGCAATAGCGGTGCGGCTGGTTGCCTTGATCGGATCGGCGACCGCGATAAGGCCTGCCGGTGCCCCGTCCACGGCCACGAACATCACCGTCTGTCCGAGGCTTCGGCCTTCGTCCGCCGTTGACCGCCAGCCTTCTTCGAGCGCCCCCATACGCTCCATCATCTTTTCATTCCCGATCGCGACCAGGCGCTTGTCGACATTTGCCTGGATACCTTCGCCGGTCACGGATTCGATATCGGAAGCGTCGAGAATGGCAGCGCCCCTGTTTTGAGCCCCTTCCACGATCGCGTGGGCGAGCGGATGCTCGCTTCCTCTCTCAACGGCAGCGACAAGGCTCAGCAATTCCTGCTCGTCGAAATTTGGCTGCGGTTTTACGTCGACAAGATCAGGCTTGCCCCGGGTCAGCGTTCCGGTCTTGTCGACGACCAGCGTATCGATCTTTTCCAGCGTTTCGAGCGCTTCGGCGTTCTTGATCAGGATCCCGTGCTGCGCGCCCTTGCCGGTACCGGTCATGATCGACATCGGCGTCGCCAGTCCGAGCGCGCAGGGACACGCGATGATCAGAACGGCGACCGCGTTGACGAGCGCGTAGGCAAGGGCCGGTGCCGGTCCCCAGATGGCCCAGACGACAAAACTCACGATAGCGACAAGGACGACGATGGGTACGAACCATCCGGTGACCTGGTCGGCGAGCCGCTGGATCGGTGCCCGGCTGCGCTGCGCCTCCGCCACCATCTGCACGATCTTCGAGAGCATGGTGTCCGCGCCGACCTGCGTCGCGCGCATGGTGAAGCTGCCGGTCTGGTTGACAGTGCCCCCGATCACGGGATCGCCAGCGCTTTTCTTGACGGGAATGGGTTCGCCACTGATCATGGATTCGTCGATGGCACTGCTTCCATCCTCGAGCGTGCCATCGACGGGGACCTTGTCGCCCGGACGCACGCGCAGCAGGTCCCCCGACGTCAATTCATCGAGCGGTACTTCGCGCTCGTCCCCGCGACCGAAGATCTTCATCGCGGTCGGGGGTGCGAGTTCGAGAAGCGCTCGCAAGGCGCTCGATGTCGATCCGCGCGCCTTGAGCTCGAGCACCTGCCCGAGCAGCACGAGGGTCGTGATAACCGCTGCGGCCTCGTAATAGACGCCGACCCGGCCCGCATGATCGCGGAATGCCTCGGGAAAGATGTCCGGGGCGAGGGTTGCCACAAGGCTGAACAGATAAGCGATGGCAACGCCGAAGCCGATCAGGGTGAACATGTTGAGGTTCATGGTTCGGACTGATTGCAGCGCGCGGGTGAAGAAGGGCCAGCCGCCCCAAAGCACCACCGGAGTGGCCAGCAGAAGCTGCAGCCACTGCGCGGAAGCGGGTTCGATGATCTGATCGAACGGTCGCGACGGGATCATGTCGCCCATCGCATAAGCGAAGAGCGGCAGGGTGAAGAGCGCGCTCCACCAGAACCTTCGCCGCATGTCGACCAGTTCGGGATCGGGACCCTCGTTCAAGGTGACCGTTTCGGGTTCGAGGGCCATCCCGCATATCGGGCAAGAGCCCGGCCCCGGCTGCCGGATCTCCGGATGCATCGGACAGGTGTATATGGTACCTTCCGGGACATGCTCGACAGCATCGAGGTGCGCCTTCGAAAGATACATCTCCGGATCCGCGCGGAACTTGTCGAGGCAGCGCGAGGAGCAGAAGTAATGGTCGCCACCCTCGTGTCGATCGACGAAGCGGGCGCCGTCCATCTTCACGCTCATTCCGCAAACGGGGTCGGTCGCCATACCCTCGATTGCATTGTGCCCATCGCTCATCTGTCGTTCTCCCCTAATTGGCCATCACCACGAACTGCCCCATCATGCCTGCGTCCTCGTGCTCGAGGATATGGCAGTGATACATGTAGGGAGTGTCGGGATCGGTATTTTCTTCGAACCGCAACAGCAGCCTGACCTGTTCACGCGGGTTGACGATTACGGTGTCCTTGAAGCCCGCCTCTTCCGCCCGCGGAGGCCGACCGTCCCGGTCGAGCAAGCGGAACTGCACGTTATGAATATGAAAGGGATGGGCCATCATCGATGCGTTGGCGATTTCCCATATTTCCCACTGACCCACCGGTACGCGCTGATTGATGACGTCCATGTCCATGGTTTCGCCGTTGATCGACATGCCCCGGCCCATCATGCCCATATCGAGCACGAAACGGCGGCTGCGAACGGCGAGTGAGGGGTCTGGCGCAGCAAGCGCGGCCAGAGTGGGCGGGAGCATTACTGGAGTTGACGCGCCTGAGGGGCGCATATCGAGGATCGAAAACGTGCGCCCCTGCCTCTCGCGATCGGCCCGGTTTCCCATCATTCCGCCGCCCATCATACCCCCGCCTTGCCCGCCCATCATGCCCATGGCGTTAGCAGGGCTGCTGGCAATCAGCCGGAGCGGGCGCCCTTCGGAAAGATCGACGATCACTTGTGCGCGTTCGCCTGGGGCAAGGGTAAGACTGCGAACCTCGCTTGGCGCGGCAAGCAGGCCGCCATCGCTTGCGATGAGTTGCATCGGACGATCACCTTCGAGCGAGAAGGTGTAGAACCGCGCATTCGATCCATTGAGAAGCCGCAGGCGCAGCGGACCGGCGGCGGCCTCGAAAACGGCATTGGCCGTTCCGTTCACATAGATGCGCTCACCCATCACCCCCATCATCCGCGAGTGCATATCGAGCGGGTAAACAAGGCGGCCCGCGCCGTCGATCACGCGATCCTGCACGACGAGCGGTATGTCATCTACACCGTACCGGCTCGGCAGATCGAGGCGATCCTCTTCCTCGTCGCGCACGTAGATCGGGGCAGCAAGTCCGGCATAGACCTGTGGTCCGGCCCGGCGATGCAGATGCGAATGATACCAGTATAACGAAGCGCGCTGGCGTATTTCGAAGGACGGGCTCCAGCGCTCGCCGGGCCGTATGAGCTGGTGCGGCCCGCCATCCGCTGTGGCGGGAAGTTCGAAACCATGCCAGTGGACGGTCGCATCTTCGGCAAGCTTGTTGTCGATGTGAAAGCGAACCTGTTCGCCGCGGCGCATTTCGAGGGTCGGGCCGAGATAGGATGCGTCGATACCGATCGTCGGTGACGCCGTGCCGGGCACGAATTCTTTCTCGCCCGGTGTCAGGGACAGGCGAAAGACACGCTCGCCCCGTTCGATCGTTCCTGCCTGTAGCCGAGGTATGGCAAGAGGATTGCTTTCGCCTCCCTGATCGAGCGACATCCTGCTTTGCGTACCGCAACCCAGCAGCGGCAGCGCGGCGAAACCCGTCACCGCGAGGCCGGCGCTCTTGATGAAGTCGCGGCGATCCTTAAAGTCGGGCCTGTCGATACCTGGCATATTCACCTGTTTTTGCGTGGGAGGCACCGGCGCAACCGGGCGCCTCCCACCCACCGTCCTATCGCGGCGTTACCGAGGTAACGACGCTGCCTTCGGTTCCAGTACGAAATTCAAAGGCTATTCCCTCACCGACACTGACCTGTTCGAGGATTTGCGCGTCGGCTTCGAAGGTCATGGTCATCGCGGGCCATCCGATACTTTCGACCGGACCATGCTCGATGGTCACCGTGCCCGCCTCGGAATCGATGGCTGTAACCGTTCCCTCCGCGCTGGCGCTCTGCTCGCCGCCGGTCTCCTCCGCCATCGGCATTTCGCCTGACATGGGCATGCTGTCCGAGTTCGCCATGTCGTCTGACATCATGGTCTCTGAGCTGTCGTCTGCAGCGTCGCAGGCTGCAAGCGCCAGCGGTGCCGCGAGCAGGATCATGTAGGTTGGGGTACGCACTCTTCTTCTCCTTGAGGGTTGGCCGGTTTTTCCGGACGGGGGCGCCGCAACAACAGATAGGCGGCGGGAAGCAGGAACATGGACAGGAGCGGGGCGGTGATCATGCCGCCAACCATCGGCGCGGCGATGCGGCTCATGACTTCCGAGCCCGCGCCGGTGCCGATCAGGATCGGAAAGAGACCCGCAAGGATGACTGCGACGGTCATCGCCTTGGGCCGCACGCGCAGGAGCGCGCCTTCCCGGATGGCCTCGTCTACTTCTTCGGCGCTCAGATCACCGCGTCGCCGCTCCAGTGCGGCTTTCAGGTAAATCAGCATCACTACGCCGAATTCGGCGGAGACGCCGGCGAGCGCGATGAAGCCTACCGCAGTCGCCACCGACTGGTTGTAGCCCATCAGATAGAGCAACCAGTATCCGCCCGTCAGCGCGAAGGGCAGCGTGCCCATGATCAACAAGGCTTCGTCCCAGCGCCGGAAAATGAGATAGAGCAGCAGGAAGATGATCGCGAGCGTCGCGGGAACCACGATCTTCAGTCGTTCATAGGCGCGCGTCAGATATTCGAACTGGCCCGCATAGGACAGGCTGACGCCGGGAGGCAGATCGACCCCCGCGGCGACGGCCTCCTGCAGATCGGCGACCACCGAGGTAAGATCGCGGCCCCGGACGTCGACGTAGATGTAGCTGGTCAGTCGGCCCTGTTCGCTCTTGAGCATGGGCGGACCATCGCTGACGGCGATACGGGCGACAGTGCCGAGCGTGATCTGTTGGCCGGACGGCGTCAGAACCGGCAGGGCCCTGAGATCATCGACGCTGTCCCTGATTTCGCGAGGATAGCGCACATTGATCGGATAGCGCGCCAGCCCCTCTACGGTCCGTGCGACATTGGCACCGCCTATTGCACCAGAGACGATCTGCTGGATGTCGGCAATGTTGAGCCCGTATCGCGCGGCCGCCATCCGGTCGATATCGACATCGACATAGCGACCGCCCGACAGGCGCTCGGCCAGGGCGGAACTCACGCCAGGCACGGTCTTGGCGATACGCTCCACATCGAGTGCAACGCGTTCGAGTTGATCGAGATCGTCGCCTGAAACCTTGACCCCGATCGGGCTCTTGATCCCGGTCGCGAGCATGTCGATCCGGTTGCGGATCGGCGGCACCCAGACATTGGCGAGGCCCGGCACCTGAACGACCCGGTCGAGTTCCTCGACCAGCAGATCGGGCGTCATTCCCTCGCGCCACTCCTCGCGCGGCTTGAAGCGGATCGTCGTTTCGAACATGGTCAGGGGTGCGGGATCCGTCGCCGTATCGGCGCGCCCCGCTTTGCCGAACACCGTTTCCACCTCGGGGACCGACTTGATCAGGCGATCGGTGCGCTGCAGCAGCGCCGAAGCCTCGCCGGGGGAAAGGCCGGGCAGCGCGCTCGGCATATAAAGCAAATCGCCTTCATCGAGCGGCGGGAGGAACTCGCCGCCAAGCCGGGTGAGGGGGATCGCGGTGGTCAGGAAGATCAGCGCCGCGATCACCAGCGTTGCCTTTGGGCGCCGCATGACCCAGTCGAGCCCCGGACGATAGATTTTCGTCAGCCAGCGGTTGAGAAAATTGGAATCCTCCGAAGGGATCTTCCCACGGATCAGCCATCCCATCATTACCGGCACCAGCGTTACCGACAGAATGGCCGCGGCCGCCATGGCATAGGTCTTGGTGAAAGCGAGCGGAGCGAACAACCGCCCTTCCTGCGCCTGCAGGGTGAAGACCGGTAGGAACGACAGCGTAATGATCAGCAGACTGAAGAACAACGCCAGTCCCACTTCCTTCGATGCATCGGCGATGATCCGCCAGCGTTCCTTCACCGCGAGCACGGTATCGGGATTCTCGTGTTCCCATCGCTCGAGATGCTTGTGCGCGTTCTCGATCATGACGACGGCAGCATCGACCATCGCACCGACCGCGATGGCTATTCCGCCCAGCGACATGATGTTGGCATTGACGCCTTGGAAGCGCATCACGATGAAGGCCGCGAGCACGCCCAAAGGCAGGGTGATGATGGCGACAAGTGCCGAGCGCGCGTGCCACAGGAAAAGGGCGCATACGATCGCGACGACGATGAACTCCTCGATCAGCTTGGTCGTCAAATTCTCCACCGAGGCGTCGATAAGCTGCGATCGGTCGTAGGTGGTGACGATCTCGACGCCCTCGGGAAGGCTCGCCTGCAATTCGTCCAGCTTTTCCTCGACCGCCTGGATTGCGCTGCGAGCGTCCGCGCCCTGTCTGAGAACGATGATGCCGCCGGCGACCTCTCCTTCGCCGTTGAGCTCGGCAATGCCGCGGCGCAGCTCCGGCCCGACCTGGATTGTGGCGACATCGCCAAGGGTAACCGGAACCCCGCCAGTTGCAGTCCTGAGGGGAATCTCGCGGAAATCGTCCAGCGTCGTCAGATAGCCCGACGCGCGTACCATGTATTCGGCCTCACCCATCTCGACGATCGAACCGCCGGCCTCCTGGTTGGACGACTGGATGGCGTTTACGATCTCGGCATGCGTGACGCCGAACGATGCCATCCGGTAAGGTTCGAGCACGATCTGGTATTGTTTCACCATACCGCCGACACTCGCGACTTCGGCAATGCCGGGGATCGTCTTGAGCTCGTAGCGCAGAAACCAGTCCTGCAGGCTGCGCAGCCCGGCAAGGTCATGACCGCCCGTGCGATCGACAAGCGCATATTCGTAAATCCACCCCACGCCGGTTGCATCGGGTCCCAGCGTGCTCGTGACGCCATCGGGCAGGCGGTTCTGCACTTGGTTGAGATATTCGAGCACGCGCGACCGTGCCCAGTAAAGGTCGGTACCGTCCTCGAAAATGATATAGACGTAGCTGTCGCCGAACATCGAGTAGCCGCGTACGGTCTTCGCTCCCGGCACCGACAGCATGGTCGTGGCCATCGGGTAGGTCACCTGGTCCTCGACAATCCGGGGCGCCTGGCCCGGATAGTTGGATCGGACGACAACCTGGACATCGGACAGATCGGGCAAAGCATCGACCGGAGTTGTGCGGACGGCCCAGAACCCGCCAAGGGTCACAGCTATGGCGGCGAGGACGATGAAAAGCCGATTGGCGATCGAGGCATCGATAATGCGCGCGATCATTGCCCGGCACTCCTGATGGTCTCGATACGGGGGCCGGCGTCCTGCTGGGTGAAGGTAAAGCGCACTCTATCGCCTTCCTCGAACCCGCTGATCTGCGCTGCATTCTTCGTGCGGAAACTCATCGTCATGGCGGGCCAGTCTAGCCGCGGGACAGGTCCGTGCCGCAGCGTGACGGAGCCATCGGCAATCTTCTCGATCGTCCCCATTGCGCTGAATGTCACTGGTTGGTCTTCACCGTCCCGGTTCGGACCTGCCTCATCGATCGCACGAACATCAAGTCCTGCCAGGCTTGCCTCGGAATCGAGCAGGAACTGGCCCGAGGTCACGACCTCTTCGCCTTGCGAAAGGCCGGCCAGCACTTCGGTCCTGCCTCCCGCCTCACGGCCGATCCGGACTTCGGCAGGCATGAAGCCGCCCTCGTCCTGCTTGATCATGACGATGGTGCGGCGCCCGGTCCGGATCACCGCTTCGGAAGGAACCAGCAGAGCGCGCCGGGTGTCGGGGGTCAGCGAGACCTGCGCGAACATGCCCGGCTTGAGCCGTCCGGAAGGATTGGGCAATTGTGCGCGGACGGTGATTGTCCGGCTGGCATCCTGTGCGCTCGGCAAGATCGCGATGATCGGTCCGGAAAATCTCTCATCGGGAAACGCGGTCAGGGTTGCACTGACAGGTTGGCCGACCCGGATATTCGCTGCTTGTGTTTCGGGCACCGATGCCTCGAGCCAGATCGGCGAGAATCCGGTTATTTCCGCCAGGGTCTGGCCTGCCATCACGGTCATGCCGGGTCGCACGCCGAGCATGGTGATGGCCCCGCCGGTCGGCGCGGTGACCGTGATCGTCGCCTGCGCGCGGCCGGTCCGGCCCACCGATGAAATTTGCCCATTCGACATGCCGAGCAGCCGCATCCGCTCGCGCATGGCCTGTGCAAGCTGTTCATCGCCGCTGTTCAGGACGGCCAGATATTCCTGCTGCGCTCCTCCCCATTCGGGTACGAGAATATCGGCCAGCGGCGCGCCTCGGCTCACCACATCGTCTGGAGCACGCCCATAGGTTCGTTGTACAAAGCCGCCAGCCCTTGGCTGGACAATTGCAACGTCCCGCCCATTGTAAGCGAGAACACCGGTAACGGACACGTCCGGCTCAAGTACGCCGTATTCGGCCTCGGCGGTGCGGATGCCGAAGTTCTGGACAAGCCCCGCGTCGATCTGAACCCCGGAGGTGGCCTCCTCGCCAGCGCATTTGGGAACAAGTTCCATATCCATGAACGGCGATTTTCCAGGCTCGTCGAAACGCTGTCCCGGCACCATCGGATCGTACCAGTAAAGCACGTCCTCACATTCGGCGCTGGATGATCCCCCGTTGCCATTTGCCTGACTTCCGCTCTCACCCCGCTGCGATAACCCGTATCCTGCGGTGACGCTGATCAGGGCGACCGTTGCCGCCATCGTCCAGGATTTCTGGCGCGGCGACAGTTTGTCCCACGCGGCTCCCATTTTGGCTCTCATGGCTGGAACTCCGTATAGGTCAGTCGCAAGGTCGTCGCGGCTTCAACTGTCGCCTCCTCACGCTCAAGGATCTCGATTTGTAGGAGCGCCAGCGCCTTGATCGCTTCGATGACGTCCAGCAGTTCGGCGCGGTTTGCCGCGAAGCTGGCCCTTTCGAGATCAGCCCGGCTTTGGGCGAGGGGTAGCAACTCCTCCGTGGCTCGCTGCCACTGGCGGTATGCGCTGCGCCAAGCGGCAAGGTCGGCCTCGAATTGCGCTTGCAGTTCGCGCAAGCGATCAAGCTGAATTGCTTGCGCTGCGCTTGCTTCGGCTTCAGCAGCGGCAATCCTCGGGTTCTGCCGCCTGCCCGCAAAGATGGGGAGCGTAATCGAGCCCATGACCGAGACGACATCACCGAACATCGGATCGCGCCTGCCATAGCTGACATTGATGCCGAAATCGGGCCGCTTCTCCGACCGGGCAAGATCGATCCTCGCATCTGCCTGTCGAACCTGTGCGATAGCGAGAATGATATCGGGATTAAGCTCTAGGGTCGCCCGGAGTCGCTCGGCATCGACATCCGCCGCGGGGATAGCCCCGGTGGCAACTGCGCCTTGCACAGCAGCATATCGCGCCAACATGGCCCGTGCCGCGTCAAGGTCGCCTTCTAGGCGGGTCCGCATGTCCTCGACTTCCAGTACCGCACGGCGAATTTCGAGGCTCTCAGCCGGCCTGGCCGATCCCGCCGCAACGGCGCTCCGCGCCAAGGGCACCAGCCTTTCGATCTGCCTAAGTGCCTCATCGATAACATTCAGAGCCTGTTGGGTGTACGCGAGCGAAATCCAGGCCTCGCCTGCTCCAAGCCGAGCCGTGAGCTGCGCGCGGGTCAACTGCGCGGAAGCCAGATCTATATCGGCCACTGCCATGCGCGCTCTCGCATGGCGCTCCGCGAGATTGGGTATGTCCTGCTCCACACCGACCTGGATCTGGGTGGGCAGCTGCCGGTCGATCTCGAAGGCTGCCGGGCCTGCCACCGGAAGGTTCTGAATCCCAGCGCGGAGGCGAGGATCTGGTAGTTCGTCAGCTGCATCAGCGACGCTGCGACGTGCATCGAGCTGCAACTCCCGCGCTCGCACCTGTGGCTGTTCGCTAACGGCCGCTCTCAATGCCTCCTCGTAGCCGATTGACTGCGCGTAACTAGCTGGCGCCAAAGCCAGCAGGACCGGAAATGCGGTCCAGCAAATTTTCTGCATGATTTCTAGATTCCGCTAGAGCGCGCGATATAAGCGCGGACGGAACAAACGACCATCGCTAGGCGCGACGGAAAATTCGTTCAGCTTCAGTATGCAGGGCAGTCCCTGGCAATACTCAGAATTGCTCTTGCGGGGGCGGCGGCTCGGGTCCTTGTTCAACGAGAGCCAAAGAATATGCGGCAAATGGGGTGAACAACGAACGCACAGCAATTTTCGTACGTTCGCCTGATGGGGCTGTGATCATGGCCAGTGGAGCGATACAACCGAGGGCCACAAGGCAATCCAGGCGAAGATTTTTGCACGGTCCGGGTTGGTCTTCCGAAGCGGTCGTAGCACCAGTCTCCATGCGCATCTCGTTACACGCCGCCTCGCTTCCCGCCGGTGCTTGCGGCACCGCCGAGGCATGAGCGGCCGACTGGACAAAGAGTCCGCAAGCAATCAGAAAAATTCCAAGAGAGCGCAGTAACTGCATCATCTAACTCTACGGGCGCAGCCGAGCCTCGACAAGCCTTCGGGATCTGTTGTGGTAGAAATCATAAATACGGTCCGCTTGCATGGGACATGAGATCAGCAGGATTCACCGATCATTGTTCGGATGGTGCCTGCCCCGCAGGGAGGCAGCAGGCTTAGGCGAAGACAATCTGGCAAATTGACGTGTGGTGCTCAGGATTACCCTGCCTCTTCATTCGACATCTGTTCCTGTTTCATCTTCATCATTTCATTGCAGTTGCGCATCATGTCCATCATTTGAGCGCGCATTTCCGGATCGTTCATCATCGCCATCATTTCAGCGCGCATCTCGGGGTTGTTCATCATCGCCATCATCCCGGACATGTCACCATCCATGTCCGACATTTCGCCCTGCATTGCACCATGCTCGTGGCTGCTCTCTTGGCCTTGCGAGCTCTCTTGTGGAGCGGGCTGATGATCGACTTGGGATTGCGCGGCCGCAGCTGTTGCGAGACCGGCGGTCGCCAAGGCTCCGAGCGCCGCTAATTTAAAACCATTCATAAAAGTTCCTTTCATTGTTCCGATAAGTTCAGCTTTGCGTCGTAATGCGCAGGAACTGGAAGCGCGCGAACTTGCCGCTCAGGTCACCTGCCTGGGTCATCCGCACATATCTGGCTTGCATTTTTTCCAGGGCGGTGCGGCTTCTGGGCATGTCGGCGTCAATGCGCGGGAGTGCGCTTTCTTCTTATAACCTTTCTCCGCGAATCGAACATTACCCAAAAGATAGGGCTTCCCATCATGGGAAGGTCAAGAGGGGCGTCAGAATAAAAATTGTCGGCGCAGGCTGTTTGCTTTCCTATCGTGGGAAAGTTATCCAGCATGCATGAGCCAACTGCACACAATTGGTGAGGCCGCCGCAGACAGTGGCGTGTCGGCCAAGATGATCAGGCATTATGAGAAAATCGGTCTGATCGGAGCGGCCGAACGCACCGAAGCTGGCTATCGGCTTTACGGCCCTGCCGAAATACATACGCTGCGGTTCATCCGCCGCGCCCGCAACCTTGGCTTTTCGGTAGATGATATCGTCGAATTGCTCGGTCTGTGGCACGACGAGAAAAGAGCCAGCAAGGATGTCCGGGAGGTTGCCGCCGGACACTTGGGTGCTCTGCGCGCCAAGGCGGCAGAAATTCTTTCCATGATCGACGCTCTTGAGCATCTTATCGCGGGTTGCACGAACGATGACCGGCCAGATTGTCCTATTCTCAAAGATCTTTCCAACGATGCCAATCCTGCCTTAGCAAAAGAAGTCGGTCACAAGTTCGGATACCAGCGGGTCTGCTAAAAACAGAGTTGGCGCTGGTCTGTTCTCATGGTTCGCTTCATTTTTGGGTTGGACCAGCAATTGGCTGAGGACGCGTCCGACATTTGACCGGCGAGACACATAAGACTCCTGGAGCGGGCCCGAAGGTGCTGCGTCGTTGTTCGCAAAACCTCAAGCTTGGCCAGTTTCGCGATTGCAGTTTTTTGCCAAGGCGTGGTCTGCCCGTTTGCGAAGTTTAATTCGCAACAAATCTCGGTGTCAGCTCTATTGAGTGGAACATATCCATTCGCTGAAACGATCTTTTCTCCAAGCTCCCGACCTTTTCCCATTCAGCCAATATGAGGGGTTGGAGCAGATGGCTCGTACTGTAAGCGTGACCCATCAGAGACGCACCAAGAACAGCACCTGCGCGACCTCCTTGTGCGGTCCAGGTCGGCACCGAGTTCGCCAATTCGTCGCATGGAGGGGGCTTGACCTTCCAACGATGGGAACCGTTACCTTATGATTTTCTATGATTTGAGCGAAGCTGCCCTGACGGGAAATGCTTTTGCACAGACCGACCGATGAAGGAGTGGAATTATGCATGTTAAGGACATTATGACGAAGGATCCCGCCTGCTGCGACAAGGATGCGAGCGTACAGGATGCAGCGAAGCTCATGGTGGGAAACGACTGCGGAGAGATTCCTGTTGTTGATGACCAAGGCGGTCTGGTGGGTGTCGTCACAGATCGGGACATTTGCTGTCGCGTCGTAGCTGAAGGCAAGTCGCCCGACACCCCGGTGGGGGACATCATGACCCGTTCGGTTGTCACTGTCACGCTGGATACCGAGGTAGATGCATGTTGCTCCACGATGGAGAGCAACCAGGTCCGGCGCGTTCCCGTGATTGATGACGAAGGGAATTGCTGCGGCATGGTTTCCCAGGCTGATATTGCACGGTCCGGTGCCGATGCAAAGACCGCAGAACTCGTCGAGGAAATCTCCAAGCCATCTCAGGAAAAGGCCTCATCGGGTTGTTGCTAGTCCGAGGGCAGCTGCAGGACCGTCCTCCCGCGAGGACGGTTCTGTCTTGAAGAGTAATCCCAAGATCAACGCGATGGAGTAGATTATGGCTAGAGGCGTCGTCCTGATAACCGGTGCAAGCGGATACATTGGGCGCGCTTTGGTTGATCGGTTGAGCGACCAGTACCGCATCATCGGCCTCGATCGCTCGGTCGCGAAAGACGTTCCCGGACTAGAAGCCTCATACGCCATCGACCTCGCGGACGAAGCGTCGGTTGTCGACGCCTTGACCAATGTGCGTGCCGCGCATTCAAACACGATTGCAGCTTGCATTCACCTGGCTGCCTATTTCGACATCACGGGCGAGCCAAACCCGCTGTACACCAATGTCAATGTTGAAGGGTCGCGCAGGCTGATTACGGCACTGCAGGACTTCGATGTCGAACAGTTCATCTATGCAAGCTCGATGCTTGTACACGAGCCCAAACCGCTGCCGGGCGTACGTATCGACGAATCCAGTCCGCTTGGACCGACGTGGCCTTACCCTCAATCGAAGGCCGATGCGGAACAGGTACTGCGCGAGAACCGTGGCGACATTCCGGTTGTGTTCCTGCGGTTTGCCGGGGTCTACGACGACAAGGGGCATTCCGCCTTTCTCGCCGAACAGATTGCCGGCGTCTATGAGCACCGCGTGTCGGCGCATCTGTATCCGGGGATGTTGTGCGCTGCACAATCGGCACTGCATCTTGAAGATCTGATCAAGGCGGTCGAGCAGACTATCGCGCGTCGCGCTGACCTCGAGGACGATTTGCCGATACTTGTCGGCGAGCCCGAAACGCTGGGCTATGCCGAGATACAGGACATCGTCCATTGCCAGATCCACGGCAAGGAATGGACGACAGTGCGCATTCCAAAGAGCGTGGCGAAACTGGGCACGTGGGTTGAGGAAGAAGTCCTTGGCCATGAAGGCTTCGTCAAGCAGTGGATGGTCGATGACGCCAACGCCCATTACATTCTTGATATTTCACGTGCCCGGAACCTGCTGGGGTGGGAGCCAGAGCACTCGCTCCGCGACACACTTCCGATCATCATCGACGCGTTGAAAGCCGACCCGCAGGACTGGTATGAAACGAACAAGCTGAACACGTCCCGCGTGGCCTGGCATCCAAAGCGTTCGGACGCAGAGAAGACCGAACCGGCGCGACCTCAATCGCAAGACACCGATATAGCGCATGATGGGCACCAGATGGACGGCGACATGAACAATATGGACGGCGATATGCGGCATATGGACGGACCCCAGCGCGGTACCCGCTGGACGCAGTTTGCTGTCATCGGACTCGGCCTCTGGCTTGCTGCAAGTCCGGGTGTTTATGACGTCGTATCCGCCGATACTGCCCGTGCGTCGGTCGTAGCGGTCACTCTTGAGCGGGGTTTGCCGTCGATCGAATGGCGGGCCAACGCTCTTGCTCTGAGCGATATGCTGAGCGGGATCGCATTGATGATTTTCGGCGCCATGTCGCTTTCGAAGCGTACCGCATGGCTAGGACAGTGGGCGACAGCCTTTATCGGTATCTGGCTGCTTTTCGCGCCCTTGTTCTTCTGGAGTCCGAGCGCGGCCCAATATCTGACCAATATGCTTGTCGGTACATTGGCAATCGCATTTTCCGTGCTGGTGCCGATGATGCCCGGAATGAGCATGGAAGGGATGATGGACAAGAAGTCCATCCCGCCCGGGTGGACCTACAGTCCCTCGACCGATGCCCAGCGATTCCCGATTGTTGCGATGGGCATTATCGGCCTTTTGATATCGCGCATGCTCACCTCCTACCAGCTTGGCCATATCGATATGGCGTGGGAGCCGTTTTTCTCCGGATTGCTCGCAGATCCCAAGAACGGTACAGAGGAAATCATCACTTCAGATGTATCCAAGGCCTGGCCGATCCCGGATGCCGGGCTTGGAGCGGTCAGCTATGTGCTTGAAATCCTGATGGCGGTCATGGGAACCCGCGCACGCTGGCGCACCATGCCGTGGATGGTCACCTTCTTCGGCATTCTGGTCATTCCGCTGGGTGTGGTGAGTATCTATTTCGTGATCATTCAGCCGATCGTGATCGGAACGTGGAGTACGCCGGCGCTGATTGCTGCCCTTGCGATGCTTATCATGATCCCGTTCTCTCTCGATGAAGTCATCGCCATGGGGCAGTATCTCTACTGGTCGAAAAAGGAAGGAAAACCGCTCGTCCGAACCTTCTTCAAGGGCGGCGCGGTGGCACACGGCGAAATCGACGATACCGACTATATGACCGATGCGCGCTCGATCTGGAACAACACGGTGCGCGGCGTGACCTTCCCGTGGACCCTGATGGCCAGCACGGCTCTGGGAGCCTGGCTGATGCTGACAAGGATAACGCTTGGCAGCGAGGGGGCGATGGCCAACAGCGATCACGTGGTGGGTGCTTTGGTGATTACGGTGGCAATCATCGCGACTGCGGAAGTCGCGCGCACCCTGCGCTTCATAAACGCTGCATTAGGTGCTTGGCTTGTCGCAGCGCCATTCCTCCTAGCGGGAGCGTCGTCTGCCGGAACGGTGGCGTCGGTTGCGGTCGGCCTGCTTTTGATCGGACTGAGCCTGCCTCAAGGCAAGCGTAGCGGTGAGCATTATGCTGGCTGGGATCGGTTTGTCGTATGACCGGTTGACCCGAGCAAAGCGGATCTGGCGCTCGTCCTTTAGGAACAGGATGAAGACGAGGTCGGACCCGCATTCTTCTCAGAGCATCGCTAGAAATGTGCCCTGAGTACCCACAAAATAAGTAGGAGTATTTTACATGACCCTTTCAATTGGCTCGACAGCCCCCGATTTCACAGCCCAGACCACACAAGGAAACATTCACTTCCATGATTGGATGGGTGACAGCTGGGCAATCCTCTTTTCCCATCCCAAGGCATTTACACCGGTTTGCACGACCGAGCTTGGTTATATGGCCGGGCTTGGCGAGGAATTTGCCAAACGCAACACCAAGATTATTGGCCTTTCGGTCGACAGCAGCCAGGATAATCGCGATTGGCTTCCCGATATCGAGGAGGTGAGTGGAAATAAGGTCGACTATCCCGTGGTCGGCGACAGCGACCTTCAGGTCGCCAAGCTTTATAATATGCTGCCGGCCGACGAAGCGGGTAATGCAGATGGGCGAACCGCAGCCGATAACGCCACCGTCCGCGCTGTCTATATCATCGGGCCAGACAAGAAAATTCGCGCCATGCTGCTTTATCCGATGAGCAGCGGGCGGAATTTCGATGAAGTGCTCCGGCTGCTGGATTCGGTCCAACTCACCGAACGCAAGGGTGTAGCGACACCGGTTAATTGGCAGAAGGGTGATGATGTGATCATTCCGCCTTCCTTGTCGGACGAAGATGCGAAAGCCAAATATCCCGATGGCTGGGACGAAAAGAAACCGTATTTGCGTGTGATCCAAGAACCGATCGACTAATTGCGCGAACAGGTTGCCAGCAATTGCATGTCGGCGTGAATAGAGCATGCTCATGCTAGAATTTGAGCGCGTCGCCACACCTGCGAGTGGATCTATCTGTTCGATATATAGATTGGCAAGAAGCGTAAGCGATTAGGTGTACGGTGAAACCAAATCCGGTCCTGATCGGTTTTCTCCTCGTTAATCGAATGGCTGCCCCACCTCCCCCTGAACCCTGCGGATCGCAGGTGTCCCGGGGCCGTTCAGGAACCCCGCGCTTCACCCAAGCCTGGCGCGGGGTTCCGTCTCTCAGGTACAATAGCTGTTGAGCGCGGCTATGTTGGTCAAAGGACTGCGGCGTCCGCCGAGCTTGGACACCTCAGCTGCGTGACGGGGTTGAGGAGCTGTCAGAAAGTTTGACGCAATTGACCTCGACCTTCATTTGGTGGAGGGCTATGCCACATCCGCGAAATACAATGAACCCTCGCGTGTGAAGCCTCTGTTCGAAAGAGTACTATGGCAGACCTATTTGAAGACTTCATATGGGTAAGGGCCGTTCGTGGTTGCTAGTCGCTTGATGGCCGAACCGACTCATGCTGTCGAACCACTACCTTTGCACGACGGCAAGACGACCGTTGTTAGCATCATAAGCAGTTCGGCTGCTGTTTTGGCAGCTTGCTCTTGCTGCATTCTACCGATGGTGCTGGTTGCCGCCGGGCTGAGTGCGAGCCTGAGCAGTGTTTTGGCACCTCTGGGTTCGCTCCATTGGCCAATGACCGCATTTTCGATGATTGCGGTGGCGGCTAGTTGGCTCATTGTTCTGCGCAAGTATCGGCATAAGAGTCATTGCCACTCCCGGGCCGCAGTTAAATGGCTCAAGAACCGTCAGATAATTTTGCTCCTGGTTGCAACCGTGATGAGCTTCATCGCGGCCGCCTGGGGCTATTTCGAGCCAACTCTCATGAAAGCATTTATGTAATCCGAGGTTCTGAGAGAACGACACTCGGATTGGCTCCTTTTACTGCGATAGCGAAACTTTGCGGGGGTCTATAAAGCGCCACCGGACAATGAGGGTTCAGACGATCTTCTGCGCGCAACGTCCTACAGACAAATGCGCCTTGGCAATGTTCGAGGGGAAGCATTTTCGGAATCGAGCGAAAAAAAAGCGGTCTTAATTGCGACAGGTTCAAAAAAGCTCCCCAATCCCGAAGGACTCCAATTCGATTGTCATCCCGATGTGGTTCTGATGATAGCCTCCCGGTTCGTTCAAATGATTGGGAATGCGGATAGCGCGCAATAGCCCGCACATGGCTCCGCGGTGGCCAAGGCAATCCAACCTATCCCTGCGGTGATTTCCCGCCGAGCTCGTGCAGTCGCTCGACAGCATCTTCAGAGCAATTTCCGCATTTCAGATTGGTAGGCACGGCCACGTCGATTTTTTCAAGGTAGGGCAGGTCCAGCACGGCCCTGATCTGCTGAAATTCGAAAAAGTGAGACATCGCCATTCAAGCGGGGGTTGCGTTTGCCTGCCTGTATGATCGTCGAGACGCGCCCCCCTGCACAATCAAGCGCAGGATAGACCAGCGTGTCTTCCGGTAGGCCAAACAGCTTTCGCGCACGGCCCTGAAGGGATCGCGGGTTGGCCATTTTCGAGGTTTTCCAGCTTTTTAGCCCTGCGCGTTTGTCCATGCGCCCATGGAGCCCAGATAGACGTCGAGGTGTTTGAAGCCTTGGCTTGCGAGCCAGCCCGCTGCTACGCTCGCCCTCATGCCGCTGGCGCACATCAAAGTGTAATGACGGTCGCGATCGAGCTCTTTCCAGCGGGTGTTGAGCTCGCCGACATAGACATGTTCGGATTCATCGATGCTGCCTTGCTGCCGTTCGTCAAGGGCGCGCACGTCGAGCAAGGTCCAATCTTCGCTGTCCTCAGCGAGCCTGCGTGCGACTTCCTCGGTGTCGATCATGGCAATACTTTGCATCGCTTTGCCCTGTGCGGCGGCTGGGATCACGCCGACATAACCGCCGACAATATTATCGAGACCAATGCGCACCAAATGCGCCATAGCTTGAGCGAGCTCGTCTTCTTCGGAAGCGATTAGGGCTATCGTGTCGCCTTCGCTGATGAACCACCCGGCAAAGGCGGGTATCATTCCCACTGGAAGGCACACGGCACCCTGCATATGACCGGCGGCATAGGCGAGCGGCTCGCGTACATCGACCAGGTGATCGGCGCCGCTCTCGCCGAGGTCTTCCAGCCCCAGAAGCCTTGGCCGCATGACTCGCGGCGCGGCATTGGCGCCTTCGAGATTGAGCCGCTCCATTAGCCGAAAATAAGGTGGCTGGTAATGATGCTCTTCTACCTTCGCCCTGATGAACTCGTCGCGGTCAGCAATGCGCAGCCGCGGGTTGTTGCGCCGCTCATGGCCGATTGTCGAGAATTCCCGGTCTGCCATTTCGGACCCGCAAACTGATCCGGCACCGTGCGCCGGGTATATGATTGTCTGGTCACCCAGAGCGCAAATCTTTTGCAATGAATCGTACAGGAGGCCCGCGACCTCCCGCGCGCGCTCGGGATAGAAATCGGTTCGGCCGACGTCGCCCACGAAGAGCGCATCGCCGGTGAACACGCCGACCGGTCCTTCGGGATAATCGTCGTCGTGAAAGACGAAGGCGAGATGATCGTCGGTGTGACCGGGGGTTTCGAGCACTTCGACCCTGATCTTACCGATCTCGAAAACATCGCCCTCTCGCGCGGTGTCGGCGAACACAACCTCATCCGCAGGGTTTGGACCGTGCAGAACCCGGGCGCCGGTCATTTTGGCCAGTACCGGCGATCCCGTGATGAGATCCTCATTCCTGTGCGTTTCGAAGATATGCGTGATCTCCAGCCCTTCGGCGCGGGCTCGCTCGAGATATATCTCGCAGTCGCGGCGCGGATCGATGACCGCTGCCTTGCCCTGCGAACCGATCAGATAGGAAAGGTGCGAAAGGCCGGGGGTCTTTATCTTCTCAAGCAGCATATCTTACCTCGTTGTTGGAATGTTTCCGCAAGTCCGCATCGATCTAGTCGATCCCGAGTTCGGCTTTGAGTGCCGAGACATTCTCGAAGCGGTCTGCTTCTGGACGGGCGATAGCGGGCTTGGCGTTGACCCAGGTGTTCTCGCAGACGAATTCGAGCATCGCTGCCGCGAGGTCGGCATGCCGGCAACGAAAGCAACCCTCGGCAAGACGCTCGTCGGAGATGACGGCTTCGCCCGTATAGGGTTCGTCGAGAAGCCAGCCCGGTCGCGCCGCCGTCCATTCCAGGCCTTTCGCGCGCTCCAGAAGATCTTCCATGACACGCATCTGTTCGAGAATATTGTGCAAGGCTGGTCTTGCTGTGAGCTCGAACCATGCAGGAACGCTGGGCTGCGGCTCTACGAACGCCGCCGATATCACGACGATCCGGGAAATGCCGGTCGCCGACATCGCTTCCACAAGCCTGCGGGTTCCCTCCGTGTAAAGCGGAGGCGGATCGATCGCCGTGGATGGGCTAAATCCTATACCGAGTGCGGAAATAACAGCACGGCAACCTTCGATCTCGCTGCTGAAGTCGTCATTGAGTACATCGCACTGGAGGTACTCGACATTGTCGGCCCGGTCCGATGGTTCGGGCAAGGTGTGCTCGAACGCTCGTACCGCGATGCCCTTGCGGACCGCATGGCGCAATATTTCCGTGCCGGTCTTTCCTCCGGCACCGAAGACCGCAAGGGGGGCTGCATCGCTCACAGGCTCAGCTTCCACTGTAGCACCTCATTATAAATTCGGCCGCGCGTGCCGGGCCGATCATGATCATGGAGCAGGCACCGACGGAAGCCGGCGCCCGCTCGCTCGTGTTCACGCTTCGCTGTTGCCGCAGGTCGTGTACCCCCAGAACCCGAACTCGTCCTTCATCCGGGGGCCGGCGACGATGAGCTCCTGCATCTGCAGGCCAGCGTCTCCTTCGTCATCGAGAAGGCGCGTACGGATACGAAGCTCACCATCCGCATACTCTTCCGAGCCGCTTGCCGTCACGGGGATCAGTTTGCCATTGATCTTGATCGCCCCGCGACCGCTGTTGTCGTAGACGAATGACGGGAACGCGACCTCGGTCAGGCGGAACTGGCACGTGTTCTCGGCTCCCAGCGCGGCGAGGTCCGCGTCGCTCATGGTCTCGGGCAGCATGAGGCCGGGGCTGAGATTGGCAAGAGCGCTCGCAGCGCTCTCTATCGGAGCTGCCGTTGCCGGAGGATCGAGCTGTGCTTCGCGGTCATTACCGATCGCGGTGTTGGTATTGCAGGCCGCCAGCGGAAGGGCTGCAAGAGTCAGAAGTGCGATCTTGTTCATTGCTGCATCTCCTCGGGCAGGCGCTCTTCGGTGCGCGGACCGTTCTCCTCGATGTCCTGGATGAGATATTTCATCTCGGCGATCTCACGCCGCTGCGCGACGATGATGGCCTGCGCAAGTTCGCGAACCCGCGGATCCTTCAGGCTCGCTCTCTCGCTGGTCATGATCGCGATCGAGTGATGCGGGATCATCGCGGCCATGTATTCGGTGTCGTCGACCGTTGTCTGGCTGCGTACGAGCCATAGCGCGAGCGCGAAGACGAGGGCTCCGACACCCAGGATGATGAAGTTCTTGGTCCGGTCCTTGTACATGCCCCACATGAAGAGAAGCATGACCACCATCATCGTCGCGCCCATGACGAACATCATCCAGAAGCGCGTCTCGCTCCAGAACACGTCGTCCATGTCGAAGCTGTTGGCGTACATCAGGAAGAACATGATCACGGTCGAGGTCGATACCATGGCCATGAACCGCCAGTAGTTGCCGCCCCCTCCCTTATCCGAGTGGGATGTGCTTTCAGTCATGCGTTTTCTCCTTCCTTCATCATGGTCCAGAACAATTGTGCCGAGCAGCTGATGAGCGCGAAGCCGGTCAAGGCTTCGACGCCGGCAATGACGCGCAAGTGCTCGGTCGGGTAGATGTCGCCGAGCCCCAGTGTGGTCACGTTGATCAGCGAGAAATAGAAATAGTCCATCGCACTCATCGTCGGCGTCTTGTCGAACCCGCCGAGGCCCAGCTCCGCGCCCAGCCAGAAACCGCCAGCGAAAAGCGTCGCGACAAGCAGGTGCGATGCCAGGACGAGAAGCGCGACACCAAGCTTGGCAGAGAAATTTCGGCGTGCGTCGAGCATGCGATGCCCGACACCGAGAATCGACAGATGCGCGCCGACCGAAGCCAGAAAAAGTGCAATGGCGAGCACAACTGCGGCGATCATCTATAATCTCCATCGTGAGTGGCAGGCATTTCACGAAGCGCGGGATTTCGACGGAGATAGAACCATTCGGCTCCGAACACTGCGGCGATGCCTGCGACCGCATAGGCGACGACCGCAGGGTCGGTTTCGAGCTTGGCGAGGGCAAAAGCTGTCAGGACTACGCCGTCCGCCACGAGCGCCGACCAGAGGATCCAGGCACGCGCGCCAATCTCTTCCCGCAAACCGCGCAGCACGCCCCAATGCACGAGCATATCCATTACGAGATAGAAAAACGCTCCGAGCGAGGCGATCCGCGAAAGATCGAACAGGACCGCGAGCGTGCCTGCGACAACAACAGTATAGACCAGCATGTGACTGCGGATCGGCCCGCTCATGCCAAAATGACTATGCGGGACCATCTTCATCTCGGTCAGCATCGTCAGCATTCGCGAAACGGCGAAAACACTGGCGATGACACCCGAGGTCGTGGCTGCGATCGCGATTGCGACTGTGAAATAGAAGCCAAGCTCTCCGAGCGCGGGGCGCGCAGCCGCCGCAAGCGAATAATCGCGCGCCTCAGCTATTTCTGACGCGCTGAGGCTGGCACCGACCGCCACCGCGACAAGGAGGTAGACGACCACGCATATTGCGATCGAGATGATTATGGTTCGACCGACATTCCGGTGCGGATTGATGATTTCACCGCCACTGTTGGTGATGGTGGTGAAACCTTTGAAAGCAAGGATCGAGAAGGCGACCGACGCGAGCAGCGCGTCGAGGCCCGAAAGCGCGACCGGCTCTGAGAAGGCACCGTCCGAAAATCCGCTGGCCCAGATCGCCGCAATCGCGAACAGGGCGATGCCGCCGATCTTGATCGCCGACATAATGAGCGAAAATCCGCTGACCGATTTGTTGCCGGCGGCATTCACGAAATAGGCGAAGACGATGAGCGCCAGTGCCGCGACGGAAACCAGAATGCCGCTGCTCTCGAGCCCAAAGGGCCGCAAGGCATAGGTCGCGAAGGTTCGAGCGACCAGGCTTTCGTTGATGACCATCGACAGCGCCATCAGGAGCGATGCCGAGGCTGCCACGACGCCTGGTCCGTAGGCTTTCTGAAGGATCATCGCGATGCCGCCCGAGGAGGGCCAGCGGTTCGACATCTTGATGTAGCTGTAGGCGGCGAGCGAAGTAACCAGCGCGCCGGCAATAAACGAAAGCGGAAATAGCGGTCCAGCCAGTTCGGCAATCTGGCCAGTCAGTGCGAAGATACCGGCGCCGATCATGACGCCGGTTCCCATCGCGACGCCGCCCAGCAATGTTATCGAGGCCGCACTCTCGTTATGTTGATCGTCGCCATCTGTCTGCAAGTCTTTCCCCTGTCGATGTCCTCCCGTCCGAGAAACATCACGCCAGACAGTACGTTGCGTAGCGCCTCACCCCTCAAAAAAGTTTCGACATGGTGCGCGCCTGCCCCAGGGGGCGGTTTGGCAAGATAGGGAGTCCGCTTTTCGCGAGGCTTCTCTCAGCACAAGGTGCGTCGATAGGAGGCGACGCGTATCGCCAGGGTGGCCCACTGTGAATTTTCTCTAGCAGGTCTCGCGAGAGGTAACTGGCCCTGTTCGATCAATCTGACGTGCCCAGCAGCCGGATTAAGCTCGACCGGGGGATCGATTGCGCAAATGTGCCTGCGCTTCGCGCACGTCGAGCTCACGCGTGCTGTTTCCGATACGTAACATCAGGCGCGCGGTACCTCCCTCTACGAGGTAGACAGGATCAGCGCTCCTTTCAGCAATGACCCGGCATACCGTCTTCTCTGTCATTTCGTGAAAACGGCAATGGACCAAAGCGCACGCGTGACCGCCGAAACCATCCTTCACGAGGTCCATCACAAGGCGCTCGAACCCATCCCGATTGGCATGTTTGAGTGTCTGCATATCGGCTTCAATGCCAGTGATGTTCCCATCGTCTCCAACCCCGATAAGCAGTGTTCCGCCCTCATGGTTGAGAAAGCCGGCAACCGTTTTGAGTACGACCTGCTGGAGTGACCGGTTGACCCGGTTCTCACGCCTGTCCCACCGCAAGGACGATTTGAATTCCAATCGCTCGCCCTCGCCGCGTGCGATAAGAAGCGGCAATTCCTCGTCGAGTTCGCGTTCGAGAAAAAGTACCTTGGACTGAGCTCGCGCCAACCGCATGTGATACATGCCAAATCCCAGACCAAGGGCGCCGCCGATCACCGCGTAGATGGCGCTCATGGGAAGCATTTCGAACGCGAAAGCATTTACCAGCCGGCCGATCATGAACCCAATGGCAGTATTGCTGCCGGTGTCGTGCGACGGACCGAACTCGTACCAGAAGACGAGGGTGGTTACCGGATGGAGGATCGTGATGCCGAGGGCAGCACCAAGAACCGCATGGGCGGTTAGCGTTCGAGCGCTATGTGAAGGCTTTGTCCTGTAGATCGCGCATTCCCTTTTTTCGTTTTTTCAGGCTACCGGCCTAATGGCTTCGCATGCAAAACGTCTTGTCCCGCGAAGGGCATCGGGAAATCAGACCGAATTACCAGTTCGTCTCCGGAAATACCGATAGAGCGGAACCGCGATGAGTGCGATGTACCAGCCATAGAGAAAGCTCCCCACCGCTCCGGCGAGGAACCCGCGCGGCGTTAGCCATTCGAACCATGGCAGCAACGGAGCCCAGGCTTCATGCATGTGAAAACGCTCGGGCGCGAGGACTCCAAAGGCAATGCAAAGGAGATAGCTGACAAGCAGGAACACGCTAAGCGTCCAGCCCCATGCGAATATCGAGCTCTTGATTGATCCTTTTACCATCGCATTTCTCCCACTTCGTGCGTGCTGAAATCATGCAATTGGACGGGTCCGGGGCGGTGGGGGCAGCCAGCCCCGGACCCTGCGAGAATTCGATAGGCTTCTTACCGCCTGTCCCGGTTTTACCGGGTTCTGTGTCGCTTCCCGCAAATAATCTTCATCACCTTCATCCCTTTCACGGTGACGCATGGTGTGGTTCCACACACTCACGGAAAGGACGCGAAGACGCTCCGTCCGGCTGAACCAAAGGCGATGACCTCGAAGGGCTGCACCCGGTCTCCTGCCTCCATGCCGGGAGATCCCAGCGGCATTCCCGGAACCGCGAGGCCGGCAACGCCGGCGGGCCGTTCGCGCAAAAGCTTGGCGACGGCTTCTGCAGGCACGTGACCTTCGATGATGTATCCATCGACCTCCATCGTATGGCATGACCATAACTCTTGGGGTACGCCCCGCGCGGTCTTGATCGCCGCCATGTCGTTGCTGTCGACCGATGCCACCTTCGTGTTCATCCCGTCTTCGACATGGCCTGCCCAGTTGAGACAGCACCCACATCCTGGATCCCGGAACATCGTATAGGTCGCTGCCTGAGCCACGTTCGAACAGGCTGCCAGCACGAGCAAGGCCGCGCTGCTAATCGATCGCCGGAACAGGGCAGGCTTTTTCAAATTCATTGTGCAATTCCTTTCTTGTATCCGCGCCATAGCGAGATCGTCCCGGTTGCCGTCGGGAACCGTTGGAGCAGGCATGGCTCGGTGAAGATTTCGGCGAACAGTTTTTCGACTTCGCCGTCGGCGCTGGGCTGCGTGTCGCTTATACCGTCAAGAGACTGGACGGTCGCCCGGAAGAGGCTCCGCATGAGTGGGCTATCCTGCTTCATATAATCGGAGATCAACACGGTTCCGCCTGGCACGAGCAAGCTTTCGATGGTTTCCAGGATTGTCTGCTTCTTGCGCAAGGGGACCTGGTGCAGGACGAGGCTGCTGACGATCTTGTTCGGCTGCCACCCTGCGGGTAGCTTGAGGCTTTCGAGAAAGCCATTGTGCCATTTCACGAGATCGGCTCCCGCGCCAAACTTGCGCCGCGCAAGCGCGAGCGCATCCGGGTCGGGTTCGACACCGATCAGACCCGCTTCCGGACAATCCGTCATCAAGGCCTTGAGAAGAGTGCCGGTTCCGCTGCCAACATCGATCACCCGGTCGCCGGGGACAAGGTGCAGCTCTTCGACAATCCTTTGGCGCCAGAGATGTTCGCGGGTGAACAGACCGATCGCCCGGTCGTAAAGCGGCGTCAGAAAGCTCTTGCCAAGAAGAGGCGTAAATTCGCCGTGATCTTCAGGTGCGGTGATATTGTTCACGAGCTGGTTCCCATTCATCCCGGGTTCGACCCGATTCTGACAGACCCGTCTCGGTTACGTATGGCGCTGGACATTCCCTCAAAAAAAGAAGTTTAAGGGATTGTGCAGGCGAGCGCGTATAGGACACGTGCAACCCACAGGAGTTTTCGGATGCGTGACAATCACTCTCTTGATGCGGTGCTCGGAACGCTTTCCACCACCGCCGCCAACGAGGTCCCAGCCGACTTCATGGATGGCGTTTGGCAGCGCGCCGGACAGCTTGGCGAAATCGCCGACCGACGCCGCCGGACGGCCCTTTTCGTCGGTCTGTTCGTCGTCGGGCTTGGAGCTGGCGCCGGAACGAGCGGTTGGCCCGGCGGCTATGGCACGTCTTCCGCGTCATTTGGCGAGGGTCTTATCCTCGGCGAACAGCTGTCCCCATCGGCGCTCCTCCATGTGGAGCAATAGGGTTTGAAGACGACGCATATCGTTCTCGCGGTGCTTCTCGCAGCACTTGCAGGATGCCTCGGCGCGATTGCCGCGGATCGCTGGGCCAATCACGAGGCCGGCTCCGGCCTCCACGATTTCGTGCACGACGAGCTCACCCTGACGGCCGACCAGGAGCAGCGTCTCGATGCGCTCGAGGCCCGTTTCGCTGTCGAAAGGGCACGGCTCGAAGGATCGGCGCGCGCAGCCAATGCCCGGCTCGCCCAGGCGATGGAAAACGAGCATGAATACGGCCCCGAGGTCTCGGCCGCGATCGACGAGGTGCATGCACGCATGGGCGATCTGCAGAAGGCAACAGTGCGCCATGTCTTCGACATGCGTGAAATTCTCGAACCCGAGCAGCAACGCCAGTTCGACCGCAAGGTCTCCGACGCCCTGACCCGCGACCCGCGCGACTGAAGCGCCATGTCGGGGGCGGGCGACAATCCGGATGAGGCCCTTGTTTCGCAGGCGAGGGCTGGAAACAAGCGGGCTTTCAGCCAACTCGTCGAGCATGAAACCGGTCGGCTTCTCGCGCTTGCGACACGCATGCTTTCCTCTCCTTCTCAGGCCGAGGACGTTGTTCAGGACAGCCTCGCTTCGGTGTGGCTGACGCGCCATCGGCTCGATCCGGACAAGCCGATCGGACCCTATCTGACAACCGTCGTCCTCAACCGCTGCCGGGACCGTTTGCGCAGGCGCAAGGTCGCGGGCTTTTTCGGACTGTCGGGTGATGACGGACTCCATTCCATCGCCGACGATTTGCCGGGTCCTGAAGCGTTGGCCGTTTCCAGGGAAGAGCTCAATCTCGTTCAGGCCGAGATCGCACGAATGCCCGTAAGGCTGCGCGAAGCCCTCGTGCTCGTGACCATCGAGGGGCGTAGCCAGGCCGAGGCAGCCGATCTTCTCGGAACGACCGAAAAGGCGATCGAAACCCGCGTATACCGCGCGCGCAACAGGCTGAAGGAGCGCTTCGAAAAACTTTGAGGGGTTGGCTGGGCGCGCGCGTAAGTAACGGTAAACGCCACGTCAGGAGCCCTTTATGATCGCCGTCAATCGACGCAAGTTTCTCGGAGCCGGAGCAGGAGGAATGGGTCTGCTCGGCCTTGCCGGGGCGATGCCTGCCTGGGCACGGGGCGCGGACATCCTCGCAGGTAACGCCCGCAAGGGGCTGGACGAGATATCCGGCCCCAATATCGACCTCACCGTTGCCCGATCGGCCTTCGCGACCGGCAACAGGCGCGGCGGCGCGATCGCCGTCAATGGCACTATTCCTGGTCCGCTGTTGCGATTGCAGGAAGGCACGACCGTCCGGCTCAATGTCCATAACCAGCTCGAGGAAGATACCTCGATCCACTGGCACGGTCTGCTCGTGCCGTTTCAGCTCGATGGAGTGCCCGGCGTGAGCTTCCCCGGCGTCAAACCGGGAGAGACCTTCACCGCCGAGTTTCCGGTTCGCCAGTCGGGTACCTACTGGTGGCACTCGCATAGCGGCCTGCAGGAGCAGGCCGGGCATTACGGCGCGATCGTGGTCGACCCCGCCGGACCCGATCCGGTCCAGGCCGACCGCGAATATATCGTGGTGCTGAGCGAATTCAGCGAAATGTCGCCCCACACGATTTTCGACAAGCTCAAGAAGGGCGAAGGCTACTTCAACTACAACCAGAACACCTGGACCGACGATTACCCGCTTTCGGGCGAGGATCGCCGGATGTGGGCGAAAATGCGCATGATGCCGACGGACATCCTCGACGTGTCGAGCGCGGCTTATACCTATCTTCTGAACGGCCATGGCCCGCTCGACAATCTGGAATACCTCTTCCGCCCGGGCGAACGCGTGCGGCTGCGCTTCATCAATGCCGGCGCCATGACCTTCTTCAATATTCGCATTCCCGGCCTGCCGATGACCATCGTTCAGGCGGACGGGCAGAACGTCGAGCCGGTGGAGGTCGACGAGTTCCAGATCGGTGTGGCCGAGACATACGACGTCGTCGTGACGCCGGGCGCGCAACAAGCCTACACGCTGGTCGCGGAGTCGATGGACCGCTCGGGCATGGGTATTGCCACACTCGCGAGCGCACCCGGCGCTCGCGCCGCCATTCCGCCGCTGCGCGATCCGCCGCTTCTGACCATGGCCGACATGGGCATGAGCGGCATGGACCACGGCTCGTCTGGCGATGCCGGCATGTCGGGCATGGACCACGGAAGTGGCGGCGACATGGCGGGGATGGATCATGGTTCGTCCGGCCAATCCGAGATGGCAGGCATGGCCGGCATGTCGGGGATGCAGATGCGCGACACGTCGCTTCTGCCGCCCGATGTGAAGGTCGGGCCCGGTCTCGACATGGTCTCGATGAACCCGGTCGACCGCATGGGCGATCCCGGCATCGGTCTCGCCGATGTGCCGCATCGTACGCTCGACTATCGCAAGCTGCGCGCTCTGACTCCACACCGCGAGGGCCGCACGCCGTCCCGGCGAATGGAAATTCATCTGACCGGCAATATGGAGCGCTACATGTGGTCGTTCGACGGCAAGAAGTTCTCCGCCGTCTCAGACGAGCCGATCCGTTTCGCCTATAACGAGCGCGTGCGCGTGAAGCTCGTCAACGACACGATGATGGCGCACCCCATTCACTTGCACGGTCATTTCTTCGAGCTGGTCAATGGCGCGCCGGCCGATCGTCAACCGCTCAAGCACACGGTAATCCTGCAGCCGGGTGGCAGCGCGCAGTTCGACCTGACGGCGGACGAGCCGGGCGACTGGGCCTTCCACTGTCACCTTCTCTACCACATGCATGCCGGGATGTTTCAGATCGTCACGGTCGCCAATCCCGACGGGAGCGAAGCATGAAAATTCGTATTGTCAGCCTGCTCGCATCGGTCGCAGCCGGCTCAGTTCTCGCCTTCCCCGCGGCGGCGCAGCATGCCGGTCATTCGCCGGCGGAGCCGCAGCAAAGCGCCGAGGCGCAGGCTGACGCGAAGACGAAGTGCGAGGAAGAAGCCGAGCGCCATCGCGCGATGGGGCATCCGGTTGCAGATGGAGCATGCGAACCGGCTGCTCAACCTGAAGCCGCCATGGACCGCTCGCAGATGGATCACTCAACCATGGATCATGGTGCGATGACCGCTCAGGATGGCCATTCTGGCATGACAATGCCTGTGGACGCTGCCCGTCCACAGGCATCGCCCGAAAGTCATGAAGGAATGGATCACGGCTCGATGCCGCAGGGCAAGCCCGGCGAAGGCGCGATGGATCATTCGCAGATGAATCACGGCGAGATGGGTCAGGCGGAGGCCAGTTCGTCGATGGACCATGGGCAGATGGATCACAGCCAGATGAACCATGGGGAGACGCCTTCGCAGGACAGGCAGGGCATGGACCATTCGGCGATGCAGATGGGCTCGGACGATGATATCCCGCTGCTGCCGCCTCCTCCAGAAGCAGGGAGCGGCCCAGCGCGCGCGGCGGTCGCCATCTGGGGCGAGGAAGCCATGAACGAAGCGCGCCGCGAGCTTGTCCGCGAGACCGACGGAGGAATGCGCTTCTGGTTTCAGGGCGACCGGCTCGAGTACCGCGCCCGCGAGGGGAAGGATGGATATCTGTGGGACATCCAGGGATATTATGGCGGCGACATCGACAAATTCTGGTTCAAGTCCGAGGGTGAGGGCAGCTTCGGCGAACCCATAGAAGGCGCCGAGGTCCAGGCGCTCTGGAGCCGCGCCATTGCGCCCTTCTTCGATTTCCAGGCGGGTGTTCGCCAGGACCTGACCGGTCCGGAACGCACGCACGCGGTTATCGGTATCCAAGGGATCGCGCCTTACCAGTTCGAGGTCGATGCCGCGGCCTTCGTCTCCACCAAGGGCGATGTGACGGCGCGTTTTGAGGGCGAACTTGATCAGCGCATCACGCAGCGGCTGATCCTTCAACCGCGTGCCGAAATCGCACTTTCCGCTCAGGATATTCCCGAACTCGGCATTGGCGCTGGCCTCGACCGGATCGAGGCAGGTCTGCGTCTTCGCTACGAGTTCGCACGCGAATTCGCGCCCTATGTCGGCGTTTCCCAGGAATGGCGCATCGGCGACAGCGCGGATTTTGCGCGGGCCGCCGGAGAGGATCCGAGCGTCACCAATTATGTCGTCGGTGTGCGATTCTGGTTCTGAAATCTCAAAAAGGATAGAACTTCCATGACCAAGACTTTGACACGCATCGCGGCGACTGCGCTTGTTGCCACGCTGATACCGCTGCCAGCCTTCGCGCAGCAGATGGACCACTCTTCCCATGCGAACCATCAGATGCACGCGATGGACGCTTCGGCGGACGATGTCGCGGGCGCTGAAGAAACCCTCAAGGCCTATCGCACCGCTCTTGAAGCGCGCGACGCGCAGGCAATGCGCGCGCTCTTCGCCGAGGACTCGGCGATCTTCGAGAATGGCAAGGCCGAAGGAAGCTTTGCCAATTACATGGAGCACCATTTGGGCCCCGAGCTCGACGCGATTGTGAGCTTCACCTTTACCGACCCCACGCTGACCGTCACCCGGATGGGGCACATGGCCCATGCCTATGAGACGTATGGCTATCGCATCGAACTTAGCGATGGCCGGGTGATCGAGCGCGACGGCGTGGCGACATCGGTGCTTGCTCACGATGCGGACGGGTGGAGAATCGTCCAGTACCATTCCTCGTCGCGCGCGCCGCGCAACTGATTACGGCTTTCGAAGAGGTAGCACCGGTTGGCAACGCCGTCGCTGAAGCTGCGCCTGCATGTGCTCGGCAGCAAGATCCACAAATGGCTGGCGATTTTCGTCGGTGTCCAGGTTCTCTTGTGGATGGGAACCGGCGCCCTCATGTCGTTTCTCGACCTGGAAGAAGTTCGCTCCGAACATGTCGTTTCGCGTGAACAAGAGGCGCTGCCCGCCGATGCCCCGCTCCCGGCCTGGGTCGCAAACGACGGTACTCTTGCAGCGGTAACGACACGTTCGCTCGACGGCGATGCCGTGACCGAGGTCCGCAAGGTTGACGGTAGCGTGAGCCTCCACGATCCGGTGACTGGGCGTAAACTCTCCCCCATCTCGGCGGCAACGGCAAAATCCATCGCCTTGCGCGCATGGACCGGGCCGCGCACGACCATCGAGGCCGCACGGATCGTCGATGACCCCATCGGAACCGAGTTTCGCGGCCCTTTTCCGGCCTGGCAGGTCACCTATGCTGACGAGGCTTCGACGCGCATCTACATCGATGCCGCCAGCGGCACGCTCGGGGCGGCGCGCAGCGATACATGGCGCCTGTTCGATTTCATCTGGGGCCTCCACATCATGGACTGGACCGAGCGCGACCGCATCAACAGTTGGTGGCTGCTGCTGTTCGGCATTGGCGGCACGATCATAGCCCTGTCGGGTTTCGTCCTGCTGGCGAACCGGATGCCGAGGCTGCGCCGCCGCGCAAAGAAGAGCAAGCTCGCCTGAGCCCATGGGGCTTATTCGCGTGGGCGAACGCCTTACCCTCGTTCGCCAGGCCGAACGCGGCCAGGAGCCGAATGCGTTCGACGATCGCGATGATGCCGCCAGCAAGCGTGACCACCCGGGCGCACTTCAGTCGCGCTGAACTATCAAATTAATGCGAGGGGCACGCGGCTGCCGTGCGTATCAGGCACATAGGTCGCACTTTAACTGCAGGGTCGGGAGACATACGAGACATGAAAGCCCCCTCATTTCTGGCGCTGCTCGCCGCAAGCCTGCTCTTCGTCGGACCCGTTCAGGCTCATGGCGACGAAAAGCACGGCGAAGAGGCGAGCGCCGCGCCTGCTGCCACCAATGGCGATGTGCACGACCAGGCGGCCATGGCGCAGATGGGCGAGACTGCGGATGCTGGCGAGTCCTCCGGCGCGCACGATGAAGCGGGCGCAGCCCATGACGAGGCCGGTGGCCATGCGGATGAGAGCGAAACCGGCGTCATGGCCGTACTGAAAAAGCTGCATCCGGCAACGATCCACTTCCCGATCGCCTTGTTTTTCATGGCTGCGGCCACCGAATTGTTCGTGATGCGCCGGAAAGGAGCGGGCCTGGAAAGTGCGGTGCGCGTACTCGTCTACGGCGGAGCAATCGGCGCAGTCGTCGCAGTTCTGTTCGGATGGATTCACACCGGTCTGTGGTTCGGCGGCGATACTGTCATGCAAGTCCATCGATGGACCGGTATGCTGATCGCGGTTCTCGGTATTGCGATGGCATACCTCGCGAGCAGGCCGAGCCAGAGCCGCGCATGGTTGCGCGCGTCGATCTTCTCCATGGCGGCACTCGTTCTCATCCAGGGGTTCCTTGGCGGCGAGCTCGCGCACGGACCGGACCATCTTGGCGTTTCGTGTCTCTGAAGGAGTTGAATAACATGCGAATTCTGAAATCGAACACCGCGATAGCATTTCTCGCGACCGCGCCATTGACGTTCGCTCTCGCCGCTTGTGACCAAGCGCAGGAGAGCACACCGGCTGCTGAGGTTTCGCCTATGGGCGGAACTGCGGTGATGCCTGGCACGGCACCCGAGGCGGGTCTTGCAGACCCGGCAACCTCTCCCTCCGAAAATGAGGCAGCGGCCGCACGTCAGGACGCTCTTTCGACAGGCGATGCTGCCGCGCCCGCGTCTCGGCGAGCTGCCTCTCCGGTACCACGTGCAACTGCCACATCCGCCGCGCCGGCACCGCGCGCGCAACCCGAGAGCGAGGCGACCCCGCCCGCCGATCCCCATGCCGGCCATGACATGTCCTCGATGGCCGATCACGACATGGAAGGCATGTAATCCGGCGCATGGCCCATCAGTCAGGATAGTCAGGAGAAATCGTCTGCAAGCAATCGTGACGAAAATCCGGACATCAGAAAAGGACGGCCCCGCCTCCCCCCGAAGCCCTGCGGGTCGCAGGTGCCCATGGGGCCGTTCTGGAACCCCGCGTGAAGACCAAGGACCGTAAGATTCGCCACGACGGAGCGTCCCACGACTACTCGTTTGCACGTAAGCTCGACGATCGTCTTCAAGGGCGGGATTACGAGCTTTCGATCAATGTAATTACGCCCTTCCACGAGCATAGCGGCAATGCTGAGGCGCTGCGGATGGCCAGCATGTCAAGCGACGAACTGGTGATCCTGGTCAAGGCAGACGACCGCTTCGCCCGTGACCTGGTGATGTACAAGCAGACTGAGAAGTATGTCCGTCAGACTAGGGCGACCGCCCCTCAGGCCTCAATCGAACGGATCATTAGTGAGAAGGGGCAGCAGAACGCGAACCGCTACAGGGATCTTTCAACTCGGGCGAGAACTCTGATCGCGGAAGCGCAGTTGTACGTTCGCGGAGAAGAGCTGGATTTGCGCGGCGAAGATCCGCAAGCTAGGGTCCGGCGCGCATTCCAGACGCTGATCGACAAGGTCTACACCAATCTGCCGATGCTGCGCGGCGCGACCTATGCCGAGACTGATATCGGACGCTTCCTGAGGCAGACCAATGAGGGTGCCCTGATTTCGGGAGGCAGTAACCTGACCGAGGCCGAGCAGGAAGTTCTCAACTTTGCGCAAGGCAATGTTCGCACCGGTGTTCGCACTTCGGTCAAGGCGATCGTCGAGAAGTTCGAGGTCAAGCCCTATGGCTGGCCCAACGCTGCGATACTCTGCACGGTCGCCAGCCTCTTCGCTCATGGCAAATTAGAAGCCCGATCAGATGGTGCTCCGCTGGAAGGCGATGCGCTGGAGAAGGCGCTCAAGAACGCGCATGCTCTGGCGAACATCGTGCTCGATCTGCAGGTTGAGTTCACGGCCAATCAGGTCCGGTCCCTCAGGGAATTCTATGCCGAGATGTTCGATAGCCAGCCTGTCGCGTCCGAGGCGAAGGGTTTGGGTAGCTCTTCACGCGCGGCAATGACCCAGTTGGCGAGCTCGACAAGCGGCGCGATATCGACCGGCCGACCCTGTTCACGGCGCTCACCGGTGGCAGGTTCGAATTCGAGCGCGCCCATGCCTCGGCGACCAGTGTAACAAAGGCGCTCGACCGGATCGAAGCTGTCGGCTGTGCGGCCCTGCTCGGCAAGCCAGCGGTTGATGAGGGCGTTGCCAAACTTGTCGGGCAGGCTGTCGGCCAGCATGCCCGGCAGCCCTTTGAAGGTCTCGTAATTCAGCGCGGGAAAATCGTAGACGCCGCTTCGTAAGGGCATTGTCAGCGGGGCGACTTCGATACCGCTGCGGCTGAATTCCGGAGTGTATTCGAAAACCCCGACATCGCGATCCTCATCCCACAGGACGGCGCCGATCTGACGACCCCAGAGATTGACTACGGCACGCGTCATGGGGCCTCGTCACCCCAGCTCCATTCCTCGCCAGCCTCGCCTTCAGAAGACTTGCGCACCCTTTGCCGCGCCTTGCCGTTGTCGGACCGGGGATCGAGCGGGCTCAGCTTGGCGTCCGGCATGACATCCAGAAGGCGGTCTTCAATTTCAAGTGCACGCATTATCCTGGCAAGGCTATCGATGGTTCCGCCATTGCCGGCTTCCAGGCGGGCGAGCGTTGAACGCGAGATGCCCGCCATTTCCGCAAGTTCGGCCTGCTTGAGATTGCGTGATATGCGATACGCTTCGATCTGCTTCCCGAGGTCGGATAGCAGCACCGAGAGAGGGCGCAGATCTGGTGAATCATAATGTGGCATTATCGAGACATTATCTCCAATATGGAGCGTTGTGTAGCGATTTTGCGTCTTTACATGAAGGCGCTTAATGTGTCAATATCGAGACGTAAATTGGCTTATCAACGATAATGCATCAAATTTGCTACTTTATGTAGGTCGGAGTGATGAAAATGAAAGACGAGAAAGGTCACAACGAGAGTGACTGGAAGGGCCTACGAGAGATCGACCGCGCCATCTCTGAAAATCGCCTCACGTCATACTCTTGGAAGAAGGCCTGGGCCGATCGATGGGCTCGAGCAGTGATCCTCGCCGCTGCGTTCATTTTAATCGGTTTCGTCGTCTTTGTGATTGTGCAGGACGTGATCCTGTAATCACCTATTGCCCCACTCCTTCACCTCATCAGCCGCTTCCTCGCTTGCACCTGTGGCGCCCTGCGTTTGGCGGTCCAGGTAACCTCGAACGGTACCAATCCTTCCACGACCCTGCTGGCGAACCCGTTCGACCTCATCCGTGATGTCAGATCGATCAGGAGCATCGGGCATTGAGGGACCACCCGCAGAACCTACAGCTCCCCTAGCTCGCACCTGCCCCGCACTACCGATCCCCGGGCGGCTGACAGGAGCGAAGTCCGGCAATGAAAGGTCGGCTTCGATGTCGTCCTGCAGCCGATCGGCATAGCTTTCGACAAACCGCGATTGCAGCTGTTGGCCGCGCGCGCTCATCTGGAACTCGATGTCGTCGAAGCGCACCGGCCCGTAATAGTCGCGATTGGCTTCGATCTCGGCCATGCCCCATTCGCGATAAGCCTGGCTCAGGTTCAGCGTGCCTGCGGCACTGTTGGCCTCGTACCAGCTGGCTTGGTTCTCGAGGCGGCTGGCCATCTCTTCGGCCCGACGCGCCTCTCGCGTGTAGCTTTCGGCTTCGGTCAGCGATCGGCTGAGACCCGACGAGCTGGTCGATACCTGCGATACCGAGCTCGAGCTCGTCTCGCGCAGAAAGCCTTCACGCGTGTTCGACCAGTTGCGACTGTCGGAAAGCTGGCGCAGCGTTCCCATGATCCTGCCGCGGTCTTCCGAAGCGATTCCGATATCGCTGTCTGTCCATGACTGGTTGCGGCCACCTCTGGCCTTGGCACCCACTTGAGCTACGCCAACATTGGCTCCAGCCCCACCACTTACCTCGCCATTGAGGAACCATGAGATCGTAATGTCGTCGGAGGCGCGCCGGGAAAGGCCGAACTGCTGCTGGAGCGTCCTTGAGGCATTGTCGACTTCGCTGAATGCCGTGCCGATGCTGTCGTTCGTGCCGACGCCGCTGACTGTGTCGGAGCTCTGACCCTGGCTGTAGGCGTTGCGGATCTCGCTGAACCGGGTGAGCGCAGAGCTCGTCGATTGCTGGGCGAGGTTGGCATAGGTCTCGCTCTGCGTTCGGCTCTGGCTAGCCATCGTTCCGAGGCGTCCGGTGAAGTCCTGCCCCAGCGTCGGTGTGAACGGATAGCTTGAATTCGGGACAGCAGCGAACTCGCCATCGGGGAAGCTGGTAGTCTGCGTGCCGCTATCGCTGAAACCACGCGTTTGTGCCGCGCCATAGGCGATGTTGGGTGCCAGATTGCCCTGCGCAAACTGGCGGGAAAACACCGTCGAATTGTCGATGTTCGAGTTGCCTAGTGAGACATTGCCGGTGCTCGCTTCGCGCGAGGCTTCCTCGGCCGCGTTCTGACTTGGGTTGAGATAACTCGTTGCCTGGCCCGAAATCGCCAGCGCACCACGTGCCACCCCGCCGGCAAGGAAAGGGATCGAGGCGACAAGATAGCCCGCCAGGATGCCGATATCGCTGTTGACGTCGCTCATGCCGGCAAAGGTCGCGAGGCTGAGGCCCGTGCTGCCGCCAGCGGCGGCGACATCGCCCGCGCCTTTGAACATCAGGATCATGTGCAGGATGACGAAGAGCGGTCCCCACGCCGCAAGGTAGAAGAAGCCGGTGACGTAGCCTCTCAATGCAATGGGTCCGGTCCGCGGCACCAGGAACAGCGGGAACAGGACAGGGAACAGCGCGTAGAACACCACTGTCAGCACGACATTGAGGATCGGGACCCATTTCATCGCGTTGTGCGCGATCGAGGAATAGGTCCGCTCGGTCTGAATATCTGCCCGGGTCTGCGCGAAGACGTCGATACTGCCCGTGCCGCTCGCCCCGGCAAAGCCGTGCATAGCCTGGTTCATGGCATTGATCGTCAGCACCTGGCGGAAGATGTCGCTCGCGCTGCGCGAGATGCCGGTGAGATACTGATAGGCAATCGGGAGGTCGGCCATGAGCTTGGCCTTGGCGAGCGCTTCGGTCTGGCGCGGATAGAGCTGACGCCCCGCAATAAGCGTCATATCGTCAATGAGGCTCGCCCACTGACCCGACAGCGCGGTGTAGGCTTCACGGCAGGTGATGATCGAGGCCGTCACGCTGTCGTCGGCCTGCCGGGTCAGGAATTTTTGCGCGCGCGCCGCGCTGCCCGGTGCGATCGTCGCCCAGATATCGTCGCTTTCGGACAGCTCCTTCATCGAGTAGCGGCCGAGAAGCAGATCGTAGAACACGCATTGCCGGACATGCTCATCGAAGTTCGCAGCAAACTCCGGATCGGAAATGCGCAAGCTGCGCGTCGATTCAAGCAGCCGCGCGCCATAGATCATGCCGTTCCTCGAGTAGTTGAGGTCGTCGGGTAGGCCGAAGACAAGCTCGGCAGAGCGGGTCAGATAGTCCCCCGCCTGGCTGGTGAAGCTTGCCATCAGGGCGAGCCCGAGCGGGACATTGGCCACCGTTGCCGGTGCAAGGCTGGGATTGACCCGGTCGGTCACATGGACGTCCATGCGCGGCACCATCAAGCACATGTAGATAAGCGTCGCGCCGAGGAACCAGTTGAGCCAGGCACGCCAGTCCTGGTTGAACGCGACCACTATGACCGCGAGCACCATGCCCATGACCAGCGCGACCTGAATGAGGCTCTTGTAGCCGCCCGCACCGGTCCAGGCGGCAACGGCGTTGAGGACGTTGACGATGTACTCGCCGCCGCCGACCGTGAAAATCTCGACCATGCTGCCTGACCCTTATGGAACGATGGAGCGGGACTGCATCCCGCGCGACCAGTCGAGCGCGGCCGCCATCGACGGTGACATCGAGGCAGCGAGCATGTTCTCGATCATCGCCGTCTTTTCGATGATCTGCATGATCGCCGAGACCCGCGCCTGTCCGGTCGCTTGCCGCTGGGCGAGGCTCGATCGCACCTCGGCAACCTGAGCGCGCCAAATCGCAAGCTTCGCTTCATCGGCCGCGATGAAACTCGCCATCGAGCGTCCAGCCTCTGCGGTGATGCGCTCGAGAATGGCATAGAGGAGATCGATGCTGGCAATCTCGGCCAGCGTGTCGCGGTCGTCGGTGGCCATCCCGCGACCATAGGCCGCCTGTACGGTGAGGATCTTATAGAGCGGCACCGATGCCACCTGGAGCAATTCCTTTTCCTCGTTGCCGATCGCTGTGTCGCTGCGGATGGCCTCGACCATGCTGCCGATGAGCCGGGCAACGCGCGGCCGGATGGCCTTTGCGCTCGTGAGGCTCATCTGCTGGAAAGTGGGGTTGAGGCACTGGTCGGGCTCGTCGCACTGAAACACCCGCACCGACTGGCCCTGTGTCCCGTCGAGCAGCGCGGTCACCAGCGTAGAAGAGGCATCGCCCGCGAAAGGCACGAACTTGCCCGGTTCGTCGTCGCGGGGCGGCACGTAGATCACCGTGCCGATGAGCGTCATCGCATACTCGGCAAGATCGCGGTCGAAAGTGCCACCGGGGTTGAAGAAGGCGCTCTGCTTGAGGACATGCCAGGTGTAATTGCGCGGCACACCGGGATTGACGTCGGCATAATCGGCGCCGGCGCCCTCGTTGGTCGAGGCGCGCTGGCCCCTGGTGCCGCAACCATGCTTGGCCGCGGCATAGTCGGTGAAGATGCCTTCGGAATTGCCGATCGCTTCGCAGATCGCCTTGTCGGCGAGATCGCCCTTGGGCCAGACGCCGCCGACCAGCCCCTGCGCCATCTCGCAGGAGTTGATCGAGAGATTGTTCATGAGCTGCGCCTTCTGGCTGAACTCCTGCATGATCTTGTTGCACTCGGGGCAGACGGTATCGATCGCCAGACTAAAGGCGAACCCCACCGCATTGTTCGCGACGGCCTTCAAGAGCGCGACCATCTCGCTCGCGTTGATGAAGGAGAAGGACCCGGCGAAGATATCGATACCGCCGCAACCAGCGCGGGCACGCGGCAGCTGGAGATTGGCGATGTTGGCCGTCTTTTGCGGGAAGCGCGTCCAGACATTGCCGAGGCTGTAATAGCCCGCCGACTGTCCTTCGAATGCGCTCGGCCCGGTGACATTGGCCGCCGCGCCCATGTCGTCCATGAAGCGGTCCATGCTGTCGCCGACGTTTGCGCCGACGGGGGACGCGACCATGCTGGCGGCAGCTATGGTGAGCGCCGCATTGCGGATGCTAGTAATCATGTCCGGCTTTCGTCAGGGGTCGTCGTGACGGTGGTCGCCGTGGCGATGCGGTAGGGCGTTTGTCCTGCGACCTGTTCGTCGCAGGTCAGCTCGGTAAGCGGATCACCGGGCTCGGTGCACCACTTGCGGCCGCCGGACCATCCCCACTGCAAGCAAGGACCGTCCCGGTGTCCGGTCACCTGGCAAAGAGCGCCCGAAAATTCTTCGCAATCCGGCTCACCTGACAGGTTGAAGCTACCCAATGGGCTGCAAAGATAATGATACTGCGGTCGCTGGCTGACCGCGGCGACGAGCGGCACCGTGCATTGGCCCACCGACTGATCGATCCATGTGCCCGTATTGCAGGTTGCAGTATATGTGCCTGCCGACCCCGAACCAGGCGGCAGCGGAACGCACGATCCCTGGCTGCCCGAAATTGCCATGCCGCTGGTGTAGTCCAGCGGCGTCTCATTGATCCTGAGGCTGCGGGCGATCACGTCCTCGATCTCGTCCGGCTCGAACCGAGCGCGATTGGCCATGCTGTCGCGGATGGTGCGCATCGGGGTGCTGGTCGTCGCCGCGCTGCGGGCGCGGGCCTCGATCTGGTCGGGATCGCGCGCAAGATCCTGCAGGTTGCGCGTCGCTTGCGGATCGAAATTGGGAATGCGCGCCGCGTCGGGATTGGTCGTTGCGGCATCGCGCGCTTCGCCCAGCAGCTCGGTGGCAAAGTCCTTGCCGTCGGCCCTTGCCGCATCGCGGGTCTGAGCGTGAATGGAAGCCGCGCTTGTGAGGGCGAGAAGTGCGGCAAGGAGATGGGCGAGGGTTCTGCCGGTCATGGCCGTTCCTCCCTGGAGAGCTGGCGCAGATGGAGACGGGCAAGCTCGGCGCCCGGACCCTTGCCCGAGGCAAAGGTCTCGAGGACTTCGCTTACGCTGATATTGCCGGCGATACGGTCGTGCGGCGGCACCTCGCTGGTGCAATCGAACCCGTCGCAGGGACTGAACTCGGTGCTCAGCATGACGAAGCTCGGTGCGGCCTCGATGTTGAAGGCGCGGAACAGCCGCGGATCGATGCCGAGCGAACCGGCTGCGTCTCGGGTGCTCCAGATGGCGGCGAGCCGCTTCTTGAACGCCTCGCTGTTTCCTTGCGGGAAACCGCGCAGCACGGTGACGCCTCCCGCCCTGGTCATGTCGTGCACCAGTGCTTTCAGCGCTTCGGGCGGCATCGACAGGCTGGCAAAGGCAATGAAGCGCGGGGCTCCCCCGAGTGATGCCTTCTCGGCGGCAGCTTGCCCCGCGATCATCGCGTCGAAGTCGAGGACGGCGTCAGTCTCGATCGCCTTGATGCTGTCTGCGTAGGCCGTGCGATTGGCCTGCGCTTGCGTTTGGATAGCCTGCGCGTCCTCGGTCAACGCTTCGGCGCGTTGGCGAACATTGGTGCTGAGCGCCTGCGCATCGTCGGCGTGTTCGGCCGCTCGCTCGCGGATCGCTTCGAGGTCGATGCCTTCGGGCGCGCTCTGGGCGAGACCGAGGCCACCGAGGGTGACGGCAAGGCCGACGGGCAAAAGGAGGAGGTGCTTGTTCATAGCGCGCAGCAGTTCCGCTTGCGCCAGACGAGGTATCCCATGTCTTCGCCGATGGCGGGGATGACCTGTCCTGCGACTTGAAAGGTGGTGGAGGCGCCGATGGGCGGGCAGGCATAACGGCCCGAGGTCGCCGGGTTGGGGTTGGTGGCCTGGAAGCGGTATTGCTGCTTGCGCATCACCGGCATGAGATATTTGCCGCACAGGCCCTTGGACCCCATCGTCCCCCACGAGACGAGTTCGCGGTGAAGCTTGTAGGCAAAGCGCGAGAGCACGAGGCGCGAGGCCTGGACGTGGCCTATGCTGGCCGAGACATTGCCGTTCATCGGATACATCGATCCCTGGCAGCCCGCGCACCAGAACATCTCGTCGATCGGCAGCTTCGCGGTCGAGGCGACGCAGTCGGCCGCACAGGCGGCGAGCGCCAGCGGGTTGGCGAAGAGCACGGCTTCAGGGTTGATGATCGCGGTGAGCTCGGAATCCTGCCACAGCGGATCGATCTCGGAGATGTAGAGGATATCGATCGAGCCCGATTCCAGGCACAGGAAATCGGCGACGATCTCCATCCAGTAGATCAGCGGATAGGCATACCAGTGGACATGCCAGCTCGAATAATACTGGCTCGCACCGCCCACTGCCGATGGACCCGAGATCGAGCGGAAGCCGATATCGAAGCCCGGATCGAGTTTCATGCCGCCAAGGTTCACGAAGCACCACGGCTTCATGCTGACATCGGCAAGCCGAACGGGCTCCCAGAAGCCCATCGCGATCCCCGGCCTCAGACCGCACAGGCACACCGGCAGATCGGGGTTATCGGGATCGGGCCGGCTCGACGGCCAGATGTCAAGCCCGCCGATGGAGATCGGGAACAGGCAAGACCAGCAGATGTCGGTGATCGGGTTGACGAAGCTGCCGGTGCAGCGTCCCGGACCGGCATCGGCCATGGCGGGCGTTGCGGTCGCTAGACCAAGAATGGCGGCCAGCATGAGCGCCAGCTTTCTTAAGTGCGTCATTGGGCTGTCCTCCTTTTCGGTGGCAGCGCGATTTCGCTAATCTCGAGCAGGCGGCCCTGCTGGCGCACGCGTGCGGGCACCGACCTGATCCCGAACCTTTCCGTGAGTTTGCCACCCTGGTCGAAATAGAAGCGGCGCTGGCGAGCCTTCATCAGCTCGAGCGGCGCGCCCTTCACCAGGATCAGCTTCGCATTGGCGTCCTGCTTGAGCGCCCAGGCGAGCTGGTCGGGATCGTCGCCGTCGAGGAACAGGAGATCGGCGCGAAGGCCGACGCTGTCGAGCGGATTGACCCTCGTGCCAGCGGCATGGATCAGCTCGCCTTTTGCCCCGCGGATATCGGCAGCGAGCGTGATCGTCGGATCGAATTGCCACCGCCGGGCTTCGCTGGCCCGGACGATCCCCGCGACGGGGTCGGGCCGGTTCACCCGCGCGATCGTGCGGCGCTTCAGGTCTTCATTGAGCCGCGCGGTCTCACCTGAACGTTCCATCTGCGTCAGGCGCGAATGGATCTGCTCGAGGAGGTCGCGTTCGATCACGGGAAACACCGTGCCGCGCTGGCCATAGTCGCGCGCCAGCACCTCGGCAGGGCAGAGCAGGACTGCAAGCAGGGCCGCAGGGAGGATGAGCTTGCTCACAGGATCGCCCTCCCGCTGCCGAGGATCTGGCCGCGGCAGACGAAACCGATCTCGGCGTAGCGGCTGTCGAGGCCGCGGGGATGGCTGGTCCCGGTGTAGAAGCAGCCGTCGGGGATCGGGCCTTCGGGGCCTTTGTGAAGCGCAATGCCGAGACGGGTCTCATCGAGCCGCGCGGCGATCTTGCGACCGTTGATGAAGACCTCGTGACCACGGTGGCTCACGACATCGCGCGGCACACCCAGCACCCGTTTGCCGAAGAGCTGCGCGCCTTTTCCGAAATGCATTTCGACGAGCCTGCTTGCGGGCGGCTCGAAGAAGATCAGGCTGCCGCGCTCGATCCGCGCGTGCTTGTCGAGCCAGAAGGCCCAGTTGGGCAAGCTCGGGCTGGCATTGATGAGGAAGGCATGGTCTTTGGCGAAGGCGTCGATTGCGCCCCATCCGAGTGGCAATAACACCAGCGCGGTCAGGACAAACGGCCGTTTGATCGTGCGGACGACGCGAGCGGCAAACTGCGTCACTGATGGCCTCCCTGCTCAAGCTGGCGGGCGATCCGTGCGCGCAGTTCGTCGGTGGCATCGGGGGCATCGCCCGCGAGCACCGCTTCGCCGACCAGCACCACGCGGCCGTCGGTCCCCATTTCTGCAACGGCACGCTCGGACGCCTGGAGGAAGGCGAGCACGCGCGCCTGACTGGCTTCGGGATCCTGCTCTGCTCGCGCTTCGGCATCGACGAAAGCCGCGATGGTTTCGCCAAGCCGGACGGTGACGATCTGCTGGCGCGGCTCGGACAGCGCGCGGCTGACCCAGGCCGTCCAGAGCAGCGCGGCCACGAGCGCGAGCACGCCAAGAATTCTGAGCAAAAGCGGGCGATTGAGGGATGGTAATCTGCGTGTGTCAGTCACGGTTTGTCTCCCGGGCCGGATGGTTGTCGAGATCGGCCGCGAGCCGCTTCAGGAAGCGCGGCATGCGAAACAGCGTCACCGCACCGGTCAGCACGAGGAAGCAGCTCTTGAGGTCCTGGCTGAACAGGCTGCGGCGCAACCCGTCGGCTTCGAGGTAGCGGTCCGACAGATTGGCGAGCTGGGTGAAGAGGCCGCCAAGGTCCCAGCCCGCAACGAACAGGAACAGCGCGAGCGGCAATCCCAGCACGATCAGCAGCGAAGTCGCGGCAAAGCGCGCGGTCTCGATGAGGACGAAGCAGGTCCCTTGCAGGAACGGCAGCAGGCTGCGGAGGTTTGCCGGAGGGGTCCGGCCGGCAAGATGCGAGACCATCATTGTCCGCCTCCCGCTACGATCCGGATGGCATCGGCGAGGCTGTGCCCACGCCGCTCGCAGTCCTGGATCGCGGCATAGGTGTCGGGATCGGAGGAGTAGATCGTCGCCGAGAAGGGATCGAGCACGAGCCGGCCGACCGCCTCGGTCTCGGGACCCTTGATGAAGACCTCGCTGTACTCGGTCCCCGAACGCTTGAGGCTGCGGATCAGCGTCTCGGTGCGGTCGTCCATGTCGAGCCGCGCATTCGCCCTGAAATCGGCGATCGTCTCGGCCTTCTGCTGGAGCACCAGCATCCAGTCGCTGTTTTCCAGGGCAGCGCGCGCGCCATCGGACTTGTAGTAGTCGTTCAAGGACTGGGTCGCGGTCGCGAGCGCGCCGCCGTACTTGCGCGCGGTGCGGGCATAGGTCTCGACGAACTCGCCCATCGACCCGCCCTTGAGCATGGCCCAGGCCTCGTCGATCAGCAGCAGTTTCTTGGTCGCTCGCGATGAGCGCGTCATTGCCTGGCTGGTCATGAACATGATCGCCGAAAGGACGACGCTGCGCAGTTCCTCGCGGGACGCGAGATCGCTCATCTCGAAGACGGTGAAATCATCGTCGAGCGCGAAGCTCGCCTTGCCTGCAAAGAACCCGCCATAGCTACCGCCGCGGCAGAAGGGCGCGATCGCGGTGGCGAGATCGCGGCCCGCCTCGCTTTCCGATCCATGGAGCGCGTGCGCGACATCGTCGACCGATGCACCGCTCCCCAGTGTCTCCCAGGTCGCAGTCACCGCCCGGTCAATCAGTCCGCGTTCGGTATCGCTCGGCGCGGTGCCGGGTCGCGCCATCTGGCCGATGATCGCCTTGATCATGGCAAAGCAGTCGAGGCGGTAATCCTCGTCTTCGTGCGCGCGGGCATCGTCGACCATCGAGAATGGGTTCAGGGAAAAGCCCGAGGCGAGCGTGAACTCGACGAAGCGTCCGCCCTGCAGTTTGACCGAATGCTCGAAGCTGCGCCCGTCGTCGATCACCACGACCTTGGCGCCCGCGCCGCGCAGGGCAGCGCAGAGCTCCTGCAGCAGCACCGACTTGCCCGAGCCCGACTTGCCGCAGATCGCGATATTGTGATTGCCGGCAGTGTTTTCGAACGGCGACCACCAGAAAGGCTGGCCGCGCCGACCGACGAGCAGGAGGTGCGGAATCACGCCGCCGAGATATTCTCCCTGCATCGGCGCGATATGCGCCGCCGTCGTCGAGAGCATGGTCTTGAGGCGTTTGAGCCGCGCCATATCATCGGCGAGGCCATCGGCAAGGCTCAGGGGAAAGGCAGCGACGAGGCCCTGCAGCTGGAGGAAGCGCTCGTCTGCCAAATCCCAGCCCGCTGCCTTGTAGATCGCCTTGATGATGCGTTCGTGCGCGTCGCCCTGGCCGAGCGGCGAGATGCTGGTGAGCCCGTAGAACAGCTTCACGAGCTTCTTGCCGGCCTGGAGTTCTGCCTGAACGTGGCGCCATTCTGCCGACTGTTCGGCGAGTTTGGGGAGAAAGCGCGCGCTCTTGGTCTGGCTGAGGCTGGTTGTGCGCATGAACTTGAAGCCCGCGCGCGCCGATGCGGCTTCCTGGTCGGGGTAGACGAGGCACAGCATGGTTGCCGTCGGACAGGGGAAGCGCAGCTTGTCGGTGAACATGTCGCCGATGAGCCGCGCGCATTCCCAGGGCGCCCAGCGCTCAGGGGTAGAGCGCACGGCATAGTGGCGCACGTCGAAATGGTCGGGATAGCATTCGCCGACTTCGGGATTGCCCTCCTCGTCGCGGCCCGTCTCGCGGAAGCGCTCGGTCCTGAGGATCAGGCGATCGTCGCCGACCTCGAGTTCGATGTCGCGGCGGATCGCCTGGACATCGAGCGTATCGTGCGGGTTCCACGCATGGATGTCGGTCTCGTGCGCGGTGGTCGGCGAGGTAAGCTCGTCGATGAGCGCCAGCAGCCCGCCCGGGCGCAGCTCTTGCGCGAAGAGGCCGAGCGAATGGAGCATGCCCATCAGCCCTTCGCGGCATTCGGAGAGTTCGGCATCGGTTACGCTGCCGGGCACCGGCACACCGAGCGAGACGATCAGCCGGACGTTGCGGGCGTGGAAGGGCGCATGCGCCGAGCCCGAAGTCCAGACGAGATCGTAAAGGCGCCTGGTGCGCGCCCTGGCGATCGCCTCGTAGATGCCGCCCTGCTCGTAGCGCGGAGCGAACCAGGGGCCGACCACGCTGCCGATCCGCGGGGATGCGAAGTTCAGGACCTGGAGGCAGGCACCCTGCGGCAGGCCTTCGGAGAAGAACTGGCCGAGGATCTCGCCGGTCCGTTCGTCGGCACCGATCAGCGGGGTGACTTCGAGCACGAAGCCTTTCGAGCGGGCGTTGCGGTAGAGCTTCGCCCCCTCGTCATAGACCCGGTAGGGCAGCCAGTCCGAAAGCATGTCGAGCCCGAAATGCGCCTGCGGCTTCTCAGGCCGAGCCGTGTCGGCAAACAGGCCTCGCGAGAGTGCGTCGCGCGCGGCAGCAAGGGATAGCGTCACCGGCTCTCTCCTTCGGTCATGTCAGGGTGGGGGACCGGCTCGCGGGGAGGGGGAAACGAGCCAGGTCCCCCGGGTTCCGGCGCGTCAGCGCCGGGCATCGCCGGAACGGGCTGCGAGGGGATGAACAGCTGTTCCGGCAATGTGTCTGTTGGTTGGAAATCGGGTGTGGGGTTGACCTCGCGTGTCGCGGCAATAGTCGATGCCAGCGAGCGCAGGACTTCGCGGCGGCCCTGCGGCGCGCGCCAGCCTGTCCCTGCCTGTTCGGGCAGCGTCAGGTGAACGACGCGCGCCTCATGGTCGCGGCCCGCCGCGTCACGGTAGGGCGTCAACACGATCTGCAGGCGGCGAACCGCTTCGCCTGTCGGGGTCACCGTCCGATGCGCGCCAGACGTGTCGGCCTTCTCGATGCCGGTCGCCCCGGCATCGATCGTGGAGGTCGGCGCACAGGTCCCTTCGGGAGCACGGCAGGCAAAGCTGCCTTTCACATTGCCGCCAAGGCTGGCGCAGCCACTGGCCAAGAGGAGCGGCGCAGCGAGCACCACGGCGCGAAGGATCGGAAGCCGGCTCATTGCGCCACTCCCTTGCCTTCGGCGACGAAGCGGCGGATCGCCGCGGCATCGCGGTAGCCATGGAGCACCGCCCCATCGCGGGCGCGCACGATGACCGGAGTTCCGGCAAACCCGTTGGCCTTTGCGAAGGCTTCGTTGGCATCGAGTGCCTTGGCGTCCTTGCAGGTCTTGGCACTCGCCGGAGCCTGGCCGGCGTAGGCCGCATGGAGCGCCTTTGCCGGATCCTTGGCACACAGCACGGCCTCGGAAATCTTGCGGCTCGCCGCGCCAAAGATCGAGATCGGTCGCTCTTCGACATGGACCTTGGCCTTGGCGAGTTCAGCGGTCAGGCGTTGGCAGTAGCCGCACTGGAAATCCGAGAAGACGACCAGGCGTTCGCCCTTGGGGTTGCCCCAGTGGATCGCGCCGGCAACCGGAAGCGACGAGAGGTCGACATGGCTGGCGGCCGCCTGGACAGGCGCTTCGTCGCGTCCCGCCGGCGCATCGCTGGCTACGCGTGCCGCACCGGCCGTGAGCAGGTCGGGATTGAGTTCGAGCAGGCGGGCGGCGGTCACGTCGCGCCGCTCTTCCATGTCGTAGAGACGGCCCACGAAGAGATAGCGGGCGGTCTCGTCGATGTAGAACAGCGTGTCGCCCGAGACGACTTCGCACCAGGGGCCCAGCGTGTCGCAGCTGATCGCATCGATCGGGGTCTTGGGCAGCCGCAGTTTCAGTGCCTGCGCGACATCGCTCGCCATGCCCGCAGCGCTCGCAGGCATCGCAGTGACGGCAGAGACGCCGAGCGTCAGCACGGCGGCGGCGCTCGAGAGGGCAAGGGCAAGGTGGGCGGCGCGGGCCTTCAGGCTTGGCGGCGAGTCATTGTAGATCATTTGGAGGGGCTCCTGACGTGGACGCCGTCGAGAAAGACGATCTCGACCTCGATGCCGGTCGGCATCTCGACGACGGGTTGGTATTGTTCGGCGCGTTCGATGAGGTATCGGCTGACGGTGTCGGCGGCTTCGCCGGCACCCTGGCCAAAGCCACCGGCGAGGATGTCGGTCGGCGACAGCGCCTCGCGCTGACCGTTGGCGCCGACCTGGCCGGTGAAGATGCCGTTGGCGTTGGCGGAAAATCCGCGCCCGAAGCCGCCAACGATCCCGGCCAGCAGCGCTTGGCTGACAAGGCTGCCTTCGCGGCTGACCACGCGGCCACGCACACCCGACTTTCCGGCAAAGGAGATGAACCCCTTGACCTCGCTGACCGCGAAGCGGCCACCGGGCTGCGCGCAGGTCATGCGCACCAGCTTGACGTAGACCTTCTCGGCCGAGAGATCGCCGCGCGCCGCGCCATTGACGAGGCAGCCGGTAATGTCGGTGGTGAGCAGTTTGTTGCCGCGCATGACCGAGCGGGCCGGTCCGGTGATCCGGAGCACCACGGGAAGCGGATCGCTCTGGCTGGCAACGCCGGTCGAGGCGTCGACGCCCACGATGACCGTTGCCGGTGCGTAGCTGTTAGGCGGCAGGTAATCGCGGCTCGCTTCGAGCAGCAAGGCTGGCGCAGTCTCTGCCGCACGCGGCTTGCCGTCCTTGCCCGTCTCCGCGCCGAAACTCATCAGGTTGAGCTGCCCGCCCTGCGCCTCTGGCCCTCCTTGCGGTGGCTGGACAGCCCCGCCGGTGCCGACGCCGGGACCATAGGCCGGTGGTGGCGGCAGCGGCGGCGCGGCGGCCGGCACCTTCGCAGCGTCGCTAAGCTGTGACCGCAGATTAGCGTTCTCGGCCGAGATCGCGTCGATCGCCGCCTGGCCGTCGGAGCGCATCTGGGCGTTCTCGCTGCGCAGGGCTTCGAGCTCCTGCTCGATTTCGGGGCGCGGCAGCTGGGCTTGCTGCAGATCCTTGATCGCGCGGCCCTGTGCATCGAGCCGGTTACCGTAGCTAGCGACGAACTCGCGCTGCGAGAGGTTGCGATTGACGAGGCCGCCGGTGTCGATCGTCGCCGCACCATTGGCATCACTGCCGTCCTCGCCGCCATCGCTGCCAAAGATGAACATCCCGCCGCCGATGAGCGCGATGGCCCCGATCCCGGCGAGCAGCATCTTCTGGCGCTGCGCGATCTGCGAATTGAGGTTGCGCCGTCCGCTTTCGCGCGCTTCCGGCGAGCCCGGCAGGGGCCTCTTTTCGGCGTCCTTCTGTGTTGCCTCGGCCATCAGTCGAGCCCTCCCTTGGCAAAGACAAGGAAGGCACTGGTCGCTTCACCGGGAGCGAGTGCATCGCGGCCATAGGCAAAGGCGATCGCGCCTGCGGGACCCTCACGCTCGGAGCCAAGCGCAAGGCTATCTTGGCCGAGGTTGCGTACGAGGAAGCGCTTTCCGGTAAGTTCATCGCCCTGGTATTCGACGACCAGCTGGACCTCGATCCCGCCGGTACGGCGCGGAGCCGAAAGTTCGGCGCGAGCGGTGAACCCGGGCAGGACGGCATCGCTCGCCATCGCCTCGATCAGGCGGATCGCGGCGTCCTCGGGTCCGGTCTCGGTCTCCCATTCGGTAGCCGCTGCTTTTGCGAGCGCGGGATTGGTGATGAAAAGCTGGGTCGCTTCCTCGCCGCCAAGGCGGCAGGCGAATTTGTAGACGTAGCCCGCCTTGCTGGTGGCGAAGAAGCTGACCCGGGCGGCGGCAAATTGCGGGGGCACGGAGATATAGATGTCTCCGCGCACCGGCTCGTGCGTCACCTGGAAGTCGTTGTAGGGAAAGCCGCTCGCGATCTTCGAGACATTGGCAAAGCCGTCATCGATGAGCGCAATCCGGGTGAGTTCGCCGCGTGCGAGTTCGCAGTCGATGGTCGCGTTGTCGGCGGCCTCGACGAACTGGTCGGCATGCGCAGGGATAGGGGCGAGCGCGAAGGCGAGTACGGCGAGGCCGGTCAGCTTGATTCCGGGATCGGGGCGCCTTGTCGCGCCGATCGCGAACCAGGCAAGGCCGGTTCCGGCAAGCGCGGCAGCGAGGGGAGATGGGAGAAGGCTCATTGGCCGGGTTCCTCCTTGTCGGTGGGAAGTTGCTCGAAGCCGGCGAGCGCGAGGCTGAGGCCACGCTTCGACCAGCGGAAACGGAAGGAGCGCCGCTGGCTCGCGATCACCTGCGCGCCGACAAAGGTCTTGAGCGTGCCGGTGACGGTCGAGGTCAGAGCCTTGGGATCGACGTGCATTTCTGCGATCACGAAGGCCTGGCTGATGTCCGAGCCGCGCTGTTCCTCGACGATCCGGACGAGCTCGGCCTTGAGGCGGCCGTGCGCGGCGGGATCGGCGAGCTTCAGGATGTTCGCCATCCAGTAGTCGAGGCTTTCCGGTGCCCGGTTGAGGAGCATCAGCGCCGTGTCGCGGGTGACGAGCTCGAGATAGGGCGCGTCGATCCCGCCGCTCGAGACGGTGATCCGCTCGGCGGTAATCGGCACCAGCACGACCTGCTCATCGCGGGTCACCGCGGCGCCGAGGCTGACCAGCGTGGTGAGGCCAAGGACACCTGCCAGCACGGCAAAGCGGTTGCGTTGCCGCAGGTAGGTCTGCGCCTGTTCGTGCGCGAATTCTGCTCGCATGGTTCGCCTCCCTCAGCCCGCCAACAGGCGGCAGTGGGAGGGCGGCGTGGCCTTCAACCCGAGAAAGCTCCCGGGCAGGTACCAGTACGCAGCATGCACCAGTGCCGAACCGGCGCCGCGTGCCTTTGCCTTCCGCAAGGCAAGCCAGGCCCCGGCGGCCAGGCCGATACCGATGAAGATATGCTGCGCGAGAATGCCCCAGGCGAAGGGAATAAGGATCCCTGCAAACTCGTCGATGGTCCAGAAGCCGATGAGCTCCGGGTCGTCGAGCCGCCGTGGAACGAGGTACCTGTCGGCCATGCCGCCCTCCTGTCGTGACCGGATCCGCTGATCAGATGACCGCGGTCACGACCGAGGTGACGATCGGAACGCCGGTGCCGACACCGATGCCGACGCCGACCGGCACCGCGACCTGGCCGAGCGAGAAACGCCCGGAGGCGAGACCGATCAGGCCGCCCGCAAGGCTGAGCACAGTGATGATCTTGCCGCCCGAACCTTCGAGGAAGTCGGTGAACTTGGTCAACGCGGGATCGAAGGTGGTATCGGCCCCGGCAAAGGCGGCACCGGCGCAGGCCAGCGCCACGCAGGCGGGAAGAATGTAGTCGCGGCCGCGAGCCCCGTTGGGCGAGCGCTGCTGGACCGGAAGGGCAGTCTTGGTGGTCATGGATGGAACCTTTCGAGGGATTGAACATCAGCCAGCGATGCGTTCGCTGTATGTTCTTTCCTCTCCCCGGAGCCGGGCTGTAGGAAATCGGGAACTGGATTTTGGGGCTGCTGCCCAAGCAAAAAGCGACATCTGGAGGTGCGCAAGCTGGGATTCGCGCAGGTTGATCGCGGATCAGCGCCAACTGTGCCGCGTTTGGCGAGGAGCGTGCCGCCATATGCGCGAACACGACCGGAATTCGCGCGAATCGCCGAAGGAAGCCGATTCGGTGGCTCCTCTATGTTCTGTAATTGTTCTTTTCGTTTTCCTACAGGCTTCCTTCGCGGTTAGCCGGTGAGTCGATCACCTCCAGAGATAAGGATTCGTCGATGACCAACATGGCGCTCTTTGCCGAACAACAGGTTCGCGCCGACCTTGCCCGGCTGCTTTTGGCTGCCGTCGAAGCCAGCGGCCGTGCACGCTGCGACATCGCGCGCAACGCGCAGATCCATAAAGATGCCTTGCGCCGGGTCCTCGCCGGCGAACGCTCGGCCAGCCTCGGAGAAGCCTTGCGCATTCTTGCCGCGTGCGGCGTCGCGCCGCACGCACACCTGCTCCTGTTCCTCGTCAGCAGCGGCGATCATGCGATTGCGTGGCTGCAATCGGACCTCGCGCAGTTCTTCGAGGACTTTTCCGGCGAACTGCCCTCGGCGCTCGAACGAGTCCTAGGCAACCAGGTTCATGAGGTGAAGCCGCGTTGGGCCAAGGGCACGGCACACCGTGTCGCCCGCCTGCTTTCCGATCACATCGATGAGCTCGAACGTAAGGACGCGCTGCTTGGCGATGTCTTCGCCGGTGCCGAAAGAGGCCATCGTGGGTGAAGAGATCGACAAAGGAGCGACGGAGTCTCGCCGGGTGACGCGGCTTATTCGCTTGCCCGAAGTGCAGCACCGCGTCGGGCTTGGCCGTTCGACGATCTACCGTTGGATGAGCGAGGGCAAGTTTCCCAAACCCGTACAGCTCGGAGGCTATTCCGTGGCATGGTCGGAAAGAGAAGTCGAAGCCTGGATTTCGGACCGCCTGAAGTGACCGCTTATTGGTCTGGAGCTGACTGGTTGGAGGCGGACGTGCCATCGACAGGGGCAGTCAAAGGCATCCTTTGCGCGGTCGCCGGATCGAAGCAGTCGGCCCGATACCCTCGAGTATTGGGAGCGCTCGTCGCTGCAAGAACCGAGCTGCTTTCGGAAGCCACCGGCGCCTATTAAGGAACATACAATATTGAGTAGGTCGAGCCGATCATGACAAAGTGCATCGAACAAGATTTCCCGTGTCAAAATCAAGAGTACGATGCGTTCGATCAAATAGCGCTCTTAGAACTAAGCCAGCCAATTTCTGCCCATGAGTTGGTGAACGAGAGCGCATTTTGTGCGGAACTGCCGGTCGACGACGAACTTCGTATTGGGAACATAACGTACAAGCTCTATCTTAAATTCCTCCGTGGTCAGACAGGCCTCTATCACCTGTGGGTAGACTATGACGCCTGCGACGACCATGGCAATTACACGATGTTATGCGTGTATGTCGGGAAAGGGTTTGCTGAGCTTCGCGTTGATAGCCACGTCAAAAAAATGGCCGAAGAATGCCCAGCTATACGTGACATTCACCAGCATGGAGAATCGTCTCTCTAAGTACTACGAGCAATTGTTTCTCGATGTGTACGATTTCGAATTAAACAACATTGAGAATTCTGGCGCAGAACATCTGTTTGCGGTTTGGGATGAGGAACGCCATCACTTGGAAACGCACTTGAATGAGGTTTCCAATCTGAGCAAAATTCAAAGTTTCGACGACTGGTAAGAAGTCGTAATCCGACCGGCCTCAGGTCGAACGAACTCCAGTCTACAGCCCACGCCGTTACCGGTCTGGACGTCTGGTGTTTTGGCGCAGAGCGGCGGCGATATTACACCCCAAAAGCGACCGCCGAGCACGAATATGGCCGCATGATTCTTCAAGAGATCGCACACCTGCGTGGAGCAATGAGAGCTTCCGGATCAGATCGGCTTAATGCCTTCGAATTGGACATCGGCAGCGTGTCCCCGCCAGATGGGCCTTTCAACGTTTTCCGCCAACGCAAAGCCAAAAGATGCGAAATTCCCCAAGTGACTGAGAGCTTCGCATTGCTTAGCGATGGCCTCTACGTTGCTCGGGATCTGAGCCACCTTTTCTGGATATCGCGCTGCTCGTACGATTACCCACTCGGGTCCATTGTCTCCGACAAATCAGATGTTCGGATCGACGTTGGGATTTGAGTGAGTGGACATGATCTCGAAACCCTTCCTTTGGAGCCATTGCTTGACAACTTGAACTGCAAAATCAAGTAGTTCCCAGTCGGTAACCTCAATGAGTTCATCTGAGGCCAGGGAAAACGGATCGACCGATTGCGCGTTTCTAAGGTCGATCAAGCCCCAACCGCCCAACTGCGGTTTCCAGCCTGTCAGCGTCCTTCCCATCGGCCAGAGGTGACCTTCCCCCCGAAAAGTGGTCCGTTTTGAGAGTTAGGATTTCGGCTATTTACGGCTTGAAAGGGGCTGATGAATGGCACGGAAGAGATACACGCCGGAACAGATTATCGGGATACTGCGTGAGGCCGAAGTTCGGCTCTCGCACGGAGAGAAGATCGGGGAGATCAGCCGATCGCTGGGGATTTCGGAGCAGAGTTACTATCGCTGGCGACGCGAGTACGGTGGGCTGAAGGTCAGCCAGGCTCGGCGATTGAAGGATCTCAAGAAGGAGAACCAGCGGCTCAGGAAGGCGGTGTCTGATCTTACGCTCGATGCGCTGATCCTGAAGGAGGTTGTCGAGGGAAAGTACTGAGCCCTTCACGGCGTCGGCTGGCCATCGACCATGTGCAGGAGGCATTAGATATCTGCCAGCGCCGTGCCTGCCGGGTCGTTGCCCAGCACCGCTCGACCCAGCGCAAGCTGCCCGCACCACCAGCCGACGAGAAGCCGCTGACAGCTGCAATCATCCGGCTGGCCCAGCAATATGGTCGCTACGGCTATCGCCGGATCACGGCGCTGCTGCGCAATGAAAGTTGGTTGGTGAACGCCAAGCGGGTCGAGCGGATCTGGCGCCGTGAAGGGCTCAAGGTTCCGCAGAGACAGCCAAAGCGCGGGCGTCTGTGGTTCAACGATGGATCATGCGTGAGGCTGCGTCCGCAATATAGTGGCCATGTGTGGAGCTACGACTTCGTCATGGATCGCACCCATGACGGCAAGGCCTTCCGCATGCTTACCGTGATCGACGAGTACAGCCGCCAGTGCCTGGCGATCCATGTCCAGCGCAAGCTCAAGAGCGATGATGTCCTGGCCGTGCTGACCGAGCTGTTCCAACGCCATGGTCCGCCTGATCACATCCGTAGCGATAATGGCGCTGAGTTCACTTCTCATGCCGTGCGCGACTGGCTCTGGCGGATTGGTGTGAAGACTCTCTACATCGAACCCGGATCACCATGGGAGAATGGCTACAACGAATCCTTCAACGGCAAGCTCAGGGATGAGCTTCTCAACGGGGAGATCTTCTACACTCTGAAGGAGGCAATCATCCTGATCGAGCGCTGGCGTATCCACTACAACACCGTCCGGCCACACTCTTCGCTGGGCTACCAGCCGCCGGCCCCACAAACGATCTTGCCTCGTCCTGCCATGCTGCCTTACGCTGCGCTCCAGGCCGCCCAGCAGGGCGACCCCAACCGCCGGAACTCTAACTTAACCGGTGGACCACCCTGATGGGGCAGGTCAGCAGCATGGTGGCGGCAGGCACCGCTTCGGCAGGTTTCTGTTCGGTCATTTCCACTCTTCTCCCTTGATGTAGCCAATATCGGTGCCGGGCGGCCGTGGTCTAAGCGTTCATTGTGTGTGGTCTTATCAGTTCCATCTAGGAATGAGTGCTATTCCCGCGAAAGCCAGAACAATTCCTGCCAGTAACAACGATTGGTCGGCCAGCAATGCGGCAGAGATGATCAACGCTGCCACCACCGGACCCTTGACGGGGGTGCTGCGGTCCTCTTCCCGCGTCAGATGGTTCAGACTGGCTGGGTCGATGGATACCTGAATCGTACCTGATCGAGCGACCGAGGCAACGTTATCGATTAGCTCGGGCAGCGATGCCGAGAAATCAAGCAGGCCACTGCGGACCTTGGCCAAATGATCCCGCGCGGCTCCGATCGAAAATCGCTCGGCAAACAATTGCATCACGATCGGCTTCGTTTCTTCGGCGATATTGTAGTCCGGCGCCAAAGAGCGAACGAAGCCCTCTGCGGTCAGCAGGGTGCGCAGCAAAATAGCGAGGTCGGGCGGCAATACGAGGCGATAATCGCGCAACAATCCGAAAACCCGATCGAAAATTGCCGCGAATTCTATCCCGGCAAGAGCTGTGCCGCTAAATTCCGCGATCAGCTCATCCAGGTCCATCACCAATTGCGCGCGATCCACGAGTGGATTGCCTGCCCAGTCGAGCAGCAGATCGGCCACCTTGTCTATCTGTCCGTTCGCGATAGCGAAAATCAGTCGGACGATTTCCTGACGCCGCGCGCCGCTGAGAAAGCCGACCGAGCCGAAATCGATGAAGCCTACCTGGTTCCCTTCCATCCAGAAGACGTTGCCGGGATGCGGGTCGCCATGAAACTCTCCATTGAGAAGGATCATCCGTAGCACTGCATCGGCATAGCGCTTCGCGAACTGGGCATTCCCTGCCGGATCAGTTGCCGGGTGCCGCGACGCGGGCTTTCCGCCCAGGGCTTCCTGCACATTGATCGTCAAGCCTGTGAGTTCCCAGTGGATCGCGGGCGTCTTCACCCCAAGCATCTCCAGATAACCGCCAATCCTTTCACAGGCACGTGCTTCTGCCGCCAGGTCCATCTCCCGCGCTAAATTCTTGGCGAATGTCTGAAGGAATTCCACGGGTCGATAGCGGGCAATGTCGCTTGACCGACGCTCGGCGAGGCCCGCGAGCCGTGTCAACAGCCTCATGTCCGCCTCGATCCTGGACGCCATGCCGGGTCGGCGGATTTTCACGATAGTCTCGCTTCCGTCCAGCAGGGTTGCGACATAAGTCTGCGCGATAGAGGCTGAGGCGATCGGGTTTCTCTCGAAAGCGGCGAATTCACGTTCCCAGTCGCTGCCCCAAGCCGATACAATCACCGGTTCGATCTTATCGAACGGCAGCGGTTCCACCTGGTCGTGGAGAGTGCCGAACGCGGAAATCCAGGGTTGTGTAAACAGATCGCTTCTGGTCGCCAGGAGCTGGCCAAGCTTTATTCCGACAGGGCCGACATCGCGCAACAGCGCCACCACCGATGCAGGACGCAAGTCCTCGGTATCTGGCTCATTCTCCGAAACCGGCATAAAGCCAAGCAAGCTTCCGAGATTTTTCAGACCGTGCCGGGCGAAAATCTGACCGAGTTCTGCTAGCCGCGTCAGTTCACCGACACTGTTTTCCAGATCATGCTTCATCGGCTTTCTTCGCAAGTGTCAGCCTGCTTCTGATTCTCCGCAACTTTTCGAAGCATCGTACGCAGGAGGTCGATTTGAGGCGCAGACATTCCCTTCCAGAGAATTTCGTGGAGTCGATCAGCCGCTTCGCGCAGTTCCGGCCAGATGGTTCTTACTTGCTCGGTGAGGTGGAGGTTCCAAACCCTTCGATCGTGCGCCGCCCGCTCTCGCTCGATCAAACCTTTTTCAACCAAAACTGCGACAGCCTGTCCTATCGTCGCCGATTCAAGCTCGAGCAGGCGAGAAATCTCGGTCTGTGTTAGCGTAGGTTCTCGCAACAAGGACGCGATGATCCGCCATTGTGTTTGATTGAGGTCGAGCCCCACGATCAGAGCGTCGAAGGTCCGCCGAGCGGTCCTGTTCACCTCTTCTAGCAAATAAAGGATGTCATCCTTTTCGTTGGGGGCGTAATCACGTATCTCATCTTTCGGCATATGCTTATCCATAGCGCTATCTTGGAAGGCTCGCGCATGCCTGGCGTGTTCAAGCTCAGCGTCAACCATATTCGCTAGCAGTGCCGCCATGCAAACACTCGCTGATTTCACGCTACAGCAGAAACTGAATCCGATGGTCGCTCAAGCTGATAAGGAACCGAACGGCGCTGGGTGAGTGCGGGGGCTCCGGCCACCTCGCCTGCCACGACTGCCGGGATGTTATGATCGCATGCGCTCGGCGTCCCTCATCTGAGCATCAGACCCCCTGAAGGGCAAACGCGGGCGTGAACGCGGGGCATGGGCTCGATTTCGAGTGATTATGGCTCGCTGCCCAGATTGTCATGCATCCTAGCCAGCGATCCGCGTAAGCGCTCCAGTTCCCCAAAACGGATCCCCCCGAGCAAGCGAGCATACATTGCATCAGCTTCTACTCGCATCTTGGGAAGTAGCTCGATTGCGGCAGGGCGTAAATGAACCCGCCAAACGCGCCTGTCGTTCTTCGCGCCTGCGTCTTTCCACCAGCTCAAGTTCTTCCAGGCGATCAATAGTCTGGCCGATGCTAGCGCGCTCTAGCTTCAGTTCCCGAGCCAGCTCTGTCTGGGTCATGCCTGGGCTCCGAAAGATAAGCCAATATACTCCATTGCGTCCGCGTGAGCCCGAATTGTTCAACCGAAGAATCGGCGGTCCTGCGCAAACGCCGGGTCACTTCCTCCATAAGAAAGAACAGCCGATCGGTATCGGTGAGGGAACTTGCCCCCCTTTGTATCCGCGTCATAGCCCGTCATGGCAGCCATCTAGGGCAACCTACCATAGCGGATCAGGAAATAAAGCCGTTTACTGTAAATCGATTTACAATATGAGGTTGCGGTATGCAGTCGCAAACTTTCCATATCGGGGGAAATGGTGGCATCTCCATAGCAGCCGAAGCGACCGGAAATGCCGATGCTTTACCGGTCTTGCTCGCGCATGGGGGCGGCCAGACCCGTCACGCATGGAAACGTGTCACAGCCGATCTCGCCAATGCGGGATTTCGTCCGATCGCAATTGATATGCGCGGTCATGGCGACAGCGAATGGTCTGCCGAGGGCGCTTACGAAACGCGCGACTTCGCTTCAGATCTCGTTGCGATCGCTTCAAAAATGGACCGCAAGCCAGCGCTCGTCGGGGCCTCCCTTGGCGGGTTGGCCGGACTGATCGCCGAAGGACACCTTGCGCCGGGCCGCTTCGCGTCGCTCACTCTCGTCGACATCGCGCCGCGTATGGAGACGGGGGGCGTTATGCGCGTAGTCGGCTTTATGGAGGAGCACGTGGAGACCGGTTTCTCTTCACCGGACGAAGCGGCAGAGGTCATCGCGCGCTACATGCCACATCGCCGCAAGCGCGGAGCCGGCAAGGGCTTACGGCGCTATCTGCGAGAGAAGGAAGACGGCCGCTACTACTGGCATTGGGATCCGGCCTTTATCCGCAACATCACACTAGCCAAGCGAAGCGATCCGGCTCATCAGGAACGCCAGTTTGATGCGCTGAACGATGCAGCCAGCAGGCTTTCGCTGCCATTGCATATTATTCGCGGCGGATCGAGCGATCTGGTTTCCGAAGACGCGGTCGCGCAATTGCTCGAACTTGTTCCACACGCTGAATACACCGACATCGCAGAGGCAACACATATGGTGGTTGGCGATGCCAACGATGCCTTTTCGGCAGCGATACTCGATTTTCTCAAGCGTAATCACAGTCCGCAGGGAGCCGTTACATGACCGATAATCTGACAAGGATCGATCCTAAGCGCCTCGAAGAGATCCTGCAGATTGCCCCGTTTCACCGGTGGCTTGGCCTCACTTTACGGTCATGCTCGAACGAGCAGCTTGAACTGGAGATGCCTTGGCGCGACGAGATCGTGTCAAACCCGGCAATCGGTTCAGCGCATGGCGGCGTGCTCGCCTCTCTGATCGATTTAACCGGGCTCTACACCTTATTGTCGCAAGGTACAGGGGCCAAGGCGACCGCCGATCTGAGGGTCGACTACCACCGCCCGGCAACCTCGGGACCACTCGTAGCATCGGGCAAAATAATCAAGATCGGTAAAAATATCTCGGTCGCTGAAACACGTGTATACGGTCCTACTGGCAACCTTTTGGCTAGCGGCCGCGGTGCCTACGTATGCTAACAGCGTTATCCTAATGGAACTAACTGCAGGGCGAAAATTAGCAGGTCTGTTCCTCGAAGACCTGCAAAATAGTCCCACGACTTTCAGAGCGAATTGCGTCGCGATAGCCGCCTTCCAATGAGTGACGTGACCCCCTGATCTTCCCCCCAGCCGGGATTAGAGCCGAGCTGCGTTGATGCGTATGAGCGCGGTTGAAGCAATGGGCTGCGCAGCGGAGCCCGTAGGGCGTGGCGAAGCAGGCCATTGCTTATCTAGTTCGGCGGCGAACGCCGCCGGTGTCGCGTAGCCAAGGGATGAGGGCGGTCTCTCTCGGTTGTAGTCTTCCACCTGACCTGCCCCATCAGGGTGGTCCACCGGTTAAGTTAGAGTTCCGGCGGTTGGGGTCGCCCTGCTGGGCGGCCTGGAGCGCAGCGTAAGGCAGCATGGCAGGACGAGGCAAGATTGTTTGTGGGGCCGGCGGCTGGTAGCCCAGCGAAGAGGGATTCCTGCAGCGAACACCGCTGCCGGCCTCTCCCTATCACATCATCGACGATATTGAGCACACGGAACTTTTGTTCGGACGCCACCTAGTCGTGAGCAAATAAAAGTTCGAAAAAGAGGGCTCGACACAGCGAAGCGCCGAACCCTCTTGCAATTAGCGAGTAAGTTTAAAACTTGCCGCGCACGGTGATGCCGTAAGTCCGGGGTTCCGCAAGAAAAGCGGAGAACGTTTGTTGCGGAGCCACGAAAGGCGTGTTGAAGGCCACCTGCGTATACCCAACGTCAAACAAATTATTGACCCATCCCTCGATCGCGAAGCGATCCGCAATATTGGTCAGACCCACACGCCCGTTCACTACGACGAAGCTGTCCTGTTCCTTGCCGAAGAGCAGGTCGGAGCCGGTGTTGTAATCACCAGCCATACGAGCGTTCACGAAGACCAGGCCTTCGAGCCCACTGTCGCCGATTGGCGGCGTCCACGTAAGCGACGATGTTGCCACGATCTCTGGTGCATTCGACAGGTTGTCGCCTGGCAGCAAGCGTAGTGCGGGGTCGAGCGGTGCCCCGGTATCGTCCCCGATAAGATTGTCTTCAAAGCTCGTATCAGAATAGGTGACGCCAAGGGTAATATCCAAATCACGAGCGGGCCGTAGATAGGTTTCGATCTCGACACCTTGAGCGATCAGACCTGGTGCAACTTCATCGGAAGAGCATGCACCGGTTGTCGCGCTTGCGTCTCTGTCGGCCCCGCCGAGATCGCTATCGCAACTATTGACCGTCTGCACAATGTAGAACGCCCCATTGAACGTGTTCAACTGGAAGTTACTGAACTCTTGCCGGAAGCCTGCAATGCTAACCCCGAACTCGCGTGTCGAGTATTTGAGGCCGATCTCATATGCATCGACTGTTTCTTCATCGAACTGCAGCGCGGCTGCCGAGATATTGGCCGGATCGAACGCAAGCGGATTTGACAGTGCAGACCTGTCGAGGTTGAAACCGCCCGCCTTGTAGCCGCGTGAATACGAACCGTAGACTAGCAGATCGGGAGTTGGCTTCCAGCTCAGGATAGCCGTGCCGGTAAACTCCTCTTCTTCGCGCGAGTCTTCGAGAGAAACTCCATCGAGCTCCGATGTCGAATTGCCTTGGCAGGAAAGGCTGATGATACCACCGGCCAGAGGTGCCAAAGTCGGAACACCCAGAAAGCCTCCGAGCAGATTGCGGTTTGTCGGACAAACCGTGTTGTCGTTGCGGAAAGTTGCGTCGAAGTCCTTGGTTTCGTTTGTATAACGAAGCCCCAGCGTCAAATCGAGCGTATCCGTGATCGCAAAGATATTATGCGTGAAGAACGCGAAGTTCTCACTCGTCTGATTGTAGACCTCGCTGACCGTTCCCAAATCGCTGATGCTTGCAAGGTTGTTGATACCTGCGAGGATCGCCGGGGTTGCAGCGCCGAATGCCGGGCTTCCGGTCAGCGTACCGTCCAATGCCGCCACGTTGGCACCCAGGCAATTGGAAGCCCCCGGATTGACCAAAGCCGGGTTGATCGCGATAGCGATGCGGCACGCTACGAAATTGCCGTACTGGGTGCCGAACCGCAGATTGTCACGCACCTGCAGTTCTTCATTGGCGTAATACGCGCCGATCAACCAATCGAGTTTGCCATCGAAGGCCTCACCGGTAAGGCGCAGTTCCTGAGTGAATGTTTCAAAGTCTCGAGCAAGAGCATTCTCGGTCGGAGCGCGGTAGAGAATATCGACAGTAGTGTAATCGGTGTCAGATCCCTGGCTGTTGGCATATTCACGGTAGCCCGTGATAGACGTCAACGTGACGTTCCCGAAATCCCAATTGATCTCAGCCGAAATACCGTAGTCTTCGGTTTCGCCTTCATAGCTTCTGCCCGGCGTAGGGTACAGGTCGCGGTTGAATGTATCCTGGGTGAGGGCACGCGGATCCTGCCCAAGCGCAAGCAACACGGGAACGATCGGATTTGCGGTACTCGTCAGGGCGGCCCCATCCGATGGCCTCGTAAAGGGATCAAATCCAGCGCTGATCCGTGCAAGCGGAGCAAACTCGGGCTGGACGAACGTCGCGGCACAGCACGCTTCGTCCTTTTTGGAATAATCCCCGACAAGGCGAATGGACAGGTCGTCATTGGGTTCGAACAGGAGCTGACCGCGGACCAGATAACGATCGCGATTGTTGATCGTCCCGCCGTTGGTAATATCGTTGTAGAAGCCGTCGCGCTCAAAGTAAACGCCGTCCACACGCGCAGCTACGGTGTCGCCAAGCGGAGCGTTTATGCCACCTTCGACGCGGATCGCATCATAGTTGCCATAAGTGAAGGCCCCGTATGCGCTGAAATCGAACTCGGGCGGTGCGGTGTAGATATTGATCAGGCCTGCCGATGAGTTCCGCCCGCCCAGAGTACCTTGGGGACCGCGAAGGATTTCGACCCTGTCGATAGGGCCGAGCTCACTCAGGGCGCTTCCCGAACGAGAGCGATAGACTCCATCGACAAAAACCGCGACCGAACTTTCCAGACCAGGGTTGTCGCCGACCGTGCCGATACCGCGAATACGCGCGGAACCGTTAGCTTCGTTGCCGGTGGAAGACACCAGCAGGGACGGTGCAACCTGGTTCAGCTCACGTATGTCGCTGGCGCCCGAATTCTGGAGGGTTTCTCCGGAAACAGCTGACACGGCGACTGGAACATCCGCCAAGACCTGCGATCGCCCTTGCGCGGTAACAATGATTACGTTTTGGTCTTCGACATCGGCCCCTTCAACCAGATCCGCATCGGGTTCGCCAACATCCTGGGCGAAGGCGGCTGTCGGTGTGAAGGCAAGTGCCGCTGCCAATGCACCAAGGGCGCAATGGTGGCGTGATGGAAATCTTTTCATGTGCCTCTCCTCTAAGAATGTGCCCCATCCTAGGCACTAGTCGATGTTAGAAACGATGCCGATAAGCGCGTTTCATTTCAAGACTTGGTAGATGAATTGACGGATTATTTCACATTGTCGACAAGCATGTGGCAAAAATGCCATGCAGGTCACTACATGCAGGTTTCTAGTAGCCAGAAAGCTTGGAAAATCGGTCCTTTAACCAGCTCGACGAACCGAAGCTCTGCTCCAGCACGCGGGCGCGCTTGAGATAGAAGCCGACGTCGTACTCATCGGTCATGCCGATCCCGCCGTGCAGCTGGATGCCCTCGTTTGCCATGGTGTGCATAACGCGGTTGGCTTCCGTCTTGGCGATGGTCGCCGCGCGCGCCACGCCGAAGCCGGCATCGACGGCTTGCAGGCCCGCCTCGACCGCGCTGCGCATCTGGGCGAGATCGGCGAAGAGGTCCGCCATGCGGTGTTGCAGCGCCTGTAAGCTCGCCAGCACCTGGTTGAACTGCACGCGCTGCTTCAGATAGTCGAGCGTGTCGTCGAACACCTGCTGCGCCATGCCGAGCATTTCGGCTGCGGTGAGCACGCGCGCGCGGTCGAGCACGTCATCGAGCAGGCTGTCGCCGCCATTGGCGAGCTTCTCCGCCGCCGCGCCGTCGAAGGTGACGTCGGCATGGCTGCGCTGGTCGGTCAGCTTGCGGGTGGTGAGCGCGACGCCGTCGCCTTTCTCGACCAGGTAAAGCCCGTCCTTCGCCGCGACGACGAACAGGTCCGCACCATGCGCTTCATGGACGAAGGCCTTGGTGCCGCTCAGCTTGCCGTCGGACACACTGGTCTCGATCTTCGCAGGATCGTGGCTCGGCCCTTCGTCGACGGCGAGGGTGGCGATGGCCTCGCCGCTCGCCAGCCTGGGCAGCCACCTGGCCTTCTGCTCGTCGCTGCCGCCAAGAACGATCGCCGAGGCGGCGACGGTGTTCATCACCAGCGGGCTGGCGGTGAGCGTCTTGCCGAGTTCCTCGACGACGAGGCCCGCGGACAGGAAGCCGAAGTCCGACCCGCCATGCTCTTCGGGGATGATGACCCCGGCCCAGCCCATCTGCGCCATCGTCGCATAGGCGTCGCGGTTGAAGGCTTCGGGCTCGCCGCTGGCGCGGACCTTGCGGAATTCGGTGACCGGGCTTTCGTTGACGGTCCATTCGCGCGCCATGTCGCGCAGCATTTCCTGTTCTTCGTTGAGAACGGCCATTGTCCTTGCTCCCCTCTCTTACTGGTGGTCGAGCATGCCGAGCACGCGCTTGGCGATGATGTTGTTCTGGATTTCGGTCGAGCCGCCATAGATGGTGGTCGCCTTGCCGAAGAGCCACGCGCGCACGGCCTCCAGCTCGCCGTCCGAAAAGCCGTCGCCTTCCCAGCCGAGGCCCTGCAACCCGCGGATTTCGATCAGCAATTCGCTGCGTTCCTGGCTCAGCTTGGTGCCGAGCTTCTTGAGCACAGAGCTGATTTCGGAGACGCCGCCAGCTGCCTTGCTCTCTTCCATCGCGCGGCGCGCGGTGAGCAGGAAGCTGTTCCAGCGGATTTCGAAATCAGCGATCTTGTCGCGCAGCACCGCATCGGCGAGTTCGCCGTCGGCGCCCGTCGGCTGGTACTTCTTGGCGATATCGCCAAGGCTCTGGCCCATGAGACGGGCGAGGCTGCCGCCGCCCGAGATATTGGTGCGCTCGTGCTGCAGCAGGCGCTTGCCGATGGTCCAGCCCTGGCCTTCCTCGCCGACGAGGTTTTCCTTGGGCACCTTCACGTCGGTGAAAAAGGTTTCGCAGAACGGGCTGGTCCCGCTGATCATGGTGATCGGGCGAACTTCGACACCGGGCTTGTCCATGTCGATCAGCATGAAGCTGATGCCCTTGTGCTTGTCGCTCTTGTCGGTTCGCACAATTGCAAAGCACTTGTCGGCCCATTGGCCGCCGCTGGTCCAGGTCTTCTGGCCGTTGACGAGGTAGTGGTCCCCCTTGTCCTCGGCAAAGGTCTGGAGGTTGGCAAGGTCGGAGCCGGCATTGGGTTCCGAATAGCCCTGGCACCAGCGGATCTCGCCGCGGGTGATCGGCGGGATGTGTTCCTTTTTCTGCGCCTCGTTCCCGTATTCGAGCAGCGTCGGCCCGAACATCATGACGCCCATGCCGCCGATCGGGTTGTAGGCACCCGCCTTGGCGAATTCCTGGTCGATGATCTTGGCCTGCGCCTTGGTGAGGCCGCCGCCGCCGTATTCCTTCGGCCAGGTGGGGGTGCCCCAGCCGCGCGCGCCCACGGCTTCGCGCCACTTGGTCTGCGCCGGCGTTTCATTGGTGGGGCCGTCCACGCCGGCCAGCGCGTTCGACTGGCCCTTGAGTTCGGCGGGAAAATTGTCCGCCAGAAACTGCTGCACTTCCGCGCGGAAGGCGTCTTCGTCGGTCTGGGTTGCGGGCTCGATTTGTGTGGCCATGGGTGTTTTCTCGAAGAATCAAGGAAAGACAGATAAGAATGTAGGCTACGGGGACGAGGATCCCTCCGTCAGTATTGTTGTTCGGGTAGGTGAAGAACCAATCCATCCAGCATCGGCTTCATCGGAATCTGACAGGCAAGGCGACTGTATTCAGTGGTGCCTTCGGCGAACTGCAAGAGGTCGGCCTCCATTCCATCATGCATAAGCCGACCCACCTTGTCGATCCATTCGGGATCGACATGCACATGACAGGTCGCGCAAGCACATACCCCTCCGCAATCGCCATCGATACCCGGCACGTCATTGTATAGCGCCGCTTCCCTGGCTGTCTCGCCTTCTTCTATTTCGACCTCCCGTCGCTCACCATCGCTAGCCACGAACGTAATTTTGATCATCTTGAACTCCGCATTTCGATCTCGAGAGTCAGCGGGCGCGGAGCCGCACCGGCAGCCTGGTGATTCCGCGGACGAGGTTTGAAAAAAGACGCTCTGGTTCACCTGTAACCTCGACCCGGGAAAAGCGCTTGTGAATTTCTTCCCAGATGATCCGCAGCTGCAGTTCCGCGAGCCGGTTTCCCATGCAGCGGTGAATGCCATAGCCGAATGAGAGGTGATGGCGCGGATTTTTGCGGTCGATGATGAACTGGTCCGCGCGCTCGATAGCACTCTCGTCGCGGTTGCCTGACAGGTACCACATCACCACCTTGTCGCCCTTCTTGATCTGTTTGCCGCCGATCTCCCAATCTTCCAGCGCGGTGCGGCGCATATGAGTGAGGGGGGTCTGCCAACGGATGATTTCCGGAACCATTTTGCTAATGAGCGAAGGATCCGCGTCGAGTTTCGCGTACTCGTCCGGGCTTTGGTTCAAGGCGAGCACGCCGCCGCTGATGGAATTGCGTGTTGTGTCGTTTCCACCGACGATCAGCAGCATAAGATTGCCGAGAAACTCGAGGAACGGCATGTCGCGCGTGGCGGGAGAATGAGCCATCATCGAGATGAGGTCGTTCTTCGGCTCCTCGTTTATCCGTTCGTCCCACAGAGTCTTGAAATACATCGCGCAACCGATGAGTTCTTCGCGCCGCGCCTCGTAGGATTCGACGATCCCGGTTTCAGGTGCCGCAGTTGCTACATCGGACCAGCGCGTCAGCTTGCGCCGCTCCTCCCAAGGGAAATCAAACAAGGTTGCCAGCGTCATCGTCGTCAACTCGATCGCAACCTTATCCACCCAGTCGAAATCTTCGCCAATCGGGAGTTCATCGAGAATCTCTCCCGCGCGCTTGCGGATGATCGGCTCGAGCAGTTGCAGGTTGGACGGAGCCACTGCCGGAGTCACCGCCTTGCGCTGCTGATCGTGCTTGGGCGGGTCCATCGCTATGAACATTTCAAGTTCGAGCGCGCCTTCCACCGAATGCATGTCCTGGATTGCAATTCCGCCTAGCTTCGCTTCCGAAGAGAAGACCTTATGATTGGTGTCCACCGACATGATGTCGTCGAACTTGGTAATGGACCAGTAAGGGCCGACATAGCTCTCGCGGCAGTAGTGGACAGGTTCTTCGGCGCGCAACCTGTCAAAAAATAGACCGATGGTATCGTTCTGAAACAGGCTTGGCCGGGCCACGTCGATTTCCTCGATCGGAATTGACGCGATCCTCGCCGCGGCATCCGGCTCGGCGATCTGGCTGTCCATAAGAACTATTCCTTCTACATCTCAGGCCTGATCGGCCTTCAGTCATCCTTAAGGGAGACATCTCGTGCAGTCAATAAATCGTATACTCTTTTAGTCCCTTGCAGACACCAATCCCATCGGATAGTGTGCCGATCCAGCGAAGGTTTGCTAATATCCTTATACTGTTTATTCGAGAGGTGCGGGTGTGCTGATGAGTGGCGGATGCCGGCGATGAAGAAGGCCAAGCGTGCCCTTTCTCTTGCGCAAAGCATCGTGAGGGACATCGAGGCGGGTCGCCATAACCCGGGTGACAGGCTTCCGCGCGAGGATGAAATGCTCGCGCGTTACGAGGTTGCGCGCGCAACTTTGCGGGAGGCTTTGCGGTTCCTGGAATTGCAAGGGGTCATCCATCTCCAGCTCGGCCGTGGTGGAGGTCCCGTCGTAGCCCGTCCGCAGACCGGCGATTTTGCAAGCAGTTTGTCATTGATTCTGCATTTCATGGAAGCCGATTTGCGTGGTTTGCTTGAATTGCGCGAAGCAATTGCTCCCGATGTCGCAGGGTATGCAGCCCAGCGTGCAACTACCGCTGATCTCAGCGCGTTGGCAGGGTGTCTGGCGGAATTGAGGCATCATGAAGCCTCTGATCAATTCGAGGAACTTAATCGCAGATTTCACGACTTGTTGGGTTGGGCGAGCGGCAATCCGCTGTTCGGTTTGCTGACCTCTGCGATGCATCTGTTGACCCGCGAGTTTTCCCATTCGCTGGGATATTCGGCACAGGAACGGGCGGTGCAGATGAAGTTTCTGGTGCGGGTGCTCGAGGCAGTGCGGACTGGCGACAGCGCCGCGGCCCGTCAAGCAATGAGCCGGTTGGTGGCCGGCTCTGCCGTCTATCTTTCGGAGCGCAGTCCCGAGCTGGTCTCGCAGCGGGTGCGGTGGGGGCAGCTGTAGAATTTTCAATAGTTTGAGTGTGCGTTTAGGCAAGTGGCTGGAGAGGAAGAATGGCGTTGAAGAGCCGAATATGCGAAATGCTGGGGATCCGGTACCCGATCCTGCTTGCCGGGATGGGCGGAGCGAGCGTTCCGGCGCTGGCGGCTGCGGTTTCGAATGCCGGCGGGCTCGGGGTCCTGGGTGCCGCGGCGTGTTCGCCCGATCAGTTGCGTGACTGGATTCGCCAGACCCGGGAATTGACCGACAAACCTTTCGGTGTCGATACGCTGCTCCCCGCGTCGGTCAGGCGCGGCTCTGCCCCTCAAAGCGGTGCTGCACCCCAAAATCCCATGGATCTGATGGGTGAATATCAGCAGTTCGCGCGCGACTTCATGGATCGTGAAGAGCTTCCGGAGGTCGATGCTGCCGCCGCCATGCGGGCGGCGGGCGCGCCTGAAATGGGCAAGGGCGGCCCGCAGTTGTTCTCGAAGGAATTCTTTGAGGCGCAGATGGAAGTGGTGATCGAGGAAAAGGTGCCGGTTTATGCTGCCGGCCTTGGCAATCCTGAACCCTGGATGGATCGGCTCCATGCCAATGGCACCAAGGTCATGGCGGTGATCGGCAAGGTCAAGCACGCCGAACAGGTCGTCGGGTCGGGCATCGACATGATCGTCGCGCAAGGGCACGATGGCGGAGGTCACAACTCGCCGATCGGGACTATTTCCTTGATTCCCCAGGTGGTCGACGCCGTTGGCGATCGTGTTCCTGTCCTTGGGGCCGGCGGTATCTCGGATGGCCGGGGTGTTGCCGCTGCGATGATGCTGGGGGCAGAGGGCGCGTGGGTCGGCACGGCATTTCTCGCGACCGAGGAAGCGGGCATCGAGCGCTTCCAGAAAGAGGCGATCACCGAAAGCGGCGATACCGATACGGTCGTTAGTCGATCGCTTACCGGCAAACCGGCGCGCATGATCCGGAACAAATGGGCCGACGCCTGGGTGCAGGCCGGAAAGGAACCTCTGCCGATGCCCTATCAGTCGATGATCTCCGGCCCGGTCATGGCCTCCGGGATCAAGGCCGAGCGCAAGGATGTCATCCCCGGCTTCGCGGGGCAAGGCATCGGCCTGATCGATTCGATCCGGCCTGCCGCCGAAGTGATGCGCGACCTGGTCGATGGAGCCGAGAAGGCGTTGGCGTCCGCTGGTATCTACAAGTGAAGCGCAGGAGGCAAGAAGATGGCTTACGCCAAAGGTCATGAATTGCGCCGCCCCGTAGAGCCTCTCAGAGCGCTGGGGCAATGAGGCAGTTGATTGCCGACAAGGAGGATACGGCGCAGGTGTTCCGTATCGTCAAGGCATTGTCGGGCAATTCCTATTATCGGAATTTCAATCGCTTCATGAAGTCGAGCGATGGGCGGCGTATCGCTTCCGACCGGGCCGACCTACTTGAAACCTTGTGCGATCGCAAACGCCTTGCGACCTGTGCGTCTGGCACGCTTGGCCGAGCCTACCTCGATTTTGTTTACGGGGAGGGTCTGACAGCAGAAGGTCTGGCGGAAGCCAGCGAGGCCGGAGGTCTGGAGGACCTCGGCGACCCCGATGTTTCCCTCTATCGTCGGCGCCTTCGCGATTCGCATGACCTGTTTCATGTCGTCACCGGATACGGCAGGGACGCACTGGGCGAATTGTGCGTGCTGTCCTTCGGAAACGCGCAATTCTATAATCACGGGATCGCTTTCATCGTGGGCGTCGGCATTCCCAAGATGAAACTGGAAGCTGCCCAGTTGCCAGTGGCGCGCGCTGCATTTGAAGCGTGGCGCCGGGGCCGGGCTGCAGCCGATCTGACCACCTTCTACTGGGAAGAAAATCTCGATCGTCCGTTGGAGGATGTCCGCCGCGAGTTGCGACTGCGTCCGCCGGAGACCTATCAGAGGGTGCGCGCTCTTTCCGAACAGCTCGAACGCGATTACCAGGCGGTCAGGCAGGCATGAGCTTAAGCGACAAATCGGCCATCACCGGAGTGGGCGAAACCGCTTTCGTGAAAGGCACCGAGAAAACCGCGGTCGACATGATGCTGGAAGCATCGCGCAAAGCCATAGCAGATGCAGGGCTGAAGCCGTCGGATATCGACGGCATGGTTCCTCCGCCGATCTACACCACCTCGGAAGAGATGGCGGCTAACCTCGGTATCGAAGTTCTGCGCTATGCCTCTACGGTCCACATGGGCGGGGCGAGCCCTACCACGGCACTCCAGAACGCCGCGATGGCAATTGCCAGCGGCTTATGCGACCATGTGCTGGTGACGCTCGGGTGGAACGGTTATTCCGCCTTGCGGCCCAAGCCTGGCGCACCGCCGACGCGGCCGATGAACATGAACACCCTGACGAATACGATCCAAGGCTATTACATTCCGTATGGCGTGTTCCTGCCGGTGCAGATGTATGCCTGGCTCGCCACCCGGCACTCCCGAATTTACGATATCGGCCCGGAAGCGATGGCGGCCGTTGCACTGGCGTGCCGTCGCCATGCGCAGATGAATCCGCAGGCCTTCACTTATGGCCGGGAACTGGATGCCGAAACCTACCATTCCGCGCGCTGGATATCCGAACCCTTTCGCCTCTACGATTGCTGTCTGGAGACTGACGGGGCATGCGCAGTCGTGGTTTCGCGAATAGACCGCGCCAGGGACATGCCGCATGTTCCCGTGAGCATCGCCGGTGCGGCTGAAGGGCATCCTTACCCCGCCGACGATATCCCTTCGCGTCCCGACCCCTTCAAGATCGGCCTGAGCTACGCCGCGCCGCGCGCGTTCGAAATGGCGGGGGTCGATCGCGAAGACATGGATTTTCTGCAGATCTACGACTGCTTCACCTACGTGGTTCTCCTTCAGCTGGAGGCCCTGGGCTATTGCGAACCAGGTGGACAGGCAGAGTTCGTCGCGAATGGCCAGATCGAGCTGGGCGGGCGCTATCCCGTCAACACCCATGGCGGCCTGCTGAGCGAGGCCCATGTTTGGGGACTGAACCATGTCGTCGAGGCGGTGCGTCAGTTGCGCCACGATTGTGGGGAGCGGCAGGTCGAAGGCGCCCAGACCGGCCTGGTGACCGGCTGGGGCGATCTGGGTGACGGCAGTATAGCGATTTTGAGGAGGTTTGCGTGAGCGACGAGAAAGATCTGCCGCCCAAGATGCGCCCCTCGGCGCAGGCCGCACCAGCCAAGCCAAAGCCGCGCCCGCAGGATCCGGTGGAGCAGGAATTCTGGAACCGGTGTCAGGACGGCAACCTTTACTTCCAGCAGTGCGAAGGATGCGGCAGTTTTCGGCATTTGCCGCGCTATATGTGCGCCCGATGCGGTTCTCCTGAATGGTCGTGGGAGCGTAGCACCGGCAATGGCACGCTGTTTTCCTGGACGGTGACCCATCAGGCACTGCATCCCGCCTTCGCCGGCGAGATTCCCTTCATCGCTGCGGTGGTGGAACTGGAGGAGGGAGTGCGCATGGCAACCCGGCTGGTCGATTGCGCGCTCGACGAGCTTGAGCTCGATCTGCCGGTCACGCTGGATTTCGAGCCGATCTCCGAAGATTTTCGCCTGCCAGTATTCCGACCCGTCGCGATCGCGCGCGCAGAAGGATAGACCAAGATGGATCTCGACTACGGACCCCAGTATGACGCGTTTCGCGAGGAAGTGCGCCAGTTCCTGCAAACCCACGGTCACCGCGCACCCGATGGCCAAGGCCGTGCCGCGCGCCCTTCCCCCGAAGCCGTCGAATGGCAAAAGCTGTTGATCCTGCATGGTTACACGGCGCGTACGATTCCCAAGGAATACGGCGGATACGGAGCCGAGCCGGACATCCTGAAATCGCGGATCATTGCCGAGGAATTTTCGCGCGCTGGCATCCCCGCAGGCCTTGCGAACCAGGGCATTTCCATGCTCGTTCCCACGCTGCTGGAACTCGGAACCGAAGCCCAGAAACGGCAATGGATCGAGCCGACCCTAAATGGCGAGATAGTCTGGTGTCAGGGATATTCGGAACCTGGAGCGGGATCGGACCTCGCCGCGCTCAAGACCAGCGCCCGCGTCGAAAATGGCGACTTTGTCATCAACGGACAGAAGATCTGGACCAGCACGGCCAAGCAGGCGGACATGATCTTTTGCCTTGTTCGGACCGAACCGGACGCGCCCAAGCACGGCGGCATCTCCTACTTGATCTTCTCGATGGACACACCAGGGATCGAGGTCCGACCACTCAAGACCATGACCGGTCATGCCGAGTTCAATGAAACGTTCTTTACCGACGTGCGGGTTCCCCTGGATCAGATCGTCGGGCAGCGCGGGCAGGGGTGGTACGTGGCCAATGCCACACTGGGCCATGAACGTGGCATGCTGGGCGACCCCGATGCACTGGAAAACCGGCTCCAGGCGCTGGTCAGGCTGATGCAAAAAGAACGCATCGGCCAGGGTTGCGCAATGGACAACGCCGTTCTGCGTGACCGGCTGGTTGCATTGCAAGCCGAAGTCGCGGCGATGAAATTCAACGGCATGCGCATCCTGTCGAACAGCCTTAGGGGGGATGCCGGCGGCATGGCGAAACTTGTCGTGAAGCTGCAGAGCTGTGAGCTCGCCCATCAGATTTCCGCGCTCGCGATCGACGCAATGGGCGAGATGGGCATACTCTATCACGGAAGCGAGCGCGAGCGCGAAGACGGTGCCTGGCAGTGGAACTACATGTTCCAGCTTGGTCTGATCATCGGTGGAGGCACCGCCCAGATCCAGAAGAACATCATCGCCGAACGCGGGCTGGAAATGCCGCGCGAACCCAAGTTCGCAACGCCTCCCGCCGTCGAACAGGCGACGGCCGTTGCAAGCGGGCAGAATAAGGGAGCCGCCTGATGGATTTCGGACTTTCGCAAGACCAAGAGATGCTCTGCGACGCGATCAGCCGCACTCTTGCTGATACTTGTCCGCTCGATCATGTGCGCGAATGCGCGGAGGGCTCGGTTCCCTTCAGCGACAACGTGCGTTCGGCGCTGGGCGAAATCGGCATTTGGGGAATGATGGTTCCCGAGCAACATGACGGGCTCGGGATGACAATGCTCGATGCCGCCGCTGTGGCCGAGCAGCTCGGCTATGCCGTCGCGCCGGTGCCTTTTATCGGTGCCCATGTACTGGCACCCCTTGCGCTGGCACAGGGCGGTAGCGAGGAGTTGAAGGCGCACTGGCTGCCGAGGATAGCGAAGGGCGAGGCGCAAATCGCCGTCGCGATCGCGGAAACGGTGGAGATCCGGGACCGGGCAGGCGTGGACTTCGACGGCGCAAAGCTCGACGGAACGGCTTTGTTCGCGCTCGACTTCCTGGAAGCCGACGCGTTTCTGGTAGCCGATACCGCCGGTCGTATGCACTTCGTAGCTGGCGATGCTGCGGGTCTGGAGAAGGTTGCTCTCAAAACGATCGACCGCACCCGGAGCGTAGGGGAGCTGCGGTTTTCTGGCGTAGCGGGCGAGGCTCTCGCGGACGATGGTGGGGCCACAGTCAGGCGCCTGCGGGACGCCGGCCGGGTGCTCCTGGCCGCCGATAGCCTCGGTGCGGGCCAGGCTATGATCGAAAAAGCGGTCGACTATGCCGGGCAGCGCGAACAGTTCGGACGAGTGATCGGCAGCTTCCAGGCGGTCAAGCATATGTGCGCGGAAATGGCTGCCCGCCATGAACCATGCCGTTCGCTGGTCTGGTATGCCGCCCATGCGTTCGATGCGACGCCCGACGAGGCTTCGCTGGTGGCATGCCATGCCAAATCACATACGGGCGAAGTCCACCGTTTTGTCGCCCGAACCTCAACCGAGGTGCATGGGGGGATGGGTTTTACCGATCTCCTAGGTCTGCATTTCTGGTTCAAGCGAATCGGTTTCGACCGCCAGGTTCTGGGAAGTCCCGAAGCGGTCCGGGCCGAAGCAGCGGCCTTGCAGGGGTGGACGCAGGTCGCATGAGACGATGAATTAGGCGCACGCTACCGACAAAATCGTGGCCACCAAGGAGAGAGGAATTAATACGTGATCGACTGGAACCTTGGCGACATCCTTGATGCAATCGAACCTGCGGTCCCGGAAGATGCTCCGGCGCTGATTCACGGCGACCGGATCATTAGCTGGCCCGAAATGTCGAAGCGTTCGAACAATTTGGCGCGCAATCTGCGCGCGCAAGGTGCAGGCGACGGGGCGAAGATAGCCTTCTACATGCGCAACCGTTCCGAATACGGGGAATTGATGGCCGCGTGCTTCAAGGGCCGCCTCACGCACGTGAACATCAATTATCGTTACCGTCCCGAGGAGGTTTTCTACATCTTCGACGATTCCGATAGCGAGGTAATTGTTTACAGTTCCGAGTTCCGCGACTGCATTCTTGAACTGAAGGAACGGTTGACCAAGGTTCATACATTTGTAGAAATCGGCGATGCTTCGCAGATCGCTTCCTTCGCGCTTCCTTACGAAAAACTTGTAGAAGGTAACGGCGCGCCTCTCGATATCGAGCGTTCTCCCGATGACCTGCTGTTCATATATACAGGCGGTACCACCGGCATGCCCAAGGGCGTGATGTGGCGACACGATGATATGCGCAAGGCTCAGCTCGACGCGCAAAAGCTGCTGGGTCCGGTTCCCCAGACCATGGAGGAAATGGTGGCCCTGGTGAAGCAGGGCGAGCTTGCGCGCATCACTTTGCCGGCGTGCCCGCTGATGCATGGAACCGGGTTCATTACTGCTATCGGCACGCTCATGTCGGGCGGGGCCATCGTCACGCTGTCCGATCCATCCTTCGACGCGGAAGAATTGTGGGATGCGGTGGACCAGCACAAGGTGCAGAGCATCGCCATTGTCGGTGACGCTTTTGCCAAACCCATGCTGCAGGCGCTGGACGCCCACCCGAAGCGCTGGGACACGAGCAGCCTGATTTCGATCATCTCGTCCGGCGTCATGTGGAGTAAACAGGTAAAGGCGGGCCTGTGCAAACATATCCCCCAGGTCATCCTCATGGACAGTTTTGGCGCTTCGGAAGGGCTGGGCTACGGCTTGTCGGTGACGACCGCACAGGGCGGCACCAACACCGCGAAATTCGGGATCGGGGAATTTTGCGACGTATTCGACGAGAACGACCGGAAGGTCGAGGCGGGGAGCGGCGTGCCCGGCTTTATTGCCCGCAAGGGCGCAATCCCCACAGGATACTACAAGGACCCGGAAAAGTCGGCCAAGACTTTCAGGACGATCGATGGCGTGCGTTACTCCATCCCGGGCGACTGGTGCCGGGTGGAATCCGATGGAAGCCTGACCTTGCTGGGCCGCGGCAGCGTCTGCATCAACACCGCAGGTGAAAAGGTTTACCCCGAGGAGGTGGAGGAAGTGCTCAAAACCCATCCCGCCATTGCCGACGCGCTTGTCGTCGGGGTGCCTGACGAAAAATGGGGCGAAGCGGTGACCGCTGTGGTGCATTTGACCCAGGATGCGGACTTCGACGCGCAAGCGATCAAGGATCACGTGCGCCAGCAACTGGCAGGTTACAAAACGCCCAAGGCGATTTGCCCAACGCAAACCGCCTTGCGCGCGTCAAACGGCAAGGCGGATTATACTACGGCTAAAGACATCGCGAAAGCGGGTGCCGGGGCCTCGTGAGCCATTCGCCCCCTCCTGACTATGATGTCGTAATCGTCGGGGCCGGGTTCAGCGGAATATACCTGCTTTACAAGCTGCGTCAGGCGGGGTTCGATGTTCTGCTGGTAGACGCAGCGGAGCAGCCGGGCGGAATCTGGTACTGGAACCGCTATCCGGGAGCACGGGTCGATTCCCAGGTTCCACTTTACGAATTTTCCATTGCGGAAGTATGGAAAAGCTGGACGTGGAGCGAACGATTTCCAGGCTGGGAAGAACTGCGCGCCTATTTCCTCCACGTCTGCGATACGCTCGACCTCTGGCCGGCAATGCGAATGAAAACACGGGTCGAAAGCGCGCCGTTCGATGAAGACACCGCCTGCTGGCGATTGAAGCTCGACGATGGCGGAAAAGTAAGCGCGCGTTTCCTCTTGCCGGCGCTGGGGTTCGCCTCGAAACCCTACATTCCCGATATCCCGGGCCTTAGCGATTTCGAAGGCGAATGGTGCCATACCGCCCGCTGGCCGCAGGAAGGCATCGACCTTTCCGGCCGCCGGATCGCCCTGATCGGCACGGGTGCCAGCGGCGTACAGGTGGCGCAGGAGGCGGCAAGCTGTGCGGAGCAGCTGACGCTTTTTCAGCGAACCCCGATTCTCGCCCTTCCCATGCGGCAGGAAAAACTGGACGCTGATCGTCAGCTTCGCGAAAAATCCGAATATCCCGCTGTCTTCCAGAAAAGGCTTACGACAAGTGGCGGTTTCGAATGCCAATCGCTGGACATCTCGGCCCTGGCTGTGACCGAGGAAGAGCGGACTACGCATTTCGAGGATTTGTGGCAGCGAGGAGGGTTGCGCTTCTGGTATCATAATTTCGCTGACATACTGACGAACGAGGACGCCAATCGCCACGCCTACGAGTTCTGGCGTGACGAGGTGCGCGAGCGGATCTGCGACCCGACCATTGCCGAGAAGCTCGCTCCCGATGAGCCGCCACATCCCTTCGGGACCAAGCGACCATCGCTCGAACAGAATTATTACGAGATCTTCGCACAAGACAATGTGACGCTGGTCGATCTGAACGACACCGCGATCACTCGCGTCACCGAGGCCGGGATAGAAACAGCCACTGGCATGATCCCGTGCGATCTCATTGTCTTCGCGACCGGCTTCGATGCCGGTCGTGGCGGGCTCATCGACATGAACATCACCGGCCGCGGTGGGCTGGCGCTGGCAGAAGCATGGAAGAGTGAGATCAAAGCCTATCTGGGCATGGCCGTCGCCCAATTTCCGAACATGCTGTTCGCCTACGGCCCGCTCAGCCCTTCAGGCTTTTCCAACGGTCCGACAAGCGCCGAAATCCAGGGTGACTGGATCTGCGATTTCCTGATCTGGCTGCGCGATAACAGGATCGGCCTTTTCGAAGCCGATGCGCTGGCCGAGCGAAGCTGGACCGATATGGTCGCCCAAGTAGGGTCGATGACGCTCTTCCCCAAGGCTGAATCGTGGTACATGGGCGCCAATATTCCCGGCAAACCCCGACAACTGATCAATTTCCCCAGCGTATCTGGTTACGCCGATCTATGCCACGATGTCGCACGGCACGATTATCGTGGTTTTATCAGGAATACACTATCCGGTATGGAGACTGCGCCGAAATGAATGAAATGAAACCAATCCACGACGGGTCAACAGATATTGATCCCGTATGGGCCGGCGACGGGGCGGATATACCCGAATGGTTCGCCTGGGCGCTGAGCGTGCCCCGTGAGGAAGGCTTCGTAGAGGTTGGTGGCGCGCGGGTGCATTATCTTCGCTGGGGCAGGCGTGACCGGCCCAAATTGCTCATGACTCACGGTTTTCTCGCCCATGCCCGCTGCTTTGCCTTCATCGCACCGTACCTTGCCGAAGACTACGACGTGGTGGCGTTCGATCTGGCCGGTATGGGCGATAGCGAGATGCGCGGCGTGGCCGATATAGCTGCGCGGGGAAAGGAATTTGTCGAGATCAGCGAAGCGCTCGATTTGTTTGCGGATGGAAGCAGACCGACGATCATCGCCCATAGCTTCGGCTCGGGTGCAGCGCTGACCGCCGTTTCCCAATCGCCGGATGCCTTCGCCGGCGTTATTGTCTGCGATCTCATGGTGATGCGGCCCGAAAAGCTGGAGAAATACTGGACCATGGGCAGATCGAGCCCCGGGTCGGGTAATCCTGACAAACCGGTGCGACGCTACCCCACCTACGAAGCGGCGCGCGAGAGGTATATCCTGTCGCCGCCGCAGGCAGTTGGTGAGCCGTTCCTGATGGATTACATGGCCTATCACTCTCTCCGCCGCGATGGCGAGGAGTGGACATGGAAGTTTTCTCCCGAAGTGTTCCGGCGCAGCAACAAGCCCGACGAATGGCTGACAGTAGGCCAGAGGCTGGTCGATGCGCCCGGGCGCAAAGCGATTGTGTACGGCGAGAAAAGTCAGCTCTTTGATCGCGATTCCGCCCGCTATATCCGGGAACTGGGAGGGGGAAAGATACCAATTGTTGCAGTGCCCGATGCACGCCATCATCTCATGCTGGATCAGCCGCTCGCGTTCGTCGCTGCGCTTCGGGCGGTACTGGCCTTTTGGAGCCTCTGAGATCCCCCATACTAAGAGGCTGGTTCCTGGTCAGAGGCCAGCGAGATGGGGGCAAAGGGCGTTCATATTCATCTTGTACTATATCCGAACCATTGTCGCCGTCGGCACGACGAACGCTTCGTTGGTCTCGATGCCAGCTGGGGCAAAAGCTTTATCGGGAGCAACTCGCTTAGCGCGCCAACCATTGCTGATCTTTAGCAAACGTTCACTCCGCGTGCGATCTGGATCGTGGCCCATGGGGTCAAAAGATAAGGCGCTTTACTAATATCACGCGGACGTATATGCCCATGGACGGGGATTGGGCTAATTCTTTCCCTCTCCTCTCCACAGACTAAGGGGCGACCCTCGAGGTCGCCCCATTTTGCAGTAAGCGGCGGAGCCAATTATCGTCGCACTGAAGAGATGGGAAGGGATGCTATATGACACTGAGAGCGATGGTGCTCGCCACTTCGGCCATCTTGGCTTGGCCGCAGATGGCTTTAGCGCAGGATTCCACAACTGATGAGGCGGAACCCCAAGGATCCGTAATCATCGTGACGGCCCAACGCCAATCTCAAAGTCTGCAAGAGGTGCCGATCGCGGTCAGTGCCTTCGATGCTACGGCTCTCGAAAGCCAGCAGATCGAAAACGCTGCTGACCTTCAATTGACGCTCCCGAACGTCTCATTTTCGAAGGGCAACTTCACCGGGTCGTCCTTCACCATCCGTGGTATCGGCGATCTTTGTGTTGGTGTGACGTGTGACGCAGCGACGGCTATCCATATCAATGGTTCCCCTCTTTTTGGTACCCGGCTGTTCGAAACAGAATATTTTGACCTTGAGCGAATTGAGGTCCTACGGGGGCCGCAGGGCACCCTCTTCGGCCGCAACGCTACCTCGGGTGTTGTCAACCTTGTGACAGCCAAGCCTGACCTCGGTTCTTTCGGCGCGGCCGGAGAGTTCGAGTATGGGAATTACAACAGCATCAAGGCCGAGGGGGTGGTCAATGTCCCGATCGTCGATTCTATCGGCGTTCGGGTAGCCGGATTCTTTCTGAATCGCGACGGTTACACCACAAACCTTTTCGACAATTCGGATGTCGACGACCGAGACATGTACGCTGTTCGTGGTTCTCTTCGTTTTGAACCCGGTGCCGATACCACTCTCGACTTCATGGCATATTATTTCAGGGAAGATGACACCCGTTTACGTAATCAAAAGCAGGCCTGCCAGCGTGACCCGCTCGGCGTGCTGGGTTGTCTGAACAATCGCCGCGACTTTGACATCACCAATGCCAATTCCACAGTCGGCGCAACGCTCAGTTCGCAAGAGTTCTTCGCTATTCAGGGAATTCCCTCAGTACTGGGATTGGGAAGCCTGTACGGCCCCGATGCATTTGCAGGATTCGATAAGCCCGACGATGTGCGCACGGTAAACACGGCGTATACTCCATTCTATTTTGCCGATGAAGTGCAGCTACAGGCCCGTCTCGAGCAGCGCATCGGAGCTATGACACTGACTGCAACCGGTCTTTATCAGGACACCGAAGTCGATTCCCGGCAGGACTACTTTCTGGGCATTCAGGATCGTACCGCCTTTGCTACGGCCTTGAACGTGTTGTCCGGCTTCGCGGCCAACGGTTTGCCTACCGGCCTCCCCGCACCTGCACCGGCGTTCGTGCCAGGTTCGTCGGCGTATTTTACCCCGATTGTGGAGGCTCTCATCCCCAATGGCCCAGGGGGCGTATTGTGCACCTCCGATAACGATGATGGGAACAGGGGCGCGTTCGAAGGTAATGTATTGTGCGGCGAAACGCCGCTATCCTTCGACAGGTCTTCAGAGCAACGCGAATCCTGGAGCGGCGAAATCCTCCTTTCCAGTGATTTCGACGGAGCATTCAATTTCCTGCTCGGAGGGATCTATGCAAAGTCCAAGACTACCGACAACAGTTACTATGTAAACTCATTCGCGCTTGACTACGCCAGTGCCATTCTGGGATCGTTTGGTACTTTGGCAGGCGGTGCACCGCCATCCTACTTCGCAACATCCATGTACCGCAACAATTCTCTCGAGGCTAATCTTGAGAGCTTCGGTGTGTTCGGGGAGATCTACGTCGACCTGACCGAGCGTCTGACCTTCACCGGAGGTTTGCGGTATAACGACGACAAGAAAGACGTGACTGCGCGCACGACCTTGATTAGCTTCCTCAATCCTTACGCGAATGACGGGGAGCCGTTCGACAGCCCGATCACTCCCTTAACCGGTCCCTCTGGTCTTTTTGATGCCGATCCTGGTACGCCAGGTGAGCAGCTGACGCAATTTAGAGAAGTAGGTTTCGATGAAATAACCGGGCGTGCGGTGCTCGACTACGAAGTTACGCCTGACAATTCGATTTACGCATCTTATGCCAGGGGCTATAAATCCGGGGGTATCAACCCGCCCCTTTCGCCCGTTTTCGATGTGGCTGAAAGCTTCGGATCAGAAACCATCGACGCATTTGAAATCGGATCGAAAAATACCTTTGCGAATGGCGCACTGCAATTAAACGCTACTGCATTCTACTATAAGTATAGCGGGTTGCAGCTTAGCCGCATCGTCGCCCGTACCTCAGTTAATGATACTATCGATGCCGATATCTGGGGTGTGGAACTAGAGTCCGTTATCCGGCCCGATCCCGATTGGCTTGTCAACTTGACGTTCAGTTATCTCAACGCGGAAGTTGCCGGCGACCAGTTCTTCTCCAATCCGCGCGACCCGGGTGGCGGCGATCCTGATGCCGTCATCATCAAGGATATCAGCAACGGTGCTAATTGTGCCGTAACCGGGCCAGCCCCCGGCGTGGCCGACGCATTCGTCGCCGGAGTGAACGCAGCTCTGGGTCTTCGTGGTCCCGAAGAATTTCCTAACGACGGCAATCTTGCGTCAAGCGGCGCATTCAGCATTTGCGATGTCTTGGCCGGAGCCGTTCCGGCGGGCAGCGGCCTTGCGGTATTAAGCCCTGGCGTAGAGGTCAACTTAAAAGGGAACAAGTTGCCGCAGGCCCCCGAAATGAAGGTTTCGATGGGTGTGCAGTACACCGCCACTTTCGACAATGGCATGACTCTGGTTCCTCGCGTGGACGTAGCGCTGACTGGTGAGCAATACGGCAATATCTTTAACGGCAGGGTCAACCGGATCGAGCCATTCGTGCAAGCCAACGCGATCGTGCAGTTGAACAGTGCGGATGAGCGTTGGTTCGTGCGCGGATTTGTTCAGAACATTTTCGACAGCAGCTCGGTGACAGGCTTGTACTTGACCGACGCATCCTCGGGGAATTTTACCAATATCTACACTTTGGATCCTCGTAGATATGGTGTTGCTTTGGGGTTCAGTTTCTAACAGGTCCAGATCGTGTTGGCGGGGAGATTGGTGGTCCTCCCAACGACCCGAACGGACAGTGCCAGCTAGTTCGTATTTCGACCCATGACTTTATAGCTTTTCCAGAGCGGCGTAATGCTCGATGACCGCCTCGTAAGCCTACCGACAAGGCGGTCATCGAACCGGCCAAATGCGAGCTGCACTCGAAATGCTTTTACGATCGCTCGTTGATGTCGCTACGAGATGCTCGCGGAAAGCTTAAGGCCTTACATAGATACGACAATGAAGAGTCACCGAATAGTGCAATCGGGATATCCGATGGTGATACTGGCAAACGCACTCTGCGAAAGGCGGAAACATGCTGACCCCTATGATCCAAGATTGGGTCAAAGTGCACGAGGTGCTGACGCGTTAGGAAAAGTTGGAAGGGGCTGCGGGGCAGACTTCTGAGAAAACTTATCCTAACTCTGTTCAGGTTTCATAACTGATTTTCGATCGACCGGAGCAGGCTCAACCGACGTGCGATTGTCGCGAGACAATTCGACCCATCCCAACCCAAGCGACTTCTGGATCGCGATCCAGCCATTTGTCATGGCGGCGATCGCCCGATCGAGATTTGCTCTGGCCTGTTCGCGCTTGCGGATCGAAGTGTTGAGTTCGCCTTGCGAGATTACCCCCGCGGCGCGGCGTTGCTCGTTAAGCTCCGCAGCCGTGTCGGCCTGTCGACTGATCTGCGCCAGCGCGGCTACGTTGGCTCTTTGTTGCCCGAACCGGGCAAGCGATTGTTCGGCGTCGCGCAGTGCGCCAAGGACCACTTCAACATAACGCGCTTCGGCCTCGTCGCGCGCACTCTCGGCCTGATCGATCGATGCTGCCGTGCGGCCGAAATCAAGCAGGTTCCACTGTAGCCGCGGCAAAGCGATTGCCGATAAGTTGCCCGGGTCCAGGATGTCGTCGGGCTCCGATCCGCCCAAACCGAGAATCCCCATGAAGGAAATCTTGGGGAAGCGAGCAGCCTCTGCCACGCCAATCCGAGCATTCGCCGCGGCCAGCATGCGTTCGGCGGCTCGAACATCCGGCCGCCGCGCTATTAGCGCTGCGGGATCGCCCACCGCGACCCGTTCGGGGGGAAGCGGAATTTCGGCCTGAGCCGCCAGGAGCCCGTCGAGTGCGCCGGGCGCTTCGCCCGTCAGCACCGCGAGCGTGTCTTTGAATACATCGATGTCCGCTTGAGCTTCCGCGATCTGCGACTTGAGCAGTTCGAGCTCGGCGTTCGCGTTACCGACCGGGAACAGCGCGAGAGCGCCCTGTGTATAGCGCTGATAGGTCAATTCGAGAATTTGCTGCTGCAAGTCGCGCTCTCGCTGGACAAGCTCGAGCCGCCCTTGCGCTTCTCGCAGGCTCACATACGCCCGCGCGATTTCGGCGGCGAGCTGGACTTTCGCATCCTCGGCGTTCGCCACCGAGGCCGCAGCCTGAGCGTTAATGGCCTCGACACGCCGTGCCTGCCCCCCAGCGAAATCGATCTCCCAGTTTGCGTTGAGCCCGAGGTTGTAGACGCTGAGGCTGTCCTGCTCTTCGGTGTCTGCAGGAGCGCCGGGCGATCCCGGGGGCGGGCCGCTGCCGATATCTAGCCCTGGGATATTCGCCTGGACCGCAGTCGCCTGCGCAGCCACGGCGGGTAGCCGGTTGGCGCGCTCCTGGCGGACAGAAGCCCTTGCCTGTTCGATGCGAGCGCGCGCTGCGGCCACGCCCGGATTGCCGGCCAGCGCACGCGCCTCAAGTTCATTGAGAACCGGATCGCCGAGCAGCGTCCACCAGTCGCCGGCAATCGGCGCCAACGGATCGATTTCGGGGCCGGCCCGTACGAACGCATTGCCTGCGTCGGTCGCAAGTTGCGGGGGGCCGGCATAGTCGGGACCGGACATGCAACCCGCGAGGAGCGCCATGGGAGCGAGGAGGGTTAGGGTCTTGCGCATAGAGTTCTCAGTGCATCGAAAGGGATAAGTTCTTCGGGAGAGGCTTGAGGAACAGTACCAGCGGCACCGTGACCAGGGTAATCGCGCCCATGGCGAAAAAGACATCGTTGTAGGTCATCACGAACGCATCGCGCTGAATGATGCCGGAAAGCATCTCCAGCGCGGCCTGTGGATTGCCCAACGACGCCGTCATGGTGTCCAGGTATTCCTGTAGCCGGGGGCTGTTGGCGTTGAGAGTTTCTTCCATCCGCCGACTATGATGCCACAGGCGCTGGTCCTGGAACGAAGCAAGCCCGGCGAGCGCGAAAGAGCCCCCTAGGTTTCGCGCCGCGTTGAAGATGCCCGAAGCATCGCCGGCATCCTCCTTGGCAACCGAAGCTACCGTCGCCTGGTTGAGGAACATCATCGTGAGGATCATGCCGATGCCGCGCAGGAACTGGCTTTCGGTGAACACTCCACCTCCCGATTCCGCTGTCAGATTTATGCTGACGAAACAGCTTAGCGCCATGATGAACATGCCCGCGCCGACCGCAATGCGGATGTGAATCCTGCGGATCATGAACGGGAGAACGGGCATCAACAGGAAAGCCGGAACGCCCATCCAGAAGATCACAAGTCCGGTCTGCAAGGCATTATAATCGGAAATTATCGCGAGAAATTGCGGGATCACGTAGGTCGAGCCATACATGACCATGCCAAGCGCCAGTGCCATCACCACGACGCTGGCAAACTGCCTGCTGAGCATCAGGCGCAATTTGAGCACGGGTTTGCGCGCGTAAAGCTGTCCGTAGGTCAGAAGTGCAAAACCCACGACCGTCATCAGTGTGAGCTGGACGATCAGCGTGGAATCGAACCACTCCTCACGGTGGCCTTCTTCCAGAACGATGGTCAGCCCACCCAACCCAAGGATCATACCAGCTATTCCCGCCCAATCAGCCTCGCGCAGGTAAACCCAGTCGGGCTTTTCATGGGGTAACCCGATGAATAGTAAAGCAAGGAGCAACGCGCAGACGGGCACGTTGACGAAGAAGGCGTAGTGCCAGCTCAGGTTCTCGGTAAGCCAGCCCCCCACCAACGGGCCCATTACCGGCCCAAGAACCACGGTCATTCCGAAGAGCGCCATGCCAATCGGCTGTTGCGATGGAGGCAGTCGCTTTGCGACGATGGTCATGGCGGTTGGAATAAGCGCGCCGCCCATGAACCCTTGACCGGTGCGACCGATGATCATCGTCGTCAGATCGGTGGCAATGCCGCACAACACCGAAAAGGCCGTGAAGGCAGAAACCGCGACGATGAGCAGCGTGCGAAGGCCGAGCAGTCTTTCCAGCCACGCGCTCAGAGGGATGATGATGATCTCGGCAACAAGGAAGGCTGTCGCGATCCAGGTGCCTTCGGTTCCGGTCGCGCCGATTTCCCCCTGGATCGTCGGCAGCGCCGAATTGACGATCGAGATGTCAAGCGTTGCCAGCATCGCCCCCAGCGCACCGGCGGCTACGGCGATCCAGGCCGTAGCATCGGCCTTTTCGACCGGCGGCGAAACCGCTGCAGCGGCGCCTGCCATCGGTCAGTCTCCGGCCGCGTTGCGGATCGAATCGAGTTGGTCTCTAGCGGCGCGCGTATCGACACTCGCGACAACAGACATGCCCGGCACCAGCAGACGCAGGATCTCGGGCGAAGCCTGAATGGATATGCGCACCGGGACGCGCTGAACGATCTTGGTGAAATTACCCGTCGCGTTCTGTGGCGGAAGGATTGAGAATTCTGCCCCGGTCCCGGGGGCGATGCTTTCCACTCTTCCTAATAGCTCGAGGTCCGGCAGCGCGTCGATTTCCAAGGTGACGGGTTGCCCCGGGCGGACAAGTCCGAGCTGCGTTTCCTTGAAATTTGCTGTCACGTAGAGGCGGTCGGTCGGTACGAGGCTCATAAGGCGTTGGCCAGGCTGGACAAATTGTCCAGGTCGGACCGTGAGGTCACCCACCCGCCCGGAAATACTGGCCTGGAGCGTGGTCGATGACAGGTTCAGACGGGCGGCCTCGAGTTGCGCACGAGCGGCGTTGGCTTGCGAATTGGCCTGGTCTATCTGCTCGCTAAGCGTGTTCTGTCGGCGCTGTGCCGCCGTGAGCGCGGCGCGCGCTGCCGCGACTTGAGCCTGCGCTTCTCTGGCCTGGGCCTCCAGCTGATCGAGCCTCTCGCGCGGCTCCGCTCCCGAAGCGGCAAGGGGGCGGTACCGGACAACCTGCTCAGCAGCGAGACCAGCCTGTGCAGATGCTGCTGCGAGCTGTGCACGGGCCTGGGCAATTGCCGCGTCCTGCTCTTGTTGCTGGGCGCGTACCGTATCTGCTCCGGCGAGCGACGCGGCGATCTGGGCTTCGACCTGGTTCGTTTGGGCACGATAATCTCGCACGTCCAGCTGGACAAGTGCATCGCCCGACGCGACCGTTTGATTCTCCGTCACTAATACGCGCTCGACGTAGCCCGCAATTTTGGGGGAGATGATGACGCTGTCGGCGGCAATATAAGCGTTGTCGGTGGACTGCTGGAATCTGCCGTACGTCTGATGATTGTAATACCAGTAGCTCCCGGCGAGCAGGACCAGAATGCCGGCGATCAGCAGACCCAGCCGGACCCGCGGACTGGACAACCCCGTCGGACGTGCGCCTTCATCGCTAGCCCCTGCTGTCTCGTCCGCCATGATTATTTCGCTCCTCGCCATCGTTTGAGCCGCTGCGCGAGCGATATAGCGGCCAAAACAAAATGCGAAAGTCCTTTACTATTTTTCTCCGATCGATAGGAATGTCTCATGCCAGAAGATGAGGGCACTCTCGCACTCGACAATGTCATCACCCACGATGATCGAGCGATCTTCATGATGGACCAGATCAGCCGCGCCGCGCGCAAGGCATTCGATGACCGAGCACAGCCGCTGAGCCTCAATCGTACGCAGTGGCGTGTGTTGGCGCAGCTCATCAGAGCTCCTGCCCTGAACCAGACGGACATCGCCAGGAGACTTGAAATCACATCCTCCAGCAGCGGCCTGGAAGACATGACGCCTTCGCGCTTGAGTGACCGGACGCGGCTTGCGCAAGTCATAGCAATATTCGGTCGCCACGGGCGGGGCGGCATCACGCCCGTGTTGGGACTAGGCCGATCTCAAACCAAAACACATTCGACGCGCCCGGATGCCCCGCTCGTGGCGATTGCGCCAGGGGACGAACCTCGGTCATGTTCTATAGCGGACAACCGAATGGAGCATGCGGGACGCGAACTTTCATTGCACCGGCCCTCTGCCGGACGAACAAACCGCTGGCGGCGTGCTAGATGGAAACTAACGCAAACTTCTCCCTAGTGGCGTGGATCGTTGGCATTCTGATGCTTACGACCATCGCTTTCGCGATGTGGCTAATCGATCCCAGACCAAATCAGGAAACATATCAGATCAAGTTTGATCGCTCCGTGGAAGGCCTTCAGTCGGGATCGACTGTAACACTATTGGGAGTCCCTGTGGGACAGGTAACATCGGTCCGTCTGGCGGAAAATGAACCGGAAAACGTGGTCGTTGTTCTGACTCTCGATCCTTCTGCGGCGAAAGTCCACGGCCTTGAAGCGACAATCAGCACGGATCTGATAACTGGAGAGGCTGCGCTCGTGCTCGAGGGCCGACGGGGTCGTGAGGGCATTTACACCGACAAGTCAGGAAAAAAGATCATTCCCGCCGCGGACGAAACCGGACTATTGGGGAGGGATGCGACCGCCACTGTAGAGACCGTGGCAAATAGCATTCGCGCTCTGAACGAAGGACTGGAGCCAGAAAAGCAACGGGTGATCACCTCCGATCTTGTCCGGCTTCGAGTCACGACGGCCGCACTCGCATCGGACGCCGAAGGTTGGGACGAACGATTGGCCTCAACAAAAGGAAGATTGTTAGACTTAGGGCAAAGGGTTGGTGGATGGGGAAATAATCTTCGAGATGCAGATCGGCGGATCTCAGGGCGGAGCGCTTCTGCTATCGCGCAACTACGCCTTCGCCAATTCAGGGAGGGGGTGCAGAACGCTGAAAACAAACTTTCCCAGATAAGGAGTGGCATTCCGGCGGTCGAAGATTCTTTGGTTGAAGGTGAAACGGACCTTCGCGAACTTAGTCGCGAACTTGCTCCTCTCAGTGAAAAAATCGAAGATATTCAGGTTGAGGGAATTACATCAAATCCTCCCCTCCCAGACTATCGGCCAAAAAGAAGAGAAGCTGGAACGAATATCGATGATTTAAAGTAAACCGAACGGATGACTGCTTCCGGGCAGAGCGCGCAGCCCGTAAAATAGCGGAGATTGGAGCGCAAAGCGGATAACGACCTACTCCGCGGTCAAGTTTGAAATTGAAATTCCGAGTCCTAAAAAAGGCATCGAACCAATACATTAGAGGGATTTTGCGGGCCTTTTGCGGGCTTTTCAGCTTGACCGAAATATCTAAACATCAGAAATTAAACGGAAAAGAAGTTCGAATGTGATGCCTCTTCTGGCACCATTTTTCTAAAAGATCAGATTTCCGCACAGTCGAACGCGTAGATCGTCCGGCTTGCGAAGCTGCGTCCGGGGCGCAGGATCGTGTCGGGAAAGTGCGGCTGGTTGGGACTGTCGGGGAAGAATTGCGTCTCCAGCGCGACGGCGCTGCGAGGGGCGTAGTTTTTCCCGTGTTTGCCCATCGGCTTGTCGCCGAGGAAGTTGGCGGAATAGAGCTGTAGACCGGGCAGGTCGGTATGGACCGTCATGCGGCGACCGCTGGCAGGATCGAACAGCGCGGCCGCTTTTCGGACGCCAGCGCCGTTTAGCGCGAAGCAGTGATCGTAGCCCTTGCCGAGCGCGAGCTGTGCGTCCGGGGCGTCGATGTCGCGGTCGAGCGGCTTGGGCTCGCGGAAATCGAGAGGCGTCGATGCGACATCGGCCAATGCCCCGGTCGGAATAAGACCTGGCGTTACGGGTAGGTAGCGGTCGGCGTGGATCTCGAGGACGTGGTCGAGCACGCTGGGCGCGCCCGCGCCTGCCAGGTTCCAGTAGCTGTGATGCGTCGGATTGAACGGTGTCGGCGCGTCGGTTTCTGCCGCGTAGTCGATGACGAGCCGGTGATCCTCGGTCCAGACGTAGCTTACGGTGGTGCGTAAATTGCCGGGGTATCCTTCGTCCCCGTCCGCGCTGTCCAAAGTGAAAAGCACGCCGTTGCCCTCGCTCGTGGTGCAAGCCTCCGCGCTCCAGATGCGCTTGTCGAACCCTTCGTGTCCGCCGTCTAGGGCGTTCGGCGGCTGGTTTGCGTCGAGGTCGTAAGTGCGTCCGTCCAGCGTGAAGCGCGCGCCGGCGATGCGATTGGCGAAGCGTCCAATGACCGCGCCGTGGAAGTGTGGATCGGAGAGATAGGTAGTGGCGCTGTCGTAGCCGAGGACTACGTCCGCGAGTTCGCCTCTGCGATCGGCTACCTCGAGCGACAGGATCGTCGCGCCTAGGTCCATCACCGTCAGCCCCGCGCCGTCCGCACTTTCCAGCCGCCAGCAATGGACATCGCGGCCATCGGGCAGGGTCTCGAAGAACTGCTTTCGTACCATACCTACAAGCGCAGCAGATCACCTGCACAACGACAAGCGCGAAGTGCGGATGGGGGCGAAAATGCGCTGTGGCTTGAAAAGCAGGCGCAAACAGTGTGCTGCATGAAGCGACGCAAGAGAGAGGCATTCGCGATGAAGATGCGGTCATGGCTGTTCGCGCCGGGGGACAGCGAGAAGAAGATGGGCAAGGCGGCCGACGGCGATGCCGATGTCGTAATTTTCGATCTCGAGGACGCGGTTGCGCCGGAGAACAAGCCTGCGGCGCGCGGCATGATCCGCGACTATCTCGATGCGCATCCGGACAAGCGCGAGCGCATTTTCGTGCGCGTCAATCCGCTCGACGGGCCGTATACGTTGCACGATCTTGCGGCGGTGATGCCGGGGCGGCCCGGCGGGATCATGCTGCCCAAGGCCTATGGCAGGCAGGATGTCGAGGCGCTGGACAAGTACCTTTCCGCACTGGAGGCAGCGAACGATATCGAGCTCGGCTCGACGCAGGTGATCGTGCTGCTGACCGAAGTGGCGGAGAGCATGTTCCACGCTGGCGACTTCAAGGGTGCGCCGCGGCTGGTGGCGCTGACCTGGGGGGCGGAGGATCTTGCCGACAGTATCGGGGCGGCGAGCAATCGCAATCCCGACGGCAGCTTTGCGTTTACCTACGAACTGGCGCGCAGCCTGTGCCTGCTGGGCGCGGCTACGGCGGGGGTTCCGGCTATCGAGACGATCCAGGCCGACTTCCGCGATCTGGATGGACTGAAGTCGCGCGCGGAGACTGTCCGGCGCTCGGGCTTTCGCGGCATGCTGGCGATCCATCCGGCGCAGGTGGAGGTCATCAACGCAGCCTTCACGCCCAGCGCGGAAGACATTGCCCAAGCCGAGGAGATCGTTGCGATCTTCGCTGCCAATCCGGGCGCGGGCACGATCGGCTGGAAGGGCGGCATGCTCGACCGGCCGCATCTGTCGCGGGCACAGCAATTGCTGGCCCAGGTCGGGAAGGGGTCCGACTAGACGTTAGTGGTCGGAGCGTCCGAAATCGGGCCGCGCATCGTCCTGCCCTTCCTCGATGATCGAGCGGCGGATGGTGCGGGTGCGCTCGAACAGCTCGAAAAGTGTCTTGCCGTCACCATTGCGGATGGCGCGCTGCAGGGCGGTGAGATCTTCGGTGAAGCGGCCCAGCACTTCGAGCACGGCGTCGCGATTGGTCAGGAAGACATCGCGCCACATGGTCGGATCGCTGGCGGCGATGCGAGTAAAATCGCGAAAACCCCCGGCGGAATATTTGATCACCTCGCCTCGCGTCACGTCCTCGAGGTCGCTCGCGGTGCCGACGATGGTGTAGGCGATAAGGTGTGGGATGTGGCTGGTCACTGCGAGCACCAGGTCGTGATGCGCAGGCTCCATGATCTCGACTTTCGCGCCGAGGCCCTTCCAGATATTTGCGACCTGCTCGACTGCCTCGGCAGGCGTGGCATCTTCGGGGGTGAGGATGCACCAGCGGTGGCGGAAGAGTTCGGGAAAGCCCGCTTCGGGGCCGCTTTTCTCCGTACCCGCTACGGGGTGCGCCGGGACCACCACGGCATCGGGCAGCGCCTTTGCGATGGCCTGCGCGACGCTACGCTTCGAAGACCCGACATCGCTGACGATCGCACCGGGCGGCAGCGCGTCTGCGATGCTCTGCGCCGCTGCACCCATCGCGCCGACGGGTACACAGAGGATGACGAGCTGTGCTTCGCGCACCGCGTCGTCGGGGCTGTCGCAGACGGCGCCAACCAAGCCGCGCTCCGATGCTTTTCGGCGAACGTCCGAATCGGCATCCCATCCGGTGGTGGTGATGTCAGGGAGCATCTCGCGCATGGCGAGGCCGATAGAGCCACCGATCAGGCCAAGGCCGATGATGGCAATCCGCTCGATGCTCACGCGGGTTCTCCGCAGAGATCGCGCAGGACAGCGGCGATGGCATCCATCTGCTCCGGCGTTCCAATCGTAATCCGCAGCGCTTGCGGCAGACCCTGCCCGGGGAGGTGGCGGACGGCATAACCCGCCTCGGCAATCGCTTCGAGCGCTGTCGTCGCGGCGAGATCGCCTTCGAACACGACGAGGACGAAGTTCGCCTCGCTCGGCAGGGCGCGCAGGCCGTGATTGCCGAGCGCCGCGATCTGGCTGGCGAAGCGCGCGCGCGCGGCTGCGTTGGCATCGCGCGATTTTGCGACGAAGGCTTGGTCCGACAGAGCCGCCAGCGCTGCTCTCTGGCCGCTCGCAGTTACATTGAACGCGCCGCGCAGTCGATTGAGCGCATCGATCAGGGCTGGTGCCCCGGTCGCCCAGCCTACGCGCTCGCCCGCAATGCCATAGGCTTTCGCGAAGGTACGGGTGACGAGGACATTGTCGTGCCGGGCGGCGAGATCCATGCCGCCGTCGTCTTCGCCCTCGGGAAGAAATTCGGCATAGGCCTGGTCGACCACCAGCAGCACATCCTTCGGCAGGCCGGCATGCAGGCGCTCGACCTCGGCGCGCGGCAGGAAGGTGCCGATGGGATTGTTCGGATTGTCGAGCAGCACCACGCGCGTCCGCCCGGTGACGGCGGCGAGGATGTTGTCGACATCGGGTGCGTAATCGGAGTCCTCGGCCAGCACGACATCTGCCCCGACCTTGTGCGCCAGCAGCGGGTAGAGGGAGAAGGAGTAGAGCGAAAACAGCACTTCGTCGCCCGGCCCGGCGAAGGCCTGAACTGCGCCATGGAGGCATTCGCCCGAGCCGGTGCCGCAGACGATCCGCGCCGGATCGATGCCGTGCAGCGCGCCGATGGCCTTGCGCAATTCCGTGGCGTCGGGATCGGGATAGAGGTTCGGCTCGTGTCCGCCGGCAAGCGCCTCGATCACCCTGGGGCTGCAGCCCAAAGGGTTCTCGTTAGCCGACAGTTTGACCAGCGGGCGGCCGTCGGCAGCCTTGGACTTGCCGGGCACATAGGCATGGATCGTTTCGATCCACGGTTTCAGGGTAGGACGGTCTGACATCTTGCGTCTGCGCCATAAAGAATTACGGCCCTTCGACAAGCTCAGGGCGAACGGTTAGAGCGCTGAGTTCTAAATCCGTTCGTGCTGAGCTTGTCGGTAGCGAAGCTGGCGGGTACCGCCAACCACCGTTCTTTTTGGCGAATGAAGGCTTCGTTTGAGCAGGACCTCGCAAACGTTGACATTGCCGGCACCGCTGCCGCTCGACGGCGGGGGCGAGCTGTCGCGTGTCGAAATCGCCTACGAAACTTACGGCGCGCTCGACAAAGACCGCTCCAACGCCATTTTGCTGTGCCATGCGCTGACCGGCGACCAGTATGTCGCCAGCCCGCACCCGATCACCGGCAAGCCCGGCTGGTGGGAGCGGACGGTTGGGCCCGGCAAGCCCATCGATACGGATCGCTTTTACGTCATCTGCCCCAATGTCATCGGCAGCTGCATGGGCTCCACCGGCCCGGCGAGCGAGGCTTCGGACGGACAGCCCTACGCCATGCGCTTCCCGGTCATCACCATCCGCGACATGGTGCGCGCCCATGTCGGCCTGCTCGACGCGCTGGAGATCGCGACGCTGCACGCCGTGGTCGGCGGATCGATGGGCGGGATGCAGGCGCTTAGCCTCGCGGCCAACTGGCCGGAGCGCGCAGACCGCGTCCTCGTCATCGCTTCGACCAGTCGCCACTCGGCGCAGAATATCGGTTTCCACGAACTCGGGCGGCAGGCGGTGATGGCCGATCCGCGCTGGAACCAGGGCGACTACTATGGCGGCGAGGCACCCGACAGCGGCCTCGCCGTGGCGCGCATGGCGGCCCATATCACCTATCTCTCAGAAGAAGCGCTGACCGAAAAGTTCGGGCGGAACCTGCAGGATCGGGAAGCCAAGACATTCGGCTTCGATGCCGATTTCCAGGTCGAGAGCTACCTGCGCTATCAAGGGAGCGGCTTCACCCAGCGGTTCGATGCGAACAGCTATCTCTACATCACCCGTGCGATGGATTATTTCGACCTTGCCGAGGAGCATGGCGGCAAGTTGGCAAATGCGTTTGCAGGGACGCGAGCGCGCTTCTGCCTCGTCAGCTTCGACAGCGACTGGCTCTACCCCACGGCGGAGAGTCGCCACGTGGTCCACGCGCTCAACGCGGCGGGTGCGGCGGTGAGTTTCGTGGAGCTCTCCGCGCCTCATGGTCACGATAGCTTTCTGCTTGATGTCCCGGCGCTCGACCGGGTGATCGGGGGATTTCTCGGATGACGCTGCTTCACACTCCGGCCACCACGTTCGGGTTGAGGCCGGACCTCGCTGTGATCGCTAAGCGAGTGAAGCCGTCCTCGAAGGTGTTAGATATTGGTTGCGGAAATGGCGAACTCATGGAGGTCTTGCAGACTCACATGTGGTGCGATGTACGCGGGATAGAGATCGACGGCGACTGCGTCGAGCGCTGCGTCAGCCAGGGCCTTAGCGTGGTCCAGGGCGATGCCGACCGCGACCTCGCCGACTATCCCGACAAGGGCTTCGACTACGCGATCCTCAGCCAGACGCTGCAGACCGCCGCGCGGCCCGACCGCATGCTGGACGAGCTGCTACGCGTCGGCACCCGCGCTTTCGTCAGCTTCCCCAATTTCGCCCACTGGCGCACCCGCGCTGCGCTGCTGTTCGGCGGCCGCATGCCGGTAACGCGCGCGATCCCGGTCAGCTGGTACGCCACCGAGAATATCCACCACGTCACGGTGAAGGACTTCCGCGACCTCGCGAAGGAAAAGGGCGCACGGATCGAACGCGAATGGTTCTTTGCAGGGGAACGGCAGTTGGGCCGAGCGGGAGCCAACGGCCGCGCGGAGTTCGCCGTCTTCGAACTGAGCCGCTAGGCCCCCAACCGCTCCGCGTGCCACGCGACATGCTCGGCCATGAAGGTCGAGATGAAATAATAGGAGTGGTCGTACCCCTGCTGCATGCGGATTTCGGGACTCATGCCGGCCTTGGCGCAGGCCATCGAGAGGGTGCCGGTCTTGAGCTGCTCCTCGAGGAAATTGTCCGCCGTGCCCTGATCGACCAGCAGATGGTCGAGCCGCGCGCCGTCCTCGATTAGCGCGACTGCGTCGTATTCGCGCCATGCCGCGCGATCCTCGCCGAGATAGCGGCCGAGCGCTTTTTCGCCCCACGGTACTTGGCTCGGCGCGACGATCGGGCTGAAGGCGCTGACCGAGCGGAAACGGTCGGGATTGCGCAGGCCGATGGTCAGTGCGCCGTGGCCGCCCATCGAATGGCCGGTGATCGATTGCCGCTCCAGGTCGACCGGAAATTCCGCCGCGATCACTTCCGGCAGTTCCTGCTCGATATAGCTGCGCATCCGGTAATGCTTCGCCCACGGCTCTTGCGTCGCATCGACATAGAAGCCCGCGCCCTTACCGAAATCGTATTCGTCCGCATCGGGCACATCCTCGCCGCGCGGGCTGGTGTCGGGCGCGACGAAGACGATGCCGTGCTCGGCGCAGGCGCGGCGATATTCGCCCTTTTCGGTGACGTTCTCATGCGTGCAGGTGAGGCCGGCGAGATACCACAGCACCGGCAGCTTGATCCCGGGCATGTGCGGCGGGACATAGACCGAGAACGTCATCTCCGTCCCGGTCTCGCGCGACTGGTGGGAGCAGACGAATTGCTCGCCCTCATAGGCCCTGTTTTGCGAAAGATAGTCGAGCGGCATGCGTCTATTTCCTGTCGTATCGTCTCTTCGGCTCGCCCCAATACGCGAAGGGCGCAGCCGGCCAAGAACCGCTGCGCCCAAAGCACCCCTGTGCGGGACGATATGATCGGTTGCCCTTAGCCCGGGCGATACATCGCGCAAACCTTGTTGCCGGCCGGATCGCGCAGATAGGCGAGATAGAGCTTCATGCCCGCGCCTTCGCGGATGCCCGGCGGATCCTCGATCTCGGTACCGCCGTTCTCGCTGCCCGCCTTGTGCCAGGCGTCGGCCATGTCTTCGCTCGAGGCGGCAAATCCGATGGTCGAGCCATTGCCGCAGCTGGCCGGCTGGCCGTCGATGGGCTTGGTCAGGAGGAAGATCCCGCCATTATGCATATAGATCACCCGGCCCTTGGGATCGATCTGCCCCTCGTTTCCGCCGAGCGCCTTGAAGCAGGCATCGTAGAACTTCTTCGAGGCGTCGATATCGTCGGCCCCCAGCATGACGTGACTGAACATATATTTTCTCTCCTTTACGTTTCGATTCGCTACCTTAATGGGACCCCCGGACCGCGCAAGCAGTCAGACGTCGACCGCGACAGTCGCCGTCTCCGGATCGCCCGTATTCGGCGACTCGGCAGGATCCAGCATCAGCAGCTGGACTTCCCCCTTGCGCGCGGCGGGGCGGTGTTCCTCGCCCGTTGCGATCAGCAGCAGCTCGCCCGGCAGCAGCGTTTCGGTGCGGTCGCGAAATTCGACCTCCAGCTCGCCTGAGATGCACAGGAAGAGTTCGTCATGGGTATGGCTGTGCCAGTCGAATTCGCCATCGAGCTTCGCGATACGGACCTCGTGCCCTTCGTATCGCGCAACGATGCGCGGCGCCCAATGCTCGGTGAAGGTGGCGAATTTGTCGGCGAGGACGACCTTCTCCGCCATCAATAGACCACCACCGCGCGGATGCTTTCGCCGGCGTGCATCAGGTCGAAGCCCTTGTTGATTTCCTCGAGGCTGAGCGTGTGGGTGATCATCGGATCGATGGCGATCTTGCCGTTCATGTACCAGTCGACGATCTTGGGCACGTCGGTGCGGCCCTTGGCGCCGCCGAAAGCCGTGCCGCGCCAGTTGCGACCGGTGACGAGCTGGAACGGGCGCGTTTCGATCGTCTTGCCCGCCTCGGCTACGCCGATGATGATGCTGGTGCCCCAGCCCTTGTGGCAGCATTCCAGCGCCTGGCGCATCACGTCGGTATTGCCGGTGCAGTCGAAGCTGTAGTCCGCGCCGCCGTCGAGAAGCTCGACCAGATGCGCGACGACGTCCTTCGTCTCCTTCGGATTGACGAAATCGGTCATACCGAACTTCTCGCCCCACTCCTTTTTCGACGGGTTGATGTCGACACCCACGATCCGGTCCGCACCCGCCATCTTGGCGCCCTGAATGACGTTGAGGCCAATCCCGCCGAGGCCGAAGACGACGACATTGTCGCCCGGCTTCACTTGCGCGGTGTTGACCACTGCGCCGACGCCCGTGGTGACCCCGCAGCCGATATAGCAGCTGGTCTCGAACGGCGCGTCGGTGCGGATCTTGGCGACCGCGATTTCCGGCAGCACGGTGAAGTTCGAGAAGGTCGAACAGCCCATGTAGTGGTAGATCGTCTCGCCTTTATAGGAAAAGCGCGAAGTACCGTCCGGCATCAGCCCCTTGCCCTGCGTTTCGCGGATCGCGCTGCACAGGTTGGTCTTGCCGCTGAGGCACATTTTGCACTGGCGACATTCGGGCGTGTAGAGGGGGATCACGTGGTCGCCCGGTGTCACGCTGGTGACGCCCGCACCCACCTCGCGCACGATCCCGGCGCCTTCATGGCCGAGCACGCTGGGGAACAGCCCTTCGCTGTCCAGCCCGTCGAGCGTATAGGCGTCCGTGTGGCAAATGCCCGTCGCCATGATCTCCACCAGCACCTCGCCCGCCTTGGGGCCTTCGAGGTCGAGTTCGACGATCTCGAGCGGCTGTTTCGCTTCGAAGGCTACGGCGGCGCGGGTCTTCATAATTCGTGTCTCCTGTTTGCCCGCGGACCTAGGCAAAGCGGCGTAGCCTCGCAAGGACGGTTGCCCGCCATTCAGGCGAGGGGATATAGAGACGCGGCATGACGAAACTGCTTCTCGCCGCCGGCCTCGCCCTCGCATCGCTCCCGCTCGCCGCGCAGGATGCGCCTGCTACTGCAGAGGCCGCGCTGCCCACACTAACGCTCGAACAGCGCAGCAGCCTCCGCTGCGGCGTCGCTTTCGGCCTGATCGCCAAGGGCCAGGCGGAAGGCGATGCGCGCGCCGCCGCCTATCCCGCGATGGAGCCGCGCGGGCGCGAATTCTTCGTGCGGACGATGGCCGGGCTGATGGACGATCACGACCTTACCCGCGAACAGGCGAACAAGCTGGCCTTCGAAACCACGGTGACGCTGATGAACGAAGGGCTGGAAGCGCGCGAGGCGATGATGCCGAACTGCCTCCTGCTGCTGGAGGCTTCGGGCGTTTGAGCCCGTTCATGGCAGACTCAGCGCAAATGCGGTAAATACCGCGCGACCAGATCTCGGGGAATGACCATGCGTAATGCCGTCCTGCCTCTCGCCGCCGCGCTCGCGGTGACTGCCGCGCCTGCCGCCGCGCAGGATTACGACGCGCCGGACATGGATGCTGCGGCCGACGCCTTGCCGCTCGCCGACATGGCCGAGGATATGCGCGATCCGGAGCGCCAGCGCGACATGGCGCTGATGCTCCAGACCATGACCGAAGTGCTGCTCGACCTGCCGATCGCTCCGCTGGCCAAGGCCGCGGCCGATATGGCGGGGGAGAAGGCCGAGGAAATCGATCCCGATCTCACCCTGCGCAAGGTTGCGCCCGATGCGGGCCGGTTGAGCGAGGAAGTCGCCGTGGTCGTCCCGCGCGCGATGCAGGCGATGGGCGGGCTTGCCGAAGGGCTGTCCGAAATGACGCCAGCGCTGCGCGATATGGCCCGCCGGATGCGTGAAGCGCTCCCGAAAGACTAACCAGCCGCCGATCCACTGGAATTTTAGCGTCTTCGCGCGCCGCCGTGGTGGACGCGCGAGTCGCACTGGTGCATGAGCGGTGGACCGATGTGGCAGCTCTACCAGTTCCCCCTGTGTCCCTTCAGTCGCAAGCTGCGCCTGCTCATGAGCGAGAAGAACGTCGCTTATGAGCTGGTGCGCGAGAACCCGTGGGAAGGGCGCGACGAGTTCTGGCAGCTGAACCCGGCGGGCCGCACGCCGGTGCTCCACGATCCCGACCGCCGCATCGCTCTCGCCGATAGCCGCGCGATCTGCGAGTTGCTGGAGGAAACGGTCGACCGTAATCCGATGATCAACGGATCGGCGCTGCAACGCGCGGAAATCCGCCGGCTGGTCGCGCTGTTCGACGAGAACCTCTATGCCGACGTCACCGCGCCCGCACTGCACGAGAAGATGAAGAAGCGCATCGTCTTGCGCCAGTCGCCCGATGCGCAGGTGCTGCGCCAGATGGGCCGCCTGCTGCACGGCCACCTCGACTATATCGACTGGCTGGTGGACACGCGCCAATGGCTCGCGGGGCCGACGCTGAGCCTTGCCGACCTCGCCTGCGCGGCGCAGCTTTCGGTGGTGGAATATCTCGGCGCGATGGACTGGAAGGGCCACGAACAGGCGCACGACTGGTACATGGTGATCAAGAGCCGACCGAGCTTCCGCCCGCTGCTGGCCGAGAAGATGGAAGGCCTGCCCCCGCCGCGCGAGTATGCGGCGTTGGATTTGTGAGAACGGCCGGCCTGATCAGTGTTCTCTTTCGTTTTTCATCCACGGCTCGCGCTGGACCCAAATTTTCGGGACCGAATACTTTTCAGCCCAACCTTTAGCAGCAGCTAACGCCCGCTCTAGATTCACATCGTTCTCTGATGGTGAACCGTAGAAAACGCTTTCACCATTCGGTTTGCGGCTCCAGCCGCTCCCATAAAAGCCGCCCTCATCGTTCGCTTCGACTAGAAGCCAACGCTCCTCGTCCCCAAGCACGGGGAGCTTTTCATGAGGCTCAAGGTAGACGACTTCTGCCATTGTTTGCGACTAGCTTGCCTAGGGCTGTCGAGCAACGCTGCTATGCAGCAAGGACTTGTATTTACCGCTGACAGACCGGGCAGAACCACGTGCTGCGTCCGCCCTGCACGATGCGCCGGATCGTGCCGCCGTCCTCGTGGTGGCAGGCCTCGCCCTCGCGGCCGTAGACGTGGAAGCGGGTGGCGAAGTAGCCGAGGTTGCCATCGGGCTGGGCGAAATCGCGTAACGTGCTGCCGCCGTCGCGGATCGACTGTTCGAGCACTTCGCGGATCGCGGGGACGAGGCGGCGCAATTGCGGCATGGTCACCTTGCCGCCGGCCTTTCGCGGGCTGATCCCGCTGCGCCACAGCGCCTCGCAGACGTAGATATTGCCGAGCCCCGCCACGATCCGCTGGTCGAGCAGCAGCAGCTTGATCGCCTGTTTGCGCCCGCGCGTCGCCTCGCGCAGGTGCTCAGCGGTGAGCGCATCGCCCAGCGGCTCCGGCCCCAGCGCGGCGAAGGGTTTCCACGTCACCAGCTCTTGCGTTGTCATCAAATCGACCGAACCGAAGCGGCGCGGATCGTTGAGCGCGAAACGGTTGTGCGCGGTCTCCAGGATCAGGTGATCGTGCTTGTCGGCATCCTCGGGGTCGATCCGCCAGCGCCCGCTCATGCCGAGGTGAAACACCATCGCATGATCGCGGCTGGTGTGGATCAGCCCGTATTTCGCCCGTCGCGTCAGATGCGTGACACTCGCCCCCGTCAGCGCCTGCACCAGACCGGCGGGGAAGGGGCGGCGCATGTCGGGACGGTTGACCGTAACGCGCGTGATGGTTTCGCCCTCGAGGAACCGCGCAAGCCCGCGGACGGTGGTTTCGACTTCGGGGAGTTCGGGCATGGTGGGGTTCGAGTAACAGGAGGGTCGGGGGGCGTCTATGAGGAGGTTTTCTGCGTGCGGAAAGCGCATCCGCGCTTCCCTTGCGGCGGCATCAGCCCACTCCCCCACCCGGCCACCCACGGCACGGTATTCTATGGGTGGCCGGGTGGGGGAGTGGGCTGGTGCCGCAAGCTATCGACGGACGTCGATAGCGCACCCAACAAAGACTCCGGGAGGGGGAGCGGGACGGAACAGCTAGCCCTCGACGGATGTCGACGGCGCACCTGACAAAAACTCCTCCCCCCATTCCCCTTTGCGCTCCGCTCAATTCCCCCTAAAGCCCACCGCCATGACCGACACCGTTTCCTTCGGCTACGAAGACATCGACGCGACCGAGAAAACCGGCCGCGTGGGCGAGGTTTTCTCCAGCGTCGCCGCCAAATACGACATCATGAACGATGCCATGTCGGGCGGCATGCATCGCCTCTGGAAGAACCGCTTCGTCGCGCGGGTGAAGCCGCAGGAGGGCGAGGCGATCCTCGACATGGCGGGCGGTACAGGCGACATCGCCTTCCGCTTGGCGACAAGCGGCGCAAGCGTGACCGTCAGCGACATCAACCAGGACATGCTCGATGTCGGCATCGAACGCGCGATGGAGCGCGGGATCGACGGGCTGGTATGGTCGCGCCAGAACGCGGAGGAACTGACCTTCTCCAGCCGCATCTTCGACGCCTACACCATCGCCTTCGGCATCCGGAACGTCACCCACATCGACAAGGCCCTGCGCGAGGCGCACCGCGTGTTGAAGTTCGGCGGGCGCTTCTTCTGCCTCGAATTCAGCCAGACCGACTGGCCGGGCTTCAAGGACGTGTACGATCTCTATTCGCACAAACTCATGCCGCAGATCGGCAAGGCCATCGCCAATGACGAGGACAGCTACCGCTATCTGGCCGAATCGATCCGCCGCTTTCCGAAGCCCGCGGAATTCGAAGCGATGATCCGCGGTGCGGGGTTCGAGAATACGCGGGTGGAATCGATCCTGGGCGGTGCGGTGAACATCCATTCGGGGTGGAAGGTTTAGAGTGGCGAGACCGCTCACTCACATTCTCCGGCTCGGCAAGTGGGCGCGCATCCTTGCGCGGCACGGCGCGCTGCGCGGTATCCAGAACGATCCCAATACGCCGGTTCCGGTCAAGCGGCTGATCGGCATCTTCAGCATTGGCACGATGAAGTCGCGCGAGCCGGATTACGCCGGCGCCTTCCGTGAGATCGGCCCGGCCGCCATCAAGCTCGGCCAGACGCTCGCCACGCGCCCCGATCTGGTCGGCGAGGATGCGGCGCGCAATCTGCTCAAGCTGCAGGACGATCTCCCGCCGGTGGATTTCGAGCTGATCCGCCAGAGCATCGAGTCGAGCTTCGAGCAGCCGCTCGAAAATCTCTATGCCGAATTCGACCCTGTGCCGGTCGGTGCGGCCTCCATCGCGCAGGTCCACCGCGCGGTCACGACCGAGGGCCGGCAGGTCGCCGTCAAGGTCCTGCGCCCCGGCGTGCGCGAGCGCTTCGCCAAGGATATCGCGACCTACGAATGGGCCGCCGCCCATCTCGAAAGCTTCGGCGGAGAGGCGGCGCGCCTGCGCCCGCGCCTCGTCATCGCCAATTTCAAACGCTGGACCAATCGCGAGCTCGACCTGCGGCGCGAAGCGGCCAGCGCCTCCGAACTGGCCGAGCACATGGTCGGCACCGAGGGCTACGAAATTCCCGGTATCGACTGGGACCGCACCAATGGCCGGGTGATGACGGTCGACTGGATCGACGGCGTCAAGATCAGCGATACCGCGGCGATCCGTGCGGCGGGGCACGATGTGAACGAGCTGGCCAGCCGCCTTGTGCTCGCCTTCCTCAAGCAGGCGATCGCCGCCGGGTTCTTCCATGCCGACATGCACCAGGGGAACCTGTTCGTGAAACCGGACGGGACCATTGCCGCGATCGATTTCGGCATCATGGGGCGGATCGACCGGCAGGCGCGCATGTGGCTGGCGGAAATCCTCTACGGACTCACGACCGGCAATTACCGCCGTGTGGCCGAGATCCATTTCGAAGCGCAATATGTGCCGAGCTATCACAATGTCGACGAGTTCGCGACGGCGCTGCGAGCGGTGGGCGAGCCGATGCGCGGCAAGCCGGTGAGCGAGCTGTCGGTCGGCCAGATGCTCGACGGGCTCTTCGCCATTACGCGCGATTTCGACATGCAGACCCAGCCGCACCTGCTGCTGCTGCAAAAGACCATGGTGATGGTCGAAGGCATCGCCACCCAGCTCAATCCCGGCATCAACATGTGGGACACCAGCGCGCCCTATGTCCGCAGCTGGATTCGCGACGAGCTGGGGCCGGAAGCCGCCATTGCGGACCGCATTCGTACCGATACGGAAACGCTGCTGCGCATCCCCGACCTCGTGCGCCGGATCGAGGACCGCTTCCCGCCCAAGGGCGGCGCGCCCGAACCGCCGCCGCTGCCCGATATCGAATTGATGTGGGAAAGGCGCGAACGCAAGGAGCGCGGACGCGGCTGGCCGGGCTATGTGCTGGCGGCACTCGGAGGGGGTCTGGCTGCATGGGCGGCAGTGACGCAGGGACTGATCGGCTGACGGACGGCACGGCGGCGCCCGCATGGGACCGCTTCGCGCATTGGGGCACCTGGCCCGCGCGCGTGCTGCTGGCGGTCGTCGCGGTGCTGCTGGTGCTGGCGGCGCTCACTCCGCTCACGGCGACCCAGGATGGCGCACCTGCCGCGGTGCCGGAGATGCCGCTGCTTGGAGAGAGCGGTGTTCCCGCTTCTGAAACAAGGCCCGAACGCGATAAGGATCTCGCTTTCTACGACCGCGTGATCGACCGGATCGAAGGCGGCGAGAGATATTACGACTTCATCGTCGAGGAACAGCGCGCGAGCGATTACCCCTTGAGGCCCGGCGTGACCGTGCGCCTGCCGACGCTCGCCTACATTCACGCCTGGCTTGGCCAATCTGGCATGATCGTGATGGCGATCGCCCTCCTGCTAGCCACCGTCTGGGCGTGGTGGCGCAGGCTGGGCGACGAGCCGGGCGGCGCTCGCGTCCGGATAGTCGGGGCTGCGCTCATGCTCATGGGCGGCTCGCTCGGCCTCAATCGTGCATTTTTCGTGCTGCACGAGCTTTGGGCAGGAATGCTGGTCGCGCTCGCCTTCGGCCTGCATCGTCCGGGGCGGTGGGGCTGGGCACTGGTCGTTGCGGCACTGGCCCTCGCCATTCGCGAGCATGTGCTGCCCTTCGTCCTGCTGATGGGCGCGATGGCTGCCTGGCGGCGCGACTGGAAGGAAACCGCAGCTTGGGGCGCGCTGGTAGCAATCTTTCTCGCGGCGATGGCCTGGCATGTGGCGCAAGTCACGCCGCAGCTCCTGCCGAGCGATCCCGAAAGCCCGGACTGGCTGGTGCTGCGCGGTCTTTCCGGCTGGCTCGGCAATGTCGTGCTGAGCTCGAACCTGCGCCTCCTGCCGCATGAAATCGCCGGCCCGATCGTGCTGTTGATGGCGCTCGGCTGGGCAGGGTGGAAATCGCCCGCAGGCGTCACCGGGACGTTCCTCTATCTCGGCTACGGCCTCGCCTTCATGCTCGCCGGGCGGGTGAACAATTTCTACTGGGGCGCGGTCGTCGCTCCGGCCATGTTCGTCGGCCTGGCATTCCTGCCGATGGCGCTGCGCTCGCTGTTCAGATCGGCGCGCTGAGCCGCCTCAGGTCGAACGCTTCGGCCAGCCCCACAACTTTATCGCATAGGCGAGCACGGCGATGTGCAGCGCCTCGACCCCCATCGGCACCATCCAACCTTCGTACGGCCCCTCTATTACGAGGTTGATGAAGCGGCCGGTGAAGGCGATCAGGAACAGGCCGAGCGCGGGCAGCAGCACATCGCCGCGCCGCCGCCAGGCGCCCCAGCCCATCGACAATGCGCTGATGTAGAAGAAGGCGGTCATGTCTCCGCGCAGCGTCGAGCTGCCATGCGTGCTCGCGACAGACAGGCCGAAATCCGCGCCCGACGTGGCCGGGTTTACCAGAAAGCCCGTGCCGATCACCAGATCGATAATTGCCAGTATCAGGATGATTGCGCTCAGGATGACATGCATCGGCCCCTCCGTTTCCCCTTTCTTTACCATAGGCGGCTACGCGTAATCCCGCAATCCGCCTGCGCTGCGCGCTGGCCATGACGAACGGGGGGCGCTAGCTAGCGCTTGATGACACGATGGGAATGCATTCGCCGATCCGCGCCCACGCAGGCGCGAGCCAAGCCAGCGAGCGGGATGGCGACGTGAGCGGCCCGCACATTTTGCTCGTGATCGGGGGCGGTATCGCGGCCTACAAATCGTGCGAACTGGTGCGCATGATCCGCAAGGCGGGGGGCAAGGTGACCTGCGTGCTGACCGAAGGCGGCCAGCAATTCGTCACCCCCATGGCGCTCGCCGCCTTAAGCGAGAACAAGGTCTATACATCGCTGTTCGATCTCAAGGACGAGGTCGAGATGGGCCATATCCAGCTCAGCCGCGAGGCCGACCTGGTGGTCGTGTGCCCGGCGACGGCCGATCTGCTCGCCAAGATGGCTGCCGGCATCGCCGACGATCTGGCGACGACGCTGATCCTGGCCACCGACAAGCCGGTGCTGACCGTGCCCGCGATGAACGTGCGCATGTGGGAGCATTCGGCGACCCAGCGCAATGCCGACTGGCTGCGCCAGGCCGGCGTCGCGGTGATGGACCCGGACGAGGGCGCGATGGCCTGCGGCGAATTCGGCCCGGGTCGCTTGCCGGAGCCTGCCGCGATCCTCGCGCGCATCGCGGAGGAGCTCGACCTCGATATCGACGTGCCCGAACTGCCCGTGCCTGCCGCTGCGCAGCTTGCCGCGCCGGTGGAAGACGACGTTTCGGAAGAGCCCGAGGCAGAGGGCGATATCTTCGAGGCGCTCGAGCCCGAAGCCGAAGAGGAAGTCGAACAGAGCGGCGGCGGCCTTGGCGGACTGCTGTCGATGATCATTCCGCGCAGCACCAAGCAACGCACTCACGAGGAAATCGAGGAAGAATTCGCAGCGGAGCCGGAGGAAGAACCGCTCGACGGGGATGAAACGGTCGCCGAAGACGATCTGCTCGAGGATCTCCCGGAAGAGGAAATCGCCTTCGATCCGGGTGCCGCGTCCTCGCTGCTCGCTAGCAAGGGCGGGGCTTCGGCCGCGCCGCCGATCGATGCGCAGGCGCTCAACCATACCGTTGCCAAGCAGGACATGCGTTCTGCCCCGCAGCCACTCGAAGCGAAGGGCGAGAGCGTTTCGGTCAGCTTCGACGAATCGCCGCTGGCCGGACAGGCCGCCTTCGATCCCGATCCCGAACATCGCCCCCTCTACGGCAAGCACGTGCTCGTCACCGCCGGCCCGACGCGCGAGCCGATCGATCCGGTGCGCTATATCGCCAACCGGTCGAGCGGGAAGCAGGGCTTCGCGATTGCTGCCATGGCCGCCGCCGCGGGTGCGCGCGTCACGCTGGTGACTGGACCCGTGCACTTGCCGACGCCTATCGGTGTGGACCGCGTGGACGTCGAAACCGCCGAGGATATGGCCGAAGAAGTGCGCCGCGCCCTGCCTGCGGATGCCGCCTTCATGGTGGCCGCCGTGGCCGACTGGAAGAGCCGCAGCGTCGCGACCGAGAAGATGAAGAAGCGCGGCAGCGCGCCGCCCGCGCTGATCCTCGCCGAGAACCCCGATATCCTCGCCAGCGTGGCCGCCGGGCGCAAGCGTCCGCCGCTGCTGGTCGGTTTCGCCGCCGAGACCGAGAACGTGGTCGAGAACGCCAAGTCCAAGCGCAAGCGCAAGGGCGCCGACTGGATCATCGCCAACAATGTCAGCTTCTCCGAAGGCGAAAGCGTGATGGGCGGCGACATGAACCAGGTCCATGTCGTCACTTCCAGCGGTGTGGAAAGCCTGCCCGAAATGCCCAAGGAAGAGGTTGCGCGCGAGCTCGTCCGCATGGCAGCAGAAGCCCTCAATGGAGAGGGTGACGAGGATAATGACTGATCGCATCGGGGTACGGATCAAGCGCCTGCCCCATGGACGAGATCTCGACCTGCCGGCCTATGCCACCGATGGTGCGGCGGGCATGGATGTGGTGGCGGCCGAGGCCGTTACGCTGAATCCGGGACAGCGCCATGCAGTGGCCACCGGCCTCGCAGTGGCGATCCCTGAAGGCTACGAGATCCAGGTGCGGCCGCGGTCGGGCCTTGCGCTCAAGCACGGCATCTCCGTGCCCAACACGCCCGGCACGATCGACAGCGACTATCGCGGCGAGCTGAAAATCATCATGATCAATCACGGGACGGACGATTTTCCCATCGCTCGCGGCGACCGGATCGCGCAGCTGGTGCTGGCGCCGGTGACGCAGGCCGAATGGGACGAGGTCGAGGAACTGGACGATACCGCGCGCGGCTCGGGCGGGTTCGGTTCGACCGGCGGGCACGAGCGCCTGCACTGATTTCTCAGCGCACCGCCCGGCGATGGGCCCGGTGGAAACAAAATGCCGCAGCGCTCCATATCGCGGCGAACACCAGCAGCACGCCCCACTCGACGGCATGGCCGGGCATCATTTGCAGTGCTGCGACGCCCAGCACAGGCTGACCGATTGCGATGATAGCCATGATCCAGCGCAAGGCCGCAGGGCGGAAACGGACAATCAGGCACAGTAGAACTCCGCCGATCACCAGCACGGTGAAGCCCGCATTCACCGGCTCGCTCTCGGCTCCGATAAATCCAACCGCGGCATTCGCCCAAAGTGTCAGGAAACCTGCGACCGAGGCGATGGCAATGCCGAGACCCTTTGACGTTCTGCCGCCGAATCGCATGGCGAGCTCAAGACCTGTGCCCAGCACCAAGAGGAGGACCGCCGCAAAACCGAAGTCCAGCGGCGTCCAGTGTACCTCGTCGGTGAAATGCATGGCGATGGCGGGCAGGGCCAGCAGTGCCAGCGCCGCGCCCCATCCGGCGATGCGCCATCCATTCAGCCAATTATGTCGTGCGTTTGCTTGGTCGTTCATCTCGGCTCCTGTGCTTGCGATGCCGGATAGCTGCCGGAAAACCCGCCTGAGCGGCATGAGCAATTCGTGAGCAATGCTTGAAAACCTTCCTCACCCCGCCCGCATGGCTTAAAGCGCAATGCGAAAGGGGGCGCATGGAGCAGCAATCGGACAGCGTGCATTTCGGCGATTTCGAGCTCGACCTGGCGGACCGCCAGTTGCGGCGCGGGGGCGATCCGGTGGAGCTCGGGAGTCGCTATTTCGATGCGCTGGCCTTGCTGGTCGCCAATGCCGGATCGCTGGTGTCGAAGACCCGCTTCATGGACGAGGTCTGGCGAGGCATTCCCGTTACCGACGAGGCGCTGACCCAGTGCATTCGCACCCTGCGCCGGGCCTTGGGCGATGATGCAGCAAACCCCCGCTATATCCAGACGGTGCCGAAGCACGGTTACCGTTTCCTGGCCGAAGTCGCGGTAGAAGACGGTCCCGAGTCACCCGCGCGCAAACCGTCGATCGCCGGACGCGTCGCAGGCGCATGCACCCTATCGGGCGCTCTCGCCGGAGTGCTGGGCGGGGCGTTCTACGGCGCGCTCGCAGGCACGGGCGGCGGCGCGACGATTGTCGTTCTGGCGGCATTGGTCGGAGCGCTCGGAACGCTGGCCGGAGCCGCGATCGGCCTCGGCATGGCAGCCGCGATCGCATGGCGCGGTCGAGGCGATCCGGCCCTTATCGCGGGCGGTATTGTGGGGGGCGTTGTGGCCGGCGCTCTCGGCAGTACGTTGGGGCGCGACGGGATTGGCCTGCTGACCGGAGAGGCGCTCGGCGGGGTGACCGGGATTTACGAAGGGCTGGTGCTCGGAGCGGCTGCGGGGCTGGCAGGCTGGCTAGTGTTGCGCGACGAGGCATCGTCAGCACCGCGCTTCGCATCTGTCGCCACGGTGCTTGGGCTTGGGGCTGGATTGCTGATTGACATCAGCGGCGGTCGCCTGCTCGGCGGCAGCCTTTATGCGCTCCAGCAGAGCCTCGGCGACACGCAGCTTCGCCTCGAAAACATCGGCGCGGCTTTCGGGGAGAACACCTATGGCCCGACCGCGCATTTCACCACTGCTATTGGCGAGGGAGCAGTTTTCGTTCTAGCTATCACGATGGGGCTTATCGTCCTGAAACGCCGCTGAAACAAGAAAGGGCGGCTCTGCAGACCGCCCTTTCCCGTGAAACCCCAGATGGGGATTATGTCAGTCGATCCGGCGGACGACCTTCTCTTCCGGCTTGATCGAGATCCGCACCGTCTCGCCCGAATTGCCCGGGAAGTCGGTGAACATCGCCTCGACCAAATTCGGCACGAGATATTGCAGCCGGTTCGAGGTCGACATGGCCTGCGCCTTGCCTTCGAACAGTCGCTGCCCGTCCACGGCGCGGTCGATCTTCATGTCGATCCCGCTGGTATAGACCGTGTAGCTGCGGATTTCCGGGCCACCGAACCACGGATCGTAGAAGCCGAAGCCCCAGCGGCTGCCGAAATGACGCGGGCGGTAATAGGAGAGTCGCGAACGGAAGAACGGGTCGCGATAGCCGTACCACGGATCGTAGAACGGATCGCGGAACCCGGTCGAGCGCACACGCTCGCGGCCATTGTCGACACCGTAATCGAAACGGACCAGCAGGCTGGCAGCCTCGGCAGACGGCGCTTCGGCATAGCCGAGGCGGTTCATCTGCGCTTCGACGAGATCGGCATATTGCGCGAACTCGAGCCCGCCGGCCAGCGCCGGATCGTCGGCGACGACATAGAATGTCTCGCCCTGCGGCGCGGGCAGCTGCGTCTGGAAACGCTGCACGTCCGCCTTGAACGGGGTGGCGCAGGCGGCAAGGCCTGCAAGGATCATCGGCACGGAGGCGAGTTTCAGAGTGCGCCCCCAACCTTTTTTCAGGTCAGTCATACTCAGTCCCTTTCGAACGGACACGCAATGTATCACGATTGCGAATGAATGCGCAGCCCGCCGCTTCCCTGAGGCACACTGCCAGTTAGTGTGCTTGGGTGTAGACGAGCGGATGTGAACCCGGTTTGAATGCCGGGATTCACATTTGTTGTGCAATCGCAGGGGCTTGAGACTAGCTCAGCGCACCAGGCCGAGCGCCGCATAAGCGGCAGTGAGCGTGTCGCGCCCGGCCTCGCGGGCCTGCGAAGCGCCGCGCGCAAGGATCGCGTCGAGCGCTTCCTCGTCGTCCTTCAGCTCGAGGAAGCGCGCATTGATCGGGGCCAGCGTCTCGACCAGCACTTCGCCCAGCGCGGGCTTGAACGCGCCGAAGCCCTGTCCGCCGAACTCGCCCAGCACGTCCGCAACACTCTTGCCAGTGAGCGCGCCGTATATGCCGACGAGGTTCTGCGCTTCGGCCCGGCCTTCGAGGTCCTTCTCGTTATCGGGCAGGGGCTCGGGGTCGGTCTTTGCCTTCTTGACCTTCTTCATGATCGTGTCGGCATCGTCGGTCAGGCTGATGCGGCTCATGTCCGAGGGATCGGACTTGCTCATCTTCGCGGTCCCGTCGCGCAGGCTCATGATCCGTGCCGCAGCGGGCGGGATGTAGGGTTCGGGCAGGGTGAAGAGCGGCGCGTCCTCGGCGCAGAAGTCGTTGTTGAACTTCTGCGCGATGTCGCGCGCCAGTTCCAGATGTTGCTTCTGGTCCTCGCCCACGGGCACATGGGTCGCCTGGTAGAGCAGCACGTCGGCGGCCTGCAGCACGGGATAGGTGAAGAGCGCGACCGACTGGCCTTCGCGGTTCTTGCCCGCCTTGTCCTTCCACTGCGTCATCCGGTTCAGCCAGCCCATGCGGGCCGTGCCGTTGAGCAGCCATTGCAGCTCGGCATGGGCGGGGACCTGCGCCTGGTTGAAGAGCACGGTCTTGGACGGATCGACCCCGCAGGCGACCAGCGTGGCGACCATCTCGCGCGTGTTCTGCGTCAACTCCGCCGGGTCGTGCGGCTGCGAGATGGCGTGCAAATCAGCGAGGAAAATGAAGCATTCGCCCCCTGCGGCATGCGCCTCGTCTTGCAGCTTCACATAATTGACGATCGCGCCGAGGTAATTGCCGAGATGCGGCTTTCCGGTGGGCTGGATGCCGGAGACTACACGCATGGGATCAGGGTTCTCTCTTCTTGGTCAGGGCGACGATGCGCTGCTTGTCGAGCGCGCCGATGGCGAAGGCGACACCGAAATAGACGATGGCCGAGCAGGCGACGAGCACCAGCAGCGCGCCGATCCGCTGGAACAGGCCGGCGGAATACCAGCCGGTTAGCAAATCGCGCGCGAACCACAAGGCAGCGCCCATGGCGGCGGCGGCGATGAGTTGCCGGGCGATGCGACCGACCAGCTTCAGCGGGATTGTATAATATCCGCGCCTCACCAGCACGATGTAGAGATAGGCGACATTGATCCACGCCCCGACCACGCTGGCCAGCGCGACGCCGATAACGCCGTAATCGGCGATCAGTACGAAGTTCATGGCTACGAACACCGCCAGCGAAATGAATGCGGCGTAGACCGGCGTGCGCGTGTCCGATCGGGCATAGAAGTTGGGCACCAGCACCTTGACCAGCACATAGGCCGGCAGGCCGAGCACCAGCATGCCGAGCACCTGCCCGGTCAGTTCCGCCTGCTCGAGGCTGAAGCGGCCGCCCTGGAAGATCATCGTGACGAAGGGCACGGCGCAGACTGCCAGCGCTACGGCTGCCGGGATGGTCAACAGCATGGACAGCTCGATCGCATCGGACTGGATACGGTCGGTGCCCTCCTTGTTCTTCGCCCCGACGAAGCGCGAGAGCGTAGGCAGTATGGCCGTCGACAGGGCTATGCCGATGATGCCGAGCGGCAGCTGGTTCAGCCGGTCGGCATAATTCATGTAGCTGATCGCGCCGCTATCCAGCTGGTTGAGGAAGTAGAGCTGCACCAGCGTATTGATCTGGTAGGCCCCGCCGCCGATCGCCGCCGGGAGCGCGATGATCGACAGGCGCTTCACCTCCGGCGTGATCCGCGGCCACAGCAGCTTGGGGCGGAAGCCCTCCACCCGCGTCCAGACATAGAGCCAGACGAGCTGTACCACCCCGCCGATCGTGACGGCCCAGGCCTGGCTGTAACCGACTCGCTCGACGGTCCAGGCCCAGCTGGACATGGCGTAATCGCCGAACAGCAGCGCGCCGATCAGCACCAGGTTGAGCAGGATCGGAAAGCTTGCTCCGGGCGCGAAGCGGCTGACCGAATTGAGCATGCCGGTGAACAGCGTGACCAGACTGACCAACAGGATGTAGGGGAACATGATCCGCGCGAAATCGACTTCCATCGCGAAGGTCGCCGGATCGGCGTCGCCATCCCCCAGCAGCGTGATGACCCATGGCATGGCCAGCATCATAACCGCACACAAGGCGATCAGCACCGGCAGGAAGACGCTCAGCACGTCGTCGGAAAAACTGCGCGCGTCCTCGATCCCGCCATCGCCATGCAACCGCTTGGAAAACATGGGCACGAAGGCGGCAGAGAAAGCGCCTTCCGCGAACAGGCGGCGGAAGACGTTGGGAATGATGAAAGCCTGAAACCAGGCATCGGTCACGGCATTCGCGCCGAGCACGCGCGCGAAAATCATCTCGCGCGCCATGCCGGCGACGCGGCTGACCATGGTCAGCCCGCCGATCGTCCCGACGTGTTTGAGCAGGCTCACGTCAGAGCCTCCGCCTCAGGCCGGGCGCGCTCAGGCGTCGCCGGTCGGTGCCGGAGCGCCTGCGCCCTGTTCCTGCGCCCGCTGGGCGAGCTGCTGCTGGTAGATGCCGCCGAAATCGATCGGGTCGAGCACCAGCGGCGGGAAACCGGCATCGCGCACGGCATCGGCGATGACGCGGCGGGCGAAGGGGAACAGCAGGCGGGGTGCCTCCGCAAACATGAAGGCATGCGCGTGTTCGTCGGGCAGATTGCGAATGCCCACGAGGCCGCAATATTCGAGATCGACGAGGTAGAGATTGCCCTTGCCGGTCTTCGCCGTGGCGGTAACCTTCAGCACGACTTCGTGCACGTCGTCGCCAGCCGGTTCGGAACCGATGTTGAACTGCACGTCGAGCTGCGGCTGCTCGTTCCACTGGAAGCACGCGGGCGCATTGGGGTTCTCGACCGAAAGGTCTTTCACATATTGCGAGATGAGCCCGACGGCAGGCGAATTGTCGGCACCGTTCGCGCCGGCTGCGGGATCGGGATTGAGGTCGGTGAGAACGTCGCCTTCGTCGGCCATGATGTCAGTCTTTCGATTCTGGTTCGGAATGGTCTCGCGAACCGGGCTTCGTGAGCCGATCCGCTACAGGTCGCGCGCCTAGCAGGTGCCGGGGCGGGGGGCAATCCGCCGCCGCAGACGGTAGCCGGCGAGGAAACCCGTTCATCGCGGGAACATTGCCGGTTTGTAATTTGTACCTATCTAGGGCAGGAATGCTCCAGCGGCATTCCCAACACCAAGGGTTAAGCGGACAACCATATTGTGATTACCGAAATCGTCATCCTCGCCATGATCGCAGCCTTCCTGGGCTTGCGTCTCTATTCGGTGCTCGGCCGCCGGTCCGAGCATGAGGAAGAGGTGATCCCGCACCGTTTCGATCGCAGCGATGCAGGCGATGCGCCGCGCGAGGTCGAAGCGCCGCGCGCTGTCACGCCGCCGGTTGCGCTGCGATCCACCGACAATCGCGTGCCTGCCAACGAGGCTGGCATCCGTGCTATCGCCAGCGCCGATCCGCAGTTCGACCTGCTGGCTTTCCTCGAAGGAGCCAAGGGCGCCTATGGCATGGTGCTCGAGTCGTTCTGGCAGGGCGACAAGGAAACCCTGCGCGAGCTGACCGACGACGATGTCTACGAAAGCTTCGCCGGTGCGATCGACGCGCGCGACGAGGCCGGCGAGACGCTGGAAAACCGCTTGATCCGGATCGAGGACGCGAGCGTTCGCAGTGCCGAACTCGATGGCCGTATCGCCCGCATCGCCGTGCTGTTCGTGGCCGATATCGCCGCCGTGACACGCGACAAGGATGGCAATGTCATCGCCGGGTCGCTGGACGATGCGGTGGAGAGCCGTGATGTGTGGACCTTCTCGCGCAATGTCGATGCGTCCTCGCCCGACTGGATTCTCGACGAAACCGACCAGGCCTGACGGGCCGAACCTGCGGGAGGGCACAATGCGCGGCTGGACGATCCTTGCAGCGAGCGCGCTGCTGAGCGCCTGCGTCAGTGTGGTTCCTTCCTCTTCGCCTACTGTCAGGCCTGTGCCCACGCCTCCGGGCGCGGTGACCAGCGCCGCACTTGCCGGCATCCAGCGCGGCCCCGAGATCGCAGGGCTCGGGTTCTCGGGCAGCGATGCCAGCGGCGCGCTCGCCAGTTTCCGGGAATCCTGCCCCAAGCTTCTTGCCCGCACCGACCAGAGCGGCCTGACGCAGCGCGAGGACTGGCGTCCGGCCTGCGAGGCGGCGGCGGGCTGGCCGCTGGGTGACGCGAGCCGATTCTTTTCGAGCTATTTCGAGCCCGTGCGGATCGGCGATGGCGCGGCCTTCGCCACCGGCTATTTCGAGCCGGAGATTCGCGGCAGCCGGACCCGCGCGCCCGGCTACGACGTGCCGGTCTACAAGATGCCGCCCGAGCTGGAGCGCGCTTGGCCGGACGATATGCCGGAAAGCGAACGCACGGGTCGCCCGCCGCTCGGACGCTACGACGCGAGCGGCAAGTTCGTGCCGTTCTACGAACGCTCCGAGATCGTCGCGGGCGCTCTGGCAAACCGCGGGCTGGAAATCGCCTGGGCGGCCGATCCGGTCGAATTCTTCTTCTTGCAGATCCAGGGCTCCGGCCTGCTGCGCCTGCCCGACGGATCGCTGATGCGGATCGGTTATGCGGGGCAGAACGGCCGCGAATATGTCGGCATCGGCGGCGTCATGCGCGAGCGCGGTCTGCTGGGCGACGGACCCGGCAAATATTCCGGTTCGATGCAGGGGATCATGCAATACATCCGCGAAAACCCGGCCGAGGGCGAAGCGCTGATGAACCTCAACAAGAGCTGGATTTTCTTCCGCGAACTCGACACCGATGGGCCGCTCGGCGCGCTGGAAGTGCCGGTGCGCGGCCAGTCGTCGGTCGCAGTCGATCCCAAATTCGTGCCGCTGGGTGCGCCGGTGTTCCTCGACCTCGACCGCAACGAGGCCGACGGCTTGTGGATCGCGCAGGATACCGGCGGCGCAATCAAGGGTGCCAACCGCTTCGACACCTTCTGGGGCAATGGCGAAGACGCGCGCCGCATCGCCGGCGGGATGAGCGGGCGCGGGCAGGCCATCGTCCTGCTGCCCCGCGGCACCACCGCCCGCCTGCAGAACCGGTGAGCGCCCCGCGGGGCCTGAGCGAGGAAGAAAGCGAAGCCTGGGAAAAACTGGCCGCAACGGTCACGCCCATGCATCCGGCCATCACGAGGCCCAAATCCGAAGCTGCGAAGCCTCCGCCGCCGAAGCAGCCGAAACTTCGCAAGCGGGAGCATGCGAAGCCTGTGCCAGCACCGGCCCGCGTCCAGTCGAAGCCTTCGCCTTCCGGTAATCTCGATTCGCATTGGGACCGGCGGCTCAAGTCCGGCGCGTTCCAGCCCGATCTGACGCTGGACCTGCATGGCTATAATCTCGATGCCGCCTACGACCGGCTGATGGGCGGCGTCGCGCAGGCTCGCGCTTTAGGCATGCGAACCATCCTGCTCGTCACCGGCAAGTCCCGCCCGGTCGCGGCAGCGGATCGCGGCGCATCTCGAGGCGTCATTCGCGCCAAGGTGCTCGACTGGCTGGCCGCATCGAGCTACCACACCGCCATCGCCGCCGTCCGCCGCGCGCACCAGCGCCACGGCGGCGACGGCGCGCTCTACATCGTTCTCAAACGGGGAGGCTAAAAGGGGCGCAGCACTCGCACCGCGCCCCTCCGGTCTACTCAGTCCTGCTTCACGCTCTCTCGGTCCCAAAAGCGCAGCTCGCCGCACTTCTCGATGAAGGCGCTGGCCGCGTCTTTGCCCGAGGATACGTCCACAAAACCGTCGTCCATCCAGTTCCATACGCCTGCCGTTTCGAAGAGCGGTTTAACGGCGGGAACGTAGGCGACGAATTTCGCATGGGCGAAGGCGTCATTGACGAAGTCGATGCTCGGCTTGTCGGTGTTGTAGCGCTTGGCCGAAGCCTCGTTCATGACCACGGCCACCGCATCGTATGTAACCGATGGACCGCCATCGATCTTCTCGTCGGCTTCCATCATTTCGCCGTCGGACAACTTGGCGCCGGCAACATGCGGTGCCACGATTTCGACCATGCCGCCAGCGCTGGTCGCGGCATCTTTCAGCGCCTTGACTACATCCGCGTCGGCCCCTTCGGCAATATAGATGCCCAGCTTGCGACCCTTGAAATTACCGGGACCGTTCTTGAGGATCGACAGCGCGGGGCTTTCGGCCAGGTCGGTGATCGGGTCGCGCGCCGCCGGTACCTTTTCGGGCAGTTCGGGGAGACCGATTCCGTCGGCCACCTCTTGCGCCAGTCCTTCGTCGATATGGCGCAAGTGACCGATCATCCGCTTGCGGATGCTCATGCGACCGACCTTCGACAGCTCGAAAGTCAGCGCGTTCGCCATGTGCGTCTGCTCGACCGGGGTCTGCGAAACGTAGAACTGGCGAGCCTGGCTGTAGTGATCGGCGAAGGTCTCGCTGCGCACGCGCATCTTGGGCCCTTCCACCGGGGCCTCGTAGCTTTGGAACCCCCTCATCGGGCAAGCGCGCGGGCCGCGATCTTCTTCGGCACCGTCGCCATCGCCCCAGCTATTGGGTTCGTAATTCACGCGGCCCTTCGGATTGGTCATCGCCATGTGGCCATCCTGCTGGAAGTGGCGCACCGGGCACTTAGGTGCGTTGATTGGCAAATGCGTGAAGTTTGGGCCACCCAGCCGCTTGAGCTGCGTGTCGAGATAGCTGAAGTTGCGTCCCTGCAGCAGCGGGTCGTCCGAATGGTCGATACCGGGCACCAGGTTCTGCGTGCAGAAGGCGACCTGCTCGGTCTCGGCAAAGAAATTGTCGACATTGGCGTCTAGCGTCAGCGTACCGATAATCTCGACCGGCACCTGCTCTTCGGGAATGATCTTGGTCGCATCGAGCACGTCGAATTCGAAATGCTCGGCGAATTCGTCGTCGAAGACCTGGATGCCCAAGTCCCACTGCGGGAAGTCGCCAGCGTCGATCGCATCCCACATGTCGCGGCGATGGAAGTCGGGATCCATGCCGTTGACCTTGAGCGCTTCGTTCCAGATGACCGATTGCAGGCCCAGCTTCGGCTTCCAGTGGAACTTGACGAAGTGGCTCTCGCCCTTCTCGTTAACCAGCCGGAAGGTGTGCACGCCGAAACCTTCCATGAACCGGAACGAGCGCGGAATCGTCCGGTCGGACATGATCCACATGACCATGTTCATCGCTTCGGGGCTGAGGCTGATGAAGTCCCAGAAATTGTCGTGCGCGGTCTGTGCCTGCGGAAAGCCGCGATCGGGCGCAGGCTTGGCGGCATGGATCAGGTCAGGGAACTTGATGGCGTCTTGAATGAAGAAGACCGGGATATTGTTGCCAACCAGGTCCCAGTTGCCTTCTTGGGTGTAGAACTTGGTCGCGAAGCCGCGCACATCGCGCGCCAGATCGGGCGAACCCTTGTTGCCTGCCACGGTCGAGAAGCGCGTGAAGGTAGGCACCTTTACGCCCTCTTCGTTGAAGATCCGCGCGCGCGAATACTGCGGGATCGCTTTCTTCAGCTCGAAGTGGCCGTGCACTCCGTATCCGCGGGCATGGACCACGCGTTCAGGGATGCGTTCATGGTCGAAATGGAAGATCTTCTCGCGCGCAATCTGATCTTCAAGCAGCTGCGGCCCGCGCGGACCGGCGGTCAGCCAGTTCTGATCGTCCGCGATCGGATGACCTTGCGCGGTCGTCATCACATCGTCGTCGCCCTTAGGCTTCTGGTGGTTGGCGCCACCATCGGACAGCGCAAATTTGTCGGTCATGTCTATTGCTCCAGTTCAGGTTGTCGGTGCGTCCGAGAGTGACCTCCCGACTCGAAACTTACGGAGCGTAGGTGCCTTCGTTCCACCAACCCTTGGAAACATGACGTGATCAAACAAATATCAATAAAAAAGCCCCCGACCTGAAGTCGGGGGCTCTCGGTGGACGACCAGCCAGGCCGTCTATGCTGTGACCATGGACCCGAAAGTATCAAATGTCAAAGCGTTCCTGAGCTGCGATGAATGAAAGATTGAACCGTAATCGACCCGCCCAGCTGAGGCCGGGACGGAGCGGTGTCGGGGATCGAGCACCGCTCCGTCTGCATCGCATCAGCCGTGGTACTTGGCGTAGGTCAGGTCGAAGCGGTCGGCATCCATGACCTTAGTCCATGCCGCCACGAAGTCCTTCACGAACTTCTCCTCGTTGCCGTTCTCGGCATAGACCTCCGCTACTGCACGCAGGCGGGAGTTGGAGCCGAAGACGAGGTCGGTCCGGGTGGCGTGCCACAGCGTGTTTCCGGTTTCACGGCAGGTGCCGACGAACTCCTCGTCGCCGCTCTCGTCGACCACTTCCCAGATTACGCCCATGCCGAGCAGGTTCCGGAAGAAGCTGTTGTCGAGCTTGCCCGGGGTCTCGGTCAGCACGCCGATGTTGTTGCCGTGCTGCGTATGCTTGGTGACAGCACCCATCGCGCGCATCCCGCCGACCAGCACGGTCATTTCCGGGATGCTGAGGCCGAGCAGGTGCGCGCGGTCGATCAGCATGTCCTCGGTCTTCACCGATGCCTTGGTCTTGAGATAGTTGCGGAAGCCATCGGCAAACGGCTCCAGCGGCTCCCAGCTTTCGGCATCGAAGTCTTCGCGCTTCGCATCGCCGCGGCCGGTGGTGACCGGAACGGAGATGTCAAAGCCTGCGTCCTTCGCCGCCTTTTCGACCGCAGCCGACCCGGCGATGACGATCGCGTCGGCCATGGAGATCGAACCACGGATCTCGTCGAGTTTGGCGAGGACTTCGCCCAGCTCTTCGGGATCGTTGACCTTCCAGTTCTTAAGCTCGTCGAAGCGGATATGCGCGCCATTCGCCCCGCCGCGATGGTCCGAATTGCGATAGGTCGAGGCCGAGGCCCAGGCCGCCTTGACCAGCGCCGGAACCGTGAGGCCGCTGTCGAGAACCTTCGATTTGAAGGCGGACAGATCGCTATCCGACACCTGCGTTCCGGCGGGCACGGGGTCCTGCCAAATCAGGTCTTCGCTCGGCACTTCGGGGCCGAGGTAACGGACTTTAGGGCCCATGTCGCGGTGGCACAGCTTGAACCACGCGCGGGCAAAGGCATCGTCGAGGGCCGACTGGTCGTTGAGGAAACGTTCCGAAATCTTGCGATATTCCGGATCGCGCTTCAACGCCATGTCGGCCGTGGTCATGATGGTCGGGACCTTCTTGTTCGGGTCCCTTGCATCGGGCGCCATGTCGGCCTTGTCCGGGTCGATCGGCGTCCACTGGTGCGCTCCCGCAGGGCTCTTGGTGAGCTCGTAGTCGTATTTGAACAGCAGCCGGAAATAGTCGTTGCCCCACTGCGTCGGGTTCGGCGTCCACGCGCCCTCGATGCCCGAGGTCGTGATGTGGCCCTTGCCGATCTCGTCGGGGTCGGTCAGCCAGCCGAAGCCCATCCGGTGCAGGTTTTCGCCTTCGGGCGCGCTGCTGAACGTGTCGGAAGGTGCCGCGCCGTGGCATTTGCCGAATGCATGGCCGCCGGCGGTGAGGGCGACGGTTTCCTCGTCGTTCATGGCCATCCGGGCGAAGGTTTCGCGCATGTCGCGGGCCATGCCTTCCGCATCGTGCGGATTGCCGCCTGGGCCCTCGGGATTGACGTAGATGAGGCCCATCTGGATCGCGGCGAGCGGGTTTTCGAGCGCGCGGCCTTCATCGGGATGGATGCGGGTTTCGGCGCCGGTATCGACCCATTTTTCTTCCGTACCCCAATAGACGGTTTCGGGATCGAACACGTCCTTGCGACCGCCGCCGAAGCCGAACACGGGGCCGCCCATGCTTTCGATCGCGACGTTGCCGGTGAGGATGAAGAGGTCGGCCCAGCTGATGTGCTTGCCGTATTTCTGCTTGATCGGCCACAGCAGGCGGCGGGCCTTGTCGAGGTTGCCGTTGTCGGGCCAGCTGTTGAGCGGGGCGAAGCGCTGCTGGCCGCTGCCGCCACCACCGCGTCCGTCGCCGGTGCGATAGGTCCCTGCCGCGTGCCACGCCATGCGGATGAAGAACGGGCCGTAGTGGCCATAGTCCGCCGGCCACCATTCCTGGCTGTCGGTCATCAGGTCGGTCAGGTCCTGCTTCAGCGCCTTGTAGTCCAGTGCGTTGAAGGCTTCGCAATAGTCGAAATCCTCGCCCATCGGGTCGGCCGCGCGGCCGCCTTCGGTCAGGATTTCAAGGTCGAGCTGGTCGGGCCACCAATCGCGGTTCCGGCGGCCGAAGAGGGCGCGGGTTCCGCTGTCTCCGGTGAAGGGGCAGCCGCTGATATCTCCGGTTTTGGCGTCCATGTTAGTGCTCTCCTCTAGTATAAAGACTCGGTCTCCCGTCCGAGATTGGAAGCACTGTGAACACGGGCCGGTAATCCGTCCAATCGATTAAACGGTTCAAATTGATTGGCTGGGGCGATTTTGCGATGGGGCGTGTCACCGGATACACAAACGCCGTCATCCGCTTGGGATGACGGCGCTTTTGCTTCGGGTTTCCGGCAGGTTCAGGCGGCCTGCGCGATTTCCTCGGCAGGTTCGGTGCGGATCAGGTAGTCGAAAGCGGAGAGGCCCGCCTTCGAGCCTTCGCCCATGGCGACGACGATCTGCTTGTACGGCACATCGGTAACATCGCCCGCGCCCAGTACGCCCGGGAGATTGGTGCGGCCCTCTTCGTCCGTCACGATTTCGCCGAACTCCGTCAGTTCGAGGCCGGAGTCCTTGAGCCATTCGGTGTTCGGCACAAGGCCGATCTGGACGAACACGCCTTCGAGCTCGATGCGGCGTTCGTCGCCGCTTGTGCGGTCCTTAAGGACCAGACCGTTCACCTTGCCATTGTCGCCGGTGATCTCGGTGGTCTGGCCGCTGGTGACGATTTCGACATTGGTGAGGCTGCGCAGTTTGGCCTGCAGGACTTCGTCGGCGCGCAGCTTCTCGTCATACTCGACCAGCGTGACGTGGCCGACGATCTTGGCAAGGTCGATCGCCGCCTCGACGCCCGAATTGCCGCCGCCGATCACCGCGATGCGCTTGCCCTTGAACAGGGGCCCGTCGCAATGCGGACAATAGGCCACGCCCTTGTTGCGATACTCGGCTTCGCCCGGAACGCCGAGATTGCGCCAGCGCGCGCCGGTCGCGAGGATCAGGCTGCGCGCCTTGAGCGAAGCTCCGTTGCCCAGTTCGACCGTGTGCAATCCGCCCGCGGTCTGCGCCGGGACCAGCTTCACGGCCTTGGCGAGATTCATGAGGTCGATCGTGTTCTCGCCGATCTGGCGTTCCAGATCCGCCGCCAGCTTGGGCCCTTCGGTATAGGCAGTGCCGGGCAGGTTCTCGATGCCGAGAGTGTCGTGCAGCTGGCCGCCGAAGCGCTCAGCCGCGATTCCCGTGCGGAACCCCTTGCGTGCCGTGTAGATCGCGCTCGCCGCACCTGCCGGACCGCCGCCGACGATCAGCACTTCGAACGGGTCCTTGGAGGCCAGCCTCTCGGCGGCCTTCGCATCGGCATTGGTGTCGAGCTTGGCGAGGATTTCGGCCAGCTCCATCTTGCCATTGTAGAAGGGCTCGCCGTTGAGGAAAGTTGCCGGCACAGCCATCACGTCGCGTGCGTCGACTTCGTCCTGGTAGGTACCGCCTTCGATCAGAGTCGCAGTGATGCGCGGGTTTTCCAACGCCATCAGCGTGAGCGCCTGCACCACGTCCGGGCAATTGTGGCAGCTCAAAGAGAAATACATCTCGAAATTGAAGTCGCCTTCGAGGCCGCGGACCTGCTCCAGCAGATCGGCATCGACCTTCGGCGGATGTCCGCCAGCCCATAGCAGGGCGAGCACCAGCGAGGTGAACTCGTGCCCCATCGGCAGACCTGCGAAGCGCACCCACTTCTCCGCATCGCTCGCGCGGCGGATGACGAAGCTGGGTTTGCGGTCGTCCGTCCCGTCGAAGCTCGCCTCGACCTCGTCGTGCAGACCGGCGATCTCTTCCAGCAATTCGCGCGTTTGGCGCGATTTCTCGTCATCGCCCAGCGACGCGACCAGTTCCACCGGCTCGCGCAAATTGGCGAGATATGTGGTGAGCTGCTGTTTCATCGTGTCGTCGAGCATCGTCAAATCCTTGTCATTGCGAGGAGCCCCGGGACGGGGCGACCCGGCAGTCCAGAGAGGCAAATGCCAGCGGCTCTGGATTGCCGCGTCGCCTGCGGCTCCTCGCAATGACGAGGAGCGGGCTGTGGGATGGAAAAGGCCCGGGGCGGGGATTGGGGGAGGATGCCCCGGGCCTTCCAGCGACCCGAGCGGAACTCGGGCTCTTATCGCGCTCCTTCTAGGAGGTATGGGAGCGCGTATGCGGTCGTGGACTTAGATCTTGCCGACGAGGTCGAGCGAGGGGGCCAGCGTGTCGCTGCCTTCTTCCCACGCGGCCGGGCAGACCTGGCCGGGGTTGGCGCGGACATACTGGGCGGCCTTGATCTTGCGGGCGAGTTCGTTGGCATTGCGGCCGACGCCTTCGCAGGTCTGTTCCATGATCTGGATCACGCCGTCCGGATCGACGACGAAGGTCGCACGGTCGGCCAGGCCGACGCCTTCACGCAGCACATCGAAATTGCGCGCGAGAACGTGGTTCTGGTCGCCCAGGAACGGGAAGGTCAGCTTGCCGATACGCTCGCTGGTGTCGTGCCAGGCCTTGTGGCTGAAATGGGTGTCGGTCGACACGCCATAGACTTCGACATCCATCTTCTGGAGCATATTGTACTGCTCGCCGAGGTCTTCGAGTTCGGTCGGGCAGACGAAGGTGAAGTCGGCCGGGTAGAAGAAGAACACGGCCCACTTGCCCTTCACGTCCTCGTCGGTGACCTCGTAGAAATCTTCGCCGGCCTTGAAGGCGGTGGCGGTGAACGGTTTGATCTGGCTTCCGATGATACCCATGGGTTGTCTCCGTTGTGGGGTTGAAACTGATGGGTGGCAGATAGGCCGCGGTGCGATGCACAAAAGCGATATGTTGCGATTGCGAGCATCGGAATTATCAATCACAGGATTGGAACTTTTGAAAAGTGCAACAAAGGTGCGATTTCATTGCGATTTGCGCAATCGGCCGAATTCTTCGAGAATTCCTTAGCCGAGCCTGCAATCCGCTGATAATGAGAATGCATCGCAATAAGAAGGATTCGATATGCGTAAATTTGCTTTCGCCGCCGCCATTGCCGGTAGCACCCTCGCCCTCGCAGCCTGCTCGGGCGAAGCCGAAGACACGGTGATCACCGACGACGCGACGACGCCAGCCCAGATGGAAACGGTCGAAGCCACCGATACCCAGACCGTGATCGATGCCGGGACGGCGACAGCCGAAGATCTCGCAGGCGTCGAAGGCATCTCCGAAGAACTGGCAGCCGCCATCGTCGCGGGCCAGCCCTATGCCGACGTGACCGCTTTCAACACGGTGCTGATGGAAAGCCTCACCGAAGAGCAGGCCGCCACCGTTCGCGAGCGCGTGTTCGTCCCGGTCAATCTCAACGAGGCGACCGAAGAGCAGATCCGCCTGATCCCCGGCATGACCGACAAGATGGTCCACGAATTCGAGGAATACCGTCCTTACGAAGACATGGCCGAATTCGACCGCGAGATCGGCAAGTATGTCGACGAGGCGGAAGTCGCCCGTTTCCGCAATTACGTCACTCTCTGACGTATCTGCAGCACGATCCTGACGCCTTCGATCCCCGCGAGGATGCCGACGTGTATCCATGCCGTGGTCGGATCGAAGGCGGACAGGACCCAGTGCAGGAAGACGAGCACCGCCGCCGGATAGACCAGCCGGTGCAATGTCTTCCATGACCGCTTGAGCGCCCTCGTCGCGATGTCGTTGGATGTCACGGCGAGCGGCACGAACAGCGCAAGGGCCAGCCAGCCCGCGAGCAGATACGTTTCGCTTGCTTCCGCCAGCACGGCAGAAAAGGTGGCCTTTTTCCAGAGGTAGATACCGGTGTGAAACGCGGCATAGCCGAAACTCGCCACGCCAAGATCCCGCCTCCGCCGCATCAGCCAGACAGCCCATTTCCGCTTGCGAAACGCGAGCCGGATCGGCGTGACCGCCAACGTCAGCAGCAGCAGCCATGCGGCCCAGTCGCCGCTATCTCCGATAGCGTGGCCATAGCCATAGGCGTCGGGCGTGGCGATCCAGCGCCAGCTCATCCACAGGCCGGGTAGCGCGAGGACGAGCCAGAGGGCGGGGCGTGGACCGAGGAACTTGATCATGCTTTCAACGACTTCGACCTTCATATAGAAGAGTTCTGGAGGATGCGTGTGTCGAATGTGCAGCAGAGACACAAAATTCTTCCGCTTTCGACATAGGTCAGCGCGGCCATGTTGCCATTTGGAAAGCATGTAAATAACGCGCTTTTTGACGAACGGGGGAATTCCATTGGCGATCCGGGTGCCGCGCTTGCGGACAAATCGAAGTCACGTGCGGCTGACGGCTGCGATAATGCTGGTATCGGTCGCGGCTGCTTGTGGCGGAGAGGAAACATCGTCCTCGCCCCCCCCTGTCGTCGTCGCACCCACCCCTGAACCTACGCCGACGCCCACGCCCACGCCGACCCCTACACCGACGCCGGTGTCTTGGGAGCCTGACCGCTACAACATTCTGTTCGTCATGGTCGATGATCTGCGGCCGGAGATGGGTATCTACGGAGGAAATGCCAAAACGCCGAATATCGACCGCTTGTCTTCCGAGGGTCTCGTATTCGACAACGCCTTCGTAAGCCAGGCCGTTTGCGGTCCATCCAGGGCGGCGCTCGTGCTGGGGTTGCGCCCAACCAGATCCGATATCACCGAAAATTATCATGAGATAGACGAATATCGGCCCCGTCGGACCACCATTTTCGATGCCTTCAAGGCGGCGGGCTATTTCACTTGGGGCATGGGGAAGATCCTTCATCGCAATCGGGACGATGCGAACGGTTTCGACCATCGCGGCGATAGCGCCAATCCCTACAGCGCTACCCTGTTCGACAATTCGTACGGCCGCTGGACGAGTTCGGAAAAGCTGCAGGACGAGGTAAATGTCGATCTTGCGCTGTCCTGGATGCCGAAGCTGTCCGCGCAGGGACAGCCCTTCTTCATGACGGTAGGCTTCCGGTTGCCGCACCTGCCGTTCATCGCGCCCGATCGGTATTGGGATCTCTATACACCAGCGGACTTGGGCTCGCCATTCAATCCGGGCGGAAGGGCGAATTCCCCGTCGTGGAGCATCGTCCAGCAAGAGATATTCGCCTATCGCGATCTAGCTACGACGAGGCCGGAGATCCCGCAGAATGTGGCGTTGAACTTGCGCCACGGCTACCTTGCCTCGGTCAGTTTCATCGATGCCCAGGTGGGGCGACTCATGGAAGGCCTTGCACAGTACGGTCTGGACGACAAAACGATCGTCGTTCTTTGGGGCGATCATGGGTATAAGCTCGGTGATCATGGTCGCTGGGCAAAGCATTCGAATGCGGACATCGATATTCGTGTGCCCCTGATTTTTAGGGTCCCAAACCTGGAAACTGGCGGATCGCGTGTCGACGGGATTGTGGAAACGATCGATCTTTATCCCACGCTTATGGAATTAACCGGCATACCCGGCCCAACGGATCTCGATGGAGAGTCCTTCATGGAACTCTTGAAGCTGCCCTCTCGCGACTGGAAACGGGGCGCTTTCAGCCAGTATCACCGGACTCCAGAAGAATGGGGCGGCAGCGGAAAATTGATGGGCGAAACCGTTCGTTCGGAAGATTTTCTCTACACCGCCTGGGTCCGCGAAAACGGCACGATCGCTGCTCAGGAACTCTATCCGTTGCGAAGCGGCCCGGACCGCTATCGCAATGTCATAGGCGACAGCGATTATGCCGACGATCTCGAGACGATGAAATGGATGCGCAAAGCCGGGCCGGATCGGGTGCGTTACGATCTGCGCGATACGCTAAAGTCGAGATAGCATTTCGCTTTGGGTGGTCCACGCATGGTGCCGAAGTCTTCTGCTTAGCTTTTTTTTTACGACGGCTAGCCGCACTGCGCGCGGTGGAGCAGCTTGTGGTCGGCCAGCACCAGCGCCATCATCGCCTCGACCACGGGCGTGCCGCGAATGCCGACGCAGGGGTCGTGGCGGCCCTTGGTGCGGACCTCCGTCGCATTGCCCTCGCGGTCCACGCTGGCGACCGGCGTCAGGATCGAACTGGTCGGCTTGAAGGCCACGCGGCAGGTCACAGGCTGGCCGGTCGAGATTCCGCCCGCGATGCCGCCGGCGTGATTGGCGGCGAACTCCGGCCCGTCCTCGCGCTTTCCTGATTTTGGGGGCGACATGGCATCGGCATTCTGCTCGCCGGTCAGGCGCGCGGCGTCGAACCCGTCGCCGATCTCCACGCCCTTGACCGCATTGATGCTCATCATCCCGCTCGCAAGACCTGCATCGAGCTTGGCATAGACCGGCGCGCCCCATCCGGCGGGCACGCCGCGCGCCACGCAGTCGACCACCGCGCCGAGCGAAGAGCCGGACTTGCGGGCGTTGTCGACCAGCTGCTCCCAGCGGCTGGCGGCCTCCGCATCGGGGCACCAAAAGGGGTTGCGCGCAATCTCAGCGGCTTCGAAATTCGCCGGATCGATCCGGTCGCCCCCGATCTCCGAAACGAAGGCGAGTATCTCAACCTCGCCGACCACCTTGCGTGCAATCGCGCCCGCTGCGACGCGCATCGCGGTCTCCCTCGCGCTCGACCTCCCGCCACCGCGATAGTCGCGGAAGCCATACTTCGCATCGTAGGCATAGTCGGCGTGGCCGGGGCGATAGGTCTTGGCGATCTCCGAATAATCCTTCGATCGCTGATCTGTGTTCTCGATCAGTAGGCTGATCGGCGTGCCGGTGGTTTTGCCTTCGAACACGCCGGACAGGATCCGGACCTCGTCGGGTTCCTTGCGCTGGGTGGTGAACTTGTTCTGACCCGGCTTTCGCGCATCGAGAAAGGGCTGAATGTCGCTTTCGTCCAGCGCGATGCCCGGCGGGCACCCGTCGACCACCGCGCCGATCGCGGGTCCATGACTCTCGCCCCAGGTGGTGAAGCGCAAGGTCCGTCCGAAGGTGTTCCAGCTCATGACGGCCTGTCTGTCGCAACTGTGGGGCACTGTCCATTGTGGCTGGACCAATCTTGTCTTGTGTCGCAAGAACAAAAGGCGCTCATGCAGCGTAGCAGTAGCGCAGAAAGACACGGATGATTGCGAAGCTCAAAGGCCTGCTCGACGAAACCGGTGCGGACTGGGCGGTAATCGACGTCGCGGGCGTCGGGTACCTTGTGCATTGTTCGTCCAAGACACTCGCCGCGCTTGGCGAGACCGGCGAGGCGTGCACGGTCTATACCGATCTGCAGGTCAGCGAGAACGACATGCGGTTGCTCGGTTTCGCCGAGGCCGCCGAGCGCGACTGGTTCCGCCTGCTCACCCAGGTGCAGGGCGTGGGCAGCAAGGTGGCGCTGGCAATCCTTTCCGCCCTCTCGACGGGCGAGGTGCAGCAAGCCTGCTCGCAGGGCGATGCCGCAACCGTTGCGCGCGCACAGGGTGTCGGGCCGAAGCTCGCCGGGCGGATCGTCAACGAGCTTAAGGACAAGGCGGGCGCGCTGCCCGGCGGCGGCATGGCGGGCGGTACGGCTCCCGTGACCCCGGCAGGCGGGGCAAGCGCCGATGCGGTAAGCGCGCTCGAAAACCTCGGCTTCAAGCCGGCTGTGGCGGCACGCGCCGTCGCGGCGGCACAGGGCGAACTGGGAGACGGTGCGAGCGAAGGCGATCTGATAAGAGTGGCGTTGAAGAGGGCAGCAGGATGAAGGTCGATATCATGCGATTTGCATTTATAGCAGCAGCAGCGGCGCTACTTGGCACCGCGGCGCAGGCACAGGACATGGATGCCTTCAAACGCGGTCCGGTCTTCGCGGATTTCGGGGCGCATGCGCCGGTCGCGGGGATGGGCGAATTGCCGGCCGATGCCGCTTTCAGGCACAGCTTCGACGTTGCCGAGGCCGCAAGCGACGGAAAGGCCAACCGCCACATCGAAAGCGCCGCGCGCTTCATCAACATGCATGCCGCAGCCGGTGTCGATCCGGAGAACATCCAGGTCGCGGTCGTCGTCCACGGCGGCGCGTCGCTCGACTTGCTGCGCGAAGCTGCATGGCAGGCGAAGGGCAAGGAGGGCGCCAACGGCAGCCACGCGCTGGTCCGCGCCTTGCTCGACGAAGGCGTGCGCGTGATCCTCTGCGGCCAGAGCGCGGCGGCGCACGACATCACGCAGGCGGACCTGATCCCCGGCGTCGAAATGGCGCTCTCCGCCATGACGGCCCATGCGCTGTTGCAGCAGGCAGGCTATTCGGTGAACCCGTTTTGAGGAAACTGCTCGCCTTGGCTGCGAGTTTCGCCCTAGGCTCTGTCGCAGGATGGCAGGCCAAGAATTTCCTTGATGTGGATGCCTGCATCGACGCGGGCGGCGCTTGGAATTACCGCACCGGATCGTGCAGGACAGAATGACCGAACCCGTCCCCCTGCATTCCCCCGACCGCCAGCCGGAAGACCCGGATGCGGCGCTGCGGCCGAAATCGCTTACCGAATTCGTCGGGCAGAAGGCCGCGCGCGAGAACCTCCGCGTGTTTATCGAGGCCGCCAAAAACCGCGGCGAGGCGATGGATCATGTGTTGTTCTTCGGCCCGCCCGGCCTCGGCAAGACCACGCTGGCGCAGATCGTCTCGAAGGAACTCGGCGTCGGCTTCCGCGCCACTAGCGGCCCGGTGATCGCCAAGGCGGGCGATCTGGCCGCGCTGCTCACCAATCTCGAGCCCAACGACGTGCTCTTCATCGACGAGATCCACCGCCTCAATCCCGTGGTCGAGGAAGTGCTCTATCCCGCGATGGAGGATCGTGCGCTCGACATCATAATCGGCGAGGGGCCTTCGGCGCGCAGCGTGCGGATCGACTTGCCGCCCTTTACGTTGGTTGGCGCGACCACGCGGCAGGGTCTGCTGACCACGCCCCTGCGCGATCGCTTCGGCATTCCGGTGCGGCTCAATTTCTACACGGAGGACGAACTACTCAAGGTCGTCACGCGCGGGGCGGGCCTGCTCGGAATGGGAATCGACGAGGGCGGCGCGCGCGAGATCGCCCGGCGTTCGCGCGGCACGCCGCGTGTGGCGGGCCGCCTGATGCGCCGCGTGCGCGATTTCGCGAGTGTGCTGGGAGAGCCGACGGTGACGACCAAGGTCGCCGACGACGCGCTGACCCGGCTGGAAGTCGACAGCCTCGGCCTCGATGCGATGGACCGTCGCTACCTCACCATGATCGCGACGACCTACAAGGGCGGGCCGGTCGGGGTGGAGACACTTGCCGCGGGGCTTAGCGAACCGCGCGACACGGTGGAGGAGGTGATCGAGCCCTATCTCATCCAGCTCGGCCTGATCGCCCGCACCGCGCGCGGGCGCATGCTCAACGATGGCGGCTGGCAACATCTCGGCATCGCGCCGCCCAACAGGCCGCAAGGCGACATGTTCGACGAATAGGGCTATCAGGCGGCCGTAACGATTGGAGGGGCGGTGGTCCCGATTCGGGACGCAGCCGGTGTAAGGCTCGCTTTTCGGAGCGAAATTACCATTCTGCGGTACTGAAGAAGTAAGGAATCGCACGCAAGGCCGGGATTCGGCAGAACGGTGCGGACAGGGGTCCGGCAAGATCAGGGGGAAGGGCCCCGGTCGAAGGGCCGCGAAGGGAAGCAGTCGATGTCGGTCAAATCAGCTCTTGCCAAATTGTCGGCCACCGCTGCGGGTGGTGCGCTGGTTGCCGGCGGCGCCGTGCATGTGGCGGAGCGTCCGGTCACCGACAATCCGCAATACAAGGCGCAGGCCGTCAAGCAGGTGAAGCAAGTGAAGCAGGCCAAACCGGTCGTTCGCACCCTGCCGCGCCGCGCCGCGCGCACCATTCCGCCGCGCCCGATCGAATGCGTGCCTTACGATTCGCCGCTGGCTTCAGAGAACCCCGACAATATCTGCCCGCCCGTCTATCGCGAGGCGATGGTGCCCGTGCCTGTCCCGCCGCTCCCTGAAGCGGCACCGGTAGTCGCCGGTGGCGGCAGCGCGCGATCGATCCCGTCGGGCGGCTATGGCGGCGGATACGGCGGCGGCTTCGGTGGCGGCTTCTTCGGAGGGTTCTTCGGCGGCGGTGGCGGTGGCGGCAGCGTCGTCGTCAATTCGACCACGACGACCGGCGGCGAATTGCCCGACATCGATATCGACGTCTCGACCTCGACATCCAGCGGCGGCACGTCGACCTCGACTTCGACCGGCGGCAGCTCCAGCTCGACCTCGACCTCGACCGGCGAAGTGTCGACCTCGACCGGCGCGGTTTCGACCAGCACCGGCGCGGTCTCGACCTCCACCGGCGAAGTCAGCACGACAACGACCAGCAGCTCGTCCGGCGATGTCTCGAGCAGTTCCTCCGGCGACGTGTCGACCAGCACCTCGACTTCGACCTCGGGAGACGTTTCCACGAGTACCTCGACTTCGGGCAATGTGACGACCAGCACGAGTTCGTCCAGTTCGACCAGCAGCTCTTCGTCGAGTTCGACCAGTTCGAGCACGTCGAGCTCATCCAGCACGAGCACCAGCAGTTCGACTTCGGGCTCCACTACCGGTAGCACGAGCGGCACCGAAGTCCCTGCGCCGCCGATGATGGCGCTGTTCGGGATGGCGGCGGCAGCCGTGCTCGGACGGCGCAAGTTCCGGATAAAGCGCGGCGCCGGCCAGGTCTGACCGCTGGCGTGCGGGTCTAACGGTAGTTCCGGCTCCATTCGCCCAGGCGATACCATTGGGTAATCACATATTTGCGGCCTGCCATCACCGGCAGTGCCGCGTGGCGCGTATTGCGGTTCGGGTGGCCCTTGCGGTCCATGTTGTTCCAGGCGACCAATAGCCCCGGCTCGGGCGTAATCGTCAGGTTCAGGCGCGGGAATTCTGTCGCCCCGCCTCCTTCTACCGCGTTGAGATAGACCATGGCCGACCAGCTGCGCTGTCCGCCGCGCCTGCGTTCCTGCCGCCAATGCGGGCGCTCGCTGCGGAAGAAATCGCAATGGTGGCGGTATTCCTCGCCTTCGAGATAGCGCTGTCCCTGGATCGTCTCCGCATGGTTGCGATCGATGCCGAGCGATTCGTCGATCCTCCGGCCCAGTGCTACGGTCTCCGCCGCTTCGGTAGCGAAGAAATGCGTCGAGCTGGTCCGGCCGGAGGGATATTGGCTTTCAGAAAACAGCGTGGAGGGGCGCAAGCGGCTTTCGATGATCGTCACCAGACTGGCGCATTCCTCGGCGGTCAGGAAGCCGGGGATCAGGAACAGGTCCGCCTTGCGCCCGCCGCGCTCTTCGGCGCGCGGATTGGCTTCCAGTCGTGCGCGGACTTCGTCGCCAATCCTTGCCAGTTTGACAGGGTCGGCCATCGGATCGGGCGTGGTGCCGCCGACGATCTGTGCGAGGCGCGTACGAAGCGACATATCGCGCCGCTTATCCTCAGTCGCGTTGGACAGACAGCCCGGCGGCTTCCCAGGCGAGAATGCCGCCCTCGAGATGCACCGCGTCGCGACCCGTAGCCTCCGCCAGACGTTCCGCAGCGATTCCGGAGCGACGGTCCGACCGGCAATAGAGCATGCGCTTGGCGCCGTTCGTATCGGGCAGGGCGGTAGGATCGAACCGGTCGAGCGGGATATTGACCGCCCCTTCGAGATGGCCCTGTGCAAACTCCTCCGGAGTGCGCACGTCGATCAGCTGGATCGGTTCACCGGCCTCCAGCCGTGTCGAGAGCGCGCGCGGCTCGATCGTCAGGACGCCGGCGTCGACACCTGCGATCCGTGTCTCCTCGGCCTGCGCTCCGCTACCGGCACAGGCGGCGAGAAGCCCCGCCGCCAGACCGGCGAAGAGCGCCTGCCTGATCACGCGGCGGCCAGCTTGCGCAGCACGTAATGGAGGATGCCGCCGTTTCGGTAATACTCCATCTCGTTGGCCGTATCGATGCGGCACAGGGCGGTGAAGCTGGCCTTTGAGCCGTCCTCATGCGTGACTTCCACTTCGACGTCCTGGCCAGGGGTCAGATCGGCAAGACCTTTGATCGAGAAGGTGTCGTTCGCGCCGAGGCCAAGGCTCTGGCGGGTGTCGCCATCCTTGAACTGCAGCGGCAGCACGCCCATGCCGATCAGGTTGGAGCGGTGGATACGCTCGTAACTTTCGACGATGACCGCGCGCACGCCCAGCAGGATGGTGCCCTTGGCCGCCCAGTCGCGGCTGGAGCCGGTGCCGTATTCCTTGCCCGCGATGACGACGAGCGGCGTGCCGTCTTCCTTGTGCTTCATCGCCGCATCGTAGATCGGCATCTGCTCGCCCTTGTAGGTGGTGTATCCACCTTCGACGCCGGGGACCATTTCGTTCTTGATGCGGATGTTGGCGAAGGTGCCGCGCATCATGACCTCGTGGTTGCCGCGGCGCGAGCCATAGCTGTTGAAGTCCGCCTTCGAGACCTGGTGGCTCTTGAGGTATTCGCCAGCGGGCGAGTCTTCCTTGATCGAGCCGGCCGGGCTGATGTGGTCGGTCGTGGTCGAATCGCCGAGGATCGCCAGCGGCTTCGCATCGGTGATGTCGGTGACCGGAGCGGGCTCCATTTCCATACCGTCGAAGAAGGGCGGGCTGGCGACATAAGTGCTGGTCGGGTTCCAGCGATAGGTGTCCGACGCCTCGACATTGATCGCCTGCCAGTGCTCGTCGCCCTTGTAGACGTCGGCATAGCGGCTTTCGAACATCTGGCGGTCGATATTGGCCGCGCGGTGCTCGGCGATTTCCTGATTGGTCGGCCAGACATCGGCCAGCATGACGTCGTTGCCGTCCTGGTCCTGGCCCAGCGGAGTTTCCGTGATGTCCTGCGTCACCGTGCCGAGGATCGAATAGGCGACCACGAGCGGCGGGCTGGCGAGGAAGTTCGCGCGCACATCGGGCGACACGCGGCCTTCGAAGTTGCGGTTGCCCGAAAGAACCGACGCAGCGACGATGTCGTTACCGTTGATCGCCTTGCTGATTGGCGGGGCCAGCGGACCGGAATTGCCGATGCAGGTGGTGCAGCCATAGCCCACTAGATCGAAGCCCATGGCGTCGAGATCGTCCTGCAGGCCGCTCTTTTCGAGATAGTCGGTGACGACCTGCGATCCCGGCGCGAGGCTGGTCTTCACCCACGGCTTGGGCGCAAGGCCCTTCTCGCGCGCCTTCTTGGCGACGAGACCGGCAGCGATCAGCACATCGGGGTTCGACGTATTGGTGCAGCTGGTGATGGCCGCGATGACCACATCGCCATCACCGACATCGTGATCGGTGTTCTCGACATCGACACGCAGGGGCTGGTCCTTGCTGTAGATCGACTTGAGATCGGTGTTGAACAGCTCGTCTACCTGCGGAAGCGCGACGCGGTCCTGCGGGCGCTTGGGCCCGGCGAGGCTGGGGACTACCTTCGACAGGTCGAGGTCGAGCGTCTTGGTGAACACCGGCTCGTTGTCCGGCGTGAACCACATGCCCTGTTCCTTCGAATAGGCTTCGACAAGCGCGATCTCTTCCTCGTCGCGGCCGGTCAGGCGCATGTATTCCAGCGTCTTGTCGTCGATGCCGAAGAAGCCGCAGGTCGCGCCGTATTCGGGCGCCATGTTAGCGATGGTCGCACGGTCGGCCAGAGTGAGACCCGAAACACCTTCACCATAGAATTCGACGAAGCGGCCGACCACGCCGACTTCGCGCAGCATCTGCACGCAGGTCAGCACGAGATCGGTGGCGGTGACGCCTTCGGCCATCTTGCCGGTCAGCTTGAAGCCGACGACTTCGGGGATCAGCATCGAGATCGGCTGGCCGAGCATCGCAGCTTCCGCCTCGATCCCGCCGACGCCCCAGCCCAGCACGCCGAGGCCGTTGATCATGGTGGTGTGGCTGTCGGTGCCGACACAGGTGTCGGGATAGGCGATAGCCTGCCCGTCGGGGTCTTCGGAAGACCACACGCCCTTGCCGATATATTCGAGATTCACCTGGTGGCAGATGCCGGTGCCCGGGGGCACGGCGGAGAAGTTCTCGAAGCTCTTCGAACCCCATTTGAGGAAGTCGTACCGCTCCGCATTGCGAGCGTATTCGAGTTCGACGTTCTTCTCGAACGCCTTGGGGTGGCCGAATTCGTCGACCATGACCGAGTGGTCGATCACGAGGTTCACCGGAACCTGCGGGTTGATCTTGGAGGTGTCGCCGCCGAGCTTGCCGATGGCATCGCGCATGGCGGCGAGGTCGACCACGCAGGGCACGCCAGTGAAATCCTGCAGCAGCACGCGCGCCGGGCGGTACTGGATTTCCTTGCCGGTCTTGGGGTCCTTCTGCCAGTCGGCGATCGCCTTCGCATCGTCGGTGGAGACGGTGAAGCCGTCGTCCTCGAACCGCAGCATGTTCTCCAGCAGCACCTTGAGGCTGAACGGCAGTTTCGACACGTCGCCGATTTTCTCCGCCGCCTTGGCGAAGGAGTAGTAAGCGTAATCCTTGCCGTTCACCGTGAGAGTGGAGCGGGTTCCGAGCGTGTCCTTGCCGACCTGGGTCATGCGCGCGATATTCCTTTCAGTTGAGAGCCGTCACCGGACCAATGGTCGGGGCGGCCTAATGTGCCGCGCACCTGCGCGCAAAACGGGCAAAAATCAAGGGTCCTGCGCGATTCGGCAACGGCAATACGGGAACGGAAAGGCCGCTTCAGGCCTTATTAAGGCAAAATCATGGCAATCTTGGTTGCAAGGAGCGCGTGAAGCGCCCGCACTGCGACCACAAGGGGAACATCAATGGGTTCGCAAACCACCAAACGGCAGCGCACGAAGCACACCGTCCGCACGGCGATAATCGCCGGATCGCTTATCGTGGCAGGCTGCTTCACCGCCGCCTTCACCTTCGCGGAAGAAACCGCGACGGCGGCCGAGCGACCGGTCCGCTAGACGGCAGCTGGTTCCGGACGGACGCCGGTGGTTGCAATCCAGCAGCCCGCCACGATCAGGACTGCGCCGCCTGCCGCGGTCCACGTTACATTCTCGCCCAGCATGAGCCAGCCGAAAAGCGAGGCCCAAACGAAGCCTGAGTATTCGAGCGGGACCAGCACTTGGGCCTCGGCCCGCGCATAGGCCCAGGCCATCGTCAGTGCGCCGCCTACCGTCAGGAGCGCGCCCGCTGTCACGTCGCCGAGCGCCTCGGTTGGCGGGAGGCTGAACAGGAAGGGCGCGGCCAGCAGGTAGATGCAGCCAGCGATCCCCATGTAGAATGTCGCGACTTCCAGCGGCTTCGCCACCAAGGCCTGCTGGCGCTGCAGCACCAGGTTCCAGGCGTACAGTAGCGCCGAGAGTGTGATCGAAGCGAGGCCGATCATCGTGTCTTCGTTGAGATTGCCCCTGCCGAACTTGCCCCCCACGATTACCAGTACGCCCACGAGACCCAGCACTGCGCCCCAGACCGCGCGCGGACGCAGGCGCTCGCCGAGCAGGAATGCCGCGAGATAAAGCGAGACGATCGGCGCGACGAAAGAGATTGCGATCGTTTCCGCCAGCGGCAGCTTTGTCAGCGCGAAGAAGAAGGTCAGCGCCATGATCGAGCCGACCGCCCCGCGCGTCAGGTGGATTTTCATCACGGCGCGGGCAGGCCATTTGGAGCGAAGCGCCAGCCAGATCGGCGCTACGACTGCAAAGGCGATCCCTGCCCGCAGCAGCGCGGCCATATAGGCGCCCATCGCCAGCGCGGCGGTTTTCATGAAGGCATCCATCAGCGAAAGCATCGCGATACCTGCAGCGGTCGCCAGCACGGGCCTGAGAGGGGATGCGGACGCGCTCATCCGTGCGTCACTAGGGGCGAGGTGCGGCTTCGTCACCAAATTGTCGCCAGTTCAGCCTTTCGACAGAGTGTTTCTTGGACAGTCGCAGGCAATCGCTTATATTGCCGCTGTCCGCCAATGGGGACTGGCGGCGCAACTGGTGGAACAGATGACCAAGATGAAATTCCTTATCGGCACTGCGTGCGGCGCAGCGCTCGTCGCAACCTCGGCCTTGGCGCAGGACAATGCGCCGGAAAACCTCCTGCCGCCCGAGCCCGAAAAGGTCAGCGAGCCGCTGCCCGACATGCGCGAAGCCGCGCCGGAGATGAACGCGCAGCAGAGCGTCGACGATGCCTTCGGCGATATCCGCATGCGCAGCGGCGAGGTGGTGCAGGAAATACCTTCGCTGGTCGGCGAATGGAGCGCCGCCGATGCGGCCAAGCTGCTCGCCTTCATCCCGACCGTCGAAGCCGAAGGGCTGGTCCCGGCTGACTACGACAGCGCAGCCCTCCAGTCCGCGATCATGGCGGGCGAGAGCCCTGCGCTCAACGAAATTGCCAGCCAAATCTTCGTGTGGCTGGTCGAGGATCTGCGCGACGGCCGCACGCCGATGGACGCGCGCAAGCAGTGGTTCGTGGTCGATCCCGATGCCGACACCAACCCCACGCACAAGCTGCTCGAGAATGCGCTCGCCACTGGCCAGATCGCCGAGACGCTGGCGTCGCTCAATCCCGTCGCGCCCGATTACGCGCGGCTCAAGGAAGAGCTGGCTAAGACCACCGATGCGAAATCGCGTAAGCTGATCCGTGCGAACATGGACCGCTGGCGCTGGCTGGGGCAGGACCTCGGCAAGCGGTACCTGCTCACCAATGTGCCGGAGTATCAGCTGCGGCTGACAGTCAACGACCGGATCATCAAGAATTACCGCGTGGTGGTCGGCAAGCCCGGCCGCACCGCGACGCCGCAGCTCGCCGAGATGGTCGAGGCGGTGATCTACAATCCGACCTGGACGGTGCCGCAATCGATCGTGAAGGGCGAAGGTCTGGGCGCGAAGGTGCTGGGCAATCCCGGCTGGGCGCGGGCCAATGGCTACAAGGCGACCAAGGGTGCCAACGGTTGGGTCACGGTGGTGCAGCAGCCGGGCCCGGGCAATTCGCTCGGCCTGATGAAGCTCGACATGCCGAACGAGCATGCGATCTTCCTCCACGACACGCCGAGCCGCCACCTGTTCGCCCAAGACAACCGCGCATTGAGCCACGGCTGCATCCGCGTGCAGGGTGCGCGCGAACTGGCGATGACCATGTCGATGCTGGGCAATGCGAAAAGCAAGGAAGACCTGCCGCGCATTCAGGAGGAAGTCTCCGAGATCACCCAGAGTGGCGAATACACGCGCTATGCGATGGAACGGCAGTGGCCGGTCTACATCACTTATTTCACCATGGGCGTGGACGTGAACGGCAATCTGACCAAGTTCGCCGACATCTATGGCCGCGACGCTCCGGTGCTCGCCGCGCTGGACGCTCCGCGCCAGCGCGACCGCGCGCGCAAGACGAGCGAGGAAGCCGTCGAAATCATCGACGACATGCAGACCTAGGAAGGCATCGAGCCTTCGATCCGCCACTTTCGTTTCAGCATTTCGTGCCACAGGCTAAGTGCTGCGGCGAAGGCGAAGGGGCCGGCCAGGGAGAAAGGGCCGGCAAGCCTTTGCCAGAGAGTCTCATCCTCGTAACTGAAGATCACTGCGAAGATGAGGATCGGTACGGTTGTAAAAAAGAAGATGATGCCCAGCGCCGCATAGCGAGGTGTGCCGATCCGGTCGACGACCACTGCTGCGATCGCACCAAAAGTGGCGAGCGACGCAATGACGAAAGGTGCCGCAACCAGCGGAATGATCGTGAAAGCGGCAAGAAACAGGCCGGGCCCGGCGCCAAAGCCGTCCGGTCCGCCGCCGCCGTCGAATGCTATCAGTAACTGAAGTATTCCAACGTAGAGCAACCCGCCGCCGAACATTCCGAAGATCAGCGGGCGAAGCGGGAGATCGCCGACTTCGCGGAAGCCGAGCGCTCCTCTTGTGTGGCTCAGAACGCCCCCGGCACCGTTTGTTCGAAGGTCCCGCCGCCTTCTCGTCGCAGCAATTCCTGTGACGCGACGCGCCGACCGTCGCTCTGGATGCCGAGGCTGTCGGCGTAGAGCAGGCGTCCGCCCGACAGGTCGATCAGGGCGCGGTCGAACTGCTCGGGACCCATGGCGAAGCAGCCGTTCGAGCGGCCGAGGCGGCCCCAGCGGGCGACATGCTCGGGCGTGGCATAGCCGGCCTTGTGCATCACGATGGCGCGGGGCAGGGCATTGGAATTGGTCGGGTCGAGCCCGTCGAGCCGGATCGAGGTGCCGAACTTTCCGACATACCAGCTGCGCGTCATGTAAGCGCCGCGGCTGGTACAGTGCGAGCCTTCGACATTCGAATAGCGGTCGAGCCACCCGTCGTGCTCCGGATCGGAGCCGTCGCCATGGCTGACATGGTAGTTCGCCACCCGCTCGTTCTCGACATCGACGAAATAGAACCGCCGCTCCGCCGAATGGACGCCGAAATCGGCGATCCCGACGATGTCCCGCTTCCAGATATTCCCGCCGACACGGGCGAGTTGTTCGCGCGCAATCTCGATCAGCACACGGTCGCGAGCGGCATAAGGATTGACTTGGGCAAACACGCGCGCGGGAACGGCAGCGATTGCACCCGCTGCCAGCGTCCCCGTCAGAAGATCGCGCCGTTTCATCAACCCTGATGTAGCAGAGCTGCCATAACGGCACCATGAACATTTAATCGGGTCGTCACCCGCCGAGCACCATCCGGTCGCTTTCGATACGGACCGGCTCGATGGTGCGCAGGAAGCTCTGGCCGAGCAGCGACACGCCGAGGCCCTCGGGCACGATCACGCCGTGGACATTGGTTGCTTCGTGGCCGCCGAGCGAGACATGGTCGAGCTGGACGCTTACGCCATAGACCGGCCCGCTCGCCCCTTGGGCTACCGCGCGCACATCGGCATCGTTCCAGTAGAGCCCAGCCGCGCGCGCATCCGCGCCCGTGAGGGCGACCATGCTGGCGCCGGTATCGACCATGAAATTCACCGGCGTGCCATTGATCGTCACGCTGGCATAGAAATGCCCGTCGCCTTCGCGCGGCAGGATCGTTTCGCCCGAAGTCCAGGCGGCATAGCTCTTGTCGGCTTGGGCCTGCGCGATTTCGGCCTTTGCCTCGGCGATCCCTGCCGCATCGCCTTCCGCAGACGCATCAGCATCGGTGCCGCCCCATACGATGGCGACGAAGGAGCCGGCTGCTACGGCAAAGAAGAGGGCCTCGCGCATGCGAACGAATGTCGCAGGCCAAGCTTAAAAACGGGTAAAGCGAACAGTCGCCTGGGGGAGGTTATTCCGCCGCTTCCTTCGCATGCGGGTCGAAGGCAATCGCATCGCCCGCCTCGATCAGTGCGGCCTTTTCCTCGACCAGCTTCACGATATGGTCGAGCATGTCCTCGCTCTCGATATGGTGGTCCTTCACGCCCGAGAGATAGACCATATGCTTGCCGCTGCCGCCGCCGGTCAGGCCGATATCGGTCTCGCGCGCTTCGCCGGGGCCGTTGACCACGCAGCCGAGGACCGAGAGGCTCATCGGCGTCTTGATGTGCTCCAGCCGCTTTTCCAGCGCTTCGACCGTCCGGATCACGTCGAAACCCTGGCGCGAGCAACTGGGGCATGACACCACCCGCACGCCGCGGGTACGCAGGCCGAGCGATTTGAGAATTTCGTAGCCGACCTTCACTTCCTGCTCGGGCTCGGCGGAGAGCGAGACGCGGATCGTGTCGCCGATCCCGGCCCACAGCAGGCTGCCGATGCCGAGCGCACTCTTGACCGTGCCGCCGACCAGCCCGCCCGCTTCGGTAATGCCGAGATGCAAGGGACAATCGACTGCCTCGGCAAGCCCGTGATAGGCCGCGACGGCGAGGAACACGTCGCTCGCCTTCACCGCTACCTTGTATTCATGAAAGTCGTGATCCTGCAGCAGCTTGATATGGTCGAGCGCGCTTTCGATCAGCGCTTCTGGGCATGGTTCGCCGTATTTTTCCAGCAAGTGTTTTTCGAGGCTGCCCGCATTCACGCCGATGCGGATCGCGCAGCCATTGGCCTTGGCCGCGCGGACGACCTCGGCCACGCGCTCGCTACTGCCGATATTGCCCGGATTGATCCGCAGGCAGGCCGCGCCCTTGTCGGCCGCCTCAAGCGCGCGCTTGTAGTGGAAGTGGATGTCCGCGACGATCGGCACGCTGGCCGCACGCGTGATTTTGTCGAAATGCTCAGTCGATTCCTCGGTCGGGCAGGACACGCGGATGATATCCGCGCCCGCATCCTCGCAGCGGCGGATCTGGTCGATCGTCGCGCCCACATCCTCGGTCGGCGTATTGGTCATGGTCTGCACGGTGATCGGCGCATCGCCCCCCACGGGGACGTTACCGACCATGATCTGGCGGGACTGGCGGCGCTCGATATCGCGCCAAGGGCGTACGGAAGACATGGGTGTCGATATAGAGGGCCGATGATGAAGGGGCAATGACAAGCGCCGCGCGCTGCGGCATGACGCGTTCATGAGCGAAGCGACCGACGACACCCAGACCGAGACTCCGCTGCTGTTCGGGCGCGTGCTGAACGGGCAGGGAGGCGCGCGCGAAATAAGCTGGGACGAAGCGCAAGGCTGGCAACCGGCGGCGCCGGGCGAGGTCATGTGGCTCCACGTCTGCCGCAATCGCGCAGGGGTGCAGGAATGGCTCGAGAGCGAGTTGCAAATTCCCGAGCCTACCGCAGAGCTGCTTACTAGTGACGCGACCCGCCCGCGCGCTTTTGCGGAGGGCGAGACGCTGGTGGCGACCCTGCGCGGCATCAACTTCAATCCCGGGGCGCAGCCCGAAGACATGATTTCCATGCAGGTCTGGTGCGACGGGCGGCGGTTGATCACGCTGCGTCGCCACCCGCTGCAGACCCCGCGCGAGGTCGTCGCCATGCTCGATCGCGGCAATGGACCGCCCGATGCCGGGGCGACGATCACGCTGCTCGCCGAACTGCTGATTACCCGGATGAGCCAGTCGATCGTCGACATGAATGCCGTGCTCGACGAGCTGGAGCATGACGATCCGGACGAACAGGCCGAACGCATGCTCAAGCAGATCTCCACAATCCGTCGCAATTGCCTCGGCCTCAAGCGCCACATGGCGCCGCAGCACGAGGCGCTGGAGCAGATCAGCCGCGATGCGCCCTACTGGTTCGAGGACCACGACCGCCGCGAGATCGCCGAAAGTATCGCGCGCCTGCGCCGCTATCTCGACGATATCGACATCAGCAAGGAAAGCGCGCTGGTGCTGCAGGACGAAATCCGCGCCCGCAGCCTCGCGAGCAGCGAACACGCGACTTATATGCTGACTATCGTGGCGGGCATCTTCCTGCCGCTCGGCTTCCTGACCGGCCTGCTCGGCATCAATGTCGGCGGCATGCCGGGGATGGACGATCCCGATGCGTTCTGGGCGGTGGTCGCGCTCTGCCTGTTCGTCTTCGTCGCGCTGATCGTGATCTTCCGCCGGTTGCGCTGGCTCTAGATTACCACCGCACGAGGGTCGGGACGATCAGGCGACCTGCGATGGCCGAGACAATGATCGGCAGGACATGCTAGCTCGCCAGATGCGCCACCGTGTCGATCGGGCACGAAAGGCCATAGGCGAAGGTCCCGATCGATCCGGCAGGGATGCCGGTGTAGCATCCTGCCGAATTGAGCGAGACCGGGGCACCGCGAAGCAGGGCCGGGTTACAGAATCCGCGAAAAATTCAGTAGGCGAATGTCTCGCCGACCATCTCCTCGCTCATGGCCCACAGTCTGTCCGCATTGTCGCGATCGATGGCGTAGCTCTTCACCCCGCCGGTCGTATCCTCGTCGTCCTGGTTGGCGACGCGACAATCCTCGCAATAGACGCCGCCTGCACCCTCCAGTTCGTCGGTGGTGGCGACCCAGCAGGTGGTCGCCGCGCCCTGCGGGATGGTCTTGAAACCTTGCGGCTCCTCGCCGCTCTTCTCCGCCATCTTCTTGATACGGTTCATCATCCAGGCCATGTCTTCCTCGGACATGTGGCGGCCGAGATTGGTCTGGATGCCGCCCGGATGCAGCGCGTAGGCATGCACACCCCTGTCGCTCAGGCGCTGCTCGAGCCCGACGGAAAACAGGATGTTGGCGGTCTTTGACTGGCCGTAAGCCGTCCATTTCTCGTAATCGCGCTGCTCGTAATTCGGGTCGTCGAAATGGACGTGGTCGAAATGGTGGCCACGGCTGGAAAGGTTGACGATCCGCGGGCGATCGCCCTTCTCCACCAGCGGCATCAGCAAGTTGGTGAGCAGGAAGTGGCCCACGTGATTGGTGCCGAACTGCAGCTCGAACCCTTCCTCGGTCCGCTCCAGCGGCGGGGCCATGACGCCGGCGTTATTGATCAGAAGGTCGATCTTCTCGAAACGTTCGTTGGCCTCCCGCGCTGCCGCGCGCACGCTGTCGAGCGAGGCAAGGTCGCAGACCAGGGTTTCGATTTTCGCGCCGGTCGCATCGGCGATCTCTCGCGCGGCATCGTCGAGCTTGGCCGCGTCGCGGCCCGACAGGACGATGTGCGCGCCCTTGGCTGCCATCGCCCGCGCGGTCTCTTTGCCGAGCCCGGAATAGCCACCCGTGATCAGGGCCGTGCGCCCCGACAGATCCTTGCCTTCGAGGACCTCGTCCGCCGTGCTGGAAAATCCGAATTCGCTCATGCCGCTCTCTCCTCGTATCTCTAGGCAGGTGACCTAACACGAAAAACGGGGCGCGGGATTGGAAATTCCCGCGCCCCGTTCATTGGGTTCGCTTGGCGATCAGGCGCCCGGAGGCAGGGGATCCTCTGCCCTGGGCGCGGCCTTGCGGCTGCGCTTTGGCTTCGGTGCTGCGGCAGAGCCGCCCCCGCCGAGATCGCTGTCCATCTGGTCGAGCTTGCGCGCCGCCCAATCTCGGCCGCCGAGGCCGAAGGAGAGCGCGCCAGCCACGGCCACGCCGGCGATCAGGATCGTCAGCGCGTTGGCCGGGATCATGCCCCCGATGCCGGTGAACTGCAGCCCCATGAACACGAACAGGATGATCGTCGCCCAGCGCACGATGGTGGCTGCCGTCGCATTCTCCCCGTCGCCCGAGATCAGGCGGGCGAGGAGATTGGCAATGAAGAAGCCGAAAGCGATCACGACTGCGCCGAAGATCACCCGGCCGCCCAGTTCGAGCACCTGGTCGAGGATCGCGGTCAGCTCGGGAAAGCCCAGCAGACGCGTTGCGGCGATGGCGAAGAACAGGATAATCGCTACCTGCACCACACGGGCGATGATGCCCGAGGCGGTGGTGCCTTCGCCCACCATGCCGGTTTCCGCCAGCGCCCGATCGACGCCGAGGCCGGGCAGCACTTCCTTTAGCACCTGCACCACGAAGCGGCTGATCAGATAGCCGATGCCCAGCAGGATCGCCGCGGCGATGATGTTGGGAATGGCGTTGAAGATCAGCTGCAGCATGGAGCTGGCCGGGCCGCTGATGCTATCGATGCTCAATGCTTCGAGCGCCATGATCGACACGAATATCACGATGATTGCGTAAACGATCGTCGCGATGGTCTTGCTGATGGCGCTGTTGCCGGTGACGCTATCGACGCCTCCGCGATTGGCCCATTTGTCGAAATCGACGGTCTGCAACGTCGTCATGATCAGGTCGCGCACAATCCGCGCCACCATCATGCCGATGAAGAAGATCAGCCCCGCACCGATGAGGTTCGGGATGAAATCGACGATATTCTCCAGCAGGCTGTCCACCGGTCCGGCAACCGCGCCGAGGCCGAGGATCTGCAGGATGACGAGCAAGCCGAACAGCCAGATCAGCAGGCTGACAATCTTGCCGAGGCTCTCGCCCAGCGATGTCCCGCTACCTGTGTGCCGCTGGAAGAATGAGATATTGTCGACCAGCTTGGCGAAGGCCCATTTGGCGGCCTTCGCGGCCAGCCAGGTGATGACAAGCACGATGAGTGCGAGCCCGACCTTTTCGATGACGTTCATCGCCACCTCCTGGTCGAACCGGTAATTCCCGATGCGCATTGAATTTCTCCCCAGTTTCCCCTCGCGTCGCGACCCTAACATGTTGTGGCATCTTTACAAAGTCGCGGGCTCTGGTGAGTGGACAAGTCCGCGTGCTAAGCCCGCCGGATGCACAGACCGACCAGAGCCGTCACCGGCGCCGCCGCCCTCTTCGCCATCGCTATCGCCGCGCCCGCCAGCGCGCAGGAGGAAGCACCGCGCTGGTCGATCGCCATCCATGGCGGGGCGGGGACCATCCGGCGCGAGGACATGACGGCAGAGCGCGACGCGGCCTATCGCGCCGCCCTGCAGGCTGCGCTCGATGCCGGATCGAAGGTTCTGGCCGAAGGCGGCAGCGCGCTCGATGCGATCGAGGCGGCGATCCTGCTGATGGAGGACGATCCGAAGTTCAACGCCGGGCGCGGCGCTGTCTATACCTGGGAGGGGGAGCACGAGCTCGACGCCTCGATCATGGACGGGCGGGACCGCGATGCCGGCGCGGTGGCAGGCGTGACCGGCATTCGCCACCCGATCCTGCTCGCGCGCAAGGTGATGACCGACAGCCCGCATGTGATGCTGGCAGGCAAGGGTGCGGAGCAGTTCGCCGCCGAGCAGGGGCTTGAGACCATGCCATCGGAATGGTTCGATACCGAGGCCAAGCGCGAGGCGCTGGAGCGGATGAAGGCGGACAAGCTTTCCGCGCTCGATGTCGATATCAAGTTCGGCACGGTCGGCGCAGTGGCGCTGGACCGGGACGGCAACATGGCCGCGGGCACTTCGACCGGCGGGATGACCGGCAAGCGCTGGGGCCGCATCGGCGATGCGCCGATCATCGGGGCGGGGACCTATGCCGACAATCGCGCCTGCGCAGTGTCGGCAACGGGATGGGGCGAGTTTTTCATCCGCGTGGGGGTGGCGAAGGATATTTGCACGCGACTAACGTTCCGCTCGCAAATCCGCGGTGGAGCGCCGTTCGATGGAGGCGTCGAACTGACCGCCGCTGAAAGCCAACAGGAGATCGACGCAGTGATCGCAGATGTCGGCCAGCTTGGAGGCGATGGTGGGGTAATCGTCGTAACGCCCGAAGGCCACGCGCTCTATGCGATGAATACCGCAGGGATGTATCGCGGACGGGCGACCAGCACTGGCGGTAGCGAGGTCGCGATCTACGCTGACGAAGAGTAGCGCGTCTGCCGTCGAGTCCGGTGGCCCGCTACCGGATCTCAAGCAGCTTCCAGATAGAGCACAAAAAAGGGGACCGGATCGCTCCGGTCCCCTCTCGGTGTTTTCGCTTCGGGGCGAAAACCCTGATTACATGCCCGAACCCGGACCGTAGGTGATTTCCACCCGGCGGTTCTGCAGTTCGCGAACACCGTCGGCGGTCGGAACGCGGAGCTGGTTCTCACCGAACGCTTCGCTGGTGATCCGTCCACCCGGTACGCCGCGGCTGGTCAGATAGTCGCGAACCGAGTCGTTACGACGTTCTGCCAGACCCATGTTGTAGGCCGCCGAACCCGAGGTGTCGGTGTGACCTGCCAGCATGACTGCTGCCGTGCCGCAGTTGGTGTAGGCCGAAACCGCATTGTCGAGGATCGATGCCGCTTCCGGCGTGATCGTCGATTCGTCCCAGTTGAAGAAGACGATGTACGGACCCGTCGCACAGGGTGCTTCCGGCGGCGGGGGCGGCGGCGGAGGCGGGGGCGGCGGGGGAGGCGGCGGCGGGGGCGGCGGAGGCGGCGGCGGGGTCGCGCCACCGAAGTTGAACGCGATCGAGCCGAGCACCGAGTGGGTGGTGAAATCGCCCTTCCAAGCGCTGGAGCCGTTCTCGCCGCCAGCGGTGAAATCGTCGATGTGATAGTAGCGATAACGCAGCGCGACATCGATCGTGTCGGTCAGCGGAGCGCGCACGCCGGCGATGCCCTGCCATGCGAACTCCCAGTCGCTGCCGTCTATTACTGGAGCAGCGGCGAGCGTCAGGCGCGGGTCGAGCTTGGCGGCACCGCCGCCGACGCCGAAGAAGAACTGGACGCCATCGTCCGGACCGAAGTCCGCGAGGATGTTACCCATGAAGCTCAGCGTGGAGACGTCACCGTCGATCAGGCCACCGTCGAAGGTAGCACCACCGGCCTGCAAGGCGTCGAAATCGGTGTTGCGATAAGCAGCTTCGACTTCCGTGCGGAACTGGCCGAAGTCGTGACCGACGATGATCGCACCGTCGTAACCGAAGTCGTCAGGCTCCAAGGTTGCCGGGCTACCGGTATTCGGAGCGATTTCGCGAACGTCGATATCTTCCGCGATCAGCGGGCCGAAGCCGAGTTCGACATAGGTCTGTCCATCACGAGCGATGGCAGGCGTGGCGAGTGCTGTGGAGCAGATCGCCGCAACAATTATTGGCTTGCGCATAGTGAATCCCTCATCATTATTCGAACGAATAAATGCGAGAAAGAAAAGGACCTGAAAGGAAAAGGTTCCCGTTTATTTTCAGAGTCTGGATGTTTTTCGTTCGACCCGTCGAACTTCAGAAACGACTCACCGAAAGATTTTTGCTCGGCGGGCTTCCGTTAGCCGCGCTTCCTTGCTTGAGGGTAGCTACCGAGCAGGCGGACCTGGTTCGTTTGGAAGGCAAGCTCCTCCAGCGCGGTATCGACGCGCGGATTGCCCGGAACCCCCTCTATGTCGGCAAAAAACTGGGTGGCGGCGAAGCTGGCGCCCTTTTGGTAGCTTTCCAGCTTGGTCATGTTGACGCCGTTGGTCGCGAAACAGCCCAGCGCCTTGTAGAGCGCGGCCGGGATGTTCTTCACCTCGAAGATGAAGGTCGTCATCGCCGACGTCCCGACCAGCGTCGCGGCGTCGAGCGGTTCCTTTGCGAGCACGACGAAGCGGGTCGTGTTGTCATGCGCGTCCTCGACCTCGTCCTCGATGATCTTCAGGCCGTAGAGATCGGCCGCCAGCGGTGGGGCGAGCGCGGCGATGAACGGGTTCCCGCTTTCCGCCACGAAGGCAGCCGCGCCGGCTGTGTCGGCATGGCTGAGCCCCACGATCTCGCGTTCGGCCAAAAACTGGCGCGACTGTCCAAGTGCCTGCGGATGACTGTAGGCCGCTTCGAACGGTCCCTCGCCCAGCGCCATGAGCGCGTGGGTGATGCGCATGAAATGTTCCGCAACGATATTGAGGCCGCTTTCGGGGAGCAGGAAGTGGATATCGGCCACGCGCCCGTGCTGCGAATTCTCGATAGGGATCATTGCGCAGCCCGCACGGCCGCTGTCGACCGCATCCAACGCATCTTCGAAGCTGAAACAGGGCAGCGGCAGCGCCTCGGGCGCGAACTGCATCGCCGCCTGGTGCGAATTCGATCCGGGTGCCCCGCCGAAAGCAATAGCGCGCATCGGATCACCCGCCGCAGCGGAACGCATGGAATCGACCATTTCGAGGGCAGGCTTGGCAAACTGGCGCATCGCGCAGCGTTACGGGCGGCCCACGCGCGGTTCAAGACCTATTGCACGAAGCGCACTTGCGCCCGCCCGCTTGCTTCACTAGAGCGGCGCGCAACCACCAAACCAACAGATTTTTCGCAGGCAAGCACGCAATGGACGACCGTTTCAACACCGCCGCCGGCTGGGTCCTTTTCGCCGGTATCGTCGCGCTCGGCAGCTCGATCGCATCGGGCATGTATTTCCATGCGGACAGCGGCGAACTGCCAGAGGGCGCGGAGCCTGGCTATTTCGTGCAGGGCGAGGAAACCGATGCGGGCGCGGATGCGGGGCCGGATCTCGGCACACTTCTGGCCAACGCCGATGCGGCTGCGGGCGAGGCGGTCTTCGCCAAATGCACCGCCTGCCATACGATCGAACAGGGCGGCGCCAATGGCATCGGCCCGAATCTCTACGGCACGATGGGCAAGGCTATCGCCGGCCACGCGGGCTTCGCTTATTCCAGTGCCTTGTCCGAAAAGGGCGGTCAGTGGACCTGGGAGAACATGAACGAGTGGCTCACCAGCCCGCGCGCGTTCGCAAGCGGCACCAAGATGAGCTTCGCCGGGCTGTCCAAGCCTGAAGATCGTGCCAATGTGATGGAATATATGTCCACGTTCGGCGGCGCGCCTGCCAAGCCGGCACCCGCAGCTCCCGAAGTCGAGAGCGAAGACGTTGCAGGCGAAGCGCCAGGCGCGGGTCCGGGCGCGGTCGAGGGCGAACCCGCCGATCCCGCGCAGGCGGCTGGCGCTATGAGTGCCGATCAGCCGGTGCCTGCCGCGAACGCCGGTGGGGACAATGAAGGGGCGACCAAGATCGACTAGGCGCCAGCTTTGTAGTTGACGAGAAAAGGCCTCGCTTCGGCGGGGCCTTTTCGTTTGCGGCCGATCGGTCTGGACCCTAGCCTTTAAAGCCTTGGGCAATGACGTACCATTCGCTGGAGCCCTTGCGGCTGGCGGGGGGCTTGGCATGCTTCACCGTTTTGAAGTGCTTTTTGAGCAAGGTCAGCAGGTCATTGTCGGTCCCGCCGGCCAGAACCTTGGCCAGATACGTCCCACCCGGCGCAAGGTTCTCGATCGCGAACCATGCGCCGGCTTCGACCAGGCCCATGGTGCGCAGGTGATCGGTCTGTTTGTGGCCCACGGTATTGGCGGCCATATCGCTCATTACCAACTCGGCCTTGCCACCCAGCGCCTCTTCCAGAACGCGCGGGGCATCGTCGTCCATGAAGTCCATCTGGAAGATTTCGACACCTTCGATCGGCTCTACTTCGAGCAGGTCGATGCCCACGACCAATGCCTTTGGCTTGCGCTTGCGCACCACCTGGCTCCAGCCGCCGGGCGCGATACCGAGATCGACGACGCGGGTTACGCCATTCAGCAACCCGTATTTCTCATCCAGCTCGATCAGCTTGTAGGCTGCGCGGCTGCGATATCCTTCCGCCTTCGCCTGCTTGACGTAAGGATCGTTGAGCTGGCGTTGCAGCCAGCGGGTCGAGCTCGCCGTGCGTTTCTTCGCGGTGCGAACCCGCGTCTCGCGATCCTTGCCGGAGCGGGCCATTATGAGGGTTTCCTGTCGGGTGCGCTATCGACATCCGTCGATAGCTTGAGGCTGCTCCGTCCCACGCCCGGATTCATTTCTGGGCGAGCTATCGACATCCGTCGATAGCTCGCGGCACCAGCCCACGCCCCCACCCGGCCACCCACGGCACTATTCTGTTTGGGTGGCCGGGTGGGGGCGTGGGCTGGTGCCGCAAGGAATGCGCGCATGCGCTTCCCGTACACAACAAAGACTCCGCAACCCGAGATACTACTCCCCATCATACATCCTGCTCCCGCATCTTCTGCATGGCGGCGCGGCTGCGTTCGCCGTCGGCGTCGGCGGCGATCAGGCTGCGCAGGATGCCTTCGCGAATGCCGCGATCGGCCACGCCGAGCTGGACCGAGGGCCAGATGTCGAGGATCGATTCCAGGATCGCGCAGCCGGCGATCACGAGATTGGCGCGATCGTCGCCGATGCAGGGCAGCTGGCGGCGGTCGGCCTCGCTCATGCGCGAGAGGCGCGCGGAAATGTCGCGCATCGCCTGCGAGGGCAGGATCAGCCCGTCGACGGCGCGGCGATCGTATTGTGGCAGTTCGAGATGCAGGCTCGCGAGCGTGGTGACCGTACCACTCGTGCCGAGCAGACGGATACCCTCGCTCGAGCGCGTATGCTCGCCGATCCGCTCGGCAAAACTGCGGAAGCTGCGAGCAACCGTCCGGCGCATTTCGCGATAGCGCTCCAGCCGGCCTTCCTCGCTGCCGTCGGACGGGCCGACCGTATCGGTCAGCGAAACGACGCCCCACGGCACGCTCAACCAGTCGAGGATGCGCGGGACCGGGCCGCCGGGTTCGACGAGAACCAGCTCGGTCGAACCGCCGCCGATGTCGAAGATGATCGCGGGACCGTTCCCGTCTTCGAGCAGGACATGGCAGCCGAGCACCGCCAGTCGCGCCTCTTCCTGCGCGGAAATGATGTCGAGGACGATGCCGGTTTCCGCTTTCACCCGTTCGATGAACTTGGGGCCATTCGCGGCGCGGCGGCAGGCTTCGGTCGCGACCGAACGGGCGAGGCGGACATTGCGCCGGCGCAGCTTTTCCGCGCAGACTTGCAGCGCGGCGAGCGTGCGGTCCATCGCCTCGTCCGACAGCCTTCCGCTTGCAGCCAGCCCTTCGCCCAGCCGGACGACCCGGCTGAATGCATCGATGACCGTGAAATCCGCCCCGCTCGGCCGCGCGATCAGCAGGCGGCAGTTGTTGGTACCAAGGTCGAGCGCGGCGTAGGCCTGGCGGTGGTGCGTGTTCGGTCCGGCATTTGCGGTCGGCCCGCGTCCGGCTGTGCCTTTGCGCGGTGCACGGGGGCGAGCTTCGCCTCTCGTCTGGTCGGGCCGGGCGGGGCGCTTGTAGCGGAAATCGGCTACCTTGCCGGACTTGTCGCCCCGTTTGCGTCCAGGCCCCCTTGTAATGTCCGGCGGAGGACTGTCCGCCATGATAAGGAGCTTTCTTCTTTTTTCTTCCCACACCGACCGTCGGGCGCGGGGACTTGAGGTCGATGCTAGCCGTGAAGCGCAAAGGGGGCAAGAGGGGCCGCCGGAGCGGGGTTGACCTCGGCAGGCGGCGAAACTAGATGGCCCACCTCTCCCGCGCGCACCACCCGATTCTGCGCGGCCCGGTGAGCGCCGATGCCCCGTCGTCTAATGGTAAGACTACGGACTCTGACTCCGTCAATTGAGGTTCGAATCCTCACGGGGCATCCAATTCTTCTGACCCGAGACGGTTTCACCAAATAGACTGTCAGACCCGTTCCGGACAGTGGCGTAAAGTCCCCGTTTAGCGGAAAACTTCGTGGGCTTTGCAAATTCGCTCGACCAGACAAGAACTGCCCGTAATCACTTGCCTATTGGATCAATCTGGGCAGGGAATACAGATCATGCGTCTCACCGCCACTGAAGGTGGCGATTACATCAAGGGTCGAATTTCCGTGTCACGGTATTATCCAGCGATCGATGGGCGACTGGCGACAATATCTTGAAGGGTTTGCCTGGGCGCTGCTGATCGGCCTTGGGCGTAACCTTGACCTTAGCAATAACCGGTAAGGTGTTCCCGCCACTGTTCAACCGTAGTGACACCATGGCGATAGTCGGCATTGTGCTTTCGAAGCTATTTGCTGTCTCGGCGGAAGACGGGTTGCGCTTTCTCGGTATGCGTCGGATGCGCCAGCGCTACAGCCTCGTGTCGAGCGCGCTTGTGGTCGCGATCTTTATCGCCCTGGCAGAGAATATTCTGCAATTCGGCAGGGTCTCGACAGGACTTGCGGTCGCGGGCCAGTCAATCGAGCCGGGAATGCTGATAGTGATCTTCATCGCCATCGGCGTGGCCCGCTTGTTGTGGCATTTCACCTTGTGCCGATACTACGTCGTCTTCGCCGACAATCGCGCATGGTCAGGCGTGGTTTTCCTGTTCGTCCTCCACGTCCTTGCGAACTCTGTTCTCGCCCTTCTGCCATTTTACACGGCGAGCTTGGAGGACGCATTTTACTGGGCTTGCGTCCTGTTTCTCGTCGCGGCTAGCCTAGCCTATGGCGCGTGCCGCAACTGGCCTAGTCTGTCTCGCGGCTGAGCGGCGACTTCGCGCGAGCCCCTTTCCACCATCGCCGGCTTGCCCTATGACCAGCGTCATCCCCGGGGAGCCGCTTGGCTGAGAGGGGCGCGTAGCACCGCCCGACCCGTCGAACCTGAACCGATTAGCATCGGCGGAGGGAGTGGAGCGGCGCCAGCAAACCGCTCTTCCTCCGCCTCATGGAGAGAGCACGCATGGCCGACATCAACAGCAAATTCGATATCGGTGTGACCACCGGACCCATTCGCGGCAGCCGCAAGGTCCATGTCGGCGCCAAGAGCGGCAGCGGCGTGCAGGTCGCCATGCGCGAGATCGATCTCGAGGGCGGGGAACCCAGCGTGCGGGTCTACGACACCAGCGGCCCCTATACCGATCCCGATGCGACGATCGACATCCGCAAGGGCCTCGAACAGAAGCGCCGCGAGTGGATCCTCGCCCGGGGCGATGTCGAGGAATACGACGCGCGCGAAGTGAAGCCCGAAGACAACGGCCAGCTCGGCCCCGACCGGTCGGGCGGCGTCCCCGGCTTCCCCAATGTCGCCAAACGCGTCCTGCGCGCGAAGCCCGGCATGAACGTCAGCCAGATGCACTACGCCCGCCGCGGCATCATCACGCCCGAGATGGAATATGTGGCGGAGCGCGAGAACCTGGGCCGCGAAATGTTGCGCGAGGAAGCCGCCCGCCTCACTGCCCGCAACGATGGCCAGCCCTGGGGCGCCGAGCTGCCCGACTACGTCACTCCCGAATTCGTCCGCGACGAGGTGGCGCGGGGCCGCGCGATCATTCCCTCCAATATCAACCACCCCGAGACCGAGCCCATGGCGATCGGGCGCAACTTCCTCGTCAAGATCAACGCCAATATCGGCAATTCCGCCGTGGCATCGGACGTGGCGAGCGAAGTCGACAAGATGGTCTGGTCGATCCGCTGGGGCGCGGACACGGTGATGGACCTTTCCACGGGGCGCAACATCCACGACACGCGCGAATGGATCATCCGCAACTCGCCCGTCCCCATCGGCACCGTGCCGATCTACCAGGCGCTGGAAAAGGTCGGCGGCATTGCCGAGGACCTCACCTGGGAAATCTTCCGCGACACGCTGATCGAACAGGCCGAACAGGGCGTCGACTATTTCACCATCCACGCCGGCGTGCGCCTGCCCTATGTCCCGATGACCGCCAAGCGCGTCACCGGCATCGTGTCGCGCGGCGGCTCGATCATGGCGAAATGGTGCCTCGCGCATCACAAGGAGAGCTTCCTCTACGAGCGCTTCGACGAGATCACCGAGATCATGAAGGCCTATGACATCGCCTATTCGCTGGGCGACGGCCTGCGCCCCGGCTCCATCGCCGACGCCAACGACGAAGCCCAATTCGCCGAGCTCTACACGCTGGGCGAGCTCACCAAGCGCGCCTGGGAACAGGACGTGCAGGTGATGATCGAAGGCCCCGGCCACGTGCCGATGCACAAGATCAAGGAGAACATGGACAAGCAGCTGGAGGCCTGCGGCGAAGCGCCCTTCTACACGCTCGGCCCGCTCGTCACCGATATCGCGCCGGGGTACGACCACATCACCAGCGGCATCGGCGCGGCGCAGATCGGCTGGTACGGCACCGCCATGCTCTGCTACGTCACACCCAAGGAACACCTCGGCCTGCCCGACCGCGACGATGTGAAAGTGGGCGTGGTGACCTATAAGCTCGCCGCCCACGCCGCCGACCTCGCCAAGGGCCACCCGGCCGCCAAGGTCCGCGATGACGCACTGTCGAAAGCCCGCTTCGAATTCCGCTGGCGCGACCAGTTCAACCTCAGCCTCGACCCCGACACGGCCGAGCAATACCACGACCAGACGTTGCCTGCGGAGGGCGCCAAGTCCGCGCACTTTTGCTCCATGTGCGGCCCGAAATTCTGCTCGATGAAGATCACGCAGGAAGTGCGGGACTTCGCCGCGAAGCAGAACTCGGACAGCTACCTCGCGAGCGAGAACATCAAGCGCGAGACCTCTCCGCAAGAGGCCGCGGAAGCGGAAAAGGGTATGGAGGAGATGAGCGAGGTATATCGCGAGAAGGGCGAGAAGTTGTATTTGCCGGAGGGTTGATGCGGAGGCGCACTGGGACGACGACAAGACCTACGATTGGCTAAAATATTTTCCGAGAGATATCGCTGGCCATGTTTTTCCCCGCTCGCCAGTCACTAGCGGTCTTTGCCATGGTGAATGTGAGTCTTTCGTCACCAAAATACACTAGCTTGTGATGCTTGCCATCCGACGAAATCGAGAAGCCGAGATCGTTCAGTGCCTTTCGAGTTTTGGCATCAAGTCCATCGTTGCCGGACAGGACTGACTTGAGCCTTTCTTTGCGCTCAATCAATTCTTGAGACGAATTAAATCGCTCTGCAAATTCTTGTAATACGAACTCTCTCCTGCTTCCCTCGAGTACGCCAGAAAGGGCCTGCTCTACGGCCTCTTTCAAGAAATGCTCACTTTCTCCGGGAAAATAATCCTGAATCGATACCTGCTTAGTATTGCCAGACTGTCCAGCAGCCACTGCGTTCATGTTTTGAAGATCGATCTTGAGCTGACGGACTTCATTCTCTAAGGCGGTGTTCTGCTCTCGAAGTGCTTGATTTTCCGTGTCAAATTCTCGGACAAAGGCATCCAAGTCTGTCGAACCAGCACTTTTAAGCGCTTCAATGTTTCGGCGACTTTTATCTGCTTCGATATCTGGCCAAGAGAATCCTGGTAATGAAAGTCTGGTGAGCAACGCTTCTCGAACAGTCTCACTTGCCGCTTTGCGTAAAGCCCACTCATCTTCATCGACCGGGATGATTAGCGACCGTTGGCCAGTGGGAAGATAAATACCGATGGCCCCACCATATGCGTTGCGTGAATTCGTATAGGGTTGAATCGCTCGAGAAAACGACCTGTTCGGTTCGACGACTACATGGGCCAAACCACCAAGATGCCGTGCCAATGCCTTGGGGTCACAGGACAGTTCTTCGCGGAATGTCCTGCTAATATATACGACTGGAAGATGGTTATCGGAGTCGCCGTTCAGTAGCCTAACAGCCATGCCCTGATCGCCCTCAGACAAGCTATGAGGGAGATCCTGGACCCAAAGTTCCCCGTCTAAACCACCACCTAGCTGGCTCAGCATCAGTTTGATTATCTGTGGTTTGCGCGCTTCCCTAAGCGAAATCTGGGGATCAAGGCTTGCCCTATCTGTGCGCACGCTAACCCATGTTTCCCCCGACCTTTTTCGACCGACAATCGTCGTGGAATAGATGATCTTTCCATCGACAGATGTGTGTTTCACACCGATGCCAGACTCTTCATCATCGCCTAGACGGATGAGTTCGACGTTCTGGTCACCAGCCTTAATCTGGTCTTTCTCACCATTCTCCAGCGCCCGAATATCGGCCTCATCTAAAACGCGGTGAGGCGAGTTGATCAACCAGACACCAATCGAGCGAATGATGTCGGAAGGCGTGCCTGACTTGAGAGGGAATTCGGCTGCGAATGAAAGCATGGGTCCATCTTATCACGAGCGTCGAACTATGAAAGAAGCCGCGGGCTTCTTTGGGGAAAACTCGCACCCGTGCTAGCTAAATGAGCCTATCCAATAATGTCTGAGGAATGCCCGATGCATTCCAGTGACAATATCTCAACCCGCCGGAACCAGCTTCTCCACCAGCGCCCTGAGTTCGCTCGGCGTGGTGTGGCCGGCGACGATCTCGTGGTAGCCGATGCCCGCCTTGCGCAGCGCTTCCTTCTTCACCGCATCGCGCGCGGCAGCGCTGCCCTGGTGGTGGCCTGATCCCTGATATTCGAGCGCGTGGATCACGCGGCTGTTCTCGTCCATCAGGGCGAAATCGACGCGCTTCGAATTGACGCAGGAGTAAGCGCGCTTGTTGGGGCTGCCGAGAAACTCGCCGAGCGAGACTTGCGCCATGACCTGCCACTTGGAATTGCGCGCAATCACCGCTTCGTCCAGCGCCTTGAACACCTTGGTCTCGGGGCTGTTGAGCAACGGGCGTGAGTGGAATTTCGCCTGCATGACGACCTGCAATTGCTCGGTCGCATTGGTGAGATCGTGGAGGTTCTGTCGCGGCGGTTTCCAGTTGGAGCGCCGCCCGCCTTTACATTTTCGCCTTTTTTCCTTCTTGCCAGCCTTCACCCATTCGGTGGCAAGGAATACCAACGCGACTACTACGATCAGGACAAGAATAGGCGTGCTGTCCAGAAGCGGAGCGAAAAGTGATTCCAACAAGACGTGTGTCTCCCCACGTTGTTGATTAGCGAAAATTGTTCAGCAGTGAACTGCTTTTCGCTTTCCTACCTAGACACTAGCTGCCTTGGTCGGGCGATGTGCATGCCTATTCCCTCGCCGAAACCGCTTCGAAAGGCTTCCACACCTCCCCGAACTTTTTTGCCCCTGGACTGTGGTCCATGCGGTCCATGTAATGGGACTGGCAGGCGGCAAGTCCTGCAATCGTCCTACACGCCGCTCAGGCCCTGGCGAGCTTCACCAGCACCCGGTCCAGCGCCTGCAGGAAGTTGGACCGGTCCGCCTTGCCGAACGGGGGCGGGCCGCCTCCGGCCGCGCCGAGAAGGCCGTCCATTCCGGCGCGCAGGTCTTCCATGATCGCGCGGGTGGCGATGGCGCTGCCGATGCTGGCGGCGTCGAAGGGCTTGCCGTCGTGGCGCAGCACGCTCGCGCCTGCTTTCAGACAGCGTTCGGCCAGCAGGATGTCGGCGGTGATGACTACGGTGCTTGGGGACGCCTCTTGCGCGATCCAGTCGTCCGCAGCGTCGAAGCCGTCGGAGACCACCACCCGCTTCACCCGCTCGCTCACCGGCACGCGGAAGGGGCTGTTGCTGACCACGCGGACATGCGCCTTGTGACGCTCCGCCACGCGGTAGATCTCCTCCTTTACCGGGCAGGCATCGGCATCGACCAGGATCATGGGGGTGGGGGGCGTGGGCGCAAGCATGGCCGATCCCCTAGCCGAGTGGCGCGATGCCGGTAAATGGCGGCAGGACACGAAAAGCCCCGCCGCGCCGTGTGGCGGGCGGGGCATCGATCGTCCGTCGCGGCCGGATCAGGCGGCTTCGGTCTCCTTCGCGCGGAGGTTGGCGCAGCGTTCGGCGAGGTCGGTCATCTTCTCGTCCGCCTCGTAGCAATTGGCGGTCAGCTCATCGAGCTTGGCCACATGGTCGCTCTTGCCCAGCGCCTCGGCATAGGCCTTGGCCGTGCCGAAGCCGCAGATGCCGTAGTGGCTCATGCGCTGGTATTGCGAGATCAGCACCACGTCGCGCACGTCGCCATCGTCGAAATCGGCTTCGAGCACGTGCTTGGTGGCTTCCTTGACGAGGCCTTCCATGCCCTTGCAATGCTCCTTCTCGGAGACGCCGCAGTCGGAGAGGAGCTGCTTCACGGTCGCGGTGCTGTCGGCAATGCCGTCGGCGGATTCCCTGAGCTTGTCGGCCAGCGAGCTGTCGTCCGTGGCGTCGGCCATCTTGCGGACGACTGTCTCCATCTGCTCGTTCGCGGACCAGTTGTCCTGCAGTTCGTGGGTGTAGCAATCGGTGAGGTTCTTGGGGGCTGACATGGTCGGGTTCCTTGTGAGTGCGAGGCAGCAGTGTGCGCCTTGCCATGATGCCTTAGCGACGGGTGGTCCGGGATCGCGTTCCACCTGCTCGGCGCATATGCGCGCAGGCGGTAGCTGGGCGGGGCGAGGGGAGGACGCCCCCCTTCGTCGCCGTGCACCTATCGACAAGCACGCAAACTCCCGCCACTCTCCCGGCAAGATCCGCCGCTGCGAGAAGGGGAGCGCCATGGCCGATACCGAACCCGCCGCCATACTGGGCGACAAGCGCGAGCGAAGGCGCCTGCCGGTGGTCGGACTCGTCCTGACCGCGCTCTATCTGGCGGGGCTGGTGATCTATCTGACGGTGCAGGGGCAGAACCCGGCGGACCTGCGCCTCAACGAGCTGGGCGATTTCCTCGGCGGGGTGTCGAGCCCGCTGGCCTTCCTGTGGCTGGTGCTCGGCTTCTTCCAGCAGAGCCGCGAAATCCGTCTGTCGAACCAGGCGCTCCATCTACAGGCGGCGGAAATGAAGCGCTCGGTCGACGAACACCGTCGCATCGCCGAGGGCAACAGGGAGAGTGGAAATGGCTAATCAAACCGAAACCAACCGAGCACTGATCGAGCAAGCCTTCGAGGGCCTGCGCCACGGCGATCCGTCGCATTTCCTGCCGCTGTTTGCAGAGGATATCGAATGGCGGGTCATGGGCTCTTCCGCCTGGTCGAAACATGCCAAGGGCCTGCCTGCGGTGGAACGCGACCTCGTCGGGCCGCTGTTCGCGCGCTTCGCCGGACCCTATCTCAATATCCCCGAACTGATCCTTGCCGATGGCGATCACGTCGTGGTGCTGGCCAAGGGCGATGCGGAAACGGTGGAGGGTCTGCGCTACGACAACGACTATGCTTTCGTGTTCAGGCTAGCGGACGGCAAGATCGTGGAGGTGCGGGAATATATGGACACGATCCTGGCAGACGCGGCTTTGGGGCGGTAGGATCGAAGGTAGCCAAGGAGAGGCGCGATGGAGTTCTGGCCAATCGTTTTCTGGGCAGCCGCGGCTTACAACGCCGTGATCGGCGCGGGCAGCTTGCTACAACCCGGCGCACCGCGCGAGGGCAGGGTGATCGGCCTGCTCGTGGTGGCGTTCGGCGTGGTCTATGCCATCGTCGCGCTCGATCCGGTGCGCTTCGGGCCGATGCTGTGGGCGGGCGTGCTGGGCAAGGCTGGCGTCGTCGCGCTGATGGCCCCGGCGGTAAGGGAGCCGGGAACGCCGAAAGCGCTCGGCTGGATATTGGCGGGCGATGCCGTGTTCGGCGTGCTATTCCTCGCCTTCCTGCTCGGCTTCGGTTGAGGGGGACGCGGCCTTGGGTGCCGCCTCGCCTCATAGTCCGTCGAAATCGATATCGACCACGCGTCCGCGGCGATCGATCAGGCATTCGAACTCGCCGCTGTCACCATTGTCGTAATCGTAGTCGTTCCAGCCCTCGCGCTCGTAATGGCCGACGATGCGGATGTCGCCTTCGACCTTGAGCAGGCGGCCGTCCCGATCGACATCTTCGATCTGGGTCACATTGGCCGGTCCCCAGCGGCGGGCTTCGTTCTCGGCGACATAGACGCAGCGTTCGATCAACTCGCGGCTGTACTGCATGCGGTACTCGCCATCGTAATAGCGGCCTTCGTAGCCGCGGTCGTAGTAATAATCGTCGCCATAGCGACGGTCGCGGTACCGATCATCGTCGTCGTCCCCGCCAAGGATCGCGGCGAGCCCGCCGATGATGACGGCCCCTGCGATTACCTCTTCGGTGCCGATGTCGTCACCGTCGTCGTCGCCATCGAGATCGAAATCCTGGGCTGCGAGCGGCGCTGCAAAAAGGGCGCTCGCGGCGATTGCTGCGGTGAGGGGGGCGAGGCGTATGGTCATGGGGCAGATCTTCCCGACCGGCGTCCACCGGTCTGCGAGTGTTGAATTGCTTGTAGAAAATCAATGATTGGCGGCGGGTGGCGTTCCGGAGCCTCTGCGTTTCCTGGCGGTCCATGGCCCGCGAAAAAATGAAATTTGCTCTGGAAACCCGGTGGCCCCGACCCATCTCTGAATATGAGAGAAACAATCGAGAGGAGTGATCCCGATGCAGGTCCAGTTTAATTCCGACAGTAGTGTGATGGGAACCGAAAACGTCGCCGAGCGGATCGAGGCGAGCGTTCGCGAGAAGCTGGCGAGGTTCGACGAAAGGCTAACGCGGATCGAAATTCACGTGCGCGATGAGAACGGTGCCAAACATGGTGCCGACGACAAGGCCTGCACGATCGAGGCGCGCCCGCGCGGCGGCAAGCCGGTCGGCGTGACCGCAAAGGCCAGCAAGGTAGACGATGCTGCGCGAATGGCGGCAAATACGCTCGCCCAGCGGCTCGAGCGGCACTTCGGTAAGGAAGGCCGCCACGGCCACGACCCGCGCCCCGACAAGGTCATGTGAGCACGGGTCGACCGAGGTTCCGCGCGAATGCTCAGGGCGTTAGTTCGCCCTGGTCGCGGCCTTCCCACCACGCGATCCGGTCGGGCGATACTTCGATCAGCACCAGACCGTCGGTGTCGAGACCATTCTCGAACCATTTCTCGAGATCCTTGACCCAATGCTTTTCCAGCGTTGCACGGTCGCGATGGAGTTTGCCGGTCCCCTGGACGGCACAATAGAATTCGCCGCTGGAATAGGTCGCACCGCACTGCTCCGAACGCTTGAGGTCGTCGTCGATCCGGCCATCATCGGTGGCGAAATGGTAGGTGGTTCCGTCCTCGGCGCTGACGTCCTTATTGTTCGACATCGGTCGAGCGGCGATTGCGCCTTCGGCACCGGTTTTGGTGACGAGCATGGCGATGTCGATCGACTTCAGCTTGGCGGCGATATCGGAAATGGTGCGGTCAGGCATAGGCTTTTCCTCGTGTTGAGAGCAGGTCAATCATGAACGAGCGAATCCATCCGAAGTGCCAGAGGCGTGAGGGGGCTCATTGAGATCAGCTCGTGACCGTCTCGACCTTGGTTATGCCTCGTTTCGTCGCAGCTTCGCGCCGATTGGACACAATTTCGCCCAAATCGGAAACATCCAGCTGGGTTTGTCGTTCGTATCTTGAAGCGGCGGCTGGAAGAGCCTGTCGCCGACACGCTCACTCTCTTCAAAAAGGGGTTAGATATGAACAAGCTTACAATCGCGCTCGCCTCGGCTGCCTCGCTGGCAATCGCCGCCTGTGCAGAACCGGTCGAAGAAACGCCGACGACCGACGACACCGCCGTTGCCGACCAGATGGCGAATGACACCGCCGAGACCGGCACCATCGTAGAAGTCGCGCAGGGCGACGAACAGTTCTCGACGCTGGTCAGCGCCGTGACGGCTGCCGAACTCGGCGATACGCTCTCGGGCGACGGACCCTACACTGTGTTTGCGCCGACCAACGACGCTTTCGGCAAGATCCCCGAGGCGACCCTGACCGAACTAACCACGAACGATACTGAGACGCTCGGCAACATCCTCACCTACCACGTGGTGGAAGGCAATGTTGATGCGGCTACGCTGACGCAGGCGATCAACGATGCAGGTGAAGACGGCTATACGATCAACACCGTGAATGGCGGTACGCTGACTGCCACTGTCGTCGACGGCAACGTCGTTCTGACTGATGCAACCGGTGGCACGTCGACCGTGACGGCAACCGATGTTGCTGCATCGAATGGCGTGATCCACGTCATCGATACCGTGCTTATGCCGCAGTAAGCGCTCGATAATTCGAATGGAAAAGGGCGGCCTTAAAGGTCGCCCTTTTTGTTTTCCGGATTATCGATGGACATTTGTTCGGGAGTATCTGCGATCGGCTCCACCTCGAGCGTGCCGGCGAGTGGCTCGACGATGACGGCACCAGCGGCCGTCGAACGTCGTATCGGCGAGGGGTCGCGAGGCTTGCCCTGCTCGAGCGGCTCACGCGTTACTGCAGGACCTGATGCCAGCGCATCGACTTCGGCCTCGTCGAAGAAGTTGTCGTAGTCGGCATCGAGCCGGGTCGTGTCGCCTTGATCGAGCCACTCCAGGCGCTGATCCCGCAGCCTTCCATGAAAGGCGAGCTCCGCCACCGGGATCGTTCCCTCGGGAGTGACAAGGGGATAGTGATCAGGGGTGTTCCGGCTCGCCGTTCTCGAAACCTCGGGCGCAGGCGTTTGCGGAATGGTGAACTCGTGACCACGATTTTGCAACATCGGCGTTTCGCCGATGGCTTCACCGGTCAGCATGCCGCCGAGCACCACGCCGAAGAGGGCAACGGCGAAGCCTGTGCGGGCAAGATTGATGTTGGGACCGCTTGTCATGGTTCTGCTTAAGGAATGAGCAGACCGTGCCCCCGGTTCCGCGGCCCTCTTTACGAGCATCGCCCACCCTCGGCATTCACACCGCTTTAACCGATGCCTTGAACCGGCCTGCAATGGTTCAGCGGCTAGGTTAACAGCGTGGTGACAATTTGCGCGTATGCACTGCGCGAAACCTCCGGACAGCCGGAAGCGAGAGACGAGTGATGCATGACCTGCAACTGACATTTGCGACCGCCAAGGGCGAGAACGCCTGGGAGAGCGACCTGCGGCGCCTGTTCGAGGCGGGCAGTCTCGACGACATCCACGCCATCCTCCAACCGGCGATCGAGCAGCTCGAAAGCGAATTCGGGCGCATGTGCCTGCGTACGACGCCCGAAGTCGTTACCATCGCCGGATGGCCGGAACTGGTCGACGCCATTCAGGACCACGAGGGCGATACGATCACCGGCGTCACGCTGGCGGTGGCAAACGAGGCTGACCGGGCGTTCGAGAAGGGGCAGCTCCATCACCCGTTCATGATGCTCGGCCTCTACACGGACGGGGCCTTCGGCTTCAGCACGGCGCGCGAGGCGGACCTGTTTGCCCAGATGCAGGCGGAAGACGGCCCCGCCTGGGCCGGATATGACGAGGACATCGAAGTCTATCTCGACATCGACGGACTGGACGAGCTCAACACGGCACTGCTGCATCACAAGCAGCGCCACTTCTTCCGCGATGGTGCGCCCGAAGATGCGCCATTGCGCTATGTCGAATATGTGCTCGGCTGCTGGTGGCGCGCGCTTCTGTTCCAGCAGGCGGTTGCCAGCGAATGCACCATCCACGGCCTGCCAGGCGGTATTCCGGTGCTCGCCGGAACGGTGGAGATGCGGCCTGAAATCGTGATGGTCCACGGCATAGGTGCGCGGACGGTCGAGCCGCGGCGCAAGACCGAGGCGAGCGAATGCGCCCCGATCCTCGCCGCCGACTTCATTCAGGTTCGATCCGTCGAGGAAGAAAGGGAGCCGACCGGCTCGGACCTGCGCCGCCGCGTCCTCGAAACCGGCCAAGAGGAAGAGGAAGAGCCCAAGCGCGGGCTGCTTTCGCGCATCTTCGGCCGCTGACGCGCAGACCCTGCCGCTGGACGGCACGTAATCCCTCGCTAGTCTTCGCGCCTACCACGTCGGTAGATTGGGAAAAGCGATACCATGCCCAGCCTGCGAGCACGCCTCGTCAATCTTGCCTTGCCGCTCCTCGGCATCAAGCGGTTCTTTTCCGAACCGGACAAGCTCAAGGACCGCATCGCGGCCTTACGGCGCAAGCCGACGGTCATGCCGCGCGCTGCGCTTCGCAAGCAATTCGATATAGTCGAGGACGACAGCCCAGGATACAAGGTCATTACGATGACGCCGCTGGACGGCGATCCTGCTGGCGGCCCACACCTGCTCTACCTGCATGGCGGCGGCTATGTGATGGATATTGCCGCTGTGCACTGGGACAGCATTGCGCAGCTCTGCCGCGATCTCGGCGCGTCGGCCACGGTCCCGCTCTATCCGTTCGCGCCCGAACACAAGGCAACCGAAGTGCTGGATGCCATGCGAGCGCTCTACGACGATGTCGCCGCGAAACACGGCGCGGCAGCGCTGACCGTGATGGGCGACAGCGCAGGTGGCGGCATGGCTCTGGCGCTGGCGCAGATGATCCGGGAGGACGGCGGCGAATTGCCCGGCTCGCTCGTCCTTTTCTCGCCTTGGCTGGATGTGACAGCGAACGCGCCGGGGCAGCGCGATATCGAGTCGCGCGACAGGATGTTGGCGGTCGCGGGCCTTGAGGCATGCGGCGCGATGTATAGGGGTGAACTTGCGCCGGACGACCCCAAGGTCAGCCCCTTGTTCGGACCGCTAAAAGGACTTCCTCCAATGGCGATCTTTTCGGGTACGAGCGACATCCTGCTGGTCGATGGTCGCCGTCTCAACGACAAGCTCACGGCGCTCGGCTCTCGCTCGCATGTCTATTGCGAGTATCCGGGGATGTTTCATGTCTGGATGTTGTTTCCGGTGCCTGAGGGACGGCAGGCGCTCGACGAGACGGCAGACTTTATTCGCCAGCACGCAAGGGTTTCCGTATGAGAACTGCATTGGTCGCCTGCACGATCGCCGCACTCCTAACCGGCTGTCAGGCAGGGGAAGAGACTGCGCGCAGCGAAGCCTTCGACGCTATCGCCGCCGATGACATCGTGCGCTTCACCGGTACGGAGCCTTTCTGGAACGGTTCGATCGAAGGCGGTACCGCATCCTATGCGACGCCAGAAAATCCGGACGGAACGCGCTTTGCGGTCGAACGCTTTTCCGGGCTCAATGGCGCGGGCTACAGCGGCACACTGGATGGCGCGACTTTCGACCTCACCATCACGCCCGGCACCTGTTCCGACGGCATGAGCGACCGCAGCTACCCCTACACCGCCACCCTGTTGGTCGGCGACGAAATGCGCGAAGGTTGTGCATGGACCGATCGGCAGCCTTTCTCCGGACCTGCAGTGCCGTGAGCGCGTTGGCCGGGCGGAGACACTTTGAATGATGCGCACCGTACCATCGCTTCCCCGCCTGCTCGGCCTTGCCGGCCTCTTGCCGCAGCTCGCCTGCGTGCTCGCTTTGTATTTCGGGCCGGAAGAGTGGCGCTACGCCGCCCAGGCGATCGCCTTCGGCTATGCCGCGCTGATCTTCAGTTTCCTCGGCGGTATGTGGTGGGGCATTGCGGCCATGGCCCCGGCGGCGGAGAACCGGCGCTCGCTCGGCTGGGTCTGGGTGGCGGCGGTCGTTCCAAGCCTGATAGCGCTCGTCGCCTATCTGCCATGGGTGTTCGGCCAGACCTGGCCCGAGCCGTCGCTCATCATGCTGGGGAGCGGCATTCTCATGAGCCTCGCCGTCGATGCGAAGCTGCGCCCGCTGGCGCCCGCCTGGTGGTTGTCGCTCAGGGTGCCGCTCTCGGTCGGGCTCGGTCTCGCTACGGTCGCTGCGGCGCTTGCCTAGCGCTCGACGCCTGCACGCTCGAGCTCGGGTCCGAGACGTCCCGTCAGCCACAGCCACCACATGCGAAAATCGGCTCCAAGGCTCCAGAGCGGGTAGGTAAAGGTCGCAGGCCGGTTCTTCTCATGCGCGAAATGCGCGATCCATGCGAAGAAGTAGCCTGCGACCGGCATGGCTGCGAGCAGCCACCAGTTCGCGGTCACCAAAGCTACGATGGCCAGCGCCACGACTAGCGACGTGCCGATATAGTGCAGGGCGCGCGTGCCGGGGCGCGAATGCTCGCGCAGGTAGAACGGCCAGAAATCGGCGAAGCTGGTGTATTGCTTCTCAGCCATGCACGCTCCGGATCAGAAGAGCCCCGGGATACGCAGCTGCGCAGCGCTCGGCTCGCTCGGCATCATCAGTTCGCGCTCCGGCAGGCGGGCCTGCACGGTGCCGTCCTTGCTGGCCGCGCCGATCGCAGTGCAACTGCGCCCGGCGAGGAAGTCCAGCGCCGCGGAAATCGACGCCTCGCGCGGATCGCCGAGCGGAACGAGGAAATCGTCTGCCGCCGCGCAGGTGCGCGGCATGACGGAGGCGAGGCCATCGTAATAGCCCCCGTTGTCGTCGCGGTTGACCGAGCGGAAGGCGACCACGCGCAGGCGGTCGTCGCAGGCAGAACGATCACGGGCGATCTGGCCGACGGGCTTGCCGAAGGTGTCGCTGCCGACGAGGGCGATATTCTGGCCGAGATAGGGAATGAACGCATTCGGCAGAAGTTCGCTAGCCGATGCCGTGGCGTTCGTACCGATCACTGCGATCTTCATTGCGGAAATCGCCTGGGGTTGAGAACTGAAATTGTAGGTTTCGTTGTTCTCGCTCTTGGAAGGCCTGAAGATAGTCGTCGAAAATTCCTGTCCGACCTTGTCCGCCGCCAGCAGGTCGCCGAGCAGTTCTGCTACCGATACGAGCCCGCCACCGTTGTAGCGAAAATCGAGAATGACCTGCTCGATACCCTGCGACCGGAATTGGGAGAAAGCCTCGCGCAACTGGCGCGAGGCGTCGTCGACGATGAAGGTCCGCAGATTTATGTAACCGACCTTGGTCCCGCCGTTGTCCAGGATCAGCGAGCCGTAGCGATCGGACAGCGGATCGAGGCTGTATTCCTCCTTCGCTACAGAGACCGTGCTTTCCGTGCCGTCTGGCTGGCGAATACGCAATTCGCGGGTGACCCCGGGTTCGCTCGGGCCAAGGGCGTTGCTAACCGCGCCTGCGGGATTACCCGGATTGGCCGCCATGATGCCAGCCACGGTCTGCCCACCGATCGCGAGAATTTCTGTCCCCCGGTCGATCCCCTCGGCAAAGGCAGGGGCGTTTTCGAAAGCTTCCACCACGAACACTCGCCGCGCCTGCGTGTCATAGCTCAGGCGAATCCCAAAACCTGCGTTGGAGCCGTTTTGGATGAGATCGTTCTCTTCTTCGATCGAGGTGATGTAAGTGAAGAAGCGATCACGGTTCTGCGCGCGGGCGGGTGCCACAAGAGCGTTGATGTAGGACTGGACGCCGTCGTAATTCGCCTTCGATACGGAGGTGTCGAGCAGATTCGGGAACAGGTACCACTCGTTCAGCTGGGCGAGGACCCAATCCTGGCGTTGGCTCAAGGAGCACTGATTCGTGCTGCCTCCGCCGATCGCTCCGCCGCCGCTACCGCTGGTGCTTCCGCTGCTCCCGCCTCCGCCGCAAGCTGCGAGCGAGAAGGCCAGGGTGGCGCTTAGAATGGTGCGACCCATTGACATGTCTTGTCTCCAAATTCCTGCGGTCCCGATCGACGGACCCCGTGTTTCCGGCATGGGGGATTAATCCGGGCTGATCAAGGAGGTAGCGAAAGGGTAGCGGAAATAGCGAAATTCGGTTTTTACGGGGGGAAAACGGTGCAAATTCCTCCACCGCACATGGTTTTCCTCCCGTCCCTGTGCCTTACTCTCCCATCGAATGGCGCGCGCAGTGTGCGCCGGGCATAGGAGCATTCATGTCGAGCGGCGTACCGGGTTGGATTCAACAGGCGATCGGTGGAGGGGAGGTGCCGCATGCACCTACCCTGGCGAAGGTAGCCGACGAGAAGGCTCTGGGTCGCTCCGGCTTCGCGTTGGCGAGCGACGCTTTCCGCCATGGTGGCGAGCTCGATCCCTCTTTCACCGCGATCGAAGAGGACGCCGTCGCGCCGCCGCTCGAATGGACCGCGCCGCCGCCGGGTACGCAGGAACTGGTGCTGGTCGCCGAAGATATCGATACGGGCCAGGTGCATTGGACGGTTTGGGGGCTGCCCGGCCAGAAGGGAAAGCTGCTCGAAGGCGAGGTCCCCCCGCGCACCGGCAAGAACGCTCACGGCAATTCCGAATGGCTCCTGCCCGACCCGCCGCTTGGCGAAGAGCACCGTTACCTGTTTCAGCTTTTCGCCGTCGATCTCCCGCTCACATTGATGCCGGGTGCGACGCATGAGGAACTCGTCCGCAATCTGGACGGACACGTGACCGCCGCCGCGGTCCTCACTGCCCGGTTCGAAGGCCATCAGGTCGAAGAACTGGACCTCGAGGATCTCGACGACGATGATTGAAGCGTAGCCAAGGAAAGGAATTATCATGGCTGGCAAGAACAACGCATTGCAGAAACCGGTTAACCTGACGCCGGAACTGGAAAACGTGGTCGGCAAGGGTCCCATGACCCGCGCCCAGGTCACGTCGAAGGTGTGGGATCACATCAAGGCGAACAACCTGCAAGATTCCAAGGACAAGCGCATGATCAACCCCGACGACAAGCTCGGCGCGGTGATCGGCAAGGAACAGATCTCCATGTTCAAGATGACGGGCGCCGTCTCGAAGCACATGAGCTGATCCTGCTCAGGACCGGCGGCGGAACGGCCAGTCCGTTACGCCGCCGGACCACAGCGTGAGCCAGATGACGAGCGGCTGCGCGAACATTCTCGGTATGTGATAGCCGAGCCCCAACCCGCCATCGGGGCGCGCCATGTCGAGCGCGAAGTGATTGATATTCGCCGGAAACACGCACACTGCATAAAGCGCGAGACCGCTCGCGCCCGCTCGCCTGAGAGGCATCGATACGCCCTGCAATAGCACGGCCGCGCCCAGTAGTTCGGCGATGCCGGTCCAGAACACGACGGCTTCGGCCATGGGTACCCAAAGTGGCATGATCGTGAGAAACGGTTCCGGCCGAGCGAGGTGCAGGTAGCCGGCGACCGCATAGAATATCGCCAGCAATAGTCTGACACCCAGCCGGATCATCGGCTGGGCCTGCCAATACGGTATGGACCTTTACGCCGTGGCATCGGCTTGCCCTGCCAACTGAGTAGGACTTCGCCGCGGATGACCAACGTATCGGTCGCACAATGCACCGCGCTCATCTCCGCCCGCCAAGCATCGGGCGCTAGACGGCGGGCCACCTCGCTGGGGCATATCGTCGCGCCCTCGGCGCGTTGACCGAGCATCTCCAGAATTGTTGCTTCGAGGTCGGTCAAACCTCGACCACTTCTACGCCGTTCCAGAAAGCGATGTGGCCTCTGATATGGGCGGCGTCGGGCTTCGGTTCGGGATAGTACCATGCGGCGTCGGGATTGATCGCGCCGCCAGCATTTATCGAATGGTACTGAGCCGTGCCTTTCCACGGGCAGGTGGTGGTCTTGTCGCTGGTCGTCAGAACGCCGCGCGCCACATCCTTGGCCGGGAAATAATGATTACCCTCGACGACGACCGTGTCGTCGCTTCTTGCCAGCGTCTCGCCGTTCCACCGTGCTTCTATCGTCATCATTCGCGCCTTTTCTTGCTGTCTGTCTTTGCTAGGACAGCCCACGACATCGCAAGGGGTTCCATTTATGCGCACACTCGCTCTCGCCGCCACGTTGCTCATCACGACCAGCCCGCTCGCCGCACAGGACCGGGCGGAGCAAACCGCTGCAGCCGCGCTCGAAGCGGCGCCGGTGTGGGATGGCCATAACGACGTGCCGATCCAGCTTCGCGGCAGGTTCGATAACCGCATCAACGATTTCGATTTCGCCGACACGCTCGATACCGCGACCGGGGATCGGGCTGCGATGCACACCGACCTTGCGCGCCTGCGCACGGGCAAGGTCGGCGCGCAGTGGTGGTCGGTCTATGTCAGCGCCGGCCTGCCGGAACCCGAGGCCGTGCAGGCGACGATCGAGCAGATCGACGTGACCAAGCGGTTGATCGCGCGCTATCCCGATGCGCTGCAACTTGCGCTGACTGCCGACGACGTCGAGCAGGCGATGGCGGCGGGCCGCGTGGCCTCGCTCCTCGGGATGGAAGGCGGGCACTCGATCGGGTCGAGCCTCGCCGTGCTGCGCCAGATGTACGATCTCGGCGCCCGCTATATGACGCTGACCCACGGCACCACGCTGAGCTGGGCCGACAGCGCGACCGATGCGCCGCAGCATGGCGGATTGAACGCTTTCGGCATGGATGTCGTGCGCGAGATGAATCGCATCGGCATGCTGGTCGATCTCAGCCATGTCAGCGAAGAAGCGATGCACGATGCGCTCGACGTGGCCGGCGCACCGGTAATCTTCAGCCACTCCGGTGCACGGGCGATCAACGGCCATTTGCGCAACGTGCCGGATAGCGTGCTTGCCCGCCTGCCGCAGAATGGCGGTATTGTGATGGCGGTGGCACTGCCGTGGTTCCTGACCGAGGATTTGCGCCAGCATTCCGCCAATCGCGCGGCGGAGCAGGCACGGCTCGAGGCACTACTTCCTGGCCGGCCCGACGAAGTCGAAGCGCAGCTGGCAGTCTGGGATGCAGAGAACCGCGCGCCGGTTTCGACGATTTCCGATATGGCCGACCATATCGACCACATTCGTGAAATGGCCGGGATCGACAACATCGGCATCGGTGGGGACTACGACGGCATGCCCAACGGCCCGGTCGGCATGGAAGACGTGACCGGCTATCCGGCGCTGTTCGTCGAACTGGCGCGGCGCGGCTATTCGCAGGAGGATCTGGAGAAGATTTCCTCGCGCAACATGATGCGGGTTATGCGCGCGGCGGAGGCCTATGCGGCGGGCCAACGGAACGCTACGCCGATCGAATATGCTGTCGGGGTACCGCGCAACGGGGAGGACTGAACCTCCCCGGTCGGCTCACTTGCAGGGGTCGTGGCCCCAGTTCATCAGGCTGTAGCGCCAGTCGCTTTCTTCGATGTCGCCGGATGGCTTCTGCGCGGTGTGACGGTGCACATAGCCGACGACCTTCTGCATATGCTCGTACTGGCTGTCCGTCAGGTCGCCTTTCTTCGTCCGCTTGATCTCGACGATCCGGCGGCCCGACCGGTGGCCGGTGCTTTCGCCGCTGTCATTGTCGCCGACCGATTTCGACTCCTCGGTTTCGAGCCATTCCTCGAGTTCCTTCGGCTGCATGTTCACGCAGTCGGTGAAGTCGGAATAGACCTCGTCCTTCTTGTGGTCGTCCATCAATCGTCGTCTGCGGTGTCGGGCAGGTCGGAGCGGTCGGTCGACGCCATTTCGTCGAGCTCATCCTCGCTCATGCTCTCATACATATCCTTGGACGCGCCTTGCAGGTCCGACACCTTGGTCTCGCCGCGCTTGGCGGACAGGGCGGCTCCGGCAGCCTGCTGCTGCGCCTTGCTTTTTGCTTTCGGCATCAGTTCTGCGCCGAAAGTTCGGAGCCGCGCTTGAGAACCTCGTCGCCGTCTTCCTGCTTGATCAGATAGGCCGGGTTGTCCTCGTCGCCATCCTTGGTGACTTCGCTGCCCTGGAGCGTGCGGGTCACCTCACGCTCGAAGCGCTCTTTGATCTGACCCTTGCCCTTGCCGTTGCCCCAATCCCATTCGACATATTGGTCGGTCTGGAAGCTGTTGGAATTGCTCATCGTAAGGTCACCTCGGCAGATTAGTTTTCGATAACTTCGAGCCCGTCCTCGTTAACAACCTGCCCCTCTTCGGTAAGTTCCGTTTCGCCGCCGAGGTCTTCGGAAGGTCCGGTGCCGACGATGCTGTCGGTGCCGTCGCCATCGTTATCGATCGAGGAGATCTCACCACTTACGGTGGCCTCGTCTTCGATATCGTCTTGCGTCAGTGCAGGGACGATCCAGGTGACGGACAAGAGCAGGATCGCAAGCAGCAACCCTCCGGCAAGAACCCAGCGTACGACGCCTTCCTTGCTGCCGCCGCTCGCTTCGACTTCGTCCACGTGGACGTGACCATCATGCTTTTCCATTGTGAGAATACCTCCCGGTCGTTTCGACCATTTGCTGCGATACGCGCCTCAGCGGCGAATGTTCCCTTTTACAGGCCTGCGGATCAGTCGCGCAACAAGTCGTTGATGCCAGTTTTCTCGCGGGTTTGCGCATCGACCGTCTTGACGATGACGGCGCAAGCGAGGCCGGGTCCGCCATCTTTGCCGGGCAGCGAGCCGGGCACTACGACGGAATAGGGCGGGATATGCCCGCGAATGACTTCGCCGGTGTCGCGATAGACGATCTTGGTCGACTGGGTGATGAAGACGCCCATGGCGACGACGCTGCCTTCGCCCACGATTACCCCTTCGACGATCTCGCTGCGCGCGCCGATGAAGCAGTTGTCGCCGATAATGGTCGGGTTCGCCTGCATCGGCTCGAGGACGCCGCCGATGCCGGCGCCGGCGGAGATGTGGCAGTTCTCGCCGATCTGGGCGCAGCTGCCGATGCTGGCCCAGGTGTCGACCATCGTGCCCTTGCCGACATAGGCGCCGATGTTGACGAAGCTGGGCATCAGCACGCAGCCGGGGGCGATATATGCACCTTCGCGGGCGATCGCGCCGGGCACGACGCGGAAGCCTGCTTCGCGGAAACGTGCATCGTCCCAGCCGGCGAACTTGCTCGGCACCTTGTCGAAGGCGGGGTGGCCGGCACTGCCGCCGTCCATCACGCGGTTGTCGTTCAAGCGGAAGCTGAGCAGCACGGCCTTCTTGAGCCACTGGTTTACCTGCCAGCCGCCCTTGCCGTCGGGTTCGGCGACGCGCCCCTCGCCGCTGTCGAGCATATTGAGCGCAGCCTCGACCGCCTCGCGCACGTCGCCCGATTTTGGCGTCACATTCGCGCGGTCCTCCCACGCGGCTTTGATGCGGGTTTCAAGGTCGGCGCTCATGCTGGTCTCCGTTTGCGTGTCGGAGCGCTCGTTAGCAGCCCAGCCGCGCTAGTCCATCCCCGCAGCCTTCGCGAACTGGTAGGCGCGCTCCACCAGCGGCGCGACGCGCTCGGACATGTTCTTGGCGTGGGCGGACGAAGCCGTACCGTCGATGACGCGCTTCTTGATGCCCTGCATGATGCCGGCTAGCCGGAACAGATTGTAGGCAAAGTACCAGTCCATCGGCGGCACCGGATAGCCGGTCTTGGCGACATAGCGATCGACCGCTTCCTGCTGCGTCGGGATGCCGAGCTCGTCCAAGTCGAGGCCGAGCAGCCCCGCGCGCCCGTCGGCCGGATTATGCCAGTTGAGCATGAGGTAGCTGAAATCCGCGATCGGATCGCCCAGCGTCGACAGTTCCCAGTCCAGCACCGCGAGCACGCGGTTGGCGTCCTTTTCGAAGATCATGTTGTCGAGCCGGTAGTCGCCATGGACCACGCTGCTCTCGTGCTGCGGCGGGATCGTCTGCGGCAGCCATTCGATCAGCCGTTCCATCTGCGGCATGTGCTCCGTTTCGGAGAGCTTGTACTGCTTCGACCAGCGACTGATCTGGCGCGCGCAATAGTCGGTCGGCTTGCCGAAGTCGGACAGGCCGATTTCATCCGGCTTGCGCAGGTGCAATTCGGCCATTGTGTCGATCATGGTATTGTAGATCTCGCGCCGATCCTTCGGGTCGATGCCGGGGAGGGCACCGTTCCACAGGGATCGCCCGTCGGCGAGACCCATGACGAAGAACTTGGAGCCGATGACGTCGGGGTCCTCGCACAGGCCATAGGTCTTCGGCACCGGAAAGCCGGTCGGGCCGAGCGCATGCATGGCCTTGTATTCGCGATCCACCGCATGCGCGCTAGGCAGCAGTTTGCCGAAGGGCTGGCGGCGCAGAACGTAGGACTGCTTCGGCGTGTCGATGCGGTAGGTCGGGTTCGACTGGCCGCCTTTGAACTTCGAATAGCTGATCGGCCCTTCGAAGCCCTCGACATTGGCTTCGAACCACGCCGTCAGTGTGTCGAGGTCCATTGCGTCCTTGTCCGACACTTCGACCGTGCCGACCATTTCCTTGTCGAAGTCGATTTGCTGTTCCGTCATCAGTCGAACACCACCACGCTGCGCGCCGAAGTGCCCTGCTTCATCTTCTCGAACCCCTCGTTGATCTTCTCGAGCGGAATGCGCTCCGCGATGATCGTGTCGAGATCGAGCAGGCCGCGCATGTAGAAATCCACGAGACGCGGCAGGTCGACGGGGAAGTGGTTCATCCCCATGATCGCGCCCTGCAGCTTCTTGCCGGAGAGCAGGTCCATCGCGCCGAGGCCGACCTTGCAGTCCAATGGCATCATGCCGAGGATCGTCGCCGTGCCGCCGCGCCGCAGGATCTTCACGCACAGGTCTGCGCTCGCCTGGCGGCCCACGGCCTCGATCGCATGGTGCACGCCGCCGCCGGTGATCTTCATCACCTGTTCGACTGCATCGTCGGCCATGGCGTCGATCGTGTGCGTTGCGCCCAGCGTTTCGGCAAGGGCGCGCTTTTCCGGCAGCGGATCGATAGCGATGACCTTGCCCGCACCGGTAATCTTCGCCGCATTGATGGCGGCAAGCCCGACGCCGCCGCACCCGACGATCGCGACTGTCTCGCCCGGGACGACCGAGCAGGCATTGAAGATCGCGCCTGCCCCGGTCGTCACCGCACAGCCGATAACGGCAGCACGGTCCAGCGGCATGTCTTTGTCGATGGCGACGCAGGCATGCTCGTGGATCAGCATCTGTTCGGCAAAGGCCGACAGGTTGAGCATCTGGGCCACGGTTTCGCCACCGTTGCGGGTGATGCGCGGCGGTGCCGTCTGGTCGCGGCGCGTGTCCGCTCCCATGCACAGCGCCATGCGCCCGGTCACGCAGAACTCGCAATGGCCGCAGAAGGCAGAGAGGCAGGAGACGACATGGTCGCCCGGCTTCACCGTCTTCACCTCGCTGCCGACCGCGCGCACCACGCCCGCCGCCTCGTGACCAGGAATGGCCGGAAGCGGGTGCGGGTAGGCCCCGTCGATGAAGTGCAGGTCCGAATGGCACAACCCGCACGCCTTGGTGTCGATCAGGACTTCGTGCGGGGCCGGATCGGCGAGTTCGACCTCGCCGATCGTCAGCCCGCCAACCTGTTCCAGTATCGCTGCCTTGGCCATTAGCGCGTTGCTCCTACATCGCCACTGGACATGCCGGCGCTGGCCGCCGCGCTGCCGGCACTGGCCGACTGCGCGTTGCTGTTGCGCAGGGCATTGCTGCTCGGCCCTTCGTTCGGCGTATGCTTGGCGAATTCCATGCGCGCGATGGAGCGGGCGTGGACCTCGTCCGGCCCGTCCGCGAGGCGCAGCGTGCGCTGGTGCGCATAGGCGCTGGCAAGGCCGTAATCCTCGCTCACGCCGCCACCGCCATGGGCCTGGATGGCATCGTCGATAATCCGCAGGGCCATGTTCGGCGCCTGCACCTTGATCATGGCGATTTCCTGCTTGGCCGCCTTGTTGCCGACCTTGTCCATCATGTCCGCCGCCTTGAGGCAGAGCAGGCGGGTCATGTCGATATCGATGCGGGCGCGGGCCACGCGCTCTTCCCAGACCGAATGCTTGTAGATCGGCTTGCCGAAGGCTTCGCGCTCCTGCAGGCGTTTGCACATCTTCTCCAGCGCTTCCTCGGCCACTCCGATGGTGCGCATGCAGTGGTGGATGCGGCCCGGGCCGAGGCGGCCCTGCGCGATCTCGAAACCGCGGCCTTCGCCCAGCAGCATGTTGGTCACGGGGACGCGCACATCCTTCAGTTCCACTTCCATGTGGCCGTGCGGAGCATCGTCGTAACCGAAGACCGGCAGGTGGCGGATGATGTTCACGCCTTCAGCATCGTTCGGCATCAGGACCATCGATTGCTGCGCATGGCGACCGGCGGAAAAGTCGGTCTTGCCCATGACGATCGAGACCTTACAGCGCGGATCGCCGAGGCCCGAGGACCACCACTTGCGGCCATTGATGACATATTCGTCGCCGTCGCGTTCGATGCGGGTCTCGATGTTCGTCGCGTCGGAGCTGGCAGTGTAAGGCTCGGTCATGAGGAAGGCGGACCGGATTTCGCCGTTCATCAATGGCGTCAGCCACTCGTCCTTCTGCTCGCGCGTGCCATAGCGGTGGAACACTTCCATGTTGCCGGTATCGGGCGCGGAGCAGTTGAAGACTTCGGACGCGAAGCCGACGCGGCCCATTTCCTCGGCGCAGAGCGCATATTCGAGGTTGGTCAGGCCGGGACCCTCGAACTCATAGGTTTCCTCGACATGGTGATGCCCCTCGTTACGCGGCGGCATGAACAGGTTCCAGATGCCATCGGCTTTCGCCTTGGCCTTTAGTTCCTGGACTACCGGGATCACCTTCCAGCGATCGCCTTCGGCATCCTGTTCGCGATAGGTGGGAATGGCCGGGCGGACATGCTGCTCGATGAAATTCTTCACCCGGTCGCGCCAGAATACTTGTTTCTCAGTGGGTTCGAAATCCATCGTATTTTCCTCTTCTCTCAGATCGGTTGCTTCATGAAACTGGCAGATGCGGCGGCGCAAGCCAAGCCTCCACCTGCACGCCTAGGGGGTTATCGTGTGGCCATCCGGATCGGCGCGTACCGCATCGTCGATCGCCTTGGGGAATTCGGTGTCGGAAGCGCGCCGGGCCGCCACGCGGGCCTCGTGCTGCTCGCGTGTGATAGGGAAGCGGCCGAGCCAGAAAGCGGCGATCGACCCCAGCACGCTGGCTGCCGCGACGAAGAGCACGACGAGCTGGGTCACGGTCTCCTGCGTCACCTGCGATTGCGGAGTGCCGGGCGCGAGATCGATCGACTGCACGATCAGACTGGTCAGCAGGATGCCGCCCCCGGTCGCGCATTTCTGGACCAGCCAGTTTCCCGAGTAGAACGTGCCTTCGGCGCGCTTGCCGGTCCGCTCCTCGAAAGCCTCGACGATCTCGGCGACCATGGAGGTGGCGGAGATGATCGACACGACGCTCGCAGTATTGGCGCAGATGAGGAAAGCGTAGAGCAGCGCGGTGGATGCCGTGGTCCCCGTGGTCGGCCAGGCTCCTGCCAGCAGCAGCACATAGGGCACACAATAAAAGGTGAGGCCGACGATGGCCGCCACCGCTGCCGATTTCGGCTTGCCCCAGGCGCGGTGCAGCGGGCCGACGATGACGAACATCAGCACGACGGAAAAGAACAGCACCACCGGGTAAAGCCGGAAGGCGAGCTCGCTGAACTGCCAGACGTAGAGGTTGACATATTGCGTGATCGAGAAGGTCATTCCTTGCAGCACGTATGCGGCGAGGCCGCCGAGCGCGAAGATCACGAAGGCCTTCTCGCGAAATGCATCGAAGATTTCGGCGAACGCCCCGCGCAGCGAGAAGGGGGGCGGTCGATGCGCCGGAAGCTGCGCCACGATCCTGTGCTGCGCCGCCGCCGAACCGATGACCGCCAGCGCCATCAGGCCGGCCCCGAACAGGCCGAACTGCGCGTAACCTTCGGGCTGCAATTGCGCCTCGGGCGTGGGCAGGAAGATCGTGAAGGCCAGTATCATCATCAGCAAGCCGCCGAGCCAGCCCGACAGGAAGCGATAGCGGAACAGCGTGGTGCGCTCGTCGTAATCGTCGGTGATTTCGGGCACCAGGCTGACCGAGGGCACCTCGCAGGCGGAGAGCAGCAGGCGCACGCCCACGGCCAGCGCGACGATCTCCCAGAAGCCGGGTGTGCCGGTGAAGGGCGGGGACCACAGCACTGTCCACAGCAGCGCCAGCGGCCAGGGTGCGACATAAAGCCAGGGCAGCCTGCGACCCCAGCGCGTATAGGTCCGGTCGGACAGGTGGCCGATCAGCGGGTCGACCAGCGCATCGACCACGAGCGCGGTGGCCAGCGCGGCACCCACGACGCCCGCATCGACGCCCAGCACGAGATTGTAGAACGGCAGCAGGAAGAAGCTGAACCCTGAATCCTTCACGCCGAAGGCCACCGCGCCGGAGCCGTGGACCAGCTTCAGCCTTTGAGGGAGGGGGCCGTCGACGAAAGACATCAGGTGGCGGCAGGGCCCTGTTTCATTTGCTCTTCCATCGCTTCGAGCGCGGCGAACAGGCCCGGTTCCTCCGGATCCCAGCTATGCCGGGGGCCGAGCGTGATCCCGCCGTCGACCACCAGCGAAGCCCCGGTCATGAAGCTCGCTTCATCGCCCGCAAGAAAGGCGACCGCATTGGCGATGTCGCGCGGCTGGCCGCCCCGGGCGACCGGCTGGGCATTGGAGGACATCTGCGCGATCGCCGCATTGGCCATCGATCGCATCTCGCCGGTGATTTCCAGGCTGGAAGTGAAGATATTGGTGTTGATGAAGCCCGGCTGGATCGCATTCACGCGGATCCCGAATTGCGCCAGATCGGTGGCTGCGCATTTGGTCAGGTGCAGCACGCCGGCCTTGGCCACGGCATAGGCGGTCGGCGAATAGCCGGGGCCCACAGCGGCGACGCTGGAGACGTTGACGATGCTCGCACCCTTTCGGCCCTTCATATGCGGCACGGCATAGCGGATACCCATCGCGACCGAGCGCAGCAGCAGGTCCATCGTGCGGTCCCACTCGTCGGGTGCGATTTCGTCGATACCGGGACGCGCGCCTCCCGCGCCGGCATTGTTGAAGACGACGTCGATGCCGCCGGTTTCGGTAGCCGCGCGGTCCATCAGCGCCTTGATGGCCGCAGTATCGCAGACGTCGCACTCGGCGAACCGCACGTCGCCTTCGGTTTCGCTCGCGAGCTTTTCGCCCGTCGCGGTATCGATGTCGCTGGCGAAAACGGTCGCGCCTTCGCTGGCGAACAGGCGCGTAGTTTCAGCACCGATGCCCGATGCAGCGCCGGTAATCACGACCGTCTTGCCAGAGAATCGCATGCCTACTCTTTCCCCGAATTTCTCCGCCTCCAGCTTAGGCGCGCTGCCCCGCTCGTCAACGCATTCCGCCTGACGCTACGGCATTGCCGGTCGTCGTGTGCACCCTTGCACCCGGTGGCCGAATCCTCCTAACGTTAGCGTCAACATACCGATGTTTCAGAACAGAGAGGATCATGGCCATGTCCGATAGCGATCTCGAAGCCTTCCGCGCCGAAACGCGCCAATGGCTGGAAGCCAATTGCCCGCCCGAAATGCGCGAGCCCGTCCGCGACGAGGAAGACGTTTACTGGGGCGGGCGCAACGCCAGCTTCAAGAACGACGCGCAAAAGGCCTGGTTCGAGGCCTGCCGCGAAAAAGGCTACACCGTTCCCGAATGGCCTAAGGAATATGGCGGCGCCGGCCTCACCCCGGCGCAGGGCAAGGTGCTCCGCCAGGAAATGGCTGCGATCAATGCCCGACCGCCGCTCTCGAGCTTCGGCATCTGGATGCTCGGCCCGGCGCTGCTGCACTTCGGCACCGAAGGACAGAAGCAGCGCTTCCTGAACGAGATCGCCAATGGCGAAATCCGCTGGTGCCAGGGCTATAGCGAGCCGGGCAGCGGCTCCGACCTCGTCTCCATGCAGACCTTCGGCGAGGACAAGGGCGATCATTGGGTCGTCAACGGCCAGAAGATCTGGACCTCCTACGCCGACGAGGCCGACTGGATCTTCTGCCTTGTCCGCACCGACAAGGAGAACAAGTACCAGGGCATCACCTTTATGCTGTTCGACATGGCTTCGGACGGCGTGTCGACCAAGCCGATCAAGCTGATCAGCGGCAACAGCCCGTTCTGCGAAACCTTCATGGACGATGTCACCGTGCCCAAGAGCTACGGCGAGGACATTCCCGGCTATGTCGGCGAAATCAACCGCGGCTGGGACGTGGCGAAATACCTCCTCGGCCACGAGCGCGAGATGATTTCCGCGACCGGCGGCGCGGACCGGGCGTCTTCGCTCGGCGCGGTGACCTCGCGGCAGGGCGCGCTTGACCCCGTGCTGCGCGCGGAGATCGCCATGTTCGACGTGGACGCGCTGGCCTACACCGCCATGAGCGAGAAGTTCATGGACGAACTCAAGTCCGGCAAGGGGCATCCCGCCCAGCCGAATATGATGAAATACGCCGGTACCGAGCTCAACAAGCGCCGCAACGAGCTGCTCATGGCGGCCGGCGGCAGCCACGCGCTCGAATGGGAGAGCGAGGCGTCGAACGGCGGCAAGGCGGCCCGCGGTTGGCTACGGACCAAGGCCAATTCCATCGAAGGCGGTACGAGCGAAGTCATGCTCAACGTCATCTCCAAACGTATCCTCGACCTGCCGGGAGCCTGATCCGATGCCTCTGTACTACGACGACGACCAGGCGATGCTGGCCGAAACCGCCAGCCAGTTCATGGCCGAGGAAGGTTCGATCAAGAACCAGCTGCGCCATTGGCGCGACCGCGACTGCAAGGACGGCTTCGGCCATGCCTTGTGGAAGCAGTTCGCCGAAATGGGGTTCACCGGAATGCTGGTGGACGAGGACGACGGCGGGCTCGGCATGGGCCAGGTGGAAGCCGGGATCGTGCTCGAGGAGATCGGGCGCAATCTGACGCCGTCGCCTTTTCTGTCCTCCTCCGTGCTGGCCGCGACCGCGCTCAAGCACGGCAGCAACGATGTGAAGGGCCGCTGGCTGCCGGACCTGATTTCGGGCGACAAGGTCTACGCCATGGCGATCGACGAGGGGCCCAAGCACCGGCCCGAGCGGATTGCGACCAGGGCGGAGAAATCCGGCAACGGCTTCCGCCTCTCGGGCAAGAAGGACTTCGTGGTCTATGGCGCGTCCAGCGAGATGATCGTGGTCGCCGCGCGCACTTCCGGCAGCGATGACGACAAGGACGGCATCACCCTGTTCGCCGTGCCGCAGGACGCGAGCGGAATGAGCCACGACAGCGTGCGGCTGGTCGATAGTTCGATGGCGAGCCATGTCAGCTTCGACAATGTCGAGCTCGACGGCGATGCCGTAATTGGCGAGGTCGACGGTGGCCGCACGATCCTCGACGCCGTGCTGATGGCGGGCCGGGTCGGCTCGGCAGCCGAGGGCGTCGGCGTTGCGCGTGGGGCGATGGGCATGACCGTCGACTATATCAAGCAGCGCAAGCAGTTCGGCCGGCTGATCGGTGAATTCCAGGCGCTGCAGCACCGTGCCGCCCATCTCTATTCCGAAGTCGAGATCGCCCGCGCCGTGACCGTCAAGGCCGCGCAGCTGGTCGATGGCGGCAGCGAGAAGGCCGAGCTGATGACCAGCGTCGCCAAGGCCAAGGTGGCCAAGGCCGCCGGGCTGGCGGTGCGCGAAGGCGTGCAGATGCACGGCGGCATCGGCATGACTGACGAATACGATATAGGCCTCTACATGAAACGCGATCGGGCGTTGCAGGAGTTCCTCGGCGACCAGTATTATCACGCGGGCCGCGTCGCGGAACTGAGCGGCTATTGAGCAGGGAGAGAGACTTATGAATTTGCAAGACCTGTTCGGCCTCGAAGGCCGCGTCGCCCTCGTCACCGGCGGAAGCCGCGGCATCGGGAAGATGATCGTGGAGGGTCTGCTCGCCGCGGGCGCGGCGCGTGTGTACATCGTCGCCCGCAAGAAGGAGCAGGTCGACGAGACCAGCGCCGAGCTGGGCGAGAAGGTCATCGGCCTGGTCGGCGATCTCAGCCAGATGGACGGCATCCAGCAGCTGGCGGACGATCTGGCCGCGCGCGAGGATAAGCTCGACATCCTCGTCAACAATGCGGGTGCCGCCTGGGGCGAACCGTTCGAGGAATTCAGCGAGGCCGGCTGGCACCGCACGATGGACCTGAACGTCAAGACGCCGTTCTTCCTGACGCAGAAGCTGATGCCGCTGCTGAAGAAGGCCGGCACCGAGGATCGCCCGGCAAAGGTGCTTATGATCGCCAGCATCGACGGCATGAAGACCAATCCCTGGCCGACCTATCCTTACCAGGCGTCGAAGGCGGGTCTCATCCACCTCACGCGGCGCATGGCGGCGGAGCTGGTGCAGCATAACATCATCGTGAACGGCATCGGCCCCGGCGCCTTCCCCAGCGCGATGAACCGCGCCGCACGAGACAACGCGGATATGGTGGAAAAGGGTATCCCCAGCCGCCGCGTCGGGGTGACCGAGGATATGGCGGGCGGGGCAATCTACCTGCTCAGCCGCGCGGGCGATTATGTCGTCGGTACGACCATCGCGATCGATGGCGGCGTTGTGAACGCCAATGTCGGCGCGGGCAACTTCGTCGATCCGTCGGGGGACTGACCGGCCGGATTTGTTACCCGCGCCGAACACCGGCGCGGGTATTCAACGGATGAAATATCCGACGACGCCCCAGCTATCTCCCGACTTTGCGAGGACGACGGTTTCTACTGCACCTAAGGCTGCAGAGTAATCCGTGTCGAAGGTGATGATGCGGTACTCGCCCTTCGGCGCGCCGGGAAGCGAGGCCGGTGCATCGATACCCTTCAGATTGCGGCTGACGACTTCACCGAGAGGCTGGCGTACCGGCGTGACCTGCTTGGCCCAGGCGTCGGCAGTCACGGCCGATTTGAACATCGGTCCGGCCTGCGCCCAGCTTTCCTGATAATTGCCGGCATCGACGAGTTTGATCCAGTCGCGCGCGGTGGCTTCCGCCTGTGTGCCCTGCTGCAAGGACGCCTCCATCTCTTCCTCTCCAGCGTCATGCGATCCGGACGAGGTGGCGAGTAGGACGGCGGCGATAATGGCAGTGAACATGAGTGTACCTCCGATGATCCAGGCGACGCGGTTGCGCCGGTCCCGGGTTGCTGATGGCTTCGGAGTATGCGTAGCGGGCGTAGTATCGGCCATCCCGATTTGCTCGGCCGCAGCATTTTGGGGGGCGCTTTGCGGGCTTTCCGCCTCCTGCTCCCCCAAGATCCTTGCGGCTTCGCGGCTGCTCGCCACCCCAAGCTTCTTGCGGGCTTCACGCAGATAGTCGTTGACCGTGTGCACCGACAAGTCGAGCTCGGCAGCGGCGGATTTCGCGGTATGCCCTGCCAGCAGCAGCCGCAGGACGTCGCGCTCGCGATCCGTCAGCGATGCGACCCCGCCCTCCATGGTCAGCTCATCAGTTCGCGGACGAAGGGGATCAGCCCGGTCTGCCGTTGGCGCTTCATGCGCTCGGCATCGAGGATCTCGCGGACCTTGGCGAAGCAGGCCTGCGCGTCTTCGTTGATGACGACGTAGTCATAGGCGTCCCAGTGGCTGATTTCCGAGCGGGCGCGTTCCATGCGCGCCTCGATCACGGTTTCGGCATCGGTCCCGCGGCTGCGCAGCCGACGTTCGAGTTCGGCGATGCTGGGGGGCAGGATGAACACGCGGACCACGTCCTGCTGGTCCTTCTGGTAGAGCTGCTGCGTTCCCTGCCAGTCGATGTCGAACAGGAAATCCTGCCCGTCCTTCAGCGCATTGCGGATGCGGCCTTTGGGTGTGCCGTAGCGATGGCCGAAGACATGGGCCCATTCGTAGAAGTCGTCCTCCTCGACCATCCGGTCGAACTCGGCATCGTCGACGAAGTAGTAATGCACCCCGTCGATCTCGCCCGGACGCGGCGGGCGGGTCGTGACGCTGACCGACAGCTTGATCTCGTCTTCAGCCTCCAGCAGCATCCGGCTGATCGTCGTCTTGCCCGCGCCGCTCGGCGAAGAGAGGATGAACATCAGCCCGCGCCGTGCGAGTTTGTCTGTCGGAGTTGGGGATTCGGCCATGCGCGCTCTTGCGCCAAGCCGGGCGCCGAAATCAAGGGCGGCAGGGCGCGATGCCTAGATCATGCTGTCGGGATCGGCCTGTTCGCGCAGCATTTTCTCGCCCGCAGCTTTCGATTTACGGCGCGAACGCCCCCTGTCGAACAGCACCTTGAGCGCGAGACCGGTGCCGACGGCAAGTGCGCCGGGTACGGATTTCGTCGCGACCTTGGTGACGCCGTAGGCCGCCAGAGCGTTGAGGGTCGAGCGATTCTCGACGATCTGCTTGGCGTAGCCCTTGCCGTAGCGCCGCCCGAGCAGGGCCTTTTCCACCGTCATGCGGGACAGCCGCCCGACACTGCGGAGGAGGATGTCGTGGATGATGAGATTGGTCGACGGGTCCGGGCTCGGCCCCGGCATTTCGTCCGGGCCGATAGTCTTGTCGGTCGCCTTCTCGATCGCCGCACCTGCGCGGTCAGTCAGGTGGTTCGGTTTCTTCTTGCTGCTCAAGCCCATGCCATACCCCGTTCTGCCGGGGCTGGTCGCCCCGGCTACTTCTTGCGGCCGAAATCGACCGTGACGACGTTGGAGCCGTCTTCTGCACCCTCAACGGCTGCATCCTCGCCCTGTTCCGATCCATCGTTCTCGGGATGCTCGGTCGGGGCTGGGGCCATATCGGCCACGGTCGCCTGGAATTGCAGGCCGAAATCGACTGCCGGATCGACGAATTGCGTGATCGCGGCGAAGGGAATGTCGAGCGCGGCGGGCACCTGGTTGAAGCTCAGACCGACCGAAAAGCCGTCCTCGCGCACGTTCAAATCCCAGAACTTGTTCTGCAGCACGATTGTCATTTCGTCCGGGAACCGCTCGCGCAGGCTATCGGGGATGCTCACGCCGGGGGCATGCGTCTTGAAGGTGATATAGAAGTGATGCGCGCCCGGCAGTTCGCTGCCGGTTTGCTCGATTTCGCCGAGCACGCGGCCGACCACTGCGCGCAGGGCCTCCTGCACGATGGAATCGTAGGGGATCAGGCTGTCGGGCGTCTCGTCGCTCATGCGCGCCTAGGTGTAACCGCGAGGCGCGCGGGTCAAGCGCTTTAAGCGCGGCTTTACTACGCCGTAAGGTGCTATTTCTTGCCTATCGCCCCATGCGGCTCTAGCGCGGGCGCCATGCGAACAGGCCGTATCGAGCGCAACACTGCGGAAACGAAAATTCTCGTCGAGGTCGATCTCGACGGGACCGGATCATACGACGTATCCACCGGCATCGGTTTTCTCGATCACATGGTCGAGCAATTCGCCAAGCATTCGCTGATCGACGTGACACTGAAAGTCGACGGCGATTTGCATGTCGACCAGCATCACACGACCGAGGACAGCGCCCTGGCGCTCGGACAGGCGTTGGCGCAAGCGCTCGGCGACAAGGGCGGGATCGCGCGTTACGGCAGTGCCTATTCGCCGATGGACGAAACGCTGGCGCGCGTCGCGCTGGATATCTCCGGACGGCCCTACTTCGTGTGGAAGGCGGGGTTCAGCCAGGAAAAGCTCGGCGAATGGGACACCGAGCTGATCGAGCACTGGTTCCACTCGGTCGCTCAGACCTGCGGCCTGACGCTGCATATCGAGCTGCTTTACGGCACTAACAACCACCATATCTGCGAGAGCATCTACAAGGGCTTCGCCCGCGCGATGCGGATCGCCTGCGAAATCGATCCGCGCAAGGGTGGTGCGATCCCCTCGACGAAGGGACAACTCGGTGGGTGAGGTGATCGCGCTGGTGGATTACGGCGCGGGCAATCTCCATTCGGTCGAGAACGCGCTCCGCAAGGTCGGAGCGAAGGTGAAAGTTACCGACGATCCCGACGTCATCCGCGCGGCCGACCGGATTGTTCTTCCCGGTGTGGGATCGTTCAAGGCGTGCGCCGAAGGCCTGCGCGCTGTCGACGGGGCGATCGAGGCGATGCACGAGCGGGTCTTCGTCGGCGGCGCGCCTTTCCTGGGTATTTGCGTCGGCATGCAATTGCTCGCCACGCGCGGTCTGGAGCATGGCAGCACGCCCGGGCTCGACTGGATCGGCGGCGAGGTGCGGCTGATCGAACCGACCGACGAGAGCGTAAAGGTGCCACACATGGGCTGGAACGATGTTGCGCTGACTCCGCATGCGAAAATGCACGACGTGGTGTATGAGGGGGAGGCCTATTTCCTCCACTCTTTCCACTTCCATGCGGATAGCGGAAAGGATGTACTCGCCATGACCGATCACGGCGGTGGCCTGGTCGCTGCGGTCGGCCGCGACAATCTGCTCGGCGTGCAGTTCCACCCTGAGAAAAGCCAGTATTATGGCCTTGCGACCCTGACCCGTTTTCTGGAGTGGAAGCCTTGATCATCTTTCCTGCTATCGACCTCAAAGGCGGGCAGGTCGTCCGTCTCGCCGAAGGCGATATGGATCGCGCGATCGTCTATGGCGACGATCCGGCTAAACAGGCGACGCTGTTTGCGCAGGCCGGGGCCGAATATCTCCACGTGGTCGATCTCGACGGCTCCTTTGCAGGATCGGCGCAGAACCGCGAGGCGGTCGAGAGCATCGTCGCGGCCTTTCCGGGGCGCGTCCAGCTGGGCGGCGGCATCCGCAGTCAAGAGGATGTCGAGGGCTGGCTCGATGCAGGCGTGTCGCGGATCGTGATGGGTTCGGCGGCGCTGAAGGACCCCGAATTCGTCAAGGACATGGCACGCGCGCATCCGCATGCCATCGTCGTCGCGGTCGATGCGAAGGATGGCATGGTCGCGACCGAGGGCTGGGCCGAGGTGTCGGACGTGCCGGTGGTCGATCTCGCCCGCCGGTTCGAGGATGCGGGTGTTTCCGCGCTGCTGTTTACCGATATCGGACGCGACGGGCTGCTGAAGGGCGTGAATGTCGAGGCAACAGTCGAACTCGCACGGCAGGTCGATATTCCCGTGATCGCCAGCGGCGGGGTCGCAGGGATCGAAGATATCGAGGCGCTCAAACCGCATGCCGCCGATGGGATCGAGGGCGTCATTACCGGCCGAGCGCTCTATGACGGGAGGCTCGATCTGGCAGCTGCAATTGCGACCGCAGGACAGACACCATGAATTTGCGGCGACATGACGAAACCCTCATCCTTGCGGTTTGCGTTTTGCTTATCATCGGGTTTTGGATGAGCTTGGTGCCTCCGCTTGTCATGCTTGCTGCCGTTTTTGCGGGAGCTTTTTACAAGCTCTACAAAATGGGAATGCTAACCAAATGAGGGCGCGGGATAACTCATGACCGTCCGTATCCGCGTCATCCCCTGCCTCGACGTCGCCGATGGGCGCGTGGTGAAGGGCGTCAACTTTGTCGACCTCAAGGATGCGGGCGACCCGGTCGAACAGGCGCAGGCCTATGACCGCGCCGGGGCAGACGAGCTGTGCTTTCTCGATATTTCGGCCAGCCACGAGGGGCGCGGAACGCTGCTCGACATGGTCCGGCGCACGGCGGCGGTGTGCTTCATGCCACTGACTGTTGGCGGCGGGGTGCGCAGCGTGGAAGACGCGCGCGCACTGCTGCTGGCAGGCGCGGACAAGGTCGCGATCAACTCGGCTGCGGTGTCGCGGCCTGAACTGGTGAGCGAGATCGCCGAGAAATTCGGCAGCCAGTGCGTCGTCGCCAGCGTCGATGCGCGGGCACGAACCGAGGGCGAAGGCTTTCGCGGCTGGGAAATCTTCACTCACGGAGGCCGCAAGCCAACCGGCATCGACGCCATCGAGCATGCCGAGCGGCTGGCCGAGCTGGGCGCAGGCGAGTTGCTCGTCACCTCGATGGACGGCGATGGGACCAAGGCGGGCTACGATCTCGAACTGACCCGCGCGATCGCCGACAGCGTCTCGATACCCGTCATCGCCAGCGGCGGCGTCGGCACGCTCGACCATCTGGTGGAAGGGGTGACCAAGGGGCATGCGAGCGCGGTGCTTGCCGCGTCGATCTTCCATTTCGGCGAGCACACGGTGGCCGAGGCTCACGCGGCGTTGCGCGCAGCGGGCTTGCCCGCCCGCGGTTGAACGCACAAGAAGGCGCCCATGGACACGCTGACCCGTCTCGAAACCACCATCGCGAACCGCCGCGACGCCGATCCCGACACCAGCTATGTCGCGCAGCTCAATCATCGCGGCGTGCCGGTGATGGCGCGCAAACTGGGCGAGGAGGCGGTCGAAACCTGCGTCGCCGCGCTCAGCGGCAGCCGCGAGGAGCTGGTCGGCGAGGCGGCGGATGTCCTTTTTCACCTGATGGTGCTGCTTGGGGCAAAGGAAGTTTCGCTGGCCGAAGTGCTGGCCGAACTCGACCGGCGCGAGGGGACCAGCGGCATCGACGAGAAGAATTCGAGGAGCGCGTAATGCCGATCGACCCGACCCAACCCTATGACGACGACAACATCTTCGCGAAGATCCTGCGCGGGGAAATCCCCTCGAACAAAGTCTATGAAGACGAGTGGGCTTTCGCTTTCGAGGACATTAATCCGCAGGCCGAGGTCCATACGCTGGTGATCCCCAAGGGCCGCTACGTCAGCTGGGACGATTTTAGCGCCAAAGCCTCTGCCGAGGAAATCGCGGGCTTCGTGCGCGCCGTGGGCAAGGTCGCTCGCGACAAGGGGCTGGTCGAGCCGGGCTACCGCATGATGGCCAATGTTGGCGCGCATGGCGGCCAGGAAGTGCCGCACCTGCATGTCCATATTTTCGGCGGGCAGCCACTCGGCCCAATGATTGCGCGAAGATAGGCTCCCTGCTTTCGAACATTTTCACCGCCTCCATGCCTCGTTTCATCTCCGTTCATGTTCAGGAGACGAATGCCGTCTTTGCAGCGAATTTCCGCTGCGCTAGAGCGCCGCCCGAATGGTACTACCCAATCCCCCCGACGGCGTGATCGACGGCAGCCGCCACCTCTATGCGGTGCGCGTCTATTACGAAGACACGGACCTGTCGGGCATCACCTATCATGCCAATTATCTGCGCTGGTTCGAGCGTGCGCGCAGCGATCTGCTGCGTCGATTGGAGATCGACCAGCGTTCCGCGATCGAGGACGGGACGGGCGCCTACGCCGTATCCGAACTCTCGCTGAAATATCTTAGCCCCGCCAAGCTCGATGACGATGTGACCATCGTCACCACCTGTACGCAGATGCGCGCGGCCTCGTGCCGCATGCACCAACGGGCGTTTCGCGGGGACGATTTGCTGGCCGAGGCACATTTGCGCGTCGGTTTCGTTTCACCCGAGGGCCGGCCCGTGCGCCAGCCCGAAGAATGGCGCGCGGCCTTTGCGCGCTTCGGAATCCAAGAGGGCGAATGACCACACTTTCCATGCTTGCAGCCGCTGCCCCGACGCGGCTCGATCCGATCGAATTGTTTCTCGATGCGGACATCGTCGTCCAGCTGGTCATGGCGGGCCTCTTGCTCGCCAGCATCTGGGTCTGGATGATCATCGTCAGCTTCAGCCTGCGCATGGCGCGCACCCGCAAGCGGACGATCGCCTACGAAAGCGAGTTCTGGCAGGCGGACAATTTCGATCGTTTCATGTCGGAACGCGGCAACAAGGATATTCCCGCCGCTCGCGTCGCGCAGGCAGCGGTCAGCGAATGGCGCAAGTCGACCAAGGGCGAGGTGCGCGACAAGGAAGCGCTGCGCGGTCGCATCGGCGTGGCGATGGACAGCCAGATCGCGCTGGAGGCGGACGAGATCGCCGAACGGCTGAACTTCCTCGCCACGGTCGGCTCGGTCGCGCCCTTCGTCGGACTGTTCGGCACCGTCTGGGGCATCATGAACAGCTTCTTCCAGATCGGCGCGCAGGAGAGCAGCTCGCTCGCCGTGGTCGCACCGGGCATTTCGGAAGCGTTGTTCGCGACCGCCATCGGCCTGTTCGCCGCCATTCCCGCTGTAATTGCCTATAACCGCTTTAGCCACCGCGTGGACCGCTACGAGGCGCGGTTGCAACGCTTTGCGGACAAACTGTCCGCGACATTCAGCCGCCAGCTGGAGCAAAGGTAAATGGCGATGAGCCTTGCCTCCGGTGGAGGCCGTCGTGGCAGGCGGCGAGGGCGCGGCGGTCGTCGCCCGATGTCCGAAATCAATGTCACGCCCTTTGTCGACGTCATGCTGGTGCTGCTGATCATCTTCATGGTGACTGCGCCGCTGCTGACCGCTGGGGTGCCGATCAACTTGCCCGACAGCCGTGCCGATTCGCTGCCGCAGGAAGCGCAGCAGGTAACGATCAGCATCGACGAGGGCGGCTATGTCTATATCGACGACACGCAGGTCGCGGTCGGCGGCTTGCCGCAGGCGCTCGAGAATATTCCGCGCACGGATGACGGCCCCGACATCACCCTGCGCGCCGATCGCGGACTGGATTACGGGCGCGTCATGGCGGTGATGGGCGAGCTCAATCGCGCCGGGCTGAACCGCATCGCGCTGGTGACCAATGGCGGCCAGGTCTCCGCGCCGGTCAACAACGGTTCATCGACGGAGGAATAGCCGGTGAGCATGGGAGACACCGCCTTTCGCAGCGAGGAGAAGACCGGGCTACTGGTCGCGCTCATCCTGCATCTGGCGCTGTTTGCTGGCCTGTTCGTGCAGGGCTTGCTCCCGGCGCCGACCTTCGAACCGGTCGAGCGCATGACCGTCAGCCTCGCCGAGGATGTCGGGCTGGAAGCTACCGCGCCCGATCCGGTCCCGGAAAGCCGCGCCGCAGTCGCGCCGACATTGTCGGACAGTCCTGCCCCGCCGGTTGTCGAGCCGGTCGCGCCGCCAGTCCCGCGTCAGGTTACGCCGCCGGTCCCGCGCGTGCAATCACCTGTCCCCGTGCCGCGCGCCCAACCGCGCGAGACTCCGCGCCGGGAGCCGCAGCGCACGCAGCCGCAGCCGCGCAGCAGCGAACGCAGCGGCGGCTCGCGGCTCGGCGACAATTTCCTCGACGGCGCAGGCGCCAGCACGACGACCAGCGAAACGCGCGTTCCCGCTTCGCAGATCGGGGCCAGCGCCAAGGCTTCGATCGTGCAGGCCATCGCCCGGCAGGTGCGCCCGCACTGGCAGGGTAAGGCTCCGTCCGGTGCCGACGCCGAACTGCTTGTCTCCGTCCTCGCCTTCGATCTCAATCCCGACGGCTCGCTGGCGGGTCGTCCGCGCGTCGTCTCACAGGATGGCGTGACCCCGGCCAACGAAGCCCAGAAGGGCCGCCACGCCGAAGTCGCCATCCGCGCCGTCCAACTTGCCGCGCCCTTCGATCTCCCGCCCGAATACTACAACGCGTGGAAGTCCATCCGCGGCGCCCGCTTCGACAGGAACTTGTCCCGATGAAAAAGCTCTTCATTTTCGCCTCCGCTCTCGTCGCCGCTCCGCTCGCCGCGCAGAACGAGGATCTCGGCCAGCCCATCCAGGAAGGCGGCGAGGTCGAAACCGTCATGGAGGCGGAGGATAGCGAGGGGCTGACCTTCACCATTACCGACGAAACCGCGCTGGAAGATCTCGGTATCGCCATCCCCGGCTTCGCGACCGACGCCGATGTAGCCACCCCAGCCAACCAGAACGGCACCGCTGCGCTGGGCAAGGAACTGGCGCGCGTAATCACCGCCGACCTGCGCAACAACGGCTTGTTCAAGCCGACCGGCCCCGACGCTCTGCCGCAGCCGAGCTTTCCCGAGATCAATGCGCCCAACTGGCCGACCTGGTCCAATCGCGGGGCAGAAATGCTGGTGCATGGCTATGTCCGCGCGCGCAGCGATAACCGGCTGACGGTCGGTTGCTACCTTTATGACATGGCGCTGCAGCAGCAGCTGGTCCGCGAAGGCTGGATCGTCGAGCCGGCCGACTGGCGGCGCGCGGCGCACAAATGCGCCGACCTCGTCTATTCGCGCCTGACCGGCGAAAGCCCGTTCTTCGACAGCCGCATCGCCTATATCGCCGAAACCGGGCCGAAGGATAACCGCACCAAGAGGCTGGCGATCATGGATAGCGACGGGGCCAACCACCGCTTCATTACCACCGGCCGCTCGACCGCGCTGACGCCGCGCTATTCGCCCGATTACAAGAAGCTGTCCTATCTCAGCTATGTAGATGGCAATCCGCGGATTTATGTCTACGACATCGGCACCGGCCGCCAGACGCTGGTGACGCAGAGCGACAATCCCACCTTCGCGCCGCGCTGGAGCCCCGACGGCCGCTACATCCTCTATTCGATGGCGGTAAACGGCAACACGGACATCTATCGCGTGCCGAGCACTGGGGGCACGCCGCAGCGGCTTACCGATGCGCCGGGTATCGACATCGGCGGTTCCTACTCGCCCGACGGCAGCCGCATCGTGTTCGAAAGCGACCGCTCCGGCGGGCAGCAATGCTATGTGATGAATTCCGACGGATCGAACCCGCGCCGCATCAGCTTCTTCGGCGGTCGTTGTGCGACACCCGAGTGGAGCCCGCGCGGCGACCAGATCGCTTTCACCAACTCGAGCAGCTTCAATGTCGGTGTCATGACGCCATCGGGCGGCAGCGTGCGCATTCTGACCCGCGGCTGGCAGGACGAGGCTCCGACCTGGGCGCCCAACGGCCGCATCATCCAGTTCTTCCGCACTGAGCGGAACAGCGGCAAGGCCGGGCTGTGGCAGGTCGATTTGACCGGCGAGAACGAGCGCCGCTTGCCGACGCCGGTAGACGGGTCGGACCCGGCCTGGGGACCGATCCTGCCGTAAGAGCATTGAGAGTCCCATGGGGACGGAACCCAAGGGGCCCGACAAACTTCACCACGCTGTTTGAAAAGGGGACAGCACTATGAATACCCGTGTTGCAACAGGATTGATGCTCGCTTCGACCATCGCGCTGGCTGCCTGCCAGAAGAAGGCACCCGAAGAACTGCCGCCGCCGCCAACGCAGACTGCGACGCCGACTCCGACCGCGCCGACTGGCCCGACCGTGGGCTCGCAGCAGCACTTCACCGATGCCGTGGGTGTCGCCAATACGGTCGTCTATTTCGATACCGACCGGTACAATATCGACGCGGAAGATTCGGCCAAGCTGCAGGTGCAGGGCCAGTATTTCAGCCAGTATCCGCAGCTCAACTTCACGGTTGAAGGCCATGCCGACGAACGCGGTACGCGCGAATACAACCTCGCGCTGGGCGAGCGGCGCGCCAATGCGGCGAAGAACTATCTCGTCTCGATTGGCATCCCGGCAAACCGGATTCGCACGGTAAGCTATGGCAAGGAACGGCCGGTTGCGCTGGGTTCGAACGAATCCGCATGGGCGCAGAACCGCCGCGCCGCGACTATCGTCATCAACTGAACAGTGAAATAGGAAGGGCTCCCGTCACGGATGGGAGCCCTTCACGCGGTCGCGACATACGGGAGGGACAGGTCAGCGACCGATCGAAAGTCCGATCAGCGGAGCATTGCCGGAAAGAGTTTCGGCAGGCGCATCGACATTCGGTCCGCCTGTCGCAAGCGCGATCACGAACACCGCCATCAGGGCGGTGCTGATCTGGGCCGACAGGGTCAGTTGCTTGCTCACGTACTCTTCTCTCGCGGATGTCTTTTGCAGGTGCGGGTTAACAAGTCCTGCCGCAGCGCAACATTTCACATTGAAACTGGTTCCCACATCCTTGCCTCATCCGCCACGACGCCTAGATTGACTGCCATGCTTTCCCGACGAACGACATTCTGCCTCCATGCCTAAGGCGCGGCGATCCAACGACTGGGGGTTTCCCAGATGGCGCGGCTACGGCTCCTCGCGCGAGGCGACCAATGTGCGGATTTGCGACCGGCATGGCTGTGACGAGCCGGGCGACTGTCCTGCGCCCAAGGCGCCGAACAGTCCGGAACGCTGGATGTTCTGCCAGCGTCATGCAGCTGAATACAACCAGAAGTGGGATTACTTCGAAGGCCTCGACAAGGCCGAGAAAGAACAGCGCGCCAAGGCCGAGCGTAGCGAGAATGCCGGCTATGCCGAGGCTCAGCACTATGGCTGGGGCGGGAGCGGAGACGGCTCGCGCAGCGCCGACGAGATGCGTGCGCTCGATATACTCGAACTCGAAGCCGATGCCGATTTCGCCACGATCAAGAAGGCCTGGCGCGAAAAGGCCAAGACCGTGCATCCCGACGTGAAGCCAGGCGATGCAGAGGCGGCAGCCGAGTTCCAGAAGCTGCAAGTGGCGTACGAAGTTTTGAAGGTCGCGGAAGAACGCCGCGAATGGAAGGGCTAGCCAAGCCGCTTGCGCACGGCGCTGGCCAGTTGCTTGCCTACGCCCGGACCCTGCTCGGGATAGAGATAGGGCTCGATCATTTCCGCTTCCATCAATGCCAGTTCGCCTGACGGCAGGCGGGCCATGTCGATCCGGCAGTAGAGCGGTGCGGCGAAAGGCAGTGCGTTGACTACCGCTTGCGCCCTGGCGAGATCGTCCGCGCCGGGCGTGTAGTCGGTCTCGTATCCGCCATAGAGCGACTGGATGCGATACTCTCCTTCTGCCGCGCACTTGAGCACGCCGTGGCTGAAAGCGCCGTCGATGAAGAGGAAGGTATATTCTCCCTCTTCGGTCACACTCGGCAGGAAGGGCTGGATCATGCACCGATGGCCCATTCGCCAATCGGGATCGGGCATCGCATCGGCCGAGAAGCGGTATTGGCCTAGACCGCCCGCCCCGATGCGGCGCTTGACGACGACCAACGGCGTATCGAACATATCCATCGCCGCGCCGACGTCGCCTGCATCCGCATCCATGAAATAGGCCGTCGGTACGATTGTCGCCCCGGCCTCTTCCAATTCGCGCAGATAGCCCTTGTCCGCGTTCCACCGCACGATGTCCGGCGGATTGCAGACGGCAATGCCGCGCGCTTGCAGAGCCTCCAGCCGGGCGAGGAATTGCTCCGGATGGTCCTGGTAATCCCATGCAGTGCCGAGCAGGACCAGCGCGACCCCGTAGAACGCCTCGAGCGGGGCGCGCCAGTCTATCTCGACCAGCTCCATCCCCGCCGCCTTGAACGCCGGACGCAGGGCGGCAACCTCAAGATCGTGCTCGAACGCGTCTCCTCGGCGAGGACCATCGCCGGGGAGGGTATCTGCACAGGCTAGAAAGCCGATCCGTTTCAGACCGCCTCCAGCGCCTGTTCGAAGTCGGCGATCAGATCGTCGGCATCTTCGATCCCGATGCTGATGCGCACGAGATTGTCCGAAATGCCGAGCTCCGCGCGGCGGCCTTCGGCGACCGACAGGTGCGTCATCGAGGCCGGGTGGCTGGCGAGCGTTTCCGTGCCGCCGAGGCTGACCGCCAGCTTGGCGATCTTGAGCGCGTCGAGGAAGCGGAAGCACTCCGCTTCGCCACCCTTGAGCAGCAGCGAGAAGGTCGAGCCTGCACCGAGGCAGTGCCGGTCGTAGATGTCCTGCTGCCGCGCGTCCTTGATCATGCCGAGATAGCCCAGGCCTTCGACCTTCGAGTGCTTGCTGAGGAAGTCGCAAACCTTGGCGGCGTTCTCGCCCGCGCGCTGCATGCGCAGTTCCACGGTTTCGAGGCTGCGGCACAGCATCCACGCCGTATTCGGATCGCAGATGCCGCCCATCGTGTTGCGGAGCATGCGGATCGCATCGATGAAGCGCTTCTTGCCCGAGACACTGCCTGCGACGAGGTCCGAATGGCCGCCGACATACTTGGTCAGCGAATAGACCACGAGGTCCGCGCCATGGTCGAGCGGGCGCTGCCACAGCGGGCCGAGGAAGGTGTTATCGATCGCGATCGAGCACTTGTCCGGATCGAAATGCGCATCGCGCGCTTCCTTGACTGCCTCGATATCGACCAGCGCATTGGTCGGGTTGCCGGGGCTTTCGAGGTAGATCATCGGCACTTCGCCGCCCTGCTCATCGGCCTTGGCCTTGGCCTTAGTCATCACTTCGTCGAGCTGTTCGCGGCTGGCGCCGGCGGGGAAGTCGATGAAGGTGACGCCGAATTTCGCCATGGTCTTGGCGATGAAGCCCTCGGACGCGGCATAGAGCGGGCCGGAGTGCACAATCACGTCGCCCGCCTTGCAGGCCGCCAGCAGCAGCACGGCGATGGCGGTCATGCCGCTCGAGAACGACAGCGCCTCCTCTGCCCCGTCCCACACCGCGAGGCGATCCTCGAGGATTTCCTGGTTCGGCGCGTTGAAGCGCGAATAGACAAGGCCGTCCGCGCCGCCCGGGCGCTTGCCGGTGATGCCTTCGAAGTGGCGCTTGCCGTCGGCCGCGCTGGGAAAGGCGAAGGTGCTGGTGAGGAAGATCGGGGCCTTTAGGCTGCCTTCCGACAGCGTCGGGTCGTAGCCATGGCCCATCATCAGCGTGCTGGGCTTCAGCGCGCGGCCGTTGATCTTGGTGACTTCCGCCTTGGGGTTCTTGCGCGGGCTCGTGGGGTCGATGTCGTTGTCGCTCATGTGGAGGAGCATCCTTCCTGCAAACATGCCCCCAGGAAGGCGGGGGCCGTTGGGGCAGACGGGGCGCCCGTTCCTAACCTCCGCAGGAACGCATCTCCGCCAGCTGCCGCTTGCGCCGTCTCCCTTATGTTGGACCGATGTTGGTTTCAACTGCGACGAGTCCAGTCACATGGACCGCATGGACCACTGTCCAGGGACGAAAAACTTCGCGGCTCGCATTAGCGAGCTCGATGGTGAGGAGGGTTGGGCTTTCGGAGCACATCATCCCGGCGCCATAGCTCCCGCGTTCCGAGTAGGAAAATCAGCCAGCCACCAGCGCGTTCATTCCCCACACGACCGCAACAATCATCACGATGCCGAACAGGTCGAGCAATATGCCGGCTTTCACCATCCGCTCGATCCGGATCCGGCCTGTCGCCCAGGCGATGGCATTTGGGCCGGTCCCTGCCGGAAGCATGAAGCCCCAGCTGGCGGCGAGGGCCGCTGGCATTGCAAGCAGGATCGGATCGACGCCGAGTGCCACGACCAGTGCCGCGACGACGGGGATGATGCCCGATGCGGTCGCAACATTGCTGGCGAATTCCGTGATCAGCACAACCATGCCGACCACGGCAATGGCGACCAGTACCAGCGGCCAGGCCTCCAGCGGCAACAGCGCTTCGCCCAGCCAGGCGGCGAGGCCGCTCGCGCTCATTCCCGCCGCGAGCGCGAGGCCGCCACCGAACATCATGATGACGCCCCACGGCGCGCGGTCGGCCTCCTCCCACACCAGCAGCGGGCGTCCGGTACCGTCCGGCAGCAGGAACAGCGTCAGCCCCATCAGGATCGCGATCGTCCCGTCGGTCAGCGAGCCTTCGGGCAGGTAAGGCGCGATCCACATCTGCCCCAACCACAGCAGGAAAGTGACCGCGACCACCGGAACGAGGCGCTTCTCCGCGCTCGACCATGCGGCATGGGTGTCGATCGCGGTGCGGGCCGCGCGGGCATCGAAGGGATGGTCGCGCACCTTCTGCACGCGGGCGACGAGGAAGGCCGCCAGCGGCACGCCGATGATAACCACGGGCAGGCCGTAGACCATCCATTGCGCGAAGGTGATCCGCGTGCCGGTCAGCGTGTCGAGCAGGCCGACGGCAATGGCATTCGTCGGCGAACCCACCAGCGTGCCGAGGCCGCCGATGCTGGCTGCGAAGGCGATGCCCATGGGGAGCGCGCCCGAAAGACCTTCGGTGTCGCGCCCCTCCAGTCCGCCACCAGCCAATACGGCGACCGCCATCGGCATCATGATGAGCGCGGTCGACGTATTGGAAATCAGCATCGACAGGATCGCCGCCGTGCCCATGAAAGCGAGCAGCACGCCCGTCTGTCCGCCGCGCCCGCCGACGAGGCGGAGCAGCGCCAGCGCGAGCCGTTTGTGCAGACCCGTCCGCTCGATCGCCAGCGCGATGAAAGCCCCGCCGAGGATCAGGAACAGGATCGGCGAATAGTATGCGCTGGCCGTTTCGCGCGCGGTCGTCACCCCGGCGAAGGGCAAAACGAGGAAGGGCATCAGCGCGGTAGCGGTCAGCGGCAGCGCCTCGGTCATCCACCATGCGGCCATCAGCACGACCAGACCCGCCACAATGAACGCCTCGCGGCTCATCCCGGCGGGTGACGGCAGCACAATGGTAAGCAACAGCGCAGCCGCACCCAGCAGCAAGCCGATCGTCTTGGCTTTCATGAGCCCTCCCGCATGCGGTGCTAACAGCCGCGCGGCGCAGCTTCAATCGCCAGCAAGGGCCGGTACGAGAAAGGGCGACCCGCAGGCCGCCCTTTTCGAATTTCATGCTTTGGAATGGCGCGCTTATTTCGGCGCGAGCACCATCACCATCTGGCGGCCCTCGAGGCGCGGGAAACTTTCCACCTTGGCCAGTTCTTCCATGTCGTCGCGCACGCGGTTGAGGAGGTCCATACCGAGCTGCTGGTGCGCCATTTCGCGACCGCGGAAGCGCAGGGTGCATTTCACCTTGTCGCCGTTCTCGATGAACTTGTTCACATTGCGCATTTTCACGTCGTAATCGTGATCGTCGATGTTCGGGCGCATCTTGACCTCTTTGATGTCCTGGGTCTTCTGCGTCTTGCGCGCGAGGTTCGCCTTCTTCTGCGCCTCGTAGCGATATTTGCCGACATCGAGGAACTTGCACACCGGCGGGTCCGCATTGGGGGACACTTCGACGAGGTTGAGGCCCAGTTCGTTAGCCTGCTCCGTCGCTTCGCGGGTGTACATCACCCCCAGGTTCTCGCCTTCGTGATCGATCACGCGGACCTTGGGGACATTGATCATGTTATCGTAGCGCGGGCCGCTTTTCACGGGCATTTGCATGCTGCGCCGGGGTGGACGTGCTATGTGGTATTCTCCTGATTCTACCGTTTGTCTGGCCGCGATATAGTGAGAAACGCGCGCTTTCGCCAGTGCGAAAACCCGGCGCCGGAACTAAGCCGCCTGCCAGAGCGGGAAGCGCGCCAGCTTGCCTTTTGCCGGAACCACCGCATCGATGCGGTCGGCGGGTTGCAGCGCCTTGAGGATCGCGGGGTCGGCGGCGCTCATGCCGCCGGTATAGGCACCGAAGGCGGGCAGGATCATGCGCCCCGAAGGCTTGCCGTTCGCCCCTTCGTTCGCGCTGACCACCGCGCAGGGGCGGCGGATCATGCGCTGGCGGATCTTGAGCTGCAGGCGCGGATGGTAGTGGCCGGACAGTTCGGGGCGCGTCTCGCCTTGTCTTGCGCGGTGGCGCAGGATGACGCCGCCGAGTTCGATCTCCTCGACCAGCGTGCCGCCGCAGCGGGCCTCCATATGCGGGTCGTGATTGCCGGTGATCCAGACCCAGTCGACCGCCTTGGTCAGCGCCTCCAGCATGCCGCAGGCGTGATCTTCCAGCCGGGTGGAGCCGTCCGAATCGTGGAAATTGTCGCCCAGCGTGATGACGCGGCGCGCGCCGGTTTCGCGAATGGCCAGCGCGACCCGCTCCAGCGTCTCGCGGCTGTCGTAGGGCGGGATCATCTGCCCGTGCCGCGCGAAGAAACTGCCCTTCTCGAGGTGCAGGTCGGCCACCAGCAGCGCGTTTTCACGCGGCCAGTAGAGTGCGCGGCCCTCTGTCAGGAGCCATTCCTCGCCTGCGAACGAAAGGGGAACCATGCGCCGCTATTGCCGGAGGCCGTGGGCGATGGCAAGAGCCTTCGCATGACCGACTGGACCGAGCAGACCGCCCAAGCCCGCAACTGGTTCGAAGACTTGCGCGACCGTATCTGCGCCGAGTTTGAAGCCATCGAGCGCGACGCCGGGTCGGAGGCGGAATTCACCTACACGCCGTGGGACCGCGAGGAAGCGGGGAACGACGATCCCGGCGGCGGCGTGCAGGGCCTGATGAAAGGTAAGGTGTTCGAGAAGGTCGGCGTTAACGTCTCCACCGTGCGCGGCAGTTTCTCGCCCGAGTTCGCCGGCCAGGTAAACGGCGCGAGTGCCCAGCAGCCCGGTTTCACCGCCACCGGCATCAGCCTGGTCGCGCACATGGCCAACCCGCATGTGCCCGCCGTCCACATGAATACGCGCTTCCTGACCACACAGGCCGCCTGGTTCGGGGGCGGGGCCGATCTCAACCCGCCGCTGCCTTACGAGGAAGACACGGCCGATTTCCACGCGCGCTTCCGCGCCGCCTGCGCCGGGCACAACCCGACCTATTACGACCGCTTCAAGAAGTGGGCGGACGATTATTTCTTCATCCCTCACCGCGGCGTGCATCGCGGCGTGGGCGGCATTTTTTACGATCATCTTGAGTGCGAAGATGATGCCGCGTTCGATCGCAACTTCGCCTTCACGAAAGACGTGGGCGAGGCATTTCTCGACATTTACCCGAAGCTGGTGCGCCGCCGGATGGACAGCGACTTCTCCGAAGAGGAGAAGCTGCAGCAGCTGCAGTGGCGCGGCCGTTATGCCGAGTTCAACCTCGTCTACGACCGCGGCACGCTGTTCGGCCTCAAGACCGGCGGCAATATCGATGCCATCCTGATGAGCCTGCCGCCCGAGGCGGTGTGGAGCTGATTATCCTTCAGGACCCCATACGCGGACCCAGTCGACCTCCATCTGGACTTCGCCAGCCTTGACCGCATCGACCGTTTCCTGCGGGATGCCGTAATAGGGCTCTTCCAGCTTGTTTACCTTGTAGGGGTAGATGCCACCGATGGCGAAGTTGAGGATCACGAATTTCGGCGTGTCGAACGCCCAGCGCCCCTTCTCCTCGATCTCGTCGCGGGTCACGGTGTAGAAGACGTCCCCGTCGACATCGAAGGCGATCGCGTCTTTCGTCCATTCGACGCCGTAGACGTGCCAATCGCTCGCATCCTGCCCGGCGGGGAAGGTGCGCCGCGCGACGAATGGTGTCTCGCCCGAATATCCCGGGCCGTGAATGGCGACGGCGGACCATTCGGGCTCGCCGACATATTCCATGATGTCGATCTCGCCGGTGGCGGGCCACTGACCGTTGCCGAGCAGCCAGAAGGCCGGCCAGGCACCCCGGTTCAGCGGCATGCGAATGCGCGCTTCGGCGCGGCCATAGGTAAAGTCGAAATTGTCGCGCGTATTGATCCGGCCTGAGATGAAATCGGCCTTGCGATCGGTATTGGTATCGACGTTCGGGCGGAACACCGGCTTGAGGATCAGCGCGCCGCCATCGGCACCTTCGACATCGTCGGAGAACCGGATCGTATCCGGGCTGTCGAGATAGGCCTGCTGCTCGTTGTTGACCCAGAAGTCCATGCCGATGACGTTCCATTTCGACCGATCGAGCGAAGGCGCATCGAAATCTTCTTCGAACAGCAGTGCTCGCGTGCCGGCGGCTCCAGTCTCCTGCACGTCCTCGATCGGAGCGCAGGCGCTGAGCATTGCGAAAGCGGCGACAGCCGCGATTGGTCGATACATATGGTCTCCCCTTCGGCCGGTCGTCCGGCTCCTTGATCTGATAACGTTCACAATACAGCTTGAGTGAATCTTGACCAGCCCCCGGCATACGATTTCACGCTAGGGGTGGATTGCCGCCCACCGATAGGCGATAGCCACCGCAATAGAGTTGCCGATCCTCCCTTCGGGATCCGGCCACGCCACCAATTCGGAGACTTCGATGCGCTCGATCACCCTTGCCACCATCCTTGCGCTGAGCGCTACTGCATGCACGACCATGGAGGCGGCGCCCCTCGCCGACACTGCCAACCCTGCGCGAATGGTTTCGCCCATCCTTACGTCTCCCGAGGCCGAGGACACGCAGACCTGGGCCGAACCGGAGCAGGCGCGGGTCACGCATGTCGCGCTCGATCTCGACCTCGATTTCGATGCGAAGCGCGTCGGCGGCACGGCGATGCTCGATGTGCTGGCCGAAACGGGTGCCGACACGATCGTGCTCGACACCAACGGGCTGGAAATCGCGCGCGTCACCGATGGCAACGGCCGCGAGCTCCCGTGGACTATCGAATCGATGGAAGAAACGGGCGCCAAGGGCGAACCGATGCGGATCACGCTCGGCGAAGCGCGCACCATCCGCATCGACTATCGCGCCCCGGCCGACGCCAGTGCGCTGCAATGGCTGAGCCCCGAGCAGACCGAGGGCGGGGTGCATCCCTTCCTGTTCAGCCAGGGGCAGGCCATCCTCAACCGCACCTGGATCCCGACGCAGGACAGCCCCGGCATCCGCCAGACGTGGGAAGCGCGGATCACCGCGCCAAAGCCGCTCGATGTCGTGATGAGCGGGGTGCGACAGGGCGAGCCGGAAGATCTCGGCAACGGTCGCCGCGCGTTCCGCTTCGTCATGGACAAGCCCGTGCCGCCGTACCTGATCGCGATTGCAGCGGGCGACATAGACTTCGCCCCGATCGGCCCGCGCACCGGCGTCTGGGCGGAGCCTGCGACATTGCCGCGCGCCCGTGCCGAGGTCGGCGATACGGAGGAGATGGTCGAGGCCGCCGAGGCGCTTTACGGCGAATATCGCTGGGGCCGATACGACATGATCGTCCTGCCGCCGGCCTTCCCCTACGGCGGGATGGAAAATCCGGTCATGACCTTCCTCACCCCGACCTTCATCGCGGGCGACCGGTCGAACAACGGGCTGATCGCGCATGAGCTGGCGCATAGCTGGTCGGGCAACCTCGTGACCAACGCCGTCTGGGGCGACAGCTGGCTGAACGAAGGCGTCACCACCTATTTCGAGAACCGCATCATGGAGGCGGTCTATGGCGAGAAGCGCGCCGAGCAGGAGGCAGCGCTGATGTATGCCAACATCCTCGAAACGCTGGACGAGGTCGGCAGGGACGCGCCGGGCACCGCGCTCAGCACCGATGGCGAGTACGAGCTCGGCAGCGCGATTGCCTATGAGAAGGGCGCGTTTTTCCTGATGACGGTCGAAAGCATCGTCGGGCGCGAGCGCTTCGATGCCTGGCTGCGGCAATGGTTCGACAATCACGCATTCCAGCCCGCGACCAGCGAGATGTTCTACGAGGACATGATGGCCAATCTCGTCCGCGACGAAGCGGAAGCGGAGCGGCTGACTTTGCGCGAATGGATTTTCGAGCCGGGCCTACCCGCCAACGTCGCCAAACCCGACCCGGCTGCTTTCGCCGCGGTCGACGCAGCGGTCGCGGCATACTCTGCTGATGGCGCGATCCCCACCGGCTATGCCGACTGGACCAGCGCCGAACGCCAGCGCTTCCTCGACAACATCCCGAAGGAGCGCAGCGCTGCCCAGCTCGCCGCGCTGAACGATGCGCTTGGCCTGTCGTCGACCGGCAATAACGAGGAGCTGTTCCTCTGGCTCGAGCTGGCGCTCGCCAACCGCTACGAGCCCGCCGTGCCGCAGGCCGAGGAGTTCCTCGCCCGCGTCGGCCGCGCGAAGTTCGTCCGCCCGCTGTTCGCCACGCTCTGGGAAGAGGGCGAGTGGGGTCGTCCGATCGCCCGGCGCATCTACGCCAATACGCGCCCGTCCTATCACTCGGTGACGCAGGCCGGGGTCGACCGGGTGCTGGCATCGGACTGATTTTTGGCTAACACGATCGTCGAGGAGAGACAGATGACCGACACGGCCACGGAATATGTCGCACGTCCGGCCAACGACGGGCCGACCCATTGCACGGCGGCGCAGTACGAAGAGCTTTACCGGCGCAGCGTGGACGATCCCGACGGCTTCTGGCTGGAGCAGGCAAAGCGGCTCGACTGGGAAACCGCGCCTGCGAAGGGCGGCAACTGGTCCTACGACCCGGTCGAGATCAACTGGTTCGAGGATGGCGTCCTCAACCTGTGTCACAACGCCGTCGACCGTCATCTCGCCGAGCGCGGCGATGCCACCGCGCTGATCTTCGAGCCGGACGATCCGGACAGCCCCTCGCGCACGCTCACCTTCGCGCAATTGCTCGCCGAGGTCGTTCAGATGGCCAATGCGCTGAAAGCGCTGGGCGTGAAGAAAGGCGACCGCGTCACGCTCTACATGCCGATGGTGGTGGAAGGCACGCTGGCCATGCTCGCCTGCGCGCGCATCGGGGCCATCCACTCGGTCGTGTTCGGCGGCTTCTCGCCCGAGGCGCTGGCGGGCCGCATCACCGATTGCGACAGCCGCTTCGTCATCACTGCCGACAGCGGGCTGCGCGGCGGAAAAACCATTCCGCTGAAAGCCAATGTCGATGCTGCGCTTGCGCTTGATGGGGTGAAGGTGGAGGGCGTGCTCGTGGTACGGCACACCGGTGCCGAGGTGGAGTTCGTCGAGGGCCGCGATCACTGGTATCACGACCTGCGCAGCGACGCGGACTGCCCCTGCGAGCCGATGAAGGCGGAGGATCCGCTGTTCATCCTCTACACCAGTGGATCGACCGGCAAGCCCAAGGGCGTGCTGCACACCACCGGCGGCTATGGCGTGTGGACCGCCGCGACCTTCCACTATGGCTTCGACTATCGCCCGGGCGAAGTGCACTGGTGCACCGCCGATATCGGCTGGGTCACCGGCCATAGCTACATCGTCTACGGCCCGCTCATCAACGGCGCGACGAGCCTCATTTTCGAAGGCGTGCCGAATTATCCCGACCACGGCCGCTTCTGGGACGTGGTGGACAAGCACAATGTCGACATCTTCTACACGGCGCCCACTGCCATCCGCGCGCTGATGCGCGAGGGGGATCATCACGTCACGAGCCGCGACCGGTCTTCGATCCGCCTGCTCGGCAGCGTGGGAGAGCCGATCAATCCCGAAGCCTGGCGTTGGTATTACGAAGTCGTCGGCGAGGGGCGCTGCCCGGTGATCGACACCTGGTGGCAGACCGAGACCGGCGGCATCATGCTGACCACGCTCCCCGGCGCGCACGACATGAAGCCGGGCAGCGCGGGCAAGCCCTTCTTCGGTGTGCAGCCGCAACTAGTCGACAACGAGGGCGGCGTTCTGGAGGGCGAGGCCGAAGGAAACCTCTGCATCACGCATAGCTGGCCCGGCCAGGCGCGCACCGTCTATGGCGATCACGAGCGTTTCGTGCAGACCTATTTCAGCACCTATGCCGGCAAATACTTCACCGGCGATGGCTGCAAGCGCGACGATCGCGGCTATTACCGCATCACGGGCCGCGTGGACGATGTCATCAACGTCTCGGGCCACCGCATGGGCACGGCGGAAGTCGAAAGCGCGCTGGTGCTGCATCCGCGCGTGTCGGAGGCCGCCGTGGTCGGCTATCCGCACGACATCAAGGGGCAGGGCATCTATTGCTACGTCACGCTTATGGAAGGCGATGACGGCGGCGACGAGCTGGAAGCGGAACTGCGCCAGTGGGTGCGCAAGGAAATCGGGCCGATCGCGACGCCCGACCATCTTCATTTCACGCCCGCGCTACCCAAGACGCGCAGCGGCAAGATCATGCGCCGCATCCTGCGCAAGATCGCGGAAGACGATTTCGGCTCGCTGGGCGACACGTCGACGCTGGCCGACCCGGGTGTAGTCGACAGCCTGATCGAGGGGCGGCAGAACCGCTGACTTTTCCCCGCGTCAATGCGCGTGGGCGGTCCCGGCTCCGCGAGGAACGCGGATGTTTTCGACCAGCGCGTCGACCTCGGGCGGGGGCGGGGCGGTCAGCCGCGCGACAGTGATCGCCACCGCGAAATTCAGCAGCATGCCGACAACCCCGATGCCCTCGGGCGAGATACCGAACAGCCAGTGCTCCGCTGTGTTCAGCTCTGGCGCCCAGAGCTTGAACCACGCGATGTAGAGGAAGGTGAAGGCGAGTCCCGTCACCATCCCGGCAATCGCGCCCTCCCGATTCATGCGCGTGGAAAAGATACCCATGAAGATCGCGGGAAACAGGCTCGCCGCGGCCAGGCCGAAGGCGAAGGCCACGACCTGCGCGACCCAACCCGGCGGATAGATCCCGAGAATGCCCGCGACCACGATCGCCGCCGTCGCCGCGACCCGTGCCGCGAGCAGCTCGCCCTTCTCGCTGATCTGCGGGCGGAAGGTCGATTTGAGGAGATCGTGGCTGACTGCGGTGGAGATCACCAGCAGCAAACCCGCCGCCGTGCTCAGCGCCGCAGCCAGTCCGCCCGCCGCGACCAGTGCGATGACCCAGCCGGGCAGATTGGCGATTTCCGGATTGGCCAGCACCATGATGTCACGGTCGACATAGACCTCGTTCGCATTGTCGGTGGCGGCATTGTCGAGCAGGCGCTCTCCCGAAACCCCGATGCCGCCGGGCGTATATTCGGGTGCACCCTCGAAGGCATCGCCCGCCTCGTATTGCATCACCCCGTCGCCATTCTTGTCGCGCCAGGCGATCAGGCCGTTGGCCTCCCAGTTGCGGAACCAGTCGGGTGTCTCGGCATAGCGCGTGTCGCTGACGCTCTCGTTGAAGTTGAGGCGCGCGAAGGCGGAGACGGCAGGCGCGGTGGTGTAGAGCAGGGCAATGAAGACCAGCGCCCAGCCGGCTGACTTGCGCGCGTCCGACGCCTTGGGAACGGTGAAGAAGCGCACGATGACATGCGGCAGGCCGGCCGTCCCGATCATCAGCGCGGCGGTGATGCAGGACACGTCCACCATCGACTTGCTGCCGTCGGTATAGGCGGGAAAGCCCATTTCGACGAGCGAGCTGTCGAGCTTCTGCAGCACGCTCGTCCCCGACCCATCGGCGAGGTCGGAGCCGAGCCCCAATTGCGGCACTGGATTGCCCGTCGCCAGCAGCGAGATGAAGATCGCGGGCACCAGATAGGCGAAGATCAGCACACAATATTGTGCCACCTGCGTATAGGTGATGCCCTTCATCCCGCCGAGCACCGCGTAGAAAAACACGATCCCCATGCCGATGATCACGCCGAGCGTCACATCGACTTCGAGGAAACGGCTGAACACGATCCCCACACCGCGCATCTGCCCGGCGATATAGGTGAAGCTGATGAAGATCAGGCAGACCACCGCGACTGTCCGCGCAACATTGGAATAGTACCGCGTCCCGATGAAGTCCGGCACGGTGAACTGGCCGAACTTGCGCAGGTATGGCGCCAGCAACAGTGCCAGCATGACGTATCCGCCCGTCCAGCCCATCAGATAGACCGACCCGTCATACCCCATGAAGGCGATCAACCCGGCCATGGATAGAAAGCTTGCCGCGCTCATCCAGTCGGCGGCGGTCGCCATGCCGTTGACGACCGGATTGACCCCGCCGCCCGCGACATAGAATTCGGACGTCGAGGCGGCGCGGCTCCAGATCGCGATACCGATGTAGAGCGCGAAGCTCAGCCCGACGAAGAGATAGATCAGCGTCTGCGTTGCCATGCCGCCTACCCGCCTTCTATCGGAGTATCGGCATCGTCGTCATCAAGAGCGAACTCCCGTTCGATCCGGTGCATCCGCCGGGCATAGATCGCAATGAGCACGATGAAGACGTAGATCGAGCCCTGCTGCGCGAACCAGAAACCGAGCGGAAATCCGCCGAGCATGAACTGGTCTAGGAAAGGCCGGAACAGGATCCCGGCCCCGAAGCTGACCGCGAACCAGATCGCCATCAGCGTGCCGAGCAGCCGCAGGTTCGCCCGCCAATATGCGCGGCGAGTTTCTGACGCGCTATTCGCGCTCTCGTCTTCCACCACAGTCTGCTCCCCTCCCGATGCAGTCAGCCCATGTGAAGCGGAAGAAGCGCCGGTGCGCAAGCTATGTTCGGCAGCGGATTGTCATTGCCCTCGACATTGCACGTTTCACGATATCACGGCGCAATCCACAAGCGGATAACCCAGGCCACTGTACCCAGCACGGTCACGCTCGCCAACCAGATCCCGGCCATCCATGCCAGTCGCTTCCAGAGCGGTCGCTGACTTTCCGCGTCGCGATGCTCTTGTTCCATCAATGATAGCCTTCGTCCGCCACCTTGCCGCGAAAGACCCAATAGGCCCAGGCGGTGTAGCCGATAATGAGCGGCATGGTGATTGCGACGCCGACCAGCATGAAGATCTGGCTGCGTTCGGGCGCGGCGGCGTCCCAGATCGTGAGGCCCGGCGGCACGACATAGGGCCACATGGTGACGCCCAGACCCGCCATGCCGAAGAAGAACAACGCGAGGCTGAGCCAGAACGGCTTGCTGTGCCGGTCCACCGAAAGGGCTCTCAGCAGCATGACGGCGACGATCGCGGTGAGGATCGGAACCGGCGCGGCGAAGTAGATCTCCGGCGCAGTCAGCCAACGTTCGGCATATTCGGCGTTCAGGAACACGTTGTAGAGGCTGACACCGCCCATCAGCACCAGCGTTGCCCATGCCGCCCGCTTGCCCAGCTTTCGGGCATGATGCTGGCTTTCCCCATCCAGCTTCCACACCAGCCAGGTGGCGCCAAGCAGAGCGTAACCGGCGACTGTGCCGAGGCCGGTGAGGAGGGTATAGGGCGTGAGCCAGTCGAACCAGCTGCCCGCGTAGGATCGGTCCACGACTTCGATGCCTTGAAGAAGTGCACCCAGCGTCATGCCCTGCGCCATCGCCGCGACCAGCGAGCCACCGGTAAAGGCCGCGTCCCAGTAGCGGCGGTGGCCGGGATCGCGCCAGCGATACTCGAACGCAACGCCGCGGAAGACGAGGCCCAGCAGCATGGCGATGATGAGCGGGTAGGTGGCAGGCAGGATGACCGCATAGGCCAGCGGGAAGGCTGCGAACAGGCCGCCGCCGCCAAGCACCAGCCACGTCTCGTTACCATCCCAGACGGGTGCAATGGAGTTCATGGCCCGATCGCGCTCCGGACCGACATTGAACGTCGGGAAGAGGATACCGATACCGAGGTCGAACCCGTCCATCACCACATAGGCGAAAACGGCGAAGGCGATGATGAACGCCCAGATCGTCGTCAGGTCCACGTTAACGGCCATCAGTCGCCTCCTCTCGCCCGGCGGGCAGCGTGTCTGGATCGCTTCCGGGGTTCTGCGTCGGCCCCGGCGTGATGCCGGCGGTCCGGATCGGCCCGGTGTCCCCGCGCTTGACGCCATATTCGCCAGCATGCGGAGGCTTGTGCATCAGATGCAGGATATACCAGACGCCCGCACCGAAGACCGCGAAGTAGACCACCACGAATGCGAGGAGCGAGGCGGCGACTGCGGGAGCATCCAGCGGGCTCGCAGCGTCTGCGGTGCGCAGGAGATTGTAGATCACATAGGGTTGCCGGCCGACCTCCGTCGTGATCCAGCCGGCAATCACGGCGACGAAACCGCTGGGTGCCATGACCAGGGCGGCGCGATGGAGCATGGGCCAGTCGTACAGCTTCTTGCGGAAGCGAGCGAGCAGGCTCCATGCGCCGATGCCAAGCATGGCAAAGCCGATGCCCACCATGATGCGGAACGACCAGAAAACGATGCCGACGGGCGGTTCCTCGTCGTCCGGAATGGTATCCAGTCCGGCGAGCGGTGCGTTCGGATCGTGCTTGAGAATGAGTGAGGACGCTTTCGGTATCTCGATTGCGTAATCGACACGCTTTTCCTCGCTGTTCGGGATGCCGAACAGGATCAGCGGCGCGCCATTGGGATGACTCTGGAAGTGCCCCTCCATGGCCATGACCTTCTGGGGCTGATGCTCGAGCGTGTTCAGCCCGTGCATGTCGCCCGCAAATATCTGGATCGGCGCGACGATGGCCGCCATCCACATCGCCATCGAGAACATCTTGCGCGCGTGGAGGTTGGTCCGGTCCTTGAGCAGATGCCACGCCCCGACCCCGCCGACCACGAAGGCCGTCGTTAGGTAGGCGGCGATGACCGTATGTACGAGGCGATAGGGGAAGCTCGGGTTGAAGACGATATCCCACCAGCTCTCACCCGGCAGGTATTGCCCGTTCGCCCCGATTTCATATCCCACGGGTGTCTGCATCCAGCTGTTGACCGAGAGGATCCAGAAGGCGCTGATGAAGGTACCGATCGCGACCATCAGCGTGGCTGCGAAATGCAATTTCTTGCCAACCTTGTTCATTCCGAAAAGCATGACGCCCAGGAAGCCCGCCTCGAGGAAGAAGGCCGTCAGCACCTCGTAGGCCATCAACGGGCCGATCACGGGCCCCGCAATATCGGAGAACACCGACCAGTTCGTGCCGAACTGATAGGACATCACGATGCCCGAAACGACGCCCATGGCGAAGGCGATGGCAAAGATCTTCAGCCAGTATTTGAAGAGGTCCAGATACAGCTGCTTGCCCGTCTTCAACCACAGCCCTTCGAGCACGGCGAGGTAACTTGCGAGGCCGATGGAAAAGGCCGGGAAGATGAAGTGGAAGCTCACCGTGAAGGCGAACTGGATGCGGGCCAGCAGGAGGGCGTCTAGCTGTTCAAACATGGTTGCCGGATAGACCTTTCGGGATTGGGCAGCGATTTCAAATTTCGCTCGAAGGCGTGCATATCGTGCATCAGATCATGCCCCTCGCAGCATCGGGAATGGGTTCTGCAGGTGGTCCGCCATTCGCCGACAGCTCCCGGAAGGCGCGGTTTTGCGACAGGAAGACCTGCCCGTTGAGTTCGTCCACAAAACGGGTCCGCTTGAGCCGGTCCATTACAGGGCCTTTCACTTCGGAAAGGTGAAGGCCGATGCCTGCGTCGATCACGCGGTGATTGATCGCTTCGAGGCTTTCGAGCCCGGACGCGTCGATCTCGTTGACCGCACTGCACATCAGGATCAGGTGCCGCACGTCGGGACGGTCGGCGATCTCTTCCAGCACGTATTCCTCCAGCCAGCGCGCATTGAGATATGTCAGGCTCTCGTCGATCCGGATCGACAGCACGTGCGGCACGGTGAAGACCTTGTGTCGATCCACATTGCGAAAATGCTCGGTCTCGGGGACGCGGCCGACGATGGCGGCATGCGGGCGGCTGGCGCGCCATAGGTACAGCAGCAGGCCGACGCCGACGCCCGCGATCACACCCAGTTCGACCCCAGCAAGCAGCGTGATGGCGATCGTTGCTAAATGGGCCGCAAAGTCCGCCTTGGAGTAATTCCAAAGCTGGCCCAGAGTTTTCAGATCCACGAGGCTGAGGACCGCCACGATGATTGTGGCAGCCAAGGTTGCAATTGGCAGGCTGTAAAGCAGTGGAGTCAGGAATAGTCCGGCTAACGCGATGCCTACTGCGGTATAGGCCCCGGCCGCAGGCGTCTCGGCCCCGGCATCGAAATTTACGACAGAACGCGCAAATCCACCCGTGACGGGATAGCCGCCAGAGAATGCGCTAGCGATGTTCGAAGCGCCGAGACCGATAAGCTCCTGGTTGGGCGCGATACGCTGCCGGCGCTTCGCCGCAAGCGTCTGCGCGACCGACACGCTTTCGACGAAGCCGATGATCGAGATGAGCAGCGCAGGCACCCACAATTGGCCGATCAGGCCGAGATCGGTCGACGGCAGGGCGAACGGCGGAAGGCCCTGCGGGATTGCACCGACGAGGTTCACGCCGCGATCCTCGAGATCGAGGCCGATAGCGGCAAGGGTCGTCGCGACCACTGCTATGACCGGACCTGCCTTGGCCGCAATGTCGGCGGCGCGGGGAGTAAGGCCCAGCCTCACCAGGGACGGTTTCAGGCCCTTGCGCACCCAGAAGAGGAACAGCGTCGCCGGGATGCCGATTGCGAGAGTCCACGGGTTGATCGCGTCTATCGCGGCGGCGAGGCCGCCCAGCATTTCGGGCCAGTTGTCGCCACCTGCCGATACGCCAAGGATATGCTTCAGCTGGCTCGTCGCGATCAGGATGCCGCTGGCGGTGATGAAGCCGCTGATGACGGGGTGCGAAAGAAGATTGGCGAGGAATCCCATTCGCAGGAAACCGAGCACGGCCAGCATCACCCCGGACAAGGCAGCGAGGGTGATTGCCGCCTCGAGATAAAGCTCGGTGCCCTGCTCAGCGACGGCGCCGGCAGCGCTTGCCGTCATCAGCGACACCACCGCTACCGGCCCTACGGCGAGCGTGCGGCTGGTGCCGAAAATCGCGTAGGCGACCAGCGGCAGGATCGATGCGTAAAGACCCACGACAGGCGGTAGTCCTGCAAGCAGCGCATAGGCGAGGCTCTGCGGAATCAGCATGATCGTGACGATGATCGCCGCGACAAGATCGTTCGTCAGGACGGAGCCGTTGTAGGTTTTGCCCCACTCCAGAATCGGGAGATATTGCGCCAGCAGCCCGGGCTTGTGCCTCCGCGGCAAGCCGGTCGGCTCACCAGCCGACCCTGGATTGCTGTCGCTCACGATCAGGCAGCCTGTTTAATATGCGGCTTGGCCAGCCACTCATGGCCCTTCAGCATGCCGTTCCAGTAAATCCATGGCAGCGCCTCCGACTTGAGCAGCCAGCTCAGCTTGCGCGGCTTCGTGCCTTCGATCACCCACTTCGGGAAGCTCGGCAGAAGCTTTCCGTCATATCCGAATTCGGCGAGCACGATCTTCCCGCGCTCCACGGTCAGCGGGCAGGAACCGTAGCCGTCGTAATCGGCCACGGGCTGCTTTGCATCGAGCTGCGCGAGCGCATTGACCGCGACGATCGGCGCCTGTTTGCGGGCAGCCGCCATCGTCTTCGCATTGGGAGTCGATCCAGCATCGCCGAGACCGAAGACGTTGGGATAGCGAACGTGCTGGAGCGTGAACTTGTCGATATCGACAAAGCCGCTCTCGGCATTCGCGAGAAGACTGTCGGCGACGAACTGCGGTGCCACCTGCGGCGGGACCGCATGAAGCATGTCGAACTCGACCGTTTCCTCGCCAGCTTCGGTCCTGAATACGGCTTTCCGGGTCGCACCATCCACGGCAACGAGCGTCTGGTTGAGCTGCAAATCGATCGCGTATTTTTCGACATATTCCATCAGCGCCGGGACGTATTCCTTCACCCCGAACAGGACGCCCCCGGCATTGCGGAATTCGACATCGATGTTGCCGAGAACGCCGCGTTCCATCCAGGCATCGCATGACAGATACATGGCCTTTTGCGGCGCCCCCGCGCACTTGATGGGCATCGGCGGCTGGCTGAAGATCGCGCGGCCCGATTTCAGATTGCGCACGAGCGCCCACGTGTAGGGTGCCAGATCGTAGCGATAGTTGGAGGTGACGCCGTTCTTGCCGAGTGTTTCCTCCAGGCCATGGATCTTTTCCCAGGCAAGCCGAATGCCCGGAGCGACGATCAGAACGCGGTAGGTGATCGTCGTGCCGTCGCCGAGCGTGACCTGATTGTTTTCGGGTTGGAAAGACGCGGCAGCCTGTTTCAGCCAGGTCGCCTGTTTCGGCATCACGCTCGCCGTCGTGCGCCTGGTCGCTGGTGCTTCGAAGACCCCACCGCCGACCATCGTCCAGCCGGGCTGATAATAATGATCCTCGCTCGGCTCGACGATCGCGATATCGAGCGAAGGGCGCCGCTTCAGCATCGAGGCTGCGGCTGCAATTCCTGCCGAACCTCCGCCAATTACGACGACATCATGATCGAGGCATCGGGCCATTACAAACTCTCCAGTGTCTTTCCGCTATTCGCCAAGGCGATCGCGCAAGGCCGAAAGATCGTAGTCGGCTCGTTCTGCGCGCTCGATGCGCTCGGCGGCGGATTGGCGTTCGACATTGGCGAGTGCGTCGAGCGTGATGGAGCGCGTCCCGGTCCGGCAAAAGGCAAGCACCTTGCCGTCCGCTTCTTCGCGGACCTTGGCGAAGGCCTCGATCGCAACCGGCGGAAACTCGCCTCCAGAGACCGGAATATGATGGAAGGCCAATCCGGCCACTTCGGCAGCTTCTCGCATCGATGCGACGGTCGGCTGGCCTGGATCTTCGCCATCCGGCCTGTTGCAGATCACCGCATCAAATCCCGCATCGGCAAGCCCACCCATGTCGCGGGGTTCAAGCTGAGGGGAGACAGCGAATGTCTCGCTTACGTGCGCGAGCTTCATGACGCAGCTCCTTCGAAAAGCCGCACGACTGCCATTCCGGTGAGCATGGCGACGACGAATATCGCGGCCGCCGCAGGTTCGATGACAAGCGCGGCGATACCCGGCCCCGGACACAGCCCTGCAATCCCCCAGCCGATACCGAAAAGAGCTGCCCCCCCGATAAGACGGGGGGTGAGATCGGATTTGGTCGGCAGGTGAAACTCGCCGGCGAAGACCGGTTCGGGCAGGCGCGGGACGATCCGCCATGCAATGGCCATGACGATGACGGCTCCGCCCATCACGAAGGCAAGCGTGGGGTCCCAGTCACCGAAGATGTCGAGAAAGCCGCGCACACGCGCAGGGTCGGTCATGCCACCGAGAGCAAGGCCAGCGCCGAAGAGAACGCCGGATACGATCGAGGTGAGAGCGGTCCGCATCACAACACCTCCAGCCCGAGCGCGTTCATGATCGCGACTGTCACAATGCCGGTTGCCATAAAAGTAAGCGTGGCGACAATCGAGCGGCCCGACAGACGGCTAACACCGCAAACCCCGTGCCCACTGGTGCATCCACTTCCAAGGCGCGTGCCGATACCGACCGCCAGTCCAGCTATCGCAAGCGTAACGGGGCTGGCGAAGCTTGCTTCGATCCCGCCCGATGCCAGCATCACGATCAGAGCACCCAGCGGCAATCCGACCACGAACATCCATGCACCGCTCCTGGCGATGCCGCTACCGCCAAGCCCGACCGCCTTCGCGGCAAGACCGGAAACGCCGGCGATCCGGCCAAGGCCAAGTAGCATTACGGCGGCCGCCAGGCCGATCAGGACGCCACCCGCCAGGCCTGCAAGCGGCGCAGCTTCAGGGAAACCGGGGAGGCTCATACGGCATTCACCGGAATCTTGATGTAGCTGACACCATTATCTTCGGGATCGGGCAAGCGACCGCCGCGGATATTGACCTGAACCGAGGGCATGATGAGCTTCGGCATCGCGAGCGTCTTGTCCCGGCCGGTTCGCATCTCGACGAAATCTTCCTCGCTTACGCCGTCCTTCACATGCACGTTCTCTTCTCGCTGCTGCTTTACGGTGGTTTCCCAAGCGTATTCGTCGCGGCCCGGCGCCTTGTAGTCATGGCACAGGAACAGGCGGGTTTCGTCCGGAAGCGAGAGCAGTCGGCGAATGGACCGATAGAGCTGGTGCGCGTCACCGCCGGGGAAATCGGCGCGGGCGGTCCCGAAATCGGGCATGAAAATCGTATCGCCCACAAAGGCTGCATCGCCGATGATGAAAGCCATATCGGCCGGCGTATGACCGGGCACGTGCAGGGCAATGCCTTCCAGTTCGCCGACGGCGAAGGTCTCGCCGTCGTCGAACAGCTTGTCGAATTGCGATCCGTCGCGTTCGAAATCGGTGCCCGCATTGAAGAGCTTGCCGAATACCTCCTGTACGCGGATAATATCGCGTCCGATAGCCAGTTTCCCGCCGAGCCGTTCCTGCAGGTAGGGTGCTGCCGAAATGTGGTCCGCATGGGCGTGCGTTTCGATCAGCCATGTCACTTTCAGATTATTGGAAGTGACATATTCGATGATGCGATCGGCCGAGCCATTCGAGGTCCGGCCGGAAGCCGCTTCGAAATCCAGGACCGAGTCGATGATCGCCGCTTCGTTCGTCTTGGGGTCGTGAGCGACATAGGAAACGGTGTTGGTAGCTTCGTCGAAAAAGCCCGCGATAGAAGGACGAAGGCACTTGTCGGCCTGAGCACGCTCGATCTGGGCGGCAGCGCTGTCGAGGTTTTGATCATCAGCCATAGCTTGATCTCCATACACTTACATAAACCGTTTATATGTGTTGCTATTCGGGTGTCAAGTGGTATGAGGGCTCGATGACCGAGATGATCAAAGCCGAGGCCGAACGACAGGCGCCTTGCGCCGGATTGCGTATCGGAGATTTCGCCCCGGACTTCTCCGCCCGCAGCACGATTGGAAACGTTCGTCTTTCGGATTACCGGGGGCGGTGGCTGATCCTGTTTTCGCACCCAGCGGACTTCACGCCTGTGTGCACGACCGAGTTTGTCGCACTGGCCCAATCGGCCAGCGAGTTCGAACAGCGCGATTGTGCGCTAATGGCGCTTTCCGTCGACAGTCTGTTCTCGCATTTCGCCTGGCTGCGACTGATCCGCGATCGCTACGACATCGAGGTGCGCTTTCCGATCGTGGAGGACCCGACCCTCGTGATCGGGCGGGCTTACGGCATGGTGGCGCCGAACGATAACGACAGCGCAACAGTTCGGACGACTTTCTTCATCGACCCGCATGGCGTCATCCGCGCGATGACTTGTTACCCGGCGAATGTGGGCCGTTCGACGCCCGAAATGCTGAGGACACTCGATGCTCTCCAGGCGGTCGATGACGGGCCTGTTCTCGCCCCTGCGAACTGGGCCCCGGGGGAAGCCATGCTGGCGCAGCCCGACGCGTCGCTCGACACCGTTTTCTCTGCCAAGAGCCAGACCGATTGGTTCATGAAGGAAACCAAGCGAGGGACACGCAAATGACCGACGAGGAGTTGGTCGACGCCTTGAAGGCGCTCGCGCATCCAGTGCGTCTTCGCATCATGCAGGCCCTGACGGGCAAGGAGCGCAATGTCGGAGAGATCGACGACGCAGCACGTATCGGCCAACCAACGTTATCGCAGCAATTGGCAGTCCTTCGCAACGCGGGCCTCGTGAAGACCCGGAAAGACGCCAAACTCGTTTATTACCGGATCGATCAAAGCAGGATGGCGAAGGTTGTCGATGCGGCAGGCGCACTTGGCGGTCTGTCTGAAAATTCCGAGCGGCAGCCGCGCCAGCCAGCGCCAGGGGTCGCCAATTTCGCCAAACTAAGCTGAAAATTCGTGGACTCGCTTCCTGCGTCATCTCTGCTTGAACGAAGCAGTTATCAGAGGCGATCGTAGGTGATGGGAAAACCGAAAATCCATTGCTTTCCGGCGAAATACATGCGGACCAAGCGCGCCAAGGTGCAAAGTTTCGTGGATTGCATGTTCGCCGACAAGCCAGCCTTGTCGCTCAGCATCCGATACGCGCACCTCTGCAGGGAATCGGCAGGGCCTGGGAAAGGCCGGTGGCGGAGACGGAGGGATTCGAACCCTCGATACCCGTTACCAGGTATGGCTCCTTAGCAGGGAGCTGGTTTCAGCCACTCACCCACGTCTCCGCATGTCGCCGGCCGGAGCTTGGCCGGGCGAGGGGCGCGCTATAGCCATGGGCCACGTACCCTTCAAGGGAAGAATCTCGCCTCGGCAGAGACTCGTTTCGCCCCGTTTTCGATTCGGTTCATCGCCGTTTCATTGCCCTGCTGCTTGAAGGGGATTCTTCTACGACATCGACTGTACGTGCGCCTGGCGCCGGCAGGGAGGGAAACATGACCACGCTAGCACAACATCTGTCCCGCTTCGGCCTCGCCATGGCGGCCATCGGGCTGGCCGCGACGCCGCTTTCGGCGCAGGTCGAGACTATCGACCCCGACAGCGCAATCGACGGCGATCTCGTCGAACAGCCGGGCGACGCGCCGGTCTATGCCGACGAGCAGGCAGACCGAGCGGTCACCTACACGCAAGCACCCGACGAAGCCGCGCCCGAGGATAGCTATCCCGAGCAAGACAGCTGGTCGGAACAAAGCGCCGAGGCTGCCGCCGACGAAGCCGTCGAAACCGCCGCAGTGGACGACAGCTCCACCACCTATCGCGAAGACGATCTCATCGGTGCTGCCGAAGGCGTCTTCGGCAAGGGCGCCCAAGGCGTCGCCAACATGATCCAGAAGCTTCTCGCCGAACAGGGCGAGCCAAATGCCTATATCGTCGGGCGCGAGGCGGGCGGAGCCTTCATCGTCGGGGCGCGCTATGGCTCAGGCACGCTGTTCCACAAGGTGGAGGGCGAGCGGCCCGTTTACTGGACCGGCCCGTCGATCGGCTTCGATGCAGGCGCGAACGCGGGCAGCACCTTCGTGCTTGTCTACAATTTGTGGGACAGCGAGGAGCTGTACGAGCGCTATCCGGCCGGCGAAGGCCAGGCCTATGTCGTCGGCGGCCTCACGGCAAGCTACATGCGCAAGGGCGATGTCGTACTGATCCCCATTCGCGTCGGGGCCGGCCTGCGGCTCGGCGTGAACGCGGGTTACATGAAGTTTTCCAAGAAGCAGCGCTGGCTACCGTTCTGATACTCGGTCGCAAAGACAAGGAGCCCTTCGGGTCGCGATAGAACAAAACCGAAGAGCTCCGGGGCCGCAGCGGGATTTCCTGTTGCGGCCCCACGCATATTTGGCGAAGAGGCGCGCATGCTCGAAAACCTTCAAGCCCAGGCTCCCGACGCGCTGCTCGCGCTGATCAAGATGCATGCCGAAGACCCGCGGGAGGACAAGATCGACCTCGGCGTCGGCGTCTATCGCACCAACGACGGCGCAACGCCAGTCTTCCGCTCGATCAAACAGGCCGAACAGAAGCTCATCGACGAGCAGGACAGCAAGTCCTACCTCGGTCCGGAAGGGGATACCGGCTTTACCGTCGCGCTGATGCCTTACATCTTCGGCGAGGACGCGACGATGTGTGGCCGCATCGAAGGCATGCAGACCCCGGGCGGCACCGGCGCCGTTCGACTCGCGGTGGCATTGGCCCAGCAGGCGGGCGTGACGCGGATCCATATGGGCACGCCGAGCTGGCCCAATCATGCGCAAATTTTGGCCGATGTCGGGATGGAAGTCGCACCCTTCAATCACGCGACGAAAGACGGCAGCGCCGATCTGGATGCAGTGCTAGACGCGATCCGAAACGCCAAGCCGACCGATGCCGTTCTGTTGCACGGCTGCTGCCACAACCCGACCGGCGTGGATTACACTGCCGGGGAGTGGGATAAGATCGCCAGCGCGTTGGCGGACGCCGGTGTGCTGCCAATTCTCGATGTCGCCTATCACGGGCTCGGCCAGGGCCTGGACGAGGACATCGCCGGCGTTCGCACCGTGCTGGCAGCAGTGCCGGAAGCGCTGATAGCCTATAGCTGCGACAAGAACTTCGGCCTCTACCGCGACCGCGTCGGCGCCTTTTACATGATGGCGAAAGAGCCGAACCAACTCGACGCCATCGTGTCGAATGCCAATTCGCTGGCGCGCGCGAACTGGTCCATGCCGCCCGATCACGGCGGCGCGGCGGTACGCCACGTGCTCTGCGACGATACGCTGACCGGTGAATGGCTCGACGAGCTCACCGAAATGCGCGAGCGGATGCGTCGCGTCCGCGAACGTCTCGCCGCGGCGGACAACGACGTGCCGGGGCTCAACCTCGCCGCACTCGCCGAGCAGAATGGCCTGTTCGCCATGCTGCCCCTCACCAAGGATCAGATCGCCAAGCTTCGCGAAGACCACGCCGTCTACATGGCAGGCTCCGGCCGCATCAACGTGGCGGGGCTGCACGCAGGCAATACCGACAAGTTCATCGCGGCGCTGGCCGACGTCACGCGGCGCTGACCGAAAGTGGACCGCCAGCCGACCCTCGAGACCGAGCGGCTGGTGCTGAGGCCGGTGACGGAGGATGACCGGGAGGCTCTCTACGAGATCGCCTCCGACCCGATGGTGTGGGAGCAGCACCCGATCCATGATCGCTGGCGGCGCGAGGTTTTCGATGCGTTTTTCGACGAAGGCCTGGCGAGCGGTGGAGCGCTGACTGTCGTCGACAAAGCCGAGGATCGCATCGTCGGCTCGACCCGCTACGACAAATACGACCCGGAAGAAGGCGGCGTGGTCGAGATCGGCTGGACCTTCCTGGAGCGGCGCTGCTGGGGGAAAGGCATTAATCGCGAGATGAAGCTCGCCATGCTGGAGCACGCCTTCGAGCATGTAACGCTGGTCGAGTTCAGAGTGGGCGACACCAATTACCGCTCGCGCAACGCGCTGGAAGCGATCGGGGCCGAGCGCACCGACCGCTACGAACTGGAGCGCTATCAGGGCAAGCGCGTGGTGCACCTCGTCTACGAAATCACGCGCAACGCATTCGAGGCCGGGCCCTTTATCTGAAAGCTTGCGGGTCTATCCCGCCAGCGCCTGCATCCGTTTGAGATAGCGTGCCAGCACATCGATCTCGAGATTGACGCGGTCGCCTTCGCTCAGCGCGCCGAGTGTCGTCACCTCACCGGTGTGCGGGATGATGTTTACAGCGAAATCGCATGTGCCATCGGTGCGGTCGCGCACGTCGTTCACAGTGAGCGAGACCCCGTCGATCGTGATCGAGCCCTTAGGCGCGATGAAGGGCGCGAGTTCGCGGCTGATGCGGATCGCGATCTTGCGCGACCCGCCCGCATCCTCCGCCAGCACGACCTGACCAACCGAATCGACATGGCCGGTCACCAGATGACCGCCGAGTTCGTCGCCGAGCTTGAGCGCAGGTTCGAGATTGAGCTTCGCGCCACGATCCCACATGCCCTGCTTCGTCCTGCTGACCGTTTCGCCCGACACGTCGAACGTTACGCGGGCATCGCCGGCCTCGCCGCCCAGCGCGACCACCGTCAGGCAGACGCCCGAACAGGCGATGGACGCGCCGATATCGATCGCCTCCGGATCGAAGGGGCAAGCGACCACGACGCGCAAATCGCCGCGCT
>NZ_JARULD010000004.1 GCF_029688735.1 Qipengyuania flavescens
GATCCGTCGGGCTATAAAGTCGTCTTCGTACCTTTCCGCGGCGGCCGCCCGAGCGGCGAACCCATCGATCTGCTCACGGGTTTCCTGAAAGACGGACACGCGAGAGGGCGCCCCGTGGGCGTGACGTACGATGAGGTGCGTGGTGTACTATATGTCGCGGATGATGTATCGAACACCGTCTGGCGTATTGCCCCACGGGGTGTAGCACGCCGCCCTTCCCCGCAGGCCACAACCCTGGGATCTGGCGAAACACGACCGCCGTCCACAGCGTCCACCACCAGGTAATTCCGTTTGGTAGCGCCGCCTGCAACCGGGATGGTGCTTGCGTCCATCGGATGCGCGCCTTGGATCGAATATCAAATCGTACGCTCAACAGCCTTTTCGGGATTGAGTAGATCGGAACATCCGCGCAGGCGCCCTAGTTAGTCAACCATGCCTGGATTTCTTCGTATTGACCGTATTTTAGTGGTGTTGATCGCCACCGCGCTTCTCTGTGTTCCCTCGGTATCGCACGCCCAGTCATCCGATCCCAAAGCGGGTATGGAGACGACGCAAGGCGACGATCTTGATTTGAAAATCCCACCCTCGGTGCCTGAAACGGCATTTTCTGGCGCTCGTTCGCGCGTAGTGCTTGCCGCGCAGGTTATGCTTGATCGGAGCCGCCATTCGCCCGGCGTGATCGATGGTCTCATGGGCGGCAACACGATGCGGGCGATCCGGCATTACCGACGAGCCCGCGGGCTTCCTGCCGAGGAAAGCCTCGATCCGCAGCTGATGCGATCCCTGATCAACTCGCAGACCGGTGAGATCTTCGAGACCTACACGATCACGCGTGACGACGTGGACGGACCGTTCTTTCGTGTGCCAAGCGCCATGTCGGCGATGGCAGCGCTGGAGCGTGTTGGCTGGACCTCGCCGCAGGAGCTGATCGCTGACCGGTTCCATATGGATGAGGACCTGCTTCGGGCGCTCAATCCGAAGGCCGATTTCAGCCGGGCGGGGACGCGGATAACCGTTGTCGCGCATGGCGCGGAGACGCTTCCTTCGCAAGTCGCCCGGATCGAGGTCCGCAAGTCGGACAATTCCGTCGTCGCTTTCGACGAACGGGGCAATGCCCTTGCCAGCTATCCCGCGACAGTGGGCAGCACCCAATTTCCCAGCCCGTCCGGTTCGATGGAGGTGGTCGCGGTAGCGCCTGATGCGAACTATACCTTCGATCCGAGCGGGCGTGAATGGGGTCCCGATGAAAAACTGATCATCCCGCCCGGGCCGAACAATCCGGTGGGCGGGATCTGGGTTGATCTGAGCAAACCCGGATACGGCATCCATGGATCGCCCGACCCGCAACTGATCGGCAAGACCGCCAGCCATGGCTGCGTAAGGCTTACCAATTGGGATGCCAAAGAACTGGCGGATGCGGTCGGGCAGGGGACGCGAGTAGTGTTCGCCAACCGGGCTGGAGGTGCATCGTGAGCGGTACTGACTATGCCGACCGGCGACGGCTGATGGTCCGCAATCAGATTGCCGCGCGCGGCATTCGCGACGAGGCGATCCTGTCCGCCTTTGCCGAAGTCCCACGCGAAGTCTTCGTCGACCCCGGCATGGAAGAATTCGCCTATGAGGACACCGCGTTGCCCATCCCTTCGGGTCAGACAATCAGCCAACCTTTTATCGTCGCTTGCATGATGGACGCGGCGGAAGTCGGGGCAGGCGACCGCGTGCTCGAAGTCGGGGCCGGATCGGGCTATGCGGCAGCCGTCCTCTCCCGCATTGCCGGGCAGGTCCATGCGATCGAGCGGCACGAGACGCTGGCGAGGCAGGCGGCGGCTCGGATCGAGGAGCTGGGCTACGACAATTGCGAGATCATTGCGGGCGATGGCCTGGAGGGATTGCCGGACGATGCGCCCTTCGATGCGATTTTGGTCGCAGCGCGGTTCGATAGCGTGCCCGACGCGCTCAAGCGGCAACTCAAAGTCGGCGGGCGGCTGGTCATTCCGGTGGGCGAGGAGGACGTCCAGCAACTAACCGCGATCATGCGGACGGGCGAGGACGAATGGACCAGCCAGGTCATCACTCCGGTGCGCTTCGTCCCGCTGCTCGAAGGCGTGGTGGCCGAAGACGGTTCGCGCGCGGCCAGCGATCATCGCAGCATGCGGACTGTGCCGTTGCCCGAAGCGATCGCAAAGGCGTGCGAGCCGCTTCCCGAAATCGACGACGAGGAATTCGCCGCCGCCTTCGATCGCTTCTCGGACAGGCGCGTCGTCATGCTGGGTGAATGCAGCCACGGCACGCACGAATTTTACGCGGCGCGCGCGGCGATCACGCGGCGGCTGGTCGAACGCCACGGCTTCACCATCGTGGCCGTCGAGGGCGACTGGCCCGATGCCGCCGCCTATCACCGCTTCGTTCGGGGGCAGAAACCGCCTGAAGGTGCGCAGCCGCCTTTCCGGCGCTTTCCGACCTGGATGTGGCGTAACACAGTCATGCCGCCTTTCCTGCGGGACTTGCGCACCATCAACACCGGCTTACCCGAGGGCCGCAAGGCCGGGTTCTACGGGCTCGACATCTACAACATGTCCGGTTCGATCGAGGCTATCCTGGTTTATCTCGACGAGACCGATCCGCAGGCCGCTGCTGTTGCGCGCGAGCGTTATGGCTGCCTCCATCCCTGGCAGTCCGATCCGGCGGTTTATGGCCGGGTGGCGCTGCGCGAAGGTTTCGCCGAATGCGAGGAGGCGGTCGTCCGGCAATGTCGCGACCTGCTCGACAAGGCTCTCGATAGCGACAGCTTCTCGGCGGCGATGAATGCGCGACTGGTTGCTTCGGCGGAGCGCTATTACCGCGTCATGTATTACGGCGGGGCGGGAAGCTGGAACCTGCGCGACAGCCATATGACCGACACGCTGGAACATCTGCTCGAGCAGGGCGGACCCGACAGCAAGGCGGTGGTCTGGGCCCACAATAGCCATATCGGCGATGCGCGCGCCACGGACATGGGCGCAGTGCGTGGCGAGCACAATCTCGGTCAGCTTGCGCGCGAACGCTGGGGCGATGATGTCGCGCTGGTCGGTTTCGGCACCCATAGCGGCACGGTCAGCGCCGCGAGCGACTGGGACGGCGAGCGGGAGGTGAAGTCCGTCGTCCCTTCGCGCCGGGATAGCTATGAGCGATCGTGCCACGATAGCGGGGTAGAGCGGTTCCTGCTGGATCTCGCGGCCGATCCCGCGCTGTCGCAGCGGCTCGCCGAACCGCTCCTCGAACGCTTCATTGGCGTCATCTACCGCCCCGAGACCGAGCGATGGAGCCACTACAGCGAAGCCGTGCTGCCGCGCCAATTCGATGCCTATTGCTGGTTCGACGAGACTAGCGCGCTCGAACCGCTTGAAGAGCATGATGATCGCCAAGGCGCGGCAGACACTTATCCCTTCGGTCTGTGAACCGGAGACCACAGCAAGCAGCCCAGGATGACAGCCATGACCGATACCCGCACGGAAACCGATTCCATGGGCGAAATCCGCGTCCCAGCCGACCGCCTGTGGGGAGCTCAGACGCAGCGATCGACAGAGAATTTCCGTATCGGGGAAGAGCGCATCCCGCGCGAACTGATCCATGCCCTCGGCCAGGTGAAACGCAGCGCGGCAATCGCCAACCGCAAGCTGGGCGTGCTCGACGAGACGCTGGCCGATGCGATCGAACACGCTGCCAGCAGGATCGCTGCAGGCGAGTTGGACGAGGAGTTCCCCCTTTCTGTCTGGCAGACCGGATCGGGCACGCAGTCGAATATGAACGCCAACGAGGTCATCGCCAATCTGGCCAACCGGGCGCTTGGCGGCGAGGTCGGGAGCAAGTCTCCGGTCCACCCCAACGACCATGTCAACAAGAGTCAGTCGTCGAACGACACGATCCCCACCGCAGTCCACGTCGCGGCGGTCACGGCGCTTAAAACGTCGCTCGCGCCTTCACTCGCGGCGATGCTCGCGGAACTGGATGCAAAGGCGAGCGCATGGAACGACATAGTCAAAATCGGGCGCACCCACACGCAGGATGCGGTGCCGCTGACGGTAGGACAGGAATTCTCGGGTTACGCCCAGCAAATGCGCGCCGGGATCAAGCGGATCGAGCAGGTTCTACCCGGCCTTCTCGAACTCGCGCAGGGCGGCACTGCGGTGGGCACCGGTCTCAACGCGCCAGCGGAATTCGGGCGGATGGTAGCGGATGAACTGGCGAAGGAGACCGGTTGGGCCTTCACCTGCGCGCCCAATAGGTTCGAGGCGCTCGCGGGGCAGGACGCGCTGGTTTTCGCGCATGGCGCGCTGAACTCGCTTGCGGCAAGTCTCTACAAGATCGCAAACGATATCCGCCTGCTCGGATCGGGGCCGCGCGCCGGCCTGGGCGAATTGTCGCTGCCAGCGAACGAGCCCGGCAGCTCGATCATGCCGGGCAAGGTCAACCCCACCCAGGTCGAGGCGCTGACGCAAGTATGCGTGCAGGTCTTTGGAAACCATGCGGCGATCTCATTTGCCGGGAGCCAGGGACAGTTCGAGCTGAATGCCTACCGGCCTGTGGTTGCCTTCAACTTCCTGCAGTCTGTGCGCTTGCTGGCCGATGCGTGCTGCAGTTTCACCAACAACCTTTTGAAAGGTCTGGAGCCGCGCCGCGAGAATATCACCGAGGGGGTGAAGAACTCGCTGATGCTGGTAACCGCGCTTGCGCCCGAGATCGGCTACGACAAGGCCGCTGAAATCGCCAAACGTGCGTACGAAGAAGGCACGACGTTACGCGAAGCTGCACTGGCGACCGGCTGGGTCAATGAAATGGATTACGACCGCATGACAAGACCGCAGACTATGGTCGGCCCCACCGATTAATACAGTGACGGGATGCGACAAACTGACTTTCCGTTCGGCAGGGGAAACCTTGCGCAGCGCTATCTATTGATTGGCTGAGGCAACCAAGGGGAGAAGGCTTGCCCGGCACGAAAACCGACACCAAGCCACTCGTTATAGTTACCGGGGCGACTGGCAATATCGGCGGCTCGCTATGCGAAGCGCTGGAGCGGGACTTCCGCGTCGTCGGACTGGACAGGAACCAGAAAGAAGGCGAGCGAGACATCTTCACTTTCGACATAACCGACGAGGCGCAATTCTGAAGAATATTTGGACCTGCGGCGTCAACCAGTCTTGGACCTGCTGGCTAGCGGGGTTGATCGGGGCGAGCTTCATGTTCATCTGCCTGATGCTGGGGCCGAGGGAACGCTTGCCGATGTCGACCAGGGCTACTGCACGCTCGAGCTAATGATCCGCTGACGATATGGAGTCCTCCGGCCTTATCGCGGTACTCGCTCTCGCGCTGCTGCCTTCGTTGGGCAATTTGCTAGGTGTGGCGCTGGCCGAGTGGCGCAAGCCGCCCGAATGGCTGGTCGGCGGCGCGCTTCATGCCGCTGCAGGGATCGCCACTGCAGTTGCCGCGATCGAACTCATCCCGCGTTCGCAGGAGCGGATCGAGGCCTGGCTACTGGTCGGGGCGCTGATCGTCGGGGCAATCTGCTCGGCGAGTATCGCCAAGGCCACACGGAAGATCCGCAACCGGATGGGTAGCGCCGCAGGCCGTGCGACCACTTGGGGTGCCTATGCCGCAGTGGGCGTTGACTTACTTACCGATGGGTTGATGACCGGCGGCGGGGGAGCGGTGGCGCGCGAACTGGGACTGTTGCTGGCCCTGTCTCAAGTTGCGGGCAATTTGCCGGGCGGCTTCGCCATCGCTGCCAATTTTCGCTCGGCAAAGATTACGCGCGGGCACCGGCTAAGCGCGCTGGCGATCTACCCGCTGCTTCCGGTGATCGGAGCGCTCGCAGGTTATACCATACTGGCCGGAGCCGGGGGTTTACTGACGGGCTTCGTACTGGCCGTGTTTGCGGGCCTACTGCTGACCGCGACGATCGAAGATATCGTACCCGAAGCCGACCAGCCGAAGGCCAAGCGCCGTATATCGAGCCCGTCCTTCGCGCTGGGATTCGGGGCGCTCCTGCTGACCTCCGCCTATCTTGGAAGGTGACAAGGCGTCGGATGCCGCGTCCGCAGGTCCTCGGAACACCTGCTACGCGGCTCCGTTGGCTCAACATGCAGCAGACCGCGACGCCATCATCGGAAACGACTGCCCCCTGGGATATCGTGACACAGCCCGGACCGGTACTGATCGCCGCGGTACACGCGGGCCACACGATCCGGGAATCCCTTAAGCCCTGGCTGGAGATCGGCGAGGCGGAGCGTTTGCGCGAAGAAGATCCACTGACCGACTTTTTTCTCGCCGCCGGCGACACTGTAGTCCGGGCCAACCGGTCGCGCTTCGAATTCGATCTTAATCGACCGCCAGAAAGTGCAGTAACCACTGATCCCGAAGATACCTGGGGGCTGCGTATCTGGAACCCCGCCTTGCCCGAACAGGAAAAAGTGCGCTCGCTTGCGCTCCACGGGCGGTTCTACGACTGGATCGCCCAGCGGGTGGAGGCAATGATTGAAGAGCATGGGCGAATTCTTGTGCTTGATGTGCATAGCTACAATCACCGGCGAGAGGGGCGCGATGCGGAACCGGATGATCCACGGGTCAGCCCCGATATCGACCTCGGGGCTACAACCCTGAACAAAGATCTTTATGGCGAACTGCTCGAACGATTCAGTGATGCCCTGCGTTCGCGGCCAGTTGATGGCCGGATTCCAGAGGTTGGTACCAATATTCGTTGGGAAGATGGCGGCCATTTTCCCGAATGGCTACATGCCGAATATGGTGATGCCGCCTGCGTGATAACGCTCGAATATAAGAAAATATTCATGGATGAATGGGGCCATTCGGCCGACATCCTCGCGCTACAAGATTTGCGCGAGGGCTTCCTTGCGGCGGTAGACGAGGCGCGCAAGTGGCTCGCTGCACACCCAGCGCCTGACCACGCACGGATCGAGGCGGGGTCGCCAACATGACAAGCCTCATGCCAGAGGGAAGTAGCCAAGAAATCGGCGACCAACCACTTTGCGAGGCCGCAATCGGTGTTGATCGAGCGCTTGCGAAAATGGACCGCAAAATCGATTGGCTCGAGCGACTGACTCCGGTCAATATTGACGCGATCTGGGACGGTTTTCAGGCTTCCGCCTTCCGGTCGATGCCAGACAGCCAGTATGGGGAGGGACTTGACCGGGATGCGCCGGTACTCCGCAGCGAGCTTTTCGAATTGCCCGTTCGCGAGATCAAAAACCCGCTCATCGAGGCGCTAATGCTCGAGAAGCAGCGCGAGCTTGATCGGCAGATCGAACTGGTGCGCATGCGTGACAGGGACGGCTTCATTTTGGCGAGTATCGATCTCTTTGGGCATGTCAGCGAACGGCTTCTCCAGACCGCGCTCGACCTGCTGGAAACCGTCCCGATCTTTCCTGCGGACGACGAGGATGTCGGCGTCATCGAGGTCTGTGAAGCGGCAGAAGCTGCGATTTCCGGCTATCGCAAGCGGGCCGTCGACTTCCGCTGTGCAGTGGTGATCGACCCCACACCGGGAACCTCGATGTACGTTTCCGCGGGTAATTTTCATGTTGCGCACGATTACCGCACTTCGCGACACCGGGTTAATCCCCTGATCGCCCACGAAATAGGCACCCATGTCGTAACGCGCCATAACGGACGTCGGCAGCCGCTGCACACATTGGCGGGAGGGCTTTGTGACTACGATGTCCTGCAGGAAGGGCTTGCGGTCCTCGGTGAATATCTCACCGGGTACCTTCCCGCCGAACGGTTGCGCATCCTTGCCGCAAGGGTTGTTGCCGCACACATGGCTGTAGAAGAAGAGAAGGGGGCCGAGATCTACGCCTGCCTGGTGGATGAACACGGGATCCGCTCGAAAGATGCATTCGACACCGCGGTGCGCGCGAAGCGCGGAGGCGGTCTGACGAAAGACGCGCTCTATCTTAAAGGGCTCGAAGAACTCATTGCCTATCTCAGCCACGATGACGAATTCGAGATTCTGTTCCTCGGTAAATTTGCGTTGAAGCAATTGCCCAGTCTGCAAAAGCTGATCGATCAGGGCATCTTACAACGTCCCGAGTTACTCCCGGCCTATTATGATGATGAGGCGGCTCGCCAGCGGCTCGCCCAAGCGCGCAAATTGCCCCTTCAGGCACTCTATCAGGAGACACCGCAGTGACTACGGAGAGGATCAAGCTGGCTTTCGTTGTCAACGATGTCGCTACAGAGCAAGACAATTACTCGACAATTCGCCTCGCCCGTAAAGCGGTGATGCGGGGACATGAGGTCGCGCTCATCGGGCTCGGCGACTTCATCTACGACTGGGAGGATGGCATTTGTGCCATGGCCATTCTCAGCAAAATCGATGAGTTCGAAGACGACACCGTCTATCTGGCGCACCTGCAGGACACCGAACTCGAGCGGACCAGGATCGTACTCAGCGAGTGGGACATCCTTATGCTCCGTAGCGATCCTGCTGAAGAACTGGTCTCGCGTAGCTGGGCACCGACATCCAGCCTGCTGTTCGCGCAGCTGGCCTCGCTCGAGCGGACGATTGTGCTCAACGACCCGCGGCATCTGACCGATGCAGTCAACAAGACCTATTTCCAGGGCTTTCCAGAAAGCGTGCGTCCTGCGACGACCATCACCCGCGAACTTGAGGAGGTCAGACGATTCCTCGACGCTCATGGTGGCAAGGGGGTTATCAAACCCTTGCAGGGTTCGGGTGGCCAGGGCGTTTTCCTTGTCGACAAGAAGAACCGGCAGAATCTTAACCAGATAACCGAAGCCGTTATTCGGGACGGTTATGCAATTGTGCAGGAGTATCTTCCCGCGGCCAAAAAGGGGGATCTGCGAATGATTACCTTGAACGGACGCCCGCTGATGGTCGAAAATACTTACGCCAGCCTCCATCGCTTTAGCCAAACCGAGGATCATAGGTCGAACATTTCGGCTGGCGGCGGGGTCGAGATGATGGCTCCCGACGAAAAAGCGCTGGCGATCGCGGAAATCGTCGGACCCAAACTGATCGATGACGGAATGTATTTGGCCGGTCTCGATATTGTGGACGACAAGATGATCGAACTGAACGTGGATACACCCGGCGGTGTCAGCTTTATGGAAGACCTCAGCGGAGTGGATTTCAGTGGCGCGATTATCGATGATCTGGAACGCAAGGTCCGACTGCAACGTCAATATGGCGGCGCGCTGACCAATCGTCAGCTCGCTGTCATATAGTGCAATGTGCGCTCCAGCAGCCTATCTATCTTCGTAGTATACGGTAACACCCAACTTTTTGTCCTGGGCGGTGAACATCGCTCCGCCAAGCTCGAGCGCATCAAACAACCTGCCGAGGTCTTCAGGGCTGACCGTCCCGTCAGTTTCGAAGCGCGTAACAATCGCATCACCGACCCCCGCCTTTTTGGCTAGGTCGCCTACTGACCAATCTAAGCCGGCTCGGGCCATCTTGCATTGAAGCGGATGCATAAGTTGTAAATTATCGTAGCTCGGCTCTTCAGACAAGGCTCCTGCTTTTTCACCTTCTGAAAACTAGTTTTAAAGCCCATTGAACGGAACCCTCGGGCTCGACAGTCTGCTTCGTCAAGAACGCAGCGGGTTCTAACTTGTTGCCGGAAACGCAGATGCGGTAGGTCAAGCTGAACTTTTCCCGAGGTGTTGCTAAGGCATCCACTCCCGGGAAGACTAGCTTCGCGTCCGCTTTTGGGGAGAGCAAATCGGGGAAGCTACGAATGAGATGAGGGCGCGAAGCTGACGATAGTAGGACAGTGAGACCAGAATTTTCCCAATGACTACCGTGCCCATCTCTTTCATGTCGGGTGCGCCACTAGCGAAGATTCGCGAAATTCTAGGATTCTCAAATTCAACCGACAGACATATGATGGGTGGTTATTAATCGAAAGCGGACTGGCGCTTTTCGGGAGCAGAAATCCGCCATACCCGTTCCGCCACAAGACGATTATTGCTACCCCTTGCTCGTGACATCGGGGAACGTTGCAAGACACCAGGGTGGGTTTTTCGCAGCTTGCCGCGCCCCGCGCTCAGTTCTGGTTCTTAGGACCTAGCACCGCCATCGGGAGGGCAGTCGGCAGACCCTCCGAACCCGCATTGCAATTGGCCAGATAGAGCAGTGCACTACGACTGGGGAGGAAGAAATAGCCTCCCGCCTTAAGGGTGACGTAGCGGCCCAACCCTTCAAGCTTGATGCTTCCCCCCGCTGTCGGGACGGTGAAGGTCCGAGCCGATCCCCCGCCGTTGCCCAGGAGCGGATCGTCCTCGTCATCCAGTGCATGAAAATGGGGTGCGCCAATCCAGCTGCGTTGGACGAACTCGAACTGACGCTCGAGATCGCCGCATATGGCCATGAAAAACAACCCTTTCTCCTTGCCATCATCTCTTTCATAGACACGTCCTCGGCGCATGAGCCGATGCCGGTTGACGATGGCGATTTCTTTCTCGTCGCCGGGCTGAAGGCTATCCCTAGGATTTGCGCGCCTGACATGCGAGCCGAGGGGGCACTGGAGGCCCCTCGGATCGTCCCGTCCGAAGTCCAGGACGAAATCCTCCCCGCTGACTTCACCCGCCCGCGCGGGATTTCGCAAGAGCGACGAGCCATTCTGCCAACGGCCGACCATCTTCGCCGCGACCCAGTCCGCATCGACGACCGATCCCAGCGCGCCGCTCAGATGGCGGTAACGGTTCCGGGTTTGAGCGGCGATATCGGCACAGCTCCGCGCGAACTCTTCGGGATGCTGCTCGAGAACGCGAACCGCCATGAAAGAGCCGTTTCGGGCGAAATCGCGAACCGTCTGCGGCGCGTGGGCTCGGCCGAAACGAGGATAGCGCCTTGCGGCGCTTGCCGTATCGGGGAGTATGTCGAAAGGATCGTCTTGTACGGGAACGGTCACCGAGGGCGGGAAATATCCCTGCGCATTGCGGTAACCGTAAACCATCTCTCCCGCGGGGATTACATCGTCGGGGTTGCGATCGCGAGCGCCCTTGAGAGAACCCTCGATGACCGGCTGCACCATACCATCGCGAAATCCGAAGTGGTCCGTTGGAAAACCCGTCTGATCCAGAGGCAGGGCATCTTGGCAATCGACCACCTGAGCTCCATGCGCAGAAGCGAGGGCGAACTGGAACGCCAGTCTCGCGCGATGGTCTTCCGCATCTGCGGAATACACGCACAGAATCGCGTCCACGGAAGACCGTCCCATCGCGTCGTCCCACCGGAGGGATGTCGTTGGGTCGTCGCCAAGACGCGCCGCCCGCTCGCGCATGCCCATCACGAATTGGCCGGGGAATTGGTCCATGAGGGGATGATCGTCGCCCACCAAGCGGCGGATGCCGCTAGCGCTCATCCCGATCGCAACGGCTCCCCCGACAGGATCGTTTTCCCCGAAGGCGATGCGAGACTGTTGAGCAAGCGTTTGATCGACGTCAATGGCATTGACGGCAAGCGTTTTGAGATGATCGTCGGCCCACTGGAGCGGAAAACCAGTCAGGGCACGCAGCCAACGGGCAGTCCGCTCAGAATCGTCCGCCAAGCGCAAGAGTATATAGGTCGCATATGGCAGCCTTCCGAAGCCGTTGAAGACGATGGCCTGAACTTCCTCGCTCTCTACCTCGCTGTCGGTCCGCGGGGAAGATCCGAACAGAGCGAGCCATTCTCTCGCCTGGCTGTCACTCACGGCTCTGGCTAAGCCGTCTCGGATCAATGAGTTACGGCGAATTTGGTCGGCCGTCAGATGGGGGAACCGCGCATACCAGAAGGCTGTCGGTATCTGCTTGCGCCGGACGTAGTGCTTGAACTGGTCGCCGTTGCGCGCTCCCTCGCCCATGAGATAACGGGCTGCCGGAAAGCCTTCGCAATTCGACCATACGGCGGTCTGCCCGATGTGCGCCCGCGTAATGAAATCTTCCAGATAGCTTTCCCAGCTCCCGTCGTAGTTCGACTGGAAGATCATCGTATCCGTGCCCGGCAATCGCACCCATCGCGCGAACTGGATCGTGCCCATGCTGAGAACGAAGCCGGGCCTGAAGTAATGGGTCACTACCTGACCGATACCCCACAAGGCGAAGGCGAGGGTGAAACGACGAAAAATCCCCCGCTTGAGAGGCGTGACCACGGTTATGTGATTCTTGACGTAACCCGGTAGATCTTCGCTCTGCGCCAGGGTCCTGAGATGGGCCAGCGTGGGACGTTCGGTATCAACCGGATCGCGGATCTCCTTCCACCGCAAGACTGCGACGGCGGCGCCGAAGATCAAAGCGAACAAGGCCAGCGTCGCCAACAGGCTCTGAAGAGCCAGCCAGGGAAGCGACAACCACAGCGCGGCACGATCCCCGTTTCCCGGATCGAGAACGAGGTAGAGAAGCGTTCCCGCGATCACAGCAATGGTCGTGAAACCCAACGCTACGCGCCTGAACAGCGAGGAGCGCAACACGATGTGCCAGAGCGTCGGACGGGTGGCGGCATCCCATCGTGACAACGCAGGTTCGCAGCCGGGCGGCTTCAGAAGCAGCGTCTCGAACTCCCGGCCCTTGGCGGCGAGCGCACGCCAGTCTGGATCACTCGCCAGTTTCGGATCCTGACGGATGAGGCGCCGGACATGGCCCAGAACGAGCGCCGGGCGGCTGCTTCGGCCGAGTTCCTTCGCCTGGTAGGCATCGATGGCTTGCCGGACATAACGTGACAGTTTGTCCTCGCGGGCGATTTCGCTCACCGAAAGGCCTGGCATGCCGTAGAAGTTCAGCGCGGTGGCCCCCCAGGGCTTTCCATGTACGCGGACGCGCTTGCCCAAGACATAGTCTACGAATTCCCCGGCTCCGGTGAAGTCTGTCGGCTCGAGGACGCGTCGCAAGGGACCCTCGATGGCCGCGATGACCGCAGCTGCATGGGAGAAATCACCATCCATGTCGATTTCGAGGAGTGCAATCGTCCGGACATCGTCGTCCTCGGCAAGATCGGCGGCCGTGAGAGAGAGGAAATGAACGGTCCCGGCCGAATCGAGGGTGTCGCGGATTGATTTGGAAGAGAATTCCGCTTCGATCTTCCGGTTGAGCGACGCGGCGTCCGTGCCACTCGGAAGGGGCAGGGCAAAGAGCAGCCCAGTCTGGTCGAACCCGTTCGAAGGGTGTTCGTCAGGCGATCGGGAATAGGTGAGGGGGGCATGGCGAGGATAGGGACCCAGCCATTCCATGCGGAGCTTCGCCAGCGACTTGTCGATGCCCTTGCATCGCAAGAGCGCTCCAATAGTCGGGGTGATCTGCGCCATCGCAAGATATTCGCCCAAGCATCGATGCGTGAGATGGCCGAAAAGAAGATCTGGCTTGCCTTCGCGATCGGCCTGGAAGGTGCCGGGGCGACGAAAGGCATGGGGATCGCGTAAGGCGGCCATGGTCGACACGAGAACCACGTTTTGTGCAGGAATGGTGAAGGTCGAGCCGTCGGGTCGCTCGACCGTGGTTTCGCGCGGGCACCAACGCCATTGACCCGGAGCCAGAGCGGGATCGAGCCGACCCGCTTCGAGCAGGATTCGTTCGAGACCAGCGGTGTCGTGGCCACGTGCGGCCACGATCGCGGCTTTGCGCGCCTTGCGGTTCTTCCGCAACAGGTTGAGCATCTTTCCGCCGGCGAGCGCATTGGTGGGGACGAATCCGACGGCCAGACCGATCAGTATCGCTCGCGCTTCGGCGTGTGTCGGGCCGTCTGCCTCTTCCCGTCCCATCCGCACGATCCGGCCCGCGAGCGTATCAGGCGGGGATGCCATGCTCGCGGCCGACGCCAAAGCACGATCGGCCAAGGGACGAAGTCGGGCGCCGGCCGCGCTTGCCAATTCGGCCGCCACGGGCTTTCCCATCGGATCTGCAAATAGGAAGTTGGACGAAGCGATGGTCCACTGCGCGAACTCGTCCGCGTCGCCTGGCGCGAAGCCGAAATAGCGACAACAGACTTCCGCGGCGACACGAGTGATCAGATCGCTTTGAGCGTCTATCTCCCCCTTGGCCGCCTCGAGCAAAGCGTCCGCAAAATCGGAGGAGAGCGCCGAGACCAGCGCAAGATCAGCCTTCGGATCGATCAACCTCTGGATGATCTTCTTTTGGCGTTCGTGGGCTGCGCCTTCGAGACCGAGGAGGAACGTCGCTCCTCCGGCGAGCGCCTTCATTTCCGGGCCGAACGGCGTGGGAAACAGCTCCGGGCGCTCGAGCACCAAGCGGACGTCCCGATCGCGGGTCAGGACCGTCAATCCTCCGATTCTCGCGACGGGAGCAAAAATCTGAAGGACTCGCAGTATGGGCCAAAGGAGCCTGCGATAGAGAGCGGCCGTCAGCCGTGCCTTCAACTTTCTCGAGCCGAGGCGCGAAATGTCGAAGGGCGGAACGTCGCGGGGTTCCGGGAGGATGTCGCCCGGCCGGTCGGAGTGGAGACGGGCATACTTCCACATCGTCATCGCTCAGGATTTTCCAACGGAGTAAAGGAGAGGCCGGTCGCCATCGTCGAATTCGACCGCTCGTCTCAATCTTCTTACCCAACTGGTATCCTGGAAAGGTATCCAGTCGAGCATTGCTCTATATCGGGCGGGATTTCCCTCGAGCATCTCGCTCCGGGCGCTGCGTGCTTCCTTCAACCGCCCAGCACAGCTGTGCGAGGCTGTTTCGATCACATGCGCGAGTACGTAGCCCGGATGTGTGGTCTTGATCGTCTGAGCGATTTCGATAGCTTCGTCGTAGCGCTCGAGCATCCAGTATACCGTTGCCAGTTCGCCGAGGGCAAAGAAGCGCTTGGCATCGAGAGGAGCGAGAAAGAGAGCATGCTGGAGCGGAGCGACCGCACTCTCGGCATCTCCCGCCAGATAATGAGCCGCCCCCAAATGCACGAAGGCCTGGGCTAGACTCGGATCCAGCTCGCAGGCGCGCCTTAGGTGCTGCATCGCCGTGCCCCCCCGATAGTGCCAGGTGTCGAGAATGCCATGAAACAGATGCCCCCGCGCATCCGTGGGATCGGCCCGCATGGCCGAGCGAATGAGCGGAGCGAGGTGGGAAGAGGCGGAGGTATCCGACCGGTCGATCCAGTGCTGCCACAGTTCCAGATTGGCCCGTAGCATCAGAAGCTCACCGTTCTCGGGATAGCGCTCCATGGCAGATTCGATCAGAGACCTAGCGAGGTCGAAGGATTCCCGGGTGAATTGATCGATATGAAACCGGATCCGCCAATTCTGCTCGGCGAGATCGAGCGGTTCATGGGGCTCGCCCAGCCGGAAATGGCGTTGCTCACAAGTGTCGAATGTCGCTCCGAAACAATTGACCGCTCGCGCTATCTCGGCCGAGAAGCTCGCATTGTCTCCCCTGTCGATCCGTCGGGTCTCTGTCCATCGAATGATCCGCCCCGGCATTTCCAGCAGCGCGAAATTGATTTCGGTCCCGCCGTCGGTCTCATGGACTTCCGAGCGTGCCAGATAGCGCACGCCGAGACGTTCCGAGACTGTTTCGCTCGACAGTTTTCCGTCTTGATCCGGCGAGATATCGTAGGCGGCGACGTTTGGCAGCCAGCGCACCTTCGTGAGCAAATCGACGAGCGAATGATAGGTGCGGTCGGCGGTCGACCGTGCTCCGTCCGAAGACCGAACTAACGAGGTGGGCATCACGGCGATCTGAGCTTTGAGTCGTCCTGTGGGATGGGCAGGTGGGGCAGAGCGCTCCAGATGCCTGTGGCCGGGTGCGGAGCGCTCTTCGAGTTCCGATCGCATGGCGCGGAGCCAATCCTCGAAGCCTTCTTCTCCGGCTAGATCCACCCCCTCGCAAAACTGTCTTTGCAGATGGTGCGTGGGATTCTCGAGAAAGTCGATCGTCACCTTGTCGGCCCTAAGCGACACCGTTCGCTGGCCGACGTCCAGGATGTCGAGGTCATGACGCGCAAGCAGGGTGCGGAGATTGGACAGTTCGCGCCGCAGACTGCTTTGCGCCTGCTTCTGGCCACGCGATCCCCATAGGACTTGCTGGAGCCAGACCCGCGAACGCTCTAGTCTGTCGGCCGTGGCGAGCAGGGCCAGCAGCGCAACCGCCTTCTTACTGGATATCTCGATCCTTTCGCCCGTGGTGGATTCCAACCTCGGAGGCCCAAGGAGATAGAGCCTAGATGTAATTTCACTGCCCATTGCGCCCCATATCGTCAGTCGCCGCGCCGACCTCAGAGTGTGTTGGATGCGAACCGCCCCGCCTTCTGTCGATTGCCGAGGCGGTTTCAATTTCGTTTGCGGACTTCCCCCGCTTTGGAAAGGGTTAATAGCCCAATAAGCGAATTTTTCACGAAACTTGAGCGCTTTGTTCACTCTCGGCGAGCGCTTTGCGAACGCCGGTTATCCGATAGCGCCCCTAATCCGCACGAATATCGAGAGCGGAGAAACGAACAGTTTTACTCAGGGATATTGGGGGTTCATCGAATGACCAGCAAAAAAACTCAGCTCGCGCTCGGGGTAGCGAGCGCAGCACTCATCACCGGTCTGACAGCTCCGGCGCAGGCGGCGTGCACGACGGACGGCAGCACCGTTACCTGCACGGCGGACAGCACTGCAGCGGAAGTCAATGCGGCGATGGCGGGAGTGGCGGGCGACGACGTCACTTTGGCGGTGCAGGCCGATGCTACGGTCGATCAGCCAGGTGGGGACGTCTCTCCCAGTCAGCAGGGCGCCGTCGAGATCGACAATGCCGGTGACCTCGGCGAGGACGCGGCCCGCGTCGGCATCTTCTATGTCGGCAATGACGCGGATGAGTTGAATACCTTCAGCCTCGACAACAGCGGCTCGGTCTCCGGTCGCGTGCAGATCTATAGCGTTGGCGGCGACATCAGCCTCGACAATAGTGGGCTGCTGGGCAACGGCGTGATCGTCGCGACCGCATCCGACGCTGCCGTCGATTTCACCAGCGCCGGCGACATCGACAGCGATTTCAACCCTGGCGTGGAAATATATACGCGCGGCGATATCGCCCTGGCTATCGACGGCAACGTCGGGACGACGGCGACCGACGCCGCGGCTTCGGACCTGCGCGACGTCATCGCCGGATCGCAGCAGTTCGTGTCCGATCCGTCCACCACGACGACCGAAACCACCGGCACGGCGACGACGACCACCACCTCATCCGGCTACGGCCGCGAAGGCGGTTCGGTCGCGGTCGCGGTTGGAGAGACCGCCAATACCGGGGCTATCACCGCTTATGGTCTGGAAGGAGCGTCAGTCTCGATCGACGGAGCGGTCGGCTCCGAAACGCAGTACAGTACGGTCTCGGCAAGTTCGAACACGGTTGAGGGCAGCAGTTCCACGGTGTCGACGGTCGACGGAGCGGATTCCTCTTCGGTGAGCACCAGCTCCACCACCGCTATCGGTGGGACCGCCAGCGTCGCTGTCGGCGAAACGGGCTCGGTGAGCGGCTTCGTCTCGGCGAACGGGCGCTCTGGCGCCGATGTCGAGATCGACGGGTCGATCGGGACCACCGCCGCGCCGGCAGGAGCCTTCGCCACGTCGAATGCTACCGACTCCGCAAACACCAATACAACCTCATCGGTCGGAGCGGTTTTCACCTCCACTACCGATCAGAGTTCCACGAGCGTCGGCGGCCTCGCTAGCGTGTCGGTAGGCGAATCGGGCGCTGTAACCGGTGGCATCTCGGCCAACGGTGTCGGCGGCGCCGAGGTCGCGGTGGATGGTACCGTCGGTCTCGCCGACGCCCCGAGCTTCGTCCAGGCTACTTCGAGCGGGTCGGCCGATACCTTTACCAACGAATTCGTTTCTGATGGAGCTACCGGGGCCAGTAGCTACGCCGAGGCGAACACTTCAGCCAGCAACGGCGGGAACGCCTCGGTCGAATTGGGCGAAACTGCCACGGCCTTCGGTTCGGTCAACGCCTTCGCAAACGGCGATGCCTCGGTTGGCAATGCCGGGGTGATCACCGGCTCGGTCTCGGCTTCCGCCTCGGGTAGCGAGAACGAGAGCGGCTTCTTGAGCGAGAACGACGGCGCCGGCTCGAGCGCCTCTGCAAGCTATTCGCGCTCGGCAGATACCGGCGGAAGTGCGTCGATCGTCAATGCGACCGGCGGCCTGATCGGTCTCGATGCAACGGCTCCAGTGAGCGTCAGCGCGAGCGGCGACACCGCGGCTTCGGTCACCAATGCCGGGCGTATCAACGGCGACGTTTTCGTCCAGTCGGACGCCTTCGAGAACCAGAACGCCAATGCCTCCGGCTTCGTCACCGAAACCGACGCGGCGACTGGCATTGTCACTTCGATCAGCACCAACGAAGACGTATCGTCCTCTGTCAATCTGGGGGGCGACGCCGCCTTTGCCAACGCCGACGGCGGTCTGGTTACCGGTAGTGTCAGCGTATCGGGTACTGGCAGCGCCGATATCGTCAACGAGGGCGCGGTTATCGGAACGACCTTCGCGCAGAGCCAGGCGACCGATTCAGCCTATTCCCGCGATTTGGTCGAAACTACAGTCTTCGTGCCCGGAGCCGATGGCGGCACCACGGTTTCGCGGACCGACGATCAGACCTATGCCGAAACCTCCAGCGGAGGCGACGTGACTGGCGTCTACGCCGGAACGAACGGAGCCGTCCAGTTCGCGCCGTTCGGCGGCGCCAGTGATGGATCCGTCAGCCAGTTCGCCAATGGTGACAGTACAGCCCTCGTAAGCGGAACCATCTTCGGCAACTTCACGGGCAATGCGACCGGTGCCGACTACGGTTATGTCTATGCAGACGTGCGTGAATCCACCTTCGACGCCGATGGAGACCAGCGCAGTTTCGATCGCACCTACGCCTATGAGGAAACCAATCGTCAGGCCGACAGCACCAGTTCGCTGGCGGTAGATGGCGGTCGCCTGACGGGCGGCGCCTCGCTCTACGCCACGGGCTCGACCAGCGCCCAAATCGGAAATGGAGGGATGATCGAGGGATCGCTCAATCTGACGACACAGGGATTCGGCGGATATGATTACGCCGAATCCTACACCCTGAGCCAGGACTTCGACGAAGATGGCGTCTTTGTGGGCAGCACCGAAACCTTCACGGAAAGCCTGCAGCAGGTGGTCAATACGGGCGATGTCTCGGTTGCCATCGGCGAGGGTACCGTCGCCGGCACGGTCACGATGAACGGCGCGGGCGGTGCCAACAGCTTCACCTTGTCCGCGGACGGGACCGTGGGCGGCTCGGTTTCGCAGATTAGCAGCTATGGGGTCTTCGGTTACGACCGGACCCAGACCGAGGAAATCACGGCTGACGGCATCATCTATTCCGACGACTACAGCCAGAGTGTCGTCGCTTCCGGCGGCGATGTGACGGCCGATGTCGACGGTTCGATCGGCAACGGTGATCTGGGGCCGCAGGCTTATGGAGATGTCGCCTTCGCAGGGGGCACCGATCTTCTGCTGTCGACCGACGCGGGGGATGCCGCAGCAACCGTCACGGGCCAAGTTCGCGAGGGGATTTCCGTCTTCGCCGGAAGCAGCGACACGACCTTTGCTTATCAGCGCACCACCGTCGACGGGGTCAACACCGCCTATGCAGAGCAGGAAAGCAGCACAGCGACGGGGGGCACTGCCAGCCTCGTCGTGGATGCGGCGGAACTCGATACGCCGGCCAATTTCGGCGACATCAGCGTCGTCGGGCGCAGCGGTTCGTCGGTCGCCATCGGTAGCGACAGCTCGGTGCTGGCCGCGACCAGCGGGGCGAGCATGCAGATCGGCGCCTATTTCTCTGACACGGCTTCGACCCGGGAAGACACCTACGAGGCCGGGGTTCTGACCTCGCAGGTGGAAACCTTCTCGTCGAGCGTCGTCGGGGGGGACTCCTCGCTCACCAACGACGGGCGGATCGGCTTCGATGGCGGAGCGGCCTATGACGGTGACGATGCCTCGGTCACGGTTGTCAGCCCAACGCTCGCCACTGCCACGAACGGCGGCCAAATCTTCGGTTCGATTACGCTAGACTCTCTGTTCGAGAACGTCTCCTCGACCACCACGCGGACGGATCTCGACGATGTGACCCGGGTCGATCAAACCGACACGACCTATGTCGCCAGCGGCGGGTCGGCGGTTCTGAATAACAACGGGCTCATCACCGGCGATGTCGCGCTCGCGGCGGTCGACGGCACGGTCGTCAACAACGGCGTCCTCCGCGGCGATCTCGACCTCGGTCGCAGTGTGGACAATTACACCACGCGTTCGACCGACACGCTGACCCAGCTCGGCGAGGAAGAGGTATTGGATCTGGCCACCGCCATCGAACAGGGTTACGCAGTCGAGCAGAATGGTCTGCTCGGCGGTACGATCTCCCTGGCCGGAGTGTTCGGGCAGATTGACGATAGCGTGCGCACCAGCTCTATCCTCGGTACGATCAACCTCAATTCCGGTTCGGTGACCGGCGGGGGCGTAATTGCCGAATATGACGAGGAAAGCGGCGAGCGCTTCACCGACACCACGGTGAACCTAAACGGCTCGGGCTACCTCGGTCTGGCCGATCTCGCACTGGCTTCGCTCGGCGACAGCTTCGGCGATGTCGATCCGGCAATCTTGGCGATGAGCGACCTTTCGGCCTATGCCGGTGGCGCTCGCGTACTTGGCGTCAACCTACTGAACAAGACAGGTGCCGGCGTCTTTCTCATTACCGGTGCCGACTTCGCACCGGTCAGCAATACGAACAGTCTTGCTGACTACACGCTCGATATCGGAACGTTCGCGATCACCGGTGGCGAGATCCAGCTGGCGACTGCCGAGGGCGGGGTCTTCGGTGTCCGGGGAGACATCTCCAACTCGGCCGGCCTGGTCTTGGGTTCGCGAGTGACCATCCCGGCGCCCCTATTCGGTACCAACGCGACGGTAACCGCAATCGACGGTGTGGAAGTGTACCAGAACGGAGATTTCACGCAGACCGATAGCGGTACGCTGTCGGTAGGTGTGACGCCTACCCTGGTGCGGGTCGTCGATCCTTCCTATTCGAGCGTCAGCCTCTCGAACAATCCGCTGGCGGTCCAGCAGATCGGTCTGGCCTCGGGCCTCTTCACCACGCCGGAAAATGCGTTTGGGCAGGCTTTCGCCTCGCTCGGAACGGGCTTCCTCACGGTTGACGGAGACCTCGATCTCGGAGGGACGGTGCAACTGGTTTCGCCTACCGGAGGCCTGTTCACCGACGGACAGACGGTAGACATCGCCAGTGTCTCGGGAGCCGTGACCGCCACTGCCGATGTAACGCTTGGCGGCAGGTCCAACTTCGTGAGCTTCGATCTGGATACCCGCACGGAAGGCGGGCGGACGATCGTGTTCGCAAGCGCCGACAGGGCGGGCTACGAAACCGTCGCCAGCAACGCGAACGCGGCTGCTGCGGGCGCAGCGCTCGGTCAGGCCCTGCCCGACGTTGTCGCGACAATCCAGGCCGGTTCGGCCGGAGGCATCGGGATCGGCGGTGATCAGTTCGTCCTTGCTCAAGACCTGGCGAACATCTTCGTTGGCTTCGACACCCTGCTGACGATGGAGCAGGTAACCGCAGCGCTGAACGACCTGGCTTCGGGCGAGTTCTACGGCTCGTTGACCACGCTGGAGACGACCGCACCATTCGTGGATGCGATCAGTTCGAACCGTGTTGCCCTCGGCGCCAGCGGCTTCAACCTGTGGATGGCGCCATCCGGCGACTTCGTCGAGATCGAGGGCGACAGCGCTATCGGCTCCTCTGACATCGACGCCGACAATTACGGCGGTTCGGTCGGGTTCGGTGTCTCTACCGGCAGCGGTGAGATCGGCATCGGCGTCGGCTATGGCCGGATCGATGCGAACGCCCGCGAAGGGCTTCTCGCTGCCCAAGCCGACACCTGGATGATCGGAGCCTATGGTCGCCAGACGTTCGGCAATTTCGCCGTCGCTGCGGATCTGGTCTACGGCTGGAGCGACTGGAATGCATCCCGTACCATGCCGACCCTTTCCCGGACCGCGCTTGCCGAATTCGACAGCACGGAACTTCGAGGGGACCTGCGGGCGGAGTACATGTTCGATTTTGGCGGCGGCTGGGTCGCACCGTTCGGACAGCTCTCCTTCCGCAAATTCGACTTCGATGGTTTCACCGAAGAGGAAGCGGCTTCGGTCGGCCTAGTGGTCGAGGGGGCGAGTGAGACGGTGTTCACTCCGTCAGTCGGGCTCCGTGCCGGTACCCGCTTCGAAACGGGTCTGGCCATGCTGCGTCCCGAAGTGAGCCTGTCCTACCACTTCGACGACAATGACACCTCGTTCCGGGATGTCGCCTATGTCGGAGCGCCGCAGAACAGCTTCCGGCTGCAGGGCGTCGATCCTGAGGGTTATTTCAAGATCGGTGCCGGCCTCTTCGCCGAGATCGGGGCGAATTCCGGAGCCTTCCTGCGCGGCAGCTATGCCACGGGTGAAAACCTCGATGTTACGAGCGTCAACGCTGGGGTGTTGATCGGCTTCTAAGAGCAACCCGGTCGATAATGAGGCGGGATCTTCCTTGAGATCCCGCCTCTCTTTTTTCCTGATTTCCAGGTGGACCAAGAGCAGATGGCCGACTGCGAAGAGTTGTTCTCTATTCTGGGAACGATATTTCCCAACCGCGTGAGAGTGCTCCTCTCCGCAGGACGGATAGACGGAATGGCAGGCCGGTACGCGTTCGAGACGCTCGAACGAATGGGGCATGCCATAGAAGCCAACTGTCCCGCGCATTCGCATTTCCCGGCAGCCGGGGCGGATGGGGTCGGGATAGCAGGTGCACAACGCCTGGTTTCAATTCCTCCCAATCCTGATATTGTCGTAAGGTATATCCATTTCCACCATGACGAGGCGGAGCCGTGCAGGCTCCTCGCAGTCGCTTCCGGACCATCAGACGCTATCGATCAGTTGGCCGACAACTCTTGTCATCCCATGCCCTTGAGCCCCCGCGAAATGAAGCTGGCAATCGAACTCGCTGCGGGACAGAGTTTGCAGGACATCGCGCAGGCCAGCGACCATTCGATTCACACGGTGCGGAACCAAGTCAAAAGCGCGATGCGGGCGACCGGCACAAGATCGCAGACCCAGTTGGTGTCTCTAGTCTTGGAATGGCTACAGTAAGTTATAATCCGATCAGCAACGTCGCAGTTATGTAGTTCGCCTTTGCGCGGCCAAAACATCGTGCGAAACAGCGGGAATTAGGGCACGAAGCTGCCGATATGAGCGCGGCGAAACCAGGATTTCCAATGATTACAGTGCCCATCACTTTCATGTCGGGTGCGCCATTTTTTCGGTCTGGTTGTCGCTTCGGTTCACACACCTCGGCGCAAGCCTGAGTCCGTTCGCACTCTTTTACCTCTAGGAATGGGCCCGCCTAAACGGTTAAGGCTCCGGGCGACCATGGATCAAACCGTCTACCGTTTCGACCCGCTGGCGATGACCGCAGCAGCCGAGGGGCGCCCTGCCGCGCCGACCAGGGGCAGCGGCGCGTCGATTTCGCGCGAGCCGCGGATCGGCGTGATCTACAATCCGCGCAGCCATCGCAACAAGGGCCAGGATCTCGACTGTACCGAGCGGCCCGGTATTACCGTGGCCCAGCCCGACCGGCGCGAGGATATTGCCAGCGCGCTTGCCGATTTTGCGCGACAGGGCATCGACTATCTCATCATCAATGGCGGCGACGGGACCGTGCGCGATGTGCTGACGATGGGGCAGGCTGTGTTCGGCGAGACGTGGCCGGCGCTCGCGATCCTGCCCAAGGGCAAGACCAATGCCCTCAATGTCGATCTGGGCGCGCCTGCGGGCTGGAACCTGCCTGATGCGATCGCCGCCTATGCGACCGGCCGCCGGATCGTGCGGCGCCCGCTGTCCGTGGCGCGCGAGGGTGCGGGCGACACTCCGATGCTCGGCTTCATCTTCGGGTGCGGCGCTTTCACGCTCGGTGTCGAGGTGGGGCAGGATGCGCATGACCTCGGGTTCTTCAATTCGCTCGCCGTCGGGGCAACGGGGGCATGGGGCGTGCTGCAGGCGCTGTTCGGCACCGATACCAACCGGTGGCGGCGCGGCACGCCGACGAAGCTGAACTATCTGCCGTCCGGCGAACCGATGCCGCGGTCGGAGCATGGTGACCCCGGGCGGCGCACGCTGGTCTTGGCGAGTACGCTCGAAAAAATGCCGCTCGATATCAAGCTGTTCGCGCCGGGTAGCGAGGGCATCAGGCTGGCCGTGCTCGACACGGCGCGGCGGCGCATCATGGGTTTGGCCCCGGCCATTCTCCTGGGTTGGCGACCCGAATGGCTGGCGAAGGGCGGCTTCCATCAGCTGTCCGCGGAAAGCTTTGCGATTGAGGTGGGGGAGCCGGTGATCCTCGACGGCGAAAGTTTTCCGGCAGGCACCTATGTTGTCGGGCAGGGGCCCGAGCTTACCTTCATCGCACCGTGACCGATACGCTGGACGAGCGGGTGCGCGAGAGCCTTGCGCGCGATGTCCGCGCGGAGGTGGCCGCCTATGCGAGGATGCTAGGCGAAGAGGCGGACGCGCTCGGCGTGCTCTTCTACGGCTCGAACCTCAGGACAGGATCGCTGGAGGGCGTGCTCGATTTTTACGTCCTGTTGCCGGGGCCGCAGCGCGAGCGGATCTGGCCGCGCGTCAGCTATCGCGAGTGGGGCTATCGCAGCGAAATCCTGCGGGCCAAGATCGCCACCCTCTCGCTCGAGCAGTTTGCCAAGGCGGCGCGCGGACAATCGCGCGACACGACGATCTGGGCACGCTTCGTCCAGCCGAGCGCTTTGATCTGGGCGCGTAACGAGGCGCAGCGCAAGGCGATTGCGGAATCGGTTTCGCAAGCGGCGCAGACCGCGGCTCGGCTGGCTGCTGCGCTAGGCCCAAAGAGCGGAACGGCGGCAGATTTCTGGCGGCCGCTGTTCCAGGCGACTTATCGCGCGGAGTTCCGCGTGGAGAAGCCGGGGCGCGAGGACTCGATCCTGTCGGTAAACCGGGCGCATTTCGACGGGCTGCTGCCGCTGGCGTGGGAGGCTCAGGGGATCGAATTCACGCGAGATGGCGAGCGACTGTCGCCCCACCTTACCGCGCGGGGGAAGGCCGAAATCCTGCGCTGGTGGCATGCTCGCGCGCGTGCGGGGAAGGCACTCAACCTGCTGCGTCTGGCCAAGGCGACGACGACCTTCGATGGCGCGGCAGACTATGCCGCCTGGAAGCTGCACCGGCACACGGGCATTACGCTCGAGGTTACGCCGTTCCGCGAAAAGCATCCGCTGCTCGCGGCGCCGGGCGCGCTGGCCGAGCTCTGGCGCAAGCGCCGCGCTCAGCGATAGCGCATCCGGATGCTGATCGATTCGACGCCCGATCCGACATTGAAGGCGGTTTTCTTGTAGCTCGGTTTGCCGAGGTTGAAGATGTTGATGCTGGGGTTGTTCGACATCGCTCCGCCGTCGGAGAAGATGTCGGTCTCGCCATTGCCGTTGATGTCGTGGCGCACGGCGATCCCGTAAGTGCCGGGCCGTGGCACAGGCATGCAGAAGGTCATCGTGCCGGCCCGTGCAGGTGCTTCCATGCGGTTGATCCAACGGCCCTTCTCGAGCCAGTCTTCCTTGGTCCCGCGATAGCTCTGCACGCGGATCGTACCGCTCGATTCTTTGATGCCGGTGATGGTCACGCGCACGGCGGGCCCTGCCCCGGCGGCGCATTTTGCCGGGTTCTCGGTAATTTTCTGGCGATATTGCGCAGCGGCAGGCGCGGTGAGTGTGCCGGCGGCAATCGCGGCGGTGGCGGCAAGGCCGGTAAGGGTCTTCAAGCGGCGTGTCATAACAATCCCTGGTGTCGTCTCTCGCGCCCGGTCGCGGGCGGAACGGGTGCGCAATCGGCGCACCTTCGATGTGCCCCGTTTTTTAGCCGGACAGCTCTGAATTGCGGCTGAACTTTTCAAGGGCACGGTGTTCAGGAAGGCTTTAGACGTCCGTTCTCGAGCGCGAACCTGAGCGATGCCATTTCTGCCAGCCTTCCACGGTGACCGATGACCAGCACGGTGCATTTGCCTTCGAGCCCAGCCACCGCTTGCGCGATCTTTTCTTCGCTGCCCGGATCGACTGCGCTGGTCGCCTCGTCGAGGATGAGCAGGTCTGGCTCGCGCAGCAGCGCCCGGGCGAGGGCGATCCGCTGGCGTTCCCCGCCAGAGAGCGCCCGGCCTGATTCGCCGATCTGGCAGTCGATGCCGCCCGGCAGGTCGTGAACGAAGTCTGCCGAAGCGCGGCGCAAGGCTTCACGGAGTTGGCATTCCTCCGCATCGGGCTCGACCCAGAGCAAATTATCGCGCACGCTACCGGAAAACAGCACAGGGTCTTGTTGGACATAGGCCACGCGCGTTCGCCATGCCTGCCGCGCCGCGCCGTCCAACGGGTCGCCGTCGACCAATACGTTCCCGCTATCGGGCGAAATCAGTCCGCCGAGCAGGTCGGCGACCGTGCTCTTGCCGGCACCGGACGGGCCGGTAAGCGCAGCGATCTCGCCGTGCGGGATTTCCAGCGAGACGTCGCGCAAGGCTGGTCGTTCACGGTCATGGGCGAAGCTTGCGAGCTCGAGCGCGATAGAGGTGCGCAAGCGCGGAGCCTCGCCGGCAGGAGGCGTCTCGGCCTGCTCTTCGGTTCGGGCGATAAGCTCGCGGGCCTCGGCGAGGGCGGGCGCGGCATGGTTCCAGCCTTGCGCCGACATTTGCAACGCCTCCATCAAAGGGATGGCGCGAACGGCCAGAGCCACGAAGGCGAGCAGCATCGCCATTGGCACGTCCCAGAGCATCATGGCCAGCCAGACCGCCAAAGCCAGCACGCACGCCGCAGCCAGCTGCAGGATGGCCCGGGCGATGGCCGCGCCGCGGATATAGGCATATTCGGCAGAGCGCATCCGCTCGAAGGTGGTCGACAGCCTGCGGGCTTCCGCCTCCTCGCGTCCGAAACTCTTGATCAGGCGCAGGCCCGAAAGGCTTGCTTCGAGCCGAGCGTAGATCGCTTCGTAGCGCCGCGAAAGCTCCTCGCCGAGGCGGCGCGCATCGGTTCTCAACCAGCGCAAGGCGACAAGCGCGGCGATACCTGCAACCGCGCCGCCCAGCGCCACCACTGGTGACAATGCCACTGCGGCCAGTGTCAGCGCGCCGAGTGCAAGGCCGGTTCTCAGCAGCGTCGTGAAATAGGTCACCGCCTCGCCCACCCGGTCCACCGAGGTAATGATAAGGGCGCGGCTGGCACTCTGCTCCATCCCGGCAAGCGCACGCCACTCCGCACCCAACAGCGCGCGGACTGCGCAGCCGCGCAATCCGTCGACCACTCCCACTTCGATCCGCTGGGCCAGCAAGCTGCGCGCGACATCGGCTATCGCGCGGATTGCTACTAGCAGGACGAACATGGCGAGCAGCACGCCGAGCGGCCAGTCTGGCAGGTCGAGCGGCAATGCGGCAAATGTGCGGTCCTGGTCGAGCGAGGCGACCAGCGGCACGAGGAGTAATAGCCCGACACCCTCGCTCGCAGCCATGAGTGCAGTAAGCCCGACGAGCAGGCTTAATCGAGGCCCCCCTGCGAGATTGGCGAGTATCCGCAAGGTCCCGATCAAAAATCGTTCCTTCGCTCGGCGTGCGCAATGAAGGTCGCTGCGCTCAACGCGCGAGTCAGGCCGATGGCGCGGGGCAGACTGTCTCGCGCATTCGCCGGAGTTCTTTCCGGCCAATGCCGCAGCAGCTGTTCCATCCGCTCAAGGTCGATGATTCGGGTCAGTTGCTCGTGCGAAGCCATCTGGCGCACAGTTTGCAGCAATTCCGCACGCCGCGCGCCCAGCCGTGCGTGCCAGTCGGCGTTGTGTCGTCCCATGCGTGTCTCTTGCCGCTGGCTTTCCGGCATGATGCCTTCCGCCAGCCGCCGCGCGAGGTAGCGCGTTTTGCCATTACGCACGAATTGGTCGGTGGGCAGCCCGTGACAGAACTCGATAAGGGGACGATGGGCGGTGACGTCGCGGAAGCCGATACGGTGCAGGCGTGCGAGGCCGAGATCGAGGTCTTCGCCGCTGTCGGCGCTGGCCCACATGCCCCGGATAGATTCGGCACGTGTGCACTCTATGGCGGCCGGATCACCGATTTTGGCCCGTCGCTGTTGGCGCTTGCGCTGACGCCAGTCCTGCCGCGCCACCTCGGTCAGCAGCGCAAAGGGCGGGATGTCGCCGGGCTTGTCGCGATGGACCAGATTTCTGATACGGGTTTGCAGCTTCGAGGGGAAATGCGGCAGCACTGCCTCCGCGAACAACCGTCGCACGGTGCCGCGTTCATCACCCTCGGTTTCGCGCGACAGCAACGCGTACAATGACCGCCACCTGCCGCGGCGCAGATACTCGGGTGCGGCCCAGCGCCCGTCGAGGCTGATGGTAAAATTGCCAAGCATGCCGGTCAGCATTGTATCGCGGCCGTCCGAGGCGGCAGTTTCCAGCAAGAGATGGAAAAACCCGATATTGGCGACATTCGCCGTCGGACTTGCCGTGAAATCGAGCAAATCGCGGAGGCGATAGTCCTGCTCTGCCGGCGCGGGGTCCGGGAAGTGAGGCCGCAACCGCGAATGCTGGCGGGCGAAAGCACGAACGAAAGGCCGGTCGTCACCGAAGGTCCCGGCAGGTGCAATACCATCCCAACCGTCGACAGGACCATGGGTGTAGCTCGGCAAAACCTTCTCATCCGGCATCGCCCGCAAAAGAGCATCGGCGACGATGGGGCTGTCGAGCCCTCCGGATAGCATGATGGCGGGGCGCTTCGAGCGATCCAGCGCATGATGAGCCGACTGGTCGAGCAGTCCGCGTGCGGCCTCGACGTAGTCATCGTCCCGAACAAAGCGAATATCGGGGATGGCGACGGGATCGTAGTAGCGGTCGATCGTCATCCTATCGCGCTCTACCACAATGCGTGATCCGAGGGGCACCCGGCCGATCCCGCGAAACCAGCCGCGTGGCTCCAGATCGTGGTGATCGAAAGCGAGCTGATCGGCCAGATGCGCGTAATCGATTTCGCGCTCGATACCGGTCCAGAAGATGGCGTTCAGGATCGGTGAAGCAGCCATGCGATCGCGGCGCGCAACGAAATGCAGCGGCGGTGCGGTCCATGGTGACCTAACAAGTCGAAGGCGACTTTCTCCAAGCATGGTAGCGGCGCAGTAATGGCCGATTACCCGCATCTCCGCAGCGTCGCCCCACCGGCCAAGTGCGGTTTGATAAATTCGTGCGGGGGTTGTGTTGGGCGCCAAGGACAACTGTTGGCGAAGTTCTTCGCAATTGTCGATCGAGCCGAAAAAAAGAGTTTGGCCTCTTCGATCGGCAGATGCATCCGAGGCGATGCAATCGAAGCCGTCCGACGACCAGCGCGCAAGCGAACCATCGCCTTCGCGCCACCACTCTGGCGCGATAGTGCCCATCTTTGCGTCTTGAACCGGTGATGAGACGAGAAACAAGGGCTGTTACCGCCTCGGAAGGCCTTGCGACAAGCGGTCAGGATCGTGCGTTCGGCCCAGCCTGGGTGCTGACGCCTCGAGGGCCTGCGATGTCGCGGATCGTGCCCAGGCGCACGAGTGCCGGGGCGATCCATTCGCGCTTTCCGGCGTGATCTTGCATATTCCGGTCGGTCATCTCGGTTTCCTTCGCGATTGCCTGGGAAGATAGCGCAAATGCAGCGAAAATCTAGTAAAGCTTAACGAGTCCGGACTGCTCCAGATCGCGGATGAGAGCGCTCACGTCCCGCTCGATGGTTTCGATGGGCGCAGAAAATTCCCGTCTCAGGGCCTCGGCGATCGCCTCCGCACTGCGCTCTCCGTCGATCATCTTCCAGACTTCCCGTCCCGTGCCCGAGAGCGAAAACAGTTCTCCGCCGTCGAGATCGACCAGCAGGATTTCGTCGTCGATCTCGGTCTCGACGAAATTCGCGGTCAGCTTGCGGGGAACGCTCATCGCATCGCCCTAGCGGCCTCGCGGCATGTGGAAAAGGCTTTGCGCCAGCTTGTTAACCGCCGTTTCGCGCGCGTAGGGCTGGCCGAGGCTCACACGCGACCAAGGCCCGCGCCCGCATGACCCAACCGTTGATCTCCCCCTCCATCCTCTCGGCCGATTTCGCGCGGCTGGGCGAAGAGGTCCGCGCCATCGACGAGGCGGGGGCGGACTGGATCCATGTCGACGTGATGGACGGGCATTACGTGCCCAATATCACCATCGGCCCAGCGGTGGTGAAGGCGCTCCGCCCGCACACCGACAAGCCGTTCGACGTGCATCTGATGATCGCGCCGATCGACCCCTATCTCGAAGCTTTCGCGGAAGCGGGGGCGGACATCATCACCGTCCATCCCGAGGCCGGGCCGCATATCCACCGCACGCTGCAGGCGATCCGCGGGCTGGGCAAGAAGGCCGGCGTGGTGCTCAATCCGGGCACGCCTGCCAAAATGCTCGACTATCTCATCGACGAGGTCGACCTCGTGCTAGTGATGAGCGTCAATCCCGGGTTCGGCGGGCAGAGCTTCATCCATTCGCAGCTGCGCAAGGTGGAGGCGATCCGCCAGATGATCGACAGGACCGGGCAGGATATCCACCTCGAAGTCGATGGCGGCGTCAATGAAGAAACCGCGCGGCTGTGCGTCGATGCGGGCGCGGATGTGCTCGTCGCCGGTTCGGCCACCTTCAAGGGCGGGCCGGGGCAATATGCCGCCAACATCGCTGCGTTGAAGGGCGGCCAATGACCGAAGGCGTCCACACGCTGCTGCGCGAGGACGACCGCACGCTCGACACCGCCGATGCGCTCGCGCTGCCGCTAGGCGATGCGGACGAGCCATTGGTGATCGATGGCGAGGCTGCGGCGGTGGGTGAGGTGCCGCAGGAGCCCGGACGCGTCCTCGCTCTTTCCGATTTCAAGCCTCCCCAGGCCGGGCCGGTGGATGCCGCGCTGCGCTGGGCGTATCGGCTGGGCGTGCCCGGCAGCCTGCTGGCGGCCCCGCTGCGCAAGCCCGCTGCGCCGCGGATGCTCGGCACGGTCATGTCGCCGCTGGAGGGCGACCGGGCGGCAGGCATGGCGCTGCGCGCGGGGCAACTGCAGGTGCACGGGCTCAAGGCGCCGATCGACAAGGTCGATTTCGCCAGTTCCGCGCCGCTGACTCCACCGTTCCTGCGCGTGGTCCACGGCTTTACCTGGCTGCGCGATCTCTCCGCCTGTGCCCCGCGCGAAGAATGCGCGCCGATTGCCGAGCGGGCCTTGCGTAAATGGCTCAAAGCCAATCCAGGTCCGGGCAAGGGCGCGGCCTGGACCGTCGAGAATGCGGGCCTGCGCCTTCTCGGCTGGTTCGTCCACGCGCCGCTGATCCTGTCGGGCGATCCCGCTGCGAGAGCGCGGATGCTGGAGCAGATGGAAACGACCGCGCGCTGGCTGGATCGCAATGTCACGAGCGCCGGCGACCGGCTGGGCCAGGTTGCAGGCTGGTGCGCGATTACCGCAGCCGGATTGCTGCTGCCCGATGGCCGTCCGCGCCGGCTCTACAGCGAAGCGGGCCTGCTCCGCGCGCTCGGCGAACTGGTGAGCGACGATGGCGGCGTATTGTCTCGCAGCCCGCTGGCACAGATGGAAGCGATCGCGCTGCTGGTCGACCTCAAGGCGTGTTACGATGCGGTCGATCGCGACCCTCCCGCCGCGCTGGAGACCATGATCGCGCTGCTGGTCCCGCCGCTGCTCACGCTGCGCATGGGCGACCGGGCGCTGGGCAGCTGGCAGGGCGCAGGCAAGACCTCCGCCGCCCGGCTGGATGCGCTGATAGAAGCGACCGGCGTGCGCGCCCGTCCGGCCAAAGATACGCGCCACTGGGGATACCAGCGCGTCGATGCCGGCAAGAGCGTGCTGGTGCTGGACGCCGCGCCGCCACCGCGCCCGCGCCACGCCCGCCATGGTTGCGCTTCGACGCTGGCGTTCGAATTCTCCGCGAAGCAACAGCGCATCATCGTCAACTGTGGCGGCGCGGAACTCGCAGGCGGGCAGGTGCCGATCCGCATCGAACAGGGTCTGCGCGGCACGGCAGCGCATTCGACGCTGGTGCTCGACGATGCCAATTCCACCGCTGTGCTGATCAAGGGCCAGATCGGCAAGGGCGTCGAGGAAGTCGATATCGCGCGCACCGTGGTGAAACAGCGCGGGCGCGACGCCACCCGGCTGGAGGCGGCGCATAATGGCTATGCCGCGCGCCACGGCCTGCTCCACCGTCGCATCCTGCTGCTCTCGGCAGATGGCGAGGAATTGCGCGGCGAGGACCTGCTCGAACCGTCGGGCAAGGAAGGCAAGCGGGGCAAGATCGCCTTCGCGATCCGCTTCCATCTCGGTTACGGGATCGAGGCTGGCCTATCGGAAGACAATCGCGGCGCGGGCCTCGCCCTCCCGGACGGCAGCTACTGGCAATTCCGGCTCGGCGGCGATAACGGCGAGGCGAAAATGACGCTCGAAGACAGCCTGTGGGTCGATGGCCATGGCCGTCCGCGGGCGACGAAACAGCTGGTCGTCGAAGGACTGACGCCGCGCAGCGGGGGGCGCTTCCCCTGGCTGCTTAAACGCATGGGGTAAATTTCACGTGACGGATGTAGCAATCAAGCGGGCACTGCTCTCGGTGTCCGACAAGAGCGGTTTGGTGGAGCTCGGCAAGGCGCTAGCCGCCAAGGGCGTAGAGCTGGTCTCGACCGGCGGCACCGCGAAGGCGCTGCGCGAAGCGGGGCTGGAGGTGAAGGACGTTTCCGACCTCACCGGCTTTCCCGAGATGATGGACGGGCGGGTGAAAACGCTGCACCCGATGGTCCATGGTGGCCTCCTCGCCGTGCGCGACAATCCGGATCATGCCGCCGCGATGGAGGAGCACGAGATCGGCGCCATCGATCTGGTAGTGGTCAATCTCTACCCGTTCGAGGCGACCGTGGCGAAGGATGCGGAACGCGACGAGATCATCGAGAATATCGATATCGGCGGTCCGAGCATGGTGCGCAGCGCCGCGAAGAACCACCAGTTCGTGACCATCGTCACCGACCCGGCGGATTACGATACGCTGCTGGGCGAGCTGGATGCGAACGGCGCGACCAGCCTCGATTTCCGGCGCAAATGTGCGGCCAAGGCGTTTGCCGCAACCGCTGCCTACGACAGCATGATCAGCCAGTGGTTCGCTTTCGCCGACCAGCAGCAGACTTTCCCCGATTTCCTGGCCATCAACGGCAAGGCGCCGGTCGAGCTGCGTTATGGCGAGAACCCGCACCAGAAGGCCGCGCTCTATACGCCGGTCGGTCCGCATGCGCGCGGCATCGCGCAGGCCGAGCAGCTGCAGGGCAAGGAGCTCAGCTACAACAATTACAACGATGCCGATGCCGCACTGGAACTGTGCGCCGAATTCAAGGGCGGCGATCCCGCAGTAGTCATCGTCAAGCACGCCAACCCCTGCGGCGTGGCGCAAGGCGCGACTTTGCTTGACGCGTGGAACGAAGCACTGGCGTGCGACAGCGTCTCGGCCTTCGGCGGCATCGTTTGCGTCAATACCGAGCTCGATGGCGAGACGGCGGCGGCGATCTGCGAGATCTTCACCGAAGTCGTCATCGCTCCCTCGGTGACCGACGAAGCGCGCGAGGCTTTCGCGAAAAAGAAGAACCTGCGCCTGCTAGTTACCGGCGACCTGCCCGATCCGCGCCGCGGCGGGTTGAGCGTCAAGCCGATCACCGGCGGCCTTCTGGTGCAGACGCGCGACAATGGCGCGATCAGCGAGGCCGAGCTGAAAGTCGTGACCGAACGCGCACCGACCGAGCAAGAATTGAAGGATTGCCTCTTCGCCTGGACCGTGGCGCGGCACGTAAAGTCGAACGCGATCGTCTATGCCAAGGACGGCGCCACCGCCGGAATCGGAGCGGGCCAGATGAACCGCCGCGATTCGTCGCGTATCGCCGCGCTCAAGGCAGACGAAGCGGCGGAGAAATACGGCTGGGAGCAAAGCCGCGCTGTCGGAAGCGCTGTGGCATCGGATGCCTTTTTCCCCTTCGCCGACGGTTTGCTGGCCGCCGCCGAAGCGGGCGCGACAGCGATTATCCAGCCGGGCGGCTCGATCCGCGACGACGAGGTTATCGCCGCCGCCAACGAACGCGAGCTCGCCATGGTATTCACCGGGATGCGTCACTTCCGCCATTGACGGCCCATTCAGCTTGCGGGCTGATCGGCTGAATAGTTCACAACCATCGCATTAAGCATGTCGCAATTGCGGCCGGTGTAACCATGTGGGCAAGACTGACGAAAGACCCACCATGGAACTCTTCACCCCCGACCTCTATCGCAACTTCGGCATCGGTTTCGCTGCCGGAGCCCTTGCCATCGTTATCGCCGGTGGCGGCGAAATCCTTGCTGCCGTCCCGCAGCTCGTGGCATCCATCTTCTGATGAAGCTTCGCGCGTCTCTCCTCGCGGCTGCGCTCTCCTTTAGCGCAAGCGCCTGTATGGAGCCCGCCATTGCCGCCGAAACGGTGGTGGAGGCTCCGCAGGCCAAGCGCATCGCCAAGGAAGGTAACGGCCTGAAGACCGCGATTTTCGCCGGTGGGTGCTTCTGGGGCGTCGAGGGCGTGTTCAGCCATGTGAAAGGCGTAAAGAGCGCCGTTTCCGGCTATCACGGCGGCACAGAGCGGCAGGCCGATTACAAGCTCGTCTCCAGCGGCATGACCGACCATGCCGAAGCGGTGAAGGTGGTCTACGATCCCAAGGTCATTCGCTACGACCAATTGCTGCGCATCTTCTTCTCCGTCGTGACCGATCCCACGCAGCTCAACCGCCAGGGCCCGGACACCGGCGCGCATTATCGCAACGCCCTTGTCCCGCTTTCGGCGGAGCAGAACGCGGTCGCCAAGGCCTATCTCGGCCAACTCAAGTCGGCGAAGCTGTGGGACAAGCCGATCGTCACGAAGATCGAGCGGGCGCAGGCTTTCTACAACGCCGAAACCTATCACCAGGATTTCATGCTGAAAAACCCTCGCCACGGCTATATCGTGCGCTGGGATGCGCCGAAGGTCCGTGCGCTGAAGGCGATGTATCCGGGCGTCTACAGCGCGAAGTTCCAGCCGAACTGACTTGATAGCGCCGCAGGGCGGGCTTACCTCTCGCCCCATGAGCGGCCATTCCCACAAAGAGCATGAAGGCGACGCGCTGATCGACGCGGCACGCCACACCCTGACCGAGCATGGCGAGCAGTGGACCGGCATGCGCCAGTCCGTGTTCGAGGAACTGGCGAAGCACGACCGGCCCGCCAGCGCCTACGACATCGCCGACAATCTCTCCGCCTCGCGCGGGAAACGGGTCGCGCCCAACAGCGTCTATCGCATCCTCGACCTGTTCGTGCGCAATAATCTCGCCAACCGGATCGAGAGCGCGAATGCCTATCTCGTCAACACCCATCCCGGCTGCCGGCACGACTGCATCTTCCTGATCTGCGACGATTGCGGGAAAGCGACCCATCTCGACGACGAGCGCGTGACGGGGACGCTGCGCGATGCGGGCAAGGCGGCAGGCTTTACCGACGTGCGCCCCGTGGTCGAGTTGCGCGGCTTGTGCGACGATTGCGCAGCCTGACACGGGCGGCGAAGCGGGTCATTCGCCTGTCAAACCGTTCATCGACAGGTCGGATATGCGGGTGTAAGGCATTCGCATGACTACCCGTCCCAAGACGCCGCTGCTCGACACGGTCGCAACACCCGACGATCTCCGCAAGCTCAAGAAAGAGCAATTGCGCCAACTTTCCGACGAACTTCGGGAAGAAATGATCGATGCCGTGGGCACGACCGGCGGGCATCTCGGGTCGGGTCTCGGCGTGGTCGAATTGACCACCGCGATCCACTATGTTTTCGACACGCCGACCGACAAGCTGGTGTGGGACGTGGGCCACCAGTGTTATCCGCACAAAATCCTCACTGGCAGGCGCGATCGCATTCGCACCCTGCGCCAGGGCGGCGGCCTCAGCGGCTTCACCAAGCGCGCGGAGAGCGAGTACGACCCCTTCGGCGCGGCGCACAGCTCCACCTCGATCAGCGCGGCGCTGGGCTTCGCCATGGCCAACAAGATGCAGAACCGCCCGGGGCGCGGCATCGCGGTGATCGGCGACGGTGCGATGAGCGCGGGCATGGCCTATGAAGCGATGAACAATGCCGAACAGGCGGGCAACCGCCTGGTGGTGATCCTCAACGACAACGACATGTCGATCGCCCCGCCGGTGGGTGGCCTGTCCGCCTATCTCGCGCGCATGGTGTCGAGCAGCGAATATCTCGGCCTGCGCAGCATGGCCTCCAAGATCGCCCGCAAGATGGGCCGCCGCGTGTGGGGCGGCCTTGAGAAGGCGGAGGAATACGCCCGCGGCATGGTGACCGGCGGGACCATGTTCGAAGAGCTCGGTTTCTACTACGTCGGCCCGATCGACGGGCACAATCTCGACCACCTCATTCCGGTGCTGGAGAACGTGCGCGACAGCGAGCAGGGCCCGGTGCTGATCCATGTCGTGACCACGAAGGGCAAGGGCTATGCCCCGGCCGAAAATAGCGCCGACAAGTATCACGGCGTCGCCAAGTTCGATGTCGTGACCGGCGAGCAGAAGAAGTCCAGCGGCGGCCCGCCCGCCTACCAGAATGTTTTCGGCGAGACGCTGGCCAAGCTGGCCGACAGCGATCCGCGCATCTGCGCCATCACCGCCGCTATGCCGAGCGGGACGGGCGTCGACAAATTCGCGAAGGCGCATCCCGACCGGGCCTTCGATGTCGGCATCGCCGAACAGCACGGCGTGACCTTCGCGGCGGGTCTTGCGGCGGAAGGCATGCGCCCCTTCGCGGCGATCTATTCGACCTTCCTCCAGCGCGCCTACGACCAGGTGGTGCACGATGTGGCGATCCAGAACCTGCCCGTGCGCTTCGCGATCGACCGCGCCGGGCTGGTGGGGGCCGACGGCTGCACGCATGCGGGCAGCTTCGACATCACCTATCTCGCCACCCTGCCGAACATGGTCGTGATGGCCGCCGCCGACGAGGCGGAGCTGGCGCATATGACCTATACCGCGGCCGAGTATGACGACGGCCCGATCGCCTTCCGCTATCCGCGCGGGAGCGGGACGGGCGTGGAAATCCCTGAGAAGCTAGAGAAGTTCGAGATCGGCAAGGGCCGGATCGTGCGCAAAGGCACCAAGGTCGCGATCCTGTCGCTCGGTGCGCGGCTGGAGGAGGCGAAAAAGGCCGCGGACCAGCTCGAAGCCAAGGGCCTCTCGACCACGGTCGCCGACCTGCGCTTCGCAAAGCCGCTCGACACCGCGCTGATCGAAAAGCTGATACGCAGCCACGAGGTGGTGGTCACGGTCGAGGAAGGCGCCATCGGCGGCCTCGGCGCGCATGTGTTGACCTACGCCAGCGACAACGGCCTGACCGACACTGGCCTCAAGGTGCGCACCATGCGCCTGCCCGATGTGTTCCAGGACCAGGACGACCCGATGAAGCAGTATGACGAGGCCGGCCTGAATGCGCCGCATATCGTCGATACGGTGCTGAACGCGCTGCGCCACAACAGCGCAGGCGTGGAAGAGGCGCGGGCTTAACTTAGCGCAGCGTGGGTGAGTTGCTGAGCATTCCCGGATGGCTCGCAGTCACGTTGTGGGTCATTTCTGCGCTTAGCATTGCTATGCTTTATGGGTTCTGGAGCATTCGAAGGGCGCACCGACGCGTCGAAGCCAGCCGCCCCAACCCGACGAAGCAGCAGTTTATTGCAATGATGGAAGAGGATTGCTCTCCGGAAGTATCGGATTTCCTTTGGGAGAAAGCAGTATTCTACGTCGAACCGAGACTTACTCCGCACCCTGACGACGATCTCATCCTCGATTTGAAGATCGACGAGGATGACATAGCGATGGACTGGCCACGAGACTGGGCCGAACAGCGCGGATTTCACGAAAGCAACTTTCCGGATTGGCCTAACGATTGGCCAGGGACGATCCGAAATTACGGCCGCTGGCTCGACAATAGTCCGACGGAACCGTCACCCCGGACTTGATCCGGGGTTCCGCTTTTCCCAAGGTCGCGCTCGAAAGTAGCTTGACCCCGGCTCGGCGGCCGGGGTGACGAAGTGATTGGGTAGTGGCATGGAGTTGGGCGAAAGGACCTTCCGCCCATGACCCTGCTCTCCATCGATACCGCCGACCACATTACGACGCTCACTCTCAATCGCCCCGACACGATGAACCCGCTTGGGGCTTCGGGCGACGGGGACGCCTTTGCGGCGGCCTGTGATGCGATCAATGCGGACATGGACGTGCGCTGCGTGATCCTGACCGGGGCGGGGCGGGCGTTCAGTGCGGGCGGCGACATCAAGGCGATGAAGGAGCGGACCGGGACATTCGGCGGGACCGCGCCGGAAATCTCGGACGGCTATCGCAACAACATCCACAAGGTGCTGCGCGCGCTCTACGGGCTGCGCGTGCCGTTGATCGCGGCGGTCAACGGGCCGGCGATCGGGCTCGGGTGCGACCTCGCTTGTCTGGCCGACATGCGCATTGCCAGTGACAGGGCGAAGTTCGGTGTCACCTTTCTCAAGCTCGGCATCATCCCGGGAGATGGCGGCACCTGGATCCTGCCGCGCATCATCGGCGAGGCGCGCGCGGCGGAGCTTTTCTACACCGGCGACGTGATCGACGCCGCGACCGCGCAGGACTGGGGCCTCGTCAGCCGCGTGGTGGAGGGTGATGCGCTGATGGACGAGGCGCGCGCGCTTGCGAGCAAGGTCGCGGCCATGCCCCCGCATGCGCTGCGGCAGGCGAAGAACCTCATGCGGCAGGGGCGCTCGGTCAGCTACGACACTGCTCTGGAGATGGCGGCGAACACGCAGGCGCTCATGCACCTGACCGAGGATCACATGGAGGGTGTGAACGCGCTAATCGAGAAGCGGCCACCGAACTTTACGGGTAGCTAGATCCAGCGAAACACACCCGCCGGGATCCCGCCCAGCGGCAGGTGCACCCACATCAGCACGCCCCAGGCGAGCAGGGCTGCAAGCCAGCCCTTCCAGCCGAGCGCCCCAAGCTTCGACAAGCGCGGGACGAAGCTCGTCTCGGCTTCCCATGCCAGCCATGCATCGCCCATCTGGCCGCGCTTCTTCGCGTCCTGCAGCTTCGCTCCGACCAGCGCGAGGACGAGGATCGCTCCGGCGACGATCAGCGTCCGCGTGCTCCACCACAGCACGATGTGGGACAATGCCCAGAGCGCAAAGCCCCACATCATCGGATGGCGCGTCACGAGAAACGCTCCCGCCGGTCCCGCCCGCGCTGCCGCCTCCGCTCCCGGCGTCGGCATCGCCGGATTGCGCGGCGTCATCGCGCCGAGGAACAGCGCCAAGGCAGGCAGGGTGAGGAGGGTCCCAACGGCCCAGCCGATTTCTCCCGAGCCGCCAAGATCGGCCGGCGGAGCGTCCTTGAAGGCTAGGTACATCCACACCATGCAGGCGATGGCCACAGCATTGTAGACGAGCATGAAGCCGCCTTCGCGCAATGCCGATACCAGCGGCGCCCGCAGGGGATGCGATAGTGCGAAATGCGTGCCGACGAAGGCCACCGATGCAGCGAGAAGCGAAACGAGAGCCTGATCCATCACCCACTCCTATGTTTACAGCGTCAACATAGGTAGCAGATCGAAACCTTTTTGCAAGCGGCATGTCTTGCGCGGCTATTTCGCGGCTTCGAAATCGATCAGCTGGACCTTGAACAGCAGCGTCGCACCGCCCGGGATCGGGCCCTTGCCCTCGACTCCGTAAGCCAACGTGGCCGGGATCGCGACTTCGATCGTGTCGCCCACGCCCATCTTCGGAATGGCGACCTGCCAGCCTTTGATCAGGCGGCCGAGCGGGAAGGTCGCCGGCTCGCCCCGGTCGAAGCTCGAATCGAAGGTTTCGCCATCGATGAAGGTCCCCGCATAATGCACCGTCACCGTGTCCTCGACGGTCGGGCTGCGCTCGCTGCCTGCATAATCGACATAGCGCCAGCGCAGCCCGCCCGGCTCGTAGCGCCAGCCGTCTTCGGCCTTCAGACCCGCGAGATAGCTCTGCTGCGCATTCATCCAGGCGATGTCCTGCGAGCGGTCGGGCGCGCCGTCCTGTGCCGACAGGGTATGGAACCCGACCGCCAGCGCCGCCGCGCCCAGAGCGAGGAAAGTCGTCCGCATATCTTTGGTCACCTTACCAGTCGTAGGCCTTGGGCAAGTCGCGTTCGTCGAGATCGCGATAACGATCGCGCAGGCGGCTCTGGTGGTTCTCGAGGGGTTGTTCCACCCCGTCGATGAAGACGCGGGTCGGCATCGCGCCGACTTCCAGCGGATCGCCATCCCATATCACCACATCGCCCGCAGCACCGGGCGCAAGCACACCCGCACGACCGCTGAGCCCGCTAATCCGTGCTGGGACCGAGGTGATGGCGGCGAACGCCTGCCCCCAGCTCAGCCCGTCGGCGCCGGGAATGCGCGACAGGGCCACAAGGTTGCCGGCATACTGGTTGAGATTACGCGGGTTCTCCATCGCGGCCGCATTGATCGCGACGGTGACGCCTGCCTTCACCATGCGGCCGATATTGCTCTGCGTCGCGGCGAGCTCTTCGAAGCCCTGCGGCAAATCGTCGAGCCCGTCGGCGATCACCGGCACCCCGGCAGCGGCGATATCGCTCGCGACCAGCCAGCCCTCGCTCGCGCCGACCAGTACGAGGTCGAGATTGGCGAATTCGCGCTTCAGGGCCAGCACGCTCCGGATATCCGCTGCGCGTTCGACCATGACGTAAAGCGGTTGCTCGCCGCGGACGACAGGCACGAGTGCAGCGGCGTCGAAGCGGCTAAGCAAGACATCGTCGCCCCGCTCCGCCCGGTTGTCGACCAGTCGCGGATCGAGGGGCACATCGTCACCCACGCCTTGTTCGGCAGGTCGCGAGCGGATGCCGGGGATGCGCGCGTCGCTGCCGAACTCGTTCGCCTCGCGCAGGGCGTTGCGCAGCAGGGCGTGGGCCGATGCACGGCTGCCACCGGCGAGGCGCGCTCCGCTTTCGCCGAGCGATACGGTCTGGAACGCCCGTGCGCGCGTCACCGCCTGCGAATCGCTGCCGAGGTCGATGATTGCGCCCTGTCCGCCGAAGATCGAACTGCTCGCCGACGTTACCGTGGCTGCGCGCGTGACGCCTGCTGCCCGGTGGATGGCGATATGCTGCGATGCCGGATTGACGATCGGCGCCGCGTCCAGCGCAGCGCTGAAGGGCGAATCGCTGGCGCGGATATCGTTCGACTCGCTGACTGCGCCCACGTCCCACAGGCCGAGGTTCGTGACCGTGGCGACGAGGCCCGGCGTGACCCAGGTTCCGGGTGCCGCCTCCATCAGCGGCATAGCATTCTGCGGCATGCCTGCAGCAGGCCCAGCGTAGACCACGCGGCCGTTCTCCACGACCACCGCGCCGTTCTCGATCGGGTCGGAGCCGTCCCCGGTGGCGACGGTCACGCCGGTCATGGCGATGTTCTGTGCGGCAGCGGGAAGGGCGGAGGCCCAGGCGAGCAAGCCGGCGGCAATGGCGAGAGCGCGTTTCATTTCACATCTCCTTCGCCCGGCTGGCCGAGTTCGAAATCGCTCACCGGCCGACGCTTGCGGTCCAGCGCGTCATACATCAGCGCGCCGTCGATCCAGACTTTCTCGGGGCGCGAATAAACGCTCAGCGGATCGCCGTTCCACAGCACGACATCGGCCATCTTGCCGGCTTCGAGGCTGCCGGTCATGTCGTCGATCCCCATCGCCTTGGCGGCGTTGAGCGTGATCCAGCCGATCACGGTCGCATCGGAAATATCGATGCCCAGGCGGCGACCCGCGGCCTGCGCCTTCGCGGCCTCCTGGTTGAGGCGCTGGATATCTTGCGCGCTGTCCGAATGGATCACTACGCAGGCCCCTTCGCGCTGGAGGAAGGCGGCGTTCTCGAGGATACCGTCGTAAGCTTCCATCTTGAAGCCGTACCAGTCGGCCCAGATCGCGCTGCACACGTCGTTTTCGCGCAGCAGGTCGCCGATCTTGTAGGCTTCGACCGCGTGGTGGAAGGCGCTGACCTTGTATCCCATCTCCTTGGCCATATCCATGACCAGCGCCATCTCGTCGGCGCGGTAGCAATGGTTGTGGACCAGGATTTCGCCATCGAGCACGCCCTTCAGCGTCTCTTTGGCGAGGTCGCGCTTCTTGCCGTCATAGGCGCGTGCATCGAGCCAGGTCTGCCGGTTAACCGCGAAATTGCCCATGCGGGTGGAGGGCATGCGGCCGCGATTGCCGTAAACGCGCTTCGGATTTTCGCCGCAGGCCATCTTGAAGCCGTAGGGTGCGCCGGGGAATTTCATCCCCTGCACCGTCCTGGCAGGCACGTTCTTGAGCGTTACCGAGCGACCGCCCATCAGGTTGGCCGAGCCCGGCAGGATTTGCAGCGCAGTGACCCCGCCATTGGCGAGCGCGCGCGTGAAGCCGGGATCCTGCGGCCAGACCGAATGTTCGGCCCAGACTTCGGGCGTGGTCGGGCTGGTCGCTTCGTTGCCGTCCGAATGTGCATCGACGCTAGGCGTCGGATAGTCGCCGAGGTGCGAGTGGATGTCGATGATGCCCGGCGTCACGAACTTTCCGCTGCCGTCGAGGACATCGTAGCCGGAAGTGTCGAGCGAGGCGTCTCCCACGCCGACCACCTCGCCGTCGCGCAGCAGCACCGTTCCGTTGTCGATGCGGTTGCCCGCGCCATCATAGACGGTTGCGCCGACCAGTGCGGTGGGCCGCCCGGGATAGCGCTCGTAGGTGGAGGAGAAGGGCACATTACCGTCTTCTCCGACAGGTGCCGTCCAGTCCTTGTCGGACGCGTCGTCGGCGCTTCCCGTGGTCGAACATCCGGCCATCGCGAGGGCGGCGGCGCAGGCGAATAGAGCGTAACGTTTCATGGGTCCCCCAAAGCAGTCGGGCCGGAGCATCGCTGCCCCGGCCCGTGCGGTCAATTGCCTTTCGTCGAGACGTGTCCGCCGATCAGCGGTTCTCTTCGTGCTTGCCGGGCATTTGCGGATTGGTCGCGGGGTGCATGCCGGCTTCCTGCGCCTCCAGACCGGCACCGGCCTGGCCTTCGAGATCGTCGCCGACATTGTCGTCGCGCAGCGTGTCGAGATGCAGCAGCTTCTTGACCAGCGGGCTGAGCACCATGACGCCAACACCGATACCGACGGCCCACCAGCCGACGGTGCCGTAAACGTCGAGGACCAGTTGCTTGCCGGCCTCCTCGCCTACACCCTCGGCGCCGGTGGCCGCGGCGATCAGGCCGGCGGCGAAGTTGCCGGTGGCCGACGCAAAGAACCACGTGCCCATCACCAGCGAAGCGATATGTGCCGGGCTGAGGCGGTTCATGGCCGAGAGGCCGACCGGGCTGAGGCACAGCTCGCCGGTGGTGTGCAGCAGGTAGATCAGGAAGATGAAAATCACCGGCGTCGGCACGTTCACACCCACGCTTTCCGCGCCCCAGACGAGGACGAGAAAACCGAGGCCGACCTGCACGACGGCGAGACCGAACTTCATCGGCGTGCTCGGCTCCATGCCCTTGCGCGCCAGGCCCTGCCACAGCATCGCGAAGACCGGCGCGAGCAGGACGATGTAGATCGCATTGACCGACTGGAAGATCGATGCGCTGACGCCTGCCGTATCGACGTGACGGTCGGTAAACAGGTTGAGGCTGGATCCGGCCTGTTCGAACAGCGCCCAGAAGACCACCGAGACGATAATCAGGAACATGGCCGCGAAGATGCGGTCGCGCTCGTGGAAGGTCTTCACCATCGATTGCTGGATCAGGACCCCGATGAGGACCAGCAGCGAAGCGCCCGCCGTGTACTGCGCCGGCTCGCTACCCTGCGAAGCCGCGATCAGCGAGACGATCAGGCCGACCGCGCTGGAGATGTAGATGAAGAAGGGCACCGTCGGTGCCGCTTTCCACGACCCGTAGGCCATCTGGAAGGTCACGATCGAGAGGACATAGGCGACTAGCGCCCCGCCGAACCCGCCAAGCAGCACGCCGACGAGTTCCTGGTACTGGATGGCCAGCCAGCAGAGTGCAACCATGCCGAGGCCCGCGCCGTAGATCAGGTATTCCTTGCCGCCTGCAATGCGTTCCGGATGCTGCGGTTCGCCCTTGCCGCGCAGCAGCGGCTTGCCGATGACGAAGAAGACGAGGCCGATGAGCATGCCGAAACCGGCGAGGCCGAAGCCGTATTCCCAGCCCACCGTCTGGCCGAGATAGCCGCAGATGATCGAGGCAGTCGCCGCGCCGACGTTAATGCCCATGTAGAAGATGGTGTAGGCGGGATCGCGGCGGATGTCGGTGCGCGAATAGAGCTGCCCGACGAGCACCGAGATGTTCGCCTTGAGGAAGCCCGAACCCACGATGATCAGCGCCAGCGCAAGCCAGAACACATTGAGCATCGGGTTATCCTGGCCAAGCGACCCGTCGCCCTCGAAAGCCATGAAGAAGTGCCCGAAGGTCAGCAGGACCGCGCCGAACAACACCGCCTTGCGCTGCCCGACATAGCGGTCCGCAAGATAGCCGCCGACGACCGGGGCGATGTACACCAGCGCGGTATAGGCGCCGTAGATGACCGAGGCTTCGGCATCGGAGAACAGCCAGTGCTGGACGAGGTAGAAGATCAGCAGGGCGCGCATGCCGTAATAGGAGAAGCGCTCCCACATTTCGGCCATGAACAGCAGGAACAGGCCCTTGGGATGGCCGATGACCTCTTCCTGCGGGCGGGTGACAAGCACCATTCCGCCGATGAGGAACGATACCAGCGCCACGACCGCGATGCGGAAGGCCCACATCTCGTACGCGGAACCGAAAGTGAAGAAGGCGCCTTCGACCATGGTGTCCGATTATCCCTATTCATGCGGCAGGCGCTCGAACGCGCGCCGCCTCCCCGAAGAAAGCGGGCACCCTAGCGGCTCAGGCGCGCATGTGAAGCCTTAGTTACAGTCGTGACCGCATTGCGCGCTGCTGAATGGCACACGTCGGGCAGTGGGCGGGAACCTTGTGCGCCGCGCTGTATTATGGCACTGTAGCAGTCTGTCTCGGGGAATCGCGATGTCAAACCAGAACAAGCCGGTCTATCTGAAGCTGCGCGACATGATTGCCGCGGCCATCATCGACGGGCGCTATGCCGAAGGCGAGATGCTTCCCTCGGTTCGGGCGCTGGCATCGGAGCAGGGCGCCAATCCGCTGACTGTCGCCAAGGCCTACCAGCAATTCCAGAATGACGGTCTGGTGGAAGTGCAGCGCGGCGTCGGCATGTATGTCGTCCGCGGCGCGGCGGATCGTCTAAGGCAGACCGAGCGGCGCGCGTTTCTCGACGAGGAGTGGCCGGAAATCCGCGCCCGGATGAAGCGCCTCGGCGTGGAACCGGCCAAGCTGCTTCAGGACGCCTGACTGGGCCGATAATCCACGGAAAATCCTAACTTGCGGGCAGGCGGGGGTTCTGCCACTATCGCCTCGTCTAGACACGCAAGGGATCGCGCGTCGGGCGGGTCGCGAAAAACACACATCGTGCTGGCTGCCGAAAGCGGAGCCGGTCGGGAGAACGCAGATGATCCGTTCCGAACTTCTGGCTGCCCTGGCGCAGGACAACCCCGACTTGCGTAACGAGGAGGTCGAGCAAGTGCTCGACATTTTCTTCGAGGAAATCGCCCAGCGCCTGGCAGAGGGTGGCCGCGTCGAACTGCGCGGTTTCGGAGCCTTCTCCACGCGCGAACGCGAAGCCCGCAAGGGCCGCAATCCGCGGACCGGCGAATCGGTCGATGTTCCGGCAAAACGCGTGCCCTATTTCAAGCCGGGCAAGGATATGCGCCGCCGCCTCAACGAGGACTGACCTCGCGCGGCCGGCCCCTGTCATCGGCGATTGCGTCGCTCTTCTTAAAACCCTAACCCTTCCGCCGCGGCGGGTGTGGCGGAATGGTAGACGCCGGGGACTTAAAATCCCCTGAGCTTTGCTCGTGTGGGTTCGAGTCCCACCACCCGCACCATCGGCGTCCGCTTGGCCCTGGACCGCCTTATCCCCGTGTTAACCCGTAGATGCCTATTTCCCATGATTGAACGCCGTTCGGGATAGGGGATTTCGAACGGACGGTTGTGAGCCGTGAGCGATTTGGGGTTGGGCGAACATGGATTTCACGGCGGGGCATCTGGCTGCCGATACGAACACCGACAACGGAACGGAGAAACGCGCCGCCGAGCGCTATACCTCGCTGATCCGTGCGGCGAAGCTGGTTTGCGGACAAGGCGAATTCGTCTGCGTCATTCGCGACGTCTCGGCGACCGGGGTCAGTATTCGCACGTTCCACGCGCAGCCGACCGACGCTGCGATCGCCCTGGAACTACAGAACGGCGAAAGCTACGAGCTGACCAAGGTTCGCTCGCGCGACTTCGACGCCAGCTATAAATTCGCGGAAAAGATCGATGTCGATCGCCTGATCCAGGAGAACTGGAGCTTTCCCAAGCGCCAGCTACGGCTCAATATCATGATGCCGGTGACCGCCTCGACGCTGACCCAAAAGTCCAACGCCTTCATCACCAACATCTCGCAGCAAGGCGCGCGGCTCGAATGCGACAATGTTTTCGCAGTCGACCAGAGCCTGCGGATCACAAACGAATTCCTGAAGGAGACGCGGTGCAAGGTGCGATGGCGGCGCGATGCGAACTATGGCCTGGCGTTCGAGAACTTCCTCTCGCTGCGGGAATTTGGGCTTCTCGCCGCGCGGGTACAGTGCCCGATCCTGCTCAAGAACTGAGTCGGTAGATCCGGCCCGATCAAGCGGGGCGGAAGTCCATCGCGACGCCGTTGATGCAGTGCCGCTTGCCGGTCGGCTTGGGGCCGTCGTTGAAGATGTGTCCCAAATGCCCGCCGCAGTCGGCGCAATGCACTTCGGTGCGCGGATAGCCGATCTTGTAATCGGTGCTGGTGCCGACCGCGCCCTTGTCGATCGGGGCCCAGAAGCTCGGCCAGCCGGTGCCGGATTCGAACTTGGTTTTCGACGAATAGAGCCGGTTGCCACATCCGGCGCAGGTGAAGGTACCGGCGCGCTTTTCGTCGTTGAGCGGCGAGGAATAGGGCCGCTCGGTCGAGGCATTGCGCAGCACGGCGAATTCGCTCTTGGTCAGCTTCTTGCGCCACTCCGCCTCGCTCAGCCTGACCGGGAAGGTCTTCGCCTCGGCCCGGCCAGACCCGCATGCGGCGAGCGCAGCGAAGCTGGCGGAGGCGCCGATCCAGCCGAGAAAGCCGCGGCGGGTGGGTACGGTCTTGGTCATCGTGTCTGCTTCCATGATGCGGGGAGGATAGCGCACCGCATCTGAACTACGCTTGAAAGCTGCTTCAGGTTACAAGCGCGGGCATCGAGCTTAGAACTCGGTGACCTCGACCTCGAGCTTGCGGAAGCCGTGCACGAAATTCGCCCGCACGCGCTCGATGTCGCCGGCAACATGCACGCGGATGCGGCGCTTGTGTAGCTCCTCCAGCAGGATCCGCAGCTGCAGCTCTGCCAGCCGCGCACCGACGCAGCGGTGGATGCCGTAACCGAAAGCGATGTGCCGCCGCGCATTCTCGCGCGTCAGGTCCAGCTTGTCGGGGTTCTCGAACACCTCCTCGTCGCGATTGGCGCTGAGATACCAGAGCACGACCTTGTCGCCCTTCTTGATCGTCTGGCCGAACACTTCGGTATCCTCGGTGCAGGTGCGGCGCATATGGGCCAGCGGGGTCTGCATGCGAAGCATTTCCTGAACCGCATTGGGGATCACATCGGGGTTCTGTTCGAACAGCTTGCGCTGGTCGGGATTCTTGTCGAGCTGGTAAACGAAACCGCTCATCGAATTGCGGGTCGTGTCGTTGCCGCCGACGATGAGAAGGACGAGATTGCCCATGAATTCCTCGGGGCTCATCTGGTTCATCGCAGGCGAGTGGATCATCATTGAGATAAGATCGTCGCCCGGTTCCTTGTCATGCGTGCGCTCGACCCACAGCGACTGGAAGTACGCGCCCATTTCTCGTAAGAACCCCCAGCGCATTTCGTCGAGTTCGCGCACGCTGGCGAGTTCGGTATCGCCCGACCAATCGGACCAGAAGGTCAGCAGGCGGCGGTCCTCCCAAGGGAAACCGAAGAGGATGGCAAGCATGCCGGTGGTGAGCTCGATCGAGACCTTGTCGACCCAGTCGAACACCTCGCCGCGGGGCAGGCTATCGAGCAATTCGCCGGTGCGCTGGCGGATCTCGGGTTCCATCTCTGACATGCCGCTCGGAGTGAATTTCGGGGCGACGGTGCGCCGCTGGCCGGTATGCTGCGGACGGTCCATGGCGATGAACATCGGCAATTCCCGGCGCCCCTCAATACCGGACGCCGCCAGCTCTTCTTCCGTCAAGCGGTTGAGGATGGTAATCCCGCCATGCTCCCAGCTGGATGAGAACACATCCGGCAGGGCCTCGATATGCTGGATCGCCTTATGGCCGACCACCGCCCAGTACGGGCCGAAGGGGCTTTCGGGAATGTAATGCAGTGGCCCCGCTTCGCGCATTTCGCGAAAGATCGGGTGCCAGGTGTTTTCGGCATAGATGTCGCTGCGGCTGACATCCCATTTGTGCGGATGCTGGAGGCGCTGCTCCGGATGGTCTTCGAAATGCTTCTTCAGCGCATCGTAGGCAGTCGGCTCGGAGCGGACTTCGGGGCGGGTGACAGCGGCAGTAGCCATGGTTCTCTCCTCGTCGGAGCGACTCTGCGATGCGGTCGCTCTCTTCGTTTCGCATCCTGCCCTAACTGACATTGGTGTCAACAGTGCGTTGCGAATCGGAACCTATCTATTGCAGAAATCGGCGTTGCGCTTGTCGGGATGCGACAGTCAGGCGGTTTTTGTCCCGCCGACGTGCCCTTTCACCGCGCGTCCCGCCTTGCCGGATTTCATCACCCGGCGCTTGAACAGCAGCGCACCGAAGCGGACGAACAGCACGACGCAAAGGGCCTGCCACACCAGCGCCAGCCCATGCGGCCACAATGCATCCGACAGGGCGGCGCGGGCGAGCATGGCGAAGGGCGAGGACAGCGGAAAGATCGCCGCGGTCAGTTCCAGCGGAGAGCCGGGCGTGGTGATTGCGGCGGCGGCCAGGAAGAACACCAACAGCTGCATCATGGTGACCGGCATGGACAGCGTCTGCACCTCGCGCACGGTCGCCGCCATCCCGCCGATCGTCAGGAACAGCGAACCGAGCAGCAGGTAGCCCATCGCGAAATAGGCGATGCCGAGTGCGATGAACGCCGGCCAGCCCAGCGCGGGCTCGGGCAGTTGCGGCAATTGGTTGCCGAGCAGCAGGGCGGCAACTCCGCCGAAGCTCGCCCAGACTGCGATGCCGACAAAGCTTACGCCGAGCATGGCGAAGAGCTTGCCGAGGAACACCGCGTCCATCGGGATGGCCGCGGCGAGGACTTCGATGACCTTGTTGGCCTTTTCCTCGACCAGGTTGGACAGCACCATCCCGGCCAGCAGCATCATCAGCAGGAACAGGATCAGCTGGCCTGCCTGCGCGGTGCGGATGCGTTCGCTGCGCGAAGTAGCGGCGCTGGAGGCGACCGGCTCGCTTGCGATCTCCGGAAAACTGCTGGGCGAACTGCCGTTGGCTGTCGCCGCCAGCAGGGCGACGGGGCCGCGCCAGCGTTCGATCTGGTCTTCGGGTGCCACGACTACAGGCGCGTCCAGCGTTCCCGTCACGACCGCAGCGAAATTCGTACCTTTGCGCTTCAATATGTCTGCGGGAGGCTCGCCGCTCGCATCGGGAACCAGCCGCGGCAGATAGCCGATCTGGTCGGAAAGCGCGCCCGAGGCGGTCTGGAGCGCCGCCGTGTCGGCCTCGCTCATCGCGACTGCCACGAGGTTGGTCGCCACGTCGCGCTGGACCTGGCCGCCGATGCCGCCTGCCAGCGCGCCGATGACCAGCGGGAACAGCGGGCCGAGCAGGAAGAAGAAGAACGCGCGGCTGAACAGGATCGCGCGGAAATCGCGCCGGGCGACCACGCGCGCAGCTTCGAACAGCGAGAGGCGGGTTGTATCGCTCATCGGCCAGTCTCCAGCGCGTTGTCTTCTGCCAGCGCGCGGGCTGCGGCCTCACCGGCGATTTCGACGAAAGCGTCGTGCAGCCCGGCACGCTCGATCGAGAGCGAGAGAATGCCCGCGCCGCCGTCGATCAGGCGCTTGAGCAGCGTTTCGATCCCGCTGTCGGGAACCGGGAAGTACCAGAAGTGATTGCCGCCCGCTTTCGCGTCGTGGCGCGCATCGCCCGGCAGGGCGGAGCGCCAGTCGCCGCTGTCGACCTTCGTTTCGAGCCGCACTTGCGCCGGGATCCGGTCGCGCGCCGCGTCGACCGATCCGGCATAGGGCACCTTGCCGCCCGCGATGATCGCGACCTCGTCGCACAGGCGTTCGGCGTGGTGGATGACGTGAGTCGAAAAGATCACCGTGGTCCCGCTCTGCGCCAGTTCGCGGATCATCACCTCCAGCTTGCCCTGGTTGATCGCATCGAGCCCGCTGAAGGGTTCGTCGAATACCACCAGCTTCGGGCGGTGCACCAGCGTGCCGAGCAATTGCACGGTCTGCGCCATGCCCTTGGACAGCTGGCGGATCTGGCGGTCCACCGCATGGCCGAGGCCGTGACGCTCGAGCAGCTCGCGCCCGCGCGCCTTGCCCTCGTCCAGCGGCAGCCCGCGCAGAGCGCCGAGGAAGGCGATGGCCTCGTCGCATTTCATCGCCGGATAGAGGCCGCGTTCCTCTGGCAGGTAGCCGATCAGCTTGGCGACCTCGTGCGGGCGGTCGTGGCCGAACACACGGCGCACGCCCTCGTCCGGGTCGATGATGCCCAGCAGCATGCGCAGCGTGGTCGTCTTGCCCGCGCCATTCGGGCCGAGGATGCCGTAGATCGCGCCTTCGGGTACGGAGATGTCCACCCCGTCCACCGCCAGCGTGTCGTCGAAGCGCTTGACGAGGCCCCGCGCCTCGATGGCGAGTTTCGCCGCGGGGTCTGCAGGGGGTCGCGTCATGAAGCCGGTCTCGGTAAGCATCGTGTCAATCTAGTCCTCGCCAGTGAACGGAGCATAGGTGACCGGGGTTAATTCGCAGTTGCAGGCGGACTTGCGCGAGGAAGCGGCGCGGCTGGGCTTCGTCGCCTGCGGCTTTACTTCGGCCGCGCCCGATCCTGTCCGCGCCGAGCGGCTGGGGGATTTCCTGGGCGAAGGCCGCCATGGCTCTATGGAATGGATGGAGGCGCGAAAAACCCAGCGCGCATCGCCACAGGGGCTCTGGCCCGAAGCGCGGAGCGTGATCGCGCTCGGCATGAGCTACGCGCCCGACGGCGACCCGCTGGCGCTGGAAAGCGAGCCGGAAAAGGCACGGATTTCGGTCTATGCGCAGGGGCGCGACTATCACGATGTGGTCAAGAAGGCGCTGAAAGCACTTGCCCGCTGGCTGATCGCGCGGGAGCCGGAGAGCGAGCTCAAGGTCTTCGTCGACACCGCGCCGGTGATGGAAAAGCCGCTGGGCGAGGCGGCGGGAATCGGCTGGCAGGGCAAGCACACCAACCTGGTCAGCCGCGAGCACGGCAGCTGGCTGTTCCTCGGCGCGATCTATTCGACTCTGCAATTTGAGCCCGACGAGCCGCATGCCGACCGCTGCGGCAATTGCCGCGCCTGCCAGGATGCATGCCCGACCGATGCTTTTCCGAGTCCGTACCGTCTCGATGCGCGGCGCTGCATTTCCTACCTCACCATCGAGCACAAGGGGCCGATCCCGGAGGAATTCCGGACCGCGCTCGGCAATCGTATCTACGGCTGCGACGACTGCCTTGCCGTCTGCCCGTGGAACAAGTTCGCCGATGCCGCGCACCGACATCTCAAGCTCGCCCCGCGCAAGGAGCTGATCGCGCCGGATCTCGCGCGCTTCCTGCAATTCGATGATGTAAGCTTCCGCCAGTTCTTTTCCGGATCGCCGATCAAGCGGATCGGGCGGGATCGCTTCGTGCGCAACTGCCTCTATGCTGCGGGTAATAGCGGCCAGGCGGCGCTGATGCCGATGGTGCAAGCTCTGACCGACGATCCCGACCCGGCGGTGGCCGACGCTGCGCGCTGGGCGCTGGTCAGCTTGACGCCATCTCCTTGAGCTGCGTCTCGCTATCGGCGAGCAGCTCCGGATCGATCTGCGCGCGGTCGACCACCAGCTTGCGACCCTGCACGTAATCCTTGACGGAGTTCACGCAGTCGAGCGCAGTTACGCGGCCCTCTTTCAGATAGACCACGCTGAATTTCGATGCTGCCGGATCGCCGCGCAGTACGGTGCTGTCGTAGCCGTTGGAGATGCCGACAGTCTGGAGCTTCAAATCGTACTGGTTGGACCAGAACCATGGCACCGCGTTGTAGTCCTGCTTGTCGCCCATGATCGCCTTGGCGGCACAGCTTGCCATGTCGTTGGCATTCTGCACCGATTCCAGCCGCAGCACGGCGTTGTCGGCGAAGGGGTTGGCATGGCTGGCGCAGTCGCCGATCGCATAGATGTCGTCGATCGTCGTGCGGCAGAAGCTGTCGACATCCACGCCGTTGCTGCCCGCCGCGCCGGCCGCGATCAGCGGACCGACGGAGGGAACGATGCCGATGCCGACCAGCACCACGTCGCAGGCGATCCGTTCGCCATCGGCAGTGACGACTTCGCCGGCCTTGCCGTCCTGCACCTCGATCCGCTCGACCGCGGTGTCCAGCCGCAGGTCGACACCTTGCGCGCGGTGATACTCGGCATAGAAATCCGACAGTTCCGGACCCGCGACGCGCGCCAATACGCGGTCGAGCATCTCGAGCACGGTGACTTCGCAGCCCAGTTTGCGCAGGACGGCCGCCGCTTCCAGCCCGATATAACCCGCACCGACGATGACTGCGCGCCGCGCCCCGCCGTCGATCTCGGCCTTCAGCGCATCCACGTCGCGCCGCGTGCGGACATAATGGATGCCCACCGCGTCGCAGCCGGGGCAGGAGAGCCGCCGTGCGTCGCCGCCACCGGCCCAAATCAGCTTGCGGTAGGTTACCGCGCTGTCGTCCGACAGCGAAAGCTCGTGCCGCACCGGGTCGATTTCGTTGACGTTGCAGCCCAGCCGCAGGTCGATATTCTTTTCGGCCCAGAATTTCTCGGGCCGGATCATGATCCGCTCGAACGGCTTGTCGCCGGCGAGATATTCCTTCGACAGGGGCGGGCGCTCGTAGGGTGGATTGCGGTCGCGGCTGACCATGAGGATGCTGTCCTCATGGCCGTTCTGGCGCAAGGCGATCGCGGCCTGGGCACCGCCGTGCCCCGAACCCACTATGACGACGTCGTAATGCTCCATCGGCGCTGTGGCTGGCGGGAAAACGCCTGCCGGTCAAGCGTAGCGGCGCCAGGGCCGCTACCGCCCCAGAAGGTTGCGCGCCATGCTGGCCACCTGGGCGAGCATGGCCGGGGCGACCGGCGACTGCGCCTGCGCGCGGGCGATCATCGTGCGGAACCCGCGCACCGCCACATCCTGTTCGTCGGCCCATTTTTCCACCGTGCCGGGCATGTCCTTCTTGGCATCCTTGCGGCGCGAGAGGCGGCGCAGCAATTCCAGCCGCATCTGCTGGAAATCGCGGGCGAGGCCCGACACGAGCAAGCGCTCCCAGACGTCCGACGGGCTCATCATCGCGGCGGTGGACTGCGCCCAGTCGAGGCCTAGACGGCGCCCGATCTCGGTGAATCCGAGCGTCAGGCCCTTCGGCTCGATACCCGTATCGCTGGCCAGCTGGGCCAGGCCGACCGAACCGTCGAGGTCGTAGAGATGGCTCACCCGGGCGGCGAATTTCTCCGGCGCTCCCGCTTCGGTCAACTGCGCCTCGAGACGCGCGGATTGCTGGCGCGATTCGGCCGAGAGGAGCTGGTCGGTCGCTTCTGCCAGCACGCGAACGCCCTTGCCCAGCTCGGCGACCAGTGCGCTCGGATCGACCTTGCCCGACGCGCTGCGCAGCACGTCGGACATGAGATTGCCGACCGCTGCGGCGAGCCGGTCGAACAGCGTCAGGCGCGCCTGTTCCGACATGTCTGCCACGTCGATTTGCGCCCACAATTCCTCGAGCCCGAACAGTTCCTCGCAGGCCACGAAGGCAGCGGCGACCTGCGACAGCTCGACGCCCTCTTCCTCGGCCAGTTCGAAGGGATGGATCGTGCCCAGCCGATTGACGATCTGGTTGGCCAGCTTGGTCGCGATGATCTCGCGGCGCAGCCGGTGGCCCGCGATCTGCGCCTTGAACTTCTTTCGCATCGGCTCGGGGAAGGCTTCGAACAGCGTGCTTTCGAGCAGCTTGTCGTCGGGCAGGTCGCTATCCTCGATGGCCGCCTGCAGCACCAGTTTGGTGGACGAAAGCAGCACGGCAAGCTCCGGACGGGTCAGCCCCTGCCCGTCGGCCGCGCGGCGGAGCAGTGTCTGGTCGTCGGCCAGCCCTTCGGTTCGCCGGTCGAGATTGCCGCCCGCTTCCAGCGTTTCGATGATGTGCCGCTGCGATGCCATGGCGCGGTCGCCGCCGATCTCGGCAATGGAAAGCGCGAGCGCCTGGAGGCGATTGTCTTCCAGCACGAGGTCGGCGACCTCTTCGGTCATCGATTCGAGCAGTTCGACGCGCTTGGGTTCCGAAAGCTTGCCCGCGCGCTTGGCGGCAGCGAGCGCGATCTTGATATTGACCTCGTTGTCCGAGCAATCGACCCCGGCCGAATTGTCGATGAAGTCGGTATTGCTGCGCCCGCCGATGTGGGCGAATTCGATTCGTCCCGCCTGCGTGATGCCGAGGTTCGCGCCTTCGCCGATCACCTTGGCGCGCAGTTCTCGCCCGTCGACGCGCAGCGCATCGTTGGCCGGATCGCCGACCTGCACGTTGTTCTCGTGCGTGGCCTTGACGTAGGTGCCGATGCCGCCGAACCAGATCAGGTCGACCGGCGCTTTCAGAATTGCGCTTATCAAAGCATCGGGTTCGATCTCGTCCTGTTCGATGTCGAGCTTGGCCTGCATCGTCTTCGACAGTTTGATACTCTTCGCGTCGCGCGGGAAAACTCCGCCGCCGCGGGAGATCAGGTCGCTGTCGTAATCTTCCCAGCTCGATCGCGGCAGGTCGAACAGGCGCTTCCTCTCCTTCCAGCTTTTCGCCGGATCGGGATCGGGGTCGAGGAAGATGTGCCGGTGGTCGAAGGCGGCCACGAGCTTGATCGCCTTGGAGAGCAGCATCCCGTTGCCGAACACGTCGCCCGACATGTCGCCGCAACCGACGACCTCGATGGGCTCGCTCTGCACGTCGACACCCATTTCGAGGAAATGCCGCTGGACCGATACCCAGGCGCCGCGGGCGGTGATACCCATCGCCTTGTGGTCGTAACCCTTGGACCCGCCGCTGGCGAAGGCATCGTCGAGCCAGAAGTCCCGGCTTTCCGCGATGGCGTTTGCCACGTCGGAGAAGGTCGCCGTGCCCTTGTCGGCAGCGACGACGAAATACGGGTCCTCGCCATCGGTGATGACCACGTCCTCGGGATGCACGACCGTGTCGTTCACGATATTGTCGGTGACCGACAGCAGCGTGCGGATGAAAATCTCGTAGCTGGCGCGCCCTTCCAGCGCCCAGCCCTCGCGGTCGATAGCGGGGTTGGGCAGCTGCTTGGGATAGAAACCGCCTTTCGCGCCGGTCGGCACGATCACCGCGTTCTTCACGCGCTGCGCCTTCATCAGGCCGAGGATTTCGGTGCGGAAGTCGTCGCGCCGGTCGGACCAGCGCAGGCCGCCGCGCGCCACCGGGCCGGCGCGCAGATGGATGCCTTCGATGCGGCGCGAATAGACGAAGATCTCGCGATAGGGAATCGGCTTGGGCAGGCCCGGCACGCGGGCACTGTCGATCTTGAAGCCGAGAGCCTCGCCTGCCGCCGGAGCGAAGGCATTGGTCCGCAGGATCGCGTCGATCAGCGAATTGTAGAGCCGAAGCAGGCGGTCGTCGTTGATCGCCTTTACCTTGGACAGGCCGCGCTTGATCGCGGCGCGCGCATCCTCGATCGCCTGTTCGCGACCGCTGCCGAAATCGGGATCGTGCCGAGCGGTGAAGAGCGCCACCAGGGCGCGGGTCACATCGGGTGCGGCGGCCAGCGCATCGACCACCGTGTAGATGGTGAAGCCCATGCCGACCTGCCGCAAATAGCGGTAGAAGGCCCGCAGCCAGTTGGCCTCGCGCGCCGACAATCCGGCTTCGGGCACGAGCCGGTTGAAGACATCGTTCTCCGCTTCGCCGTTCAGCACGGCGGCAATGGCTTCCTCGATCGCGTCGGCACGCTCTACCAGCGCGGCAGGATCGCCGCCCGGCTTCAGCTCCAGCCGGAAGTCGTGGATCGTGCCGAGCCGTCCGTCGTCCAGCACGGTCGGCATTTCCGACTGCACATGGAAGCCGAAGTTTTCCAGCGCGGGCACGCCCTCGGAAAGCGGCAGGCTGCCTTCCGACTGATAGAGCTTCAGACGCAGGCAAGTTTCGGCTTCCCGCTCGCACTGATACATGCGCGCACCGCGGGCGATCTCTTCGCTTTCGGCGCTGGCGCCAAGCCGGTGCAGCCGCACGATATCGAGCGCGGCTTCCTGCGGCCCGAACCGGCCGCGGAAGGCAGTCGGGAAACTTTCGGCAAACCGCATGGCAAGCGCAGCGGCGCGCGGCGGTTCCTCGGTCTGGCCGAGTTCGGCCTCGACCGCTTCGCTCCAACCGCGCAGCAAAGTCTGCAGGCGCTCTTCCAGAGCCACCTCGTCGGGGGCGCCCGAGCCGTCGCGAATGTCGAGGACGAAGCGTAGCGTCGCGAGATTGCCGCCCTCGACCTCGAGGCTCCAGTCGAGCAGGCGCGCAGCGGCGGTTTCTTCGAGCAGCGCCTGGATCTCCAGCCTCACCTGCGTCGCCAGCATGTCGCGCGGCAGCCAGACGAAGGCGAAGAGGTGGCGCGCCAGCGGCGCTTCCACCAGTGCCAGACGCGGGCGGGGGCGGTCGACCAGGCTCATCATGGTCGTCGCGACGCGATCGACGTCTTCTTCCTGGAAACCGATCATCAGATCGTGCGGCAGCGTCGTCAGCGCATGCACCAGCGCCTTGCCCGCATGGCCGCCCTCGTCGAAGCCATAGCGATCGTAGAGCCGCTGCAGCTGCTCGCGCAGGCGCGGGACGGCGCGCGGCGGAGCGGCCAGCGCGGCGCTGGTCCAGACGCCTGCGTGCAGCGAAAGCGCGACCAGCTTGCCGCCTTCGCGCAGCGGCACGATCAGCACGTCGAGCGGCACCCGCCGGTGGACGCGGCTGAGGTGGTTCGCCTTGATGACCAGGGGTACGCGGGTGTTCTGTTTGTCGTCGAACCACGCGAAGGCGCGGTCGAAAGACGCTTCGGCGAGCAATTGTTCGGTGCTGGTACGGCAGATGCCCAGCGGATCGTCCTGCGTGCCGTCGCGGTGCCGTGTCACATGGCCAAGCTGCGTCAGCATCCCCGAATTGAGCCATTCGAGCAGCGCCGCGCCCTCTTCGTCGACATCGGCAATGCGATTGGCATCGGCGGCCATGGCGGCTTGCAGTTTCGGCCAGTCTTTCACAGCGGCGCGAACGTCCTTCAGCGTTTCGACGATGCTGTCATCGAGCTGGCGGCGTGTCTTCGCATCGACCCGCGCGGTTTCGAGGTAGATCATCGATTCCCAATAGGCATCCTCCGGATCGCCCTCGGGAATGGCCTTCAGCACACAATCCTTCTTGCGCTCCACCGGGACGACCGGGTGGACGAGATGGTCGATCGAAAGGCCGAGCGCGGCAATCGCCGCGGCCAGCGAATCTACCAAGAACGGCATGTCGTCATTGACGATGGCGATGCGCGTGAAGCGGCGGTCTTCGGTCGCGCTTTCGACATGGATGGCAGGCTCGCCGAATTCGCGCTGGTAGGCCGTTTCGCCGAGGAAACGCGCGGCCTCGTTTATCTTCGCGTCGGTAATCGGCGTATCGCCGCGCAGCAGCGACTGGCGCATGCGCTCCACCAGCTCGGCGTGCAGTTTCTTGGACAATGTGCCGGACTTCGCTTTGGCGGCGCTCTTCGAACCCATGGGGACCTCTCGCAGGATCGCGTAGTATCGTTACTTCGCCACGCAATTTTCGACTCATGCGGCGAAGATGTCAGAGGCCGCGCCTAGGCCCCTTGTCGGCGCGTCGCAAGGTGGCACATGCGCAGACGTGCATTCCTATGCGAAACGGCGGGTTACGCTACGGCGCGTAAGGGCTGGAGCGCGTCCATCGCGAGCTCGAGCGAGCGGATGCGCGCCGCAGCGTCATAGGTGCTGCCGCCGAAAACGATCTCGTCGGCACCGGTGCGCGCGACGAAGCCTTCGACCGTGTCGCGGGCCGTTGCGGGCGTGCCGATCGCGCTTGCCTGGCCGATGTGGGCGAGCATGGCCTGCGCCTGGGGGGGCAGGCTTTCGCGGAAGTTCTCGCGCGGCGGGGGCAGCTTTCCGGGCCGCCCGGTCCGCAGCGCGACGAAGGCCTGGAGCTGCGAGCTGGCGAGATAATCGGCCTCGTCTTCGCTGTTGGCGACGAACAGGTTCATCGCCGCCATGACATGCGGCTTCTCGCAAGCTTCCGATGGCTGGAAATCGCGGCGATATAGTTCAAGCGCGGCATCGAGGTGATCGGGCGCGAAATGGCTGGCGAAGGCGAAGGGCAGGCCGAGTTTCGCGGCCAGCTGCGCGCCGAACAAGCTCGATCCGAGCATCCAGAATTCTGGCTCTGCGCCGCGTCCGGGTGTGGGGTGGATCGCCCCTTCGCCCTTCATCAGCGCCATCAACTCGACGACGTCCTGCGGGAACATCTCGGCGGCGCGGTGCAGGTCCTTGCGCAGCGCCCGCTGCAATTCCGGCCCCGCCCCCGGAGCGCGGCCAAGGCCGAGGTCGACACGGCCGGGAAACAGCGCATCGAGCGTGCCGAATTGCTCGGCGATTTGGAACGGCGTGTGGTTCGGCAGCATGATGCCGCCCGATCCGATGCGGATGGAGCTGGTGGCATTGCCGATATGCGCGAGCACGACCGAGGTCGCACCGCCGGCGATACCTTCCATCGCGTGATGCTCGGCAACCCAGAAGCGTTTGCAGCCCGCGGCCTCGGCAGCTTTCGCAAGGTCGGTCGCGGCGGTGAGCGCATCGCCGACGCTGCCGCCTTCGCGAACGGGGACGAGGTCGAGGACGGAAAATTCGGTCATTGGGCAAGTTGCTCCAGATAGGCGCGGGCGCGGTCGGCTTCTGTGCTTTCGGGTGCGACCAGCAGGACCGATTCGAAGCTGCGCCGCGCGTCGTCATCGCGGCCGGACAGGGCGGCGATCACGCCGGCCTCAAGCCCGATCGCCGGGTTGCGCGGATCGATTTCGGCAGCACGCTCGATCTGTTGCTGCGCCTCGCCCAGCCGATCGAGGCGGCGGGAGAGAGTGGCCGACAGCAACCATGCGCGCGCATTGGCCGGGTCCTCTGCGCGGGCCGAGGCGAGCGCCTCTGCCGCATCCTCCTGCCGACCCGCCGCCACGAGCGCACGGGCGCGGTCGACATGGAGACTCGCTGCGAGAGCGCCGTCGCCCGCTGCCGTCGCATGGGTGATGGCCTGCGCGAACAGCGGCTCGGCAGTGGCGGGCTTGTCGTCCGCCAGCGCGGCATTGCCGGCCATCGCCGCCAGCCGGGCGCGGTAAGCGGGCAGGGTATCCGGCGCTTCGGCACTGGCAGTCTCGAAAATCGTGCGCGCTTCTTCATACCGCTCCAGCCTCACCAGTCCCAGCCCGAGGCAATGTGCCGACTGCGCCAGCTCGAGATCGCTTTCCACCTGCACGCGCCAGGCCTGCGCGAAATCGAGCGCCTCTTCCGGCTCGCTGGTGGTCAGCGCGAGGCAACGCGAGAGATACTCGCTGCGCGGGGACGGCGTCGTTTCGACGACTTCGGCAGTGTCGCGCTGCGGGCGATTCGCCAGTTCGTCGGGAACATCGGGAATCGAGCCGACGGATGGATTGGGGCCGACCTGCATGATCAGCAGGGCAAGGGCGGACATGAACACTCAAACGTCTCCGGACAAAGATTCGACCGTGCGCAGCAGCAGGGCAATATCCTGCTCGCGCGACAGCCGGTGATCGCCGTCCTTAACCAGCAGCAACTGTACCGCATCCGAACGCAGCGCTTCGGCCAGCTTCATGCTGATCTGCCATGGCACGTCGGCATCGCATTGGCCGTGCAGCAGGCGCACCGGCGCGTCGATCGCGATTTCGCTGTCGAGCAATCGCTGCTCCTGCGCGTCGGCGAAGAAGCCGGGGTGCATCGGGGTCGGCTCCGGGCCATAGGGATTGGGATCTTGAACCGTCTCGCCGGCGCGTAATTTCGCCTTGTCCTCGTCGGAGCGGCCCCATTCGGTGAAGTCGGGCGCGGAAGCGATGCCGACCAATCCCGCAAGCCGCTCGCCCAAGGCAGTGCCGACCAGCAGCATCAGCCAGCCGCCCATGGACGAGCCGATGACGATGACCTGCCCTTCGACCTGCGCCTCGATCAGAGTCAGCACTTCTTCGGTCCAGCGCGACAGCGTGCCGTCGGCGAAATCGCCCCCGCTCGACCCGCAGCCCGAATAGTCGAGCAACAGGCAGCCCTGCCCGCGCGCCCTGGCCCGGTCGAACAGCGCAGTCGCCTTGCCGCCATCCATGTCGGACATGTAGCCGGGCAGGAAGACGAGCGTCGGACCCGCGCCTCGCGTGTGGCGGAAGGCAATGCGCCGACCATCGGGCATGGTGTGGAATTGCGTGTCGCTCATGGCGTCACGATGTCGAACCTCGGTGGCTCGAATGCAAGCCCGGCTCCGGGCGCGGCCTCAGAAGAAGTCGAACTCCTCGACGTCGGGATCGTCCTCGCACATCGACTGGAGCGCGGCGAATTCTCGCTCCGACAGGACGGGCGGATAGTCCGCGTTTCCCTTCGCCGCGTTCCTGTAGGCCCGCGCGCGTTCGCCCGCCGCAGGGTGGCTCGCCAGCCAGCCCGTCATCGCATTGCTCTCGCCATCGTCGCCATATTCCTCGGCCATGCGCTCGAAGAAACCCGCCGCGCCCAGCGGCGAGACATCGCTTTCGGAGAGGCGCGCGCGGGCATAATCGTCCGCCTCGCGCTCGGCATCGCGCGAATAGCCCATGGAGGCGACGCCGAAGACCGTGTCGCCGACGCCCGAGTTTGCACCCGCCAGCAGCACCGACATGCCGAACTGGCGCAGCAGCGCGGTCATCACATGCCGCTCGCGCACATGGCCGACCTCGTGGGCGAGCACACCGGCGAGCTCTTCCGGGCTTTCGGCCTGCTGGATTAGGCCGTCGAACAGCAGCACCTGCCCGCCGGGCAGCGCCACCGCATTGACCATGTCGATATTGGCGACACCCGCATTCACCTGCGTCGCCGCCGGATCGACCTCGTCGAGCAGCTTGGCGAGGGCTGCGTCGCCTTCGGGCGTGCTGCACAGCCGGCCGCCGAAATCGCCGATCATCGCCTGGCCCAGATTGCGCTCCCAGCTTTCGGGCACGCGCGGGCCGAGCCATTCGGGCGCGGTCATGAAGAGCGCCACGGCAACCGCGCTGGCCGCAGCGAAGATGACGGCGGCCTTGCCCAGGCCCAGCCGGTCGATCCACGCGCCGTATTCGCTTTTTTCAGGCAAATGCCGCGCCAGCCCTGGCGGCATGTCGGCGGGCAGGGTCAGCCGGAAGTCGGTCTCGCTCTCGCGGCGGTAGAAAACATGCTCCCCCCGCGCCTCGCCGAAGCGCAGGTCGTCCAGCGGCACGGCAAGCTGGCTGGTCGGCGCATCGAGCAGCAATTGCCCCCCGCCGTCCCAGCGCGCGGGGCCTTCGTGGCGGACGGCCGAATGCCCGTCATACCAGCTGGCCGCGACCTGGAAGCTGTCGTCCATCGGCTCAGATCGCGCCCATGTCGAAGGCGTCGAGCAGGCCCTCGCCATGCCTGGCCGTCTTGGTGGTCGACTGGGTCAGCTCGTCGAGCAGGATCTCGCCGCTCGCCTCCAGGTGGGTGATGAAAAACTTCCAGTGCCGATAGGACAGGAAGATCAGTCCGATCCCGAGCGTGAACACGACCAAAAGGGCATCGCCGACCAGCAGCTTGACCCACTCCAGCGTCGATGCCTCGAAGCTGAAATCGAGATCCTTCCACCGCGTCGCGCCGACCACTTCGCGATAGAACTTGGCGTAGAAAGCCACCGCAATCAGGCCGAGGCCGAGATAGAAGAACAGGATCAGGCCGATGGCTCCGAACACGCCGCCCAGCGCCATCCCGTCCTCGCCGCCGATACCGTAGCCGGCGAGCATGCCCATGGCGGCCATGAACAATCCGCCGAGAAACAGGATGATCGGGGCGAGATAGAACAGCAGGAAGCGAGCGAACACGCCGCCCGATTCGGCATTGGCTTCGAACCGGTATGGCCCGAAGCTCATCTTGCTCCAGCGCTCGTTCCACAGGCTGGTCATCGACCAGGGGATCAGCAGGCCGAGCGGGAGCCAGCCGACGATCGTCTTCCACATGTAGGACAGGCCGAACACGAAACCGGGATTGTCGCTCCCCCCGCGGATGCCCCGCCAGCGCGTGCGCGACAGGCGATAGCGCAGCGCCCGGAAGCGCGCGACGCCCATCAGGTAGAAGATCGCGACGAATGCCAGCACGCCCAGCGCCGCGCCGATCTCTTCATAACCGCGCGCGATCAGCGCCTGCGCGCCGAAGGAGATGATGAAATAGGGCAGTCCGAACAGGACCAGCACGATCAGGAAGCCGAAGAACAGCTCCTTGCCCGTTCCGGCCCATTCGAGATGCTCGTCGACGAAGCGGCTGCGCGACCACAGATATTGCCGCTCGCGCGTGGTGGCCCAGAAGCGGTAGATTCCCAGCGTGACGATGGTCAGCAGCAGATTGGTGAAAGCGATCGGTGCGAATTCGCGCCAGTTCCCTTCGAACACGAAAGCGCTTTCGCCGCCCTCGCCATCGTATTTACCGTGCATGATGCAGTAAAACCCCTTCGATCCCGTCGCCGGATGCTCGGGGATCGAAGGGGCCGTGTCAATCGCGGTGCGTGACTACGCGTCGCGCTGGAAGATATCCTCGATCGCCAGCTCGAAGACTTCGGCGATCCGGAACGCCAGCGGCAGCGACGGGTCGTAACGCCCCGTCTCGATCGCGTTCACGCTCTGGCGGCTCACCTCCAGCAGGTCGGCAAGCTGCTGCTGGCTCCAGTCGCGTTCGGCGCGCAGCACCTTGAGGCGGTTCTTCATAGCGCGCCCCAAGTGCCGTAGCTGATGCGGTTGGCCACTGCGCCTACGAACTGGCCGAAGAACCATGCGACCGCCCACCAATAGGCATCGAGGTGGATGACCACGCCGGTTGATTCGAGGAACCCCCACAGCGTGGCGGCGGCAAGCGCGAAGCCGGTGGCGATCAGCGCCTGGCGCACAATCAGCATGCGCAGGAACTCGTCCTGCTCCTCCACGATCAGGCGACCGATCGCCCAAAACACGCCGATGATGGCGAAGGCGGGCAGCAGCGCCAGCGCCACGCGGGCGGCAGTCGACGGATCGCCATCGCTCAGCAACGAGACCTGCAGCGCTATGGCGACCAGATAGGCGCTGCTGAACACCACAACGCGCTTGATGTAACGTTGCTGTGCCTCGCCCTTGGCGCTGCAGGGCCCGCGATTGTTCGCGGCCCGGTTGGCCGCGCGCATCGTCTGGAAGAACAGCGCTGCCGGAACGATCAGGAGGATCATGGCCGTGGTCGAGTTGATGGCATCGCTCAGCGCCAACCCCATCGCTGCGCCGAAGCTGGCGAAGGTCAGTCCGGCCCATACGGGCACCGAGCTGCGGAGCGCGTTTTCGCTGCTATCGGTCACGAAAAGACGCCCTTGAGCGACGCGCAGCATTTGCCCGGCCGGATCGTCGCGATCGCCAGTGCCGGGAAGACAATCAGCATCGGTTCACCGACCGCGGCGTCAATTGCGCCCAGAGACACGCCGAGCGCGGTCAGCAGCATGGCAATGGCGAAGCCACTGGAAAGGATCGTACGGTTCATTGGTCAAGCTCCTTTGCTATGGTGTAAAGTGTATTTGTCATAGGAGGCGGGTTATGTCAAGCACACTTTCCAATATGGAGCGCGACCTTTCCAGCAGTGTCGAAAGACTTGTCATGCAGGGGTCATCCGGCGCAGGCAGCAGAATGAGTGAGGAGAAACAAATGATCGCCACCGAACCGCCTGCTGCCGCGAAGCTGCCGTCGCTCGATCGCCGGAGCGTGATCAAGGGTGGAGTGCTCGGCGCAGGCCTCGCCGGGATGCCGCTGGCCGCGCAGGTGCCCGGACGCGGCTTCACGCATGGGGTCGCAAGCGGCGAGCCTGCGGCGAATGGCGTGTTGGTGTGGACTCGGTTCGTGGCTAATCAGGACACGCCGCTGACCTATGAGCTGTCGGAAAGCGCCGATTTCGGCAGTATCGCTGCGGGCGGCACGGTCACGGCCAGCGCGGATAACGACTGGTGCTGCAAGGCGACCGCGCGCGGCCTTGCCCCGGCACGCTTCTATTACTTCCGCTTCGTCGCGCCCGACGGTTCGATGTCCGATGTCGGCCGCACGAAGACACTGCCCGAAGGCCCGACCGAGCGGTTCCGCATGGCGGTGTTCTCCTGCTCCAACATCGCCTTCGGCTGGTTCAACGCCTATGCCCATGCCGCCGATGCGAACGCCTTCGACTGCACGCTGCATTTGGGCGATTATTTCTATGAATACGGGCCCGGCACCTACCCCTCCGCCGACGAGGCCTTGTCCGGCCGTACGCTGTTCCCGGCGAAGGAGATCGTCAGTCTCGACGAATACCGCCGCCGCTATGCGCTCTATCGCAGCGACCCGGATCTGCGCCGCCTCCACCAGATGTATCCGATGATCAGCGGCTGGGACGATCACGAGAGCGCAAACGATTCGTGGGAAGGCGGCGCCCAGAACCACCAGCCCGATAGCGAGGGCGAATGGTCGGTCCGCAAGGCGGCGGCGATCAAGGCCTATCGCGAGTGGATGCCCGTCTCCGACGAGCCTTGGGCGGCTTACGAAATCGGCGATCTCGCCACGCTGTTCCGCCTGGAAACGCGACTAACCGCGCGGGCGGAGCAGTTTTCCTATGGCGATATCCTGACCGGCCAGACCTCCGCCGACGAGGCGTTGGCCGCGCTGACGGCCTTCCGCGAGGGCGACTATCGCGACGCTTCGCGCGAACTGCTCGGGGCGCGGCAGCAGGCGTGGCTGGCGGATGGCATGCGGCGCTCCGCCGGGGCGGGCAAACCGTGGCAGGTGCTGGTGCAGCAGGTCCTGATGGGCAACCTCTCCACCGCGCCCGGCCTCACCGAGGGACTGCCGGGCGATTTGCCCGACTTCATTCGCCAGCGGATCCTGGCAGGCGCGATGGCTGGGCGGGCGGAACTGCCACTGAACATGGATGCGTGGGACGGCTACCCGGCCGCGCGGGAACGGCTGTTGAAATCCGCACTTGACGCGAATGCGAATCTGATCAGCCTCGCCGGCGATACGCACAATGCCTGGGCTTTCGATCTCGACCACGCCGGGCAGCCGGTCGGCGTCGAATTCGGTGTGCAAGGCGTCACGTCGCCGGGGCTCGAAAGCTATCTGTCGTTCATTCCGAAAGACCGGCTGGAGCGCGCGATCGTCGATCACAATCCGCAGCTCCAATGGATGGATTCGGCGCGCCGCGGCTATATGGCGGTGGAACTCACGCCCGGCAGCGCGTCGAGCGAGTTTCGCTTCCTCTCCAGCGTGCGCGAGAAGGGCGCGGGCGTCTCCGCAACCCACCGCATGACCACATTGGCGGGCAGTCGCAGGCTGCAAGCGACTTGAGAAGCGCAGGCTCTAGCGCTATCTGCCCGGCCATGACGCAACTGCGCTTCACCATCACGACTACCACCACCCCGGGTCTCCGGGGGCGGATGGTCGCGGCCTGACCGCAGCCACCGCCGCCCGGTTTCGGGTGGCGCGGCGTTCCTCTCGAAATCGGTTCTTCGTCGGGGCGGCGCCAGCCCTCACCCCCTCCCGGCCACCCACGGGATTATCCTATCGGGTGGCCGGGAGGGGGTGAGGGCCGGAACCGCCTCAAAACAAAAACGCCGCTTCAACGGTGCGCATGCCTGTGCCATGGGCCGCGCAAGGAAACGGACGAGATACGATGACGGAACTGCTCAAAATCAGCCTGCCCGATGGTTCGGTGCGCGAAATGGAACCCGGCAGCACGCCCGGCGATGTCGCTGCCGCGATCGGCCCCGGCCTTGCCAAGGCCGCCATCGCCGCGCGCGTCGACGGTGAACTGCGCGACATCAACCGCCCGTTCGAGGGCGATGCCGAGCTCGCACTGGTCACGAGCCGCGACGAGGAAGACGCGCTCGAATTGGCGCGGCATGATTTCGCGCACGTCCTCGCCGAAGCGGTCCAGTCGCTCTATCCCGGCACGCAGATCACCTTCGGCCCGGCGACGGACGACGGCTTCTATTACGACGTGAAAGCGCCCGCCGACCGCGAGCCGTTCAGCATGGACGACCTCCCCGACATCGAGGAGGAGATGCGCCGCATCATCAAGGCCGACAAGCCGCTGCGCCGCGAAGTCTGGAGCCGCCAGCAGCTCATCGACAAATGGGAGGCCGAGGGCGAGATCTTCAAGGCCGAGTGGGCGAAGGAACTGCCCGAGAACGAGGAGCTGACGGTCTACTGGTCGGGCGAGGACTGGCTCGACATGTGCCGCGGGCCGCATCTCGCCAGCACGGGCAAGCTCGATCCGCAGGCCTTCAAGCTGACGCGCGTCGCGGGTGCCTACTGGCGCGGCGACCAGAACAATCCGCAGCTCACGCGCATCTACGGCACCGGCTGGCTCAACAAGAAGCAGCTCAACGCCCACCTCACGCGGTTGGAGGAAGCTGCCAAGCGCGACCACCGCAAGCTGGGCCGGGAGATGGACCTCTTCCATTTGCAGGAAGAGGCGCATGGCAGCGTCTTCTGGCATCCCAAGGGCTATCGCATCTGGCGCGAGCTGGAGGCTTATATGCGCCGCAAGATGGACAAGGCCGGCTATCGCGAGATCAAGACGCCGCAGCTTATGGACGTGCGCCAGTGGGAGCAGTCCGGCCACTGGGGCAAATATGCCGAGAACATGTTCGCCGTGCCCGACATGGTCCCAGAGGTTGAGGAGTTGGGCGATGGGCCGGCAAACCCCAGCGTCGCGCCCGATGCGGACTGGATGGCGATCAAGCCGATGAACTGCCCGGCCCACGTGCTGGTCTTCAAGCAGGGCATCACCTCCTATCGCGACCTGCCGATCCGGCTGGGCGAGATGGGCTGCTGTCACCGCAACGAACCGCATGGCGCGCTCCACGGGCTGATGCGCGTGCGCCAGTTCACGCAGGACGATGCGCATATTTTCTGCACGGAAAATCAGGTGGTCGAGGAAGTGAAGGCCTTCATCGAGCTGGCCGACCAGGTCTATCGCGACTTCGGTTTCACCTACGACGTCAAGCTCGCCCTGCGCCCCGAAAAGCGCTTCGGTTCGGACGAGGACTGGGACACGGCGGAGCAGGAATTGCGCGATGCCGTCGCGGTCAGCGACATGCAGGGCGAAGGCGACGGCAAGCTCGAAGAACTGCCCGGCGAAGGCGCCTTCTATGCGCCCAAGCTCGAATGGCACCTCACCGACGCGATCGGCCGTACCTGGCAGGTCGGCACGATCCAGGGCGACCGCGTGCTGCCCGACCGCCTCGATGCGAGCTATGTCGGCGAGGATGGCGAGAAGCACCGCCCGGTCATGCTCCACCGCGCGATCTTCGGCAGCTACGAACGCTTCATCGGCATCCTGATCGAGCATTTCGCGGGCCGTCTTCCGGTCTGGCTCGCGCCAGTGCAGGCGGTGGTCGCGACCATCGTCTCCGACGCCGACGATTATGCGAAGGAAGCGGTCGCCAGGCTGGAAGCCGCGGGCATCCGCGTCGAGAGCGATCTTCGCAACGAGAAGATCAATTACAAGGTGCGCGAACACAGCCACGCCAAGGTCCCGCACCTGCTGGTGGTCGGCAATCGCGAGGCCGAGGAAGGCACCGTTGCCATCCGCACGTTGGGCGAAAAGGAGCAGCGCGTGATGAGCCTCGACGAGGCGATCGCCACGCTCAAGGCCGAGGCGACGCCGCCCGACTTGCGCGAGGGCTAGGTCGCCGATGGACCTGCTCGCGGGCTACGGCACGGCGGCCATTGTCGCCGCGCTGGTTGCCGCTTTCGGCTCGGCCTTCGTGCGCGGGCTGACGGGGTTCGGCATGGCGATCCTGCTCGTGCCGATCCTCGCGCTGGCACTGACGCCGGTGGATGCAGTGCTGCTGACGAACTTCCTTTCGGTCTTCATCGGCCTGTCGGAAATTCGCCGCCTGGTGCGCGATGCCGAGCGCTCGGCCTGGGCGATCATCGGGCTTGTCGTTGTGACGACGCCGGTCGGGCTTTTCCTGCTCGGCGCAACCACGCCTGATATCGCGCGCGTGGTGATTGCCTTCATCGCCCTGTCGGCCTTCGTCGCCATCCTGCTGCCTCGGCGCGGGGCGCTGGAGCATCATCCGGCGACGACGGGCGGCGTCGGCATCTTGAGCGGGCTCATGACCGGATATGCCGGCATGCCCGGCCCACCGGTCGTGCCCTATTACGTCGGGCGCGACATCCCGCGCGCCGTGGCTAAGGCCTCTATGCTGCTGATCTTCACCTGCGCTTCGACCACCGGGCTGGTGAGCGGCGCAGCGCTGGGCATGCTCGACTGGGCGCTTGCGCTGCTAGCGGCGCTGCTGTTCCCCGCCGTGCTGGCGGGCAACTGGCTCGGCAACAGGGTGTCGGGCCGGATCGAGGACCGCATCTGGCGCATCTGCGTGGGCGCAGTTCTGGGCGCCGCAGCGCTCGCCGCGCTGTGGAAGGCGTTTGTCTGAGATCTTAGAAAGGCAGGACCGGCCCGGCGAGTACCAGTGCGAGGCCGCAGCCGCTCACGATCAGTGCGCGCGCGAGTTCGGTCGCCGAGATCGGGGCGACATGCGTACGGGCGAGAGCGATAGCCTTGGCCATGCCGCCATTGTCGCGGGCAAATCCTAACGAAGCGTTAAAGGATGGCTCTCGCCGCGGGCATTTGCTGGCTGGCGCAATGGAAACCGCCCCCGCCGGCAAGCACGGCATCGGCGGGCACGCCGACCGTCGCGCGGTCGGGGAAGAGTTCGGCGATGGCCGCCACCCCGTCCTCGTCATGCGGACTGCCGAAGGTCGGAACGACGACCAGGTGGCTGGTGATGGCGAAATTGGCGTAGCTGGCGGGCTCGACATGATCGCCGCTGGTAACGCGGCCTGGCGAAGGAATTTCGGCGACCCCGACCCCGACATCCTGCGCACGTCGCTTGGCGTCGGCATAGACTGCGGCATTGGGATCGTCGCTGCCGGTCGCGCGCGGCAGGCACAGCGTGTTGCGGCCGACGAAGCGCGCGAGATTGTCGACGTGCCCGTCGGTATGGTCGTTGATCAGCCCGTCGCCGAGCCAGAGCACGCGTTCGAAGCCGAGATCGCGCTGGAGCCGGGCCTCGATGTCTTCACGCGAGAGCTGCGGATTGCGATTGGGGTTGAGCAGGCATTGCTCGGTCGTGACGACGAGGCCTGCGCCATCGCCATCGATCGCCCCGCCTTCCAGGATCCAGTCCGAGACGTCGAGCGGCAGGCCTGCATCCTCCGCCAGTTCCGCGCCGACGGTCTGGTCGCCCTCCATCAGGAACTTGCCGCCCCAGCCGTTGAAGCCGAAGCGCCGCGCCATGCGCTTACCCTCGCGGTCGGTCAGGACCAGCGGCCCGGTATCGCGCAGCCATACATCGCCATAGCTGCGCCGCTCCAGCTTGACCGCTCCGGTGACCAATTGTCGCGCCCGTGCCTCGTTCGCCCCGTCGCGGACCAGCAGGCGAACCTCCTGCCCGCTTTCGGCGACAGCATTGGCGAAAGCCGCGATCTGCTCCTGCGCGCGTGGCAGGACTTCGGGCCATTCATCGGCATCGTGCGGGAAGCCGATCCACAGCCAGTCCTGCGGCGCCCATTCGGGCGGCATGGTGTAGGGCATGGATCGGCTCTTTCGCTTAAGGGGCGATTACGACCCGCAAGGCCCGTCCGCGCAATCGGCATCGCGCGTGGCCTTGAACTCGTCGCCCGGGTTCCAGTTGGGCCAGCTGTCGCTTTCCGCCAGCATGCGCCCGATGCGGTAGAACAGTTCGAGGTCGCTCATCACGCCGGACCAGTCCCAGTTCGGGTCATATTCGTCCTTCGGCCCGTGATAGCGGTTCTCGGTATAGTCGCGCGCGACCTCTGCCCCGGCGATCGTGCCGCCTGCCACCAGGTCCTCGCCGCCGTCGATATACAGCATCGGCACGCCGCGCTTGGCGAAGGCGAAATGGTCGGAGCGGTAGTAATAGCCCGCTTCCGGCTTCGGATTGGGCGTCGCCACCCGGCCTTCGGACTCCAGCGCCGCGTTCATGAACAGGTCGAGTTCGGACTTGCCCGGACCGACGACGGTCACGTCTTTGGCAGGCCCGGCAACCTGGAAAGCGTCCATGTTGATGCCGCCGACCGTCTGGTCGAGCGGGAAGACCGGATTGGCCGCGTAATAGTCCGCGCCCAGCAGGCCCGATTCCTCAGCCGTCACGGCGAGGAAGACGAGGCTGCGATCTGCCGCACCCGCCCTGGCATGCGCTTCGGCCAGCGCGACCAGTGCCGCCGTGCCGGTCGCATTGTCGACCGCGCCATTGCAGATGTCGTCGCCATCGGGCGCGGGCTTGCAGCGGCCGAGGTGGTCCCAGTGCGCGGTGTGCATGACATATTCGTCCGGCCGCTCGCTGCCCGGCAGCATGCCGATCACGTTACGCGACTGGAAAGTGCGGATATCGTTTTCGAAGCTGGTCGAGGCGGTCAGGCCGAGCGGCACGGCCGTAAAGCCCTTCTGCTTTGCCGCTGCGGAAAGCTGCGCGAGGTTCTGGCCCGCTGCCTGCATGATCCGTTCGGCGACGCTCTTCTGCACCCAGCCGTTCATCTTGGTCATCATCGGCGCGTTCGCACCGCGCGCGGCATAGGCCTGCGGACCGCTCCAGCTGCTTTCGACGACGTTCCAGCCATAGGAGGCCGGCGCCGTATCGTGGATGATGATCGCGCCCGCCGCGCCCTGGCGGCCGGCTTCTTCGTATTTATAGGTCCAGCGCCCGTAATAGGTCATGGCCTTGCCGCCGAACGGCCCCTCCAGCGTCTGCGCGCCGAAATCGGGATCGTTGACGAGGATGACCGCCGTCTTGCCGCGCATGTCGAGCCCGGCATAGTCGTTCCAGCCCTTCTCGGGCGCATTGATGCCGTAGCCGACGAAGACCAGCTCGCTGTTCTCGAGCGAGGTCGCCGCGTCCTCGCGGTAGGAGACGCCGACCCAGTCGTCGCCGAAGTCGAGGCTCATCGGTCCGCCGCTGCCACCCGCGATGGTGAGTGGGGCGAAGTCCTTGCCGGTGATCTCCACCAGCGGCACGTTCTGCACCCAGCTGCCGTTATTCCCCGGGGTCAGGCCGGCGCGCGTGAATTGCTCGATCAGATAGGCGACGGTCTTTTCCTCGCCCGCCGTGCCGGGGGCGCGGCCCTCGAACTCGTCGGAAGAAAGGCGCTGCGTCACGGTCTTCATCGTCTGCTCGGACAATGTGCCTTCGGCGACCTGCGGCACATCGATGCCGGTCGGGGCGGCGCTCATGTCGCCAGCCGGTTCCATGGTCGTGCAGGCGGACAGCAACAGCGCTGTCGTGGCGGCAAGGGTCAGGCGTTTCATCGTTGCGAACCTCTCTCTCGTGTCCCGTTCTCGGCCCGCTTCTTGCAGCATGGCGGCGCGAGGGCAAGCTTGCGCGTGCGGCCCAGTGGCGGCAGGGAAGCGGCGATGGCTGCCGACTGGACCTCCGCCCTCGAACGGGCGCGCGCTCATGCGCCGTTTCTCGCGCGCGCGCTGGAAAAGCGCGAGGACCTGGCGGCGATGCTGGAGCAGGGGCGCGGCGAGGATGCGCTGCTGGCGGCGAAGAGGACGCGCGAAAGTGACGTCGCGGCGGCGCTGCGCAGCGAACGCCTCGGCCTGGCGCTGGTGCTGGCGGTGGGCGATCTCGCCGGCGCGTTCGACCTCGACAAGGTCATGCGCGAGCTGTCGACCTTCGCCGACCGGGCGCTGCATGCCGCCATCGGCGCAGCGATAACGCGGCGGGTGGAGGATGCCCGCAACGAAGGCATGATCGGCCTCGCGCTGGGCAAGCATGGAGCGGGGGAATTGAACTATTCCTCCGACATCGATCCGATCCTGCTGTTCGATCCCGAAACCCTGCCCCGCCGCGAGCGGGACGAGCCGGGGGAGGCGGCGCAGCGCTATGCCCGCGAAGTCGTCCGCCTGCTCTCCGAAGTGACGCCACTCGGCTATGTCTTCCGCGTGGACCTGCGCCTGCGACCCCAGTCCGAAGTCAGCCCGCTGGCGCTGCCGCTCAATGCCGCCACGGCGCATTACGAAAGTTCCGCGCTGGCGTGGGAGCGGGCGGCGTTCATTCGTGCGCGCGCCTGTGCGGGCGATATTGCGGCGGGCGAGGCGTTCTTGGACCATATCCGCCCGTTCGTGTGGCGGCGCAGTCTCGACTTCGGCGCGATCGACGAGATCCGTCGCCTGACGCGCCGCATCCGGGAGCAGCAGAGCGGACCGCAACAGCCCGGGCCGGGCTACAATCTCAAGCTTGGCCGGGGCGGCATCCGCGAGATCGAGTTCTTCGCCCAGACCCACCAGCTGATCCATGGCGGGCGCGATCCCTCGTTGCGAAGGCGAGGAACGCGCGCGGCGCTCGACGCGCTGGCGGCAAGCGGCCGCATTGCGGAAGAAGACGCGTGTGTGTTGGGCGAGAGCTACGACACCCTGCGCACGATAGAGCACCGGTTGCAGATGGTGCGGGACCAGCAGACGCACTCGCTCCCCTCCGGCAAGGCGCTGGATAATGTCGCGCGGCTGCACGGGCTGGATGACGGCGCGGCGCTGGTCGCGCTGTTGCATGACGTCACGGCGCCGGTGGGCGAGCGGTTCGATGCCCTGCTCGACGAGGATCGCGTGTCGGTGCCGGGGCATGCGCTGCACGTGGCGGGCACCGACGCCGCGGCGGCTCCGGTCCCGCAGGAGATCGTCGCGCGCGTCGCCGAGTGGAGCGACGGGCGCTATCCGCCCCTACGCAGCCCGGCGGCGCTGGCGGCGTTCGATGCGATCCGGCCGGACCTGCTCCAGTCCGTCGCGGCGTCGGAGGATCCGGAGCGGACCCTTGCACGGTGGGAGACCTTGCTGGGCCGGCTGCCGAGCGCGATCAACCTGTTCCGCCTGCTGGAAGCGCGCCCCGGACTGTTCGACCTGCTGGCGAAATGCCTCACCCTTGCCCCGCCGCTGGCCGACGAACTGTCGCGGCGGCCGGATCTGCTCGACGCGCTGATCGATCGCACCGCGCTCGACCTGCCCGGCGACGTCGCGGCGCTAGCGGCGGCGATGGCGCAGCGCGAGCGGGGTGACGATTACGAAGACCGGCTCGATCGCATCCGCATCGTCACGGGCGAATCGCGCTTCGGGCTCGGCGTCCAGCTGATCGAGGGCGCGCGCGATCCGATTGCCGTGGCCGAGGCGCTTTCGCGAACGGCGGAGGCGGCTCTGCAGGTCGCGGTGGCAGCGGCGGAGGACGAATTTGCCGCCAAGCATGGGCGGATCGAGGGCAGCGAACTCGCCATCGTCGGACTGGGCCGTTTGGGCGGCGGTCTGCTCACCCATGCCTCCGACCTCGACATCATCTACCTCTTCACCGGCTCGCACGACGCCGAATCCGATGGCGAGCGCCCGCTTGGCGCGACGCTCTATTTCAATCGCCTTGCCCAGCGGGTGACAGCCGCCCTCAGTGTACCGACAGCGCAGGGCGCGCTCTACGAAGTCGATACGCGCCTCAGGCCGCAGGGTGCGCAAGGCCCGCTCGCGGTCAGCGTCGACAGCTTCGAGCGCTACCAGCGCGAGGATGCGTGGACCTGGGAGCATATGGCGCTGGAGCGCGCGCGGGTGCTGGTAGGCGGCGAGACGGCGCGCGGTCAGGTGCAGGCCGTCGTGACGTCGATCCTCGAGATGGAGCGGGACGCGGGGCAGCTGCGCAAGGACGTTCTCAAGATGCGCGGCGAGATGGCGCGGCACAAGCAGGCGCGCGGGCCGCTCGACGCCAAGCTGTTGCGCGGCGGCCTGGTGGACATCGAGTTCCTCGTCCACTTCCTCCAGCTCAAGCACCGCAGCGCGCTGACGCCGCGTCTCGGCGAGGCCATTGCCGTCCTGGCCGCCGAGGACCTGCTGCCCGATACGATCGCTCCGGTGCATGACTTGATGACCCGCCTGCTCGTGGGTACGCGCCTGCTGGCACCGGACCTGACGCGCCCCAACGATGCCGCGGCGGCAATCCTGGCGCGGCAGAGCGGGTGCGAGGATTTTGATGGCCTCACCGGCCGCTTCGCGCAGGGACGGCGTGACGTCGCGGCGGCGTGGGGGGAGATATTCGGCGAAACACTGGAGATGGATGAATGAGCACAATCTTTGGCGAAGGCGATCCGATGCCCGATATCGCGATGGAAACCCCCGATGGCGGCACGGTGCGCCCGTCCGATTTCAAGGGGAAGAAGGCGGTGATCTTCTTCTACCCCAAGGACAACACGCCCGGCTGCACGACCGAGGCGAAGGATTTCACTGCGCTCAAGCCTGAATTCGACCAGGCGGGCGTCGCCCTGCTCGGCGTCAGCAAGGATTCGCCCAAGAAGCACCAGAACTTCATCGCCAAGCACGAACTCACGGTCGATCTCGCGACCGATGCGGAAGAGGGTGGGCTGTCCGACGCGCTCGGCGTGTGGGCCGAGAAGAAAATGTACGGGAAGACCTTCATGGGCATGGTCCGCTCGACCTATTTGCTGGGCGAAGACGGCAGGATCGCCCGCATCTGGCCGAAGGTTAAGGTCAAGGGCCATGCCGAAGAGGTGCTTGAGGTCGCGCGCTCCCTGTGACGGCAATGTCGTTGACGTCCCCGCGGCGAAGTGTGGCTACGGCAATCCGTGCGGCGTTGCTGACAGCCGACCCGACGGCGAAGGTCTTCGCCGCGCGGCAGGTCGCGCGCGACTGGCGGCTGGGACGGCTGGACTTCGATTTCGATGTCGCCATGCCCGACCGGCCGGCCTGGCCGGAAAATCTCGAACTCCTCCCGCCGCGCGAAATGCCGAAGCGCGGCAAGATGGGCTCGCAGCGCAACCGCATCGCGTTGTGGCATTCGCTCGCGCATATCGAATTCGTCGCCATCGACCTCGCGCTCGACATGGCGGGCCGCTTCGGCGACTCGATGGGGGAGGGCTTCATCTCGGACTTCCTCTCTGTCGCCGCGGACGAGGCGATGCATTTCGCCCTGCTCGCGCGAAAGCTGGAGTCGCTCGGCTCGGCTTACGGCGTGCTGCCCGTCCACGATGGCCTCTGGAGCGCAGCGCAGGACACGGCACATGACGTGGCTGCCCGGCTCGCCATCGTGCCGATGGTGCTGGAGGCACGCGGCCTCGATGTAACGCCCGCCACGCTGGAGCGCGTGCGCGCGCAGGGCGACGACAATGGTGCGAAAATCCTGCAGCGGATCCTTGACGACGAGATTCGCCACGTGGGCATCGGGTCAAGGCACTTCCACGAGCTGTGCGCCAGGCGCGACGAAAGTCCGCGCGAAACGTGGCAAAATCTTGTCCGAATTCACTTTTCGGGGGGTCTGAAGCCGCCATTCAACGACTCGGCGCGTTTGGCAGGCGGCCTACCGCTGGAGTTCTACGGGCCTATTGCCTCGTTAACTTCTTCGCCGTTACCCAATACTCACGAGACGCCGGGGGGTTCCGGCAGTGACTGAAAAAAGGTGACGGGGCGTCAGGGACGTCGCTTCGATCATCTCGGGAAAAGGCGCCCCGAGGCGTCGGACGGGTTTAGCAATGGCTACGAAGCGCACCACGCTCGCACTGGTGATCATGTCTGCAGGACTTACGATCGCCGCCGCACCGGCACATGCCGGCGAAACGAACACCGCCGCCGCAGTTGGTGCCATCGACATGTCGAAGGTTTCCGGCGTTACCGAAAAGGGTGACGACGCGCAGTTCCGGCAGCTGTTCGCCAAGTGGGAAGAACTGGATCGCCCCGCACCGGCGCAGGCCGTGGTTTCCGTGCCGAGCCGCATGCCGCTCGACGATACCCGCCTGACCAGCGATTACGGCATGCGCACCCATCCGGTGCTCGGCGGCCGTCGCTCGCACAATGGCGTCGATCTCGCCGCGCCGACCGGCACGCCGATCTACGCCACCGCCGACGGCTACGTCAGCAAGGCCGAGTGGTTCTCCAGCTACGGCAAGTACGTCTCGATCGAACATGGCGCAGACCTGCAGACGCGCTTCGCCCACATGTCGGACATCGCCGTTACTTCGGGGACGCGCGTCAAGAAGGGCCAGCTGATCGGTTACGTCGGTTCGACCGGCCGTTCGACCGGTCCGCACCTGCATTATGAAGTCCGCATCGCCGGCAAGCCGGTCAATCCGGTTCCCTACATGGTCGAATCGGAAGCGCAGCGCGCCTATGCCCTCGCCATGGGTGAAGGCGGCCAGGGCGGCGGCGACGAATAAGGCAAACGCCTTTCGGGATTGATGAAAAGGGGCTGCGGAGCGATCCGCGGCCCCTTTTCTCATTCCCCCCAATTTTCCTTGCTCATGTGCGCATGTCGGGTAGGTTTCATCCGGCAACCGGACGAGTCCCGCCGATAGATGCGGACCGACCGAGAAGAGAGGAAGCCCATGCACCCGATCGTTCACGCGCAGGCGCGCCCCGACCATCCCGCCCTTATCATGGCCTCGAGCGGAGAGACCGTCACATACGGTGAGCTCGATGCCTATGCCAACCGCTTCGCCCAGCTGATGCGCGCGCGCGGATTGGGGCGCGGCGATCACGTCGCGATCCTGATGGAGAACAATCCGCACTATCTCCAGATGGTCTGGGGCGCGCAGCGCAGCGGCATCATGATGGTGCCGATCTCAACCCGCCTGACCGCGCCGGAGATCTGCTACATCTTGCAGGACAGCGATACGAAGCTGCTGCTCACCTCCACCTATTTCGAAGAGGTCCTCGGCGAGATCCGCAGCGAGTGCCCGGATATTCCCATGCTGATCGCCGGCGGGAAAGGCGACGAGAGCCTGGAGGACGCGCTCGCAGCCCAGCCCGCAGAGCCGATCGCGGACCAGTTGCCCGGGCAGTACATGCTCTATTCCAGCGGCACGACCGGGCGGCCCAAGGGCGTACGCCCCGCTCCGCCGGCGGATGACGACATCCAGGCGGTGAACCCGCTGGTCGGCCTGGCAGTGATGGGCGCAGGCATGCCTGCCGACGGATCGATGGTCTATCTCTCGCCCGCGCCGCTCTATCACGCCGCTCCGCTCGGCTGGTGCACGACGGCGCATCGCCTCGGCGGCACGGTCGTGGTGATGGAGAAGTTCGATCCCGAAAGCGCGCTGGCGACGATCGAGAAATACAAGGTGACCGACAGCCAATGGGTGCCAACCCATTTCGTCCGCATGCTCAAGCTCGATCCATCGGTTCGCACGAAATACGATCTGTCGAGCCACCAGCGCGCGCTTCACGCGGCAGCACCTTGCCCGGTCCCGATCAAGCGTGAGATGATCGAATGGTGGGGGCCGATCATCAATGAATATTACGCCGGGTCCGAAGGCATCGGCATGACGCTGATCAAGGCGGAAGACTGGCTCGACCATCCCGGCAGCGTCGGCAAGGCGATCCACGGCACACTGCATGTCTGCGACGAAAACGGGGAAGAGGTGCCTGCCGGACAGGACGGGCTGCTCTACTTCGAAAACGACCTCATCCCGACCTATCACAACGACCCGGAAAAGACGCGCGAGGCGATGCATCCCAAGGGCTGGATGACGCTCGGCGATATCGGCCACGTGGACGAGGACGGCTATCTCTACCTCACCGACCGCAAGAGCCACATGATCATCAGCGGCGGGGTGAACATCTACCCGCAGGAGATCGAGAACCTGCTCGTCACCCATGACAAGGTGATGGACGCTGCCGTGATCGGTGCGCCCTGTCCCGATTTCGGCGAGAAGGTCGTCGCCGTGGTACAGCCGATGGATATGGGCGAGGCCGGGGACGGGCTCGAGGCGGAACTGCGCGAGTTCCTCGCGCCCAGCCTCGCCAAGATCAAGATGCCCAAGTTGTTCGACTTCCGGCCCGACCTGCCGCGCGAGGCGAACGGCAAGCTCTACAAGCGCGAATTGCGCGACGAGTATCAGCGCATGGCCGAAGAACAAACGGAGCAGGCGTGATGGCGACGAGGGACCGGCCCACGCTCGACCCCGCCACCGCCCGGACGGTCATCGATCCGGCCAGCTATGCCGCATGGGATCCGCTGCTCGACACGTTCGACCGCCTGCGCGAGGAAAATCCGGTCGCCTGGGTCGAATCGCAGGACGACCATGCCCATCCGCCCTTCTGGCTGATCACCCGCTATGACGACGTCATGCGCATGTCGAAGGACAATGCGACCTTCCTCAACAATCCGCATACGGTGGTCTTCAGCCTGACCGAGGGGATCGAATTCGCCAAGGCGATGACCGGCGGCAGCGAGCACCTCGTGGCCAGCCTCGTCACCTTCGACGGCGATACGCACCGCAAGTATCGCAAGCTGACGCAGGACTGGTTCATGCCCAAGAACCTGCGCACCGTCGAAGGCGAAATCCGCGGCATTGCCAGGGATGCAGTCGAGCGGCTGGTCGCCGAAGGCCCGGAGGCCGATTTCTGCAAGCTCGTCAGCGCGCCCTATCCGCTGCATGTCGTCATGCAGATCATGGGTGTGCCCGAAGAAGACGAGCCGCGCATGCTGATGCTGACCCAGCAATTGTTCGGCGGGCAGGACGACGATCTCAACCAGTCGGGCATCAAGGATCTTCCGCCCGAGGCAGTCACCCAGCTGGTGGCCGGAGCCGTCGCGGATTTCGAAGCCTATTTCGCCAAGCTGACCGCGCAGCGGCGGGCCAATCCGACCGACGATGTCGCCAGCACTATCGCCAATGCGGTGATCGACGGAGAGCCGCTCAACGATCGCGACATGATGGGCTATTACATCATCCTCGCTGCCGCCGGGCACGACACCACCAGCGCCAGCACGGCGGGCGCCATGCTCGCATTGGCGCAGGACCCCGAGCAATGGGCGCGGGTCAAGGCCGACCGCTCGCTCCTCGGCGGGATCGTCGAGGAAGCTATCCGCTGGACCACGCCGGTGCAGCACTTCATGCGCACGGCGGCGGAAGACACCGAAGTCGGCGGGCAGGCGATCGCCAAGGGGGACTGGCTGATGATGAACTATGTCGCCGCCAACCACGATCCCAGCGTCTTCGACGATCCGCGCAAGTTCGATGCGGCGCGAAGCCCCAACCGCCACCTCGCCTTCGGGGCCGGCGCGCACCAATGCCTCGGCCTGCATCTCGCACGGCTGGAGATGCGCATCCTGTTCGAAACCCTGCTCGACCGGATCGACCGCATCGAACTGGCAGGCGAACCGGCACGGTCCAAATCGACCTTCGTAGGCGGCCTCAAGACCTTGCCGCTGCGCTTCACCGCCGCCTGAAGTCCCGACGCTCGCGGCGGCGTCGCGGTCGAAGTCGCGCCACACCTCACGCCCAGTAATCGCGGTGAGAATCGTACGCGCGAATTCCGATTCTCCTCGCCAATTCGCGCGATTTCTGCTAAGTGTTCCACATGATTAAAACAGTAGGACGACGCGCTTTCGGCCCGGTCGGAGACGGATAGTCCTGCGCATCTGGAAGGGGGTCACATGACATTGCTCGAACCGCACAACCTGCCCTTTGCGGCGGCGTTGGTGGTGATGCTCGTCCTGTCCGTCGTCCAGCTGATCGGCGTGGCCGACTTCGGCGATGCGGATCTCGAGGCGGGCGGCGACGCCGACGGGATGCCGGACGCCAGCATGTTCGACGGGCTGCTGACGCTGCTCGGCATTGGGCGCGTGCCGCTGACGATCTGGCTGGCGCTGTTCCTGTTCCTGTTCGCCGGTATCGGCCTGTCGATCCAGGAGCTCGCTCAGGATCTGACCGGCAGCCCGCTCTATGGCTGGCTGGCGGCCCTGTTCGCCGGGGCGGCTGCCGTCCCCGTCACAGGCGTCTTCGCCCGCCCGCTTGGACGTGTCATGCCAAAGGATCACACGACGGCCGTCAGTACCGAAAGCCTGATCGGTCGCCGGGCGATGATTACCGACGGCGTGGCGCGCGCCAATTCGCCCGCCCGCGCCAAGGTGAAGGACATTCATGGGCAGACCCATCACGTGATGGTGGAGCCCCACGAGGCATCGTCCGAAATCCACGCCGGTGACGAGGTCCTGCTCGTCCGCCGCGAAGGCAATCAATTCTATGCGACCGCGCTCGCCGAGCGCCGTCTGTCGCCAACACACAGTTCGTAAGAAGGAGGGGTAATGGACAATCTGTTTGGAACATCGCTGGTCATGATCGGAGGTGCCACTCTACTCGGCATCATTATCATCACGTTTCTGCTGAAGATGTACCGCCGCGCATCAAAAGAAATCGCTTTCGTGCGGACCGGTGTCGGCGGCGAGAAGGTCGTGATGAACGGCGGCGCGCTGGTGCTGCCGGTGTTCCACGAGACCATGCCGGTGAACATGAACACGCTGGTACTCTCGGTCGTCCGCCGCGACGGCGAGGCGCTCATCACGCTCGACCGCCTGCGGATCGACGTGAAGGCGGAATTCTACGTCCGCGTGAAGCCCGATAGCGAAGCGATCGCCATGGCGGCGCAGACGCTCGGCCAGCGCACGATGCAGCCGGAAATGCTCAAGGACCTGGTCGAGGGCAAGTTCGTTGACGCGCTGCGCTCGGTCGCGGCCGGCATGACGATGAACGAGCTGCACGAGCAGCGCGCCGACTTCGTGCAGAAGGTGCAGCAGGTCTCGTCCAACGATCTCGCGATGAACGGGCTGGAGCTGGAATCGGTCTCGCTGACCGGGCTTGACCAGACGAGCATCGAGCACTTCAACGCCAACAACGCCTTCGACGCCGAAGGTCTCACCAAGCTGACCGAGCAGATCGAGGCGCGCAAGAAGCTGCGCAACGACATCGAGCAGGACACGCGCGTGCAGATGGAGGCCAAGAACCTCGAAGCCGATGCGCGCAGCTTCCAGATCAGCCGCGACACCGAATATGCCCGGCTGGAGCAGGAGCGCGAGGTCGAGGTCCGGCGCGCCGCGCAGAGCTCGGAAATCGCCCGCGAACAGGCCGAGCGGACCCGCGAAGCCGATGCTGCGCGGATCGAGGCGAAGAAGCAGGTCGATGCCCAGCAGATCGAGGCTGACCGGCTCGTCGAGGAAGCGCGGATCGACCAGCAGCGTGCGCTCGAGATCGCACGGCAGGAACAGCAGATCGCGGTGCAGAACAAGAGCCGCGAGGAAAGCCAGGCCAAGGCCGAAGCCGACGAAGCTCGCGCCAAGGCCGTCGCTGCCGAGGAACAGGTCGCGACCAGCCGCGAGACCGAGATCGCCGAGCGTCAGAAGCGCATCGAACTGATCGAGGCCTCCAAGCAGGCGGAACGCGACGCGATCAGCGTCCGCGTCGAAGCCGAAGCGGAGAAGGACGCCGCGACCAACCGCGCCGAAGCGCTGCGCCTCGAAGCGCAGGGCGAGGCCGAGGCCGAGAAGCTGCGGGCCGAAGCCGCGCGTGTGCGCTTCGAAGTCGAGGCCGCCGGTCAGCGGGCGATCAACGAGGCGGCGAACATCCTCTCGTCCGACCAGATCAGCCTGCAGACCAAGCTGGCGCTGCTCAAGGTCATGCCCGACCTCGTGCGCGAGAGCGCCAAGCCGATGGAAGCGATCGAGAGCATCAAGATCGTCCAGGTCGACGGCCTCACGAATGGTGGCGGCAAGTCGTCCGGCGGTGTCGGCGGCTCGAGCGGCGGCTCCGGCAACCTCGCGACCGACGCGGTCAGCGCGGCGCTGGCTTACCGCGCACAGGCCCCGGTCCTCGACGGGTTGATGAAGGAGCTGGGGCTGGACGGCTCCTCGCTCGACGGGCTGGTCAAGGGCCCGGCGCAGGCCGAGGCTCCCAAGGACACTCCCCGCCTAGCCGAAGTTCTCGACGGCATTGCGGAGCAGGTGGAGGACGTCGAAGCCAACGCCGAAAAGACTGCAAAGGCGAATGGCGAAGGCGAAAAGCCGGACGCCTGAGCTACAGTAACATCAAATAGGAGGGGGCGCTTCGGCGCCCCTTTTTTTGCATGCCTTGGAATTCGGGCTGTCCTACAGCCGAAGGCCAGTGCTAGCCGGCAAGTCAATCGCTGACGCGACTTCGAAGGGGTGCCCCCCCGGGGGGGGTCCCCAAAACCGTCACGGCAAGTCCAAGTAAAAGTGCTTAAACTATAATGGTATAAGGCCCAGCGCCATCGGGCGACAGGGTGTCGCCTTTGTCGCCTGAGTGTCGCCCTACTCCGCCAGTAACCGCTCCGCCATGGCGCGAATCTCGGCGCCCATGTCCTCGCGCTCCAGTGCCAGCGCCAGCGTCGCCTCGACGAAGCCGGTCTTACTGCCGCAATCGAAGCGGCGGCCGGCGAAAGTCACGGCGTGGAAGGCCTGGTTGCCGATCATTCGGGCCATCGCATCGGTCAGCTGGATCTCGCCGCCTGCGCCCTTTTCCTGGTCTTCCAGCACGCGCATGACTTCGGGCTGGAGGATGTAGCGGCCGGAGATAATCTTGTTCGACGGCGCTTCGGCCACCTTGGGCTTCTCGACCAGGCCGGTAACCTCGGTCAGCGTGTCCGACTTGGTTTCGCCCGGTGCGATGACGCCATAGCTGGAAACCTCGTCCTGCGGCACTTCGAGCACCGAGATCAGGTTGCCGCCGACTTCGTTGTAGGCGTCGACCATCTGCTTCATGCAGCCTGCCCCGCCGCCCTTCTGCGCGACCATCAGTTCGTCGGGCAGCAGGATGGCGAAGGGCTCGTCGCCCACGATGGCGCGGGCGCACCAGATCGCGTGGCCCAGGCCCAGCGGCACCTGCTGGCGCACGGTAATGATATCGCCCGGCGTCGCCCGCGTCGGGTCGAGCACGGTCATGTCCTTGCCGCGCTCTTCCATGGTCGATTCGAGCTCGTAGGCGACGTCGAAATGTTCGACGATCGCGGTCTTGCCGCGGCCGGTTACGAAGATGATCTGTTCGATCCCCGCCTCGCGCGCCTCGTCCACCGCATACTGGATCAGCGGGCGATCGACGATGGGGAGAAGCTCCTTAGGGATGGCCTTGGTCGCGGGAAGGAAACGGGTGCCGAGGCCGGCGACGGGAAACACCGCCTTCCTGATGGGTTTATGCTGCGAAGTGTCGTGGTGGGTCATGGGTGAGGGCGTAGGTCCGCTATCGAAGGGGGTCAATTGCCATAGGTTAAGCGCGCGACCCCGCTGGACGCGTTTTGTAACAGCGGTGTGACGCTTGCCAGCGGCGCGCGTGCGATTAAGGAGACGGCATGGACAAACTGATCGTACGCGGCGGCAATCGCCTTTCCGGGACCATTCCCATTTCGGGCGCAAAAAATGCCGCGCTCACGCTGATACCCTGTGCGCTGTTGACCGAAGAGGCGGTCACGCTGCGCAACCTGCCGCGGCTGGCGGATATCGACGGCTTCCAGCATCTGATGACGCAATTCGGCGTCAGCCACACGATTCCGGGCAAACGGCCGGAGGAGTTCGGCCGCAATGTCACGCTCGAAGCCATGCGGATCACCAGCTCGGTCGCGCCTTACGATCTGGTGCGCAAGATGCGGGCCTCGATCCTCGTGCTCGGCCCGTTGCTGGCGCGCACCGGCGAAGCGACGGTTTCGCTGCCGGGCGGCTGCGCCATCGGCAACCGGCCGATCGACTTGCACCTCAAGGCGCTGGAGGCGTTCGGTGCGCAGATCGAACTGGCGCAGGGCTATGTGAAGGCTAGCGCGCCCGACGGCGGCCTGCCGGGCGGTGATTTCGATTTCCCCGTGGTGTCGGTCGGCGCGACCGAGAATGCCGTGATGGCCGCCGTGCTGTGCAACGGGACCAGCGTGCTTCGCAATGCCGCGCGCGAGCCGGAAATCGTGGACCTGTGCAATCTGCTCACCGCCATGGGGGCGGAGATCGAGGGGGTCGGGACGTCGGAGCTGACGATCCACGGCGTGAAGAAGCTCCACGGGGCGACCTATCGCGTCATGCCCGACCGAATCGAAGCCGGGTCCTACGCCTGCGCCGCCGCGATCACGGGCGGCGAGGTGATGCTGCAAGGCGCCGATGCGGGCGACATGGGCTCGACGTTACATGCCTTGCGTAACATCGGTGTCGAGGTCGAAACCGAGAAGGAGGGCGTGAAAATCGCCGCCAACGGACCGCTCAAGGCGTACAATCTCACAACGGCGCCCTTCCCGGGCCTCGCAACCGACATGCAGGCGCAGCTGATGAGCCTGTTGTGCAAGGCCGAAGGCACTAGCGTGCTCAAGGAAACGATTTTCGAGAATCGCTTCATGCATGTGCCCGAACTGGCTCGGATGGGCGCAGATATCGAAACCGAAGGACGCACCGCGATCGTTCGCGGGCCATGCGAGCTGACCGGGGCGGAAGTCATGGCGACCGACTTGCGCGCTTCGATGAGCCTGGTGATCGCCGGGCTGGCAGCACAAGGAGAGACGACCGTCCGTCGCCTCTACCACCTCGACCGCGGTTACGAGCGACTGGAGGAAAAACTTCAGCTGGTCGGCGCTGATATCGAACGTGTGGGCGACGACTGAGCACAGTGTCAGGACCTTTCCCGCCGCGCGCTCGTTGCTTTGGGGTAACCCAATTCAAGGAGTCGTAATCATGTTGCTCAAGCTTCTCGCCCTCGGCGGTCTCGGCTATGCCGGATATCGCTATTACGAAAAGAACCGTGTCGACGAAAACGGCGTCGCATTTGCCGGCGGCGAACCGGAAGGCTCGTTTCGTAATGCCGGATCAGCGTCGACCGCCTCGCACGACCGGATGAGTTCGACTGACGAAGCGCTCGACGAGACCTATCCGGCGAGCGATGCCACCGCGAAATACTGACGCGGCGAATTCATTTTCCCGGCTAGTTGCCGGACGGAAGAGCGGCTGGAGCGATCCGGCCGCTTTTTTCGTGGGTGACCAGCCAGATGCGGATCGCACCGGCAAGACCCGGCGGATTGTCGGCTTGGATACGCTCGGCATCGATTTCCGCGACCAGTGCGTTGATAGACTGCGCGCGGGCGTAAGCTGCCTTTCCGAGCATTTCCCAAAACAGCGGCTCGAGACTGATCGACGTACGATGCCCGGCGATGCGGACGGAGTATTTCTTCGGCGGATGGTAAGGGGGAATCATCGCGCTCCCCTTACAAACCACGAGCCCCCGCGCCCACGAAATTTTTGGCTAAGGTGGCCAGCAATGGCACCCGGTTCGCAGGTTCGCGGTCTTTAATACATATGCTGTCCGCCATTGATGCTCATGGTCGAGCCGGTGACGAATTCGGCATGCTCCGAGCACAGAAAGCTCACGCCGCGCGCGATCTCGCTCGCCTTGCCGAGGCGGCCGACGGGAATCTTGGCGACGATCTTCTCCAGCACCGGCTCGGGCACGGCAGCCACCATGTCGGTGTCGATATAACCCGGGGCGATCGCGTTGACGGTGATGCCGAAGCGCGCGCCTTCCTGCGCCAGCGCCTTGGTGAACCCGTGGATGCCGGACTTGGCGGCGGCATAATTGACCTGGCCGTATTGCCCTGCCTGCCCGTTGATCGAGCCGATGTTGACGATCCGACCCCAGCCGCGCTCCTTCATTCCGGGAAAGCAAGCCTTGGCCATATTAAAGCATCCGCCAAGGTTTGTACGCATGACCGCGTCCCAATCCTCGTAACTCATCTTGAGCAGCGTGCCGTCGCGCGTGATGCCTGCGTTGTTGACGACGATGTCGATCGCGCCATGCTCTTCCTCTACGGTCTTGCAAGCGGCCTGCACGGCCTCGTGATCCCCGACGTCGAACTTGACCGTGGGGATGCCGGTGTCGTTGGTGAACTTCTTCGCCGCATCGTCATTGCCGGCGTAATTCGCGATGACGGTGCAGCCGCGCTCGTCGCGTAGCCGTTCGCAGATCGCGCGACCGATTCCGCGCGTTCCTCCGGTTACGATAGCAACACGTCCCATATTTCGCTCTCCCAAGCTTTCCGTAGCGTTTGCACATGGTCTTGGCAGAGAATCCAAAGCACGCAAAGCCATTCGGCGGCGCGACGGCTCCGAACAATCGTATTCAATTTGTTGGAGAGGGCTAAAGCCCGATCAGAAACGCAGCTGCGTTCCGACGTAAACGGCTTGGTCGTCCTCGACCCCGTCTGTCAGCGGTGACAAACGATTGCGATCCTGCGACAGGCGGACGCCTGCCGTCACGTTGAGGTTGCCCTTCACGCGATAGGAACCCTGCAGATCGACGCTCTGTTCACCAAGGCCTTCCAGAGTGCGCGGCGAACGCCCGGCCTTGCTGTCGCTCTCGATCGCAAGGCGCGATCCGAAGCGGCTCGGCTTGCCGGAGGCTTCTTCCGCCGGGCGATAGGCCGACAGGTCGGGCATCGACAGGTCACGCACGCCAGCGGGCAATGTCGCAGCCTTTTCCGGCTGGGCGAAGCCCTGATAGCCGCGGGCTATGCCGAGATTATAGCGAGTCGGTGCGATTTCGAGCGCGCGTTCACGGCCCTGTTCGCCAGCGACGGAAGTGGATGCGGTGCGGAAGGAGATCGCCCGGGCCGTCGCATCGTCGACCCGCACGGCCACGGTGACGGTCCGCTCCGCCTGGCGCTGGACTTTGGTGGCGGGAGTGAAGCGCAGGCCATCCTCGCCGATGATCGCGGCGACCTGGCGAGCCAGCTGCGGATCGATATTGGCGGGGGTGAAAGGCAGCGACACGATGTCGGCCGCTTCGATCGCGCTATTACCTGTGCCGACCGCAAGGCCCGCGCCCGGAATGGCCAGTGCAAGCCCGGCAGCGGCCAACGCCACGGGGATCGCCCGCCTTGCGCTGATGCTGTTGACCTTGCGTCCCATTATCCGTTCACTCTTCCCTGTCGGCGACCATCGGAAACATCGGAATTTATCGAACAGGGCCTGAATGCACCCTGACGCGACTCGTTCCGCAGCCGTTATCGTTTTGACAACCTATGGACGCATTGCACGCATGGCCAGCTTTTCCACAGGGCGTCCCTTTCGATTGCGAGAAAGTGTTGCGCTTTGCCCACAAAGGCTTTGGCGGGCTGGAAATTCAGGACGCATTCACGGCTGCCCGTGGCAGAACGGTACGGGCGGTTGGGAAAACTTGCCCGCGCCCTCTCAGGCTTTATAGAGCCGGAAAGATCATCGCCGTGGAAGAGCGGCTGGAAATGCTAAGGATGAACATGAGCGCTTTCGCCAATCTCCCCCGCCCTGCCACCCTCGCCATGGCGCTGGCCGCCAGCGCCACCCTCGCAGCGTGCGGCGGTGGGGAGCGTCCGGAGGCAGATCTCGCGGCCTCGCAGGTCACTACGATCGGCGTGAATTCCTACCTTTGGCGCGCCTCGCTGGAAGCCGTCAGCTTTGCCCCGCTGCTGCAGGCGGATAGCAATGGCGGCGTGATCGTGACCGACTGGTACGCCAATCCCAGCAATCCGGGCGAACGCGTAAAGGTGACGATCACCATCCTCGATCAGGATTTGCGCGCCGATGCGCTGCGGGTCGCCGCCAGCCGCCAGGTCGCGCAGGGCGGTGGCTGGGTCGATGCACCGGTGCAGGCTGCGACCGTGCAGAAGCTGGAAGACATCATCCTGACCAAGGCGCGCGAATTGCGCCGCCAGGCCGTCAGCTAAACCGCCTTTAAATCACGCGCAAAACCGGTAAGGCCGCTCGCATGAGCAGCGATACCCGTTTCGATCCCGCCAGCGCCGACGCGCGCTGGCAAAATGCGTGGGAGAAGGCACAGACCTTCCGCGCCGACAGCGATTCTCCCAAGCCCAAGAGCTACGTGCTGGAGATGTTTCCCTATCCCAGCGGGCGCATCCATATCGGCCACGTGCGCAATTACACGATGGGCGACGTGCTGGCGCGCTACAAGAAGGCGACCGGGCACGAGGTGCTGCACCCCATGGGTTGGGACGCCTTCGGCATGCCGGCGGAAAACGCCGCAATGGAAAAGGGCGTGCACCCGGGCGGCTGGACCCGCGACAATATCGAGCATATGAAGGCGCAGCTTAAGCGCCTCGGCTTCGCGCTCGACTGGAACCGCGAGCTGGCGACCTGCGAGCCGGACTATTACGGCCACGAGCAGGCGCTGTTCATCGATCTCTACGAAGCGGGCCTCGTCTATCGCAAGGAGAGCGAGGTCAACTGGGACCCGGTCGATATGACCGTGCTCGCCAACGAGCAGGTGATCGACGGCAAGGGCTGGCGCAGCGGGGCGGAGGTCGAGAAGCGCAAGCTGAACCAGTGGTTCCTCAAGATCACCGACTTCGCCGAAGAATTGCTCGAGGGTCTCGGGAGCCTCGAGAACTGGCCCGACAAGGTCCGGCTGATGCAGGAAAACTGGATCGGCAAGTCGAAGGGGCTCGAATTCAGCTTCGACCTCTCGAATGGCGAGAAGCTGCCGGTCTACACCACGCGCCCTGACACGATTTTCGGCGCGAGCTTCGTCGCGGTCGCCGCCGACCATCCGGTGGCGCAGGCGATCGACAGCGAGGAAGCGCGTGAGTTCATCGCGCTGTGCAAGCGCGGCGGCACGACGGCTGCCGAACTCGAAACCGCCGAAAAGCTCGGCTTCGACACCGGCATCACGGCCAAGCACCCCTTCACCGGCGCGGATTTGCCGGTCTACATCGCGAACTTCGTGCTGATGGATTACGGCACCGGTGCCATCATGGCGGTGCCCGGTCACGATCAGCGCGACTTCGAATTCGCGACGAAATACGGCCTGCCCATACCGCGCGTCGTTGCCCCAAGCGTCGAAGAGGCTGGTAAGTCTTTCGACGGCGAGGCGGAGGCGGGCGAGGGTGTGATCGTCAATTCGGATTTCCTTGACGGCATGAGCGTTGAAGACGCCAAGCGCGAGGTCATCCGCCGCACCGAGGAGCATGGCCGGGGGACAGGCAAGACCGTCTGGCGCCTGCGCGACTGGGGCGTCTCGCGTCAGCGATACTGGGGCACTCCCATTCCCTTCATCCACTGCGATGCCTGCGGTGTGGTACCCGCGCCCAAGGACAGCCTTCCCATCACCTTGCCCGAGGACGTCGACTTCCAGACGCCCGGCAATCCGCTTGTCCGCCACGAGACGTGGAAGCATGTCGACTGCCCGAAATGCGGCGGCAGAGCGGAGAGGGAAACCGACACGCTCGACACCTTCGTGGATTCGAGCTGGTATTTCCTGCGTTTCGCCAGCCAGCCCGCGGACAGGCCGTTCGATGCGGAAGAAGTCGCCAAGTGGCTGCCGGTCGAGCAGTATATCGGCGGCATCGAGCACGCGATCCTGCATCTGCTCTATGCCCGCTTCTGGACCCGCGCGCTCGCCCATATGGGGCAGATCGAAGTGAAGGAGCCATTCGCCTCGCTGTTCACGCAAGGCATGGTCACGCACGAGACCTACCGAGTGTTTATCCCGGACGACGAAGGTCAGACGATCGCGCCTCGCAGCTACTATGTTTCTCCTGAAGAGGTGGAGCGCCGTGACGGAAAGGTGTTCGAAAAATCGAGCGGCCTGCCGGTCGAGATCGGCCGCGTCATCAAGATGTCGAAGTCGAAGAAGAACGTCGTCGACCCCGACACCATCATCGACAGCTACGGCGCAGACGCAGTGCGCTGGTTCATGCTCTCCGACAGCCCGCCCGAGCGCGACCTGCCTTGGTCGGAAGCGGGGATCGAGGGTTGCAGCCGCTTCGTGCACCGCCTGTGGCGGCTGTTCGCGGCGCATGACGCCGGCGCGCAGGGCGAGGACAAGGCGCTCGACCGCAAGACGCACCAGACTGTGGCTGCCGTCGCGGACGACATCGAGGCGCTGGGGTTCAACAAGGCGGTCGCGCGCATTTATGAACTTACCGGCACGGTCGAGAAGGCCGCACCATCTGCCAGTCGCTCCGCTGCGATCCGCACGCTGGTCCAGCTGGTCGCGCCGATGATGCCGCACCTTGCCGAGGAAGCCTGGGCGGGCATGGGTATGGACGGCCTCGTCGCCGACGCGCCCTGGCCCGAAGTCGATCCGGCGCTGCTAATCGAGGACGAGGTCACCATTGCGATCCAGCACAAGGGCAAGCTGCGCGATACGCTCACCGCTCCGAAAGGCGCGGCGAAGGAGGATCTCGAAGCGATGGCGCTGGCATCTGAAAAGGTGCAGCGTTCGATCGACGGGGCCGAAATCCGCAAGGTCATTGTCGTGCCCGACAGATTGGTGAATATCGTCACGTGATGCGCGCGCTTCTCGCCTCCCTTTCTGCCCTGCTCCTGACCGCTTGCGGCCTCTCGCCCATGTATGCGGGCGGCGGCGATGGCGCGGTGGCGCGCGGACTTGCTGCGGTCGATGTCGCGCCGATCGAGGGGCAGGCCGGCTGGCTGGTCCGCAATGCGCTCAACGACCGGCTTGGCGCGGCAGGCGCAGCCAGCCCGCAATATCGCCTCGACGTGCGGCTCGACGACCAGCTCGAAGGCCTCGCCATCCTGCGCGACGACACCGTCAGCCGTGAGCGCCGCACGCTGCGTGCGCGCTACCAGCTGATCGATCTTGCAACCGGCGAGATCGTGCTCGACGCGACCGCAGGATCGGATGCGGGGATCGACGTCGTCTCCAGCGAATATGCCACCATCGCCGCCGAGCAGACCGCGCTCGAAAATCTGGCCGAGGATGTGGCGCAGCGGATCGTGACGCGCGTGGCGCTGACGCTGCGCGGGGAATCGTGAAGCTCACCAGCAAGGACTTCGCCGCCAAAGGCCGCAATGCGGCGCAGGACTGCGGCGTGTTCTTTTTCTGCGGCCAGGACGAGGCCGGGGCGAGCGCGGCGGCCAGCGACCTTGCCAGCTGGCTACCCGAACCGGGCGAGCGGGTTGAAATGAGCGGCGCCGACCTGCGCGGTGATCCTGCGCGGTTGGGCGATGAAGCACGCTCTACCTCGCTATTCGGCGACAAGCGCCACATCTGGGTCAGGGCCAGCGGCGACGAGGCGCATGATGCTTTGAAAACGCTGCTCGAAACCGGCGACATGGGCGCAGGCGAGGCGTGCCCGGTCATTGTCGTCGCCACCTCCGCCACCGACAAGTCGCGCACCGCCAAGCTGCTGGAAAAGCGCAGGGATGCGATCGTGGCGCTGTTCTATCCTCCCGATTTGCGCTCGGTTTCGCAGAGCGTTCGCGCGATGGGCGATGCGGCGGGCGTGCGGCTTGGCGGCGACCTGGCGGAGCGCGTGGCGCGCGGGGCCAATCTCGATGTGCGGCTGGCGCAGAGCGAAGTCACCAAGCTCGCCACCTATCTCGACGCCAGCCCGCAGAGCCCGAAACCCGCGACCGCCGAAGACCTCGACGCGGTCGGCGCGGTTAGCGAGGAGGACGGCTTCATGCCGCTCGTCAACGCGGTGATGGGCGGACAGAGCGCCAAGGTCGCCCCGGAGATTGCGCGGATGAAGCAGCTTGGCCTCAACCCTGTGGGGGTGCTGCTGGCGTTCGAGCGGCGCGCGGCGCAGCTGGCGCGGATCGCGGCAGCGCTGGGCGCGCGCGGCTATGGCGATCTCGACAAGGGCGAGAAGGCGCGGCTGGGTATCTTCTGGAAGGAGGACCGAGAGATCGGCCAGCAGGTTTCGCGCTGGCGCGGCAAGGGGCGGCTCGACCGACTGACCCACGGCCTCACCAAGATGCATCGCGATTTGCTGACCAACAGCCAGGCTGCCGAGTTGCTGCTGGCGCAGGGTCTTACCAGTATCGCCCAGCTGGCCGGCGCGGGACGGCGCTAGGCGCGGAGCCAGTCGTCGAGCCGGGCGATGGCATCGTGTCGCATGCGATCGCCGGGTGTTGCGCGCTTGGCGAAGGTGTTGCGGACTTCGCCCCCGACCCAGCGGCCGTACTCCGACAGGCTGTCGTAACGCTCGCGCCGAGCCAGAACGCGGCGCAGTTTCTTGCCGACGCCGATGTCCCTGCGGGTCAGCTTGGCTGCAGCAATGTCGCTCTCGCGAGCGTCGAGCGGTTTTCCGATCAAGGTCGGCACGTCGGATAGCATCTCCTCCGGCACCGTGACGGGACATGCGAGTGCCTCCGCCGTTCCGGACTGCGTCCACCGATCGGCGGCGTGGACGCAAAGCGCCGCATGGCGGTCCCAACCCTCGCGAGCGGCGCGATCCCACAGGGCGGGCAGGTCCAGCGCGTTGGCCTTCTCGGCCAGCATCGCGAAATCCAGCAGCATCAGGGGGCCGCCGTCGAAGCGGTGGAATGCGGCATGGACCGCCAGATGCATCACATTGTCTATTGGGGAGAGCACGAACAGACCCGGCATGGCTGCGCTCTCGATACGCCGCTCGAGCAGGCCGATGGGTTGCGGTGGCATGCGCCCGTCGTCGTCCCACAGCCGCGTGTGGATTTCGACCACATGTCCCTCGGGTGAAATTACCGCGGGCAAGTGCTTGTAGCGCGCCGCCCATTCCTCCAGCGGCAGCGCGGTCTCCTCGCATTGCTTATAGCCGAGGTCGAGCAGCCGGGTACGGGCCTCCAGCGCGCGGTCCGGAGGGACGAGAATGTCGAGATCGCGCAAGGGCCGCAGTCCGGGTTCGGGATAGACCTCCCAAGCCAGCCAAGCCCCCTTCAGCGCGGCCATGGGGATCCTCGCCTCAGCCAGATCGCGTGCAATGCGGACCAGTTCTGCACGCTTGGCAAGCGCTGCCAGCGTCGAGGCGCGGAAGCTTTCGACCCATCCCGCGCGAATGCTTTGCGGGATTATCTGCTCCCCGCCGCGCAGCCGGTGGAGCGCCGGGCGGCAGCGATGGTCGTCCGCCAAGCGGTCGAGCGCTTCCCAGTCGGTCGCCAACAGGTCGCGCCAGCGTTCATCGTCGAGCGGTCGGCTTCCGACCAGCTCGGTCAGCAGGAGATCGATCGGCAGCCCCTTCATGGGCCGCCCCTCAGTTTTCGGGGACGGAGAAGGTCCCGGTCACGCGGCCGCCCGATGTGGTCGAGCTTTGCCCGGTGACCGAAGACGAGCCGCTCGCGCTGCCGTCCACGCTGGAGACGCCGCTCGCAAGATCGATCACCAGTCGTCCGCCGTTCAGCGTGTCGCCGCCGCGATTGAGGCGGACGTTGCCGGCCATGGTGATGATCCGCCGGTTGAAGTCGTAGACCGCCGTGTCGCCGCGTGCCCGCTCGTTGCCGCGCTGCACATCGACGCCGCCGGTGGCCATGATACGCTGGATCTGGAGGCTGCCCGCGTCCGAATAATTGACGATGGTGCGACCGGCGTTGAGCGTCAGTCCGGCCTGCGTGATGCGGACGTTACCCGACAGCACCACGCGGTTCTGCCGGTCCTGCAACTCGATCCGGTCGGCGGCATAGGAAACGGGCGCGTTGGAATTGTGCCCAGCGATCGCCTGCGCCTGCAATTGCATCCCGCCGACGGCAGCAAGCGTGGCCACAAAACCGGCGATGCCCCAGCGGGCCATGGTGGGAACGAGCTTGGTCATCTCAGGTATCCTCAATTCGGCATTCTCAGCTCTCCGGGCACCATGCGCAAGCGCGCATTGCCGGACAGGGAAATGGTACGCGCTTCGAGATCTGCATCGAGGCGATTGCCGCTGAAGGTCCCTGCAGGAATGGCTCCCTCGACACCGCCTTCGCCGGTCACGGTCTTCTCCGCAAGGTTCACCGAAACGCCGCGCGCCACCATGCGATAGCCATCGGCAGCCACCATCAGCAGCGGCCCGTTCACCGACACGATCTGATCGTCGAGTTCATATTGCCCGCCATTGGCAGAGACGCGCGCGGGCCCGTCGTTCAGCAGCAACCGGGCGACCAGATCATTCATTCGCACGATGCCCTCCGCGCTCGACCGCTGCACTGCCTCGCCCGCGGTAAGCGAGAACGGTCGTCCGTCATTGTCCTCGCCGCGATAGAGTGCATTATCGACCCGCAAGCGCTCGTCGATCACCGCGACCTTGTCCCGGTCGAGCAGGAAGCTGATCTCGCCGCGCGGGCTCAGCGGCGTGATGACCATGAAGGCCGCGAGCACGCCCACCGCCATCGGCAGTGCCTTGGCCAGGAAACCCACGAGCTTGTCGTGCGACCCGCCGGGCTCGGCCCAGTCCTGCCGCCGGCCCCGCAGCGCCTTCGCATCGTCCGTTTCGATCCTGCGTTGCCGGAACACCATGGCGCGGGCTTGCCCTCTCGCTCCTTACGCGTGGCTGAAGATGTCGTGATCGGCCCAGCCGGCGATGTCGAGGCGGGCGCGGGTGGGCAGGAAATCGAAACAGGCCTGCGCCATGTCCATCCGCCCTTCGCGCTCCAGGCGCCGGTTCAGTTCCTCGCGCATGCGGTGGAGGAATCGGACGTCGCTCGCCGCATATTCGCGCTGTGCCTCGTTGATGTCCGGCCCGCCCCAGTCGGAGCTTTGCTGCACCTTCGACATGCTCTCGCCTAGCAATTCGTCGACCAGGTTCTTGAGCCCGTGCCGGTCGGTATAGGTACGCACCAGCTTGCTGGCGATCTTGGTGCAATAGCAGGGCGCGGCCATCACGCCGAGGTAATGCTCGATCGCCGCGAGGTCGAAGCGCGCGAAATGGTAGAGCTTGAGCCGGTTCTGGTCGCCCAGCACCGCCTTGAGATTGGGCGCATCGTAATTGCTCTCCGGCCCGAAGCGGACGAGATGCTCGTCGCCCTGGCCATCGCTGATCTGCACCAGGCACAGCCGGTCGCGCTTGGTAATCAGGCCCATCGTTTCGGTATCGACGGCTACCGGGCCATCGGCGAGCACGCCTGCGGGGAGGTCTTCTTCGTGGAAATGCACTGCCATGGGCCGGAGCCTTAGGCCGATTGGGGATTGCTGGGAAGGGGTGCTGGTTCATCGGTGCGCCTGTCTCTATCCCTTTCGGTTGAGAGCGAAGTGGCGGGGCGGCAACGTCCACGTCTCGCCGCTTCGCTCGATCCCGCAGGACGATGGCCTTGGCAGAAACCATTCCCGACAGCTGGAAACCGGCGCTCGAGCCGGTCCTCGATAGCGAGGAAGCGCGACGACTTGGGGGGTGGCTGCGCGCCGAGGAGGACGCTGGCAAGACGATCTACCCCGCACGCGGTTGTCGTCTCAGGGCGCTGGAGCTCACTCCGCTCGATGCGGTGAAGGTGGTCATTCTCGGGCAAGACCCTTACCACGGTCCGGGGCAGGCGATGGGCCTGTGTTTCGCCGTGCCGGAAGGCGTGAAACTGCCGCCGAGCCTCGTGAATATCTACAAGGAGCTGGAAAGCGATCTCGGCATTGCGCGGCCCACGCATGGCGATCTCTCGGCCTGGGCACGGCAAGGCGTGCTGCTGCTCAACAATACGCTGACGGTCGAGGCGGGTCAGGCGGGCAGCCATGCCGGGCGCGGGTGGGACGCCATCACCGATGCCTGCGTGTCAGCAGTCGCGGCGCGTCAGACTCCGAGCGTCTTCGTCCTCTGGGGCAGCCATGCGCAGGCCAAGGCCAAACACATCCCCGGCCTGCGCGATGGGATGCACCTCGTGATCGAGAGCCCGCACCCCAGCCCGCTCTCCGCCTATCGCGGCTTCTTCGGGTCGAAGCCCTTCAGCCGGACCAATGCGTTTCTCGAAAGCCGAGATCGCGGCGCTATCGACTGGCGGCTGTAGCTTTCGGCAGGCCGTTTAGAAAATCGAATAGCCCCCGTCGATTACCACCGAATCGCCGGTGTGGAACCTGCTGGCATCTGACGCGAAATAGACGGCGATGCCGGCGAAATCCTCGCCTTCGCCCCAACGGCGCATGGGGACGCGGCCAATGGCCTTTTCGTTGAAGGCGTCCCAGTTTTGCAGGCGCTCGGTCATTTCAGTGGCGATCCAGCCGGGCAGGACTGCGTTGGCGCGAATGCCGTGGCGGGCGAGCTCTACGGCCGTACCGCGCACCATCGCCAGCACCCCGGCCTTGGTCGCGGCATAGGCCTGGTTCTGCGGCGCGCCGTGAATGGCCGACACGCTGGAGGTGACCAACAGCGAACCGCCCTTCTCGCCGTTCTCCGCGCGTTCGACCATGTGCTTCGAGGCTTCGCGGAAGGTCCAGAAAACGGCGTCCAGATTTATCGTGGTGACCTTGCGCCACTGCTCGGTGGTCTGCTCGGTGAGCGGGGCACCGCCGCCCACCCCGGCATTGGCGATGCAGGTGTCGATCCGGCCAAGGCGCGAAAGGCTTTCCGCCATGGCATCGACCACCGCCTGCTCGTCGGACACGTCGACCTCCAGCGCCTCGACGCGCGTGCCATGCGCTTTGAGCCGCTCAAGAGCGGAGGCGTTCTTTGATTCGTTGCGGCCCCAGATGGCGACATCCGCCCCGGCCGCGGCGAGCCCTTCGGCCATACCAAGGCCGATGCCGCCATTGCCGCCGGTCACCACGGCCACCTTGCCGGTGAGGTCGAAGGGTTGGAATGCCATCTGCGCGTCTCCTCTCGTTTCTCTCGCGCACACTCAACGCGAGTGACGGGCCGATTGCAAGCTGCAACCTATCCGCTAGGCTGCACGGCATGACCGATCTCATCCTCACCGAAATCGCCGACGGTGTCGCGACCGTCACTCTCAACCGTCCAGAAGCGATGAATGCGCTGTCGAAGGCGCTGCGCCACCGGCTCTACGAGGTGATGACCGGTCTCGACGCCGATGACGAAGTGTGCGCGGTAATCCTGACCGGTGCGGGGGAGCGCGCCTTTACCGCAGGCCTCGACCTCAAGGAACTCGGCAGCGAAGCGGGCGCGCTGGGCGCTGCCAATGCCGAGGGCGCGGACGAAAACCCGGTCAAGGCGATCGAGGTCTGCCGCAAGCCGGTGATCGGGGCCATCAATGGCGTGGCGATTACCGGCGGCTTCGAGGTCGCGCTCGCCTGCGACGTGCTGATCGCCAGCACTAACGCGCGGTTCGCCGATACCCATGCGCGGGTCGGGATCGTGCCGGGCTGGGGCTTGTCGCAAAAGCTCAGCCGCATGATCGGCATCAGCCGCGCGAAGGAATTGAGCTTTACCGGCAATTTCCTCGACGCCGAAACGGCCGAGCGCTGGGGGCTCGTCAACCGCGTGGTCGCGCCCGACGAGCTGCTGCCCGAGGCACGCCGCATCGCCGCCGACATGGCGAGCATCGACCCGGCTTTCCTCACGCAATACAAGGCGCTGATCGACGAAGGCTATGCGGCGAGCTTCGGCGAGGGGCTTGCGATCGAGCACAAGCTTTCTTCTGCAAAGAACAGCGCGGTCAGCGCGGAGGAGGTAGAGGCGCGCCGGGCGGCAGTGCAGGCGCGGGGCCGCACGCAAGGGTGATGCGCCGCACGCAACAGGCGGTGCCGGGTAAGCGTTTCGCCTGACATGGGGAAACGTGTAGGCAAGCGACATGGAACGGCAGCTCCCCGCCCGCCTGATCCGCCTCGCGCCGGTCCTCCTCCCCTTGCTTGCCATAGCGCTCGCGCGCGCGATGACCTTTACCGACTGGGCGGCGGCCAATGCCGTAGTCGCCGCGCTGTTGTTCGCGTGGATCGTCGCCGACAGCCTGCTGCTGGCAACCATTGCTAAGGCCGAGGACCGCAAGGCCGGCCTGCGCGCGATGCTGGGCGCGGGCGCGGCGGCGAGCGTGATCGTGCTGATCGGTGCTGCCGCGCCGGTGCGAGAGGCGATTTACGCCATGCCTCCGCTACTCGCTGCTGCCGCGTTGACACTGGCGCTGTTCGTGGCGTGGAGCGGCGCGCTGGTCGTCCGCGCGCTGGCTGGCGGTGCCTCGATCGAGGATGCCGCCGCGATTGTCCTGCCGCCCAAGCTCGTCCGCTTCATGAGCGCCGAATCGCGCATCATGCGGCTCGCGCTTTGGGGCTGGCGACGCGAACAGGACATTCCGGCAGGTGCGCAAGGTTTCGCCTATCACCGCTTCTTGCTGCCGATGATCTATGTTTTCCTCGCGCTACAAGCGATCGAGCTGGCGGTGATACATTTCCTCCTCATACAGTGGAATGCGACCGTCGCGTGGATCTGGTTCGGACTCGGCATCGCCGGCAGTTTGTGGATCGTCGGCCTGGCGCAAGGCTTTCGCATCCACCCGGTGCTGGTGACCGAGCAGGGCCTGCGCGTACGCAGCGGCGTGATGGTGGACCTGTTGGTGCCCTACGATGCGATTGCGGCCATCGTGCCCAGCTTCGGTGCCGAACAGGTGAAGGCGGCCGACACGCTCAACCATGCGGTGCTTTCCTGGCCCAATGCGATGCTGGAGTTGGATCGCGAACTGACAGTGCGCCCGCTATTTGGCGCCGAGCAGCGGGTCCGCCGTATCTCCTTGCGAATCGATGAGAGCGCCGCCTTTCTTGCCGCGCTGGCCGAGCGTGTACCTCAGCTATGCAGGTAGATTTGCCAGCACGAAATCGGCGCGCTCGCCGACGCTGACGAGTGGTAGCTCGACGGGCTCGTAACCGAGTGCCGGAAGCAGCAATGCCAGATGCTCATATTCGACGACGGCGGCTTCGAAATCGTGCCGCCGCATCGAGTCCTGCGCATAGATTTGGGGCCATGGCGGTGCGAGAAACACCCCACATGCATAGGGACGATCCGCCCCTAGCGCCTCCGAGACTGTCGGCCCTCCGTCCCGCTCCAGTCCGGCAAGCGCGTCGATCAGGCCGCGATCGTAGAATACTGGGCGCGCCACATGCTCGTGCCAGCCGAGATCGGCGCGGGCCATGTCGGCGGCGGCAGTGAGAAAACCGCGCAAATCGCCCCATGGTGTGATGCCCGCCCCGATCAGCCGACGGCCGGGTTCGTGTACGACAGTGTAGCCGCGACGGTCCAGTTCATCGAGCAGCGTCGACTTGCCGCCGCCCGAACAGCCGGTGATAAGGATGTCGGCCACCCGCCTAGCGCGGTAGCTGGGTCTCGCCCATCAGCGCCTTGTCGACCGCGTGCGCAGCCTGTCGTCCCTCGCGGATCGCCCAGACGACCAGACTCTGTCCGCGCCGCATGTCGCCGCAGGCAAACACGTTCGGCTCGCTTGTAAGGTACCACTCGGTATCCGCCGCCACATTGCCGCGCCCGTCTAGATCGACGCCTGCCCGGTCGAGCAACCCGCGCCGCTTAGGCCCGGTGAATCCCATCGCCAGCAGGATGAGGTCGGCCTTCAGCGTGAATTCGCTTCCCTCGATCTCCTGCATCTTGCCGTCTTTCCACTCGACGCGAACGCATTCCAGCCCGGCGACATCGCCGTTTTCCTCAACCACGCGCTTGGTCAGCACGGCCCAGTCGCGGTCGACGCCTTCTTCGTGGCTCGACGAGGTGCGCAGCTTCACCGGCCAGTCGGGCCAGGTCAGCGCCTTGTCTTCGCTTTCAGGCGGCTTGGGCATGATTTCCAGCTGCGTGACGCTGGCCGCGCCCTGGCGGTTGCTGGTGCCGACGCAGTCGCTGCCGGTGTCGCCGCCGCCGATCACGATCACATGCTTGCCGGTTGCAGTGAGCGAACCGCGCGGCGCGGCGCGCACTTCGTCGTCGCCCGCATTGCGCTTGTTCTGCTGGGTCAAGAATTCCATCGCCAGGCGCACGCCGTTGAGCTCGGAGCCCGGAATGTCGAGCATGCGGGCCTCTTCCGCGCCACCCGCCAAGACGACTGCGTCGAAATTTTCCTGCAGCGCCTGGAAGCTGACTTCGACACCCACCTCGCTGCTGGTGCGGAACTGGACGCCTTCGGCTTCCATCTGCACCGCGCGGCGATTGATGAGGTGCTTCTCCATCTTGAAGTCGGGAATGCCGTAGCGCAGCAGCCCGCCGATGCGATCGCTCTTTTCGAATACGGTGACGGCGTGGCCGGCACGCGCCAGCTGCTGCGCGCAGGCGAGGCCGGCGGGACCGCTTCCAATCACGGCAACCGACTTTCCAGTCCGCTTCTCCGGCAGCTGCGGCTTGACCCAGCCTTCCTGGAAGCCGCGATCGATGATCGCGCATTCGATCGACTTGATGGTGACCGGGCTGTCGATGAGGTTCAGCGTACAGGCCGCCTCGCACGGGGCGGGGCAGACGCGGCCGGTGAACTCCGGGAAGTTGTTGGTCGAGTGCAGGACCTCGAGCGCGTCCTTCCAGTCGTCCTCGTAGACGAGGTGGTTCCAGTCCGGGATGATATTGTTCACCGGACAGCCGTTGTGGCAGTAAGGAATGCCGCAATTCATGCAGCGCGCGGCCTGCTTGCGGAGCTGGTCCTCCGACAGCGGAACGACAAATTCCTTGTAATGGTTCAGGCGTTCTTCTGGATCGCGATAGGTGCGATCCTCGCGCTCGTATTCGAGAAAGCCGGTTTCCTTGCCCATTATTCGGCAGCCTCCATCGCTGCATTCTCGCGTTCGTCTTCGAGAGCTTTGAGCGCCTTGGCGTAGTCGCGCGGCATGACCTTGCGGAAATGCTTGAGTTCCTCGGCCCAGTTGTCGAGCAACGCCTTCGCCTTGGCCGAGCCGGTGTGCAGCTGGTGCCGCTCGACGAGTATCTTGAGCCGCGCGGCATCGTGATAGAGCGGGTCGCCCATGCCTGCATCGTCGACCGATCGGCCGCGTTGCTGGGGTTCGCCCCAGCTCTTCTCCGCGCCTTCCCCATCGCCGGGCGTGACGTCGAGCAAATCGACCTGGGAGTGGTTTAGCAGCTTTTCGAAATTGCCGTCCGGATCGTACACATAGGCAATGCCGCCACTCATGCCGGCGGCGAAGTTACGGCCCGTGCTGCCGAGCACGCAGACCACCCCGCCGGTCATGTATTCGCAGCCGTGATCGCCGGTGCCTTCGACCACTGCGACCGCGCCCGAATTACGCACCCCGAAGCGTTCGCCTGCGACGCCTTCGAAATAGGCCTCGCCCGCGATCGCACCGTAGAGGACGGTATTGCCGACGATGATGTTGTTGCCCGGTTTGCGTGGAGCTTCCTCCGGCTGGCGCACCACGATGCGGCCGCCCGACAAGCCCTTGCCGACATAGTCGTTGGCATCGCCGGTCAGGCTGAGCGTGACGCCGTGGGCGAGCCATGCGCCGAAGCTCTGGCCCGCGACCCCGGTGAAATCGATGCGGATCGTTTCAGGTGCCAGGCCGGAATGACCATGCGCTTCGGCAATCCGGCCCGACAGCATTGCACCGACGGTGCGGTTCACATTGCGGATGCTGCGCGTCAGCTGGACCGCCTGCCCGCTCTCGATGGCGGGCTTGCAGGCTTCGATCAGCTCGACATCCATCGCCGCTGCGAGTCCATGGTCCTGGGTTTCGGTGTGATAGGGCTTGCGGCCCTCCTCCAGCGGCACGGCATGGAGAATGCGCTTGAGGTCCACCCCATGCGCTTTCCAGTGACGCTCCACCCGGCGCATGTCGATCCGCTCGACCCGGCCGATCATTTCCTCGACCGTGCGGAAGCCCATGGTCGCCATGATCTGGCGCAGCTCTTCCGCTACGAAGAAGAAGTAGTTGATGACGTGCTCGGGCGTGCCGACGAAGCGCTTGCGCAGCACCGGGTCCTGCGTCGCGACGCCGACCGGGCAGGTGTTGAGATGGCACTTGCGCATCATGATGCAGCCCGCCGCGATCAGCGGGGCAGTGGCGAAACCGAACTCGTCCGCGCCCAGCAGCGCGCCGATGGCAACATCGCGGCCCGTGCGCAGCCCGCCGTCGACCTGCACCGCGATGCGGCTGCGCAGATCATTGAGCAGCAGTGTCTGCTGCGTTTCGGCAAGGCCGATTTCCCACGGGGACCCGGCATGCGTCAGGCTGGTCAGCGGGCTCGCGCCGGTGCCGCCTTCGTAGCCCGAGATCGTGATATGGTCCGCTTTGGACTTGGAGACGCCCGCCGCGACCGTGCCTACGCCGACCTCGGAAACCAGCTTTACCGAGATACGGCTCTTCGGTTGCACATTCTTGAGGTCGTGGATCAGCTGCGCCAGATCCTCGATCGAGTAGATATCATGGTGCGGCGGGGGCGAAATCAGGCCCACCCCTGGGGTCGAGTGCCGCACCTTGCCGATGCGCTTGTCGACCTTGTGACCGGGCAGCTGGCCGCCTTCGCCGGGCTTGGCCCCCTGCGCCATCTTGATCTGGATATCGTCCGAATTGACGAGATATTCCGTCGTCACGCCGAACCGGCCACTGGCGACCTGCTTGATCCGGCTGCGCATCGAATCGCCATTGTCGAGCGGTACGAAACGCTCCGGCTCTTCCCCGCCTTCGCCGGTGTTCGAGCGCCCGCCGATGCGGTTCATGGCGATGGCCAGCGTCGAGTGCGCCTCGTGGCTGATCGAGCCGAAGCTCATTGCGCCCGTGCTGAAACGCTTCACGATCTCGACTGCCGGTTCGACCTCGTCGATGTCGAGCGGCTGCTCTGCCGGGGTCAGCTCCATCAGCCCGCGGATGGTCAGCAGGCGTTCGCTCTGCTCGTTTACCGAGCGGGCGAATTCCTCGTAATTCTTCGCATCCTTGCCACGCACCGCATGCTGCAGCTGTGCGACCGATTGCGGCGTCCAGGCGTGCGCCTCGCCGCGGATGCGGTATTGGTAGATGCCGCCGACATCGAGCATGCCCTTGTAGAGCGGACTGTCGCCATAGGCCTGCGCGTGGCGCATCACCGCTTCTTCCGCCACTTCCTTGAGGCCGATACCCTCGATCGTGGTCGCGGTGCCGGTGAAATAGGTGTCGATGAAGTCGGAATTGAGTCCGACCGCGTCGAAGATCTGCGCGCCGCAATAGGACTGGTAGGTCGAGATGCCCATCTTGGACATGACCTTGAGAATGCCTTTGCCGATGGCCTTGACGTAGTTCTTCGCGACATCACCCGGTTCGAGGTCGGGGAAGCGATCCGCGCGCAGGTGCTCCAGCGTCTCGAAGGCGACGTAGGGGTTGATGCCTTCCGCGCCATAGCCTGCCAGCGCGCAGAAGTGGTGCACCTCGCGCGCCTCCCCGGTCTCGATGACGAGGCCGGTCTGCATCCGCAGGCCCTGGCGAACGAGCTGGTGGTGCACGGCGGCGGTCGCCAGCAGGGCGGGCATGGCGATCCGGTCAGGCCCCTGCCCACGGTCGGACAGGATCAGGATGTTGGCATCGCCAAGCACCGCCTCGGTCGCGGCCCAGCACATTTCCTTCAGCGCCATGGCGAGGCCATCGGCCCCGCTGCTCGCATCCCAGGTGATGTCGATCGTGGCGGTGCGGAACGCACCGTCGAGCGCGGCTTCGACCGAGCGGATCTTGGCAAGGTCCTCGTTCGTGAGGATCGGCTGGCTTACTTCCAAGCGCTTGTGCGTACCCCCATCGCGGCCCAGCAGGTTCGGCCGCGGACCGATCATGGAGAGCAGGCTCATCACCAGCTCCTCGCGGATCGGATCGATCGGCGGATTGGTCACCTGCGCGAAGTTTTGCTTGAAGTAGTCGTAGAGCGGTCGGCTGCGGTCGGACAGCACGGCGATCGGCGTATCGGTGCCCATCGACCCGATCGGGTCCTCGCTGCCGCGCGCCATCGGCTCGAGGAAGCGGGAGATGTCCTCCTGCGTATAGCCGAACGCCTGCTGGCGGGTGAGCAGATCGCCGGGCGACAGAAAGCCTTCGGCCGCGGGGAAGTCCGACAGCTCCGCATCGATATGGTCGAGATCGGCGAGCTTGTACTGCGCCTTCTTCAGCCACGCCTCGTAAGGCTCCGCCGCAGCGAGGTCTGCCTTGACCTCCTCGTCCTCGACGATGCGACCTTCTTCGAGGTCGATCAGCAGCATCTTGCCGGGCTGGAGACGCCACTTGCGCGTGATGTCCTCGTCCTTGAACGGCAGCACGCCGCTTTCCGAGGCGAGGACGACGAGGTCGTCCTTCGTCGTGCACCAGCGCGCCGGGCGCAGGCCGTTGCGGTCGAGACACGCGCCGATCTGGCGACCGTCGGTGAAGCATACCGCTGCCGGGCCGTCCCAAGGCTCCATCAGCGCGGCGTGATATTCGTAGAAAGCGCGGCGCGCCGGATCCATGAGCGTGTTCTTCGCCCACGCTTCCGGCATCAGCATCATCATCGAATGCGCGAGGCTGTAGCCGCCGGTAATCAGCAGCTCGAGCGCATTGTCGAGGCAGGCCGTGTCGGACTGGCCGTGCGGGATCAGCGGCCACATCTTGTCGAGGTCCGCGCCCAGCAGGTCGCTTTCCATTGTCCTGCGCCGCGCTTCCATCCAGTTCACATTGCCGCGAACCGTGTTGATCTCGCCATTATGCGCCATGAAGCGATAGGGGTGCGCCAGCCGCCAGCTGGGGAAGGTGTTGGTGCTGAAGCGCTGGTGGACAAGGCCCAATGCGGACACGCAGTCGGCATCGCGCAGATCGTCGTAGAAACTGCCGACCTGATTGGCGAGCAGCAGGCCCTTGTAGACGACGGTCCGGCTGGAGAAGCTCGGGATATAGGCAGTCGAGAGGGTCGGGATGCCGTGCTTCTGCTCCAGCGCCGCGAGCGGGTTGAGCGTCTGCTTGCGGATCACGACCAGCTTGCGCTCGAAGGCATCCTGGTCGGTGCAGTTGGTGCCGCGCGCGATCACGCATTGGCGGATGACAGGCATGGAATCGACCACCGCCTTGCCCAACCCGTCCAGCGTAACCGGAACGTCGCGCCAGCCGATGACGCGCTGGCCTTCCTTCTCGGCGAATCGCTCCAGCTGGCGCTCGACGAACTCGCGCGCTTCGTCGGCTTGCGGCAGGAAGCACATGGCGACCGCATAGTCCCTCGGCGCGGGGAGGTCGTAATTTCTCGCCTCCGCCCATTTGCGCAACAGGGGATCGGGGATTTGCAGCAGGATGCCCGCACCATCGCCCAGCAGCGGGTCCGCACCGACCGCGCCGCGGTGGTCGAGATTGGCGAGGATTTCGAGCGCCTGGGTGACGATGCCGTGGCTTTTCGCGCCCTTGATATGCGCGACCATGCCGACGCCGCAGGCATCGTGTTCGTTGCGGGGATCGTAAAGACCACCATGATCGAGGGGCGGCTGGCTGCCCATAAGCGAAGCGTCCTCCTCCGTGCCCGCCCGTCCGCTTCCTCAACGAAGCGAACCGGGGACAGGTTTCCAGGTGCCCTGTCGGCACCGCAAAATTGCGCGAAGCCTCGTCATGGCGGGGCGCTCGCTATTTTGCAACTGCGAAGAGAGAAGCAATATTTCACCCGCGCGAAGATTTCCGCACGGATTGGCGCTAAACTTACGCCACGGTCGATGGGAAATTTTTAGCGACGAAGGGTCGCAGTGGCCGGTTCAGGACCGCTTACCGACCTGCGACAGGCGCTCGAGCGCGCTTCTAATGCTGGCCTGCGCGTCCTCGTCGTCCTCGCTCGGACCCGATCCCACAGGGGCGGTGCGGTCGGCTTCGCGGCGCAGGAAGGCGATCACAGGGTCGGCATCGGGAGCAATCGGTTGTGGGTCCCCGACCTCTGCCTTGCGCTGCGCGGCGAGGGCCCGTTCGAGCCGTTCGGTCAATTCGCTCAGCGACAGGTCGCCCATCGCTTCGCTGCGCGGCGGGACGGGCTGGGTTTCCTGCTCGGCCGCCTCGAGCATATCGGCGGTAGTTACTGTCGGCTCTTCAAGCTCTTCCGAGCCGTGCTCGGACCCGACGTCGAACCACTCGTCCGCAGTGTCGGGTTCGGCATTTCGATCCTCATCGTCGGGTTCGAGGTGGCCGAACTCTGCGGCGACCTCCACCTCTTCGAATTCGGCGTCGACCGGTTCGGCGGTGACGATGGCGTCGCGCTCGATATCGGCTTCGGTTTCGAGACCGTCTTCGGTCAGATAGTCGCGGGGATTGAACATCCGGCGAGGAGTTTCCTCAGGCAGCACCATTTCTGGCTCTTCGCCGATATCATCGTCAGCCAGCCACACCGCATCATCGCTCGGTTCGCTGTCGTCGTAGGTGCTATTCTCGGAATCTATGGTTGGCGTGGCCAATTCGGCATTGCCGCTTTCGTCAGAAATCCTATTCGCCTTCGCTCGCGAAACGCGCCGCGCGATGGCGACACCCACCAGCAGGCCCAAGATGCCGAACAGAACGCTCAGGACCAGCTTGGCTGCGAGGGCGTTGCCTACCAGCGCTTCGATCCCCAGCCAGCTTCGCAGGTTCGCATGGACTGCATCCGGCATGACGAACAGGCCACCGGCCAGCAACACGGCGAAATAAAGCCCCACCACCCATGGAAAGGCGGGGTGGCTGCTGATCGGCATTCTGGTGTGGGTGCCGCTCATCTCTCGTGGTTATTCCTTCGCATGGTGCGCGCCAGCATTTCGGCTCGCCTGATCGGCCTTCGCGTCTAGCAGTTTTCGGTAAACGCCGAGATAACGATCCACGTTCCGCGCCCAGTCGTGGTTCTGGACCACATGGTTGCGCGCTGCTTCGCGCATGGCAGGCCAGCCGGTTTTCGCCTCCACCAGCCCGGCGAGCGAGTTGGCGAGTGCGCTGGGGTCGTCGGGCGGGAAAAGCATGCCGGTCTCGCCGTCCGCGATCAGCTCGCGATGGCCGCCGACATCGCTCGCCGTCACGATCCGGCCCTGCGCCATCGCCTCGAGCGGCTTGAGCGGGGTGACCAGTTCGGTCAGTCGCGAACGCTTGCGCGGATAGGCGAGGATGTCGATCAGCGAATAATAGCGCTCGACCTCGCCATGCGGGACTCGGCCAGTGAACACTATCGCGTCTGCCGCCGGTGACGCCGCTGCCTGCGTCCGCAAAGTACCCTCCATCGGCCCGCCGCCCACCAGCAGCAATTGGGCCTGCGGATGGTGCTCGCGCAGCATGGGGAGGGCGGCGATAAGGTCGTCGAGCCCTTCATAGTCGTAGAAGCTGCCGACGAAGCCGATCACCGGTACACTGCCGATGCCGATCTCGCCAGCCAGCGTCTCGTCGCGCGGGACCGGTTCGCCGAACAGCGTCAGGTCCACGCCATTGGGCGACAGGCCGATTGTCGCGCTGTCGTGCCCTCGGGCGACGAGATCGTCGCGGAGGCCCTTGGCAATGGTGAAGACCGCGTCCGCGCCGCGCACCACCCGATTCTCCAGCCAGCGCGTCAGCCGGTATTTGAGCGATCCTTCACGGCCCGTGCCATTGCCGACCGCCGCATCCTCCCAGAAAGCGCGGATTTCATAGACGAACGGGAGGCCCAGCCGCTTTGCAGCACGCAATCCCGCCATGCCGCACAGGGCGGGCGAGTGGGCGTGGATAATGTCCGGCTGCCACTCGGCGGCGAGCGTCTCGATCGCGCCTCGCAGCGCCTCGATCTCGCGCCACTCTCGAGGGCCGGGAGGGCCGGAAGCGCTACCAAAGGTGCGATGGAAGGTCAGGCCCTCCGCCTGCTCCATCGCAGGGCCTTCGGCAAAATGTCGCTGCCCGGTGATGCCACGCACCTCCAGCCCGGCCGCCGCCTGCGCTGTCATGATCGCTCGGGTGCGGAAGGTGTAGCCGGAATGCAGCGGCAGCGAATGGTCGAGGATGTGCAGGACGCGTGTCATTTGAACAGGCTTGTGACACAACAGGCTTAAGAGCGCGTCAACCGTAAGCTGGTAGTGGCCGCGCAAAGGACGGACCGCAGCTTGATCGACTATATCGCCCTCGGATTGACGCATGCGCTGATCATGCTGGCGCTGCTGCGAGTGCTGGTGCGGCCCGATCTCGACTGCGAAGATCCGCTGGCGGATGAGCCGGAGACGGTACCCGCACCGCCGCCCTCGTCGCGCGACAAACGCCGAGCGCGTCGCACCGGAAAGCGGGGCGGCGATGCTTGATATCGCGTTGTTCCTGACGGTGGCGATCATGCTCGCCATGGGGATCCGGCGGCCCTTCATCTGGGTGCTCGCCTATCTCTACATCGATATCCTCGCCCCGCAGAAGATGAGCTGGTCGTTGCTGCAGTCGCTGCCGATTTCGCTGATCGCCTTTCTGCTCGCTTTTGCCGGGTGGATGATCGGCGATACCAAGGCGAACACGCAGTTCACTGTGCGCCAGGGCATCCTGGTGGCGCTGCTCGGCTGGTGTTTCATGACATTGCAATGGGCCGATTTCCCGGATTCGGCACAGGCCAAGTGGGACTGGGTGTGGAAGGCGCTGGTATTCGGCATCTTCCTGCCGGTGACGCTGATCACGCGGCTGCGGATCGAGGTGGCAACTCTGGTCATGGTGCTGACGGCAGGCGCGATCATCATCTCCGCCGGCATGAAGACCGTGCTTGGCGGCGGGGGCTATGGCGACCTTTACCTGTTCGTGAACGACAATTCGAACATGTATGAAAGCTCCACCCTGGCGACGGTGGCGATCGCAATCATCCCGATCGTCCTGTGGCTGGCGAAGCATTCGACGATCTATCCGCCCGACTGGCGCGTGAAGACCTTTGCCGCCCTGCTCATCTTCGCCTGTCTGACGATCCCGGTGGGGACCGAAGCGCGCACGGGCCTCGTCTGCATCGCCGTGCTCGGCGTGCTTATGCTGCGCGATGTGAAGAAGCGCATGCTTTACCTCTCCGGCGCGGCGGTGCTCGGGCTTGCCGCGCTGCCGTTCCTCCCGGCGAGCTATTACGAGCGCATGTCGACTCTGGGCTCGGTCCAGCAGGACCAGTCGGCTTCCACACGCATGCAGGTCTGGGGCTGGACGCTCGACTATGTTTCTGAGCGGCCGCTGGGTGGCGGCTTCGATGCCTATCGCGGCAACAGCTTCACTTATAACCTGCCGGTGGTCGAGACCGACGGCACTACGACCTCGGTGGAGTACAAGGAGATCACCGACGGCGGGCGTGCCTATCACAGTTCGATCTTCGAGATGCTCGGCGAACAGGGTTGGCCGGGCCTGTTCCTGTGGCTGGCCTTGCATGCCATCGGCCTGTGGCAGATGGAAAAGATCCGCAAACGCTGGCGCGAACGCAAGGCGCCAGGCGAGCAATGGCAGGCGCCGCTCGCGAGCGCATTGCAGTTCGCGCAGATCATCTACCTTGTCGGCGCGACCTTCCAGGGCATCGCCTTCCAGCCTTTCGTCCTGATGCTCGTCGGCCTGCAGATCGGCTTGTGGACCTATTGCAAGAAGCGCGAGTCGGCGAAGGTCGAACTCGCCCGCAAGGCCGCGCGCGACGCCCGCCGCGCGGCTGCCTCGGCCAATCCCGCGATGCCGTAAGGGCAGCATCGGCGCGGTTGCGCCTGTCCTGTCCATGCGCCATGAGTCGCGCCGCACGCGCGGCTGCAGAGTCGCGCAAACCCCAGGATTTCGCGAAGAGGAGACGCGTCTATGAGCCCGCAGGAACTGGCAGAGAAAGTCGGCGAGAATATCGGCACCAGCGAATGGGTCGAGATGAGCCAGGAACGCATCAACCAGTTCGCCGATGCGACCGGCGATCACCAGTTCATTCATATCGATGAGGAAAAGGCCAAGATGACGCCCTTCGGCGGCACCATCGCGCACGGCTTCCTGACCCTGTCGATGATCCCCTATCTCGGCGCGAATTCGGACATGCCGAAGATCGACGGGGTGAAGATGGGCGTGAACTACGGCGGCAACAAGACGCGCTTCATCAGCCCGGTCCGCAGCGGCAAGCGCATTCGCGGCCACTGGAAGCTGGTCGAAATGATCGAGAAGCGCCCCGGCCAGTGGCAGCAGACCAGCGAGATCACGATGGAGATCGAAGGCGAGGACAAGCCCGCCCTGATCACCGAATGGATCACCCAGCTTTTCGTCTGATTTCCCCCTCCTCCCCAAGAGGCATCGGACCCCAGTAGCAATTCAAGGAAATACCCATGCGTGACGCAGTCATCGTCTCCACCGCCCGCACCGCCATCGGCCGCGCTTACAAGGGCGGGTTCAACGACACCAAGGGCCCGACGCTCGGCTCCTACTCCCTGAAGCCCGCGATCGAGCGTGCCGGTATCGAAGCCGGCGAAGTCGACGACGTGCTGTGGGGCGCAGCGCTCCAGCAGGGCACGCAGGCCGGCAACCTCGCCCGCCAGGTCGCGCTGCGTGCCGGCTGCCCGATCGGCACCAGCGGCATGACCATCGACCGCCAGTGTTCTTCGGGCCTGATGAGCATTGCCACGGCGGCGAAGCAGATCATCACCGATCGCATGGACGTGGTTGCCGCCGGCGGACAGGAAAGCATTTCGCTGGTCCAGACCAAGGAAATGCGCGTGATGCCCGATCCCGAGCTGATCGCGATGCACGGCGCGATCTATATGCCGATGCTGCAGACCGCAGAAACGGTCGCCCAGCGCTATGGCATTTCGCGCGACGCGCAGGACGAATACGCCCTCCAGAGCCAGCAGCGCACTGCCAAGGCGCAGGAAGAAGGCCGCTTCGACGACGAAATCGTGCCCGTTAGCACCACCCACAAGGTGCAGGACAAGGAAACCGGCGAGATTTCGGACGTCGACATCACCATCGCCAAGGACGAGGGCAATCGCCCCTCGACCACGCTGGAAGGCCTGCAGGGCCTGAAGCCGGTGATGGGCGAAGGCACCACGATCACGGCGGGCAACGCTTCGCAGCTGTCGGACGGGTCCTCGGCCAGCGTACTGATGGAAGCCAAGGTCGCCGAACAGCGCGGCCTCGAACCGCTCGGCCGCTATGTCGGCATGGCGGTCGCCGGGACCGAGCCCGATGAGATGGGGATCGGCCCGATCTTCGCGATCCCCAAGCTGCTCAAGCGCTTCGACCTCAGCGTCGACGACATCGGCATCTGGGAACTGAACGAAGCCTTCGCCGTGCAGGTGCTCTACTGCCGCGACAAGCTCGGCATCGATAACGACAAGCTGAACGTCAGCGGCGGTTCGATCTCCATCGGCCACCCCTACGGCATGACCGGCGCACGCTGCACAGGCCACGTCCTGCTCGAAGGCAAGCGTCGCGGTGCCAAGTACGGCGTGGTCACCATGTGCGTCGGCGGCGGCATGGGCGCAGCGGGTCTGTTCGAGATCTTCTGACGGCGCTCGGCGAGTTTTGGACTTAGGAGGGGAGCGGGCGACCGCTCCCCTTTTTCGTGAGGGCTGCCGCCTCAGCGCCGCCCGATGCGGCCCGAGCCGTTGCGTTCCTGGCGCAGGATGCGCTCCGCCGAACGGTAGCGGATTTCGCCCGAGCCGTTGAGCACGGCATCGAGTTCGCCGACCTGACCGGCTTCGATCGTGCCAGAGCCGTTGATCGTCGCATCCAGCTTACGCAGCGACCCCATACGGATCGCGCCCGAGCCTTCGATGTCGGCATCGACGTAGGACAGTCGCGTGGGGGAAAGGTCGATATCGCCGGAGCCGCCGATCAGCGCGCGAACATTGCTCACGTCGCCGCCCAGCTCGATGTCGCCCGACCCGCCGATCGCAAGGTCGATCGCGCGGGCGTTCCACCCGTCGAAACGCACGTCGCCGCTGGCATTGATTGCGACCGCATCGAGGCTCGGCACCGTAAGCACCGCGCGGATACCGATATGGGTGCGGAAGCTGCCGGTGGTATCGAGCGACAGCGTCCCGCCCTCGCTGCGCGCGCGGACCAGATCGATAAGGTTGTCCTCGGCGGTAATCACCAGCGACCGGTTCGCACCCTGGCGGATGACGACATCGACCGGCCCGTCGATCGCCAACCGGTCGAAGCTGCCGATCGCGCGGCTCTCGGTCATGAGCTCGCCGGAACCGATAAGCTGGGTGTCGCCATAGCCGTAGCTCGAGGCTTTCCATTCGCCCTTGTCGCCTGCGGTTGCGCCGCCGCAGGCTGCCAGCTCTAAGAGAGCGCTGCAGGTCGCAGCCAAAATCGTGAACTTCCTCATTTCAATTCTCCCATATGTTTACAGTTGTAAACGTTACGAGATCGAGGGATCGGCGGTCAATCCGCGCATCGACCGTCCGTCGGGCGACGAATGTCGTTGGACGAAGCGCGCCATTCAGGCTTATGCTGCGCGTCCATGGGCATCATGGAAATCATCGGCATTGCCGGGAGCGTCAGCCTGCTAGCCGGCTGGCGGCTCTATCTTTGCATTTTCGCCACCGGCCTCGCCATGCGGATGGACGTGGTGCCCCTGCCCGAGCATCTCGCCAGCCTCGATGTGCTCGCCAGCCCGTGGGTGATGAGCATCGCCGCGCTGGCTGCCGTGGCGGAGTTCTTCGCCGACAAGGTGATGTGGCTCGATTCGATCTGGGATGCAGTGCACACTTTCGTGCGACCGATCGGCGGGGCGCTGCTCGCACTGGCCATCGTCGATCCGTCGGACCCGGCAGTGCAGGTGATCGCTTTCCTGCTCGGCGGCGGTGCCAGCTTTGCAGCGCATGCGGGGAAAGCGGGCGCGCGCGGCGTGGTCAATGCGAGCCCCGAACCGGTCAGCAATGTCGCCGTATCGACTGCCGAGGACGTGGCGACAGTCGGCCTGCTCTATCTCGCCTACGAATTTCCGCTGATCGCAGCCGGGATCGCGATCGTGCTGCTCGGCCTGACGATCTGGCTGCTGGTCATCGCCCGGCGCATTATCGGCAAGCTGTTCGGGCGCCGCAAGGAACCACCGGTCGCCTGAGCCACCTAGCCATGCGCGGCGATGAATTCCTCGACCACCGGGGCGATTTTCGTGCGCCAGCGGCTGCCGTTGAAGATGCCGTAGTGGCCTGCGCCTTCCGCCATGAAGTAGCGTTTCTTCGACGCGTCGAGACCCGGCGTCAGTTCCAGCGCGGCGCGCGTCTGGCCTAGCCCCGAAATATCGTCGCGCTCGCCCTCGATGGCGAGGATCGCGGTCTCGGCGATATCGCCGAGATCGACGCGCTTGCCGCGATGGGCGAAGGTGCCGTTGGGCAGGGCATGGTCCTGGAAGACGACTTCCACCGTCTGGAGATAGAACTCCGCCGTCATGTCGGCGACGCTGCGATATTCGTCGTAGAAATCCTTCGTCGCCTGCGCGCTTTCCTCGTCGCCTGCGGTGAGGTGCTTGAACATCTCGTAATGGCTCATGAGGTGATTGCCGAGATTCATGCTCATGAAGCCGGCCAGCTGCATGAAGCCGGGATAGACCCGCCGCCCCGCGCCGCGATACTGCATCGGTACGGTCGCGATGACATTGTGGCGGAACCACTCGATCGGGCGGTCCATGGCTAGATCGTTGACCGTGGTCGGCGAACAGCGCGTATCGATCGGGCCGCCCATCATGGTCAGCGTCTTCGGCGTGCACGGATGCCTGTCGCGGTTCATGATCGCAGTGGCGGCGAAGACCGGCACCGACGGCTGGCACACGGCCATCACATTGGTGCCTTCACCGATATGCTCGAGGAAGCCGATCACGTAATCGATGTAATCGTCGAGATCGAACTCGCCCTCGTGCAGCGGGACCGTCTTGGCATCGGCCCAGTCGGTCACGAAGACGCGGTATTTCTGCAGCATCCGCTCCACCGTACCGCGGAGGAGGGTGGCGAAATGGCCGCTCATCGGCGCGACCACCAGCAGGCGGGGCGCATCATCGGGCAGGCTCTCTCGGTAAAATTCCTTCAAGTCGCCGAACGGGCGATTGATGACGGTTGCCTCGATCACCGGATCGGCCTTGCCGTCCACCTCGACCGCCTCGATACCCCAGGCCGGCTTGCCATAAGGCGCGGCGGCATGGGCGAAAACTTCCAGCGCACTCGCAGCGGTCGAGCCCAGGCCCATATAGCCCATCGGGCCAACGTAGTTCATCGGGTTCGACGGGTTGGAGAGCATCTCCGCCCCGATCGAAGCCCAGGCACTGGCGGAATTGAGCCAGCTGCGCTGGAGTTCGTAGGCGTGGTATAACATGTTCGTCCCCTGCTGGCCGGTGGTTCGCCTTTTACCGTGCCGCGACCTGAAAGTCGGGTATCCTGACGTCTGTGCGCCCATTGTGCAATGCACAAGGGAAGGAAATGTGCCAAATGCCGCGTCCGCTGTGGATTTTCGCATCTGCCGCGCTTACGTGAGCCGCATGGACGGGCCCGCCGATACTGCACCGCGGAAAAAGCGGTTGTTCCAGCGCACGCGGCGCGGGGACGAGCAGCAACCCCGCTCGCTCAAGCCGCTGCGCATGGTCTGGCAGTCGGCGAAGCGATACCCCGGCCATGTCGCCCTGGCGATCCTCGCATTGTTCATCACCGCCGGCGCGACCCTGGCCATCCCGGCAGGGTTCAAGATGGTGATCGACCGCGGCTTTGCGGAGGGCGGCAATGCGGACGAAATGCGCTTCTGGTTCCAGTCCCTGCTCGGTATCGTCGGCGTGCTCGCGGTGGGCACGGCGATGCGGTTCTATTTCGTCAGCTGGCTGGGTGAGCGTGTCGTCGCCGACATTCGCCTACGCGTGCAGCGCAACTTGCTGCGACTGGCCCCGGGCTTCTATGAAGAGAATAGCCCCAAGGAAATTTCCAGCCGGATGACCAGCGACACGGCGCTGATCGAGACGGTGGTCGGCACCACGATTTCGGTGGCGCTGCGCAACACGCTGATGGCGATCGGCGGGACCGCCTATCTCTTCTGGCTCGTGCCGAGCCTCACGATGGGATTGTTCTTGGTAATCCCGGCAATCGTCGTCCCGATCACCTATTTCGGACGGCGTCTGCGCAAGGTCAGTCGCACCAGCCAGGACCGCGTGGCCGATATCGGCGCCATGGTGACCGAGGTGCTCTCCGCGATGAAGATCGTGCAAGGCTTCAACCAGGAAAATCGCGAGCACGAGCGCTTCGAGGCCGCCGTCGAGCGGACCTTCATCGTCGCCAAGCGGCGCGTCATCATCCGCGCGATCATGACCGCAGTGGTCATTCTCTGCGTGTTCGGCGGTATCACGCTGCTGGTCTGGCGCGGCGCGGAGGCCGTGGGCGAGGGCACCATATCGGGGGGGACAATAGCCGCATTCGTGCTGACGGCAGGCCTCGTGGCAGGTGCCTTCGGCGCACTCACCGAAGTTTATGGCGACTTGCTGCGCGGTTCCGGAGCGGCGAGCCGCCTGGCCGAACTGCTCGAGGAAACGCCGACCATCACTCCGCCAGCCCGCCCGCAGACCCTGCCGGAGCCGCCACGCGGCAGCCTGTCTTTCCGCAATGTGACGTTCCGCTACCCGACCCGGCTGGAGGCACCGGCGCTGATCGACTTCAACCTCGAAGTCGAGCCCGGCGAAACGGTCGCGATCGTCGGCCCATCAGGGGCGGGCAAGTCGACCATTTTCCAGCTGGCCGAGCGGTTCTACGATCCGCAGGCCGGCTCCATCCGCCTCGATGGCGTGCCGCTGACCGGCGCGGATCCGGCGGAAATCCGCCGCCGCATGGCCTACGTCCCGCAGGAAGGCGTGCTGTTCAGCGCAAATGCGCGCGACAATCTGCGCTATGGCAATTGGGATGCGAGCGATGAGGCGATCTGGTCCGCTGCGCGGGCGGCCAATGCGGCGGAGTTTCTCGAGAAGCTGCCCAAGGGCCTCGATACCTATCTTGGCGAGAGCGGCACGCAGCTATCGGGCGGGCAGCGCCAGCGGCTCGCCATCGCTCGCGCCCTGCTACGCGATGCACCGATCCTGCTGCTGGACGAAGCGACCAGCGCGCTCGATGCGGAAAGCGAGCGGCTAGTGCAGGATGCGCTCGAGCACCTGATGGCGGAGCGCACCACGCTCGTCATCGCGCACCGCCTGTCGACCGTGCGGGCTGCCGACCGCATCGTGGTGATGGAAGACGGACGGATCGTCGAGCAGGGCACGCATGACCAGCTTTCCGCGAACGGCGGGCTTTATGCGCGGCTCGCAAAGCTGCAATTCGCGCTCGAAACCGCCTGATTCCTCGCCCAAAGCGTTGTTTGAGCCGATAAACTGCATCGCACGCGCGACGAAAGCTGTTAGTTGATGATTATCCGATTCCGGCCCCCCGGCCGGGTGACTGCGATTGGGAGACTGCATATAATGATCCGTACCATGCTTGCCGCCGGTGCGAGCGCTCTTGCGCTCGGCCTGGCGACCCCGGCCCTCGCCGACGACCATACCGAAGCCAACATGGCCGAGGAAACCAACGAACTGCCCACCATGAGCTTCGGCGAATGGGGCTTCGATCCGGCGACGCTTTCCCCGGATGTCGATCCGGGTGACGACTTCTTCGCCTATGCGAACCAGGAATGGCTCGACGCCAACCCCCTGCCTGCCGAATTCAGCAGTTTCGGCGCCTTCAACTTGTTGCGCGAAAAATCGACCAGCGACGTGAAAACGCTGGTGGATGAACTGAACGCCAAGGACCCGGCCTCGCTGACTGCGAACGAGAAGCGGATCGTGGCGGTCTACGATTCCTACCTCGATACGGATGCGATCGACGCCGCCGGCATCTCTGCCGCCCAGCCGTATCTGGAGCGTATCCAGGCCGCCGACAGCATCGACGCTCTGCTGACGCTGTGGGCGACGCCGGGATACCCTTCGCCTCTTGGTGGCGGCGTGAATGTCGATGCCAAGGAAACCGATCGCTATTCGGTCTATCTCAGCTCCGGCGGCCTCGGCCTGCCCGATCGCGATTATTATACCGACACCAGCGAGAAGGGCGAAAACATCAAGGCGAAGTACAAGGAGTACCTCACCTTCCTGATGGGCAAGGCCGGTTACGAGGATCCCGCTGCAGCCGCGATGGCGGTTTACGCCTTCGAGGACACCATCGCCCGTACGATTTCGAGCGATCGCGCGGCCAGCCGCAATGTCGACCTGTTCTACAATCCCTTCACTCCTGCCGAACTCGGCGAGCTTGCGGGCGATTTCCCGATCGAGACCTTGATCGAGGCCTCGGGCTTCGGTGAGGCGGATCGCTTCGTCGTGACCAACCTGCGCCCGAGTGCGGAGCGGGCCGAGGAAATCGGGCTCGACGCGGAAGCCATGGCGAAGCTCGGCAAGGGCTTTACCGGCATGCTCGAACTGCTCGGAACGACCGATCTCGCCACGCTCAAGGCATGGACGATCAAGGAATTCCTCGACAACAATGCCGCCATCCTCGGCTCCGACATCGATGAGGCCGACTTTGCGTTCTACGGCACGCTGCTGCGCGGCACGCCGGAACAGCGCCCGCGCTGGAAGCGCGCCATCGGCGAGACGGAAAGCCAGTTCGGCGAACTGCTCGGCGCGTCGTATGTCGAGCGGTACTTCCCGCCCGCCAGCAAGGAAGCGATGGACGAGCTGGTCGCGAACCTGCGCATCGCGCTTGCCGAATCGCTCGCCGAGATCGACTGGATGAGCGAAGCCTCGAAAAAGCAGGCCATGGCCAAGCTCGACAGCTTCGATCCGAAGATCGGCTATCGCGACAATCTCGAGACTTACGAGGGTCTCGATGTGAAGGCGGGCGATCCGCTCGGCAACCGGATGGCGGCGGCGCACTGGGCGTGGCGCGACATGCTCGACAAGCTTGGCGGTCCGATCGACCGCACCGAATGGGGCATGCTGCCGCAGACGGTGAACGCCTATTACAACCCGTTGAAGAACGAGATCGTTTTCCCTGCCGGTATCCTGCAGCAGCCGTTCTTCGGTCCGAATGCGGACCCCGCAGTCAATTACGGTGCGATCGGCGGCGTCATCGGACACGAGATCGGCCACGGTTTCGACGACCAGGGATCGAAGTTCAGCGCTACCGGCGCGCTCGAGAACTGGTGGACGGACGAGGATCGCGCCAATTTCGACGGCCTTACCGATGCGCTGGTGGAACAGTACAACGGCTTCTGCCCGCTCGACGATGGGGAGACCTGCGTCAACGGCCGCCTTACGCTCGGCGAGAACATCGGCGACCTCGGCGGCCTGTCGATGGCCTATCGCGCCTACAAGCTGGCGACCGAGGGCAAGGACGTGCCGGTGATCGATGGCCTGACCGGCGATCAGCGCTTCTTCCTCGCCTGGGCCCAGGTCTGGCGTACGGCCCAACGCGACGATGCGCTGCGCCAGCAGCTGCGCACCGATCCGCACAGCCCGGCCTATTACCGGGTGAACGGTGTCGTGCGGAACTTCGACGAATGGTATGAAGCGTTCAACGTGACACCGGAGGACGATCTCTACCTGCCGCCGGAAGAGCGCATCCGCATCTGGTAACGGCGCGGCTGGCCGCAAAAATATCGAACGGGCGGGGCGGGTCACTTGACTTGTCCCGCCCTTTCTTCATGCACCGGCGGCAATGAACACCACCATCACTGCCATTCTGCTCGGTATTCTCGAAGGTCTGACCGAATTTCTGCCGGTATCGTCGACTGGGCACCTGATCCTCGCTCAAGGGTTTTTCGGCTACGATCCCGCTCAATGGAGCCAGTTCAACGTAGTCATCCAGCTAGGTGCCATCCTTGCGGTTGTCGTGTCCTACTGGTCTTTATTCTGGCGAATGGGCACCGGTTTCCTCAGATGGGAAACGGAGTCGATACGTTTTGTGCGCAATATCGTCCTAGGTTTCGTACCGGCGGCGATCATCGGTTTGCTCGCTAAGGATACCATCGATGTCATGCTCGGGAGCCCGGTGGTTGTTGTTGTGGCGCTGGTCCTGGGAGGCGTCGCCATTCTGGTACTGGAAAAGGTTATCCGGCCAAGCGAAGACACTGGCGTTGCCGCATTGTCCTGGAAGGTTTGTTTGGCAATCGGCTTGGCCCAATGCCTCGCGATGATACCCGGCACCAGCCGATCCGCGTCGAGCATCCTGGGGGCGCTGGCGATGGGGGTGGGCAGGAAGACTGCAGCTGAATTTTCATTCTTTCTTGCGGTTCCGACGATGCTCGGGGCAGCGACGGTCAAGATTTTCGACGAGCCGGCTCTCTTGACAGGCACCGCGGCCATCGGATGGGCGGAAATCGCGTTGGGCTTTACCGCCGCCTTCCTAACGGCTCTGGCAGTCATTCGGCTGTTCGTTGCTTACGTCGCAAAGCACGGCTTTGCTCCCTTTGCCTGGTATCGCATAGTGATCGGTAGCATCGGATTCTACTGGTTCGTCCTCGCGTAAAGCGCCACCGCCGTCGAGTTCGGTCATAAAGTCTGGAACCAAACATGATAGCGAAGCTTATGGTGCTGAATGTAGTCACGAAGGAGCGCCTGACATGGGCCTTCTCATCCTGATCGTCGTTGGTGCCATCCTCGGATGGTTGGCGACGATCGTTCTCAGGATCGAAGACGGCCGCACCATTGCGATGAATGCAGGTGTCGGCGTCCTCGGATCACTGCTCGCCGGCCTTGTTGCCAGCGGCGGTTCCGTGGTCGGTGCGGTCAGCGGCATCGCCCTGTTGTGGGCCGTTGCCGGAGCTGCCGTCGCAATCGGCATTTTCAATTTCGTGCGCCAGCGTGCCTATCAATAAACGATAGACTGCCATCGTACCACGAAAGGAGTCGCCGCATGCTGCAGCGGCTCGCCATTACAAGGGGAATAAACATGAAGTTCAACAAGATTTCGATCGTCGCTTCGGCCGCCGCTCTCAGCCTCGGCCTCGCAGCATGTGACGGCCCGACCGAAGAAGCGATGGAAGACAATGCAGAAATGCAGGAGTCGGAACTCGACGCGCAGGCTGAAGCTATGGAAGACGCCGGTGCTCCGGAAGCCGAAGTCGAAGCTATGGAAGACCAGGCTGATGCCGTGGAAGACCAAGGCGAAGAGATGGCCGACACCGTCGGTGAAGAAATGGACGGCAACGAGATGTAATCTCGCTTGCGAAGTTTTTTCCGGCCGAGCTTTTGTGGTTTGGTCGAAGCCAAACGGCCCCGGAGCGACCCGGGGCCGTTTTCGTTTGTCAAATCGGCTATGCCCGAATGGTCAGACCGCCTCGGCACCGCTCCCGCGCCCGCCGCGTAGCGTATATTCCAGCGTGCCTTCGTTGACCACGTAATCGACGTCGATCACCGCCGTATTGGCATAGGTGAAGCCCGGGCCGAGGCTGCGATAGAGCTTGTCGAAATCGCGTTCCACCGTCTGGCGGTAGAGATCCTCGAAGCTTTCGATAACGAAATAGGTCGGCTGCAGATCGCTGATCACGTAATCGGTGCGCATGACGCGATCGACGTTGAGCATGATGCGGTTCGGGCTCTGCGCCTCGGTCGCATAGACCACTTCCGTCGGCCCCGAGAGGATGCCTGCGCCATAGGCACGAATGTCGCCCGGCGCTTCCTGCAGCAGGCCGAATTCGACCGTGTACCAATATAGCGCGCCCAGCGCCTTCAGCCGGTTGTAGCGCATCGCCTTCCACCCGGCGCGGCCGTATTCCTGCATGTAATCGGCATAGACCGGATCGGTCAGCATCGGCACATGGCCGAACACATCGTGGAAAACGTCCGGCTCCTGGATGTAATCGAAGGTCTCGCGTGTCCGGATAAAATTGCCGGCTGGAAACCGGCGATTGGCAAGGTGCCAGAAGAATACGTGATCGGGGATCAGCATGGGCACGGGCACCACGCTCCACCCGGTGAGCTTGTCCAGCTCTTCGCTCAGCGTGCCGAATTCGGGCACACCGCCGCGCCCGAGGTCGAGCTTTTCGGTGCCCTCCATGAAAGCCGTCGCCGCCCGTCCTGGCAGAACCTTCATCTGGCGGGCGAAGAGATCGTCCCAGATCGCATCGTCTTCGCTGTCGTATTCGGTCTGCTTTGGCTCCAGCCAGTCCTCGCCGACATGCGCGGGCCGCTTGAGCGGAGCGGTGAAAACATCTGCGGGAAGGTCCGGCAGCCGGCTAAAGTCCTGTTCGGAACCCGGCTGTGCGCTATCTGTAAGTGTCGCCATATCGTTGCCGGTGATACTGGGTTTACGTCCTTTGTTCAAACAAAGCCGGAGATCGCCCGATGAAACGCAAGCTATACGAAGCCGCGCTCGATCCGATGGAGGAGGAACTCGTCGGCATGGCCCGCTGGGCGCGCACGACCGGGCAGCGAATCGTGGTGTTGTTCGAGGGCCGCGACACCGCAGGCAAGGGCGGCGCGATCAAGGCGGTGCGCGAACGGCTCAATCCGCGTCAGTGCCGCGTCGTCGCGCTGTCCAAGCCGACCGAGGCCGAACAGACGCAATGGTATTTCCAGCGCTACGTCCAGCACCTGCCGAGCGCGGGCGAAATCGTCCTGTTCGACCGCAGCTGGTACAATCGCGCCGGGGTGGAGAAAGTGATGGGCTATACCTCGCAGGCCGAGGTCGATGCATTCCTGGAACAGGCGCCGGTGTTCGAGAAGATGCTGATCGACGATGGAATCCTGCTGTTCAAGTACTGGCTGACTACCGATCAGGCGAGACAGGAAGAGCGCCTACGCGAACGGTTGGAAGATCCGCTGAAGCGGTGGAAGCTGTCGCCGATCGATCTCGCCGCGCGCGCAAAATACGATGCCTATACGGCGGCGCGCGAGGCCATGCTGGCCGCAACGCACACCGAACATGCGCCCTGGACCCTAGTCGATTTCAACGACCAGAAACGCGGTCGGCTGACGCTGGTGCGCGACCTGCTCGACCGTTTGCCCGACACGCATGTCGAGCCGCCTGCAATCGATTTTCCCGAGCTGGGCCGCGATCCGTCCACGGAAAGCTATTCGGTGCTGAAGTCGATCGCGCCCTATCCGCTGGACTAGGTGAGGCTGGCGCGGGCCTTCAGGCATTCGCGCCCGTCTGCGGCAATCGCGGCGAGTTCGATGCCCGCATCACCCTGTCGCAGCGCCAGATGGAGCGGCTCGTCCGCGATCGCCGGGCTGATCGCTCGGAAGCCGAAGCTGGCGAGGCGATTGTCGCCGAACTCGCGCGCTGCCAATTGCAGCAACAGGCTCGCCATCAGCGGCCCGTGCACCACCAACCCGCGATAGCGTTCCACATCGCGCGCATAGGGCGCATCGTAATGGATGCGGTGAGTATTGAAGGTCAGCGCCGAATAGCGAAACAGCAGGCGGGGATCGGGCACGAGCGTATGATGCGCGTCCCACTTCGCCGGGTCGAATGGATCCCCCGTCGCGGGTGACGGGCTGAGCGGGGCATCGGGTTCCGCCGCCTCGCGATAAACCAGCGTCTGCCGCTCGGTGACCGCCAGCGTGCCGTCGGCGCTGGTACGGTGATCGACGTCGACGAAGACGAGTGTCCCGCTGCGGCCCGATTTCTCCTCGATGGACGCGATCCGGGACACGCGCTCGATCTGTGCGCCGATGGCGACGGGCGCATGGAACTGCATCTTGCTCGCCGCCCACATCCGGCGCGGGAGCGGCACCGGCGGGAAGAAGCTGTCGGCACTGTCGCTGCGCTCGGGGTGACCGTCTTCGCCCAAGTCGGCGGTCGGCGCATCCGGTGTGCAAAGACACAAATGAATGCCCTGCGGCATCGCACCGTCGTCAGGGGCCGGAAGATCGAAGGTGCCCGCCCAGCGCGCCGCGAGCGCCGGGTCGAGCCGGTCGTGCGAGACCTGCTCGCGCCCGAGCCAGGCGGACCAATCCTGCACGGCGGCGTCGCCCATCAGGCCGCGCGTTCGAAGATCGCAGCCATGCCCTGCCCGCCGCCGATGCACATGGTTTCGAGACCATAACGGACTTCGCGCCGCTGCATCTCGTGCGCCATATCGGCAAGGATGCGGATGCCGGTCGCGCCGATAGGATGGCCGAGCGAAATGCCCGAGCCGTTTACGTTCACGATCTCGCGGCGGCTGTCGTCTTCGGCAAAACCCCAGCCTTTCAGCACGGCAAGGGCCTGCGGCGCAAAGGCTTCGTTGAGCTCTATCAAGCCGATATCATCCCAGCCCATGCCGGTACGCTCGAACAGCTTTTCGACCGCCGGCACCGGGCCGATGCCCATGCGGCTGGGGTCGCAGCCCGCCGCGCTCCAGCTGTTAAACCACAGGATCGGTTCGAGGCCGAGCTCCTCGACCTTGTCTTCCGCCACCACGAGGCAGGCTGCCGCAGCATCGTTCTGCTGGCTGGCATTGCCAGCTGTCACGATGGCATCGGGATCGCGCTTCAGATCGATGGCGCGCAATTTGCCGAGCGTTTCCATGTCGGCATCGGCGCGGAACCCTTCGTCCTTAGCGAACACGACCGGATCGCCGCGGCGCTGGGGAATTTCGACCGGCACCAGCTGCTCATCGAACTTTCCCTCCTCCCAGGCCTTGGCGGCGTTCTGGTGGCTGCGTACGGCAAAGGCATCGGAGGCCTCGCGCGAGATATCGTAATCCTTGGCGAGGTTCTCTGCGGTCTCGATCATGCCGGTGATGACGCCAAAGCGCTCGATCGGCTGGCTCATCAGGCGCCCGCGCGTCAGGCGGTCCCACAGCACCATGTCGCCCATGCGCGCGCCCATGCGGGCCTTGGTGGTATAGTGCTCGACATTGGACATGCTCTCGACACCGCCCGCCAGCACGCAATCGGCGACGCCGGTCTGCACCATCATCGCTGCCGTCGCGACGGCCTGCAGGCCGGAGCCGCAGCGCCGGTCGAGCTGGAAGCCGGGCACTTCGATCGGATAACCTGCCGCCAGCCAGCTCCAGCGCCCGATGGCCGGCGCCTCGCCACTGCCGTATCCCTGGCTGAAAACGACATCGTCGACGCGCATCGGATCGACGCCGCTGCGCTCGACCAGCGCCTTGATGATGATCGCGCCCAGCTCCCCTGCCTCGAGCGGGGCAAGCGTGCCGAGGAACTTGCCCACCGGCGTGCGCAGCGGCTTGCAGATGGCGACGCGGCGGAGGGACTGGCTGGATGAGGTCATGGCATGATCCTGGTTTTGGAATAGTCGTGGTTTTCGTCGCTCGGCGCGGCAATGCCGCTGTCCATCAGCTTGCCGATCGCTCCGGAGGAAAGGCCGAGCGTGTCGGCGAGCACCTGTTCGGTATGTTCGCCGAGATAGGGCGCGCGCTGCGGCTCGCCGCGTGGCTTGTCCGGCATGTTGGCGAAGCTGCGGGCGACCGGATAGTCGACGCCGCTCGGATTGTCCGGCGTGCGCCCGAACAACGGATTGTCGCCGACCAGCTGCGGGTCCTGTGCCGCCTCGTACGGCGTGCGATAGCGCTCGTAAGTCGTGCCCGCCGCCGCCATGCGCTTCTCGAGCTCGGCGTAATCGTGCTGGCCGGCGACGGACTGGAACAGGCCGAGCAGCCGGTCGCGGTGCTTGAAGCGCGGCGTGTCGCCATCGGCGAAGCGCACGCCGAGTTCTGCCTCCAGCGCGGCGATCTCGTCTTCCAGTCCGAAGGCTTCGACGATGCCGTGCCATTGCTTGGCAGTCAGCGCCGCGACCATGAAGCGCACGCCGTCGCGCGTAATCATATCGCTGCCGAATGCCCCCCAGATGGCATTGCCCAGCCGTTCCCGGTCGCCGCCGCGGAACAGCATCTCGGCAATCGTGCCGCTATTGGCGAGCGTGCCGATGGCGACGTCACCCAGCGGCACGCGGATTTCCGCGCCTTCGCCGGTGGCGTCACGGTGGCGCAGCGCCGCGAGCAGGGTGAAGGCGCAATAGGCGCCGGTGAGAAAGTCCCACGCCGGCATTAGCTGGTTGACCGGTGGCGCGGTTTCCGGGTCCCAGTCTGCGGGTCCGGTCATTAGCGGATAGCCGCTGGCGGCATTGACGGTGAAGTCCATCGCCTGGCGACCGTCATGCCAGCCCATGATGCGGACGGAGATCATGTCCTCGCGCGCTTTCGCCATGGCGGCGTGATTGAGGAAGCTCTTTTCCGGCAAATTGGTGACGCATTGGCCCACGGCGCTGGCGAGTTCGACGCACAGCTCCCGCCCCTCGCCGCTGCGCAGATCCAGCGCGACCGATTTCTTTGCGCGGTTGAGATTCTCCCACGCCAGCGAACGTCCGTTGTCCGCCAGCATGAAGCGATCGTAATCGAGCCCGCCTGCCTTGTGGTCGACCCGAATGACCTCGGCCCCGAACTGCCCGCAGTACAGGCCCACCGTAGGCGATGCGACGAAGCTGGAGACTTCGAGGACGGAGAGGCCGGAGAGGAAGTCGTACATGGGAGAGTCCTTGTTGCGTGCGGGCTGGACATCCGTCCAGCCCTTGCTGTTCCATCCCGCTCCCCCACCCGGCCACCCACGGCACGGTATTTTATGGGTGGCCGGGTGGGGGAGCGGGACGGAACAGCCGAGCCGTCAGGCGAGCCGATCAGACACTATTCGCGAAATCCCGCATCATGTGCTTGGCGATCTGAAGCTGGAGGATCTGCGTCGTACCCTCATAGATGCGGTAAATGCGCGCATCGCGGAAGAAGCGCTCGGCATCGTATTCGGCGAGGTAGCCCGCGCCGCCATAAACCTGCACCACCCGATCGACCACCCGGCCGCACATCTCGCTGGCGAAAACCTTGAAGGCGGCGGCGTGCTTTACCGTGTTCTCGCCGCGATCGACGCGCGCGGTGACGTCCGCCATCATCGCTTCGGCGGCGTAGATCTCGGTCCAGCTTTCGGACAGCATCTGCTGGATCAGCTGGAAGTTCGCGATCGGTTCGCCGAAGGCCTTTCGCTCACTGGCATAGCGGACCGCGCTGTCGAGGGCGCGGCGGGCATAACCGGTGCTCGCCGCGCCGACCGAGATGCGGCCGTTGTCGAGACTCATCATGGCGAAGCGGAAGCCCTGGCCGGTTTCTCCGCCGAGCAGGGCGTCGCCCGGCACATGCACATCGTCGAGCATGATGTCGGCAATGTGGCTACCTGACTGGCCCATCTTCTTGTCCGGACTGCCGATTGACACGCCGGGCGCATCCATCGGCACGATGAAGGCGCTGACATGCGCGTTCTTGAGCTGCGCGTCCTTTTCGGTGCGCGCCATAATCAGGCCGACATCGGCGTAGGGCGCGTTGGTAATGTAGCGCTTGGTGCCGTTGAGGATCCAGCCGTTGCCGTCGGGATCGGGCTTGGCGAAAGTCGCCATCGCCGCGCTGTCGGACCCGCTACCGGGCTCGGTCAGACCGAAGCAGGCGATCGCGCCTTCGGCGATCTTCGGCCACCATTCGGCCTTCTGCGCATCGGTACCGCCGTTCTTGATCGCCGAATTGAACATGCCGACGTTGATCGAGAAGATGCTGCGGAAAGCAGGGGCGGCATAGGCCATTGTCTGCACGACCTTGGCATATTGCGTAACGTTGAGGCCCGCGCCGCCATAATCCTCCGGCACGGTCAGGCCGAACAGCCCCATCTCCTTCATCTCGTCGATGATCTCCGGCGGCAGCGCATCGTTTTCGATGACGTCCTTTTCCGCCGGGATCAGCCGTTCGCGCACATAACGGTCGAGCTGTTCGAGGAACTGGTCGAAGGTGTCCGGGTCCATCCCCGGATTGTCGGCTGCTGCTACGGTCACTGGGTCGGGGTCTCCTGCGGTGTATCTGTCATGTCGGCTTCGCCCTCCTCGCCCAGTGCGTCGGGCGGCAGGCGGCGCTCGTCGATCATCGAGGCCGCATCGTCGAGCGCTTCGGCCTCGCTGGCCGATATTGCCCGCACGTCCTGCGGCTCGTCGCCAGAGCAAGCGATGAGGGCGGCGGTGCTGCAAAGCGCGAGGGCGAGTCGGATCATACCGCAGCTTTAGCTGCTTGGGGGCGACATGCGAAGAACGTTACGTAACTCCGGCCTGGCGGGGGTGCAGCGTGCCACACCCCCGTGCCGAAAGCTCAATTCTCGAAGTCGTCTTCGCTCATCGCATCCATCGCGGCTTCGGCGGTGGCAGCGGCATTGTCGCCCGCTTCCTGCACCGATGCGGCTTCCGCTTCGGCGGCGGCACCATCGCCGGCGGTGGTGACGGGGTCGGATTCCATCGCGGCCGGGTCTTCCACCGGCTCTTCATCGACGCCCTGCAGCGCCTCGTCGGCGGGGATTTCGACCGTGTCGGCTTCGGCTTCGGTCGATGCATCTTCGGAACTGCCGCAGGCAGTCAGGACGAAAGTGGCGGTCGCAGCCAGGGCGATACGCAGGTTCATGGTGTTGTCTCCTTCTGAAAGCTTTGGATGTCGCAGGGTGTAAAGCGCGACTCTCGCCTACGGAGCAAGGGGAAAATGTCCGCGCGCCGCTTGCGCCTTAGGCCGCAGGCGGCGATCAGGGGATATGGTCGAAACCGCCGTTCCACTGCTCGACTCCGCGCGCGAGCGATTGAAAGCTGTTTTCGGCTTCGACGGTTTTCGCGGGCGACAGGCGGAAGTGGTCGAGCGCGTACTCTCCGGCCAGTCGACGCTGGCGGTTATGCCGACCGGGGCAGGCAAGTCGCTCACCTACCAGCTGCCCGCGACAATGCTGGGCGGTACCTGCGTGGTCATCAGCCCGCTGATCGCGCTGATGCACGACCAGCTGCGCAGCGCGCGCGCCAACGGCATTCGCGCGGCCACGCTGACCAGCGCCGATGCCGACTGGCGCGAAACGCAGGACGCCTATCGCGCAGGCGAACTCGACCTGCTCTATGTCGCGCCCGAACGCGCCAGCCAGCCAGCCTTCCGCGACTTCCTGGGCGCCGCCCCGCTAGCGCTCTTCGCGGTGGACGAGGCGCATTGCGTCTCCGAATGGGGGCACGATTTCCGCCCGGACTATCGCATGCTGCGCGGATTGATGGACGCCTTTCCGGACGTCCCGCGCCTCGCGCTGACCGCCACTGCCGACAGCCAGACCCGCCGCGACGTGATGGCCCAGCTGGGCATTCCCGACGGCGGGCTCGTGCTGGCGGGCTTCGATCGGCCGAACATCCGTTACGCCATTCGCCTTCGCGACAATCCGGTGCGCCAGCTCGCCACGCTGATGGCCGAGCAGCCGGGGCCGGGCATCGTCTATGCGCCGACCCGCCGCAAGGTGGAGGATCTCGCCGGGAAGCTGGGGGCAGCGACGGGCAGGCCGGTTCTGCCCTATCACGCCGGGCTCGATCCGCAGACCCGCGCTGCCAACCAGGCCGCCTTCGTGGCGAGCGAGGACATGGTCATCGTCGCGACGGTCGCTTTCGGCATGGGGATCGATAAGCCCGACGTGCGCTTCGTCGCGCATGTCGGCGTGCCCAAATCGATCGAAGGCTATTACCAGGAGACGGGCCGCGCCGGGCGGGACGGCGATCCGGCCCGCGCGACGATGTTCTGGGGGGCAGGCGATTTCGCCACGGCGCGCCAGCGGCTGGCCGAGGTAGACGAGGCGCGGCGCGGGGCGGAGATCGCGCGACTCAATGCGCTCGCCGGACTGGTCGAGACCGCCGAGTGCCGCCGCGCCGTCCTGCTGCGGCATTTCGGCGAGGACCCGCCGGCCGAATGCGGCAATTGCGACAATTGCCTCGAGAAACCCGGCGTCACCGATGTGACCGAGCTGGCGCGCAAGCTGCTTTCCGCAGTGTATCGCACGGGCCAGAGCTTCGGCATGGGGCATTTGCAAAAGGTCCTCACCGGAAGCGAAGACGAGCGGGTGCGCCAGCGCGGGCACGACCGCCTGAGTGTGTTCGGCATCGTGGAAGGCGAGGATGCGCGCCTGCTCCAGCCGGTGGCGCGGGCCTTGCAGGCACGCGGCGATCTCGTCGCGACCGAACATGGCGGGCTCGCACTCGGCGGATCGGCGCGCGCGATCCTGAAGGGGGAGGCCGAGGTGGAGATCGTTGTCCCGCCGAAGCGCAGCAAGCGGCGGCGCGGCGACAGCACGCCCAACCCGGTCGGCGATCCCCTGTTCGACGCGCTGCGCGAATTGCGCCGCGAGCTGGCGATCGAAGGGCAGGTCCCGCCCTATGTGATCTTCCACGACGCCACTTTGCGCGAAATGGCTGCGCAGCGTCCGGCATCGCTGGCCGCGCTAGGCCAGCTGCCGGGTGTCGGGGCGAAGAAGCTCGAAGCCTATGGAGAGCAGTTCTTGCGCACCATCGCACGCCATTGACGAGCCAATGCTGGCGATATAAAAATGATATCATAATTATATCGGAGGTGATTCGTCGTGACATTGGAACTCAGGGGAATGAAGACGAGCCGCGAAACTGCGGCGACGTCTTACAATGGCTATATAATGCTGATCGTGCTGGCGGCCTTGCTGGCATTCGCCGCTATTGCGCTGCCGGGCATGGCGCCTCCGTCGGGTGCGGAGAAGGCGGCCAAGCTGGTGTTCGTCGGCACGCTGGTGGTGACGGTGCTGGCGCTGTGCATCGTCGCTGCCGGCTTCTTCATGATCCAGCCCAACCAGGCCGCTGTAATCACGCTGTTCGGCGAATATCGCGGCAGTGAGCGGACCGAAGGGCTGCGCTGGGTGTGGCCGTGGATGATGCGGAACAAGATTTCGGCCCGCGCACACAACATCCACTCCGAACGCGTAAAGATCAACGATTTGCGCGGCAACCCGATCGAGATCGCCTGCAACGTCGTATGGCGCGTGCAGGATACGGCGCAGGCCAGCTTCGACGTCGACGATTACAAGGAGTTCGTGAACATCCAGATCGAGGCGGGGCTGCGCACGGTCGGTTCGCGCCACCCCTATGATGATTTCGAGGACGAGGAAGTCACGCTGCGTGGCAGCGCCGATGTCGTCAATCGCGAGCTGCTGGAAGAGCTGAACGACCGGTTGAAGGTTGGCGGCGTCGTGGTGGACGAGGCAGGCTTGACCCATCTCGCCTATGCCAGCGAAATCGCCAGCGCCATGCTCAAGCGACAACAGGCCGATGCGATCATCGCCGCACGCAAGAAGATTGTGCTCGGCGCGGTTGGCATGGTCGAGGATGCGCTCGTCAAGCTGAGCCAGGACAATATCGTCGATATGGACGACGAACGGCGTGCCACCATGGTCTCCAACCTGATGGTCGTTCTCTGCGGCGAGAAGGACGTCGCGCCGGTCGTGAACGCCGGCTCGCTCTACTAGGCGGCCCGGCGGAGCGCGTCCGATGGCGAAAAAGGCCTTTGCCCTGCGGCTCGACCCGGCGGTCCATGCCGCGGTCGAGCGGCTGGCCGCAGACGAGCTGCGCAGTGCCAACGCCCAGATCGAAATGCTGCTGCGCGAGGCGCTCGACCGGCGCGGGATTGCGGTTAGCAAGACGAAGCCTGCCCGCCGCGGGCGACCATCGAAGGAGCAGTGACATGCGTACCGAGGATGACCGGTTCTGGTTCGAGCCGAAGAAATTCGGCTATGGGGCCGGGAAACCGATTGCCTGGCAGGGTTGGGCTCTCTTGCTGGTATATACGCTTGTCATGCTCGCCCCAGCCCCGGCGCTCGAATGGGATCCGATTCTGGGCCTTGGCATCGCCATCGCAGTCTGGGTGCCGGCGACACTGCTTCTCGTCGTCATCGCCAAACGAAAAACGCGCGGCGAATGGCGCTGGCGCAACGGAGAGAGTGACTGAGCGGTTGGCGGCGTCGAATAGCCTATCACCCTGTTAACCATTGCGTGCTAGGCATATGGCATGACGACTCCGCTCGCCCCCGCTTCGGACCGCTTGCCCGGCTGGCTACTGGCCGGTGTGGCGGGCTTCGCGCTGGCAGTAATCCCGCTCGCGGCCGTGATGGCGCAGGAACCCGCGCCCACACCCTTCACGGTCCAGGAAACGGGCCAGGGCTTCGTGACGCTGCAACAGGCGGTCGATGCCATCGGGGACGGCGAGGGGACCATCCGGATCGCGCCCGGCAACTGGCGGCAATGCGCTGTGCAGAGTGCGGGATACATAACCTACACCGGCGAAATGCCGGGACAGTCGCTGCTTGGCGGAACGGCCTGCGAAGGCAAGGCGCTGCTCGTGCTGCGCGGACGCGGGGCGCGGGTCGAAGGGCTGGTGCTGGCCGACGTCAGCGTCGGCGATGGCAATGGCGCTGGCATCCGGCTGGAAAAAGGTCCGCTGCATGTCTCGCAGACCTGGTTCCGCGACAGCCAGCAGGGCATCCTCACCGTCAACGGCGTCGATAGCGAGATGGTCATCGACAAGTCGACCTTCACCCGCCTCGGCACTTGCGAACATTCGGCAGGCTGCGCGCATTCGATCTATGCCGGCGATTACGGCAGCGTCACGGTCACTCGCTCGCGCTTCGAACAGGGGCGTGGCGGCCATTATTACAAGTCCCGCGCTGGGCGGAACGTGGTGGTCGATAACAGCTTCGACGATTCCAAGGGCCGCGCCACCAACTACATGATCGACCTGCCGAATGGCGGCGGTGGTGAAATCCGCGACAACTGGTTCGTGCAGGGCGCGGACAAGGAAAACTGGTCCGCGCTGATCGCCGTGGGGGCCGAGGGCGCGCAATACAGCGCGGACGGGCTGGTGATCGAGGGTAACAATGCCCGCCTCGCGCCGGGGCTCGGCCGCAATCCCGCCTTCGTCGCCGACTGGACGGGCCACGATATCCTCATTCGCGGCAATACCCTGGGCACCGGCCTCAAGCGCTACGAGCGCCGCTGAGCCTTCCACACTGGCGAAACCTTGGGCGGCCCGATCCGTTGGGCCGGTGAAGGAGATTGCCGCATGGCAGGCGGATGGGCGCGCGATGGCGCAGTTCAGGATCAGATCGACGACACGGTTAGCGACGCGGTCAGCGCCGCCCGCTCGCGCATGCCAAGGGGCGAGAGCGCCGAATATTGCGACGAATGCGGGGAGGACATCCCCGAGAAACGCCGTGCGGCCCTGCCGGGCGTGCGCACCTGCGTCGAATGCCAGTCCCGCCGCGATGGGGCGCTGCGCCAATCGGGCATCAATCGCCGCGGCAGCAAGGATAGCCAGTTGCGCTGACCTGCGCGGCGCGCCAAGGCCTCTCGATGTCTTCCCCTTTCATTCTCCTCCAGCACGCGCTCCCGCATCATGCCGTATCGCGCCTTGCGGGCAAATTCGCATCGAGCGAGACGCCGTGGCTCAAGGACCGCCTGATCCGTCGCTTCATCGCCACCTACGATATCGACATGTCGCAGGCTGCGCGCAGCGTCGAGCAGTTCGCCAGCTTCAACGACTTCTTCACCCGCGAACTCAAGCCCGGCGCGCGCCCATTGGCCGATGCGGATGAATTCGTACTCTCGCCAGCCGATGGCGCGGTCAGCCAGATCGGCACGATCGAGCGCGGCGAGATCTTCCAGGCCAAGGGACGTGCCTTCACCGCGCGGCAGTTGCTGGGCGGCGATGCCGCGGCGGCCGAACGCTTCGAAGGCGGCAGTTTTGCGACGATCTACCTCAGCCCCCGCGACTATCACCGCGTCCACATGCCCGCCGCCGGGGCGTTGCAGTCGACCACCTATGTGCCGGGCGACCTTTTCAGCGTGAACCAGGTCACCGCGGAGAATGTCGATGGCCTGTTCGCGCGCAACGAGCGGCTGGCGTGCCTGTTCGATGGGCCCGTGGGTCGCTTCGCCAGCGTGATGGTCGGCGCGATGATCGTCGCCGGGATCGAGACTGTCTGGTCGGGCCGGGTCGAAGCGCATGCGCCGAAGCTGGAACACGAGGATTTTGCTTCGCGAAATGTGTCGCTGGACGCTGGCGCGGAGATGGGTCGCTTCTTCCTCGGCTCGACTGTCGTGCTGCTGTTCGAACCGGGCCAGGTCGAGTGGCTCGAAGGTTTCGAAGCCGGAAGCACCGTGCGCATGGGCGAGGCGCTGGGGCGCAGGGTTCAGCCGAAGGCGGGCGCGTAGCTTACGGTACCGCTCGGCGCATCGCCTTCGAGGACAAGTCGCTGGAAATACTCGGCTGGTGGCCCCGGATACCGTAGGTCCGGATCGTGCTCGAAGCCGAAGCGCGCGTAATAGGCTGGATCGCCGAGCAGGACGATGCCGCGTGCGCCCATGGCGCGGATGTCGGCAATGGCACGCTTCATCAGGCGGAAGCCGATCCCTTCGCCCTGGCATTCGGGCAGTACGCTGATCGGGCCGAGACCGTACCAGTCGCGGGAGCCGTCGGTGATGGCCACGGGCGAAAGAGCGACGTGGCCCACAAGGCGCTCTGCGGTCTCGGCGACTAGCGACAGGGTAAGGTCGCCATCGCGGCGCAGCGCATCGACTATGCCCGGTTCGGAGCCATCACTGAACGGCATGTTGCGAAAGGCGGCTTGCGTCAGCTCATGGATAGCGCGGACGTCGCTTGCCTGCGCGGGCCGGATGGTGATGGCGCTCATGGCAGCAAATGTCCCGCGCGATCGCGCTTGGTGGCGAGATAGTGCGCATTATGCGGATTGTCGGGCAGGCTGTGGGGCACGCGTTCGCTCACCGTCACTCCTTCGCGTTCCAAGGCTTCGACCTTGGCCGGATTGTTCGTCATCAGCCGGATCGTGTCGACCCCCAGCAGGTCGAGCATCCGCGCGGCGGTGGGAAAATCGCGCGCTTCGTCGGGCAGGCCGAGCCGCGTGTTCGCATCCACGGTGTCGAAGCCCTGATCCTGAAGGCGATAGGCGCGCAGCTTGTTGACGAGGCCGATGCCGCGCCCCTCCTGTCGCATGTAGAGCAGCACGCCCCATCCGCCAGCTTCTGCCTCACGGGCCATCGCTTGGAGCGCCGCATCGAGCTGCGGGCCGCAATCGCATTTCAAACTGCCGAGGATGTCGCCGGTGAGGCATTCGGAATGCAGACGGACCAGCGGCGGGCGGTCTGTGTTTGCGGTGCCGATCACCAGCGCCACATGCTCGCGCGTGTCGTCGGGGCTGCGGAAGGCGACGATCTGCGCGTCTTCGGCGGCAGCGACCGGCAGCCTGGCGCGGGTCGCGATCTGGAGGCGCGCGGCGTCGGCGAAGTGGGCGACGTCCTCAACCTCGAGCGAAACCGGCTCCGCCGCGCCTTGCGGATCGACGAGGAAGGCAGGCAGCACACCAGCCATGCGCGCCAGCTCCAGCGCCGCGCGTGCCTGTTCTTCCCAAACCAGCGGCAGTGCCTTGAACGGCCCTTTGAGCGGTCGCTGCAAATCCAGGGCCGGGTCCGCAACCGCCAGGGCTGCGCCGAGATCGAACGTCTCGGCAGCGCGCATCAGCACCGGCTGGCGCGGCACCGCGGCCTCGATCTGGTTCGCCAGCTTGAGCGTCGCCGCGCGTGTCGCCGAGAGCAGCATGGCCTCGCCGGTCACATCGCCGAACGCCGTTTCGACCGGTTGCAGCACCGGCGCTCCGGCAATCGCCAGCGGCCAGCCATGGCGCAGTGCATCCACCGCCTGCGCCGCGCGGCGGGAGGCGCTCGCTTCGCTCAGAGGGTGAACTCCGTCACCAGCGGCACATGGTCGGAGGGCTTTTCCCAGTCGCGCGCATATTCGTGCACCGAATGGCCGGTCGCCTGTTTCGCCAGCTCCGGACTCGCCCACATATGATCGAGCCGCCGCCCGCGATCGTTCGCCTTCCAGTCCTTCGCGCGATAGCTCCACCAGCTGTAATAGCGCTCGGGCGCCTTGATATGCTCGCGCCCGATATCGGACCAGCCATGCGCGTCCATGAAGCGCTGGAGGCTGTCGACCTCGACCGGCGTATGGCTGACGACTTTCAGCAGCTGCTTGTGGTTCCACACATCGCTTTCCAGCGGCGCAATGTTAAAGTCGCCGACGATCAGCGTGGGGCGATCCACCGCATCGGCCCAGCGGGTCATGCGCTCGAGGAAATCGAGCTTCTGCCCGAACTTCACATTTACCTCGCGGTCGGGCTCGTCGCCGCCTGCGGGGACATAGACGTTCTCGACGATCATGCCCTGATGATCGGTCAGCTCCACGCCGACGTGGCGCGCCTCGCCATTGTCCTGCCAGTCGTGGCGCGAGAACTCCGTCAGCGGCGTCTTCGCGACCGTCGCGACACCGTGATAGCCCTTCTGGCCGTGCACCGCGAAATGCTCGTAGCCGAGCTCGCGGAACGCGTCATAGGGAAACTGGTGCTCCTGGCACTTGATCTCCTGCAGGCAGAGCACGTCGGGCGCCTGCTCCTTCAGGAAACGCTCGACGATGGGAATGCGAAGGCGGACGGAATTTATGTTCCAGGTAGCGACAGAAACCATGAGGGGGCTTTAGGTGCGTTGTCCGGTAGCGGCAAGCGGCAGGGGTTGGTTGTTTTCTGAGTGCGCTATCGACATCCGTCGATAGCTTGCGGCACCGGCCCACTCCCCCACCCGACCACCCACGGCACGGTATTCTATGGGCGGTCGGGTGGGGGAGTGGGCCGGTGCCGAAGGGAAGCACGGATGTGCTTCCCGCATCCAACAAAAACATGCCCAGCCACCCCCAACATCGCCCCCCCAAACACAAAAAACCCCCGCGCCGGGGGCATTGGCACGGGGGTTTCTCTTTTAGCGTTCGTCACGCTTGGAACGAGGCGAACCAGGATGAGGGGGTCAACAGGGGGGAAACCCGCCTCTCGTCGTCTCGCAATTGGAAACTAGGCCTGCAGCGATTGCCCTTCAATGAACGGTGCGGCGCGAAATGTCGTAATTATACAACGAGCCGCCGCCGAGCCGTTTATCCCGGGCGACGGGACGAACGGCGCGGGTCCTTGAAGGTAAACGCGCTGTCGGCAACCGACACGCCGTAACGCTGATTCCGCAAGCGCACGGTAGTGCGATGGTTCTGCGAATCGAGCGCGACCCAGTGGGTCAGCTGCAGTCCGCCCGGGGCACTCGAATCGCGTGCGAAGATCAGCGTGATCACGCCGAATTCGGGGCGCTTGGGATCGCGCACCTGGATGCTGACGACGTCGGGATGGCCCGAATCGATCAGCTTGCCGTATTTCTTCACATCGCGATTGGGATCAAGCAGCGCGCCGAGCGGCGAATTGCTGATCGGCCAGCGCTGGACCTGGTTGACCTCGTAATCGACGAGATACATCGACTTGCCGTTGGAGACGACCAGCATCGGCACGCCCTTGGCGTATTCGAAGCGGATTTTGCCCGGGCGCTTCAGCGTCATCACGCCCGAAACCGACTGCCCGTTGCGGTCGGTCTGCGTGAAATCGGCCTTCATTGTCGTAATGCCACGCAGCGCAGTCACCGCTCGGTCGAGATCGCCGGCAGCGGCCTCGACAGGCGCAGGGGCCAGAATGGCGGACACAGGAAGCGCAGCGGCAACCCCGAGGGCAAGCGCGGCGCGGATCGATTTGGTTTTGAAAGACAAGGTGCTCATGCTCCGTGTTCTAGGATCGGAGCATTGAACCATCACTGAACCCGCGCAGTTCCCACCATTCAGGAAAAGCGGGCCCGGGAAGATTACTTGATCTTCGCTTCCTTGAACTCGACGTGCTTGCGCGCGACGGGATCGTACTTGCGGAAGGTGAACTTCTCGGTGTGGTTCCGGGGGTTCTTCTTCGTCACGTAGTAGAAACCCGTGTCGGCAGTCGAGACGAGCTTGATCTTGACGGTTGCGGGCTTCGCCATGGCGTGTTCCTAAAGATCCTGTGAGGCCGGTTGATGGCCGAAAAAATAAGGGCGGCGCGTCGAGCACCGCCGTCCGGCGCGCCCTTTGTGTGATTCACGGGGAAAAGTCAAGCGCCGCTACAGCTTCACCGGCCCGCGTTTCGCCTTCACCTCGCCGCGCGCCTTCTTGGCCTTGAGCCGCTTGACCTTGCCAACGCGGTTCACGCGGCTTGTCTTGCGCTTCTTCGGCGGGGTCAGCGCCTCGTTCAGCAGCGCGACGAGGCGGTCGCGCGCAGCTTCCCGGTTCTGCTCCTGCGTGCGGTATTCGTTGGCGGTGAGGACGATCTCACCGCTCTTCGTCAGCTTGCTGCCGGCGATATCTTTCAGCCGTTCGAAAGCGTCCGGCGGCATGCCGATCCGGAACACGTCGACCCGCAGCTGCACAGATGTCGCGACCTTGTTGACGTTCTGGCCGCCCGGGCCGGAGGAGGCGATGAACTTCTCCTCCGCAATCTCCAGCGCCCGGTCGGCAATTTTACCCATCGGAATAGCCGAGCGCCGCAAAGTCGCGGGGCAGGGGTGCGCTGGCATCGATCGGCGGTTTGCCCTCGCGCGGCACAGTCAGTGCGGCGGCGTGCAGCATGGTGCGCCGCGCGCCTTTTCCGCTGCCATAGACCGGATCGCCGAGGAGAGCGATGCCGAGCCCGGTCAGCGCATGGACGCGGATCTGATGGGTGCGGCCGGTTTCCGGGCGGAATTCGACCAGCGCGCGACCGTTTTTCACATTGAGCTTGCGCCAGTGCGTGACGGACGGCTTGCCTTTCTTCGCCGCGATCATCCGCCAGCCCTTCTCGGCACTGCTGATCTTGGCGAGCGACAGCTCGATCGTGCCTTCCGCTTCCTCCGGCACTCCGTCGAGAATCCCGAGATAGCGCTTTTCCACCAGCCGCTCTTCGAAAGCCCTTGCGAAGCGCTTCAGCGCCTTCGGATTGCGCGCTAGCAGCAGGCAGCCGCTCGTGTCGGTGTCGAGCCGGTGGACCGGCATGGGCGCGCGCTGGAATCCGAGCTTCAACTGCTCGTAGTGATCTTCGAGGCTGATGCCGCCCTTGCGCGGCCGCTCGATCGGCAGGCCGCCGGGCTTGTCGATCACCAGCGCTTCGCCGTCTTCGAAGAGGATCGGGATGTCGGTCATGTCTTGAGCCTTGCTGCCAGCATCAGGCGCAGGCCGTTGCCGAGATGAAATCCGTTCTCCAAGTCCTCGATTCGCAATTCCGCCTCGCGCGCCTCGCCGCTGGCGATCAGCGACTGGCGCAGCACACCCGGCAGCAGGCCGAGCGAGGCGGGCGGGGTCAGCCACACGCCGTCCTCCCCGCGCACGAAGATATTGGTGATGCTGCCCTCGGTCAGCAGGCCGTCCTCGCGCACGAACAGCGCCTCCTGCGCGCCGCGCTGCCAGGCGACGTTTCGAGCCTCGTCGTAAAAGGATCGGTCGCTGGTCTTGTGGCGCAGGCGCCAGTCGCCGGGGTCGACCGGCAGCGGCATGACGATGGCCGTCGCGGGATCGGGCCAGGCCTGCGGCATGTCGAGCGCTTCCAGCGCGATCGCTCCGCTGCGCGAGGCGAGCAGGCGTACGCGGCTCGGCTTCTCGATCACGAAGCACAGCGCGTGCAGCTGGTTGCGCGCCTCGTGCCGGTCGAAGGCGAAGCCCAGCTCCGCTGCGCTGGCTTTCATTCGTTCGAGATGTGCTTCCAGCATGGGAATGCCATCCTCGGGCGTGAACCGCATGGTTTCGATCAGGTCGAACTGCGCGGCGCGGTGGTCGGGCGAGCTGGAGCGCCCGAAGGCACCCTTCAGCAGCGCCTCGCGCCATTCGGTGCGCGGCTCGCTATCGGCAACGATCGCGCCGCCCACGCCGAGCACGGCCTTGCCGCGCCCGTTCTCGATCTCGGTCAGGCGCAGCGTGCGGATCGCGACATTGAAGGCGGCATCGCCATCTGCACCGATCCGCCCGATCGCTCCGCAATAGGGGCCGCGTGGCGCAGTCTCGACCTCGTCGATCAGCTCCATCGCTCGGATCTTCGGCGCGCCGGTGATCGAGCCGCAGGGGAACAGCGCGCGCACGAGATCGACCGCGCCTTCGCCTTCCTTCAGCTGAGCCCGAACCACGCTGACCATCTGGTGGACCGTAGGATAGCTTTCGATGGCGAACGGCTCGTCCACCCGGACGCTGCCGGGTTCGGCCACGCGGCTGAGATCGTTACGCATCAGATCGACGATCATCAGGTTTTCGGCCTTGTCCTTGACCGAAGTGGCGAGCTCCTCGGCCATTGCCCGGTCGGCCTCTGGATCAGCCATGCGCGGACGCGTGCCTTTCATCGGCTTCGCCTTCGCCTCGCGCCCCTTGAGGGACACGAACAATTCCGGGCTGAGGCTGAGCAGCCAGTGAGAGCCATCGAAGACCACCCCGCCGTAACCCGCCTGCGCCACCGGACGCAGCGCAGCGTAGAGGCCCAATGGGTCGCCGGTGAAATTGCCGGCGAGCGGGAAGGTGAGATTCGCCTGGTAGATATCGCCTGCGCGTATCGCCTGCTGCAACGTCTCGAACGCTTCGGCATAGCCGCCGGGCGAAAGCTGCGGCTCGAGCGGCCCGACGCTGCCATCACCCTTCGCATGGCTGGTCAGCCACGCCGGAACATCGGCAACGGAAATGCGGGTCGGCGTGTCGTACAGGCCGAGCCACACCAGCGGTCCGGCCCCGCCGCTGCGCGCTTCGGCCAGCGCCGCCAGTTTCGGTTCCAGCGCAAGCCCTGTCTCGTAGGCGATGTAGCCTGCCAGTTCGCCGCCATCGCGCCGCGCGGCATCGGCCTGCGCCAGCACCTCTTCGACCTCGTCCGGTCGCCGCGCTACGAAGGTTTCGCGCGGGTTTTGGAACAGCAGGGCATCGGCCGCACCGCTGGCGCGCGCATCGTCGAGCAGGATGAAGGGATGCCGGTCGGTCATCGTGCGACAGCCTTTACCCACTGGCGCAGCGCTGTCGAGGGATAGCTTGACCTCGCGCCGCGCCCTGCGCCACACCGCAGCCCGATCGGATTTCGGGAGCGGACTTTTCATGGGTGACATTTTCCTTGGACTGGGCGGCAATGGCGAGAACCAGCATCTGCGCCTCGCGCAGGCCAATCGCCACGGGCTGATCGCCGGGGCGACGGGCACCGGCAAGACGGTGACGCTGCAGGGCCTCGCCGAGAGCTTTTCCGCCAATGGCGTCCCGGTGTTCGTCGCCGATGTAAAGGGCGATCTGTCGGGCATCGCCATGGCCGGATCGCCGCAGTTCAAACATGCCGACAAGCTGGATGGACGCGCGAAAGAACTGGGCATGGAAGACTATGCCTATGCCGACAATGCGGCGGTGTTCTGGGACCTCTATGGCGAGAAAGGTTTCCCGATCCGCACGACGATTTCCGAGATGGGCCCGCTGCTCCTCGCCCGCCTGCTCGATTTGAACGATACGCAGGAAGGCGTGCTGAACATCGTGTTCCGCTATGCGGACGAGAACAACCTCCTGCTGCTCGACCTCGGCGACCTGCAGGCGATGCTGAGCTTCGCCTACGAGAACGCCAGCGAGCTGTCGGGGACCTATGGCAACGTCTCCAAGGCCAGCATCGGAGCCATTCAGCGCCAGCTTCTCAGCTTCGAAAGCCAGGGCGCGGACATGTTCTTCGGCGAACCGGCGCTGGAGATCGACGACTTCCTTGCGGTGGATGATCAGGGGCGCGGGATGATCAACATTCTCGCCGCCGACAGACTGATGCGCAGCCCGAAGCTCTATGCGACCTTCCTGCTCTGGCTACTCGCCGAACTGTTCGAGACGCTGCCCGAAGTGGGAGATCCCGAAAAGCCGAAGCTGGTGTTCTTCTTCGACGAGGCGCACTTGCTGTTCGACGACGCGCCCGAAGCGCTGGAAGACAAGGTGGAGCAGGTTGTCCGCCTCATCCGCTCCAAGGGCGTGGGCGTCTATTTCGTGACTCAGAACCCGATCGATATCCCCGAGAAGATCGCCGGGCAGCTGGGCAATCGCATCCAGCATGCACTGCGCGCTTTCACCCCGCGCGACCAGCGGGCGATCAAGGCGGCGGCGGAGACGTTCCGCATCAATCCCGAGCTCGATGTCGAGCAAGCGATTACCGAATTGAAGGTCGGCGAGGCGCTGGTTTCGACGCTGGACGAGGATGGCGCGCCATCAGTGGTCCAGCGCACGCTGATCAAGCCGCCGCATTCGCGCCTCGGACCGGTGACCGAGAAAGAGCGTAAGATCATTAACTCGGTCAGCGATCTCGATGGGAAGTACGACGAGCCGGTCGATCGCGAAAGCGCGGAGGAAGTGCTTGCCGCGAAGACTGCCGATGCCGCGGAGACGGCCAGCGAAGTCGAGAAGAAGGGCCGTGAAGAGGTCGCCAAGCAGGAGCGCAAGACCCCATCCATGTGGTCGAAAGCCGGCAAGGCGGCGGCGCGGGCTGCGGCGGGCTCGCTCACCTCGGTCGCGGTGGCGACGGTGCTGGGCAAGAAGTCGAGCGCCGATCCGGTGCGTACCGGGCTCAACGCCTTCGTGCGCAATATCGTCGGCGGGCTGATGCGGTAGGGGTTTCGGTTCGCGCCGGTACCGACCGTCTAAACAGGAATACGCAATTCCGCGCGCAATCCGCCTTGCGTCCGGTTCCTCAGCACCAGCCTGCCGCCATGCTGTTCGGCGATCGCGCGGCCGATGGTGAGGCCGAGGCCTGCGCCGCCGGTAGCGCGGTTACGGCTCGCCTCGCCGCGCGTGAAGGGTTCGAGCATTTCGGCGATACGATCGTCCGGGATGCCGGGGCCGCTGTCTTCCACCGCGATGACCGCCTCGCCGCCATCGCGGGTCAGCGCGATCTCGGCCGAACCGCCATATCGCAGCGCGTTGGAAACGAGATTGCGTACGGCGCGCTTCGCCCAGGTGAGGTGGACGGGGGCCGCCACCCGCTCGCCCTCCAGCAGCACTACCGGCTCGCCCATGTCCTCGAATTCCTCCACCACCGACACGAGAAGTGCGTAGAGATCGGTGCGTTCCGCAGGCCGGTCCGTGCGGCCGAGGCGGGCCAGCAGCAGGATTTCGTCGAGCGTGCGGGTGATGTCCTCGATGCTGCCCACCATGCGGGCGCGGGCAGTGTCGTCCTCGACGCTCTCGACCCGCACGCGCAGCGCGGCAAGGGGTGTCTTGAGATCGTGCCCGATGGCGCCGAGCATGACGTCCTTCTCGTCCAGCATGGCGCCGATCCGCGCCTGCATGGCATTATGCGCTTCGATCAAGTCGCGCACGTCGTCCGGCCCGGTGGGATGGACCGGCGTTTCGGGATGGCCGATCCCGCCGAAGCGCCGGGTGCTGTCGGCCAGCGCGGCAAGTGGCCGTGTGATCCGTCGCAGCACGAACCACAGCAGACCGAAGAGCACGATGAACAGGACCACCGTCTGGAAAACGAGTGTACGCACGATCGAGCGGTCGCGCGGGGGCATCGGCAGGCGCGCGACCTGCCAGGTGTCGCTGCCTTGCTGGCGCAGGCCGACGACGAGCAGTTCAGCTGGAGCATCGCGCAGACGTGCGGCGAGGCGGGGAAAGCGTTCGCGTGCGCTGGCGATCAGCGGGTCGGCCAGTGTCGCGCGGCGGGCGACGACGAGTTGCTCGATAGCGATGCCCTGCGCTTCGAGTACCTCGCGCAACGCCGCTTCGCGATCGGGTAGGCGGACGTCCGATACGTCCAGCGGGCTCTCGTCGCTTTCCGAATAACGCAGGCGGCGTGGCAGGCGGGCGCCGCGGAACTCTCGCCTGTCGTCCCGTCGGAAGCGTTGGCGCGCCTCATCGCGGCGCCCCTCGGCGCGGGCCTGTCCGGTGACCAGCTGGAAAGCAGCAGCATTGGCCAGCGCCAGTTCGCGGCGCTGTTCGGCGGCGCGGTACAGCAGCGTGGTCGAGATCGCCTGCGCGACCAGCAGGGCAACCGCCATGGCCAGCATCACCTGGCCGAACAGGCTGCGGGGCAGCAGCCTCGTCACCGGCTTTTGCGGCCCGTTCGGGTCACGTCGGCAGAGAGCCGATAGCCGCCGCCGCGTACGGTCTGGATCAGCTGCGGATTGCGACTGTCGGCCTCGATCTTGCGGCGCAGGCGGCTGACCTGATTGTCGACTGCGCGGTCGAACAATTGCGCTTCGCGGCCCTGCACCATGTCGAGCAGCCGGTCGCGATCGAGGACCTGGCGGGGATGGTCGCAAAAGGCGCGCAGCATGCGGAATTCGGCGGTCGAGATGGGCACGGTTGCGCCGTCCGGATCGACCAGCTTGCGCTTGAGCGGATCGAGCGTCCAGCCATCGAAACGATAGACGAGCTCCTCGTCCTGCATGATCGGAGCGCGCTCGAATCGGCGCAGGACCGAGCGGATGCGCGCGATTAGTTCGCGCGGCTCGAAGGGCTTGGTGACATAGTCGTCCGCGCCGATCTCGAGACCGACGATGCGGTCGGTCGCCTCGCCGCGCGCTGTCAGCAGGATCACCGGCAGGTCCCGCGTCTCGACGAGATGGCGGCACAGCGACAAGCCGTCCTCGCCCGGCATCATGATGTCGAGCAGGACGAGATCGGGCGTCGTTTCGCCGAGCGTGGTGCGGGCGGCAGCGGCGCTTTCCGCCTCGAGCACGGAAAACCCCTGGCCGGAGAGATATTCCGCCAGGGGTTCCCGCAGTCCCGGCTCGTCGTCGACGAGCAGGAGGGTGGTGGGCGCGGTGTCGGTCATGGTCTGTCCCCGCCGCGCCTACCGGGTAAGTCGGCAAGCGATCAAGCGCTTACTCTACAGCGCTTACTGGGCCTGGCGCGCCGCGCGGCGTTCCTGCCACTTCGCACGGCGTTCGGCCTTGGCAGTTTCACGTTCCTCGGCCGTCACCTGGCCATTGTCGTCGGCATCGAGCCGGGCGAAGCGCGCGGCGACCTGCGCGTCGAATTCGGCCTTGCTGATAGCCTGATCGCCATTGGTGTCGAGGCGGGTCATGCGGTTCATGCCGCGTTTGCCGCGATGACCGCGTTCGCCGCGGGCTTCGTGCATCGCCTGCATCTCGGCCATGGTCAGACCGCCCGAATTGTCGGTGTCGGCAGCCGCGAAGCGTTCCGCCATGCGTTCGGCGCGATTGCCGCCACGGCGGTTCATCCGCTCGGTGCGCTCCACGCCGCGTTCGGCCATGCGTTCGGCACGCTTGGCTCGGCGCGTCTCGTGGGCGGCCTGCATTTCGGCCTGTGTGACTTCGCCGTCATTGTCGGCGTCGATGCGGGCGAAATGCTCGGCCATCTTGGCCTGACGGTCGGCGTGGTTCAGCACGCCGTCGGAATTGCTGTCCATACGGGCGAAGCGCTCGGCCGATCTGGCCTGCATTTCGGCAAGGGTGATGACCCCGTCGCCATTGGCATCGGCACGTTCGCCCTTCTGGGCGAAAGCGACGCCGCCGGTCAGGGCGAGCGCGGCGGCGGAAAGGGAAAGGATGGTCTTGCGCATTGCAAATCTCCGTAAGGGTTCAAATCGGAGAGCTGCGACGGCGGGGGAGGGGGAGGGAGACCGGTTCGTCCGCCGCAGCTCGTGTGCCCTTTCTAGGCCCGCCATGTCGCAGCAATATCCCGGATCGCAGGGGAATTGTATCGTATTGTATCGGCCCGCCGGAACCGTTCATCCACGCGAAAGCGCTGCGTTGGCGGCGCTCAGCGCGGGCGGTGCTGCGTGCCTTCGCCGGCGGTGATGAAGATCGCCGTGGCGCTCCCCTCGATATCGGCGGTGTGCCAGACGCCGGGCGCGTTGATCGCATATTCGCCCGCCTCCAGCGCAACCTGCTCCTGCCGTCCGTCGGTAAATTCCTGCGTCAGTACCATCCGCCCCGCCGTGCAGATCACGACCTCGTCGCCGACGGGGTGCATCTCCCAGCTGTCCCAGTCCTCGGTGAAAGTATGCTGGCTGACCAGTCGCCCTTCGCGACCGTCCGCGCCGTGGCGCTGTCCATAGCCTTCGTACCATTCCGTCCCGCCCTCGAAAGGCGGCTGCGGCACGGCAGTCGCGCCGAGGCCGAGATGCACGAAGCTCTCGGCCAGTCGGCGCGGCTCTTTGCTCATTCCGCCTTATCCATCAGGAAGGCATTGAGCTTGTTGCCGTCCGGATCGCGAAAATAGGCGGCGTAGAAAACCATGCCGTTCGCGTCCGGCTCACCGCGCGGACCCGGCTCGCCCTCGTCGCTGCCGCCATTGGACAGCGCGAGTTCGTGCAAGCGTTTCACCTGATCGCGGTCTTTGCATTCGAGCGCCACCATCACGCCGTTGCCGACGCTGGGTGCATTACCATCATAGGGCTTGGTCGCGGCGATCCCGGGCGCGCCATTCGCATCGCCCCACGCAATGAAAGTCGGGAATTCCATCATCCGCCCGACGCCCATTTCGGCGGCGATCGGATCGTAGAATTTGGCCGAGCGTTCGAGGTCCTGGCTTCCCAGCGTAACGTAACCGATCATGGCATTTCTCCTCTGTCAGCGACTCGCGACCGCTTTCGAATCGTGGAGAACATTACAAGAACAAGTGCATTCCTACAAGGGCGCGCATTGCTCCTTCAGCCAATCTAGATCGTCGCCCTCCATCTGCGGGCCGAGGATCGCCTCGACCTGCTCGTGATAGCGGTTCCACCAGCCGATCTCGGGCTCGGTAAGCAGGGTCTTGTCCACCAGCGTCCGGTCGAGCGGGACGAAGGTCAGCGTCTCGAAGCCGAGATATTTGCCCTCGCTTGCGATCGGCGCTTCGACCACCAGCACGAGGTTTTCGATCCGGATGCCGTATTCGCCGGGCTTGTAATAGCCGGGCTCGTTCGACAGGATCATGCCTTCGCTCAGCGGCGTTTCGGTGCCGGGGAAGGCGCCGCCCGGCTTGCTGATGCGCTGGGGCCCTTCGTGAACCGAAAGATAGCTGCCGACCCCGTGGCCAGTGCCGTGGCTGTAATCGACCCCGCCCTGCCACAGATGCATGCGTGCCAGCGCGTCGAGTGCGCCGCCGGTCGTCTGATCGGGGAAATACTGCATCGCCAGCTGGATGTGGCCCTTCAGCACGCGGGTGTTGCGCTCGATCATCTCCGCGCTCGGCTCGCCCGGGCCGATCCAGACGGTGCGGGTGATGTCAGTCGTGCCGTCGTCATACTGGCCACCCGAGTCGACGAGGTAGATCGAGGATGGCGGGATCGGGATATTGCTATCCCCGTCCACCTTGTAGTGCGGCAGCGCGGCATGGCCGGCGGCAGCGCTGATCGTGTCGAAGCTCGCATCGCGCAGGATGCCGCAGTCCTCGCGAAATTCGCGCAGCTTGGCGGCGGCGGCGAGCTCGTCCACGCCGCCTTTGGGCGCCTCGATACCGAGCCAGCGCAGGAAGCGGCTGACCGCGACCCCGTCGCGCGCCTGCGCGTCGCGGTGGCCCTGCTGCTCGGCGGACGTCTTGATCGCCTTGGGCATGATCGTGGGGTCGCCGTCGCGCACCACCTTGGCCCCGCCTGCTTCGAGCGCATGGAAGATGCCTGCGACCGCATGGTTCGTATCGACGGCGACGGTTTTGTCCTTGAGATCCGCCAGCGAAGCTTCGAACTGAGCGCGCGGGCGCACGGTCACTGCATTGCCGAGATGCTGCGCCAGCGCGGGCGTCACCTTCTCCGGCGCGATGAACAGTTCTGCCGTGCCATCGGCGTGGGCGAGCACGTAGGACAGCGCGACCGGTGTGTTGTCGACATCCTTGCCGCGCATGTTGAGCAGCCAGGCGACAGAATCGAGCGCAGTGACCACGGTGGCGTCATAGCCCTCGCGCTTCAGCCAGTCGGCGACCTCGGCACGCTTGTCGGCGCTGGAGCGGCCGGCGAGCTTTTCGTCATGCGGCGCGGCCTCGGCAGCGGAGGGTTCGGGCTGGTCGTCCCAGATCGCGTCGATCGGATTGCCGTCCACCGGAACGAGCTTGAGGCCTTTCTTGGCGAACAGCTTCTCCGCGCTTTCCGCCCATTCGATGCCGTGAAGCCAGGCGTCGTAACCGATGGTCGCGCCTTCGGGCGCAGTCTCCGCGATCCATTTGGCGGGCGAGGTCGCGGGCACGTCCTCGTAATCGTAGAGCTTGCCGTCGACCTGCTCGCGCACCTGCACGGTGTAGCGGCCGTCGGTGAACATGGCCGCGCGGTCCTTCAGCACCACGGCGCTGCCCGCACTGCCGCCGAAACCGGTCAGCCATTTGAGGCGCTGGGCATAGCTGCCGACATATTCGCTCATATGCTCGTCGGAAATCGGGATCACGAAACCGTCGAGGCCGCGTTTGCCGAGTTCCTTGCGCAATCCGTCGAGGCGGGCTTCGTATGTCTGCATGAGCATGGGCGGGGTCCTTTGCGTATCGTCGGGCCGGATCGTCGCACCGGCGCTTGCGGCGCGCGCCTCCCCATCTTAGGTCGGGCGCGCAATATCGTGCGCCCCACTTACGCCTCACCGGCACCCTTTTCCACCCGTTGCGACGCCAAGGAGTTCTCCCATTTCGACCAGCCGCCCCGCCGAGCCGCCCAAGGCCGAGAAACGCGATTTTTCCTATTCGCATCACGGGATCACCATCGCCGATCCCTATGCCTGGCTGCGCGATCCCGGCTATCCGACGGTCGAGGACAAGGGCGTGCTGGCGCATCTCGAAGCGGAGAATGCGTGGTTCGAAGCGCGGATGGAACCGCAGCAGGAGCTGGTCGACGAGCTGTTCAAGGAGATGAAGGCGCGCATCAAGGAGGACGATTCGACCGTGCCCCAGCGCCGGGGTGGCTTCCTCTACTGGTCGGAATTCGAGGAGGGAGCGGAGTATCGCAAATATTACCGCAGGCCTCTCGGGGGTGGTGAAGACCAGCTGATCCTCGACGAGAACGAACTGGCCGAGGGGCACGAGTATTTCCGGCTCGGTACCTTCTCCGTCTCGCAGAACGGCAAGCTGCTCGCCTACTCGGTCGACACCAACGGGTCGGAGCGGTTCACTGCGCGGGTCAAGAACCTCGAGACGGGCGAGCATCTGCCCGACGAAATCCCCGGCACGCTGTCCGGCCTCGTCTGGGTAATAGGTGACACGGCGTTGGTCTATGGCCTCGCCGACGAGAATTGGCGGGTGCACGATGCCACGCTGCACGTGCTGGGCACGCCGTTGGCTGACGATGTCGAACTCTATCGCGAGACGCTGGACGAGGGCTTCCGCGTCGGGGCCGGGCTCAGCGCGCAGGAGGACTGGCTGGTCATATCGACCGGCGACAACGAGACCAGCGAAGTGCGGCTGGTGCCGGCCGACGATCCGACCTCCGGGCCGATCCTCGTCAAGCCGCGCATGAAGGGCGTCGAATACGATGTCGATGTGCGGGACGGGACGCTGTGGGTCCATACCAATGACGACCACGTCAATTTCCGCCTCGCCACCGCGCCGCTCGACGCGCCCGATGCGTGGGAGACGCTGATCGAGGGATCGGACGAATTCTATCTCGACGGGTTCGACCTGTTCCGCGATTTCTTTGTTACCGAGGGGCGCGTGAAGGGCCTCGACCAGATACAGCTGCGGTCTTACGCGCAGCCCGATTTGGTGAAACCGATCGCCTTTGCGGAAGCCAGCTTCACCGCCGGACTGACCAACAACCCCGAATACCACCAGGACAAACTGCGGCTGTCCTACCAGAGCATGGTCACGCCGGACTCGGTGTTCGACTATCACGTCGAAAGCGGCGAGCTCGAACTGCTCAAGCAGCAGGAAATCCCGAGCGGCTACGATCCGGAAGCCTACACCACCGAGCGCGTCGAAATCGAGGCGCGCGACGGGACGATGATCCCGGTCAGCGTGGTGATGCGCAAGGACCGGCCGGACGGGCCTGGCCCGCTGCATCTCTATGCCTATGGCGCCTACGGATTCGCGGTGCCGCCGGGCTTCTCGACCACCCGCCTCAGCCTGGTCGATCGCGGCTTCGCCTATGCCATCGCGCATATTCGCGGCGGCGACGATCTGGGGCGCAAATGGTACCTGCAAGGCAAGCTCAACGAGCGATTGAACACCTTCACCGATTTCGTCGATGTGGCGAAGGGGCTTGCCGCGAAGGGCTTCACCGAAGAGGGCAGGATCAGCATCTCCGGCGGCTCGGCAGGCGGCGAGCTGATGGGCGTGGTCGCCAATACCGATCCGCAATTATGGGGCGCGATCGTGGCGCATGTGCCCTTCGTCGACGTGCTCGCCACCATGCTCGACGAGAGCCTGCCGCTGACGCCGGGCGAGTGGCCCGAATGGGGCAATCCGATCCTGTCGAAGCAGGCCTTCGCCTATATCCTGAGCTACTCGCCTTACGATCAGGTGGTGGCGCAGGACTATCCGCCGATGCTGGTGACCGCCGGTCTCAACGATCCGCGCGTAACCTATTGGGAGCCGGCCAAATGGGTCGCCAAGCTGCGTGAACTCAAGACCGACGACAACGAGCTGCTCCTCAAGACCAACATGGGCGCTGGCCACGGCGGCAAGTCGGGCCGCTTCGAAAGCATCCGCGAGGCGGCGGAGGAGGTCGCCTTCGTGCTCTGGCAGCTGGGCGTCGAGACGTGACCCCACCGACCTTCGAGAAGACCTTCACCGCGTCCCCTGCGCACATCGACGAACTCGGCCACGTCAACAATGCCGTGTGGGTGCAGTGGATCCAGGATATGGCGACTGCGCATTGGGGAGGGGCCGCGCGGCCTGCGGATCGCGAGGCATATTTCTGGGTCGTGACGCGGCACGAGATCGACTATCGCGGCAATATCGCGGAAGGCGACAGCGTGACCGGTACGACCTGGATCGAAGGGCCGGCGCGCGGCGCGCAGTCAGTTCGGCGGGTCGAGTTTCGCGATATCGAGGGCAAGATCATCGTCTCCGCGACGACGACCTGGGCAATGCTCGACCGGGCAACGCAGCGCCTTGCGCGCGTACGCCCGGACGTGCTCGCGCCGTTTACCTAGCCGAGAATGTCGGCGACCGTGCGATACTGGTAGCCAAGCTCTTGTGCGACGGCTTCATAGGTCACCGCACCCTTGTGCACGTTCAACCCTTCGGCGAGGTGCGGATCGCTACGTAGCGCTTCCTTCCAGCCGAGATCGGCGATGCGCAGCGCATGCGGCAGCGTCACATTGTTCAGCGCATAGGTGCTGGTGCGCGCGACCGCACCGGGCATGTTGGCAACGCAGTAATGGACGATGTCGTCGACCACATAGGTCGGATCGGCATGGGTGGTCGGCTTGCTGGTTTCGAAGCAGCCGCCCTGGTCGATCGCAACGTCGACGAGCACTGCGCCCTTCTGCATGTCGCCGAGCATTTCGCGGGTGACCAGCTTGGGCGCCGCTGCGCCGGGGATCAGCACCGCGCCGATGACGAGGTCCGCTTGGCAAACCGAATCATGGAGATTTGCGCGGTTGGAGAACCGGGTGGAAGCCCGCGCTTCGAAGAAGGTGCCGACCTTCTCCAGCACTTCGGGATCGCGGTCGAGGATCGTCACGTCCGCGCCGAGGCCAACCGCCATCTGCGCGGCATTGAAGCCGACCACGCCGCCGCCGATCACGACGACCTTGCCCGGCATCACGCCCGGCACGCCGCCCAGCAGCACGCCGCGGCCGCCATGCGCTTTCTCGAGCGCGCTGGCGCCCGCCTGCACGCTCATGCGCCCGGCCACTTGGCTCATCGGCTTCAGCAGCGGCAGCTGGCCGCGCGGGCCGGTCACGGTTTCATACGCGATGGCCGTCACGCCGCTGGCGACGAGGTCCTTGGTCTGCTCCGGATCGGGCGCGAGGTGGAGGTAGGTGTAGAGGATCTGGTCCTCGCGCAGCTTGGCGCGTTCCACCGCTTGCGGTTCCTTGACCTTCACCACCATCTCGCACTCGGCGAAGATCGGGTCCGGCCCGTCGACGATTTTCGCACCGGCAGCGACATATTGCGCGTCGGTCGCGTCGATGCCGCAGCCGGCCTGGGTTTCGATCCACACCTCGTGGCCCCGCGCGGTCAGTTCGCGCGCGCTCTCCGGCGTCAGGCCGACGCGGTATTCGTGGTTCTTGATTTCCTTGGGGCTGCCGATGCGCATGGGGAGGACTCCGTTATCTGCGCCGCCCGTTACATCTGCAACCATCTACGGGCAAGCCCGCCCTCGACGGAATACGAACAGAGGTCGGCCAAGCGAACGTACTACATCGGGTCGCTCAGCGGGCGGTGTCGGACCCCGGCGCAGACCATGCAGTTGCGATGCTGTTTCCGTCGCCGGAGATCCGCGTCTCGACGAAACGGGCATCGTCTCCGAGGCCTGCCATCGCCGTATCGATCGCCTCTTCACCGCCGGTCAGCACGGCCCGTACGCCGGTGCGGCTGGCGGCCCAGCCGACCAGTGCGAGGCGCAGGGCGTTGTCGGCATCGAGTCCGTCCTCGTCCACCGTAATGTCGGGCAACGGCAAGAGCGGCGGGCGCAGCTCTACCGACCAGCCGGGTGCCTGCGCGGCCAGCCGCCGCTCGAGTTCGCGATAGCCGGACAGGGTAAGCCCCTCCAGCGCATTGGCTTGCGCCACGGCGCGGCGGTTGTCACGGTCGACGAGGACGGCGGACCGCTCGACCCCGGCGACCAGCGCCAGCCGCTCGCCAAGCGCGGCAATCTGCCGTTCGGTCGCTTCCGCCTGCTCGCGGGCGCGGGCTTGCGCCAGGGCAGCCTGTTCCGCCGCGCCCGGATCGGTGCCGACGCGGAACTGGTCGATCCTGACCGAAACCTCTTCGTCCAGCGCCCGCGCAAGCGAGCGCCCGAGGTCGGTGTTGGCGTTGGCGCGGAATTCGGGCGTGAGGACGCTCGCCGTAATCAGCACGGGATCGGCATCCCAGTCGATCTCCAGCGTATCGATGCGCGACTGCGGGTCGAAGGCATCCTCGATCGTATTGCGCACGATCCGTTGCCCGTTGCTCTCGTTCGCGATCTGCACCAGTGAAAAGCCCAGCGGTATGGCGAGCGCGATGAAGGTGATGAGGATGCCGACGCTTTCGAACATGCCCTGCCGGCTCGATCGCGTGGACCTGAAGCCATACAGCCGCGCCATGACGAAAGCGGACAGCGCGATGGTCAACAGGTTGGTGACGAACAGCATCAGTGCGCCGCCGAATACCGTCCAGTTCCAGGTCGCCAGGCCGAAGCCGACCACGGCGAGCGGCGGCATCAGGGCCGTGGCGATGGCAACGCCGACGATGGTCCCCTCGCGCCCGCGGATCATCGCATAGCTGCCCGCCAGGGCGGAGAAGAGGGCGACGAGCAGGTCGAACAGGCTTGGCCTCGTGCGCGAAGCGATTTCCTCGGTCACGGTCTGCAAGGGCGAGAGCCAGACGATCAGCGCGCAGAAGAGGATTGCGACCAGCGTGCCCCAGAACAGCGCCTTGGCGCACAGGCGCAGCCAGGTGAACTTGCCCTCCGCCAGCGCGAAACCCGCTCCCAGAATCGGGCCCATCAGCGGAGACAGCAGCATCGCCCCGATCACGACCGCAGGCGAGGACAGCAGTAGGCCGAGGATCGCGATCCCCGCCGACATGCAGATCATGAAGATGTAACGCGGCGTCAGCGAGCTTTCGGCAGCGATCTTCTGCAAGACCTTGCCGTGCTCGACCCCGTCGGCCACATCGTTCCGCCACCAGCCCACGGTATAGCCCCACAGCGCGTCGATCGGCGTGCGGTATTGCGACTGGGCGGATGTCACGGCGGCGCTTTGCGGCGCGGTCATGGCAATTCGTCTCCTACGTGCGGTGCCATCTAAGAAAGGTTTGCGCGACGATGTAGAAGGACGAGGCGCGTATGTCGCGCTTCAATTTCGGACCGGCGCATCGACCGGCGCGAACCGAGAGCCGGTCGTTTAGTCGCTTCTTTCCGCGAGCATCGAGAGGCGGGCCATCGGAACGATTTCCCCAAGCTCGAACGCCCCCTCGATCCGGCCCTCGAAAACGTCTCCCTCGCGCAGCCAGCGGTCCTCGATACTGGTCCAGTTCGGGTTGGGGAACGCACCGTTGAATTGGACATTGCGGCGTACACCCGGACTGACGACTTCTACGCGGACGGTACGCCCGAAGAGGCCGTTCTTGACGACGCCAAGGATCCGAAAAGTGGGTGTGTCGGTCATGTCCAGCTCCCTCTGGCGCAAAAGGGGAGATCGGCGCTTGCCGACCTCCCCCCGAAATTGCGCAAATGCGGCGGCGGTCAGGCCAGGGTGACCAGCCGTTCTCCCAACGCTTTGGCAGTGTTATAAATCGGCCCCAGAGCGGTCATCAACCCCACGATCATCAAGCCGAGCGCAATCGCCTCCATCACGAACTGGACCGGATGCTCGCGCATCTTGCTCCACAGTTCGGCGACATCGAGCGGCGAACCGGTCAATGCCCGGTCCAGCGGTATCACGCGGTTGGAAAATAGTATCATGATCTGCTCCCTGACCGAATGGATCTTACGACCCTTCTTGCGTGGTCTCTTCCGTGTCCGGCGTGGTGCGCGTAAGTTCGCGACCCAGTTCTTTCGCGCCTTCGTAAAGCGCGACATAGCCATCGCGAAGGGTCCACAGAAGCCGAACGGTGGTGAGCACACCCCCGTTGGTCGCATCGATTTCCTGGCCGTCGAGCGACTGGATGCCGGTGACCGGTGTGTTTGCGGTGTTCATTGTTCAATCCTCTCGAAAATCGTGTGCGTCGGCGATCAACCGGCGTCCTGCTCGGCCTTGCGCTGTTCGTCTTCGGCAATGCCGGTGAAGATCCCATCGACGAGGCCGATGAGCGCGGTCGTCGCTGCGACCGCACCAAGCGCGGCCAGCGGGACGATGCCGCCATTGACGCTTTCGATTTCGTCGAAGGTGAGTTCGGCGCATTGGGCCGAACGGCTGAATTCGGAATGGTTTGACGTGTACATGGCGCCCCTCTCAGGTTCGCATCGAGATTACGGACAAGCTTGTCCGCAAGCGAAACCTGCCGACCGAGAGGGGGTGCAGTCCATATGGCAACCGGTCTAGGTCGGTGCGTCTAGATCGAAGCAACTATGCCGGCGCGCCGAAGACGGTGCCGCGTGATCTGCTTCAAATCGGATTGCCGTCCTGGTCGCGGAAAATCTCGCGGCGGCCGACGTGGTTGGCCGGGCCGACGAGGCCTTCGCTTTCCATCCGCTCGATCCACTTGGCCGCAGTGTTGTAGCCCACGCCCATCTGGCGCTGGAGCCACGATCCGCTGGCCTTCTGGTTCTCGATCACGATCTGGCAGGCCTGGCGATACTTGCGCTCGTCCGGATCGTCGGACGCGGTGAATTCGTCCTCGAAGCTATAACCGCCGTCTTCCGGCTCTTCGGTGACGGCATCGACGTAATCGGGCTTGCCCTGTTCGCGCCAGTGGTCGGCCACCTTCTCGACTTCCTCGTCGCTGACGAAGGGACCGTGCACGCGCAGCATGGCGCCGGTATTGGGCTTGTAGAGCATGTCGCCCTTGCCGAGCAGCTGCTCCGCGCCCTGTTCGCCCAGGATCGTGCGACTGTCGATGCGGCTGGTGACCTTGAAGCTGATGCGTGTCGGCAAATTGGCCTTGATGACGCCGGTGATGACGTCGACCGAGGGGCGCTGCGTCGCCATGATCAGGTGGATGCCGGCCGCGCGGCTCTTCTGGCTGAGGCGCTGGATCAGCACCTCGATTTCCTTGCCGACGGTGACCATGAGGTCGGCCAGCTCGTCGACGATCAGCACGATCAGCGGCAGCGGTTCGTAATCGAGCTGCTCTTCCTCGTAGATTTCCTCGCCGGTCTCCGGATCGAAGCCGGTTTGTACGCGGCGGCCGAGCGGTTTGCCCTTTTCGGCCGCCTTCTTCACCTTCTCGTTGAAACCGGCGATGTTGCGCGAGTTCACGCTCGACATCATGCGATAGCGCTTCTCCATCTCCTCCACCGCCCATTTGAGCGCGCGCACGCTCTTGTGCGGCTCGGTCACGACCGGGCTGAGGAGGTGGGGGATGTCGTCGTAGGTCTTGAGCTCCAGCACCTTGGGATCGATCAGGATCAGGCGGCACTCGTCCGGCGTGAAGCGATAGAGCAGCGAGAGCAGGATGGCGTTGAGGCCGACCGACTTGCCGCTGCCGGTGGTACCCGCAACAAGCAGGTGCGGCATGGCAGCCAGGTCGGCGACGATCGGCTCGCCCGCAATGTCCTTGCCCAGGATCATCGGCAGGCTGCCCGCGTGATCGACGAAGGCCGCGCTGCTGGCCAGCTGTTTGTAGCTGACCATCTGGCGGTCGGCATTGGGCAGTTCGATGCCGATCACCGTCTTGCCCGGAATGGGCGAGACGCGGGCACTGATCGCACTCATGTTGCGCGCGATGTCCTCGGCGAGGCCGACCACGCGGCTGGCCTTGATGCCGGGGGCGGGCTCCAGCTCGTACATGGTGACCACCGGCCCGGCGCGCACGGCGGTGATCTCGCCCTTCACATTGAAGTCGTCGAGCACGTTTTCGAGCAGGCGGGCGTTGCGCTCCAGCGCCATCTTGTCGAGCTTGGGCGCGGAATTTTCCGGCGGATCGTCGAGCAATTCCAGCGTCGGGAGCTGGTAATTGGCGAACATGTCGCGCTGCTTCGCCTTGGCCGGTTTCGGCTGGGCGGGCATGGGTGCGGGATCGGCGATTTCGGGTGCGCGGCGCGGCTCGCGGAACTCGACCGGCTCGGCCTCGTCTTCTACGTCGGCTGCTGCGGGCTTGGCGCGCTTCTGGCGCTTCGGGATCAGCGGCAGGTCCGCATCTGCGAGCGCCGGGCGGCGCTTGACGAAATCGGGCAGGGTCAGGAACTGCGCCCAGTCGATGGCGAAGACGCGCGTGACCAGCACGATGCCCCCGGCCAGCGCGACCAGGGCCAGCGCCAGGACGATCCAGCCCGATGCCGCCTCGCCGAACCGTCCGGCGACCGCCTCGATCCCCAGACCGCCAAGCTGGCCGAAGAGGCCGCCTAACCCAGCGGGCAAGCTGCCCGTCGCGGGATCGAACAGCAGCGCGAGCACGGTGCCGAGCAACACCATGGCAGCGAGCAGCATGGCGAAGGGGCCCCACCAGCGGCCGGGCGTTTCCTGCTCGTCATCGTCCTCTACGCCGGTCCACAAACGGCGCGCGGAGATATAGAGCAGCGGCAGCAGCAGCGCGGCGGTGATGCCGAAGAAATTCAGCGCGCGTTCGGCAGCCCAGGCTCCGGAGAGGCCCATCCAGTTGCCGATATCGGTGCCGTCGGCGGCGGTGGAGGGGCTGGGATCGGTCTGGGTGTAGCTGGCCAGCGACAGGGTCAGGAATAGCAGCAGCGCGAACAGCAGGCCCGCCCCCGCCATATGCGTGGCGCGGCGGAAGGAGCGGCGGAATGCCGCCCGCCAGTCGGGTGCTGCGCCAGCGCGCGTGGCCATGTGTCTCGCCTCTGTGTCGTCGGGAGCGGGCAGTATGAATCCTCGGCGAGTCCGAGGTCAAGCGGAGTTCGTCGAGCGGGTGTATTTTCCATGCAACACACCCGCCGTCGTGGGGGTGGCGAAGTGCTTACGAAAGGCCGTCGATCGCGCCCCAGCGGGGCCAGTTCAGTTCGCGCGCCCGCTCGGCATTCATTCCCCCGAGCGCGATCACCGGCACGGGCGAACGCTGGGCCAGCACCGAAAATCCCATCGGGCCGAGCGTCGCTCCGCCGGGGTGCGAGGAGGTCGGGAATACGGGAGAAAGGAAGATCCCGTCCGCTTTCGCTTCGATGGCGGCTTCGATCTCCTCGCCGTTATGCGCGGTGGCCAGACGCAGCCCGGTGCCGAGGCGCTCCGGCGCTCCATAATGCCCATCGGCACCCCAGTCCTCTGCGCCTGAAAGCACCACGACATGGCCGCACTCGCGCGCGATCAGAGCCAGTTTCTCGAACTGCCTCCGCCGCTCCGCCGGTTCGAGATGATAGTGCCGGAACACGAAACCCGACCCCTTCGGCAGCGCACGCAATGCCGCCTCCAGCCCGGCATCGTTGCGGGCATCCGACAGCAGCCAGAGCAAAGGGAGGGCCTGTCCATTCATGCGGCGTCCGCTATAGCGCATGCCCATGGAAAAGGCAGACACTCCGCTCCAGCAGGTTCAGGCCAATATCGCGCAGGCGTGCAAGATCGCTCGGCGCGATCCGGGCGAGGTGACGCTGGTCGCGGTCAGCAAGACCCACCCGTCAGACGCGATCCAGCCGCTGCTGATCGAGGGCCAGCGCCATTTCGGCGAGAACCGCGTGCAGGAAGCGCAAGCCAAATGGCCCGCGCTGCGCGAAGAATATCCGGCAGTGCAACTCCACCTCATCGGCCAGTTGCAATCGAACAAGGCGGACGATGCGGTGGCGCTGTTCGACGCGATCCACTCGCTCGACCGCCCGAGCCTGGTGAAGGCGCTGGGCAAGGCGATGGACAAGACAGGCCGCCGCGTGCCGTGCTTCGTGCAGGTCGATGTCGGCGAGGAAGAGCAGAAAGGCGGCTGCCCGATCGCCGAACTGCCCGCGCTGCTCGACCAGGCGCGCGAGGCGGACATCCCGGTCGCCGGCCTGATGTGCATCCCGCCGTTCGACATCGAGCCGACGCCGTTCTTCGCCTTGCTCGACAAGCTGGCGCGCGACCACGGACCAGCCGATGACTCTTGGGGCCGCAGCATGGGCATGAGCGGCGATTACGAGCCTGCCGTAAAGCTGGGCGCAACGCATGTGCGGGTAGGCACCGCGCTGTTCGGGGAGCGGGGCTGAGCCTTCCTCAGGCGTTCTCCAGCCTGTCCTGCGTGGCATCGCTGGCGGCTTCGATCAGCCGGGCTTCGATGCGGTTCATCCGTTCGCCTTGCTCCAGTTTGTGGCCGGTGAGGTCGGTGATGTAGAACGTGTCCGCCGCCCGTTCGCCGTAATTCGTGACGTGGGCGGAGTGAACCACGAGGCGGCTTTCGAACAGCACCCGCGCAAGGCGGTTGAGCAGTGCGGGCCTGTCTCGCGCATTCACTTCGATCACGGTGAAGCGGTTGGACGCCTTGTTGTCGAACAGGACTCGCGGTGACACGTCGAAGGCGCGTGCGCGGCTGTGTGCCAACGGGCGCTGGGCAAGGCGCGGGGCGAGATCGACGCGATTGGCAAGCGCATCCTCGATGCTCGTCTTCAGCCGCTCGAGCTGGCCTTCCTCGGCAAAAGCGCCGCCATGCGGGTCCTGCACCAGGAAGTTGTCGAGCGCCCAGCCCTGCCGCGTGGTGTGGATGCGCGCATCGATGATGTTGCCGCCGGCAAGGTGGATGCCGCCCGCGATACGGTAGAACAGGCCCGGATGGTCGGCCGCGATCACCGTGACCAGCGTCGCGCCGCGCTCTTCGTAGAACTCGCAATGGATCGACAGGTCGTGCTTCTGTTCGCGCGCGGCGGCGTAATGCACCAAATTGAGCGCGATGATATCGACCGGCTCGGCGATCCAGTAGGGGTCGCCCATCGCCCCGCCCACGCTTTCGGCCAGATAGGCTTTGCTGCCGAGCAAATCCGCGACTTCGGCTTTCTTCGCCGCGATCTTGCGTTCGCGCCCTTCGCGCATGTGGCCGAGGCGGAGGCGCTCGCTCGCCGTATCGTAGAGCTCACCGAGGAGCTGGCCTTTCCAGCTGTTCCACGTGCCCGGGCCGACCGCGCGGATGTCCACCGCGGTCAGGATCGCGAGATGGCGCAGCCGCTCCTGGCTCTGCACCTTGCCGACGAAATCCTCGATGGTCTTCGGGTCGGTGAGGTCGCGCTTCTGCGCCGTGTGGCTCATCAGCAGGTGGTGGAGCACCAGCCAGGCGACCAGCTCGGTCTCGCTGTCGGAGAGGCCGAAGCGCGGGCACAGCTCGTGCGCCACCTCGGCGCCAAGCTCCGAATGATCGCCGCCGCGGCCCTTGGCGATATCGTGCAGCAGCGCCGCGACGTACGCCACGCGGCGAGAGATCACCTTGTGGATCAGCCGCGTGGCGCGCGGGTGATCGTCGGCAAGCTCGCCCTTTTCGATCTTGTTGAGCAGACCGATCGCGCGGATGGTATGCTCGTCCACCGTGTAGTGGTGGTACATGTCGAACTGCATCTGCGCGTTGACCTTGCCGAAATCGGGCACGAATTTCCCGAACACGCCGGTTTCGTTCATCCAGCGCAGGACCATTTCGGGATCGTTGCGCCCGCATAGCAGGTCGAGGAACATGGCGTTCGCCCGCTCGTCGTTCCGCACCGCCCTGTCGATCAGCCCGCTGTCGCGATCGGCCTGGCGCATCGTTTCGGGATGAATCTCCAGCTGTTGCTCCTCGGCGATCTGGAAAATCTCGATCAGGCGCACGGGATCCTTGCGGAACCAGTCGTCCGACGGCGAGGCGATCTTGCCGCCGAACACGCGGTAGCCCTTCACGGTCCGCGCTTTCTGCTTCCAGCCGGCGAAGAAGCCGGAGCGGGCGCTCTTGGCTTCGAACTGCTCGTCGATATGCGCGAGGAAGACGCCGGTGAGCGAGCCGACCCGCTTCGCGTGCAGGAAATAGAGCTGCATGAACCGCTCGACCGAGCTCTTGCCTGGCCGCTCGGCGAAATTCATCCGCTCGGCGATCTGGCGCTGCATGTCGAAGGTCAGCCGGTCCTCGGCACGGCCGGTGAGCACATGCAGGTGGCAGCGCACGGCGAGGAGGAAGTTCTCCGCCCGGCGGAAGCTGCGATATTCGGCTTGCGTGAACAGCCCCACATCGACCAGCTCCGCCGCCGCGCGCACGCGGTGGATGAACTTGCCGATCCAGTAGAGCGTATGGAGGTCGCGCAGGCCCCCCTTGCCGTCCTTCACATTGGGTTCGACGACATAGCGGCTGTCGCCCATGCGCTTGTGCCGCGCATTGCGTTCGGCCAGCTTCTCGGTAACGAAAGTGCGCTCGTTGCCGCGCACGACTTCCGATGTGTAGCGGCGAGAGCCTTCGTCGTAGAGCGCCTGGTCGCCCCAGACATAGCGGCCTTCGAGCAGGGCGGTGCGGATGGTGAGGTCGTTCTTGGAAAGGCGCATCGCCTCGTCCAGCGTGCGGGTCGAATGGCCGACTTTGAGGCCTAGATCCCACATCAGGTAAAGCATCGCCTCGACCACCTGCTCGCACCAGGCGGTCTTCTTGCCGCCGACGAGGAAGGCGATATCGACATCCGAATGCGGCGCCATTTCGGAGCGGCCGTAGCCGCCGACGGCCATGATCGTCAGCCGCTCAGCCTGAGAGCGGTTGGCGCTGGGGTAGAGATGGGTCGTCGCATGATCGTGGATCACGCGCAGCAGTTGGTCGATCAGGAAGGAATGACCGCCCGCGCATTCATGTCCGGCCGAATGCTTCTCCCTCAACCGCGCGGCGAGTTCGGCGCGCCCCCTGTCAAGCGCGCCTTTCAGCAGATCGACGATATGCGGCCGTGCGTTCTCGCCATGCTCCTCCACAAGCGCGTCGATCCGCGCGGCGACATCGCGCCGGTCGAAGATCGCGCGCTGGCGGGGGATGCGAAACGTACTCAAGCGGCCTCGTAATCGCTCGCGTAAGTGGCCTTGACGGTCCGCTTGTCGACCTTCTGCGTGCCGAGCCGCGGCAGCTGTTCTTCAGCCTGCCACAGCACGCTCGGTACCTTGAAGGCGGCGATATGCTCGCGCAGGAATTCCTGCAGGTCGTCGGAGGACAGCTCCTTGCCTTCATGCGTCAGGTAGACGGCTGCCGGTATTTCGCCGAAGCGCTCGTCCGGCAGGCCGAAGACGGAGCATTCGGCCACCGCCGGATGGGCGTAGATCGCCTCTTCCACCTCGATGCAGGAGATGTTCTCGCCGCCGCGGATGATGATGTCCTTCTTGCGGTCGACGATGAACAGGTAATCGTCCTCGTCCATATAGCCGAGGTCGCCGGTGCGGAAGAAAGCATCCTTGCTGAAGGCCGCCTTGGTCGCTTCCTCGTTGCGCCAGTAGCCGAGGAAATTGCACACCGAGCGGATCGAGATTTCGCCCACTTCGCCCTGTAGCAACTGGTTGCCGTCGTCGTCGAGGATGGCCATTTCGACCAGTGGGCGCGAGGGCATGCCGGTGCTGTTGGGCTTGGCGAGGTAATTCTCGTTGAGATTGCCGGCGCCGACGCCGTTGGTTTCGGTAAGGCCGTAGCCGAGCACGGGATAGCCGTCCTCGAACGCGGACTTGATCTTCTTGACGTGCTCCACGGGGCGGGCGGAACCGCCGGCAGCAAAGGTCTTGCACTGCGAGAGGTCGTATTTCTCGCGGTCGGGATGCATCGCGATTTCGTAGCTCATCAGCGGCACGCCGACGAAATAGGTGATCTTCTCTTCGTCGAGCAGGCGCAATGCCTCGCCCGCATCCCACTTCGGCATCAGCACCAGCTTGCGGCCCATGGCGAAGCTCTGCAGGAACAGCGGCACTTCGCCCGTCACGTGGAACAGCGGCACGGCGACCAGTGCGCTTGGCTGCACGGTCGGGGCCTCGCCCCGCTCGGTCAGTAGCTGGAGCATCATCGCCGTCTGGCAGACATAGTTCATCGTGCCCGAAACGACGCCGAGATGGTCGGAATAAGCGCCCTTGGGATGGCCGGTCGAGCCGGAGGTGTAGAGGATCGTCGCAAGATCGTCAGGACCGATCTCGCCCAGCATTTTCATCGCCGTATCGCCAGCGGCCCAAACTGGTGCCAGGCCCTCACTCGGCGTGCCATGGTCGAAGACGACGACCTTGGCCGGGTGCTCGACGCCTTCGAGGCGCGCGGCGCGCTGCGCATCGGCCAGCACCAGCTTGCATTCGCACAGGTCGATTCCATAGGCGAGCTCCTCGCCCGTCCACCAGCCGTTGAGCAAGGTGGCGCAGCCGCCCGACATCAAAATGCCCATATAGGCGACGATCCAGTTGACCGAATTGCGCGCCGCGATGCCCACGCGGTCGCCTTTCTCGATGCCGTGCTGCGTCGCAAGGCCGTGCGCCACGTGGCTGGCGGCATGCCACACTTCGCCGAAGGTCATGCGCATGTCGCCATCGACGAGGAAGGTCTCGTCCTTCTTCTCGTTGCAGAAATGGGCGAAGAAATGCGCGAGGCTGGGGGGCGCATTCTTGAAGGCGGGCATGGTGACGCCGCGGCGCGTCGCCTCGGTCAGTTCGAACATCTGGCCCGGCGCGGTCACGGCGTCGGTAATGCGGTGGATGTCCTTGTCGAGTTCGGTCGGCATGGTGGTCAGGGTCCTCTCTCAAAACGGCGCACGGCCCCGATTCGAGGCTCGCGCAGAAATTGCGGCTCGACGCAGGCTTTCCCCAAAACTCCTGCTATGCCAAAAGCCGCCGCCGATGGGTCGTCGGATGCGGCCTTGCACATGTCTCTAAGAGGATAAGCCCTTGCTGTCACTACTCGCCGCGAGCGGCGCTACCGACCCGATCTACTGGCAGGATCTGGGGCTGCGGCCCTATCTGTTCGAGATCGGCGGCTTCCAGCTGCGCTACTATTCGCTGGCCTATCTGCTCGGCATCCTGCTCGGCTACTGGCACCTGTCGAAGATGATCAAGGCGCCCGGCAGCCCGATGGCCCAGCGCCATGCGGACGATCTGTTCTTCTATTGCACGCTCGGCGTGATCCTCGGCGGGCGGCTCGGCTATGTCGCTTTCTACCGGCCCGAACTGTTCGGCACTCTGGACATGTTCAAGCTATGGGAAGGCGGGATGAGCTTCCATGGCGGCGTGATCGGCGTGCTGGTGGCGATCAGCTGGGTGGCCTGGCGCGGGCACATCAACTGGCTGCGCATCTGCGATTATATCGCGGTGAATGTCCCGCTGGCCTACATGCTGGGGCGGCTGGCGAACTTCGTGAACGGCGAGCTTTACGGCCGTCCGGTGGAAGGCGATTTCCCCTTCGCGATGATCTTCCCGAGCGATCCGCTGCAACTGCCGCGCTATCCCAGCCAGCTGTTCCAGGCGGGGCTGGAAGGGTTGCTGCTTGGCGTGATCCTGATCGCGCTGTTCTGGAAAACCCGCGCGCGATACCGCCCGGGCCTGCTGGTCGGCCTGTTCACCGTCGGCATGGGCGTCGGCCGCTTCGTCAACGAGTTCTTCCGCGAACCCGATGCCCATCTCGCCAATGTGGTGGTCGAGACCGGCCTGTCGCGCGGGCAATGGCTGAGCCTGCCGATGATCGCTGTGGGCCTCGGCGTGCTGGCTTTCGCACTGGCTCGCCCTGCCATCGGCGGGGCGAAGGCAGGCAAGCCGGCGACCGCATGAGCGAGGGCGCGCCCGGCGATCTGGCGACCAGCTTTCGCCGCCTGATCGAGCGGCACGGGCCGATGCCGGTCGCGCGCTATATGGGCGAAAGCAATGCGCGCTATTACGCCAGCCGCGATCCGCTGGGCGCAGCGGGCGATTTCACCACCGCGCCGGAGATCAGCCAGATGTTCGGCGAGATGGTCGGACTGTGGCTGGCCGATATCTGGACCCGCGCGGGCAAGTCGGCAAACGCGATCTATGTCGAGCTCGGCCCGGGGCGCGGCACGTTGGCGAGCGATGCGCTACGTGCCATGGCGAGCCAGGGGCTGCGGCCCGAGGTCCATCTGGTCGAAGGATCGGAAACCTTGCGCGCGGTCCAGTCCGGCGCGCTCGCCGGGGCGCAGTTTCACGACACGATCGACAGCCTGCCCGAAGACCGCCCGATCCTGCTGGCGGCGAACGAATTCCTCGACGCGCTCCCCGTGCGCCAGCTGGTAATGACCAAGCGTGGGTGGCGCGAGCGGATGGTGGCGCTGGACGAGGAGGGCGGCTTCGTCTTCGCCGCCGGGCGGAGTCCGATGGACGATGCGGTGCCCACGGAGCAGCGGGCGGCGGAACTGGGCACGATCATCGAGACTTGCCCCGCCGCGGCGGCGCTGGTCGATGCGCTGGCCGAGCGGCTGGAGCGGCAGGGCGGGGCGGCGCTCTTCATTGATTACGGGCACCTTGCGCCGCGCCCCAGCTCGACCCTCCAGGCCGTGAAGGCGCATGATAAGGTTGGCGCGTTCGACAGTCCCGGCGAGATGGACCTCACCGCGCATGTCGATTTCGCCATGCTGGTGGAGGTCGCCAAGCGCGCCGGGCTCGCCACTGCCACCGCGACACAGGGCGAATGGCTCACTGCCATGGGGATCGGCCTGCGGACGCGAGCGCTCGCAAACGCTTCGCCCGATCGAGCGACGGATATTGCGGCAGCGCATGACCGGCTCGTTCAGCCGACCGCCATGGGCGAGCTGTTCAAGGTGCTGGCCCTGACGCCGCGCGACTGGCCGCGCGGTGCCGGATTTGCCGAAGGCGAGAGGCGGAAGGACACGACATGAGAGTATTGGTCGCATCGCTGGCCGCACTGTTGCTGGCATCGCCCGCGCTGGCTGCGGATCCGGTTCAGGGCCGCTGGATGACCGAAGAAAAGGACGCGGTGATCACAATCGCCCCCTGCGGCGCGAAGCTGTGCGGGCGCATCTCGAAGTTCCTCGTCGCCCCGCCGCAAGGCCTCGACCAGCGCGACGTCAACAACAAGGATGCTTCCAAGCGCAGCCGCAAGCTGCTCGGCATGCCGGTGCTGACCGGCTTCGCCGAAGACGGCGACGAATGGCGCGGGACGATCTACGATCCCAAGAGCGGCAAGACCTATCGTTCGATCCTGCAACGCAAAGGCTCGAACCAGCTGACCGTGAAGGGCTGCCTCGGGCCGTTCTGCCAGACCCAGACATGGCGCAAGGCCGGCTAGAGCCCGATCCGGTCTGCGAGCCGGCGGGCCGCTTCCTCGAAGGTCAGCTTGTCCTCCTCCCGGTCGACCGAAAGGTTGGCCTCGCGCATCGCCTCGACATCGATCGCGCCTACTAACGGCTCGATCGCGGCGCGGATCGCGGCGTTACTCCCGGTTTCCGGGGAGAGCAGGACGATCGCGTCGTAATTGGGAAACGCGCCCTGCGGATCCTCCAGGATCGTCAGCCCGTCCGCCGCGATCCGCCCGTCCGAGGTATAGGCCCCGATCACATCGGCCTCGCCCGATTGCAGCGCGTTGTACATGAATGTCGGCGAGAAATTGCGCCGCTCGGCAAAGCGCAATCCGTAGGTATCGCGCACGGCAATCCATTCGGGCCGCTCGAAGAATTCAGGGTCGCCGCCGACGGTCATGCCCCCCGCCGCGCCGGCCAGATCGGCAATCGATTCGACGCCGAGCGCCGCCGCCCGCTCGCCGCGCATGGCGAGGCCATAGGCGTTCTCGAACCCCAGCCGGCCGAGCACATGGGTGCCGCTGGTGTCGGTTTCCCACGCGGCGATTTCCTCCAGCATCGCGTCGCGCGGCGGATTGTCCGTCCGCCCCATCTGGTTGGTCCAGATCGTGCCGGTGTAATCGACCAGCACATCGATCGCGCCGGTGGTGACCGCCCGGTGCGCCACTGCCGAACCGAGACCGTCGCGATAGTCGACAGCGTAGCCCCTCTCTTCCAATTGCTGCCCGATCAGCCGGGCGAGTATGTATTGCTCGGAAAATCCTTTGGCGCCGATGACGATACGCCGCTCGTCGCTACCGCCGAACTGCGTGAACAGCGCAGCGCCGACGCCCAGCGCGACAGCTGCCAGCCCGCCGAAAGTAAGCGCGCGGCGGCGAGTCTTGAGCCCCTTTTCGATCGTGCCGAGCAGTCCGTCGGCGATGAGGGCCAGCCCCGCACTAGCGATGCACCCGGCCAGCACCAGCACCCAGTTCTGCGTCTGCAAGCCGGCGAAGATAGGGTCGCCGAGGCTCTTTTGTCCGATGGTCGTCGCCAGGGTCGCGGCGCCGATGGTCCAGACCGCCGCTGTGCGGATGCCCGCCATGATGTAAGGGGCGGACAGGGGGGCCTCGACCAGCCGCAGGCGCTGCCAGAAGGTCATGCCGACGCCGTCCGCCGCTTCGATCACGCCGGGGTCGAGATTGGCCTGTGCGGTGATCGCATTGCGCAGGATCGGGAGCAGCGCATAAAGCGACAGCGCCAGCAGGGCGGGCAGGAAGCCGAGCGTCGGCAGCCCCTCGCCAAAGACGGCGCGCAGGCTCAGCAGGATCGGGAAGAACAGCGCCAGCAAGGCGAGCGCCGGGATGGTCTGGACGAGGCTTGCGAAACCCAGCGCGGCTCGCGACACCGCAGGCGAGCGGCTCGCCCAGACCGCGAGTGGCAAGGCCACTGCGATTCCGAGCGCGATGGCCGCCGCCGAAAGCGACACATGCGCAGCGAGCTGGTCGCCGAGGTTCAGCAGCGCCGGCCAGATGTCGCTCACCGCGCCAGCTCCGCCAGCCGGTCCGCCTGGGCGCGCGGAACGGCGACAAGATCCTGCGCGACTGCTCCGCCGTGCCCGTCGAGCAGGGCTTGCGGAGTTTCGTCGGCCACGATCGCACCTGCGTCCATCACCAGCACCCGGTCGGCCAGGAGCAGCGCCTCGGCCATGTCATGCGTAACCATGATGGTCGTCAGGCCGAGCTCGTCATGCAGCTTGCGCACCCGCGCGCCAAGCGCATCGCGCGTGACCGGATCGAGCGCGCCGAACGGCTCGTCCATCAGCAGCAAATGCGGATCGCCCGCCAGCGCGCGGGCCACGCCGACGCGCTGGCGCTGCCCGCCGGACAGGGCATCGGGCATGCGGTCTGCCATCCCGGCATCGAGCTCGACCAGTTCGAGCAGCTCGGCGATCCGCGCAGGCGACAGCTTCTCGCCAGCAAGCCGCGGGCCGATCGCGATATTCTCGCCCACGGTCATGTGCGGGAACAGCCCGATCGACTGGAAGACATACCCGACCCGGCGACGGAGGGCTGGCAGCGGCAGGCTGCCGACCGGATCGCCTTCGTAGACGACCTCTCCGCTATCCGCCTCAGCGAGGCGGTTGATCGTCTTGAGCAGCGTCGACTTGCCCGATCCCGACGCGCCGACAAGCGCGACGAACTGGCGGGGTGCGATCGTCAGCGAAACATCGCGAACGGCTTCGACCGCTCCGTAACGTTTGCCGACAGCCCGGAATTCCAGCGCAGCTTGAACTTCGGTCGTCACTCGTCCTCGGTGCTCGATTCATCGGGTAGACGGTAATCGACCCGCTGCAATTCGATCCGGCGGTCTTGCGGCCCCGTCGCGTCCATCATGTCGTCGGTCATGCTCTCGGGCTTCCAGCACCTTTCGACGCCGTTTTCTTCGTCGGGAGTGAAGCACAAGCGCGCATCGCCGGTGGCGTTGAAGGTCCACTGACCTTCTTGCCACAAGTCCCCGTTGCGAAGGTCGCGATAGCTGCCGTCGCGGTCGAGATAGGTTGTGTAGCGCGCACCGTCTTCCGACGTGATTCGCCAGGCGGTCTCTGCGAAATCGCCCGGCAGAGAGGTGTCTTCTACAGACGCTGCGGTGTCATCGCCCTGAGGGTCTTCTACAACCTCGGAAGGCGTTTCATCGGGATTGCTGCAAGCCGCGGCCAGAAGCACCGCTCCTGCCAGGATTACCATTCGCATTCGGGGCCCCTCCTCTGCCGATCCGCGTACCCTAGCAGGCTAAGCCACCGGGGAAAGCCGCTGCCGCAAGACGCTGCGCGCTTAGGGGACCAGCTTCTCCACCGGGAATACCAGATCGACCGTCAGCCCTTTATCGGCAAGCGTGCGCTCAAACCGCCCGCCGAGCTGGCTTTCGACTGCCATCCGCAACAGGCGCGAACCAAAGCCCTCCCGCTGCGAATCGAGCGGATAGCACACGCCTTCCATGGTTTCATGCCAAGTCACGCGAAGTTCTTCACAATCGCTTTTCTCACGGGCGATTTCGATGCAGATCGTCCCGTCGTCGCAGGCGAGCGCACCGTATTTGGCGGAATTCGTCGCCAGCTCGTGGAAGATCAGCGCCAGCGGCGTCGCCGCCTGCGGCCCGGTCTCGACGTCGTCGCCCTTGACCAGCAGGCGCTCGGGCCGACCGTCGCCATAGGGCTTCAGCAGATCGCGCAGCAGGCCCTGCAGGCTGTCGCTGGAGCGTCCGTCGCCAGGGCGGACGTAATCATGCGCCGTGCCCAGCGCGCGGATCGCCTCGTTGAGTTCCTTGGCGAATCCCTCGACCTCTGGCTTGCCGCGCGAACGGATCGCGATGAGGCCGGAGACGACCGCAAAGATGTTCTTGATGCGGTGCGACAGTTCGCGCGCCAGCAGGTCGTTGCTTTCCGAGAGGCGGTGGGTTTCGTCGATATCGATTCCTGCGCCGAACCAGGTTTCGACGTTGCCGGCCACATCGCGCATTGGCCACGCGCGCAGAACCATCCAGCGATACTCGCCATCGGCCCGCTTGAGGCGCGCCTCGGCTTCCCAGCGCTCCTCGGTCTTGCGCGATCTTGCGCGCAGATCGGCGACAGCTTGGCTCTGTTCTTCGTGGATCAGCGATTCGAAGTCGATCGACCCGACGTCCTCGGTGCCGCAATATTCGTAGAAAGCCTCGTTGCCGAACTCGATCGAGCCGTCGGGCTTCGCCGCCCATGCGAGCACCGGAATATGTTCCGCCATCCGCCGCAGCCGCATGCTTTCGCGCACGAGCTGTTCCTGCACCGCCAGGTATTCGCGCCGCGCGTTGAGACGCCGCATCACGGAAGCTGCTAGCACTTCGAGGCCCTCGCGCTGGAAATCGGTCAGACCTTCCAGACGGGGTTCGGTATCGATGACGCAGAGCGAACCCAGCGGTGCGCCCTCCGACGACAGGAGCGGGGCACCGGCGTAAAACCGGATCTTCGGCTCGCCGGTCACCAATGGGTTGCGCTCGAACCGCGGGTCCAGCAGCGCATCGGGCACCACCATCGGCTCGCGCTCCATCATGGCATGGGCGCAGAAACTGGTCGGGCGGGGTGTTTCGGTCGCGTCCAGACCGGCCCGGGCGAGGAACCGCTGGCGCTGTTCCTCGACCAAGCTCACCAGCGAGATCGGCGCCCCGCATAGCTTTGCGGCGAATTGCACGATCTGCAGCAGTTCATCGTCGTTCTCCAACTCGTCGAGGCCATAGGACGCCATCACCGTCAGGCGGTCCTGCTCACCGCAGAATGCCGGGTTCGGGCCTTTGGTGGTCGGCCAGGATGTGGACGTGTCGAGAAGCATGCTTGGGCAACGCTTTTAGATTCATTGCCTTGATTTACAAGTTGGACAGTATTGGGGACCGCACGAAATCTCGATCACGCAAAGCGGGTTTGCCCGCCGCGCTTCGTTTCGCTATCGCGCGCGCAACGATATTACGCGAGCCCCCAAGTTTTCGGGGATCCTTGAGGAGAGACCATGCGCGCGACCCCCGATTTCGACTTCCAGCTGGGCGAAGCCGCCGAGATGATCCGCGAGAGCGTCGGCCGCTTCGCCGACGAGCAGATCGCTCCGCTGGCGGAGAAGGTCGATCGCGAGGACTGGTTTCCGAAGGCCGAGCTCTGGCCCGCGATGGGCGAGCTGGGGCTGCATGGAATTACCGTTCCCGAAGCCGACGGCGGGCTAGGTCTTGGCTATCTCGAACACGTTATTGCAGTGGAAGAAGTCAGCCGGGCGAGCGCGTCGGTCGGCCTCAGCTACGGCGCGCATTCCAACCTCTGCGTCAACCAGATCGCGCGTTGGGGCAATGAGGAGCAGAAGGCAAAATATTTGCCCAAGCTCATCAGCGGCGAGCACGTCGGCTCGCTCGCCATGAGCGAGGCGAGTGCAGGATCGGACGTCGTCTCGATGAAGATGAAGGCAGAGAAAGTGGACGGCGGCTATGTGCTGAACGGCACCAAATTCTGGATCACCAACGCGCCCTATGCCGATACGCTGGTCGTCTACGGCAAGACGTCGCCCGAAGCGGGCAGCCGGGGTATCACGACCTTCCTGATCGAAAAGGATTTCGAAGGCTTCTCCATCGGCCAGAAGATCGAGAAAGTCGGCATGCGCGGCTCGCCTACCAGCGAGCTGGTGTTCGACGATTGCTTCGTGCCCGACGCAAATGTGATGGGTCCGGAAAATGGCGGTGTCGGCGTGCTGATGAGCGGCCTCGATTACGAGCGCGTGGTGCTCGCCGGATTGCAGCTCGGCGTGATGCAGGCGTGCCTCGATACGGTCATCCCCTACCTGCGCGAGCGCACCCAGTTCGGTAAGCCGCTCGGCAGCTTCCAGCTGATGCAGGCCAAAATCGCCGACATGTATGTCGCGCTGCAATCGGCCCGCGCCTACACCTATGCGGTGGCCCAGAGCTGCGATGCGAACAAGACCACCCGTTTTGACGCGGCAGGCGCGATCCTCCTGGCGAGCGAGAACGCCTTTCGCGTGGCTGCCGAAAGCGTCCAGGCGCTGGGCGGCGCGGGCTACACCCTCGACTGGCCTGTCGAGCGCTACATGCGCGACGCCAAGTTGCTCGATATCGGCGCAGGCACGAACGAGATCAGGCGGATGCTGATCGGGCGCGAACTGATCGGGGCTGCGGGATGACAGCACCCATTCTCACCTCTACCCTCGACCGCGAGGCGCCTGATGCCAAGGCGCGCTTCGAGCACAACAAGTCACTCGCCGCAGACTTGCGCTCCACCGTAGCCGCCGCTGCTTTGGGCGGCTCCGAAGGCAGCCGTGAACGCCACGTCGGGCGGGGCAAGCTGTTGCCGCGCGAGCGGGTGGAGCGCTTGCTCGATCCGGGCAGCCCCTTCCTCGAGATCGGCCAGCTTGCCGCCAACGGCATGTATGGCAAGGACGAGATCAACGGTGCGGGAATGATTGCCGGAATCGGACGGGTCTCGGGTCGGCAGGTGATGATCGTGTGCAACGATGCCACGGTTAAAGGCGGCACCTATTACCCGATGACGGTCAAGAAGCACCTTCGCGCACAGGAGATAGCGCAAGAGAACCGGCTGCCGTGCATCTACCTCGTCGACAGCGGCGGGGCGAATTTGCCGCACCAGGCCGAGGTCTTCCCCGACCGCGACCATTTCGGGCGGATCTTCTTCAACCAGGCGAGCATGAGTGCGCTCGGCATCCCGCAGATCGCCTGCGTCATGGGCAGCTGCACCGCAGGCGGAGCCTACGTGCCCGCCATGTCGGACGAGACGGTGATCGTGCGCAACCAGGGCACGATCTTTCTTGCCGGACCCCCGCTGGTGAAGGCCGCGACGGGCGAGGAGATCAGCGCCGAGGATCTGGGCGGCGGCGATCTGCACGCGAAGAAGAGCGGCGTGGTCGATCATCTCGCCGAGAACGACGAGCACGCGCTCACGATCGTGCGCGATATCGTCAGCCATCTCGGCGACAACTATGCCGAAGCGAAACACGTCACGCTGAAAGACCCGCGTCCGCCGAAGTTCGATGCGGAAGACATCTACGCCATCGTGCCGGAGGACGTGCGCGCGCCCTATGACGTGCACGAGGTCATCGCCCGCCTCGTCGACGGCAGCGAATTCCACGAGTTCAAGCAGCATTACGGCAGCACGCTGGTCTGCGGTTTTGCGCACATCTGGGGCATGCCGGTGGCGATCCTCGCCAACAACGGCGTGCTCTTCTCCGAAAGCGCGCAGAAGGGCGCGCATTTTATCGAACTGGCGCAGCAGCGCCGCATTCCGCTGCTATTCCTCCAGAACATCTCCGGCTTCATGGTCGGTGGGAAATACGAGGCGGAAGGCATCGCCAAGCATGGCGCGAAACTTGTCACCGCCGTTGCCACCGCCACCGTACCCAAGGTCACCGTGGTCATCGGCGGCAGCTTCGGCGCAGGCAATTACGGCATGTGCGGCCGCGCCTATAGCCCGCGCTTCCTGTTCACCTGGCCCAATGCGCGCATCTCCGTGATGGGCGGCGAGCAGGCCGCATCGGTGCTGGCCACCGTCCACCGCGACGCCGACAGCTGGACCGAGGAGCAGGCCGAGGAGTTCAAGGCCCCGATCCGCCAGAAATACGAGGACGAGGGCAATCCCTATTACGCCACCGCCCGCCTGTGGGACGATGGCGTGATAGACCCTGCGCAGACTCGCGACGTACTGGGCCTGGCCTTCGCCGCGACGCTCGAAGCGCCGATCCCCGAGCGTCCGCAGTTCGGTGTCTTCCGGATGTAGCCGCGGAACGCGAATCGGGCAGGGGCGTAGAGAGAAATGAGGGTCTTGGGCGGAAACGAGGAGAGTTTCCGTGAATGAGAACATCCTGCTGGTAATCTTCGCCGTCATCGTGCTGCTGATCGCCGTCGGCATCTGGATGACGATCCGCAAACGCCGAACCGATCACTTGCGCGACCGCTTCGGCGACGAGTACGACCGCACGCTGGACAATGCCGGCGACCGCACCAAGGCCGAGCGTGATCTGGAGCGGCGCGAAGAACGCGTCGACGCCCTTGAGATTCGCCGGCTGACCGCAGACGAGCACACCCGCTTCGCAACCGAATGGCGCGACGTGAAATCCGTGTTCGTCGACAGTCCCGTCGAAGCCGTGCTCCATGCCGACCGCATGCTGGCCAACATGATGAAGACGGTCGGCTATCCGATGGCCGATTTCGACCGCCGCTACGAAGATCTCACGGTCAATCACGGCGACGTCGCGCGGCATTATCGCGAAGGTCACGCCATCGTCGACCGGCACAATGACGGCAGCGCCTCGACCGAGGACATGCGCCAGGCGATGAAGCATTACGAAGCCCTGTTCGACCACCTCGTCGCCGATGCCGAAGGTGGCGGTCTCGACGCGACCACCACTGGAGCTTCGACCGCTGGCACGACTGCGACGGCCTCGACCGCGCGGACGACCGATCTGGACGGTGACGGCGACGCCGATGTCGTGCGGCAGGATACGGATGGCGACGGCCGCGCGGACCGAGTCGCCATCAGGAACGACTGATCCGCCTGAACATCGCCGTCGAAATCTCCAGACGGCCTTAGCAATCCCCGCTGCGCCTGCTAGGCGGAGCGGGGAGAGTGACTGAATGACCGCACGAAATCCGCGCAAGCGATCGATCCTGTCGCGGATCGTGCGGCGCATCATCTGGACGATCTATCGCCTGCAGGGGTGGAAGGTCGAAACCGGCATGCCCGCGATCCCGAAATTCGTCATCGCGGGCGCACCGCACACCTCGAACTGGGACTTCGTTTTCTTCACCGGCGCCACCGCCGAAGAGGGTGTCGAGCCCAGCTTCATGGGCAAGCACACGCTGTTCAAGGGCTACATGCGCAACTTCATGTTCGACATGGGCGGCGTGCCGATCGACCGGACCAAGCGCGCGAACTACGTCGAGCAGGTGGCCGAGGCCTTTCGAGCAGCGGAGCGGCTGGCGCTGGTCATTGCGGCAGAAGGCACGCGAAGTTCCGACGGGGAATGGAAATCGGGCTTCTGGCATATCGCGCGCGAAGCCGAAGTGCCGATCGTGCTGGCCTGGGTCAGCTGGAAGGATCGCCGGCTCGGCTTCAGCGATCCGATCGAACCGAGCGACGATTACGCCAGCGATCTTTCGAAAATCGCCGCATGGTTCCGCACGAAGCGCCCCGATTACGGACGCTACAAGGTGCTGGAGGCGCAGGCGCAGCGCCTGCTTGCCGAAGGAAAGGACACGGCCGCATGATCCTCGGAGCGCTGATCGCCAATGCCGCCATCCTGCTCGGCGTTACTCTGATCCTGTGGGTGGTGGCGGTGCAGATCGACGATGTCTCCTTCATCGACAGCTTCTGGGGTTTCGGCATGGCGCTGATGGCCTTCACCAGCTGGATGCAGCTCCGGGCGCCCGGCCCGCTGGCGACCTTACTGATGGGCATGGCGGTCGTCTGGGGCTTGCGGCTGTCGATCTACCTCTTCCTGCGGTGGCGCCGCGAGGGCGAGGACAAGCGCTACGAGCGGATGCTGCGCAAGGATCGGGAGAAGGGCCGCTTCGCCTTCGCGGCGCTCACCAAGATTTTCCTCGGTCAGGCAGTCCTGCTGTTCATCGTCTGCAGCCCGGCGCAATACGGCATCCTCGAGGCAGCGACTGCCATCCCGATCAGCGGGCTCGCGCTGGTCGGGCTGGCGCTCTACCTCCTCGGCATCGTTTTCGAATGGGTCGGCGACTGGCAGCTTTCGCGCTTCAAGGCCGATCCGGCGAGCGAGGGCGAGGTGATGGACAAAGGGCTGTGGCGCTACACCCGCCACCCCAATTACTTCGGCGATGCCTGCGTGTGGTGGGGCATCTGGATCGCCGCGGCCTCTGCCGGTTGGTGGGTCGCGGCAGCCACCGTGGTCGGGCCGCTGTTCCTCACCTTCACCCTGGTGAAATGGTCGGGTGCCGCCCTGCTTGAGAAGGGCATGAAGCACTCTCGCCCGGGCTATGAGGATTACAAGAAGCGTACCTCCGCCTTCATTCCCATGCCGCCGTCGAAATCCGGCTGATAGGCGCGTCCCGGGCTTCAATCCGGCGGCGAAACCGCTACATGGTCCCCATGAGCAACCGGGAGCGTATCGCGTGAGCGAGAACGAGATCGAAGAACTGCGCTCGCGCTTCGCGCGCGAGGCGATGGCGATCATGGAGCGGCGCGGCGAGGAAGTGAACCGTGCCAAGCTGGCTTCCGAGCTCAACATCGCGCGCACCCGCGTGGAGACAGTGTTCCCCGAAGAGGCCGATCTGCTGGAGGCGGTGACCGGCGAATGGTTCGCGCCCAAGCTGGCGGTGATGGACGAGGTCATGGCGACCGACCTGCCGCCGCGGCGCAAGATGTACGAATTCTTCGCCCGTCGCTTCCTGTTGCTGCGCGACAATTTCAAGAACGACCCGGCGAGCTTCAAGCTCTATGTCGAGATGGGCGAGCGCTACTTCGAATATGCGCAAAGCTATATCGACCTGGCCGATCACTATCTGTGCGAACTGATCGCGCAGGCCCAGGCCGAGGGACATTTCGCGGGGCTGGAGATCAACCAGGCGCTGTCGCTGATCAACCAGGCGGTGCTTTGTTACATTCAGCCCTATCTCATCGCGATGATCGACGAGCGCCTGACCGAGGCGAAGCTCGCCGGCCTGATCGACGCGCTGTTCGATGGCCTTCACGCGCGTGACAGCGATGCCCGCGGGATGCGTAGCATAAGCCCGGCGTGACGCAGGGACCTGCCCGGCGAATTCTTTTCATCGGGCTGAATTACAGTCCCGAACCGATCGGCATCGGCCCCTATTCCGCCGGTCTTGCCGAGGCGCTGGTTGCGCGCGGGCACGAGGTGCAGGCCGTCGTCGGCCAGCCGTACTACCCTGAGTGGAAGCTTTACGAGCGGTATAAAGGGCGCTGGCAGAGCAGCGTCGAGAACGGGGTGGCGATCACGCGCTGCCCGCATTACGTGCCGTCCAATCCCACCGGTAAGCGGCGGATGGCGCATCACATGAGCTTTGCCAGCAGCGCCTATCCGCCGGCACGTGCCGCGCGGCGCGAGCTCAGGCCGGACATGGTCTTCACCGTGGCCCCTTCGATGATTGCGGTTCCGGTTGCTCGCCGCATGGCGCGCCGCGCCGGCGTGCCCCTGTGGCTGCATATCCAGGATTTCGAAGTCGGCGCGGCGCTGGCGACCGGGCTCATCGAGCAAGGCAGCAAGACGGCGAGGAATGCCGCCCGCTTCGAGGAACGCCTGCTGCGCTCGGCCGATGTCGTGTCCACTATCAGCGAACCGATGTGCGCGCTCGCTCAGGCCAAAGGTGTCGACGCCGATCGCATCGTCGAGATCCGCAATTGGGCGAACCACGCCGAGAGGATCGCGACCGGCGATGGCAATCGGCTGCGGGCGGAATGGGGCCTACAGGACAAGGTGGTGGCGCTCTATTCGGGCAATATCGCCAACAAGCAGGGGCTCGAGATCGTGATCGAGGCGGCGCGCAGGCTGGAGCGGCGTGCCGATCTGGCCTTCGTGATTTCGGGCGAGGGGCCGAACCGTGCGCGGCTGGAAGCGATGGCGGCAGGGCTGGGGAATATCCAGTTCCACGATCTGCAACCGGAGGAAAGCATCGGCGACCTGATGCGGCTGGCCGATATCCATCTCCTTCCCCAGCTCCCCGATGCTGCCGACTTGGTGCTGCCGTCGAAGCTCGGCAACATGCTGGCATCGGGTCGTCCCATCGTGGCGACGGCGGCGCCCGGTACCGGTATAGACCGCGAGATCGAGGGGGCGGGGGTAGTAGTCCCGCCGCAAGACCCGGCGGCATTCGCCTGGGGCATCGACCAGCTTCTGCGGCATCCCGGGCTCCGCGAGAAACTCGGACAAGGCGGCAGAGAGCGCGCCCTGCTCCACTGGTCGAAAGACGCAATCGTCGACCGCTTCGAAGCGCAAATGCAATTGCTGCTCGGCTGACCGGCGAGCGTGTCGCGCACCGGAAATCATTTTCCTACACCGAACTGCGTGAATAACCGATCTGGTTCCTACTTGATTCGGGAGCCAACCATATGCCTTCAAAAACCTATCCGATCGAGGCCCCCGGCGGCTTCGCCCCAGTATTTGCCCTTGGTAGCGACGATGGTAGCGGGCAGCTCGCGCTCGTTTCGCACGGGGCACCCCTGCCGACCGTAGCACTCGCTCCGGCCGCTCCGGCTCCGCTGAACGGAAGCGCCTCGAACGCGAAGGTCGCGGGACCGTTCGCGCCTACTCCGCTTGCTCCGGTATTCCTGACACTGACAGGCGAATGGACCGGCACCGTGCGCATCCTGCGATCGATCGACGGAGGGGCGACCAGGCATCCGCTGACCATCGCCGGTTCCGAATGGGCGGTCTTCCATGGCAATGCTTGCGAGCCGGTCTGGCAGGAGGGGGAAAGCGGCGCGCAGCTTTATCTCGATATCGCGCCGACCTCCGGCACGCTGACCTACCGGATTGCGCAATGAGGGCGCTGGCTTTGCCCGCACTGGGCCTCGCCCAACGTTCCGCCCAATCGCTTCCAGCCCTGTTCGCCGAACTGGCAACGCGATTGCCCGCCCCCGACATCGCCCGGCTCCACAGCGCAGGCCATGCGGTCTCCGGGAAAGGCCCCGGAACCTATATCGCCGACGATCTCGCGACGGAGGCCCTCGCCGACGCGCACCCGCGCTTCGTCTTGCGGACTGCAAATCGTCGGGTCTTCCGCCTGCTGCCGGAGGCTGGCTCCATATCGGTCGAACAGGGCGGTGCGGCTGGCGACGGTCTCGTCAACGACCAGTCCGCAATCCAGGCGACGATCGACTATGCCGAGGCCGTGGGTGCGCGCGAAATAAGGTTCGAAAGCGCGTATTACCGCATCGATTGCCCCGAACGAACCTCGCCCGCGCTCGACACGCGCGCGGTCGATGGCCATCCTCTCGTGGTCCGTAAAAGCCTCACCTTGCGCGGCTGCGCGGCGGATCGTAGCGTGCTCGATTTTCGCGGGCTTGGCGGTGTCGACCCGGACGGCAATTGGCAGATGGCGCCGACCTCCGCGACCGATGCCGCACCGGCAGTGTGGCGCAGGGGCGGACTCTATCTAGACGGCGATACCTCCCGTCCCGAACCCGCCGCGCGGCGCATTGCTAGGCTGGAGCTCGACCGGCTGGTGTTCCGGGGCAACCGCCAGCGGACCGGCCAGACCACCTATCCCGCCGATTCCGTTACCGGCGACGGGTGGGACATTTCGGACAAGGGTTTCTGGTTGCAGGACGTCTATGTCGGCACGGTCATCTGCCGCGACACGGACTTTATCGGCTGGCGCGGCGAGATCTTCTACGCGGTCGGCGCGGACGACGCGATCGAGCGGCTTTCGCTGACGCGGTGCAAGTTGCTGACCGGGAATGGCAACGGCCTTAATCTCGGCTGCAATCCGCGCGTCGATGCCGTTGATTGCGAATTCGGCGACTGCAAGATCGCGCAGGAGGACACGGGCAAGAGCTATGCCCATTTCCGCAATTGCCTATGGCGCGACTGCGAATATGTCTGGCTCGGCGGCGGGTCGACCCACGGCCGGCTCTACACCTACAAATACCCTACGCGCGACGAAGCTGCGCCGGTGCCCGCGACGATTCTCGACGGATGCCGTTTCGACGATGCGGGGCTGGTTTGGGTCAACAGCTGGGTATCGGGCCGTATCCGCACGGTCGATACGCCGGTCGCGATGAGCAGCACGCATGGCCACGCGCTGCGCGATATCGATCTTGAAGTGGACGCGCTGCTCGACCGGCGCGGCGGCTTCAATGCCGTTGGCCTTTACGGCCCGACTTCGCTGACGCAGCCGGTCGAAGGGGCTCCCGTTGGCGTCTATCACAGCCCGCCGCGGCAAATTCGCCTGAAGGTCCGCCATTACCGCAGCGCGCTGGCCCAGCAGGCCGGACGCCACTGGCTGGATGTACGCTGGGGCGGCTACATCGACCGTTCCTGCCGGATCGAGGTGGAGGGGGAATTTCTCGCGGGACGGGTCCCCAACGGCCAGGACGATCCGCTCTCCTTTCCCTTCGTCAGCTTCGCCGGCGGGAATACGACGCCCGCGAGCACGGTGCACGGCTATTACAAGCCGGCAAGCATAGCGGCATCCGGTGTGCTGGCTCCGGCCAGTTCGCATATGGCGCTGGCGCTCAGCGGAGACATTGCAGTCGACCTCGCGCTGCCTGCAAATCCGCGCGGCGGTGCGAACCACGGTTATGCAGATGGGCAGCGCCTGCGGCTCGTAAAGCAGGAAAATGCGGGTACCATCACCTTCAAAAAGGGAACGTCCACAAGCATGGCGATGACTGCGACGCGGGTGCTCGACAAGGCATCCGACTGGATCGAGTTCGCCTACAACCGGTCTGCGTCACGCTGGGAGGAGGTCGGCTTCGGCGCGTACTAGAGCGCAATGGCGGGGCTGGCTTCGCGCTGTTCGCGCAGGATGGACCAGCCGGCGATGAACAGCCCCGCCACCAGCGGCCCGACGACGATGCCGGAAAGACCCAGCAGGGCGATGCCGCCAAGCGTGGTCACGAGGATCAGCCAGTCGGGAATGCCGGTATCGCGTCCCACCAAAATCGGCCGCAATACATTGTCGATCATGCCGATAACCGCCACGCCGGAGACGATCACGACCACGCCCTCCCAGATCTCGCCGGTCGCCAGCAGGTAGATTGCGGCGGGCACCCAGACGATGGCCGGGCCGATGGCAGGCAGCAGAGAGGCTATCGCCATAATCACGCCGAGCAAGAGGACCGACGGTATCCCGACGATCCAGAAGGTGATCGCCCCTAGCGCGCCTTGTACCAGCCCGACAACGACCGATCCCTTGATCGTGGCTCGCACGATGCCGAGAAAACGCTCGGCCAACCGATCCGCAATGCTGCGCTCGAACGGCAGTGAGGCAAGCAGCGTCTCGCCGATCTTGCGTCCGTCGCGCAGGAGGAAGTAGCTGACGTAAAGCGCGATACCGAAAGCGAGCACGAAACCGAACACGCTGCCGCCGATGGCGATTGCCTGCTGCGCAATCAGGCCGAGGCTGGCCTGCAGAAATTCCTGCGCTCGGCGCTGCAGGTCGGACAAATCGCCCCAGCCCGATGCATCGAGCGATTCCTGCACGTTCGGGGGCAGCGCTGCGAACACCTGCTCGAACCAGTCGGCCACATTGATGCGCCCTTCCTGGAAGGCGACGACGAGGCCCGCCGCTTCGTTCACCACCGCGCTGCCGATCGCGAAGGCCGGCACGATCACCGCGACGAAGATGACCAGCAGCGTTGCCAGCGCAGCCTGATTGTCGCGCCCCGGCGCGCGCCCGAGGAACCAGCGGAACAGCGGCTGGAACATGATCGCCGCCAGTGCCGCCCACAGCAGCGGCTGGGCGAAGGGCAGGACGACGACCAGCAGCGCCAGCGTCACCAGCGCGAGGAACAACAGGAAGCCGCCCCGCTCCAACCCCACGATCTCGCGCATCGCCGGTCAGCCCCGCTCTTTAGACGTCGAGATTGGCGACGTTGAGCGCGTTCGACTGGATGAATTCGCGCCGGGGTTCGACCACATCGCCCATCAGGCGGGTAAAGATCTCGTCGGTCACGTCGGCATCCTCGACCTTCACCTGCAGCAGCGCGCGATTGTCCGGGTCGAGCGTGGTTTCCCACAGCTGCTCGGCATTCATTTCGCCCAAGCCCTTGTAGCGCTGGATCTTCTGGCCCTTGCGCCCGGCGGCCATGACCGCCTCCAGCAGCTGCGTGGGAAGGGTGATCGCGCTGTCGTCGGCGAAGGCGGGCGCATCGGTATCGGTCTCGTCGGCGCTATCGGGATCGACCGGCTCCGCTTCCTCGCTGTCGCCCTTCACCAGCCGCACCGGTGCGCCGTAGACTTCGGCATGCTCGGCCGCGACGCGGTGGAGCTTGCGCGCTTCGGCGCTGTCTATGAAGGCAGGGTCGATCTCGTGCACGTCGGTCACGCCGCGCCAAAGGCGGAAAAGGCGGACCTTGCCGTCATCGCCGGTTTCGGCCGACCATTTCGCTTCCGGATCGCCCATCTGCAAATGCGCCGCCGCGCGGTCGAGGCCCGCCTGCCGGTCGCCCTCGGGATCGAGCGCGCCGGCCAGCGCCATCGCCTCGACCAGATCGGTCTTGTACTTGCGCGGCACGAAGCCGAGCAGGTTCCGCATGCGCAGCCCGTGCTCGACCAGCTGGTTCATGCCGGTCGCAGGAATCGAGCCTTCTTTGGTCTCGAGATAGTGGCCCGACAGCCCCTGATCGATCAGGTAACGGTCGTAGGCCGCCTGGTCCTTGAGATAGACTTCGCTCTTGCCGCGCGTGACCTTGTAGAGCGGGGGCTGCGCGATGAAGAGGTGTCCCGCCTTCACGATTTCCGGCATCTGGCGATGGAAGAAGGTGAGCAGCAGCGTGCGGATATGCGCACCGTCGACGTCGGCGTCGGTCATGATCACGATCTTGTGATAGCGCAGCTTTTCGAGGTTGAACTCGTCGCGCAGACCCGTGCCCATCGCCTGGATCAGCGTGCCGACTTCCTTGGAGCTGATGATTCGGTCGAACCGCGCGCGCTCCACATTGAGGATCTTGCCCTTGAGCGGCAGGATCGCCTGCGTCTTGCGGTCGCGGCCCTGCTTGGCCGAGCCGCCGGCGGAATCGCCCTCGACCAGGAAGAGTTCGCAATTGGCCGGATTGCGATCCTGGCAGTCGGCGAGCTTGCCGGGGAGGCTGGCGATGCTCATCGCGCCCTTGCGGCTCATCTCGCGGGCACGCCGAGCCGCTTCGCGCGCGGCGGCGGCATCGATTACCTTCTGGATGATGGCCTTGGCATCGTTGGGATTTTCCTCGAGCCACTCGGTCATTTTCTCGCCCATGAGGCTTTCGAGTGGCTGGCGGACTTCGGAGCTGACCAGCTTGTCCTTGGTCTGCGATCCGAACTTGGGGTCGGGCAGCTTGACGCTGACGATGGCGGTCAGGCCTTCGCGCATGTCCTCGCCCGACAGGCTGACCTTTTCCTTCTTCATCAGCCCGCTGGCGCTGGCATAATTGTTGAGCGTGCGGGTCAGCGCCGCGCGGAAGGCGGCAAGGTGGGTGCCGCCGTCACGCTGCGGAATGTTGTTGGTGAAGCACAGGACGTTCTCGTAATAGCTGTCGTTCCATTCCAGCGCGACGTCGATGCCGATGCCATCCTTTTCCGCGCTGACCGAAATCGGCTCGGCGACCAAAGCCTGCTTGTTGCGGTCCAGATATTTCACGAAGGCCGCGATGCCGCCCTCGTAGAACAGGTCGTGTTCCAGCGGCTCTTCATGCCGCTTGTCGCGCAGCTTGATGCGGACGCCGGAGTTGAGGAAGGCAAGCTCGCGATAGCGGTGCTCGAGCTTCTCGAAATCGTATTCGGTAACGTTCTTGAACGTCTCGTCGCTGGCCTTGAAGGTGACGCGCGTGCCTTTCTTCAAGCCATTCTCGTCGCCACTGCTGTCGACCGGCGGCGCATCGCCGACCACGCGCAGGCTTTCGACCGCGTCGCCATGCTCGAAGCGCATCCAGTGCTCCTTGCCGTCGCGCCAGATCACGAGTTCGAGCCATTCGGAAAGCGCGTTGACCACCGAGACGCCCACGCCGTGGAGGCCGCCCGACACCTTGTAGGCATTGTCGTCGCTGGTGTTCTCGAACTTCCCACCGGCATGCAGCTGGGTCATGATGACCTCGGCTGCCGAGACGCCTTCTTCCTTGTGCATGTCGACCGGGATGCCGCGGCCGTTGTCTTCCACGCTGACCGATCCGTCGGGGTTCAGCTCGATCAGTACGAGGTCGCAATGCCCCGCCAGCGCCTCGTCGATGGCATTGTCCGACACCTCGAACACCATGTGGTGAAGGCCCGATCCGTCGTCGGTATCGCCGATATACATGCCGGGGCGCTTGCGGACCGCGTCCAGCCCCTTGAGAACCTTGATCGAATCCGCGCCGTAGCCGGGTTTCTTCGGGGCGTTTTTGCCCGCGTTTTCGGTATTTCCGTCCATGCTCAGTATATAGGCTTCTAGCGGCGAAAAACCAAAGTTTGCGGCTGGTTTTTTCCCACAGTTTGGCGCGCAACCGGTTTCACCTGCAACCGCTTGATTTCGAGGCGCAGAAAGCGCATCCCCGCCTCATGCTCTCGGTACTCGACATCTTCCGGATCGGGATCGGTCCCTCGTCCTCGCATACGGTCGGTCCGATGCGGATTGCGCGGACCTTCGTGCGGGCGCTGGAGAAGGCGGGGAAGCTCGAGCGGACTGTGCGTGTGTTGGTGGAGTTGCAAGGCTCGCTTGCGCTGACTGGGGTGGGGCATGGCACGATCGATGCGACGGTCCTCGGCCTTGCGGGTTTCGCCCCCGACAGGACCTGTCCCGACGAAGCGGCGAGCGCTTTGGAAGCGATCCTCGCAGAAAATGCCCTGCCGCTCGGTGGGAAGCACCGGATCGCCTTCGACAAAGCGCGGGACATCGATCTGGCCGGACATATCATTCCGGACCTGCACCCGAACGGCATGACCCTCGCCGCGATGGATGCCGAGGGCGATGTGCTGCTGAAGCGCACCTATTATTCCACCGGCGGCGGCTTCGTCGCTTCGGAGGCGCAGCTGAAGCGCAAGCCGAAGGGCGACCGGATCAATGCCGGCACACCGGTGCCGCACGATTTCGGCTCGGCGGCGGAATTGCTGGCCGGCTGCGAGACGACCGGGCTGTCGATCGCCGAGCTGATCCTCGCCAATGAAGACGCCTTCCGCCCGCGCGAAAGGACCTTCGCCGGCATCGACCGCATAGCCGAGGCGATGCACCAGTGCATCGAACGCGGCCTGACGCAGCGCGGCGTGCTGCCCGGCGGTCTCAAGGTGCAGCGGCGCGCGCCGGACCTGTGGGACAAGCTCTCCGCCAATCCGCAATCGAACGAGCGCGAGCAATTGTTCGATTGGCTCAATTGCTACGCCATGGCCGTCAACGAAGAGAATGCCGCTGGCGGCCGGGTCGTGACCGCGCCGACAAATGGCGCGGCGGGCATCATCCCGGCAGTCATCCGCTTTTACTGCGTGACAGCGGACGAAAGCCCGTGCCGCGACAGCAAGCGCACCTTCCTGCTCACGGCCGGAGCGATCGGCCTCCTCTACAAGCAGCGCGCCAGCATCTCCGGCGCCGAGATGGGTTGCCAGGGCGAAGTCGGCGTGGCTTGCTCGATGGCGGCGGGCGGGCTGGCGGCGCTGTGGGGCGCATCGCCATCGCAGATCGCCAGCGCGGCGGAGATCGGCATGGAGCACAATCTCGGCCTGACCTGCGATCCCGTCGGCGGGCTGGTGCAGGTGCCCTGTATCGAGCGAAATGCCATCGGCGCGGTGAAAGCTGTCAACGCCGCGCGCCTCGCGCTCCACCGCACCGGAGCCGAAGGTTTTGTCACCCTCGACCAGGTGATCGAGACCATGCGCCAGACCGGGCTCGACATGAGCACGAAGTACAAGGAAACCAGCCAGGGCGGACTGGCGGTCAACGTGATCGAATGCTGACCGTACTGCTCGTGATCGCCGTGGTGTCGGGCGCGCTCATCGTCGGCGCGCTCTGGGCGCTTTACGGCAAACTGCGCGGGCGGGTCGAGGGTATCGTGGTCGCGATTGCCGGTGGGTCCCTGCTGTTGTCCCTCGTGCTCGAATTGGTGCAGCCCGCAATCGAGCAAAGTTCGATGACGACGGCGGTCCTCGGCGTACTGGCAGGTGCGGGTATCTTCGCGGCGGTCGATTACCTGATCGACGAAAAGTGGGGCTCCGAAAGCGGCGGCGGGATGCTGGCCGCGATCACCCTGGACGGTATTCCTGAAAACCTTGCGCTGGGTGTCGCGCTGATCGGTGCGGGTGCGCCGGAAGTTGCTGCGCTGGCGGGATCGATCATGCTCTCCAACCTGCCCGAAGCTGCCAGCGGCGCGCGCGCGATGCGCGACGATCAAGGGTTTTCGAGGGCGAAGATTCTCGGCATCTGGGCACTGACGGCTGCCGTGCTGTCCGCCTGCGCCCTGCTCGGCTATTTGTTCCTGGAGCGGCTCACCGACGACCTGCTTGCCTTCATCAGCTGCCTTGCGGCGGGAGCGGTAACCGCCAGCCTGACGACCGAAGTGCTGCCTCAGGCGCACCGGCAAGCACCGCACTGGGCAGGTTTCGCGACCGCCATCGGGCTGGTGCTCGCGCTGCTGCTGCACAGTCTAGGCGGCTAGACACGCGCAATCGCTTGAGTCACACAGGCGGCATGGGAGAGACCGACATCGCCGCCAGCCTTGCCGAACCTTTCGGCAGCTTTCCGCAACTGATCGCCGACAATGCCGCCCGCCTGGGTGATGCCATCGCCATGCGCGACGACGAGGGGGAGCTTAGCTGGGCCGGGCTCGGCGAACGGGTCGAGCGGATTGCCGCGCGGCTGGTCGAAGACGGGCTGGAGCGCGGCCAGTCGGTCGCTATCCTCGGCTATTCGTCGATTCCCTATGCGCTGGTCTTTCTCGCCGCAGTGGGTGCGGGCGGCGTGGCGGCACCGCTGACCACCAGCGCAAGCCCCGACCAGCTCGCCGGCATGGCGCGCGATTCGGGGGCGAAACACATCTTCATCGACCGCGCCAAGCTGACCGAGCTGGGCGAAGATTGCTTCCCCGGCATGACGCGGATCGTTCTGGACGAGGAACTGGACGGCTGGATGGCGGAAGAAGGCGTGACCGCGCCGGAGTTCGTCCCGGAGCCGGGCGACTCGTTCAACATCATCTATTCCTCCGGCACGACCGGCGTGCCCAAGGGCATCGTCCATTCGCACCAGATGCGCTGGCGCCAGTTCGGGGCAACCGCAGCCAGCTGGATCGAGAACGGCCTCCCCGTGCGCACGCTCGCCTCGACGCCGCTCTATTCCAACACCACCATGGTCGCCTTCCTGCCGCCATTGCTGGCCGGCGGCACGGTGCGGGTGATGCGCAAGTTCGACGTCCTCCGCTGGCTCGAAAGCGCGCAATCCGACGCCACCACGATCACCATGCTGGTACCCGTTCAGTACCAGCGCCTGATGCGCGAGCCGCGCTTCGACGAGTTCGACCTGTCCGCCTTGCAGCTTAAATACTGCACCTCCGCGCCCTTTCCCGCCGACCTCAAGCGCGAGGTGCTCGAACGCATGCCGGGCGCGCTGATCGAGATCTATTCGATGACCGAAGGCGGCGTCGTCTGCCTGCTGGAAGCGCACAAGTTTCCCGACAAGCTGCACACGGTCGGCCGCCCCGCTCCGGGCAGCGAGCTGAAAGTGCTCGACGACGAGGACCGGTCCGTGCCGCCCGGCACGCCCGGCAATCTTATCGGTCGCAGCCAGACGATGATGAGCGGCTACAAGAACCAGCCCGACAAGACGCGCGAGGGTTACTGGACCGATCCGGAAAGCGGCGAGGTGTGGCAGCGGATGGGCGACATCGGCCGCGTCGATGCCGAAGGCTTCGTCGAACTGGTCGGCCGCGCGAAGGACATGATCATCTCGGGCGGCTTCAACATCTTCCCGGTCGACCTCGAAGACGAGCTGGCGAAGGAGCCGGACGTGGTCGAGGCTGCGGTGATCGGCGTGCCGAGCGAGCGGTGGGGCGAAACGCCGGTCGGCTTCGTCACCCTGAGCGACGGTGCGCGCGATTGCGATGCGATCATGCAGGCGGTGAACGCGCGGCTCGGCAAGACCCAGCGGCTGGCGCAACTTCACGCGATCGACGACATGCCGCGCAGCCACATCGGCAAGCTGCTGAAGACCGACCTGCGCGAGGAAGCCGAGCGACGCGGACTGCCGGCCTGAAACGAAACGGGCGGAGCCATCGGCCCCGCCCGTTGTAGTCACAATGGCTTGCGATTACCGGCTGGCGAGAACCGCCGGAGTGCGCTGCTCCACTTCGGCCATGGCGGCCTTGACCGTCTTGCGCACGCAAGCGCGGTCCGATGCAGTCGCGACGTTGCAGACTTCGCGAGCGGCTTGGCGAACGCGTTCTTCGAGAACCTCGACATGGGCCGCCTGCGACAGGTCGAGATCGTTGTAATCGACCGCGACTTCGGCGTTCTGCGGGGCGGCGAGGGCCGGCGAGGTAAGGCTGATGGCCGCAACGGCGGCGGTAAGGATCATGCGACGCATAACTATCTCCATTCGGTGAAAGGTGTGTCGCCTTTATTGTAAGCACCCTGATTGTGTTATGCTGCGATTGTGCAGCGCAGCGCGGCATGCTGCAATTGCGAAGTGGGCACGGGTGGCTGCTTTTTGTGCAAGAGGCGCTTCGAGACGCGGCGCGGACACGGGGGAGGGGAGGGGAGAGGTTGTGTCGGCGGCCGCGTCTCTACTCGCTGCCATATCGCCTTGCCGTAGCGGCGGGCGGAGTTCGCCAGGCCGTGTCGGCAAGGAAGGCCAGTCCGGGCGGGCGCATAGGGGAGCGCGGGCCCGGCTGTTCCTGCTCCGGATCAGCGCCTGGAGTAACGCGTTTTTCCGAATACAAGGCTGTAATAATATTTCAGTCGTGCGAACGAAAGTGAGAAAACGGCGATGAGCGTTGCGTTTTCCGCAAGTGCGAACGTCCGCCTCACTGGACTTGCTGAAACACGGCCTCTAACCGCCGCACATGGACGACGCGCACCTTCCCGATTCCATCCTCATCGTCGACTTCGGCAGCCAGGTTACCCAGCTGATCGCACGCCGCGTGCGCGAGGCAGGGGTCTATTCCGAAATCGCGCCTTTCACTCAGGCGGAAGAAGCATTCCACCGCCTCAAGCCGAAGGGTATCATCTTGTCGGGTTCGCCCGCCGGTGTGCCCGACGAAGGCAGCCCGCGAGCGCCGGAGCCGCTGTTCGAGGCAGGCATCCCGATCCTCGGCATATGTTACGGCCAGCAGGTGATGAGCCACCAGCTCGGTGGCGAGGTCCGGCCCGGTCACGAGACCGGTGAAGGCGGTGAATTCGGCCGCGCCTTCCTGACCGTCACCAAACAGTGCGCCCTGTTCGACGGCCTCTGGAAGGAAGGCGAGCGCCACCAGGTGTGGATGAGCCACGGCGACAAGGTCACCAAATTTGCGCCCGGTTTCGAGATCGTCGCGATTTCCGACGGCGCGCCCTTCGCGGTGATCGCCGATGAAAAACGCAAATTCTACGGCACGCAGTTCCACCCGGAGGTTGTCCACACGCCTGACGGCGGCAAGCTGATTGCCAATTTCGTTCGCCATGTCTGCGGCCTCGCCGGAGACTGGACGATGGCCGCCTATCGAGAGACAAAGGTGCGCGAAATCCGCGAGCAAGTGGGTGACGGCAAGGTCATCTGCGGACTTTCGGGCGGGGTCGACAGCTCGGTCGCCGCGATCCTCATCCACGAGGCGATCGGCGAGCAGCTGACCTGCGTCTTCGTCGACCACGGCCTGCTACGTCTCAACGAGCGTGAGCAGGTCGAAACCATGTTCCGCGACCATTACAACATCCCGCTGGTGGTGGTAGATGCCGAGGACATGTTCATGGCTGGCCTCGCCGGAACGACCGACCCCGAAGCGAAGCGCAAGTTCATCGGCAAGACCTTCATCGACGTGTTCGAGGCCGAAGCGAAGAAGGTCGGCGGCGCGGATTTTCTCGCGCAGGGCACGCTCTATCCGGACGTTATCGAAAGCGTCAGCTTCACCGGTGGGCCGAGCGTCACGATCAAGAGCCACCACAATGTCGGCGGCCTGCCCGAACGCATGAACATGCAGCTGGTCGAGCCGCTGCGCGAACTGTTCAAGGACGAGGTCCGCGAACTCGGCCGCGAGTTGGGTCTGCCCGACATGTTCGTCGGCCGCCATCCCTTCCCGGGTCCGGGCCTTGCCATTCGCATCCCGGGCGAGGTCACGAAAGAACGCTGCGATATCCTGCGCAAGGCCGATGCGATCTATCTCGACGAGATTCGCAAGGCGGGGCTCTACGATGCGATCTGGCAGGCCTTCGCCGTGCTGCTGCCGGTCAAGACCGTCGGCGTGATGGGCGATTACCGCACCTACGACAGCGTCTGCGGCCTGCGCGCAGTGACCAGCACCGACGGCATGACCGCCGATGTCTATCCCTTGGACGCCAGCTTCCTCACCGGGGTCGCAACGCGCATCGTCAACGAGGTGCAGGGCATCAACCGCGTCGTGTACGACTACACCAGCAAACCGCCCGGCACGATCGAGTGGGAGTGAGCTGATCCGAGAGGGCTGCATACGGAACGTCGCGAAGATCTCCCCGTTGCCTAGATGCACCTTTCCTGGGAGATCAGATATGAAGTCCATCGCCGCGACCCTTGCTGCCATCTCCGCGCTCGCCCTGGGCGGGTGCGAAACGGTTCAGCAGACCTACACAGAGGCGATCTCGTCGACCTACGAAGCAGAGTTGCGCGGAGCAAACGAGGTGCACGCCGGCGACCCGGACGGATCGGGTACGGCGGAAATCAGCTTCGCCGACGAGTTGACGCGGGTTTGCTGGGATCTCAACGATCTTAGCGGGCTGGGTCCCATCACCGGCGCCCATATCCACCGCGGTGCCGCAGGCGTCGACGGGCCGGTCGTCCTGCCGCTCAAGCAGGCCACCGAGGGCGGCTGGCGCGGCTGCAGCAGTGACACGTCGTGGGTCCAACGCGCCTTCGACGAAGGCCTGTCGAACTATTACGTCAATGTCCACACGGCGGAATATCCCAAGGGCGCGATCCGCGGACAATTGCGCCAGTAAGGGCAGCAGTCCCGGTTGAACGGCCAACTTCCCCTCGGCCCCGGTCCACGTAGCGAGACGCTGCGCCGCCTGCACGCGCTGCTGGTCCAGCGCTTCGGACGGATCGAGCGCGCGGCAGCGGAATGGCGCGAGCCGGAGTGGGTGCTGGTCCAGGGCGTGATCGGCGCGCGGACGAAGTCGGAGGTGTCGAACGAAGCCACCGATCGGATGCTGAAGCGGTGGGGTAGCTGGGAAGCCGTGGCTGCGACGCCGCTGGCCGATTTGCAGGCCGAACTCGCTACGCAAACCTATCCCAACATTGCCGCCGAGCGGCTCAAGGCCAGCCTGTCGGCGCTGATCGAACGGCGCGGCGCGGTGGACCTCGCTCACCTCGCCGACATGGAAACCGAGGCCGCGATGCGCTGGCTCGAACAGCTTCCCGGCATCGGCCGCAAGATCGCGGCGGGCGTGATGAATGCCAGCACGCTGGACCGGCGCGAGATCGTCCTCGACAGCCATCACACACGCATCCTGCAGCGCATGGGGCTGGTGCCACCCAAGGCGAGCACCGACCGCGCCTTCGCGGCGATCATGCCGGTCATGCCGGAGGAATGGTCCGCCGCCGATTACGACGAACATCATCTGCTGATGAAGAAGCTCGGCCAGACTTGGTGCCGCCCTTCATCACCAGATTGCGCGACGTGCCCTGCGCAGGCCCTGTGCGAGACGGGCCGGGCACAGATGAACGCGTGAGCGCGGCCATTGCGCCGGCCGCACCCGCGCGGCACAAACGGCAGCCATGACAAGGCTCGGATCGATCCTCCTGTGGTCCGCCATTGCTGCGGCCTTCATTGGGCCGGGGACGGTCACTGCTGCGGCAAGCGCGGGTGCCGGGCCGGGCATGGCGGTGCTGTGGGCGATCGTTTTTTCGGGCGTAGCGACATTCACCTTGCAGGAATTCGCGGGACGGCTGGCGATCGCGACCGGTGGCGACCTCGCAGCGGTGCTGCGACGCCGATATTCGCATGGCGCTGCCCGCCTCCTTGTCCTGGTGTTGGTGGCGGGTGCGGTGCTGCTCGGCTGTGCGGCCTATGAGGCGGGGAATATCCTCGGCGGGGTGGCAGGCGCGATGCTCGCCATCGATCTGCCACGCGGCGTGCTGACGCTGGCGCTGGCGATTGCGGCGGTCGCGCTGCTCCTTTTGGGCTCGCCGCAACGGATCGCGCAAGCGATGGCGATATTCGTAGCCCTGATGGGGGCGGGCTTCCTGCTGGTCGCCGCGAGCCTTGCGCCGACTGTGTCTTCTGTCGCTAGCGGGATCGTACCCGATGTCTCGCTCCTCGGAGAAGACGTTGCGCTCCTCACCATCCTCGCCCTCGTCGGGACGACGGTCGTGCCTTACAATCTCTTTCTCGGCTCGGCGCTGGCGCGGGGGCAGACGGTGGGGCAGATGCGGCTCGGTCTTGCCATCGCGGTCGGGCTGGGCGCGCTGATTACGGCGGCGATCCTCGTAGTCGGCACCGCGCTCGACGGCGAATTCTCTTTCGAAGCGCTCGCCGATACGCTGGCAGGACAGCTGGGTGAGTGGGCCCGCACCGGGCTCGCGCTGGGTCTGCTTGCCGCCGGATTGTCCTCCGCGGTCACCGCTCCGCTCGCCGCCGCGCTGACCGCACGCGGTTTGTTCGGGAATATCGACGATCCACGCTGGGCGGCGCAGGGCTGGCGCTTCCGCAGTGTGTGGGCAGCGGTGATCCTGATCGGCGCGGGCTTCGGGCTGGCCGATGTAAGGCCCGGGCCGGCCATCCTTGCAGCGCAGGCGTTCAACGGAGCGCTGCTGCCATTGGTCGCACTGTTCCTGCTGGCTGCTATGAACGATCCGGGACTGCAGCGCGGCGCGGCGAATGGCCCGCTCGCCAACGCAGTCGGTCTGTTCGTGGTGGGCATAGCCTGTATGCTCGGGCTGGTGGCGCTTGCCCGTGTGTTCGCTTCGCTGAGCGGGGCAGAATTGCCCGACCCGGCGATCCTGCTGCTGGTGACGGGGACAATCGGTCTGCTGCTCGGCTTCGGCGCCATTGCCCTTCGTCCAACACGCACAGCGACATGAGCACATTACTCGACATGTCCGATGTGGAGACGGTCTACGAGCGGCTGCGCGAGGCGATGCCCGGACGCACGCCGGGCGCGAAAGGCCCCAAGGGCCAGCCCGACGCCTTCCGTTCCTGCGTGTCCTGCATGCTGTCCGCGCAATCGCTCGATCGCAATACGGCGAAGGCGGCGCGGCAGCTGTTTGCGTTGGCGCGAACGCCGGAAGAGATGCTCGCGCTGGACGAGCGCGACATCGCCGATGCGATCCGGCCCTGCGGTCTTTACAACATGAAAGCGCGCAACATCCGGGCATTCTGCAGCGCCTTGCTGGTGAAGCATCACGGCAAGGTACCCGACACGCGCGAAGCGCTGATGGCCCTGCCCGGCATCGGTCGCAAATGTGCCGACATCGTGCTCAGTTTCACCTTCGGGAAAAACGTAATTGCGGTCGACACCCATGTGCACCGCGTGTGCAACCGGATCGGCCTGACCGATGCGAAGACGGCAGACAAGACCGCAGCCCAGCTGGAGCAGCGTTCACCCGAGTGGGCACTGCCTAACGGGCATTTCTGGCTGATCCAGTTCGGCAAGCGCGTGTGCACCGCCCGCGCGCCGAAATGTGAGACTTGCCCGGTCTCGGACCTGTGCCTCTATTACGCGGCTACCAGCTGAAGCCGTCAGCGATCGCTTCTTTCTCGGCCTCGCTGCTTTCGCGGCAGAGTATCTCGTTGCGGTGTGGGAAACGACCGAAGCGCGCGATCATCTCGCGATGCGATCGGGCGAACTCAAGCGAACCTGGGGCGTGACGGGCGAACAGTTCGACCGACAAGTCCTGATCGCGGAGTTGCTCACTGTGCATCAGCGGCATGAGTGCGAATTGGCGCTCGTCCTCGGTATAGTCTGCAAGCCAGCCGAGCTCTATCACGCCGTGGGTTATCGCCCGGGCCTGCGGATCATGCGCAAAGGCCTGTGCCGTATCGCGGTGGATGTTGCGCGGAATCTGGTCGAACAGCATGATCGCCGCGAGCGCTATTTGTGGATCGGCGAGAAACTCACCCGGTGCTCGCGTCGCCTGCCGCTCCAGCTCTTCGCCAAAACGGTCTTCGAGCATTGCGTCGATGGCATCGGTCGGCGCAAACCAGTCCACGCTGCCGAGCGTGTGGAACCACACATGTAATATGTTGCGCGCCCACGGCTGCGCCGGTGCAGTCATGGGTCGGGCTGCCTCAGCCCTCGGCGTCTTCCGGCAGGCGGTAGGGGATAAAATCGTCGAGGAAGATTACGCCCGACAGGAACCCGCCGAAACGTTCGACCGTGGTGATCTGGTCGGTCCGGCACAGGCTGGAGCCGTCGAACTTCCGGATGACCATGATGTCGTCCGAATCGATCGATTCCGGCGTGCGAGTGTAGTTCACCCAGATCGTGCGGCCTTCTTTGTAGACCAATGCCGTGTCGTCGATCTGCGTCAGATTGCGACTGCCGATGGTGCGGATGCAGCGCTCCGGCTCGCCGGCGACGCGGCCATCCAGCATCTTGGCGAGCTTGGCTTCACCCCTGGTCAGTTCGCGGTCGGCATAGTCTTGGGCGGTTGCGGGCGCGGCCAGCATGGTGAGGGCGGCGGTGGCTGCAAGGATTGGCTTCAACATGGCGAGTCTCCTTCAGAGGCGCGATATATACGGGCCAACGCCTGAACGGGCGATGAGTTCTGGCCAATGTGCGGACCCTATGCCGTTCCGCCCACGGTGAGGCCGTCGATCAGCAGCGTCGGTTGGCCCACGCCGGCGGGTACGCCCTGGCCGCCCTTGCCGCACATGCCGATGCCTTCATCCAACGTCATGTCGTCGCCGATGCCGGTCACGCGGGTCAGCACGCTGGGCCCGTCGCCGATCAGCGTCGCGCCCTTGATCGGGGCGACGATCTTTCCCTTCTCGACCTTGTAGGCCTCGGTACAGGCGAAAACGAACTTGCCGGAGACGATGTCGACCTGGCCGCCGCCGAAGCTGGTGGCGTAGATTCCGTCGTCGACCCGGCTCAGCAATTCTGCGGGATCGTCCTCGCCGCTCTGCATGAAGGTGTTGGTCATGCGCGGCATCGGGGCGTGCTGGTAACTTTCGCGGCGGCCGTTGCCGGTCGGCTCGACGCCCATCAGCCGCGCGTTGAGGCGGTCCTGCATGTAACCCTTGAGGATGCCGTCCTCGATCAGCACGGTCTCGCGCGTCGGCGTGCCTTCGTCGTCGATAGTGAGCGAGCCGCGCCGTTCCGCGATGCTGCCGTCGTCGATCACGGTGACGCCCGGCGCGGCGACACGCTCGCCGATCCGGCCGGAAAAGGCGCTGGTGCCCTTGCGGTTGAAGTCTCCCTCCAGCCCGTGGCCGACCGCTTCGTGCAGCAGGATGCCGGGCCAGCCGGGGCCGAGCAGAACGGTGGTTTCGCCCGCCGGCGCCTCGACGCTGTCGAGATTGACCAGCGCCTGCCGCACTGCGTCGTCCACCGCGCGCATCCACTGGCCTTCATCGAACAGCCGGTCGTAGAGATAGCGGCCGCCGAAGCCGAAATTGCCGGTCTCGCGCCGCCCGTTCTGCTCGGTGACGACCGATACGTTGAGGCGCACCAGCGGACGGATGTCGCGCGCGGTGAAGCCGTCGGCGCGGATGATGTCGATGGCGCTCCAGCTCGCCGACATGCCCACGCTGACCTGCGCCACGCGCGGGTCCTTGGCGCGGGCGACCGAGTCGATCTTTTCCAGCAGCGCGACCTTTTCCGCAAACGGCACGAGGTCGAGCGGGCTGGCATCGGTATAGAGATGGCGATTGGTGCGCTCGGGCGGGGCGGCATGGGGCGCTTTGGTGGCGTCGAGCAATTGCAGCGTCTCGCCTGCGCGCGAGATCGCCGCGGCGCTGATTTCGTTGGCATGGGCGAAGCCGGTCGTTTCGCCCGAAACACCGCGCAGGCCGAAGCCCGAATCGCGCGAATAATCCGCCGTCTTCAACCTGCCGTCGTCGAAAGCGAAGGTCTCCGACGCCATGAACTGCAGGTAGAGCTCGCCATCGTCGCAGGGCTGGAGCAGGCGCGCGGTCAGGGCCTGCGCATCCTGCGGATCGATCTGGTTGTAGAGCAGGGCGTGCGGATCGTTGGGGTCGGTCATCCACCCTATGTAGGCATTCGCGTGCGCTTGCGCGAGGGGCTTGGCGGTGGCGTCAGCGATGCCCCGGATCGGCACCCTCGGAAATGTCCATCAGCGTCGACTGGTCTACGCCGTCCGCCGGGCCGCCTTCGAGCACGAAGCGCCGGTCGCAATAGCCGCAATCGACATAGCCGTGCTCGTCGATCTCCAGCCACACCTTCGGATGGCCGAGCGCGATCGGCTTGTACCTCTCGCCGCTGCGAATGTCGGTTGCACCGTCGCACCACACGCGGCGCGTGGTGACCTTGGACACTTCGGGAGGAGGCAGGCTCATGGGTTTGGGCCGATAATGGGTTTTTATGTGCGCCTCAAGCGGAAGAGTCCTAGTTTTGCGAAGCGGCATCCGCCGCTTCATCCTCGCTAGACGTGCAGCAGGCTGCACCCGCTGCGGGCGGGCGGTCGCCCTTGCCTCGCCTCCGGCTCGGAACTTGCGCTTGATAGTGCTGGCGGGAACGGCCACTTGGCTTGCATGAGCACACCGCCCGCAATCCGCATCGACAATCTCGTCAAGGAATATGCCTCGCCGGGGCCGGGCGAGCCGCCGAAGCTGGCTCTGAAGGGTGTGAGCTTCGATGTGCCCCAAGGCGGCATCTTCGGACTGCTGGGGCCGAACGGGGCGGGCAAGTCGACGCTGATCAATATTCTTGCAGGCCTCGTCACAAAGACCGGAGGCAGCGCCGAGATTTGGGGTTTCGACATCGGCGAGAACCCGCGCAATGCGAAGCGCAGCATCGGGATCGTTCCGCAGGAAATCGTCTTCGATCCCTTCTTCACGCCCTTCGAAGTGCTGGAGAACCAAGGCGGCTTTTACGGCATTCCGAAAGCCGAGCGCCGCAGCGAGGAGCTGCTGAAAGCTGTACATCTGTGGGACAAGCGCGACGCCTATGCGCGCACGCTTTCGGGCGGGATGAAGCGCCGCCTGCTGATCGCCAAGGCCATGGTTCACTCGCCGCCGATTCTCGTGCTCGACGAGCCGACTGCAGGCGTGGATGTCGAACTGCGCCGCCAGCTGTGGGAGCTGGTCACCGAGCTGAATGCGCAAGGAGTCACGGTGGTGCTGACCACCCACTATCTCGAGGAAGCCGAGCAGCTCTGCGACCGCATCGCCATCATCAATCACGGCGAGCTGATCGCCGAGAAGCCGACCCGCGAACTGGTCGGGATGGCGCGCGAGAAAGTGGTCGCCGTCACGGTCGACAAGGACCTCGGCGGACCGATCATGGAAGAGGCTTTCGTGCGCGCCGAAGTCGTCCAGCCGCGCAAGCTCGAAATCACCTACGACCGCGACAAGGCGAGCGCGGGACAGGTGCTATCGATCGTGCAGTCGCACGGCTATGCGATCGAGGACGTGACGACGCGCGAAGCCGATCTGGAGGACGTCTTCGTCCAGCTGACCGGCTCCGGCTGATTCAATCCGAATGTCGGCTTAGTAGATCGCCTGGCGACCAAGGCCTGCGTCTTTGACGCGCATGGCGGCCCAGTGATGCGGCTCGACTTCTTCCATCGGCGTCTTGCAGCAGCGGCAGCGGCCGAACTGCTGGCCTCCGGCGCGCTTGATGCCTTCGCGATCGACAGAGTGCTTTCCGAACGCGCAAGCGATTTGACCCAGTTTCATATGTGCGTGACCCTCCAGTCCACTTTTTTGTCTTTCCCCTGTCGAGTCGCGCCTTAACCATAGCGCCTGCCCAGTTCAGCCCTCCTGCGCCGAGTCGTTCCTCGCTTGCCGCGTGGCGAAGCCTTGGGCATGACGCGCGCATGACAGAACCCCACGACGTCCTCATCATCGGATCGGGTGCCGCAGGCCTGACGGCTGCATTGGCGCTGGCGGAGCACAAGACAGTGCTGGTCCTCGCCAAGGGCACGCTCGAGAGCGGGTCGACTGCGTGGGCACAAGGGGGCATCGCAGCTGTGCTCGATGCGGGCGATACGTTCGAGGACCACATTCGCGATACCATGGTGGCGGGCGCGGGGCTCAACGATCTCGAAACGGTCGAATTCGTCATCGAACGGGCACCGGCTGCCATCGACCGATTATGCGAGCTGGGCGTGCCCTTCAACCGCGAGGCGATGGACGAGGGCGGCGATCTCCACCTCACCCGCGAGGGCGGCCATTCGCACCGCCGGATCGCCCATGTCGACGACGCCACCGGCTGGGCGGTGCAGGCGGCCTTACTGAAAGCGGCGGAGGAGAGCCCGAACATTACCCTGTTGCCGGGGCAGAGCTGCATCGACCTCATTACCGGGCGCAACCAGGTGGAGTATTCGGGATCCGGCCGCGTCTGGGGCGCCTATGCGCTAGACGAGGATAGCGGCGAAGTCGTCGCCCATGTCGCGCGGGCTACCGTGCTGGCGGCTGGCGGGGCGGGCCGCGTCTATCTGTTCAGCACGGCGCCGCGCGGGGCGACGGGCGACGGTATCGCGATGGCGTGGCGAGCGGGCGCGCGCGTTTCCAACATGGAGATGATGCAGTTCCACCCGACCTGCCTCTACAACCTCGAGGTCAAGAACTTCCTCATCACAGAGGCGGTGCGTGGCGAGGGCGGGCGGCTGGTCAACCCGGACACGGGCGAGCGCTACATGGAAAAATACGATGCCGAGCGCATGGAGCTTGCTCCCCGCGACATCGTCGCGCGCGCCAACGACGATCAGATCAAGCGCCACGGCCTCGACTACGTCCACCTCGACATCAGCCACCAGCCGCCCGAGTTCGTGAAGGAGCATTTCCCGACGATCCATGAGAAGCTGCTCGGCCTCGGCATCGACATGACCAAAGGGCCTATCCCGGTGGTCCCGGCCCAGCATTATACCTGCGGCGGGGTGAAGATCGGCCTCGACGCGAAGACCGACCTGCCGGGCCTGTGGGCGGCGGGCGAATGCACCGAGAGCGGGCTGCATGGCGCCAACCGCCTCGCGTCCAACAGCTTGCTCGAATGCTTCGTGTTCGGTGAGGCTGCGGCAAAGGATATCCTCGCATGCTGGGACAAGCTTGACGATCCGCCGGAAATCCTGCCGTGGGACGAAAGCCGCGTGACCGATTCCGACGAGGAAGTGGTCATCAAGCAGAACTGGACCGAAATCCGCCGCTTCATGTGGAATTACGTCGGCATCGTACGCACCACCAAGCGGCTGGAGCGCGCCGCCAATCGGATCGAGATGCTGCGTCAGGAGGTGGAGGATTATTACGGCAGCTTCCGCGTCACGACCGATCTGATCGAACTGCGCAACCTGCTCGAATGTGCCGCGCTGATCGTGAGAAGCGCGCTGCGGCGGCACGAGAGCCGAGGCCTGCATTTCATACTCGACTACCCCGAAACGTCGTCCGTCGCCCGCGATACGGTGCTGGTGCCCTGATGTATGCACCTCGTCGACTACGGGTGTAATTTAAAGACCGTAGTATACGCTTTAGCGATGCTCGATGGCATTCCTTTGCGCGAAGTGCTGTTTCTCTGACCGAGGCAGTCGCATGTGGCGGCTGCCCCGATCGACCATCAAAGCCCATGCACGAGCGTTACGGGACTGTGCTCGGCTTCTGGTCCCAAATGGCCGGTCATCCTGGTTCCCCCCAAGGAGGATGATCCGATGAAAACTTTTGTACACTTGACGTTCGCCGCAGCCGCTTCGGCTGCCATTCTCGCCACCCCGGTCACTGCCGGGCAGGACGACGGCATCGTCGTGACCTCGCCCGCTGCCATGACCGAATGGAAAGCGGACATGAACGCCCAGCTCGACCGCCAGCTGATCCGATCTGACGGATACCGCAATCAGGCCTTGCTGAGCGCCATCGTGCAGATCCGTTTCACGCTCGATGAAGCGGGCAAGCCGACAAACCTTCAGACCCTCCATCATTCAGGGTCGCGGCGAGCTGCCCGCGTGGCGAAGATGGCCGTGCACAATCTGCGTGGGTTTGACCGGGCTCCGGTAACCGGTGCATCGGACGCGACCTATCAGGCCAACCTCGTCTTCGCTCGTGATCCGAACGAAGGCGAGACGCTCAAGGCCGAATTGGCCGATCTCGAAAGAGCGCGCCTGGCCGCCGGTGACGGCGCGGATGTCATCATGCTCGGTGGCTGATCGCAGTCCGGCCCGAAACCAAAAGCCATGGCCGCGCCCCTGATGGGGTGCGGCCATGGCATGGGCGCGGACTTGGATTACAACGAACCGCGCGAGCCGAGCAGATCTTCGAAGGGATCGGGATACGGCATGATCGCCCCGTCCGTCGTCCAGTCGTCGTCGCTGTCGCCGAGCGGATCGGTGCCGCCCGAGACATCGTCGAGCGAAGCCGGGTCGAGCTGTTCGATGCGCGCCTTGGCCGCGTCCGCGGCATTGGCGATGACCGAAGCGAGTTGTGCCTGGCCGAGCCGGCCTGCCTTGCTTTTCATGATGGTTCTCCTTCCATTGCTGGTCCGGAGATGAATCGGGGCCGCACCGGCCGTCCGGACCTGCGGCGGGCCGCCCTTGACGCGCCAGAAGCTCTTCCTTGGCATCGCACGGTTGGGATTGCGTAGGAAAGGGTGGGGACCGCAGCCAAGGGAGGCGGCGATCCCCATAGACGCACGGGTTCGCTAGAGCTCCGAAGCGTCGCCGTTCAGGAAATCGAGCATCGGATCGGGATTGGTCGGTGCCATACCGTCGGTAACAACATCGCCGATGTCGCCCATGCCTGGAAAGATGGAGCCGCCGGTGGGACTGGAAATAGGTTCGACGCCACCTGCGACGGCATCTAGCGTCGTGGCATCCAGCTGGACGATGCGCGCCTTCGCGAGATCGCCGGCCTGGCCGAGGGCGGCTGTCAGATCGGCGCTGTCGAGGCGCCCTGCTTTCTTCGTCATCTTCGGTTTCCTTTCTACGACCCGGACTTCAAGCGTGGACCCGTTCCCTGCGGTCCGGGGGGCCGACAGGAGAGGGTGTTGCATGGACATGTGGCGAGACTGCGTCGCTCTTCTTGCGGCGGGTCACGATCTGGGGGCAGCGCAGGCAGCTCGCGGTGCCGTTCTCGGCAAACCAGCGGCAGGTTGCGCGCAGGGTGCAGGCGGGCGCGACATCGACGACCGGCTGCAGGCGCTTGATGATTTCGCGCCCCAACCCGCAGCCGCCTTCCTTCCATTGCCCGCAGCCCTTGTTGGCGCAGGGAGCGGCGAAGCGGAGTGCATGGCCGGGATCGACGCCGAGATGTTCGGCGTCGAAATCTTCCGGCAGATCGACGCCCTTCTCGACATAGGAGACGCGCGGCGCGCCTTCTTCCTCGAGCACGACGCCCAGCAGACGCGCTTCGGGATGCTGGTGCGGCGCGCTGGGGCAATCCAGCTGCTTCTCTTCGGCCATGGCGATTCTCCCCGATGTCAGTTCCAGGGAGCGAGGCTAGCGAGACTGGGGAGGGCGAAAATACGCCAGCGGGCCTAGTCGATCCGTCCTAGTGCGATTGGGGGAAGCGCTATTGCGAGGTCGAGGGGCTGGGCACGTTCCAGTCCGAACGCAGCGGCCAGTCGTCGAGCGCGAAGCTGCGGACTGTAGACAGCGGAATGGGCCGGAAGAAGAAAACCCCCATGCTTTGGCCCAATTGCCATGCCACTTCGCCGGAGACGACAAGGTCGGCCGTCAGTTGGATGGTCACCGGCGCGCCGACGTTGCCGGGCAAGGCGTCGCCCTCGATCATGCAGCCGGACTGCGAGAGATTGCGCATTGTGCAGACGGTGTCGGTGCCCGCGATGGTTGCACGGATGGCCTCGCGCGTCTGGCTGCGGTCTTTTTTCCTGCGGTCCATTGTTCGTTAGGTCCTGGATCGAGGCTCACGGTTGCGGAGTGACGCACCTGACTGGATAAGGCTTGTATACGTACGACATTCGCAATGGACTTGGCCGGATGTTTCGGCTGAAAAGGGCTGGAAAGCTTTTGAATTCAGAGGAACGAGGTATGCCAAAGGCACAGGCGAACGGGATCGAAATCCATTACGAGGAGCATGGAGATCCGGCAGCCGATCCGATGCTGCTAATCATGGGTTTCGGCGCGCAGCTGACCCTGTGGCCCGACGAGCTGGTCGAAGCGCTGGCCGGGCACGGCTTCCGCGTAATCCGCTACGACAATCGCGACATCGGGCTGAGCGAGAAGTTCGACGGGGTGAAGGCGCCGGGCATCCTCAAGATGACGCTGCTGACCAAGCTCGGCTTCACACCCAAGGTGCCCTATACGCTGGCCGACATGGCGGACGACGGGGTCGGCCTGCTCGATGCGCTGGAGATCGACCGCGCGCATATAGTGGGCGCCAGCATGGGCGGGATGATCGCGCAGCATGTCGCCGCGCGCTATTCGCAGCGCTGCAAGTCGCTGACGTCGATCTTTTCGACTACCGGCAATCCCAAGCTGCCCGCCGCGAAGCCCGAAGCTTTGAAGGCGCTGGTAACGCGTCCCAGGAGCATGGAGGAAGAGGCGCTGGTCGATCACGGCGTGATGCTCGCCCGCACCATCGGCTCACCCGGATACCCGTCCGACGAGGAGCGTCTGCGGAACCGTGCGCGGGCAAGCGTGCAGCGCAGCATCTATCCCGAAGGGCCGACCCGCCATCTTTCGGCGATCGTCGCAGATGGCGACCGCCGCGAGATGCTCAAGGATGTCTGCGTCCCCACCCTCGTCATGCATGGCGAGGACGATCCGCTGGTGCCGGTCGAGGGCGGGCGCGATACCGCCGCAGCGATCCCCGGCGCGAAGCTCAAGACCATTCCGGGATGGGGTCACGACTTGCCGCTGGAGCTGGTCGACGAGGTGGCGGAGGCCATTGCGTCCCACGCCCGTGCCACCGCTTAGCGAGTCGCTCGAAAGACGCCTCTTGAGCCGGTTACTTTGGATGCCGATGCGGGTTCAAAATTGTTAACCACAGCGCGAATGATGCTTTAGCTCGTTATAAAGTTACAACTTTGTATAGATGCGACATGCTAAAGTGACCGGATTTTGACATTAGTAGCGATTCATGTATTCACGAAGACGTCGCGAGCGTCCGCAGAAGCCTCGACGCTGATCGACCAAAGACCGCTATCGCTATATAACAAGGTTTGTCGCACTTCGTGTGATACTCTCTTCGGCCGATCATCCTCTATGCGTAAAGGATGATCCCATGAATAGGCTTTCCATATTCGCCATGTCCGTTGCCGTCACGGCATCGCTGCTCGCCACGCCGTTGGCGTCGCAGGAGATCGTCGTGTCTCCTACCTCGCCCAGCGAGTTCGTGGATAATGTGCAGAAGGATCTGGACCGGCACCTCCGACAGATACGCGTTTCACCTCAATCGGCTCCAAGCGGTGCTGCGAGTGTGCGCTTCACCGCCGGTGTCGACGGACGCCCGGAAAACGTGACGATCTATCGCAAATCCGGCTCCTCCCAGGTGGACCGAGCGAGCCGACGCGCAGTCTCGCGACTTACCAGCCTTTCACCCTTGCCGCGGGGCAGTGCGAACGGCCAGCTAATTCAGGCGAACATCATTTTCGCCAATAACGAGAAGCAAGCCGAGCGGCTCTCACGCCAATTGGCACGCGAAGAAAGTCGTCGGCTCGCGTCGTCTCCGGCTGAGCGCAGCGTCCTCGCGCTGACGGTCGGCGGTCCCCCCGTCTCCTGACGACGATGCGATTACCGTCTCGGCACGGGGCGGTGTTCGTCTGCGGGAACGGTGTCCCGTGCCGGGGTCGCCATTTTGAACCGAACGATTGCGGGCTCTGCTTCGGCGGGGCCCGACTTCCGGACAGTTGCGAGGCCGCAAGATTAAAAAATTGCGCGCTCGGATTCGAATGAATCGCAAGGGCGATGCATCCTTTTTGCCCGCAAAATTTTTTTCGCAGATTCATTTTCCGGCTTGCAGGCCGCGCCAGTCCAGCTTTCCCCACGCGTCGCGGCGTTGCAGCAAGGTAGGACACCCGGCTTCGAGCTGCGTCCGCGCCATTAAATCTTCATTCACCCTCTTGCGTGCGAGTCCAGCCTGATTCAGTATCTAGTAGTCGGGCTACCGGGGGTACCCACAAGACCTAGCATCGAGGGCGTCCATCCCCATATGGGATGTGCGCCGCGTCCGCGCCGGTCTGTGGGTAAAAAAGGGATAAGTTTCCGCCCTGCGACCGGCAAAAATTGGTAGGCGTGTCTCTGGCTCGCCGACTCGAACACAAGCGGAACACGCGCCCGGACATGCGACGACCAGCAGCCGGGCCCAAACGGCGGGGCTGACCACGATGGATTTCAAGAGCGGGGACGATATTGCGATGGAGATGGACCTGGATGTGCGCGACTCCACCGACGATGCGACCACGGCCGAAGCCGGAAAGGCAGTGAGCATGGATAAGGGCGATACGGGCAGCGATGCGCTGGTCAGCGAAGCCGCGGGCGAAGCGCTCGCCGGCGCGATGAAGGCTGCCACGCAGAAGGAAGATTCCAAGAAGGTCCTCGATCGCCGCTTCGACGTGCAGATCGACGAGAGCCGCGACGAACTGCTGACCGAATTCGGCAAGGAAACGCTGACCGATCGCTACCTGCTTCCGGGCGAGAAATACCAGGACCTGTTCGCCCGCGTCGCCGACTATTTCGCCGACGATGCAGAGCATGCGCAGCGCCTCTACGATTACATCAGCCGCCTGTGGTTCATGCCGGCGACGCCGGTGCTGTCGAACGGCGGCACCACGCGTGGCTTGCCGATCTCCTGCTATCTCAATTCGGTGTCCGACAGCCTCGACGGTATCGTCAACACCTGGAACGAGAATGTGTGGCTCGCCTCCAAGGGCGGCGGCATCGGCACCTATTGGGGCAATGTCCGCGGGATCGGAGAACCGGTCGGCCTCAACGGCAAGACCAGCGGCATCATCCCCTTCGTGCGCGTGATGGACAGCCTGACGCTGGCGATCAGCCAGGGCTCGCTGCGCCGCGGTTCGGCTGCCTGCTATATCGACGTCTCGCACCCCGAAATCGAAGAGTTCCTCGAAATTCGTAAGCCCTCGGGCGACTTCAACCGCAAGGCGCTGAACCTGCACCACGGCGTGCTGGTCACCGACGCCTTCATGGAAGCGGTGCGCAACGGCGAGGAATTCGACCTCGTGTCCCCGCGCGACGGGTCGGTCCGCAAGACCGTGGATGCCCGCAGCCTGTTCCAGAAGCTGGTCGAAACCCGGCTGGCCACGGGCGAGCCCTATATCGTCTTCTCCGACACGGTGAACCGGATGATGCCCAAGCATCACCGCGAACTCGGCCTCAAGGTCTCGACCTCGAACCTGTGCGCCGAAATCACCCTGCCGACCGGTATCGACCACCTCGGCAACGACCGCACGGCGGTATGCTGCCTCTCCTCGCTCAACCTCGAGAAATGGGACGAGTGGAACGAGGACAAGACTTTCATCGAGGATGTCATGCGCTTCCTCGACAATGTGCTGCAGGACTATATCGACCGCGCGCCGGACGAGATGGCCCGCGCGAAATACTCCGCCATGCGCGAGCGCAGCGTCGGCATGGGCGTGATGGGCTTCCACTCTTTCCTCCAGGCCAAGGGCATCGGTTTCGAAAGCCCGATGGCGAAGGTCTGGAACCTCAAGATGTTCAAGCATATCAGCGGCAAGGCCGAAGAGGCTTCACTGGTGCTCGCACAGGAACGCGGCGCATGCCCGGACGCGGAAGAAATGGGCGCGATGGAGCGCTTCAGCTGCAAGATGGCGATCGCGCCGACCGCGTCGATCAGCATCATCTGCGGCGGCACCAGCGCCTGTATCGAGCCGATCCCGGCGAATATCTACACCCACAAGACGCTGTCCGGCAGCTTCGTGGTCAAGAACCCGTATCTCGAAAAGATCCTCGACAAGAAGTCGAAGAATTCGACTGCGGTGTGGAATTCGATCCTCGAGCGGGGCGGCAGCGTCCAGCATCTCGATTTCCTCAGCGCCGAGGAAAAGGCTGCGTTCAAGACCAGTTTCGAGATCGACCAGCGCTGGCTGCTCGAATTCGCCGCCGACCGCGCGCCCTATATCGACCAGGCGCAGTCGCTGAACCTGTTCATCCCCGCCGATGTCGACAAGTGGGACCTGATGATGCTGCACTTCCAGGCCTGGGAGAAGGGTATCAAGTCGCTCTACTACCTGCGCTCCAAGAGCGTGCAGCGCGCCGGTTTCGCCGGCGGCGTGGAAGCGGACAACACCGCCGACGCCGCAAAATACGAACTGGCCGCCGGCGGCGAGCAGACCGATTACGAGGAATGCCTCGCCTGCCAGTAGGCGTGTCCGGCCATCTGGCTGCAAGATCGATAAGAGGGCCCGGCGGTTTCGACCGTTGGGCCCTTCTCGCATGAACGGCCCGGCAGACCGGAAACCCTGCTATCCGACCAGCTCGTCCATCGCGGCATAGGCCACTTCGACCCGGTTCCGCCCGTTCTGCTTCGCTCGGTAGAGCGCCTCGTCTGCCCGTGCGATCAGCTGCGACATCGACTGGCCGCCCCGCCCCCGGGCCATGCCGATGCTGATATTTACCGCGCAAGGCTTTCGCTGACCGGTCTCTATGGTCAGGCTGGCGACGGCCTCGCGCATTTCTTCGGCGATGGCTTCCGCGTCTCGCCCGCCCTGTTCGTGGAGGATGGCGATGAACTCCTCGCCCCCGAACCGGGCGATATGTCCGCCGTGGTGTTCGATACAGCGCTCCAGTTCTCGCGCGACTTCGACCAGGCAGCTATCGCCGATCTGGTGACCGAACCGGTCGTTGAAGCGCTTGAAGTGATCGACATCCACCATCAGCAGGGCCGTCGCACCGCCTGCGCGGTCGATATACTCGTCCTCGAACACCCGCTCCAGGCTGCGGCGGTTGGACAGCCCGGTGAGCGGATCGCTTTCGGACAATTCGCGCAGCAGCGCGTTGCTCTGTTCCAGGTCCTCGCGGTCGAAACGCAATTGCAGGCTGAGCAGGAAGCTGCGCGATTCCATGTGCCAGTTGCGTATCGCCAGGAGCAACCCTCCGATCCCTGCTATGGCCCCCGCAGCGAAATGATGGATGAGCAGTTCGGGCGGGATCGGTTCGGGAAAGAAAGCCGCGAGGCTGCTTGCGAGGAAGAACACCAGAGCCACGCGCAACTTGTGCGCGATCGACATCGGCAGCACGAACAGCGCGGCCAGCATGGTGACCACGATCGCCATGCTGTAGCGCGCGATATCGGCGGGCGTGCCGTGGGCTGCGACCCACATGGCGACTGCGCCGAAGATCGACAGGGCAACGGTCGTGGCGATATTGGCGATGGCGACCCGGCCGCTCCGCGCGGCCCATAATCCGACGACCGTCACCGGACCGATCGTACCCACCCTGACGGCAAGCGCCGTCCATGCGAGATCGCGAACGATCAGCCAGTCGGTGACGAAAGCCACGATAGCGAGACCGAAGCCGAGCTTGAGCACGAAGGCGAGCTCGACCAGCATCTGCGCCTTGCGATCCGCAAACCATTGCTTGCGCAAGGACTGCGGCCACTCGCCCAGCAGCACCGGCTGCGCCAGCGCAGTGGTGACCATCGGACGCAAGGCCGGATCGAGGACGGATTTCTCACCCATTGCGCTCGACCATGCCAGCACCGAATTAATCTGGTCTTCGAAAAGCTGGTAATGAATTTCCTAACGTCGCGTTCAGCACAATAGAAAACCCCGCCAGCCCAAAGGACCGGCGGGGTTCTGGCAATCTACGACAGATCGCGGTAAGATTTTGGATCAGGCGTTCATGGTCGCCTTGTTGCCGAGAGCTTCGGGAATGCGTGCGCTTTCCTTCAGACAGATGCGGTTGTCGTCGATCTTCTCGACGTCGTCGAGCGAAAGGAAGTGGTGCATGCTGTCCGCGCTGTCGGATTTGGTCAGCTTGATCTTGTCATCCTGAACATCGTCGACGGTGCCGACATGCTGCCCTTCCGAATTGGCGACTTCCATATGTTCCTTGATACGTAGCTTCTCAAACATGGTATTCCTTTGTTTCGAATGGGTTATACCTGAATAACGGACATTCGTGGGCCCCGTTCCTCGGCTGGTCGGCGTTGTGGCACGGCTCATTGACCAAGGTATCGAGCAGGCAAGAAAGTAGCGCCCCGCCTCTTGTCGAGGCGGAGCGCCGGGGGTGCGGAACATGTCCCGCAAAAGGGGAAACCGGGCCATGCCCGCACTTCCCGAAATTGGTTACGCTTAGCTGCCGTTCAGCGGCCGGTTCGCATCGGCGCGGGCGCGCTCTGCTTCGTTATCCGAGGTCTCGCCCGGCTGTGCCGCGTCGTAGACGTCCGAGTTCAGCGAATTCTCGAGATCGCCTTCGGCCTCAGCCTGCTCGCTCGTGCCGTTTTCGTTACGCGCATTGCCATAGCCCATCTGGGCCGCGTTATCCCTTTCGTTGGATTGATCTTGCTGACGCGTTTCGCCTTCGCGCGGTCCCGTTCGCTTGATGCCGCCAGGCTCGTGCCCCGGCTTTAGCGTCACGTCGCGGCTGTCGTCTGGTTCGTATTCACCCATGGGGTATCTCCTTCACCAAACCAACGGGCGCGGCCCCCGCGGCGTTCCGCCACTCGTCGCAAGGCTGCGCGGTTCGTCGCATTCGCCACGGCACAGGACTTATCCCCGCACCCTCCCATCTTATCCCCGCCGAATCATCCCCTCTTGCCTTCGAATCCGGCCTGTGATTCCCTATATGAGTCGTTCACGCGGAACCCGGAGATCACAAGATGTCGTTGCTCGAAGCCAGAAAGACCTACAAGCCCTTCGAATATCCGTGGGCCTACGACTTCTGGAAACGCCAGCAGCAGATCCACTGGATGCCCGAGGAAGTGCCCCTGGGCGAGGATTGTCGCGACTGGGCGCAGAAGATCACCGAGCACGAGCGTAACCTGCTCACCCAGATCTTCCGCTTCTTCACCCAGGCCGATGTCGAGGTGCAGGATTGCTACCACGACAAATACGGCCGCGTGTTCAAGCCGACCGAAGTGAAGATGATGCTCACCGCCTTCTCCAACATGGAGACGGTGCATATCGCGGCCTACAGCCATTTGCTCGACACGATCGGCATGCCCGAAAGCGAATATTCCGCCTTCCTCGAATATGAGGAAATGAAGGACAAGCACGATTACCTGCAGGTCTTCGGCGTCGACACGGACGAGGATATCGCCCGCACGCTGGCGGCGTTCGGCGGCTTTACCGAAGGCATGCAGCTGTTCGCCAGCTTCGCCATGCTGATGAACTTCCCGCGCTTCAACAAGATGAAGGGCATGGGCCAGATCGTCAGCTGGTCGGTCCGCGACGAAAGCCTGCATTGCGAAGGCATCATCCGCCTGTTCCACGAATTCGTGCGCGAGCGCGATTGCTACACCAAGGCGGTGAAGGAAGACATCATCGACATCTGCCAGAAGTCGGTGCGGCTGGAGGATAACTTCATCGACCTCGCCTTCGAAATGGGCCCGGTCAGCGGGATGACGCCGAAGGAAATCAAGAAGTACATCCGCTACATCGCGGACTGGCGGCTGGGCCAGCTCGGCCTCCAGCCGATCTACATGGTGGACGACCACCCGCTGCCCTGGCTCGCCCCGCTGCTCAACGGCGTGGAGCACGCCAATTTCTTCGAACAGCGCGCGACCGAATATTCCAAGGGCGCGACCAAGGGCGACTGGAACACCGTGTGGTCCAGCTTCGACAAGCGCAACAAGGCCAAGGCCGCGAACGAGGAAGAGGCCGCCGGCGAAGACGGCCCGGGCCTGTTCGGCGACGAGGCTGCGGGGAGCGTGGCGGCGGAGTGATTTAGCTCCGATCCCGAGTGATTGGGTTGACTAACGGAGTCTGCTAATTCAGATCTCCTTTTGTTCCGCAGATGGAGAGATGAGTGCTCGACCCCGAAGGAAGCAAAAGCCCCGGAGCCGATCTGCTTCGCGTTGCCGATGGTCGGCAGTTCGCGACTATTTTGGCTGACCCGCCGTGGCAATTTCAAAATCGGACAGGGAAAGTAGCTCCCGAGCATAAACGTCTCAATCGATACGGGACGATGGAGTTATCAGATATATGCGGGCTGCCTGTCGAGCATATCGCGGATGACCCCGCACATCTTTACCTATGGGTGCCGAACGCGCTCCTTCCCGAAGGCTTGCAGGTCATGGAAGCATGGGGCTTCCGCTATGTTTCTAATATAATCTGGGAGAAGGTTAGGAAGGATGGCGGCCCCGATGGGCGAGGCGTTGGATTCTATTTTAGAAACGTCACCGAGATTCTGCTTTTCGGTGTTCGCGGAAAGAACGCCAGAACCTTGCAGCAGGGGCGCAGCCAAGTGAACATCATTCGCAGCAGAAAGCGAGAGCATTCGCGCAAGCCGGACGAACAGTATCCAATCATCGAAGGATGCAGTTGGGGACCACGTATCGAACTGTTCAGTCGGGGCAAACGGAAGGGCTGGACGGTTTGGGGCAACCAAGCCGACGACAGCTACAAGCCAGACTGGAAAACCTACAACTACAATAGCTCGGTAGAGTCATTACCGGCAGAATAGTCAGCTATCGTCTACATAAAGTGCGGGTGAAATCGCGAAGGTGAGGATGGGGCATCCACCTCCACCCCCTCCTTCCAAGCGAGGAATCAACTTGTTGTGATGGGTGGTTGATGCTCCGTAGCTCGACCCTTTCCCCAAGTCCTTAAAAATCGCCTGGAGGTTGCTAGCGCGCGTGATGATCACACCGACATCTATGACTCGTAAATCGAACAGCAGCCTAAAATTGTTAAGATCGCGATCGTAGAATGGGTCCTTATTGTTCCATTCAACCTCCACTCCGACACGTCCTTTGAAACAGTCGACGCTGTGGGTTGGGCTTTCATACTCTCGCCCGTCGACCTCGATTTTAGTGTCGAAGTTTTTCTCTTCCCAACCGAGATCGTAGAACCGACCATCGATCTTCTCTGCAATGGGAGACTTGCGTCCACCTGCAGTAAGGATATCGGATCGTGTCAGTTCAAACGCTCGCAAAACCTCCAGAATATCAAGCCATTCACCTTCGCAAGCAGTCGTCAAAACACCTGTGGCATTGCGCCACTCATGTACGACATACTTCGCTTGGATGTCGTCGGGTACGAGATGAATAGTAGACATTGCTCTTTGTTATCGCCCTCGCTTCAAAGAGCAACTCTCAACACCACCCCCCTCTCCATTCACCCCAATAGCCCCGCGCGCCGCCTTCGGTGTGCATGAAGTCCGCCAGCCGGTCCTCGCTGCCGTCGGGGCGGATGCGGGTGAGGGTGCGCAGGGCCCGGCCGTAGCGGTCGGTAGGATCGTCCAGCCGGGCGGTCATTTCGAAGGGGCCGCGACCCAGCCAGCCTTGCAGCGCGCGGGTCGAGGCTTCGGCCTGCGCCGCCTCCGCCGGGCACTCGGCATCCCGCTCCGCCGTGTCGATGCCGACCACGCGTACGCTGGTTTGCCCCATCTTGAACGTGTCGCCGTCGATCACGCAGTAATAGCCGCGGCCCGGCCCGCAGCGGGTGAAGCGCCCCTCGATCACCTGCGGCTCGCTCGACAGGAAACCGGGCGCGGAGACCACGCCGGGCAGGGCGAATATGTAGCACAGCGTCGCCAGCACGATCAGCAGGACGAACGGCCGCACCGCAGCCCACGCCTCCATCCACCCCGACCGCCGACGCCGCCCGAACCGCGCAGGCCGGACCTTGCGCGCCTTGCGCCGGTTGCCTTCTGGTTTGCCTAACAAAGATCAAATTCCCCCGCCCTGACAAGCTCTTGTCGCAACCTTGCCACCTTTTGGCGCTTGTCCGGAAACTGGACGCAAGGCCACCGCTTGAGTCACCGTTACCCGTCATGAAGGCGGGACATAAATGGAAGAGGAGCGATACGATGAACAATCGCAACGAAAGCAACCAGACCAACGCCAACAACCCGAACGCCGATCAGGCCGGTCGTCAAGGCCAGCAGGAGCAGCAGGACACCTCCCGCATGGAAGACGAGCGCCGCAATCCCGGCCATCAGGGCCGTGAAGCGCAACTCGGCGAAACCGGCGCGCCCGGTCAGGCCGAGCAGGAACGCGGCGCCGGACGCAACGCCGACCAGCAGGAACAGCAGGGCAATGCCCAGCGCCAGGCCGGCGAAGGATCGGAACAGCGCGACAGCCAGAACCGCTGACGCCTCCGGCACCTGAAGGCCGACAGGACTTTCCCGAGCGGCCGCTCCCTTCATGGGGGGCGGCCGTTTCAGTGCTGCACTATCCCGATATCTCTCCACTGGTTGTCGCACAGCCTCGCATGTCGCTGGCCGAACGAACGCGCGAGACGCACGATTTGCTAACTTCTCCAAAGTATTCGATGTGTTCTATGATCGAATACGCCGTCTATTACCTGATCGCGATCAACTTCATCGCCTTCGCCGCCTTCGGGTGGGACAAGGCGCAGGCGGAAAGCGGCGGCTGGCGTGTGCGCGAATCCACCCTTGTGTCCTTCGCATTCTTCGGCGGCCTGCCCGGTGCGCTGGCCGGGCGCGCGCTGTTCCGCCACAAGACGCGCGAGAAAGCTTTCACCGACAGCCTCTATGGTGCCGCCTTCGCAAGCTGCGCATTGCTAAGCATCGGCTATTATGTCTTCCGGACGATTCCTCCGACGAGCGCAGCCGCATTCAATTCGCCCGAAGAACAGGCCCGGATCGAAGCCCTCATGGCCAGCGCCTATTATCCCGGCTGCGACCAGGTCCGCGCGGCCGGCAAGGCACCGCTACGCTATGGCGAGCCGGGCTATCGCAGCGACATGGATGGCGATGGCGACGGGATCGCCTGCGAACCGCATTACTGAACGATCGCGGCCTACCACCCCCAGGCGGGCGGGGGCGAGGTGACCGGTGTGTTCGCGTCGATCTCCACGCGGAACAGGCGGGTCGGGTCGTTCGCGCGCGTCAGCTGGTAGGCGAAGCGCGCGTCGGGATTGCTCGTCGGGTCGACCTCCATCCGCCAGACATTGGTAAGCGAGGCATCCAGCCCCTCGCGCCGGAAAAGCGCGATGCTTTCCGCATCGACCGGGAAGTCCTGCCCGCGGGCGGTGCCGCTGCCTAGTTCGGTGGTGCCGCCATAGAAAGTCACGGCATCGGGCCCGCCATCTTCGTGGCGGTGGTCGTGTTTGAGCGTCAGGCGCGTGGTCGTGGTCTGCGCGGCATTGGCGATGGTCTCGCGCGTCACGATCCACGTGCGGCTGCGATTCCATCCACCTTCTATTTCGGGGTCCTCGACATGGAAGGCGATCGCGACGCGGTCTTCGCTGCACTCGACCCAATGCGCGATCATGCGCTTGCCCGCCCAGTCGGCATCGCGCGCATCCTCGCTGGCGAGGCCGCCTTCATAGGCGTTTCCGCAGTGGCTCGACAGCGCCTGCCAGAACCGGTCCTGCGGCGTTTCGCGCGGCGCGGTGGTGGCGCAGGCGGCGAGGAGGAGGGCGGCGAGGGGGGCGAGGTGTCTCATGGCACAGGTTGCTAGCAGAGCGCGCGTTGTGCGCACCATTTCTCCTACACGGCTTCACCGCACCAACTGCGCCGCTTGCCGCCCCATGGCCGGGCCAGCCCGTCGCGCACCAGCATGGCACCGAGGCTTTCTCCGTCGCGGATCAGGACGCGCAGCTTGCGGCCGAAGCGATCCTCATCGCGCCCGTCTGCTGCGGCTGTCAGCGAGAAGGCACCCCGATTGAGCAGCGCCCGCATCCGCTGCGTGGCGAGCGCGCCGAGCCGGGCCTCGCGCGGGCAGCGGGGGCGGGAGACCTCGGGCGTGTCGATATCGGCAATGCGGATCTTGGTCCCGCCGAGCCAGATCGTGTCGCCATCGACCACGCAGGTCACCCGCGGCGAGGAGGTGCAAAGCGGAAACTGTGCGTCGATCGTGTCGGCTTGGTCAGCCGCCAGCGTTGCCGGGGCGGGGAGGGCGAGGCAGGCAAGGGCGAGCGGCAGGACAGGGCGAAGCATCGCGCAGCTGTGCCGCGGATCGCTGCGCTGCCTCTATCCGGAAGATTACGTAGCCGTAGCCGCCGTGCCCATCCGGAACGTCGGCGCGGGTTCGCTCATTGGTAGGCAAACAGTGGAGACCAGAGAATGACCGATCCCGTTCCCGATACCAAGCCGCACACCCGCTGGATGTGGGTGGGCATCATCGTCTTTCTGGCCGTGGCGGCCGTGATCATGTTCCTCAATCCCGACGGCGACGAGACGGTCGAAACGATCCCCGATGCTGCGATAACGACGCAGGAGGAACGACTGAACCAGCCCATTCGCGAAGATGCGGATGTGTCGGGTGTGACGATGGAAGGCGAAGATCCGATGCTGGGTGACGAGGTGATCGTGGCCGAGGGCGACGAGCCTGCTACAGAAACCCCTGCCGCCGAGTAACGCGAGCCCACGCAAACGGGCTTCCCCCTGTAGCCGCGCCCCGCTAGGGCACGGCTGCATTCAGGAGGCTCCCCATCATGGCCGGTGACACCGCGGCAGGCCGCGACATCCACGCGAAAGCGGAAACGCTGATCGAGGCGTTGCCCTATTTCCAGCGCTATGCGGGGCGCAGCTTCGTGGTGAAATACGGCGGCAACGCCATGGGCGACGAGCGCGCCGCGCGCGAGTTCGCCGAGGATGTCGTGCTGCTAAAGGCCGTCGGAATAAACCCGGTGGTCGTCCACGGCGGCGGCCCGCAAATCGGCGCGATGCTGGAGAAGCTCGGAGTCGAGACGACCTTCGTCGACGGCCTGCGCGTAACCGATAAGCAGACGGCGGACGTCGCCGAGATGGTGTTGTCGGGCGCGATCAACAAGGCAATCGTCGGCTCCATCGCGCGCGCCGGCGGCAAGGCGATCGGCATAAGCGGCAAGGACGGCGGGCTCGTAACCGCGAAGAAGCTGGCGCGGACGGTCAAGGATCCCGACAGCAATATCGAGAAAGCGCTCGACCTCGGCTTCGTCGGCGAACCGGCGAAGGTCGATACCACGGTGCTGGAAACCGCGACGGCGGCGGGCATGATCCCGGTCGTCGCGCCGATCGGCGTCGGCGAAGACGGGCACACCTACAACATCAACGCCGATACGATGGCTGGCGCGCTGGCGGCGGCCCTTGGCGCGGCGCGCCTGCTGCTGCTGACCGACGTGACCGGCGTGCTCGACAAGCAGGGCAGTCTGCTGACCGACCTGACCCCTGCCGATATCGCTCGGCTGCGCGACGACGGCACGATCAGCGGCGGGATGATCCCCAAGCTCGAGACCTGCGTCAGCGCAGTGGAGGCGGGCTGCGAAGCTGCCGTCGTGCTCGACGGACGGGTGCCGCATGCCATGCTGCTCGAATTCTTCACCGCGCGCGGCGCTGGTACGCTGGTCAGCGCGGGATAGACGCCATTCAAGGCTTGGCGCAGGGTGCGTCAGGTGTGTAGGACACCGGCCATTGGCCGCCACAAGGGAAGAAGGGTTCGATGCAGGCTCTGCTCACCATTTACAACATCATCTCCATGCTCGCGAGCGCGCTGATCATGTTGGTCATCATCCAGTTCATCATCGGCCTGCTGTTCGCCTTCAACGTGGTCGGGCGTAATGAATTCCTGATGAGCTTTTACGACGCGATCAACCGGCTGCTCGATCCGCTCTTCCGGCCGATACGGCGGTTCATGCCCAACACCGGGACGATCGATTTCTCGCCGCTGGTGCTGATCCTGCTGGTCAATGTGGTGCTGATCGTGCTCGACGGCATCATCCGGGGCATGGCGTGAGCGAAGCGCAGGTCATCGACGGGAAGGCCTTCGCTGCCAAGCTGCGCGAGCGTGTGGGCGAGCAGGCGGCAAAGTTCGAGGCGGCGAGCGGGCGCAAGGCCGGCCTCGCCGTGGTGCTGGTGGGGGAGGATCCGGCCAGCCAGGTCTATGTCCGCTCCAAGCACAAGGCGACCGTGGCAGCCGGCATGGAAAGCTTCGAGCATCGCTTGCCAGCCGATACGAGCGAAGCGGATCTGCTGGCGCTGGTCGAACAGCTCAACGCCGATCCGGCGGTGGACGGCATCCTCGTGCAGCTCCCGCTGCCGGACCATCTCGACGAGCAGGCGGTGATCGCCGCGATCAGCCCGGATAAGGATGTCGACGGCTTCCACGTCACCAATGCGGGCCGGTTGGCGGTCGGCCAGAGCGGCTTCGTGCCCTGCACCCCGCTCGGCTGTATGATGCTGCTGACCGACAGGCTGGGCGATCTCTCTGGGCTGGAGGCGGTCGTGATCGGCCGCTCGAACATCGTCGGCAAGCCGATGGCGCAGCTGCTGCTCGACGCCAATGCCACGGTGACCATCGCGCATAGCCGCACGAAGGATTTGCCGGACGTGGTCAAGCGCGCGGACATCGTGGTCGCTGCCGTGGGCCGTGCGGAAATGGTCAAGGCCGAATGGCTCAAGAACGGTGCGACCGTGATCGATGTCGGGATCAACCGCCTTCCGCCTGCCGAAGGCGCGGAGAAGGGCCGGCTGGTCGGCGATGTCGACTATGCCGGCGCGCAGGGCATTGCAGGTGCGATCACTCCGGTGCCGGGCGGGGTCGGCCCGATGACGATTGCCGTCCTGCTCCGCAACACAGTGGTCGCGGCCTTTCGCAATGAGGGGCTCGACCTGCCCGAGGGCACGATATGAGACTGGCCGTGCTCGCCATCGTACTGGCGCTGGCGGGGTGTACCAGTCGCTCCTATTCGGACGACCAGTACCAGCGGCTTATGCGTTCGGCTCCGGGGGCTGCCCAGCCGAGCCGGATCGTCGCGCGCGAAAGCGAAATATTGCGGACCGTGCGAGACGAGGGGCAATTCTCAGCGTCGCTGGCATTCGCCGCATCGGGTGCGAAGGTGCTTTCGGCATCCGGCGAGCGCTTGGCATCCGAGTTTGTGCCCAGCCTCGACGCCAGCGAAAGGATCGCCGCCTGGTCGCCCGGTTTGGTCTGGATGAGTTGCGATGGTGACTTTGCGGTCAGCCAAGGCCGCTTCCAGACTTCGGCTGGCGATATCGGCAGCTATCTGACCTCATGGCAGCGAACGCGCGACGGGGACTACGAGTGGGTGCATAATGCAGCGGCGCTCCACGATCCGCAGCCGCCGCGTGAACCAAGCTCCGCCGTGTCCGACCCGAACGCAATCGTAGTCGAGGGGCTGGAATCCATCGACGGCAATGTGAGCGATTGCACCGCGCCGACGAGTACAGCGCCACCCGTGGCCGAGGATTTGGCGACGACGAATTCGCCGGACGGCACGCTCTCATGGCGGTGGGGCTATTCCGGCTCCGCCCGCATCTTCCGCCTATATGCCCTCACCGAAGGCCAATGGTCGCTGGTCGTGAACGAGAGTTGGCCCGCAGACTTGCGAGCCGCCGCCACCCAATGACCGCTCTCTTCCTCTCCGCCTTCATCACGCTGTTCGTGGTGATCGACCCGCCGGGCTGCGCGCCGATCTATGCCGGGCTGACCAAGGGCGCGACTGCCGCGCAGCGCCGCAACATGGCGATACGCGCCTGCGTGATTGCGGCGGTCATCCTGCTGGTCTTCGCCCTGTTCGGCGAACAATTGCTCGGCGCGCTGCATATCGAGCTCGACAGCTTCCGCATTGCAGGCGGGCTGATGCTGTTCTGGATCGCTTTCGAGATGGTGTTCGAGAAACGCACCCAGCGGCGCGAGGACCGCGCACAAAAAGTCGCGGCGACGCCCGAGGTCGAGGATGTCTCGGTCTTCCCGATGGCCATTCCGATGCTTGCAGGCCCCGGCGCAATCGCTGCCATCATGCTGCTGATGAACGAGGCGCAAGGGGTGGAGGGCACGCTGACCGTGCTCGGCGCGCTCGGCGCAGTGCTGGTCATAACGATGCTCGCCCTGATCGCCGCCGGACCGCTGATGCGCCTGTTCGGCGACAAGGTGGAAGCCGCCGTCACGCGAGTGCTCGGCGTGCTATTGGCCGCGCTCGCCGCGCAATATGTGATCGACGGATTGCGCGGCAGTTTCGGGCTTTAAATAAGGCCCCGAGCCAGCAGGCGAGGCAGGCACGACCGCGCGCCCGCAGCGGGTGCAGCTTGCTGCACGTTTAGCGAGGACCGACCGGCGGATGCCGGTTGGCAATTACTGCAGAGTAACGATTTCGTCGCCGTCGTCGCGCAGGGCGAAGAACTGCATCAGCTGGATCATCAGCTCGCAGCGCTGCGACAGGTTCGGGGCTTCGAGCAGCGCCTGCTTGCTGGCCGCATCGAAGGGTATGATCTGCGCGACGCCGTTGATCAGCGTCTCGTCGTCGAGCCGCTGTACCGAATCCCAGTCGACCGAATAGCCCTGCAAATCGGCGAACCGGCGGGCCTCGAACTCGAAGCTGCCACGCTCCACGCTGGAGAGGAATTCATTCTGCGGATCGTCGAGGATTTCCGCCTCGACCTGGCGGAAGGAGGTGGTGACCTCCAGCTCCTTGAGCACGCGAAAACGCGCTTCACCGTCGAGCACGATGTTGTAGCGCCCGTCCTCGAGCGCTTCGACATCGGCGATCCGTCCGACGCACCCGATGTCGTAGAGCGGCGCGCGATCGGCAGAGCGTTGCGGCTGTATCATCCCGATCAGCCGGTCCTTGGCCAGCGCGCTGCCGACCAGATCGCGATAGCGCGGCTCGAAGATATGCAGGGGAAGCTGCAGGCCCGGAAACAGGATCGCGCCGGGCAGGGGAAAGATGGAAAGCCGCTTCGTCATCGTCATCCGAACAGCAGCTTCGACAGCCGCCTGCGCGTAGCGACGACCCACGGGTCTTCCAGCCCGACCGCTTCGAAAATCTGCAGCAGCTTGGCTTTCGCCGCGCCCTCGTTCCATTCGCGATCGGCTTCGAACATCCCAAGCAGTTCGTTGGCCGCGGCGTCGCGATCACCGGCGGCGAAGGCGGCCTCGGCATAGTCGTAGCGCGCCTGCATGTCGCCGCCGTCGGCCTTGGCTTTCAGTTCTGCGAGTTCGCCATCGTCGACCTTGTTGCCTGCCAGCTCGAGCGCGCTTTTCGCCTGCTCGATCTGCGGGTCCGACGCGACAGCCGGATTGGTCTCGGCGGCCTGCAGCGCAGCCTGCGCGGTCTCCACCTGTCCGGCTTGAACGAGTGCGCGCACGAGCCCCGCATGCGCTGCCGCATTGTCGGGTGCCATCTGCACGACCTGCCCGAAAATGCCCGCTGCGCGCTCCGCATCGCCTTCGGCCAGCACCTGCTCGGCCATTTCGACGAATTGTGTGACATCCTGCTGCTGCGGCTGGCCGCCATCGGCATCGCCGCCCTGCACGGGGATCTGCGCGAGGATCTGGTCGAGTGTCTGCTTTAATTGCGATTCGGTGCGCGCATTGGTCAAATCGGCGACCGGCTGCCCCTGGAACATCGCATAGACGGTCGGGATCGACTGCACCTGGAACTGCGCGGCAATGAACTGCTCCTTGTCGACATCGATCTTGCGCAACTCGACGCCCTTGTCGGCATACTCGGCCGCCACCTTCTCGAGCAGCGGGGCGAGCGCCTTGCACGGGCCACACCATTCGGCGAAAAAATCCAGAATGATCAGCTTCGACATCGAAGGTTCGACGATGTCCTGCTTGAAGCGGTCGACCGCCTTCTGCTCGTCGATGCTCAGACCCATGCTTGCCACGTTATACCACCTGTTTGCGTAATCCGGAGTGCGCCCCATGTGGGCATTCGCTTGGCAATGTGAAGGAGCAGGGGCCACGCGACAAGCCTGTCGCAAATTCTGCGTTTTTTGGGCTTGCGGGACTCATGACCCGCTGCTAGTTGGCCGCCTCCCCACCGGGCCATGCGGTTCGGCGAGCGTCAGTGAGCGGGCGTAGCTCAGGGGTAGAGCACAACCTTGCCAAGGTTGGGGTCGGGCGTTCGAATCGCCTCGCCCGCTCCATTTTCCTTCAGCGACACAGTTCGAAGCGACGACCGATGCGGTTCGTCGTGTGGTGGCGTGCATTCGTCCAAACCTGCCGGTTTCGGGTTGCAACGTGGGATGCAGACGCTATTGGGCCGGTTATGTTGTATCATCATCATCGCATCGCTCTCCTCCTGTCGTCCGTCGCATTCGTCGGGGGCACGCCTGCTATCGCTCAAACGACGGAGCAACCTCCCGAGACCGAAGTTGCCAATCCAGATCGGACAGACGACGTGCATGACCGTCGCCGCGATCCGCAGAACGTCATTATCGTCAGCGCGCAGGGCCTGCGGCAATTCGACCTGCTTGCCGGGACGAGCGTGGTCGAGGACGTTGAACTCCAGCGCAATCTCGACGGCCAGCTGGGCGAGGTTCTCGCCCATCTTCCCGGCGTTTCCGCAACCGGCTTTGCCCCCGGCGCTTCGCGTCCGGTCCTGCGCGGTTTCTCCGGCGAACGTGTGAAGGTGCTGGTCGACGGGGTCGGCGCGATCGACGTGTCCAATACGTCCGACGACCACGCGGTATCGATCGATCCCTTGAACGCCGAGAGCATCGAGGTGTTGCGCGGCCCGGCCGTGCTGCTGTTCGGCAGCCAGGCGATCGGCGGCGCGGTCAACGTGATCGACAAGCGCATCCCTCGCCGCATTCCCGACGAGCCGGTCCATGTCGATGCGCTCGTCCGCGCGGATACGGCGACCGACTTGCGCGAAGCAGGCGCGTCGGTCGACGTGCCCTTCGGCCAGACCGGCCTCGTCGCCCATTTCGGCGGTAGCTGGCGCGAGACCGGCGACCTGGAGATTCCCGGCTTCTCGGTCGCACCGGCCCTGCGCGCCGAACTGCTCGAGGAAGCAGCCGAAGAAGAAGCGGAAGGCGAATTCGAGGAGGCCGACGAGCTGCGCGAAGCTGCCGATCAGCGCGGGTTCGTACCCAACACCGCCAGCGAGACCTGGTCGGCGAACGTCGGCCTCGCCTTCATCGATGGCGATAGCAAGCTGGGCGCATCCTTCGGCATTTACGACACCGCCTATGGCATTCCCGGCCGCCCCGGCGCCGGCCATCATCACGGCGAGGGAGAGGGCGGCGAAGAAGAGGAAGGCGAGGAAGAGGGCGAAGAGCGCGTCAGCATCGGCCTGCGCCAGTACCGCGCCGACCTGCTGGCCGATCTCGCATTGGGAGACGGTTTCTTCGAGCGCATGAAGCTGCGCGTCGGCTATTCCGATTACACCCATACCGAGTTCGAAGGCGACGAGGTCGGCACCGTGTTCGACGTCGGCGGGGTCGAGGCGCGGCTGGAAATCGTCCAGAACACGCAAGGCCGCTGGCGCGGATCGATGGGCGCGCAATATTACGCCCGCGATTTCGACGCCGAGGGCGCGGAGGCCTATGTCGCGCCCAACCGGACCGAGCAGTATGCGCTGTTCGCGCTGCAGGAATACGGCAATGGCCCGCTGCAGCTGGAAGGCTCGGCGCGGTTCGAGACGACGTCGGTGGACTCGGTCCCACTCGGCATCGAGCGCAATTTCGATACGCTGTCGGGCGCGCTCGGCCTCGCATACGACGGCCCCGAAGCCTTTCGCGCGGGCGTCAATGTCTCGCGCGTGGCCCGCGCCCCGAGTGCCGAGGAGCTATTCTCCAACGGCCCGCATATCGCGACGCAGGCCTTTGAGATCGGCGACCCCAACCTCGTCACCGAACGGGCGTGGGGCGGCGAAATCTATGCGCGTGGCCGGCTGGGCCGCGCCGAATTCAGCGTGGCGGCGTATCGGAGCTGGTTCGACAACTATATCTACCTGTCGGAAACCGGCTTCGAGGAAGACGATCTGCCGGTGTACGAATATCTCCAGCAGGATGCGACATACACCGGCGTCGAGGCCGAACTGGACTATACTCTTTTCGACAATGGCGACTGGAGCTTCGGCACCGAGCTGACAGCGGAATATGTCCGCGCCAAGCTGGACGATGGCAACAACGTCCCGCGCATCCCGCCGCTTGGCCTGTCGGGTGCGCTGGAAGCGTCGAGCGAGGCCATCGACCTGCGTGCCGAAGTCGAATGGTACGACGGGCAGGACGATGTCGCGGCTTTCGAGACGCCGACCGACGGCTACACTTTCGTCAACGCCTCGGTCGCCTGGCGCCCGTTGCGCGCGAACCCGGCGGTGTCGCTGCTGCTGCAGGCAGACAATATCTTCGACGTCACCGGGCGCCGCCACACAAGCTTCACGAAGGACTTCGTGCCGCTGGCAGGCCGCAACGTCACCGCAAGCGTGCGGCTTAGTTTTTAAGCGAGGTCAGTCCTCGACGGCGAAGGTGAGTTCGGCGTGGTCGCGCAGTCGCTCGACCAGTTTCTCGCCGAGGAAATAGCCCGGGGTGCCGACACCGCCTTCGCCGTCGGTTTCGAGCAGCGCCATGCCGGTTTCAGCCAGCATACGGCTGGTCGAGCCGTAGCCGGGGTCGTACTTGCCCTTCACGCCGTAATGCAGGCTCTGACCGTCCGGCATCTCGGCTACGAACAGCACGTCGTAGAACCCGTTTTCGCGCTCTTCGGGGGTCGGGCCCTCACCGGGCTTCGGCGGTTTCGCGCCGAAGGGATTCTTCATCACGTCGGCTGCCGCCTTGGCCGCCGCCTTGCCCGCGTCGCCGGGGCTGGTGAGGACCATCTCGTCATAGCGGAAATCGGTGCCCCAGGGATGGCCGAGCAGGAAGTTGGTGCGGTGGACGTTCTTCATATTGATCGGCGCCATAACGAAAGGCGCGGCCCATTTGCCCAAGCTCTGCTCGTAACGCGGGATCATGCCGTTGGGCTGGTCCGGCCCCTCGAAGCCGGGCGTCAGGCCGAAACTGCTGGTGAGGATCGGGACGAGCTTGGGATTCTTCGCCACCGCCTTCATCGTTTCGGTCAGGCTGGCGACAGTCCCGCCCGAAGCGCTTCCCGCCATCCCGCGCACGCGCCCTTTCACGCGCGGTGCGACCGAACCGAACCGCTTCTCGGCCTCCTTCTGCGCCATCAGCACGCCGAGATCGAAGGGGATCGAGTCGAAGCCGGACGAGAAACAGATGCGCGCGCCGCTGGCCTTGGCGGCCTCCATGTGCTCGTCGATCTTCTGTCGCATCCAGACCGGCTCGCCGCACAGGTCGGCATAGTCGGTGCCGGTCTTGACGCAGGCGGCGACGAGTTCGTCGCCATAGAGCTGGTAGGGGCCCACCGTCGTCAGCACGACCCTGGTGCGGTTGCACATGGCCTCGAGGCTGGCCGGATCGGACGCATCGGCCACGATCATCGGTGTGGTCGAAGGGGCGCCGATCTCGTCGCGCACCGCCGTCAGCTTGTCTTCGCTGCGGCCCGCCATCGCCCATTTCGGACCATCGTCGCGGCTGCCGTATTCGCGGACGAAGTGCTCGGCGACGAGGCGCCCGGTATAACCGGTTGCGCCATAGACCACGATGTCGAATTCCCTGTCGGCCATGTTTCTCTCCTTTGCGCGCTGCATGCGCCCCGCGCGCGGGAGAGTCAAAGCCGCGGTAGGGTGACTCCGCGCTGGCCCATGTATTTGCCGGCCCGGTCGGAATATGTGACTTCGGGCCGCTCGTTCCCCTGCAGGAACAGGAACTGGCACGCGCCTTCATTGGCGTAGATTTTCGCGGGCAGCGGTGTGGTGTTGGAAAATTCCAGCGTCACATGGCCTTCCCAACCCGGCTCCAGCGGGGTGACGTTCACGATGATGCCGCAGCGCGCATAGGTGCTCTTGCCGAGGCAGATGACCAGCACGTCCTCCGGGATGCGGAAATATTCGACCGTACGCGCCAGCGCGAAGCTGTTGGGCGGGATCACGCAGACGTCGGTGTCCCGATCGACGAAGCTATTGCTGGCAAAATCCTTGGGATCGACCACCGCGCTGTCGACATTGGTGAAGATCTTGAACTCGGGCGCGACTCGCGCATCGTAGCCGAAGCTCGACAGCCCGTAGGAAATGCACCCCTCGCGCCGCTGTGCCTCCACGAAGGGCTCGATCATGCCCTCGTTCGTCGCCTTGTCGCGGATCCACTTGTCGGAAAGAATCGCCATGGGGCGACGATTCCCGAGCCGAGCCATTACGGCAAGCGGCCCGGGAATTTTATCCGCGTCTAGCTCGCCAGCAGCGTCGCGTTTCCGCCGGCCGCCGTTGTGTCGATGCAGACCACGCGCTCGGTCGCAAAACGCGCGACATAGTGCGGGCCGCCGGCCTTGGGTCCGGTGCCGGAGAGGCCTTCGCCGCCGAAGGGCTGGCTTTCGACCACCGCGCCGATCTGGTTGCGGTTGACGTAGAAATTGCCGACCTTCGCGCGGCTTTCCACGAAGGCGCGCGTGTCGTCGTTGCGGCTATGGAGGCCAAGCGTCAGGCCATATCCGGTCGCATTGATATCCTCCACCACGCGACCGAGATCGCTCGCCTTGTAGCGCACCACATGGAGGATCGGGCCGAAATTCTCGCGCTTCAGGTCGAGGATCGAATCGAGCTCGATGATCGTCGGCGCGACGAAACAACCGGCGGCCGCTCCGCGATGCAGGCGGCGGCGCCAGACGTTGCTGCTGCCCTTCTTGCGGCGCGCGACATGGCGTTCGAGCGAGCTTTTCGCGTCCGGATCGATGACCGGCCCGATGTCGGTGGCGAGATGTTCGGGATTGCCGATATGCAGCGCCTCGAATGCGCCGCGGATCATGGTCAGCATCTCGTCATACACGTCCTCCTGGATATGGAGGACACGCAGGGCCGAGCAACGCTGGCCCGCACTCTGGAACGCGCTGGCGACGACATCGCGCGTCACTTGCTCGGGCAGAGCGGTGGAATCGACGATCATCGCGTTCTGCCCGCCGGTCTCGGCGATCAGCGTGGCGATCGGCCCGTCGCGCGCGGCGAGGCTGCGATTGATGGCCTGCGCCGTCTGGGTCGAACCGGTAAAGGCGACGCCCGCGATGCGCGGGTCCGACGTGATAAGCTCTCCGACTTCGCCTGCGCCCGGCAGCAGCTGGAAGGCTTCCTCGGGAATACCGGCTTCGTGACACAGGCGCACGGCGAGCGCCGCGATCAGCGGAGTCTGCTCGGCGGGTTTGGCCACCACCGTATTGCCCGCAGCCAGCGCGGCGGCAGGCGTACCGATGAAGATCGCCAGCGGGAAGTTCCACGGGCTGATGCAGGCGAAGACGCCGCGACCGTTCAGGGTCAGGCGGTTTTCCTCACCCGTCGGGCCGGGCAGCGGCATGGGCCCGCTGAACTGGCGGCGCGCCTCGTTTGCATAGAAGCGCAGGAAGTCGACCGCCTCGCGCAGCTCCAGCACGGCGTCGAGCAGGGTCTTGCCCGCCTCGCGCTGGCAGAGCGAGAGAAACTCGTCGGTATGCTCCTCGAACAGGTCGGCTGCGGCTTCCAGCAGCAGCGCACGCTTTTCGCCGCCGAGTGCGTTCCAGCCCGGCTGGATATCCTCGGCCCGCGTGATTGCTTCCTCGACCTCGAAATCGAGCGCATCGCGGCGCGTGCCGACTTCGGCGGAAAGATCGTGCGGCTTGTTGATCGGGGCGATTTCACCCTCCGCACCTGAGCAGAAGGTCGGCTCCGCGCGCCAGTGCTTGCGGTCGAGCTCGGCCAGACGGCCCAGCAGGGGTTCCAGCACCAGCGGGTCCGACAGATCGATGCCCGCCGAATTCTTCCGGTCGGGGAAGATGTCTTTGGGAAGCGGGATCGTCGGATTGCGATAGGGCTCCAGCGTGGCCAGCTCCGCGACCGGATCGGTAGCCAGATCTGCCGCCGGAACGTCGGCATCCGCCATGCGGTTGACGAAGCTGCTGTTCGCGCCGTTCTCAAGCAGGCGGCGCACGAGATATGCGAGCAAATCCTTATGCGTGCCGGTGGGCGCATAGATGCGCACATTGGTGCGCCGGTTGCCCTCCATCTGCGCGAGCGCGCCATAGACGTCCTCGCCCATGCCGTGCAGCCGCTGGAATTCGAAGGTCTTGCCTTCTCCCATCGCCTTGATCGAGCCGATGGTATAGGCATTGTGCGTCGCGAATGCGGGGTAGATCGCATCGTTTGCCGCGAGCAATTTGTCCGCACAGGCAAGGAAGCTGACGTCGGTCGCGATCTTGCGGGTGAAGACCGGGAAATCGCTCAGCCCGCCGACATGGGCAAGCTTGATTTCCGTGTCCCAATAGGCACCTTTGACGAGGCGGACGAAGAACCTGCGATCATGCTTGCGCGCCAGCCGGGCGACCCATTCGCACAGCGGCACGCCGCGCTTCTGATAGGCCTGGATCGCCATGCCGAAGCCTTCCCAGCGGGTGCCATCGGCGCGGGTGAACAGGCTGTCGTCGCGTGCCAGCGCTTCGATGATGTCCATCGACATCTCGAGCCGGTCGGCTTCCTCGGCGTCGATGGTGAAATGGATATTCGCATCGCGCGCCATTTCCGCCAGGTCGCGCACGATCGGCAGGAGGTCGGCGATGGCGAGATCGGCATGCATGAAGGTGTATTTCGGATGCAGCGCCGACAGTTTGACCGAAATGCCGGGCGAGGTCGCAAGATCGCCGGTAGATTCGCGCGCCAGTCGCTCGATCGCCTTCTGGTAATTGACCCGGTAGCGCTCCGCATCGGCATAGGTCATCGCCGCTTCGCCCAGCATGTCGAAACTGTGCGTAAGGCCGCGCGCCCGTTCCGGCGCTGCGCGCTTCAGCGATTCCTGGATCGTCCGGCCATAGACGAACTGGCCGCCGAGGATGCGCATGGCCTGCAAGGTCGCCTTGCGGATGACCGGCTCGCCGAGGCGATTGACCGCGCCCTTGAGCGTGCGGCGCATGCCCTTCTGCGCTTCTTCCGGGCGCTCCAGAACTTCGCCCGTCAGCATCAGCGAGAAGGTGGCGGCGTTGACGAAGGTGGAGGAGCTTTCGCCCATATGCTCCGCCCAATCGATATCGCCGATCTTGTCGCGGATCAGCGCATCGGCGGTGGCTGCATCGGGCACGCGCAGCAGCGCTTCGGCAAGGCACATCAGCGCCACGCCTTCTTCGGTCGCCAGGCCGTACTGGTGGAGGAAAGCATCGATGCCGGAGGCCTTGCGCTTGCGCGCATCCTCGATCAGCCGGATCGCAATGCCCGCAGCCTCGTCATGCAGTTTCGAGGCCCGCGACGCTTCGGCGAGACGCTGCGCGACGCAGGCGTTCTCTTCGGCGCGATAGGCGACGCGCACATCGTTGCGGGAAATAGGCTTGGGGGCTGGATCTTTCAGGGCCATTCGACTCGCTTATGGTCAGAGGAAGCGCCCCACTTGGACCTGCAACCTCTTGCTTTCAAGCGAAGTCGGCGGTTTCCGTAGCGTTGGCGGCCATCCACTCGCCCACCCGTGCCTGCGCATTGGCGGGCAAGTGCAGCCCCAGCTTGCTGCGCCGCCAGAGCACGTCTTCGGCGGTGCGCGCAAATTCGTGGCGCACGAGGTAGCGCAGCTCCGCCTCGTAGAGATTTCCGCCGAGGCATTGCCCAAGATCGTCGAGGCTTTCGGCACCTTGCAGGATTTGCGCCAGCCGTGTCCCATAGGCGCGGGCCAGTCGCAGCAGCATCTCCGGCGGCACGAAGGGGTAGTGCTCGCTCGATTGCCAGAGGAAGCGGGCGAAATCCCCGTCCTCGAACTCGCCGCCCGGCAACGATGCAGTCGCAGTCCATGGCTCGCCGGAAACGGTCATCGCTTCGCCCAGCTTCTCAAGAGCATGCTCGGCCAGTTTGCGGAAGGTGGTGATCTTGCCGCCGTAGATCGACAGGATCGGTGCACCGCCGTCGGCCTCCAGCTCGAAGACGTAATCGCGCGTGACCGTGCTGTTGCTGGCCGCATTGTCCTCGTAGAGCGGGCGCACGCCGGAATAGGTGGAGACGATCTCCTCGCGCGTCACCTGGCTCACGAAATAGCGCGAAGCGGCTTCGCAGAGATAGTCGATCTCCTCAGCCGCAATGCGGACCTCGTCGAGATTGCCTTCGTAGAGCAGATCGGTGGTGCCGATCAGCGTGAAATCCCGCTCGTAGGGAATGGCGAAAACGATCCGGCCATCTGGCTGCTGGAAGATATAGGCATGCTCGCCCGGGAAGCGCCGCGACAGGATGATGTGGCTGCCCTTGACCAGCCGCAGGTGCGAGGGCGTGCCGCTGCCGAGCGCGGCCTTCGCGAGCCGGTCCACGAAAGGTCCCGCCGCATTCACGACTGCTCGCGCCTCTATCTCGCGGTCCCCTCCCGGCGCCTGCAACGTCGCCCGCCAGCCGTCCGCCGAGCGCGCCAGCGCGGTGCATTCGGTCCGGGTCAGCACGGTCGCGCCGCGCGCCTCGGCGTCCATCGCGGCGAGCACGACGAGGCGGGAATCCTCCACCCAGCAATCGGAATATTCGAAACCCTTATTCAGGCGATCCTGCAGCACGCCGCGGTGCGGTGGCACGGTAAGGTCGACCGCCTTGCTTCCCGGCAAGCTCATCCGCCCGCCAATGTGGTCGTAGAGAAACAGGCCGGCGCGCAGCATCCAGCGCGGGCGCATGCTCGGCTCGTGCGGCATGACGAAGCGCAGCGGCCAGATGATATGCGGCGCGGCACGCAGTAGCACTTCCCGCTCGCGCAGGGATTCCGCCACCAGCCGGAATTCGTACATCTCGAGATAGCGCAGGCCGCCATGTACCAGTTTGGTGCTGGCGGAAGAGGTGTGGGAAGCAAGGTCGTCCTTCTCCACTAGCAGCGCGCGCATGCCGCGACCCGCCGCATCGCGCGCAATGCCTGCGCCATTGATGCCGCCGCCGACGACCAGTAGGTCGTAAGCCTGGCTCATCCCCTGCCCAGCAGGCGGCCTGCCACCGCGTCCAGCTTGGCGACCAGCGCCCTGTCGTGTTTGTCCGGCGCGGTAATCACCGCGTCGGCGAGCGCCTGGTCGATGGGCGAAGGATTGCGCTTCTTTGGCAGGCCCTTGCAGAAGATTTCGACCGCCTTGCGCGCGATGGCGGCATTAGCGTTCATCTGCTTGACGATCTCCGCGACATCGACGCTTTCCGCATCGTCGCGCCAGCTGTCGTAATCCGTCACCATGGCAAGCAGGGCGTAGGGCAGCTCCGCCTCCCGCGCGAGTTTCGCTTCGGGCATGCCGGTCATGCCGATAACCTCGGCGCCCCAGTGGCGGTAGAGCTTGCTTTCCGCACGGCTCGAGAACTGCGGGCCTTCCATCGCGAGGTACGTCGCGCCCTCGCTGCACCCGCCGCCCGCTTTCTCGACTGCCTTGAGCGCGTGCTTCGACAGGCGCGGGCACACCGGTTCGGCCATGCTGACATGGGTGACGAAGCCGTCACCGTAGAAGCTCGAGGGGCGGCCCCTGGTGTTGTCGATGAACTGGTCGACGGTCACGAAGCGGCCGGGCGGCAGCTCTTCGGACAGCGAACCGACCGCGCTGATCGCGAGAATATCGGTGCAGCCCGCCCGCTTGAGCGCATCGATATTGGCGCGCGCGTTGATGCTCGAAGGCGCGATGCGGTGGCCGCGCCCGTGCCGCGGCAGGAAGCGGACGCGAACATGGCCGATCGTGCCGCACAGGATCTCGTCCGACGGCTCGCCCCAGGGCGACTTGACCGAAATCCACTGCGCATCCTCCAGCGCATCCATCGCATAGAGGCCGGAGCCGCCGATAATTCCGATGGTCCAGTCGCTCATGCCAGTCGTTCCATTGCTTGCATCATGCGCGCATCGGTGAAGCTTCGCACCCGCGCTGTCCAGCCCCTTGCGGACCTTCCTGCAACCAGTGCACGCCGCATGCGTATTCATGGACAACGGGGGCGCACTCGCCTTGACTTGCGCGGCGCATTCCCGCCGAACGGATCGCGATTTTATGCCGGAGGACACCCGAATGCCCGACCAGACGCTTGCCATCACGCTTGCTGGCCTAAGCGAAAGATTGCAGGAGCTTCATCGGCAGACGGCGCTGACCCCGCTGTTCAATCCCGTGTTCCAGCTGTCGCTCGACCTGTCGCGGCGGCTTGAGCGGGACGAGATCGGCATTGCGGAGCTTTCCCGGCTGATCGAGGAGCTGGAGGCCAAGTCGCTCGATGCGCGGGCGGAGCGGCTGCGCTGTCTTGTCGTGCCGCAGGACGCAGAGCAACGGCTTGATCGCCAGACTTCGGCCGATGGCGAATTCGACGCATTCCGCAATTTCTGGGAGCACCCGCACATGCAAACGGTGTTCACCGCGCATCCGACCTTCCTGCTGACGCCCGACCAGTCCGCGGCCGTAGCGCAGGCGGCCTCGCACGGCGGCGGGATCGCGCCCGGCAAGAGCGGCGAGCGGCCCGAGATCACGCTGCGCTATGAACACGAGCGAGCGATGTCTGCCATTGCCAATGCGCAGGACGCGCGCGATCGCATCGTGAGCGAGACGCTGGATACTGCGCATGAGAAATGGCCAAGCCGCTGGTTCGATTTCACCCCGCTGCCGTTCCGCTTCGCCACCTGGGTCGGTTACGACATGGACGGGCGGACGGATATCAAGTGGTACACCTCGATCGCTTTCCGCCTCGCCGAAAAGGCGCAGCGGCTGGAGCGCTACGCAGCGCAACTCGAAGCGATCGACGACGACCATGAATTGCTCGGGACGCTGCGGGCCGCAGCCACCCGCACGAGGGCAAGCGCCGACGAGTTCGCGGGAGACCTTTCGGACGCAAACGACTTGTCGGCAGCCGCCAACCGGCTGACCGAGGACGGCGAAGGTAAGCTACTATCCTTGCGCCAGACCATCGCGCAGCTTGAAGGCGAGGCGGCATCCTCCACCGCGGAAAAAGCCATCGCCCTGCGGACCCTCACTGCCGCGATGCGCGCCGACGGCCTCGGCATGGGTTGGATCCACTTCCGCGTGAACGCCAAGCAACTCCATAATGCGATCCGCACCCGGCTGGGGGATGCGGCGGACATCGATCTCGGCAGTCGCGGTGCGCTGGCTGCACTGCGCGAGCTGATCGCCAATGTGGAGCCCGCCAGCGCGAACTTCGCCAGCCTCGCGGTCGAAAGCTCGACTGCCGTGCGGCAATTCCTCGTGATGACGCAGATCCTCAAGCATATCGACGCCGATGCGCCGATCCGCATGCTGGTCGCCGAGTGCGAACAGCCCGCGACCGTCCTTGCCGCGCTCTATTTCGCCAAATTGTTCGGGATCGAGGACAAGGTCGACGTCTCGCCGCTGTTCGAAACCGAGACTGCGCTGGAGCATGGCGGCCGCTTCCTCGACGCGCTGCTGGCCGAGGACGAATATCGGACATACGCCAATCGCCGTGGCCGGATTGCCATCCAGACCGGCTTCTCCGATGCCGGACGCTTCGTCGGCCAGATCCCGGCCAGCCTCGCGATCGAGCGCCTGCAAGGCCGCCTGGCGCAGGCGATGGAGAACAACGGGCTGACCGATGTTGCCGCGCTGATCTTCGATACTCACGGCGAGGGAATGGGCCGCGGCGCGCATCCCTCCAGCTTCGAGGATCGTATCGAATGGCCGCTGTCGTCTTGGTCACAGCGCCGCTTTGCACGCGCCGGCATCCGGTTGGAGCCGGAGGCCAGCTTCCAGGGCGGCGATGGTTATCTGTTCTTCGCCACGCCCGAGCTGGCTTTGGCGACGCTTACCAAGATCGTCGAGCACACGCCCGCGCACACCGATGCGCAGGTGCCGACCGATCCTTTCTATCGGCGCACCGACCTCAGCCTCGATTTCTATCGCGCGATCAAGGAACACCAGCGCGACCACTTGGAAAGCCGGACCTACAGCCGCGCGGTGACGGCCTTCGGCCTCGGCCTACTGAACAAGACCGGCAGCCGCGTCTCGCGCCGCCAGTCGGACCTCTCTGCCGATCGCGAGATGAGCCTACGACAGATCCGCGCGATCCCTCACAATTCGATCCTCCAGCAGCTCGGCTATCCGGTGAATATCATCGCCGGCATCGGCAGCGCGGCGGAAGGAAATATCGAGGACATCGCCACGCTGCTCAACGAAAGCGCGCGTGGGCGGCAAATCATGCGGCTGGTCCGCGCCTCCAATTCGCTCGCCAGCATCAAGACCGTGGCTGCCTATGGCGAGCTGTTCAATTCCGCCTATTGGGCGAGCCGGCCCTATCGCGGGACCGAAGATCACCTTGGCGAAGCCTGCGAGGCGCTGGCGGAATATCTCATTTCGGACGATCGCAACGGAGTCTTCCGCCGCCTCGCCTCGCGCCTGCGCGTCGATGCGCTCAAGCTCCATCGTTTGTTCGAACTCGTGCCCGATGAAGAGCCGCATCCCGATCGCGAGAATGTGCGCCGGATCATCGGTGTGCTTCAGGCGGTGCGCCTCGCACTGCTCCAGCATATGTTCCTGAAAGCGGTCTCGGTCCCTGCCTTCAGCCGGGCGAACGACATCAGCCGCACCGACGTGCTGGAAATGGTCTTCTCGCTCCGCATCGACGATGCGCTGGCGCAGTTGCGGCGTGCTTATCCGGTCAGCTTCCCGCGCAAGGACGATTTCTCGATGGATGAGGAAGGCGAGTATCCGCGCGGACAGGGCGAAGGCTATGCCGATATTCGCGAGCGCTATATCGACCCGATCGACGATGCCTATGCGCTGTGCCTGCGTATTTCGACCTGCATCGCCAATGAGTTCGGCGCGCACGGCTGATTGATTCGCCAGCGGTTTGGCCTATCCTACCCGAAATCCATCGGGTGGGGGACCGGATCGTGATCGATATTCTTATTTGCATTGGCGCAGTGCTACTGAGCGTCGCAGTTATTCTTGCGATTGCGTTCAGGATCGTGCGGCGGGGTGCGCTGACCTTCGAGATCGACGGCTTTTACACCCATGTGATGGACGGCGATCCCGGCCCCATCATCCGAGATGTCCAGCGCGACGCGACTGCGGCGCTGGAATGCAAGCTCGACGATCCGATGAGCTGTTCCATCAAGGAAGCGGTGGAATGCCATGTCGAGGCCGAGGCGCCGGAGTGCAACGTGCTCTTGCTCTCGGGCGGCGGCCAGTGGGGCGCTTTCGGCGCGGGGTTGTTCAAGCGGTTGAGCGAACAGAGCGGTCCCAAGGAACTGGGGCTGGAAGGGATCGGCGTCATCACCGGAATATCGACCGGTTCGCTGCAGGCGCTGATGCTGATGGTGGCCCTCGATCCGAAGCAGAGCCCCGTAATGCGTCGCCATGCGCTCGACCGGCTGGTGTGGGGCTATTCGCCAGAGAAGGAGAGCGAGGTCGTGCGCCATACGGGCCTCGCGCTGGTCCCGTTCTTCGGCTCGGCCGCAGGCACTGCGCCACTGCGCAAGCGGATCATCGAGGCACTGTGTCCGGGCGGCGATTGCAAACTCGTCGAGGCCATCGGAAAGTCCAGCATCGCGGGTTATGCGGGCTTCGTCGAAGCCGACGACGGCAGCTTCCGCTACGCCGATTTGCGCGAACTGGTGAACAAGGCGCCGAGCCTGGAGAAAGCGGCGGAGGCGCTGGCGGCGGCCACCATGGCATCGTCGGCCATGCCGGTCTTCCACCAGCAGCTGAGGGTGGCCGGATCGGATGGCAAGGCAGTGTCGCTCTATGACGGCGGTGTGCGGCGATCGGTCTTCTTCGACCGTACCATGGCTATCGTCGATCGGCAGGTGCGCAAGGAAATGGCGTCGCATGGAGTGACCAAGGCTTCGACCATATCGCAAGAGAGCTTTGCAGCGGAATATCGCAAGACCGCGCCCAAGGTCTACGTCGTCCGCAACGGGCCAACGGTGCGCAAGCCTGCGCCCGAGCTTAACCGCAAGTCCGGCCCGCTCAAGAATGGCCAGCGCGGGTACGACCTGCTCGTCAACGAAAGCGAGATCGGCGCGATCGCTGCGCTGCGCCTTGGCAATCCCTATGGCGAGATCCTGCTGACCACGGCCGATATGTACGATACCTTCCCGAGCACGGTCGGCGAGAACTTCAAGGACGACGAGATGTTCAAGCCCGCTTTCATGGCGCGGCTACGCGACCTCGGCCGGTTCAAGGCGGATCGCAAGGACGGCCCCTGGTGGGAGCTCAGCAGGCTCGAGACGTAAGGATAGGATGTCCGGACAAAGACTGTTGGTGCGGTCGAGAAGACTCGAACTTCCACGGGTTATTCACCCACAACGACCTCAACGTTGCGCGTCTACCAGTTCCGCCACGACCGCACACAGTCTGCATCGAGAGCGCGTGAATCGCACGCCGTCCCGCCGGTAGAAGCGCGCCACTAGCAGCGCCGCCACGCCCTCGCAAGCATGTTTGTGAGTGGTTCGGCCCGGCTAACGCGGGGCCCAGCCGATATCCGCGAATACGGCCGATTTCGGCACGTCGGTCACGGCTTCGTTGATGGTCATTTCCTCGCCCGGAGCCAGCGTCGGCTGCGGCGGGTTGACGACCCAGCTGTAAACCTGCCGCTCCCGCTGGTCGAGCAGCACGATAAGGATCGGCGGTACATTGCGGCTTTCGCGCGCAGTGTTGCTCACCACGATCTTCGCACCGAAAAATTCCGTCCCGTTGGGCAGCGTGCGCCGCTCCTGCTCCTCGACCGGAAAGGACAGTTCGAGATCAGGCTGCGCCTGCCCGAACAGCGGCTTCGACACCGGCACCCAATCCGGCAGGCCGACGTAATTCACCGTGAGGATCGTGCCTACCGCCAGCAAAGCGAAGACCGCCGCGGCGATCGTCCACATCTTGGTGATGTTGCGGCGCGGGCGGAACGGCGGGGCATGGTCGAAGCTGGACGCGCTGTCGTCCGTATCTTCGGGTTCGGGCGCGGGCGGCAAATCGTCCTGCACCTCACCATAGGGTGGTTCCGCCTCGTCGAAATCCGGCCCGTCGCGCTGTTCCTCGGCAGCAGGGTCGGCACCGCCATAGCTGACGTCCGAGGCGGTGGCTGATGCGTCCGCATTCGTGGTGGCCGGCTGGGGGACAGGCGCGGGTTCGGGGGCCGGTTTCGGAGCCGGAGCCGGAGTTGGCGTGGCGGCAGCAGGGGGAGGCGGCGCAGGCACCGCAGCGGCCGCTGCGATCTGCTCTGCATCGGGTCCGTCCTGGTACCAGCTGTGCTTGCATTTCGCGCAGCGCACCGTCCGGCCTTCGATCCCGATGGCGCTATCGGGCACCACATATCGGGTCGAACAGGCGGGACAGGCGATGATCATGGTGAATACCTGCTTAGGGCGGCAGGCGAATCACGACAAGCGAGATGCCTGTTCGCAACCGCGCAGGGCGGCTTTTTTCCACATCGATGCGCGGTTATAGGCCTTGGCGACGATGAACGGCGCCATCAATCCTCCCTCGATCCGGGCCGAACGCGCGTGAGCGTGCCGGAAAGCGAGATCGTGCAGTTCGACAATGTCGGCCTGCGCTACGGCACCGATCGCGAAATCCTCTCGAACATTTCCTTCACCCTGTTTCCGGGCCGGTTTTACTTCCTCACCGGGGCGAGCGGGGCGGGCAAGACCTCGCTGCTCAAGCTGCTCTATCTGGCGCAGCGCCCGTCGCGCGGGGCGATCCGCATGTTCGGCACGGATGTCATCACCCTCCCGCGCGAGCGGCTGCCCGCCTATCGCAGGCGCATGGGCGTGGTATTCCAGGATTTCCGGCTGGTCGATCACTTGAGCGCTTTCGACAATATCGCGCTGCCGCTGCGCGTGTCGGGCGTGCGCGAAGCCGATCTGCAGGGGCCGGTCACCGACATGCTCGAGTGGGTCGGGCTGGGCCACCGCGCCGAGGCGCGTCCGGCGACGCTGTCTGGCGGCGAGCAACAGCGGGTGGCGATTGCCCGCGCGGTCATCGGTCGCCCCGACATGCTGGTGGCCGACGAGCCTACGGGTAACGTCGATCCCGAAATGGCGCTGAAGCTGATCCGTCTCTTCGAAGCGCTCAATCGCCTGGGTACGACGGTGGTGGTTGCAACGCACGACGTTCACCTGATCCGCAAAGTGCCGGATTCGCTCATCATGCGGCTCGACAAGGGGACGCTCGCCGACCCGACCGGTGCCTTGCGCTATCCGCCCCGACGGGTCGAGGCCGGGCGATGAAGCGCCCTCCCGTCGTCACGCGCGCAGTCGAGCGCGGCCTGTCGCCCTTCCGCGGGAAGCGAGCGGCACATCTTCTGCCGCGCGCCCGGTTGGGTGGGCCGATGCCTTGGGTGATCGCGATCATGGTCGCCATCACGGTGCTCGCGACGGCGGGCGGGCTGGCCCTGTCCAATCTCGTCGCGCGGGCGAGCGGGGATCTGGCCGGTAGCGCGACAGTGCAGATCGTCGACCCCGATCCCCGCACGCGTAGCGCGCAAGCGGAGGCCGCGCGCGATATCCTTGCTTCCGATCCGGTCGTCGTGAGCGTCGCTGTCCTGCCTGAAGATGAGGTGGAGGCATTGCTCGAACCGTGGCTTGGTGCCGGGGCCGAGGACGATGCCCTCCCGATACCGGCTTTGATCGAGTTGCGTTTGCGCGACGGTTCGAGCGAAACGGAACTGGCCCGGCTCGCCGATCGGTTGGCAGAGGCCGCACCTGACGCGCGGATCGATGCCCAGTCGGACTGGCTTGCACCGGTGCTCGGCGCCCTCTCCGCCTTGCGCTGGATGGCGTTCGGCCTCATCACCCTTCTTGCCTTCACCGGTGCCGCCGCCGTCTGGCTGGCAGCGCGCAATGCGCTCGGCTCCAATCGCGACACGATCGAGATCGTCCATCTGCTCGGCGGAAACGACGACCAGATCGCGCGCATCTTCCAGCGCTCCATCCTGCTCGATGCGCTGGTCGGCGGGCTGCTTGGCCTGTTGGCCGGATTTGCGGCCGTGCTGCTTATGGGAGCACAATTCGCGGTACTCGATTCCGGTCTCGTCGCGGGTGGCGGGCTCGAGAGGCTCGACTGGATGCTGCTCGCGCTGGTTCCGCTTTTCGCCATCGCGATTGCCGTCTACACGGCGCGCATGACCGTCCTCTCGTCCCTCAGGAAAATGCTGTGATCCTGCGTTTCGTCGCTGCCATACTGCTTGTCTATGCTTTCGGTTTCCTCGGCTTCGCGATGACGCTGCCCAAGCCGCTTGCCGGTGAGCCGACCGACGCGGTAATCGTTCCGACCGGCGGTCCCGGGCGGATTGCGCGCGGTCTCGATATCGTCGATCGGGGCCTGGCCAAGGAACTGTTCGTATCCGGTGTCGATCCCGAGGTGACAACGGAAGAGTTCGCCGCCGAATTCGACGTGTCGTCGAGAACGATGGATTGCTGCGTGACGCTGGGCCGCCTTGCGGTCGATACGCGCAGCAATGCGGGGGAGGCGGCGGAGTGGCTCAAGGAGCACGACTTTTCGTCCGTCCGCCTGGTTACGACCGACTGGCACATGGCCCGCGCGGCAAACGAATTCAGCGGAGCGCTGCCGGAGGGCACGGTGATCGAGAAGGATGCGGTGGTTTCGTCGCCCGAACTCGCAACGCTGTTCCTCGAATACAACAAGCTGATCGCGGCGGCGGTCTCGCAAGGCCTACCCGTCTGACGCCGCCATGCGATACTTGCGCAATTTCGCTTTCTACCCGGCCTTCTATCTCGGCTCGCTGTTGATTACGTCGGCGTCGCTGATCGCCCTGCCGTTCAGTGTTGAGCGCTTTCGCTATTTCGTACGCATGTGGTCGAATTGGCAGCGTTGGTGCCTGACGCACCTGCTTGGCTGCGAGATCGTGATCGAAGGGAGCGGCCCGCTCGACGAGCCGGTGCTCTACGCGGTCAAGCACGAGAGCTTTTTCGAGGCGATCGATGCGCCCGCACTCTTCGACACGCCGAGCGTATTCGCCAAGGAAGAGCTGTTTCGAATTCCCCTATGGGGTCGCGCTGCCGCTGCGTTCGGACTGGTCCCCGTGCAGCGCAATGCCGGCGCGCGGGCTCTGATGCAGATGATCCGCTCGGCCAAGGCGCTGGTGGCGGACGGGCGGCCGCTGGTCATCTTTCCCGAAGGCACCCGCGTGCCGCATGGCGAAACCAGACCACTCCAGTCGGGCTTCGCGGGGCTTTACAAGATGCTCGGTCTGCCGGTCGTACCGGTGGCGGTCGACAGCGGGCCGGTCTATCACCGCGGCCTGAAAAAGCCGGGCCGGATCACCTATCGTTTCGGCGAGCCGATCCCGCCGGGTCTCCCGCGAGACGAGATCGAAGTCCGCGTGCGGGAAGCCATCAACGCGCTGAACTGAACGCGGCTCAGGTCCCGGTAAATTCGGCCTTGCGCTTCTGCAGGAAGGCCATGCCACCCTCCATCGCGTCCTTCGTGCCGCCGGCAATTTTCTGTGTCTCGGCTTCGGCGCGCAGCGTGCTGCCGAAGTCGGACTGCAGCCCGTCGCGCAAGGTCTGCTTCATCAGGCCGAGCGCTACGGTGGGGCCATTGGCCAGCCTTTCGACCAGTGCATTGGCCTCGTCCATCAGCGCATCGTCCTCGACGCATTTGTAGATCAGGCCGATCCGCTCTGCTTCCTCGCCGTGGATCTTCTCGCCCAGCATCATCATCCGCGTGGCCTGCGCCGTGCCGACGAGGCGGGGGAGCATCCAGCTCGATCCGCCGTCGGGCACCAGGCCGATATTGACGAAGGCCTGCAGGAAGTAGCCGCTTTTGCCCGCCAGCACGAAATCGGCCGCCAGCGCAATCGAGCAGCCGACACCTGCGGCAGGACCCTGCACGGCCGAGACCACCGGCACCGGCAGGCTGGCGAGTGTCTGCACCATCGGGTTGTAATGCTGGGTCAGCGAGCGGAATGCGCCTTCGCCGCCCGTCACCGAACGCTCACCGCGCGCAGACAGGTCGGCACCCGAACAGAAGGCGCGGCCTTCGCCGGTCAGCAATACTGCGCGGGCATCGTCCAGATTGCGGACCGCGTCGAAAATCTCGTCCGCCATTTCGGGCGGGCAGGCGTTAAGGCGTTCCGGCCGGTTGAGCGTGACCTTGAGGACATTGCCGGTCTTTTCGGTCTTGATCGTCTGGTAATCGCTCATTGGTCGGCCTCTCTCGTCTCTTTCGTTGCGGTTTTGCGGTCTGCGCAATCGCGTTCGTAATTGCAACCCATCGCGCAGCTTGGCATGCAGGCCGCAACGCGAGAGGAGAGATACGCTTATGACCGATACCGCCAGCCACGGCCCGCTCACCGGCCTCAAGGTCGTCGAATTCCAAGGAATCGGGCCGGGCCCGCATGTCGCCATGCTACTCGCCGACATGGGGGCCGAGGTCGTGCGGATCGAGCGGCAGGGCTACCAGCCGATGAACCCGGTGGTCGAACGCGCCCGGCACCGCGTCGCCGTTGATTTGAAAAGCGATGAGGGCAAGCAATTCTGCCGCGATGCGTTGGCCAAGGCCGACGTGCTGATCGAGGGATTTCGTCCGGGCGTGATGGAGCGCCTTGGCCTCGGTCCCGACGAGCTGCTCCAAGCCAACCCGCGCCTCGTCTATGGCCGCATGACCGGTTGGGGGCAGGAGGGGCCGCTGGCGCAGGCCGCTGGGCACGATCTCAATTATATCGCCATCACCGGCGCGCTCGATGCTATCGGCAAGAAGGGCGATTTGCCGATCCCGCCGCAGAATCTGGTCGGCGATTTCGGTGGCGGCTCGATGTATTGCGCGCTGGGCATTCTCGCCGCGCTCTACGAACGTGAACGTAGCGGGAAGGGGCAGGTGGTCGACGCGGCGATCGTCGACGGCGTGACCAGCCTGATGAGCTTCTTCTTCGGCCAGCCGCCAAGTTCGATCCGCACGACCGAGCGCGGCACCGGCCTGCTCGGCGGTGCGGCCCATTTCTATCGTTGCTACGAATGTGCGGACGGCAAAGAGATCAGCGTCGGCGCGATCGAACCGCAATTCTATGCCGAGCTGCTCCAGCGCGCCGATGCGCCGGAGAAGTTGCGCGATGGGCAGATGAACCCGGCGAATTGGGACGACTACGCTGAAGACCTTGCCGCGATGTTCAAGACGAAGACGCAGGCCGAATGGGTCGAGCTGCTCGAAGGCACCGATGCCTGCTTCGCCCCGGTCGTGCCGATGGACGAGGCGCGCGAGCATCCGCACATGAAGGCGCGCGAGGCCTATGTCGAACATGGCGGCCGCTGGCACACGGCGCCCGCGCCGCGTTTCGACCGGACGCCGAACACCATCCGCGATGCGGCGGAAGACGGCGAAGAGGTGGTGGCGCGCTGGCGCGAAGGGAGCTAGTGGCTGCGCGCATAGAGGAGATACCCATGCGCGACTGCACCAAGTTCTACATCGACGGCCAGTGGGTCAACCCGGTCACCGAGAACCCCCAGCCGGTCGAGAACCCGGCGACCGAGGAAACCATCGGCCACATCAGCTTCGGCACCAAGGCCGATGTCGACAAGGCCGTCGCCGCGGCACGCCGAGCGTTCGAAAGCTTCTCGCAGACGAGCAAGGAAGAGCGCCTGACGCTGCTGCGCGCGATCCAGGCCGAAATCGAGAACCGCAAGGAAGAGCTCGCGACAGCGGTCAGCGACGAAATGGGTGCACCGATGAGCCTCGCCAACGGACCGCATGTCGGCCTGCTCGCCGGGCACTGCGCCAAGGCTATTGAAGTGCTCGAAGGGTTTGCGTTCGAGCGGCAGGATGGTCCGACCCTCCACGTCTGGGAACCGATCGGCGTGGTCGGCATGATCACGCCGTGGAACTGGCCGCTCAACCAGATCGCCTGCAAGGTCTTCCCCGCGCTGGCGACCGGCAACACCATGGTGCTCAAGCCGAGCGAGATCGCGCCGTTCAACGCCTATATCTTTGCCGAGATCATGGATGCGGCCGGCGTTCCGGCAGGCGTTTTCAACCTCGTCAACGGCGACGGGCCGGGTGTGGGCGAGGCCATCAGCGGCCATCCCGATATCGACATGGTCAGCTTCACCGGCTCGACCCGCGCGGGTGTGCTGATTGCCAAGAACGCGGCCGACACGGTGAAGCGCGTCGCGCAGGAACTGGGCGGCAAGAGCCCGAACATCGTGCTCGACGACAGCGCTTTTGCCAAGTCGGTGGCCAAGGGGACCGTCGGCATGATGGGCAATTCGGGCCAGACCTGCACCGCCCCCAGCCGCATGTTGGTGCCGCATGCGCGCATGGAAGAAGCCAAGGCCGCCGCAAAGGAAGCCGCCGAGGGCGTGGTGCCCGGCGATCCGAAAGGCAATGCCGCTATCGGCCCGGTCGTCAGCCGCACGCAGTGGGACAAAATTCAGGGCCTGATCGAGAAAGGCATCGAGGAAGGCGCCACGCTGGTCGCAGGCGGCCCCGGCAAGCCCGAGGGGCTGGAGACCGGCCACTACGTCAAGCCGACCGTGTTCGCCGATGTCGATAACGACATGACTATCGCCCGCGAGGAAATCTTCGGACCCGTGCTGACCATCATCGGCTATAAGGATTACGACGACGCGATCCGGATCGCCAACGACACCGAATACGGCCTCGCCAGCGCGATTACGGGCGAGGACATCGAACAGGCCCGCAGCCTCGCCAAGCGCATCCGCGCCGGCCGGGTGGCGATCAATGGCGGCTACGACATGAATGCGGCTTTCGGCGGCTACAAGAAGTCGGGCAACGGCCGCGAATGGGGCGAGTGGGGCTTCCACGATTTCCTCGAAGTGAAAGCCGTGATGGGGCATAGCTGATGGCGGGCCGGCATTTCGACGAATGGCAGGTCGGCGACCGGATCGAGCACGAGATTCGGCGCACCGTCACCGAGACGGATAATCTGCTCTTCACCACCATGACTCACAATCCGCAGCCGTTGCATCTCGATGCCGAAGCGGCGAAGGACAGCGAGTTCGGCCAGATCCTCGTCAACGGCACCTTCACATTCTCGCTGATGGTGGGGCTGTCCGTGGGGGACACCACACTCGGCACGCTGGTCGCCAATCTCGGTTACGACAAGCTGGTGATGCCCAAACCCGTGTTCATCGGCGATACCCTGCATGCGACGAGCGAGGTGATCGGCCTGCGCGAAAGCAAGTCGCGCCCCGGATCGGGCATCGTCACTTTCGTGCATGAGGCGATCAACCAGCGCGGCGAGGTCGTCTGCCGGTGCGAGCGTTCGGCGTTGCTGAAGTCCGCAGCTGCCTGACAGCGAACACTTTTTCGCTTCTCGCACGTTGAGGGCGTTGAGGAGAGCAGGATGAATAAGGAGGAGCCCGAGGGCGTCGAGGAAGTCCTCGGGCAGCTCGACGACCTGACGACGAAGTCGGGCAAGGTTTGCATCAGCGACGTACTCGACGATTTCGGCGGGCGCAGCTTCGGCCCGTTCATCATGCTGCCGGCTCTGCTGGAGCTTACTCCGGTGGGCGGAATACCCGGCGTCCCGACCTTCCTGGCCGCACTCATCGCGCTCGTCGCCGTCCAGTTGCTCATCGGCAAGGAGCACATATGGATGCCCGGCTTTCTCCAGAACCGGGCGGTCGAGAGCAAGAAACTGCACAAGGGAATCGCTAAGCTGCGTGGTGTCGCGCACTGGCTCGACGAGCACAGCCACGGGCGGCTAAAACCGATGACGCAGGGCGTGTGGGTCAAGATCGCCGCGCTTGTGGTGATCCTGCTGTGCATGACCGTCCCGCCGCTCGAAGTCCTTCCGTTTGCCAGTAGCGGACCCATGCTGGCGATTGCCGCCATCGGCCTGGCACTGACAGTGCGCGACGGCGTCGTCATGCTGATTGCCCTGGCGCTCGGCATCGCAGCGATCGGAGGAGGGACGTATTACTATTACACCTCCGACGAAGAAGAGGGCGGCGGCCAGACGGCGATGGCTCCCATTGTGATCGAGCATCTCTCTGCCTGAGAGCGAAAATATCGCGGGCGCAGTCAACTTGCCATTCACCGCAGCGATCCTACATTACCGGCGATGAAAGGATTCCGCGCATGAGCGACCAGAACACTCCGCCCGAGCCCGAGGGCAACGGCCCGAACCCGTGGGTGAAAAGCCTGATGGTGTGGGGCGGTATCTTCCTTGCCCTGCTGATGGTGGTGTCCGCCTTCGGTGGCGGGGGCCAGGGCAGCGGCGCGCAGATCCTTTATTCCGACTTCCGCAGTAAGGTAGCCGAAGGGTCGGTCGCTTCGGTGCAGATCTCGGAAACCCAGATCACCGGCGAAATGAAGAACGGCGAAGCGTTCAGCACCATGCGCGTCCCCGATGATTCGTCGCTGACCGAGCTGCTCAACGCAAATGGCGTACAATATACCGGCAAGGAAGCCGACGGCGGGAATATCCTGCTCTATGCGCTGATCCAGATCCTGCCCTTCATCCTGATCCTCGGCATCGCTGTGTTCGCCTTGCGCCAGGTCCAAAAGGGCGGCGGCGCAGGCGGTGCGATGGGCTTTGGCAAATCGAAGGCCAAGCTGCTGACCGAGCGCCAAGGCAAGGTGACCTTCGAAGATGTCGCAGGCATCGACGAGGCGCGTGAGGAGCTGGAAGAAATCGTCGAGTTCCTGAAGGACCCAAGCCGCTTCTCCAAGCTCGGCGGCCAGATCCCTAAGGGCGCGCTGCTGGTCGGCTCGCCCGGTACCGGCAAGACGCTGCTCGCCCGCGCGATTGCAGGCGAGGCAGGCGTCCCTTTCTTCACCATTTCGGGTTCGGACTTCGTCGAGATGTTCGTCGGCGTCGGCGCGAGCCGTGTGCGCGACATGTTCGAGCAGGCGAAAAAGAATGCGCCCTGCATCCTCTTCATCGACGAGATCGACGCCGTCGGTCGCAGCCGTGGCCACGGCCTCGGCAATTCGAACGACGAGCGCGAGCAGACGCTGAACCAGCTGCTGGTCGAGATGGACGGCTTCGAGGCGAACGAGGGCATCATCATCATCGCGGCGACCAACCGCCCCGATGTGCTTGACCCCGCGCTGCTGCGCCCGGGTCGCTTTGATCGCCAGGTCGTGGTGCCGGTGCCGGACATCGACGGGCGCGAGAAGATCCTCGCCGTCCATATGAAGAAGCTGCCGCTGGCGCCCGACGTGAACCCGCGCACGATCGCGCGCGGCACGCCGGGGTTCTCGGGCGCGGACCTCGCCAACCTCTGCAACGAAGCCGCCCTGCTGGCTGCTCGCCGCAACAAGCGCCTCGTCGCCATGCAGGAATTCGAAGACGCGAAGGACAAAGTCATGATGGGCGCGGAACGTCGTTCCATGGTCATGACCGAGGACGAGAAGAAGATGACCGCCTATCACGAGGCCGGCCACGCGCTGGTTTCGCTGAACGAGCCTGCATCGGACCCGATCCACAAGGCCACCATCATTCCGCGCGGCCGCGCGCTGGGCATGGTGATGCGCCTGCCGGAACGGGACAGCTACTCCTACCACCGCGACAAGATGCATGCGAACCTTGCCGTCGCCATGGGCGGACGCGTGGCGGAAGAGATCATCTTCGGTCACGAGAAGGTTTCGAGCGGCGCCTCGGGTGACATCCAGTATGCCACCGATCTGGCCAAGAACATGGTCACCAAATGGGGCATGTCCGACAAGCTTGGCCCGCTGCAGTACGAGCAGAGTCAGGAAGGCTATCTCGGCATGGGCCAGACCGCGCGGACGATGTCTGGCGCCGAAACAAACAAGCTGATCGACGAAGAGATCAAGCGGCTGGTGGAAGAAGGCCTCAAGCGTGCGACCGACATCCTGACCGATCAGGAAGACAAGCTGCATTTGCTTGCCCAGGCGATGCTCGAATACGAAACGCTGACCGGCGAAGAGATCGATCAGCTGATGAAGGACGGCAAGCTCAACCGCCCGGACGAGCCGAAAGGCCCGATTTCGGTCAAGCCGTCCGCCGGGGCTGCAGTCCCGAAAGCCGGCAAGAAGTTCGGCGGCGGGGCTGCGCCACAACCCGGCTGACAGGATCTGTGCTGGCGTTTAGCCGGTGTTCAGCAGACATCATGAAAGGCTCCGTTCGTGGTGTTGGGACGGATCCTTTTTCTATGCGAACATATCTCCTGGCCGGTCTCGGCCTGCTGGCATTTACAACTTCGGCGAGCGCAGGGCCGGCCGATGTGAATGCGCAAGCATTTTACGCCGATGCACAGCAACTCATGGGGAAGGGCATGCGCGCGATGTTCGACAAGCGGACCAAGCCGCGCATGGCGCAGCTCAAGGCCGCAGCAGAACTGGCCAAGGCCGAGAACGAACGGGCGACTGCCATGGGCCAGCCCATCTATTGCGTCAGCGATGCGGAGCGAAAGATGGGGCTTAATGCCAATGCTGTCGTAGCAATGCTCGGCGCAGTACCGGAGAGTGACCGACGGCGTATGACGCTGGCGCACGCATGGCGCGCCGCGCTGATTCGTAAATACCCCTGCCGGTGATCGCTGCTCCCGGAAACGCGACGGGCAATTCGCGCGTTATGGGGTCAGAACACCACGATTGATGAGGATATCGCCATGAACCGTCTCGCCATTGCCAGCCTTGCCGCCGTCGCTCTCGCAGGCACTGCTGCTTGCTCCGAGCAGACCCAGCAGGATGCCGCGCGCACAGCCGATCTCGTCGAGGACGATGCGCAGGCAAACCTCGAAGTTGCCGGGGAAGCGATCGAGGAAGGGGCGATCGAAGCCTCCGACGCGGTGAGCGAGGGAGCGGCAAATCTGCGCGACAATCTTGAGACTGGCGACACCGAGGAACCCGGCCCGGCGCCGATCACCGGCGGCGAACCGGCGCGGGACTAGAACGCGCCCAGTAGCAGCAGAAGCTGAAGGAACAGCAGGGCGATGAGGTTGATGAAGACCATGAGCACCGCCAGCCGCCAAATCGCCGATCTGCGGCGCAGGGCGTATGCTCCGCGCAGATGCTTGTAGATATGGATCGGAGGGATGAAGGCGATCATCGTGCCATAAAGCCATTCTGGCGCGCCGACCTTCACCAGCACCGAGATGACGATGAATAGCAGCGACATGAAGGCGATCGAGTAGGTTACGAATATCGCGTGGTCGTAAGCGCCGAAGCGTCGCTTCCAGAAGAAGAGCAGCCACACGAACGGGACCGAGAGGGGGATTAGCAGCCAGCTGAATTTATAGCTGTTGGCTTGCAGCTTGTAGAGCATGAGACCGGGATTGCTGCGCCATTTCTTGACGATCCCTTGATCGATCAAATCGATACCGGTCAGGTTGATCGACTGGCTCTGCCGGTTTCCGTCCTTGTCGCGGAAAGCATAATTCTCGCCTGCGTCGATGGCCTCGATGGCCGTGGTCAGGCCGGCGATTTCATCCTCGATCTCGGCGAGGCGTTCCGGATTGCTTTCGCCACGGGTGCTGCGTTCCTGCTCGAGCGCGGCTCTAGCCTCGACCGCCTGTCCCCGCGCCGAAAAACCAACCTGATCGATATCGCTCGGCGCGGTCAGGCCGAGGACCTGGAACACGGCGAACATCAGGAAGATCGAGAACAGGAACAGCGCCATCGGGCTGACGAAGCGCTTGCGCTCCCCCTCGATATAGCGCCGGGTGAGCTCGCCGGGCTTGAACGCCAGCATCGGCAACGTCTTCCACGTTTTGCCTTCGAAATGCAGCGCACCGTGGAGCAGATCGTGCATGAATGCGCCGAGCGTGCGGTGCAGATGCGCTTTTTGCCCGCAAGAGTGGCAGTGACTGCCGATCAGCTCGGTGCCGCAATTGAGGCAGGCGCCTTCCGCGAAATGCCCATCCTCCAACTCGCGGTGTTCGGGCTGGGCCTCGCTGCCCTTGCCGACCGCCTTGGCGAATAGTCCGCCCTCTACGGCCGTGCCGAATGCGTCACCGATTTCGCTCATGCCCACCTCCGGCACCCGTCATAAGAAACGACGGGCTGGAGGTCATCCCCCAACTTCGACAGGAACATTTTGGGAACATCGCTGTTGGTTCGGCAAAGGAGAATTCCATCATGACTGCAACGAAGCCAGCCGATCGACCCAAGACCGACCCCGTCTCCAATGCAGAGAAGGATCCCGACAACTGGACCACCGGCGATGAACGCATGACCGGCGCGCAGGCGAGCTATCTCAAGACGCTGTGCGAAGAAGCCGGTTGCCCGGATCGCTACGATCCCGAGCTGACCAAGGCCGACGCATCGAAGATGATCGACGAATTGCAGGCCGAAACCGGGCGCGGGCAATAAACTACAAACGAAAAAGGCCGCCCATGAGGCGGCCTTTTCATTCGTATCCTGTATTCTGCGATCAGCCGTCGTAATCGGCGCCGATCGAGGTCGAGCGGGTCGGGGCCGAGGCAGTGATGCGCAGGGCTTCGGCCGACTGGCTGAGCGAGCCGACCTCATCGATCTCGTCATCGTCGTCCGGCAGGATCTTCTGCAGATTGGTGACCGCTGCTTCCTGCAGGTCCTTCGGCTTGACCGACTGTTCGGCAATTTCGCGCAGGGCGACGACCGGGTTCTTGTCGCGATCGCGGTCGATGGTCAATTCCGCGCCGCCGGAAATCTCGCGCGCACGCTGGGCAGCCAGCAGGACGAGATCGAAACGGTTGGGGACCTTATCTACGCAGTCTTCGACGGTAACGCGCGCCATGGGGCACTCCGATGCAAATCAAGTGATTCCGGGAAAGAGCGCGACATAGGTACAGCATGGCTTCTCGTCAAGGAATTGCGCCGCGCCGCCAGCCGTTCTAGGCGAGTTCTGCATGGGGAGCGATCAACTCTACGCGCAGCAGGATGCGCAGGTTGTCTGGCAGGACGACGAGCCCTTCCATGTCGAAGCGCAGGGGCATAGCCTCACCATCTACCCGGCAGGTGAAGACCGGCTCGAAGCGCTGGTGGAACTGATAAACGGCGCGCAAAGCTCGCTCAGGCTGTTCTACTACATGTTCGTCGACGACGAGATCGGCACGCGCGTGCGCAACGCGCTGGTCGAGGCGGCCCGTCGCGGGGTATCGGTTTGTCTCATCGTCGATGGCTTCGGTGAGGATGTGGCCGACGATTTCTTCGATGGCTTCAAGGAGGCTGGCGGGCAATACGACCGCTTCATGGCCAAATGGTCGCGCCGCGCGCTGATCCGCAATCACCAGAAGATGGCGATCGTCGACGAAAAAGTCGCGATGATCGGCGGCTTCAATATCGAGAAGGCCTATTTCGAAGGCCCGGAAGCGAACGGCTGGCACGATCTGGGCGTCAAGCTGGAAGGGCAAGCGGTCGAGCAGCTCCTCGCCTGGTGGGACGAGCTGGCCGATTGGGTGGCGCAGCCGCGCGCACAATTCCGCTCGATCGTGCGCAAGGTCACGCGATGGAGCCCACCCAAGGGCCCGGTGCGCCTGTTGATCGGCGGGCCGACCAAGGGCCTGTCCAGCTGGGCACGCTGCGTCTCGGAGGACCTCGGAAAGGGCGAACGGCTCGACATGGTGATGGCCTATTTCTCGCCATCGAAGAAAATGCTCCGGCGGATCGGAAACATCGCTCTGCGGGGCGAGGCGCGGCTGGTGATGGCCGCCAAGTCCGACAATGGCGCCACCATCGGCGCGACCCGCTCGCTCTATCACTACCTGCTCAACAAGAACGCCAAGATCTGGGAATTCCGCCCTTGCAAGCTGCACATGAAACTGCTGGTGATCGACGACGCCGTCTATCTCGGCAGCGCCAATTTCGACATGCGCAGCCTTTATGTGAACCTGGAACTGATGCTGCGGATCGAGGATGCGGACTTCGCCGATCGCATGCGCGACTTTATCGCGCAGCATCATACCGCGTCCAAACAGATCACACCGGAAGAGCACCGCAAGCATTCGACGCTGTGGAACCGCATCCGCTGGAACCTCAGCTGGTTCCTCGTCGCGGTGGTCGATTACAACGTGGCGCGCAGGCTGAACCTCGGTCTCTGACCTTCTGCGGAACGAGCGGCGACGCTGGGGCGTAGCCTAACCGTGAAGGAGAATTCGATGCGTATTTTCATGCTGCCCGTCCTTGTCGGCGCCGTCGTTGGTTGTGCCGAGCCGGTCGAAGAGGATGAGGGCGCGATCGAACAGCCAGTTCCGATGACATCGGTCGACGCGCCGGCGAATACGCTTCCGCTGGTGCCTGGCGTTGTAAGTGAGACGATGCGGAGCGAGGCGAACCTCGTCTCCGACCTCGGATGTGTTTTCCGCCGCGGCGAAGAAACCCTGCTGGCCGCCGCAGCGAATTCGGTCTCTGCCGAAAGCGCGGAGGCGCTGATCGTACTGGACGGCAGTCCCGTCGAACTCGAAATGAATGGCGGGGGCGGTTACAATACGTTGAGCCGCGGAGCCAGTTTCGCAGGCCCCGATGGACTTGAAGTCGAAGTAGAAGTCCGCGCCTCTGCACCCGTAAGCGAGACGCCGGCACCCGTCGTGGCGGAACCGAACTTTACCGGAAGCCTGAATCTCAGACGCGGCTCGCAGACCGTGACTTTGGAAGGTATCTACAATTGCGGGATCGATGCGGTGGACGAACCTCAGTCGTAATCCTCGTAATTGCGCACGTCGGGGCTGCTGAACTTGGTATATTCGCTGTGGAACAATAGCGGCACGTTACCGGTCGAGCCGTGACGCTGCTTGGCGACGATCAGCGTCGCCTTGTTGACCAGCTCCAGATGGCGGGCCTCCCATTCGGCATATTTCATCCGCACTTCTTCGGAGGAGGTTTCGTCCGGCGTGTCGGGCTTGGTGGCGTTGTGATAATATTCGGCGCGGAAAATGAACCACACCATGTCGGCATCCTGTTCGATCGAGCCGGATTCGCGCAGATCGGCGAGTTGCGGACGCTTGTCCTCGCGCTGTTCGACTTGGCGCGAAAGCTGCGAAAGGGCGATCACCGGCACATGCAGCTCCTTGGCGAGCGTCTTGAGACCGCGGCTGATTTCCGAAATCTCGTTCACCCGGTTGTCGCTCGCGCGGCCCGAGCCCTGCAGCAGCTGCAGGTAATCGACAACCACAAGCCCGATATCGTGCCGCCGCTTCAGCCGCCGCGCCCGCGTGCGCAACGCGCCGATCGTCAGCGCAGGCGTGTCGTCGATATACAGGGGAAGGTCTGTCAGTTCCTGACTGGCGAATGACAGGCGCTGGAACTCCTCGCGGCTGAGTTTGCCCGAGCGCAGCTTCTCGCTGGAGATTTCCGCCTGTTCCGCGAGGATACGCGTAGCAAGCTGGTCGGCGCTCATTTCCAGGCTGAAGAAGGCCACGCCTGCGCCGGGCGAATCCGCGCGGTCGATCCCGTCGCGCTCGTCGCGCATCAGACGCGAGGCGGCGTTGAAGGCGATATTGGTCGCAAGCGAGGTCTTGCCCATCGCCGGACGACCCGCGAGAATCACGAGGTCCGAATTATGGAGCCCGCTGGTCTTGTCGTTGATCGTGTCGAGGCCGGTGGTCTTGCCGGAAAACCTCCCGCCCGAATTCATCGCCGCCTGCACCACCTGCAGCGCGCCGAACGCGGCAGTGCGGAAGCTTTGCGCCTCGCTGCCGGTGCTCGCCCCTTCGGCCACGCGGTAGAGATCGGCCTCGGCCTGCTCGATCTTGCGGAGCGGCTCGACCTCGTCCGACGTGTCGAGCGCCCCTTCGACCAGCGTGCGGCCGACGCTGACCAGCTGACGCAGCAAAGCGAGATCGTAAATCTGGTCGGCCAGTTCGCGCGGGTGCAGCAGGCCCTGGCCGTCGGCGGTAAGCTGCGCCAGATAGGTCGTGCCGCCAAGCTGTCTGAGCGCTTCGTCGCTCTCGAAATAGGGCTTGAGCGTGACCGGCGTCGCGACCGAATTGCGGTCGAGCAGCTTGAGCACCCGTTCGTAAATGCGCTGGTGCACCGGCTCGTGGAAATGATCGGGGACCAGCGGCGTCGTCAGTTCCTCGATCACCTTGTTGTCGATTAGCACGGCGCCGAGAAACGCCGCCTCCGCTTCGAGGTTGGCGGGCAGCTGCGTGCCCTTGTCCGCCTTGTCGGCAGTCGAATCGTCGGCGGGGAAGAGGAGATCGGTATCGGCCATCGGGCTCTGATGACGGGCGGGCACCCCTGCTGGCAAGTTGCAATGCAGCCACTTGCGCTGTGGATATCGGGGACTATTCGCCAAGCCCTTGCCCCGGCCCGCATAAACCTGCGAAAGCGGGCGCAAGCATGACCGATTCCGCTTCCGCCAGTCCCGATCATCGCATCGCCAAGGTCGACCTCGACGAGGAGACGATTATCTGGCGCAATGCCGATATCGAGCAGGAGAGGAAGATCGCGATCTTCGACCTGATCGAGGAGAACACCTTCAAGCCGCTGCGCGCAGCCGAGCGCGGGGCCAGCGGTCCCTATCACCTGCGGCTGGCGGTGCGCGACGGGCGGCTGTTGATGACGATCGCCGATACGTCGGACGAATTGCTCGAGGAACTATTGCTCGGCCTGGCCCGCTTCCGCCGCCCGATTCGCGAATATTTCGCCATTTGCGACAGCTATTACCAAGCAATCCGCAAGGCCACTCCGGCCGAGATCGAGACGATCGATATGGCTCGCCGCGGGGTGCACAATCGCGCCGCCGAACTGCTGATCGAGCGGCTGGAAGGCAAGATCGATACCGACTTCGCCACCGCGCGCAGGCTGTTCACGCTGATCTGCGTGCTGCATATCAAAGGCTGATCGGGTGGCTCGCAGCAAGCGCAAGCGCAAGGCGAAGCAGCAGGGGCTGTCCGGCGGTGCCAAGGCGGCGCTGTTCCTGTTGCTCATCGTCGGCGTCGGCTGCGCGTACTTATGGTACGACCGGCGCGACTGGCGTCCGGACGAGGCGGAATGGCCGGACCAGGGCGCAATCATTGCCATTAGCGACGGGCCGGTCGCTTTCGACACGCTTAAGGGGCTTGGAGCCAGCTTCGCCTATATCGAGGCGAGCGACGGCAACGAGGGCCGCGATGTCGCCTTCGCACAGAATTTCTCGCGGGCAAGAGCGGCCGGTCTCGAGGTCGGTGCCGCGCATCGGTTCGATCCTTGCAAAGTGGCGGACGGGCAATCGGCGAATTTCGTCACCATGGTGCCGCGCGATGCGAGCCTGTTGCCGCCGGCCATTCTGCTGGAACGCACCGCAGCTGATTGCCCGGAGCGCATCTCCGACGCCGCAGTCCAGAGCGAGTTGATGACGCTGGTCAACCAGATCGAGGCGCATTCCGGCAAGGCCGCGATCCTCGCGCCGACTGAAGAATTCGAGGAAGCCTACGGCGTGTCCCGCCGGATCGACCGGCAATTGTGGCTCACCAGCAGCTGGTTCGAACCCGAATATGGCGCGCGGCCGTGGCTGATGTGGACAGCCAACCGCTGGTACAAGAGCGAGGCTGCGGATGCGCCGCTCCGCTGGGTCGTAGTGCGACCCCTTTGACGAGGACGAAATGACCGACGACGAACTGATCGCTGCTGCGCGCGGTGCTGCCGAGCATTCCTATTCCCCCTATTCGCAATTCGCCGTGGGGGCGGCGCTGCGCTTTGCCGACGGCAGCGTGGTGACCGGGACCAACATCGAAAACGCCAGCTATGGCCTGGCGCTGTGCGCGGAGACGGTCGCGGTGTCGAAGGCCATGGCAGACGGCGTGCGCGGCGGGCTGGAAGCGATCGCGGTGACCGGCCCCGGCACCGCGCCGATCACCCCCTGCGGTCGCTGCCGCCAGGTACTTAACGAACTGGCGCAGTTGGGCGGCACCGATCCCGAAATCCTGTGCGTAGGTCCGGATAGCGTGCGCCGGGTCCGGCTGTCGCAACTGCTGCCCGACGCGTTCGGACCGGCCAGCCTGGTATGATCGACCGGCGGCAGGCGCTTGGCAGCATGGGCGGCGCGCTGCTTGCCACTGCATTGCCTGCCCCAGTGAGCGCCGCCGGCGCACGAAAAGCGCCGCGCTTGCGCGTCGGCGACACGGTCGGTCTCGTCGCGCCGGCAAGCGCCCTGACACTCCCGTGGGAACTCGACCGAGCGCAGCACTGGATCAGGGGGATGGGTCTGGTGCCGAAGCTCGGCCAGCATGTGCGCGAGCAGAACGGGTATCTTGCCGGGACCGACGCGCAGCGGGCCGAGGACTACATGGCGATGGTCGCCGATCCGGACGTGCGCGGCATTTTCGCGGTCCGCGGCGGCTGGGGTGGGGCGCGCATCCTGCCGTTGCTCGACTGGGATGCCATACGCGCCAATCCCAAGCTGCTGATCGGCTATTCCGACACGACCGCGCTGCATCTCGCGATCGCGGCGAGGGCGGGCTTCCCGACGATCCATGGCCCCAATGCCGCCAGCCGGTGGGAGCGCGAGAGCTGGGAGAGCCTGTGGCGGCTGGCCTTCGCTGCCGATACGCCGATGCTGGGCGGTGTCGAGGTGGAGCAGGCAAGCGGACGGGCCGGACGGACGATTACCGGTGGCACGGCGAGGGGCCGCTTGCTCGGGGGAAACCTCACCATCCTCTCGACCCTGATGGGCACGCCGTGGTTGCCCCGTTTCGACGGCGCGGTGCTGTTTCTCGAAGACGTGAACGAGGACGTCTATCGCGTCGATCGCATGCTCCAGCAGCTGCGGTTGGCCGGCATACTCGGCAAGCTGTCGGGTATCGTGTTCGGCCAATGCACGAGGTGCGAACCCGAAACGCAGGAGCAGTCGGGCTTCACCCTCGACGACATTCTCGACCATCATCTCGGTGCGCTCGGCATCCCGGCCTTTACCGGCGCGAATACCGGCCACGTCACCAACCAGCTCGCCATGCCGCATGGGGCAGAGGTTGAGCTCGACGCCGATTCGCGCACGCTGCGCTTGGTCGAACCGGTCGTCGCCTGATCGGGCTTGCGGGGGCGCGATCCGGCGCTAGTGTGGTGCGTCGAGGGAGTATTTCATGATTTCAACCGCAATTCGCACGGGCGCTATCGGCGCCTGCTCTGCATTGGCGCTCTGGGCTGGCGTTGCTCAGGCGCAGGAACGGGCCGTGGCGTTCGAGGGCGCGACCATTCATACCATGGCCGGCCCTGCGCTCGACAATGCTACGCTGGTGGTCGAGGGCGGCAAGATCGTTGCGGTCGGCACCAATGTGGCCGTTCCCGCCGATGCCGAGCGCCGCGATGCGAGTGGCATGGTCATCATGCCGGGTATCGTCGATACGCATTCGCACATCGGCTCGGTGGCGGGGGCGGATCGCAGCTCGCCGATCCAGCCTGAGGTGCGCGCAATGGATTCGATCAATCCCCGCGATGCCAGCATCGCGAAGGCGCGCTCCGGCGGGGTGACGACGGCCAATGTCATGCCCGGCTCGGGCTGGCTGGTAAGCGGGCAGACCTTCTACATGCGACTGCGCGATGGCGAGACGATCGAGGACATCGCGTGGTTCTTCCCGGACGGTTCGGTGATGGGCGGCCTCAAAATGGCCAATGGCACCAACCCGATCCGCGAAACGCCTGGCTTCCCGACCACCCGCGCCAAGTCCGCCGCGTTGGTCCGCGCTGCCTTCACCGAGGCGAAGGCCTATTGCGGCGGCGACAAGAAGACAGTCGATCTCGGCAAGGAAGTGCTGTGCGAAGTGCTGTCAGGCAAGCGGCTGGTGCATCACCACACCCACCGCGCCGACGACATCATGACCGTGCTGCGCTTGCAGCGCGAGTTCGGTTTCAAGGTGCTGATCCAGCACGGAATGGAAGCCTGGAAGGTCGCCGAGGAATTGGCCGCGGCCGGTGTTCCGGTCTCCAACATCCTCGTCGACAGCCCTGGCGGTAAACTGGAAGCACAGGAATCGCGGCTCGATACCGCCGCCACGTTGGAGCAGGCCGGTGTGCTGACTTCGCTGCATTCGGATGACGGCATCATCGATTCGCGCCTCATGTTCCGCCAGGCCGGCATTGCCGTGCGGGGCGGGATGAGCCGAGAGGGCGCGCTGCGGGCGCTCACCATCAATGGCGCGAAACAGCTGGGGCTGGAGGATCGCGTGGGGAGTCTGGAAGTCGGCAAGGACGCAGATTTCCTCCTGCTCTCGGGCGATCCGCTGTCGGTCTATACCGATTTAATGGAGACGTGGGTCGAAGGGGAAAAGCTGTTCGATCGCAAGACCGAGGAAGGCAAGCTGCTGGCCGAAGGTGGCTATGGCGCGGGCAGCCCGATGGAGCTCGCCCATCACCACTGGGAAGCAGCCGAAGCGGAGACCAGCCAATGATCAAGCATATCGCCAAGTCGCTCGCTGCAGCCGCCCTTGCTCTGGCCCCCTTCCAGCTCGCCGCGCAGGACGTCGCCGTCCGCGCAGAGACGCTACACACCATGGATGGCGCAGCGATCAGCGACGGTATCGTCGTGATCCGCGGCGGCAAGATCGTTAGCGTCGGCCCCGCTGCCAGCACCGGCGTGCCCGAAGGCATGGAAGTACTGACCGCCAAGGTGGCGACGCCCGGCTTCGTCGATGCGCGCACGGTGGTCGGCCTGGCCGGCTATCTCAACCAGTTCGACGACCAGGACCAGCTTGACACGGGCGCGGCGCTCCAGCCGCAGCTACGCGCGATCGACGGCTACAATCCGGACGAGACACTGGTCGACTGGGTCCGCTCGTTCGGAGTCACGACCATCCATACTGGCCACGGCCCCGGCACGGTCGTGTCGGGCCAGACCATGGTCGCGAAGACCTGGGCCAAGACGGCCGATGCGGCAGCGATCGTCCCGCGCGCGATGATCGCGGCCAATCTCGGCCCCAGTGCGCTCGACAGCGACAAGGGCCCCGGAACGCGGCCCAAGCAGATGGCGCTCCTCCGCGCGGCGCTGACTGCGGCGAAGGGCGGGGATGCCGATGCAAAGCCCGGCACCGCGACCAAGCTCGATGCACAGGTCTGGAAGGATGTGCTGGCGCGCCGCGTGCCGCTGATGGTCACTGCCAACCGCTCGCAGGACATCATGAGCGCGCTGCGCCTCAAGGAAGAGTTCGGCATCGATCTGGTCATCGACGGTGGGGCTGAAAGCTATCGCCTGCTCGACCAGTTGCGCGAGGCCGGGGTGACGGTGATCCTGCACCCGACCATGGGCAGGCACTATGGCGACATGGAGAATGCCAGTTTCACGACCGCCGCAACCTTGCGCGAAGCAGGTATCCCCTTCGCGCTGCAGTCTGGTTATGAAGCCTATGTGCCCAAGACCCGAGTGATCCTGTGGGAAGCGGGCTGGGCGGCGGCCAACGGCCTTGTGCCCGAGCATGCGCTGGCCTCGATCACCATCGACGCAGCCCGCGCCATCGGGGTCGGCGAGCGCGTCGGCTCGCTCAGCGTCGGGAAGGATGGCGATGTCGTGCTGTTCGATGGCGACCCGCTGGAGTACACCAGCCATGTCACCGGCGTCGTGATCGACGGGCGCGTGGCGAGCCGGGAGGTGCGCTGAACCGAGCGCCGGTCCGGCTCAGTTCTCCTTGCAGCGGATCCAGTGGGTCTTGCCGGCCCATGTCACCTGCCCGTCATAGGTCCAGCCATAGCGCTTCGTGCGCATGACCAGCAGCGTGTGCATCATGTCGGCATCGGTAAGCTCGATGCGCATTTCCTCGTCGTCCAGCCACCATTGCGGCGCTTGGACCGGAATTTTCTTGCCATCGACCCACAGGTGCTTGGCGACGATCGGTGCGCCGGGGACGTGACCGAAGCCGATGGAGACCTTGATCTCCGGTTTCGCTGCCGTCGTACAGAGAAGACCGCCGGTCGCGGCTGCCGAACTGGAGGCGAATGCAGCAGTCATTGCGGCGATGGATAGCAACTTACGCATCGGCCCGCGGTGCCATGCGCCAGCTGAATTTTCGCTGTCCGGAATTAACCATTGCGTACCGCTTGGTGCACTAGCCTCACCGCGTCAGGAGATGATTCGATGAAATTCGTGAAACTGGAATCGCGCGGCGGTAATTACCTCGTCGTCGCCAGCAATATTGCATGGCTCAGAACCGCCGAGAACGGCCAGACCAATGTCGGCATGGTCGGCGGCCAGCCGCTGCTCGTCACCGGCTCCATCGAAGAGGTCGCCCAGAAAGTACTCGACGGCATCGCCGCCGCCGCTTGATTCCAAGGCCGGGGCTGCATCGCGGCAGCCCGGCCCACCTCAGCCCTTGTCGCTATCCAGCCATTCGAGCAGGCTGGCAAGGCAATCGCGCGCCAGCATCTTGCAGCGTTCCGGGCTCCATCCCTGCTCGGGCTCGGGACTGGCCGGATTGTCCTTATAGGGCATTTCCAGCGTCATCGCCGTCGCACCGAAGCGCTCGGCGACCTGATTGGTGCTCATCGACAGATTGGCCTTGCCCGGCGCCGACTTCGTATAACCCTGCTCGGTCTGGAAATCCGGCGTACGCCGGTCGAGGATGCGCTCGTACAGATAAAAGCGTTCGCCATGCTCGTCGGTCCAGCTGGGGATGCCTTCGTAACCGGCGAGGAAGGCGACCGGGATCGCTTCGTCGCCATGCACGTCCATTGCGAAATGCACGCCGGTCTCGTCCATCGCATTGCGGATGGCGAGCACTTCGGGGCTCTTTTCCGCAGTCGGATTTTCCCATTCGCGGTTGAGATTGGTGCCCACCGCATTGGTGCGCAGGTGCCCGCGTTTCGATCCGTCGGGATTGGCATTGGGCACGACATGCAGGCGGCAGCGCTGGCGCAGCAGGCGGCCGACGCTGTCGGTGGGGTCGGTCAGCACTTCAAGCGCGCCTTCCATCCACCATTCGGCCTGCGTCTCGCCCGGGTGCTGGCGCGCATAGAGCCACACCTGCGTTTCGCCTTCGCCCATCGACAGGCAGTCGATCGGCTGCCCGTCGAGTGTTGTGCCGAGGCGCTTGTAATCCACGCCCTCGCTGGATGCGGCTTCGGCAACGAGATCGTGGTGACGGTCCATCGAATAGGGTGCGAAATAGGCGAAATAGGCGATGTCGCTTGCGGGGGTGTAGCGGATCGTGAGCGTGCCGTTGTCGGCGTTCTCGTCCCAGCTCGACGCCGCGCGGCCCCAATAGTCGCGATCTTCCGATACACAGGCATCGTATTGCGGCCAGCCGCCGGGATAGGCGCTGTCCTTGAGGCCGGTGATCTTCAGTTCGAGCTCGCGCCCGGCAGCGCCGCTCACGCGGAAGTGGAACCATTGCGCAAATTCGCTCTGGTGGTCCTTGCGGATGGCCAGCCTGGCACTCGCGCCGTCGACGGACAGGACTTCGATATTGCCACTGTCGAATGCGCAATCGATATGGATGTCGTTCACTCGGGTACCTTCACTTCGATCGTTTCGCCATTGTTGCCGGGAAACTCCCGGAACAGCGCGGAGGCGACCGTCTGGGCGTTCGCCGTGCCGCGCGCAAGGGGGGAGTCTTCGGGCGGGCTGAAATCCGCGCGGCCTTCCCACAGGCTGGCGCCACTCGCCGCTTCGCTGATGCGGACCGACAGTTCCGTGCCGAGCCGGTCCTTCTCGCCCCCGCCGAGGTTGATGCCGATCCCGACGCCGACACCCGAACCGTAGCTGCCCGTGCGCCCGCCGACGCCGACACTGACGGGGCTACGGCGGCCGTTCGATCCGATGACGTACCCATCGACCCCGACCTGGGCGATCTGGCTGGCACTGGCGCGGTCGGTCTCGACATAGCCGAGTGCAGTAAGTTCGCGGGCCACGGCAACCTTGTAGGGCGCCATGGCCAGGCTATCGCCGTCAGTTCCAGGCATCGTCTCGACGAAAATCGTGCCCTGGCCGAGCCGGGCAACGCTTTCGGGGGCGACGAACCGTGTGACTTCGACCGGCCCCGGCGGTGTCGCACATCCGGCGAGGGCAAGCGCGGCGCACAGTCCGCTCAGCGATAACATCGGTTTCATCATGCGATCCTTTAACGTCTCGTCGCCAGACTGCGACAATTGCTCAACGTATTGGGCCAACGCTTGGACAGGGGAATCCGCTCCGGGACGCGTCGGCAGGCCCTCTAGAGCGTTGCCGTTACCAATTCGTATGCTAGGGCGCGGGCGATGAATAGCGCAGAAAAAATGCCCGTGCTGGTGACCGGCGGGGCAGGCTATATCGGCAGTCACACGGTGCTCGCCCTGCGCGATGCAGGTTGGCCTGTGGCGGTGATCGACAACCTCTCGACCGGCTTTGCTTTTGCCGTGCCGGAAGAGGTGCCGCTCTACGAAGGCGACATCGCCGATGCGATCCTGTTGGAGCAGATTTTCCTCGAGCAGGGCATCGGTGCGATCATGCACTTCGCCGGATCGATCATCGTGCCGGAGTCGGTCGAGAACCCGCTCAAATATTACGACAACAACACGGTGAAAAGCCGCGCGCTGATCGAGGCTGCAGTTGATGGCGGAGTCGGCCATTTCATCTTCAGCTCGACTGCCGCAACCTACGGCACGCCCGATGTCGAGCAGGTGAGCGAAGACACGCCGAAGCAACCGATCAATCCCTATGGCTGGTCGAAGCTCATGACCGAGCAGATGTTGGCCGACGCCAGCGCAGCGCATGGTTTCAACCATTGCGCGCTGCGGTATTTCAATGTCGCCGGCGCCGATCCCGAGGGGCGGACCGGCCAGTCCACGGCTGGGGCGACGCATCTCATCAAGGTCGCCTGCGAGGCGGCGACCGGCAAGCGCGATCATGTCGCGGTCTTCGGGAGTGATTTCGAGACCCCCGATGGGACGGGGGTGCGCGACTATATCCATGTGAGCGACTTGGCGAAGGCGCATGTGCTGGCACTGGAGGCACTGATCGCGCAGCCCGACCGCTCGCTGACGATGAATTGCGGATATGGCCGCGGCTTTTCGGTGCTCGAAGTGCTCGACGCAGTGGACCGGGTAACCAACCAGACCATCGACCGCCGCATGCAGCCGCGCCGCGCGGGTGATCCGGCCAAACTGATCTCGGACCCGTCGCGCATCCGGGGGGCGTTGACGTGGGAGCCGCAGTTTGCGGATCTGGATACGATCGTGAGCCACGCGCTGCAGTGGGAGCGGCGGCTGGCGGAGATCAGGGGAGAGGGGTAGTTTTGTATGGTGTAGAAAGCGCATCCGCGCTTTCCTTGCGGTTGTTGCGTCCCACGGGGGCATGGGACGGAACAGCAAGGGCTGGACGGATGTCCGGCCCGCACGCAACTAAAACCTTCTCGAAGCCACCGTTCCCCCAATCACCCTTGACCGGAATCACCCCCGCCGCTAACGGGCGCCCTTGAATTTGCCGCGTCGGGGCTTATCTCCGGCGCGTATTAATATGACGAGACAAATCATGAAGATCCGCAACAGCCTCAAGTCCCTCAAGGGTCGCCATCGCGATTGCCGCGTCATCCGCCGTCGTGGGCGCACCTATGTGATCAACAAGACCAACCGCCGCTTCAAGGCCCGCCAGGGCTGATTTGGCGCGCTGCCGCACCGGCAGCGTAGTTGTGCAAGACCGGCCCGGCCCCGAAGGGGGTACGGGCCGTTCGTATTGGGGGCAGGCTTATGGGTAGCGACGCAATGACCGTCGAAGCCGTCGTGTTCGATGTCGGGCGCGTGCTTTACCAATGGCAGATGTCGCATTTGTTCGAACGGATCGTCGACGATCCGGCGCGGCTGGAATTCCTGCTGTCCGAGGTCGTGACCGAAAAGTGGCATTTCGAGCATGATCGCGGCCGTGCGCTGGCCGACATGGTGCCCGAGAGGATCGCGCTCTATCCCGAATATGAAGCCGAGATCCGCGCCTATGCGACGCGCTTCAACGAGACGATCCCCGGCCCGGTCCCCGGAAGCATCGAACTGGTCGAGCGATTGGCGGCGCGCGACGTCCCGCTGTACGCGATCACCAATTTCGGCGCCGAATTCTGGGTGGGCTTCCGACCGACTGCGCCGGTGTTCGACCGGTTCCGCGACATCCTGGTGTCCGGCCAAGAGAAGCTAGCGAAGCCCGATCCCGCCATCTTCGAACTCGCATGGAAGCGCTTCGGTCATGACGCTGGGGCGATGCTGTTCATCGACGACAATGCGGCCAATATCGCTTCGGCCAGAGAACTTGGTTGGCAGGTCCACCATTTCAGCGATGCCGCGAAGCTTGAAGTCGATCTCACCGCGCGAGAGTTGATCTGACATCAGGAAAAAGGGCCCCCACGATGACGCGGGGGCCCATGAGTCGTCCCCACGATGGAGAGGGCGGGGAGGGACGGGAGGGATCAGCCGTTGCACTTCGCCAGCTTGTCGTCGGCCAGCGCTTCGCCCTTGGCGGTGAAGCCGGCGATCTCGCCGACATCGCGCTGGAGTTCGCGGCACATGCGCATCGGACGCGACGTGCCCTTCTCGGCAACGCAGGTAGTGCCGTTGCACTGCCAGGCGACGCCGCCGGCGACGATCACGCGATCCTTGGCCGGCTGAGCCAATTCGGCGGTGTAGAACGGTGCGTTGGGGGCGGCGGAGGCGGGCGCGGGTGCAAGCGCCGCACCGAAGCTGGCGGTGGTCCAGGCGACGGCACCAACGATAGCACCGAAATTGACCGAGCGGGGGAGGGAGAGGGTCATGAGAGGGTCCTTCAAAAGCTTCAGTTCTGATCAACCGGGCTTGCCATTCGAACTATCAGGTTTCAAAAAGCAACCAGTTGCGAATCACTACCTATTACTTTAAGTTTCATGTAGCAACCTATTTTTTGAAATATTTTGGATTTGCGGCAATTTGCGCTAGATAGGTTGCAAGAAGGGAACTGATCCATGGGCGATATCCGCGAACCGCTGCGCGAACTGACCGAATGCGGGCTGCCGCAGGCGCTCGAAGTCATGGGAGAGCGCTGGTCCTTCATGATCCTCCGCGCCAGCTTCAACGGCCTGCATCACTTCGAGGAGTTCCTCAGCGAACTCGGGATCGCCCGCAACATCCTATCCAATCGCCTTGCCAAGCTGGTCGAGAACGGCATCCTCCGTCGTGATCCCTGTCCGGACGATCGCCGCAAGATCGAGTATCGCCTGACCGACAAGGGCTTCGACCTGCTGCCCGCCATGGTCGCACTGCGCCAATGGGGCCAGAAATACGGCGCGGAAGTGACCGAGAATCCGGTACTGGTCGATGAGCGCGATCGCCTGCCGATCGGCCCCACCTCGATCCTCAGCCACGATGGACGCATCCTCGGCCCGCAGGATCTCGCCCTGGTCGAACGCTCCGATCTCGGCGTGCGTGCCGATGGGAGCCAGGCGGACCAGGAGGGTTCCCTCGGCCTTGGCGAGGTAATCGACATCGAAAGCCTTCGCCGCGCCAAATCCGCCGCCTGAGCGCACGCACGACGGGCGCTATATCGTCGTTCGCGGCCGCTTGTGGCGCGCGAGCAATCCGCATCTAGCGGAGGGCGAGCACCAACGGCTTATCGACGCATTGATGGATGCGCGCCGGGCGGTCGGCGCGGCCAAACGCGCCGGCGATCCCGCTGCGGAAAAAGCCGCGCGGGCGAAAGTCCACCAAGCGAAAGTCGCGCTCGGCGAGCGGGGCCCGGTGTGGTGGGACGATGGCGCTCCCGACTACAATCGCCATCTGATCAAGAACACGCCCTATGCCGACGAAGACGAGGCGGATCAGGGCTCGCGCCGCAGCTCGTAGTCTATCCTGATGCGTACCCACTCGCCCACCTGCGGCTGTCCGCCGATCTGCGGTGGACGAACCTTGAATTGCCAGGCCGCCGCCAGCACCGCGCGCCCGATCTGCGAGCCGCTGGGCCATTCGTCGACCAGAACGCAATTCTCGACCCGGAATTGCGGCGCGGTCTGGCAATTGATCAGCCCCCAGCCGGGCCCACTGGCCGTCGAAAGATAGCCCGCGAGCTCCCCATTGGTCGGCTCGCGATACCAGCGCGCGGCATAGAGCGGTTCGCCGTTCGGCCCGCTCCCGGCAATGCGCTGCGAATCGCCCGGTCGCGGCGTGAATGCCGGACCGATGGGACCTGCACGCTCTCTACTTCGTGCCTGCGGTTGCTGCGCGAGATCGAAGCTGGGCGACGATGTCGGTGCGGTCCGAAGCAGGGCCGGAGGAGGGGTGGGCTGCGGAACCGCCTGGTCTGGAACGGGCTCCGGCGGGGACACTTGCGGTTGCGCTGTCGCAGGGGCGGGCGCGGGCTCTGCCAGCGCCTCGTCGGCCTCTTCCCGCACATCGCTCACATCGAATGTCGACACCGCATCCCGCATCGGCACCGGGTCGCGGCTCACCAGCCCGAGCGACAGCAGCAAAAGCAACAATAGCGCTTCGAGCAGAAGCGCGAACACCAGGCCGCCAGCCTTGCGCCGCGCATCGTCATCGAGTGCGTGCCACCACTCGCGCAGCCGCGAGATCGCGCCGTATGACGCCATTTGCTCGCCGGGTTCGGTGGATACGAAAGACATGGAGTTCAGGAAAACAGCCGGTGTTGCGTGACGTCACATGCCAGCGTGGCTGCGTGACGTCATCGTTAAAGTGATCTCAACCCGTCGCCCCTAATGCAGAATCGTATTCGCGAATCTGAATAACTAGGCCGGACCAATTTCGTGATCGATATCGAAGTTCAGAACGAGACCCACCAGACGGTTTTCACCATCAAGGCCGTCACCGTGCCGCGCATCGGCGAAGGCATTCGCCTGCAGGAGCCGGCCGGCCACTGGGCCTCCTACGACGTGCTCGACGTGTGGTACCAGAAAGCCGAATATGGCGACGTGTGGCTGCCCTACGTCCATGTTCGCATGACGCCCGACGAGCTGAAAGCCGTCGAGATGGCGAAATCGAACCCAATGGTCGACAAGGCTCAGCAGGTCCCGATCGAGGACTTCCTGAAGAAGTTCGAAGGCGACCACGAGCACGAGACGGTCAAGCTCAACCTCGACATGACCGAGGATTGACCGCTCCCCCTCAAGCCCGCGGCGCTTGCCTGCGATAGCTGAGCGCTTCTGCCACATGGATGCGGCCGACCTGCTCCGCTCCGGCGAGGTCGGCGATGGTGCGGGCGACCCGCAGCATGCGCGTATAGCTGCGGGCGGAGAGGCGCATGGCGGTGGCGGCCTGCATCAGCAACTGGCGGCCCGGTTCGTCGGGCGTGGCGAAGGTTTCAAGCGCCTCGCCGTCGAGGTCCGAATTGCTCCGCACGCCGGTCTGCTCTGCTCGGGCGGTCTGGCGCTGGCGAGCGGCTAGCACGCGCGCAGCGACCTCTTTGCTGCCCTCGGCAGGAGGCGGCAGGGCGAGGTCGGCGGCGCTGACGGGATCGACCTCCACATGCAGATCGATGCGGTCGAGCATCGGGCCGCTCACCTTGCTCTGGTAATCGGCGGCGCAGCGCGGGGCGCGGCTGCAGGCCAGCGCCGGATCGCCGAGATGGCCGCAGCGGCACGGGTTCATCGCCGCGATCAGCTGGACGTTGGCCGGAAAGGTCACATGCGCATTGGCGCGGGCGACATCGACAGATCCCGTCTCCAGCGGCTGGCGCAGTGAATCGAGCACGGCGCGCTGGAATTCCGGTATGGTGGAGTTATTGCACCAAAATATCCTACTGAAGAATAACAGATTTTTCGTTAACAATCGAGTCCATGACGACCGCAGATCAGATACCCGAACTTCCTTCTATTGACCGCCCCAATGTCCTATCAGGCTTGATGACGAAGCGCAGCGAGATAGCAGGCCTCGTTGAGGGTTTACAGGACAGGTTGCGGGAAGCGCTGATCAACCTCGATCACATCGACCAGACGATCCTGCTTTTCGATCCCGAGGCCGATCTAACGGAAGTGAAGGCGAAGCCACTGCCTCCGCGCCATGTTGCCTTCAAGGGGCAGGTTACGCGCTCCATACTGCATATGCTTCGGACAACGGGCGATGCGCTGGATAGCAAGGCTATAACACTTCGCCTAATGGCCGAGCGCGAGCTCAATGCGGCCGATGCCAGACTGCTGAAGACGATACAGAAGAGGGTAGGCGCGGCCCTGAGGAATTTGCGTGACCGAGAACTGCTGGTTTCACGTCAAGGCGAGAAAGGTCTGCTGTTGTGGTCTTTGAGAGCAACGAATGCTGAATGATCTACGTGGCAGCGTCCAGCGTGCCCGCGGCCACGATGTTATGGAACTCGGCGAGGATCTCAGGATGCTTGTCTTGGACATAGGCCGATATCGCATCGTTCGCGATGAGGCGTTCGACATAGCGCGATGCCAGGACGAGATGGAGGACATCGTCGCCGAATGTGGCTTCGACTGCCCGGAAGTCCTTGTTTAGGGATTCGAGCTCCCGTTCCATCCGCGCCATCTGTTCGGGCGTAACGCCCTTTACCCTCTTCGGCCGTTCAGGCCTGGCGAGGTCTTCCTGTCTGGTCGCTGCGAGGATGGCCTTCGCATAGGTGGCGGTGAAATTGTTCATCGATGCCATCAGCTCAGCGGTGGCGAACTGCCGCTCCGGCTTCATCCTGCGCAAGGTATCGAAGACCTGCGGATTGACTGGGCGATCCTTCAGGATGTCGACCGCTTCTGGAGCGATGCCGTCCAGCAGCTTGCTCCGGCGTTGGACCAGCTTCGCATCGATCCCGAGCGCGGCGGCGATCATGCTGGCAGGAACGCCGCGATCGAGCGCCCGCTGGATCATGTAATGTTCCTGGACGGTCGCAAGCCGGTTCACCCGCTTGTTGTAGGTGAAGGCCTCGTCGTCATGGGCGATGATGCATGGCGCGGTCGCTTTTCCCTCTTCCATGATGGCATGCAGCCGCAGATGCCCATCCAGCAGCAAGTTTCGACCCGAGGAGTCCGCCTTGGTTACCGCGAGTGGCTCGATTACTCCTATTTTCTTTATGGAGGTTGCGATCCTCGCATATTTCCTCGAGCCGGTTATGCGTGCCGTCATGGGCCGCAACGGCAGCAGGCTTTCCACGGGAAGGTCGAGCACCTTCTGTTCGAACGATATACGTATTGCTTCGCTCATCTCATGCCTCCGCGAGGCCGAGCCGTTCAGCGATTGGCTGCGGTAGAGTGGTCATTCCTTCGGCTCGCAAGAGCGCGACGAAATGATCCTCGGCCAGTAGGCGACCCATCGCCGAAGTGATGAACGCAAGGCGCCCTTGTGCCAGTCCTGCTTTCTTGAGCAACTGGCGTTGCCGATCGACTTCCTTCTGATAGGCGCGTACCAGTGCCGCGGAGGTCGGAGCGGCGGTTCGCGGCTTGCCGGTCCTGATGCTCTTGATGCCTTTACCGATCAGATTGCGGTCATCGACTATACGGCGGATGGCGAGGATCTGATCGCCCGGAAGGCTTCCGTTCTCGTAGGCCTCGGTCAGCGCGCGCTGCACGTCCTCGTCGTCGGCCTTGGATATCTCGGCGGCGATCGTGTGCGGGATAATGCCGCGCTCGACGGCATCGAGCAGGCGTTCCTCTCCCCGTTCGAGCAGGCCGACGATCGAATGCACATATTCTGCACTGAAACCGATCTTCTCACCGATTGCAGAATGCGTGTAGCCCTGCTCGCGTAGACGTCCGACCTCCCGGATGAGTTCGAGTGGTGAAAGATTTCGCCGGGCGAGGTTCTCGACCAGGCTCATGACGAAGCACTCCTCGCGGGTCGCATCGACGATCATTGCGGGGATCATGGATTGGCCGAGCTTCTCGAATGCTTCCTTCCGCCCTTGCCCACAGACGAGTTCGTAGCCGTTGCCAACTTCCGCTCTGCGGACCGTGATCGGGCGTTTCAGTCCGACCTTCGCTATGCTGTCGACCAGTTCTTCGAAGATGCGCTTGTTGCGCGCCCTCGGATTGAGGACCTCTATCGTTTTGATCGGAATGCTGATGATCTCGCCGTTCATGCTGCCCGTCCGATCGGGTGGCGCCTGAGCATGTGATATAGAGGATCGAGATCGTCGGTGCGATACGCGTCCAGAGCGATGCCGTTCTCCTCGCCCATCCGCATCGTTGCCAGTCGCCCGACGTCGAGCCACGGCAGGAGGTAATAGTCGCGGACGGTTCGGTTATCCGGGTTCATCCTGACGGCGAGAGTGATGTCGGGTCGGTGCCTGCTATCGAAGCGCAGCTTCCAGCGAAGCGACCCGGCAGCGGTTTCGGTACAACGGATCATGACGAGCGAGATTGATATCTCACCGTTGGCCACGATGATATCGGTCTGGGGATCGACCTCAATGCCTATGGCCATTTCGCGGATGCGCTCGACTGTATGTTCGAACGCATCACGCTGCAGAAGCCGCAGCACACGGTTGGTTTCGAGGTAGCGATAGTCGCGATCGGGCGTATAGCCGATCAGCTGGTATGCCCGCACGAGGCTGCCGAACCTATGCCGATACGCGGCAGTGGATGGCATCTCGTCGTCTTCGTCGATCAACAGCCCCGATAGTTCACCTCTCGATGCCAAGAGGTTCGACAGCATGGCGAGCAGCTCGTCGTCGGTGAAGCGCCGCGCCCGCGCAGCTAGGATCGCCTGTGCCGCATCGAACAGCTCGCGATCGATGATTGCCGCGAATGCACCGTCCCCTCGCACCCACATCTCCGGCTCGTTGACGACCCGTTTGCGCTTCAGCTTATTGGAGATGCGGTTGTAGACGTTGTTCCCGATGTATTTCTCGTTGATGAGGATCTGCCGGACCGTTGCCCTGGTCCATGTGCGCCCGAGGTCGGTAGTGACGCCTTCGTGGTTCAGTATCTCGGCGATCTCGCGTTCGGAGTGGCGCTGCAGAACGAACATGCGGTAGATCCGTTCAACGGTCCTGACCTCGTCTTCCGGGCCCGGGACGAGAATCACCCGATCCGTCTGAAGGCTTTTGTGCTCGCCGCGTGCCAGAGGGGCCTTCGGTTCGTCCCGCTCGTTCACGAGATGGCGACGCAAACCATAACCAGCGGGGCCTCCCTGACGGTAACCGAGCCGGATCAGGCGGCATTGTCCCGTAAAAACCTTGGCAGAGAGTTCGCGGCTGTATTCTCCTGCCATCGCCCGCTTGATGTTTTTCATGACAGTGGACGGCAGGCTGCCGTCGTTGTCGAACTGCTCTGCGCAGTAATGGATGTTGATGCCGCGCTCGCGGCAGATGAATTCGTAGTATGCGCTTTCGTCGGCATCCTGGAAGCGGCCCCACCGACTGATGTCGTAGACGAGGATAGCCTCGTAATCGGCACGCCCTTGTTGGACATCGTCGATGAGGCGCTTGAGCGAATCCCGTCCTGCGATGCTGAGGCCGCTGCGTCCTTCGTCGGCATAGGTCCTGACGATCTCGAAATTCCGTCGCGCGGCGTAGGCTTCGATGATCTCGGCCTGGTTCTCGGTCGAATAGCGCTGATGGTCTGTAGACATGCGCACGTATTGCGCTGCCCTTGTCTTCGTCTTTTTTCCTTCTGCTTCCATCTTGCCTGGCACCGGGTCTAGTGAGTCGGGCATTTCTCCCGATGAACCCGTTCGGCATAAGGGGAGTATGGTGGAATGTCTTTTTCGACGGATGACCGAAAACTTCGCGGTGAAAACGGAAATCGGTTTCCGATCGATCCCGCTGCGGAAACGGGAGCGTTGCTGGCGGAGGTGGTGGCAGAGGCTTTGAAGGCGGACTTCGGCACCATACCATCCCATGTGAAGCATCTGGCGCGTCTGACCGGAACCAATGAACGGACGGTCCACAACTGGCTGCTGGCTCGCAATGGACCCAGTGGCACGGCGCTCGTCGTCCTCATGCGTCACTCGGATGCGGTGACCGAGGCTGTTCTTGCGTTAGCAAATCGCAACGAACATTCCGCGGCGATCAGACTTATGAAGATGAAGAACATTGTTCGCACCAAGGCGCTGGAGCTCGTAGAGTGTCTGGGTCCAGTATGAAGCTTTTACTGGGAGAGGCTCTGCGTCCAAAGACATGGATTGTGAGCGCTTAGCTGTCCTGCCCTTCTCCACGACCCGATCCTGCACGATCAATCCTTTGTCTTGATCAGCTTTTCGAGCTTCGGCTTGTCGATGTTCACGCCGAGTGGCTTTACCACATCCTGCGCTGCCTCGAGCATGATAGTGCGGTTTTCCTTGTCCCAGTGTGCCCAGAACAGTCGCGAGAGATAGTGGCTTGCGATTGTGTAGCGAAGGAAGCTGGCGCGCGGCAGAGCCTTCATGCTTTCCTTCAGGAACTTCCTGCCGCTCTTGGGCATCAGGTCGACCATCCAGGATGCCTTTATCAACGTCTCCAGCTTGCCTTCGACCTCCGACTTGTCGACGCTCATGTAGAGGGCCGGGTGCCGGGCCTGTTCCGCAAGATATCCGAATATTTGCCGAATGGGCTGCGCGAGGATTGCGTATTCCATCACGTCGATGATGCTTCCGACGAACCTACGCCGATCGTCGATCTCATCTGGGAAATCTGTAGCGTTCAAGGCCTTGTCTGTGGTCAGATTCTCCTTCATCTTGTCGAAGTCAATTTCGAGGTTGATGCGACTCCACTCGTCCAGCGCGACTGCCGCACCATCGACCACCTTGGCGCTGAGGTCACGCTTCTCCTTTGCCTCGAGATGCTCGGCTCCCTGACCCAGCAGGACGACCGCTCTGGTCCACGCTGCACCAAGCCTGTCCAGATTCTCAAAGCGCTTACTGACGGCCTCGTCGTCATCGTCGGCGAACTGCTTGCCCGCTTCCTCGCGGACCTGTTCGGACACGTCCAGCATCTGCTGCTTCTGCTCGGCGTTGCGCGACCCTTCGCGCACCGCCTTCGCGGCGTTCTTGAGCCGCTCTCTCATCCTATCGGTGGCCTCGGTGCGCCTGATTGCAATCGGCGAGATCTCTTCAGAAAGCATGATGTTGTCGCCGGGATTTAGCTTCTTCAGATCGTCCGTGGCGGCCTTCAGCGTTTCGATGACGGCCTGCACTATCTCGTCGGACGCTCCGATCTCTGCGTAGAGTTCGAAGGCCGGATAGTCGAATGGCTCGGCCATCTGGAAGTAGCGCGATGCCAGGCTGGGATGATCATGCAGTTCTTGAGCGAGAAGGTAGGATTCGATGAAGGGAAGCGATATCTGCGCGCGCCCCTGTTCGAAGTGCATGATGCCATTGTCGACGAAATCGTTGACGAACTGCAATGGCTTGATCTGAAAGTCGTGCCTATCGGCAAATTCCTTGGCGAACGTGACCAGTTCGGCTTCATCGAAATTACGCTTCTCCAAGCGCATTTCTACGACGAGCTTGCGCAGGAACCTCTCGCGCGTGGTGCGGCCGAGATTTATGTCGGCTTGATCACCAGCGACGAGGAAGGTCAGGAAACCCACCACGGCCAGCTGGATCAGCTCGGACCGGCGATTGGCGTTGAGCAATGCCGTGAGCGTCTCCTTCGGGATCCCAGCGAAGTAGGTGGGATGGGCATCCAGACGGAAGTTGTCGAAGGTCTTGTAGAGCCTGTTTGCGATCACTTCGGATTCCTGGCAGCCCATCTGGAAGTTCTTCTCGAGGAAGAGCGCTATCTCCAGAAAAGAGACCTTTCCGGCGTCGTATGGAGCCGCAGCGGAACGGTTCATAAACGACGTCTCGCCGATCAGAGCGTCATCGCCGCGGCTCACGAATAGGAACCGGGCATCGGGATACATGTCGCACTGCTCGAGAATGGTGTCGATCCTGTGCTTTGACGAAAAGGGCATATTCTCGACGACGAAAACCATCTTGACGCCATCCGTCTGCTTCAGCTTGTCGAGGTCGACCGCCGCCGCGCTCGCGAAGGTATCCTGCTTGCCGCGGATGGCATCGCCGTCGATGACGATCGGGACGGCCTGGAGACCGTCGATCTCGCAGGTGAGAAGGTCCGCGGCGACCACCCAGGGCAGGCTCTTGTCGGGATAGGAACGTGGAATGTTGATCAGCGTGCGTTCGCGCGTCTTGAGCACCTCGCGCACGTCGATCGCCTCCTGCTGCGCATCGACTGGATCGCCCGATTGAGGCGTCTTTCGAATACGCGGGACAGGTAGGCGATACCCCTTCTCCTGCAGCTTGTATTCGGGAGACAGACGTCTGAGAGTCTCATCGATCTCCGCCTCGATCGTCTGCATGACCTGCTTCAGAGGAACGTCCGTTTCATCCTCGACCCCCAGGTCGAGAAGGTCGTCTCCGGATCCGCGCAGCTCGAGAAGGGCGCGTTGGAAGTAAGGGTTGGCAGTGATGTTGAGGTGCAGGAAACTCGCTGCATTTGCCGCCGCCAATTTCCTTACTGTGCCCTTGGTTGCTTCTTCCAGCTTGGTCTTGTTGCCGTCCGCGTAGTCGGAGATACCGCGGATCGTCATCGCGGGTTTGTCGTCACGGAATTTCGCTTGCGAGAACACACCTCCTGACTCGGTCTCGATCGCGAGAAGTGCACGTTCGACACCTTTCAGCTTCTTGTTGTAGAGCGCGCTCTTGTCGACCATTCCACATACGATCGTGCCGTCCTTGGTGGTCGTCCTTCCAATTTGTTCAAAGGTCTCGCCGCGGCTGGGGACCTCATCGGGTATGCCCTTCGTTGCGATCGCCTCTCGCTCCTGCTGCCAAGCGTCATACACGGGAATGAGCTGCGGTTGCGTTCGCATGAAGTTGAACGCCCGCGTGAAGCGCGTCGGCGTCGAATAGTGGGTGGGCGAGAACTCGATATCGAGAGCCTTGCCGTCGTCGATGTCCACCACCTTGTTGTTGTCGAGTACGTCAGCAATGTGTCCGCTGTAGCAGACGTCGGCGAGATCGAGATCATTGCTGATCCCGCCAGCGATCCCGAGGCACACCGTAAGGCCGATATCGAAGTGCTCGTGCAGATATTGCGTGGCGTTCGTGGCATGACGGTTGCCCATCGACGACTGCTGAATGACGATCATGCGCACGTCCGCATGGCCACTCTCGACTACATGGCACCAGACCGTATCGGTTCCTCTATTCTCGGTGGGCGGGAACTGATTGATCAGTTGGAGCAACTCGTCCTCGAGGGGCACCACGAGGCCGATGTCGAAATAATCGCGATTGTTGGGCTTATCGTTCATGCTCTGATCTTATCCACCAGCTTTTCCTCAGGCAATCGTTCCGTTATTGTTCTGCTCAGCTGGTTTAGGCCGCATCCTTGTCCTCGTTGGCCAGCCGGCGCGCGCGGCGGAAAAAATGGCGGGTGATCTGCTCACGCACCTTGGGATCGGTCAGCATCGCGCTCTTCATCTCGTTGTCGCGCTGGAACGAACGCACGGAGCCGCGGAAGAACATCTCGGCGAAGGCCTTGTAGACGACGTCATCGGGGTTGTTGCGGAGCATCTCGACGAGATCCTCGGTCATGATCTCCTCGTTGACGGCCTCGTAGCGCACGAAGTCGGCGTCGGTGAACTCTGTCCCGTGCCGATCGTTGAACGAGGACACGATCTCCGACAGCGAGCGCTGCTCCTCTTCCGTATAGGGCTTGGCGCCAAATTCGCTTATCGGGCTGAGCTTCGCCCCTGCTTCGGGAGCGAGCGAGGCGGAACCCTTTTCCTTCTCTTTCAGCGTAACGGCCTGTAGTCGCACCATGTCGTCGGTGATCTCGATGTCCCCTGGGATTTCTCGATCCGGCAGCAGTCGGTTGAGCCAGGTGCCGTAGGAGTAGAGCTTCTCCAGATCGGTGTCGCCCAAAGCCATGATCTGGCTGAGGAAGCTGTAGAAGCGCAGATAGCTCTTCACCACCTGCCGGAACTCCTCCTGTTCCTCCTCGTCCTCGTTGTCGAACCGCATGACAGCCTCGCGGACGATGCCTTCCAGTTTCGCCCGGTCGTGGCCATCGAGTTCGGATCGGTAATAGGTCTCGGCGAAGCGTTCGACCTCCGCATCGTGGATGATGCCGAACTCGTGCATGCGGCGTTCGAGCGTGTAGATCTGGTTGGGGTCGGAGTTCGCCTCCAGGCTGGTTTCGCCGTAGAAGGGTTCGAACGCGGTCTGGATGTCCTCGATCGTGTTCTGGAAGTCGAGCACGTAGGTGCGCCGCTTGTCCGGATAGATGCGATTGAGGCGTGAGAGCGTCTGCACAGCCTGTAGTCCGGCGAGCTTGCGGTCGAGATACATCGCGACGAGCTTGGGCTGATCGAAACCGGTCTGATATTTTTCGGCGACGATGAGCACCTTATACTGGTCGCCGTCGAAGCGTTTTGGCAGTTCCGTTTCGGCGAAGCCGTTGAGTTCCGCTTCGGTGTAGGTCTCGCCGTCGATGCGCAGGGGCCCCGAGAAGGCGACCAGAGCTTTGAGGCCATCGTATCCGTTGGCGTCGATGTAGCCCTGTAGGCGTCGGTAGTAGTTGAAGGCATGCTCGCGGCTCTGCGTGACGATCATGGCCTTGCCCTGACCGTCCAGTTCGCGGGCGACGTGACGGCGGAAGTGCTCGACGATGACCTCGACCTTCTGGTCGATGGCCGCGGGGTGGAGTGATGCGAACCTGGCGATGCGCCGGCGACTGCGCTTGGTGTCGAGGTCGGGATCGTCCTCGATCGCCTTCTCCAGCTGGTAGTAGGCCTTGTAGGTCATGTAGTTCTGCAGCACGTCGAGGATGAAGCCCTCCTCGATCGCCTGCCGCATGGAATAGAGGTGGAAAGGTTCGGGCGTGTCCTCAGATCCCTTGCGGCCGAAGCGTTCGAGCGTCGCGGTGCGCGGTGTCGCCGTAAAGGCGAAGTAGCTGATGTTGGGCTGGGGACCGCGCGCTTCCTGATAGGCCGCGACGACGTCCTCGAAGGTCTCCGCCGTCCCTTCGCCGTCTCGCGACAACGCCTCCGACATGGCCTGGGCGCTCTTGCCCGACTGGCTGCCGTGCGCCTCGTCTATGATGACGGCGAACTTGCGACCGGCCTGGCCCGTGATGGTGCTGAGGTGGTCGGTCGAGAACTTCTGGATGGTCGTGACGATGATGCGCGCGCCGCTGTCGAGGGCGGCCTTGAGCTGCTTGGATGTGCCGTCGATGATCTTCACCACGCCCGGTGTCTGGGCGAGCTTCTGGACGGTGTTCTGGAGCTGGCGGTCAAGGACGAGACGGTCGCTCACGATGATGGCCGTGTCGAACAAGGGCGCATCGTTCTCGTCGTGGAGCGTGATGACGCGGTGTGCCGTCCAGGCGATCGTGTTCGTCTTGCCCGAACCTGCTGAGTGCTGGACTAGGTAGTTGCGGCCCGTGCCGTGCTGACGGGCGTCGGCCATCATGCGCCGGACGGCATCGAGCTGCTGGAAGCGTGGGAAGATCATCGTCTCGCGTTTGTCCAGCGATCCGTCCGGCAGGAACACCTCCTCGGTCTCGAGGTGCAGAAGATTGCCGATGATGTCGAGCAGCACCTCGCGCGAGAGGACGGCGCGACCCTCGGGTTGGTCCGCCCAAATGTATGCGGTGCGGTGTTCCCCTGCGATGTCGGGGTTGCCGGCTCCCTTGTCTCGGCCGCGGTTGAATGGGAGGAAGCGGGTCTTCCCGTTCATGAGTCTTGTCGTCATCGAGACGTTGGAGGTGTCCATGGCGAAGTGGACGAGCGCGCCGCGCTTGAAGGTCAGCAGCGGTTCGTTGGCAGGAGAACGATCCTTGCGATACTGTTTCTCGGCGTGCCGGAAGGTGGATCCGGTGAGTTCGTTCTTCAGCTCGAAGGTCGCGACCGGGATGCCGTTGACGAAGATCACGACGTCGATCGCGTTCTCATTGCGGCGGCTGTAATGGACCTGTCGCGTGACAGAGAGAATGTTGGCTTCGTAGCGAGCCTGGAGAGCAGGGTTGACGTTCGAGGCCGGCTGGAAGGCACATAGGACGAACTTGATGCCCGGCACGATCTTGATGCCCTGCCGCAGCACTGGCAGGGTGCCCGAACGCTTGAGGTTGGCGGCGACCTGGGTCAGGAATTCCTTCTCGGCGGAAGTGCCGTAATGGCTTTCCAGCTTCTCCCATTCTTCGGGCTGCGTCGCCTTCACGAATTCGACGGTCAGCTGCGGATCCAGCGCTAAATCGCGATCGTAGTCTGCGTCGCTGCGCAGCCGATAGCCTTGGTGCTCGACGAGCTCGTCGACCATGTGCTGTTCGAGCACGTCTTCGAGATGGATCTTCGACGATTTATGAGGCTTTCTCATTGTCGCGCATCCCCGTCAGTTCCAGTGGTAAAAGCTTCTTTGGTATCTGGCTGACGTCCCCCAATTTCCTCTACGACCGTAGAGGCTTTTCGAACCCATAAGGAATGGAGTAGAGAGTCGGGCATGGCGACTTGGGCAGCCCGGTTTCCTCCGACAATGGAGATCAGCGCGTCACATTCATCGATTCCAGTCCTGATACGTTCGGTAATAGACTGCTGTTCGTTTCGAGGCGGAACGCTGATCCAGTCATTTGGAAAGTCTGCAAACGATATGGATTGCCGAACCCCGCTGCCGAGCGAATAGTAATACTTGCAGAGGTCAAGTGCGTAGAGAAAATAATACCAGTATTCGGGGATGTCGGATTGTCGGCAGGTCACGGCATCGTACGCCGAAGTTATGATGCCTCGTTCTGTGACCAGACCCTGCCGCAAACTTTTCTTGTCGTTCTGGAGATCCGTCAATCTCAAGACGATATCGCCGGGCTCGACGATCTGGTAGCCCTCATAGGATTCTGGGACGAGCCCTTCGCTGCTTTCGATGTCGCGCCGCACTATCCGCCCATAGCTGAGCGACAACAGGTTCTTTTCTACCATGCCAGCGTTGAGGTTGCCCTTCTTCAGCCGGAGGACATGCTTGACCTTGGTGACTTCCCAATGAGACGGCGGTGCCTCCCCAAATACGGTTTCTTGCAACGTCATTTCGAGATCACCTTCGTCAGAAGTTCTGCGAGATTGTCTTCCATGGCTGCTATGTTGGCATTCACGTCGGACAGGGTCGGCGGGCGTTCGAATTTGGCGAACAAGGTGTTGTAGGGAACGGAGTAGCCGAGGCGGCCGACTTTTTTGTCGGTCCGATCGATGTATTTCGTGTCAACCCACGCGCCCGGAGCGAATGGCTCAACCTCTTCAGCAAAAAATTCTTCCCACTTCCTGTCGATCGGCACGCGCTCGAAGTATTGCAGTAGCTTGTCGGGTTCGGGGTTCCCATTGCCGTTACGAATGACTTCCGCGTCAGGATCTAGCTCGCCGAAAGACTCTTCGATAGCTGACCTGAGGGGGGCTGAAATCTTGAATCCTTTTTCGGACATCGTGCTTGCCACCTTGGCATGAAATGCGTTGCCGTCTGACCAGGTTTCGCCGAAGCTCGGATCACCTAGGATGCTGAGCAACAGGTCTTTGACAGGCTGCTCCATGAGATTGAACGGCTTTGATTCGGAAAGACGAGTGATTCCATCCTCATCGACGCGGAAACGCCGTCTCTTCGGTTGTTGAATTTTGATCAGCCGGTAGGCGAAGGACCTGACTGGAAATACCTCTGCGAAATGACTCCCTTCGGCAGAGAAGCCATCGACGAACGCGTTGATAATTTTCGCTCGGGCATCATCTGTGATGAAGTTGGCTTTGTCACCTAGACTTTTTCTTAGAGGCTCGCAGAATTCTTCCGAAGATGCGTCGATGATCAGCATTTTATTGCGTTGAATGGTCGGCTTACGGTTGTTTAGTATCCAAATGAATGTCTGGATGCCGGTGTTATAGAAAAGATCGGGCGGAAGAGCTATTATTGCGGTGACATAGTCTTTTTCGAACAGCCAGCGTCTGATTTCACTTTCACCAGAGCCGGCATCACCAGTCCCCATTGGAGCGCCGTTCATGACGATGCCGATCTGCGAGCCCTGCTCGTCGTCGCGCATCTTGGCGACCATGTGTTGCAGGAATAGCAACTGCCCGTCGGAGATGCGCGGAAGGCCAGCGCCGAAGCGTCCGTCGTCGCCCAATTCCTTCCACTCCTCCTTAACGGCGCCGGCCGACGCCTTCCAGTCGACGCCGTAGGGCGGATTGGACATCATCCAGTGAAACTTCTGGCCGCGGTGCTGGTCATTGGCGAGCGTGTCGCCAAAGGCGATCTGCTCCGGGTCGTGACCGGTGATCAACATGTCCGAGCGGCAGATCGCGTAGGATTCCTTGTTCTGCTCCTGCCCGTAGAGTTCGACGCGCACGCCCTCGTTCATCGCCTTGATCTCGGCTTCGGCGATCGCGAGGATGCCGCCCGTGCCACACGCCGGATCGTAGACGGTGCGGATGAGACCGCGACCGGTGAGCGCCTTGTCGTTGGCGATGAGCAGGTCGACGATCAGATGGACGACCTCGCGCGGCGTGAAGTGTTCGCCGGCCGTCTCGTTCGACTGCTCCGAGAAGCGACGGATCAGCTCCTCGAAGACGTATCCCATCTCGAGGTTGGACACCTCGGACGGGCTCAGGTCGACGTCGGTGAACTGCTCGAACACGTCCCACAGGATGTCGTGGTCCTTCAGTTCCTTAAGCTGCTCGAGGAACTTGAACTTGTCGATGAAGATGTCGCGCATGTTGGCCGAGAAGCCCGTGATGTAGGCGACGAGGTTGTCGTGCAGATCAGCGGGGTTCTGACCCTTGATCTTGGCGAACGTGAGGGGTGACAGGTTGTAGACCTTCCCCGCCTTGGCGACGTCGAAGAGCAGCAGATCGCGTGTGTCCTCGTCGATGCCTTCGGGCAGGGAGTCCGCCATCTCGATGGTCGCGTCCTGCGTCGCCGAGAGCAGACAGTCGAGGCGGCGCAGGACAAAGAACGGCAGGATGACCTTGCCGTAGTCATGCGCCTTGAACTTCCCCCTGAGCGTGTCCGCGGTGCCCCAGATGAAGTTCGCGAGTTCGCGGACCTTGTTGTTCTGCATCGAAGTCTTTCCCTGATTTGGGGAGCTTATAGGATGCGTGGTGCGTGACAGCCAAGCACGGCTTTCGGCGCCGCGCTCGCGGCGTCCGGAGGCTTTCCCCGACATTAGGTTCTCCGATTATGATTAAGATGGTGACGGCTGCTATCGTCAGAGCCGATCGTGCCTGCTTCCGAGGGTGCAGGTTCAGGTCATCGCGGGTGCGTCTTTCTCACCCGATGAAGACCAATGGACGATTTGGAGACCATGCGGTGTCTGACCATTTCGTATTCGACATGAGCGATTAACACGATGTTAGCTATGTTGGCTCAAGGCATGATGAATGCCGAAGATGCTCAGCGAAGATATGAAATGGATGCGTGATCACCCGCTGGTCACGGGACTGATCATCCTGTTCGTCATCGTGTCCGCATGGCTTTTCTGGGGTGCGACTTCCTCGACCGATCAAGCGTATGATAGGATGGCAGCTTCCAGGCACACCGCCTTGGATGAGCCGTCACAGGTTCTGGAAGCCGACGACGCCGAACGCCAGATCAAAGAACGCCGCAAGGCCTACGTTCGTTATGACGCCTCCCAAGATCGCGTCATACTCCCACCGTCGCGTGAGGAGCGCCTCGCGACCGATAGTAGCCCATCCGAACAGGAATGGGCCGATCGTCAGTCCGAATATGAAGGCCGCACTTGTCAGGACGCTCCACTGGATGCGGGATATTCCGATCTTTGTGCGCAGTGGGCGAGTGTCTCCGCCACCCGATATGGAAATAGGATTGGAGCCGAGAACTACCGTGTATCCTCCTTCGCCGCGATCGTCAGTGGCCTGGCGCTCATCGCTACCGTGCTGGCCGTGGCTATCGCGGCTCTGGCCGCCCGGGACGCGAGCAAGGCCGTCAAGTTGATGAAGGAGGGAATGGTTCCGTTCCTTACCGTGCGCCCTGGTGGTATATCTGGTGTCGGTAAGATGAAGCTGATCAACGCCGGCACGGGAGTCGCGACCGGAGCTTTCGTCAAGGTTGGGAATGCGGAACTGCCCTTGCGCCGCCGCGTCCTGCAGGCTGGGGAAGAATTCCAGATTACTCACTCGGCGATAGCCGCCACGAACGGGGAACTGCAGGTCGTTCTGCGATACAATGACGGATCCGGCGAGGGCATCGAGCGCCGAGAGCGCTTTCGGCACGCTTCTGGAAAATGGGTCCAGATCGATTGATGCGTTTGCCGAAATAGCGGGCGTCAATGTAAGCAGCAGAGCAACAATTAACTTTTCCATATCTCTTCTCCTTCCGGTGGTCGCCCACCGTCGGGATCCAGAAATGTGGCCCTAGTGGGCTGTCAGTCGTCGTTGTCGTTAATGCCGAGAGCTCTCAGCACGTCGTGATTGCGATCGTTCTCGCGCCGTGGCCCCGATGCCTGCCAATAGCCGGCGAAGGTTCGCGAGGGCGGCAGGCCCATTGCGGCGCGGATCAGCTTCTGTACCTTGGAGCGGTCGTCCAGCCGCCTGTTTTCTTCCCGCCAGGCACCGTCGGCGGCGTAGAAATCGAGATAGTCGCCGGCGATATGATGATGGACACCGATCTCGGCCCGTCTCATCCGGGAGAATGCGCTCTCGGCACCATTGGTGTGGACACCCTCGTCGGTGCAGAATTCCTTCTTGTGGTTTACACGCTGCAGGCTGTGGCTGGCGTAGAGCGGCTCCCATCCCGATCCCTCGTCGGCGAGGATAGTCGCGCTGCGATCGACGCTTTCGGTGATCCAGGACACGGCCTGCCTTTCGCTCTTGAACGTGCGCGTCAGGAGGCGTCCCTGACCGCCGCGTTCGCGTAGCAGCACGACGCATTGGCGCTTGCGTCCATTGACGGGGATCCGCCGACGGTCGATGCGCTCGTCCTTCTTGTTGGCCTGCTTGAGATAGCCGCCGAAGTAGGCACCGTCGATCTCGACCTCGCCCACGAGGTGAACGTCCTCCTGATCGAGGAACATGACCTCCCGGAGCTTGTCGGTCAGCACCCAGACGGTCTTGTAGTCATGATCGTAGTCGTGGGACAGCCAGATCGAGGCCGCGCCCTTGGCGTGGACCGCCATGGCTCGCACGATGAACATGAGTTCCAGATAGGTGATCCGCTTGTGGGCGAACATCGTCCCGCTCGTGATCGAGAAGAACTTGTGACACTCCGGGTTGGCGCATTTGTATCGCTTCTGCGACTTGATGTTGTAGATCCGCTGGGAACCACAGTCGGGGCAGGTCGGATTTCCATCAGGCCATCGCGAGCGAAGAAATAATTCCCGGCAACCATCTTCGCCCATCTTGAAGACGTCGTGGATGCTCAGCGTGCGGCTCGCAGGGTTTTTCAGCCAATGGAGGCCCTGCTTCTTGCGCTTGAATGATTTGGTTGCACGAGTGGCCATTGAGGTGTCATATACGACACCTAATAGGACTATTCAATCTTAAAGTGCCGTATGCGACACCTGAGTTGCCGAATTCGCCTCCAGATTCTATAACCGACTCATGACACAGGCATGTGATGATGAATGGGAGCAGCTGGCGCGTAATCTGGTTCGTGGCCAGTTGATGACGCGCGGGATGTCCTATGCCGCGCTCAGGGACGCTCTGGCCGGGATCGGCGTCGAGGACACCGAGGGTGCCATCAAGAGCAAGATGAGCCGCGGCAGGTTCAGCGCCGTGTTCTTCCTGCAGTGCATGACAGCGATCGGCGTGGATTGGCTTCAGTTGCCGGGTGCTCCGGATGGTCCCGGCGCGTTCGCGATTGGCAAGCATGGCGCACAGGCATTGGCGAAAAAATCACCAGGAGAAAATTAAGAAGCGGGAATGCCCGCGAGAATCTACAGGGGTCGGGTCGCCCACGCTCGTAAATGTGCTCCCAATAGGTCGATCTATATCTGATTCGGAAGGCACATTCCTGATAGAAATCAGACTCCTACCTCAGATTTGGTGCAATAACTCCGCCATACCGTGGAATTCGGGCAGCTCGTCGAGGAACAGCACGCCGAGATGAGCGAGGCTGACTTCGCCCGGCTTCACCCGCAGGCCTCCGCCGGTCAGCGCAGCCATGCTGGCCGAATGGTGCGGCGCGCGAAACGGGCGGGCGCGGCTGATGCGGCCTTCCTCCAGCGTTCCGGCGACCGATTGCACCATGCTGACCTCCAGCGCCTCGGGCGGCGTCAGTGGCGGCAGGATTCCCGGCAGGCAGCTAGCCAGCAGCGACTTGCCGGCACCGGGGGGTCCGATCATCAACAGGTTGTGTCCGGCTACACTCGCACGGATAAATGCTGTGGAAAGCGGTCGAGAATGGCGGGAAGTGGGCCAATTGTGTTGAAAAACTCCGCAGGCACCTTCGGCGGGAAATATTAAAACTCATAAGAGCTCATGCCTGCATCATTACCTCAAGACGCCTTCTCCCGTTGAATCATTATTACGGAAAATCGGCTGCGGATCGGGTCAGGCCGAGTTTTTCAACACAATAGGGCCGATGCACGAACCCGCTTCGCGGGAGGGGTGCTGGCGGCGCGGGTGACGCCAGAGCAAGAACGTAGCGAGTAGATCGAACA
>NZ_JARULD010000005.1 GCF_029688735.1 Qipengyuania flavescens
AGACCATATAAATAGGCTGCGATATCTGCCGCCTCAGCCTCGCTAATTGGCATTGGCGGCATGGAAGAGCCCTCCTTGACGGCAGGTGCGTTGCGGATGAAGGCCGCCAATACATCCGGCCGGTTCGGCAATTGACCAGCTATCAAGCCGACATCGTCGAAGCCCTCAATCGATGGTCCCAAGCGCCCGGATGGCCAGTCCAGCCCGGGGATTTCGTGGCAAGATCCACAGCCTGCGCGCTTGATTGCTGCTAAGCCCCGATCCTTCGGGCCGGTAGCCGGCTCTCGCCGCGTCTCGACCGGGTCCTTGCATCCGGCAAGTGGTGCACAAGCGGCTAAGGCTACGCCAGTCACGATGGCTTTCCAATTCCGATGCCGATGCTCCACACTCCCCATTCCCATGGGAACCGGACAATTGCACGCTTCGTTCCCGCCAGACGATGCTTTTCCGCCCTAACCTGTCCGTCACCGCCCTTTCCATGGCGCTGGCGTCATGCAGTCCTGCCCCGACCGACGATCCATTCGACGACACCGGCGAATTGATTGCTTTATCGGGCGGGGACGCGGGTCCGCAGGCCGCGTGCCATACTTGTCATGGGCTGGACGGTCGCGGCGACGGGGCTCTGGTGCCGAGAATAGCAGGTATGGATACGGGGTATCTGGTGCGGCAGCTTGGCTTTTACGCGGACGGGCAACGCAGCCATCCCCAGATGTCCTGGCTTGCAGGCCGTCTAAATTCCGAAGAGCGGTTGGCTGTGTCAGCCTATTACGCGGCCATGGATTTACCGGAGGACGTGAAAGGAAGCGAGATTTTGCCTGAACCCTCGTGCGAAATCGCTAAAGCGTACGAGATCTATCATGCAGGTTTGCCCGAACGCGCTCTTTCGTCTTGCGCCTCTTGCCATGGAGAAACAGGTCTGGGTTCGGGTGCCGGCAATCCAGCCTTGGTTGGTCAGAACGCCGCTTACCTCGCCGAACAACTGCGCCGTTGGCGAAACGGCGAGCGATATGGCGATGCGCTGAGCGTCATGCACGATGCGGCCAGCAAATTGCGAGAGAACGAAATCAGCCCACTCGCGGCGTATATTGCGTATGGTCCGGAGCCGTCTCGTCGTCTCGGATTTCCGGTAGAATGCCCCTGACTGTATCGTCGCGATCCCAGAAATGGTGTTTCAACGCCGCAATGACATGAAGTGGCACGAGCAGTGCGAGGCCGATGACGCCGAGGACATGAACGCTCTCCGCCCAGTCGAGTACCTGATACTGCCACGCTGGGGAGAGTGTATGAAAGGGCATCGGGGGTATCGCGACCAATCCGGCAAGCCGCAGGGGCTGCACCGGCTGTATCGCCGACCACATCGCCCATCCGCTCAGCGGAAGTAATGCGAACAAGGCGTAAAAAAGGTACTGTGTGATATGTGCTGCCGTGCTCTGCCAGCCGGGCGCATCGGCATCATTGATCGGATCGGGGACGAAAAGTCGCCAGCCGAATCTCAAAATAGCAAGGAGCAGGATGGTCAGCCCCAGCTCGCTATGCAATTCGTAGGTGGCAAGTTTGCTGGCCCCGACCGGATAGCGCGACATCATCCAACCTGAGCCAAGCTGAAAAAGCACTAGCCCTGCCATGATCCAGTGAAACCACACGCCTACCGGAGAATATTTCCCCTGCTCGGTATAACTGACCGCCCATCTACGGATCAGATCATGAAGCCTCATGCAGGCGCTCTGCTACCAAGCGATCGATAAAGTATCGACAAAGCGGCAATTAAGTAGACCAGGCTCGCCGGTGCCCACATGATGATGCCCGCAATCTGCTGATCCTCCATCGGCGAGAGACCCCAGGACTGCGTCGTCAGCCAATGCGGAGCAAAGTAGGCTCGGTGCGCAAATGTCAACAATGCACCGAGTGCACCCATCGCGACCATCGTTGCGAGCAACGCCGTCGTGGCCGCGGGTGCTGGCGATCGAATGACCTTTATCCACCATATCGCAGCCGTGGCGACGATGCTGATCTGCATGATCCAGAAAATGCCGTCGCTGTTCATGGCGCTCTCGTACAGGAGGGGCGCATGCCACAGCCAGAATGTGAGGCCATGGACCGCTGTCCAGACAGCCAAGGTACCGGGAATTTCGGTTTCCTCGGCCCGGAATGCGGCAACGATCAAGGGGGCGAGCAAAGTGGCCAGTATAACGTCGTGAACGATGCGGACTGTGAACAATGCGGACCCGAGCGCGCAGAAGGGGCTGATGTAGAGAAAGCCGAAGACAGCCAGCATTGCGTATGTCGGCATGGCCCTCAGTCTTTCGCGTTGCCAATATGCGACCCCGGTCACGACCAGAAGACAGGCAATCAGTTCGGGTGCAAAATTCCAATGGGTCACCCAACCCTCAGGATCTGGGGCCATTCCACAGTAAGGCAACCAATTGTGCAGCAGTCGTCTCCGGTGAAGGTTCGGTGCGATCAGTTATCAAATGCTCACAACTTCTATTGGTGTCCTGTAAACCGACAAAATAAGCAGGAAGCGATAACGGACGCCGAGTTCAATCACCTCCTCCGGCTAGCCACAGACAGCCTCGCGGCAAGAGAAACAAAACTGAGGGATTGGCAGTGATCCATCCGGCTCACCACGCGTACAGAAACGCCACGCCCATAGGATCGGCCTGAAACGCTTGGCCGACGAATTCGCCGGCATCCCGCATCCTTCAAGGTTGGGTCAGGTCGATTCCGAATTACGCGGCACTTTCGTGTGTGGCAGACACGCCGCAAATGACTTCGATGCTGTACTGTTTGATCAAGAATTAGCTGATTTGCGCGATCTGCCGTCGGCAATTCTGGGAAAGCGAGAACCCGCAGTTTCTTGCGACGCCGTTCGTGATCCGGGCTTCTGCATGTCGCGGTTCAACGGCAGGTTGGTCCATGCAATCGAAGACATCCAGCTTATCCAAGCAGTCGAAAAGGCCCTCACGACCGCAGGGTTAGCGCTCTCGATCTCCGATCACTCCGCGAGCTTTCGAGTCTTGAATTGCTCGGCCGATAGCCTGTCGATGCGCGAATGTGTGAATCTATTGATGCAGACGCTGCTTTTCAACGCGCGCGAGCTGCAAGCAAACATTGCTCTCGTCCGCCAAGCGATGGCGCACCCAGTTGCCGGCCTGCTCGATAAGACTGATGTGGCAATCCGGATCAATGCGGTTCAATCCATTTTCAAGCCCATGCGGACAGACGCAGGCCAACACTTCTCGAATTACAGATCGCCAGCGATGCGCCGGACCGAGCGACGCGAGCGTCTGCAATCTCGTTTGCCGGGCCAGCCTATTCCGCCAATTGCCACGCCCGAAGGAACGGTAAGCTGAAGTGGCTAGAGCCGCTTCTGCGGCAGCGCCTCAATCAACGGAGCGGACGCGAAATGGTAAAAATTGCGGACGCGCCTCGATGCCATCATCCCCAGACTGTCGGAGCGTTTGGGGGGCGTTGCCTGGCGGCCTCCCGTTCGTACCCAACAAGGTCCTCCGTATTACAAGGAACGGGCAGCGCGAATGTTTCGAGACAAGGAACCGAACGGCCGTTGCAACCCGGCATTCTGGCCTTACTCCGGTCGAATGCCTCGCCGTAGGCGTCTGCCGCTTCGTCTCTTTCCTTGCGCAGGAATTTGAGGAGATGACTGCTTATAGGGAGAAGAAAAGAAAGCTCTTGCTTCGAGGTGCCGATGGCTTGTCCCCATTCGGCTTTGCAGATCTTCGGAGAGGATCGCGAACCAGGATCAGGGAACTCATAGATCACTATCGAAGGACTATTCTCCCGGATTTGAGCTTTGGCAGTAAATCTGGGCGGAAAGAGCCGATCGCCTCATACGACAGGCAGAGCGACAAGGAAATCGATACCGCTGCAAATCGCGACTGAGTTGGCAAATATTGCCGCTCAGAAGCGAGCCATTGAAGCCGACATCGATCTCGTCGAGTTACAGATTGCCAATGGCAGCCGCGCGATCACTCCAGAGACAATTGAAAAATTTGGCCCGCTGATCTCATCGAAGCTGCAAGACCGCAACGCCACTCTGCGACGCGAATACGTCCGGCTTCTCATCGAAAAGGTGGAAATCGGAAACGATATGATACGCATTACGGGCTCGAAAGATGCTTTGGCCGCTGCAGCTTCATGCTCCCAGCAAAACGGAGTGCCCAAAGCTGTACGTAGATGGCGCACCCGACAGGATTCGAACCTGGGACCTCTGCCTTCGGAGGGCAGTGATTTAGTGTTTCCTGAAGTTCATAGCTGTCAGAAACTCCGCTTTTCAGTATCTTGTTGTCGCCCATTGTGCACCCATGTATTACGTACTTATTACGTACTTATTACGTACGAAATTTCGGAAGGTTCTATGGCGCGCGACCTTAGCAGAGTGGGAGACAGGGAGCGCCTAAAGCCTAGGCGTGACCCTTATTGGCAACGCCTGTCCACCGGTTCCTTTTTGGGTTTTCGCCGCTCCAAGCCGCACGGTGACGGCACATGGATCGCGCGAGCGCTGGATGGTGAAAAACACAAATATGCCTTTTAGACTCTTGGCGATTTCGGTGCATTGCCCAAGAATGCGCGATTTGCGGCTGCGAAGTCTGAGGCGGAAGCGTCCGCCGACCTTACGCAGAACGGTGGAATTGCATCCCTAGAAATTGTCACCGTTTCCGATGCTTGTCGCGTGTATGCTGAAGGGAGGCCTGACGCAGAGGGCCGCTTCCGGAGAAATCTATACAGCGATCCTCTAGGAAGGGTGCGATTGGACAAGCTGCGCCGACATCATGTTCAATCCTGGCGCAGCCGTCTGGAAGCAAAGCCAGCGCTGGTGAGCCGCCGAAAGGCAGGCGAGAAACTGTACCGAGAGCGATCTCCAGGAAGCGTGAACCGGGAAGTGGCCATACTGAGAGCCGCTCTAGGAAGGGTCCTTCCTCCCGGTCCTCCTAAGACCAATGCCGCTTGGCAGGAAGCTCTTCAGAAGATTCCAAACGCGGATAGGCAGCGCACGCTGTATCTCGACCGGGAGCAGCGTAAGATGTTGCTCGACAACACCGATCCAGAGGCGAAGGAATTCTTCGAAGCATTGTGCTTGCTCCCACTTCGACCCGGGGCACTCGCCCGGCTGAGCGTGGGAGATTTCGATTCCCGCACGCATCAACTGACAATCAGAGACAAGGGTGGCACGCTGCGTCGCATCCAAATGCCTCTGGCCGTGTCCAAGCTTTTTAGGATGGTGGCTGAAGACAGAGATGAGGGTGCCCCCTTGTTCCTGCGGTTCAGCGGAGAGCCTTGGGACAAGTACGCCTGGAATAGGTCAATCAAGAAAGCCGTAAAATTATCAGGCCGACCGCCAGAAACCTCGGCCTATACGCTCCGCCATAGCACGATTACCGATCTTGTTAGGACAGGTTTCCCTCTGCTTAATATCGCCCAAATTTCCGGTACGAGCTATGAAATGATTGAGAGGCATTATGGACATCTAGGTCGTGAAGCCGCGCTTGATGCCCTCAGCACGCTGGAACTTTAGTAAAAATTACTCTCCTCATCACAATTGGGGAGATTATCGAGAAATTTTACTAAGTCCGAATGAAGAATGATGGTTCTCCTCCCAAGCTTCTTCCCGCCAATCTCCCCCACATTCAGAATGCGATAGAGTTTTCCTCGGCTTATCCCAAGCATAGCAGCCGCCTCTTCCATGCTGTAAGCAAGAGGCTCGATCTTTCGACCACCACTGACCGAAGATAAAGGTTCGTGCTTCATTTCTCTTACTCCGGAAAATTCATCTCCTTCCCTTATAGGAAGATTTTCCGGAAAAATTTCTGGTTCGGTGATTTTTTCAATCGCGGCAGATATGGCTGTTTCAATCAGGGAGGAAGATGAGGTGTGAGCCAGATACTAACCCAATCCCTGTCAATTCAACGGATGACCGGATTTGTCGTAGATTGATGGCAGGTCGGCATGCGGCATGGAAAAGATGGAGCTGAGTGAGTGAGGGATGCAGAGTATCGGGCATGGCTCGAAACCCAAGAGTTGGTGTCCAGCAGCGTCAGTACGAAAATGTCGGACGCTCGCCGGGTTTCTCAGGCTCATGGCGACCTCGACCAGCACTTTGTCAACGACCAGATGGCATCGCTTCTCGCTAAGTTCGCCTATTCAAAGGCTGATGAGGAGCAAGGACGGGCCAACCCGACCGAGCTTCCGATCGAAGGCAATCTCTACAACAACCTTTCCGGCTACCGCTCTGCGATCAACACATATCGCAGATTCTGTGAGGCCGGCGATAATCCGCAGGGGCGGCTGTCCGGCCTTGATCGGCAGATAATTCTGAATGCGATCGCCGCTTGCGACAAGGCCGGATCGGTTGCCGCCTTCGTGGCGACGCTCGAAGATCGAGGGCAACCCAGCAAATATTGGCTTCTGCACGAAGGCAATCGCTATCCCAGCAAAGCCATCGTCCATTGGGCCATGCGTGAGCGCAGTATCGACGCAAGTGCGGGCGGCAGCTTGTGCAAGGCTACGCTGGAGGAGCTCGGTTTCGTCGTCATTGATTGGCCCGAACTGCAACGTGCCCGGGAGAACTTCCTGCGTCAAATGCCCGGCTTCACTAGCTTCCGAGACGCGGATGGATCCTATTGGGACGTAGAGCGGCGATACAAAAACCAGTTGGTTGAGGATGCTCGCACTATCGCATAGGGCGAGGGTGACGATCGGTCTGCAGGTGAGGCCATCTACCGCATACTGGTTGGGGGGCAGCAGGGTGTGCCGCTAAACTGGCGCACCTTGCCAGAGATACAGCAAGCCGATGCTATCTTGGCTGACCGCTTTTACAGCGCTCTCGGTGAGCTAGCTCGCAGCCAGTCGCCGATCGACGAAGCTATCGCATCCGCTGCGCATGAACTCGAAGCGCTTCGCGAAAACGGTATCGCCGGTCTGCGGCGGGGCGAGGTCCTTTCTATACCGATCACCGTGTGGGCGACACTCCACCCCGAAGAAGCCAGCTGGTTTAAGATCGCGAAGATCGAAGAAATGGGTAAGCGTTTCTTCGGTCGAAAGCTCTTCCCGCAGAACGAGTTCCGCGAATCCGAAAGCATGCTGCGAAACCAGGCCTGGTCGATGTCTGCAGTCAGATGGATGACAAAATCACCGCCAATCCGTTCCGATTGCTGGTCGATCAGCATGTCGGGGCGAATCTGCGAGGCCATCTGGTCGATGATTTCGGCCGAGACCTCCGGCAAGCGCGAATGCCCGATCGTCTTGGTGAGCATGGTTAGCACGATTTCCCTCCGCGCTTCGCGTTGCGCGAGGCTCTGTGTGGTTGCCGTATCCTTCGTAATGACGGCCGAGCCGCGTCCTACCACTTCATCGGCCTTGGCCGGGGCGGCAAGCGCAAGAGAGGCTGCCAGAGCAGTGATGGATGCCCGGTAAGTACCGCGCAGCAATGTGTTTTTTCCTGCCGACATCAGCATGGATTCCTTTTTCTTCGTGATTTCGGACAGAGCTTCAGAAGTCAGTCGAGAGGGAGACGTCGCCGGCCTGTATGTGCGTTTCGCCATTCGGCAGTTCGAGGATGGTGACGTCCCCATCGGGGCCGGCCTCGACCAAAGCGTCGACCGGGCCGCCGCTCGATTTATTCGGTGAAGGAGGGGCTTTGCCGTGAAGGGCAGCAAATCGATCGGATCTCCGAAGACCGGCGAACGCTGCATCGTTGAGCGCAGTGGCCGCATTGGGCAGGCCAAGCTCGATGGCCTTTTCCAATTCGTCGAAGGCGCGGCCCTCGTTTCCCGCCAGCGCCTCTGCACGCGCTTGTTCATAAAATGCGGAAGGATCGTTCGGATGGGCTTCTACAACATCGGCAGCAAGCTCGACCGCCCGCCCGAAGTTGCGCGCGACGATCTCGGCGCGCACCGCGTCGATGCTTTGCGAACCGTCAGACCAATCGTCCAATCCGCAACCACATAACAGAACGGGGAGAAACACTCCCGCGCTGCGCGCCAAAAATCTCGCCATTTCTTTCCCCCCTGGGATCGCAATCTCTTTCGGATTCAGCGATCTAGGTGATGCATAATCAGATCCGGCTAAGTTTCTAGATTAATTTCTTAATAATTTTCCGTGCGGTGGAAAACTTAGTTGCCGTGGGTATTTGACCGATTTCGCCATTCGTCGAAGAACGGCACTAAATCAGCAGGCAACTCGGCGGCGAATGCTTCGTCCAAGTTGTATTGCGGCATAGCCTCGGAAACTGCATCGAGAAGCGCCTTGCCCTGCGCAACGTCTTTCCTTCGCTTCAAGGAATTGCGCTTGGCCTGCGAGCCCAGCCATAGTTTGTGGAGCGCGAACCAGCGTGGATCGGGCGCAACAATGCGTGCGGGGGTTCCGTCGCGGCATGGCACGACTTGATCGACGCGGCGACCGGGTAGCAGCCATTCCTGTTCCGGCAAGGGCACGGGCTTGGGCCGGTCTTTAGCTCCCAGTGTCTCAGCCCGCGACGGGGCAACCAGCAGCTCGACCTCGTAGGCCTTGGCGTTGCGCGCCTGAAAGTCGCGTTCGGTGTTGATCGTGAAGGTGGGATCGACCGCCTTCAGCATCTCCCACACGACAGCCTCGTTGGCTTCTTCCTCGGCGGCCCAGGCGAGATCGAAGTCCTCAGTTTCATCAGGCACGTCGTTGAAACTTCCCGCCGCCTCGATCGCATAGGCCGCCATGGCGTTTGTACCGACGACGAGAAGGTGGGAGCCCAGCAGGCCGCGGCGATCGGCCTCCCTCAGTATCGGGCCGGCGTCTGCTGACAGGAGGGGGAGGCGGAGTGCGCGCGCGATCCGGCTGCTCTCGGACAGCGCCTCGCCCGCGCCTTCGCGGCGCTGCTTGGCGGACTGTTTGCGCTCCCTGTATTCCTCGAACTGCTGCTGCTTCTCGTCATCCCAGGCGCCAAGGCTCGTCCCGTTGCCCGATCTGTCGTGAATTTCGTAAAGATACTCGTACTCGCCGACCTTCTTGCGGCGCAGGTCGTAGGGCAGGGATGCAAGGTCCCGCTCGGCCTCGATCCATACTTCATAGCGCTGGCGCAGGTTGATGAGCGCGCGTTCCTGCTCAGGTGAAAAGGGGCGAATAACAGGCATCAGGAGTTGTTATCCCACATTCTGCCGAGTCGCAAGAATGTGGGATAAATAAGGATTATTGGAAGGGGGAGGGGTGGCTGACGCCGGAAGGTGAAAATTCCATCCAGGGCGCGCAGACTTGCAGCCAGCTGCGCGCCGCCCGGAGACATTCCATGAGAAAGAAGACCAACGGTGCCGGTGCGGTGTCCTACGCCCGTGCCTTGAAGGTCTGTCAAAATCTGGCGGTGCTCACCGCCTACGAAGTGCTTGGCGACCAGATATTGCATCCCGCCGATGAGCGGCGATCGTCGCCGACCGAATCTTTGGTTCTCATGCCGGGCATCCGGCTCACCTCGGATAAGATGGCAGAAGGTATTGCGAGGCTTGGCACGAGCGCCCTCGGCGTGAGGGCGGTCCAGGCTTCTAGCGGCGAATATATTGCCGACTTCACAGTGCTCTTCGCCACCGGCGCAAGCGCGGAACGCTATCAGGACATGCGCGCATGGCTCCACCGCGACGAAGGGCTCTATCTCATCCCGGATGACACGGGGAGGGGAAGCGGAAAGCCATCGCGTAACGCTCTCTGCTTGGACTTGAGCTGTTCTGGGTGAAGCTGGTCATCGAGCTGATAATAGGGAGCCATCGCGCCAGCGTAGCGCAAATTCGCAATTGCACCAGTGGGATAGGTGTTTGAGCCCGATCTGCTCTGACAGCTTGCATGCGAAGCCGCACCAATACGATCATTGATCGCTTCGTCGGCCGCTTCACCGCCAGCCATTCGTGTCGGACTGGGATGAGTGATTCACTCGATAGCATACGGAAAACATACCGCAAGAATTGCGTACGCATTACGTACGCGTCTCGTATGAGCCATCTAAGTCATTGAAAAGGTGGCGCACCCGACAGGATTCGAACCTGTGGCCTCTGCCTTCGGAGGGCAGCGCTCTATCCAGCTGAGCTACGGGTGCTTGCGGGGCTGTTCGGCCCTTCGGCGAGCGGGCCGCTTAGCAAAGCGGGCAGGGGCTCGCCAGTGCTAATCGCATTCCCGCGGATCGGCGCGCCGCGTTAGCCATTTGGCAAGGAGCGGGGCGTAATTCTTGCCGAATGAGCGCGATCTCCCACGAATTCGACCTGAGTGAAGCCACCATGCTGCCGCCGGCCGATCCGGGTCCGCGCGCAGTGCCCGAGGTCGAGGATCTCGCTGCCCGCTGGGAGGCGGTGCACGAAGCAGCCGCAGCGGTCGGAAAGCTGGCGCAGCTGGGGCGCGAAACCCTGACCGAAGACATCGCCTCGCTCCCGCTTCGCGCCGCTGCGAGGGGCGGATGGCATTATGAGATGGTTGCCCGCGGAATCGACGATCTGGCCGCCGTCATGCAGCCGGGCCTGCGCGCGCTGCTGTCGCTGACGGCCGGCGGGCAAGATACGACTGCCGCCGCGCTCACATTATGGCGCGAATTCCATATGGCGCGCACGGCCATTCTGGGCTTGGTCCCGGTCGAATAGTCTCTGCAAATTGAATTACCGGTCGCGACGCTTGACTGCGTTCGCGCTCTGTTCCAATTGGAGGCGATGACCGAACCGGCTCTCGCCCAAACAGATACGGCTGCCAACGTGGCGCGCGGGATCGCGCGGCTTTTCGCGCGCAACGACATCTGGTGCATCCCCGAGATGCCGCTGCGTAACGGGCGGCGGGCGGACCTTATGGGCATCGATCCCAAAGGGCAGGTGATCATCGTCGAGATCAAGGTCCAGCGCAGCGACCTGCTGGGTGATGGCAAATGGCCCGACTATCTCGACCATTGCGACCGATTTTATTGGGGCGTACCGCCGGGGCTCGATCGCGCACCGCTAGAAGGTCTGGACTACCAGCCGGACTGCTGCGGCATCATCGTGGCCGATGGCTACGACGGCGAGATTCTGCGCCCCGCGCCACTTCGTCCGCTGGCCGCCGCGCGTCGCAAGGTCGAGGTCGAGCGGCTGGCGCGTGCCGCCATGCGGCGCACGACCGTTGCCTATGATCCACACTGCGCGCCCTGGGGCGGCGGGGACTGACACAGGACCTGTTAACCGGCTTCGGGTTAGGGCATGGTCCGACCAAGCCATGTGGACCGCCATCATCCTTTCCGCCGTTTCGATGACGCTGATCGTCGCCGCGCGCTATGCCGCGACGAGCGGGCTGTTCGCGGCGATCACCGGGCGTGTGAAGCCCGGCTATCATGCAAAGCTCGGCCCGCAGATCAGGCGAGAAATCGGCTGGTCGCTCGCGTCGGCGGCGATCTACGGAATTCCGGCAGGCGTGGTCGCCTGGGGCTGGCAGGAACGCGGCTGGACACAGATCTACACCGGCTGGAACGACTATCCGCTATGGTACCTCGCCCTCGCTCCACTGCTCTACCTGTTCGCGCACGACACCTGGTTTTACTGGACCCACCGCTGGATGCACGAGCCGCGCCTGTTCCGCATCGCCCATGCCGTCCACCATGCCAGCCGCCCGCCGACGGCCTGGGCGGCGATGAGCTTCCATCCGTGGGAAGCGCTGACCGGGGCGATCGTCATCCCCCTGCTCGTCTTCGTGATCCCGATCCATGTCGCCATGCTGGGCGTCGTCCTGCTGGTGATGACGGTGATGGGCGTCACCAATCACATGGGTTGGGAGATGTTCCCCCGCCGGCTGGTTCATTCGCGGTTAGGCGGGTGGCTGATAACCGCCAGCCACCACCAGCGTCACCACGAAGAATACAAATGCAATTACGGCCTCTATTTTCGCTTCTGGGACCGGCTGTGCGGAACCGACCGCGGCCTGAGCGCACGCATATGAAGCGCGGACCTAGAACGAAAGCCATCGCCCTGCTGGCTCTGCCCTTTGGCTTGGTGCTGGCCGGCACATCGCCGCATATCGACCAGGCCAAGGTCACGGTGACCGTCACCGACCTGCGCAATGCCGAAGGGGTCGTGCGCGCCTGCATGACGAAGGACGAGAGCAAGTTCCCAAAATGTCGCGGCGTTCCGGGTGCCTACGCCACCACTGCGGATGCGCGCGAGGGGACCGTCACCTTCACCTTCTCCGACGTGAAACCGGGCCGCTATGCCATCGCGCTGCTGCATGACGAGAACGGCAACGGCAAGGCCGACCGCGCGCTCGGCATGATGCCGAAAGAAGGGTTCGGTTTCTCGCGCGATGCGAAGGTCCGCATGGGGCCGCCCAGCTTCGAGGATGCGGTCTTCCCGGTCGGTGCCGCGAACGAGAAGCTGACGATCCGCATGCGCTACATGCTGTAACGCCACACGCTGCTGGCGCGGCAAAGGTTGGTAAACGTATTTAACCATATGTTTACCACGCACCCTTCATACCCCCCTGCGAACGAGCACAACTCTTCGGGGGCGTAGGAAACCATGGACAGGCTAGGCGGCTATTTCGGCGCGCATGAACCGGACGATCCGGTCGACGACTATGTCGACGAGGACGATGCCGATATCCAGCCCCCGCCGTCTCCCGTCGGTCAGGACGAGCGGCGCATGCAGGTGCGCGCCTACAACCACTGGGCCAGCCTGCTCGGCGATCGCAACTATCCCGACATCGACGATCTCGAGCCCGACCGGCTCGACGACTTCGGCCCCTATTCCGTGCTGCTCGACTTCACCGACGGGATCGAGGACCCGGCCGTGCAATATGTCGGCGCGGATCTGGCCGACGAGTGCGGCCATGACGAGCTGATCATCCGCCTGTCGGATGTGCCGAGCCGCTCCGTGCTCAGCCGCATCACCGACCACTACATGCAGATCCTCGCCAACCAGGCGCCGATCGGATTCGAAGCGGAATTTGTCAACGATCGCGGTTCGACAGTGCTCTATCGCGGGATTTTGCTGCCCTACTCGAGCGACAACGAGACGATCGATTTCATCTACGGCGTCATCAACTGGAAAGAGATGGCCGACCAGTCGACGGCGGACGAGCTGCTGCTCGAAATCGGGCAGTCGCTGGGCGAACACGAGGAAGAAGCGGCCAGCTCCGCCGAGCCGGATACGCTCGAAACAGCCGAGACCCTGACAGCCGCCGATGGTGCTGAAGAAGCGGTTGAGGGCGAGGACGTGAGCGACGACATTCTCGACCTCGGCAGCGCGGAGATGGTCGTGGAAGAAAGCGAAGACGCCCTGCCCCTGCCCGCCTTCGGAGCAAGCGCCACTAGCGAGCAGGACATCGGCTCGAGTCGGATCGACGCGCTCGGCAATCCGATCGGCGCGCACCCCGGCCAGGACGACACCGACTATGTCGACGATGGCGGCGGGTTCGACGATTTCGACAACAGCATAAAGACGGCGGCCGATTACGGCCTGCCCGACTGGGACGAAGATCCCGAAGCCGACGATGTGGACGATCTGGTCGATCCGCTCGACGACGAGGAAGCCTCGAGCAGCCTGATGTCGCTCGTCAGCCGTGGAGAGCGGAGGAAGAAGGCCGTCGACCTTTCGGCCAGCGAAGCCGCGCCTGCCGTACCGCAAGGCTACGAAGGGGAAGAGCCCGATGCGGCTTTTGTTATGCCCGAAGCCTATACGCCGCCGGTGGAGGACGAAGCCGAGGCGGACGAAACATCCGAATGGGCGGATTGGGATGGCGCGGACGAGGCGGTCGAAGCCTTCGAACCGGAACTCGCGCCCGAAGAAACACCCGAGCCCGAACCGGTCGCCGAAATGGTGCCGGAACTCGAACCGGAAACGGCGGTCGAGGCGGAGCCCGAAACCGACTCGGTCCCAAGCGAACCGGACTACCGGCCGGCCGTCGTGGTCGATCCCGAAGATGCGCCGGAAGGCCTCTACGATTGCCTCGCCGCAGCGCGGGAGCAGGCGCAGGCTGCACAGAATACCGAGGATCGCAGCCGCAAGGCGCTCTATGCCGCGGTCGCGCTGGCTTACGACTTCAGCCTCGAATCGCAGGACGATCCCGACGGCTTCGAAGACCTGCTTTCGGACAACGGCCTGACCGTTCAGGACCGGGCGCCGATGACGCCGGTGGTCAAGCTGGTCTTCGGCGCGGATTACGACAAGACGCGCCTTACCGAATATGCCGCCGTCTTGTCCCACGCCCATCGCCTCAACGTCGAGCGCGGTGCGCTGGCAGCCTTCCTCCACGAAGCCGAGGGCGGGCTCAAGGGCGTCGTCCAGGCCGAGCGCCGGGCGCGCAAGGAAGAGCAGGGCAAGCAGGTCGACGACCACAAGGCGATCAAGCCCGCGCTGGCACGCAAGCTGCGCAAGCTCGACGAACTGGCGCTGGCCGATCTCGACGAACACGGTCCGGAATTCGCGCTGGTCATGGTTCGCCGGACACCTTCGGGCGAGCTGGTTGTGCTGGGCGAATTGCCCGAGGATATCCCGGCGCTGGAGCGCGCCGCACGCAAGCTGCTCGGCTGACGCGGCTTACGCATTCCAACTTTGCAGTTGCTTAGGGGGCCCGCGCTTCGCTAGCTCCGGCGGCGATGCCCTTTCGCCCGACCGCTCCGGTTCGTATCCAGCCCTATTTCGGCTATCGCAACGAAACCCGCCTGTTCATCACGGGCCGCGCCCTGCGCTCGCGTGTGGGCGCCTTCGAGAAGCGCAGCAAATGGCGCGCCGCAAAAACCATGCTGGCGCAATTCGCCAGCCACGAGGTGCCCGAACTGCCGGTCCAGCTGGAGATCGTCAGTCCCTCCGGCGAAAACCGGCGGCATCAGGGGCTGACCGACAAGGAAGGTTTCGTTCGCTTCGACATTACGCTCGACGGCGACTGGCCGCTGGCCGACACGCCGGAATGGGAAACTGTCGTCTTCCACTGGAGCAATGGCGAGGGCGAACATTGCGTGGACGGACATGTCTTGGCTCCCGGCCGGACCACCGGCCTCGGTGTCATTTCCGACATCGACGATACAATCATCGAAACCGGCATTACCGGCGATTTCCGAGCGGTGCTGCGCAACTGGCGGCGCGTGTTGCTGCAGATGCCGGAAGAGCGCATTCTCGTGCCGGGTGCGGATGTTTTCTACAACGCACTCGGTGGCGGTGAGCCCCTATCCGAAGGGCAGGGTCATGCGGGCGAGCATCTGAGAGCAAGCGACCGGCCGTTCTTCTACGTTTCTTCAAGCCCGTGGAACCTCTTCAGCTACCTCGTTACCTATATCCGAAGCCGCGGACTGCCGCTTGGCCCCATCATGCTGCGCGACTGGGGCCTCAACCGCGACACGTTCGGATCGGGCAGCCACGGTGCCCACAAGCGCGCCGCTATCGAGGGCATTCTCGCGACCTATCCAGATCTCAAGTTCGCCATGATCGGCGACGACAGCCAGGGCGATCTGACTGCATTCGGCGCCATCGCGGTCGATAATCCCGGCCGCATCCGCGCTATTTTCATTCGCAAGGTCGGCGAAGCCATGAGCCCCGAAGAAACCGCCGCCAAGGCCGCGATCGAAGCGGCTAACATCCCGCTGTGGCTGGGCGACAGCTATGAGACCGGGCACGAATTTCTCGCCTCGATCGGCCTGCTCGGCGATCAGGAAACGCGCGCGATTGTCGATACGATCAAGGAAACGGACCCGAAAGCGAAGTGAAACGCATGCTGAAGATAGTCGCAGTGCTGGTCGGCATATTCGTGCTGCTGGGGATTGGCCTGTGGCTGGCGGTGCGTGCGAATGGCCCTGCCGTCCTCGACACGGTCGACCGGATTGCCGGTCCCTCGAACGAAGTCGAACTGGTCGAAACCGCGCGCTATGGCGACAATCCCGAGCAGAAGCTGCGCGTCTATCGCGATGAAACGGCATCCGGCCCGCTGCCCGTATTCATCTTCTATCACGGCGGTGCATGGGCGCATGGCGACCCCGACGATTACGGCTTCATCGCGCGCAATATCGCGCCGGAAGGCTATGTCGTGGTTCTCGGCGGTTATCGCTTGAACGAAGCTGGCCGTTATCCCGCGATGCTGCAGGATACCGCGTCGGTCATTGCATGGACGCGTGCCAATATCGCGCAATTCGGCGGCAATCCCGACCATATCGTTCTGTCCGGCCATTCCGCTGGAGCCTACAATGCGGTGCAGGTCGCGCTGGATAAGCAATGGCTCGACGATGCCGGAGTCCCGATGGACGCAATTCGGGGCGTGGTGGGCCTGTCCGGGCCCTACGATTTCCACCCGTTCGACACCGATCGCAGCAAGGCCGCCTTCGAAAGCGTGGGTGCCGGACCGGAAAGCCAGCCGGTCAATCAACCCCTCGCTAATGCGCCGCCAATGCTGCTGGTCCATGGCGAAGCCGACACGGTCGTAAAGATCCGCAATTCGCAGGCACTGGCGCGCGGTCTGGACGAGGCTGGCTCGCAAGTCGACACACTGTACCTACCCGATGCCTCGCACAACGCGCCTCTGCTCGCGCTCACCAGTCCATGGCGGCGAGACCCTCAGGTGTTCGACCGTGTGACGCAATTCCTGCGCCGGGTTACCGACGTTTCAGTTCCGGTTCAGGCCGCGAAGCCTTAGCACGGCATGATGCGCTTTCTCGCCCGCCTGCTCGCCGTTCTTGCCGCCGCCATGCTGGCCGCACAGCCGGTCGCCGCACAAAGCGTTCTGCGCGATGCGGAGACCGAGCAATTCCTCGACGAAATATCCGAACCGCTGATCGAAGCCGCCGGGCTGGAGCCGGCGAATGTCGACATCATTCTGGTCAATGATCCCTCCATCAACGCCTTCGTTGCGGGCGGGCAGGCAGTCTATATACATAGCGGCCTGATCGAGGCCGCCGACAGCGCCGGAGAAGTCCAGGGCGTGATTGCGCACGAACTCGGCCACATCACCGGCGGGCATATCATTCGCTACAGCGAAGGTATCGGCACGGCGTCGAAAATCTCGCTGCTCTCCGTGCTGGCCGGCATTGGCGCGGCCTTGGCAGGCGCGGGTGAAGCTGCGGCGGGGATCATGGCGCTCGGCCAGCAGGCGGCGATGGGCAAGTTCCTCGCCTTCACCCGCACGCAAGAAGCCTCCGCCGACCTGGCTGGTGCGGAATATCTTTCCGAAGCGGGAATTTCCGGCCGCGGTTCGCTGACCTTTTTCGGCAAGCTGCTCAACCGTGAATTCCGCTATGGCTACAGCCAGTCCGACGAGGCAGGCTTCTACCGCACCCACCCGCTTTCCGGCGATCGCATCCGCACGCTGACCGAGGTCTACGAAAAAGACCCGGCCTGGGATGCGCCGCGCAATGCTGCGCAACAGGCCAGGTTCGAGCGGGTGAAGGCCAAGCTCACCGGCTACATCGCCAAGCCGAACGAGACGCTGCGCGACTATCCCGAAACGACGAACACCATCCCCGCGCTCTACGCCCGGGCCTATGCCTACCACAAGAACGCCCGCGTCGATCGCGCACTGGAAACCGCGGATGCGCTGCTGGCGAAGGACCCGGAAGATCCGTATTTCCTCGAGCTGAAGGGTCAGGTGCTGCTCGAATCGGGGAGGCCTACCGAAGCGCTCGATCCGCTTCGCCGCGCGACAACTCTCACCAATTCGCAGCCGCTGATCGCCAGCATGCTGGGCCACGCGCTGATCGCGACCGAGGACCGGGTTAATTTCGAAGAGGCCGAGAAAGTGTTGCGCGCTGCCGTGGGCCGCGACCGCTACAATCCCTTCGCGTGGTACCAGCTTGGCGTGGTTTATGCCGAACGCGGCGACATGCCGCGCGCCCGCCTTGCGAGCGCGGAGCAGCAGGTGATGAGCGGGCAGTACGGCCTCGCCATGCGCAGCGCGCAATTTGCCGAGGCGGCGCTGCCCCACGGTTCGCCAGACTGGCTGCGCGCGCAGGATATCGGCATGCAGGCCCGGGCCCTGCTGGAACGACAATGCGAAATGGAAAAGGGTCGCAATTGCGACGGACGGCGTTAGGGTCGCAGGCGACATGAAACGCAACCTCGTCACTGCGCTGCTGGCGCTTGTCTTCGGCTTCCTGGGCGCCGCGATCTGGTCGGCAAGCGGGCTCGGCAACGGGCAGACGCGCGAATACCTCGTGTCCAATCCCGACATTTTGCCCGAGATGGCGGAAGCCTATCAGCGGGGGCAGGCGAGTGATCGGCTGGCGCAGGTGGACGACAGCGTGCGGGAAGCCTTCCCTGGCGCGGTGCTCGGCAATCCGGACGGGTCGAAGGTGCTGGTCAAGTTTACCGACTACGGCTGCACCTATTGCCGCCAGTCCATCGCGCAAATCGACGCAATGATCGCTGCCGATCCCGACCTCAAGGTCGTGGTGCGCGAATGGCCGATCTTCGACGGCAGCGAGCAGGCGGCGCGCATGGCCCTCGCCGCGGCGCGACAGGGCAAGTACCCTGCGTTTTACCACGCCATGTTCGAACTCGGCCCGCCGAGTGAAGCGACGATCGCGCAGGCCGGGCGGATCGCGCAGCTCGACATGGAGGCGGCGCAGCGCTTTGCAGCGTCGGAAGAGGCGACTGCCGAACTCGCGCGAAACATGGGCCTGGCCCGCACGCTCGGGTTCAGCGGCACGCCGAGCTGGATCGCAGGCGACGAGGCGATCGAAGGGCTGGTCCCCGCAGCACGCCTGCAGGACGCGCTCGACAGCGAGGCCTAGGAACTACTCGTCGAGCGCCTTGGCATAGGCGGAGGCCAGCGGGCGTGCCATCACCCGGCGCACCATCGGTTCGAAGAATTCCAGCGGTTCGCTGTCGTAATCCGGGTCGAACGCCGCCTGGTCGTATTTTTCGCAGAATTCGCGGCACGCCTCGTAATGCGGATTGTCCTTGAACTGGTCGCGCGCGTTCTGGTCCATGCCCAGGAAATGGAAGTAGTAATATCCCTGGAAGGCGCCGTGGTTCTGGCAGATCCAGTGGATCTCCTCGCTCACGAAGGGCTTGATGATCGAGGCCGCAACCTCGGGATGGTTGTAGCTGCCCAGCGTGTCGCCGATATCGTGCAGCAGCGCCATCACCACATATTGCTCGCCGCGACCGTCGCGATGCGCGCGAGTCGCGGTCTGCAGCGAATGCTCCAGCCGGCAGACCGGGAAGCCGCCGAAATCGCCGTCGAGCAGCTTCAGATGGTCGAGCACGCGATCGGGCAAGCCCTTCGCAAAGGCGCGGTATTCGCCTGCAATCAGGTTCCAGTCTTCCTTGGTGCCTTCCTTCATCTCGCGGAATTTCGCGCGTTCCGCGACCGAATGGCCTATGTTTTCCTGAATGCCCATCGCATGCCTCTCTCGCTTTGCCTGTTGCAAGCAGTGTAGCGGCTGGCGCAGTTCGTCGCAATTGGGCTAGGGAGCAGGGCAATGGCCGTGTTGCCCATCCGTCCGACGCCGTTCTTCGCCAACAAGAACCAGGCGTTCTGGAACCTCCAGCTGGCCGGCTGGGGCGGGGCGACGATGCTGCGCGCAATGTCCGCGCTCGCCAATGGCCAGCCGGCCGACCGGCTCGTCATCATCCTGATCGCGACGATCACAGGCTTTTCGATCAGCCTGATCCTCGCCGTCGTCTACAGCCAGCTGATCAAGCAGAAACCACTGGTGACCTGGGGTGTCACCGCTGTCGTGCTAGGCGGCGCGACCGGCGTCTATGCCTTCATCGACAGCTGGGTGCTGGAGGTGGCAGGCGGCGCCAATACGGGCAATTTCGCCAGCCTCTTCGTCGGCATCTTTTTCTTCGACCTCACTCTGCTCGGCGCGTGGTCGGCGCTTTATTACGCGATCAATTTTTTCCTCCAAGTGGAGGAACAGGCAGACCGGCTGGAGCGGCTGGAAGCGCAGGCCACGAGCGCGCAGCTCGCCATGCTGCGCTACCAGCTCAATCCGCACTTCCTGTTCAACACGCTGAATTCGATCAGTACTCTGGTGCTGCTGAAGCAGACCGAGACGGCCAATGCGATGCTCACGCGCCTGTCCAGCTTCCTGCGCCATACGCTGGTCACGCAGCCCGGCGGCAAGGTGACGGTGGCGCAGGAGGTGGAGACGCTGAAGCTCTATCTCGATATCGAACGCATGCGCTTCGAAGAGCGGCTCCGCACCGATTTCCGCATCGAGGAGGAGGCCGCCAAGGCCACTCTCCCCGCCATGCTGCTGCAGCCGCTGGTCGAGAACGCGATCAAATATGCCGTCAGCCCGCAGGAGGAAGGGGCCGAGATCGCAGTGATGGCGCAAGTCGTCGGCCCGCGCCTGCGCGTGACCGTGTCCGATACCGGTCCCGGCATGAATGCGCAGAACGTCGAGGACGGGCTCCCCGCCGTACGCCCCAGCCGCGCGCGCCGCGATTCGACCGGCGTGGGCCTCACCAACATCCGCGACCGCCTCGCCCAGGCCTATGGCGAAGAACATCGCTTCGAAATTCGCTCGCCCGAAAGCGGGGGCTTTTCGGTTCTCATCGAACTGCCCCTGGGATCGGACGAGGAGCCGGCCGCGCTAACCTCAGCGCCACAATCCGCCCCCCAAACCGCAGCATCCCAGAAACCCGCGGGCCCCTCACCCGTTGAACCGCTGCAACCTCCCCGGAAAGCACCGCAAACGACATGACTATTCGCACTATCCTCGTCGACGACGAAAAGCTCGCCATCCAGGGTCTCCAACTGCGCCTCGAAGCGTTCGAGGACGTCGAGATCATCGAAACCTGCCAGAACGGACGCGAGGCGATCCGCGCGATCAAGACGCAGAAGCCCGACCTCGTCTTCCTCGACATCCAGATGCCCGGTTTCGACGGTTTTTCCGTCGTCCAGGGCGTCATGGAAATCGACCCGCCGCTGTTCGTTTTCGTCACCGCGTTCCAGGAACACGCAATCCGCGCCTTCGAGGCGAACGCGGTCAATTACCTGATGAAGCCGGTGGACGAAGACAAGCTGGCCGATACGATCGAGCGCGTCCGCCAGCGCCTCGCCGAAAAGAAGAGCACCGACGATGTCGAGCGGCTCAAGAACGTCCTCTCCGAAGTTGCGCCCGAAGCGGCCGAGGAACTGGCGTCCGGCGAAGATGCCGAGACCGCCGGTCGGTACGAGAAGCTGATCAACGTAAAGGATCGCGGCCAGATCTTCCGCGTCGAGACCGACACGATCGAGCATATCGAGGCCGCGGGCGACTATATGTGCATCTACACCGGCGACAATTCGCTGATCCTGCGCGAAACGATGAAGGATCTCGAGCGCCGCCTCGACCCGCGCAAGTTCCAGCGCGTACACCGGTCCACCATCGTGAATCTCGACCAGGTACGCCAGGTGAAGCCGCATACCAACGGCGAATGCTTCCTTGTGCTGGATTCCGGCGCGGAGGTGAAGGTGAGCCGTTCCTACAGGGATGTCGTTGCTAGGTTCGTCCACTAAAAACCTTGGATGAGTCCGTTTGCCCTGAGCTTGTCGAAGGGCCGCCCTTCTTTTCGATACCAGCATCGGAAGTAAGAACGGTGCTTCGACAGGCTCAGCACGAACGGAGAATTTCTTTTGTTTAGACTCGCAGGCTTCGATCTCGACCAATTCGTCCGCGATACGCTGGCCGAAGATTTGGGCGAGGGCCTGCCCGGCGGCGGGGTGGACGTTACAAGTGAAAGCGTGATCCCCGCCGACGCGCGCTTCGCGGGCGTGATGGACACGCGCGATGCGATTTATGTCGCGGGGCTATTGGTGGCCGAGGCGTTCTTCCGCGCGCTCGATGCGGACATTCGGATCGATATTCTTGTCGAGGAAGGGGCTAGCGTATCCGCAGGCACCGATCTCATGCGACTGGAAGGCAATGCCCGCGCCATGCTTACCGCCGAGCGGGCTGCGCTCAACACGGTGCAGCACCTCTCCGGCATCGCGACCATGGTCGCCCAATATGTCACCGCGATGGACAATCCCGACTGCACTCTGCTCGACACACGCAAGACCATCCCCGGCCTGCGACATCTCGAGAAATACGCCGTGCGCATGGGTGGCGGCGCTAATCACCGCATGGGCCTGTGGGATGCCGCGATGATCAAGGACAATCACGTGCTTGTCGCCGGCAGCGTGGGCGAAGCCGTCCGCCGCGCGGTCGAGGCTGGCGTAAAGGATATAATCTGCGAGGTCGACCGGATCGACCAGATCGAACCCGCGCTCGAAGCCGGTGCCACCCGCCTGCTGCTCGACAATATGGAGCCGCCGGCCTTGCGAGAAGCGGTCGCGCTGGTAGCAGGCCGCGTGCCGACCGAGGCGAGCGGCGGGATCAACCTCGACACCATCAAGGCAAAAGCGGCAACAGGCGTGGACTACGTCTCCGTCGGCCGCCTCACACAAAGCGCGCCCGCCGCCGATATCGGACTGGACTTTACGCCGCTCTGATTACGCGGCATCTGCCGTCCAGTAACGCAAATCATGCGGGAGAGACCGGGTGCGCCCCCAATCCATAGTCCTGTTCGATCGCCTGTTTCTGGCGTCGCTCGTGCTGGCCCTGATGAATGCCGTGCTTGCCTATTCAACGCTGGTCGAAGAGGTCGAGGCCGATCCCGCGCTTGCGCAAATCGGTGGCGGGCCGATCGTCATCGGAGTGGTGCTCACCAGCCTGCTGATACCGCTGGTGCTGTGGTATTTCATCGCGCACCGCGCCAGTAACATCGCCAAGTGGCTGCTAGTCGCCCTGGTTGCGATCGGCCTGTTCTTCGGCAATTTCAGCTTCAGCGATGGATTCAACTTGCCGGCAGTGCTCGGCCTCGTGGTGACGCTGCTGCAGGTCGTCGCTATCGTCATGCTCTTCCGTGCGGATGCCCGCGCCTGGCTCGAAGGCGACGCTGCCGCCAGCGAATGACACCTCCAGCTTGTGTGACACTGTGTTGTGCCATCTTTACGCTAAACAAGTAATCGGCCATTCCCCAGATGGACGGGTGGGGAGAGAACATTGAAGCCAAGGTCGATCAGCCGGTTCGAGGGGTGGTACTTCCTCGCGGTCGTGCTCAGCATCGTGTCGACGGCGCTCGGCTGGTCGGACATGTCTACCTATACCGACGCTGTCATCGACGAATCCGGCGCAAGTTCGCGGGGTATGGGTCTTGTTCTGCTGTTCTCCTCGGTGGCGATGTTCCTCGTGCTGGCGCTGATCTTCTGGGCCGCCATCGTGCTCTCGCGCCTTGGCGCTGCCCGTTGGGTGCTGGCCCTCCTGATCGCCTATGCCACCTATTCGGTTGGCATGCGGATCGCCAATACTGCCATGGGTCTCGGCCTCATCGCCGACATCGCTGCCGTGGCGAGCGCGGCCATCGCCGTGTCTTTCCTGTTCAGAGCGGATGCTAGGGCATGGTTCGGCAAGGATGACGGGCAGGTTTCCGATCAGGTCTAGCCTCGCCCGCGCTGCAATTGCTGCGCTGGGTCTGGGCAGTATCGCCAGCCCGGCGCTTGCTCAATCCTACCAGTGCCGTCTTCCCGCTCAACTTAGCGTCCCCGCAATTACGCCGGATGCTCCGCCGCGCAGACTGCCGGTGACCGGCTACACGCTGGCGGTCAGATGGAGTCCGGAGTTCTGCAAGGGCCGCGAGGGGCAGGCGCGCCATGCCCGCCAATGCTCGCACCGCGCGGGCCGCTTCGGCATGGTGGTGCACGGATTGTGGCCGGAGAGCGGACGGACATGGCCGCAATGGTGCGGATCGCAGCGACTGCTGACCGCGCGAGATTTGCGCCCGAACATGTGCCTCTCGCCCTCCGCCAGCCTGCTCGCCCGGCAATGGGCGAAGCACGGCAGCTGCATGACGCGCCGCCCGGCGACCTATTTCAAGGTGACCCGCATTCTGTGGAACGGCCTGCGCTGGCCGGACTTCGACCGCATCAGCCGCGAGGACGACCTGAAGGCCAGCACGATCCGCACACGCTTCGTCGACGCAAACCCCGGCTGGACCCGCGCGGCAGTAGGCGTGAAGCTCAATTCCCGCGGCTGGCTGCAGGAACTGCGCCTCTGCTACGACAAGCGCTTCATGCCCAAGACTTGCGACCGGGCACGATTCGGCGCGCGAGATGCGGTGCGGGTGAAAATCTGGCGGGGTTTGTGAGATCCCCCTCACCAAACCCAAATATATCGGTCGCCCTCCGTGGGCCCTCGCTCAGCGCCGCGCCCTAAAAAACTCGCGCATCAGCTCCGCTGCGCGCGCCTCTCCCATGCTGGAGTAGACTTCAGGCCTGTGAAGGCACTGCTTCTGTTCGAAAACTCGCGCTCCGTGCTCGACTGCGCCGCCCTTCGGGTCGCTTGCGGCGTAGTAGAGCTTTGCGATGCGCGCATGGACGATGGCGCCGGCGCACATGGCGCAGGGCTCCAGCGTAACCCACAAATCGCAGTCGGTCAGGCGTTCGTCGCCCAGTGCCTCTGCGGCGCGGCGGATGGCGAGGATTTCCGCGTGGGCGGTGGGGTCGTGCGTCTGGCGCGGCGCGTTGTGCGCCTCTGCGATTACCTCGCCATGGCGCGTCACAACCGCCCCCACCGGCACCTCGCCCGCCGCCGCGCTGGCTTCGGCCAGTTCGAGCGCGCGTTGCATGGGTTGCGGGAGGGTCCAGGCGGGCATATCGAGGCCTCGCTAGCCCCCGCGTAAGGGCGGCGCAACGTGCTTGACGATTCGCACCCCCGCCGCTATGCGCGCCGCTTTCCGGGATAAACGAACCCCGCATCCGCCTCGCGCGGGCAAGGGAACGCGCCCAACCATTCGAATCGAACGAGAGACGTATCATGTCGCGCATTTGCGAACTCACCGGCAAGGGTCGCCAGGTCGGCCACAATGTGAGCCACGCCAACAACAAGACCAAGAAGGTCTTCCTGCCGAACCTGCAGAACGTCACGCTGATGAGCGAAAAGCTCGATCGCAGCTTCAAGTTCCGCGTCTCGACCCAGGGCTTGCGCTCGGTCGAACACAATGGTGGCCTTGACAACTGGCTGCTGAAGACCAAGGACGAGAAGCTTTCGGCCAACGCGCTCAAGGTGAAGCGCGAGCTGAAGAAGGCGAACGCCGAAGCCGCTTAAGGACGAGCGCTGCGGCGCTACTCCTGACGAGCAGACGAAAGGGCGCGCGGGGTCACTTGCGCGCTTTTTGTTGTGGGAACCTCTCCGGTTCGTCCCAGCGAAAGCGGAGCAGAAGGGTGCGCTGGTAACGCATCATATTATCGTCCGAAATGATCCAAATGTGCCGGCCCTCAGAATTTTCGGTCACGGCTAGGCCTTCGTAGTTCTCCTTGGGAATATCGTCTCCGGTTTCGGCAATAAGTCGTAGTTCGACGGTGTTTCCGGGGGCAATCTCGTCCGTGTCGAGGATCGCGAAGGCCGTATCGAATGCGGGCGGGATCGCAAAAACCAGTCGCCTCAACAGCACGAGAATACGGTTCTCGTCGAGTACCGCCATATCGACCGGGCTATATCCGTCCGGTACGATCACGCGGAGCGGCGCGCCGCTCGCCCCGGCCACCGGATCGTCCTCGAAGACCACTGCTCGGTGGATCTCGTCACCCCAGCTTTCCGGGTCTTCCTCGATCGCCAGGAAGCGACCGTCGCTCAAACGGACGAACGCCTCTGCACCGGTATTGTCGCCCCAATTAGCAATTAGTGCCGGTTCGACAGTCCCCTGAACATCCAGCTCCGGTCCGAACCGGCGAATGGAGTTCGTGCCCTCGTATGCGCCCCAAAAGGTCCCGCTTTCAGGATCACGCGTAAGCGATTCGAGGTCCGCCAGGATCTTGTCGGTATCGCTCGCCGTCCCGAACCAAAGCAGATCCGGAGAGGGCCCTCTTCGATCCGGACGGCTGAAGATAAGGCGGCGGCCGGTATCGCTGGCTGCCATGAGCCTGTCGTCGGGCAGGGAAACGAGCGCGGAATAGCCGCCGAACATGTTGCGAAAGCCATGCAGGGTCCAGCCCCCGTCGAGCACCAGCGGCCCGAAACGGCCCTGCTCGATTGTCAGGGGCGCGATGGCCACCGTGGGGTTGCGCACCTTCGGTTTGGGCGGCGAGTGCACGAAGGTGCCAGGCGCAAGTGCTGCCACAACCAGCAGCGCGAGCGCGAGCCGTACGGGGCGCATGTCAGAAAGCGTCCGTCATCGGGCAGCCGCAGTTCGGATCAGGGCATCGGCCCGAGGAAGAGCAGCGGGTCGAGCCGCGCATTCTTCCACTTGATGCTCCAGTGGAGATGCGGCCCTGTGGCGCGACCCGAGGCTCCGATGCGGCCGAGCGGCTGGCCCTGCTTTACAGCCTGGCCATCGCGCACGAGCAGCTCCGAAGAATGGAGGAAGGCGCTGTTGAGGCCCTGTCCATGATCGATGATGAGCAGCTGACCCTCGAGACTGAAATCGCGCTCGGCTAGCGTTACTATGCCGTCCGCCGGGGCGACATAGGTCGTGCCTGCGCCGCCCGCGATATCGAGGCCCGAGTGATAGCTCCCCGGCTCGCCGCGGTAGATGCGCTGCGATCCGAAGCGGCCCGGAATGCGCCCGCTGACCGGCCAGATAAAATCCTGCCGCCAACCTTCGGCACCGGTACGCTCCTGTCGGGCATCCCAGATCGCGGCGAGTTCCGGGCGGCGGCGCTGCATGAAGCTTTCCGAAGCGCCCCCGGCTCGTCGCGCGACATTCACGCGCTCGATATTCCAGTCGCGCGGAGCGATGGTGAGCGGACTGCGGATCGTGCGGCCATCCGCCAGCGTCGCGACGAGTTCTGCCGAGGCGCCCGCATCGCGGTCGAACGCGGCGAAGAAACGACCCTCGTCATCGAATGCCACCTCTTCCTCACCGAGCTGCAATTTCGTCGCGCCGCCCGGCGCAGTGCCACGGATCCAGCCGCCTTGCGTCAGTTCTCCATCGAAGCTGAACGTGGCCGGACGGGTCGGCTCGGACGGGGTCGGACTAGGTGCGGGAGTCGGCGTGCGAACAGGCTGGACGACCTCCGTCGGCCCTGCAGGCTGAACGCTTTCCGAAGGATCTGGCTGCGATACACAACCGGCAGTAATCAGGACTAACGGCGCGACCCGTGCGAAACTCACGGCTTCAGCCGCTCGGTGGCGAGCTGGGGACTCGCATAAGGCTCTTGGTGCTCCACCGACCAGTAGCGCAATTCGTCCAGCGGGATCGGCACGCCGCTCATGGCGCAGATCACGTGCTGGCCGGGGCGCAGCACGCGAAACCCGCTCGGCCCGTATTGCAGTTTGGCTTCGCCGTTCGACGGCGAGGAATTCTTGTTCATCAGCATGGCGTAAATCCTAGCAGGTCCACCTTAACCGAACAAATCATCCTGCCTGGGCGGTGTTCCGGTGGCAGAGGGCGTTCGCTTCGGTTTCGGCGCGACCGGTGCATTGCCGGTCGTTACCTCCAACTCGCCATCGCGGAACTTGAGCGTCAGTGCCGCCTCCTTCGCAGCCTCCGCCCGGTCGGTCACCGTACCGCTCGACCCGATCACGCGGACATATCCGCGCTGCAGAGGCCGGTCGGGGTGCAACTGCTCGGCAAGTCGCACCAGCGATGCGAGGCGCTCACGCCGCTCCGATAAAGGCCGTTCGATCAATGTGCGCGCCAGGCGGATGCTATCGAGCCGCCCGCGCGCCTCGCGCAGCCGACCTGTCACCAAGGCAGGCGAAAGCCGCAATTCGCCCAGCCGCTCCCGCCCCCTGGTGGCGCGATCGCGCAGCCCCTGCTGCAATCGCGCGGCCAAATCGTCGAGCTTTTGTGCCTGCGGTTGTAGCAATGCCTCGCGCTTCGGCAGGCGTTGCACGCGCGCCTCCAGCCGCTCGCGGCCCACCTGGACCGGGCGCAGGATCGCACGTTTCTTGCGCGCCTCGAAATCCGCCAGCACCGCGGCAAGCTCGGCGCGCACCGGCACCGCCATTTCGGCGGCGGCGGTCGGCGTCGGCGCGCGGCGGTCGGCCGCATAGTCGGCCAGTGTGGTGTCGGTCTCATGCCCCACCGCGCAGATCGTGGGGATCGGGCAGTCGGCGATGGCGCGGACCACCGCTTCCTCGTTGAAGCTCCACAGATCCTCGATCGAACCGCCGCCACGCGCAACGATAACGAGGTCCGGACGGTCGGGATGGTCTTCCGGCATAGCGGAAAAGCCGCGCACCGCGCCTGCCACCTGCTCCGCCGCGCCCTGCCCCTGCACCAGCACCGGCCAGACGATCACGCGGCTGGGAAAGCGGTCCGCCAACCGGTGGAGGATGTCGCGGATCACCGCGCCGGTGGGGGAGGTCACGACGCCGACGGTGCGCGGCAGGAAGGGCAGCGCCTGCTTGCGCTCGCTGTCGAACAGCCCTTCCGCCTGCAATCGCGCGCGGGTCTTCTCGAGCAGCGCCAGCAGCGCGCCCTCGCCCGCCAGTTCCATGCGCTCGATCACGATCTGGTATTTGGAGCGGCCGGGATAGGTCGTCAGCTTCCCGCTCGCGACCACTTCCAGCCCGTCTTCCGGATTGAACGGCAAGCGGCCTGCATTGCCGCGCCACATCACCCCGTCGAGCACGGCCTTCTCATCCTTGAGCGCGCAATACATATGCCCGCTCGCCGCGCGCTTCACGCCCGACAGTTCGCCGCGCAGGCGCACGAAGCCGAAGCGGTCCTCCACCGTGCGCTTCAGCGCATTCGATATTTCGCTCACCGTCAGCGGCTCGGCGTTGTCGCCCGCGCGGCCCTTCGCTACCAAGTTCGCATCGTCAGTATCTGGTGGGAAATCGGAAGCCATGAATATCCTGTTGCTCGGGTCGGGCGGGCGCGAACATGCGCTGGCTTGGAAACTGGCGCAATCGCCGCTGTGCGACAAGCTGTGGGCGGCACCGGGCAATCCCGGCATCGCACAGGAGGCGAGCTGCGTCACGCTGGATGCCACCGACCACGAGGTAGTCATCGCTTTCGCGCGAGAGAACGACATCGGCCTGGTTGTGATCGGCCCGGAGGCTCCGCTGGTCGACGGCCTCGCTGATTCGCTGCGCGCCGCGGGCATCGATACCTTCGGCCCTTCGCAGCAGGCGGCGCAGCTCGAGGGCAGCAAGGGTTTCACCAAGGAGCTGTGCCAGCGCGCAAACATCCCCACTGCGCGATACGAGCGCTGTACCTCGCTGGAGGCGGCGTGGGGCGCGCTGAAACGGTTCAAGCCGCCCTTCGTGCTCAAGGCCGACGGGCTGGCCGCGGGCAAGGGCGTGGTGATCGCCGAGACCTATGAGGAAGCGCAGGAAGCGCTGAACGAAATGTTCGACGGCAAGTTCGGCAGCGCGGGCAGCGAGGTCGTGATCGAGCAGTTCCTGATGGGCGAGGAGGCGAGCTTTTTCGCCCTGACAGACGGCGAGACCATCCTCCCCATCGGCACCGCGCAGGACCACAAGCGGGTGGGCGAAGGCGATCGCGGCCCCAACACTGGCGGTATGGGCGCATATTCCCCCGCCCCGGTGTTGACCGATGAACTTCAGGCGCAGGTCATGCGCGAGATCGTGGAGCCGACAGTGCGCACCATGGCCGCCGAGGGCACGCCCTATTCGGGCGTGCTCTATGCCGGATTGATGCTGACCAGGGACGGCCCGCAACTGATCGAATACAATGCGCGCTTCGGCGATCCCGAATGCCAGGTGCTGATGATGCGGCTGGAAAGCGACCTCGTCGAGCTGATGCAGGCCTGCGCGCGCGGCACGCTGGCCGAGGTCGCCACGCCCGCGCTGTCGGACGATTTCGCGCTGACCGTCGTGATGGCGGCAGAGGGCTATCCCGGCACGCCGAAGAAAGGCGGGACGATCGATCTGGGGCAGGCGGAGGCCGGCAGTGCCAAGGTCTTCCACGCCGGCACCGCGATGGAGGGCAGCAAGCTGGTGTCGAGCGGCGGCCGCGTTCTCAACGTCACGGCCACCGGCGCAAGCGCGACCGAAGCGCAGCGCGCCGCCTATGCCGCAGTCGACGCGATCGACTTTCCGGACGGCTTCTGCCGCCGCGACATCGGCCAGAGGGAAGTGCGGCGCGAGCAGCATGGGTGAGGCGTGTCGAGCGGCTTTGGGGCCGCTCTTGGGTTGCGGGGAAGATAGAACGGATAAACCGGAAGTGGGTGGAAAGCGGACATCCGAGTAATGCAGAAAAAATCAGACAAAGAGTGAGATTGTCATGCCGAAAAGCGCGAACAGTGCAAATACGCCCCAAGCTATTACGACATAGTTCACTACGTAGCGGCCCACGGTTTTTGCCGTAGTCCGTGGTCTGACAATCCTGAAACTGAAGGCAAAGATTGCAGCGCCATAGGCTGCAACTCCGAGAAGGAGGAAGCTTGTTGAAATCGAGCGGGGTTCAACGAAGAACAACGGGACTAGAGTAGCGCCCAATGCAGCCTGCGCCGGAGCAAACGCCAATCCGAACTGACGTTCAGCGGCTTTGTTTGCCCTCTGTGTCACAAGCCATTCCGGTTCGTCAGGTTGTGGTGGAGGTAGGTGCATTCCAATCCGATCTATAAAATCAAGCTTTCAGGACATTTGCAGGTTCACAGAACGTCAGCAATCGGGCCGTAAGCGAAATGACAGATTTTGGCTGCTTTTTGTAGGATAGCGGTCAATCTCAAGGACGCCACCTTCCGCTCTTTCCTACAGGTGAGCCAGTACGGTATGATCGGGATGCTCTTTGAAATCATGCTCACTCCCAACGCAAAAAGCCCCGCCGAACGAGCGGGGCTTTTGCATTTTCGGAATGCGTCCTTATAAATATACCGGGGGCCGCGGTAATGTGTTTCGTCAACTTGCGTTTCGCACACCAGGCCGTCACGGGGTGACGTCGAAAAACGGACCTAGCCCAGCTTCTGGCTCACCAGTGCCTTCAGATCTGCTTCGCTCCGCGCGCCGTAATGGCTGATGATCTCAGCCGCACAGATTGCGCCCATGCGGAGGCAGGTTTCGAGGTCCTCGCCGCGCGCGTGGCCGGTGAGGAAGCCCGCAGCGAAGAGGTCGCCTGCGCCGGTGGTGTCGACCACCTTCTCGACCGGCTCGGCAGCCACTTCGGCGCGGGTACCGTCGGCGATGGCTACGGCTCCTTTGGCGCTGCGGGTGGCAACGATCACCGGGACCTTGCCCTCCAGCGCGGCGAGGCCGGCGTCGAAATCGCTCTCGCCGGTCAGCGAGGCGAGCTCGTGTTCGTTGACGAACAGGATGTCGATCTGCCCTTCCTCGATCAGCGCGCGGAAATCGTCGCCGTGGCGGTCGATTACGAAACTTTCGCTGGCGGTAAAGGCGACCTTGCGCCCGGCCTTGCGTGCAACGTCGATCGCGTGGCGCATGGCGCTGCGCGGTTCCTCGGGGTCCCAAAGGTAGCCTTCGAGGTAGAGGATGCCGGCGCTGGCGATCAGCTCGTCGTCGAGCGCTTCGGGCGGCAGGAACTGGCTCGCGCCGAGGAAGGTGTTCATCGTCCGCTCGCCATCGGGAGTCACGAAGATGAGGCAGCGCGCAGTCGGCGGCTCTTCGTCGCGGGCAGGCGTGTCGAAATCGATGCCGACGGCGCGGATATCGTGGCTGAACACATCGCCCAGCTGGTCCTTCGCCACCTGGCCCACGAAAGCGCATTGCGCGCCCAGCGCGCTCATCCCGGCGAGCGTGTTGGCAGCCGAACCGCCGGAAATCTCCTTGGCCGGCCCCATGGCGGAATACAGTTCCTCTGCCCGCTCGGTATCGACCAGCGTCATCCCCCCCTTGGCAAGGCCGAGGTCCTCGATCAAATCGTCTTTACAGGGCGACATCACGTCGACGATCGCATTGCCGATGGCGATAACGTCGTAACGGGGCTGGGTCATGGGTACTCCGGTGGTCTGGATTTTCGATATGTCGGGCGCGGTTAGCGGTTCATCGGGGGAAGGCCAAGCGCGGCGTTGACTTGATGCCCGCCGCCGCCCAATCGGCACGGCAATGATTTCGCTGCCCCGCGCCCTGTCCCTCGCCCTCGGCCAGCTTGGCGATTCGGCCATCCTGCGCGTGCTCGGCAAGAGCTTGGCGGTGACGCTGGCTATCTTCGTGGCGGCGGCATTTGCGCTGAATGCGGCCCTGCCGTGGCTGCTGTCGCGCTGGATTAACCTGAGCGGCGAGGTCTACGCCGTTCTGTCGATCCTCATCTTCGTGATCGGTGCGTGGCTGCTGTTCCGCATCGTCGCGCTGGCCGTGTTGCAATTCTTCGCCGATGAAGTCGTTCATGCGGTCGAGGCGAAGCACTATCCCGCCCATGCCGCCGGGGCGCGCAAGGTGCCGTTCGGTGAAGAGCTGTTGAACAGCCTGCGCGCCACAGGCCGGGTCATCCTGTTCAACCTGCTTGCCGCGCCCATCGCCGTGGCGCTGCTGTTCACCGCCATCGGCCCTGCGATCGTGTTCTGGTTCGTCAACGCCCTGCTGCTGGGCCGCGAGTTGCAGGACATGGTCTGGCTACGGCACAGGCGTGACGCAGTGGAAGTCCAGCCGATCGGCGGCCTGACCCGTTTCGCGCTGGGCGGCGTCGTCGCCGGCCTGCTGGCAATACCCTTCATCAACCTTCTTGCGCCCATTATCGGCGCGGCGAGTGCGACGCATCTGGTCCACCGCAGCACACGGAAACCGATCGACCATGCGCAGTAGCGTCCTCCTCGTCCTCCCACTCCTCGCTGCCTGCGCGACCACGCCGAGCGGACCCGCGGCACCGACGCAACAGCCGCGAGCAGAGCCTCCGCCGCAGGACATCGTCACCGCTCCTTCGAGCGGCGGTTTCATCGCCCCCCGCGTCATGAACCTGCCTGGGCTGGAGGGCGTGATCGGCAAGAACGAGACTGCACTGGCCAATCTGTTCGGCCCGCCCCGCCTGACGGTAAAGGAAGGCGATGCGCGCAAGCTGCAATTCGTCGGCCCGGCCTGCGTGCTCGACATCTATCTCTACCCCCTTGAACCGCGCGGCGAGCCGAGCGCGACCTTTGTCGACGCGCGTCGGGCCAGCGACGGGCTGGACGTGGACCGCGCCGCCTGCGTGAAGGCGCTGCGCCGCTAACCCGGTCTTAAGCAAACCGCGCTAGCTTCCTCGCGACGTGAAACTTACGGGAAGTGGGCAGGCAATGAGCGTGCATTTCGGCGAATTGGCGAAGAAGATCGGCGCGGACGGCGCGATTACTGGCGCGGACGTGCTTGCATTGCGGCGCGAGGCTTGGCCGGACGGGCGCATCTCGCAAGGCGAAGCCGAGGCGATTTTCGCGCTCAATCACGAGCTGGCGACCAAGCCCGCCGAATGGGTCGACTTCTTCGTCGAGGCACTAGGCGAATATGTGATCAACCAGCGAGCGCCGGCAGGCTATGTCGATGCCGAGAACGCGCAATGGCTGATGGGCCAGATCGATGCCGACGGACAGCTGGGCTCGATGGCCGAGCTGGAACTGCTGGTCCGCGTGTTCGAGCGGGCGCAGAACGTGGCGCAGTCCCTTAAGGACTATGCGCTGAAGCAGATGGAAAAGGCGGTCATCGAAGGCACAGGTCCGACCCGCGATGGCGGCGCGCTGGAAGCAGGCAATGTCAACGCGACTGAAGCGAAGCTGCTGCGCCGCGCGATTTTTGCGCCGGCCAGCGAGCGACCCGCTGCGGTCGGTCCGAACGAGGCGAGCATGCTCATCCGCCTGAAAGATGCGACGCTTGGCGCGGACAACGATCCGGAATGGAAGCGGCTGTTCGTGCAGGGTGTCGGGAATTACCTGCAGGGCTACAGCGCCGAGAACGCGCAGATCAGCCGCGAGCGGGCCGGCGAGTTGCAGGCCTTCATGGCCGACACCTCCTCCAGCGTCGGCGGCTTTCTCGGCCGCATGGCGAAATCCGCACCGAACTCCTTCGGCGTCGTTTTCGGGCGAAAGGATTATGATCCGGCGCGCGAAGAGCTTGTCGCCGAGGCCGAGGAAGTCACCGGCGACGAATCGGCCTGGCTGGCGGCGAAGATCGAAGCGGACGGCAAGGTCGACGAATACGAGCAGGCGCTTCTCGACTTTCTCGCCGAGGACTGACTAGGCCTTACTGGCTGGGTGCAATCGTAGCCGATATCCGGTCGATCTAGACCATGAAGCTTTCGCCGCAGCCGCAGGCGCCTTTGGCATTGGGATTGTCGAACACGAAGCCGGCGGTGAAGTCGTCCTCAACCCAGTCCATCGTGCTGCCGATCAGGTAGAGCACGCTTGCGCTGTCGATGTAGAAGATGCCGCCCGGGGTTTCGATCTTCTCGTCGAACTTCGCCTCTTCGGTGACGTAATCGACCGAATAGGCGAGGCCCGAACAGCCACGGCGCGGAGTCGAGAGTTTCACACCGATGGCATCCTCGGGCGCTTTCGCCATCAGGTCGGCGACACGCTGCTCGGCGCGCTCGGTGAGGATGACGGCGGCCTTGGGAGCCGGACGTGTAGTGGTCTCGGTCATCAGAGCATCCCCAGTTCGAGGCGCGCCTCATCAGTCATTTTTTCGGGGCCCCAGGGCGGATCCCAGACGAGATTGACCTCGGCATCGCGGACGCCCGGCACACTGGCGGCGCGTAGTTCGACCTCGCCCGGCATGGTCTCCGCGACCGGGCAATGCGGCGTGGTGAGCGTCATGGTGACGGTTACGTCGCTCTCGTCGTCCACATCCACGCCATAGATCAGTCCCAGATCGTAGATGTTCACCGGGATCTCGGGGTCGTAGATCTCTTTCAGCGCGGCAACGACGGCCTCGTAAAGATCGCCGCCCGGCGCGCCTGCGGGCACGTTTTCCGGCTTCTTCTGCAGGAAACCTTCGAGATAGTCGCGCTTGCGCTCCATGCTTTCGCGGGGAGACTCCTCCGTATCGACGGCATCCTCGACGCGTGCGCGTTTCGGCTTTTCGGGCGGCTTGCCCACAACGGCATCAGCCGGCGAGGGAGCCGCAATGAAATCCTGGTCGTTGTTCGTTTCTTCGCTCATCCGAAGATCCTTTGGGTACGGTCTATGCCGCGCAACAGGGCGGCGATATCGCTTTCGTCCGAGTAGAGCCCGAAGCTTGCCCGCGCGGTCGCGGGGACGCCGAGGTGCTCCATCAGAGGCTGTGCGCAGTGGTGTCCGGCACGGATCGCGACATTCTCTTCATCCAATATGGTGCCGAGATCGTGGGGATGAACCCCCTCCATTGCAAAACTGACGATCCCGGCACTCTCGTCGGGTCCGAACAGCGTCACCGAATTGAGATTGCGGAGTTCGTCGCGCAATTGCCGCGCGAGGCCGCTCTCGTGGGCAAACAGCCTGTCGGGACCCATCCCGGCGACATAGTCGATCGCCGCATGCAATGCGATCGCCTCGGTGATCATCGGCGTGCCTGCCTCGAAACGCTGCGGCGGCGGGGCATAGGTGGTTGTGTCGAATGTGACCTTGTCGATCATCGCGCCGCCGCCCTGCCATGGGGGCATTGCATCGAGGATCTCCTCGCGCGCCCACAGCACGCCGATGCCCGTGGGGCCGTAGAGTTTATGGCCCGACCAGGCGTAGAAATCGCAATCGAGCGCCGCCATGTCGAGCGCCATCCGCGGCGCGGCCTGGCAGCCGTCGAGCATGATCTTCGCGCCGACCGAATGCGCAAGGTCCGCCGCCTTGCGCGCATCAAGGATGGAACCCAGAACATTCGATACGTGCGCAAGAGAAACCAGTTTGGTTCGCGGCGTCAGCAGCGCCTCGAGCGCGCCAAGGTCGATCCGGTGGTCCTCGGTCAGCGGGCAGACGTCGATCTGCGCACCGGTCCGCTCGGCGACCATCTGCCAGGGCACGATGTTGGAGTGATGCTCCAATGTGGACAGGACGATCCGGTCGCCCTCGCCGATCTGCGTCATGCCCCAGCTGGCGGCGACGAGGTTGATTGCCTCGGTCGCGCCGCGCACGAACACGACTTCGTTCTCGCTCCGTGCGCCCATGAAGTCTGCGACCCGGCGGCGGGCGGCTTCGTACCCCAGCGTCATCTGGGCCGAGCGACCATAGACCCCGCGATGCACCGTCGCATAATCGCGGCCGAGCGCATGGCTCATCGCATCGATCACCGGATGCGGCTTTTGCGCCGTCGCGGCCGTGTCGAGATAGTGCCACGGCGCGCCGTCGCCCGTTACGAGGCCGGGGAAATCCGCTTTGCGCGTCAGAGTTGCCGTCTCGTTCACAGGTTCCGGTCCACCTTGGCGAGCGCAACGTCCATCAGTTCGTCGCGCAAAGCCTCGTCGTCGAGATTGACCAGCGCATCGCCGAGGAAGGCCTGCGCGAGCAGGCGCTTTGTGAGCTCCGGCGAGACACCGCGCGCCGCCATGTAGAAGCGCGCATTCTCGTCCAATTGGCCGACGCTGGCGCCGTGGGCGCACTTTACGTCGTCGGCAAAGATCTCGAGCTGCGGCACGGCGTTCACGCTCGCGCCCTTTTCCAGCAGCAAGCCCTTGAAGTCCTGCGCCGCGTCGGTCTTCTGCGCATCGCGCACAACGTCGATACGGCCGAGGAAATTGCCCGTGCCATGACCCCAATGAACCGCCCGGACGACCTGATTGCTGGTCGCCTCGGGTTCGGCATGGGTCACATGCGTAACGAACTCGCGTACGGTTTCCCGCCCGCCGACCGTGATGCCGCCAAGCTCGAAATGCGCGCCTTTCTTCAGCACGACCTCGATCTCCAGCCGCGCGAATTCGGCGGAAGCAAGCACGGCAAAGAGCTCGCAGGTCGCGCCCTCGCCCACGGTCACGCGCCAGCGGTGCAATTCGGTCGGCTTGGTCGCCTCGCCATCGGCCACGACCAGCGTATCGCGAAAGCTCTCGCCGGCGGGCACATCTATCGTGCGCCATTGGTCGAGCGGCACGCCCTGCAGCCGCTCGACGCGCGAATAGCGCCAGGCTTCGTCCTTGCGGGTGGGAAGATCGGCGACTTCGCTCATAGCTCGCCTGCCCGGCTCTGCGCGAGGCGCATGACGGCCGTCTTGTGATAGGCATCCATGCACGGCACCGCGCCTTCGGCGATGGCCTGCACCTGCGCCTGCTTTTCCTTGCGGGCGATGTCGGACGCCATCACCTCGTCGATCTGCGGAGCGAGCTCGCCCATGCAGGTCAGCATCGCGCCGCAGCGGATCGCATCGACCATCTCGTCGCCGCTGCTTTTCTTCGTGCGGCAGGTGAGCTTGCTGTCAACCTTCGCGAGGCCGCCGTTCCATTCGTGCATCCGCTCGCCGATGACGACGATCTGTTCTTCGACCTCGGTCTGGGGTTCGGGCGCAGCATCCTGCGCCGCAGCTGCGTCGGGCAAGGCCAGCATCAGGGCAATCGCAAGCGTCCTCATGCCGCCATCACCGCGTCGTAGCCCTCTTCCTCGAGCCGCACGGCCAGCTCCGGCCCGCCGGTCTGGACGATGCGGCCCTGCGAGAGGATCGAGACCTTGTCGGGCTTCACCACTTCGAGCAGGCGCTGGTAGTGCGTGATCAGCAGCACCGCCTTGTCCGGGGCGCGCATGATCGAATTGATGCCTTCGCCCACGACGCGCAGCGCATCGATGTCGAGACCGGAGTCGGTTTCGTCCAGCACGGCGAACTTGGGATCGAGAATGCCCATCTGGACCATCTCGGCGCGCTTCTTCTCGCCGCCGGAAAAGCCGACGTTGACGTGACGCTTGAGCATTTCGGGATCGAGCTTGAGCAGCGCGGATTTTTCCTTGGCGAGCTTGAGGAATTCGCCGCCAGTCAGCGGTTCTTCGCCGCGCGCCTTACGCTGCGAATTGAGCGCCTCGCGCAGGAACTGCACGTTGGACACGCCGGGAATCTCGACCGGGTACTGGAAGCCGAGGAACAGCCCCGCCGCCGCGCGTTCGTGCGGCTCCATGTCGAGCAGATCCTCGCCGTCGAAACGCACGCTGCCGCCCGTCACTTCGTAGCCGGGACGGCCGCCGAGCACATAGGACAGCGTGGACTTGCCCGCGCCATTGGGCCCCATGATCGCATGGACCTCGCCCGCGGGCACGGTCAGCGTAAGGCCGTTGAGGATGGTCTTGCCGTCTATCTCGGCAGTGAGGTTTTCGATTTCGAGCATTTACCTGTCGTTCCTGCGCGGTCCGCCGGTGCGGTTCGGGCGCGAATAGTGCTGGTTGGGATTGGCCTCGCGGTGGGCGCGGGCCCGGGCTTTCTTGTCTGCGATCCGCTCGCGCATCGCGATGGTGAGGCGTTGGAGCACATCGTCCATGTTCTCGAGGATTTCTGCGGCGGGAATGCGCATCACGCGGATGTCGACCGCCTCGAGGCTCTTGTCGCGGCGCTTGGCCAGCGTCTCGTCCGCATCGTCCTCGTCGATCATCACGGCGAGGCCGAGGTTGTGGCAGTTGAAATCGACGATTGCGCTGCCGACGACGGCGTGGCGGGTGAACTTGTAGCGGCCCATGTCGGCCTCGGCGAATTTCTTCGCCAGCGCCTTGTGCGCCTGGGTCGAATGTCGCCGCAAATCGCGCGCGCGATCATGCAGCGCGTCGAGCCGCTTGTCCGAAATCTCCCACCCGCGGCCCTTCTTCTTGAGCGCGGGAGTGTCGTCGGCGATCTCGGATGGATCGCGGAGCTGGAGGGTCTTGCGGTCGGTCATGCCGCCTCTTCCTCTCCAAACCAATGTAGGCGCATAGCGTGAAGAAAGGCGGGATCTGTGACCGGATATGGGCAAGCATCCCCTAGTACCGAATCTATACCACAATCAGGACAAAGGGCGGTGAAAGGGTCCGGCGCCTCCGAATAAGTGCCTTGGGTCTCTTCAATCCACTCTTCGATGCTCGCAGGCGAAAAGATCGATTCACAGTGGAAACAACCGCACTCATTGCTTTGGCGTAGGAGCATTCGATTGGTCGCGGCAAGCCGGTGAGCCGCTTGGATTATTTGTGGGTCGAGCATCACCCCACACTCCCCTCGAGCGAGATCGCCAGCAGCTTCTGCGCCTCGACGGCGAATTCCATCGGCAGCTCTTTCAGCACCTCTTTCGCAAAGCCGTTGACGATCAGCGCCATCGCTTCCTCGTCGTCGAGGCCGCGCTGCATGGCATAGAACAGCTGGTCGTCGCTGATCTTGCTGGTGGTCGCCTCGTGCTCGATCTGGGCGGTGGGGTTCTTCACCTCGATATAGGGTACGGTGTGCGCGCCGCACTGGTCGCCGATCAGCAGGCTGTCGCATTCGGTGCGGTTGCGCACACCATCGGCATTGGCTGCCACGCGCACCATGCCGCGATAGGTATTGTCGCTCTTGCCTGCCGAAATGCCCTTGGAGATGATCGTCGAGCGGCTGCCCTTGCCGTTGTGGATCATCTTGGTGCCGGTATCGGCCTGCTGGTAATTATTGGTCACCGCGACCGAGTAGAACTCGCCCACGCTATCCTCGCCGTTGAGCACGCAGCTGGGGTATTTCCACGTCACGGCGCTGCCGGTTTCGACCTGCGTCCAGCTGACCTTGCTGCGCGCGCCCTGGCACAGCGCGCGCTTGGTGACGAAATTGTAGATCCCGCCGACGCCTTCCGAATTGCCCGGATACCAGTTCTGGACGGTCGAGTATTTGATCTCGGCATCTTCCATCGCGACCAGCTCGACCACGGCGGCGTGCAGCTGGTTCTCGTCGCGCATGGGGGCCGTGCAGCCTTCGAGGTAGCTGACGTAGCTGCCCTTTTCGGCCACGATCAGCGTGCGTTCGAACTGACCGGTATTCTCCGCATTGATGCGGAAATAGGTGCTGAGCTCCATCGGGCAGCGCACGCCTTCGGGTACGTAGACGAAGGTGCCGTCGGAAAAGACTGCGCTGTTGAGCGTGGCGAAATAATTGTCGTGCTGCGGCACCACTTTGCCGAGCCACTTCTTCACGAGGTCCGGATATTCGCGGATCGCCTCGCTGATGGACAGGAAGATGACGCCGGCGCGCTTCAACTCCTCGCGGAAACTGGTGGCGACGCTGACGCTGTCGAACACGGCGTCGACGGCGACCTTCTTGGCGCCCTTCACGCCCGCCAGCACCTCCTGCTCGCCGAGCGGGATGCCGAGCTTGTCGTAGACCCGCTTGATCTCGGGATCGAGGTCGTCGAGCGAATCGAGCTCCACTTTCTTCTTCGGCGCCGCGTAGTAATAGGCATCCTGGTAATCGATCTCGGGATAGCCGAGCTTCGCCCAGTTCGGCTCTTCCATCTCCTGCCACAGGCGAAAAGCCTTGAGCCGCCAGTCGAGCATCCATTCGGGCTCGCCCTTTTTGGCCGAGATGAACCGGACGGTGTCCTCGTTCAGGCCCTTCTCGGCAAATTCGGTCTCGATGTCGGACGACCAGCCGTGTTCGTACTCGGCCGCCTTCTCGGCAGCTTCACGGGCTTCGCGGTCCTGAATATCGATATCTTCGCTCATGCCATTTCTTCCATTCGTGCGAGCTGCGTCAGCGGGATGGCCGCCAGCGCGCCGCGCAATGCATCGTTCACGACCGGCCAGTGCGGCTTGACCGAGCAGTCATGCTCGACCGAGCATTCCGTGCCTTCGACGCAGGCGGTCAATGCGATCGGCCCCTCGACGGCCTCGACGATATCCGCCACGCTGATTGCTGCTGCCGGGCGGGCCAGTTGCAAACCGCCGCCTGCGCCGCGCGTCGAGCGGATCAGCCCGGCTGCGGATAGCTTGCTCACCAGCTTCTGCACCGTCGGCAGAGGCAATCCTGTTTCACCCGCCAGTTCCGCAGCATTCGTCCGCTCACCACCACAGTGCCGCGACGCGGCGCACATCGTGACGACAGCATAATCTGCAAGATTGGATAGGCGCATAGCTCGTTCGTATTAAATCGGACCAAATCGTTCCGATTGCCGAACTAATGGTCGAGACACGCATTTTCAACGCATTTCCGCCAGTTGCGAGTCGTTAGCAGCTAGCGGATTTCCTTGCCGAGCTGCTTGGCTTCGCCCGATCCGAACAGGTCGACCGAGCCGTAGCCTTCCGGCCCGAGCATGTCGTGGACCGGCGATTTACCTTCCGGCAACAGGCGCTTCGGCGTCCGCCCGGTGAAGAAACGGATTTCCTTGATGAGGTGCGCCTGGTCGTAAAAGGCCTCGCGGATGTCGGCCTCCATTTCCTCCGAAAGCTCGGGGAGCGAAAGGAGCGTCGCCGCGCGGACTGCGCGATAGCGGCGGACGAGCCGCACGGGGGACTGTCCGAAGAATTGCGCCACGAGTCGCTGCACCTGACGGCGCGAATAGGGCAGGCTCTCGTAAAGTTCTTCCAGATCGGGGCGGAAGGAGGCAGACAGCCATTCCAGCGTCCGGTCGATGACGTTAAGATGTGCCTCCGGCAGGCGCGAGAGGCTGTGACGCACGACATCGGCCATGGCGTCGAGGATGCCCTCGTCGTCGAGTTGGCCCTTGCGCCAGCGCTGCGCCAGACCTTCGAACACTTTTGCGCGATCCTCGCTCAGCACCCGGTCCGGCTCCAGGAAGCAGTCGTGGTGTTCGTTCACCGGCAAGCCGGTCATCGCTGCCCAGCCCCGGAAATTCAACGAGACGCCAAACATCTTGGCGGGCCCCTTGATATGGAATTCGCGCGCCTGGCAAAGCGGAGCGAGAAAGAAAGCGTCGCTTGTCTCGCCGACCTGGCCATCGTCGAACTGCATCCGGCCGACGCCTTCGACAAAGGTCGTCATCTGGCCGGAATAGGCCGGCAGGACATCGACCAAGTCGGCATCCTCACAACGCCACACGTACAGGGAGTTCAGGTACCGCGAAAGATCGTCGGGCGCGGCGACGAAATGAAAAAGATGCTGCTCTTCGTCTGGTGAATCGTCAGCCAACTGCGCCCCCGCCGCTTTGCCCCGATGATAAATTGTATAAATACGTCATTGCTGCGAAGCGCAACCCGCTGTCAACAAACAATCCAGCCACACGCGTATGACAGTCGACAAAAAAAGGGCGGCCCCAATACAGAGCCGCCCCTTGAAGTCGAGAACTCGTTGCAATGCTGCTCCGAGCCCTTCGGGTCGCAGGAGTGTGATAGACCGAGTCTGTTACATTTGATTGTATGCAAGCGACACTATCGCAAAATTCGTTATTGATGGCGCGCAATATGTGCCCCCGAGACCGGCCATTGCGCGGAATCTCGACAAGGTTGCGGGCCTTCGCCATAGGCGCGCCATGCTGTTCGATCTCGCGCGCCCCGCTCTCTTCCTGCTCGACCCGGAGCGCGCCCATCGGCTGACGATCCGGGCACTGGCAGCTATGCCGAGCCGCGCTGCCGGCAGCAAGGGGCAGGAGAACGCGCTGGGCATTCGCGTTGCCGGGATCGACTTTCCCAATCCTCTCGGCATGGCAGCCGGCTTCGACAAGGATGCCGAAGTGCCCGACCAGCTGCTAGGGCTGGGTTTCGGGTTTACCGAGGTCGGATCGATCACTCCGCGCCCGCAAGCCGGCAATCCCAAACCGCGCCTGTTCCGCCTGGTCGAGGACCGCGCGGTGATCAACCGGATGGGCTTCAACAATGCCGGGTCGGAGATCGCACGCAAGAGGCTCGAAGCCCGCCGAGGGCGATCCGGAATCGTCGGCATCAACGTCGGCGCGAACAAGGATAGTGAGGACCGCACGGCCGACTACGCCGATATGACCCGCATCATGGCCCCGCTGGCATCCTATCTGGCGGTCAACATTTCCAGCCCCAATACGCCCGGTCTGCGCGCGTTGCAGGACGAAGGCGCATTGAATGGCCTGCTCGATGCCGTGCTGGAGGCCCGGGGCGGCAAAGGCCCGCCGGTGTTCCTGAAAGTCGCGCCGGACCTCGAGCCTGCGGACATCGACGCGATCGCGCGCATCGCGATGGACAAGGGGCTCGGCGCACTAATCGTCTCCAATACGACCATCCGGCGCCCGGCGCTGCGGTCATCCGATGCGGCCGAAACGGGCGGCCTGTCCGGGCAGCCGCTGCGCGACCTCGCACAGCAGCGATTGCGTGACTTCCGCAAAGCCACGGGCGGCGTGCTTCCGCTGGTTGGAGTCGGCGGCATCGCGAGCGCCGAAGATGCTTGGGCGCGTATCCGCGCCGGGGCCAGCCTGGTGCAGCTCTACAGTGCGATGGTCTATGAAGGGCCGGGCCTGCCGCGGCGCATCCTTCGCGGCGTGGAGCGGCTGATGCAGCGCGACGGCTTCGCTTCGATTGCCGAAGCGGTCGGAAGCGAATAGCAAGCGGCGGCATGAACCGCCTCGTACTCGCTTCGCTCCTCGCGCTCCCGCTCGCCGGTTGCGCCACCTATCCCGCCGATTCCGCGCCTGACGATGGTGCAGCCGCTGCTTCGCCTGTCTGGGCGGTCAGCGCCGCCGATCCACGCGCGCAGGAGGCAGGCGAAGGCATCCTGCGCAAGGGCGGCAGCGCAACCGACGCAGCCATCGCCACCATGCTCGCACTCACTGTAGTTGAACCGCAAAGCTCCGGCATCGGGGGAGGCGGCTTCATGGTCCGTGGCACTGCCGATGGTGGCGTGACCAGTTACGACGGGCGCGAAACCGCTCCGTCCGGCGCAACGCCCGAGTGGTTTTTCGGCGAGGATGGCGAATTGCCGCCGTTCATCGAATCGGTCCGCAGCGGTCTCAGCGTCGGCGTGCCGGGCAATATCGCTTTGGCGGCGAAGGCGCATGCCGAACATGGGCGCTTGCCCTGGGCGGAGCTGTTCGAACCGGCGATCGCGTTGGCCCGCGACGGCTTCGAGATCAATCCGCGCATGCACAATTCGCTGACGAGCGCCAAGAACCGTGCGGCGTTCAGCGAGAGCGGCCGGGCGTTGTTCTACGATGCCGCCGGCGAGCCGCGGGCTGTCGGAACGCGGGTGGTGAACGAGCCGCTTGCCCGGACCTTCGAGGCGATTGCCGCAGGGGGCAGATCCGCGTTCTATTCCGGCGATCTCGCCGCGGAGATCGCCGCGACCGTCGCCGCGGACACGCCGCGAGCTGGCGCGATGACCGCCGCGGACGTCTCCACTTACGAAGCGAAAGAGCGCGACGCGCTGTGCGGCGATTATCGCGGATATCGCGTGTGCTCGATGGGCCCACCGACATCGGGCGGGATCGCCGTGCTGCAAATCCTCGGCCAGCTGGAGCGGTTCGACCTGACCGCGCTGGGTGCCGAAAATCCGGTCACCTGGCACCTCTTCCTCGAATCCCAGCGCCTCGCCTATGCCGACCGCGAGCTTTACGCGGCCGACAGCGATTTCGTATCCGTCCCGGTGCGCGGCCTCGTCGATCCGGACTACCTCGCAGCGCGCTCGTCGTTGATTTCCGCCGACAGCACCATGGGCGAAGTTACAGCGGGTACGCCGCCGGGCGCACCGCAGGCGCTTGGCGACGGCGACGAGCCCGAAGAGCAGGGCACCACGCACTTCGCGGTGGTCGACGATGCGGGGACCATGGTCAGCTATACCTCGACCGTCGAGGGGCCGTTCGGTTCGGGCCTGATGGTCGGCGGCTTCTTCCTCAATAACGAGCTCACCGATTTCAGTCGCGCGCCGGAGGTGGACGGGCAGCTGGTCGCCAATCGCGTCGAACCGGGCAAGCGACCGCGCAGCTCGATGTCCCCCAGTCTCGTTTACGATCCCTCCGGCCAGCCCTTCATGGTGGTCGGCGCAGCGGGCGGGGGCACGATCCCGGTGCAAACCGCGCGCAGCATCATCGGGGCGATCGATTTCGGACTGGGCGCGGAAGAGGCGCTCGGCCTGCCGTTCCTGATGGCCTTCGGGGACCGTGTGCTGCTGGAAGAGGGCACTTGGCTCGAAGCACAGGCCGATGCCTTTCGCGCGCTGGGCCATGGCGACATCATGATCCGCGAGGCGCCGGTCAAGGCAGGCGCAATCCTGCGCGGAGCCAGCGGTTGGAATGCCGCCCGCGATCCGCGGCTCGAAGGCCAGCTGGAAACGCCGTGATCGCGCCGCCGCTTGCCGTGACGATGCCGGACGCTTAAGCCCCGCGCTCAACGGGGCGCAGACCCTTCACTACTTCGAGGAGCGGAGCCGTGCTGGCCGACATCGATACAGCGAACAATCTCGTCGAGCTTTTCCTGAAGCGCGCCGACGAAAAGGGCGACAGCGCTTTCCTCGGCGCCAAGATCGACGGAAGCTGGCAGACGATCAGCTGGGCCGAAGCCGCCAACCGGGTCTGCCTGCTGGCCGAGAACCTGCGTGCGCTTGGATTGCGCGATGGGGACCGGGTGTGTCTCGTCTCCGAAAACCGCCCCGAATGGTGCATTGCCGATCTCGCGATCATGGCGGCGGGCTGCATCACCGTGCCGACCTACGTAACCAATACCGAACGCGATCACGTTCACATCCTCGACAATTCGGGCGCAAAGGCAGTCATCGTCTCGACTGAGAAGCTGCTACGCCCCCTGCATGGCGCGCTGCAGGCGTCCGGTGTCGCCGAACACGTCATCGGCATCGAGGACCTCCACCGCCAGCAATCGGGCAGTTTCGAATTCCATACCTGGGCGAAGATGACTGCCGGAGATGCTGCAGCCGCACGCAAGGCCGTCGAGGAGCGGGTCGCGTCGATCGGTCGCGGCGACACCGCCTGCATCATCTACACCAGCGGCACGGGCGGCGCCCCGCGCGGGGTCAAGCAGCATCACGGTGCGATCCTGTGCAATGCGGCCGGGGCGGCGGAAATCCTGAGCGAGGATTTCGGCATCGACGACGACGAGCGTTTCCTCTCCTTCCTGCCGCTCAGCCATGCCTATGAGCACACGGGCGGCCAGTACCTGCCGATCGGTGTCGGCGCGCAGATCTATTATGCGGAAGGGCTGGAAAAGCTCGCCAGCAATATCGAGGAAACCAGGCCGACCATCATGGTCGTCGTCCCGCGCCTGTTCGAAGTGCTGCGGACGCGCATCATGAAGCAAGTCCAGAAGCAGGGCGGGCTGGCCGAGAAACTGATGAACACCGCGTTGGAAGTCGGCGAGCGGCGCGCCGAAGGGCGCAGGCAATTCGGCGACGGCGCGAAGGATTTCGTGGTCGGCAAGCTTCTGAAACCAAAGATCCGCCAGCGGTTCGGCGGACGGGTGAAGGCGATGGTGTCGGGTGGCGCGCCGCTCAATCCCGAAGTCGGCGTATTCTTCGAATCGATGGGTCTCACCATGCTGCAGGGCTACGGCCAGACCGAGGCCGGGCCGGTGATCAGTTGCAATCGCCCCGCTGCCGGCATCAAGATGGACACGGTCGGCCCGCCGATGCGCGGCGTCGACATCAAGATCGCCGAGGATGGCGAGATCCTCTGCCGCGGCGAGCTCGTGATGCACGGCTACTGGCAAAACCAGGGCGAGACCGAGCGCACGATCAGGGACGGCTGGCTGCATACCGGCGACATCGGCCATCTCGACGACAAGGGCCGGATCGTCATCACCGATCGCAAGAAGGACATGATCGTCAACGACAAGGGCGACAATATCGCCCCGCAGAAGGTCGAGGGCATGCTGACCCTCCAGCCCGAGATCGGCCAGGCCATGGTCGCGGGCGACAAGCGGCCTTACATCGTCGGCCTGATCGTGCCCGATCCCGAATGGCAATTGGAATGGTGCCAGGCGCAGGGCAAGAAGTTCGACTGCAAACAGCTGCAGGACCTGCCCGAATTCAAGGCCGCCGTTCGCGCCGCAGTCGACCGGGTGAACAAGGACCTGTCGGTGACCGAGAAGGTCCGCCAGTTCGCCATCGCCGACGAGCCCTTCACCATCGAGAACGAGGAAATGACCCCCTCGATGAAAATCCGCCGCCACAAGATCAAGGAACGCTACGGCGAGCGCCTTGACGGGTTGTATCGGGGTTAGATTTCACCCCGTTTGCAAGCAGCATGGATTTGCCCGAACTGGACGACCATGAAATGATGTACTGTACATAGCCTATTTAGAAGTTCGCGCATTTCCGCTCGCTCGTAACGTTTGACTCCCATGTCTTTCCGCTCACCGCTGAGATAGGTGAAAAGCCGAAAGTCTGCTGCCGGCCCAGCGATTGTCATCACTCCGTGAGCAAGCCAAAGTCTATGTTCGTCGTGGAGGTGCCGCCAATCGTCAAGTTTAGCCGCAGCGACTTTTGAATGCCCTGCGAACTCGTGTGTCGTGAATGCCGACGATAGCGCTCTCATACGAGCGGCATGCCCGGGATGCACACCTTCCGGGTCAAGTGAGACCTTCGCGTCACGCATAGCTTCGAGACAATTTGCGACCGCAAGCTCGCCCATGGCGAAAAAATTCAGACATTCCGCTCGCCAAAAAGATGGTAGCGGATCGAAAGTCTCGAAGTCGGTTGGCTCTTCGGCGAGCCGAATCGCGGTCATCTGGAAAACGTCGGCATATCTAAGCCGCCGCTTCCTCGATGAATTCCGGGTAAAAACTCGGCGCGCGGTCGCTCCAACCCGGGGCGGTAGCGGCGGCCTCACTCAGGCTTTGCAGCAGCATCTTGCGGCGCTCCGGACGGATATGCGGCAGGGCGGCGGCGGCGCAGAAGGCGCTCGGCAGCCAGGGCCGCGCTTCGGCGGAGATCAGGCGTTCGTAGAGGAAGCGGAAGGCGGAAAAGCTGTCGATCCGCTCCTGCGCCAGGTCGAAGGCGGCCACGCGGGTCAGCTTGCCGACGAAGGGTTCGATCGCATCGAAGCCCGACGCCACCGGGATCGACTGGCGCAGCGCCTTCAGCTCCTGATAGGCGACATACTGGCTGCGGATCGCGGCATTCTCCACCGCATCGCGGCCCCAGATGCGAAACGCATCGCAGCGCCCCAGCCCGATATCGAGGCTGCGACGGATGTAGCGCTGCTCGGCGGCGGTGAAGCCGGCGAACTCGCGCATTTCGGCGATGGTCAGCGAAGCGGTATTGGTAACGGCCATGATCGGTGCCCCCGTTGTGTCAGGGCGAATGTCACCGAAGATGGTTAACAAGCGGTAAGCGGGATTAAATTAGTCCAGCAAGCGGGCTGCTCGGATCGGCATATTTGCGCGTCGCCATACGGCCGGAGAGGTAGGCATCGCGGCCTGCCTCGACCGCGAGTTTCATCGCGCGGGCCATGCGGATGGGGTCTTTCGCCTCCGCGATGGCGGTGTTCATCAGCACTCCGTCGCAGCCAAGCTCCATGGCGACTGCGGCGTCCGAGGCCGTGCCGACGCCGGCATCGACCAGTACGGGCACGCTTGCGCCTTCCTTGATCAGGCGGATGGTCACGCGGTTCTGGATGCCGAGGCCGGAGCCGATCGGCGCGCCCAGCGGCATGACCGCGACAGCGCCTGCATCTTCCAGCTGTTTCGCGGCGATGGGATCGTCGACGCAATAGACCATCGGGAGGAAGCCCTCCTTGGCGAGCGTCTCGGTAGCCGTCAGCGTCTCGCGCATGTCGGGATAGAGCGTGCGCGCCTCGCCCAGAACCTCCAGCTTGACGAGGTCCCAGCCGCCCGCCTCGCGTGCCAGCCGGAGCGTGCGGATTGCATCGTCGGCCGTGAAGCAGCCCGCAGTGTTCGGCAGGTAGGTGATCTTCTTAGGGTCGATATAGTCGGTCAGCATCGGCGCCTTGGGGTCGCTGACATTCACGCGCCGCACCGCGACCGTGACGATTTCGGCTCCACTCGCTTCCAGGGCGGCGGCGTTCTGCTCGAAATCCTTGTATTTGCCCGTGCCGACGATGAGGCGGCTTTTGAAAGTGCGCCCGGCCACGCTCCACGTGTCGTCGTCACCTTGCCCGCCGCCGACGAAATGGACGATCTCCAGCGTATCGCCTTCGCTTAGCGCATGACTGCCCAGCTCGCTGCGCGGGGCAATCGTGCCATTGTGCTCGACCGCGACCTTCTCGGGCGCAAGGTCGAGTTCGCGGACCAGCTCGGCGATGGTGGTGGCGGAGGTGCGGCGGCTTTCGCCGTTGACGGTAAGGGCAATCATGCCGCCCGACTTAGTCGCCGCAACGCTCCTTGCAAGCGCTGGAATGCACATGGCGCAGGTTGAGGATATGCCCCAGTGAGACGAGCGCGACGCCGATGATTGTCAGGATCGCCTCCTTGTAGCCATGCGGAACGGCCAGCGCTGCACCCATGAAGGTGAGGCCGGTCATCGCAATCACGAAGGGCGCAGCCATCCGGTGACGCAATGCTCCCCAGCCGATCGCTACGCCCGCGATCAGCGTGGCGAGCAACAGGCCGTAACGGTGGATGTCGGGCGACAGGAAGAATTCCCCGCCGATGCCCAGACCGGATACGATGACGATCGAAAGCAGGCAGTGCAGCGCGCAGGCCCCGGACAGGAAGATGCCAACACGGTCAAGCCGGCGTCGAATCGGAAGGGTGGCGCGCTCGAACATTGCGATTTGCCACTTATGTGACGATGTAACATAATTCAAGCGGAACCGCGCGCCAAAGCGATAGCCGGTGCTTTCATAGCGAGCGACAGCGGTTGCCCGCTTTGCACTTGCGAAAGCTCGGAGGTCGCAGCACATGGGCGCGCATGACGGCAGATACCGAATCCCTGCGCCCGCGGGCTATTGCGATATGGCTCCTCGTCGTGGCAGTGCTGGTCGTACTGATGGTGTCGGTCGGCGGAATCACGCGGCTGACCGAGAGCGGGCTCTCGATCACCCAGTGGAAGCCGATCAGCGGGGCGATCCCGCCACTGAACGAGGCGGCATGGCGGGCCGAGTTCGACCTCTACAAGGCGACCGGGGAATACAAGAACGTAACCGGCCCGGCGGGCATGGACCTCGCCGCCTTCAAGTTCATCTATTTCTGGGAGTGGTTTCACCGCCAGCTCGGCCGCGTAATCGGGCTGGTCTACGCGCTTCCGCTGGTGTGGTTCTGGGTGCGCGGTGCTATTCCGCAGGGCTACAAATGGCGGCTGGTCGCATTGCTCGCGCTGGGCGGCCTGCAGGGTGTCTTCGGCTGGTTCATGGTGCGGAGCGGCCTTGCCGGGACGATGACCGACGTCAGCCATTTCTGGCTGTCGATCCATCTGCTCACCGCGCTGTTCACCCTCGGCGGCCTGATCTGGACGGCGCTGGACCTGCTGCGGCTGAAGGCGAGCGGCGCACCGCCCGCCCGCTGGACCAGAACCGCGAGTTGGGTCGGCCTCATCCTCTTCATTCAGCTTTTGCTCGGTGCATGGGTGGCGGGGCTCAATGCCGGGCTGGCAAGCGACACATGGCCGCTGATGCAGGATCGCTTGGTGCCGGAGTACGATACAGGCAAAGGTTTCTTCTACGCGTTGACCCATGACCCCTATCTGCTCCACTTCCTGCATCGCTGGTGGGCCTGGGTCGCCGTGGCCGCGCTCGTTATCATGGCGCGCAAGGTGAAACCGGTGCAGCGGCAGGCTTCGATTGCGATCCACGCAGCGTTCGGAACGCAGATCCTGCTCGGCATCGCAACCGTGATGACAGGGGTCGCCTTGTGGATTGCTGTCGCGCACCAGGTGGTGGGGGCGCTCCTCGTAGCGGCATTTGCATGGGGCGCGCACGTGTTGGGCCGGGAGCGATGACGGCGCTGATCTATTGCTCCTTTCCGGATCAGGAAACGGCAGCAAAGATCGGGGCGACCTTGCTCGACGAAGAGCTGATCGGTTGTATCAATATTGGTGGGCCGATCCACTCTCTCTTCGCTTGGGACGGCGAGCGTGGGGAGGGAACGGAAGTTCCGGCCCTGCTCAAAACTCACGCCCGGTTGCTCGACTCTGCAATCGCACGCCTTGAAAGCTTGCACCCCTACGATGCCCCGGCAATAGTGGGCTGGAATTGCGATGCGGCTGGCGCGGCGACGCAGGCGTGGCTTGATGGGGTCGGCCCGGCTTTGGGGGGATAGGAAGATGGCAGGGCCCGACCGACGCGAGGCGATGCTTCGCCTTGGCGCAATTGCCGTCCTGCCCATTGCGCTGGGCGGACACCCCGCATTCGCAGCGGAGAACCGCCCTATGCGCACAGCGCCGATGGGCGAGTATCGGCTTTCCCGCAAAGTGTCGCGTTCGCTTGTCGACGGCCGGATGCTAACGGTCGAGCGCGAGTGGTCATGCCGTTTTTCCGCAAGCGGAAGAGGCTTTTCGGTCAGCAGTTTCGACCAAAGCGCCAAAGTCGACGCTCCTGAAAGTCTGCAAGCGCTGGCCACTATGGAAGAAAAGCGGCGCGATAGCGGCCCCTTCCCCGCGCTGCTTGATGGCTCGGGCATGATTGTCGCTGCTCGAAGCACGCCGACAGGTGCGTCGAGCGATGCGATCGCTGCCGCAATGAGGGCGCTTCGGAATTTTACCGCGAGCGATGTCGACGTCGCCGATGCCCGCCAATTCCTGCACCGCCTCGCCGGCGCCGCAGGCGCGGCAATGAGCGCCATTCCACCGGACCTTTTCTTTCCAATACCTGGCGAACGCGAAGACGTGCGCGCTATCGCACTGCCCGGCGGCGGATCTGGGACCGTGGCCATCGCGCTGCGGAGTTCCGCTCACGAGCAAAGCGGGTTGCTCGACCGGTTCGAACGATTGGTGCAAACCCGGTTGGAGGGCGACACCCGTCACTCGAGCGAGGTCTGGCACTTGTACCGTTTTTAGCTAGGGTATTATTTTACCGCCCCGAAGGCCCCCGGAATCGCTTGACTTGCGGGCCCTTCACCGCCATTTGCCGCCCGCTTCGCGAATGCGGCAACGCTGGATTCGCAGGAAAGGCCGCCGACCAGGCGGCATGAACACTAGATACGGAAAACCAGCCATGAAGGCTCTCAGCAAGGTGACCCGGTCGGTCAAGCCGTCCGAGGTCGAAAAGAAGTGGCACATCATCGACGCCGAAGGTCTCGTCGTCGGTCGTGTTGCGGCGATCATCGCCAACATCCTGCGCGGCAAGCACAAGCCGATCTACACGCCACACGTCGATTGCGGCGACCATGTCATCGTCATCAATGCCGACAAGGTGAAGTTCACCGGCAAGAAGATGACCGACAAGGTCTATTACAAGCACACCGGCTGGGTCGGCGGCATCAAGGAAACGACGCCCGCCAAGGTGCTGGGCGGCCGCTTCCCCGAGCGCGTGCTCGAAAAGGCCGTGGAGCGCATGATCCCGCGCGGTCCGCTGGGCCGCGACCAGATGCGTGCGCTGCACGTCTTTGCCGGCACCGAGCATCCCTATGACGGCCAGAAGCCCGAGAAGCTCGACGTTGCCTCGATGAACCGCAAGAACAAGGCTGTTGCATAATGGCTGACGAAACCAAGAACGACACCGTCTCCGATCTCGCCGATCTGAAGGACATCGCTTCCGACGCCCCGCAGGGCGACGCTGCGGACATCGCCGCCACCGCCGAGGTTCCTCTGCGCGAGCAGGAGCTCGACAAGGAAGGCCGCGCCTATGCTACCGGTCGCCGCAAGGACGCGACGGCTCGCGTCTGGCTGAAGCCCGGCAGCGGCAAGGTCACCGTCAACGGCAAGGACCAGGAAGTCTATTTCGCACGCCCGACGCTGCGCCTGATCATCGACCAGCCCTTCGCCATCACCGAACGCCAGGGTCAGTACGACGTCGTCGCCACCGTCAAGGGTGGCGGTCTTTCGGGCCAGGCCGGTGCGGTCAAGCACGGCATCAGCCAGGCGCTCACCAAGTACGAGCCGGCCCTGCGCAGCACGGTCAAGGCCGCCGGCTTCCTGACCCGCGACAGCCGCGTGGTCGAGCGTAAGAAGTACGGCCGCGCCAAGGCACGCCGCAGCTTCCAGTTCTCGAAGCGCTAACCGGCTTACCGAGTTTTTCGGTCACCGAGGAAGGGCGGTCCCGCGAGGGGCCGCCCTTTTCACATGTGCTCAGTGCACGGGCGGATCGACACGCGGGACCTGCCTGACCGGCGCGACCGGCTCGCCGCTCTTCCGCGGGGGCATCGCATCTTCCGGCACGTCGTCGATCTGCATGTCGCGCGTCTCGACGTCTTCGAGATTGCGAACCGTGACCTTGAGGTTCTGCCCGTCGAATTCGATCTCGTTGAAGCTCGGCGGCGTCGAGCGGGTGCGTTGCGACAGCGTCCCGGCACCGATCATCCGTACCGGGCCTTCTGGCGTCTGCTCCATGATGTCGAAGGCATCGTGCACATGGCCGGACAGCACCGCGCGTACGGGCCGCTTCGCAAGGGCCCGAAGCGCCTTCTCGCCATGCTTGGTCAGCGCCGTGCCCTCTGTCCCGACCTCGCGCAGCGGATGATGCACGGCGACCAGCGCTTCTTTCCCCGCAGGAAGCGCATCGATTGCTGCCAGACATTTCTCCAGCGCCGCATCGGTCACCCACCCTTTCGACCAGTTGAAGCGGGGTTGTGCGCGTACGGCGGTCTTGAGTGGCACGATCGCAAGGCTGCCGAGATCGAGTTCTTTCTCGACCTTTTCTTCCATGCCGCGAAAGCGTTTGTAGGGCGTGAAGAATCGCTCGAACGGATTGAAATAGGGCATGTCGTGGTTGCCCACCTCAACCGTCACCGGCGCATCGAGCGAATTGATCCAGTGCGTCGCCGCTGCGAATTCCCGGTGGCGCGCACGCATTGTGAGATCGCCTGTGATCGCAACGGCATCGGGACGCCGTTCGGCAATTTCCTGCTTTACCCAATCGAGCGCGCGATTGTCTTCCAGCCCGAAGTGAATGTCGCTGAGGTGGAAAATGCGCCGGAAGTCAGTAGCCATGGTCGGTCGCTAGCAGATCGACTTCGGTTTCGGCCAGTTGCAATACCGCTTCGGGGCCGAGCATCTCGGGCTCCCCGTCCAGCAGAACATTCAATGGTTCGCCCTCGCAATTCGCGATCTCGATTCGGTCGAACAGGCCCAGCCGTTCGTGCGGGCCCTCGCGAAAGCGGTGTCGAAGCAGTGCCCAGCCCTGCCGCAGATAACTGGCGGCATCGTCGGCGCAGTAGGCGTCAACCTGCATACCCCGAGCGCTGGGCGTAATTTCGAGAAGGGGATACCCGTCCGGTCGACCTTGGGCCGGATCGGTCATTCGCACACGGGCGCCGTATGTGGTTTCGGCCACGGCATCGCTCGTATGTTCGGCAAGTCCGGCGACATCGATATCGCGCATCGCTTCGCGTACATTGGCCCATGCGGTCCCCGGGCCCGCGAGGAACCCAGCCAAGGCAATCCCCTTCTCGCAACGAACCACCGGAAGGCGAATCCGCCGGTATGCGCCCTGGGCTACGCGCGCGAGTATTTCCTCGGCCTCGACCTCTTCGCCATGGAGCCGGCCGCTGAGCAGGTTCATGGTCCCGCCCGGGAGAAAGAGTACCTCTCCGCCCCATCCGGCAAGCTTGGCGATTGCGCCATTGGCGGTGCCGTCGCCGGTGAAGATGATGAGTCGTTCTATGCCGCTTTCCTCGAGCAGCGACTTGCTCGGCAGGTCGGCATCGGGAAAGGACACGGTAAGGTCGCAGGCCAACCCCCGCTCGGCCAGGACCCGTTTCAACTCTTCCTCGCGCGCGTCGCTGTGGCTCCCGCTGCGGGTGTTGACGATCAACCAGCTCGGAGGACAGGCGGCCATACCCGGCAAGCGCGCGGTGTCGCCTTTTGGTTCCCCATCAAAGCCTTCCGGTTGCGACCAGCCAGCCGAACGCGCCGTTGGCGATTGTATAACCGGCATATAGCCAAGCCGCCGAAGGCCAGCCATTGGCGGCAAGGAGCATCGCGACCACCAGCACGGCAAACTCGAATGCCAAGGACACGCGTCCGCCGTTGCGGCGAAACGCAGCCGGCAAAGTCTCGAGAATCGGATGATCGCTTTCGATCAGAGCCTTGCTGAGCGCGAAATTGGCTACGCCGCACACAAAGAGAACCGCAAGCATCATCGATTGACGGCATAGTCTCGACGCCCGCCGATTGCCAAGCGCGCTTCGTCGGCCAGTTCGCGCCTTCCGTCCAATACGCGAGTCGTCCGTCGAATGCGCCGCGCGATTACAGGTGTAGCTGGGTAATACAGTTCCTGCGGAGGGCCTTCCAACAGTCCCCCAAAACCCTTCGGGCCCTCCGCAATCGCAGGAGAGATTCTAATGAGCAAAACGTTTGCAGCAATCGCCGCGCTTGGCCTCGTCGCCACAGCAGCGCCGGCAGTGGCGCAGGAAGGCGCCAACATCATCGTGACTTACGACGATCTCGATCTGGACACCGCAAAGGGGCAGAAGGAACTCGATCGGCGGATCGAAAAAGCCGCTCGACAGGTGTGCGGGCTGGATCGCCAGCGCACCGGCACACGGATCCGGGACCCTAAGGCTACCGAATGTCTTGCCTACGCCCGCAACAGCACGCGCGAATACGTCGCAGCAGCCGTCGTATCAGCCGGAAAGGGCGGATGACATCAGGACGAAACAAGCAGTTGTAGCTGCCTCAGAGCAGCGCGAGACGGGTGGCTGAGAAACCCCTGGCCAAACCCAAACTAGGCCCCGACCGGACGCAGTCCCCCGGTCGGGGCCGTCTTTGTTTTGGAGCTAACGCAATGGTCGCAAGCGAGCTCAATGCGTGCAGTCAGCGACCGGCCATCGCCTTGACCTTCGGCAGATAGGTTCGGCCGATCCGGAGAGCCTCGTCGTTTTCCAGCTCCACCGACCAGACTCCCAGGCCATCATGGCGGAGGCCCTGGATACGATCCTTGCGCAGGATAGTGGAGCGGTGGATGCGGATGAACTTTGCCGGATCGAGGCGCTTTTCCAGACCGGCGATCGTCTGCAGCAGCAGGTAAGTGCGCGCCTCGTCGCTTTCGCCGACATAGAGCCGCACATAGTCGCGCTCGGCATCGATGCGACCGACTTCGCTGGTGGCGATACGGATAAGCTCGGACCGGTGGGGGATCCAAAGCTCTTCGAGCCATTGGCTCTCTTCGCGCTCGCCGTCTCCGCGCCGGGCCATCGCGCGCTTGATCGCGCGCTCGAGACGATCCGGCTTCACCGGCTTGAGCACATAGTCCACCGCGTCCAGATCGAACGCCTCGACCGCGTAATTGTCATGCGCCGTCACGAAGACCACGGCCGGCCGCTGCTCCTCTTTGGCGAGCGCTTTGGCAACCGAAAGGCCGTCGACTTCCGGCATGGTCATGTCGAGCAACACGAGATCGGGCTTCAACGCTTCGATCAGCCGCAACGCCTGCGCGCCGTCGCTTGCCGTACCGACGACGGCGAGGTCCTCCATCCTGGCGCAGATGACCTGCATCCGCTCGACTGCCAGCGGCTCGTCATCGACGATCAGGGTGCGCAGTTTTTCCGACGTGTTTTCAGCCATGCTCATTTCACCATGGGTAGCCTGAGTTCGGTTTCATAGCCCTGCAATCCCGGGCCGGAAGTGACCGTCGCCTCTGCGCCGAACCGTGCCTCCAGCCGGTCGCGGACATTGGCGAGGCCGATACCGAAACCGCCGCTGTGGCCTGCGGGAACGCCCGGCCCGTCGTCGGCGACGGTAATGACCAGGCGACCATACTCCTCGCGCGCGACGATCGATACGGTAACGGGCCGCGCGCTGGCCGACACGCCGTATTTGACCGAATTCTCGACCAGTGGCTGCAGGATCATGCCCGGCACCCGGTAATGCTCCAGCTCGCGCGGGATGTCGACGTGGACGCGCAGGCGCTCCGGGAACCGCACCGCCTCGATCTCGAGATAGTGCTCCTGCAGGTCCACTTCGTCGGCCAGCGTCACATCGCCGGTCGATTCGTCGGCCAGGCTGTGCCGGTAGAAGCGCGAAATCGTCTGGATCATCTCCTCGGCCCGGTCCGACTTGCCGGTCATCACCAGCGCCGACAGCGAATTCAGCGTATTGAAGAGAAAGTGCGGATTAACCTGATAGCGCAGCGAACGCAGTTCCGCCGCCTTGGCCGCGCTCCGGAACCTCTCGCCTTCGCGCTCTGCCGCCAGCGCCTGCGCCCGCGCCTGCGTGGCGATATATAGCGCCGCCCAGGCCAGCAGCAGAAAATAGCGGCCCAGCGCGATGTCGAAAGTCATGCGCCATTTGTCCATCGCTGTCGGTGCCGGGGCGATGACGACGCTTTCCGGGGGCGCGAGACCTTCGGCAGCCTCTTCCACCTCACCGGTGATCTGCGGCCGCGGCAGGTCCACCAGGAGATTGCCGGACTCGTCGCGACGGATAGCTATGCCGCGCTCCTCACCGATGCGTTTCTCGATCTTTTCCTGGATGTTTGCAAAAACCCACTGGTTCGCCTGGGCAATCGCGATGGCGGCGGGAAAGGCGATGATCGCGGCTACGGCCACCTTGGCGGCCAGCGCCCTCCGATCGAACAGGCGCAGGATCAGCCACATGACGACTGTCACGGCCATGCCGATCGCGCAGACCAGGGCACGCCGCCACAGCATTTCCCATTCGAAGCCGAATCCGGAAAGCTCGCCACGAACGGTAACGAGAAGAAAGTAGATTCCCCAGACGGCCAGGATCGATCCCAGCACCGTCCGGGCCGGCAAGTGCGGCGTCGTAGAATTCATCAGGCGTTCAGCATCCAAATCATGCCCCGATGTGGCCGTTCGAGCCGCCAAAAGCCAGTCCGGCGGTCGAGAGCGTTCAGGCGTTGGTCGAGCGGAATGCTATTCAGCGGGCTCCAGATCACCTTCGGCGATCCGGCGGCGCCACTCGGCAGGCGCAAGCGTGTGGACGTTGTTGCCTTCGGCATCCACTGCGACCGTCACCGGCATGTCCTCGACCTCGAACTCGTAGATCGCTTCCATTCCGAGATCCTCGAAGGCCACGACCTGTGCGCCCTTGATCGCGCGGCTGACGAGATAGGCCGCGCCGCCGGTCGCCATGAGGTAGGCGACCTTGAAGTTGCTGATGATCTCGACGGCATTGTGCCCCCGCTCGGCCTTGCCGATCATCGCCAGCAGGCCGAGATCGAGCATCATTTCCGTGAACTTGTCCATGCGAGTGGCAGTGGTCGGACCGGCTGGGCCGACGACTTCGCCCATCACCGGGTCGACCGGGCCGACGTAATAGATCGCGCGGCCCCTGAAATCGACCGGCAGTTCCTCGCCAGCCTCCAGCATGTCGTGGATGCGTTTATGCGCCGCGTCGCGCCCGGTCAGCATCTTGCCCGACAGCAACAAGCGGTCGCCATGCTTCCAGCTCGCGACTTCTTCGGGCGTCAGCGCATCGAGGTCGACCCGCTTCGCCGCGCTGTCCGGTTTCCAGGTGACCTGCGGATAGTCGTCCAGTTTAGGCGGCTCCAGATACGCTGGACCGCTGCCGTCGAGCGTGAAATGGGCGTGGCGCGTGGCCGCGCAGTTGGGAATCATCGCCACCGGCTTGCCTGCCGCGTGACAGGGCGCGTCGAGGATCTTCACATCCAGCACGGTCGACAGGCCGCCCAGCCCCTGCGCGCCGACTCCCATCGCATTCACCGCGTCGAAGATGTCGATCCGCAGCTGCTCGATATCGTTCTGCGCCCCGCGTTGCTTGAGCTGGCCCATGTCGATCGGGTCCATCAGGCTGAGCTTGGCTAGCCGCATGCAATGCTCCGCCGTGCCGCCGATGCCGATGCCCAGCATGCCCGGCGGGCACCAGCCGGCGCCCATCGATGGAATCTGTTCGAGCACCCATTCGACGATATTGTCGGACGGGTTCATCATCTTGAACTTGGACTTGTTCTCGCTGCCGCCGCCCTTGGCCGCGACGTCTACGCCCACCGTGCTACCCGGCACCATCTCCACCGATAGTACGGATGGCGTATTGTCGCGCGTGTTGCGACGGGTGAAGGCCGGATCGGCGAGGATCGAGGCACGGAGCTTGTTGTCGGGATGGTTATAGGCGCGGCGGACACCCTCATCGACGACTTCCTGCAGCGATCGTTCGCTGTCGAGGCGGCAGTTCATGCCCCAGCGCACGAAGACATTGACGATGCCGGTGTCCTGACAGATCGGGCGGTGGCCTTCGGCGCACATCCGGCTGTTGGTGAGGATTTGCGCGATCGCATCCTTGGCCGCCGGGCCTTTCTCCGCCTCGTAGGCATCGCCCAAGGCGCGGATGTAATCCATCGCGTGGTAGTAGGAAATATACTGGAGCGCGTCGGCCACGCTTTCGATCAGGTCGTCTTCGCTGATGACGGTCATGTCGCTCATCGCCGGAAATTCCCATGTTGCAGAATTGCGCTCCCCGATAGGCGTGTTTGCCGCCATCGGTCAAAGCGCTTGGACACAAAAGCTCTTGCGCCTACAGCAAGCCGGCTTGACCCAGCGTGTTATTAGAGCAATACAGCGACCCACCATGACCACTACCCTCGCCCCCAAGACCGATTTCGCCGCCGCCCGCAAAGCGATGCTCGACAGCCAGCTGCGCACCAGCGGCGTGAACGAACCTTTCGTGCTCGAACGCATGGGTGCCGTTGCGCGCGAGGAGTTCGTGCCCGAATCGATGCGCAGCGTCGCCTATAGCGATCGCGCCGTGCGTCTGGGCGATGGCAAAGTCCTGCCGCAACCGCTGTTCCACGGCATGATGCTGTCCGAAGCGCAGCCGCTTGCGAGCGATGAAGTGCTCGTGGTCGACGGCGGCAGCGGATACCTGCCCGCGCTGGTCGAGCCGATGGTCAAATCGGTGCGGGTGATGAGCCCCGAGGACGCCGTCGGGGCTCGCAAGAAGGGCGTCTATTCGCTGGTCCTTGTCGATGGCGCGATCGAGCATGTCCCGGCGGGTCTCGCCAAGCTGGTTGCCGACGGCGGCCGGATCGTGACCGGCCTGGTAGAGCGCAATGTCACGCGGCTCGCGACAGGACGCAAAACCGCCGATGCGCTCGCCCTGTTGCCGCTGGCGGAGCTCGGCGTTCCGCGGCTCGCGCAGTTCGATCGGCCGACCAGCTGGAGTTTCTGATGGCGTCGATGCCCCCCATCAAGCGCCTGCTGGCGGGTAGCGCCCTGACAAGCGTCGCGCTTGCCCAACCCGCTGCGGCCGACACTCTGCAGGAAGCGCTGACCCAGGCTTACCTCTACAATCCTGTCCTGCTCGCCGCACAGGCCAATCAGCGGGCGACCGACGAGAATGTCCCGATCAACCGCGCGCAGGGCCTGCCGAGCGCCGATGCGACCGCGACCTATACCGAATTCGTCAGGACCTCGACCAATAGCTTCACCTCGCCCGACCGCGTGCTGCAGATCGGCCCGCAACTCAATGTGCCGATCTATTCCGGCGGCGCGATCAAGAATTCGATCGCCGCCGCAGAGCAGCGCGTCGAGGCCGGACAGGCGGATCTCCGCGGCACGGAAAGCGCGCTCTTCAGCCAGGTCGTCGCGGCCTATATGGACGTCCTCCTCGGCCAGGCGGTGACATCGCTGCGCGCCAACCAGATCGACGTGCTGCAAGTCAATGCGCAGGCGACCAGCGACCGCTTCGAAATCGGCGACCTGACACGGACCGACGTGGCGCAATCGGAGGCGCGACTGGCGTTGGCCCGCGGTGACTTCCGCAATGCGCAGGCAAATCTGATTTCAGCGCGCGAGACCTATATCCAGCTCGTCGGCGAAACGCCCGATAATCTCCAGCCGCCGCCGGCCCTGCCCGGCCTGCCGGAAAACGTCCAAACCGCCGTGGCTGTCGCGCTCGAAGACAATCCGGACCTGATCGCTGCCAAAGAACGGGCGCAGGCTGCGGGCTTCGACACCGAGGTCGCTGGATCGGGCCGCCTCCCCAATGTCGGCGTTTTCGCCAATGGCGGGTACAACAATTACTTCGGCACGCTGGCCGGCGGACAGGCAGGCATTTCGCAGGCGGAAACGACCGCCAATGTCGGCGTCCAGCTGCGGCTTCCGATTTTCCAGGGCGGCCTCCCGGCCGCACGGCAACGCCAGGCGCAGGCGCGCGAGACCGCCGCGCTGGAGCAGGTCATTGCTGCCGAACGCGACGTGATCGCGCAGGTTCGCGCCGCGTGGTCGAGCTGGCAGGCCTCGCTCGCCGTGATCGAGAGCAGCCAGGTCGCCGTCGATGCGGCGGCGCTCAGCCTCGAGGGTGTGCGGGCGGAAAACTCGATCGGCAATCGCACCATCCTCGACGTGCTGAATGCGGAGCAGGAGCTGCTGAATTCGCAGGTTCAGCTCGTGACTGCACGCCGGAACGCCTATGTGGCAGGCTTCACCCTGCTGGCCGCGATGGGCCGCGCGGAAGCGCGCGACCTCAACCTTGGCGATGCGGGCGTGCTTTACGATCCCGAGCTCAACTACCGGCGGGTGCGCGGCAAGATTTGGGATTGGGACCGCGATCCCGAGCCTGTTGCCGAGGCCACCCGCACCGTCGATCTGCCGGCAGCAAACGCCGATATCGCCGAAGAGGATGATTTCGCGGATAGAATCGATTAAGCATACTTTCCGAACGCTGCGAAAGCGTCGATTCGTGAAGCAGGGGTGCAATCGATTATGAATCAGGCTGGCGAACCTTCGGTCGAAGAGATTCTCGACTCGATCAAGAAAGTGATCGCGCGAGACAATCGCGATGCGATCATCACGGATCGTCGCCGCAAGTCTGCGCCCGTGGCCACTCCAGAACCGGCCGATGAGGAAGAGGCCGAAGAAGTCCTCGAACTCGATGCCGATTATGCCGTCGAAGATGCGGGCGACGAACCCGACGACGAGGAAGAGGATGCGCTGACCCGCGGCGATACACGCAAGGCGATGCAGGAAAACTTCGCCGCGCTCGCCATGCTGTCGCAACCGAGCAAGCAGCCGCAGATCGTCCGCTCGGGCGAGACTTCGCTGGAGGGCCTGGTGCGCGAAATGCTCCGCCCGATGCTGCGCGAATGGCTCGATGCCAACCTGCCCGGCATGGTCGAGGATATGGTCAAGGCGGAGATCGCCCGGATCGCCGGCAAACGCTCCTGATCGCGGAGCGCAATCTAAACGCTTAACTTTGCCGCGCGGCGCGGATAAGCCCTGCGTCCATGACTGCACGCAACCGGGTCGCTTTCCCGCTCGCCAGCGCCATTGCGCTTCTCGCTTCACCACTCGCCGCGCAGGACCGCGCGCCGATGAGCGCTCAGGACCTCGTCACCATGCCACGCCTCGGCGCGCCAAGCGTCGATCCGTCGGGACGCATGGCGGTCTATTCGGTGACGACGACCGATCCCGAGACCTATGAGCGGAGCAGCACGCTCTACATGCGCTCGCTCGCCGACATGGATGCCGCGCCGGTTGCGCTTGATCTCACGGGTGGCGACGCAAGGTTCGGCGGTGATGGCTGGCTCTATTACCTGCATGACGATCAGGTCTGGCGCACCCGGATCGGCCCCGACGGTAGTGTTTCCGAGACCTCGCAGGTCACCGACCTGCCCCGCGCCGTGAACGGCTTCCAGGTAGCGCGCGACGGATCGCGGCTGGCGATCTGGACCGATGTTGCGCGCAGCTGCACCGATCTTTCCTGCGATGACAGCGCGAAGACTTACGAGCCGGGACCCGGCACCGGACTGCTATTCGAAGGCGACGGCGGCTTCATCCGGCACTGGGACAGCTGGGAAACGCCCGGCACCTATAGCCGCGTATTCGTGCTGCCGCTCGAAGGCGGCAAGCAGGTCGGCGCAGCAAGGCCGGTCGATGGTGCCATCGGTGCTGGCGGACCGAGCGGCGATACGCCCACCGCGCCCTTCGGTGGAAGCGAGGATGTCGCCTTCGCGCCCAATGGCCAAGGCCTTTATTTCACCGCGCGCGAGGGCGGGCAGACCGAGCCATACTCGACCAATCTCGACATCTGGTTCTCAGATTTCTCCGGCAACGCACCGACCAATCTGACCGACGCCAACGAGGCTCTCGACGCGCTACCGACCCCGTCGCCCGACGGCCAATATCTCGCCTATGTCGCCATGGAGCGGCCCACCTACGAGGCAGACCGGCAGGTAGTCATGCTCCGCGATCTGCGCACCGGTGTGGCCACGCCGCTGACGAAGGACTTCGACCGCAGCTTCGGCTCGCTCGCCTGGACGCCCGATTCCCGCTGGATCGTCGCCACGGCGCAGGACGTGCTCGACACGCCGGCCTTTCGCATCGATCCGCGCACCGGAGAGGTCGTCCGGCTCGATCTGATGGCGGGGAACGAGGCGCATATCGGCAATGTGGTGCCGCTCCATGGCGGCGGGCTGGTGTTCACCCGCGACTCGATCGGCGCGCCTGCGGAGATGTACCTCGCCAGCGACTGGGATCAGGCCACGCCGCTGACGGATGTCGCGATGAGTCGGATGGGCAATCTGACGCCCGTCTCGGTCGAGCGGTTCAGTTTTACCGGAGCGGGGGGCGACACCGTCTGGGGTCAGATCACCAAGCCGGACGGCGTTTCCAGCCAGCTTCCGGCAATCCTCTACGTCCATGGCGGCCCGCAGGGATCGTTCAACGATGGCTGGTCGAGCCGCTGGAATCCGCGTGTCGTTGCGAGCCAGGGCTATGCGGTGATCTCGGTCGATTTTCATGGGTCCACCGGATACGGCCAGGCCTTCACCGATGCGATCAATCGCGACTGGGGCGGCAAGCCGTTGGAGGACCTGCAGAAGGGCCTCGCAGCCGCGCTCGAATTCGACACGCAGATCGACGGCAGCCGCGCCTGCGCCATGGGCGCGAGCTACGGCGGCTACATGATGAACTGGATCGCCGGCCAGTGGCCCGACCGTTTCGACTGCCTCGTCCAGCACGACGGCCTGTTCGACATGCGCAGCTTCTATTTCACGACCGAGGAATTGTGGTTCCCGCGCTGGGATTTCGGCGGTGGCTATCTGGAAAACCCCCAAGCTTACGAGAAGTGGAATCCGGTCAACCACGTCGATGAGTGGCAAACACCCATGCTGGTCATCACCGGCATGAAGGATTTCCGCGTGCCGTACACGCAAGGCATCGCCAGCTTCACCGCCTTGCAGGAAAAGCAGATACCCAGCCAGTTGCTCGTTTTTCCCGACGAGAACCACTGGGTGCTGAAGCCGAAGAATTCGCTGCAGTGGCACAATACCGTGTTCGCGTGGCTCGACCGCTGGCTGAAGCCCGCAGAATGAGTGTGAGCGACAAGAAACTACACAAGGCGCGCAGGGCCCTGACCAAGATCGGCGGTGCCTCGGCAGAGCGGCAGATCTTCCTGTGCGCCGTGTCCGAGAAGCAGAAGTGCTGCAAGCGCGACGAGGGCAAGGCCGCCTGGAATTACCTCAAGAAGCGGCTGAAGGAGCTGAAGCTCGTCGGGCCGGGAGCGACGGTGCAACGGACCAAGGCCGATTGTCTGCAGGTCTGCGAGGCGGGACCTATCGCGGTCGTCTGGCCGGAGAACGTCTGGTATCACTCCTGCAACGAAGAGGTGCTGGAAGCGATCATCCAGCGTCACCTCATCGGCGGCGTGCCGGTGGAGGAATTCCGGCTCTATCCAGCGGACTGATCGTCGCGGTCGTCGGCCAGCGGATCGTCGATCGATTCGTCGTGGCCGGTGCCCGATGACAGAAACACCAACCCCATCAGCGCGCTCGCCAGCAGCATGGTGAAGCCGATCCCCAGCGCCGCCGCAATGTAGTAATGGATCGAGACGGCATCGCTGCCGAACTTCCATAGCAGCGCCAGCGAAATCGCGACCACGCCCACGGTCAGCAGGAACATGAAGCGCATGATCCGCCGGAACCGCGCCCAGGCGAATGCGGCGTTTTGCGGATCGTCGAGGGGAGACTTCTTCACCATCGCGCTTCCTCTGGCCGCTTGCCCCGCGCCTTGCAATGACCTTGCCGGGCCGCCCCGCGTCACGGATTCGCATTTTGCGCCGTTTGATGGCATTCTCCCGACCATAAAAAGGGAGACGACAGCGCCATGGATATCGGATCGCTCATCGCAGATCGCAGAAGCTCGGACGTGATTTCCTGTTCGGTCGATGGCCAGGTCAGGGAGGCGGTGCGGTTGCTGGCTTCCAAGCGCATCGGTGCTTTGCCGGTAATGGAGGGTGGCAAGGTCGTCGGCATCTTCTCCGAACGCGATGTGATTTATCGCCTGGCCGAGGAGGGCGACGCCTGCCTCGCTCGCCCGGTCGGCGACGTGATGACCTCGCCGCCGATCACGGTCGATCGCGCGACCAAGATCGACCAGGCGCTCGCGCTGATGACCAAGCGCCGCATTCGCCACCTGCCCGTGCTCGACGGCGACACCATGTGCGGTTTCATTTCGATCGGCGATCTCGTGAAATCGCGCTTCGACGAGGTGCAGCACGAAGCCGAAGCCATGCGCGATTATATCGCCCACGCTTGAGCGCAGGCGCAGCGATCCCTACATTCAAGCCATGACAGGCACACCCACATTGACTGAAGCGGCGGCAACGCGCGTCGCAGCGATCGCGCAGAAGCAGGCGAAGCCCGCAGTATTGCGCTTGTCCGTCGAGGGGGGCGGTTGTTCTGGCTTCCAGTACAAGTTCGACCTCGCCCAAGCGCCGGACAGCGACGATGCCGTCAGCGAAACCGATGGCGTGAAACTCGTCGTCGATCCCGTAAGCCTGGATCTGCTGGCCGGGAGCAAGGTCGATTTCGTCGAGGATCTGGGCGGCGCGGCCTTCAAGGTCGAGAACCCCCAGGCGGCCGCCGGGTGCGGTTGCGGATCGAGCTTCGGGATTTGAGTTAGACCCGCGCGCACCTTTCGGGCATCACGCCTGAATGCGTATCGCCACCTACAACATCAACGGCATCAAGGCGCGCCTGCCGCGCCTGAAGGAATGGCTCGAGGAAACCCGCCCCACCGTCGCCTGCCTGCAGGAAATCAAGACGATGGACGACGGCTTCCCCGCCGACGAGTTCGAGGCCATCGGCTACAAGGCGATCTGGCACGGCCAGAAGAGCTTCAACGGCGTCGCGATCCTGGCCGACGGTATCGAGCCGGTCGAAGTGCAGCGCGACCTCGGTATCGATGGCCCGAAGGACGGCGAGGGCGAACAGGCCCGCTATCTCGAAGGCGAGGTGAACGGGGTGCGCATCTGCAACCTCTACCTACCTAATGGCAATCCGCATCCGGGGCCCAAATTCGACTACAAGCTTGCCTGGATGGACAAGCTGCGTGCCCGCATGCGCGAAATCTGGCGCGAGGAAGTTCCGGCGGTCGTCCTCGGCGATTTCAACGTCATTCCCGAGGACAAGGATGTCTGGTCCGTCCGCGCGATGGCGAACGATGCGCTGATGCAGCCCGAATCGCGCGATGCCTATCGCCGCTTTCTCGACGATGGCTGGACCGATGCGATCGACACGCTCAATCCACGCGGCGGCGTATGGACCTACTGGGACTACCAGGCCGGTGCCTGGCAGCGCGATCACGGATTCCGCATCGATCACCTGCTGCTGTCGCCCGAGACCGCCGATCGGATGACGGCAGCCGGCGTGGACAAGGAGTATCGCGGGCGTGAGAAAGCCAGCGATCACACGCCCGTCTGGGTAGAGCTACGCGACTGAGCGCCATGCGAAAGGGGCCGCCGCTCGCGCGACGACCCCTTACGTTTCCGATCCGCCGATCAACGGTAGAAAATGTGCGTATCGATGGTCGCAGTGGCGATCTTCTTGCGGCTCCAGCTCGGCCGCACGTATTTCGCATGGAAGAACAGGGCATCGCCGGCTTCGCTCTCCCACAAGCCGCGGTGGGCGATGCGGGCAAGGGCCTTGGCCTTGGTCCACGCTGCGGTAGCGGTGCGAATGCGCGGCATGCGACCGCCCTTCACGAATGAGAACTGCGCGCGCTGGTAGACGACGCCGCAATAGCTCGACGGGAAGCGGCGGTCCTCCGCGCGGTTGATGATGACCTGCGCCACGGCCAGCTGGCCCGCCAGCGGCTCGCCGCGGGATTCGAAATAGATCGCACCGGCAAGGCACTGGAGTTCGGGCGACAGCTCGCCGGTGGCGGGCATCGCGTCGACCAGCTCGCGCAGGCTCTGGGCGCGCGGCGCTTCTTCGACGACGGGAATTTCGGGTTCGGCTTCCTCGGGAAGCTCCTGCACCACCTCGTTCTGTACGAAGACCGGAACGACCTCTTCGGTCACTTCGGGTTCGGCGGTGGCGATTTCGGTTGCTTGCGCCGCAACCTGGGCGTTGGCGCCGGAACTTTCCGCTCCGGCGAGCGTGGTAAGGGCGATCGCCGCGACAGCCGCGGTGAAACCGGTAAATTTACGGACCATTTTTCTGCTAAACTAAGCGGTTGATGGCCTGATGCAGACTGGGATCCGTGCGCGTTGTTCGCGTCGTTGAACTGGATCCGTTACGGGCCTGCCGCCCATCCCCCGTCTGCGTGCTAGCCTACCGACCCCATTGCCGAAGCAGGCCGCCTACGCATCGAAGTTGGGCGGCCAAGTAGTCACATCCGAAACCAAGTCAAGTTATTGCACTGCGGAATCGATGAACCGTTCCGCATCGGCGATATCCAGCTCGACCACCCAGCAATCGGGATCCGACTGTTTTCTGCGAGCGATGTATTCGTTAAATTCTTGTGGATTTTCAGAGTCTTGCTTTCGAGAGCGAGTGAAGCTGCGCGATCCGTCTAGCTGGGGCATGCGTTCCCAAAGAGTTGCGTTCTCGCCGCGATCGAGAGCGACGATAAGGAGCGTCCCGGCGTCCTTCTCTCCGCGCTGCAAAACGGTTGCAAAGCCACCTGCAGCCGATACCGAGCGCACCAGGCCCGAAACCTCGACATGTGCGGGGAGCCGCGCATCCATCTCGTTCAAACCTTGGTTACGTAGCCGGGGAGACTCGACAGAGCGATTCGCGAGCGCATGAAGGTGCCGGTCCCACGACCGATCTCGTCTCCCTCCTCATCGACCAGCCGCGATTCGGCGACGAATACCCGCTTGCGGCCGCTGACCCATTTGCCCTCGGCTATCACCTTCCCCGTCCGGACCGGCTTGGTGAAATGGAGGTTGAAAGACGTGGTCAGAAGGAAGCGATCGGTCGCCAGCGTGTTCGCGGCGTAGAACGCCGCATCGTCGAGCATCTTGAAGTAGATCGTGCCATGCGCGGCACCGGCCGCGTGATAGACTTCCTCGGTCACATCGAAAGCGATCCGGGCATGGCCCTCGTCAGGGATCGAAAGGCGCGAGGCGAACAGAGCATTGACCGGCGCCGAAGTGTAAAGCGCCTCCAGCGCGCGATAATGCCGCTCGGCCCCGCTATTTGCCGCCCCGTCCGCCATCAATCAGCTCCGCCTAGCGCGGCTCGACCCAGCCGATCGAACCGTCGTGGCGGCGATAGACCATATTGTGCTGCTCGCTCCCGGCGTTCTTGAACAGGAGCGCATTGGCGTTTTGCAAATCGAGCATCATGACCGCATCAGCGACGCTGCATTCGGGAATGATGGCGCGCGTTTCGGCGATGACCGGCGGGCTGTCGACTGTGACTTCCTCGTCGTCGTCGGCATCGGGTGCGGCGAGGATGGTGTAGGCAGCCTCTTCCTCGCGCAGCGCATGTGCGGCCTGTTCGTGGCGGTCCTGGATCCGGCGCTTGTAGCGGCGCAGCTGCTTTTCGATCTTCGCTGCGGCCTGATCGAAGGATTGGTGTACGTCATGCGCCTCGGCATGGCCCTTGAGGATCAGGCCCTGCATCACATGGGTGACAATATCTGCGGTGAACGAGCCGCCCGGACCCTTGCCGAACGTGACATGGGAGGAGATCGCGCGATTGAAATACTTGTCGACGATGGCGTTCATGCGGTCGTCGACATGCTCCTGCAGAGCGGCGCCGGTATCGATCTGGTGGCCGGAAACGCGGATATCCATTGCTTTCGTTCTCCTTGTTCGTCCCCGCTTACAATCCCGACCGGCCCCGTCCGCCGGCATGGCCCGCAATCTATCCCCAGAGCGGGTTTTCGATCCCGGCCATGAAGTCCCTATGGCGCGCAAGCTCCGCGGCAGATGCCGAATGCGGGCGCGGTTCACGGCGTGGCCGGTCCGGCGCGCGGCGCACGGCCACGAGCTCTTCGACCGCCTCGCCCTGCTGCACTTCGATTTCGGCTGCCAGTTCCAGCCCGATCTGCCGTCCGCCCTTGAGCTCGACATAGACCTGCGCGAGCAGCTCGGCATCGAGCAGCGCGCCGTGCTTCACGCGGTGGCTGCGATCGATCCCGTAGCGCGAACACAGCGCATCGAGCGATAGCTTGGCGCCCGGGTGCCGCTTGCGGGCCAGCGCGACCGTGTCGATCATACGGCTGGTGCAGACGGCATCGCGCCCGCAGATTCCCAGCTCGGCATTGAGAAAGCCGAAATCGAAGCCGGCATTGTGCGCGACCAGCGGAGAGTCGCCGATGAACGCGAGCAGTTCCTCTGCCGCATCCGAGAACAGGGGCTTGTCCGAGAGGAAGGCCGCCGAGAGCCCATGCACCGCTTCCGCGCCGGCAGGCATGTCGCGCTCGGGATTGAAATAGGCGTGGTAGGTTTTGCCCGTGGGCACGAGATTGATTATTTCGACACATCCGATCTCGACCATCCGGTCCCCCGTCTTGGGGTCTAGGCCGGTGGTTTCGGTATCGAACACGATCTCACGCATTGCTTATCCTATCGGCCCCAATTGCGGCGATTTCAAGGGTCGATCGGTCAGCGCGCGGCAGCGGCTTCCCGCAATCTAGCGACAAGGGCGATGACGGTCTCTTCGGTTCGTTCGAGCGAGGTGCCGGTGTCGATCACATGATCGGCCCGCTCGCGCTTCTCGGCATCCGGCACCTGGAGAGAGAGGATATGCGCGAACTTTTCCTCGGTCATCCCGGGCCGTGCAAGGACGCGCTTGCGCTGGGCTTCGGCAGGGGCGGAGACCACGACCACGCGATCGACCGCCTCGGCGCCGCCTTTCTCGAACAGGAGCGGAATGTCGAACACCACGACCCGCGCACCCGAATGCTCGATCAGGAATGCCTCGCGTTTGCGGGCCACGGCGGGGTGCACGATGCTTTCGAGCCGGGCGAGAGCTTGCTTGTCGCCGAACACTTTCGCGCCGAGCGCATCGCGCAGGACGCCGTCCGCCCCGGTACTGCCGGGAAACGCTGCCTCGATCTCCGGTGACAATTCGCCGCTCGGACCCTGCATGGCACGCACTTCGGCGTCGGCATCGAACACAGGGACGCCGGCTGCCTGGAACATGGCGGCCACGGTCGATTTACCCATGCCGATGGACCCGGTGAGACCGACGATCAGCGGCCGCGTCACGCGAGCAGCCTTTCGCGTAATTCCGCGTCGTATTGTCGCGGCGGCTCGACGCCGAAAAAGTGATTGAAGGCGGCGGCTGCCTGCCCGATCAGCATGGCGAGTCCGTCGACGGTTGCGAATCCGGCCGCGCGCGCATTGGCGAGGAATTCGGTCTCCACAGGATCGGTGACAATGTCGTAGGCGATCGAGCCGGGCGGTGCGTGGCTCCAGTCGAAAGCGAGCGGCGGTTGGCCACGCATTCCGAGCGGCGATGCATTGATGACGAGATCGCAGCACCCCTCGCGGTCGTCGAAGGCGAAGTCGGTCGGCGTGGCGAAATGATCGAGCGGGGCGACATGATGCTCACCGCCAGGATCGAGCTCGTCAAGTAGCGCGCGGGCCTTGTCGGGATTTCGTCCGGTGAGAACGAGGGTGAAGCCTTCACCCGCTAGTCCGGCGACAATGGCGCGCGCCGCACCCCCAGTTCCGAGAATGCGGGCCATGCGGAAATAGTGCGTATCGCGAAGCTGGCCGAGCAAGGGTTCGAGAAACCCCGCGACATCGGTATTGCGCCCGACAAGAGCGCCATCGCGAGCTTTGACCACCGTGTTCACCGCGCCGACCCGCTTGGCGAGTGGCTCGATCCGGTCGAGCAACGGCATGATCGTCTGTTTGTGCGGCATGGTAACATTGCAGCCGCGCCAATCCGCGTCCTCACGGCGCTCTTCGAAATAGCTTTTCAGATCGCCTGTGGTCACATGATGCGCACGATACCCCGCATCGAGCCCGAGCTTCTCGATCCAGAACCCTTGGATTGCGGGCGATTTCGACTGGGCGATGGGATCGCCGATGACTTCGGCGTAGGCCTGTCCCGGACGACGAACCGGGGTCATCCGGGCAACATGCCTTCGTCGCGCAGCGCGTCCAGCAGCTGCAGCAGCGGCATGCCGAGCACGGTGAACTGGTCGCCCATGATGGTCTCGAACAGCTGCACGCCCGGCCCCTCTATGCGGAACACGCCGACGCAACAGGACACCGCAGGCCATTCCGCATTGAGATAGGCTTCGATAAAATCCTCGCTTAGTTCTCGCACGCGCAGCCGTGCGAAGTCGGAGCCGACCCAGACGATCTGCCCGTCCCGAGCCAATGCCGCCGCGCTGTGCAGCGTCATCACCTTGCCGGAGAAAAAGCGCAGATGCTCGGCCGCCTGCTCGCGCGATTGCGGCTTGTCGAAGCGTCGGCCATCGACCTCGACCAGCGAGTCCGACCCGAGCACGAAGCCATCCGCCGTGACGGCCGCAGCCTTCGCGGCAGCCAGCGCCTGGGCCACTTCGGCAGGCTCTGCACCCTCCATCTCGGCTTCGAGCGCTCGCTCGTCGATATCGGCCGCCTGCGCGGTAAACGCCACGCCCGCCGCCTCGAGCATCGCCTTGCGCGAGGCGCTGTTCGAAGCAAGCACGATTCCGCTTCCCGAAATTCCGCTCATATCGGTTTCGCCCCTTGCGATGTGCCGCGCATTTCGCGCTCGTTATACAGGCGGATCACCGCAGCAGCGGTTTCCTCGATCGACCGGCGCGTCACGTCGATCACGGCCCAGCCGTTGTCGGCGAACATTCGCCGGGCGAACGCCACTTCGCTCTTCACCTTCTCCTGATCGGCATAGTCGGTCTGCGCCTGCTCATTGAGGCTGAGCAGCCGGTTGCGGCGGATCTGCACCAGCCGCTCCGGCGCCGTCGTGAGGCCGATCACCATGGGATTTTTAAGTGAATAGAGCGCCGGCGGCGGCGGGCTTTCCACGACCAGCGGGATATTGGCCACCTTGTAACCGCGATTGGCGAGATAGATGCTGGTCGGCGTCTTCGAGCTGCGCGACACGCCGGCGAGGACGATGTCGGCCTCTTCCCAGTTTTCCCAGCCGACCCCGTCGTCATGCGCGATGGTGAACTGGATCGCCTCCACCCGCTCGAAATAGGCCTTGTCCATCGTGTGCTGGCGGCCCGGGCGGCCATGCGCTTCCTGGCCGAGCGCTTTCTCCAGCGCCGCCGTCACATGGTCGAGGATCGGCACGGCGGGCAGGCCCTGCTGCGCACAGACCTCTTCCAGCCGGGCGCGCGTGTCCGGATTGACGAGCGTGAAGAGGACAAGCCCGGGATTGGCCTTGAGTTCGGGCACGATCCGCTCGAGATGCTGCTTGCTCCTGACCATCGGCCAGAAGTGGCGCATGACATCGGCATCCTCGAATTGCGCGAGCGCGGCCTTGGCCAGCATTTCGAGCGTTTCGCCGGTGGAATCGGACAGCAGATGAAGATGGATGCGGTCGGGAATTTGGGGGCCTGCCTGCCTGTGGAGAAGCACCGGCATAAACCACGGGAGAAAGCTGCCGACAAGTTCGGGAGCAGATTGTGTGCCCGATCCGAGTCCTTCGCGAGCCGATTCCCGCACACCAAACGCAAGTTTTGCGCAAGGGGTGGAACAGCGAGGATAAGTTTGACTCGACTCAACCCTGCAGCCGAGTCGCGATCCGGGACACACCCTTTGCACGGCGGGAGAAATCGGGCAGGGGCGGCTTATCCCTGAAATCCACAGGGCCAACAGACTCCATCAACTCTTATAAATAATACTATTATTATTGGATTGGACTCTCCGATGCCCGGTCTCCTCCTCGATACGCTGAACGGAAAACGCGGGAGCCGCGTGCCGCTCTGGCTCATGCGCCAGGCCGGCCGCTACCTGCCCGAATACCGCGCGTTGCGGGCGGAGAAAGGCGGCTTTCTCGCGATGGCCTACGATAGCGAGGCGGCGTGCGAGATCACCCTCCAGCCGATCGAGCGCTTCGGCTTCGACGGAGCGATCCTGTTCTCGGACATCCTCATCGTGCCGCATGCGCTGGGTCAGCATCTCGAATTTCTGGCGGGCGAAGGGCCGAAGCTCTCGCCGCCCCTCGTCGATGCGGCACTCGAAAGCCTCGAGCCTGATCCCTCGCGCTACGAACCGATATACGAAACGGTTCGCCTGTGCCGCCAGCGGCTCGGCCCGGAAACGACCATGCTTGGCTTTGCGGGCAGCCCATGGACGGTCGCGACTTATATGGTTGCTGGCGAAGGGAGCCGCGACCAGCACGAGGCGCGGGCCATGGCCTATCGCGATCCGGCGGCGCTCCAGGGAATCGTGGATGCAATTTCCGATCAGACGATCGAATATCTGCGCGGTCAGATCGATGCCGGTGCGGAAGCGGTACAATTGTTCGACAGCTGGTCGGGCAGCCTCGCACCGGACGAGTTCGAGCGCTGGGTGATCGCGCCCAATGCGGCCATCGTGGCGGCGTTGGGCGAAAGCCATCCGGACACCCCGGTGATCGGTTTTCCGAAGGGCGCCGGCGAGAAGCTTCCGGCCTATGCGCGCGAAACCGGCGTAAAGGCCGTCGGGGTGGACGAGACGCTCGATCCTGCATGGGTCGCGCGGGAATTGCCCGCCGGCATGGCGGTGCAGGGCAATCTTGATCCGTTGCTGCTGCTGGCGGGTTCCGATGCTCTCGAGGCGCGTATTCGCACGATCCTCGATGCATTCGCCGACCGGCCGCATGTCTTCAACCTCGGGCACGGGATCGACCGGCGCACGCCGATCGGACATGTCGAGCGGCTGATTGCAGCGGTCCGCGGTTTCGAGGGGTGACGCGCGCGTGAGCAGCGCTTACATGCACCGGCGATGCAGGACGTTCTCGCGATGACCTATCTCTGGCTCAAGGCCGGCCATATCATCTTCATGGTGTTCTGGATGGCCGGGCTGTTCATGCTGCCGCGCCAGATGATCTATCTGTACCCGGCCGCTGCAGATTCGGACGAGACCGCGGTCTGGACGAAACGGATGGGGCTGCTGCGCAAGGTCATCCTGACACCCAGCCTGATCGTCGTGTGGGTGCTCGGCCTGCTGCTGGCGATGACCATCGGCGCCTGGGACCAGGGGTGGTTTCATGCGAAGCTGCTGATCGTGATCGCGCTTACCGGCTTTCACGGCTACATGGTGGCGCAGGCGAAAAAGATGACCGCGGGCGCGCGTCCCCTGACCGAAAAGCAGCTGCGCCTCTGGGGTGAATTCCCCGGCATCGCGCTGGCGCTGATCGTCGTGCTGGTGGTCGTCAAACCGTTCTGAGCGCCGTATGGCCCGATCCTGACAGGGCCTGATTCCGAATTGACGGCTTGGCGCAGTCCCCGTATTTGAATGCGCATCAATCCGGCTGAAGGCCCTGCATCAGACAGGGCCGGGTCCGCTTTCTCCAAGCCCAGTCCCATGCCAACCGCACGGACATACCGACCTGCCGGCCATCCCTAGCCAAATACCGAGTAAACATCATGCATCTCAAGGATTTGAAAGCAAAAGCCCCGGCGGACCTGGTCGCGATGGCCGAGGAACTGGGCGTCGAAGCGGCCGGTACGATGCGCCGCCAGGACCTGATGTTCTGCATCCTGCGCGAACTCGCTGACGACGAGGAATATGACGAGGAGATCATGGGGATCGGCACCATCGAGGTGCTGCAGGACGGCTTCGGCTTCCTGCGAAGCCCGGAGGCGAATTACCTGGCCGGTCCCGACGATATCTACGTCTCGCCCAACCAGATCCGCAAATGGGGCCTGCGCACCGGCGACACGGTCGAGGGCCAGATTCGCGCCCCGCAGGAAGGCGAGCGCTATTTCGCGCTGACCGGGCTGACGACGGTCAATTACGAGGATCCGGATCAGGTCCGCACGCGCACCAATTTCGACAATCTCACGCCGCTCTATCCCGAAGAGAAGCTGACGCTCGACACGCTCGATCCGACGGTGAAGGACAAGTCGGCGCGGGTGATCGACATCATCTCGCCGCAGGGTAAGGGGCAGCGCGCCCTGATCGTCGCCCCGCCGCGCACGGGTAAGACGGTGCTGCTGCAGAACATCGCCAAGGCGATTACCGACAACCATCCGGAGGTCTTCCTGCTGGTCCTGCTGGTCGACGAGCGGCCCGAGGAAGTCACCGACATGCAACGTTCGGTCAATGGCGAGGTTATCTCCTCGACCTTCGACGAGCCGGCCAATCGGCACGTCCAGGTGGCGGAAATGGTGATCGAGAAGGCCAAGCGCCTCGTCGAGCACAAAAAGGATGTGGTGATCCTGCTCGACTCGATCACCCGTCTGGGCCGCGCCTACAACACTGTCGTGCCGAGCTCGGGCAAGGTGCTGACCGGCGGTGTCGATGCCAATGCGCTCCAGCGCCCCAAGCGCTTCTTCGGTGCGGCGCGCAATATCGAGGAGGGCGGATCGCTCTCCATCATCGCCACTGCGCTGATCGATACCGGCAGCCGCATGGACGAGGTCATCTTCGAAGAGTTCAAAGGCACGGGTAACAGCGAAATCGTGCTCGACCGCAAGGTCGCCGACAAGCGCATCTTCCCGGCGCTCGACGTCGGCAAGTCCGGCACCCGCAAGGAAGAGCTGCTGGTCGACCAGGGCCAGCTGTCGAAGATGTGGGTCCTGCGCCGGATCCTCATGCAGATGGGCACGGTCGACGCGATGGAATTCCTGCTCGACAAGATGAAGGATTCCAAGACCAACGAAGACTTCTTCGCGAATATGAACCAGTAGGTTTGCACCACGGAGGGCGGGCCATCGGGCATGCCCTCCCTAATGCCGATTCCGCTGCCAGCTTCGCGATAGCGGCAGGCGAACTGCTCTAACACAAAATTAACCCTGTTTCCCCTAGGAAAGCCTAGTGGCGGGTGACGACCCGGCATCGCCGGGCAGGCGGTCTGCCCAGTTGGTTTTTCACGGGGGACAGCATGATCGGTTTTCGCGCCAGCCTGCGCGTGTTCCCGAAAGCCTTCGGTCGCGCCGCGTATCGCATCTGACGTGGCGTCGCTCGGCTCTCTTGCACTCCCTCACACGATGACTGCCTCGCGCGGTGCGCGGGTGCTTACGCGCGAGCGGTTTGCCAGCGTGCTCCTGCCGATGACGACCGTGATCCTGCTCGGCATCCTCCACCAGGCGCAGGTCTTTCGCGACATCGACGGGCGGATTTTCGATCGGTTCGCCGTCGTTGGGAGTGCCACGGCCCCCACGGTGGTCGTGGTGGCACGCGATCCGCGCTTCGTCGCAATGGGAGCCGACCGCTTCGATGCTATCGACCGCGTCCTGGCCGGTTCGGGTATCGAGCGGATCGGCTACCTCGGCGCCCGCGACACGCCGGGGCCGGGAGCGAGCGTGCCGGTGATAGTGGGCCGAAGCGCCGACAGAGTGCCCCTCAGCGGACGCTGGCGGTTCGATTCCACACCCGATGGCCCCGAGCTTGGCGCAGTTCGAGCGGCTTCCAATCTTGCACCCTCCGAATATGGAATCCAGCGTAGCCAGTTTCGCGGCCTGTCGGGTGGTGAAACTGTCATGCCATCCTTCGAAGTCGCGCTGGCCGGTGTCGAGCCAAGCGAGGGCGAGTTCCTGGTTCGCATGCCGCGGGCGCAGTCGATCCCCGTCATTCCGGCGAGCCAATTGGTCTCAGGCGATTTTTCGGCTGCCGACCTTGCCGGAACCGTAGCCCTGGTCGCACCATCGTCCGCGCTCGAGCCTTCGCTTGCTACGCCACGCGATCCCGACATGCGGACCATGTCCGAAGCGATCTTCCGCGCCCATGCAGTCCATGATTTGCGGACCGGTCGGCAGGTCGTCCGTGCAGCCGCTTGGAACAGCTGGATCTTGCTGCTCGCTGTCGGGTTGGCATTGGCAATCACCTATCGCCGAAGCGATCCAAAGCAGCTCATCCTGCGCGTTTCGTTCATTGCCAGCGTGCTGATCGCCGCCGGCGGTTGGCTCGCGCTCGAATTCGCCGGGCGCCTGCTGCCGATGACGGCGCTGCTGCTGGCCCCTTGGATCATTGCCATCCAGCGCATTCTCATTCGCGAGCGCCGCCAGGATAACCGGCTGGAACGAGTTGCCGCGCGCGCGGTCCAGCATTCGGTGCATCGCTCGGCCCTGCGCGAAGGAGCAAGGCTGCCGCAATTCGTCGATCCGACGGCGCGCATCGCGGGGGTCGAGAAAAGCCTGCTGCTAGAACTCACCCGCACCGGCGAACTTCAGCTCGTGAGCGCTATCGACGCCAAGCTCGACGATATCGCAATGGATCATGCCGAGCTATCGAAAGAACTCGCGAAAATGCGTGGACGGCAAGTCGGCTTCGATGCCGCCGCTCTGGTGCCTGGCTGGGGCGGCGAGGCGCGGCTGACCTGGATCGGCGGGGCCGAACGCAATCTCTTCTGGCTCTACGCTGTTCCCCCTGGCGGGCGCAGTGGCAAACGCGGACAATTGGTGCGCGCAGCCGCCGCTTCCTTCCGCGAGCTGTTTCGCTGGCGCGGAGATCTCAATGCACGCGAGCGACAGGAGGAACGCTACCTCCCGATCGACGAGAAGGTCGCCAGCGCGGTCTCGCTTGTCGCTCGCGAATCCGACCAGGTCCGCCGCGGTTTCGATACGATCGATACCGCGGTGATGATTTTCCACCTCATCGGATCGCCGCTTCATGCGAACCGCGCGATGGAAGACCTCTACCGCGAAGCCGAGATCGCCGTGAACGAGACGCCGCTGGTCGACGCGATCGTCGCACTGACCCGGCTCGATGTCGTCCGGGTGGAGGCTCTGCTGCAGGAGCTGGTGTTCCGCGGCGGAGAGATGCGCCTGCCGATGCGGCAGTTCGGTCCGGTCGAACGCATCCTGCGGGTAGCGGCCCCCGACAGCATGGCGCGGAGCACGGACCGGCTGATCGTGATCGAAGCGGTCGACATCACTGAATTGCACGCCGCTGCGGACCTGCGCCAGTCGGTGGGCCTGTTCATCGACCTGCAGCTTCGCAACGATCTCGAGGCGATCCTGCTTGCCGCCGACCTTGCGCGGGATCCGCGGGTCGGCGCCGACAAGATCGGCCCGATCGTGGGGCGGATCGGCGAGGCGGCGCGCCGCGCGACCGGGCGGCTTGACGAGGTCGCCGAGCTGGTACGTGGTGCAAACGAGGAGCTGGTCGAGGCCTGTTACCCTGTCGATGCGCGCGCGCTGGTCCTCCAGACGCTCGAGAAAACCGCCGAGATGGCCGAAGAGCTGGAAGTCGGGATTGATATCCAGCTGCCGGCGATGAGCGGGTTCACCATCGCCGAACCGCGGGCGCTTGGCGACATGCTGGAAGCCATGCTGCGCGTCGTGGTGGCCGATACCCCGCAAGGCGAGACGGTCACTGTCCGGCTCGAAGAGAAGAATACCGAAACGCAGGTCCATATCTCCGGCGGTTTCGGGATCGGCTTCGGCCGGCTCGTCTATCTGCTTACGAAGGGCGAAGACCAGTCGGTCGGCGAGTACCGGCAGATCAATCGCGGCATCGCCCGCACCGCCAAATGGGGCGGCAGCGTCTCCTACTGGGGGCGCGAGGCCAATGGGTTCGGATTCAACGTAAAACTGAGGCGCATCGGATGATCCTGCCGCATATCCTTATCGTCGACGATGACGAGATCCTCGCCAGTCTCCTGCAGATCACGCTGGAAGTCGAGGGTTACGAGGTATCGACCGCACCCGATGGCGAAGCCGCTCTGGCGCGGCTGGCCGAGGGTGGGATCGATCTGGTCGTGCTCGATCTCGTGATGCCCAAAATGGACGGAGTGCGCTTCCTGCGCGTGCTGAACGAACAGGGCGAGGCGCGTCCTCCGGTAATCGTCATCTCGTCCACTGCGGGCAACACCGTGTCGGACGAATTCCGTGCGCTCGGCGTCGTCGCGATCGCGCGCAAGCCGGTCGAGCCCAGATGGCTCGTGGAGAATATCGCAGAGGCGCTTGAAAGAGGGGCCGCGAACGCCGGATGAGCCTCTTCCCGCTCGCCATATTCCCCGAGGGCGGCCTCGTCAGCTCGATCATCACGACCGTGTGGGTCGGGGTGTTCGTGCTGTGCTTTTTCAACCTGCGCTACGGCTGGGTCCTCTCCGGCCTGGTCGTGCCGGGTTATATTGTGCCATTGCTGATCGTGAAGCCGGTGGCTGGCTTCGTCATCATTTTGGAGGCGGTTCTAGCCTACGCGCTCGTGTGGCTGTTCTCCGAAAAGCTGAGCCGCGGTCGTTATCCCAGCCTGTTCGGGCGCGACCGGTTCATGGGGCTCATCCTCGCCAGCATCGCCGTGCGCCTCGTGATGGACGGCTATGTCCTGCCCGAATTCGCCGGGTGGCTGGAAACCAATTTCGACCGCCGCTTCGACTGGCGCGACAATCTCCAGAGCTTCGGCCTCGTCATCATCTCGCTGCTGGCGAACCAGTTCTGGAAGCCGGGACTGGTGCGCGGGCTGGGCGCTGCCGTGGTGACGATGGGAATCACCTATCTGGTGGTCCGCTACGGCCTGATGGAGTTTACCAATTTCCGCATGAGCGCGGTGACCTATATGTACGAAGGGCTTGCCAGCTCGATCCTGGCTAGCCCGAAGGCCTATATCATCCTGACCCTGACGGCGCTGATCGCGAGCCATATGAACGTGCGCTACGGCTGGGATTTCTCGGGCATCCTGATTCCGGCGTTGATTGCACTGCAATGGTATCAGCCGACCAAGATCGTCACCTCTTTTCTCGAAGCGATCGTGATCTACGTGATTGCGCGGCTGGTCCTGAAGCTGCCGAGCCTGGCCAATGCGACGATCGAGGGCGGGCGCAAACTGCTGCTGTTCTTCAACATCAGCTTCGCCTGGAAGATGGCTCTGGGCTGGTTCATCGTCTGGCAGGGCTACGATGTGAAGACGACCGACTTTTACGGCTTCGGTTACCTCCTCTCCACGCTCATTGCGATCAAGGCACACGACAAGAACATCTTCCCGCGTCTCGCCCGTTCGACCCTGCAGGTGAGCTTCATGGGCGCCGTCTTCGGCAATATCGTCGGTTTCGCCCTCTCGGCGGCGGTCTCGCGCGTCCCAGGCGGCGAGCAGATGGCCGAAGTGGACGTGGTGTCTCGCAGCGAAGAGCGCATCGAGATGCTTGTCGTGGACGCAATCGGCGACGCGCATATCCGCAGGGTCTCGGGCAAGGCGGCGCCATTGTCGGACGGTGCGCGTGAAAATCTGGCGGAGCTTGTCTATGGCTTGCAGCGAGGTGTGCCCGCGTCCTCTCCCGATTTCGACATGCAGGCAGAGGGCTGGCGGTTGATGGCGGTGGGCGATGGTCGTCTGGCGATAGTCCGGGCCGATGACGCCGGTCACGAAATGCTGCTGTTCGACCCGTCGGCAACGCGCGATGTGGCTATCGTTCTGCGGGATCCGGCAAGCAAGCCCGGGCTGGGCGTAGCCGGTCTGGCACTTCGCCAGCAACTCGATGCACGGTGGCTCGTCATTTCAACTCCCGAGGGCGCCGGAAACATCGCGGAAGCGAGTGTGGCAGATGTATTCGCCGCTTCCAGCGACACCGTCCTGCTCGAATTGCAATCCGGGATGGGCCAAAATTCCGAGGTCGCCTATGCCAATGCATCGGCCGGTGTCCTGGACCTGCCAAGCCTTGAATCCGCAGTACCTGATGTACGTGCCGGCATCGATATCGGTGCGAGCGATGGGGGGCGGGATCGTGCGATCCTATCACTCAGCAATGCGGCGCTCGAAGAACTCACCAGGATGCGTGCGCCACGCCTGCGCGACGATGCTGCCTGTCGCCTCGTGGCCAATGACAACGCGGATCGGAAATGGCGGAAAGTCGAGCGCCTCGCGTTCATGCGCTACGAAGTTGCCGAGCCCTTCGTCGCTTCTGTACGTGAAGGAGAAGCTGCAACCCACGCACGCGCCTCTGCCACGATCGCAGGCTTCGGCGTTGCGCGATGCACGCTCGGAGGGCGTTATCACTGGACACTCTTTTCGGCGCGGCGGGACGAGGGCCAGATCTTCCTCGCCGAAGGTGCGCCCCTCGCCAAGAGCGTGCTTACCTGGCGCGAGGAAGACTATGGCAAGGCCGCCCGGCTCGGTATCGCTGTGCATCGCAACTGGGCAAGCGATGTTTTGCTGGTCGCAGCGCAGCCCGATGGTTTTTCCCGCTCGCCGCGCTCGGCTATGACGGTGCTCTGGCAGGAAATCGTTCGACAGCAGGAGGGGCAAGAGGAAGCCTTTTCCTTCCACCTGCGCCAGCGACCGAAGGGCTCTGCCTTTCCCGAAGGACGGCCCGAAGTCCTGCTTGTGCAGGACGTACTGGGGCCAGCGTACCCCGAACTCGGAAACCTTGCATCGGCACTGCGCGGGGCCGGAATTCGCACCGAGTTGTCGGATGGAAGCCCGGCCTTCGCGGGATATGAGGCCCGCCCGGCGCAGGCGGAGCGCTACTTTAATGCTACGAGCGGACGCCGCTCCGCGATCGGATGGGTGGTCAACTACGGAGGCGTCGCGCAATGAGCCTGACCTTCGTCGGCCGTAGCATCGTGTTCGCGATCCTCGCGGCGCTTGCCGCCTATGGCGGATGGGCCTGGGCGGTACCGCTGGCGCGCTATCTCGTTGCAGCGCAGGATTCGACCCAGATGGACCTGCGCATTTCAGGCCGGACTCTCGCCTACCGGTTGCAGCAGGACAGGCCGATGACCTTCGTCTTGTCGCAGCCCGCCGACGAGGTGAAGCTTCTCGCGCATGCGGCGGTGGTAGAACCCTCGAGAGCATCGGAAGGCGCGTATTACACATTGCGCGTTGCCCTGTTCGATGCGCAGGGCGCAGAAATTGCGGAGTATCAGCGGACACTTCTCTCGGGCCGCGACGATGGATATCTACCCGACGGCCGCGCGCGTCGGTTCTACCGCGCCGGCGGACAGGAGATCTGGGGCCAGGATCAGCTCGTTATCCAGGACGATCAACCTTTCACGCGGGTGGAAGTGACGCTGGAGGCTGCCGAGAACATGGTCGCGGGCGTCGATGCGCGGCTTTACGAGCAGCGCCCCGTTTCTGCCGGTGACGGGCGCGCCGTCTTCCTGCGTCGGAGCAGTGAGGAGCGTGCGGCCCTGACCGCCTTCAGTCCATTCCCGCCCGAAATGTTGTCCGAGTCCGAAATCGCTAATCTTGCCGGCAATCTCTGGCGCCCTGTCGGTCCCGTCGGTATCGAGGGGCGCGATTACGACGCCCTCGTGATCTACGAAGCCGACAGAGCGGGCGAAGAAGCCGCATCGTGATCCGCTGGGCCATCCTCTTGCCATTCGGCTTCTTGGCCGCCGGATGCAGCAACGCGGATGCGCGCGATTATTTTGCGCACGGAATTTTGCAGGAGCGCGAGGCGACACAGTTCGGCCTGACCCGGAGCGAAGAGGGCGGGTCGATCGTGTTGCGCGACACGCGCCAATGCGGCAGCGGCGGCGAGTATCGGCTCCGCAAGGGTGCGGCAGTCCCGCTTGGCGTCACCGCCCCCCACGCCTTTCACGATCGCGGCACGGGTGAGCTTGCGATGCAAATCTTCGCGCGCAGCCGGGCGGCGGTTGCTGCGCGGAACACCGTCGCACGGGATGGCAGCGACGGTTGCGAAGCGCTCGATATCGCGCGTGAAGGCGAGCATCTGTTTACGCATTTCGCGCTGGGGTTTTCAGACCGTTTTCCGGGTGGCCTCGTCGTCCAGCTGCATGGGTTCGACGGCGCGAGGCGCTCTACCGCGCGAGCGGAAGAAGCCGCGGCCATCGTGAGCAATGGAACGCCTTCCCCCGACGCCGATACACTCGATCTTGCGGATTGCCTGAGCCATGCTCTCGCCCCACGCGCTGTACTGGTGTACCCCACCGAAACGATCGAATTGGGGGCAGAGGACAATGCCCAGGGGAAGGCCTTGCGCGATGCAGGCGGCGCACGCTTTGCGCATATCGAACTGTCTGCCGACCTGCGCGAGGCAATGCTGAGCGACAAGACGCTTCTCGAAACCTTCGCCGCGTGCCTCGAGGAAGCTGCGGCATGAATGCGGCCGCGAACATCGATGTTGCGCAAGCGCGGTCGATCGGGATTCCTCTTGGCGAGCGCCTCGATCATGGCTTCGCAGACAAGTTGCTGCCGGTCTATGCCGATTTGCGCGAGGAAATTCTCGCTTATGCCGGGGAGCGGGGCGACGCCCTGCCGCCTGCTCGCCACGCGACGGTCCTTGCCGATTTCTGCCTATTGCAGCGCGACGAGATCGCTAGGCTGACCAAGGCGGAAGAGCGCTTCCAGTCGCGCTTTGCCAGCGCACTCGACACGGCGGAGCAGCGGGCCGCGATCCTCGATTTCGCCCGGGCGCTCGGTTCGCGCGGTCGCCAGATCAGGCGCGACGAACAGGCAACGCGGGACTTTTTCGATGCCGATGCGGTGGTTGAACGCTTTACAAAGCGGCTCGGCGAGCGCGAGCGCGTTCTGGCCTTCGCGCTGGAGCGGTTGGGATGGGTGGCCGGTGAAGCGGTCGGTTACGATCTTGCCCTGACCGAAGGCGAGACGATGACCGAGATCTTCGAGGTCCTCCTCCCCGCCACGCGGAACTGGCATGGCGATGCGCGCATCCGCCGGGCGGCCCATGCCTGCATGCGGCGCGTTGCCGAGAACCTGCCACCGCGGACCGGCGGCCTATGGCTCGATGCGGTGCTCAGTGCGACGCGCCGGGCGTGTCTCGATCTTTCCGAAGATGTCTGGACCCAGTGCGAGGCGTTCGACGTCATGTTCGCGCTTTCGCCGCACACCGTGCATTCGCTCGTCGAGCGGCGGCTGGCAGTCGATCTCGATACGAGAGCTCCTGCGCAGCGCGATGGCGAGGTTTTCGTTCGCCGCCACCTCGTTCGGCGGATCGCGGGCCTCCTCCACACTTCGAACCGCTTGCAGAGAGCCTTCGACATTCTCTGCAACGACCCCGACGGCGCCGTGCGACAGGTGGTGGCCGAATGCCTCCCTGTCCTGCATCCAGGCCGCGCCGCGCAGGCTGCCAAAGAGCTGCTGCGCGACGAAGACGCTCAGGTTCGTGCCGCGCTCTTCGCTGCGCCTGCCGCCAATCTCGCAGCGCTTAGCGCAAACCTCTATTTGCGGGCGATCGCATCGACCCTGAAGCGCGACGACGACGAATTCGTCCTGCGGATCGCGCTGGAGGCTTGCGCCGACATCGCGCAGCATGCCGCAAGCAACGCGGGCGATGCTCCGGCGGCACTGGTCGGACAATTGCTGGGCGCGGTCGAAGGGCTCCGGCATCGCAATCCCTCACCGAAGTTATGGCGCTGGAGCGACGAGGTACGGGAGCGCATCTGGTTCTGGACCGATCCCGAGGCGCGCGAGATCGGCCGCAATCTCGCCGAAACGGTTCATCCGATGCGCGAAGGGGCGTTGCGAAGGATCCCGGCGCTGCGCCAATGGCTGGCCGAGGATGAGGACAAGGTAGGCCGCGTGATGGCAGTGCTGGCGCAGCGCGATTTCGGCCTTGCGCTGAAATCGGGCCTGATGCCGTCGATCCAGCGCGGTGAGTATTTCCGCCGCCGTGCCTGGCGGATGCTGTTCGAGGGCCGGCACAGTGCAACCGACAAGCGCCAGGCGTTCCATCACACCAAGGGTCGCCACTATCACGGCAGTCTGATCGCTCCGAGCGCGCGCATGGCCGAACTCGCCCCGACCAAGGTGCCTGGCGAACCGCTGTTTGAAAGCGGCGAGGGGGGCTGGCGCAATTACCTCCCATTGGTCGACCAGGTGCTGTCCGCGCTCGACCGCGGCGGCACGACCAAGATCTTCACCAGCGCGGGGAAAACCGAGATTAGTGCGCCCGCCGGGATTTCCGCCCGGATGAAGGCATTCTGGAATGTGACTCGTAGCTTTCCCGAGCTGGCGAGCCTGAGGAATCGCGATCCCGAGGCCTATATCGCCAGGCTCCGCGAACTTGACCTAGATCTGGTCTTCCGGGCGTATGACGACGCGGCGGGCGCGCCGACCCCGCACATCGTCAAGCTCTACAGCGCCGGCGGCATCTTTGCGGCGCTGCCGATCTTCTGGGACCGCGCATCGGCCTATGTTTCGACCGTCTTCGCCAACAATCTCGTCGAGCTTGGTGTCTTCGTGGTGCTGGCGAGTGCATGGTTTCTCGGACGGCACATATGGCTCGGCTGGCAGGCTCGGCGGCTGCGCGACGGGCTGTCTCTGGTGCTCGGCGGCTGGGGGACACGCGGGAAATCCGGGACGGAGCGGCTGAAGGCGGGCCTCATCAATGCGCTCGGCCCCTCGATTGTCTCCAAGACCACCGGCTGCGAGGCGATGTTCCTGCTCGGGAACCCCTATGGCGAGCTGACCGAGATGTTCCTGTTCCGCCCATACGACAAGGCAACGATCTGGGAGCAGTTCAACCTGCTCAAGACCTCGCGCGGGCTGAAGGCGCGCGTGTTCCTGTGGGAATGCATGGGGCTCAACCCCTCCTATGTCCGCGTGCTGCAGCAGGACTGGATGCGCGACGATATCGGCACCATCACCAATACCTATCCCGACCACGAGGACGTACAGGGCCCCGCCGGGCGCAATATTCCCGAGGTCATGTGCGAATTCATTCCGCACAATTCGACGCTGCTGACGACCGAAGAAGAAATGCTGCCGATCCTGGCCGAGGGAGCGGACAAGGCGGGCACGCGCATGCGCTCGGTCGGGTGGAAAGAGGCCGGGTTGATTCACAAGAATCTGCTCGACCGGTTTCCCTATGAAGAGCACCCGTTCAACATCGCGCTGGTGACAGCCATGGGCGACGAGCTGGGGCTGGAACCCGATTTCTGCGTCAAGGAAATGTCCGACCGCGTCGTCGCCGACCTCGGCGTGCTCAAGACCTATCCGCGCGCGGAAATCGACGGGCGCAGCCTGCAGTTCGTCATGGGCATGTCGGCCAACGAACGCTTCGGCGCGATGGGCAACTGGACCCGCATGGGCTTTGCCGATCACGACCTCGAGAAAGACCCGGAGATCTTCGTGACCACCGTGGTCAACAACCGCGCCGACCGCGTGCCGCGCAGCCGGGTCTTCGCGCGCATGCTGGTGCGCGATGTGGCAGCCGACCGGCACTTCCTGATCGGCAGCAATATCGAGGGGCTGCTCGGCTTCATCGAGGAGGAGTGGGCGGAATATGCCGCGTCGCTGAGCATCGTTGCAAAGGATGTCGAGCCGCTGGAGCACTTGCGTGCGCTGGCCCGCCATCAGCGCATCCCGCTTAGCCAGGGCGCACTCGATGGTCTGCTGACGGCGATGCTTGCCCCACAAGCGCACAAGCTGGTGCCGGAGGACGCGCTTGCAGCTGCGAAGGACGGCAAACTGGGCGAAGCTCTGGCGAACGTAGACCACGCCGACGCTATCCTCGCGCACTACGAAGCGATGGCCGCGCTCCACCGTGAATATCTCGATATCGAGCAGGCCGTGGCGGGCGGCGGCGATCCGGCAGCGCAGGATCAGGCGCTGAGAGCTCTGTTACACAAGGCCTTCCACGCAAAGCTCGTCCCGGTGCGCGACTATTACATGAAGGGCGAGGCGATCGTCCGTCTGGTCGCCGCGAACACGCCGCCGGGCCTGCTCAATCGCATCATGGGCATGCAGAACATCAAGGGCACTGGGCTCGACTGGGTCTATCGCTGGCAGGCCTGGGAAGCGGCCTCGAAAGCGTGCCAGCAGCTGCGCGAAGAGGACCCGGCTACGGTGGAGCGCGGCTATCGCATGCTCGCCAGCTTCCACGAATTCGGGGTCCTGAGCGAAGCGGAATTGCGCGCCGTGCTGGCCGAATTGCGCGAGCAGGGCATGCAGTCTGCGCTCTCTGCCGCGCAATGCGATGTGCTCGAAACGCGCCTGAACGAGCAGATGGAGAAGCTGTCCGGCCTGTCGATCGAAACCGGCGGCGGGGAGGGGGCGTCCGGCGGCCAGCTGGCGAAGATCGGTTCCAACCTTGTCACGACGGTGGAGGCATTCATCGATGCAGGCGATGCGGTGCGCCGGCGTAAGGCTTCCGATCGCATTTACGCCTCGCTGATTGCCGAGCAGATCTCAAACCAGCGCGCTGCCGCAGAGCTGAAGGAGCTGACGTCACGACAGAAGGGTGGCTGGCTCGCCAAGTCGATCAAGGCGCGGCGCGAACGCCGGGCGGCCTGAGGCTTATCCGAGGGATGGTGCGAAGATGGGGCGGGCCGCTCGAGTAATTGCTGTCAGCGGAGTTCATCCGCCAACTCGAGGTCATGCCGCTACAGTCAGAAGCGATAACCGACCACAAGGCCGAACCGCGCGCCATCCATATCGTAGCGGGAATCGTTTGAGTCCCTGAAGCGGTATTCGGCGCTGGCGCGGGCATAGGGGCCGCGGTTCCAGTGGCCGTAGGATAGGTCGACTGCCGGCGCAACGTAGCTGTCTTCGCGCAAGGCCAGATCGGGATCTCCCCGTGCGATACGGCCGGCGTAATCCCATTCGCGATATTCGATCGATGGGCGTACCCTCAGCATCCGTGTGACCGGATGGCTGTACTTCAAACGCACCCCACGCCGGTCGTAGCTGCGGCGTTCCTCGTCATCGCTGGTCATTTCCTCGACGCGGGCGTCGATGCGAAGCCAGTGGTAGGAACCGAGTCGCCGATTGTATTGGGCAGCGACCCGATAGCCGTCGCCGGTTCCGGCACGCGTCGTGTCATATTCGCGCTGGCGATAATCGGCTTCGACGCGCACACGGTCGTTGCCTTTCGACCATTCCACTTGGGCTGCGACGGAGGTCTGGTCGGCGCTGAACGCCTCCAAAACAGCGATATTTTCGATTCTGCGCGCGCGGAGCCTGACCGTCACCGTCTCCGACACTTCGTGCTCGATGCTTGCGGAGACGCCGTAGCTGGTCAGCGTGTCGCGATTGAGGCCTTCATAGTCGAAGACCCCCGCATCCACCTCGATCCGTGCTGTCGTCCGCGGGCTCAGGCTCCAGTCGAGTGCCAGATCGCCGCGAATGCCGTAGCCCGAGCTGTCGAATTCGTCGCCGTCCTCGATCATGATGTCCGACTGGATCCCGATTGCTTCGACCCGCGCCTCGACCTTCACGGGATCTCCGTTCTGGGCGATGGCGGGTGCGGCGAGCAAAGCGAGCGCTGCGAAGAACAGCAACCCGGTTGCGTGGCGGAGATGCTGAAGGAATATGGCGCGCGTCATTTAGAGCTCTGCCTTCAAAGCACTTTTTGCATTCTCGAGGACGGGTTTCACATCCTCGCCCGCAAAGAACGCGGCAAGCAGTGCCGCTTCCTGGTTGCGCGCCACCTCGCCCAACCGGGGCTGACCGAAGGAGCCTGCGGTGCCGGCAAGCTGGTGCAGCAAATTGCGCAATTCCATGATCAGGGCCTCATCGATGTCGGAGCGGTCGAGCGCACCGTCGATCTGCCGGAGCAGGCCGAGCGTACGGTCGTCGAAGCGCAGTTTGAGCGCTTCGAGAGCGGCGCTGCGCTTGCGCTGCGGAGTATTGCGCGTGCGGTGCCCCCAGGCCCTTAGCGTGGCGCGGAGATCGTCCAGCGCGACGGGCTTTTCCAGATAAGCCTGCATGCCCGCTGCGCGGTAGGTGCGCACTTCGTCGAGATCGGTGGCGGCCGTGACGGCTATGATCGGCAGGTATTCTGCGTCGTAGCCTTGCGCGCGCAGCCGCTTGGCGGTCTCGACACCGTCGAGGATCGGCATATTCACGTCGAGCAACAGCATCGAGTAGGGCTTGGCAGCATTCTCCGCTGTTTTAATCATCGCGATCGCTTCTACGCCGTTGGTCGCGTGATCCATCTGAACCGAAAGATGGCGAGTCATCGCCATGAGCACGTCGGCGCTGATCTGCGTGTCTTCGGCGAGCAATACGCGCAGCGCACCGGCGGCCCCGTCGGGGGACTCGTCCTTCGACACGCGTTTGTCGGTCCAGCTGGCGGATTTCGGCTCGTACACGCAGCCGCTATCGCAGGATATGGTTAAACGAGCGCTAACGGTGAATGCGGAGGGCCTGAATGCCGACGGTTCAGCCCGCTTTCATGCGCTCCAGCTGTGCCGCCATCTGCTCCCAAACCTTGTTCACTGCTTTCAGCGGACGCACCATGACCTTGAAATCGACGATCTTCCCCTCGTCGTCGAAGCGGATGAGATCGATGCCGTTGACGTGGATGCCGTCCATCTCGGTCGTGAATTCGAGCATTGCATTTTCGCCGTCGACCAGCTCCCGAACATATTCGAAACTGTCGTTTCCAAGCGTTTCGCCCGCTGCCGAGAGATAGGCGACCACGATCGCCTGCCCGCGCTGGGGCGTATGCACGACGGGGGAATGGAACACGGCATCCTCGTGGATCATCGCGGCGAGTTCTTCGGACTTGCTGCCGCCCTCGATCACGCGATGCCAATTATCCAGACCGGTTCTTGCGGAACTCATTGTGCCCTCCTGAAGCTATCGGCCCGGGCTGCGTGCCAGTGGCGCGCGTAGGCAGTGGAATCGGGGTCCTCGAGCAGTTCTCCGGGCTCGAGGAAGGTGTAGATCCGGTCGATGGCATCGGAACGCGCCCCGTTCAAGCGCTCGCGCATGTCCTGCGGCGTGATCTCCCACGGGCTGGACAGCCCCATCGCGACCACGATTTCCCGCAGCGAATGGAGGGTCTGCTTCTGGAAGCGGGCGACGCGCGGGCCTTTGTCTTCGACCACCAGGCCGCGCTGCCGCCAGGCTTCCTGCGTTGCCACGCCGGTCGGGCAGGTCCCCTTGTGGCAGTTCATCGATTGCACGCAGCCGAGCGCGAACATGAAGGGGCGGGCGGCGTTGCACCAATCGGCGCCCAGCGCGAAGGCCTTAGCCATTTGCGCGCCGGAATGGATCTTGCCCGAGGCAGCGATCTTCACCTTCGATCTGAGGTTCAGGCCGACCAGCATGTTGCGAACCATGATCTGCCCTTCGCGCAGCGGCATTCCTACGGAATTGGACAATTCGAGCGGGGCAGCCCCAGTCCCGCCCTCAGCGCCATCGACGGTGATGAAATCGGGATGTAGCCCGGTTTCGAGCATGGCCTTGCCCATGGCGAAAAGCTCGTGCGGCTGACCGACGCACAGTTTGATGCCGACCGGCTTGCCGCCCGACAGCTCGCGCAGTTTCGCGACGAATTCTAGCATTTCGATGGGCGTGGAAAAGGCGGGATGGGCGGCGGGAGAGGTCACCGTGACCCCGGCGGGAACGCCGCGAGCTTCGGCGATTTCCGGCGTGACCTTGGCGGCGGGAAGCACGCCGCCGTGCCCCGGCTTCGCGCCCTGGCTCAATTTGAGCTCGATCATCTTGACCTGGTCGGCGGCAGCGCGCTCGCGAAATTGTTCGGGATCGAAATTGCCGTCCGACTTTCGTGCCCCGAAATATCCGCTGCCCAACTCCCAGATCAGGTCGCCCCCGTGGGAGCGGTGGTATTTGCTGATCGACCCTTCGCCCGTGTTATGCGCGAAATCGCCCATCGCAGCCCCGGCATTGAGCGCCTCGATGGCCTTGGCGGAGAGCGAGCCGAAGCTCATCGCCGAGATATTCAGCATCGCGGTAGAGTAGGGCTTGGCACAGGTCTCTTCACCGACCGTAAGCCGCCAAAATTCGGGCGCGTCGGCTTTTGGCGCGATCGAGTGGCTCAGCCATTCGTACTCGTCCGAGTAGACGTCGTACTCCGTGCCCATGGGGTGCGAGTCGAGGTCGCCCTTGGCGCGCGCATAGACGAGAGCGCGGGCTTGATGGCTGAAGGGCCGCCCTTCGAGATCGCTTTCGACGACATAGGCTTGGGCGAAGGGCCGCAGGTCTTCCATAAGCCAGCGGATACGCGCGACAAGCGGATAGTTCCGCCTAAGCGTATGATCGTGCTGGAAAAAATCCCACAGTGCAATGGCGGCGAGGGGAACAAACGCCACCAGCGCCCACCGCGCCGGTTCCCAGAGCCATGCCGCCGCGCACAGCAGCAGCAATAGCCCCGGGATGATATAGCGAAACGGAAGGCGCTCCACGCGTCAGCCGAGATGCTCGGCGAAGAACTCCGCCGTGCGGCTGTCCGCGAGCTGTGCCGCTTCTTCAGACCGACGCTCGCCGAATTCGGTGGCGAAGCCGTGGTCGAGGCCTTCGTAGTCGTAAAGCGTGACCTTCGGATGGTCGTCCAGCCCTTCGTGCATGGCCTTCTGCGTATCCTTGTCGACGAAGCCGTCCTCGGTCGGGATGTGCAGCATGAGCGGGTTCGCGATGGCATGCTTCTCGCCGAGCAAGCCGTCGATTCCGACGCCGTAATAGCCGACCGTCGCATCGACATCGGTACGCGCTGCGGTCATGTAGGCCAGCCGGCCGCCGAGGCAGTATCCAACCGCACCGACCTTGGCGACGCCTTCGGTATCGCGGATGTAATTGATCGTTGCCTCGATGTCGCGGATGCCCTGATCCTGGTCGAACTTGCCCATCAGGTCGAGCGCGCGCTGGAATTCGGGCTCGATATCGGGATCGAGCTCGATGCCCGGTTCAAGACGCCAGAACAGGTCGGGCGCAACGGCGAGATAGCCATCCTCGGCCAGCTTGTCGCATTTGCGCCGGATGCCGGCATTGATGCCGAAGATTTCCTGGATGACGAGGATGGCGGCCTTCGCGGTGCCCGAAGGGCGGGCAACGTATCCTTTGAAACTATCGTTCCCGGTAAGGGTGGAAATCTGGACGGTCTCGCTCATGCGTGGCATCTCCTCTGGTGTTTCGGGCTTAGCGCTTGCCTCGAAGGCTTGGCAAACCCAGATAGGCGGTACAGCGCCATAACGGAGGAAGCGCCATGAAGGTCCATATCGAAATCGACTGCACCCCCGAAGAGGCGCGGACATTCATGGGGCTGCCCGATGTGGGGAAAGCCAACGCCGTCTATGTCGACATGATGTCCAAGGCGATGAAGGGCGTCTCCAGCACCGACCAGTTGCAGGAATATGCCAAGCAGCTCGCGCCTATGGGGCAAGCCGGGTTCAAGCTGTTCCAGAGTTTCATGGAAGGTGCCAATTCGGCGCGGACGGTGTCTCCGGGAGACAAACCGGCGAAGGACGACTGATTTCTCCGGAATCTCGATGCAAGACACGATCTTCGCGCTTTCGAGCGGCGCGCCCCCTGCCGGAATAGCGGTGATCCGCATCAGCGGCCCGGGTGCCGCTGGCGCTCTGGAAGCGCTCGTGGGCGACTTGCCGGAGCCACGCTTGGCAGGCCTCCGCACATTGCGCGATCGCGACGGGCATGCGCTCGACGAGGCTCTGGTCCTTTGGTTTCCTGCACCGAGGACAGTGACTGGTGAGAATGTTGCGGAACTGCACTGCCATGGCGGGCGCGCTGTAGTCGCGGCCGTTATGGCCGAGCTCGCGACGCTGGCGGATCTCCGCGAGGCGGACGCTGGCGAATTTACCCGGCGCGCTTTTGCCAATGGACGCATCGATCTGGCCGAGGCCGAGGGGCTGGGCGATTTACTTGCAGCTGAAACCGAATGGCAAAGGCGCGGGGCCATGTCGGCGGCCGGGGGCGGGCTCTCTCGCCGTATCGAGGAATGGCGGACGCGGCTGCTCGGCCTTTCGGCCCAAGTGGAAGCAGCGATCGACTTTTCTGATGAAGACGATGTGGAAGCGCTGCCGACCGACTTCGCGGACGAGCTTTCGACCCTGAGGGGCGAGATCGACAACGTCTTGTCGCGCCCCTCGGCGGACCGGCTGCGCGACGGCGTGCGGGTCGTGTTCGCGGGGCCGCCGAATGCGGGAAAATCATCCCTTTTCAATGCCCTGCTGGACGAAGGCGCCGCGATCGTTTCGCCCGTGGCGGGAACTACCCGGGACGCGATCGAGCGCCCCGTGGCAATTGGCGGCGTTCCTTTTGTTTTCATCGACACCGCCGGGCTCCGGGAGGAGGGCGCCGGTGATATCGAGGCCATCGGCATCGATCGAGCGCAGAGGGAGCTGGAGAAGGCCGACATTGTGCTTTGGCTCGGTCCTCCGGCGGACTGTCCGGCCGGTGCAATCCTGATCGCACCCAAGGCGGATCTGGCCGATGCCGGAAATGAAGGTCATGCAGTTTCGGCTGTAACCGGTTCGGGCCTCGATGATCTGGTGCGAATGCTGGTAGATCGGGCCAAAGACCTGCTTCCCCCGCCGGATCGCATCGCCTTCAACCGGCGTCAGAAATCACTAGCCGGGACCTGCGGCGAGCATCTCGCCGCCGCTGGCCGGGTGAGCGACACCTTGATTATCGCGGAAGAGTTGCGACTGGCGCGCGTGGCGCTCGACTCTATGTCAGGCCGGAATTCGACCGAGGACATGCTCGATGCGCTGTTTGGACGCTTCTGTATCGGGAAATAGGCGAACGGGTTTCGACGTGCAGCAAGTGTTCCACGTGAAACACTGCGCCTTTGACCCGCCGAAGCGACCGCGATAAAGGCGCGTCATGCACCATTACGATGTCCTGATTGTCGGCGGTGGTCACGCCGGTGTCGAGGCGGCTTGCGCAGCCGCGCGGATGGGTGCGCGCGTCGGACTGGTTACTTTCGATCTCGCCGCAATCGGCGCAATGAGTTGCAATCCTGCGATCGGGGGCCTCGGCAAGGGTCACCTCGTGCGCGAGGTTGATGCGCTCGACGGCGTACTCGGTCGAGCGGCAGACGCCGGCGCTATCCATTATCGCATGCTCAATCGATCCAAGGGTAGCGCAGTCTGGGGTCCGCGCGTTCAGGCCGACCGTCGGCTGTTCAAGGCGGAAGTGCAGCGCCTGGTCGCGCTTGAGACGAAGCTCGATTGCATCCAGGGCGAGGCGGCAGCGCTCATTCTCGAGGGTGGTGGGGTTGCCGGGCTCGAATTGGCTGACGGTACGCTCCTGCGCGCGCGCGCGGTGGTTCTCTGCACGGGCACATTCCTCGGAGGAGTGCTGTTTCGCGGCGAGGAGCGTTTCGAAGGGGGCAGGGTAGGCGAGAACGCCGCTCGGCGGCTCGCAGAGCAGCTAAGGGATGCCGACTTGCCGATGGGGCGGCTGAAGACCGGCACGCCGCCGCGTCTCGACGGGCGAACGATCGACTGGGCGGCGCTGGAAGAGCAGCCTTCGGACGGCGAGGCATGGACGATGTCATCGCTCACCAAGGCGCGTCGCAATCCGCAAATCTTCTGTGCCGTAACCCGCACGAACACTCGTGCACACGACATTATTCGCGCAAATCTGGACCGCTCCCCGCTGTTTTCCGGTGCGATCGGGGCGGCAGGTCCGCGATATTGTCCGTCGATTGAGGACAAGATCCACCGGTTCGGAGACCGGGAAGGACATCAGGTTTTCCTCGAGCCCGAGGGCCTCGACACGCATCTGGTCTACCCGAACGGCATATCTACCTCGCTACCGACAGACGTGCAGGTCGATTTCCTGCGCGAGATGCCAGGTCTGGGTCGTGTAGAGGTGGAGGTGCCCGGGTATGCTGTCGAGTACGACCATATCGACCCGCGCGGCCTGAAGTCGTCGCTGGAACTGCACGCCATCCCAGGGCTCTACTGCGCTGGTCAAATTAACGGCACGACAGGCTATGAGGAGGCGGCTGCACAGGGCTTGGTCGCTGGCATGCATGCTGCGGCCGAAGCGGTTGGCAAGGAGCCTGTCGCGCTTGACCGGGCGAATTCCTATATGGCCGTCATGATCGACGACCTGACGCTGCATGGCATAACCGAGCCCTACCGGATGCTGACAGCACGTGCGGAGTACCGCCTGCGACTACGGGCAAGCAATGCCGACAGTCGTTTGACCCCGCTGGCAATCGAGGCTGGCCTTGTCGGCGAACAGCGGGAAGCATGGTTCGGTGCTCGGACTGAGCGTCAGGAACGCTACGAAGCGCTATTTGCTGCAAGCATCCACTCTAAAAACCTCGCCGACGCAGGGCTCCACGTGAAACGCGATGCCGGAATCAAGTCGCTGGCCGATTGGCTCGGCACGGGCAACGTCACGCTCCGTAACGCAGCGACACTGTATCCGGACCTCGATCCTCTGGATGAACTCGCAGTCGAGATGGCCGAGGATGCGTTCTACGCGCCCTATCTGGCGCGACAGGACGCGGAACTTTCCGAGCTCCGCACCAGCGAGTCTCTTCGCCTTTCGCGCGATTTTCCCTATTCGGAGGTCCCCGGCCTTTCCAACGAAATGGTGGAGCGCCTTTCAGCTTCCCGGCCGGAAAGCATGGCTGCGGCCTCCCGCGTTCAGGGGGTAACTCCGGCGGCACTTTCCGCCTTACTGGTACATGCCAAGCGTATCGGGCGAATCGCCGCGTGATCGCGACAGAGGAAGAAGCGCGGGAATTCGTATCGCAGCAATGTTCGGGCGAATCGCTGAAGCGCCTGGATCAGTTGGTCGGTGCGCTCAAAGAGGAAAATTCGCGGCAGAACCTGGTGGCGAAAAGTTCACTCGAGCAGATCTGGCTTCGCCACATTGCAGACTCCGCTCAGCTGCTGCGCTGGGTTTCCGAGCCGCGAGGTATCTGGATCGATCTCGGCGCGGGTGCGGGCTTCCCCGGTCTGGTAATTGCGGCCTTGCGCCCGCAACAGGCTGTAATCCTCGTGGAATCCCGCAAACGAAGGATCGAGTGGCTCCAGCGGGTGACACACGATTTTGGTCTCGACAATTGCCGCGTCGAGGGCCGACGCCTCGAACACGTCGACGATCTGGAAGCTGGCGTAATCTCGGCGCGAGCCTTCGCACCGCTCGACCGCTTGCTGCGATTATCCGCACGCTTCTCCACAAGCGGTACGCAATGGGTGTTGCCCAAAGGGCGGTCTGCAGAGCAAGAAGTACAAGCATTGCCGAGACGGTATCGGCGAATGTTCCACGTGGAACAATCATTGACCGACGCCGAGGCCGGCATCATCGTCGGCAAGGGTAAGTGGAAGGGTTCGACATGATCACCATCGCAATTGCCAACCAAAAGGGTGGAGTGGGCAAGACTACGACGGCGATCAATATCGCCACCGCGATGGCTGCGACCGGGTGGAAGACTTTGCTGGTCGATCTCGATCCGCAAGGGAATGCCTCCACGGGTCTCGGCGTCGATGCCGCATCGCGCGAAAACAGCAGTTACGATCTGTTGCTCGATCAGGCGACCCTTGGCGAATGCGCCCTAGAAACCGAGATACCGAATCTTGAGATCGTGCCGGCCACGCAGGACCTTTCGGGGGCGGAAGTGGAGCTCGTCTCGGTCGACGATCGGACCCATCGCCTGAAAAGTGCTTTGAGCCACCCGGCCGCAGCCTACGATGTGTGTTTTGTGGACTGTCCGCCGTCGCTCGGATTGTTGACGCTGAACGCATTGTGCGCGGCCGATACTCTGATGGTGCCGCTACAGTGCGAGTTTTTTGCATTGGAGGGGCTGAGCCAGCTCCTTCAGACGGTCGAGCGCGTGCAGCAAGGCTTCAACGCCGATCTCGGCATCGTCGGCGTCGTGCTCACCATGTTCGATCGTCGCAACCGCCTGACCGACCAGGTTGCCGACGATGTTCGCGATTGCCTAGGCCCGCTCGTTTTCGAGAATGTCATTCCGCGGAATGTACGGCTGTCAGAGGCACCGAGCCACGGTTTGCCAGCGCTCGTCTACGATCACCAATGCCCGGGAAGCCGTGCCTATATCGGCCTGGCCCGCGAATTGATCGGGCGGTTGCCCGAAGCAAGGAAAGCCGCATGAGCGACAGCACGCAAACGTCACGCCCGATCGACCGCAAGAAGAAGCTCGGCAAGGGCCTGAACGCCCTACTCGGCGAAACCCGCCGGGAAGAGCCGCTGGTCAAGCGTGAAATCACAGGCGAACTTGCACCAGATGCCTCGCCGGCTCCGGTTCCGCCAGTAGACGGGGAGGGCCTCGCGTCAATTCCGGTCGCCGATATCGAGCCCCTGCCGGGCCAGCCCCGTACCCACTTCCGCGAAGAAGCGTTGGACGAACTCGCCTCCTCGATTGCCGCGCGCGGGGTGATCCAGCCGATCATCGTGCGGCCGCTCGGGTCGGGGCGCTATCAGCTCGTCGCCGGGGAGCGGCGATGGCGCGCCGCGCAGCGCGCCCGATTGCATGAAATTCCGGCAATCGTGCGCAAGCTGGAGCAGCGCGAAATCATGGCGCTGGCGCTGATCGAGAACCTGCAGCGCGAAGATCTCAACCCCATCGAAGAGGCGCGCGCCTACCAGAAGCTAGCCGATACCGAGGGTATGACCCAGGCAGAGATCGCTAGACTGGTCGACAAATCGCGCAGTCATGTTGCCAATTTCCAGCGGCTATTGGCGCTTCCTGACGATGTCCTCGCGCTGGTCGCGGAGGGCAGTTTGTCGATGGGCCATGCCCGAGCCCTGATCGGCAATGACGATGCTTCCGATCTCGCGCGCCGCGCGGTCGCAGAAAAGCTCTCTGTGCGAGACGTAGAAAAACTTGCCCGCGATCCTGCGAAGGCTGCCCCCCGAAAGAAAACGTCGAAGGGCGTAGGCAGCGGCTCGGGCGATGCCGATATCGAGGCCGTTCAGGGCCACCTCGAGGAATTCCTCGGCATGCAGGTCCGGATCAAGACGGAGGATACGCCGAACACCGGCACCGTTACAATCCGCTATCGCACGCTGGACCAGCTCGACCTCATCTGCCAGCGGCTGACGGGCGGAGATATCTAACTAACTTAGTTACTTATTCAAGTCACGCCGCGCGACTTCTAGTCTCTGGCGCGAACCGGCGTCCCATCTCTGTATCGCGCCTGCCGCATCTGCATGACGGTTACCGGAACGAGCATGTAATCGCCCGTGGGCGAGGCACTGTTTTGCAGTCCGCCACTTCGGGCGCTGGCCATATAGCTATCGACATAGGCCTCGCACCGCCGCGTTGCGGCGTTTGCCCGCTCCGGATCATACTCGATCTCTTCGTAAGCGTAATATTCGTCCGAATTGTCGGTATAGCCACGCTGGGGGGCAAGCCGCCGCGAGCATTCCTGCAACCACGCCACACGATCGAACTGTACGACCCGCCCGCCAAGCGGCAGACGCGGCTCCTCGCCGGCACGATAGACATAGGTCTGTCCAGCGCCGCTGCGATCAACAGCAGCCGGCATTCGGGTGCCGATCGCGCCGCTCGTGACCGGAGGCGCATCGGTATAGCTCACAGGAGCTTGCACTGCGCTATCCTGCGCGAAGTCGGCTCCGGCAACAGTGGGGCCGATTATGCTGGTGCGGTTCGGGTCCACGGTGCGAAGCGGCTGAAGGATCGGTCGTTCGACGAATGTGGGGGCGGTGCCGTCCTGCCGCGCCTGAATGGCTCGCTGTGCGCCCCGCTCCTCGGTGGGTTCGAGAACAATCCGAGGCTGGACCTCTTGCTCAGCAACTTCCTCCGGCAATGGCTCCGCATATTCGTATCCGCCGATTTCATATTCCAGCGCGGCCTGGGCGAATGCCGCTCCCGGCAGCATTGCGATGCCGCTCGTCAGTGCGATGATGCTGCGCATTGTCATGGTCCACCTCTACGATCGGTACCTCCGCTCGGCGGAGTTGTAGAAAGAATAGCTCTTGCTCCACCCGATGCCACAGCGCTCCCTAACTTGTGCCGTCGTGGGCCGATCCTGACTAAATCCGCTCGGCTATAACGTCGGCCAACTCTTCGATTCCGTGCAAATCCTGTTCTTCGAAGCGCGCCTTTTGCGGGCTGTCTAGATCGATGACGGCAATCACCGCCCCATTGCGCACGACCGGAACCACAAGCTCCGAATTCGTGTCCGAATCGCACGCGATATGGCCGGGGAAGGCGTGCACGTCCTCGACCAATTGCGACGCCGCATCCTTGGCCGCGACCCCGCACACTCCCTTGCCGAGCGGGATACGGATACAGGCCGGGCGCCCCACGAACGGGCCGAGCACGAGTTCGCCGTCGATCATGCGGTAAAAACCGGCCCAGTTGAGGTCCGGCAGGAAATCCCACAGCAGCGCTGCGACGTTCGCCATATTCGCCACGCCATCGGGCTCGCCTGCAGTCAAAGCGTCTGCTGCCTCGCGTAGCTGGCGATAGGCTTCGGGTTTCGGACAATCGGGGGCGGGGCGGAAATCGAACATGGGCGTGATCTAATGCGCACCGGGCGAAGGGCAAGCCCATTGCCGCGCCCGCAAGCCTCGCCTATTCGCTATGGCCATGAGCCTCGCCAAGAAACTGGGCATCGCCCTCCTCGTGATCCTCATCGTCCTGGCCGCCGCATTCTGGTTTTTGACCCGCGGCGACACCGCGAGTGTCCCATGGGAAGACGTGGTCGGCACCGATCCTACGCTGGAAGAGCCGAACGCCGAGGGAATTCCCACAGTCGCCATCGCCGAACCGGTCGGCTGGGCCGCCGACGAAGTGCCGGTCGCTGCTGAGGGCCTCGCCGTCATGCGCTTTGCCGACGGGCTCGAGCACCCGCGCACCCTCCAGGCGCTGCCGAATGGCGATATCCTCGTTTCGCTGACGCGCGCGCCGGCCAAGCAGGACGATGGCGGGATAACGGCCTGGATTGCAGGCCTGTTGATGGATCGCGCAGGCGCAGGGGGCGAGTCGCCCAATCAGGTCGTCTTGCTTCGCGATGCCGATGGGGACGGCCGTGCCGAAGTGCGCCAGACGCTGCTCGATGGGCTGGACTCGCCCTCCGGCCTCGCATGGCATGACGGCACGCTCTATGTCGCCAATCACGACGAGGTGCTTGCCTACCCCTACGAACTGGGCGCCGCCACGGTGTCGGGCGAACCCCGCAAGATCACCGATCTGGCCGCTGCCGGCGGGCACTGGATGCGCAATCTCGCGATCAACGAGGAGGGCACGAAGCTCTATGTCGCGGTCGGATCGGATACCAACATCGCGGACAAAGGCATGGAAGCCGAGGAAGGGCGTGCGCTGATCTGGGAGGTCGATCTCGAAAGCGGGCGGCGTCGGATTTTCGGCGGGGGTTTGCGAAATCCCAACGGTCTCGACTTCAGTCCATGGTCCGGCGAGCTTTGGACCACGGTCAACGAGCGCGACATGCTCGGCTCCGACCTGGTGCCGGACTATCTCACCAATGTCCCCGTCGGCGCGCAATATGGCTGGCCATGGGTCTATTGGGGCGACAATTTCGACCGCCGCGTAGACTATCCGATCCCCGCTTACATCAACTACGTGCGCACGCCCGAGTATGCGCTCGGCCCGCACGTCGCGGCGCTGGGGTTCGTGTTCAGTGCGGAGGGCGCGCAGATGGGCGAGGACTTCTCGAGCGGCGCTTTCGTCGCGCGGCATGGCTCGTGGAACCGCAAGCCGCCCTCCGGTTACGACGTGGTCTATGTCGCCTTCGACGAGCGCGGTAACCCGACCGGTAAGCCGATACCGGTGCTGACCGGCTTTCTCCAGGACGATGGCACGACGCGCGGACGCCCGACCTGGGTCGAATGGGCCGGCGATGGGGCGTTGCTGGTCAGCGACGATACCGCCGGCATCATCTGGCGCGTCATTGCTCCCGGAGGCACGCGGCAGGGCGCGATCGAGCAGGTCACGGGCAATCGCCTGCCGCCGCAGCGCAATCTGCGCGGGCAGGAAGCGACCTTCGGCGAAGATGACTACGCCCGGAGCGTGACCGCCGAGTAAGTCGCGCGGCGCGACTTCTCAGCCGAGGAGTTGCGCGGTCTCCAATTCGTAGAGGCCGATCGACCCGGCAGTCGCTGCAGCTTTCAGGCCCGCGGCTTCCGGTACGATGCGATCGAGGAAAAAGCGGACAGTCGACTTCTTCGTGGCGGCCAGTGCGGGCGAGGCACCTGCTTCGACGGCGCGCAATTGGCATAGCAACTGCCAACCAGCGACAGCGACCGAGAGCATCGTGCAGAACGGCACCGACCCGGACAGCCGATCGTCGAGGCTTGCCTCTTCCCGCATCCAGCGCGCAACCGCGGCGCAATCTCCCGCGAGGGCGAAGAGCGCGGGCTCGTCGGCACAATCGCGGGCAATTTCCTCCGTGAGGCCGATGACGGCCTGCCCGTCGTCCATGCCGAGCTTGCGGGTAACGAGATCGGCCGCCTGGATGCCGTTGGTGCCTTCGTAGATCGGGGCAATACGCGAGTCGCGCCAGTGCTGCGCCGCGCCGGTTTCTTCGACGAAACCCATGCCGCCATGGACCTGCACGCCGAGGCTCGCAATCTCGATCCCGATATCGGTGCCCCAGGCCTTGATCAGCGGGGTGAGGACTTCGCCGCGCATCTTGGCGGCCTCGTCCCCCAGAACGCCGCGATCGACTTGCCCGGCGGTGTAGTAGAGCAGGGCGCGTGCGCCCTCGGTCAGCGATTTCATCCGCAGCAGCATGCGACGCACGTCGGGATGTTCGACGATGGCGACAGGCGCGCGATCGGGCGATCCGGCGCGGGCGGACTGGATGCGCTCCTTCGCGTAATCCAGCGCCTGCTGCGTTGCGCGCTCGCCGATCTGCACGCCCTGGTTGCCGACATTGATGCGCGCATTGTTCATCATCGTGAACATGGCCGCGAGGCCGCGGTTTTCCGCCCCGACCAGCTCGCCGATGCAGTCATCGTTGTCGCCATAGCTCATCACGCAGGTGGGCGAGGCATTGATGCCGAGCTTGTGCTCGATGCTGACGCAGCGGACATCGTTGCGGGCACCCGGCGTCCCATCCGGTTTCACATGATACTTTGGCACGATGAAGAGCGAGATGCCGCGGCTGCCCTCCGGAGCATCGGGCAAGCGCGCGAGGACGAGGTGGATGATATTCTTCGACAGATCATGCTCGCCCCAGGTGATGTAGATCTTCTGACCCTTGATGAGGTATTTCCCAGCGTGCTCGCCGTCCTCGATCGGCGTTGCCGTTGTGCGCAGGGCACCCACGTCAGACCCGGCCTGCGGCTCGGTGAGGTTCATTGTCCCCGACCATTCGCCGCTGACCAGCTTGGGCAAATACTTCTCCTGCATCTCGCGCGAGCCGTGATGCTCCAGCGCTTCAATCGCGCCGACGCTCAGCATCGGGAGCAGGTTGAACGCCATGTTTGCGGTGCCGAGGTTTTCGAGCACGTTGCAAGACAGGGTGAAGGGCAGGCCCTGGCCGCCGAAGTCGACCGGACCGGCGATCGCGTTCCAGCCCTGCTCGACATAGGCTTCGTAAGCTTCGGCAAATCCGACGGGCAGGCGGACCACGCCGTTTTCCAGCTTCGCGCCTTCGAGATCGCCGACGCGGTTGAGCGGCGCCCATTCGCCGGCAGCGAACTGCCCGATGCCTTCGACGATCGCCTCGACCATGTCGGGCTCGGCGGCAGCGAAACTCTCGCTCTGCGCGAGCTCTTCGATCCCGGCATTTACGCGGATGGCGAGCAGCTGGTCCTGGGTGGCGGCGGTATAGGTCACGTGGCTTCCCTCTTGGCTTTCCTGACGCCCAGATATAGCGCGCGGGCATGGTCGGCAAATACGTTACGGAAACGATACTGGCAGATGCGGCAGGAATCGCGCACGCGGCGCAGATCCTGCGCGATGGCGGGCTCGTCGCCGTGCCGACCGAGACGGTCTACGGCCTGGCAGCGCGCGCCGATAGCGACGAGGCGGTGGCGCGAATTTACGAGGCGAAGGGGCGACCGAGCTTCAATCCGCTGATCGTGCATGTGCGGGATGTGGAGCAGGCGCGGGAACTGGCAGAATTCGGCGAAGAAGCCAGCCAGCTAGCCGCGGAGCACTGGCCCGGCCCGCTCACCTTAGTCCTTCCCCGTCGGGGCAAGGCGGCGCTCAGCGGTGCCGTGTTGGCGGGATTGGCGACCGTGGCCCTGCGGTGTCCGGCGCATCCAGTTATGCGAGCAGTGCTTGCACAGGGCGACTTTCCGCTCGCTGCGCCGTCGGCCAATCGAAGCGGGTTCATCAGCCCGACAACAACCGCGCATGTTCTCGCATCGTTGGACGGGAGGATCGACGCGGTCCTCGACGGCGGGCCATGCGAAGCAGGTGTGGAATCGACGATTGTCGCTGTGCGTGATGATGGCCGGCTCGACGTCCTACGGCCCGGTCCAATCGAGATTGGGGCTTTATCCAGCGACGGGAATATCGAGGCACCCGGTCAGCTCGCTAGCCACTACGCTCCCGGCAAGCCGGTGCGCCTCAACGCGATGGAAGTCGCGCCAGACGACTTTATGATCGGATTCGGAGCGATAACCGGAGACTGCACCCTCTCCGCTAGTGGCAGTCTTACCGAAGCCGCCTCGCGCCTCTATGCCTGCCTGCACGAAGGCGCTCGCTCGGAGAAGCCGCGTATCGCTGTCGCGCCCATCCCGGACGAGGGCATCGGCATTGCCATCAATGATCGGTTGCGCCGCGCCGCTACCCCGCCGGATTAGCGCTCCGGTTCGACCGGAATCGTCGGAATGATCTGCTGCATCTCGGCATAGGTGTCGCGTGCTTCGTTGCAAGCGCGGCGGCTGCCGTCGGTGCAATCGTCCATCTGCCGGTTATAGTCGCGCTCCAGTTGCGCGAGCCGTTCTTCGCGCTTGCGGATTTCGCGACCGCGATTCTCGTCTGCCTCGGACTGGCTGGTCGTGGCGAGATCGACGCCCTTGCTGACGACCTTCACCGGGGCCGTTACGACATCGTAAGCGGTTTTGGCGAGGCAGCCTTGGACCAGCACGCAGGCAGGCAGGAGGGCAATGAGGGCCAGGCGACGCATGGAAAATTCCTTTCGCTGCGCCGCCTAGCGGGTTTTGCCGTAACCGTCGATGAACTCAGGCGTCTGGCGCCTCAGGCGCCTCGGGAGCCTCGGGGCTTTCGGGGGCCTCTGGAGGACGCGGCGCCTCCGGTGCCTCGCTCGCATCGCGCGTCGACCGCTCGCTGTGCGGCGCGGCGTTGCGGCAGTTCAGCGAGCCGGAGCCCATCGAACTGACTTCGCAATCGGCGCTGCCGTTTACGGTGATATCGCCCGATCCGGCAATCGACGCGTCGACCTTGCCGTCCGAGCTGAATTCCGCATCGCCTGACCCCACGACCGAGACATCCGCCCGATCGACCTGCAGGCCGCCTAGGCGCGCATCGCCCGATCCGGCAATGGTCAGCTCCAGTCGTTCCGCCCGGCCGCTTGCCTCGAGGTCGCCCGATCCGGCGATCGTCACTTCGAAGCGCCCCGCATCCACCTCATCGATCGCGACGCTGCCCGACCCCGCGACCGTTACGTCTGCACGCCCGTCCATACGGTCGGCACGAATATCGCCGGATCCAGCCAGCACCAGGCTCGTCAATCCGGGCAGGGTGACGCGAACCGTGGCCTTGCCCTTGTCGCTCCAGCTATCCTTCTCGCGGTGCACGGCGAGCGATTCGTCGCTGAGCGCGAACCGCAGGGCATCGACGGCAGAATCATCGCCCGACACGTCGATGTCGAAACTGTCGCCGCGGGTCACGATTACCTCGTCCGAGCCGGCGAGCACCAGCTCCGTCGGGGCCGCACCGCTCATGTCGAGCTCAGCCAACGGCACGCCTTCGGTATCGCCGAACTGGATGTTCATCCCGTCGCATCCCGCCACCAAGGCCGCGCCTGCCAGCGCCGCCACCGGTGCGAGCCGTTTGAAAAAAGTCTGTACCGTCATCGAGCAAATCCTCCTGCTAACCCCCGGGCAGTCCGTATTGCCGATATAATACAGCGTGGCGTTATCTTCAACCCGAAGAAAAGGGGCCGCCCCCTGCGGAGCGACCCCTTGATCGAGCCACGAGGACTGCCTGTCGATCAGGCGTCTTCGGTGTTCTCGTAATATTGCGGCGCGTGTTCACGCAGGACGTCGAGGATTTTCTCGAGCGCGGTGGGCTCGTCGGTCTTTTCCATCGCGGCGAGTTCGCGCGCGAGCCGGCTGGACGCCGCTTCGAAGATCTGGCGCTCCGAATAGCTCTGCTCCGGCTGGTCGTCCGGGCGGAAAAGGTCGCGGGTAACCTCGGCGATCAGGACGATTTCGCCCGAATTGATCTTGGCTTCGTATTCCTGGGCGCGGCGGGACCACATGGTGCGCTTCACCTTGGGCTTGCCCTTGAGGGTTTCCATCGCTTCCTTGAGCGTCTTGTCGCTCGACAGCTTGCGCATGCCGATCGATTCGACCTTGTTCACCGGAACGCGCAGCGTCATGCGTTCTTTCTCGAAGCGCAGAACATACAGATCGAGCTGCATGCCGGCGATTTCCTCGCTCTGCAGTTCGATCACACGGCCGACACCGTGCTTGGGGTAGACAACGTAATCGCCAACGTCGAAGGCATCAGCCTTGCTTGCCATGCAATCCATCCTTTCGTGGGGCGCAGCCGGGGTGGGGGACAACGTCGACAGTGCCTTTGCCGCGACCCTGACCGGGTTGCGGGGCGGTACCGAATATCGCGTTGCGGGTGGCCTGCCCTTTCTTCTTTCACACCTGACCGGGAGCAAACCGGTACAGTTGTTGCATTATATAGCATGAAAGGGCGGATATTGCGAGTCGTTGTAACGAAGCGCTTATCCGTCTGCGTCAGCCTTGGTTGTGACAGCGACGATTTCAGCACCGAAAAGCAGCGCGAATCCGCTGACCCAGAACCAGGTAATCAGCGCCACGACCGCACCGAGCGAGCCGTAGGTCGCATTGTAATCGGCGAAGTTCGAGGCGTAGAACGCGAATGCCCCGGTGGCGACGATCCAGAGTATGGCGAAGATCACGGCTCCGCGCAGCGCTGCCGACCAGCCCGCTCGCGGCCCCGCCGGTGCGTAGTGATAGAGCAGCATCGACCCGGCTACGGCGGAGATCGCCAGCAAGACCAGCCCGATGATCGAGGCCGACGGTCCGGAAAGCGCGGCACTTGCAGCAATGAGGGCAGCCAGGGCGACGACACCGGCGACGCCGGCCAGGGTGATCGCCAGCGCAACCAGATTGCTTCTCAGGAAGCTGCGCGGTTCGCTCACTTCGAAAGCGATATTGAGGCCGGTCAGGAGTGCATTGGCGGCGCCGCGTGCTCCTATGAGGGCCAGAACAAGGGCGATGAGTAAACCGAAACCTTTGGCGCCGCCCGACCCTTCGGAGATCTGCTCCAGCTGGTCGCCGATCAGAGTCGCGGCGCTCGGCGGCAGCACGTCGGCCAATGTCGTGATGTGCTGCGAAACCGTCGCGGGGTCGGCGAACAACCCATAGCCCAGCACGACCGCACCCAGTGCCGGAACGAGCGCCAGCAGCGCGTAATGCGCGATCCCGGCTGCGACGAGCGAGATATTGTTCTCGCTCCCCGCGGCCCAGGCGGATTTCAAACGGTCAAGCAATGGATCGGATCAATCGCCCTCGCCGGGCTCGGCGGAGAAGTACTTCTCGTACTTGTCTTCCTCGTCCTTGTGCTCGTCGGCGTCGGCAGGCGGCTCCTTGCTCTGCGTGATGTTCGGCCATTCGGCGGAGAACTTCGTGTTGAGCTCGAGCCACTTTTCGAGATTGTCCTCGGTATCGGGCAGGATCGCCTCGGCCGGGCATTCCGGCTCGCACACGCCGCAGTCGATGCATTCGCTGGGATTGATGACGAGCATGTTCTCGCCCTCGTAGAAACAGTCGACCGGGCACACTTCGACGCAGTCGGTATATTTGCATTTGATGCAGGCGTCGGTGACGACATAGGTCATTGGGTCGGTGATCCTTCGCGAAGTGTTTACCTGGTTCGGTGCTGCTAGGGCCGATCATCCGTTCGGGTCAAGCTCCCGATAGCAGGCTTGCGCTTCGCGCGGCGGGCCGCGGCGCTCGGGCAGCTCCAGTACTTCGACCAGCCGCACCTGATTGCCCAGCGGGATCGTGAGGACGTCGCCAACCCGAATATCGAGTGAGCCGCGCAATACCCGCTCGCCGTTGCGGCGGATATAGCCCTGATCGACCAGCTTCTGTGCCGCGCTGCGCGTGCGGGCAAAGCGCAGGGTGCAGAGCAGCCGGTCGATCCTCATTCGGCGCTCATGCCGTCATGTCAGCTGAGGAGGTCGGCGAGGCCGGCGAAAGCACTGCCCTCGCGCGGTTTGGCAGGAGCGGCGCGCTGCTGCTTGCGGCGCGATGGGCGCCACTCCCAGCGGTCGGGGCGCGGTGGGCCGAACTGCCCTTCGGCAAGCGGTTTGGCGCGTTGAACCCGGAAGCCTGCGACACCTAACAAGCGAATGGCGTTGTTCTCTTCCAGTCCGATCGAGACCGGCAGCGCCAGGTCGAGGACGAACTTGCGCCTGCGATCCTTGGCTTGTGCCTTGGCGCGGGTTTCGTGCGCCGCGCGAAGGATCTTCTCCGCCAGATCGATGCGGATCGCCTGGTCGCCGGCAGGGCGATAGCCGGACGGCAGCTTCTTGCCGCCCGGGATGACCGGCAACATCGCCTCCTGCAGCGGACGACGATCCACACCCAGCGCATGCAGCAGCTGACGGGGGGCAGGCTTGAGCAGGAGCGGCGAGAAGATGTCCAGCGCGCCGAAAGTCACGCCGATCTTGCGCAGGAAGGGCCGCATCTCCTTCGGCAGATGCTCGATCCCCGCTTTCTCGCGGCTGGTGTAGCCATGGCCCGCGATGAGATTGAGGAGCAGTGCGCGCGCTTGCGATCCCGCCTCCGGATTGGCGGAAGCGTGGTGCATCTTTTCGAGCGGAGCGAGGGGTTCCAGCTTCGCAGCTAGCCATGCCTCGAGCGCTGCGAGCAATTTGGTGCGTGGCCCTTCCGGCAAGGCCTTCACCTCGGGCGTGGGTTGCAGCAACGGCGTCGCGGTGCCGTCGCGCTGTTTGAGCCTCGCCAGCGGCTGGCCGTTCCAGCGCAGTTCGCCGCGCGCGATTTCGAGCTCTTCCAGGCCCGACGCCGCCAGCGCCTCTGCCTTCTCTCCCAGCAGGCGAGGGAGCGCTTTCTCGGCCGCGGCGAGCAACATGCGGCGGTCTTCGTGCCGGGCCGAGGGATCCACCGTGAAGCGCAGCCCTTGGATGGTGCCCATCGGCTCGCCTTCCACGCTTACCGCGCCATCGTCGGCGAGCTCGATCGGTAACAGGTCGGGATTTTCGCCCAGCGATTTCATGAGTATTGCCGTCCTCCGATTGACGAATCTTTCCGTAAGCCGCGCGTGCAATGCGTCCGACAGCTTGGCTTCGACTGCCCGCGCGCGCGACGCCATTTCGTCACGCGCCAGCACCCAGTCGGGCCGCTGGCAGATATAGGCCCAGCTGCGAATCGCGGCGATGCGCCCCTGCAGCGTATCGATGTCGCCGGACATATTGTCGAGTTCGCTGATCCGCGCGGCGACATAGTCGGCCCCGAGATAGCCTTCGCGCAAATCCTGCCACAGCCGCGCGACGAAGCGGGCGTGGACATCCGGCCCCCGCTGGCGGAAGTCGGGCAGCGAACAGGCCTCCCAGAAGCGGCGGACGTTCCCCGGCCCTCGGATCGTCTGGCCGAGCGGCTCTTCGGCCAGGCGTTTGAGAGTCGCGAGATCGATCGCTTCCGGCGCCAGGCGCAGGACGGGATCGTTCGGCGAGGCTTCGAGATCTGCGATCAGCGTTCCGAGCGAATCGAAACGCGGCTCGGGCTCGCGCCAGAACAGATGTGTCAGCGGCGCGAAGCGATGCTCCTCGACCGCGTATACCTCTTCCTCGGTGAACTCGGGGGTTGCACTACCACGGTTCTGCCCGCCCAGCGTGCCGAAAGTCCCGTCGCGCTGATGGCGTCCTGCGCGCCCTGCAATCTGGGCCATCTCCGCCGGAAGGAGCCGCCGCATTCGCTGCCCGTCGAACTTGGAGAGGCCCGCGAAGGCGACATGCGTCACATCGAGATTGAGCCCCATACCGATGGCATCGGTGGCGACGATGTAATCGACCTCGCCGTTCTGGAACAGCTCGACCTGCTTGTTGCGCGTCTCCGGGCTCAGCGCGCCCATGACGACGGCGGCACCGCCGCGGAAACGGCGCAGCATCTCGGCCACCGTGTAGACCTGCTCCGCACTGAAGGCGACGATGGCGCTGCGCGGCGGCAGGCGGGAGAGCTTGCGCGGACCGATATGCGTCAATGTGGAAAAGCGCGGCCGGTCGGAGACCTCCGCGTCCGGCACGAGTTCGCGCACCAGCGGCTCAACCGTCGCGCTGCCCAGCAGCATCGTCTCTTCGCGACCGCGTGTGTTGAGCAGCCGGTCGGTGAAAATATGCCCCCGCTCGCGATCGGCGGCCAGCTGCACCTCGTCCAGCCCGACGAAGGCCGCGCCTGCGCCGTCGCGCGGCATCGCCTCGACCGTGCAGCACATGTAGCGCGCGTTCGGCGGCTCTATCCGTTCCTCGCCGGTAATCAGCGCGACATTCGCATCGCCCTTGATTGCCCGCACCCGGTCGTAGACCTCGCGCGCCAGCAAACGCAGCGGGAAGCCCATGCATCCGCTGGAATGGCCGCACATACGCTCGATGGCGAGGTGCGTCTTGCCGGTGTTGGTGGGCCCGAGGACCGCCTTGATCGCGCTATCCTGCACGCGGTCTTCAGTGGCAGGCTCGCGCCGTGCTCGCAACCGTCGGGCGATCGAGACGTCGACTCGTCGCATACCGGACTCGGGTCGGCGCAGTTTAAGTCTGCGTTTACTTTGTTTTGGCAGGGAAAGCGGGCAAAGGTCCCGCAAGGGTCGGGTCGATCGCTCACGCACGGATCGACCATGGACGGAGGGTCACGCGTGTATAGGTCCCATGGGGACAGCGAGCAAAGCGATCTGCACACCGCATCGGCGAGCGCCGGTGCGGGCGCTGCTGCGCTCGCGCACGATCAGATATTGTCTGACACGCAGTCTACCGGCTTTTTTCTCGCCACGCTGCGCGATCAGCTCTCCGCGCGGATCGCGTCGGTCGATTTTGCGCCGGACCTCGGTAGCGAGATCGGCAGCCGCCGCTGGTTCCGCGGTCTTGGCACCTTCGTCGGGCTCTCCGCCGCTGCGCTGGCCTTCTGGCCGAGCTTCGCGCCGCTGGAGGCCGCGCCGCCAGCGCATGTCGACGATGCCGTCCGCTCCGAATACCGCAGCCAGATGATCCTGCCGTTGGCGCTGGGGGCCGACAGCGGCCGCCGCATGGGTGCGACCTCGCTGGTCGAACCGCTGGCGCAAGCGCCCGAGCGCCCGCGCATCGAACTTGTCGCGACCCTCTCGCGCGGCGACGATTTCGAACGGATGTTGCGCCGCGCCGGCCTCGGTCGCGAGGATACGCAGCTGGTCACCGACATGGTCGGCAGGGCCATGCCGCTGGGCGAGATCGAACCCGGTACGCGAATCGACATCGTGCTGGGCCGCAGGAACGGCACCGGCGAACCGCGCCCGCTGGAAGAGCTCGCTTTCCGCGCCCGCTTCGATCTGGAACTGTCCGTCGGACGGCTGGACGAGGGCGGTCCGCTGACGCTCGTGCGCAAGCCGATCCGCGTCGACGACACGCCGCTGCGCATTCGTGGCGTCGTCGGCGACAGCCTCTACCGCTCCGCCCGCGCTGCCGGAGCGCCCGCCAGCGCCGTGCAAGCCTATCTCAAAACGCTGGGCCAGCACGTAAACCTCGATCGCGAGATCCGCTCCACCGATACGTTCGATTTCATCATTGCGCATCGCCGTGCGGCCACGGGCGAGCGCCAGGCCGGGCAGCTGCTGTATGCCGGTGTCGAGCGGGGCGACAAACCGCGAGTGCAGCTGATGCGCTGGGGCACGGATGGCGAGTTTTACGAAGCCTCCGGCGTCGGCGAACAGCGCGGTGGGTTGATGGCCCCTGTGCCGGGCCGGATGAGTTCGCGCTACGGCATGCGCCGCCACCCGATTCTCGGCTACAAACGGATGCACGCAGGTCTGGACTACAAGGCACGCCACGGCACGCCGATCGTCGCGGTCACCGATGGCCGCGTTCTCTCGGCCGGGCGTGCAGGCGGATGTGGCAATGCCGTAAAGCTACGCCACGATGGCGGGATCGACACACGCTATTGTCACATGAGCCGCATGGCGGTGGACCGCGGCCAGCGCGTGCGGCGCGGGCAGGTGATCGGCTATGTCGGCTCTACCGGCCTCTCGACCGGGCCCCACTTGCATTACGAGATGTATCGCGGCGGGCGCTCTATCGACCCGGCTTCGGTCAAATATGTGACCCGCGCCCAGCTAAGCGGTGCGGAACTCGCTCGCTTTCAAGGTGCGCTGGAGAAGCTGCGCCAGGTCGAAGCCGGTGCCGCGCTGGCCGAACTCGCACCGACTGCGAGCGAAACGGCGGCGGAAACCCCGCAACGCGAGATCGACAAGGTCGAGCGCAAAGAAACGCTGCGCTGACCGGCTGACGATTGCGCCGCGCCGTGGCTTGCGGCATCTGCGTTCCATGACCAACGCTAGATATCCGAACACCCGCCTGCGCCGAACGCGTGCCCACGCCTGGAGCCGGCGGATGCACCGCGAGACGGTGATGACTTCGGCGGACCTCATCTGGCCGCTGTTCGTGACCGATGGCTCCGGCGTCGAGGAGCCGATTGCGCGCCTGCCCGGCGTGTCGCGCTGGTCGGTGGACGGGATTGCGCAGCGTGCGAAGGAAGCGGTCGAGCTGGGCATTCCGTGCATCGCGCTGTTCCCGAATACGCAACCCGACAAGCGCAGCGATGACGGGGCCGAGGCTTATAATCCCGACAATCTCATGTGCCGCGCGACCAAGGCGGTGCGCGATGCCTGTGGCAGCGACATCGGCATCCTGACCGACGTCGCGCTCGATCCCTATACCAGCCACGGGCAGGACGGGCTGCTCGACGAGAGCGGCTATGTCGTGAACGACGATACAGTTGCGGTACTCGTCGATCAGGCGGTCAACCAGGCAGAGGCTGGAGCGGACATCATCGCCCCGTCGGACATGATGGACGGCCGCGTGCGGGCGATCCGGATGGCGCTGGAAATGGGCGGGCACCACAATATCCAGATCATGGCCTATGCGGCTAAATACGCCTCGGTCTTCTACGGGCCATTCCGTGACGCCGTGGGGTCTGGCGGACTGCTGAAAGGCGACAAGAAAAGCTACCAGATGGATCCCGCAAACGGCGACGAGGCGATGCGCGAGATCGCGATGGATATCGCCGAGGGTGCAGACAGCGTGATGGTGAAGCCGGGTCTCTCCTATCTCGACGTGATCTGGCGCGCGAAGGAGCAGTTCCACGTGCCGGTCTTCGCTTATCAGGTGAGCGGCGAATATGCGCTGATCGAGGCGGGGGCTGCGGCGGGCGTAGCGGACCGCGAGGCGCTGCTGATGGAGAAGCTGCTCGCCTTCAAGCGCGCCGGCTGCTCGGGCGTGCTGACCTATCACGCGCCGTTCGCCGCGCGTATCCTCAATGGCTGACGCTTTCAGGCACGAAACCGAACGGCTGGTCCTGCGCGACTGGCGCGAGGAGGACTGGCCCCGGTTCTGGGAGCTTTGCAACACCCCCAATGTCATGCGCTGGCTGGGCGGTGTGGCGGATGAGGCCACGCAGGCCGGCGCGCAAGAGCGGCTCGAGGGCTATCGCCGCGATCACGGGCACACCTTCTGGGTCTGCGAACGCAAGGCCGATGGCGGGCACCTGTCCGGCGAGATGCTCGGTTTTTGCGGACTGAAGCGCTCCAATGTCGAGAACGAGTCCGTCTTCGGCATGATGGAGGTCGGCTGGCGCTTGCGTGAAGACGCCTGGGGCCATGGTTACGCAAAGGAGGCTGCTCTCGCTTCGCTCGATCTCGGCTTCGGGCGCTTCGGAGGGGAAGAGATCGTCGCCCTGACCGTAGCCGGCAATGCGGCAAGCTGGGGTCTGATGCTGCGTCTCGGCATGACGCGCCGCGAAGATCTGGACTTCACCGATCCACGCTGGGGGCCTGAGCTAAATCCGACTATCGTGTACTCCATCGACCGCGACACCTGGCAGGCGCGCGATGGCTGATATCGTCGCCGAAACCGAGCGCCTTATCCTGCGCACTGTGAATGAGGGTGACGAAGCGGACCACGCCCGCCTGCTCAACTCTCCGACGATCATGAAATTCATCGGCGGCATGATGGAGCCTGCCGAGATCGAGCAGCGGCACGCCAAGGCCATGGCGATGTATGCGCGCGAAGGTTTCAGCTTTCTGTTCGTGATCGAGAAGGCGAGCGGCGAGATGGTCGGCTATTGCGGCATCAAGCGCGTCGACGATCCGGCCGCGCCGAATATCGGGGACCACGAGATCGGCTGGAAAATCCGCGAGGATCGGTGGGGTAGGGGCTATGCGAGCGAGGCCATGCGCGCGGTGATCGACTGGGCCTTCACCCGCGTCCACGCACCGCATGTCGTCGCCATCACCGCTCCGGACAATACGGCAAGCTGGAAGCTGATGGAAAAACTCGGCATGATGCGGCGTGATGATCTGGACTTCGAAGCCGAGCACGGCCCGCTGATCCAGTATTCGCTGACCGCAAATCAATGGGAGAGCGCGGCTTGAGTATTCATCGCCCCGGAGTGACCATCATCCCGATCCACGGCCACACGCCGAAAATCCACGACAGCGCGTTCATCGCGCCCGGTTGCACCATCGTCGGCAATGTCGAGATCGGGGCCGACAGCTCGGTCTGGTACAATTGCGTGCTGCGCGCCGATGTCAGCCGCATCGTGATCGGCGAACGCTCCAACATCCAGGACGGCAGCGTCTGTCACTGCGACCCGGAGCGACCCGGCGACCCCGACGGCTCGCCGCTGATCATCGGCGACGACGTGCTGGTCGGGCACATGGCAATGGTTCACGGCTGCATCATAGAGGACCGAGGTTTCGTCGGCCTCGGCGCGATTGCGATGAACAAGGCGGTCATAGGTAGCGACGCAATGCTCGCGGCCGGCGCCATGCTCACCGAGGGCAAGGTGATGGGCGCGCGCGAGCTGTGGGGCGGCCGCCCGGCGCGCAAGATGCGCGACCTCGACGATGCAGCCATCGCCGGGATGCGCATGGGCGTGGCGCATTATGCGGAGAACGCCAAGGCGCATGGCAAGGCGATCGGAGAAGCGGACTTGGGCTAAGTCGCGCGGCGCGACTTTTTTGGTCTGGGTGCAAGCCTTCGACGGATGTCGAAGGCGCACCTTAAAAAACCAAACCTAATCCCGCACCAGCGCCCTCAGCGCCTCCACCCGATCCGCCTCATGCGGTGGCTTGTCCCAGCGGATGCGGTGGATGCGCGGGAATCGCATGGCGAGGCCGCTTTTGTGACGCTTGCTCTCATGCACGCTGTCGAAGGCGACTTCGAACACCAGGCTCTTGTCGGTTTCGCGGACCGGGCCGAAGCGATTGACGGTGTTGCGGCGGACATGGCGGTCGAGCTTCTTCAGCTCCTCGTCGGTGAAGCCCGAATAGGCCTTGCCCACCGGGAGCAGGTCCGCGCCCGCATCGGGGTCACCGTCCCAGCAGCCGAAGGTGTAGTCCGAATAGAAGCTCGAGCGTTTGCCGCTGCCGCGCTGGGCATACATCAGCACGCAATCGACCAGCAGCGGGTCGCGCTTCCATTTGTACCAATATCCCACGCGCCGCCCGGCGATATAGGGGCTGTCCTTGCGCTTCAGCATCAGCCCTTCGATCGCATCGTCGCGGCTGCCCTCGCGGATCGCGGCAAGGTGCTCGAAATCCTTCGCCTCGACGATGCGACTGATGTCGAAATGGCTATCGGGCAAGCGCTCCATCAGCGCTTCGAGCCGGGCGCGGCGCTTCGTCCATGGACAGGGGCGCAGGTCTTCCCCTTCGACCAGCAGCGCATCGTACAGCCGAACGAAAGCCGGAGCTTCCTTCAGCATCTTCTTGCTGACGGTCTTGCGCCCGAGCCGCTGCTGCAGGGCATTGAAACTGGCCGCGCCGCCTTCCTCCCCTCCTTGCACTATGCCGCGCACCAACAGCTCGCCGTCGAGCACCGCCGGGAAAGGCAACATGTCGAGCAGTTCGGGGAACGTCGCCGAAATATCGTCGCCGGATCGCGAATACACGCGCGTCTCATCTCCCGCACGCACCAGCTGCACGCGGATGCCGTCCCATTTCCATTCGGCCGCGTAATCGCTGAGATCGACCACCGTCTCTTCCAGCGGGTGGGCGAGCATGAAGGGGCGGAAGGTCGGCAAATTGTCGATATCCGGCGGGTCTTCGCCCTCGGCCGCCCAGGCGAACAGCTCCGGATAGGGCGGGGCGAGGCCATGCCAATATTCCTCGACCTCGTCGACCGACACCTCGAACGCCTGCGCGAAGGCTGTCTTCGCAAGGCGACTGGAGACGCCGATTCGCATGCCCCCGGTGGCGAGCTTCAGCAGCGCGTAGCGACCCGAGGGATCGAGCCGGTCGAGCAGTTTCGGCAATTCGGTGACCGCGCTCTTGCGATTCATCGCTTCGAGCAGCTCGACCGTTTCGCTGACCGATGGCGGCGAGGGCGGCTGATCGGGCGCCATTTGCTTTTGGGGCCAGAGCAGGCTGGCCGTCTCCGCCGTATCGCCGACGAAATCACGGCTGAGCGACCAAAGCACCGGATCGATGCGGTCCTTCATCAGATTGCGGATCGTCGAGCTTTTCACCGCCGGAAAATCGAGCCCGTCCGACAATGCCGCCAACGCCCAGCCGCGGTCTGGATCGGGTGTGGCGCGCAGATATTCGGCGATCAGGCGCAACTTTTCGTTGCGGCTGCGCGTATAGACCAGCGCGTCGATGAGAGCGGCGAACTCGTCCACGCCTCAATCGTCCTCGTCGTCATAGCCGACCAGCGCCAGAGCCCGGGCGCGGCGCTGGTGAAGCTGGCACCAGCGCAGCAGTGCATCCTCGCGCCCGTGGGTGATCCAGTTCTCCTGCGCGTCGACCTCCTTGATCGTGCGCGTCAGCTCGCCCCAGTCGGCATGGTCGGAAATGACCAGCGGCAATTCGACGTTGCGCTGCCGGGCGCGCTGGCGGACGCGCATCCAGCCGCTGGCCATGGCGGTGATCGGATCGGGCAGGCGGCGGCTCCAACGATCGTTCAGCGCGGAGGGCGGGCAGACGACGATCGCGCCGCGCATGTCGTCCTTGGAATAATCGGCCACCAGGCGAAGCTCGCCGAGATCGACGCCGTGTTCCTCATAGAGGCGGCACATCTTCTCCATCGCGCCATGGAGGTAGATCGGGTCGCGATGGCCCGCGCGGCGCAGCTCGGCAATCACGCGCTGGGCCTTGCCGAGTGCATAAGCCCCCACGAGCACGCAGCGATCGGGATGCGCGGCGAGGCGGTCGAGAAGTTTGGCCATCTCGTCCTCGATCGGCGGATGAGTGAAGAGCGGCAGGCCGAATGTCGCTTCGGTGATGAAGATATCGCAGGGCGTGACTTCGAACGGCGGGCAGGTGGGGTCCTCGCGTCGTTTGTAGTCGCCGGTCACGATCACACGTTCGCCCGCGTGCTCCAGCAGGATCTGCGCGCTGCCGAGCACATGGCCTGCTGGGATGTAGGTAGCGTCGACACCGCCCGTCAGTCGGATCGTCTCGCCATATTCGACCGGCACGGCCTTGTGCGGAGTTTCGCCTGCATCGTCCTCGGCCCCGGTGCGATAGCGCAGCTCCATGATCGCGAGCGTTTCAGGCGTGGCAACAGTCTCGCCATGCCCGCCGCGCGCATGGTCGGCATGGCCGTGCGTGACCAATGCCTTGCCCACGGCCCTGGACGGATCGACCCAGCAATCGGCTGGTGGGATATAGATGCCGTGCGGTTCCGGCTTGATCCAGGAGAAGGGCGCGCTCACCCCGACTCAAGCGGGCAAAGCGCCAACCGTTCCCGCCGCAGCGTTACGCAGGCGCCTTGAAGCGCTCCATCAGCTGCTTGAAACCCGGCTTCTGACCGGTCGCGAGCAGGCTGGCGCGGAACAGGCGGCCGAGGAAAACCACTTCCAGCGCCACGAAGCCTGCGAGCAGGATGCCCGATCCGATCATCTCCCACCACTCAATGCCCATGCCGAGCCGCGCAAGCACTGCGAAAGGGGTCCACAGCGGCACCCAAGTGAGGATCTGGACCAGCAGCCCGTCCTTGCCGGCCACGAGCGAGGACAGCAGGAAGGTGATCGGCAGCAGGATGCCGAGCAGCACCGGCATCAGATACCCCTGCGCCTCGCTCATCGAATCGGCCATCGCGCCGATTGCCACGAAGATGATCGATACCGCGATATAGCCCATCACGAAGAAATAGATCATCGCGATGATGGCGGTGGGCGAAGACACCGGCTCCAGCGCCGGGCGGATCATGTCGGCGATCTCGCCTTGCGTGAAGAAGGCGACGACGATCGCGCAGCCGACCCAGACGCCGATCATCGAGAAGCCGACAGCCAGCGCGCCCAGCAGTTTGCCCTGCATCAGTTCCTCCGGCCGGATGCAGGCGAGCAGTGATTCGAGCAGTTTGTTCGAACGTTCCTCGACCGAGCCCTGCAACATCCAGCTGCCCGACAGCATCAGGCTGAGCATCAGGATATAGGACAGCGCGAGCGGCACGATCGAGCGGATCAGCAGCGCCTCGCGCGCCCCGCCGCCAGGTGGCGGCGTCGTGACCGCAATGGCGGGCGCCGCGCCCTGGATAGCGGCGGCTTGCGATGCGGGGATGCCCTGGTCGGTCAGCAGGCGCTGGCGCAAATCCGCTGTCAGCACTTCCTGCACCTGGGATACGAAGCTCGAGCGTGGCTGGTCTTTGGACCATAGGCGAATGGTGGGATCGGCCGGATAGCCTTCGCCAACCAGCAGGACGTAATCGGCCGCTTCGCCTTCGGGCACATCTTCGCCGCCATCGAGCAGCGCATCGACGCGGCTCTGCAACTCCTCGGCCTGGGCCGACGCCAAAGCGGCAGGGGCAGGCGCAAAGCTGTATTCGGGCTCGGGAATATCGAATTCCGGCGTGCCGTCGGGCCGAACTTCGTCGATCTGCGCCACCGCTCCTTCCACGCCGCCGGACTGGCGAAAGGCCAGCACATCGGCATCGGTGTACCAGCGGTCGTGCTGGGCCCAAGGAGCGTCGGGATCTGCATTCTCGAGGCCGTGACGCCGCACGTAGCGCGAGAGCGAGCGCAGGACGGAACGCTCTTCCTCGAACCCGAAGCGCTGTTCCAGCGCGATCGCGGCCGATCCTCCGGCGCGGTCGAGCACGACGACGCGCGTCGCCTCCTCCTCGTCCAGCGAACTTCCCAAAAGCGGACCGATAGCCAGCGCGACCGGCACGAGCAGAAGCGTCAGCCAGAAGCTTTTCATGGCGGCGATCTGGCGGAACTCGCGCGCCGCTACGAGCAGAACATTCCGGTTCATCACTGGACCTCCCCTTCGCCGACCATGCTGACGAATACCTCGTGCAGCGATGCGCGCTGCTCCTCGAACCGGCGCAGGGAAATCCCTTTGGCAGTGCAGGCTTCGAGCACGGCTTCGGAGTTCGTGCCGGGGGTAAGCCGGACATCGTAACGATGAAATCCGTCGCCCGCATCCTCGACAGGTTCTGCGCTTGCCACCCCGTCTACCGAGGCAATCGCGGGATGCGCCAAGGCGGTGATCCGCGCCGGCAGCGTGTCTCGCGCTTCCTCCAGCGTGCCTTCGAACCGCTTCGCGCCCTTCTTCAGAAGCAACAGCCGGTCGCACAAACGTTCGGCGTGCTGCATCACGTGGGTGGAGAAGATCACCGCTGCCCCGCGCTGCGATGCGCGCAGGATCTCGTCTTCGAGCAAGCCCTGGTTGACCGGGTCGAGGCCCGAGAACGGCTCGTCCAGCATCAGCAGTTCGGGCCGGTTGACCAGCGAACAGGCAAGCTGGACCTTTTGCGCCATGCCCTTCGACATGTCGCCGATCTGGCTCTTCGCCCGGTCGGCAAGATCGAAGCGTTCGAGCAATTCCATCCCGTGCGCATGGGCGTCCGCCGGATCCATATGCTTGAGCCGACCGAAATAGACGATCGTCTCGATCGCCTTCATGTGGGAATAGAGCCCGCGTTCCTCGGGCAGAAAGCCGATCGCATCGGACTTGCGCTTGTCCGGCGCTGCGCCGAGCACCTCGATCCGGCCCGAGGTCGGCCGGATGATGTCGAGCACCATGCGCAGCGTAGTCGTCTTACCCGCGCCGTTACCGCCGAGAAATCCGAAGATTTCGCCCGGCTGCACGGCGAAGGACAGATCGTCCACCGCCAAAACATCGCCGAAGCGCTTGGTAAGGTTCTCGACCCTTAGAACCGACACTGTGCAATCCCCCTATATCGCTTTCGAGCGGTATGGGAGCGACGCCAAAGCCTCAAGCATTTATCGGGCAGACGGCAAAAAGGGGCCGACAAACGCCGACCCCTCAATGGTTCGTTCAGGGCGAGTGCTTACTTGCTCTCGTCGGTGCTCTCGCTGGTGCCCGCTTCGGGTTTCTTGTCCGCAGGCTTTTTCTTCGCCGCCGCCTTCTTCTTCGGCTTGGCCTTCGCCTTGGGCGGGGCGGGGGTGAGCTCGAAGGAGGGCTTGCCATCCTTCATCGTTACCGACACCTCGCCGCCATCGGCGAGCTTGCCGAACAGCAATTCCTCCGCCAACGGCTGCTTGATCTTTTCCTGGATCAGGCGGCCCATCGGGCGCGCGCCATAGAGGCGGTCGTAACCCTTGTCCGCCAGCCAGGCGCGGGCATCCTTGTCGAACTGGATATCGACGTTCTGCTCGGCCAGCTGCAGTTCGAGCTGGAGGATGAACTTGTCGACCACGCGGGCGACGGTGTCCTTGCCGAGATAGCCGAACGGCACGATCGCATCGAGCCGGTTGCGGAATTCCGGCGTGAACATGCGCTTCACCGCTTCTTCGCTGGCATCTTCCTTCGAAACATCGCCGAACCCAATGCCCTGGCGCGCCATGTCGGCTGCCCCGGCATTGGTGGTCATGATCAGCACGACATTGCGGAAATCGACCGTCTTGCCGTGGTGGTCGGTCAGGCGGCCGTTATCCATTACCTGCAGCAGGATGTTGAACAGGTCTGGATGCGCCTTCTCGATCTCGTCCAGCAGCAGGATGCAGTGCGGGTTCTGGTCGATCGCATCGGTCAGCAGACCGCCCTGATCGTAACCGACATAGCCCGGAGGCGCGCCGATCAGGCGGCTGACGCTGTGACGTTCCATATATTCGGACATGTCGAAGCGCTTGAGCTCGATGCCCATGATGCTGGCGAGCTGGCGCGCGACTTCGGTCTTGCCGACGCCGGTCGGGCCGCTGAACAGGAAGCTGCCGATCGGCTTGTCCGGATCGCGCAGGCCCGCGCGGCTGAGCTTCATCGCGGTCGACAGGCGATTGACCGCCGAATCCTGCCCGAAGACGACATGCTTCAGATCGCGTTCGAGGTTTTCGAGCGCCTTCTTGTCGTCCTTGCTCACCGATTTGGGCGGGATACGCGCCATCGTTGCGATGACCGCCTCGATCTCGCGCGCGGTGATCTTCTTCTTGCGGCGGCTCGGCGGCACCAGCATCTGCATCGCCCCGACCTCGTCGATCACATCGATCGCCTTGTCGGGCAGCTTGCGGTCGTTGATGTAGCGCGCCGACAGCTCGACCGCCGTTTTCAGCGCATCCTGGGTGTAAGTCACCTTGTGATGATCCTGGAACGCGCTCTTGAGCCCCTTGAGGATCTTGATCGTGTCCTCGATCGTCGGCTCGTTCACATCGATCTTCTGGAACCGGCGCAGCAGCGCGCGATCCTTTTCGAAATGGTTGCGAAATTCCTTGTAGGTGGTCGAGCCGATGCAGCGGATCGCGCCGCTGGAGAGGGCCGGCTTCAGCAGGTTGGACGCATCCATCGCCCCGCCGCTGGTTGCGCCCGCACCGATCACCGTGTGGATTTCGTCGATGAACAGGATCGCCTCGGGCATGCCTTCGAGTTCGTTGACCACCTGCTTCAGGCGCTCCTCGAAATCGCCGCGATAGCGGGTGCCCGCCAGCAGCGCGCCCATGTCGAGCGAATAGATCACCGCGTCCTGCAGCACTTCGGGCACGTCGCCCTCGACGATCTTGCGCGCCAGGCCTTCGGCAATAGCCGTTTTCCCGACGCCCGGATCGCCGACATAGAGCGGGTTGTTCTTGCTCCGGCGGCACAGGATCTGGACCGTGCGGTCGACTTCGGGCCCGCGGCCGATCAGCGGATCGATCCGCCCATCCTCGGCCTTCTTGTTGAGATCGACCGTGAACTGGTCGAGCGCGGTTTCCTTCTTGGCGTTTTTGCCGTCGGCCTTTTCATCGCCCTGCGTTTCGGCACTTTCAGCCCCTTCGGCCGGGCGGCTTTCGATCTGCTTGCCGCCCTTGCCGATGCCGTGGCTGATGAAGCTCACCGCATCAAGGCGGCTCATGTCCTGCTGCTGCAGGAAGTACACCGCATAAGAATCGCGTTCGGAGAACAGCGCGACCAGCACGTTCGCGCCGGTTACGGTGTCCTTGCCGGAAGACTGGACATGCAGGATCGCACGCTGGATCACCCGCTGGAATCCGGCGGTGGGCTGCGGATCGGCGCTTTCGTCCGATTGCAGCGCCTGGTATTCCTGCTCGAGATACTGCTTCACCACCGCACCGAGCTCGCCGAGGTCCACGCCGCAGGCATTCATGACCTGCGCCGCATCGTCGTCTTCGATCAAGGCAAGCAGCAAGTGTTCGAGCGTGGCGTATTCGTGCCGCCGCTCGCCCGCGTCGCTGAGCGCTGCGTGGAGGGTTTTCTCGAGGTTTGCTGCAAAGCTTGGCATTCAGATGTCTCTTTCGTGGGACTCGCAGGGGGCGAGATGGAAGCAGCCTAGGCCAGGAAACTTGCCCAAAGCTGTATGTGCCGAAGATATGGGAACGGGGTCCGGATTTTTCAGCCCCTGCTGCTCCGCCCCGACCACCGCGCTATTCTTTCCGCCCGAACAGGGCCTCGGCAGCATCGCGATGTGCGGCAGCTTTGGAACGGTGGCTTTCCACCCGGGCAATCTCGGCCTGGAGCATGGCAATCCGATCGGCGAGTTCGTCCTGCGAATAGGGGCCGAGGTCTTCCGCAGCGAGCTTGCTCGCGGCGTCGCCTTTAGGGCGGGGACGATCCTCGTCTTCCATTGCCTGCCAGTGTTCCCCTCTCTCCGGTTGCTGTCAACGGGGCGCTTGGGTAATGCCCCCTCAAATGCGATGAGGCGTTGCAGCGCCGCACCGCGACCGGACCAGGGGCGGGCACACAGGGGAATTGCGTGACTGACGATCTACCCGAGACGATGACGGCGATGGGTTTCGACGATCCGGGCGGTCCGGATGTCCTGCGGCCGGAGACACTGCCGGTGCCGCAACCGGGCGAGAACCAGGTCCTGATCAAGGTCAGCCACGCGGGCGTCAACCGGCCCGATGTCATCCAGCGGCAGGGCTTCTATCCGCCGCCGCCCGGCGCTTCGCCGATCCCGGGGCTGGAGGTGTCGGGCACGGTCGTCGCCCTCGGTGACGGCACGCCGCCCGAAATGCTCGATCGCAAGGTTTGCGCGCTGGTCTCCGGCGGGGGCTATGCCGAATATTGCCTTGCAAATTCCGCGCACTGCCTCGCCGTGCCGGCCGGCATGGAGATGGACGTCGCGGCGGCGATTCCCGAAACGCTGTTCACCGTCTGGCACAATGTGTTCGAGCGCGGGTTCGCGCGCGACGGCGAAACCCTGCTGGTGCACGGCGGCACGTCGGGTATCGGCACCATGGCGATCATGCTCGCCAAGGCCTTCGAGATGACGGTCATCACCACGGCGGGTAGCGAGGAAAAATGCCAGGCGGCACGCGACCTCGGCGCGGATCTGGCGATCAACTACAAGGACGAGGATTTCGTCGAGAAGGCGAAGACGTTCACCGATGGCAAGGGCGTGGACGTGGTGCTCGACATGGTGTCGGGCGAGTACGTTGCGCGTAATATCGACTGCCTCGCCGAGGATGGCCGGCACGTGACGATCGCCGTGCTCGGCGGGCTCAAGGCCGAGATCAACATGGCCACCGTGATGCGCAAGCGGCTGGTGCTGACCGGCTCCACGCTGCGGCCCCGCTCGGACGAGTTCAAGGCGCTGCTCGCCGACGAAATCTACAACCACGCCTGGCCGCTGTTCGAAGACGGCACAATCCGACCGGTCATGGACCAGACCTTCCCGCTCGCCGAAGCGGGCGCGGCGCATGCGCGGATGGAGGGCGGCGACCACATCGGCAAGATCGTCCTCGCGGTCGGAGGGGACTGACTCCGAACCGTCGCAAAGTCTCGGTTCCGTAACCGCGCTGTGCGACGCGCGTAACATTCCTGCGGCAAGGCTTTCCCGATCATGCAGCGGGGAGTCCGATCATGACCGATCTGCCGAGCGGGTTCGAAGCCTTCCACAACGTCGCGAATTTTCCCTCGATCAAACCGGCCGTGCCTGAAGTCACCAAGGGCGAGCGGCGGCGCTTCCGCACCATCTGGATCAGCGATGTCCACCTCGGCACCAAGGGTTGCAATCACGAGCTGCTGATCGACTTCCTGGACCATACCGACAGCGACACCATGTACCTCGTCGGCGACATCATCGACGGCTGGCGGCTGAAGAAGAAGTTCTACTGGCCGGCCGAGCACAACGACATCGTCTGGCGTATTCTGAAGCGGGCGAAACGCGGAACGCGGATCGTCTACATCCCGGGCAATCACGACGAGATGGTGCGCCCATTCTGCGGCATGAATTTCGGCGGCGTCGAAATTCGGCGCGCAGCCTTCCACAATACGGCAGACGGGCGGCGCCTGATGGTGCTGCACGGCGACGAGTTCGACGCGGTCATGCTGGCCCACCGCTGGCTCGCCTTTGTCGGTGACGCTGCCTATCACGTGATGATGAAGCTGAACGGCTGGGTGGCGAATGTCCGCAAGCGGCTCGGCCTGCCCTACTGGTCGATTTCCAAGGCGGCCAAGCACAAGGTCAAGAACGCGGTCGAATTCATCGGCAAATATGAGGAAGTCGTCGCTCGTGCTGCCGGGGAGCGCGGGGTGGACGGCGTGGTCTGCGGCCATATCCACACGGCGGAATCGCGTGTGTTTCTGCACAACGGCAGTCCTGTCGAGTACTGGAACGATGGCGACTGGGTCGAAGGTTGCAATGCGCTGGTCGAATATCACGACGGGCGGATGGAAATCCTCGACTGGGCCGACGAAGTCGCGCGGCGCGACATTCCAGAGACTGCTGTCGAGCCGCAAGCAGAGCCGGAGGCGGCGTGACGGCATTGCCGCTCGATGCGCTTGGCGAGCGGGCGCGCTTGGCGCCTGCGCCAAGCTTGCCACGCCGGATCGCCATCGTCACCGATGCCTGGCTGCCGCAGATGAACGGCGTGGTCCGCACCTTGACCACGACCTGCGACCTTTTGCGCGAGCAGGGTCACGAGGTGCTGGTGATCTCGCCCGACCTGTTCGCAAGCCTTCCCTGCCCCACCTATCCCGAAATCCGCCTGGCTCTCGCTCCACCGGGGAAGGTCGCGAGTTTGCTGCAAGAGTTTTCGCCGGAAGCGATCCATATCGCCACCGAAGGCCCCCTCGGCATGACGGCACGGCGCTATTGCGCCCGCGCCGGAGTGGAGTTCACCACTGCTTACCACACGCAGTTTCCGGATTACGTCGCGCGGCGCACGCATCTGCCGGCGGGATGGTTCTGGCGCTACATTACCTGGTTCCACCGTCCGGCGAGCCGGGTCTTCGTCGCTACCGAGAGTATTCGCGGCGAGTTGCGCGAGCATAAATTGGGGCGCTTGCATCACTGGAGCCGCGGGGTCGACCTCGGCTGTTTTACACCCGATGCACCGCCGCCGCCTGAATTCACAGAACTGCCACGACCGATCCAGCTTTATGTAGGGCGCGTCGCGGTGGAGAAGAACATCGAGGCGTTCCTGTCGGGGCAGTATCCCGGCAGTAAAGTTGTCGTCGGTGATGGGCCGCAAATCGACGAGCTTCGTACAAAGTTTCCCGATACTGTGTTCCTGGGGCGAAAATCGGGCCGAGAGCTTGCCGGATGCTACGCCGGAGCGGACGTTTTCGTTTTCCCAAGCCGTACCGACACATTCGGCCTCGTCATGATCGAGGCGCTGGCTTGCGGGACACCCGTCGCGGCTTACCCCGTGGCTGGGCCGCGCGACATCGTGACCGACGATGTCGGCGCGCTGTCTGACGAGCTGGACCGGGCTATGGCCGCAGCACTATTTTGCGACCGAAAGGCTTGCGCCGCTTATGGCGCGACCTTCAGCTGGGAGGCTGCCACCGCGCAATTCCTCTCCGGCCTTGCGCCTGTCGCGGAAGGCGCGCTGCCCTCAGCCTAGGGATTCGCTTGCCGAATCCGGTCCGCTCGCCTACATCGAAAGCATACCGGCCGTCCCGCGAGGGGCGGCCTCTCTATTTTCAGACCCCGCGAAAAGGGCATAGATATGGCCGACCAACCCAAACCGCTGATGCCGCATGCGACCGCCACCTGGCTGGTCGACAACACCGGCTTGTCCTTCGAACAGATCGCCGAATTCTGCGGTCTCCATATTCTCGAAGTGCAGGCCATGGCGGACGACCTGGCGGGTAGCAAATACACCGGCCGCGATCCGGTCCATGCCGGCGAGCTGACGCAGGACGAGATCGCCAAGGGCGAGAAGGACAGCGAATATTCGCTCGTCATGCAGCGCGCGCCGGTCGCCGTCAGCCGTACAAAGGGGCCGCGCTACACCCCCGTGTCGAAGCGGCAGGACAAACCCGACGGTATCGCCTGGATCCTGCGCAACCACCCGGAAATCTCCGACGCGCAGATCGGCAAGCTGATCGGCACGACGCGCAACACGATCGGCGCGATCCGCGATCGCAGCCATTGGAACATCCAGAACATCCAGCCCAAGGATCCGGTGACGCTGGGCCTGTGCTCGCAGCGCGAACTCGACGCCGTCGTCGCAAAGGCCGCCAAGAAGGTCGCCAAGGAAGAAGGCGAGGAAACGGCAGTCGAAGCGCCCGTTAGCGGCACCAGCGATCGCGAGCGCCTGATTGAGGAACTGCGCGCCGAACGCGACGCGAATGAAAAGGCCGCGGCCGAAGCCGCGCAGGAAGCCGAAGCCGAAGAGTGGCTGCGGGCCAAGCGCGCTGCGGAAGAGGCCGGAGAAGCACCTGCCGCATCCGGCGAAGACGCCTGACAACAGCGCGGGCAGCGCCAAACCTAAATTGGGGCAGGGGAGGCAGACCGCTTCTTCTACCCTTTTTACTTGCCTTTAGGGCGGGATGCCGCATGTAACTGACATGGATGTAAGCAAGCTCCCGAATTTCCATCCCCTGCCTTGGGATACCGAATTCGAGCCCATGGCTCTTCCCGACATGTTCGCGCGCACGGTCGAGCGACGAGGCGATGCGTCGCTTCTGCATTTTCTCGGCCGCAGTTACAGCTACAACGAGCTTTTCATCGAGGCGCACGCCTTCGCTCGCGCTCTGCAGGCCCGGGGGATCGCGCCCGGGGACCGGGTCGGCCTGTTCCTGCCCAATGTGCCGAGCTACGTTTCCGCTTACTACGGCGCGATGATGGCGGGTGCGGTGGTGGTGAATTTCTCACCGCTCTACTCCGTCGACGAACTGGCGCAGCAGGTGGCGGATTCGGGCACGCGGCTGCTCGTGACCGTCGATGTCCCCGAACTCTATGCGACGGCCGAGAAAGTGCTGCGTGGCTCGGCGCTCGAAACGCTGGTCGTGAGCAAGCTTTCGGCGATGCTGCCGAAGTTCAAGGGCATTGCGCTGCGAATTTTCGGCCGCGGCAAGATTGCTTCGGTTAAATTCGGCGAAGACGTCCTCGACTGGACGACGCTGATCGACGGCGCGCCGCAGCAAGCGGACTTGCCCCATGTGGAGCCGCAGGCGATCGCGCTGCTACAATATACGGGCGGTACAACTGGCGTCCCCAAGGGCGCGATGCTCTCGCACACCAATCTCAGCGTGAATGCCCAGCAGACGGCCGGCCTCAACCCGTTCGGCGATCCGACGAGCGAAGTGTTCATGGGCGCGTTGCCGTTCTTCCATGTCTTCGCCAATACCGCGCTGCTGAACCATGCCGTATTCACCGGCGCAGCCATCGCCATGGTGCCGCGCTTCGAGACCAAGCAAGTGCTGCAGACGATCGAGCGCTACGGCGCGACCGGCTTCCCCGGCGTGCCGACGATGTTCCAGGCGCTGCTCGATCATCGGGATCTAGCGAAAACCGATCTCTCCACCCTCAAGGTCTGCATCTCCGGCGGTGCGCCGCTTCCCGGACCGCTTCGCGAGAAATTCGAGGCTGCGACGGGCGTCCGGCTGGTCGAGGGTTATGGCCTCACCGAAAGTTCGGGCGTGGTGTCGGCCAACCCCTATGAAGGCCAGCGCAAGCTCGGCACGATCGGCCAGGTCGTCATGGGCACCGAGGTGCTGCTGCTCGACAAGGAGGATCCCACGGTGCTGGCGTCGGAGGGCGAACCGGGCGAACTGGCGCTCCATGGCCCGCAGATCATGCAGGGTTACTGGAAACGGCCCGAGGCTGCGAAGGATGTCTTCGTCGAACATCACGGCAAGCAATGGCTGCGTACCGGCGATGTTGCGACGCTCGACAGCGATGGCTTCCTCGAGATCGTCGACCGGATCAAGGACATGATCTCTGTCGGCGGCTTCAAGGTCTTCCCCAGCCAGGTCGAGGATGTACTGCTGGAAAACGACGCCGTGAAGGAAGCGCTCGTGATCGGTGTGCCCGATGATTATCTCGGCGAACGCCCGCGCGCCTATGTGACGCTGAACGCGGATGCGGATGCTAGTGGCGACCAGCTGGCGGAATGGATGAATGCTCGTGTCGGCAAGCACGAACGCGTCGAAAGCGTGGTTGTGCGCGAGGAATTGCCCAAGACGATGATCGGCAAGCTCGATCGCAAGGCCCTGCGCGCCGAAGTTTTTGGCTGAGGCGGCAATAAGAACCTGCGCCGAAGTTTTCGGCTGAGGCCGCGCAAGAAGAAGGCCGCCGGCGTCGTTGCGCGGACGGCCCTCATCCCCTCCAAACGGAAAAATCAGTTGGCGACCGAAAGCTCCGGCTTGCTGCCCTGCGGCGTGGCGGCGGGCTGCGACGCCTTCTGCGCGTCGCGATGGGCGAAGCGGCCTTCGACCTGCGCGCCCTGCTCGATCGTCAGCGCGTCGTAAAACACGTCGCCGTCGATCTTGGCGGTCTTGAGGATCACCAGTTCTCGCGCCGTGATCGATCCGGTCACCGTGCCGGCGAGCCGGGCGGTTTCCGCCGTGATCGCGCCGGTGACCTTGCTGGTTTCGCCCTGGACGAGGCTGTCGCAGGCGATGTCGCCTTCGACTGAGCCGTCGATGTGCAGGTCGGCCGAGGCCTTGATGTCGCCCTTGATCGACAGGTCCGATCCCAGGACCGAGAAGGTCGAGTTGTTCTTGCTGGCCATGCTGCGTCCCCCGTTAGTCGGCGCGGGCGAGCTGGGGAGCTCGTCGGATTTCTTCGAGAACATGGGGGGCGGTCTCCAGGAAGGTGCGCGGGTTCACCGCGCGATTGTTGATGCGGACCTCGAAATGGAGGTGCGGACCGGTCGAGCGACCGGTGCTGCCGATGGCGCCAATGGTCTGGCCGGGCTCCACCCGCTCGCCGACCTTCGCACGGAAGGCGGACATGTGGGCGTAGCGGGTCATCAGGCCGTTGCCATGGGTAATCTCCAAGGTCTTGCCGTAACCAGACTTCCAGCCAACGTAGCTCACGCGACCGGCGGCGGCGGCATAGATCGGCTCGCCGCGGGGGCCGCGGAAATCGAGGCCGCTGTGCATGGCGGCGGCACCGGTGAACGGGTCGCGGCGATAGCCATAGCTCGAAGTGACCATGTCGACCGATGCCGGAGCGACTTGGGGGACGCCGGCGAGGCCGTTCTCGAGCGCGGACATGCGGGCAATCGAGAGGCCAAGGCGCTCGAAGCGCGGATCGATGGTGCCGTCGGCGGAGGTGGCAAGCTTTTCCAGCGGACCACCCATCGCGCTGCGATCGGCGCTGCGGATCATGCTGTCGGGATTGAGGCCGAGCTGCTTGAGGGCCGATGCCGCCTTCTTCGCGCGCCAGTCGGCATAGCGGGTCAGGCCTTCGACGAAGGCCAGCTGGCGGGCTTCGATGCGAGCGAGTTCGGCGGCTTCGGGGATCGATGCGCTGACCTTTTCGACCGTGGCTGCCGCTTCGGTCGTGGAATCGGACACGTTTTCGACAGACTTCACGTCTTCGGGCAGCGAGGCGACCATGTCCTCGATGAATTCCTGCCGCTTGACGAGATCGCTGGTGACCGCGTCGAGATTGCCGCGATAGGCGTTCACGCGTTCGGTTGCCGTGGCGACCTTGGCTTCGCGGTCGAGCAGTGAGAGGCGATCGGCGGTCGCGCGATACTGCGTCCAGCCGGCGATCGCCATCGACACGGCCCAGATCGTGAGGACCGCCACGGCAATGGCCGCGGCGGTCATCTGCACCCGCGATGAAATGGTGATGAAGCGAACCTGGCCTTCCGATCGCATGAAAAATTCGCGATCCGGGAACCAGCTACGCAAGCGGCTCCCCCAGCCGGTGGAGGCTTTTGTGTTGTTCAAAACGACCCGTCCCTTATGGTCTTACGTCCCTGGGTGAGATCATTACCAGCGGTTCCCGACCAAATCTAATCGAGTTCCCGATTAATCTACGAGTCGAAGCCTTGGTGCGATGAGTCGTTTCGTCGCCGCGGAATTTTGCTGCGCGATCCGGGAACGAAAGATTAAGTGCTTGTTTACCAGTGGCTTGCAGCGCACCGGTCCGGCTTTGTGCAAAGCTTTGTATAAAAACGACAATTATCGCGGGAGCTTCTCTTTGGGTGGGAATCGGCGAATCGGACTGCTCGGTGGTAGCTTCAATCCGGCGCACGGCGGCCATCGTAGGATTTCGCTGTTTGCCCGCGACGCGCTGAAGCTCGACGAGGTCTGGTGGCTGGTTTCGCCCGGCAATCCGCTCAAGCCGCGCAAGGGCATGGCACCCCTTCCGGCACGGGTTGGCTCCGCCATCGCCCAGGCACGCCACGCGCCGATCCGGGTGACCGCGATCGAGCGGCAGCTTGGCACCCGCTATACCGTCGATACGCTGGCAGCGCTCGCCCGGCGCTACCCGAAGAAGCAATTCGTCTGGCTCATGGGCTCCGACAATCTTGCCCAGTTCCACCGCTGGCGCGACTGGCGCAGGATAGCGCGCACTATGCCGATTGCAGTCATTGCGCGTCCCGGCTATACCGATGCCGTCGTCGCAAGCCCCGCGATGGCCTGGCTGAGGCGCTTCCGCGTGCCGCTGTCCAGCCTTACCAATGGGGGCGCTTGGAGTGCACCGGCACTGGTGACTTTGCGTTTCGATCCCGATCCCAGATCGGCCACGGCCATCCGCCGCGGCGATCCCGATTGGGCCGCTCGCTTCACCGGGCTACCCGTGCGGGACCAGCTGACACACCGGATCATATCGGCGCGGGAGGAAACCCGTGCGCCATGATGCGCGTTGTTTCTCTCATGTCCTTCTACGCCCCTCGATCCAGGAGTACTGCATCCGCCTATGACACAGGCGCACACCGACCCGGCGCAGACCGGGCAGGCCAAGGTGATCCCGATGACCAAGGCTGACACCGATCCGCTGCTCGACCTCGTGCTCGCGCAGCTCGACGACGACCAGGCGCAGGACGTCGTTTCCATTCCTCTCGAAGGCAAGAGTTCGATCGCCGATCACATGATCATCGCGTCGGGCCGCTCGACCCGGCAGGTCGCTTCGATCGCGCAGAAGCTGGCCGAGAAGATCAAGCAGGCCGGTTTCGGCCCCGTGAAACTCGAAGGCCTGCCCGCGGCCGACTGGGTCCTGCTGGATGCCGGTGACGTCGTGGTTCACCTTTTCCGCCCGGAAGTCCGCAGCTTCTACAATCTGGAGCGGATGTGGGCCTTCGGAGACGCACCGCCGGTGGCCGGCACGGCGTAATTGTTTTTCGCGCCTGCTTGCGCGGGTGCGCTATCCTCGCTCACGCGACCTGACGGTCGCATCGCTGCGGGCGGCCGCTTGGCCTTGCCTCGCCTTCGGCTCGGTGCTCTGGGAGGGGCGAGCGTTGGAGGGTCATCTTGCTTTTGCACATCATCGCGCGCGGGAAGATTGCTCGGTCGCCCGAGGCGGAGCTGGTTGCGCGGTATGAGAAGCGGCTGACATGGCCGCTCAAGCTTACCGAGTTGCCCGAAACCGGCGGGCGCATTCCCGAGCCGCAAGCGCCGTTCAAGACCGTGCTGCTCGACGAACGCGGCAAGGACCTGTTGTCCGAGGACTTCGCTGCCATTCTCGGGCGGTGGCGCGACGACGGGATGCGCGAATGTCGCTTCGTCCTCGGTGCAGCTGATGGGCATTCGGAGGAGGAGCGGCGCGGCGCGGATCTGCTCCTCGCCTTCGGCAGCGCTACCTGGCCGCATCTTCTTGCGCGCGCCATGCTGGCCGAGCAACTTTATCGCGCGACCACCATCCTTGCCGGCCACCCCTATCATCGAAGCGGCTGATGGTGCAGGACTGACGCCATGATCCGGCCTGCGCTTCCCTTGGTCGCCTTACTCGCACTCGGCGTGGCGGCTCTCTCACTGGAGCCACTCGGCGCGCAATCGACGACCGAGTTCCGCACGGCGGGCGAAGCGCGCGAAGCGCTCGATGCCGCGCGGCAGCAGCAGCGCAATGCCAGGGCGCGTGGAGAACGGCTGGAGCAGCAGGCGGCCCGCTCGAGCGAGGCGGCGGAAAAGAAGGCCGCCGAGGCCGCCGCACTGGCGGCACGCGTCCAGCAGGCCGAAGCTGCGATCACTGCAGCAGAAGCGCGTCACGCCATTGCCATCCGGCAACGTCGCGCGCTCGACTCCCGTCTGGCGGAGCGCCGCGAACCTCTCATCCGGTTGACCGGTGCATTGCAGAGCATGTCGCGGAGACCGTTGACGCTCTCGGCCCTGCAACCGGGTTCGTTGCGTGACCTGGTACATACGCGCGCGGTCCTTGACAGCACGATCCCGCAAGTGCGCAAACGGACTGCAGCGCTGCGGTCGGAACTGGATCGCGCCCGGGCTCTCGAAGCCGAAGCGCGCGCTGCGCTGGTCGACCGCCGGCAGAGCGAGGCGGAGCTTGCCGCACGCCGCACCGAACTGGTCGCGGCCGCCCAGCGCGAGCGTCTGGTAGCACAACAGGCTTCCGGCGGCGCCGACCGCGAGGCGCAGCGCGCGCTCGTCCTCGCCGAGCAGGCCCGCGATTTGGATACTCTCGTCGGACAGCTCGAAGAAGCCGGATCGCTGCGTAGCGAACTGGCGGCCTTGCCCGGTCCGATCATCCGCCCCCCAAATCCTTCGCAGGCCAGCTTGTCCGCCACACCTTCACCGAGAGCAAGCGCCACCGCGCCGCCCGCACGTTATATACTGCCCGTCGCTGGGCGTGTTGCACGCGGGTTCGGAGAAAGCGGCGAGGGTGGTCCGCGCGAATCAGGCATCGTTCTCGTGACCCGGCCAAAGGCACAAGTCGTAGCTCCCGGGGCAGGCCGGGTCGTATTCGCCGGTCCCTATCGCGGGTACGGGCGGATCGCGATCGTCGAGCATGCCAATGGCTGGACCAGCCTGGTGACCGGACTGGGATCTCTGGACGTGGATGTCGGTCAGGATGTAACGGCGGGGACGGCGCTCGGCCTCGCCGCATCTGGGTCGCAGGGCGTTTCGCTGGAGCTGCGCCGCGACGGCGAACCGGTGAACCCGCTCGACTATCTGCAATAGGCTTCCGTCGATTTCGGCTTCACTATTCTGCAATCGCCCGCTCATGTGGTATTAAGCGGGGCTGCGATAAGCCGCCACCGACAATTGGAGATACTCCGCCGATGACAATCGCCGCCCTGCTACGTTCTGCCGCCCTCGTGACCGCCGTCGCGCTGATCCCCGCGACCACGGCGAGCATGGCGCAGGTCGAAGGCCGGGCGGGTCCGGAGTTCGCCAAGGTCATGGCGGTCTATCAACGCATCAAGGCGAGCTACGTCGACCAGGTCGATGACGACAAGCTCATGCGCGGCATGATCGACGGAATGCTGACCTCGCTCGATCCGCATTCGGGCTATCTCGACGGCAGCGATCTCCAGCGGCTCGAGACCATGATCGACGGCAATTATTCCGGCCTCGGCCTGTCGGTCGTGATGGAAGATGGCGCGGTCAAGATCATCTCGCCTTTCCGCGGTAGCCCCGCCGACAAGGCCGGTCTGAAGGCGGGTGATTTCATCACGCATCTTGACGGCAAGCTGATCGTCGGCGGCAGCCTCGACGAGGCGGTGGCGCAGATGCGCGGGCCGGAAGGCACGTCGATCGGGCTGACCGTGTTCCGCCCCGGCCGTGACGAGCCGTTCGATGTGACTGTGACGCGCGGCGTGATCGAGCTCGAGCCCGTCACATGGGAGCTCGAAAGCGGCAATATCGGCCATATCATGATCAACGAGTTCTCGCGTGACGTGGGCAGCGATGTCTTCGCGGCGTGGGAGGATTTGCAGAGCCAGGCCTCAGGACGCCTCAACGGGCTGGTCCTCGATCTGCGCTCCAACCCGGGCGGAAGCCTCGACGAGGCGGTGGCGCTGTCCGATCTCTTCCTCACCGAAGGGCGCATCGTTTCGCAGCGCGGCCGTGCGCGGGGCGAGAATATCTATTACGACGCCGAAACGGTATTCCGCGGCGACATCGCGCAGGACGTACCGATCATCGTGCTGATCGACGAAGGTTCGGCTTCGGCCTCGGAAATCGTCGCCGGGGCGCTGAAGGACCATCGCCGCGCGATCGTCATGGGCCAGCGCAGCTTCGGCAAGGGCAGCGTGCAATCGCTCCTCCCGCTCGGCCGCGATGCCGCGCTTAAGCTGACGACGGCGCGCTACTACACGCCGTCAGGTCACTCGGTGCAGGAAGGCGGCATCAAGCCGGACATCGCCGTGCCGCAGTTGTCGGACCCGGACCTGGCGAAGAAATCGCGCTTCACCGTGCGCGAGTCGGACTTGCGCGGCCATCTGGTCAACGAAGCGGGACTTGCTGACGAGGCGATGGAGCGCGACCAGCGCGACGATCCGCGGTTTCAGCTGACCGCCGAGGAACTCGAAGAGCAGGGGATCGAGGATTTCCAGCTGCATTATGCGCTGGAGACGCTTCGCCGCACCTCGCCGAACACGGTTGCCCGCCGCGCCAACTAGGCTAAACGACTGGGTATGAGCCTGTCTCCATCATCGCGGCTGGCCCGCGTGCTGGCCATTGCGGTCCCGGCGCTGCTGCTGGGCGGAGCCTACGTCTCCCAATACGGCTTTGGCCTGTACCCGTGCGAAATGTGCTGGTGGCAGCGCTGGCCGCATTTCGCTGCGGTCGGGCTCGCTCTGCTGGCGTTCCTCGCTCCGCCGCAGCGGTTCTGGACCGGCCTCGCGGCGATCGCCATCCTCGTCTCCGGCGGGATCGGGCTGTTCCATGCCGGTGTCGAATACGGTTGGTGGGAGGGGATCACCTCCTGTGCGGCCACGGTCACGAGCGGGGGCGGAAGCGCGCTCGACGATATCATGAATGCTCCGCTGACGCGCTGCGACGAACCGGCCTGGACGCTGTTCGGGATCAGCCTGGCGGGCTACAACTTCCTCATCTCTACTGCAGCCGGCATTGCCATTCTCGCCCTGCTGGCAAAGGATCGCCGCGTATGACTCCAATCTCGAAAAAGGTCCCCGACCACATCGCCCGCATGATTCGTGTCGATCAGGCCGGAGAATTCGGCGCGACGCGTATCTACGCCGGCCAGCTCGCCGTGATGGGCGACCGTGGCCCCGACTCCGCAGAGATAGCCGGCATGGCCGAGCAGGAAGCCGGACACCGCGAGAAGTTCGATGAACTGATGGCGCGCCGCGGCGTACGACCTACCATTTTGCAGCCGTTCTGGGATCGCGCCGGTTTCGCGCTGGGCGCCGTGACCGCGCTGATCGGGCCCGAAGCCGCTATGGCCTGCACCGCCGCAGTCGAGACCGAGATCGACGATCACTATTCACGCCAGCTCGACCGGCTGATGGAAACCGGCGAAGATCCGGAGCTCGCCGCCATGATCGAGGAATTCCGCGAAGACGAACGCGAACACCGTGACGCCGCGCTGGCCGCAGGGGCCGAGCGCGCACCGGCCTATCCGGTGCTCTCCGCAGTCATCCGTGCAGGCTGCCGCGCCGCGATCGGCATTTCGCAGCGCATCTGAGGGAACATCGCAGGCGTTTCGCGCGCTTCATAGACAGTTCACCGGCGCGCGCGCCCTATGTGCGCCACACACGTTCCGAGAGGCCATGATGACCAGACTGCTTACCCCGATCGCTTCCGCAGCCGCTCTTGCCGCCGCCATCGTGGCCGCGCCCGTTGCGGCGCAGACCCCGGTCGAGACCGGCGACGACAGCTACAACATGGTCATCGTCTACGGCGACGACCAATGCCCGGAAAGCACAGGCGATGTCATCGTCGTCTGCGCACGCAAGGATGAAAACGAGCGCTATCGGATCCCCGAGCGCCTGCGCTTCTCCGACGATCCGGCGAATCAGGCGTGGGCCGAGCGGGTCGAACAGCTCGAATATGTCGGCGCATCGGGCATCATGTCCTGCTCGCCGACCGGCGCGGGCGGCTTCACCGGTTGCACCCAGGAACTTATCCGCGAGGCTTACGCGGATCGGGAAAATTCCTCCGAAGTCCGCTTCGGCCAGCTCGTCGCCGAAGCGCGGGCCGAACGGCTCGAGGGCATCGATGCCGAAGCCGCTGCCGAGCAGGAGCGGGTCGAGATGATCGAGCGCGAATACATGGAACGGCTCGAACGCGAACGCGCCGGTGTCGCACCGGGCGAGGCTACCGAAACGCCCGATCCCGTGATCGAGACGGACGGCGACCGCGAAGTCGAAGACCTGGCGCGCCCGCCCGAAGGCTGAGCGCGCATTTTTGGTTCAGCCCTTGTCGAGGGCGATATCCGGCGCGTCTTCCTGTTTCATGCCGACGACGTGATAACCGGCGTCGACATGGTGAGTCTCGCCGGTCACGCCCGATGACAGGTCGGACAGGAAATAGAGGCCCGATCCGCCGACATCCTCGATCGTGATATTGCGCCGTAGCGGCGAGTTCAGCTCGTTCCACTTCAAGATATAACGGAAATCGCCGATCCCGCTCGCCGCCAGCGTCTTGACGGGCCCAGCACTGATCGCATTCACGCGAATATTCTGCGGGCCAAGGTCATTGGCAAGATACTGCACGCTGGTCTCGAGCGCCGCCTTGGCGACACCCATGACATTGTAATGCGGTATGACCTTTTCCGCGCCGTAATAGGTCAGCGTGACGATCGAGCCACCGTCCGGCATCATCTCCGCGGCCCGCTTGGTCACCGCCACCAGGGAATAGGCGGAGATATTCATCGTCATCAGGAAATTGTCGAGGCTGGTGTCGACGTATTTGCCGCGCAGCTCGCTCTTGTCGGAAAAGCCGATGGCGTGGACGACGAAATCGATCGTGTCCCAGCGCGATTTCAGTGTGTCGAACGCCCGGTCGAGCGCTTCCATGTCGGATACGTCGCATTCGAATACGAAGTCGCTGCCGAGCTGCTCGGCAAGCGGGCCGACGCGCTTTTTCAGCGCCTCGCCCTGATAGGAAAACGCAAGCTCCGCGCCGTGCTCGGCGAGCTTCTTGGCAATGCCCCAGGCCAGCGACTTGTCGTTGGCAAGGCCCATGATCAGCCCGCGTTTGCCCTGCATCAATCCGCTCATGCCGTGCCCTCTTCTTCCGCTTCCTTCGCCAGTTCCGCCCGTCTCCGGTCGTCAGCCTGGCCGATGGTGTTCATTTCCTCTTCCGGCGTCTCCGCGAGCGCCGCGTTCAGTTCCGCGCCGATAACCACGCCGAGGCCGACAAGCCAGAAAAAGAACAGCGCGATCATGATCCCGGCCAGGCTGCCGTAGGTGAGATTGTAGGTGAAGAAACTGCGCAGCACCAAGGGTAGCAGGGTCGTCACCAGGATCCACCAGACGGTCGTGAACAGCACGCCGGGCCATTTCGGATAGCGGCGCGCGCGGTACCGCGACGGGGTCAGCGTGTAGAAGATGAGATAAAGCGAACCGAACAGGCCCAGTGCCGGAATGATGCGCGAAAGGCGCAAATCGCTGACCCTGTCGACGAGGTCGGGGAAATAGGCCTCGATCACTTGCTGCGCCGCCCCGATCGCAATCTGCGCGATAAGGGAAAGCATCAACAGCAGTACCGCGCCCAGAATTACGCCCGACGAGAACAGCCGGTATTTCCAGAAGGCGTGGGTCAGCTTGGTGCCGTAGGCGCGGCGCAGGATGTCGCGGATCGTCTCGATCAGGCTGCCGACCGTCCACAGCGCCACGGCGGCACCGGCCCACAGCAGCCACCCGCTGCGCGAATTGATGACGTCGCGCGCGACCGGCTCGATGACGTTGCCGACACTGGGCGGCAGGGTCACGAGGATGGCGTTGATCGATGCGGCGCGGTCGCTTTCCTCGCCGATCAGCGAGAACAGCGCTGCCCCGAGAATGAAAAACGGGAAGATCGAGAACATCGCCAGATAGGCGAGGTTGCCCGCGTGAATAAAGCCGTCGTTGAAGGTGCCGACGGCCGTGCGCTTGGCGACTTCCCAGGCCCGCGTCCCGGGCCCAACCCGCTCGACCACGCGGCCGCGCAAGGTCGCCGCGTGCTGGCGGCGTGCTTCGGGGGACAGCGACTGGACTTCGCGCTCTTCCTCGCTTGGAAGATCGTTTGCACTCAAACGGCTACACCCCGAGCTTGCTGCGTGGGTCGCTGTCGTCCTTCCAGCCTTCGAGCCGCTTGGCAAGCTCCGCGAGATCGCCGGGCAGCTGGATTTCCAGCGTGACGAGCTGGTCGCCGCGGGTTCCGTTCTTCCTGGTGAAGCCTTTGCCCTTCAGGCGCAGCACCGTGCCGCCGTCCGTGCCGGGTTTGATCGTCATCATCACGGGGCCGTCGACCGTGGGCACGCGCACTTTGCCGCCATTTACCGCCTCGTCGAGCGTGATCGGCAGGTCGAAGCGCACATCGTCGCCATCGCGCTTGTAGAGCTTGTGCCGGTCGATCTCGATCGTGACGAGCCCGTCGCCGGCACCGCCCGGTCCCTGCTCGCCTTTGCCCTTCAGGCGCATCTGGGTGCCGTTCTCGACCCCCTTGGGCAGCTTGAGATCGATGGTCTTGCCGTCGGCCAGCGTAATGCGCTGGTCCTTCAGCGTCGCCGCTTCGACGAAGGGGACGCGCAGGCGATAGCCGATGTCCGATCCTTTGGGGGGCGGGGCACGGCGACCTCCGCCGAAAGGTCCGCCGCCCATGCCGGACGATCGCGCCCTGCCGCCGCCGAACAGGCCTTCGAATATATCGCCGAGATCGGCTTCCTGTCCGAATCCCTGGAAATCCTCGGCGCGATAGCCACGCTGCCCGCCACCGCCGCCGAAGCCGCCACCCCCGCCCATACCGGCGAAGGGATTGGCCGGGTTGCCATCGGCATCGATCTCGCCGCGGTCGAACTGGGCGCGCTTGTCCTTGTCGGACAACAGATCGTAAGCCTGCGTGACCTGGCTGAACCGCTCAGAAGCCTGCGGATTGTCCTTGTTGCGGTCGGGGTGGAGCTCCTTCGCCAGCTTGCGATAGGCGCTCTTGATGTCCTTCTCCGACGCGCCGCGGGCGACGCCGAGAGTGGAATAGGGATCGCGGGAATTGGTAGCCATCAAGCGTGTTAGCTAGGTGCAACAGCGCTTCCGCGCAAGCGCGAGTGGTTCCCCACGCGGACGGATGCGGTTAGGGGATGGCCGATGCGCAGCGATTGTCTCCATAATGCGAACCTGTTTTGCCCCAAACGGGCGCGCATGCGTTTTGCTCCTGAACCGACTCCCATTGCCTAGGACCAGCCCGATGCAGACCGACGAAAGTGCTATTCCCAAGGCGGATCCTTTTTCGCTGTTCGAGGTGTGGTTCGGCGAGGCCAAGGCGAGCGAGCCGAACGATCCCAACGCCATGGCGCTTGCCACGGCCACCGCCGACGGGATGCCGTCGGTCCGGATGGTGCTGCTGAAAGCGCGCGGCGTCGACCAGGGCGAGGGCGGCGGGTTCGTCTTCTATACCAATGCCGAAAGCCGCAAGGGCGAGCAGATTCGCGCCAACATGCGCGCTGCGCTGCTGTTCCACTGGAAGAGCTTGCGCCGCCAGATCCGCATCGAAGGCCCGCTGGAAGAGGTCGATCCTGCACAGGCCGACGACTATTTTCATTCCCGCCCCCGCCCCTCGCAGATCGGCTCGGCCGCCAGCGACCAGTCGCGCCCCTTGCCGGACCGGCAAGTCTATCTCGACCGGGTGGCCGCACTGGAGGAACGCTATCCCGAGGGCGATATCCCGCGCCCGTCGCACTGGACCGGCTTCCGGCTGAGTCCGCGCCGGATCGAATTCTGGCAGGACCGCGAATATCGTCTGCACGACCGGCGGCTGTTCACGCGGAGCAGCGCGACGGAAGCGTGGGACGACACGCTGCTTTATCCATGAAGCAATATTGATGACCGACGACCGCACCCGACTCGCCCGCAGCGCAGCATTCGCCTCTATCACGGTGGCGGTGATCCTGGTTGCGCTGAAAAGCTGGGCGAGCTGGCGAACCGGATCGACTGCCATGCTCGGCAGCCTTGCCGATTCCGCGCTCGATCTGATCGCGAGTATCGCGACGCTGACCGGCGTGTGGATCGCGTCCATGCCGGCGGACGAGGATCACCGGTTCGGCCATGGCAAGGCGGAAGCGCTGGCAGCGATCTTCCAGGTCATGCTGATTGCATTGTCGGCTTTCGGAATCGCGGCCCGTGCGATCATGCAATTGTCCGGTCAGGTCGAAACTGCGGCAGCCGAAGAGGGGATCGCCGTCTCGCTGATCGCCATCGTTCTGACGTTCGCGCTGCTGGCGTGGCAGCGCTATGTGGTGAACAGGACGCGCAGTCTCGCGATCCAGACCGATCACCTGCACTACAAGTCCGATCTGCTGCTCAATCTCGCGGTGATCTCCGCGCTCGCGCTCGACCAGTTTGCAGCGCTTGGCATTGCCGATCCGCTCTTCGGCCTCGCCATCGCCGCATGGCTGGCATGGGGCGCATGGCGAGGGGCGAGCGATGCGGTCGACGACCTGATGGATCGCGAATGGCCCGAGGACAAGCGGCTCGCCTTCGTCGAAGCGGCGGCCCGGCATCCCGAGCTCACCAACCTGCACGATCTGCGCACCCGCACCAGCGGCCACCGCGATTTCGCGCAATTCCATGTCGACCTGCCGCCGATCATGACGGTGGAGGAAGCGCATGACATTATCGAGCGGGTGGAAGCCGACCTGTGCCAGCGCTTCCCGGGGCTCGAATTGCTGATCCATATCGATCCCCAGGGTCATGTCGACGAGCCGGACAATCCGCTGGTCGAGGACAACGAATTCGCCAAGCTGGAGAAAGATGCATGACCACCGCACTGCCCTATTGGCATGTCGACGCCTTCGCCGACCGCCCGTTTGCCGGCAACCAGGCCGCGGTGATGCCGCTCGATGCGTGGCTCGATGATAAGGTGCTCCAGGCCATCGCCGAAGAAAACAATTTCGCCGAGACCGCTTTTGTGGTGCCCGATGCCAGTGGCGAGGCCGACTACGAACTGCGCTGGTTCACGCCGACCGAGGAAGTGCGCTTATGCGGCCATGCCACCTTGGCGAGCGGCCACGTGCTGCTGACCCGCGACGGGGGCGAGCGCGTGACCTTTCGCACGCGGCGCGCGGGCAATCTGGAGGTCAGGCAAGCGGGCTCGGCATACGAACTGGGGCTTCCAATAATCCCCACCGAACCCGGATCGTGGGACGAGGCGGCGGTGTTGCTGGGCGCGGAGCCGCGCGAGATTTGGCTCAATCCCGAGGGATACGGGATCTATCTATTCGACGACGAGGAGACGGTGCGCGGGCTCGGCCCCGACATGCGCGGGTTACGGGCATTGGGGAACGACCAGTTCATCTGCACGGCGCAGGGCGGCGAGGCCGATGTCGTCAGCCGGGTGTTCGTGCCGGGTGGCGGTGTCGACGAGGACAGCTTCACCGGCTCGGCTCACGCGGCGCTTACGCATTTCTGGACCAAACGGCTCGGGTGCGAAAGCTTCACCGCGTTCCAGGCATCGCAGCGCGGGGGACGTGCTACATGCCGCCGCGAAGGCGACCGGGCCATCCTGTCCGGCCCCTGCGTCACAGTAGTAGAGGGGCGTTTCCTGCTGCCCTAGCTTGCCGGGTAAAGCTCGATAATGTCGGCGAGCTGCTGAAGCATGGCCTTGCGCTCCGGCGCATCCGAGTGACCAAGGCGCACGACGGTCAGCTTCTGGCTTGGCGAGACGAAGATATATTGCCCCATGTGCCCGATCGCGGAAAAGGCGCTGTGCGGCGCTCGGTCGGGAAACAGCGGATGTTCCTCGCCGTCGGGTAGCGGGCGATTGAGCCAGGTCTGCAGGCCGTAATGCGGGCTTGCTGGGCTGGGTTCGAGCATTTCCTCGACCCACTGGCGCGGCACCAGCTGCTCGCCCTTCACCGATCCCTTGTTGCGCAAAAGCTCGCCGAACCTGGCCCAGTCGCGGGCATTGGCATGGATCAAGCTGCCGCCGATCAGCGTGCCCGCGCGGTCGAATTCCGGCACGGCGCTGGTCATTCCCAGCGGCCCGAAGAGGCGCGCCCGGAGGTAGTCGGCCACCGCCTTGCGGCGCGCGTCGGGATTGGTGCTCTCGGTCAGCGCACGCGCCGCGATATCGGCCAGGATCACCGTGGTGTTCGAGGAATATTCGAAGCGCGAACCCGGCTCCGCTTCGAGCGGCTGGGCAGTGGCGTAATCGGCCATGTCGTCGCGCCCGTCGAGGAACAGCATCCGCACCTCGCTGCTCTCGTAGGGCGGATCGCCCGCCTCGGTATGCTCGAGGCCGGAGCGCATCTGGAGCAATTGGCGCAAGGTGATCTCGGCGCGTGGGTCGCCGGTGCGCTGCCAGCGCGGTACGGGGGCGGGCGCATCGAGCCGCAGCTGCCCATCTGCCACCAGCATGCCGATCATCACCGCAGTCACCGTCTTGGCCATCGACCAGCTGATGAAGCGCGTCTGCGGCCCGTAACCTTCGCCGTAGCGTTCGACCGCAATTTCGCCGCCATGCATAACGACCAGCGCCCGTGTGTCGCCCAGCCCGTCGAGCGTGAATAGCTGGTCCGATTCGCGTGCCAACGCCTTGGTCGGCGCGCCCGGATCGTCCTTCACCGCTGCCAGCGCTTCCTCGCTCAGCGGCGGCTCTTCGGCAGGGCCGGAGCCGCCGCACGCGGCAAGGCTTGTGGCGGCGAGGGCAAGCGCGATAAGGGGGGCGGTCCGCAGGGGCATGACGCGTCACTCGCACGAAGGAATCCGACTTGGCAACGGTCAAAAACCGCTCTCGAAAACTGCGCCTGTGGCTGTGGCTCGCGATCATCATCGCCGGGCTGGGCGCGATCGCTTGGGCGGTCTGGGGCGACGGCCTGCGCCGGACCGGCGCGACCGGCACGGCCTATGCCGCGCATGTCGCCTGTTCCTGCCGCTTCGTGGCGGGTCGCAGCTTGGACGACTGCGCCAAGGACAAACTCGCCGGGATGGAACTGGTCAGCCTGAGCGAAAATCCGCAGGCGAAAAGCGTGACAGCCTCGATCCCGCTGGTCGCTTCAGAGACCGCCACCTGGCGCGAAGGCTATGCCTGCGTGCTGGATGAGTGGGAAGGCTAGGCACCGACCTCCCGCAAGAACGCAGCGTAGGCATCGCGCAGGCCGTCCCTCAGCTCGATGCGCGGCTGCCAGCCCATCGCAGCCAGGCGGGAATTGTCCATCAGCTTGCGCGGTGTGCCGTCCGGTTTCGATGTGTCGGTCTCTACATCACCATCGAACCCGACCACATCCGCGATCAGCCGTGCGAGATCGGCGATGGCGATGTCGTCGCCCGATCCGACATTGATCGGCGCATCGTCCGAGTAGCGCTGCACCAGCATCACGCAGGCATCGGCAAGATCGTCGACATGCAGGAACTCGCGGCGCGGCTCGCCGCTGCCCCAGATGGTGAAGCTGTCATCGGCGGCCACCTTCGCCTCATGCGCCTTGCGGATCAGGGCAGGGACGACATGGCTCGATGCAGGATCCCAATTGTCGCCCGGCCCGTAAAGATTGGTCGGCATGACGGAAATGAAATCGCGCCCGTACTGCGTGCGATAGGCGGCGGCGAGCTTCAGGCCGGCGATCTTGGCGATCGCATAGGCTTCGTTGGTCTGCTCAAGCGGGCCTGTGAGCAAGGCGTCTTCGCGGATCGGCTGCTGGGCGTGTTTCGGATAGATGCAGGACGAGCCGAGGAACAGCAGCTTTGACACATCGTGCAGGTGCGCCGCGTGGATCACATTCGTCGCGATAGCGATATTGTCGTAGAGGAATTCCGCCGGCCGCTCGGCATTGGCCATGATGCCGCCGACCCGCGCGGCTGCCAGGATCACGGCATCGGGCCGGTTGGCGGCAAACCATTCGTGCACGGTGCCTTGGTCGCGCAGATCGACACTGCGCGGCGCGGTGAGGACGGTGCAGGGCTCGCGTTCCAGCCGGCGGAGCAGCGCCTGCCCGACCATGCCGCCATGGCCCGCCACCCAGACGCGTTTGCCGTCGAGCGCAAAGCCCGGCACGCTCAGCAGCCCCGGATTCCGGCGATGTCCGCCTGCACCATCTCGCGGACGAGTTCGCGAAGCGGCGTTTTCGCTTCCCAGCCCAATTCCGCCTTCGCCTTGCTTGCATCGCCGAGCAGACGATCGACCTCGGTCGGGCGGAAATAGCGCGGATCGATTTCGATCAGGCAGCGCCCGCTGTCGGCGCAATAGGCTTTCTCCTCGGCGCCTTCACCACGGAACTCCAGCGACAAACCGATATCCTCGAAAGCCCAGCGGGCGAAGTCGCGTACGCTGGTGGTGGTGCCCGTCGCCAGCACATAGTCGGCCGGATGTTCCTGCTGGAGCATGCGCCAAATGCCCTCGGCATATTCGCGGGCATGTCCCCAGTCGCGCCGGGCGTCGAGATTGCCAAGGTAAAGCCGGTCCTGCAGCCCGAGGGAGATCGCGGCGGCCGCGCGGGTGATCTTGCGCGTAACGAAGGTCTCGCCGCGCACCGGACTCTCGTGGTTGAACATGATCCCGCAGCTTGCGTGCAGTCCGTAGGCCTCGCGGTAGTTCACCGTGATCCAGTGCGCATAGGCCTTCGCGGCGGCATAGGGGCTGCGCGGGTAGAACGGCGTGGTTTCGGTCTGCGGCGTTTCCTGCACCAGCCCGTACATCTCGCTGGTCGAGGCCTGGAAGAAGCGGGTGCTTTTCTCCAGGCCGAGGATGCGGATTGCCTCGAGCAGGCGCAACGTACCGAGGCCATCCGCATTCGCGGTATATTCGGGCGTCTCGAAGCTGACCTGCACATGGCTTTGCGCGGCGAGATTGTAAATCTCGTGCGGCTGAACCTCCTGCACCACGCGAATGATGTTGGTGGCATCGGTGACATCGCCGAAATGTAGGTGCATCTGCGGATTTTCGCGATGCGGGTCTTCGTAAATGTCTTCGATCCGGCCGGTGTTGAAGGAAGAGGACCGACGCTTGACCCCGTGGACCTCGTATCCCTTTTCCAGCAGCAGGCGTGCGAGAAACGAACCGTCCTGTCCGGTAACACCCGTAATCAATGCGCGCTTCGCACTCATGCCGACCTCGATTTATATCTTTGCAAGCGCATTGAATATCCGCCGGCATCACGCAAGAGCATGCGACTCGAAACGCACGGGTTTACGCCTCGACCGGCACCGTCGCCTCAATCCAGCCGCCGCCGACCACGCGGTCGTCTGCGTAGATAACCGCAGCCTGCCCCGGCGCGACGCCGTATTCGGGCTGTGCGAACCGCAGATTTGCGCTCCGACCCTCACCGAGGGGTCCGTTTAGTTCGACCGGCACCGGCTTGGCGAGGCTGCGAACCTTGGCGGTCAGCGGCTTGTCGGGGAGCGGGCCGATGCGGTTTGTTTCGCCGATGCGGGCCTGGGTCACTGCCAGCAGCCGCTTGGGGCCGACGTGGACCTCCGCGCTCTCGGCATCGATTTTCACGACATAGAGCGGTTCGGGCTGGCCACCGATCTCCAGCCCGCGTCGCTGGCCGACCGTGTAATGGATCACGCCGCGATGCTCGCCCAGTTCCTCGCCGGTCGTTGCGTGGACGATCTTGCCCGTTCGCACGCCTTCCGGACGCATTTTCTTGACGATCTTTGCATAATCGCCGTCGGGCACGAAGCAGATGTCCTGGCTGTCTGGCTTTGCGGCGTTGCGCAGCCCCGCCTCTTCGGCCAGCTGGCGGACTTCGGCTTTGGGCAGGCCGCCGAGGGGGAACCGGAGGTAGGCGAGCTGGTCTTCCGTGGTCGCATAAAGGAAGTACGACTGGTCGCGTGCAGGATCGTGGGCCCGGTGCAGTTCCGGTCCGGCCGAGCCCATCACGCGGCGCACATAATGGCCGGTGGCAAGGCAATCGGCGCCCAATTCGCGCGCCATGGCGAACAGGTCGGTGAACTTCGGGCCCATGTTGCAGCGAATGCAGGGCACCGGCGTCTGCCCGGCGAGATAGGAATCGGCAAAGCCCTCGACCACGTCTTCGCGAAACGCGCTTTCGTGGTCATGCACGTAGTGAGCGATACCGAGCCGGTCAGCCACGGCGCGTGCGTCTGCAATGTCGTCCCCCGCACAGCACGCGCCCTTGCGCCCCGTCGCCGCGCCGTAATCGTAGAGCTGCAGCGTAACGCCGATCACTTCCGCACCGCTGCGCGCGGCCAAGGCGGCCACGACCGAGCTGTCGACCCCGCCCGACATGGCGACGACGATGCGGCAATCGGATGCGGCATGCGGCAAGTCGAAAAGACCGGCTGCCTGAACCGGGGAAAGAGCAATGTTTTCGGGCATGGCGCGCCCCATACACGGCTGGGGGGCTTGCCACCAGAGGGCAGCGCGCAAGCGCGCATGCGACGCTTTACGGTTCGTTCACCATGTGGCGTTATCCCCGTACAAATGATCGAGGGGCAATTTCAAAGAGCCGATCTGGCCGAAAAGCGCGAAGCCGCGGATCTCCGCCGGTTTCGCTGGACCGATCTGGTCGCGCGCTTGGCGGCGACTCGCGAACTTCGGGAGGAGATTGCGCAGGTCGAAGGGGGCTTCGGGGCCTTTGCGGACGTCCGCCGCGAAGGCAGCGAAAAGAATGAAAGCGCTGTTAACCACGATATTTCAACGGATGGCAAACCAGACCCGCTAGGCCTTGGCGACACCGCAGGTGATGAAACCCACGGCGACAGAGAGACGGAATGATTGAAAACCAGGATATCCGGCCGGCGCAGGTCATCGGCCCTCTCGGAGAGCCGCTGACGCTCGACGATCTGCCGTCGCCCCAGACCAAGCGTTGGGTCGTGCGCCGCAAGGCCGAGGTCGTCGCTGCCGTCAATGGCGGACTTCTGTCGATCGACGAGGTTCTGGAGCGCTACAGCCTGAGCCTGGAGGAGTTCGCTTCCTGGCAGCGCGCCGTCGATCGCTCCGGCATGCAGGGCCTGCGCGTCACGCGTATCCAGCACTATCGCGATCTGTACGAACGCCAGCTCAAATACTGAGCCGTCCGGTCCGAGACGCGGTTTCGGGAACAAAACCCATCACCATCCGCTCCTCTTGGTAGTCCTGCACGATGCAGGAAACCGTTTTCCTGTCGAAGCCTGAAAGCGAATATCAGGCGGGCAGGATGAAACAGGAGGAAATACAATGGGTTGGATTATTGCAATTATCGTCGGCGGTGTAGCGGGCTGGCTGGCTAGCCTGGTCATGAACCGCGATGCCTCGATGGGCATCTTCTGGAATATCGTCGTCGGCATCATCGGTGCGCTGATCGGCAACTTTCTCGCTGGCGCCGTTTTCGGCATCGAAGGCACTATCCAGACTTTCAACCTGACCGGCTTCATTATCGCCATCATCGGCGCGATCGTACTGCTCGGAATTGCGAACCTCGTCCAGCGTGGACGCGTTCGCTAAGCCGAGCGAGATTATATCAGAACAATCCGAAAGCCGGGGATCGAAAGATCTCCGGCTTTCGTCGTCGAGGCACCCGTTTTAATTGCCCTTCGTCCGCTCATGGTCCACACCGGTCGATAGTTCTTTGCCTGCGCCGAGCGCGTGGTCTAGCGGCTATCGAGCTAGTATCTTGCACTAAGTGACCTAGCAGGATAATACACTGCGATCCGAAAAGACGCATACCGGGGCGATATGGCCATGAATTACGAATCTGGTTTCGAGGCGGAGCGGGTAGAGCCGATGACAGGCAGCGCGTCGCTCGAATCCGACGAAACGGCCGAAGCGACGCGTCGCCGCCGCTGGTACATTGGCGCTGCGATCCTTGCCCTGCTGCTTGCGATCGTGGCCTATTTCGTCGTCTCCGGGGCGGGCGCGGAAGAGAGTGCCGGTGGCGAGGCCCAACTGCCGAGCGTCACGGTGATCGCGCCGGGCCAGAGCACCGTCGATGGCGAAATTTCCGCGACCGGTACGCTGGCTGCGCGCCGCGATCTGCCGGTAGGTGTCGTCGGCGAAGGTGGCCGCGTGACGGCAATCAGCGTCGATGCCGGCGATTGGGTGCGCCAGGGCCAGGTGCTTGTCTCGATCGATCGCTCGGTCCAGTCGCAGCAGGTGCAGAGCGCCGCCGCGCAGGTCCAGGTCGCGCAGTCGGACGCCAATATCGCGCAAGCCAATCTCGACCGCTCGCTGCAGCTCGTCGAGCGCGGTTTCGTTTCCGAGGCAGACGTTGATCGCCTCACGGCAACGCGCGACGCGGCCGTAGCGCGAGTGCGCGTGGCACAGGCGCAGGTCCGCGAATTGCAGGCCCGGAACGCCCGCCTCAACGTGGTCGCGCCAGCCTCCGGCCTTGTGCTCGAACGCAATGTGGAAATCGGCCAGACGGTCAGCGCCGGCTCCCCTCCGCTGTTCCGGATCGCCCGCGGCGGTGAGATGGAAGTGCTCGCACGCCTCAGCGAAACCGATCTCGCGCAGATCAACGTGGGCACCAGAGCCACCGTCACGCCGGTGGGGTCGGACAGTAGCTATACCGGGAGCGTCTGGCAGGTCGCGCCGCTGATCAGCTCGCAGGATCGCCAGGGCACGGCGCGGATCGCGCTGCCCTATGCCGAGGGCTTGCGCCCCGGCGGCTTCGCGACGGTCGTGATCAAGAGCGGCACGGTCAGCGCTCCGATCCTCCCCGAGAGCGCGATCCAGTCTGACGACGAGGGCAGCTATGTCTTCATCGTCGATGCGGAAAACACGGTGCAGCGCCGCAATATCGAGCTCGGCCAGGTGACTTCCGAGGGCATCGTCATCGCAGGCGGGCTCGCAGGCAATGAACGGGTGGTACTGCGGGCCGCCGGCTTCCTCAATCCGGGCGAGACGGTTCGCCCCATCGCCGACGGCGCGTGAGCGGGACTGGCATATGAATTTCCGTAACATCTCCGCCTGGTCGATCCGCAACCCGGTGATACCCCTGGTCGCGTTCACGGCGCTGCTGCTGGCTGGCTTGATCAGCTTCATGCGCATGGATGTCGTGAACAATCCCGACATCGAATTCCCGGCAGTCAGCGTAAATATCTCGCAGCCAGGCGCCGCGCCGACCGAGATCGAGAACCAGATCACCCAGCGGGTCGAGGCCGCCGTGCGCTCGATCAACGGCGTGAACTCGATCAATTCGACTGCCAGCGAAGGCAATTCGAATACGTTCATCGAATTCGAAATCGGCGTCGACCCCAACGATGCCACGGCGGAAGTGAAGAACGCGATCGATACGATCCGCGGCTCGCTGCCCGACGGAATCCTCGAACCACGCGTGAGCAAGCAGGAAATCTCCGGCGGCTTCCTGGCGATCTATGCTGTCGAAGCCGACGACATGACCATCGAGGGGCTGAGCTGGTTCATCGACGACACGATCGCCAAGCAGCTCCTGTCCATCGAGGGCATGGCCGAGGTCAATCGCTTCGGCGGGGTCGACCGCGAGATCGAGGTTATCCTCGACCTGCCGCGCATGCAGGCGCTCGGCGTGACCGCCAGCCAGATCAACGGTGTGCTGCGGCAGAACAATATCGATGCTGCGGGCGGCATGGCCGAAGTCGGCGGCACCCGCCAATCGGTGCGCGTACTCGGCAACAACGACTCCGCTTACGAGCTGGGCGAACGCCGCATCCAGCTCGGCGGCGGGCGGACGGTCAAGCTGTCCGACGTGGCCACCGTGCGCGACGGCTATTCCGAGCGGACCTCGATCAGCAAGGTGGGCGATAAGGAAGTCGTGAACTTCGCCATGAGCCGCGCCAAGGGCGCATCGGACGTGACGGTTTACGAAAACGCGCTCGAGAAAATCGAAGAGATCGAGGCCAGCAATCCGGGCGTTAAGTTCATTCCGCTGTTCAACACGGTCAAATACACGAAGGACCAGTACGAAAGCGCCATGGCCGCAATGATCGAGGGTGCGATCCTCGCCGTGGTAGTGGTGTTCTTCTTCCTGCGCGACTGGCGCGCGACCGCGATTTCCGCCGTGGCGATCCCGCTTTCGGCCATTCCGACCTTCTGGTTCATGGACCTGCTCGGCTTCAATTTGAACCAGCTGTCGCTGCTGGCGCTGGCCCTCGTGGCTGGGGTGCTCGTCGACGACGCGATCGTGGAGATCGAGAACATCGTGCGTCACATGCGTATGGGCAAGAGCGCGTATCAGGCATCGATCGACGCGGCCGACGAGATCGGCCTGCCGGTCGTCGCGACCAGCTTCTGTATCGTCGCGGTGTTCTTCCCGGTCGGCGCCATGCCCGGCATATCGGGGCAGTTCTTCAAGAACTTCGGCTTCACCGTAGTGGTCGCCGTGCTGATGTCGCTCGCTGTCGCCCGCATGATCACGCCGATGCTGGCGGCCTATTTCCTCAAGTCCCACGGGCAGGCCGCCCATGGCGAAGGCCCGATGATGGATCGCTACATGGGCGTCCTGCGCTGGTCGCTCGACCGGGGCAAGATGCACCGGCTGCGCGAGGGGCTGGAGGGCCCGCGCCATCGCTGGCTCTATGTGCTGGCGCTGCTATTCACTGTTATCGGCGCGCTCGCCGTTGCGGCATTCGGCACGTTCACCGTGTCCGGCCTGCTCCAAGGTCTCGGCATTCCAGCAATGATTACCGGGGGCAATCCCGATCCCGGCTTCCTGCCTGAAACGATCGTGAAAATCGTCGGCATCATCCAGCTGGCCATTGCACTGCTGGCAGGCTTCCTGCTGACGCTTGTGTTCTTCAAGGTCCTCGGCCTGATTACCGGGCTGTTCGGCAGCCACATGAAGCAGGCCTGGCAATATCTTTACGCGCGCTTCCTCGACCATCGGGTATGGATGCTCGGCGTCGGCTATTTCTCCCTGCTGCTGACCGTGCTGCTGTTCGGCATCGTGCCCACCCAGTTCCAGCCGGTGATCGACGACGAGAACAGCCGCATCGAGATCGAGATGGTGCCGGGCACGACGCTCGAGACCACCGAGCGCGTCGTCGATCAGGTCGCCGACCTCCTCTACGAGCAGCAGGAAGTCGAGCTGGCGCTGGAGCGAGTGCGCGAGGGCCAGGCGACTATCTACATTACGCTGCGCCCCGACCGCGAACGGACCTCGATCGAATTCGAACGTAGCCTCGCACCGGAACTGTCGCAGATCGCCGATGCGCGGGTTCGCTTCGCCTCGCAGTCCGGCGGTTTCGGCTCGGGCCGCGACATGACGGTAATGCTGGCCGGTTCGGATCCCGAGCTGCTCAACGATACGGCTGCCCAGCTGGTTGAGCAGATGAAGTCCATCGACTCGCTCGTCGCCCCGCGGGTGAGCGCCGACATCAACCGGCCGGAGCTGATTATCTCTCCGCGCGAGGATCTCGCGGCGGAACTCGGCGTATCGACCATCGCGCTCAGCCAGACGATCCGTATCGCCACCATGGGCGAGATCGAGCAGAACGCGGCGAAATTCTCGCTCTCGGACCGCCAGATCCCGATCCGGGTCAAGCTACCCGAGCAATCGCGCGAGAACCTGGACACGATCCGCAATCTGCCGGTGCAAACGGCAAACGGTGGGTCGGTGCCCTTGTCGCGAGTGGCCGAGATCAGCTTCGGCTCCGGCCCGACGACCATCCAGCGCTACAACCAGAACCGCCGCGTGCTGGTCGGCGCCGACCTCGCGCAAGGAGTCGTCAAGGGCGAGGCTCAAGCAGAGATCGACCAGTTGCCCATCCTCCAGGACCTGCCGCAGGGCGTTATCCGCGATGTGGTCGGCGAAGAAGAATGGCAGGCCGAGCTGATGACCAGCCTGACGATCGCTATCGCTTCGGGCGTGCTGCTCGTGTTCGCGGTGCTTGTGCTGCTCTACAAACGGCTCATGAGCCCGCTGGTGAACATGGCCAGCCTCGCGCTCGCCCCGCTCGGGGGCATCCTGCTGGTGTGGCTGTTCGGCCAGCCACAATCGATGCCGGTCTATATCGGCATCTTGCTGCTGCTGGGCATTGTCTCGAAGAACTCGATCCTGCTGATCGACTTCGCGATCGAGGAGATGGACAAGGGCACGCGCAAGCTGGAAGCAATCGTCGATGCGGGCCACAAGCGTGCGCAGCCGATCGTCATGACCACCGTCGCAATGACGGCCGGCATGGTGCCGATCGCCTTGTCCGGCGTGCTTGGCTCGGGCGACGGAGCCTGGCGCGCGCCGATGGGTACCGTGGTGATCGGGGGCCTGATCCTCTCGACACTGCTCACGTTGCTGATTGTACCGGCAGGCTTCAGCCTCGCCGATGGCTTCGAGAAGCGCGCGGGTCCGTGGCTGCGCCAGCGCATGCTCACCTATCGCCCGGGTGACGACAAGCGCGGACTGGCAGGCACAGGAACCGCCGAACCGGGGGCAGAGCCCGCCGAGTGAACGATCCCCGCCACGCTGGCCCAGTCTCCGCGCCTCCAGCACTGCCGCCGGACCGTGCGCGGGTCATGCGGCGCACCGCCACTGGCCTGATAGTCCTGATGGCGGGGTTATTCCTGCTGTCGGGCCGCTATCTGGAGCTGCATCCGGCGTGGGGCTATCTCCACGCCTTTGCGGAGGCCGCCATGGTCGGCGGGCTGGCCGACTGGTTCGCGGTGACCGCGCTGTTCCGCCGCCCGCTCGGCCTACCCATCCCGCACACGGCGATCATTCCGGAGAACAAGGATCGCATCGCCGACACGATGGCGGGTTTCCTGCGCGAAAACTTCCTAACCCCCGCTGTCGTCGGGCGGCGGATGGGGTCGATGAATCTGGCGAAAGCGATCGGCAGCTATCTCGCCGATCCCAAGGCGACGCGCGATTCGCGTATCCGGCTTGGTGCGGGTGAGCTTGCGGTCGAGGTGCTTGAGTCGCTCGACCCCGAACGGCTCGGTACGCAGGTGCGCAGCGGCATCAAGTCGCAACTCGACCGGCTCGAGATCGCACCGCTGATCGGCGGAATGCTCACCGCAATGATGGCGGACGGCAAGCACAAACCGCTGATGGACAAGATCATCCGCTGGGCGGGGCTGGTCCTCGAAGACAATGAGGAACTGGTGCGCGATATGGTCCATCGCCGGGCCAACGGTATCCTGCGCTTCACGGGGCTGGACGAACGGCTCGCGAATTCGGTGATCGACGGCCTGTACAAGCTGCTTGCCGAAGTTCTAGTCGACCCGAACCACCCCTTGCGCGACAAGATCGAGGAAGGTCTTGCCGAATTCGCCACCGGCCTGCGCGAGGATCCCGAACTGCAGGCCCGTATCGAGCGGATGAAGCGCGAAATGCTCGGCAACCCCGCCATCGCCGAATGGTGGCAGGGCACGTGGGAGCGCATCCGCGCCAAGCTGATCGTTTCGATCCGCGAATCGGGCGGGCTCGCCTCGGGCTATGTCAGCGAGACGCTGGCCGAGCTGGGCGGGGCGCTACGCGACGATCTTCGTTTGCAACGCCAGATCAACCGCTTCGCCCGCCGCACGGCGGTCGGGATTGCGACGCGCTATGGCGATCAGATCGTGCGGCTCGTGTCCGAAACCGTGCGCCGCTGGGATGCCCATACGATCACCGACCGGGTCGAAAGCGCGGTCGGCCGCGACCTGCAATTCATCCGCATCAACGGCACGATGGTCGGCGGGCTAGTGGGCCTGACGATCCATTTCCTCAGCGAAACTCTCGGTTAGGCGTTCGCCCGCGAGCTTATCGGATACGGTAGAATATCCGGTGGGCCAGATAGCTCCGCACCGGCTGGCCGGCCGCATCCCGCGCCGGTTCGATCTGCGCGGTCCGCTGCATGACCGAGCAGGGATGCTTTCGCATGTCGAAATCCTCGGCCACGGTCTGGTTGAGCATTTCGCAGGCTTCCACTCTTCCGCTCTCGTCGACGGTCAGCCGCAGCGCGAAATAGGCTTGCGCCCCCTTGCGCAGAGCTTCTGCAGGATATTCCGACTGGATCGTGCGCACGACCCGCTTCATGTTCACGATCTCGGGCGGCGAGACGACCATGCGCTGCCGTTCGGGATCGAACCCCCAATGGGTGACGAGATCCTCCATGCACACATTCATCGCCGCCAGCGGTTTGTCCATCGGACCGAGGTCTAGAACGATATCGTCCTTGCCTCTTTGAGACAGGGTAAAGGTCGAAATACCGGCTGCGTTGGCTTCGTCGAGATGTGCCAGCCCGCGGGGATCGCTGGTCCAGTCGCGATCTTCTTCGGTCCATTCGCCTTCGGCATCCTTACCGGGGTGGAATGCTATCGAGGTGGTCGCGCTCACAAGCTTCTGCTCGCCAAGGTCCATATCGGCGACCGGGAATTCGCCCGTATCACCGCCAGGTCCGAAGGCGAAGCGAGCGTCCCGCGACACTCTCAACTCCTCGACAGCCGGGCCTGCAAGCCCCCAGATCGCCGAGATGGACGGATCCCATTGCTCAAGGAAGAAAATCGTCCGGCTGTCTTCTGGACCGAAAGTGCGGAGCAGGCGGCATTTGTTTTCGGCCATGTCGAGGTGCCAGTTGCTCGACGGCTGCAGTGCGGTCGGCGCTTCCTGCGCAGCGGCAGATGTTGCAAGACCAGTAAAAGACATAGCCGCTAGAGCGACAGACAATGATAAGCGGCGACCCATGAAAATCCCTCCGAAGCAAAATGCTTCGGAGGGATCTGTATTCAAAATCGCTTGGCGATCAAAGCTTTTCGGTCAGCTCCGGCACCGCCTTGTAGAGATCGGCGACGAGACCGATGTCCGCGACCTGGAAGATCGGAGCGTCCTCGTCCTTGTTGATGGCGATGATGGTCTTGGAATCCTTCATGCCTGCAAGGTGCTGGATCGCACCCGAGATTCCGATGGCGATATAGACTTCGGGCGCGACGATCTTGCCCGTCTGGCCGACCTGGTAATCGTTGGGGACGTAGCCCGCATCGACGGCCGCACGGCTGGCGCCGATGCCCGCACCAAGCTTGTCGGCAAGCGGGGTGATGATCTCGTCGAAGGTCTCGGAGTCCTTTAGCGCGCGGCCACCGGAAACGATGATCTTCGCGCTGGTCAGTTCGGGGCGATCGCTTTCGGCAATTTCCTCGCTCACGAAGCTGGAGATACCCGCATCGGTGGGACCGGAGATTTCCTCGACCGTGCCCGAGCCGCCTTCTGGTTCCGCCTTGTCGAAAGCGGTGCCGCGTACGGTCAGGACCAGCTTGTCTTCGGTGCTTTCGACTGTCGCGATGGCGTTGCCGGCGTAGATCGGGCGGGTGAAGGTCTTATCGCCTTCGACCGAGAGAATGTCCGAAATCTGCATTACGTCGAGCAGTGCTGCGACGCGCGGGGCGACGTTCTTGCCGGTGGTGGTGGCCGGTGCGACAAAAGCGTCGTGATGACCCATCTGGTCGGCGATCAGCGGCGCAACGTTCTCGGGCAGCGCGTGCTCGTAAGCCGGATCGTCGGCGAGGTGGACCTTGCCCACTCCGGCGATCTTGGCAGCGGCATCGGCCACGGCGCGGCAGCCCGAACCGGCGACCAGCAGGTGGACTTCACCCAGCTTCGATGCGGCGGTGACCGCAGCCAGCGTGGCGTCGGCCATGGTGGAATTGTCGTGTTCGACCCAAACGAGGGTTTTCATATTCGTGTTCCTTCTCGTTGGAGTGGCTCAGGCGACGCCCATCGCCTTCAGCTTGGCGACCAGCGCATCGACGTCCTCGACCTTCTCGCCTGCCTGGCGAACCGGCGGTTCGGAGACATTGGTGGTCTTGAGGCGCGGCGCGGTATCTACGCCGTAATCGGACGGGCGCTTGGTATCGAGCGGCTTCTTTTTCGCCTTCATGATGTTCGGCAGCGAGGCATAGCGCGGCTCGTTGAGGCGCAAATCAGTGGTGACGATGGCCGGCATGGTCAACTTGACGGTCTGCAGGCCGCCATCGACCTCGCGCTTCACCGTGACGCTGTCGCCGTCGACTTCGACCGTATTTGCGAAAGTGCCCTGGGGGCGCTCCATCAGCGCAGCGAGCATCTGGCCGGTCTGGTTCGAATCGTCGTCGATCGCCTGTTTGCCGAGCATGATGAGGCCCGGCTGCTCTTCTTCGGCGATGGCCTTGAGGATCTTGGCGACCGCGAGCGGTTCGACTTCGTCGTCGGTTTCGACGAGGATCGCGCGGTCGGCGCCCATCGCCAGTGCGGTGCGCAGCGTTTCCTGGGCCTTCGCCGGGCCGATCGAAACGGCGACGATTTCTTCGGCGTTGCCCGCTTCCTTGATGCGAATGGCTTCCTCGACGGCGATTTCGTCGAACGGGTTCATGCTCATCTTGACGTTGGCAAGATCGACGCCGGAGCCGTCGGCCTTGACCCGCGGCTTGACGTTGTAATCGATCACCCGCTTGACGGGGACGAGGATTTTCATGGCGTTCCTTCCTCTCGAATGAATTCGCGGCCCACCTACCTTGCGTTTACGTAAACGTCAAGTGGGCCGTAGCCGTTGCTTACTTTCAGAAAGCCGCGGAAAGCTGGGCGTTCCCGCGCGGCAAACGAAAAGGGCGGACCCGCTGCCGCGTGCCCGCCCCTTCGATATGCCGTACGAAAAAAGAGAACCAGTTCAGGCCGCTTTCTTCACCTCGGCCACGATCTTGCGGGCCGCGTCGCCCAGATCGTCGGCGCTGACGATCGGGAGGCCGGAGTTCTCGAGGATCTCCTTGCCCGCTTCGACATTCGTGCCTTCGAGGCGGACAACCAGCGGAACCGAGAGGTTCACGTCCTTCGCCGCCTGGACGATGCCGTTGGCGATGACGTCGCACTTCATGATGCCGCCGAAGATGTTGACGAGGATGCCTTCGACCGCCGGGTCCTTGAGGATGATCTTGAACGCAGCGGTGACCTTTTCGGTCGTCGCGCCGCCGCCCACATCGAGAAAGTTCGCCGGGAAAGCGCCATTGAGCTTGATGATGTCCATGGTCGCCATGGCGAGGCCGGCGCCATTGACCATGCAGCCGATGTTGCCGTCGAGCTTGATGTAGGCGAGATCGTATTCGCTCGCTTCGACTTCGGCCGGGTCTTCCTCGGTCTCGTCGCGCATCTCCTCCACGTCCTTGTGGCGATAAAGCGCGTTGCCGTCGAAGCTCATTTTGGTGTCGAGGACGAGGAGGTTGCCATCCTTGTCTTCCACCAGCGGGTTGATCTCGAGCATTTCCATGTCGAGGTCCATGAAGGCGGTGTAGAGCTGCTTGGCCAGCTTCTGGCACTGCTTGTTGGTGTCACCGGTCAGCTTGAGCGCGAAGGCGACCGCGCGACCGTGATGCGGCATGAAACCCTGCGCCGGGTCGATGGTGATCGTGGTGATCTTCTCGGGCGTCTCATGCGCCACGTCTTCGATGTCCATGCCGCCTTCGGTCGAGGCGATCATGGCGACCTGGCCGCTGGCCCGATCGACCAGCATGGACAGGTAATACTCCTTTTCGATGTCGACGCCGTCGGTGACATAAAGGCGATTGACCTGCTTGCCCTCGTCGCCGGTCTGGATCGTCACCAGCGTGTTGCCGAGCATTTCCTTCGCATTGGCCTCGACTTCCTCGACGCTCCTCGACAGGCGCACGCCGCCCTTCGCATCGGGGCCCAATTCCTTGAACTTGCCCTTGCCGCGGCCGCCGGCGTGAATCTGCGCCTTCACGACATAGAGCGGCCCGGGAAGCTTCTTCGCGCCCTCGACCGCTTCTTCGACGGTCATCGCTGCATGGCCCGTGGGCACGGCGATGCCGTATTTCGCGAGCAGTTCCTTGGCCTGATATTCGTGAATGTTCATGGGAGCGTCTGTCCTTCGCGCGGATACGCGGCTGGGGGTGGGAAATCTCGTGGGCGCATAAGCATACGTAGGCCTTCTTGAAAAGTGCCGCGTTCGGGTGCAACTGCCACAGCGCTCTCATGATCGACAGTCAGCGCCTCGAATCGATCGTCTCCGAAGCGGGACGGATCGCCCACGACCTTTGGCCGGGGGCGGGCAATTCGGTGCGTAGCTGGGAGAAAGAGCCGAACAGTCCGGTATGCGAGGCGGACCTCGCGGTCGACGCTTTCCTGAAGCGCGAGCTGGGCGCGCTGTTGCCTGCGGCGGGATGGCTGTCGGAAGAGACGGCGGACGATCCTGCCCGGCTCGGGTGCGATCTCATCTGGCTGGTCGATCCGGTGGACGGCACGCGCGATTTCATCCGGGGCCGGAGCGGCTGGGCAGTGTCGGTCGCGCTTATCAGCGCAGGGCGACCGCTGATCGCCATGCTGTCCGCCCCGGCGCGCGGAGAGATGTGGAGCGCGGTCGCCGGGCGCGGTGCGGAGCGCAATGGCGCGGCACTGGCGGCGTCGATGCGCGATCGGTTCGACGGTTCGCGCGTACCGGCCGCCTCGCTGCCCAAGACCGACCGCGACCTCGTCTGCGTCGACCAGCCCAATTCCATCGCCCTGCGAATCGCAATGGTCGCCGCCGACGAGGCCGATCTCGTCGCGACGCTGCGCTGGGGCTTCGAATGGGATATCGCCGCAGCGGGGCTGATTGCCCGCGAGGCGGGCGCGGCCGTCACCGATGCCTTCGGCAAGAAGCTCGATTACAACAAGCGCGATCCGCGCGCTTTCGGCGTGCTGGCTTGCTCGCCGAATATCCACGAAGCCGCGGTCGAGCGGCTGGCCGGTCGCGCGGCGCAGATCGGGCAGAAATAGGTTCTGCAAAGAAAGAGGGCCGATCCGAAGACCCGCCCTCCCCCTGCTGTTCAGCTGCTATCAGTAGCCTTGCGACTGCTGGGCAGCCTCGACATCTTCTTGGTCGAACGGGATGATCTTGATTTCGACGCGGCGGTTAAGCGGCTCGTTCACGCCGTCGGCGGTCTGCACCGCGAGGCGCGTTTCGCCGAAGCCCATCCAGCGGATGCGCGACGAAGCGACGCCCTGTGAGATCAGGTAATTGGCGACCGCCTGGGCGCGCTGTTCGGACAGGCGCTGGTTGGCATCGGACGGGCCGGTCGTGTCGGTGTGGCCGTACACGTCGACGAGGCTGTTCGGATACTGGCGCAGGCTGTCCGCCACGCGGTCGAGCAGGTCGCGGAAGCCCGGCGTAATCGTATAGCTGCCGGTGGCGAAGGTCACGCCGTCGGGCAGGTTGACGAGAATTGCGTCCCCGCCATCGACCGAACTGACATCGACGCCAGAGCCGGCCGTCTGCTCTTCGAGTTCCTTGATCTGCTGGTCCATGCGATAGCCGACATAGCCACCCGCTGCGGCGCCGCCGACGGCACCGATGATGCGTCCGGTCTTGCCGCCGATAACGCCGCCCAGCAGGCCGCCGACGACTGCACCGCCGGCCCCGCCGAGCACGGTGCGCGAGACCTTGCGCTCGCCGGTGTTGGGATCGGTAACGCAGGCCGAAACCGTCATCAGCGAAACGGCTGCGAGGCTGGCTGTAAGAACACGCGACTTTTTCATTGTCATTCCTCCTTCAAGGCGGCCCGGTATGCTCCGGAAATTCCGCATGCGATTTGGGACGCGCCCATCCCGCGTCGTGCCCCATCAACCGTCATCGCGCGTCCTCGTTCCGAGCCAGCGTATTATGGCAATTGCACAGAAAGTCCTCGCAGGCGCTGGCAGAGCCGTGCAATTGTGCTAGCGCCAGCGGCGTGACACCCTTTCCCTGGACCGACCTGTTCATCATCGCGGGCCTCATCGTGCTCAACGGCGTCTTCGCCATGAGCGAGCTTGCGATCGTTTCTGCCAAGACCTCGCGCCTGCAGCAGGCTGCGAACAAGGGCAGCGGTGCGGCGCAGACGGCGCTCGATCTCGCGGCCGATCCGGGCAAGTTTCTCTCCACTGTGCAGATCGGCATCACGCTGGTGGGCATCGTCTCGGGTGCCTATTCGGGCGCAAGTCTCGGCGGTCCGGTTGGCGAGCGCCTGGCGATGTTGGGCGTGCCTGCCGATTATGCGCAGGAGGTCGGCTTCGCGCTGGTCATCGCGCTGACAACTTATGCCACGCTGGTCGTGGGCGAGCTCGTTCCGAAACAAATAGCCTTGCGGGCGGCCATGCCGATTTCGCTGGTCATGGCGCGTCCCATGGCGCTGCTGGCGAAAGTCGCCGCGCCCATTGTATGGTTGCTCGATACGTCGTCCGGCCTGCTCATCAAGCTGCTCGGCGTACGCAAGAGCGGGCAGGCGGCGGTGACAGCCGAGGAACTGCACATGCTGTTTGCCGAAGCCACGCAAAGCGGGGTGATCGAGCACGAGCAGCACCAGATGCTCCAGGGCGTAGTCCGTCTCGCCCAGCGCCCGGTGCGCGAAGTGATGACCCCGCGCCCGGAGATTGACTGGTTGGATTTCGCAGCGGACGAGGACGCGATCCGTGCCGCCATCGAAAGCTCGCCCCATTCGCTGATGCCGGTGGCCGAAGGCTCGCCCGACAAGGTGATCGGCGTGGTCAAGGTGCGCGATATCATGACGCGCATGGTGGCGGGCGAACCGATCGATCTCGTCGCGCTGCTCAAGAAGGCCGAAGTCGTGCCCGACCAGCTCGACGCGGTGGATGCACTGCGCGTGCTACAGCAGGCCGAAGTGCCGCTGGCGATGGTGCATGACGAATACGGCCATCTCGACGGTATCGTTAGTCCAGTGGACCTGCTGACCGCGTTGGTCGGCGATTTCGCCAGCGACCATGATCCGGGCGACACACCCGGCGTGGTCGAGCGGGAGGACGGCTCGCTGCTGGTCTCCGGCTCGCTCTCGGCCGATGCACTCGCCGACCGGTTGGACCTCGAATATGGCGAAGACCGCGAGTTCGGCACCGCGGCAGGCTACGCATTACACGTCCTCAAGAGGCTCCCCTCGGAGGGCGAGTATTTCACCGACCAGGGCTGGCGATTCGAAGTCGTCGACATGGACGGCCGCCGGATCGACAAGCTGCTGGTGTCCGAGGCGAGAGAAAGCGCCGGGCCGGCGGAGGCCCGGCCAGCGTGACCACGCGCCCGCAGCGGGTGCAGCTTGCTGCACGCATAGCGAGGACGCATCGATGGATGTCGATGCGACAGACAAGAAAACCATTTCTTCGAAAAATGGTGCTGCTGGGGAGGATTGAACTCCCGGCCTCACCCTTACCAAGGGTGCGCTCTACCACTGAGCTACAGCAGCACATGACCCTGCGAGAAGCCTCGCGGGGTGGAGGCGCGCGCTAATGGCAGAGCCGGCGGCAAAGTCAACCTTCGCTTGAGCCGCGCAGCGAAATTGGCAAAAGGTTGCGCGATGAGCGCCGATACCGACAAATCGACCCGCGAAGAGCGCCTCGCCGCGAAACTTCGCGAGAACCTCCGCCGCCGTAAGGCCCAGACCCGCGAAATGCGCGACTCGTATGAGGACGGGCTTTCCAAGGATGGGCCGGACCGCTAACGCGCGAGGCCACGCAAGCCGGGGAGCATCGATGTCGAAACTGATCCTAGTCCGCCATGGCCAGAGCGAGTGGAACCTCGCGAACCGCTTCACCGGCTGGTGGGACGTCGATCTGACCGAAAAGGGCGAAGAGGAAGCGCGCGAGGCGGGCGAACTGATGAAGGCGAAGGGCGTGCTGCCGACCACAGCCTTCACTTCGGTACAGAAGCGCGCGATCAAGACGCTCAACATCGCGCTGGAAGCCTGCGATCGGCTATGGATCCCCGTCACCCGCGACTGGCATCTGAACGAGCGGCATTATGGCGGGCTGACCGGCCTCAACAAGCAGGAAACCCGTGACCGGCACGGCGACGAACAGGTGCATATCTGGCGCCGCAGCTTCGACGTGCCGCCGCCCGAAATGGAGCAGGGCAGCGAATTCGAAATGGCCGACGATCCGCGCTATGCCGGGATCGACGTGCCGCGCACCGAAAGCCTCAAGCTGACCATCGAGCGCGTGCTGCCCTATTGGGAAAGCGCGATCCTGCCGAAACTGGGCGAGGGCGAGACTGTCATCATCTCGGCCCATGGCAACAGCCTGCGCGCGCTGGTCAAGCATCTTTCCAACATTTCTGACGACGAGATCACCGGCCTCGAAATCCCGACCGGCCAGCCGATCGTCTACGAGTTCGACGGCACGCAAGTTTCGGGCGAGCGCTACTATCTGAAGGATGGCTGAGATGGCTGCCTCAAGTTCGCCGAAAGTCGCGATAGTCATGGGTAGCCAGTCCGACTGGGACACCATGCGCTGCGCTGCCGATGTACTCGACGAGCTCGAAGTCGAGAGCGACGTGCGGATTGTCTCGGCGCACCGGACGCCCGACCGCATGTACGACTTCGCCAAGGGGGCGGCCGAGGCCGGGTTCGAGGTCATCATCGCCGGTGCAGGCGGTGCGGCGCATCTGCCGGGGATGATCGCTGCCCTCACGCATGTTCCGGTACTGGGCGTGCCGGTGCAATCGAAAGCGCTGTCGGGTGAGGACAGCCTGCTTTCCATCGTGCAGATGCCTGCCGGTGTCCCGGTGGGCACGCTGGCCATCGGGCAGGCGGGCGCGACCAATTCGGGCCTGCTCGCCGCCGCGATCCTCGCCAACCACGACGCCGCCCTCTCGCAGCGCTTGCAGGACTGGCGCGCAGCTCGCAGCGCAGCCGTGACCGAGCGGCCGGTCGACTGATGCTGAAGCGCGGGGGCACGATCGGCATACTCGGCGGCGGTCAGCTCGGCCGGATGATGGCGATGAGCGCCGTTCAGCTCGGCTATCGCTGCATTGCCTACGCACCCGACGGCGACACGGTCGCAGAGGACGTCTGCGAGGATGTGTTCGCCAATCCCTGGGACGATACGGCCGCGCTCGCCGCCTTTTCCGCCAAATGCGACGTCGTGACGTGGGAGTTCGAGAACGTCCCCGTCGCCACCGCCAAGGCCATGCCGGAGGGCCGCGTCTTCCCGCATCCGCGCGCGCTCGAAACGGCGCAAGACCGCTTGAACGAGAAGCGCTTCGTCGAAGGGCTCGGCGGCAAGCCCGCGGCCTATGCCCGCGTCGATTCGCCCGGCGATCTGATGGCGGCGGTCGACCGCCTCGGTGCGCCCGGCATCCTCAAGACGCGGCGCGACGGATACGACGGCAAGGGCCAGTGGCGCATCGGATCGAGCCGCGCTGCGGACGCGCTGCGCCTGCCCGATATCCCGCTGATTTACGAAGGCTTCGTCGAGTTCGGGGCGGAATTTTCGGTCATCCTCGTGCGCGGGCAGGATGGCGAAATCCGCTTTTGGGACAGCACGCGCAATGTGCACGAAGACGGCATATTGTCGGCCTCGCTATGGCCGGCGGGCGAGCTGGTCGAAGGGCAGGTGGGCGAAGCGCGGCGCCTCGCGGGTGAAGTCGCCGATGCGCTGAAATATGTCGGGGTGCTGACCTGCGAATTCTTCGCCACGCATGAAGGGCCGATCTTCAACGAGATGGCACCGCGCGTGCACAATTCGGGCCACTGGACGATCGAGGGCGCGGCCACCAGCCAGTTCGAGAACCACATCCGCGCGGTCGCAGGCCTGCCACTCGGCGATACCGCCACCACCGCGGCGGGCGTGGAGATGCGCAATATCCTCGGCGGCGAGATCGAGGGCGCGCACGCCTTCCTCGCCGATGCGGACAGCCATCTGCACGATTACGGCAAGCGCGAGGTGCGCGAAGGGCGCAAGATGGGCCATCTGACACGACTGACGCGCGCATGAGCCTGTTCTGCATCTACGCCCGCGCCGCCAATGGCGCGATCGGCAAGGACGGCCGCCTCCCGTGGCACCTGCCTGCCGACCTCAAGCGCTTCAAGGCGCTGACGATGGGGCCGGACAAGCAGGGCCTGCCGATGATTATGGGCCGCAAGACCTTCGAGAGCCTGCCCGGCCTGCTCCCCGGCCGCCGCCATATCGTGCTGACCCGGCGCGAGCGGTGGGATTCGACCGGGGCCGAAGTCGTCCGCTCGGTCGAGGAAGCGCTGGCTGTCGCAGGCGAGACCGACATCGCCGTCATTGGAGGCGCGGCAATCTTCGACGTCTTCCTGCCGCAGGCGGAGCGGGTCGAGCTGACGCAGATCCACCACGAATTCGACGGCGACGTGTTCATGCAGCCGCTTGGGCCGGAATGGGAAATCGCCGGACGGCAGGATTTCGAGGCCGAGGGCGAGATCCCGGCCTATTCTTTTCTCACCTACGAACGCGTCGGCGAAAGCACGGCGTGAGGTTCCTCGACCACCGCGACGAATTGCCCGAGAGCCTGCGCGGCGCGGTGATCGCGCTCGGCAATTTCGACGGCTTCCATCTCGGTCACCAGGCCGTCGCGCGGCAGGCGATCGACTGGGCGCGGGCTGAGGGTCGGCCCAGCATCATCGCGACCTTCGATCCGCATCCCGTGCGCCATTTCCAGCCCGACGCGCCGCCGTTCCGCCTGACGACGCTGGAACAGCGTCAGGAACTCTACCTCGCCGCCGGGGCCACGGCGATGCTGGTGTTCCATTTCGACGGCGAACTGGCGGGCACGACGGCGGAGGATTTCGTCCGCAAGCTTCTCGGCAGCCATCTCGGCGTGGCGGGCGTGGTAACGGGGGAAGATTTCACTTTCGGCAAGGCGCGCGGTGGCAATTTCGAGAAACTGGTGAGCCTCGGCAAGGAGGTGGGCATCGAAGCGCGCGCTGCCACGCCGGTGATGGACGATGGCAAGCCCGTCTCCTCCAGCCGCGTGCGCGAGGCCCTGCGCGAAGGCGATCCGCAGGAGGCCGCGCGCCTGCTCACCCGCCCCTTCGCGATTCGCGGTATCGTGCAGCATGGCGACAAACGCGGGCGCGAGATCGGCTATCCCACGGCGAACCTCCCGATCGAGCATTACCTGCGCCCCAAATACGGCATCTACGCCGTCACCGGGCGCATCCTGTCGACCGGGCAGGAGCTGAAGGGCGCGGCGAATATCGGCGTGCGCCCGCAGTTCGATCCGCCCAAGGAATTGCTCGAGCCCTATTTCTTCGACTTCTCCGGCGATCTCTACGGGCAGGAGATCGAGGTGGCCTTCCACCACTTCCTGCGCGGCGAGGCGAAGTTCGACAGTCTTGATGCACTGATCGAGCAGATGGAGCGCGACTGCGAGCGGGCGAAAGACTTGCTCGCGTGAAGCGCTGGCTCAAGATTCTCGGCATGGCGGGCGCGGTGCTGTTTCTCGTCCTCACCGTGGTCAATGCCAGCTGGCTTGCGCCCGATCCCAAGGGCGCGCCCAAGATCATCGCCCATCGCGGGATCTATCAGCAATATGACACAACCGGGCTGGGCCGCGACGATTGCACCGCCACGCGGATCGAGCAGCCGGTCCACGATTACCTTGAGAACACCACCCGCTCGATTGCCCGCACGGCTAAGCTTGGCGCGACTCTGGTGGAGGTCGATATTGCCCCCACCAGCGATGGCGAAATGGCGGTGTTCCACGACTGGACCGTCGATTGCCGGACCGAGGCGAGCGGCGATACGCGCGACTTTACGCTAACAAAGCTGAAAGCGCTCGACGCGGGCTATGGCTACACCGCCGATGGCGGCGAGACTTTTCCGTTCCGTGGGCAAGGCGTGGGCGCGATTCCCTCTCTCGAGGAAGCGATGCAGGCCTCGGGCCGGGCGCAGCTGCTCTACAATTTCAAGAGCAAGGATGCGGCGGAGGCCGACCTGCTGGCGGAAAAGGTGAAAGCGGCCGATCGCGATACCGGCCCGCGCGGCGATGCCTTTTACGGCGCGCAAGCGCCGGTGGATCGCATCCGCACGCATTTCCCCGATGCCTGGGCCTTCTCGCTGGAGGAAGGCGAGCAATGCTCGCGCGATTACCTCCTGCTCGGCTGGAGCGGCTATGTGCCCGAAAGCTGCCGCAACGGCACCGCTTTCGTACCGCTGGACTACCAGTGGGCCTTCTGGGGCTGGCCCAACCGCATGATTGCGCGGATGGAATCGGTCGGCGCGCGCATCGTGGTGCTCGGCCCGCAGGGCGAAGGTCGCCCGCGCGGGCTCGACCTGCCCGAACAGCTTGGCGAAATCCCCGCGAGCTTCAACGGCTATGTCATGGTCGACGACAGCCTCGCTGTGATCCCCGCCCTGATCCAGCGCTTCGACGACCGCACGCCCGAGGAATTCGAGCGCTTGCAGGCCGGGCTGGAGCGTAGGCGGGCGCGGCGGGGCGATTGACGCTTCACCCCGGGGGCCAAATCCCCTAACGGCTCGCCTGTATGTCCGAACAGCGCGATTATAGAGACACGGTCTTCCTGCCCAAGACCGATTTCCCCATGAAGGCCGGCCTGCCGCAGAAGGAGCCGGGCATCCAGTCGCGCTGGGAGGACGAGCAGCTCTACACCCAGCTGCGCGAGGCCCGCATCGGGCGCGAGAAATTCATCTTCCACGACGGCCCGCCCTACGCCAATGGCGACATGCATATCGGCCATGCGCTAAACCATGTGCTGAAGGACATGGTCTGCCGAACGCAGAACCTGCTCGGCAAGGATGCGCCCTATGTGCCCGGCTGGGATTGTCACGGCCTGCCGATCGAATGGAAGGTCGAGGAGCAGTACCGCAAGAAGAAGCTCGACAAGAAAGCCGTGCCTCCGGCGGAATTCCGCGCCGAATGCCGCGCCTATGCACAGCACTGGGTCGATGTGCAGCGCGAGCAGCTGAAGCGCCTCGGCGTGATGGCGGACTGGGACAATCCCTATCTCACCATGCAGTTCGACAGCGAGGCGACCATCGTGGCCGAGCTGATGAAATTCGCCGAAGCGGGCAATCTCTATCGCGGCTCGAAGCCGGTGATGTGGAGCCCGGTCGAGGAAACCGCGCTGGCCGAGGCGGAGGTGGAGTATGAGGACATCGTCTCGACCCAGATCGACGTGGCGTTCGAGATCACCGAGAGCCCGATCGAAGAATTGGTCGGCGCGCATGCGGTGATCTGGACGACGACGCCGTGGACGATCCCGGTCAACCAGGCTTTGGCCTATGGGCCTGACGTTGAGTACGTGCTGGTCACTCTCGACATCAACGCGCACGGTTCGAAAGAAGCGCGAGACGCGTTCTTGCAGGATACACCTGATTTTGGTCTGGGCGCTGATCCAAAGGTTCTGATCGCCAAGCCCCTCCTCGAAGATTTTGGCAAGCGGCTCGATGCCGCGCTTAAGGCACTGACCGGTGAAGCCGACTACCGGCTCGATGACTTTGAAGACGCTCAATCCTTCAAAGGCTCCGACCTCGCCGGCACCGTTGCCCGCCATCCGATGCACCATCTCGGCGGGTTCTACGCCAAGCCGCGCCCCTTCCTACCGGGCGATTTCGTCACCACCGACAGCGGCACGGGCCTCGTCCACATGTCGCCCGACCATGGCGAGGACGACTTCCTGCTGTGCCGCGAATACGGGCTGGAGCCGCAATTCGCAGTCATGGCCGACGGGCGCTATCGCGACGACTGGCCGTGGCTGGGCGGGGACGACGATCGCCGCCGCGCGGTGATCAACAAGACGTTCAATTCGCCCGATGGCCCGATCTGCTCCGACCTGCGCGAAGCGGGCGCGCTGCTTTCGGCGAGCGACGACTACCAGCATTCCTACCCGCACAGCTGGCGCTCCAAGGCCAAGGTCATCTACCGCTGCACGCCGCAATGGTTCGTGCCGATGGACAAGCCTCTCGGTGAACCCGATGTGCCTATCCTTCGACAAGCTCAGGATGAGAGGGGAGAGGCGCAAGCGGCCAACACAAAATCCGCTCAGCCTGAGCCTGTCGAAGGCCACGCGCTGCCCTCGACACTCCGTGAGCGTGCCCTCAAAGCCATCGCCGAGACGCGCTTCGTGCCGGAGAAAGGCCGCAACCGCATCGGCTCCATGGTCGAAGGCCGCCCCGACTGGGTGCTCTCCCGCCAGCGCGCCTGGGGCGTGCCGATCACGCTGTTCGTCAAGAACGGCACCGGCGAATATCTACAGGACGCGGCCGTCAACGCGCGCGTCGTCGAGGCGGTGCGCGAGCAGGGCGTCGATGCCTGGGACGAAAGCCGCAAGGCGGAGTTCCTCGGCGCCGACCACAATCCCGACGATTACGAGATGGTTACCGACATTCTCGACGTCTGGTTCGATTCGGGCTGCACCCATGCCTTCGTGCTCGAAAGCGGGCGCTGGCCGGAAATGCAGTGGCCGGCAGACCTCTATCTCGAAGGCAGCGACCAGCATCGCGGCTGGTTCCAGTCTTCCCTGCTCGAAAGCTGCGCCACGCGCGGCCGCGCGCCCTATAACCAGATCCTGACCCACGGCTTCACCATGGATGCCAAGGGCAAGAAGATGTCGAAAAGCCTCGGCAACACCATCGATCCCTTGAAGGTGATGGAGCAATACGGCGCGGACATCATCCGCCTGTGGGCCCTCTCGGTCGATTATACCGAGGATCACCGCATCGGCGACGAGATCCTGAAGGGCGTCGCCGACCAGTATCGCAAGCTGCGCAACACCTTCCGCTATTTGCTCGGCGCGCTCGACGGTTTCGTCGGCGACATGGGTGATGCGGGCGAGGTGCCGGAGCTGGAGCTTTACGTGCTCGCCCTGCTGGCCGATCTCGACGGGAAGCTGCGCAAGGCGGTCGATGATTACGACTTCAACGCCTACACCCGCCTGCTGGTCGATTTCTGCAACGAGGACCTGTCGGCCTTCTTCTTCGATATCCGCAAGGACGTGCTCTATTGCGACGGGCCGGACAGCACGAAGCGCAACGCCTATCGCACCGTGCTCGACCTGCTGTTCCACGCGCTGGTCCGCTATGCCGCGCCGGTGCTGGTGTTCACGGCGGAAGAAGTCTGGAGCACGCGCTATCCGAATGGCGGCAGCGTCCACCTGCTCGAATGGCCGCAGGTTCCGGGCGTCACGGCCGATGGTGCGAAATGGGCCAGGCTGCGCGACTTGCGCGAAGACGTGATGGAAGCGATCGAGCCGCTGCGGCGCGAGAAGGTGATCCGCTCCGGCCTCGAGGCCGATGTCACCGTGCCTGCCGACGCGGTGCCGGACGGTTTCACTGACGAAGATCTCGCCGAACTGTTCATCACCGCGTCAGTCACGCGGGGGCAGGGCGACGCGGTGACCGTGAGCCGGACCAACGAGAACAAGTGCGGGCGCTGCTGGCGCCTGCTGCCGAGCGTGGCCGAGGACGGCGCGCTGTGCGACCGCTGCGAGGACGTCGTGGCCCGGCAGGATGCAGCCGCATGAACCCGGTTATGAAAAACCGCCTGATCGGCTGCGTCGTGGCGCTGGTTTTGTTCGCGGTCGACCAGTGGTCGAAGAATTACGTCACCAAGACGCTCGGTATTAACGAGATCGGCAAGGCGATGGAGCTGCTGCCGATCTTCGACCTGCGCTTCACGCGCAATTTCGGCGTCTCGCTCGGCATGTTCGAGGCGACCAGCCCGGAGATGCGCTGGGGCCTCGTGCTGGTCACCGGCCTCATCGCGCTGGTGGTGACGGTGTGGATGCTGCGCGAGAAGCTGCTCGGCGATATCATCGCGCTGTCCTTCATCCTCGGCGGAGCGCTGGGCAATATCAAGGATCGCTACGAACTCGGCTATGTGGTCGATTTCGCCGATCTGCATTTCGGGGATTTCCGCCCCTTCCTCATCTTCAATGTCGCCGATGCCGCCATTACTATTGGCGTCGTCATCGTCCTTGCGCGCGCCTTCTTCATGCGCGACAATGACGATAAGGAGGTCGACGACCTCATGAACACCAAGGCGGCCGATGCCGCGGAGAGCAAGTGATGACCAAATTCGCCCGTATCGCCCTCATCGCCGGGCTCGGCGCCATGACCGCAGCCTGCGGCAGCGGCGGCCTGCTCAATCGCGACCGGCCCGACGAATTCGCCGTGCAGCGGCAGGCGCCGCTGGTGGTCCCGCCCGATTTCAACCTCGAACCGCCCGCGCCCGGCGCCCCGCGCCCGGCCGAAGGCACTACGGCGGAACAGGCGCTCGACGCCCTGTTCGGCGGCCCGGCCCCGCGCTCCAGCGTGGAAACCAGCGTCCTCGACCGCGCCGGTGCAGCCGCCCCCGGTATCCGCTCCAGCGTGGGCGATCCCGGCACCGCGACGGTCGCCAAGGGCTCGGTCACCCGCGACATCATCGCCGCCCCCGAAGGCGACGGCGCAACGGCGGTCGCGGTAATACCGGGTTGATTTAGCCTCAGGCGCCGGCGGCCGCATCCGCGGCCTTAGGCTATCCTCGCTCATGCGACCTGCGGTCGCGTCGCTGCGGGCGGCCGCCCGCCCGCAGGTGCCTGACCGAGCGAAGCGAGGGAAGATCAGCGCCGAGGACGCACCGACGGATGTCGGTGCGAAAAACCAAAAATCAGAATGCACAGCGAAACCTATGTACTCCGCTCGGCCTTATCCTGCGCATTCGTCCCCTTGATCATGTCGCGCATGGCGCTCCATTCCTCGTCGCCCAGACCGTGCAGCGCGCCCCAGAAGGTGCCGCCGGTCGCCTGGTAGCCTGCTCCGTCGATGGCGATGGTCTGGCCGTTCACCCATTCCGCGCCCGGCCCCATCAGGAAGGTCGCGAGATTGGCGAGTTCGTGCATCTCGCCGTGGCGGCCCATCGGGTTCATTTCGTCGTTCGAATTGCCGCCGCGCCCGCCGGGTGAGAGCCGCGCGCTCATGCCCTTGGTCGGGAAGAGGCCGGGGGCGATCGCGTTGAAGCGCAGGCCGTAGCGGCCCCATTCGACGGCGAGGCTCTGCGTCATCGCGTTGATGCCTGCCTTGCTCATCGCGCTGGGCACCACGAAGGCGCTGCCGTTCCACACCCATGTGGTGAGGATCGCGAGGAAGCTTGCCTTCCGCTTCTCCGCGATCAACCGCTTGCCGACCTCCAGCGTGACGTAGAAGGTGCCGCGAAAAACGATGTCGCTGATCGCATTGAAGCCGTTCACCGACAGGTCTTCGGTGCGGCTCACGAAATTGCCCGCCGCATTGTTGACCACGCCGGTAAGCGGCCCGCGTTCCCAGATGTCATCGACCATCGCCTTGATCGCATCTGCATCGCGAACGTCGCAGGCATGGCCGATTACCGTGCCGCCATGCGCGTCCATCAGCGCCTGTGCGGTTTCGTCCAGCTTGCCTTGCCGCCGCCCGCAAATGTGGACCTCTGCGCCCAGCTTGAGGAAAGCCTCGGTCATGACCTTGCCGAGGCCCGTCCCGCCGCCGGTCACCAGAATGCGCTCCCCGTCCATCAGCCCGTCGCGGAACATCAGTCTGTCGATTTCCATGTCTCTCTCCTTCGCTGTCGGAGCCTAACGAAACGGACAGCGGAAACAATTGAAAGCGTGGGCTGTATTGCGTAGCTATGACGGTATGGACGACCACTCGCTCACGCCGCTCGACCCGGCCTATGCCTCCATGCTCCGCCTTCAGTTCGCGTTTGTCGCGCTCGTGCTGCTTGCCGGAGCGACGGCGGCGGAGGTCGCGATACCGGGCTATACCGGGGCGGTCTGGATCCCGGTCATCGTCTTTTCGCTCTGGCTGCTGATTCGCATGCCGATGCGCCGCTATGCCGCGCGCGGATACTCGCTGGCCGAAGAGCGGCTGCGCGTGGTGCGTGGTATCCTGTTCCGTTCGGACACGGTCGTGCCGTTCGGGCGGGTGCAGCATATCGACGTGAACCAGGGCCCGCTCGAGCGCTTGTTCCACCTCGCCACGCTCACCGTGCATACCGCCGGATCGCACAACGCTTCAGTGTCGCTGCCCGGCCTCGCGCAGGAAGACGCCGCCGCGATGCGCGAGGAAATCCGCGCTGCCATCCGGCGCGACACGCGATGACACCCGAGGCGGCCGGCAAGCCGCAGCGCACCCATCCGAAGACCTTCGCAGTCAAGGCGGCGACCATGCTGACGCAACTGGTCGTGCCCCTGGTGGTCGGTGCATTCACGATCCTGGACGATGGCGATCTGGCGGATCTGCTGACCTATTTCCTGCCGCTGATCGTGGTCGTGATCGGCATGAACTTCGTGATCGCCTACCTGCAATGGACGCGCCTCACCTACGAGGTGCGAGAAAGCGACATCCGGGTCGAAAGCGGCCTGCTGTCGCGCGCGGCGCGCTCCGTCCCCTACGAGCGCATCCAGGACGTCAGCGTCGAACAGAAGCTCATCCCGCGCCTGTTCGGCCTGGTCGAGGTGAAGTTCGAGACCGGTGCGGGCGGAGGCGGCGATCTCAAGCTCGCCTATCTCACCGAGGCCGAAGGCGACCGGCTGCGCGACACCGTCAAGGCACGGCGCGAGGGGCGCGAAGTCTCGGAAGCGGCGGTCGAGGTCGAGCGCGCCGAAGCCGACGTCCTCTTCGCCATGCCACCGCGCCGCGTGCTGACCTTCGGCCTGTTCGAGTTTTCGCTGGCAGTCGTCGCCGTAGTTTTCGGTGCGGTCCAGCAGTTGGACTTCCTGATCGATTTCGACCTGTGGGATATCGACGAATGGCAGCAGCGGCTGGCAGGGCCGGGACAATATCTCGCCGGACTCGGCCCGCTCGCCCAGTTCGTCGGCATCGCGGCAGGGGTCGCGGCGCTCCTCGCGGTGGGAGTCACGACAGGGATAGTGCGCACGGCCCTGCGCGAATGGGACTTCCTGCTGGAGCGCACCGAGACCGGACTGCGGCGCAGGCGTGGCCTCGTCACGCGGACCGATGTCGTCATGCCTATCCACCGCGTGCAGGCCCTGCGGCTGAAAACGGGCTTCGTACGGCGGCTGTTCGGCTGGTACGGGCTGGGCGTCGTCAGCCTTGCCAGCGACAGCGCATCCGCCAATCACGAGGCTGCGCCGTTCGCGAAAATGCAGGAGATCGAGCCGATTGCAGCGACCACGGGTTTCGCCCTGCCGAGCGATGACATGAGCTGGAGCAGGCGCAGCGCCAAGGCGAGCGTCGACGGCGCGCTGATCAACCTTGCCTTCATGGGCGCGATCGCCATGCCGGTGTGGCTGCTCTCTCCGCTGTGGTGGAGCGCGCTGGTGCCGCTCGGCATCGGTGTATTGGGCGCGGTGCGCGAGTATTACCTCTACCGCTTCGACCGTCATTCTCTCGGCGACCGTTTCATCTATTCCCGCCACGGCTGGCTGGCCCCGAAAACCACCATCGGCTCGAGAGTCCGCTTGCAGTCGGTCGAGATCAGGCAGGGCCCGCTCGCGAAACTACGTGGTTATGCAGTCCTGAAGCTCGGCCTTGCGGGCGGCACCTTCGAAGTCGAAGCGATGCCGGTCGAACAGGCGCGGCACTGGCGCAGCGCGATCCTCGACAGCATCGCCACCACCGATTTCTCGCAGATGCTAGAACGCGAACCCTCAGGCGCGCAGGTCTGACCACTCGGGATTGCGGCGGAAGGCGGCTTCGACATAGGAGCAGTCGGGCGCAATCTTGAAGCCTTGCTCGCGCGCATCGGCAATCAGCGCATCGACCAGCTTTCCGGCGATCCCCTTGCCGCGCATCTCGGGCGGGACGAAGGTGTGATTGGCATGGCGCACGCCGTCTTGCGTGACCCAGGTCAGTTCCGCCTGCCGTTCGACGCCCTCGAGGTCGACCGTATAGGCGCCTCGGCTTTCGTCGCCCTGCTTCTCGACGGTGATTTCGCTGCTCTGGCCCATGCATGAATTCCTTTCTGTGCAACCAATGCCTGCCTCGTTATGCGCGTTCCCATGCAGTTCCTGTCCGACAATGCCGCCAGCGTTCACCCTGCCGTGTGGGAGGCGATGCGCGCTGCCGACGAGCCGGACAGCCCCTATGACGGCGATGCGCTGAGTGGCGCGCTCGACGAAAAGCTCTCCGCGCTGTTCGAGCGCGAATGTGCGGGCCTGTGGGTAGCGACCGGTACGGCGGCCAACTGCCTCGCGCTCGCCACCATGGTGCAGCCTCATGGCGGCGTGGTCTGCCACCGCGAAGCGCATATCGAGATGGACGAAGGCGGCGCGCCCGGCTTCTTTCTCCACGGTGCGAAACTGTTGCTGGCGGAAGGCGAAGGCGCGAAGCTGACGCCCGAAAGTATCCGCGCGGTGATCGATCCGATTCGCGACGATGTGCACCAGGTCCAGCCGCACGCGATTTCGATTACGCAGGCCAGCGAATACGGCCGCAGCTACCGCGTGGACGAGGTCGCCGCGATTGCCGCGCTGGCGAAGGAGCGCGGGCTCGGCCTGCATATGGACGGCGCGCGCTTCGGCAATGCCGCGGCTTTCCTCGATTGCAGCGCCGCGGATGCCGCCGGGCCGGTCGACGCGCTCAGCTTCGGCTTCGTGAAGAACGGCGCGATGAGCGCGGAGGCGATCGTGTTCTTCGATCCAGAGGCCGCCGATATCGCGCGCTATCGCCGCAAGCGGGCAGGGCATTTGCAGTCCAAGGGCCGCTTCCTCGCCGCGCAGGTCCATGCGATGCTGCAAGACGACCGCTGGCTCGCCAATGCGCGCTCCGCCAATGCCGCCGCCGCAGAGATCGCCGGGGCGTGCGGCGAGCGCCTGATGCATCCGGTCGAGGCGAACGAACTGTTCGTGCGCTGCTCCGCTGCCGAGCGTGATGCGCTGCGCGAACAGGGCTTCGGTTTCTATGACTGGGGCGCGGATGCCGCCCGCTTCGTGACCGCCTGGAATACGCGCGAAGAAGATGCACGGGCACTGTCGAAAGCTATCGCCGAGCTATGACGCCAAGCGAGAGCCTGTTCACCCCGCGCAACTTCGGGGCCTTCCTGCTCGTCAGCGTGATCTGGGGCGGGACCTGGCTGGTCATCCGCGACCAGATTTCAAGCGTCCCGCCCGCATGGTCGATCACCTATCGCTTCATCGTCGCCGCGCTCGGCATGTTCGCGCTGGCCAAGTTGCGCGGCGAGAGCCTTCGTGTCGCAGCTGGCGGATGGCGCTGGGTTGTCGCTCTGGCGCTGTTCCAGTTCTCGCTCAATTTCGGCTTCGTCTACAATGCGGAGCGGTTCATTACTTCGGGGCTGGTCGCGGTGATGTTTGCGTTGCTGGTGGTGCCGAACGCCGTGCTGGGGCGGCTATTTCTCGGCCAGCCGATCAGCCGCGAATTCGTGCTGGGTTCGGCAATTGCCGCTGTCGGCGTGGCGATGCTGTTCGCGCAGGAATATCGCGCCTCTCCCGCCACGCTCGGCGAAGTGCTGACCGGCGCGGCGCTGACGGTCGGTGGCATCCTCGCCGCGAGCGCTGCCAATATCGTGCAGGCGATGGAGGGGGCGAAACGCCAGCCGCTGCTCACGCTATTGGCTTGGGCCATGCTGGTCGGTGTAGCGATCAATGCAGTGTTTGCGTTGGTCGTGTCGGGCCCGCCGGTGTTCGACGAACGTCCGGCCTATACGCTCGGCATCCTCTATCTCGGCCTCGCCGGATCGGTGGTGACCTTCCCGCTCTATTACGGCCTCGTTCGCAAGGTCGGCGCAGGCAAGGCGGCCTACAGCTCGGTAATCGTGCCGGTTGTGGCAATGATCCTATCGACCTTGTTCGAGGGCTTCGTTTGGGGCCCGCTCCCCGCAGCAGGTGCGGCGATCACTCTGACCGGGATGATCGTGGCCATGAGGGGTCGCGCCGCGCCTCCGCCTCGGCGTGCTACTCCCGAGCTGTAATTTGCTGGGTGCGGTCAGGACATCCGTCCTGACCTTGCTGTTCCATCCCACGCCCCCTCCCGGCCACCCATAGAATACCGTGCCGTGGGTGGCCGGGAGGGGGCGTGGGATGGAACAGGGCGCAGCGGCTGACAAAGTCAGTCGCGACTAGACGCCACAATAGAAGCGAGACCTTCCCGGAAAGTCGGGTATTCCGGCTGCCAACCCAGCACCCGTTTCGCCTTGCCGTTCGCCACCCGGCGGTTCTCGGCATAGAAACCGCGCGCCATTGACGACAGGTCGGCCTCGTCCATCGTCTGAAGCGGCGGTGGATCGACCCCGAGCAGGCGAAATGCTTCCTCGATCACTGCATTCTGGCTGGTCGGCAGATCGTCGGCGAGATTGTAGGCGCCGGGCGGTGCGTGGGTCTCGACGGCAGCGACCACGCCGCTCACGATATCGTCGACGTGTACGCGGCTGAAGACCTGCCCCGGCAGATCGATCCGGTGGGCCTTGCCATCGCCTATGCGATCGAAAGCACTGCGTCCCGGCCCGTAGATCCCCGGCAGGCGGAAGACCCGCGCGTCCATTTCCAGCCAGCGCGCATCGCAGTCGCTGCGCGCGGTTCGCCGCCCGCCGCCGGTCGGGGTTGCCTCGTCCACCCACGCGCCTTGCCAGTCGCCATAAACGCCGGTCGAGGAAAGGTAGCCCAGCCATTTGTCGCCCAGCGCAGAGCCATAGCGGTCCAGCACCGGATCGCTGCCATCGAACGGCGGGACGGAACTCACAACATGGCTCGATGCGGCCAGCGCGGAAAGCACGGCAGGCTCGTCATCGAAGGCGATCGTCCCGTCGCTTCCGGTAGCCTCGACTGACCAGCCGGCGGTGCTCAGCGCTTGCGCGATCCGTTTGGCCGTGTAGCCGAGGCCGAAGATGAACATTTGTGGCATCGGGGCGTATTACCCGAAGACACGCAAAAGCACAGGATTTCCATGGATATCGCCCGCACCCCCGCCACGCCCGAAGGCAATGTCGCAATGGCCGATGCGGCTCCCGAACCGCATGAGCCCGCGACCATCCGGCGCGAGGATTACGCGCCGTTCCCGTGGCTGGTGACCGAAACGCGGCTCGATTTCGAACTCGGGCTCGAGGGGACACGGGTAACCGCGACCCTCTCGGTAGCGCGCAATCCCGACGCCGAAGCCTCGCCCACGATTCGGCTCAACGGCGACGGGCTGGAGCTGGTTTCTCTGACCTGCGACGGTGCCGAATGCGCCGGCCACACGATGGATGGTGACGATCTGGTCGTAACGCTCGAGGGTAGCAAGCACACGATCGAGATCGTCACCGAGATCGATCCTTCGGCCAATTCGCAGCTGATGGGCCTCTACGCCTCGAACGGCATGCTCTGCACGCAATGCGAGGCCGAGGGTTTCCGCCGCATCACCTTCTTCCCCGACCGCCCCGACGTGCTCAGCACTTATACCGTTCGCATGCGCGGCTCGAAGGCGCAGTTCCCGGTGCTTCTGTGCAACGGCAACCGCGTGGACACCGGCGAGGATGGCGAGCAGCACTGGGCCGAATGGCACGATCCCTGGCCCAAGCCTTCCTACCTCTTCGCGCTGGTCGCCGGCGATCTGGTGGCGCGGACCGACAGTTTCACGACCATGGGCGGTCGCGAGGTCGAACTTAACGTCTATGTCCGCGACGGCGATCTGGAACGCACCGCGCATGCCATGGAGAGCCTCAAGCGCTCGATGAAATGGGACGAGGAGGTGTTCGGCCGTGAATACGACCTCGACCTGTTCAACATCGTCGCGGTGAGCGATTTCAACATGGGTGCGATGGAGAACAAAGGCCTCAACGTCTTCAATACGAAATACGTCCTCGCCGACCCGGAGACCGCAACCGACGGCGATTTCGACGGCATCGAAGGCGTGATCGGCCACGAGTACTTTCACAACTGGTCGGGCAATCGCATCACCTGCCGCGACTGGTTCCAGCTGAGCTTGAAGGAAGGCTTCACCGTGTTGCGCGACCAGCTGTTCAGCGCCGACATGGGCAGCGCGCCGGTCAAGCGGATCGAGGATGTGCGCATCCTGCGCAGCGTGCAGTTCCCCGAGGATTCCGGTCCGCTGGCGCACCCGATCCGCCCCGATTCCTATCGCGAGATCAACAACTTCTACACCTCGACCGTCTATAACAAGGGTGCGGAGGTCATCCGCATGATGCGGACGATGGCGGGCGAAGAGCATTTCCGGCAGGGCACCGATCTCTATTTCGAGCGCCACGACGGCGAGGCGGCGACCTGCGAAGATTTTGTCAGCTCGATCGAAGAGGGGGCCGGTCTCGATCTAAAGCAATTTCGCCTGTGGTATTCGCAGGCGGGTACTCCCAAGGTGACGGCCGAGTTGCAGCACGAGGGGCAGACGGCCAAGCTTACGCTCTCGCAGGTTGTGCCGCCGACGCCTGGCCAGCCGGACAAGCAGCCCATGCCGATCCCGCTCAAGGTCGCGCTGTTCGACCGCGAGACGGGCAAGCATTCGGGTGAGGAGCTGGTCGTGCTCGATTCGGCGAAGGCGGAGTTCGAGTTCGAAGGTTTCGAGCACAAGCCAGTGCTTTCGATCAACCGGACTTTCTCTGCGCCGGTAACAGTCGAGCGCGACATCCCGCGCGAAGATCTGGTGTTCCTCGCCGCTCATGACGACGATTCCTTCGCCCGCTACGAGGCGATGCAGGAGCTGATGACTGGCCACCTGGTCGCGGCAGCGGGCGGCGGACTGGAGGAGCAAAATCGCGAGGCGGCCGTGGCCGACATTGCCGAAGCGATGCGTGCTGTGCTGGTGGACGAAAGGCTCGACGACCTGATGCGGGGCGAGCTGATGCTGCTGCCGAGCCAGACCTATCTCGCCGAGCAAATGCTGGTTGCCGATCCGGCTCGCATCCATGCAGAGCGCGAAGAGCTCAAGCGCGAGTTGGGCAAGCGATTGCAAAGCGAAATGCACCGTCTGTACGAGCGGGCGGAGCAACTACCGTATTCGCTCGATCTGGCGGCGAAAGGTGCGCGCAAGGTCAAGACCCAAGTGCTGACCTATGCCGCTGCAAGCGATCCGGCGAAAGCGGTCGAGCTGGCGGCGCACCAGTATGACCGTGCCGACAACATGACCGACCGGCAGGGGGCGCTGATGGTGCTGGCCGGGACCGACAGCGCCGAGCGCACTGCGCGGCTGCTCGATTTCTACAACCGCTTCCAGGGCAATGCGCTGGTGATCGACAAGTGGTTCGCGCTGCAGGCCTCCTCGCTCCATCCCAATGCGATCGAGCATGTGAAGGCGCTGGCCGACCATCCCGATTTCACCCTGAAGAACCCCAACCGCGTCCGCTCGCTCTACATGGCGTTCGCAGCCAATCCACAAGCCTTCCACGCCGAAGATGGCGAAGGTTATCGCATTATCGCCGACCTGATCCTCGCACTCGACCCGATCAATCCGCAGACGGCGGCACGCTTCGTGCCGCCGCTTGGCCGTTGGCGGCGGATCGAGCCCGGACGCGCCGCGCTGATGCGCGAGCAGCTAGAGCGGATCGCCGCTGCACCCAAGTTGTCGCGGGACACATACGAGCAGGTGAGCCGCTCGCTTGGCTGAGGCCCTTCGATCGAACCTGCTGAAGGAGATTCCGCACGCCTTTTCGGCACGCGCGCCGCTCGATCTACAGGAGATTCTGCCGGACAGCGTGCTTGTGCGTGTAAAGCAGGTCCATTCGCCGGAAGCGGTGTTCGCAACGGAGGCCATGGCGGCACCGCTTGAGGCCGATGCGCTCGTCACCGACCGGCCGGGTTTGCTGCTCGGCATCGTCACCGCCGATTGCGCGCCGGTTTTGCTGGTGGACGAACAGGCGGGCATCGTCGGGGCTGCACATGTAGGCTGGCGCGGTGCAGTGTCCGGCGTACTCGAAAATACGGTAGCGGCGATGGCGCGATTGGGAAGCGATCCGGCCGATATCCGCGCTGCGATCGGGCCGACGATCGCGCAGGCCAGCTATGAGGTAGATGAAGTGTTCCGGGCGAAATTCACGGAGGCCGACGACCGATTCTTCGTGTCGGGGCGCAAGGGCCATTGGCAATTCGATCTGCCCGGTTTTGCCGCCCATCGTCTCGCTCTGGCGGGGGTCAAGCAGGTGGATGATCTGAAAGAGGACACCTACGGCCAGCCCGATCGCTTCCACTCGTTCCGCCGGGCCAGCCATCAGGGTGAGAATACGACAGGCCGACAGCTCAGTGTCATCGGCCTGCCACACTGAATGCGCCACGTGCCACGAAGCTTGCCAAAATCGCGGTTGGCAAGGCAGCGCTGACCCGCTAGAGGCCCCTCCAAACCGGCTTGCCGGGGGCTTTCGTGCAGGTATCTCTCAGACGAGCCGATCGAGCTCTCCGCAGCGCCGGAAACAATCGCAAACGCACTGTGCGGGTGACCCGCCGGTGCATCGACAAGGCAGGCAAGGCATAGCGCTGATGGCAGACACGGCTGCAACCGCAACACCCGAAACCGCAGACGAAACCGGCGACGGCATCCGTCGCCGCGATTTCATCGACATCGCTGCCGTGAGCGCCGCCGGCGTCGGCGGTCTGGCGGTGCTCTATCCGCTCATCAGCCAGATGGCGCCGTCGAAGGACGTGCTCGCTGCGAGCACGACCGAGGTCGATGTCTCGGCGATCCAGCCAGGGCAGGCGATCAAGGCCGTGTTCCGCAAGCAGCCGCTGTTCGTGCGCCGCCTGACGCCCGCCGAAGTCCAGGAAGCGAACGCCACGCCCGTCGGTGCGCTGCGTGATCCGCAGACCCTCGCCGAGCGTACGCAGGAAGGGCATCAGGACATGCTCGTGACCATGGGTGTCTGCACCCACCTCGGCTGCGTCCCGCTGGGTGCTGCCGAAGGCGAGGTCAAGGGCGAGTTCGGCGGATATTTCTGCCCCTGCCACGGGTCGCACTACGATACTGCCGGGCGCATCCGGAAGGGACCGGCGCCGACCAACCTCGAAGTGCCGGAATATACCTTCACCTCCGACACCACCATCCAGGTCGGCTGAGCCAAGAGACGAGAGATACGATCATGAGCTTTCCCTGGGCCAAGGAATATACGCCGGCCAACGGCTTCACCAAGTTCCTCGACGAGAAGCTGCCGCTGCCGCGTCTCGTCTACAACGCAGTCGGTGCCGGCTATCCGGTGCCGCGCAACCTCAGCTATTTCTGGAATTTCGGCGTTCTCGCCGGCTTCTTCCTCGTGCTGCAGATCGTCACCGGCATCATCCTCGCGATGCATTATGCCGCAAACGCCCAGGTTGCCTTCGCCACGACCGAGCACATCATGCGCAACGTCAACTGGGGCTGGCTGATGCGCTATGCCCACGCGAACGGGGCGAGCTTCTTCTTCATCGTCGTCTACCTCCATATCTTCCGCGGCTTCTACTACAGTTCGTACAAGGCCCCGCGCGAGATGATCTGGCTGCTCGGCGTCACGATCTTCCTGCTGATGATGGCGACCGCCTTCATGGGCTACGTCCTGCCCTGGGGCCAGATGAGCTTCTGGGGCGCCAAGGTCATCACCGGCTTGTTCGGCGCAATCCCGCTGGTCGGCGAACCGATCCAGATCTGGCTGCTCGGCGGCTACGCGCCCGACAATGCCGCGCTGAACCGCTTCTTCAGCCTTCACTTCCTGCTGCCCTTCGTGATCGCGGGCTGTGTCATCCTGCACATCTGGGCGCTGCATATTCCGGGCTCTTCGAACCCGACCGGCGTCGAGATCAAGAGCGAGAGCGACACGCTGCCCTTCCACCCGTATTATACGGTGAAGGACGGCTTCGGCCTCGGCGTTGCCCTGATCCTGTTCATGACCATGGTCTTCTTCCTCCCGAACGCGCTTGGTCACCCGGACAACTATATCGAGGCGAACCCCCTTTCGACGCCGGCGCATATCGTTCCGGAGTGGTACTTCTGGCCCTTCTACGCGATCCTGCGCGCCTTCACCGTCGACTTCCTGTTCATTCCGGCAAAGCTGCTGGGCGTGATCGCGATGTTCGGCTCGATCCTGCTGTGGTTCATCCTGCCGTGGCTCGACCGGTCGCCGGTGCGCAGCGGCCACTATCGCCCGCTGTTCCGCAAGTTCTTCTGGTTCGGACTGATACCGGCGATGATCGTCCTGTTCATCTGCGGCGGCGCGCCGGCGGAAGAGCCCTATGTCATGCTCAGCCAGCTGGCGACGGCATACTATTTCCTTCACTTCCTCGTGATCCTGCCGATCGTCGGCCAGATCGAGAAGCCCGAACCGCTGCCCTATTCCATCACGGAGGCCGTGCTGGGATCGGACAAGAAGGCAGTGCTCGGCGAAAACGCTTCGCCGGCCGTCTAAGCGAGTAACGAGAAAAGACATGACCAAGCTTCTCAGCATCCGCCTCGTTGCCATTCTCGCAGGGCTCGGCTTCGCACTTGTCGCGCTCTATTCCTTCGTCGTTGGCGCTTTGGCGTTCCTGACCGAAGAGACGGCCCCGCACCTTCCGTACGAGGAACCGCGCGACTTCGCCTTCTCCTTCGACGGTCCTGCCGGCAAGTGGGACGTGCAGCAGCTGCAACGCGGCCTGAAGGTCTATGACGAGGTCTGTTCGGCCTGCCACAGCCTCAAATACGTCGCCTTCCGCAACCTCTCGCAGATCGGTTACGATGAAGGCCAGGTCAAAGCCTATGCCGCCTCCAAGCAGGTCCCGGGCATCGATCCGAACACCGGCGAAGCCACGACGCGTCCGGGTCTGCCGACCGACTATTTCCCGTCGCCCTATCCCAATGCAGTCGCGGCTGCGGCGGCAAACAACAACGCAATTCCGCCCGATCTCTCGCTGATTACAAAGGCGCGTGGCGACGGAACGAACTACGTCGCTTCGCTGCTTGCAGGTTATCAGGAACCGAGTGCAGAGCTTCTGGCCGAGCATCCGGAGGCCGCACCCGGCCCGGGTCTCTACCACAATCCCTATTTCCCCAATCTCAATCTGGCGATGGCTCCGCCTCTGACGTCGACCGGACAGGTCACCTATGACGATGGCACCGAAGCGACCATCGAGCAGATGTCGATCGATGTGGCGGCCTTCCTGACCTGGACGGCAGAGCCGACCCTGGTGCAGCGCAAGCAGACCGGCTGGCCGGTGCTGATCTTCCTGCTGTTCGCCACCGTGCTGGCCTATTTGTCGAAAAACCAGATCTGGGCCGCGGTGAAGCCCAAGAAGAAGTAGGCCGACCGATCATCGCAAATATCGCAAAGCGGGCGCCCCTCCATCCAGCCGGATGCGAGGGGCGCTTTCGATTGCGGGAGAAAGAAAATGACCCCGGCTGAGTTGAAAGCGCTGGTGCGCACCATTCCGGATTTTCCCAAGCAGGGCATCCAGTTCCGCGACATAACGACCCTCATCGGGCACGGGCGGGGTTTTTCCGCGTCGGTGGACTGGCTGGCCGAGCAAGTGGAGGGAAGCGAGGCGGTTGCCGGCATGGAGGCGCGAGGCTTTATCTTCGGAGCGGCCGTGGCAGCGCGCCTCGGCCTTCCGTTCCTGCCGATCCGCAAGCCCGGGAAACTCCCCTGCCAAGTGATCGGTGTCGATTACGAACTCGAATACGGCATGGACCGGCTCGAATTCGATCCCCAATCGGTGAGCGACGGACAATCCGTTGCGATTGTCGATGACCTCTTGGCGACGGGAGGGACTGCGCGGGCCGCGACGAAGCTGTTGCGCCAGGCCGGGGCTACGGTCACCACCGCGGCATTCGTGATCGACCTTCCCGATCTGGGCGGCAGCAACAAACTGCAGGCAGAAGGCGTAGCCGTCCGCGCGCTGATAGAATTCGAAGGCGACTGATCCTCGCCGGAAATTTGGAAATATCCTCGGCTTAGGGCATTGACGTAGGAACGCAGCTGCGAAGTCCTTTCGCAGGCTCAGCCATAAATGCGAGGGGCATGGAACAGACATTAGTCATTGCGATGGTCGGCATACTGGGCATTGGCGCCCAATGGCTTGCCTGGCGGACCGGCTGGCCGGCCATCGTCCTCATGCTCGCTGCAGGTTTTCTTGCCGGGCCGGTTTTGGGGGTATTCGATCCAGAACATGCTTTCGGCAGCCTGCTTGAACCGATGGTCGCTATCGGCGTGGCCCTCATCCTTTTCGAAGGCGGGCTGAGCCTCGATTTCCGAGAACTCCGCCATACCGGCAGCGCCGTCATGCGCCTTGCGACAATCGGCGTCGTTCTCGGCTGGCTCTTCGGCGCCCTAGCCGGGATCTATATCGCCGGTCTCGCTCCCGAAGTCGCGATCCTGTTCGGCGGCATTCTGGTGGTCACCGGCCCGACCGTGGTCATTCCGCTGCTCCGGCAAAGTTCGGTCAAGTCGCGCCCCGCATCGATCCTCAAATGGGAGGCGATCGTCAACGATCCCACCGGCGCGCTCTGCGCCGTGATCGCTTACGAATACTTCCGCAAGGTCGCCGAATCGCCAGGTGCCAGCCTCTTCGAAGTCGTCCCGCCGCTCATCATCGCAGCCATCATCGCAGGGCTCATCGGTTATGTCGCGGCCGTAGCCATAGCTTGGGCCTTCCCGCGCGGGGCGGTGCCGGAATACCTCAAGGTCCCAGTGCTTCTGACGACGGTAATCTGCGTCTTCGTGATCTCGAACCTGATCGAGCATGAGGCCGGCCTCGTCGCCGTTACTGTCATGGGCGTTGCCTTGGCAAATATGAACGTCTCCAGCCTACGCAGCATTCATCCCTTCAAGGAAAATGTCGCGGTCCTGCTGGTGTCGGGCATATTCATCCTGCTTTCGGCCTCGCTTGAGCCGGCCGATGTCCGCTATTTCAACTGGTCGATCGCTGCATTCCTGCTGGCGCTGCTCTTCGTCGTGCGGCCGGCGACCATCATCCTGAGCCTGTTGGGCAGCTCGATCCCATGGAACGAGCGCCTCTTCCTCGCCTGGATCGCGCCGCGCGGGATCGTGTTGGTCGCCATTTCCGGCCTGTTCGCGCTGCGCCTGTCTGAACTGGGCTTCAGCGACGGCAATCTGCTGATCGGGCTGAGCTTCGCCGTCGTCGTGGTGACCATCGTGGCCCATGGATTCACAGTCGACATCGTTGCGCGATGGCTCGGCGTGAAGGGAGCCAGCCGCCCCGGCATCCTGTTCGTCGGCAGCACGCCTTGGACGATCGCCTTGGCCGAACAGATCCGCGACCTTAAGGCACCGGTACTGGTCGTCGATGCCAGCTGGCAACGCCTCGGCCTTGCGCGCCAGAAGGGCCTGCCGTTCTATCACGGCGAGATTCTCAACGAGGCGACCGAGCACAATCTCGAGTTGGCGCCGTACCAGAACCTCGTCGCGGCAACTGAGAACGAGGCGTACAACACGCTTGTTTGCAACGAATTCGCGCATGAAATCGGGCGCGACAAGGTCTTCCAGCTCGGTGAATCCGCCGACGAGGACGACAAGCATGCGCTTCCGATCGGTCTGCGCGGGCGTGCGCTGTTCGAATCCGGTTTCGGCGTCGAGGACGTAAACGAACGGCAGGCGCAGGGCTGGGTCTTCCGCAAGACCAAATTGTCCGACGAATTCGATTTCGAGGCAGCTCAGGAGCGTTTGCCCGAAGCGGCCAATATGCTGCTGTTGATGCGGGAGAACGGGACGATCCGTTTCTTCACCCATGCCGCGCGCCCCGAACCGCGCGCCGGCGATACCATCATCAGTTTCTCCCCGCCGCAGGAGCGCAGCCCGGAGGGCGTCGCGGCGAAACGTGCAAGCAAGAAGAAGCCGCGTGAAGGTGGCAAGGAGGCACCGGCGTGAGGCCGATAACCACTCTTAAAGCAATGTTCTCGCTGGCCGCCGGCTCGGCTCTGCTTGCCGCGTGCGGCGACCGTGAAAGCGAACCGCCCCCGCCGCCGCAACCGAGCGAGGAGCCGCGCTCCATCTTTACCGATGGCGAAACCGGCGAGGGTGCCGAGTCAGCGCCGCTCATCGCCCCGCTCGAGACGACGATCGCCTTTCCCGACGGGGCCGAGCTGACCGAAGCGGCCCGAGCCGAACTCGCGACCATCCTGCGCTCGCCCCAGATCGCGCAAGGCGGGGAAATCGTCCTGCGCGGGCATTCGGACGCAGGTGGCAGCGACGAGGCGAACATGCGCGCTTCGCAGGAGCGAGCCGAAGCGATTGCGGCGTTCCTGGTCGATGGCGGTGTGGCTGAAGACCGGATCGAGATCATCGCGTTCGGCGAGCAAAATCCAATAGCACCGAACGCGCTGCCGGATGGAACTCCCAACGAAGAGGGGCGCCGCCGAAACCGGCGCGTCGAAATCTACGTCGCCGCGCCCGATGGCCAGGAAACGTCTGCCGCACCGGAAGAGCCGACCATTGCGGAAACGCTGGCCGGCGAACTGGAAGCCGAGACCGCCGAGGCGGACGATTCTCCGCAATAGCAGTCCGACGTAGAAGCCTTGTTGACGAAAGGGCCGAAGCAGTGGCAAGGGCGCTGCTGTCGCACAGGTCATGCGCGCCGAGATCGGGCGGGTATAGCATAGTGGTAATGCTCCAGCCTTCCAAGCTGGCTAGAGGGGTTCGATTCCCCTTACCCGCTCCAGCCTCTCCTCACTCCACCGCCATATTGTCGATCAGGCGCGTGCCGCCCATGCGCGCCGCGACGAACAGCCGGGCGTTGCCATTATCGCTGTTCAGCGGCACCAAGCTGTCCGCATCGCGTAGCTCGGCATAGTCCACAGAATCGAAGCCGGAAACGCTCAGCACTTCACGCAGATTGCCGAGCGGTCTTTCGGCATCCCCACCCTCCGCCAAGACGGCAATCGCGTCTCGCATCGCTCTGGGCAGGGCCGCAGCGGCCTCCCGCTGTTCCACCGAAAGATAGGCGTTGCGGCTGCTCATCGCGAGCCCATCGCTCTCGCGCACGATGGCAACGCCATGGATCGCATCGACGTGCGGCCGGACGAGGTCGAGGTCGCGCGCCATTCGCCGGATCACGGCCAGTTGCTGCCAATCCTTTTCGCCGAAAAAGGCCATGTCGGGCCGGACCTGGTTGAACAGCTTGCACACCACCGTCGCCACGCCGTCGAAATGACCCGGGCGGTTGCCGCCGCACAGCCCCTCGCTCACGCCCGCCACCGTGATATTGGTCGCATAGCCCGGGGGATAGACTTCACCGGGAGGCGGTGCCCACAGCAGCGCTACGCCCTCGCGTTCGAGCAGTTCGGAATCTCGGGCGAGCTGGCGTGGATAGGCGTCCAGATCCTCGCCTTCCCCGAATTGCCGCGGATTGACGAAGATCGATACCGCCACATGATCCGCCGCCGCCTTAGCCGCGCGCACCAGAGTGAGGTGGCCCTCGTGGAGCGCGCCCATCGTCGGCACCAGCGCCAGCGTGCCCTCGCTTCGCAGCGTATCGGTCGCAGGGCGCAACTGGGCGAGCGTCGTAACGGTATCCAAGGCAAACTCTCCGGCGGATAGGCAGCGGATAAAGAAAGGGCGGGGCGACCGTAGCCGCACCGCCCCTCTATCGCGTCTTGGCCTGCTGGACTAGCGGGCCTCTGGCGCCGCAGCAGCCGCATCTTCCGGCAAGCCGCCCAGCTGGTAGACGAGGTCGCTATAGGCGTTGAGATAGGCAAGGACGATGATCTGCCCGATTGCCGTATTCTCGTAGCTTCCGAAACCGCCAGCAGCTCCGCCGCCACCGCCGAACAGGCCGCCGCCGGCCGCCCAGCCGAGGTCCTTCTTGCGGAAATAGCCTTCGACCAGCGCTTCCTCGACCGTGGTGCGCGCGTTAACGATCGAGAGCGTAACATTCGCCTCGCCCTTCTTGACCCGAATGCCGCCGGCCAGCGCGCCTGCGGTGCGCCCGAACAGGCCGCCGACCACGCCGCCAAGGACGCCGCCGCCACCGCCGGAGTTCGAATTGGCAGAAACGATGTCGGGCTGGAGGAAGTAATCGGCTGCCTTCACCTGGCCGCGGCCGAGGTTCGAGCCTTCCTGCAATTCGCCCTGGTCGGCCAGCGCCCGCTCCATCGCGCGGCTCTGCATGGACCGGCCGCGATTTACGAGCGTGAAGCATCCCGACCTTTGTACGAACACACGGATGATCGCTTCGGGGCTGCCGAGATTGAACTCGCGCCACCATTGATTGTCGGGCTCGACGATCGCGACCGTGCCCAGGTTGCGCGTGCAACGCGGAATCTCCATCGTGGCGCGATCCTGCGCCTTGCGCCCCGACGAGCGGCCCTGCGCATTGACCGGCTCGGCTGCCATGCTGAAGGACGCGACCACGGCCAGCGCCGCCACTGCGAACTTGTTCATTGTAAGGTTTCCCCATTCCAACTTTACGGCAGCCGGCTCTTGCCGCGACCACCGATCCATTGCGCCCCTGATGCTCGAGATACGCCAGACTTCTGCAGAAGGCTTGTATAGCAACGCCAAATCCCGATTATTCCTCGGTCGGCCGACTTCGGTGCGTTGCGGCCCGGCGGCGGGTTGGATAGGGGAAGGGCCGACAACTCGTTTTACAGGTATTCTCGCTCGATGACGTCCGCCCCCCACCGTATTGTTTTCGCCAATGAAAAGGGCGGTACGGGTAAGTCGACGACCGCCGTCCATGTCGCCGTCGCTCTGGCGTTTCGCGGCGCCCGCGTGGTCGCTTTCGACCTCGACCACCGTCAGCGCACGATGTGCCGTTATTTCGAAAACCGCGCCGATACGATGGCACGGCGGGGCATCGAGTTGCCTACCGCCGAATGTCACGTCGCCGAAGGGATGGACGAAAGCCAGTTCGAGGCTTTCGTCGGCGAGCATTCCGCGGGTGCCGACGTCGTCGTGATCGACACGCCCGGCCGCGACGATCCGCTGGCGCGCCATGCCGCGACCACGGCCGATACGCTCGTGACCCCGATGAACGACAGCTTCGTCGATTTCGACCTCATCGGCCAGGTCGAGGGCGAAAGCTTCAAGGTCAAGAAACTGTCCTTCTACGCCGAGTTGATCTGGGAAGCGCGGATCAAGCGCAGCCGCGCAGGCCTCGAACAGAACCGGCGCGAGATGGACTGGGTCATCGTGCGCAACCGCACCGGCTATACCGAGGCGCGCAACATGGCGCGCATCGAACAGGCTCTGTCAGAGATGTCGAAACGCGTGGGCTTCCGCGTCGCGAAGGGACTGTCCGAGCGTGTGATCTATCGCGAGTTGTTCCCCTCGGGCCTGACGTTGCTGGACAAGGGGCACCTGGGCGATCTCGGCACCAGCCACCTCGTCGCACGGCAGGAACTGCGCACGTTGATCGCCAATCTCCGCTTGCCCGGTGCGTCGAGTGCCCAGCCTGCCGAAAGCGCCGCCTGATGCTTCGCCTGATCGCCCTGGCCGTGCTGCTGTCGGTCGCCTGCCGGTGGATTTTCGGGCGCTGGCCATGGGAATATCTTCGCGCCCCGTACACCCGCTCACAAGCGCTGTTCAAGGCACGCAAATTGCTGGGAGTGGGCAAGCGCGCCGATGCGCGGGAAATCCGTGACGCCCATAGAAGAATGACCGCCATGATCCATCCGGATCGCGGCGGAACGAATGCCGCAATGCAGGACCTCAACGCCGCGCGCGACCTGCTTCTGGGCGACTTGCCCCACGAACCACCGGAGCAACCCGAATGAGCCATGAATTCGACCCCACCATGCTGCGCGAATACGACATTCGCGGAATCATCGGCGAAACCCTTAGCCCGGACGATGCGCGCGCCATCGGGCGGACCTTCGGATCGATGCTGCGCGAAGCGGGCGGCTCTCGCGTTGCAGTAGGTTACGACGGACGCGTGTCTTCGCCGATCCTGGAACATGCGCTTGTCGAAGGGCTGACGGCGGCGGGCTGCGATGCGGTCCGCGTCGGCATGGGGCCGACACCGATGCTATATTATGCCGAAGCATCGGACGAGGAGATCGATGGCGGCATCCAGATAACCGGCAGCCATAACCCCGCCAATTACAATGGCTTCAAGATGGTATTCCAGGGGCGTCCGTTCTTCGGCGCGGACATTCAGGAGCTGGGCCGCCGGTCTGCCGCCGGCGAATGGGTCGACGGGAGAGGCGAGGTCGAAACCCGCGACGTAATGGACGCCTATATCGCCAAGATGGTCGATGCGCTGGCCGATATCGACGGAAGGGCGCTCGAAAAACTGCGCGTCGGGTGGGACGCAGGCAATGGCGCTGCCGGGCCCGCGCTCGAGCAACTGGTCGAGCGGCTGCCGGGCGAGCATCACCTGCTGTTTACCGAAGTCGATGGCAATTTCCCCAATCATCATCCCGATCCGACCGTGGAGGCCAATCTCGAAGACCTGCGCGCGCTTGTCGCGGACAAGTCGCTCGATTTCGGTGTCGCTTTCGACGGGGACGGGGACAGGATCGGGGCGATCGACGGTAAGGGCCGGGTCATCTGGGGTGACCAACTGCTGATGATCTATGCCGAGGACCTGCTGGTGCGGCGCGATGATTCGCCCGTGATCATCGCCGATGTGAAGGCCAGCCGTGCGCTTTACGACCACGTCGCCGCCTGCGGTGGCAAGCCGCTGATGTGGAAGACCGGCCACTCGCTGATCAAGTCCAAAATGAAGGAAACGGGCTCGCCGCTGGCCGGCGAAATGAGCGGTCACGTGTTCTTCGCCGACGAATACTACGGCTTCGACGATGCGCTCTATGCCGGGGTGCGGTTGCTCGCGGCATCGGCGCGGCTCGGCAAGTCGGTCACCGACCTGCGCAGCGCAATGCCGGACATGATCAACACGCCCGAAATGCGCTTCCAGGTCGACGAGAGCCGCAAGTTCGCCGCCATCGAGGAGGTCAAGGAGCGCCTCAAGGACAGCCCGGACGAGGTCGATGGGACCGACGGCGTGCGCGTGACGAATGACGATGGCTGGTGGCTGCTACGCGCCTCGAACACGCAGGACGTGCTGGTCGCCCGCGCCGAAAGCGAAACGCAGGCGGGGCTGACCCGCCTGGTGGCCCAGATCGACGAGCAACTGGCGCTCAGCGGGCTGGAGCGCGGCGAAAGCGTAGGGCACTGATAGTCAACCAGGGGGATTGACGATGCGTAATGTTCTTAAAACTGCAAGCTTCAGCCTGGCTCTTGCCATGACGACGCCGGCATGGGCGCAGGACGAAGTCGAGGCCACGACCGAGATTCCGGCTGGCGACAGCATGGCAGAGATAGCCCAGATGATGGGCGCTATTTTTCAGACAGAGCCGCTGACTGCCGAGCAGGAGGAACGGCTGCCGCAAGCCGAGGCGCTGGTCGGCACCATGATGCCGGAAGGGTTCTACGGCACCATGATGAGCGAAATGATGGACAAGATGATGCGTCCGATGATGTCGATGTTCACCCAGCCGAAGTTCGTCCTCGCGGGCCGCTTGGAGATTGACCAAGAGCGGCTCGACGCGCTGGACGAGGAGCAGCGTGCCGAACTCGCTGGCCTGCTCGATCCCGGTTATGCCGAACGCGCCGATGCGATCATCAACGTGATGACCGACAAGATGGGCGGGGCCTTCTCGGTGATGGAAAAACCGATGCGGGAAGGCTTGTCGAAGGCCTATGCGGTGCGTTTCGACGAGAACCAATTGGCAGACATTGCGGCGTTTTTCGCGACCCCGACGGGTGAGATCTACGCGCGCGAGCAAATGGCGCTGTTCGCCGATCCGCAGGTCATGCAATCGAGCATGCAGGCACTGCCCGCGATGATGGGCAGTTTCGGCGACATGGAGACCGCAATGGCGGAGGCCATGGCAACATTACCGGCCGAGCGTAGCTATGCCGATCTTACCGAAGCAGAGCGAGCGAGGATGGCCGAATTGCTAGGCGTCGATGCAGCGGCATTGGAAGACGTGGTCAAGCCACCCAAGCCGATGGAGAAAGAGACAATTTCCTCTGGGCTTTAGTATCCCGGGCCCACCTGCATTCAAAGGAAACGGAATCGCGCCTGCATCGCTTGTTTAGCAATGGTGTCTTCCGTCCCTCCCGAGATTGCCGAATGGTTTGCGGCCCGCAACTGGCGCGTTCGGCGACACCAGGCGGAGATGCTGGACGCGAGCGACGCAGGGCGGCACGCATTGCTGGTGGCCGATACGGGGGCGGGCAAGACTCTGGCCGGTTTCCTGCCGACTCTTGCTGATTTCGCGCCTTCACGGCTGAATGGCGCCGCGCCTCCGGATGGCCTTCACACGCTCTATGTCTCGCCGCTCAAGGCGCTGGCGCATGATGTCCAGCGCAACCTGCTGACGCCGATCGAGGAAATCGGCCTCCCGATCCGCGTCGAGACGCGCAGCGGCGATACCCCGTCGGATCGCAAGAAGCGCCAGCGCACGAAGCCACCGCATGTGCTGCTGACCACGCCGGAAAGCCTGTCGCTGCTGCTCAGCTACCCCGACAGTTTCGACCTGTTCGCCGGCCTCAAGCGCATCGTGATCGACGAGGTGCATGCCTTCGCCACCGGCAAGCGCGGCGACCTGCTGGCGCTCGCGCTTTCGCGCCTGCAGGGCATCGCGCCGGACCTGCAGCGTGCCGCGCTTTCGGCCACGGTGGCCGAGCCGGAAAAGTTTCGCGAATGGCTCGCGCCCTGGGGCGACATCGACATGGTCGAACTGGTCGAAGGCGAGGCCGGCGCGCCCGCCGAGGTCGAAATCCTCCTGCCCGACGAGGAGCGCGTGCCTTGGGGCGGGCATGCCGCGACTTGGGCGATCCCGCAGCTATACGAGCAGATCAAGACCAACCGCACCTCGCTGATCTTCACCAACACCCGCTTCCTTGCTGAGTATATTTTCCAGCATCTGTGGGACGTCAACGAGGACAACCTCCCCATCGGCGTCCATCACGGCTCCCTCTCGAAAGAGGCGCGGCGCAAGGTGGAGGGCGCGATGGCGCGCGGCGAACTGCGTGCGCTTGTGGCGACGGCCAGCCTGGACCTCGGCGTGGATTGGGGCGATATCGACCTCGTCGTGCAGATGGGCGCCCCGAAAGGATCGAGCCGCCTTCTGCAGCGCATCGGCCGCGCCAATCACCGGCTCGACCAGCCAAGCCGCGCGCTGCTGGTCCCGGGCAACCGCTTCGAATTTCTCGAGGCGACAGCAGCGCGCGAGGCGGTGGACGAGGGGCAACGGGACGGCGAGGATTTTCGCCCCGGCGGGTTAGACGTGCTGGCCCAGCACGTGATGGCCTGCGCCTGCGCGGCGCCGTTTCAGGAAGACGCGCTGCTCGCAGAAATCCGCTCCTGCCTCGCCTATGCTTGGGTCGACGAAGAAGCGTGGAAGCGGGTGCTCTCCTTCGTCGAGACCGGCGGATATTCGCTCAAGGCCTATGACAAGTTCAAGCGCATCGTGCGCGACAGGCAGGGCGTGTGGCGGCTCACTCATCCCGAGCAGGCCCAGCGGCACCGGATGAACGCCGGGATCATCATCGATAGCGAGATGCTGGAGGTGCGGATCAATTCGGGGCGTGGGCGGGGCGGGCGCAGCCTCGGCAAGATCGAGGAGCGCTTTGCCGCCTCGCTATCCCCCGGCGATACCTTCGCCTTCGCCGGGATGAGCCTGGAGGTCGTGAAGCTGCAGGACATGGAAGTGCTGGTGAAGGCTGCGACGTCCAATGCGATGATCCCGAGCTATGGCGGCCAGCGCATGCCGCTGACCACGCACCTTGCCGAGCGGGTGCGCGAAATGCTGGTCGATCGCGCTGGCTGGGCGCGTTTTCCGGACGACGTGCGCGAATGGCTGGAGGTGCAGGATTGGCGCAGCCGGATGCCGGGGCCGGGCCAGTTGCTGGTAGAAAGCTTCCCGCACGCCAAGCGTCACTACAGCGTCTATTACACCTTCGAAGGCTGGAACGCGAACCAGAGCCTCGGGATGCTGATCACGCGGCGCATGGAAGACATGGGGCTGATGCCGGGCGGCTTTGTGGCCAACGATTACTCGCTGGCGGTGTGGGGCTTGAAGCCGGTAACCGACCCGGCGCCGCTGCTGTCGCCGGATATCCTGCAGGACGAATTCATCGAGTGGGTACAGAACTCGCACCTGCTGCGCCGGGCCTTTCGCGAGGTCGCGGTAATCGGTGGTTTGGTCGAGCGGCAGCATCCGGGCAAGCGCAAGACAGGCAAGCAGGTCACCTTTTCGACCGACCTGATCTACGATGTCCTCCGCAAATATGAGCCTGACCACGTGCTGCTGGAGGCTGCCTGGGCCGACGCGCGCACGAGGATGACCGATGTCGGAAGGCTGGGCGACTTGCTCGATCGCTCGGCCGAGCAACTGGTGCATGTCGAGCTCGACCGTGTGAGCCCGCTGGCGGTTCCGGTGATGGTCATGATCGGCCGCGAGGCGACACCGCAGGGCTCGGTGGACGATGAATTGCTGTTGGAGGCGGAGAGCCTGGCAGGTGCGGCGATGCGGGTGGACGAACTGCCTTACTCGTAAGAGGGAAAGCACTCGACGGCTTCGGCAGGGACCAGGTCATCGAAAGTTTCGGGCCTGTCATATCGCGCGAAGCGGGCGTTGCCGGAAAAACGGAAGCAACGGTCGTTCAGGCCGGTAGCTGTGATGAGGCGGAGTATCTCTAGAACGCGCGGATAGGGAGCGTGCCCGTCCGGCGTCAGAAGCAGGCTATGCTGCAGCGGACGCATTGCGGACTGATCGAGGATCGCGTGAAGTTGCTCATCACTCAGCGGGACCGAATTCCATCGGGCAGCACCGTTCGCATCGATCACGATCCGGTCATAGCTAGGCGTCAGAACCTCGGAATATCCTGGGGAATACGGCGCCGGCAAGTCCATCTTTAGGATGTGCGTGGCGCGCGGGGACATCGCGAGCAGGCCCGCAATGAGGGCGAAGACGAAGAGCAGGATCGGCAGGCTATCGGGCCTGCCGATCGGCTCGCCGTGGCGATAGCGGTGCCGTGGCCGTTTCACCCTTTTAGTGGGCACCGAAAGCCCGATACCGTTCATTTCCGACGAAGGCGAATTTCTCGATCCCCGAGTCCTTGATGAGAGCGATCGTGCGTGCGCTACGGTCGTAGCTGGCGCGGGGATCGGGATCGAAGCGGATTTGCGGTTGCTCGGTGAGGGCCGCGGCTCCAGCGAGCTGGTTGAGGAGTTGCTGCCTGTCGAGCGACTGCCCGTTCCAGTACAGCCGGTCGCGCGCATCGATATGGACCGTGTTGATGACTTCGGTTCTGAAGATGCCCTTGCCATTGGGCAGCGGCATGGCGAGCGCATGCGTTGCGATCGGGATCACGATAATGAACATTATCAGCAGGACGAGCATGACATCGATCAGCGGCGTGATGTTCATCTCGGACATTGGCTGGCCGACTCTACTGCGAGGGGAGTGAGGGTACGGCATGGAAGCTCTCCTTATTTGCAATGAGATAACATCACAAATACGGCAGGATGGCAAGCGCCGGTGGTGTCTGCTGCGGACTCCGACGATGAGCGATCGGGTCAAAGGCAGCGGTTTGGCGTTTGTCTCACTCTGAGGGCTCCCACCTGCCGGGCTCCGATCACCGCACGCAAAAGAAAAGGGGCGGATCGCTCCGCCCCTTTCCCGATTTTCGATGATTATTCGGATTAACCGGCGGAGCCGAAAGTCCGGTACCGTTCGTTACCGACGAAGCCGAACTTGGTCACGCCGCTGGCCTTGATGATCTGCAGCACGCGCGCTGCCAGATCGTAGCTGGCGAGCGCTTCGGGCTCGAACTGCAGTTCGGGCTCGACGGCCATCTGCGTCGACTGGGCCAGGAGCGTGCGCAATTGGCCGTCGTTTATCGTATTGCCGTTCCACAGGATCTCGTCGGTCGCGGTGAGGACGAGCTTGTTCTTCTCCGGCTCGACGATCACGTCGGGCGGGGTCGGGCTCGGCGCCGGGAGGTCGATATTGACCGCGTGGGTCGCAACCGGAATCGTGATGATGAACATGATGAGGAGCACGAGCAGGACGTCGATCAACGGCGTCATGTTCATTTCCATCATCGGGGCGCCATCATCCTTGCCGCCTGACATTGCCATAGTGGGTTACTCCTAGTTCTTCTCTGCCGGACCCGGTTTTACGCGTTCGGGTCGACCGGGTTCGAGATGAAGCCGACGGTCGGATAGCCGGCCGCCTGGACGTTGTAGATGGCACCGGCCACGCAGGACCACGGCGCATTGACATCACCACGGATGTGTACCTGCGGAATGGCATCCGGATCGTCCATGATGGCTTCCGGGCCGCCTGCGCGCTGCACGATTGCATCGAGACGTTCGAAAGCCTGGTCGTAGAGTTCTTCCGAGGTGACCGGCGAGATATTGTTGAAATACACGCGGCAATCGCCGTTGCGCGAGGCACCTTCGAAACCAGGCTCCCCAGCACTGCGGCCGGCACCATCGGTAGTGCTGACGGTCAGAAGCAGATTCTCGACCTTGTCTTTCGATTCCACCGATTCGAAAACCGGGATCTCGAGCTTTTCGATCGTCTGGATCGCGACCGGGACCGCGATGAGGAAGATGATGAGAAGCACCAGCATCACGTCCACGAGCGGCGTGGTGTTGATGTCCGACATCGGCGTATTAGCGCCCCCTCCTGTCGAAATCGCCATGGTTTAAATCCTATCGTTCTAGCTTGGGTTCACTCGGCGGATGGGCGGAAACGCTAAGCGCTCCCGCCCGATACCGAATTACTTCTTGATCGCGCCGGTGGTGCCCGGGTTGGTCGTGGCCGGCTTCGCGCCAGTGGTCGTCGTCGTCTTGGTTGCCGAGGCCGCCTTGGCCGTTGCGGGACGAGCCGCTGCAGTCGTGGTGACAGGCTTGACGGTGCCGTTCGAGTTGATGTTCGCCAGCAGGTCGGTCGAGAAGCCGTTGAGCATCTCGGCGATCCGGCGGTTGCGGCTCTGCAGCCAGTTGTAGGCGAACACGGCGGGAACCGCGACCAGCAGGCCGATGGCGGTCATGATGAGTGCCTCACCGACGGGGCCGGCAACCTTGTCGATCGAGGCCGAACCGGCGATGCCGATGTTGATCAGCGCGCGATAGATCCCGATCACGGTGCCGAGCAGGCCGACGAACGGTGCAGTCGCGCCGACGGTGGCGAGGAACGGCAGGCCGCTGGCGAGCTTCGCGTTGATCGCATCTTCCGAACGCGCGAGCGAGCCGTGCATCCAGTCGTGCGCTTCGAGCTTGTCGGTCATCTTGGCGTGCTGGTCTTCTGCCATCATGGCATCGTCGACGAGCTGGCGCCATGCGCTGTTCTTTTCCAGCTTGGTCGCGCCTTCCTTGAGGCTGTTCTGCTTCCAGAACTGGTTACGGACGGCGCCATACTGGTTCATCACCTTGCGCTGTTCGAACAGCTTGGTGAACAGGATGTAGAACGAGCCGACCGACATGATGACCATGACGCCGAGGATGAACCAGGCGACGAAGCCGCCCTGTTCCATTGCCTCGAGGAAGCCGAAGGAGTTCTGCGGGGCCGCTTCGCCGGCGGCAGCAAGGATTTCAAAGGTCATAGCGAGTAGTCCTCTTGAGTAATTGGGTTCCGTCGCGGAGGACGGGAAAGCCTAGTTGAGCTGGTAGACGATCGTCGTCCGGTAGGTATCCGTGATCGGGTTGCCCGCCCGGTCGAGTGCCGGGTTGAACCGCGCATAGCGGGTCATGCCGTCGCAGGCGGCCGAATCGAGATCGCTCGATCCGCTCGAACTGGTGACGGAACAGCTGGCTACGCGGCCATCGGTGCCGACTGTTACCGAAACGCCGACGTTGCCTTCGGTGCCTTCGCGTTCCGCACGGCGCGGATAGTTCGACTGGATACGGCGTGCCCAGCCGGCCTGGCCGCGGGGCGTCGCGCCCTGGGCCTTGGACGGGGGAGGCGGAGCCGGCGGCGGCGGCGGCGGTGCCGGGGGCGCAGGCGGCGGTATGCGCAGCGCGGGCGGGGCCGGCGGCGGGATCGTCTGCTGCGTACGGATCGGCGGCGGTGCCGGCGCGATACTGATCGGCGGCGGGGGTGCCACCGGCGGCGGCGGTGCCGTATCGGGCTCAGGCGGCGGCGGAGGCTCATCCTCCGGCTCGGGCGGCGGCGGCTCCTCGATATCGATCGTGGTCACGCGTTCCACCACCTGCTGCACCGCATTGTATGCGAGGCCGGTGATGAGAGCGTAACCTAGAGCGATATGGATGAGAGCAACGATGATAATCGCGACAATGCGATTGCCGCTCATCTCCTGGTCAGCATATGCCATTCGGTCGCTTCACTCCATCGGTCATCCCGGTGCGAGGCCGGGATTGAGAGGCTTGTTGCGGGGGGTGCAAAATGCATGCGACCCGCTGCCTCGTTTTTCATTCAGAACATCGAACGGACTCTCAAGTCCAGAGCGATGCAGAAGACCCGAAGTTCCCCAAAGAACCCCAAGACCTCTCCCCCAAGCAACAATGTATCATCGCTTGGGCCCGCCAACCCCTTACCCACGATGCCCGCGCACCGCAAACGCTTTGTCGGTTAAGGGCCGATTCAGTGCGCTACCTCGAACCTGTCGGGGAACCTCAGGCCCTCGCCTGCCATTGACCGAATCGCCCGCTCGAACAATTGGCATTCCCCAGCTGGAAGCATCATGATCCGATCTACCTTATTTACCCCGATAGCGCTCGCTGCCGCTTTGGCAGTAACTCCGCTTGCTGCGCAGGAACCTGCGCCGCAAACGCAGCTGACCTATGCTGACATTGTGGATCTGGCGGACAAGTCGCCCTTGGTCCTTCGTGTCAAAATCCGCGATCAGGCGACGGTCGAGCCGGAGCGCTCGCCGGGCCTCGCCCCGGGCCATGTCCGGCTTTACATCGAAGCGGAGACTACAGCTCTGATCGCCGGGAATGTTCCGGTTGGCGAATCGCTGCGCTACCTCGTTGATCTTCCGCTGGACGAGAAAGGCAAGGCGCCGAAACTGAAGAAGCAGGACGTCGTCCTGTTCGCGCGCACCGTGCCCGGCCGACCAGCCGAAATCCAGCTGGTCGAGGCCGATGCACAGTTCCCCTATACTGACGCGTTTGCCGACAGCCTGCGGTCGGTCCTGGCTTCGTTGCTTGCGCCAAGCGCCCCGCCACGCGTGACCGGCGTCCGTGATGCGCTCGCAGTCGAAGGGACGTTGGTCGGCGAATCCGAAACCCAGCTGTTCCTCGATACCGAGAACGACGGGCCGGTTTCCGTGACCGTCGTGCGGCGGCCGAACCAGGCACCGCGCTGGGGCGTTTCGTGGACCGAAATCGTCGACCAGGCCGCCCGTCCGCCGCGCCGGGACACGCTCGAATGGTATCGCCTCGCCTGTTTCCTGCCGACGGGGCTGCCGGACGAAGCCAATATCTCGCGCGATCCCCGCGCCCGCGAATTGGCGGAGCGCGACTACGCGCTGGTTATAGAGGAATTGGGCGCTTGTCCGCGCACACGTTCGCCGAGCTGAGGGCCCACAGCTTCGCCTTGGCGCGGGGCAAGACAAACTGGTTCCAAAGCGCCCCGCTGTTGCGCTAGTCGCCAGCGCATGAGCTTCTACTCCGATTTTCCACTCCCGACCGTGGCGCACCCGACCAATGGCTGAGCCGCTGCGCCTTGCGATCGCCGGCCTCGGTACGGTCGGCACCGGCGTCATCCGCCTGCTCGAAGCCAATCGCGACGTCGTGGAGCGCCGCGCGGGGCGGCCGATCGAAGTCGTCGCAGTCAATGCGCGCGAGCGCGGCAAGGATCGCGGCGTCGATCTGTCTCGCTTCGCTTGGGTCGACGACATGCAAGCGATGGCGACCCGCGCCGATGTCGATGTCGTGGTCGAGCTGGTCGGCGGATCGGACGGACCCGCGCTGACGCTTGCCCGCTCCGCGCTCGATGCGGGCAAAGGCTTCGTCACCGCGAACAAGGCGATGGTGGCGCATCACGGGATGGAGCTGGCCGAACTGGCCGCGATCAAATCCGCGCCCTTCGCTTTCGAGGCGGCGGTCGCGGGCGGCATTCCGGTGGTGAAGGGCCTGCGCGAAGGGACGGCCGCCAATGCGCTCACCCGGATCTACGGCATCCTCAATGGCACCTGCAATTACATCCTGTCGGAGATGGAGCGGACCGGTGCCGATTTCGGCGAGATGCTGAGTGCGGCACAGGAAAAGGGCTATGCCGAGGCCGATCCGACCTTCGATATCGAAGGCGTTGACGCTGCGCACAAGCTGGCGATCCTCGCCGCAATCGGCTTCGGCACGCGCATCGATTTCGAAGCGGTGCGGTGCAGTGGCATCACCCAGGTCAGCGCGACCGATATCGCGCAGGCCGATGCCCTGGGCTATGTCGTGCGGCTTGTCGGGATCGCCAGTATGGAGAACGGCGACGAGGCGACCGGACGGTTGCTCCAGCGCGTGCGCCCGTGTCTCGTCCCCTTCCGCCACCCGCTTGCCGCGGTGACCGGACCGACCAATGCCGTCGTGGCAGAGGGCGATTTTTCAGGACGCCTGCTGTTTCAGGGAGCCGGTGCGGGCGACAAGCCCACGGCCAGCGCCGTAGTTGCCGACCTGATCGACATCGCACGCGGGCAGGCCGGAGCGCCGTTCTCGGTGCCCGTCAGCCAGCTGGTTACGGCAGAGCAGGGCGATTCCGGCGAGCGCGTGGGGCGCGACTATATCCGCTTTACCGTGGCCGACCGGCCGGGCGTGCTCGCAGAAATCACTGCCGCGATGCGCGATGCGGGAGTATCCATCGAAAGCCTCATCCAGCGCGGCCGTGATCATGACGGCGGCGAGGTACAGGTCGCAATGGTTACGCACGAGGGGCCGGAGCGCTGCGTGACCGGCGCGCTCGAATTGCTCGAAGGATCGCCTAGTCTTGCGGCAGATCCTCTGGTGATGCCGATTCTGGGGGACTGACCTCACCAATCTCCGGCTCCGGAAGACCGAGTTGCTCTGCCCGCGCCCTCGCCGCGGCTTCGGGTGTCGCGACGTCGCGCCCCAGCGGCGGCAATCCCCGCGCGATGCGATCGGCGTCGGATCCTGGCGGCGCGTCCGGCAGGCTCTCGAAATCGATGATATAGGCCGGTGGGGGCGGGCATGGCGGGATAAAGCAGCCGCGGGCCGCGACCACGCCATGATCGGGTATGCCGAAGACATCGGGCGCGCTTGGGTTGCCCTTGTTCATCGTCTCACGGGCGTAGCGACGTTCGGCCCGCTCCTTGTCATAGCCATACTCATCGAGGTCGCTGCGGCTGCGGCAGACGATGATCTCGCCGGACAGAAGCGCAGCTTCCTGCTCCTCGCTACAGTCCTCGAGCGGTTCATCGGCCTCGCGCGCTGCGGCAAGCAAATCGATCCGTTCAGGAGGGGAGCCTCGCTGCGGTGGCAGCGCCTCTTCACTGTCTTGCGCCGCGAGCGGTGTGGCCATGAGGAAAGCCAAGGCGGAGGCGATGCACATACCCCTCATTGCCGCAACTCTCCTTTTGCGATCCGGTCCGCGTCCGATCCTTCTGGTGCTTCGGGCAGGGAGTCGAAATCGACGAGGACCGGGCGTTCTCCTGCGCCACCGAGTTCGGGGCAAAACGTAAAGAGGCTCGGTCGGCAGGGAGGTGGTTTGAAATCGGGGGCCAAGCCGAGGCCGCGATCCATGGTCTCTTCTGCATAGCGTTTGCGCGCCTCGCCCGGCGGGTCGAGCCGATATCGGTCATTTTCCGACCGGTCGCCGCAGACCACGATTTCGCCGGAGATAAGCGCCGCTTCCTGTTTGCGTTGGCAGTCGCGTTCGTCTGCCGAGAGGCTTTTTGATTGTGTGCCCTGCGCAAGGGCGGCTCCGGGAGCGAATGCGACCAGGACCGGTGTCAGCACGACCAGTCGTCTCGACAATGCATGGCTCCCTGTCTATCGGGCGCTCGCGCATACGATTGCATGATCGAAGCTCCGCCCGACTTCCGGGTCCGATACACCTATCAGGGACTGAACCGCTTATGAACTCGCCCGCCGACAACCCGCTCGACCGCATCCTCGTGCTCGAAATGGTCCGCGTCACCGAAGCGGCCGCGGTCGCGGCTTCGAAGCTGATCGGTCGCGGCGACGAAAAGGCCGCCGATGCTGCCGCTGTCGAAGCGATGCGCAAAGCCTTCGACACGCTCTATATGGACGGCACCGTGGTGATCGGCGAGGGCGAGCGCGACGAAGCGCCCATGCTTTATATCGGCGAAAAGGTCGGCGGTGCGCCGGGCGAGGGCCCGAAGATCGACATCGCGCTCGATCCGCTCGAAGGCACGACGATTACCGCCAAGGCCGGCCCCAATTCGCTGGCCGTGCTGGCTGCCAGTGCTCAGGGCTGCCTGCTGAACGCGCCGGACGTCTACATGGACAAGATCGCGGTCGGGCCGGGCTATCCCGACGGCATCATTGACCTCGCCAAGACCCCGACCGAGAACGTCACGGCGGTAGCCGACGCCAAGGGCGTGAAGCCAGCCGACATCATCGTCTGCGTGCTCGACCGCCCGCGTCATGCGGACCTTATCGCGGAACTGCGTTCGATCGGCTGCGGTGTCGTGCTTATCGGTGATGGCGACGTCGCAGGCGTAATTGCGGTGACCGACGAGGACACCACGATCGACATGTATATGGGCCAGGGCGGCGCGCCGGAGGGCGTGCTGGCAGCGGCCGCGCTGCGCTGCGTCGGCGGGCAGTTCAACGGCCGCCTCGTCTTCCGTAACGAGGACGAGAAGGCTCGCGCCCGCAAATGGGGCATCGAGGATTTCGACCGCATCTACACGCGCGACGACCTCGTCAAAGGCGACTGCATCTTCGCCGCGACCGGCGTGACCAGCGGCAGCCTGCTCGAAGGTGTGAAATATCGCCGGGGCGGAACGATGACGACCGAAAGCGTGGTGATGCGCGCCAGCAGCGGTACGGTGCGCTGGATCAAGGGCGAGCATAAGGTGAGTTAATCTTGTTGGATGCGGTCAGGACATCCGTCCTGACCTCGCTGTGCCGGCCCGCTCCCCCACCCGACCACCCACGGCACGGTATTCTATGGGTGGTCGGGTGGGGGAGCGAGCCGGTGCCGCAAGCCTTCGACGGATGTCGAAGGCGCACGCAACGAAAATCCCGCACCAAACAAATACAAAACCCAGCACTCAGCAAACCCTGGCCTCTTCAAAACCCTCCTTCCCATGTTGCAATCCCATGACGGACCGCTAGGCGAGTGGCACTGCCAGCCGACGGGGATTCGTATCGCATGAAGATCATGGCCGCCAACTCGAACCTGCCGCTTGCGCGTGCGATTGCAGCCTATCTCGAGATGCCGCTCGTCGATGCGCAAGTGCGCCGCTTTGCGGACGAGGAAATCTTCGTCGAAATTCACGAGAACGTGCGCGGCGAGGATGTCTTCGTCGTCCAGTCGACCAGCTATCCAGCGAACGACAATCTCATGGAATTGCTAATCTGCATCGATGCGCTGAAGCGCGCCTCGGCGCGGCGGATCACGGCGGTGGTGCCCTATTTCGGCTATGCGCGGCAGGACAGGAAACCCGGCCCCCGCACGCCGATTTCGGCCAAGCTGGTAGCGAACCTCATCACCGAGGCAGGCGCCGACCGCGTCCTTTCGGTCGACCTGCACGCGGGCCAGATCCAGGGTTTCTTCGATATCCCGACCGACAACCTCTATGCCGCGCCCGTCATGGCTGCCGATATTCAGGCGCGCTATGGCGACCAGACGCTGATGGTGGTCTCTCCCGATGTCGGCGGCGTGGTGCGCGCACGGGCGCTGGCCAAGCGGCTCGATAATGCGCCGCTCGCCATCGTCGACAAGCGCCGCGACCGCCCCGGCGAGAGCGAGGTGATGAACATCATCGGCGACGTGAAGGGCAATCACTGCATCCTGATCGACGACATCATCGACTCGGGCGGCACGCTCTGCAACGCGGCACAGGCGCTGCTCGACCAGGGGGCCAGCTCGGTCGCGGCCTATATCACGCACGGGGTCCTCTCGGGCGGGGCCGTGGCGCGCGTCGACGGTTCGGCGCTGAAGGAACTGGTCATCACCGACACCATCCGCGCGACCGACGCGGCGCAGGATTCCAGCCGGATCCGTATCCTCACCATCGCGCCGCTGATCGGCGAGGCGGTGCGCCGGATCGCCGACGAAAGTTCGGTCAGCTCACTGTTCGACTGACGCCGAACGCGCCGCTTGACCGCCGTGGCGGGCATTGCGAAGGCGCGGCATGGACATGCAAGAAGACATAACGCTCGCGCAGCGTCTCGCCGACGCCGCCGGGGACGCGATCCGGCCCCTGTTCCGCGGCGACTGGCAGGCGGAGCAGAAGGAAGATCACTCCGCCGTTACCGAAGCGGACCGCGCCGCCGAGGCCGCCATGCGTTCCCTGCTGGAAGCCGAACGCGCGGATGACGGCATTATCGGCGAGGAATACGGCAGCGTGCGCGAAGGCGCGGCGCGGCAATGGGTGCTCGACCCGATCGACGGGACGCAAAGCTTCGTCGCCGGCCGGCCGATTTTCGGGACGCTGATTGCGCTGTTGCAGGACGGGTGGCCGGTCCTTGGAATCATCGACCAGCCGATCTTGGGGGAGCGCTGGGTAGGCGCTATCGGACAGCCGACGACGTTCAACGGCAAACCTGTAAGCACACGCCGATGCCGCGCGCTGGAAGGCGCGTCGATCGCCACCACCAGCCCGCATGCCTTCGCTGAGGACGACGTGGACGCCTATCTGCGGGTGGTGGCCAAAGCCTATCCGCAGCGTCCCTGGCCGGTATATGGCGGGGACTGCTACAATTACGGCCTGCTTGCAGCGGGCCATCTCGACATCGTCATCGAAAGCGGGCTCAAGCTGTATGATTTCGCCGCCCTGGTGCCCGTCGTCGAGGGCGCCGGCGGAACGATGAGCGACTGGCAGGGCAATCCGCTCGACGCGAACAGCGATGGTCGCGTGCTGGCGCTTGGCGAACCCGCCCGCCTGGAGGATGTGCTCGAAGCGATGGGCGGGATTGATAGCAACCACGGGCACTGAGCGAGGCGCGGCACGTTCCGCCACAATGAAAACGATTTGCGTAACCGGAGCGGGCGCGGGCATCGGCCGGGCGACCCTGATGCATTTTCACGGAGCTGGCTGGCATGTCATCGGCCTCGACAAGGATGCCGAAGCTCTGGCCGAACTGCGGTCGGCCCTGCCGCGCGAATCTGCGCTGCTGCTGACGTGCGATGTCGGCAAGGAAGGCGATGTGACGCGCAGTTTCGCGCGGATCGAGGATTGGCTCGATGGCGCAGCGCTCGATTGCCTCGTCAACAATGCTGGGATCGCCGATCCCTATTGCGGGCCGCTGGAGGGCCTCGCCCTCTCCGACTGGCAAGCCTGGATAGATGCGAGCCTGACGGCCGCTTTCCTTTGTAGCCGCGCCGCCGTGCAACTGCTCCGCCGCGCCGAGACCGGGGCGAGCATCGTCAATATCTCCAGCACGCGCGCGGTGATGAGCGAGCCGGAATGTTTCGCCTACGCCTCGGCCAAGGGCGGGCTGGATGCGCTGACCCATGCAATGGCAGTCTCGCTCGGCCCCGAAATCCGCATCAATGCCATCCGGCCCGGCTGGATCGAGACGGGACCATGGCAGAAGACAGGCGAACGACGCGAAGCGAACCACCGCGAAAAGGACTGCGACCAGCATCCTGCTGGACGAGTCGGCACGCCGCAGGACATCGCGGAGGCCGTCGAATATTTGCATGGCGCGGGCTTCATCACCGGCCAGCACCTTAATGTCGATGGTGGCATGACACGCAAGATGATCTACGAAGACTGACATGGACTTGGGGGGCAGACTTCGCGGCAGGGTCGCGCTGGTGACCGGCGCGGCACGGGGCATGGGGCTGGAGATCGCGCGACGGCTGGCGGCCGAGGGTGCGACTGTCTGGCTGGGCGGTCGAGATCGGACGGCGCTCCAAGAGGCGACAGACAACATCGATGGGGATGCGCGGGTGCTTGCCTTCGATCTCGACGATGAAGCCGCCTGCATCGCCGCTCTGGCAGAGATAGAGCATGCCACCGGCCTCGACATCCTCGTCAACAATGCCGGAGCACGCGACCGGCGCGGGTTCGCCGAGATCGAACGCGCCGACATGGAGCGGCTGCTGCGTACCAATCTCGTCGCGCCGTTCGATCTGGCGCGGCGCGTAGCGCCGCTGATGCGCGCGCGCGGATATGGGCGGATCGTGAACGTGACCTCCATCGCCAGCGAGATCGCGCGCGGCGATGCGTCCTATACAGCGAGCAAGGCGGGGCTGGACGGCGTCACCCGCTCGCTCGCGGCGGAACTCGGGCCGGACGGCATCACGGTCAACGCTGTCGCCCCCGGCTTCGTGCTGACCGAGGCGAATGCGGAGTGGTTCGAGGGATCGAGCGAGATCGCCGACCACCTGGCGCGCCGCACGTCGCTCGGCCGCTGGGCCAAGCCCGAAGAGATTGCCGGTGCAGTGGCATTCCTGGTTTCACAGGACGGGTCCTACGTGACCGGCCACACGCTCATCGTCGATGGCGGCTACGTCACGCACTTCTGACTGCGCTTGCATTTCCGCCCAGAATCGCTATCTGCGCGCCCTTCACCGACACGTGAATCACCGCCGGTCTGGCCGAAAGGGCTGCCAGGGCTGGTCGGACGTGTCTCTGCAAAGGAGATAAAAATGCCCAAGCTGAAGACCAAGAGCGGTGTGAAGAAGCGCTTCAAGATCACCGCGACCGGCAAGGTAAAGCACGGCGTGGCCGGCAAGCGCCACCGCCTGATGAGCCACAATGCCAAGTACATCCGCCAGAACCGCGGCACCACCGTCCTGTCCGAAAACGACTGGAAAGCGGTGAAGAAGTGGGCCCCCTACGGCCTCGACTAAAGCCCGTCTGCGTTTTTTAGGAGTACAACAGCATGCCACGTATCAAGCGCGGGGTTACCACCCGCACCAAGCACAAGCGGCTTCTGGACCAGGCCAAGGGCTATCGCGGTCGCCGCAAGAACACCATCCGCGTCGCGCGCCAGGCCGTCGAAAAGGCCGGCCAGTATGCCTATCGCGACCGTAAGGTTAAGAAGCGCAACTTCCGCGCCCTGTGGATCCAGCGTATCAACGCCGCGGTCCGCGCCGAAGGCTTGACCTATTCGCAGTTCATGCACGGCACGAAGCTGGCCGGTATCGAGCTCGACCGTAAAGTCATGGCCGATCTCGCCATGAACGAAGGCGCGGCCTTCAAGGCGATCATCGAACAGGCCAAAAAAGCGCTGCCGGCGTAAACTTCGCCTCAAGCGATTGTTTATATGAGAAAGGGCGTCCGGTCGGGCGCCCTTTTTTGTTCCAACTTGTCGAATGCTTCCGCGGCGCTACAATGATACAGGGAGGGAGGTGTCGAGTGGCCAGCGATTGCCTGATCGACGTGCAATTCTTTGCCGCACCGGCGGATCTCGCTCCCTGCTTTACCACTATCTATCTCATGACTGTCGATCTTCCGCCCGGCGAGCGAGTGGTCGACATGTTGCTGCCCGAGTGGGCGAACATGCGCTTTTTCAGCGATACGGTCGCGGGACCGGACTCGGCTGCGCTGCGGTCCGCCGGGGCGCAACGCTTCCAGGCAACCGGGCCCAGTGCACAGCCGACCCGCTTCGAGATCGGGCGGAGCCGAGTGTGGGGCATGGGTCTCAGTCCGCTGGGCTGGGCGCGCTATGTGGGCGCGGAGGCGGCCGATTTTGTGAACCTGGTTTTCGACGGAGAGGCCGAAGAGGCGTTCGCCAAGCTCAGCACGCTTTGCGAAATGCTATGCGGCGCCGAGCGAGACCTCGATCGGCAATTCGAGTCAGTGTGCGAACACCTGCGAACGGCGGCGCCCATGCCGAAAGACGCCAACAGGATTATCGCCATACAGGAGGCGATGGCCGATCCCTACCTTACCCATGTCGAAGATTTCGCCGACAGGCTGAACCTGTCGAAGCGAACGCTGGAGCGACTGTGTAAACGCCATTGCGGCTTTAGTCCGCGCGTGCTGCTGCGGCGGCAGCGTTTGGTACGCACATTGGGTGCCTTCCTGACCGAACCCGGAAGATGGACCTCGGTGATCGATCGGCACTATCACGATCAGGCGCATTTCGTTCACGAATTCAAGTCCTTCATTGGTATGAGCCCGAGCGAGTATGCGGCGATGCCGCATCCCGTGCTCGGTGCCTTCGCTGCCGAACGGCGCAGGGTCTGGGGATCACCCGTCCAGTCCTTGGACAGGCGAGGATAGTTTTTCGCAAAGCGGTCGCATTTTGCTACTGCCCGTACCGATGCTGATCCGAACGCCATCGATACAGCACGCAGACGGACCCCGTGCATGAGCGGCTCTGCGCTCGGCAGCGCGGTCAAAGTGCGCTTTTACCTGCCGCCCGAAGACCTGCGCCCTTTCGTAACTACCATCTACCGGCTCGATGTGAGCCCGGATCCGGCTGGGCCCATCGAGGATGCCCTGCATCCCGAGTGGGCCAATATCCGCTTGATCACGCAAGGCGACATCGAAGCCTCGGTCGGTGACGCGCGGCTGGAACGCGTGCCGCGAGCGATCCTGGTCGGACCGACCAGCCGCGCAACCCGCTTCCGCGCGGAGTCGGCGCAGAGCTGGGGCATCGGACTGTTGCCGCTCGGTTGGGCGCGGGTCCTCGACCAGCCGGCAGACGAATATGCCGATCGTTTCGCCGATCTATCGCAGGAGCGCGCACTCGAACGGCTGGCACCGATTACTGCATGTCTCGCGATCGAGCCGGCCGATCCGCAGACGTTCAAGGATTGCCTGGCCGACGCGATCCGCGCGCTGTTGCTCTCCCCACAGTCCCGCGACACCGACATCGTCGGGTTGGAACGTGCCTTGGTGGACAAGAGCGTTCACACGGTTTCGCATCTTGCAGCGAAGACCGGCATGAGCCTTCGGACGCTCGAGCGTCTGTCCAAATCCGTCTTCGGTTTCACTCCACAGCTCCTATTGCGGCGTCAGCGGTTCCTGCGCAGCCTCGCGCAGTTCATGCTCGACCCTTCGCTTAAATGGATCGAAACGCTCGACAGCCACTATCACGATCAGGCGCATTTCGTGCGGGACTTCAAGCGTTTCATGGGCATGAGCCCGAGCGCCTATGCCAAACAGCCTCACCCCGTGCTCGGAGCCGCCGCGCATGCCCGCAAGGCGATCGCGGGGGAAGCGATGCAGGTGTTGCACAAACCGCCGGAAGGTTGACCCGCCCGGCGCAAAGCAGCCACCGCCAACAAGTCCTTGCAAAGCTTGAAAATACTTGGCAGGCAGCCGGCCTTCGAGGCGCCCATGCATGACCGTCCCACGAGAATTGTCGAGACAGCAACCGATCAGGTCGCGATGCTCGTTGCCGGACCTCCACCTGACCTGGCGCCATTCCTTTCGGGCTATTACTGCACGCGCATCGAGGCCGACGGCATCCTGGAAGAATGGATGCCGCCGGAGGAGGCGAACCTGCGCACCGGCGTTGCCGATCACTATTGCGCCGTTATCGGACCGGGCGAGCCCCAACCGGTCCCTCCGATCATCCTGAGCGGCTCGACCGACCGCGGCACTTATGTCCAGGTGTCGTCGGGAGAATATTGGGGGGTCGGCCTCACGCCTGCAGGGTGGGCCCGCTTCATCGGCATGCCGGCCAGCGATTTTGCCAATCGCTTCGACGATCTTGGCTGCTACCCTCACCTGGACGCATTGCGTGCCGTGTTCCAGACAGTCCTGTCCGGGACGCTGGACGATAGCGGCGTGATCACCTTGTTCGACACGACGTTTCGCGCGCTTCTGGGTGACAGGATTGACGGCGAGGGCACGATCCACGCAATCCACCTAGCGATTGCTTCCGGAAGACCGATTCCGACCGAACAGCTGGCCAGCATGGCGGGGATGAACGTGCGGGCGATCGAACGGTTCTGCAAACGCCATTTCGGCTTCCCGCCGGGGGTGCTCCGGCGACGCCAGCGTTTCTTGCGCAGCCTGGGTCGCTATATGATGGATCCATCTATGCGCTGGATCGAAAGCCTCGACAGCCACTATACCGATCAGGCGCATTTCATTCGCGACTTCCGCAACATCATGGGCATGACCCCGGGACAATACGCCAAACGTCCTCATCCTGTCGTGTCGGCCGCGGTGCGGGTGACGAGCAAGGCTGCGGGGGTTGCGATGCAGGCGCTCCACACCCCTCGCACCGGCTAGGGTAGTGCGGCAATCGGGGCTTGGGAACGGTGCCCGAAGGCGCTAGAGGGCGCGTTCATCGTTATTGCCGGGGCCTTTTCGCACTACCCATGACCGATCTCGAAACTCTCAAAACCGAAGCGCTCGGCAGGATTGCGGACGCCCAGAATGCCGCTGCGCTGGAGGCTTTGCGGGTCGAATTCCTCGGCAAGCAAGGCTCCATTTCGGGCCTGATGAAAACGCTCGGCAAGATGACTCCGGAGGAGCGCCAGACCGAAGCGCCCAAGATCCAGGGCCTGCGCGGCGAGGTAGCCGATGCGCTGGCTGCGAAGAAGGAGCGGCTCGACGACGCTGAACTGGAAGCAAGGCTGGCGAGCGAGGTGCTCGACCTGACGCTGCCTGCACCCGCAACGCCGAAGGGTTCGGTCCACCCCGTGAGCCAGGTGATGGACGAGCTGGCGGAGATTTTTGCGGACCTCGGCTTTACCGTCGCCACCGGGCCGGAGATCGAGGACGACTGGCACAATTTCACCGCGCTTAACATGGCGGAAACGCATCCCGCGCGTGCGATGCACGATACGTTCTATTTCCCAGATATGGATGCGGAGGGACGGCGGATGCTTCTCCGCACGCATACCTCGCCCGTCCAGATCCGCTCCATGGCCGAGCAGGGTGCGCCGATCCGCATCATCGCACCGGGCCGCGTCTACCGCAGTGACAGCGACGCGACGCACACGCCGATGTTCCATCAGGTCGAAGGTCTCGTGATCGACAAGGGCATCCACCTGGGCCACTTGAAGTGGACGCTGGAGACTTTTCTCAAGGCCTTCTTCGAGCGCGACGATATCGTGCTGCGCCTGCGCCCGAGCTACTTCCCCTTCACCGAACCGTCGGTCGAAGTCGATGTCGGCTGGCAGGATGTGAATGGTCGCCGCGTTCTGGGCGGTGATGGCGATGCTCCCGGCCACGGCTGGATGGAGCTGCTCGGCAGCGGCATGGTCAATCGCCGTGTGCTGGAGTTCGCGGGCGTCGATCCGGACGTCTATTCGGGCTTCGCCTGGGGCCTCGGCGTCGATCGCTTGGCGATGCTCAAATACGGCATGGACGACCTGCGCGCCTTCTTCGACGGCGATTATCGCTGGGCGGAGCATTACGGCTTCTCGCCCTTCGACCAGCCTACCCTGTCCGCCGGCGTAGGAGCGCGCGCATGAAGTTCTCGCTCGGATGGCTGAAGCACTTCCTCGACACCGATGCTTCGGTGGCGGAGATCGCGGCTGCGCTGAACCGGATCGGCCATGAGGTCGAAGGGATCGAAGACCCCGCCGACAAGCTCGCCGGTTTCCGTGTCGCGAAGGTTCTGACGGCGGAAAAGCATCCCGATGCCGACAAGCTGCAGGTGCTCAGCGTCGACACTGGTGACGGCGAGCCGCTCCAGGTCGTCTGCGGCGCGCCCAATGCGCGCAGCGGTATGAAGGGCGTGCTCGGCCTGCCCGGCGCGGTTGTCCCCGCGAACGGCATGGAATTGCGCAAGAGCGCGATCCGCGGCGTCGAAAGCAATGGCATGATGTGCTCGGTGCGCGAACTCGAGCTCGGCGACGAGCATGACGGCATCATCGAACTGCCCGACGATGCGCCAGTCGGGGATAGCTTCGCCGATTACAGCGACGCCTCGCCCGTGTTCGACGTCGCGATCACGCCCAACCGGCCCGATTGCATGGGCGTGATGGGCATCGCGCGCGATCTCGCTGCCGGGGGGCTCGGCACGTTCAAACCTGTCGAGGTCCCGACCATCGACGGCGAGGGCCCGTGCCCGGTCGAGATCCGCACCGACGATCCCGAGGGCTGCCCGGCGTTTTATGGCCGCGTCATCCGCGGAGTCGACAACACCAAGCCGTCGCCGGAATGGATGCAGCGCCGCCTGAAGGCAGCGGGTCAGCGCCCGATCAGCGCTCTGGTGGATTGCACGAATTATCTCATGCTCGCCTGCGGCCGTCCGGCGCATGTCTACGATGTCGCCAGGCTGTCCGGCCCTATCGTCGCGCGTCGCGCCCAAGATGGCGAGACGATGGAGGCACTGAACGAGAAGACCTACACGCTCGATGACACGATGACGGTTATCGCCGATGATGCCGGCGTGCACGACATCGGCGGGATCATGGGCGGCGAGCATTCGGGCGCGACCGAAGGCACGACCGACGTATTGCTCGAGATCGCCTATTTCGATCCCGAGCGCATCGGTGTGACGGGTCGCAAGCTGGGCCTCGCGTCCGACGCGCGTACGCGGTTCGAGCGCGGCGTCGATCCCGCTTTTCTCGACGATGGCCTTGCGCTGCTGACAGACCTGATCGCGCAAACCTGCGGCGGCACGCCGACCGAGGCGACGCGCGCCGGAAAGCCGCCGGTCGAGTCGATGGTGGTGCCGTTCGATCCCGCACTGACGAGCCGCTTGGGCGGCGTCGACGTGGCCGAGGACGAGCAGCGTCGCATCCTGACCGAACTCGACTTCGTCGTCTCGAGCGACTGGCAGGTTACCTGCCCGCCGCGTCGCCATGACATCGAAGGCCCGGCCGATCTGGTCGAGGAAGTGGTCCGTATCCATGGCCTCGACAAGGTCGCCAGCGTGCCCCTGCCGCGTGCCGACGGGGTCGCGCAACCGACCGCTTCGCCGCTGCAGAAGCTTGAGCGCAAGCTGCGCCGCGCAGCGGCTGCGCGCGGGCTGAACGAGGCGGTGACCTGGTCTTTCCTCCCCACCGCCGACGCCGAGCATTTCGCGGACGGCGCGCAATTGTGGGTGCTCGAGAATCCGATTAGCGAGGAAATGAAGGCCATGCGCCCCTCGCTTATCCCCGGCCTGCTCGCCGCGGCCAAGCGCAATGCCGATCGCGGCGCGCCGGGTACGCGCCTGTTCGAAATCGGAAGGCGCTATTTCCGGGGGCCGGACGGCGCGAGCGATGAGAAGCCGACGCTCGGCGTTGTGCTCGCAGGCGAGAAGACACCGCGGGGATGGGCGCAGGGCAAGGCAAGTCAGTTCGACGCTTTTGATGCCAAGGCCGAAGCGCTCGCCCTGCTCGAAGCTGCCGGTGCGCCGGTCGACAATCTGATGGTCATGGCTGAGGCTGGTGACCAGTTCCACCCTGGCCAGTCCGCCACGCTGCGGCTCGGCCCGAAGAACGTGTTGGCTCGTTTCGGCGCGCTGCATCCGAAGACGCTCAAGGGCTTCGACGTGGACGGCCCGGTGGTCGCCGTTGAGATTTTCCTCGATTCGATCCCGACGAAGAAGGGCGGAAGCGGTTTCGCGCGTCCGACCTATACGCCGCCCGCACTGCAGGCGATCACGCGCGACTTCGCGTTCCTTGTCCCCGCCGATCTCGCCGCCGCCGACCTCGTGCGTGCGGTGAAGAGCGCGGACAAGCAGGCGATCGTATCAGCGCGCGTGTTCGACGTCTTCGCCGGGCAGGGTGTGCCCGAAGGCAGGAAATCGGTCGCGGTCGAAGTCGTGCTCCAGCCGGGCGAGAAGAGCTTCACCGACGAGGAGATCAAGGCAATCTCGGACAAGGTGGTGAACGCCGCCGCCAAGCAGGGCGCGGAGCTACGCGGATGACCAAGACGGCTTTCGTTACCGGCGCTACCGCGGGCATTGGCGAGGCCACCGTTCGTGCACTGGTCGCCAGGGGCTGGCGTTGTGTGGCGACGGGACGCCGCAAGGAACGACTCGATGCGCTGGTTGCGGAACTGGGGGCGGACACAATCCACCCCTGCGTCTTCGATGTGCGCGACGAGACAGCAATGGATGCCGCCATCGCTGACCTGCCCGAAGACTTCGCCGGCATCGACCTGCTGGTGAACAACGCCGGTCTTGCGCAGGGCCTCTCGCCCGCGCAGGAGGCGAACCTCGACGACTGGCAGACCATGATCGACACCAATGTGACGGCCATGGTCAAGCTGACGCGCAAGCTGCTGCCCGTGCTGATCGAGCGCAAGGGCGCGATCATCGCGATCGGCTCGGTCGCGGGGAGCTATGTCTATCCGGGCGGCAATGTCTATGCCGGGTCCAAGGCCTTCGCGAACCATTTCACGCTGGCCCTGCGCGCCGACCTCCATGGCACCGGCGTGCGCGTGACGAGCATCGAGCCGGGCATGGTCGAGACCGAGTTCACGCTCGTTCGCACCGGCAGCCAGCAGGCCAGCGACGATCTCTATCGCGGCTCCGACCCGATGACGGGCGAGGACATCGCGAACACCATCCTATGGGTCACCGAGCTGCCGCCGCACCTCAATATCAACCGTATCGAGCTGATGCCAGTGAGCCAGGATTTCGCCGGCTTCCGCGTGGCGCGGGAGAGTTAGCCACCAAGGCCCGCTCACCCTGAGCCTGTCGAGGGGTTTGGTGCAACGCTGCGACTATGCTTCGACAGGCTCAGCATGAGCAGTTCGGGGTTCGATTTTGACAAGTAAGAAAAGCCGATGACCTCAAATCGCCGCACCTTTGCGATCATTTCGCACCCCGACGCGGGTAAGACAACGCTCACCGAAAAGCTGCTGCTGCAGGGCGGGGCGATCCATCTCGCGGGCGAGGTCAAGGCGCGCGGTGCGGCGCGGCGGGCGCGGTCGGACTGGATGAAGATCGAGCAGCAGCGCGGCATCTCGGTCACTTCCAGCGTGATGACCTTCGAGAAGGAGATCGACGGCGAAGTCATCACCTTCAACCTGCTCGACACGCCGGGGCACGAGGATTTCTCCGAAGACACCTATCGCACGCTGACGGCAGTCGATTCCGCCATCATGGTGATCGACGTCGCGAAGGGGATCGAGAGCCAGACGCGCAAGCTGTTCGAAGTCTGCCGCCTGCGCAACGTCCCGATCATCACCTTTGTCAACAAGGTCGACCGGGAAGGGCGGCCGCTGTTCGAAATCCTCGACGAGGTGGCCGATGCGCTCGCGCTCGATGTCAGCCCGCAGAACGCGCCGCTCGGCATGGGCGGGCTGTTCACCGGTGTGCTCGATTTCGAAACCGACATGGTCACGCGTCCGGAAGGCGGCAGCAAGGAGTTCCTCGGCAAGCGCGAGCCGCTGGGCGATCTGCCTGAGGAGCTCGAGGAAGAGATCGAGCTGACGAAGATCGGCTACCCCGAATTCGACCTCGAAGCCTATCGCAATGGCGATCTGACACCGGTGTTCTTCGGCTCCGCGCTCAAGAATTTCGGGGTCGAGGAGCTGATCGAGGCGATCGCCAAATGGGCCCCGCCGCCGCGCCCTCAGCCGGCTGGTGAGGAGCAGATTAGCCCCGAACGCGACGAGGTCACCGGCTTCATCTTCAAGGTGCAGGCAAACATGGACCCCAACCACCGCGACCGGATCGCTTTTATGCGGCAGGTTTCGGGCACATTCAAACGCGGCATGAAGCTGACGCCGAGCGGGCTTGGCAAGCCGATCGCGGTTCACTCGCCGATCCTGTTCTTCGCGCAGGATCGCGAGATCGCGGACACGGCCTTCGCGGGCGACATCATCGGTATTCCGAACCACGGCACGCTGCGCGTCGGCGATACGCTGTCCGAGAAGAACGACGTGCGCTTCACCGGCCTGCCGAACTTCGCGCCGGAAATCCTGCGCCGCGTGGTGCTGGCCGATCCCACCAAGACCAAGCAGCTACGCAAAGCGCTCGACGATCTTTCCGAGGAAGGCGTGATCCAGGTCTTCTATCCCGAGCTGGGCGCACAGCACATCGTCGGCGTGGTCGGCCAGCTGCAGCTGGAGGTGCTGATCTCGCGCATGGAGGCGGAGTACAAGGTAAAGGCCAATCTCGAGCCCTCGCCCTTCGCCACGGCACGCTGGGTCAAGGGCGACGACAAGGCGATGGACGAATTCGAGAAATTCAACCGCGCCAATCTTGCCCGCGACCGGGATGGCGATCTGGTCTTCATGGCCAAGAGCCCGTGGGACGTGAATTATCAGGAAGAGAAGAACCCGGACCTGACCTTCTCCGCCACGAAGGAGCGTTGAGGTTGAAACTGTGCGGGGCTTGTCGCAAAGCCCGCACATGACCATTCCCGGCCCGACCTCCCAGACCTTCATTTCGCAGCGCCTGCGCCTCAACTATCTCGACTGGGGCAATCGGGGGAAGCCGCCGCTGGTGCTGGTCCATGGCGGGCGAGACCATGCGCGCAGCTGGGACTGGGTGGCGGAAGAACTGTGCCAGGATTGGCACGTCGTGGCGATGGACCACCGCGGGCACGGCGATTCCGACTGGGTTTCCGACGGCAACTATTCCGCCGGTGACATGGTCTATGATCTTGCCCAGCTAATCCATCAGCTCGGGGTCGGTCCGGTGACCATCGTCAGCCACTCGATGGGCGGGAACGTCTCGCTGCGCTATGCGGGTACCTTTCCCGACATGGTCACAAAGATCGTTGCCATCGAAGGCCTCGGCCCCAGCCCCAAGCGGCAGGAGGAGATGCGTGCAAAGCCCTATCCCGAGCGGCTGAACGAGTGGATCGGCAAGAAGCGCGCTGCGTCCGGACGCTCCCCGCGCAAATACGAAAGTATCGAAGCCGCCTTCGCGCGGATGATCGAGGAGAACAGCTACCTCACAGAGAGCCAGGCCCGGCACCTCACCATCCACGGCGTCAATCGCAACGAGGACGGTACCTATAGCTGGAAGTTCGATCCGCACCTCAATGTCTGGCCGGTCGAGGACATTGCCGACGAGTTTCTCCACCAGACCTGGGCCGCGATCACTGCGCCTACCCTGCTGCTCTACGGCGCCGACAGCTGGGCCTCCAATCCAGAAGGCGACGGGCGGCTCGACCATTTCGCCCATGCCGAGGTGATCGAGTTCGCAAATGCCGGACACTGGCTCCACCACGACCAGTTCGACCGGTTCATGGCGACGCTCAAGGATTTCCTCTGACGATGGCACCATCGCAGCACCGTTTGCGTTGATCGATGGTGCACCTCACTTTCGCCAGCTACAATATCCATAAAGCGGTCGGCCTCGATCGCAGGCGCGATCCCGAGCGTATTCTCTCGGTACTGCACGAGATGGACGCCGATATCATCGCGTTGCAGGAAGCGGACCGGCGCATCGGCGACCGGGCGACAGTGCTGCCGCGCGCAGCCCTCGACGATACCAGATGGCGGGTGGTCGAGGTTGCGCGACGGCCGCGCAGCATCGGATGGCACGGCAACGCGCTGCTGGTCAGGCGGGATGTGGAGATCGTTGCCAGTCACGCGCTCGACATTCCGACCCTCGAGCCGCGGGGCGCGGCGTGCGGAGAAATCGCGGTGGACGGCAAGCTGCTGCGCGTGATCGGCACGCATCTAGACCTTTCCGGCCTGCGCCGCCGCGACCAGATCCGCTCGCTCCTGACCTATGTCGAGGCCTGCAAGCGCGATTTGCCCTCGGTCATCCTCGGCGATTTCAACCAGTGGGGCCGCAATACCGGCGCCATGCGGGAATTCGGCAAGAACTGGCAGCTGGTCACGCCGGGCCGAAGCTACCCGAGCCGACAGCCGATCGCGACGCTCGACCGGATCGCCGCCACGCGCCACTGGGAATGCGTCGACACGAAGGTGCATCACACTTCCCTGGCTGCGATAGCATCGGATCACCTCCCGATCATTGCGCGGCTGAAACTGCACACAAAATAATCAGCCGATTATAATTTAGGCAGACCAGCTGTTTTTGGGCCTCGCACCTGCGGCCCGTGGCCTTCACAATTCTGTTTGGCACGCTTCATGCTGCACCTGCGAGAGCCGGCATCGGGGCCGGTGGATAGCCAGCAGGGGGTGAACGCGTGAAATTCATCATCGCCGTCATCAAGCCATACAAGCTCGACGAAGTGCGCGAAGCGCTCGGCGCGGTGGGTGTGGCCGGAATGACCGTGTCCGAAGTCAAGGGCTTCGGGCGCCAGAAGGGGCAGACCGAGATTTATCGCGGCGCCGAATATTCGACCAACATGCTGCCCAAAGTGAAGCTGGAAATTGCGACCAGCGACGACCTCGCGCCGCAAGTGGTCGAAACCATCCAGCAAACCGCCAGCAGCGAGGCGATCGGCGACGGGAAGATCTTCGTCTTCGACCTTGCCAGCGCCACCCGCATCCGCACCGGCGAAACCGGCGATACCGCGCTGTGACGACGATGAAGGAACCAACCATGCTTCGCACTCTTTCCCGCGTGGGCGCCATCGGCCTCGCGCTTCTCGCGCCGGTTGCGGCATTCGCGCAAGATCCGGGGCTTCAGGCACCCGTCGCGGTCGCGGAGGCCGCTGCAGCCGTGCCCAATCCCGGCAACAATGCCTGGATGATGACCGCGACCGTCTTGGTCATGCTGATGATCCTGCCAGGCCTCGCGCTGTTCTACGGCGGCCTCACCCGCTCCAAGAACATGCTCTCTACCATGACCCAGATCGGCGCGACCGCCTCGCTGGCGATGCTCGCCTGGGTGATATGGGGCTATTCCACGGCCTTCGGTCCGGAAGGCAATGCGTTCTTCAGCTGGGGCAATCTCTTCCTGGCGCAGACCGACGCATCGAGCACGGCCGCGACCTTCACCGACGAGGTGATCAGCGAATTCGTGTTCATCAGCTTCCAGATGACCTTCGCGGCCATTACTGCAGCGCTCATCCTGGGCGCGACGGCAGAGCGGATGAAGTTCAGCGCCGTCATGCTGTTCGTGCCGCTGTGGCTGACGATCGTCTATTTCCCGATCGCCCACATGGTCTGGGCCGGTGGCGGGCTGCTGTTCGAAGACGGCGCGCTCGACTTTGCGGGCGGTACCGTGGTCCACATCAACGCCGGCGTTTCGGGTCTCGTGCTCGCCTACCTTCTCGGCAAGCGCCGCGGCTATCCCGCAGAACCGATGCCCCCGCACAGCCTGACGCTGACCATGGTCGGCACGGGCCTCCTGTGGGTGGGCTGGTTCGGTTTCAACGCCGGCTCGGCGCTCGAGGCGGATGCTTCGGCTGGCCTCGCCATGATCAACACCTTCGTCGCCACGGCGGCTGGTGCGCTGACGTGGATGGTGATCGAGAAGCTGGCAGGGCACAAGGGCTCGGCTCTCGGCTTCTGCTCGGGCGTCATCGCCGGCCTCGTCGCCGTGACGCCTGCAGCGGGTAACAGCGGTCCCTTCGGCGCGATCCTGCTCGGCATCGTCAGCTCGGCCGTCTGCTACGTCTTCGTGGCGAAGATCAAGGCCAAGCTCGGCTATGACGACAGCCTCGACGCCTTCGGCATCCACGGTATTGGCGGCATCGTCGGCGCGATCGGCACGGCTGTAGTCTACCAGCCGTTCCTCGCCGGTCCGGGCGACGGCTCGACCGCACTCGGCGTCCAGCTCTGGGTCCAGATCTACAGCGTACTCGTGACGATTGTATGGGCCGGTATCGGGACCCTGGTCGTCGGACTGGTCGTCAAGATGCTGCTCGGCCTCAGGGTCACCGAAGAAGCCGAAGTCGACGGCCTCGACATCTCCGAACACGGGGAGCGGGCCTACAATTGATACCAAGTTAGGCGGGGCCGCCTCTTCTCTCTCCTCTCCTCTCGGAGGTGGCCCCGCCAAACGATGTTCCTCCTGCGAACATGAGCCTTCAAGGGCCGGAGATCATTCTCCGGCCTCTTTTTTTCGCGCCACGCCGATGTGACTCGATTGCTACGCAGTATTCGCGAAATGGGTGCTCGCACATTGTAACTATTGATAAGTCTCCCTCCCGGATTCATCCCGCTTGTTGTTGCAGGGCCGAAAACGCCCGCACGCAGGAGGAGACGGATTATGCAAGCTATCTTCACGCACAGGTTCAGCCGCGCTGCGTCGCTGCTCGCAGGCTGCGGCCTCGTCGCGATCGCGAGCCCGGCGACCGCACAGGTCGCGGAGCAAGTCGAAGGCGACGAAGACGTCATCATCGTGACCGCGACGAAGCGCGATTCGACGATCCAGGACGTCCCGTTCTCGATCAATGCGCAGACGCAGGAAGACATCCAGAAATCGGGCGCGGGCAATCTGGAAGATCTGTCACGCAACGTTGCCGGCCTTTCGGTTTAGAACCTCGGACCGGGCCAGAGCCAGGTTTCGGTGCGCGGCGTTTCCGCCGGGCAGGTCGTGCGCGACCAGCCGGGCGTGAAGGAGCAGGTCGGCGTCTATCTCGATGAAAGCGTGATTTCGCTCTCGCTGTTCACGCCCGATCTCGACCTCTTCGACCTCAATCGCGTCGAAACGCTGCGCGGTCCGCAAGGCACGCTGTTCGGCTCGGGCAGCGTCGGCGGCACGATCCGTTACATCACCAACCAGCCGCTGGTCGGAGTGACCGAAGGCCTTGTCGAGGGCAATGTGAACCTCGTCGACGGGGACGATCTCGGCTGGCACGCCAAGGGGATGGTCAACCTCCCGCTCGGCGAACGCGCGGCCATCCGCGCCGTCGGCTATTACACGCAGTACGGCGGCTTCATCGATGCGATCGGCCCGGCGGGCGGCGAGGACATCAATGGCGGCGAACGCTATGGCGGCCGCCTCGCGCTGACCATCGACACCGGAGAAGGCTTCAGCATCACCCCGCGCTTCATATATCAGAAGATCGCCGCGGACGGCTTCAACCGGCAGGAGATCTGGAATCTCTACGCCAACCCCGACCAGGCCGATCCGACCGTCTTCGACGAGCGCGAGCAGTATCTGAAACTGCGCGAGGCGTTCGAGGACGAAACACTGATCGCTGACCTCGTGGTCGAGGCGGAACTCGGCGCGGTCACGTTGACCTCGGTCAGCTCGTACACCAATCGCGATATCCTGGTGAGCCGCGATGCCAGCGCGCTGAGCGGATCGGTTTCGGTCGATCTCGGCTATCCCACCGCTGCGATCAACCTGCCGTCGAACTTGCGCGATACGACCGATGTGAACGCGATCACGCAGGAGCTGCGGCTGTCGTCCAATGGTAACGGACCTTTCCAATGGGTTGTCGGCGGGTTCTATTCGAGCACCGACCGCTTCTACCGCCAGCGCCTGCCGACACCGGGCTACGCGGCGGCTACCGATGCTACGCTTGGCGCGGGAACCTCGGCAGCAGTCGCCAATGGTTTCCCGAACCTCGATTCGCCCTACAATGCGGACATTCCCTACGAACTGGAGCAGATCGCCATTTTCGGCGAAGCGACCTACGCCATCACCGATGCTTTCGATGTGACGGTCGGGGCGCGTTATTACGATTTCGAGGAAAGCCGCCGCTTCGTCTCGGGCGGCCTGTTCGCCAATGGCGACAATGCGGCAGATACGACGAAATCGGACGGTGTAAGCCCGCGTGTTCTGCTCAGCTACGACGTCAACGACACGCTGACGCTCAACGCACAGGCATCGAAGGGCTTCCGCCTCGGTGGCGTGAACGATCCGCTCAACGTTACGCTCTGTTCGCCGGACGATGAAGCGCTGTTCGGCTCCTTCCAGAGCTATGACGACGAGAGCCTGTGGAACTACGAAGTCGGTGCGAAGGCGCAGGGGCGCGGGTTCTATGCCAATGTCGCGGGTTTCTATAACGACATCAGCGACCTGCAGGTCACGCTCGATGCGGGCAGCTGCTCTTCACGCGTCGTCTTCAACGTGCCGGATGCCCACTCGATGGGTGTGGAGGCGGAAGTCGGCTTCTCGCCCACTCCGGGGCTGGACTTCGTCTTCTCCGGCAGCCTGATCGAAGCGGAATTCGATTCCACATTGCCCGAACCGCTGGCCACCGCCACCGGCATTCGCGAGGGCAATCGTCTGCCGTCGGTTCCGGAATTCCAGCTTTCGGTCTCGGGCAGCTACGAATTCCCGGTTTCGGCCACGGCGGATGCCTATGTCGCGGCATCCTACAGCCATGTCGGCAATCGCTACACCCAGCCGGCGGACCAGGAAAACAATCCGCGCACCTTCGTGCATGGCTTGCCGTTCCTTGGAGCACCGGCAGACGCATCGACAACGGTCGATCTGCTCTTGCCGTCCTACGATCTGGTGAATCTCAACGCTGGCGTCGATTTCGACTCCGGCTTCTCGCTGGTCGTCTATGTGAACAACCTGCTCGACGAGAATGCACTGCTCAGCTTCGACCGCGAGCGCGGTGGGCGGGCGCGACTAGGCTATCAGGTCGGCACGCCGCGGACCTTCGGCATTACTGCCCGCCAGAGCTTCTGATCGGGCTTGAAAAGCGGGAAGGGCCGGGGAGCGATCTCCGGCCCTTCTCTTCATGGCAGCAGCCATAGCCCTGCGAGGGCGGCGACAAACAGCCAGAGCGCAATGATGGGCACTGCCGCGGTTCGCGAGCTGGGTCGCTCGGCCATCTCACTGGCCGCAGTGCGATATTCGCACATGAGGTTGGCGGAGACCAGTTTGAGCACCAGCCAGATGCCGACCAGCACGAGGATGACGTCGTCGAGCAGGCCGAGCACGGGAATAAAGTCTGGAATCAGGTCGATCGGGGTCAGCGCATAACCCGCGACCGCCAGCGCCAGCAGGCGCGCGGCCAGCGGGGTGCGCCGGTCGCGCGCGGGGATGTAGAGCGCGATCACGTCGCGCTTGAGCGCTTTCGCCCATGCTTTCGGATCAGGCAGCCAGCGCGTCCTTCACGAAGTCGGCGCAGCGTTCGCCGATCATGATGCTCGGCGCGTTGGTGTTGCCGCTGACGAGACGTGGCATGATGCTGGCATCGGCGATGTAGAGCCCGTCGATCCCGCGCGCTTTCAGCGTCGGATCGACTACCGCATCCGCATCTGCGCCCATGCGGCAGGTGCCGACCGGGTGATAGACGGTGTCGGCGCGGCTGCGGATCAGCTCGTCGAGCTGCGCATCGTCGTCCAGGTCGATAGCGTAGCGATCCTTCGGCTCGTAGCGCGCAAGGCTCGGCGAGGATGCGATCCGGTGCGACAGCCGCACGCCTTCGCGCAAGGTCGCAATGTCGCGGTCGTCGTCGAGGAAATTCGGGTCGATCCGCGGGGCATGGCTCGCCTCGCGGCTGTCGAGGCGCACGGTGCCCCGGCTTTCGGGCCGCAAGACGCAGGCGTGGAGCGAAAAGCCGTGGCCTTTCACTTTCTCGCGCCCGTGATCCTCCAGCATGGCGGGTACGAAGTGCCACTGGATATCGGGCGCAGGTGCATCGGGCATGACCTTCCAGAACCCGCCGGCTTCGGCGTAGGGCGTGGTCATGATGCCGGTGCGCTTGCGCCGGTGCTCGACGATGGCCTTGGCCATGCGCACGGTGCCTGCCAGGCTGTCGCCGATGAAGTCCTTGCTCTGCGTTTCCCAGCTGGAGACGTAGTCGATATGGTCCTGCAGGTCCGACCCGACAGCGGGCTTGTCCAGCTTCACCTCGATCCCGTGCTCGCGAAGATGCACCGCCGGGCCAATGCCCGACAGCATCAGGATCTGCGGCGAGTTGAACGCTCCGGCCGAAAGCACCACGGCTCCGCGCGCCGAGACGGTGCGCTCCTTCCCGCCCACCGAATAGGTAACGCCGGTGACGCGCCCGTCGGTGATCTCCAGCCGCTGGACGGTGACGCCGATACGGATGTCGAGGTTCTTCGATTTACGCTTCGGCTCGACATAGGCGCGCGCGGCGGACCAGCGTTCGCCATCCTTTTGCGTTACTTGGTAGAGGCCGAACCCTGCTTGGGTGGCTCCATTGAAATCGTTGTTGCGCGGCAATTGCAGCTGCGCCGCGGCCTCGACGAATGCGAGGCTGCCCGGGTTCGGCCATTTCTGGTCGCTCACCCACAGCGGGCCATCGTCGCCGTGAAATTCGTCCTCACCCCGCACATTGTGCTCGGCGCGTTTGAAATAGGGGAGCACGTCGTCGTAGCTCCAGCCGGAGCAGCCGAGCGCAGCCCAATTGTCGTAATCCCAGCTATTGCCGCGGATGTAGACCATGGCGTTGATCGCCGAGGATCCGCCGAGCCCGCGTCCGCGCGGCTGGTAGCCGGTGCGCCCGTTCAGCCCTTTCTGCGGCACCGTCTCGTAGCGATAATTCGACTTGTCGGTGAGAAAGGGCATGAAGCCCGGCGTCTTGATCAGGGCAGTATTGTTGCGCCCCCCGGCCTCCAGCAGGCACACGCGCTTACCAGCTTCTGCCAGCCGGCCTGCGACCGCGCTGCCTCCGCTACCGCCGCCGACGACGACTACGTCGAATTCATCCATGATATCTCCTCTCGATTCGAGAGGTTAGGCAGCCTCGGCCTCGCCCGCAATCGGGTTTTCGAATGAAACGGGTTTGGCGTCCGAAGCCTGTCGTGCCAGCCATGCAGCGCGGATCTGGTCGCTGGTCTCGCGGCTGCCGTCGTGAGTCCAGCCGGGTTGGCGCAGCAGATAGCCGAGCTTGCTGCCCCATGGCGCGCGCCAAATGTCCTGCGCGATGCCGATCCATTCGTGGAACACCGCCCACAGCAGGTTGAAGCTGCCGAGCTGCTTGACGATGCCGTAGCGGATCTTCTCGTCTTTCACCTCGGGCTCGAACGTGCCGAACAGCTTGTCCCAGATGATGAAGACGCCTGCGTAATTGCGGTCGAGATAGCGCGGATTGGTCGCATGGTGCACCCGGTGGTGGCTCGGCGTGTTCATAATCGCCTCGAACCAGCGCGGCATCTTGTCGATCGCCTCGGTGTGGATCCAGAACTGGTAGATCAGGTTGAACCCGCCTGCGAGCGCGATCATGCCCGGATGGAAGCCGAGCAGCACCAGCGGCAGGGCGAACGCGAAACCCAGCGTCATGAAGCCGGTCCAAGTCTGGCGGAGCGCGGTGCTGAGATTGTAGTGCTGGCTCGAATGGTGGTTCACATGGCTCGCCCAGAACCAGCGCACGCGGTGGCCGAAGCGGTGGACCCAGTAATATTTGAGATCGTCGAGCACGAAGCACAGCGCGAAAGCCCACCAGCTCCAGCCGATGTCGAACAGGCGGAACTGCCACACCCACAGGAACAGCGCGAAGAACAGCCCGCCGAAGATCAGTCCGCTAACCGTGCTGCCGAGGCCGAATGCCAGGCTGGTCAGCGTATCGCGCGGCTCATAGGCCTCGCGCCGCTTACGCCAGGCCCAGATCATTTCGATCAGGACCAGTGCGACAAAGCCGGGCACGGCGAGTTCGGTGGGCGAGAAATCGGGCATGACTAGCGGTTCTTTATCGCCTCGATCGCCTGCATCCAAGCTGAAGCGTCGGCAAGCGCGAGCCGCGCGGAGCCATAACGTTTCTCCGCCGTATCGACAAAGAGCGCACCATCCTCGATCCGTGCGTCTGCCCGATCGCTCAGCAGGCGACCGGCGATGTGCGTGCCATGCGGCCGCAACAGGAGGATCCGGCCCCCGGCATCGCGCAACAGGGCGCCGCGGCCCTCATTGTCCAGCCCGATTGCGACGGGTTCGAAGCCGCTGACGGCCTCGTCTGCGGCCCGCCGCGCGGCATTCTCATCGTCCAGCCTTGGCTCGGGGCCGAGCTTCAGCCGCCACGCAATCGCGGCCAGCACGAGGATTGCGGCGAGCGAACCGAGAAACTGCAGGAGGGCGGGTGGCAGGGTCATGTAAATGCCGATTTGGCATGGCGCGGATTTTGCGGCAAGCATGCGCCGACCAGGGAGATATTCCGAATGAAATTCGCCGTCCTACTCGCCGCCACCGCTATGACGCTCGCGCCGCCTGCAGCCGCGCAGGAGGCCGATCCCATCGCCGCAGTCGAGGCCGAAAGCGAACGCACGAGCCGCGTTGCACGCGAAATCTGGGAGCTGGCGGAACTCGGCTATCTCGAGACGCAGTCGAGCGGGTTGCTGGTGGACGAATTGCAACGGGAAGGCTTCTCCATCCAGCCGGGCGTTGCCGGCATACCGACGGCCTTCGTGGCCGAATGGGGCAATGGCGGGCCGGTCATTGGGCTCCTCGCGGAATTCGACGCACTACCGGGGATCAACCAATCGACCTCGCCCAATCGCGATCCGATCGAGGGCAAGCACGCGGGGCACGCCTGCGGGCATAATTTGTTCGGCGCAGGCTCGCTCACCGCCGCGATTGCGATCAGGAACTGGCTGGAGGCGACCGGTACGCCGGGCCGCGTCAGGCTTTATGGTACGCCGGCCGAAGAAGGCGGATCGGGCAAGGTCTATATGACCCGCGCCGGTCTGTTCGACGATGCCGATTTCGTGATCGACTGGCACCCGGCGGACCGCAATTCAGCTGCCTCGCGCATGAGCCTCGCCAACCGCTCCGGCAAGTTCCGTTTCCGCGGCGTGTCGGCCCATGCAGCGGGAGCGCCGGAGCGCGGACGCAGCGCGCTCGACGGGGTCGAGGCGATGAACATGATGGTCAATATGATGCGCGAGCACACCAGCATGGATACGCGCATCCACTACGTCATCACCGAAGGCGGCGCAGCCCCGAACGTGGTCCCCGACTTCGCCGAAGTGTTCTATTACGTGCGCCATTCCGATGCCGATGAAGTCCGGGCTCTGTGGCCACGGCTGGAGGCGGCCGCCAAGGGCGCGGCGATGGGAACCGGCACGGATGTCGATTGGGAGATCATCCACGGCAACAATCCGACCCTGCCGCTCGAATCGCTCCAGCGCATGATGACCGAGAAGCTCAACCAGCTCGAACCGATCGAATACACCGCCGAAGAACTCGCCTGGGCACGCGAGATCCGCGAATCCTTCGGCGAGGATGCCCCCGAGCTGTCGCAGGCGCGCGAGGTCGAGCAATTCGAGGTGAAGACCGGCTATGGCTCGACCGATGTGGGCGACGTGTCGCGCGCAGTGCCGACCGTCAGCGTCCGCACTGCCACATGGGTGCCGGGGACTGCCGCGCACAGCTGGCAGGCGGTTGCCGCCAGCGGCCACAGCTATGGTGCGAAAGGCACGCAGCAGGCCGCCAAGGCCATGATCTTGGCGGCAGTCGAGCTCTACACCAATCCGCAGCTGCGCGAGCAGGCGAAAGCGGAGTTCATCGCGGAGCGGGGCGAAGGGTATGAGTACCAGTCCCTCCTCGGCGACCGCGACCCGCCGCTCGATTACCGCCGCTGATCAGTCGCTGGATTTACCCGCCAGCATGTCCACCGTCGGGCGGACGGGATCGATCGAATAGCCACCGGCTTCCGCTGCTGCGGCGATCTCGTCCGGGTCGCGGCCATGCTTGGCCTGGGCGAGCGACCACAGCAGCGTCGAGCGCGTGCCCGACCGGCAGAAGCCGAGCACGGGACGGTCGGCCTTGGCGAGAACTTCCGACATCGCGTCGACCTGCGGCATGCTGAAACCCGAATGGCCGATCGGAATCGCGACATAGTTCAGTCCGGCTGCTTTCGTGGCCGCTTCGATGTCGCTGCCTGCAGGCTGGTCGTCCGCCTCGCCTTCGGGACGATTGTTCACGATGGTACCGATTCCCATTGCGGCGGCTTGCGACACATCGGCCACGGAAATTTGCGGGCTCGCGTAGAAACCATCGTCGATCTTGCGGAAATCGGTCATGCGGCTTCTCCCTTGGCTGCGGCACGCTGCCCGGCACGGCGGCGGCGCTGGACGATGTTGAGGATTTCCACGCCGACCGAGAAGCCCATGGCGGCGTAGATATAGCCCTTGGGCACATGGAAGCCGAAGCCGTCGGCAACCAGCACCAGCCCGATCATCACCAGGAAGGCCAAGGCGAGCATGACCAGCGTCGGATTGCTCTCGATGAATTTCGCCAGCGGATCGGCGGCAACCATCATGATGCCGACCGTGATGACCACTGCGGCGACCATGATCGGAATGTCGTCGGTCATGCCGACCGCGGTCAGGATCGAATCGACCGAGAAGACCATGTCGATCGCTATGATCTGAACGATCACAGAACCGAAAGTCGCGGTGGCAGCAGCGGCGACGCCCGGTGTCTTGTCCAGCAGATCGCCCGAATCGTCCTCCGGCTCCATCGAGTGATGGATTTCCTTGGTCGCCTTCCACAGCAGGAACAGCCCGCCTGCGAGCAGGATGAGATCGCGCCCGGAGAAGGCCGTTTCGAAGCTGGCCTTGTTCGTGCCCTCGACCGGCGGCCCCACGATGCCGAGATCGAATATCGGGGTCTGCAGCGTCACCAGCCAGCCGATCAGCATCAGCATGCCGATCCGCAGGATCAGCGCGAGAGCGAGGCCGATGCGGCGCGCTTTCTGCTGCTGGTGCTCGGGCAGCTTGTTCGAGAGAATCGCGATGAAAATGAGATTGTCGATGCCCAGCACGACCTCAAGCGCGATGAGTGTGAGGAGCGCAAGCCAAGCAGCGGGGTCGGACAGGAGGGCCATGATTTCCATGGCGTCGCCATGCCAAGCCGGCCGGGGACGTGCAAGCGAAACGACGTGGCGAATGAGCATGCGAAAATGTCACAATTATGCGCGAGACGGCATTTGAACGCTAAATCGTTCGCAACATGCGCGGATTCGCGCTATGCGTGTCGAAATGTGCGGTGGGCTGCCCTGCGGGCGCACCCATCGCGGTCCGGCGCGGCAAGGCAGCCGACGCGCCGGGGATTGAGGAACACTGGCTGTACGAAGGTACTGTTCGGATTATGGGTTACGATAAAGGGCGCCGTCGCGGACGGGATAAGCGCGATGGTTTTGGGGAGGATAGCTTCGATCCGTTCGGCGGCCCGCCGGCGGACTTTGCTCCACACGATTCTTTCCGCGACAATCGCGGCGGTGGCGATCGCTTCGGCGGCGGCGGCGGCGGAGGCGGCGGTGACCGCTTCGGTGGCGGCAATCGCGGCGGCGGCGGTGGCGGCTTCGGCGGCGGCAACCGTGGTGGCGGTGGTGGCGGCGGTTTCAACCGCATGCCCGCCCAGGTCGTCGGCACCGGCAAAGGCACGGTGAAGTTCTTCAACAGCCAGAAGGGCTTCGGCTTCATCCAGCAGGAAACCGGTGGCGAAGACGTCTTCGTCCACATCAGCGCCGTCGAACGTGCCGGCCTCGAAGGCCTCGCCGAAGGGCAGGAGCTGGAATTCAACCTCGTCGATCGCGGCGGCAAGGTTTCGGCGCAGGACCTTCAGGTCGTCGGCGATGTCATCGCGGTCGAGCAGAAGAGCGCTGCTCCGCGGCGCGAGCTGACCGGTGAGAAGGCGACGGGTACGGTCAAGTTCTTCAACTCGATGAAGGGCTTCGGCTTTCTCACGCGCGACGATGGCCAGCCGGATGCCTTCGTGCATATCAGCGCGGTCGAGCGTTCGGGCCTGTCGGGTATCGACGAAGGCGAGCGCTACGAATTCGATCTCGAAGTCGACCGACGCGGCAAATATTCGGCGGTCAACCTCGTTCCCGTCCAGGAATAGGGACAGGAGTTGAGAATACCTGCCGCGATCCGGTTTGACCCGGACCGCGCGAGGCAATAGATCGCTGGCAAACACGCAGATGGCGGTTCCGCAAGGGCCGCCATTTGTCTTTCGATTTTAGCCATGCCCGCTGGAGGCCCCATGTCGATTTCCCCGCTGATGCCCGTCTATCCCCGTTGCGGCGTTCGCCCCATTCGCGGCGAGCATTGCCATTTGATCGACGAGGACGGCACCCGCTATCTCGACTTTGCGAGCGGCATTGCAGTCAACTTGCTGGGCCACAGCCACGAAGGGCTGATCAGTGCCATCCAGCAGCAGGCCGCCACGCTGATGCATGTCTCCAACCTCTACGGCAGCCCGCAAGGCGAAGCGCTGGCGCAGCGGCTCGTCGACAAGACCTTCGCCGATACGGTGTTCTTCACCAACTCGGGCGCGGAGGCTGTCGAGGCCGCGATCAAGACGGCGCGTGCCTATCATCAGCACGAGGATGGCGATGCTAACCGCACCGAGCTGATTACCTTCACCAACGCCTTCCATGGGCGCACGATGGCAACGATCAGCGCCTCCAACCAGGCGAAGATGCACAAAGGCTTCATGCCCCTGCTCGCCGGGTTCCAATATGCGGAATTCGACGATCTGGAGAGCGCGAAGGCGCTGGTGAGCGACAAAACCGCCGGCTTCCTCGTCGAACCGATCCAGGGCGAGGGCGGTATCCGTCCTGCGTCGCAGGAATTCATCAGCGGCCTGCGCGCTCTGTGCGACGAGCACGATCTCATGCTCGTGTTCGACGAGGTGCAGTGCGGCGTTGCGCGCACCGGCAAGCTTTATGCTTACGAGCACTACGGCATCGAGCCGGACATCATGGCGACTGCCAAGGGCATCGGCGGCGGCTTCCCGCTGGGCGCCTGCCTGGCGACGGAGACGGCTGCGCGCGGCATGGGCTTCGGCACGCACGGTTCTACCTATGGCGGCAATCCGCTAGCAATGGCGGCGGGCACGGCGGTGATGGATGCCGTCGCGAACGATGAGTTCCTCGCCGAAGTGACCGTAAAGGGCGAACGCCTGCGCACACGCCTCGAGCAGTTCATCGGCAACTATCCCGACCTGTTTGAACTGGTGCGCGGCAAGGGGCTGATGCTGGGCATCAAGATGAAGGTCGAGAGCCGGCCGTTCTTCGTCCACCTGCGCGATCATCACCAACTGCTGACCGTGGCCGCGGGCGACAACACCCTGCGCGTGCTGCCGCCGCTGGTGGCGGGCGAGGTGGAATTCGACGAGTTTCTCGACAAGCTCTCGGCCGGTGCAGCGAGCTATCAGGTGCCCGAGCGCGCCTAATGGCCGAACCGACCGCAGCCCCGCGCACATTCCTCGACCTGTCCGATGCGGGCGGAGATGCGATCGCCGCCATGCTGGCCGACGCTCAGGACCGCAAGGCTGCCCGGCGTGGGTGGACCAAAGGCAGGGCGGATGCGGACGCTCCGCTCGCGGGCCATGTGCTCGGTATGATCTTCGAAAAGAATTCGACGCGCACGCGGGTGAGTTTCGATGTCGGGATGCGTCAGCTCGGTGGCACGTCGCTGATACTGGACTCAGGCACTACCCAACTCGGGCGCGGCGAAAGCATTGCCGACACGGCCCGGGTGCTCAGTCGCATGGTCGATGCGATCATGATCCGCACCGACGATCACGCCAAGGCCGAGGAACTCGCTCACCACGCCAGTGTGCCGGTGATCAACGGCCTTACCGACCGCTCGCACCCCTGCCAGATCGTTGCCGACCTGCTTACGATGGTGGAACAGGGTAAGGCACTGCCCGGACTCGAACTTGCGTGGCTGGGCGATGGCAACAACGTGCTCCACTCGATCCTCGAGGCAGCGGCGTTGTTCAAGTTCAACGTCCGCGTCGGTACGCCGCAAGGCTACGAGCCCGAGGCGGGATTCGTCGAATTGGCGCGCGCCGCAGGGTCGCAGGTGACGCTGACGCAGGATGCAGCCGAAGCGGCTCGCGGTGCGGATATCGTGGTCACCGATACGTGGGTCTCGATGGGGCAGGAGCACGTCCACAACAAGCTCGCTGCGATGGCGCCATTCCAGGTCGACGCAGCCCTGATGGCGCATGCCAAGCCGGATGCCCGTTTCCTCCACTGCCTGCCCGCCCATGTCGGCGACGAGGTGAGCGAGGAGGTGTTCGAGGGCGAACAGTCCGTGGTCTTCGATGAGGCGGAAAACCGCATCCACGCGCAGAAATCCATCCTGCTCTGGTGTTTCGGGCGGCTTTGACGCGCCTCTGTTAATCGCTGTCGCGCCACCCATATGAGCGCGATGGACCAGACTACCCCCAATTCCGATGAAACCTACGCCGGGCGACTGCTCGGCTTCACGATCCCGTCGCGCAGCGCGCGGGGACGCGTCGTTCGCCTCGACTCCGTGCTGGACGAGATCCTGTCGGCGCATGACTATCCCGCGCCGATCACTCATCTCCTCGCGGAAGCGCTGGTGCTCGCCAGCCTGATGGGCGGCCTGCTGAAGGACGATGGATCGCAAGTAACGATGCAGGCCCAGACCGAGGCGGGCGCGGTCAAGCTGCTGGTGTGCGACTTCAGGGACGGCAAGCTGCGCGGCTACGTCGATTTCGACGAGGCTCGGCTTGCCGAACTCGGGGCGAACCCGTCGCTATTCGCGCTCTTCGGTAAGGGCTATCTCGCGATCACCTTCGACATGGCCGACGGGCGCGGGCGGTATCAGGGGATCGTCCCGCTCGAAGGCGATAGTCTCTCCGAAGCCTGCGAGAATTACTTCTTCCAGTCGGAACAAGTGCCGACGATGATTCGCTGCGCGGTACGCGGCGATGGCAGGTCGTGCTCCGCAGCCGGACTTCTCATCCAGCATTTGCCCGATGGCGAGGAGGGGCGCGAGCGGTTGCACGCGCGTCTCGATCACCCCGAGTGGGAGCACGTCGCCGTCATGGCTGGCTCGATCCGGCACGATGAACTCCTCGACCCTGCGCTTTCGCTCGAAGCGATCGTGTGGCGCCTGTTCCACGAAGAAGAGGAAGTTCGCATCCAGCGCGGTGCGCAGATCGTGCGCGGCTGCCGTTGCTCGGTCGAGCATTACGAGGAAGTGATTGCACGTTTTCCAGAAGCAGACCGGGCCGATATGCGCGATGACCAAGGCTTGATCCTTGTCGATTGCGCGTTTTGCTCGAAGCAGTTTGCCATCGCAGCATGACGTTTGTCGATACTATACAACGATTGGGCGCAGTTTCAGTGTATGCTGCGCGAATCACGGGCGCGTTTGTCATCTCTGACACGCGAAAGGAACGTCATGGCTAATGTGAAGGGATTGATGCTGGCGCTTGGCGCGTCGCTCGCGGTCGTCGCGGCACCGGCGCTCGGACAGGCCTCGCTCGCCATGCTGGATTCGCTCGACAAGGGCGGCTGGGAACTGCGCTATCGCGACGGCAGCACCGCGCGCAAAGTGTGTGTCCGTAGCGGCCGCGAATTCATCCAACTGCGTCACCGGGGGGGCGGCTGCAATCGCTTCGTCGTCGAAGATGGCGCGCGCGAGGTGACGATCCAGTACACATGTCGCGGCAACGGATATGGCCGGACGAGCATCCGCAAGGAAACAGCCAGCCTGGTCCAGATCGACAGCCAGGGGATTGCAGATGGCAAACCCTTCGAATTCTCGGCAGAGGCGCGCCGCACCGGAGCTTGCAGCTGACGGTTGCCGCCGCTGCTGAAGCGTCCTAGCGGCTTGGCGCATGACGACATCTGCAAACGATCGCGGGAAGGACCCCGCTGTAGTGCTGCTTTCGGGCGGGCTGGACTCGATGGTAACCGCGGCACTGGCCGCGGAGCGCGGATATGAGGTTCACGCGCTGACGATCGACTACGGGCAACGGCATGTACGCGAATTGCAGTCGGCGAGGGCGATCGCCGGCAAGCTGGGCGTGGCCCGCCATGTCGAACTGCCCTTGGATTTGCGGAAATTCGGCGGCTCTGCGCTGACCGACGACATCGAAGTTCCGAAATCGGGCGTCCGAGACGAGATCCCGGTAACCTACGTGCCCGCCCGTAATCTCGTCTTTCTGGCGCTGACGACTGCCTTTGCGGAGACATCGGCGTCGCGTGACATTTTCATCGGCGTGAATGCGCTGGACTATTCGGGTTATCCCGACTGTCGGCCCGAATTCATTGCGAGCTTTGCCGAAACGGCGCGGCTGGGCACGAAGCAGGGGGTCGAAGGCGCTCCCTTCACCATACATGCGCCGCTTCAGAATATGTCGAAAGCAGACATCGCGCGCGAGTGCGACCGGCTCGGCCTCGACCCGGCATGGAGCTGGTCCTGCTACGATCCGACACCGACGGGCGAGGCCTGCGGTGCATGCGACTCGTGCCGTTTGCGCCGAAAGGGCTTTGCCGAAGCGGGGCTAGTCGATACCACCGTCTACGCAGAGGATGCCCCTCGCGTGACGGAGTAGGAATTTGACCGAGAATACCGCAGCTTCCGTAGACCAGGCCCAGACCGCAAGCGAGGCGACCGGTAAGGTCCCCGCCTACAGCTGGTACGCGCTCGGCGTATTGGTGATCGTCTACGTCCTGAATTTCGTTGATCGGAACATTATCTCGATCCTCGCAGAAGACATCAAGGCCGACCTTGGCTTGCGGGACGATCAAATCGGCTTCCTCTACGGCACGGCGTTCGGCGTGTTCTATGCGCTCTTCGGCATCCCCTTGGGCAAGCTGGCCGATAGCTGGCATCGCGTGAGGCTCATGACGGCAGGTCTCGCGATCTGGTCCGCCTTCACCGCGCTTTCGGGGTTCGCCAAAAACTTCACGACGCTCAGCATCGCACGGATCGGCGTGGGTGTCGGCGAAGCGACGGCCAGCCCGAGCGCCTACTCGCTGATCTCGGACTGGTTTCCGAAGAAGATGCGCGCCACCGCGCTCGCGATCTACTCTTCCGGTCTGTACATCGGCGGCGGCATTTCGCTGCTGATCGGCGGCGCGATCGTCGAGAACTGGAACCAGGCGTATCCGGTAGATGCGCCGCTCGGGCTCGCCGGTTGGCAGGCCGCCTTCATCATCGTCGGTTTGCCGGGGCTGTTGCTTGCCCTTCTCGTCTTTACGTTGCGGGAGCCGGTGCGCGGGCAGAGCGAAGGGATCGTCACCCCGCCGGCGAAAGATCCCTTTCGTGGCTTCTTCAAGGAGCTCGTCGCGGTCATTCCGCCGTTCACGCTGATTGGCGCTGCACAAGGCGGCACAAAAGGCATTGTAGTCAATTTGCTTGGTGCCGCGGTCATCGGCGGCATCGCCGTCGCAATGGCGGATTTTACCGGTAATGCGCAGCAGTGGGGCGCGGTCGGGATCGGCTACTACGCGATCTTTTCCTGGGCCTCGACATTGAAGCGTCGGGACGAGCCGACCTTCTCGCTCATCTGGGGAACCCCTGCGTTCCTCACGACCATCCTCGGCTACGGCATGGTCGCCTTCATGTCCTATGCGGCGAGCTTCTGGGCTGCACCTTATGCGATCCGAGTTTTAGGCGAAGCGCCCTCGACAGCCGGTTGGTGGATCGGCGGACCCGGCGCAGTTGCTGGTTTTCTCGGGGTCATTCTCGGCGGCCGGCTGGCGGACTGGTTGAGGGAGCGCCTGTCGGCTGGCAGGCTTATCGTGGTTGCTTTCGGTCTCGCCGCAGCCTCGCCGTTCCTCTACCTGATGTTCACCACCCAGAACCCGACGCTGTTTTACATCGCTGCATTCATGCAGTCACTGTTCGGCAGTTCGGCTCTTGGCGGCGCGGCGGCCACGACGCAGGATCTGGTGTTGCCGCGAATGCGCGGGACGGCGACCGCGACGTTCTTTCTCGCCACGACACTGGTCGGGCTTGCCTTGGGCCCATACATGGCCGGGCAGGTCTCCAGCATGACGGGAAGCCTGTCGACCGGGGGGCTGAGCCTGCTCGTAGCGCTGCCTATCGGCCTGCTCCTGCTTGCGATAGCGTACCGGACGGTGCCAACGGCAGAGCGAACCGTGATCGAACGGGCACGCGCGGCCGGCGAGCCGGTTTGAGGCGCAAAACTTCGACGGAAACTTGTGTGCGAGCAGGCCGGAGCCTGCTCGCACCGCATTGATGTCTCAAGATGCTTGGTGCGGTGGGCCTTTTGACGAGCTAGCTCAAGCCTGTTCGATCACGCCGCAGGCGACCCGCGAGCCTGCGTCTCCAGCCGGATTGCTGACGTAATCGTCTGGACCGGCATGGATTACGACCGCCGTCCCATCGGCATCGAAGATGTCGGCTAGGACCTGGGTGGCATTACCTTCCAGATCGACCTGGGCGCTGGCCGTGCGATTGGCACCGACGACGAGGTTGGGAAGATCGCCGAGGTGCTTACCGCCTTCGGATAGCGAACCATGGGTGTTGTTGCCCGGATTGAGGTGACCGCCTGCGCTGGTAAAATCGGGCGCGGTACAGCTACCGGTGGTGTGCAGGTGAAAGCCATGCTCGCCCGGCTCAAGACCGACTGCGGCGATGGCGACCGAGACCATGTCTCCGTTCCTGAGCAACTGCACCGTACCTGCAGGGAGGCCTTGCGCGGTTTGCAAGGTCGCCGAACCGACGCGCTGTTCGGGAATGGAATCGACTGTGCTGCATGCGCCGAGAAGCGCGGCGGTGCCGATGGCAATCATTGTGTTACGTGCGATCATCGCTGTCCTCCAAAAATCAAGACTTCGATGACGCAACGAAGAAGGGGCCGGATTGCTCCGGCCCCTCGTTCATTTTCGCTTGGATAGCGAACCTTACATGCCCGAACCCGGACCGTAAGTGATTTCCACGCGACGGTTCTGCAGTTCGCGAACACCGTCGGCAGTCGGTACGCGGAGCTGGTTTTCACCGAACGCTTCGCTGGTGATCCGGCCACCCGGTACGCCGCGGCTGGTCAGGTAGTCACGAACCGACGAGTTACGACGTTCGGCGAGGCCCATGTTGTAGGCTGCCGTACCCGAAGTATCGGTGTGACCGGCCAGCATGACCGCTGCCGTACCGCAGTTGGCGTAAGCCGAAACCGCGTTGTCGAGGATCGTCGCTGCTTCCGGAGTGATGTCCGATTCGTCCCAGTTGAAGAAGACGATGTACGGACCCTGCTCGCAAACCGGAGCCGGCGGCGGGGGCGGCGGCGGCGGGGGAGGCGGCGGCGGGGGC
>NZ_JARULD010000006.1 GCF_029688735.1 Qipengyuania flavescens
GCGGCGGCGGCGGGGGAGGCGGCGGCGGGGGCGGGGGCGGCGGCGGCGGGGGCGGCGGCGGAGCCACACCGAAGTTGTAGGTCAGCGTGCCCATCAGCGAGTGGCTGCTAACCCGATCTTCGAGGCTGTTGCCAGCCAGGTCGACGATGTCGACGCCGGTCGCATTGAAGTAGCGATAGCGCAGGCCCACGTCCCAGTTGTCGCTCAGCGGAGCGCGCACACCGGCCAGAGCCTGCCAGGCGAAGCCGCTGTCCGAATCGTCGAGCGCCGTGATGCCGGAGCCGCCAACGTCGACGCTGGTGCGAGCCACACCGGCGCCACCACCGACATAGCCCTGAAGGCCGTCATCGGGACCGAAGTCGACCAGGCCGTTCAGCATGAACGAAAGGATGCTGGTCGAACCGGGAGCTTCATACTGGCCGGCAGGCACCGAAGTGCCGTCACTCAGCAGACCGCCGAGCGCGCCGACAGTGACGGTGTCGAGATCGGCTTCGCGATAGCTGACTTCGGCCTCGGCACGGAATGCACCGAAATCATAGCCAACGAAACCGCCGAAGTCGTAACCGGGTTCATGATCGAGCGTGACGATGTCGTCGTTCGCTACGCCGCTGCGATCGAAGTCGATATCTTCAACGATCATTACGCCCCCTTCGAGGCCGACGTACCAGGCGTCGTCCTTGGCGAGGGCAGGCGATGCAAGGGCCGTAGAGGCCATCGCCATGCCTATGACGAATTTCCGCATTATAGTTTCCCCTTTTTGCGAATAAGATCCACCGAGTGCAATATCTCTAACTTTTCACCCGAAAGGTGGCAAGCGGGCAATGCCCGCAAACTGTTGCATTTATGCCGCTCTTACGAACTGCTCCGTGCAAATTTACAGAAGATGATCCCTCCATGCGCCCCGAAACGCCGAAAACCGCACCGGGTTCCCGGATCAGATCAGACGATTAGGCCGGCTTGCCGAACGGCCGCCAGCAATGAGTCGACGGCGGCACGAGCTTCACTATCGATCACCGACCCGCCGGTCGGAGAGGCAACCGTCGGCACGCTCGTCCAAACCCTGGAAAAGTGGCGCTTCGCACCGGTCGAAAGATCGTGAACCGCGAGCCCATCCCGGGGGCTCGCGAAGGTCCACCGCGCGCCGTCCCAGCCGGCGATCGCGTCGTCCTGCCCGGCCCATGCATCGACGGCCCCGGCCTCGACGATCCAGCACTCTCCTGCTGCCGGCGAACCGGGCGGAGTGGCCGCCGCGCCCATCACCACCGGGTGCATCAGCATGTCGATCAGCGCGAGGCTTTCGTTCACGAACAGCTCTTTTTGCGCTTGTCCCGCAGGCATGGCTATGTTGCGGACCGCGCAGGCTTTCGGGCTCAGCCGCCGAATACAGGTAAGCCGTCGCCCCGTTCGGCCAGGTCAGCCGCTTGAGCGAGGGTTCGTATTCCGGCCGGTAGTTGGGCGGGCAGATATTCAGCACGCCGCTTTCCCCTTCCACCATGATCGCGCGCGCTTCGCCGAGCGAGGCGGCCACCAGTGCGATGCGCGCCTCGGGATCGAGGATTGCAGCCTGCCGCACCCACTCCGCGCCCGCGCGCGTTTTGCCGAAGCCGCGCCCGGCGCAAATCAGCCAGGTCGACCAGTCGGGATCGGCAGGCGGCAATTGCTCATGCCGCGCCCACAGATACCAGTTGTGGACGAGCACGCCGCGTTCGTTATCCTCCAGCGCGTGCATCAGTTCGACACGCACGCGGTATTCCTGCCGCCGCAACCACTCGAGAAATCCGCTACTCAGCATCGGAGAGGTCGCCATCAGGGGGCGCAATCCGATAGGTGCCGTCTTCGGCCAGCGCGGCCTGCAAGGCTTCCTCGTTGCGCCGCATCGCATCGAGCTTGGCATTCAGCGAGGCGAGCACGCTGGCCTCGTCGCAATTTTCCAGCTTTGCCCGCTTGCGCGCAGCGGTCTCGCGGTGCAGGGCAAGCAGGCGCAGCGCCGCTGCCGTGTCGAACTTCGGCCCGTCGGCCGCCACCCCATTGCGAAGCCGCTCTAGTGTTTCGAGCTCCAGGTTTTCATAACCTTCGAGGAGGGCGGCGGACCAGAGCCGGGCGAACTCGGCATTCTCCCGGCGCAGGCGATAGACCCGGTGGGGCTGCGTGCCTGCGTCTTTCGCGGAGGCGGAGACATTCGACGTTTCGGCCAGCGCCTCCAGAAAGGGCTTGCACCATTTCGGCAGGCCGCCCGAACCGCGAGGCTTCGTCAGCGCAGAGCTACCTGCTGCGACCAGCGCCGCCTTGCACCGGGCATCGAAATCGGGATGGCGCTTGCGACGATCATTGACCGTGCCCCGCGATATTCCGACAGCCCTTGCTGCCCGGTTGATTTTCCCACCTTCACGCAGCTCTCGCAGAAATGGTTCGACCCACTGCGGCTGAGCAGCAGTTGTGTCTGTCATGGCGGCCCTCCCGATCCCGGCGACAGGCGAACGCAAAAGCGGCCCGCCGACCGATGGGGTCGTGGGCCGTATGCTCCAGCCGGGTGGCCAGTGAATCACACTATCGCGATGTTCCGTTTATGTACCCAAACAACGTGACGATGTCAATGAAAAAGTGCCAAATAGGTTCGCGCCGAGATTATTGCCAACAGCGCTCCGCTCGCCTAGTCCGGCGCTTGTCGGAAACGCCTGGGGTCCTGCCAACATCATGCTCATGAAACCGCTGCGCGGTCTGTACGAATGGACCATGGAAAAGGCCTCGCACCCGCATGCGGAATGGTGGCTGGCGTTCTTCTGCTTCGTCGAATCGAGCTTCTTCCCGATCCCGCCGCATCCGCTGCTCGGCCTGATGTGCCTGGCGGAGCCGAACAAGGCGATCCGCTTCTCGATCATCGCCACGCTGTCCTCGGTGGCGGGCGCGCTGCTGGGCTATGCGATCGGCTGGGGGCTTTACGATACGGTCGGCGTCTGGCTGATCGGCTCGCTCGGCCTGACCGAGGCGTTCCCAGTGGCCGCCTGCCATTTGCGCGAATATGATTTCGAGGCGATCCTGATCGCCGGCGCGACGCCGGTGCCGTTCAAGCTGCTGACGATCACCGCCGGCTTCGTCGGCATGAACCTCGTGACCTTCGTGCTCTCCAGCCTGTTCGCGCGCGCGCTGATCTTCATGACCGTCGGCATCCTGTTCCGCGTCTTCGGCGCCCCGATCAAGCGCGTGATCGACAAATACCTCGGCACGGTCACCACGGTGTTCGTCCTGCTGGTGGTCGGCGGCATCCTGGTGCTGACCCAGCTCGGCGGCAGCGAGGACGAAGACCGCGGGCCTTGTGCGAATGCGAGCGAGGTCAGGGCAGGGCGCTGAAGGGACGACCCGGGAGTCCGCTGCATTTTACGGTCCAGCGCGTATCCATGGTAGGATACTGGCGATAACGCCCGATTGGCGACACGGAGATCGCATTCCATGAAAATTCTCGACCGCCTCGACATGATCACCATCGCCCGCATTCTCGTGGCGATCGGCCTGCTGCTGGCACTGGCGAAGTGGTTTCTGGACATGGACCGGATCGGGAACTGGACGCTGGTGTTCCTGATTCCCGGCGTGATCCTGACCTTTCTGGGCAACCGGCGTGCGACGCGCAGCTCTGATGATTAGGCTGTCTGAGCCTGGCAGCATCACGCTTGACTCCTGAGTAACCCCAAGGTTACATGTAACCTGTGAGTTACAAGGAGCAGGCGGTGAACGACGATTTCGAAAAAGCGGAGCGGTTTTCGCAAGGCCGCGCTCTGGCGGCGCCCTTCCTCGGTCTGCTGGTGTTGCTGGCGCAGCAGGGCACGCTCTATGTCTTCGACTGGGGCAGCGACTCGCTGGTGCAGATTTTCGTCTGGCTGGGCTTTGCCATCGTCATGCTGGTCCTGCTGCTGACCGGCGGGGCGTGGATACTGCCTGCGCGCGTGCGGCGCATCGCCGATGACGAAGTTTCGCGCGCCAATCGCCAGGTCGCGATCGTCACGGGCTATATTGTCGCGATGGTGGTCTGCCTGCTGGTCTGGGTGATCTCGCCGTTCGAGCCGCTCCACGCCCAGCGCGCAGCCAATATGATCGTTTCCACCAGCCTCGGTACCGCCTTCGTTGCCTACGGTCTCAGGGAAGCGCTGGGCAATGCCGCTGGAGATTGAGAACAGCATTCGCCGCTATCGCGAGGAAGCAGGGCTGACCCAGGCCGAACTGGCGGCACGCATGGCGGTCAGCCGCAAGACGGTGAACACGGTCGAAAACGGAGTATTCCAGCCCTCCGTGGCAGTTGCGCTGAAATTCGCGGCGGTGCTGGGCCAGCCGGTCGAAGCGCTTTTTGCGCTGCTGGAGGAGGAAGCGCAGCGCTGACGCTGCGCGTGGCGTGAAGCTGGCGATTCACTCAAGCGCGAACAGCCCTAGCGCTGCGCGGTCGGGGATCGCGAGGCTGCCGTAGCCGCGTGTCACCAGCTTGCGTTTCTGCAATTCGCCCAGCGCGGCGTTGGCGGTGGCGCGGGTGATGCCAAGCAACTCGGCGAGTTCCTGCTGGGTGATGGCGACGCTCGCAGGCCCGTCTCCCGGCCCGGCCATATTGGCGAGCAGCCCCGCCATGCGCGCCGGATTGGTCCCGCGCCGCATCCCGGCCAGCTGGCCCAGCGTATCCTGCAACTGCTCCGACAGCGCGCCGAGCAGCGCGCGCATCGAGGCGGGATAATTGCCCAGCGCGTCGAGGAACGCCTTCGCGCCGATCAGCCGCAAGCGGCTCTCCCCGCGCGACACCGCGTCGACGATCCGCGGCCGCTTCGCGAAGACCGCCAGCTCGCCATAGGAATCGCCCGGGCCGAGCAGGGCGACTGCGCGAAAATCGCCGTCGCGCCCGAACTGGCCGACCATGACCGCGCCTTCCTCGATCAGCCAGAAACCGTCGGCCACCTGACCGCGCTGCTGGATGATCTGTCCGTCGGCGAATTGCCGCAGCCGTGCCCCGCGCTTCAGATGCGCCTGAAGCCCCGTATCGAGGCTGGCGAACAGCATCGGTGCGGCCAGCGATCGCCGAGTCGCGGAAGATTGTAAAAATCCCGACATTCTTTCGCTTCGGTAAAGGTTATCCCGGGAATCGACAAGCACACGCAATTTTGTCGGAGACCCGCAATGCCCACCTCCACCCTGGCGATCGTCGCGATCTATTTCGGCTATGCCGCGCTCGAACTGTGGCGCTCGAACCTGTTCGGCAAGGCGGAGCAGACCCGCGACGACGGGATCGTCGAGGCGGTCAGCATGACCGTGCTGCTGGCAATCACCCAGCCCGCGGTATTGTTCGCGGCCGGCGCCATCGCCGACCTGATCGCCCCAAGCTATGCGGGCGCGCTTTCGGGACTGAATGTTTTCGCCGCGATCGCGCTGTTTCTGGTCGCGGACGATATGCTGCAATACTGGTGGCACCGCGCGAGCCATTCGACGCACTGGCTCTACAACCTCCACCGCGCGCATCACAACGCGCGCTACATGAGCGTGCGGCTCGTCTACCGGAACAACGTGATCTACTACGCCCTGATGCCGAGCCTGTGGATGTCGGGCGTGCTGATCTGGCTCGGGCTAGGCTGGGTCTATGCAGGCTATATCGTGGTAAAGCTGCTGGTGATCACCGGCGCGCATTCGGATGTCGTTTGGGACAAGCCGCTCTACCGGATCGGCTGGCTTTCGCCCGTCATGTGGGTGGTGGAGCGCACGATCTCGACCCCCGCCACGCACCACGCCCACCACGGTCGCCATGCGGACGATCCGGCGGTGCAGTACAAGGGGAATTACGGAAACCTGCTGTTCTTCTGGGACGTGCTGTTCGGCACCGCGAAGATCACGCGCACCTATCCGCAGAGTTACGGCGTGGAAAACCTCGCCCCGGCGACGCTGGGTCAGCAATTGCTGTGGCCGATCTTCCCGGAGAACAAGGGCGAGATGTCCGAACCGGTTGGAGAGGAGGCGGCACCAGAGGCCGCCTGACTAGCGGCCCGGCCGGACGGACGTCGCCTCCGGCCGGGCCATACAGCAATCAGCCTTCGAATTTGGTCTCCAGCGTGATCTCGGCATTCAGCAGCTTCGAGATCGGACAATTGGCCTTGGCATCGGCGGCCAGCTCCTCGAACTTCGCCTGGTCCATTCCGGGCACCTTGCCCGTGGTGGACAGCGCCGATTTGGTCACCGTGAACCCATCGCCGTCCTTTTCCAGGCTGACTGCGGCGCTGGTGGTGACGCTGCCATCGGTATGGCCTGCTTCCGCCAGCTTGAACGACAGGGCCATGGTGAAGCAGCTGGCATGGGCCGCCGCGATCAGTTCTTCCGGGTTGGTTCCGGGTTTGTCCTCGAAGCGGGTCTGGAAACCGTAGGGCTGAGCGGCGAGCGCGCCAGAGCCGGTAGAGACGTGGCCCTTGCCGTCCTTGCCGAGGCCTTCGTAAGTGGCGCTGCCGTGTTTCGTGATGGTCATGATTGGGAAACTCCTTTCGCCCTCCCTAGCGAGCGGCAGGGGATAGGGTTCCGCCTCTTCCTGCATGATCATCCGCACCTTCATCCTGCAATTTAGAAGACCGGCCAAAAGAAAAGGGCGACCGCGATGGCCGCCCTTTTTGCAGTGTTCGATCAATCGTCGTCGCGGCGGCGATCCCGGCGCCTCTCGCGCCGATCGCGGCGTTGGTCCCTGCGTGCCTCCTGTCGGCGATCGCGCCGGGCTTCGCGCCTGGCATCCTGTCGGCGGTCCTGTCGAGCCTCGCGCCGAGCCTCCTGACGGGCACGCTGCCGGGCCTGCTGGCGAGCTTGCTGACGCTGCTGCTGGCGGACGCGTTGCCGCGCTTCCTGGCGTGCCTCGCGGCGGCGTTCCGCGCGTTGCTGCTGGCGATAATCCCTGCGTGCTTCCTGACGGCGTTCGCGGCGGACTTCGCGGCGACGTTCGGCTCTGCGCTCCTGCCGGTAATCGCGCCTACGATCCGCACGACGTTCGGCGCGGCGTTCCCACCGGTCCCAATTGCTGCGCAGGCGGCGCTGGTCGCGGATCTGGGCACGGCGGGCCAACCAGTAGCGTTGCTGGCGCGCATTCCAGCGATGGCGACGGCGGTCCCGGTCGTACACGTAGTATCCGGTGCCCGGATAGTAGAAGTCGTCGTACCAGCCGTAATAGCCGTCGGTATAATAGCGATCGTCGTAATAGCCGTCGCCGTAATATCCGGCGCTACCGACCGACAAGCCGCCATAGGATCCGACGCTGCAGGCGCCGAGCAAGGTGGTGCCGGCGGCCACTGCCAGCGCTGTTCGTTTGGATAGTCCCATCCCGTAATCTCCTGAATTCGTTGGAGACGGTCTAGGGGGCGGGCATTGAACGCGTTGTGAACCCGCGGTCAGGCGCGGTTCATGCGGGCCGAACGGCTCAGATAATGCCGACCTGCTTGCCTGCTTTCTCGAAGATCGAGAGGATCTCTCCGACCTCCTCCTCGCTGTGTTCGGCGCAGAGCGAGCAGCGCAGCAGGGTCATATTGGCAGGCGTCGCCGGGGGTCTGGCGAGGTTCACGTAAAGCCCGCCTTGGATCAGCGCCTCCCACATCGCGGCGCCCTGCTGGAGGTCGGGCATGATTACTGCGATGATCGCGCTCTGCGGTTCTTCGGTGCCGAGCTTGAAGCCGAGGTCCTTCAGGCCCTTGTGCAGCGCCTTCGAATTCTCCCACAGATGCGCGCGCTTGTTCGATCCGTGCATCAGCTTGCGGATCGAGGTGCAGGCGGTCGCCACTACGCTGGGCGGCAGCGAGGCGGTGAAGACATAGGGGCGACAGACGAGGCGCATGATCTCGAACTTGGGATGGTTCGAAACGCAGAACCCGCCGACCGTGCCGACGCTCTTGGAGAAGGTTCCGATGATGAAATCGACATCGTCGATCACGCCCGCATCCTCGACCACGCCGCGGCCGTTTTCGCCTATGAAACCCATCGAATGCGCTTCGTCGACCAGCACCATGGCACCATATTTCTTGGCGACCGCGACCATTTCCTTCAGCGGCGCGACATCGCCGAGCATCGAGTAGACGCCCTCGAGGATCACCAGCTTGCCCGCGCCTTCGGGAATGCGCTTGAGGCGCTTTTCCATCGCCTCGATATCGTTGTGCTTGAACGGCACGACTTCGGCCTGGCCGAGCGCGCAGCCGTCCCAGATGCTGGCATGGCTGTCGATGTCGAGGACAATGTAGTCGCCCTTGCCGGCGATAGTGCTGATAATGCCGAGATTGGCCTGATAGCCGGTCGAGAAAACCATCGCATGGTCCATCTCGTAGAAGTCCATCAGCGCCTGCTCGACTTCCTTGTGGCCCTGGTATGTCCCGTTCAGCACACGGCTGCCAGTGGTGCCGGTGCCGAAATCGGACAGCGCCTGCTTGCCCGCCTCGACCACGTCGGGGTCGAAGGTCATGCCCATGTAGTTGTAGGTGCCGAGCAGAATGGTATCGCGCCCGTTGCAGATTGCACGGGTGGGCGACAGGACCTTTTCCATGACCAGGTTGAAAGGGTCTTCCTGCCCGCTGGACAAAAGCCCTTCGCGTAGAGCGATCACGTCGTCGAACTTCGAGAAAAGGTCCTTGCCCTCGCCCTCGAGCGCCTGCGGTTGGTCCGGCTGGCTGATACCTTCGCTCATCAGTCGGCCTGCAGCTTGGTCACGGCGTCCACCAGCTGGCCGTAATTCTCGATTTCGGCCTGCTGGTTCATCGAGATGATGATGTCGAATTCGTCCTCGATCTCGGCCACGAAATCCATCACCGTCAGGCTGTCGAATTCGAGATCGTTCTGGAAGGTCGTCTCGTCCATGACTGCGATGCCCTTCTTGTTGAACGGCTCGATCAGAGAGCGGATTTTGGTGTCGACTTCGGCGCGGTCCATGCAGGTGGTCCAGTTCTGTTGGTGGGCAGCGTCAATGCTGCAAGATAGACGCGCGGCAAAGCGGTCTAAGGGGGTCTTTGTCAAGGTTTCGGGCGCGCCGGAAGACGCGGATCAATCCGCAATCAGGCCGCGCACCTTGGCCATGAACGGCGTGATCGAGACCGGTTTGGCCAGGTAATCCGCCGCACCCGCCTCGCGAATACGTTCCTCGTCGCCCTTTCCCGCATAGGCAGTGACGGCGAGCACGGGGACCTCCGCCATCGCCGTGTCGCGTTTCAGCTGGGCGATCAGGTCGACCCCGCTGATATTCGGCAGCTGGATGTCCATGATGACGAGGTGGGGGGTGAATTTCTTCGCCGTCGCCACCACGTTGGATCCATCGGCGACGGGAACGACTTCATAGCCGTTGGCTTTGAGGACATCGCAGAACAACTTGCGATTGAGATCGTTGTCCTCGACAACCAGAATTCTCTTAGCCACGCGGCGTTGCCTCCTTGCCTTGCGGCCGCGCCATATGGAAAACGACAGGACGTGACAATCATTCGCGAGACATCGAACAGACATGGCGAAACCCGCGCCCCCGAAGTGCTGGCGCTGGAAGCGCTCGGCTGGGCGCTGGCCGACGAAGCACGGGCGGACCGGCTGCTATCGCTGACCGGCCTGACCCCGGAGCATCTGCGCCACGGGATCGAGGATCGCGCCGTTCAGGCCGCCGTGCTGGAATTCCTAGCCAATCACGAACCCGACCTCGTGCTGGCGGCGGATAATCTGCAGACCACGCCCGAAGCCCTCATCGCTGCACACAGGGAGCTGTCCGCGTGAGCCGCCCGCTGATCATCTCCGACTGCGACGAGGTCCTGCTTTATATGGTCTCGCCTTTCCGCGACTGGCTTGCCCAAACGCAGGGCGTCGAATTCCGCATGGAGGGCAACGACTTCGGCAGCGCGCTACGCTGGCAGGATAGCGGCGAGGTGCTCCCGCAAGAAGAGATCTGGCGCAAGCTGGGCGGATTCTTCGATACCGAGATGCACCGCCAGACCGCGATCCCCGGCGCGATCGAAGGCCTCAACGCACTGGCCGACCACGCCGATGTGGTCGTGCTCACCAATCTGGTGGACAAGCGGCAGGAGATGCGCCGCGAGCAGCTCGCCGATCACGGGCTGGAAGCGCGGGTGTTTACCAACCAGGGTCCCAAAGGGCCGGCGCTTCAGGCGATCCTCGACGAATACCGGCCGAGCAAGGCGATCTTCATCGACGATCTGGCGCAGCACCACCGCTCGGCGCGCGAAACGCTGGACGACATCACGACCCTCCATCTGTGCGGCGAACCGATGATCGCGCCGCATATCGACTGCGCGCACAAGTCGGGCCACGCCGACGCGCGGATCGATACGTGGGAGCATGCGCTGCCGTGGCTGATGGAACGACTGGAAAAGGAGCCTGCATGAGCATTGCCGAACGCCTCGAGGAACTGAAGATCATCCTGCCGGAAGCTGCCGCTCCGGTGGCCAGCTACAAGCCGCTCGTCGTTCATGGCGGGGTGGCATACGTCTCGGGCCAGCTGCCCTTCGTTTCGGGTGAGGTCGTAACCGGCAAGCTGGGCGCGGAAGTCGATCTTGAGAAGGGGCGCGAGGCGGCCCGCGCCTGTGGGCTGATGATCCTCGCCCAATTGAACGAAGCCGATTTGCTCGAGAAGGTGGAGCGCGTGGTGAAGCTCGGCGGGTTCGTCGCCAGCACACCCGAATTCACCCAGCAGCCGCAGGTGGTAAACGGCGCCAGCGACCTGATGTACGAAGTGTTCGGAGACTGCGGCCGCCATGCCCGTGCCGCTGTCGGCGTGCCGGTTCTCCCGCTCGATGCAGCAGTCGAGGTCGATGCGATCATTGCTCTCAAGGCTTGATCAGCGCTTCGTCCCGCAGCCCGACCTGGCAAGGGTCGGCTGGCTGGCCGAATGGACTTATGCCCATCGCGGGTTGCATGGGGCGGGGCGCGTCGAGAATTCCGCCAGCGCCTTTCGCGCCGCAGTCGCGGCGGGCTTCGGGATCGAATGCGACATCCAGCGCAGCGCCGACGATGTCGCCATGGTGTTCCACGATTGGGACTTCATGCGCCTGATCGGACGGCCTGAGAAATCCGCCAGCCTGACCGCCGCCGAATGGAAGACCCTGAGCTATCTGGAAGGAGAGGAGCCGCCGATCGCTCTCGCCGACCTGCTCGAACTGGTGGACGGAAGGGTGCCGATCCTCATCGAGATCAAGTCGAAGCGCCGCTACGACGTCGGGCGGAGCTGCGAGGCGGTCGCCGAATGCCTCGAAGGCTATGAAGGCCTGCATGCCGTGATGAGCTTCGACCCGCGCGTCTCGCGCTGGTTTCGGAAGAATTGCCCGCAGACGGTGCAGGGGCTGGTCATGCGCGAGGATGACAAGGGCTACACGCAGAAAGCCTGGCAGCGGCGCTTGACGCTATGGGCGGCGAGGCCCGAGTTTCTCGCCTATCATGTCGAGGCGCTCCCCAATCTGATGGTGTCGGCCTTGCGGGAAGCGGGCCTGCCGATTGCGACATGGACCGTGAGCACTCCGGCACTGGCAGAGCGTGCGCAGGCCAATTCAGACGCGCTGATTGCAGAGGGCGAGGGCATCGGGTGAGCGAGGGCGATATGGAGCTTGCCGCTCGCGTTGCGGGCTCGGTCGGGGCGTTCGACAAGGCGGAGTGGAACGCGCTGGCAGGCGACAATCCTTTCGTCAGCTACGAATTCCTGACCGCGCTTGAAGATTCAAGCAGCGTCGGTGCGGGCACCGGTTGGCAGAGCGCGCCCATCGTCGTTTCGGCGGAAGGCGGCCCGCTGCTGGCTGCGATGCCGGCCTATCTCAAGAGCCACAGCCAGGGCGAATACGTCTTCGACCATAGCTGGGCCGATGCTTACGAGCAGGCAGGGGGCAGCTACTATCCCAAGCTCCAGATCGCCGCGCCGTTTACGCCCGCGACTGGGCCTCGTCTCCTCTTAACTGACGACGCGCTTTCGGGGCCGTTACTGTCGGCCGCCGAGCAACTCTGCCTCCAGAACGGCTTCTCCTCCGCCCATGCGACCTTCATCGAGCCGGACCAGCATGCTTTCTTCGAGGATGCCGGCTGGATGCTGCGATCGGATATCCAGTTCCATTGGTACAATCACGGCTTCGCAGATTTCGACGAATTCCTCGCCAGCCTCGCCTCGCGCAAGCGCAAGGATCTGCGCAAGGAACGCGCTGCTGCGCAAGGCGAGGTAGAGATCGTGCGCTTGCAGGGCGCGAAAATCGCTCCCGAGCATTGGGACGCCTTCTGGTATTTCTATCAGGACACCGGCGCGCGCAAATGGGGGCGACCCTATCTGACACGCGAAGCTTTCGACCTCTTCTCGGAGCGAATGGGGGACCGGCTTTTGCTGGTGCTGGCTCTGCAGGAGGGTCAGCCGGTTGCCGGTGCGCTCAATTTCATCGGGGGCGATGCGCTCTACGGCCGCTACTGGGGCTGCTCGCGCGATATCCGCTTCCTGCATTTCGAGCTGTGCTATTATCAGGCGATCGATGCGGCGATCGAGCTGGGCCTCTCGCGAGTGGAAGCCGGCGCACAGGGCGGCCACAAGCTGGCGCGGGGTTACGAACCGGTCGAGACCATTTCAGCCCACTGGATCGCCGATACGGGATTTCGCGAGGCGGTCGCCGATTTCCTCAAGCGGGAGCGGGCGGGCGTCGCGGCGGACCGCAACTATCTCCAGAACCGCACGCCCTTCAGGAAGGGCTGAGCGTCAGGCGACCTTCCGCTGGCCGTCTGCCAGCCACTCGCGGGCGCGGCGCTGCGCTTCGGCGATTTCGCGTGCGGTCATCTCATCGGAAACGTCGGCGCGGCACCAAGCGGCCTCTTCGTGGCCTTTCGATGCGGCGATGTTGAACCATTTGTGCGCTTCGATCATGTCGCAGGTGCAACCGTGGCTCCCGGTCGAGAAAGCCACCCCCAGCGCATAGAGCGCGTCGATATTGCCTTTGCTGTAGGCCTCGAGCGAGCGGGCGATCAGGTTGGTCGCCTCCGCGCCCTGTTCGATCCTGCCAGCGCCACCTTCGATTCCGATAAGTGCCATCGTTATTCCCCCATTTCTTCTCCGGCCCCCTGCCGGTTTCCATGGGTTCGCGAATTATGGTCAATAAAAGGTTAACGGACACGCGAATAACTGCGCGCCGCAAGACGACGAGTGCGCTTTTGCACCGCCTGATCGGCGAACGGCGGATACGTCGGGATTGCTGCTTGTGTGCATAGGGGCGCTTGCCTATAGGCCGCGCCCATCGGGACGGCGAGGCACCGGAAACATCCGGGCCTGCAGGACGACGGCGATCCGAGTGCAGTATTTGGGTGAGAAAGCGAATGGCCTCACTGGCTAACAGCGACACGGAAAAAAGGCTCGCGGAAGCGAAGGCCGCGATCGGCGCAAACTATACGCCGAGCGAAGACGAAGAATACATGTCCGAGCGCCAGCTCGACTATTTCCGCGTGTTGCTGCTCGACTGGAAGAAATCGATCCACGATGCTGCTGGCCAGACCTTGCAGTCGCTGCAGGACGGCCCGATCCGCGAACCCGATCTCAATGATCGTGCCTCGTCGGAGACCGACTGGGGTATCGAACTCAGGACTCGCGATCGCCAGCGCAAGCTGATTTCCAAGATCGACTCCGCCCTCCGGCTGATCGACGCAGGCGAATATGGCTATTGCGCGGTGACCGGCGACCCGATCGGCCTGAAAAGGCTGATTGCGCGCCCGGTAGCAACCATGACCGTCGAAGCGCAGGAAGCGCATGAACGGCGCGAAAAAGTTTCCCGCGACGACTGAGTTTCGCGGCCAATTCTTTGCGGACTGTTAACCGTTGGCGCTTATCCACCATCGACCGGCATCCGATGTCGGCGATCAAGCGCAAAAACGGAGTCGAAACCAGCAATGCAATCGGTGGAAACCAGAAATGTCGGCCGCGACAGCCTGTTTCTTTTTGCAGAACTGGAATTCGAAGGCCGGGCCGATTCGGTCCGGGTGAAAGTGCGTAATTTGTCTGCCGGTGGCATGATGGCAGAAGCCCCGATTTCGACAGCTCGCGGCGAACGGCTCACTATCAAATTGCGCAATCTGGATGCGGTGAAGGGCACCGTCGCCTGGGTTCAGGGGGACCGTTTCGGGGTCTCTTTCGATACCGAAATCGATCCCCGCGTCGCGCGCGCTCCCGTCGGTAGCGCGGAGGGAGCCAGCAGTCCGCGGTTTACCCGGCCGATTGCCGCCGTTCCCAAGCATGGCGATGGGCCGCTGCGGGTCGTCTGAGCGGGTCCGTCACTTCCCATCAGGCCGCGCGAAACTCGCGGCTGACGCAATGATCTCTCCCTGCTAGGCGGAAGCGATGCGCTCCGTCTTCGCTCTCTTTGCGACAATTCTCCTCGCGGCTTGTTCGAGCGGGATCGATGACGGTGTCGTCGATGTCGCATTTATTTCGAGCGAGGAGGAACTGGACGCCGAAGGGCTGCGGCTCGGGCCCGCCGCGCAACATGTTCGCGCTGCGCAATCGCAAGGTCTGGTCACCCTGTCCGCCAACGGGGCGGTCGTTCCGGCGATCGCCGAACGCTGGATCGTCACCGACGACGGATCGAGCTACATCTTCCGCATTCGCGAATTCGACCTGCCCGACGGAACCCGCCTGACCGCTCAGGCGGTGCGCGACAATCTCGCCTCGACCCTGCGCCGGCTCGAAGGCACCTCGCTCGGGCTCGACCTTGCAAAAATCCGCGAAGTGCGCGCGATGACCGGGCGGGTCATCGAAATCAGGCTCCGTGGTTCGATGCCGGACCTGTTGCAGCTCCTGGCCCAGCCGGAACTGGGCTTGGTGCTCGACGGGGCGCAGGCAGGGCCGATGAGGGTGCGTGGCGAGGATGGCGGCGTGCTTCTGGAAGCGATGCCGCCCGAAAGCCGCGGCCTCCCGAGCCAGCCGGATTGGGACGAAGGGCTTGCGGCGGTGAAAATTTCTGCCGTCGATGCTCGCGCGGCGACCCAGGGTTTCGCCGAGGGGCGTTACGAGCTGGTTCTGGGTGGTCATCTGGCGTCGCTGCCGCTGGCGGATGTCGGACCGCTCAGTCGCGGCACGATCCGGCTCGACGCAGCGCTCGGCCTGTTCGGCCTCGACGTCCAGCGTCGCAGTGGCTTTCTTGCCGAGGCTGACAATCGCGAAGCACTGGCCATGGCCATCGACCGGTCCACGTTGATGAGCGCTTTCAATATCGGCGGCTGGATTCCGACGACGCGGATCGTATCGCCGGGCCTGCCGGGCGATACGGGCACGGTGCCGGAACGTTGGGAGGGGCAGTCCATCGACGAGCGTCGCGGAACGGCGTCCGCCCGCGTCCAGCAGTGGCGCGCTGGTGGAGAGGACGCGCCGACGGTGTCGATCTGGCTGCCGGAAGGCCCCGGCTCCGACCTGCTTTTCGAAGCGCTGGCGCGGGATTTCGCGATGATCGGAGTGGCCAGCACGCGCAGCGCGAACCGGCGCGAGGCTGACCTTGCCCTGCGCGACCGGGTGGCTCGCTACGGCGCAGCGCGCTGGTTCCTCAACCAGTTCAACTGCCGGGTTTCCGCCGCGGTATGCCTCGAAGATGTCGATTATCTCGTCGGGCTGGGGGTCGATGCGCGCAATCTGGCCGAAGAGGAGTCCTATCTCGCCGAAGCCGAGACGGCATTGCTCGCGGCCAATACCTACATCCCGCTCGGTGCGCCGATCCGGTGGTCCCTTGTGCGCGGCGAGGTCGACGGGTTCCTGGAAAACCGCTGGAACGTCCATCCCTTGTTCCCGCTCACGCGCGCTCCCATCTAGAACGCATGGCCGATGGACCTGAACCCCTGCGCCCGATGGGCATCGAACTGCCGACGGGCAACGACCCCGTGTCGATCCGCAAGCGGATCGAAGCGATGGAACACCTGCTCGAACGCAGCTTTACCATCCCGGGCACGAAATACCCTGTCGGACTGGACTCCATCATCGGACTTGTCCCGGTCATCGGCGACGTGGTCACGGCTGCCATGGGAGCCTACATCGTCTGGGAAGCCCGCAATCTCGGCATTCCGAAGTGGAAGCTGTGGCGCATGGCCGGCAATATCGCGTTCGACAGCGCGGTGGGGGCTGTCCCCCTCGTCGGCGACGCCTTCGACCTCGCATTCCGGTCGAACACACGGAACCTGCGAATCGTGAAGAAGCATCTCGACAAGCACCATCCGCACACCATGGTGATCGACCGGTAGTTTCGCCCCCACAGTTTCGCACGCCGCGAATGCGCGCTAGGGCGAAGGGATGGCGCAAGACGTTACCTATTCCGGCTATCTCGATCTCGACCGCATTCTGGCGGCGCAGCATCCCGCTTCCGATGCGCATGACGAAATGCTGTTCATCATCGTCCATCAAGCCAGCGAATTATGGCTGAAACTTTGCCTGCATGAGCTGGAGGAAGCGCGTGCCTGCATCATCGCAGACCGGCTGCGCCCGGCTTTCAAGATGCTCGCCCGCGTGGCGCGTGCCCAAGGGCAGCTGATCCAGAGCTGGGACGTGCTCAGCACCATGACCCCGCATGACTATTCGACCATCCGCCCGCATCTCGGGAGCTCCAGCGGCTTCCAGAGCGCGCAGTACCGGATGATGGAATTCATGCTCGGCGGCCGGAAGCCCGACATGGTGACCATGCACGAGGCGACCCCGGAGGTCGCGGCGGAACTGCGCGAGGAACTGGCGCGCAAGAGTATCTATGCCGAAGCGGTAGCCCTGCTGGCGCGGCGCGGCTTCGAAATACCGCAGGACGTACTCGACCGGCCGGTGGACGAGGCGTGGGACCATTCTCGCGAGGTCGAAGCCGCGTGGGCGGAAATCTATCGCGATCCGCAGGAGCACTGGGATCTCTACGAGCTGGCCGAGAAGTTGGTCGATCTCGAATACCACTTCCAGCGCTGGCGCTTCGGCCATTTGAAGACGGTCGAACGCATTATCGGCTTCAAGAAGGGCACCGGCGGGACGCCCGGCGTGCCTTATCTGGCAGGCGTGCTGAAGGCCGCCTTCTTCCCGGAACTGCTCAGTGTGAGGACGGCGATATGAGTTCGTGGCGTAGCAAGCGGCGGATCTGGGACATCTCGCAGACGCTCCGCCCGGGATTGCCCGTCTGGCCCGGCGATACCGACTTCGCCTTCGAGCGGACGTGGAAAATGGAGGACGGATCGCCGGTCAACGTCGGGCGGATGACCATGAGCACCCACTCGGGCACGCATGGCGATGCGCCGCTGCATTATTCCGCCGATGCGCCGGACATCGCGAGCGTGGAACTCGACCCCTATATCGGCGAGTGCCTGGTCGTGGATGCGACCGGCGTAACCGGGGGTGAGGTCGGTGTAGGCGACTTGCCGCACATCGAGAGCGCAGACCGCGTGCTGTTCCGCACCTTCGAGCGCTTCCCGCACGATGTGTGGGACAGCAGCTTCACGGCAATTGCCGCCGAAACCATTGAGTGGCTCGCGCTGCAGGGCGTCAAGCTGATCGGGACCGACGCGCCGAGCGTCGATCCGCAGGACAGCAAGACGATGGCGGCGCACAAGGCGGTGCTGGAGCACGACATGCGCATCCTCGAAGGGTTGGTGCTCGATGACGTGCCGGAAGGGCGCTACGAGCTGGTGGCGCTCCCGCTGAAAGTGGCGGACGGCGATGCGGGCCTTTGCCGCGCGATCCTGCGGGAGCTGACCGAATGATCGAGCGCGCGCGCATTCTCGACGCGGGCGATCCGCTGGGTCGGTATCGCGAGCGGTTCCACGTGCCGGACGGCGTGATCTATCTTGACGGCAATTCGCTCGGCTGCCTGCCGAAAGCGACGCCGGACCGGCTGGACGAAGTGGTGCAGGGCGAGTGGGGCGAGGGCCTGATCCGCAGCTGGAACAAGGCCGACTGGATCGACCTGCCCCAGCGTGTCGGCGCGAAGATCGCTCCGCTGCTCGGCGCGCAGGCCCATGAGGTGATCGTCGCCGACAGCGTCTCGGTGAACCTGTTCAAGCTGATTAGCGCCGCGCTGATGATGCGGCCCGGCCGCAAGGTGGTGCTGAGCGAGCCCGGCAATTTTCCAACCGACATCTACATGATCGAAGGGCTGGAGGCGCAGGGATTGGCCGAGCGGCGGCTGGCATCGCGCGAGAACCTGATCGACGCGCTGAACGACGACGTCGCACTGCTGCTGCTGACCCATGCCCATTACAAGACCGGCGAACTGTTCGACATGGCCGCGCTGACCGAAGCCGCGCACCAAGCGGGCGCGCTGGTGCTGTGGGACCTGTCGCATTCTGGCGGCGCGCTCACGGTCGATCTGAATGCGTGCGGAGCGGATTTCGCCGTCGGCTGCGGTTACAAATACTTCAATGGCGGCCCCGGCGCACCGGCCTACGCCTTTATCGCCGAGCGGCATCACGGCGATGTACGCCAGCCGCTGAGCGGATGGATGGGCCATGCCCGTCCGTTTGCCTTCAGCGACGATTACGAGCCCGCACCGGGGGTTGATCGCCTGCTGTGCGGCACACCCGGCATCCTCGGCCTTGCGGCGCTGGAGGTCGGGGTAGACCTGATTGCCGAGATCGGCATCGAGCGGCTCCATGCGAAGTCACAGGCCTTGTCCGAGTTTTTCCGGCAGTGTCTCGCCGAAGCGGACCTCGATCTGGATCTCGTGAGCCCGACCGATCCTGCGGAGCGCGGCAGCCAGCTATCCTTCCGCCACCCGGAAGCCTACGCCATCTGTCAGGCGCTGATTGCGCGCGGGGTGATCGGCGATTTCCGCGATCCCGACATCCTGCGCTTCGGCTTCGCGCCCGCCTATCTGCGGTTCGCGGACATGGCCGAAGCCGTGTGGCATCTGGCGGAAGTGCTCGACAACGACGATTGGCAGCGCGCGGAATTTCGCGAACGGGCTGCTGTCACCTGAGCCGCAACGCTCGCTTCATCGCAATCGCACATTTCGGATTTGACCGACCTCCTTATTTTCGCCACAATTGCGCGACCTGCCATTTGGCAGAATCAAGGGGATACCTCATGAAATTCAACCACGTAACTCTCGTCGCTTCGGCTGTCGCATTCGCAGCGCTCGGCGCCTGCGCCGAAAGCGAGCAGGAAGCTCAGGAAGATCTGGTCGAACAGCAGGCCGAATCACAGGAAGACCTGCTTGAAGAACAGGCCGACCTCGCCGAAGCGCAGGGCGACGAAGCAGCTGAAGAAGCTCTCGACGCCGAAGCCGACGCCATGGGCGAAGCCGGCGACGCAGCGGAAGACGCCGTCGACGAAGGCGCGATGGACGAAACCGGCATGTAATCGGCTGGCCTGCTGGAATATTACCAGCGGGAATTCAGGCGGCGCCAGTCTTCGGACCGGCGCCGCCTTCTTTTCGAGAAAGGAGGACGAAGCGACGGTTCAGCTTGGTTTCTTGCCGATGCTGGCCCGGTACTCCTCGATTGTCATCGCATCCTCGTAGCCCTCCTCGCCGGGTCCAATGCAATCGCCTGTGACTACGACATTGCCGAACATTCCGCCCTGTACTTCCGCAGTGGGAGCAGCAATGCGCGCATCTACGCCCTTCGCTTCGCAAAGATCGGCCAGCTTGTTGCTTGCCTGATTGGTTGCCATCGACACGCAGCCGCACAAGGCTGCAATCGCCGGTACGAGACCGGCCATAAGCAATCGATTCATAGAGACTGTTTCCCGGCACCGGATTTGGTGCAGGCCGTTAAATACTATCGTTATTTATGCCGGATAAGCCGGAATCGCATCGTGATCGCGAATACACTGAACTGCGACCAAAAGATCACTCTTCCAGCTCGATGTCCCAATAGAGCCAGTCTCGCCAGGTCTCGTGCAGGTAATTCGGCGGAAATTGCTTGCCGTGCTGTTGCAGCTGCCAGTGCGTCGGCCGGATCGGCTTGGCATAGAGCTGCATGTTCGCCTGCTGCGGTGTGCGCCCGCCTTTCTTGAGATTGCAGGGCGCGCAGGCGGTGGCGATGTTTTCCCACGTAGTCTTGCCGCCCAAGCGGCGGGGGATCACGTGATCGAAGGTCAGATTGCCCATGTCGCCGCAGAACTGGCAGCTGAAGCGATCGCGCAGGAATACGTTGAAGCGGGTGAAGGCGGGAAATTCGCTCGGCTTCACATATTGCTTCAGCGCGATAACGCTGGGGATCTTCATGTCGAGATTGGGCGAATGGACCTCCCGCTCGTAGCTGGCGATCACATCGACCCGGTCTAGGAAGATCGCCTTGATCGCGGTTTGCCAGGGCCACAGGCTGAGCGGGTAGTAGGATAGGGGCGTGTAATCGGCATTCAGGACGAGGGATGGACACGACTGCAGATTGCGCGTCGGATCCTCGGCACTACTTCGAAACCTCGCGGCCCGTTCCAGAAGTTCGGCCCTGAACATGCGACACGCTCCTCCCGATGGATCTGAAAATGCACTTGCATCGGGAAGCGTCAAGACTGTTACAGACAGGCTATCCACAAACTTGTCCCGAGGATCGCCGCTTTGGCCGTCACGCGCTTCGCCCCCAGTCCCAATGGTCCGCTGCATCTTGGCCATGCCTATTCGGCGATCATCGCGCACGATCTGGCGAAGGAGAGGGGCGGGAAATTCCTGCTGAGGATAGAGGATATCGACGGCACGCGATCGCGCCCGGAACTCGGCGACGAGTTCCGCCGCGACCTCGAATGGCTCGGGCTCGAATGGGATGAGGTGCCCGCGCAATCGACCCGCCTGGAAACCTATGACAAGGCTGCTCGAGAACTGCTGGAGGCAGGACTGCTCTATCCCTGCACCTGCACACGAGCTGAAATTGAAGCCTTGAAACCACGGCTGGGACCGGAAGGCCTCGTGTATCCGGGCACCTGCAAGGGCCGCCTGCTCGATCCCGTAAAACCGGCGGCGCTGCGCCTCGATGTGGACTGCGCAATGGCGCGCGCCGGCGATCTTGACTGGGAAGACGAACTGGCCGGACGCACGACGGCCGACCCGCGCGAAGCCGGCGATGTAGTGATTGTACGCAAGGATGCACCCGCCAGCTATCACCTCGCCGCGACGCTCGACGATGCGGCGGACGGCGTGACGCTGGTTACGCGCGGTCAGGACCTGTTCCCTGCAACCCACATCCATCGTCTGCTTCAAGCGCTGCTGGGCTTGCCAGTGCCTAGTTGGCACCACCATGGTTTGCTGATGGACCAGAGCGGCAAGAAGCTCGCCAAACGGCGCGGCTCGCCATCTCTCGCGGACCGCAGAACGGGCGGGGAGGATGGACTGTTGCTTGCCGAGCAACTGCGCTTGCACCGTTTTCCGGCTGGTATTTCGCTCGCCAGCACCTAAGTCATAGGCACTATGAACACATTCCTCGCCATCGTCCTCGTCGTCCTCATGATCCTCGTCGTCGTCAGCCTCGTGCGCGGCATCGTGGCCTTCCTCAAAAGCACGAAGGTCGATCTCGAAAGCGGCGAGCAGGTCGATGCGACCGAGATGCAGCTGGCGCAGAACCGCGCGATGTTCGCCCGCGTGAAATACCAGGCGCTGGCCATCGCGGTCGTCGCGATCATCCTCGCCATCGCGAACTGAGCGCGGCCAACCCCTCGCGATATGGTCAAGCTCAACAAGATCTACACGCGCACCGGTGACGACGGGACGACCGGTCTCGTTGACGGATCGCGCCTTCCCAAGCACGATGCACGCATGGAAGCGATCGGTGTCGTTGACGAAGCCAACAGCGCGTTCGGCCATGCAGCCGTAGCGCTGGCGCAGAGCGGCCATGCCGACGATCTGTTCCGTATCCAGAACGACCTGTTCGACCTCGGCGCCGATCTGGCGACGCCTGCTGCCGATGACGACGATTTTGCACCATCCGAGATGGTGCTGCGGATCGTCTCATCGCAAGTTGAATGGCTGGAACAGGCGATCGATACTGCGAACGAACGGCTGGAACCCTTGACGAGTTTTGTCCTTCCCGGCGGCAGCGAAGCCGCAGCGCGGTTGCATATTGCGCGAGCCGCCGTGCGGCGCGCCGAACGGGCGATGACTGCCATGGCCGCCGAAGTTCGCACCAATCCCCAGGCGCTCGCCTATATCAATCGCCTGTCGGACTATCTCTTCGTTCTCGCCCGCGTTGCCAATCGCGACGGGGCGGACGACGTCAAATGGGTGCCTGGCCAGAACCGCTGAAACGCGGCTAGCCAGCCCCTGCCGCCTTCGCTAGTGCAAGCACTTTGCTGCAAGTGCGAAGGAATTTTCGATGAGCAAGACGATCGGCATTATCGGCGCCGGACAGATGGGGTCGGGGATCGCCCAGACGGTGGCCGCGCATGGCATGCAGGTGCTGCTGGCGGACGTCGGCCTCGAAGTCGCCGAGAAAGCCCATGCCGGGATCGACAAGGCACTCGGCAAGCTGGTCGGCAAGGGCAAGATCGAGATTGCCGATGCCGAAGCGACGCTGAAGCGGATCAAGCCGGTGGGCGACTACGCGCCGATGTCCGATGCAGACATCATCATCGAGGCGGCGACCGAGAAGGAAGAGATCAAGCAAGCCATCTTCGAAAAGGCGGGCGAAGTGCTGGCGCCCGATGCGATCATGGCCTCGAACACCAGCTCGATCCCCATCACGCGCATGGCGAATTATTCGTCCGACCCGGCGCGCTTCATCGGCCTGCACTTCTTCAATCCCGTCCCGGTGATGGGCCTGATCGAGGTCATTCCCGGCCTCGCCACTGCGCAGACCACCACCGACCGTATCACCGCCTTCGCCGAAGGGCTGGGCAAGCAGGTGGTGCTGAGCCAGGACGAGCCCGGCTTCGTGGTAAATCGCATTTTGCTGCCGATGATCAACGAAGCGGTCTTCGTGCTCGGCCAGTCGACGGCTGGGATCGAGGATATCGACAAGGGCTGCCGGCTCGGCCTCAATCACCCGATGGGGCCGCTCCAGCTGGCCGATTTCGTCGGGCTGGACACCTGCCTCGACATCATCATGGTGCTCTACAAGACGACGCGCGACGCGAAATACCGTCCCGCCCCGCTGCTGGTGAAATATGTCGAAGCCGGCTGGCTCGGCCGCAAGACCGGACGCGGGTTTTACGACTACTCGGGCGACGAGCCTGTCGCGACGAGGTAGTTTGTTGGGTGCGCCTTCGACATCCGTCGAAGGCTTGCGGCTGTTCCATCCCACTCCCCCTCCCGGCCACCCAAACAGTATAGTGCCGTGGGTGGCCGGGAGGGGGAGTGGGATGGAACAGTCAAGGTCAGGACGGATGTCCGGCCCGCACCCAACAAAAGCGGAACCCCCGCCCCCGCCGCGCCGTTGACCCTGCAAAGGAGATCACCCGCGATGAGCGATACCACCAAGACCAACACCCCCGTCGGCGAAAGCAAGGAGGCGCGCATGGCCGATCTCGCGCCCGAGATGCACAACGACGAGCAGGACGATCACCGCAACCAGGCGCAGGAAGTCGCCGAGGAAGCGCAATCGACCACTACCGAGACCACCTCGCCGACCGAAAGCGTCAAGGGCGACAACAAGTCAGGCCTGATGGGCGATTCGACGCAGGACACGATCGATCATATGCGCGACATGGAAAGCTCGGGCCGGATCGACATGGACGCCTACAAGGGCGAGCCGAACCATGACGACAATGTCGACAAATACGGCAAGGACAACAAGCCGGATGGCCTGCAGGGAGACGGCACCTAACCGTTGTCGGTCATCACCCAGAGACCGATGCTGAGGACAACCGAGCCAGTTGCCACGGCATAGGCCATCGCGCGGAAGTTCACGGTCGAGATGGCCTCGAATTTATGCGTATCCAGGCGGGCCAGCGTTTTGCATGCCCGCCTTTCTGCTTTTACCGCAAGCCACCCACCACCGAGAATGAACACCGTCGCGATGAGCTTGGGCATCCATGACGGGTCCCATGCGCCGAACAGCGCCCTGAAGCCGAGGCCGATGCCGATCGCGGCGAACGCCGTCCGCATCCAGCCGGCAAATGTGCGCTCCATCGCCATGATATTGCGATCTTCGGCAAGGTCCGTGCGGAACTCTGCCCACTCGGTGTTCTTGTCGGGTTTTTCCGGGGGGTCGTCCTGCGCCATGCCGGTATAAGCGGTGGACGGCGAGCAAGGTTCCGCTAGCGGACTTCGGGAGCGGTAACGACCAGAGGCTGTGTGTCGTTGATCAAGTGGCTTTCATCGACAGGGCGCGGCTCCACAACTTGCGGCGCTTGCGGTTCGGGCGGGGTTCCCCAGTCGCTCCCCGCATCCGAAGCTGCATACCATGCATCCAGCGCGGCATCGTCTTGCCTGCTGGGTCGGGGTGCCGCAGACGGGGCCTGCGTTACCTTCATGGCGTCTTGCGGAGCAGGTTCGTAAGCGGAGGCACTTGCAGGACCATTCCCCGAAGCGTCCACCTGCTGAGCAAGCAGACCCGGATCGTCCTCCCCGCCGATCATTACGGCGACGAACCAGAGGAACAAGCCGATCATCAGCAACTTCTTGCCGTGCGTCGTGAGTAGACCGTCTTCCATCGTGCGCAATATTACAGCGCCGGAAGTTAAGGCTTGGTTGAACCTCCCAGCGCCTTGAGTTCGTAGAGCTTGTCCAGGGCCTCGCGCGGACTGAGCGTGTCGATATCAAGCACTTCGAGCGCGTCGCGCAGCGCATCGTCCGGCTCGTTTTCGGCCTGCAAGCTTGCGGCGAACAGCGGTAATTCCCCCAGTCCTGCGGCGAGCCCGCCGGTCTCCGCGCGGCCCTTTTCCAGCTTGGCGAGAACCGCCTTGGCGCGTTTCAGCACAGGTTGGGGTACGCCCGCCAGACGTGCGACATCGAGGCCGTAGCTGCGATCGGCGGCGCCGGCGGCAAGTTCGTGCAACAGCACCAGGTCGCCTTTCCACTCGCGCGCCCGCACATGGTGCAGGCTGAGCGCGTCGCAGGTGTCGGCAAGGCGGCTGAGCTCGTGGTAATGCGTCGCGAAGAGGCAGCGGCAGCGCAATTGCTCGTGAACTGCCTCGACCACCGCCCATGCCAGCGCCATGCCGTCGTAAGTGGAAGTGCCCCTGCCGACTTCGTCGAGAATGACGAAGCTGCGCTCCGTGGCCTGCGAAAGGATCGCAGCCGTCTCGACCATTTCGACCATGAAGGTGGAGCGCCCGCGCGCAAGGTTGTCGCTCGCACCGACGCGGCTGAACAACCGGTCCGCCAAACCGATGCGCGCGCTGCTCGCCGGCACATAGCTGCCCGCCTGCGCCAGCAGCAGGATCAGCGCGTTCTGGCGCAGGAAGGTCGATTTGCCGCCCATGTTCGGGCCGCCGATCAGCCAGAGCCGGTCGTCCTCGCCCAGCGAGCAATCATTGGCCACGAACCGCTCGCCGGATTTCGCCAGCGCCTGTTCCACCACAAGATGACGTCCACCGACGACTTCGAGGCAGGGAGTGTCGAGCATTTCGGGGCGGGCCCAGTCGCCCTCGACTGCGCGTTCTGCCAGCCCTGCGGCAACATCGATCCGGGCGAGCGCGGCGGCGGTAGCAGCGATCGCCTCGCGCGCGGTCACAACCTCGCCGACCAGCTCCTCGAAATGCGCGTCCTCCGCCGCCAGCGCATGCGCACCGGCCTCGGCAATGCGGGTCGCTTCCTCATGCAGGCCGATGGAGTTGAACCGCACTGCGCCCGCCATCGTCTGACGGTGGGTGAAGCCGCTGTCCGCCGCCATCAGCTTGTCGCCATGCTTGGCTGGCACCTCGATGAAATAGCCGAGCACCTTGTTGTGCTTGATCTTGAGCGAGGCGGTGTCAGTTTCCTCGCGATATTTCGCTTCCAGCGCGGCGATGGCCTTGCGTGCATTGCCGCTGGTCTCGCGCAGCGCGTCGAGCGCATGGTCGTAGCCGCTCGCGATGAAACCACCCTGCTGCCGCTCCGTCGGCGGCGAGGGAACAAGGGCGCGATCGAGATGGTCGATGAGCGCCGAATGGCCACCCAAGGCCACTAGCGCATCGCGCAGGAGAGCGGGCAGGTCCGCGCTCGCTTCCAGCATCCCGCGCACGCGGCGCGCTTCGGACAGGCCATCGCGAATCTGGCCGAGATCGCGCGGGCTGCCCCGCCCGGCAACCAACCGCCCCAGCGCGCGACCGATATCGGGAGCCTGCCGTAGCAAAGCGCGCAGGTCGGCTCGCAGCAGCGGGTCGATGTGGAAATGATGGATGGCGGCATGACGCGCCTCGATCTGTCCACGCTCCGCCAGCGGCGCTGCAAGGTCTTCCGCCAGCTGGCGAGCGCCTGCGCCGGTGACGCAGCGATCGATGCAGGCGATCAGGCTGCCCGCCCGCCCGCCACCCTGCGCCTCGAGGATTTCCAGACTCGCGCGGGTTGCCGCATCCATCGCCAGATGCGCGCCCGATCCGCGCGCCACGGGCGGGAGCAGGAAGGGCAGGTCGCCACGCCCAACATGGTCGAGATAAGCGATGAGGCCGGCAGCGGCAGCGAGCATCGGGCGCGTGAAGTCTCCCAGCCCGTCGAGCGTAGCGACGCCGTGGATGCTCTTGAGCCGCGCTTCGCCGTCCTCGCTGCGAAAGTCGGCGCGCGGGCGGGCGATCACGCCTTCGGTGCCGTCTCCCCAGTCCTCCGGCGCAACCACTTCGCTAGCACCCAGCCGCGCCAGAGCGGCATCGAGCGCATTAGCTTCGCACTCTTCCAGCTCCATGCGACCGGTCGAGATGTCGCAGCTTGCCAGCCCTACGCCGTCGCGCACCGGAGCAACCGCGACCAACAAGTTCGCGCGCCGCGGTTCGAGCAGTGCTTCTTCGGTCAACGTGCCCGCGGTCACGAAGCGCACGATATCGCGCGCGACCAGCGCCTTGGATGTCGGCGTTCCTTCACGCTTGGCGCGGGCCTTGGCCTCGTCGGGCGTTTCTGTTTGCTCGGCGATGGCGACGCGGCAGCCACCCTTGATCAGCCGCGCGAGATACCCTTCCGCCGAATGCACCGGCACGCCGCACATCGGCACGGGTTCTCCGCCGTGCTCGCCGCGGCTGGTCAGCGCTATGTCTAGGATGCCTGCCGCCACCTTCGCATCCTCGAAGAAGAGCTCGAAGAAATCGCCCATGCGATAGAACAGCAGCGCATCGCCTGCCTCGCGCTTGAGCGCGAGATATTGCTGCATCATCGGGGTGGGCTGGCCGGACATGCCCCATGCCGTAGCTTGTGCGCTTCCGATTCGGGAAGCGGCGGAGCGGCAGGTTTCCCCTACCGCTAGGCGGACAAGCAGGTTAGGGGCGGGGCAACTGGCAACGAGGTCTGCATGTCCGAAGACGATACGAGCGCATTCAAGCGGCGCGAAGCGCTGTTCTACCACGAGACGATCCGCCCCGGTAAGATCGAGATCATCGCCTCAAAGCCGATGGCAACGCAGCGCGACCTCTCGCTTGCCTATTCGCCGGGCGTCGCCGCGCCGGTGGAAGCGATTGCGGAGAACCCGAAGGACGCCGCGCGCTACACCGCCCGCTCAAACCTCGTCGCGGTGATTTCCAACGGCACGGCCATTCTCGGCCTCGGCAATCTCGGCGCGCTGGCGTCGAAGCCGGTGATGGAAGGCAAGGCCGTGCTGTTCAAGCGCTTCGCCGATGTCGATTCCATCGACCTCGAACTCGACACCGAGGATCCGGAGAAATTCATCGAGGCCGTCGCGCTGATGGAGCCGAGTTTCGGCGGCATCAATCTGGAGGACATCGCCGCGCCCGAATGCTTCATCATCGAGCAGGCCCTGCGCGAGCGGATGAACATCCCGGTGATGCATGACGACCAGCACGGCACCGCCATCATCTCCGCGGCTGGACTGATCAATGCCTGCCACCTCACCGGGCGCAAGCTAGACGATGTGAAGATGGTTGTGAACGGCGCGGGCGCCTCGGCACTCGCCTGTACCGCGCTGATAAAGTCGGTCGGGGTGCGGCCGGAGAACGTCATCGTCTGCGACCGCTCCGGCCCGATCTATCCGGGCCGCGAGGGCGTGGACCAGTGGAAGAGCGCTCACGCGACTGAGACCGAAGCGCGCAGCCTGGAAGAAGCGCTGGAAGGCGCCGACGTCTTCCTCGGCCTGTCGGCGGCCGGTGCGCTCAAGCCCGAGTGGGTCGAGAAGATGGCCGAGCGCCCGATCATCTTCGCCATGGCCAATCCGGTGCCCGAAATCATGCCGGAGGACGCCAAGGCCGTGCGCCCCGATGCGATCATCGCCACGGGCCGGTCGGACTATCCGAACCAGGTCAACAACGTGCTCGGCTTTCCCTTCATCTTCCGCGGTGCGCTCGACGTGCAGGCGACCGCCATCAACGAGGAAATGAAGGTTGCTGCTGCCCGCGCCATCGCCGAACTCGCCCGCGAGCGCGTGCCCGAGGAAGTCGCGGCGGCCTATGGCGTGACGCACCAGTTCGGCGAGGAATACATCATCCCCGCGCCCTTCGATCCGCGTCTCATGGAAGTGGTGTCGAGCGCCGTCGCGAAGGCGGCCATGGACAGCGGCGTCGCGCAGGCGCCGATCGAGGATTTCGAAGCCTACCGCCACCAGTTGAAGGCGCGCCTCAATCCGACGACGGGCGCGCTCACCAATATCTACGCGCAGGCCAAGGCCAATCCGAAGCGCATGGTGTTTGCCGAAGCCGAGGAAGACGTCGCCCTGCGCGCGGCGATCCAGTATCGCGAATTCGGCTATGGCGAACCCATCCTCGTCGGGCGGACCGAGAAGGTGCTTGAAAAGCTGCGCGAACTGGCGGTGGACGATCCGGACGACTGGATCATCGAGAACTCTGCCGTGTCGGACAAGGTGCCGGCAATGGTCGACTTCCTTTACAAGCGCCTCCAGCGCCGGGGCTATACCGAGCGCGACGTGGGCCGCATGGTCAACCAGGAGCGTAATGTCTTCGCCGCGCTGCTGGTGGCGCTTGGCCATGGCGACGCGATGATCTCCGGCCTTACGCGTACCTTCGCGCAGACCGCGCGCGAGGTGGGCCGCGTGCTCGATCCCAAGCCTGGGGCGGTGCCCTTCGGCATCCACATGATGATCGGCAAGAATTCGACCGTTTTCCTCGCCGATACGACCATCAACGAACGCCCGACTTCCGAGCAGCTGGCGCATATCGCCAAGGAAACGGCAGCGGTGGCGCGGCGCATGGGCCACGAACCGCGCGTCGCCTTCCTGTCCTATTCGACCTTCGGCAACCCGTCGGGCCAGTGGCTCGACAATATCCGCGATGCGGTGGCGATCCTCGACGCCGAAGAGCCGGGCTTCGAATATGAGGGCGAGATGGCACCCGATGCCGCGCTCAATCCGACGGTCATGAAGCTCTATCCCTTCAGCCGCCTGTCCGGCCCAGCCAATGTATTGATCATGCCCGGCCTGCAGTCTGCCAATCTCTCGGCCAAGCTGCTGCGCGAACTGGCGGGCCAGACCACTGTCGGGCCGATGATGATCGGGATGGAGAAGCCCGTCCAGATCGCTCCGATGACCTCCATCGCGCCCGATGTGCTCACTTTGGCCGTGCTGGCGAGCGCGGGCGTGGTCGGCTGATCCGGTGATCGCTTCGCAGCGCCATCGCTTCAGCATCTCCGACGAGGTTCATTACTTCAACTGCGCCTATATGGCGCCGCTCTCGCACGAAGTGAGCGAGGCTATGGTGGCCGCGGCGCGGCTGAAAGAGCAGCCCTGGACATTCCGCCCGGCAGACTTCTTCAGTGTGGCGGAAGACTTTCGCTCCGGAGCCGCTGCGCTGGCGGGCGTGCCGGTTGACAGTGTCGCGATCGTCCCGTCGGTGAGCTATGGCCTCGCCGTGGCCGCCAAGAACCTGCCGATGGCGAAGGGCCAGCAGATCGTCACGCTGGCCGACCAGTTCCCGTCCAACGTCTATGCGTGGCAGGACCTCGCCAGCAGGACCGGGGGCGAGGTGATCGCCGTAAAGCGGCCTTCGCAATCCTGCTGGACCGAGGCTGTGCTCGACGCGATCGGACCGGACACCGCCATCGTCGCCGTGCCCAATTGCCACTGGGCCGATGGGCGCGTGGTCGATCTGGTCGCAGTCGGCGAGACATGCCGCGAGCACGGCGCGGCGCTGGTGCTCGACCTCACCCAATCGCTGGGCGCGATGCCGCTCGATTTCGAGACGGTGCAACCCGATTTCGCAGTCGCCGCCTGCTATAAGTGGCTGATGGGGCCCTACGGGATCGGCATGCTCTATGTCGCTCCGAGGCATCATGGCGGGCAGCCGATCGAGCACAATTGGATCAATCGCGGCGGATCGGAAGACTTCTCCCGGCTGGTCGACTACCGGAACGATTTCCAGCCCGGGGCGCGGCGCTTCGACATGGGCGAGAAGTCCAATCCCCCGCTGCTTCGCGGTGCGCGCGCCGGAATCGATTTCCTGATGGAATTCGGGGTGGACCGGATCGCCGAGGCTTTGGCGGAGCGAACGAGCGCAATTGCCGAAGACGCTGCCAAGATCGGTCTTGCCTCCGCTCCGATCGGCACCCGCGCAGCACATTTCCTGTCGCTCGAATTTCCGCACGGCGTACCCGAAGGCCTTACCGAGCGGCTGGCGGAGAACAACGTGCATGTGTCGCTACGCGGAGCATCGCTCCGGGTGACCCCACACCTCTACAATACGCAAGCCGACCACGATGCACTGCTGGCGACGCTGGCGGAGTGTCTCGGCTAGAAGGCGAGTTCTTTCCCGCTGTAATCGACATAGCGGAAGCCGCCGCCGCCCGCGCCCTCGATCACATCGGCCAAGCCGCTGACGCTTTCATCTATCGTCAGCGTCGCATTGGGTCCGCCCATGTCGGTCTGGACCCAGCCGGGATGCAGCGCGAGCACTTCGATATTGCGTGGTCCGGCATCCTGCTCCGCAATGCCCTTGGCCAGCATGTTGAGCGCGGTCTTGCTGGTGCGGTACAGCTCGTAGCCGCCCGAACTGTCGTCGATCGAGCCCATGAGCGACGACATGAAGGCCAGCGTCCCACCCTCGGCGATCTTCGGCAGCAGCACCTTCGCCAGATGCGCGGGGCCGAAGGCGTTGGTCATCATCACATCCGCCACTTCGTCGCGGGTCGCCTGTGCGCTGTCCTGATGCTTCGCTCCGGTGATGCCGGCGTTGATAATCACTGCGTCGAAGGACCCGTTGACACTATCGAAGGTGGAAGGATCGGTGACGTCCAGCGTGGCAATCTTGATGCTCTCTACGTCGTGAAGCTCGTCGCTTTTCGATCGTTCGGTCGCGGCAACGGTCCATCCGCGCGAGGTGAACTCCCTTGCGAGGCCAAGGCCGATGCCGCGCGATGCGCCGACGATAAGGATGGTCTTGCTCATATCGTATCTCCTATGCCGGATGGACCAGCGTCTTGAGGTTCATGAATTCGTGCAGGCCGAACTCGGCCAGTTCGCGCCCGTGGCCCGACCGCTTGATGCCACCGAACGGCGCTTCGATCTTCGAGCCGTTGACCGCGTTGAAGGTGGTCATGCCTGCTTCGATGGCATTCGCGAAATGCTCTTTCTCGTCATCGTCGTTCGTGAAAACTGCAGAGCCGAGGCCGTAGGGAATGGCGTTGGCGATGGTCGTCGCCTCGTCGATGTCCTTCGCCTTGTAGAGCTGGCCGACCGGACCGAAGATTTCGTCGGTCCCGGTTTCGCTGGCGAGCGGCACTTCGGTCAGCAGGCCGGCAGTCATCCACGCGCCGGGCCGGTCGAGCTTCTCCGCGCCGAACAGCAGGGTGCAGCCCTCCTGCTTCGCCTTGGCGACCTGCTCCAGCACCGTGTCGCGCTGGCTTTCGCTCGATAGCGGGCCGAGATCGGTGTCTTCCTCCATCGGATCGCCGAGCTTCGCATTTTTCAGCGCCGCAATGAAGCGATCCGCAAAATCGTCGTAGATGTCGGCGTGGACGATGGTTCGCTTGCCGCAGATGCAGGACTGGCCGTTGTTCTGGATGCGGGCGGTCACGGCATCTTCTACCGCCTTGTCCATGTCCGCAGAGGGCATCACGATAAAGGGATCGCTGCCGCCCAGTTCCAGCACGACTTTCTTCAGGTTCTTGCCTGCCCGCTGGGCCACGGCGCTACCCGCGCCTTCGCTCCCGGTCAGGGTCGCGGCGACGATGCGGTCGTCGTCGATGACCGAGCCGATCGGGTCGGAGGAAACGCACAGGTTCTGGAACAGCCCCTCTGGGCCACCGGCTTCCAGCACCAGTTCCTCCATGCGTGCGGCAATGCCCTGCACAATGCTCGCATGTTTGAGCACACCGACATTGCCCGCAAGGATCGTCGGCGCGAGAAACCGGATGACCTGCCAATAGGGGAAGTTCCACGGCATCACTGCGAGAACCGGACCCTGCGGCAGCCAACGGCCTTCCGCGCGTCCGCCGTCGGACAGGTCCCAGAATTTCGAATCCAGCATCGGCGGGCCATGCTCGGCATAGTAATGCAACAGGCTCGCGCATTTCTCGACCTCGGCGCGCGCCTGCGTGATCGGCTTACCCATCTCGGTAACGGCGAGCTTCGCCAGTTCGTCCGTGTTTGCCTCGTAGAGATCGCCGAGTTTCGAAAGGACTGCGGTTCGCCTGTCGAGCGAGCTTGTGCGCCAGTCGCGATATGTGCGGGCCGCGGCTTCGAGCTTCGCATCGATGCCGTTTTCATCGAGCGTTTCGTATTCGGCGATGGTCTCGCCTGTTGCTGGGTTGGTGGTCGTAATCATGGGAGCGGCTCCGATCGGGTTCGCCCTATCAATCGCCGCCTACCCGGTGTCGTTCCGGGCTACCTTCGGCGAAAGCGGAAATACCAGACCTCGTGGCCATAGACCGTGCGGGCCTTGTGTTCGTAGCGGGTTTCGGGCCAGCTGGAGGGGCGATTCTGCCAGCTGGCGGGTCCTTCGACGATCCACTCGAACTCGTCGGTGAAGCGGCGCATGACCATCAGGGCATGACGCAGGTATACCGGATGATCGGTGCCGAAGCGGAACTCGCCGCCCGGCTTCAGCTTGTCGGCGAACATACGTACCGGACCGTCGTTCATCATGCGGCGCTTGGCATGCTTGTTCTTCGGCCAGGGATCGGGATGCAGCAGGTAAAGCATGGTAAGCGCGCCGTCGGGCACGCGCGCCAGCACCTCCAGCGCGTCGCCGTGATGGATGCGGACGTTGGCGAGCGTCCGTTCGCGCACATGGGTCAGGGCTTGCGCCACGCCGTTGAGGAATGGCTCTGCACCGATGAAGCCATGGTCGGGGAGCAGGTCGGCGCGCTCGGCCATGTGCTCGCCGCCGCCGAAGCCGATCTCGAAATGCAGCGGGCGGTCGAAGCCGAACAGCGCTTGGGACGTGACCGGGCCTTCCGCCGGGGGGCTGATCTGCGGCAGCAGCTTGTCGACCAGCTCCTGCTGGCTGGCGCGCAGGGGCTTGCCCTGGCTGCGGCCGTAAAGCCGGTTGAGCGTGGTCGGATCGCCTTCCTTGTATGCAGACATGGGCCGCGCGTTAGCGGTGCCTGCGCGGCGGGTCCAGATATCCGCTAGGCGAAGAACGCCCAGATCGCGAAGGATGTCGCTATGCCCACGCCGATGTTCATCGGAACGCCGATCTTAAGGAAGTCCGCGAAACGGTAATTCGCCGCGCCATAGACCAGCGTGTTGGTCTGGTAACCGATCGGGGTCGCGAAGCTGGCGCTGGCGCCGAACATAACCGCCACGATCAATGCGCGCGCGTCCACTCCGGCACTTTCCGCCAGACCGATCGCGATCGGCGTCATGATGACCGCAATCGCGTTGTTGGTCACCACTTCGGTCAGGATGCTGGTCAGCGCATAGACGATCAGGATGAGGACGAGGGATGAGCTTGCTCCGAGATAGGGTTCGATCGCGGCCACGATGAGCTCGATCGAACCGGCATTCTCCAGCCCTTTGCCGAAAGCCAGCATGGCGAAGATCAGGACCAGCGTATTCCCGTCCAGACTGCCCCACGCGTCGCTCGGTTCGACGCAGCGGGTGAGGAGGACGACGGCCACGCCGCACACGGCAAGCGCCTCGATCGGCAGGCCGAATACTGCCGCGCCAACAACCACGGCGGCGAGAGTGGCGATCGCGATGGGCGCCTTGTCGCGCCTGAACGAACGTGCGCTGGTGGCACCTACATGGGTGAGCTGCATATTGCCCTGCAGTGCCTGGGCGGCATCGCTGCCGGCAGCGATCAGGAGCCGGTCGCCGGCGCGCACCCTTGCTTCCGCCAGCGTCGGGCCGGGAATATGGCGAGGGCGCGACAGGCCGAGCACGCGTACGCGCAGGCGCGAGAGCAGCGGAATATCCGCAAGCCGCTTGCCGACGATGGGATGCGATGACGAGATAACGGCTTCGACGATGCGGAGGTCGGCTGGGCGGTCGGTACGGGACGTCGTGACGCCACCTCCCACGCCCACCAATCCGGTGCGGAAATCGGGGGCCTCGGCGAGGGAGTTGATTTCCTCCGGACTGGCACTGACGATCAGATGGTCCTCGGCCTGCAGCACGTGTTCGTCGAGATTGTGGCGCCGCATTTCGGAGCCGCGCCGAATGCCGACGATCTTGACCTGGGGCCGACGGCCGATGTCGGTTTCTGCCAGCTGCCGTCCGACATAGCGGCTCTTGCCCTCAAGGATGAGGTGGGTGAGGTAGAGGTCGCTTTCCCGCTCGTCGTCCTCGATCCGCTTGCCGCGATTGGGCAGCAGGAAGGGGCCGAGTATCAGCAGAGTGGCAAGGCCGGAAACCAGCGCCACGGCGCCGACTGCGGAAATCTCGAATATGCCGAAGGGGCGCTGACCGGCTTCCTGCGCGACGCCGTCGACCAGCAGGTTGGTCGAGGTGCCGATCAGCGTCATCGTGCCGCCGAGAATGGTGATGTAGGAGAGCGGGATCAGCAGCCGGGTGGCGGCCACCTTCAGCACCTGTGCCAGCTTGCGCACCACGGGGATCATCACGATGACGACCGGGGTGTTGTTCATGAAGGCCGAGGCGAGCACGGTGCCGGCGCCGATCTCCGCGACTGCCGTCTTCGGGCTGCGCGATGTGCGGCGGATAACCCAGCCGGATACCCACTCCAGGGTTCCGGTCCGCAGCAGCGCGCCCGAGAGAATAAACATCGCTGCAATCGTGATCGGCGCGGAATTGGCGAATGTGCCGAGCATGTCTTTCGCCGGCAGATAGCCCAGTGCGATCATCAGCGCGGCCGAGGCGATGGCGATCACGACCGGCGGCTGGCGCTCAAGCAGGAAGGCGACGAAGGTAGCGGCCAGCAGCAAGCAGCCGATCTGGGCCGAGTAATCCGAGAGAATCGCCATACGGCCCGATGCACCTTCGCATGTTGTCGGCGCCAAATCGCAGAGAACATCAGGGCTGCCAAGATAGATTGCGCAGCATGCAAGATACGAAAACGCCCGGCGGCCAGTGGCTGCCGGGCGTCCTCGCTATTCCCGTCCAGGAGTATTTCGTGTCAGGCGGCTTCCGCCTCTTCGTTCGGGTCGCGCAGAACATAGCCGCGGCCCCATACGGTCTCGATATAGTTCTCGCCGCCGCATGCGTGGCTGAGCTTCTTGCGCAGCTTGCAGATGAAGACGTCGATGATCTTGAGCTCGGGTTCGTCCATGCCGCCATAAAGGTGGTTGAGGAACATTTCCTTGGTCAGCGTGGTGCCCTTGCGGAGCGAAAGCAGCTCCAGCATCGCATATTCCTTGCCGGTCAGGTGGACCCGGGCGCCGTCGACTTCGACGGTCTTGGCATCGAGGTTCACGGCGAGCTTGCCGGTGCGGATGACCGACTGACTGTGGCCCTTCGAGCGGCGCACCACGGCGTGGATGCGGGCAACCAGCTCTTCGCGGTGGAAGGGCTTGGTCACGTAATCGTCGGCGCCGAAGCCGAAGCTGCGGATCTTGCTGTCCATCTCGGCGATGCCGGACAGAATCAGGACCGGGGTCTGCACTTTGGCGACGCGCAGCTTCTTGAGCACGTCGTAACCATGCATGTCGGGCAGGTTCAAATCGAGCAGGATGATATCGTAATCATACAGCTTGCCCAGATCGAGGCCTTCTTCGCCAAGATCGGTCGAATAGACATTGAAGCCTTCGGTCGTGAGCATGAGCTCGATCGCCTTGGCGGTGGTCGGTTCGTCTTCGATCAGCAGTACACGCATGGGAAATCCCCCGTTGGTCCCTAGTGTCCGGTAACCCCTCGCTAAGAGGTGTTGACCTGTATTAACCACACAAGGTCTGAAGGGAAAAGGTTAACAGCGGGTAAAGCGCGTTAACTTTTTTGGCTGTGGCATTAACGCGTCACAGATTCTTAAGCTTTTTTTGGCGCCGCCGCTGAGCGGAGGATCCGATGCCTATGGCTTCGCGGTATTTGGCGACCGTGCGCCGGGCGAGGTCGAAGCCTTCCTCGTTCAAGGTGTCGGCCAGCTTCTGGTCGGACAGGACCTTCTTCGGGTCTTCGCTGTCGCACAGCGCCTTGATGCGGGCCTTGATCGCTTCGCTGCTGGCGCCTTCGCCATCGGCCGCCGCTACGCCGCTGGAGAAGAAATACTTCAGCTCGAAGGTGCCGCGCGGGCAGGCGAGGTACTTGTTGCTGGTCACTCGGCTGACCGTGCTTTCGTGCATCTCGATCTCTTCGGCGACCTCCCGCAAGGTCAGCGGGCGCATGGCGGTGACGCCTTCGCGGAAAAAGCCTTCCTGTCGTTTCACGATCTCTGCCGCGGTCTTCAGGATCGTCCGCTGACGCTGGTCGAGGGCGCGGATCAGCCAGTCGGCTTCGCTCAATTGCTCGTTGAGCCATGCGGTCGAAGCCTTGTCGCGCGCACCGGCCTTGAGCTCTAGATAATATTCGCGGTTCACGACGAGGCGCGGCAAGCTCGCCTCGTTGAGCCTGATGTCCCAGCCTTCGCTTTTCGGATTGAGCAAGACATCCGGGACGATCGCCGCCTCGCGCCCACCGCCATAGCGGCAACCGGGCTTGGGATCGTAGGATCGCAGTTCGGCCAGCATATCGGCGAAATCCTCGTCGTCGACGCCGCAAATGCGTTTGAGGCGCGCAACATCGCCTGCGGCAAGGCGATCGAGATTGTCGATCAGCGCGGCCATGCAAGGGTCGTAGCGATCGGCTTCCTTCGCCTGCAGCGTCAGACATTCCGCCAGGCTGCGTGCGCCGACTCCGGTCGGGTCGAGCGACTGGACGAGCAGCAGCGCATCCTCGACGTCCTCCTCGCTTGCGCCGAGTTCCTGCGCGATCCTGCCCAGATCGGTGTGGAGGTATCCTGCCTCGTCGAGCTCGCCGATGATCCGCAGGGCGATCAGCGCTTCGGTCTGCGAATAGGACGCCGCGCCGACCTGGTCGGAAAGGTGCTCGGCCAGCGTCGGGCCGTCGGAAGAGCGGTTTTCGAGGTCCGGCAGCTCGTCGCCGGACAAGGCTCCGGCGCTGGCGGCGCGGCCCCAGTCCCCGCCATCGCCGGGGGCCGCTTCGGGGTCGAGTGCGCGGTCGGAGACGTCGAGCGCTTCGGTGCCACCCATGTCCGGTGCGCTGTCGTGCTCTTCCGGACGAGCGGAAGTGTCCTCGCCCGCTTCGCGCCGCACTTCGCCCATTTCGAGCAGGGGATTGGACTCCAGCGCCTCGCCGACGAAGGTTTCGATTTCCAGATTGGACAGCGCGAGCAGCTTGATCGCCTGCTGCAATTGCGGCGTCATCACCAGCGACTGGGTTTGCCGGAGGTCGAGGCGAGGGGTCAGCGCCATCGGAAGTCCTCAGGTTAGCGCGCGGCCTTCGACAGGCTCAGGCTGAGCGGGCTTTGCGCGGCCTCTATGTGCCACACCCGCTCATGCTGAGCCTGTCGAAGCACACGCGCTGGTCCTGCCGCACTCACAGCGTAAAATTCTCGCCCAGATATAGTCGCTTCACGTTTTCGTCAGCGACCAGCGCCTGCGGCGTTCCCGCGAACAGGACCTGGCCACCGTAGATGATGCAGGCCCGGTCCACGATCTCCAGCGTTTCGCGCACATTGTGGTCGGTGATGAGTACGCCGATACCGCGCGTCTTCAGATCTTTGACAAGGTCGCGGATGTCGCTGATCGAGAGCGGGTCGATCCCGGCGAAGGGTTCGTCGAGCAGCATGATCGACGGCTTGGCCGCCAGCGCCCGGGCAATCTCGCAGCGGCGGCGCTCGCCTCCGGACAGCGCCATGGCCGGGCTGGTGCGCAGCCGCGTGAGGCCGAATTCGTCAAGCAGGCGTTCGAGTTCGGCAGCGCGCGTATCGGCATCGGGCTCGACCATTTCGAGCACGCAGTTGATGTTCTGCTCCACCGTCATGCCGCGAAAGATGCTGGTCTCCTGCGGCAGGTAGCCGAGGCCCAGGATCGCGCGGCGGTACATCGGCAGGTTGGTGACGTCCTGCCCGTCCATCAAGATGCGCCCGGCATCGGGGCGAACGAGACCCATGATCGAATAGAAGCAGGTCGTCTTGCCGGCCCCGTTCGGACCGAGCAGGCCCAGCACCTCGCCCTTGCCGACGCTGAGCGAAATGTCGGTCAGGACGGCGCGCTTGTCGTAGCTTTTGGCGATGGAAACGACTTCGAGGCCGCCCTGCGGGATCGGCGGGGCGGCGTCGTGAACCGGGTCGGCAACGGTGGCGGGATCGATATCGGCCATGTTGCGCGCCATACGCAGACAGATCGCAGGTGAAAACCCTCGGACGCGTCTTCTTCGACGAATTGGCAGGAATCCTGCATGGACGACTTCCATGCCGATCCGGAACGGATTTGCGCACGTTCGTTGCGTGCGCTTGCCAGCCCGCAGTAAATTTGAAACAATACGACTCGGTTAGAGACATTCGGGGAGAGTGCCGTGAACAAGGCGCTACACGACGATCACGACGCACACACCGGCCGCCGCGCGTATCTGCGGGACTGGCGCAAATCGATGAGCGACAATGTCGCGCTCGCTTTGCTGGTTTACACCGGTCTCCAGATTTTCGTGACCGTCCATGCGATGAAGCAGGGCATGAGCTCGATCGCCCCGTATCTCCTCCTGGTCGCTCTTGTTGTCGGCATCATTCCGTTCTGCCGCAAGTTCGAGCATCGCTGGACACGCCTCTCGGATGAGGACGCGCATGATCCGGCACTGTCCGGCGCTTTTCGCCGCGACCAGATCGCGCTGTGGGCGCTGGCGATCGTCACGCCGCTGGCGCTGACCGCTTTCTTCCGGCTCATTTTCGGCTGAGCGAGGCAATCGCTCCGCGCGGGCTGGCAGTTGCCACGCCATGCGCACATGCCTACCTGCAAACGGATGACTATTATCCGTAAGCCTTCGCAATGATCGATAGCGCCGCCGCGGTTGCGCGCTGCCAGGAACTCGTCGACCTCGCCCGGGCACGCGGTGCCGACGCCGCCGACGCTGCCTGCCGCGCCGGAGCATCGGAAAGTGTATCGGTCCGACTGGGGGAACTGGAAGAGGTCGAGCGCTCCGAAAGCGAGGAGATAAGCCTGCGGGTTTTCGTCGGCAGGCGATCGTCCTCCATCCAGACCAGCGACTTCGCGCCCGAAGGCCTCGCCATCCTTGCCGAGCGCGCGGTGGAAATGGCGCGGCTGGCTCCGGAGGATCCCTATGGCGGGCTCGCCCCGGAAGACCGGCTGTTCAGCGGCGAGGCCACCGATCTCGAGCTGCTCGATCCGGACGATCCTTCGCCCGAAGAGTTGCGCGCTGCGGCAATGGCAGCAGAAGATGCCGCCCGCGCGGTGAACGGCGTAACCAATTCCAACGGGGGCAGTGCCGGTGCCTCGCGCAGCGTATTCGGCCTCGCCACCTCGAACGGCTTTGCGCGCGGCTATGCCAGCGGATCGCACACGCTCTCCGCAAGCGTGGTTGCGGGCGAGGGCGGCGGTATGGAAACCGATTACGCCTATCGCACGCAGCGCTTTCGCTCTGATCTCCCTGGAGCGGAGGAAATCGGCCGCGAGGCGGGCGAGCGGGCGGTGCGCAAGACGGGCTCCACCTCCATGCCCTCGCGCAAGATGCCGGTCGTGTTCGAACCGCGAGTCGGCAATGGCGTGCTCGGCCACTTGCTCGCCGCGATGAGCGGGCCTGCGATCGCACGCAAATCCAGCTTTCTCATCGGGCGCGAGGACGAGCAATTGTTCGACAGCGCCATCCGCGTACGCGAGGAACCGTTCCGCAAGCGTGGCCTGCGCTCGCGCTATTTCGATGGCGAGGGCGTGCCTTGCAGCGAGCGTCTCTTGGTCGAGGACGGGAAGATCGGTGGCTGGTTGACCAATGTCGCATCGGCCAACCAGCTCGATCTCGACCTGACGGGCCATGCCGGACGCGGCGGAGGCGGGGCGCCGGGTGTATCGGCCAGCAATATCATGCTCGATCCCGGCACGGTCTCGGTCGAAGATCTTATCGCCGATATCGAGGACGGCCTCTTTGTCACCGGGCTCTTCGGCCAGGGCGTCAACCTCGTGACCGGCGATTACAGCCGCGGTGCGAGCGGCTTTCGCATACGGGGTGGCGAGATTGCCGGTTCGGTATCGGAGATCACGATTGCCGGTACGCTGCCGGAGATGTTCCGCGCGCTGATCCCCGCAAACGACCTCGAACTGCAACGCGGCATAGATGTGCCGACCTTCCGCATCGACGGCATGGCGGTCGCGGGAGAGTGATCATGCGGCTCCTCTTCCTCCTCATGCTGCTGATCGCTGCTCCGCTGTCCGCGCAACTCGTCGAGCCTGCGCCGAGCGAGGAGCCGCAGCCCACGCCGACGCAAACGATTGCCGCGACGCAAGGCGCGGGCGACGACGACCGCATCGCGAGCCGCATCTCCGGCATCTTCGCCGCGCTGCCAGCCTTCGAGCAAGTGTCGGTCGAGGTGAACGAAGGCGTCGTTGCTCTGTCAGGCACCGTGCCTGCCGAAGAGGATGTTGCCCGCGCGGAGGAGATCGCATCGCGCGTTGCGGGCGTGGTGACAGTCGAAAACGGGCTGGAGCGCGACGTCTCGCTGGCGGCAGGCACGGCGGGACTTACCAGCCTTGCCGATCGGTGGAGCGATCTGGTCAGGATGCTGCCGCTGATTGCCGTCGCGCTGCTGGTGTGGGCGGGGATCGTACTGCTCGGCTATCTGATCGCGGGCCTCGGATCGCTCTGGCACCGGATCGCGCCCAACGGCTTCCTTGCCGAGCTGATCGCAAGCGCCATCCGCTTCATCGTTGTCGTCGGCGGGCTGGTGATCGCGCTGGACATGATCGGGGCGACGGCGCTGCTCGGCGCGGTGCTGGGCGGGGCGGGCGTCATTGGCCTGGCGCTGGGTTTCGCCATGCGCGAGACGGTCGAGAACTATGTCGCTTCGCTGATGCTGAGCCTGCGCCAGCCCTTCCGCGCCAACGACCACGTGCTGATCGACGATCTCGAGGGCCGCGTCATCCGCCTGACCAGCCGGGCAACGGTTCTGATGACGCTGGACGGCAATCACCTGCGTATTCCGAACGGTCAGGTCTTCAAGGCGGTCATCACGAATTACACCCGCAATCCGCAGCGCCGCTTCGAGTTCGACCTTGGCGTAGATGCGGACGACGACGCACGGGCCGCGCGAAAGCTCGGCCGTGATACGCTGGCGGAGCTGGACTTCGTGCTTGCCGATCCACCGCCCGAAGCGCGGATCATCGAAGTGGGCGATTCCAATGTTGTCATTCGCTTCCTCGGCTGGATCGACCAGGGCCAGACAGATTGGTGGAAAGCGCAAACCATCGCGATCCCGGCGGTAAAAACCGCGCTCGAGGATGCCGGATTCGGCCTGCCCGAGCCGATCTATCGCCTTCGCTTCGACCCGCGCTCCGCCAGCGTACCGTTCGAGAGCGGCACGGCGTCGACTGAAACGAAGGCGCGCGGCGAGCAGCAGAAGCCCGTCCGCCAGATTACCGTGACCGAAGCAGACGAGGACGTCCGCCCGACAGACGAGATCGCGCAGATGGTCGATGCGGAGCGGCGCCAGGGCGGGACCGAGCAGGAAAAGGACCTGCTCGATCATTCGCGTCCTGTCGAGTAGCGCCTACTTGTCGTTTTCGTAACGCTCGATGCTTTCCAGCACGATCCGGCGCGCTTCGGCGGCATCGCCCCAGGCACCGATGCGGACCCACTTCTCTTTTTCGAGATCCTTGTAGTGGGTGAAGAAGTGCTCGATCTGCTGGAAGATGATGCTCGGCAGGTCCTTGGTCTCGCCGACATCGGAATAATAAGGGAAAGTCGTGTCGACCGGCACGCAGATCAGCTTCTCGTCGCCGCCATGCTCGTCTTCGAGGTTCAGCACCCCGATCGGCCGGGCGCGCACGACGCAGCCGGCAATGAAGGGCGAGCGGGCGATGACCAACGCATCCAGTGGGTCGCCATCGGGGCTGAGCGTGTGGGGCACGAAGCCGTAGTTCGCCGGATAGCGCATCGGGGTGTGCAGGATCCGGTCGACGAACAGCGCGCCGCTGTCCTTGTCGAACTCGTACTTCACCGGTTCGCCGCCGGTCGGCACTTCGATGATGACATTGAGACTTTCGGGCGGATTGTCGCCCACGGGGATCATGTCGATGCGCATTCTGGCTCTCTAATCTATTTCAGGTCGTTGCAGCCCCTCTCCCCAGAAAGACTTCGCGGGGGCCTCTAGCGGCGGGCGGGCGACTACGAAAGAGCCAATCCGATTCAAATTGTGGCTGCGCCGCCGGACTTCTTTTTCTCCGTCGCTCGTCCCTCCGCGCTTCTGCGAGAAACCGAACGGCGCGACGATTGCGGAATGCCTGCCGAGCGACTAATCGCGCGCCATGTCGAAAACACCCCAAGCCATCCGCGGAACGCAGGACATATTCGGACCCGACGCGGAAGCCTTCGCCTTCGTGGTCGAGACCTTCGAGCGCGTGCGCAAGCTCTATCGCTTCCGTCGGGTGGAGATGCCCGTGTTCGAGAAGACCGAGGTGTTCAGCCGCGCGATCGGCGAGACGACCGATGTGGTCTCCAAGGAGATGTACAGCTTCGAGGATCGCGGCGGCGACAGCCTGACGCTGCGCCCCGAATTCACAGCCGGGATCGCGCGCGCCTATCTTTCGAACGGCTGGCAGCAGCATGCGCCGCTGAAGGTCGCGACACACGGCCCGCTGTTCCGCTACGAGCGGCCGCAGAAGGGCCGCTATCGCCAGTTTCACCAGATCGACGCGGAAATCATCGGTGCCGCCGAACCGCAGGCGGACGTGGAACTGCTCGCGATGGCCGACCAGTTGCTGAAGGAGCTCGGCATCGATGGTGTGACGCTGTACCTCAACACGCTGGGCGACGGCGACAGCCGCGAAGCCTGGCGCGCGGCGCTGGTCGAGCACTTCCGCGCGGTGAAAGACGAACTTTCCGAGGATTCGCAGGAGCGGCTCGAGAAGAACCCGCTCCGCATCCTCGACAGCAAAGATCGCCGCGACCAGCGGTTCGTAGCGGATGCGCCTAAGATCGACCAGTTTCTGTCCGGCGATGCACGCGCGTTCTTCGATGCGGTGACGAGCGGCCTCGATGCTGCGGGCGTGAAGTGGACGCGGGCCGAAAGCCTGGTGCGCGGACTCGACTATTACCGGCACACGGCATTCGAATTCATTCCCGACGAGGGCAGCGAGGCGGCGTCGAAGCTCGGCTCGCAGAGCACGATCCTGGGCGGCGGCCGCTACGACGGGCTGATGGAAAGCCTTGGCGGCGCGCCGACACCCGCGGTGGGTTGGGCTGCGGGGATCGAGCGCTTGGCGATGCTGGTTGGAGACCGGGTCGAGCCCAAGGCGGACGTGATCGTCGTAGTGGAGAACGATGACCTCATCGACAGTGCCATCGCAGCCATCGCCAGAATTAGAGCGGGCGGGCATCCCGCTGAACTCATGGCGACCGGTAGTCCGCGCAAGCGGTTCGACAAAGCTGTGAAGGCCGGGGCAAACAAGATCGTCGCTTTCGACATGCGCGATGGCGCCGAGCATGTCCGGATCAAGGCTGATGACGAAGAAACGGCGTCACTCGTGAAGCTGCTCGGCTGACCCATGACCATCCCAGCCGAACGCCTCGACCAGATCGCCCATCGCTTCGCCGAGCTCGAGGCGCGCATGGCGTCGGGCCAGCTTGAGGGGGAGGAATTCGTCCAGGCATCGCGCGATTATGCCGAGCTGGAGCCGGTGGCGAAGGTTGCCGCCGAGGTTAAGGCCGCGCGCGAGGAGATTGCGAGCCTCGAGGAGATGCTCGCCGATCCTGAAATGAAAGCGATGGCGGAGGAGGAACTCGGTAGCCTGCGCAAGCGCCTGCCCGAAGCCGAGCGCGAACTGGCCGTCGCCATGCTGCCGCGCGATTCGGCCGACAACAAGCCTGCCATGCTCGAAATCCGCGCTGGCACCGGCGGGGACGAGGCGGCGCTGTTCGCAGGTGATCTCTACCGCATGTACGAGCGCTTCGCCGCCGAGCAGGGCTGGAAGGTCGAACCGGTCAGCATGAGCCCCAGCGAAGTCGGCGGCTTCAAGGAAATCGTCGCCAACGTCACCGGCAGCGGCGTGTTCGCCAAGCTCAAGTTCGAAAGCGGCGTCCACCGCGTCCAGCGCGTGCCCGAGACCGAGAGCGGCGGGCGCATCCATACCTCCGCCGCCACCGTGGCGGTGCTGCCGGAGCCGGACGAGGTCGATGTGCAGATCGATCCGGGCGACCTCAAGATCGACACCTATCGCGCCAGCGGAGCGGGCGGCCAGCACGTCAACACCACCGATTCCGCGATCCGCATCACGCATGAGCCGACCGGCCTCGTCGTTACCTGCCAGGACGGGCGCAGCCAGCACAAGAACAAGGAAAAGGCGATGCAGGTCCTGCGCGCGCGGCTCTACGAGCAGCAGCGCGAGGCGACGCAGGGCGCCGAGGCCGAGGCGCGCAAGGCCATGGTCGGCAGCGGCGACCGCTCCGAACGCATCCGCACCTACAACTTCCCTCAGGGGCGCGTGACCGACCACCGCATCGGCCTGACGCTGCAAAAGCTGCCACAGATCATCGCCGGGCCGGGGCTTGGCGAACTGGTCGACGCGCTGATCGCCGAGGACGAGGCCAAGCGCCTCGCGGCGATGGCGGAGTGAGCGTCGGCGACGCTGTTCGCGACGCGGCACAGCGCCTCTCTGCCACCAGCGACACCGCACGGCTGGATGCCGAACTGCTGATGGCGCATGCGCTCGGCACAACGCGTTCGGACTTGCTGATGAAGTATATGCGGGACGAGGCGCCTGCCAGCTTCGATGCTTACCTCGAGCGGCGCTCGGCAAATGAACCCGTGGCTCATATTCTCGGGCGGCAGGAGTTCTTCGGGCTCGACTTCGCCGTCACGAAAGACACGCTGATCCCGCGTGGCGACAGCGAGACCATCGTGCAGGCCGCTCTCGATCATGCGAGGCTCGATGCGCGGGTGCTGGACATGGGCACCGGGAGCGGCGCGTTGCTGCTGGCTTTCCTCGCCGAGCGCCCCGCCGCGACGGGCATGGGGATCGATCTATCGCCTGCCGCCCTGGCCGTGGCGCAAGGGAACAGCGAAGCGCTCGGCCTCGCCGATCGAGCGGACTTTCGCGTCGCAAGCTGGCTGGACGATGGCTGGGCCGACGATCTCGGCAAGTTCGACCTGATCCTGTGCAACCCGCCCTATGTCGAGGACGATGCCGAGCTCGATCCCGATGTGCGCAACTACGAACCGGCCTCCGCCTTGTTCGCCGGACCAGAGGGGCTTGACGACTATCGCGCCGTCGTCCCCCAACTTGGCAAGCTCTTTTTGCCGGACGGCATCGCCGTGCTCGAAATCGGCTGGAAACAGGCGGACGCGGTGTCGGCTATCGCCCGCGAATCGGGGTTCGAAACCGAGCTGCGCAGGGACCTCGCGGGCCGCCCCCGGGCATTGATTCTCAGATAGGGGTTGGCAAAGCCGATTCGACCCTTTACCTCTGGCCACAGGCCAGTGGTGCGCGGCATGTCCGACCCGGTGACCTAAGCCCCGACATATGCAGTTCCGGTGCGCGGCCCTTAAAGCCTCGCATACCATGCAGGAAAACGGGGCACGCGCCATGCGACAAGCGCGGGCGCGCAAGGGGCAAGGCGGCCATAGGCGGACCGGGGGTCCGCGCCGCGCCATGAATGAGGATTACCTACCCTTGAACAACAATCGCAATAACCGTCGTCGCGGTCGCAACAACCGTAACCAGGGCGGCGGCAACTCGGCCAACCGGATCGACAGTCGCGCGCGGGGCAATGCGCCCCAGCTGCTCGACAAGTACAAGAAGCTTGCCCAGGACGCCCAGCACAATGGCGACCGCGTGCAGGCGGAATATTACCTCCAGTTCGCCGACCACTATTTCCGCGTGATCGCCGACAACAAGGCACGGCAGGACGAGCAGAAGGCCAAGCGCCAGGACGATCGCGGCCAGAACCAGTCGGACGACGACGATGGCGACGACAATGACGATCGCCGCGACAACAACCGCCGCCAGCGCTCGCGTCGTGACGATCACGACGAGGGCGGCCGGAAGGATCGCGGGGACAAGGCCCCCAAGCGCTCGCGCAAGAAGGACGCCGAGGACGACACCAACTCCTACGAGCCTGACGAGAATCCCTTCGTTCGCCGCGACGCCGAGGACGATCAGCCCAAGAAGCGCCGGGCTCCGCGCAAGGCCAAGAAGAGCGAAGAAGGCCAGGCCGGTAGCGAAGGCGAGATCGACGCGACCGTGCTGCCGCCCTCGATCAGCGCCGCCGACGAAGGCGAGGCCAAGCCCGCGCCGCGCCGTCGCCGCAAGAAAGATGCCGACGAAGAGGCCAACGCCGCCTGATCGCGCTTGATCGGCGGGACCGATGGAATAGGGCGAGACCGATGGATTCGCTTCTCGGTTTTGCCCGCCGTCATCCCAACGTGACGCTGCTGCTGCTCGGCGCGCTGGCCGCGCTCGGCTACCCGCCGCTCGGCCTGTGGCCCATCGCGATTGCCGCTATGGGCGCTTTCGCTCTCATGGTGGCCGACAGTCCGAGCGTGGGCATCGCTGCCAAGCGCGGCTGGCTGTTCGGCGTCGCGCATTTCACCGTTACCAACAACTGGATCGCGACGGCTTTTACCTATCAGGCGGAAATGCCGCCCGCGCTCGGGTGGCTCGCGGTGCCGCTGCTGTCACTCTACCTCGCGGTCTATCCTGCGATCGCCGCGGGTCTGACGAAGGCGCTGGTCCGCAGAGGTTCGGGTCCCGCCTTCGCGCTGGCATTGGGTGGCAGCTGGATCCTCGGCGAATGGCTGCGCAGCTGGGTTTTCACCGGCTATTCCTGGGGGCCGTTCTCGCTTGCACTGATGGGGCCGTGGGACCGCCCAGGAATTGGCGCGCTGTTGCCCTTCGCGGGGACTTATGCCCTCTCGGGCATGGCGGTCTGCGCTGCCGCGCTGCTGGCAATGCTGGTGGTTGCGAAGCGCTGGGTCCCGCTCGCCGTGGCAGCTGCGGTGATGGTCGCAGGCATGTATCTGCCTGCCGGTGCGAGCCGCGAGGGCTATCTCCCTCTGACGCTCGTCCAGCCAAATTTGCGGCAGGAAGAGATCGACGACGCATCGAAATACGAAAGCCAGTTCCAGACCATCGCCGGTCTCAGCACGCCGCAGCGACCGGTCAGCAAGCGGCTTGTCCTGTGGCCCGAAAGCGGCGTGCCGGACTATCTGCGCGACGGCTATCCGCAGCGCTATTACGACCGCATGACTGCGGGAGCGAACCCGGTTTTCGCCCGGTCTCGCATTGGAAGCACCATCGGCGAGGGTTCGCTTTTGCTGACCGGCGCGCAAGATCTCGAACTCGAGGAGGTGGGCGGCCTGCGGCGGGCCACCGGTGCCTACAATGTAGTTCTCGCGATCGACGGACAGGGCGAAATCCTCGACAGCGCTGCCAAATCGCACCTCGTGCCCTATGGCGAATATCTTCCCATGCGCGCCTTGCTGGAGCCTCTCGGTGCGAGCCGGTTGGTTGCAGGTACGATCGACTTCCTGCCGGGGCCCGGGCCGCAGAGTCTGGATCTCGGCAGCTACGGCAAGGCAGGTATCCAGATCTGCTACGAGATCGTCTTTTCGGGCGAAGTGACCGATCGCGACAACCGGCCCGACTATATCTTCAACCCGTCGAACGACGGATGGTTCGGCGCCTGGGGCCCGCCCCAGCATCTCGGCCAGGCGCGGATGCGTGCGGCGGAGGAGGGGCTGCCCGTGCTCCGCTCCACCACCACCGGGATCAGCGCGGTGATCGACGCGCGCGGGGTGGTGCGCGAGCATATCGGGCGCAATATCGCGGCGCGGGTCGATACGCTGGTGCCGCCCGCGCACGAGCCAACCTGGTTTGCGCAGCTCGGCCATTGGCTGACTCTTGTATGGGGGCTGCTGCTGTGTGCCGGATCGCTGGTTGTAATGCGGCACCGGCGCGGCTAGGTCGACGCAAGCACATAAAGACATCTTTATATCGGGACGATCGGCTGCATGCGTAAAAGTTATCTCTTTACTTCTGAAAGCGTTTCGGAAGGCCATCCCGACAAGGTTTCCGACCAGATTTCCGACGCCATCGTCGATCTCATGCTCGGCAAGGATCCCGAAGCGCGCGTGGCTTGCGAAACGATGACGACGACCCAGCGCGTGATCCTGTCCGGCGAAATTCGCTGCGCTCCGATGTATGACAACAACAATCCCGACTGGGCCGACAATGGCGGCTGGGCTCCCGGCGCGAAGGACGAGATCGAGCAGGCGGTGCGCCAGACCGTCCGCGAGATCGGCTACGAGCAGGACGGGTTTCACTGGAAGACCCTGACCTTCGAAAACCACCTCCACGGCCAGTCTTCGGAGATCGCCCAAGGCGTCGATTCCAGCGGCAATAAAGACGAAGGCGCGGGCGACCAGGGCATCATGTTCGGCTTCGCCTGCGACGAAACGCCCGATCTCATGCCGGCGACGCTCGACTACAGCCACAAGATCCTCGAACGGCTCGCAGCCGACCGCAAGAGCGGCGCAGCGCCCTTCCTCGAACCCGATGCCAAAAGCCAGCTTTCGCTGCGCTATGAAAACGGAAAGCCGGTCGCCTGCACCGCCATCGTCGTCTCGACGCAGCACGGCAAGGGCTATCACGAGGGCGAGAAAGAGGCCGAGCTCAAGGCCTATGTCCAGAAGGTCGTCACCGAGATCCTGCCCGAGGGCTGGATTTCCGGCGATACGGAATGGCACATCAACCCCACCGGCGCCTTCGAGATCGGCGGCCCCGATGGCGACGCAGGCCTGACAGGCCGCAAGATCATCGTCGATACCTATGGCGGCGCGGCTCCGCATGGTGGCGGCGCCTTCAGCGGCAAGGACCCGACCAAGGTCGACCGCTCGGCCGCCTATATCACGCGCTATCTGGCCAAGAACATCGTCGCCGCCGGCCTCGCCACGCGCTGCACGATCCAGCTCAGCTATGCGATCGGCGTGTCGAAGCCGCTATCGCTCTATGTCGACACTCATGGCACTGCTGCCGATGGCGTGTCCGACGAAGCTCTCGAGAACGCGATCCGGGGAATCGAAAAGCTCGGTGGCCTGACCCCGCGCGGCATTCGCACGCATTTGGGTCTCAACAAGCCGATCTATCGCGAAAGCGCAGCCTACGGCCACTTTGGGCGGCAGGCCGATGGCGACCGTTTCCCGTGGGAGCGCACCGATCTGGTCGAGGATCTGAAGGCAGCGCTAGGCTGAGCTAGACGTCGTGCTGTCCCTTACGTGGACTCGGCGCGTCTAGGGCCAGTTCGGCCTCGGAGAAGGTGAAGGGGCTGCGCACGCCCGGGATGCCGCCGAGCTCGATCTGCATCTGCCGCGCCTGCACCTGCGGGTCGGCGAAGACCGCATCGATGGCGTTGATCGGGCCAGCCGGAATGCCATCCTCCGCGCAATCGCTCAGCAATTCGGCGCTCTCCCACTTGGCCGTTTCCGTGGCGATGATCTCGTCGAGTTCCGCGCGATTGCCGAGCCGGGCCTCGTTCGTTGCGAAACGCACGTCGCCCAGCAGGTCGTCCCGCCCGAGCAGGGTGAGCAGCTTGCGGAACAGGCCGTCGTTCGCCGGCGCGAGCACGACCTCGCCGTCGGCGGTCGGGAAGACGCCGTAGGCGCTCACCTGCGCATGTTCATTGCCCATGCGCGGCGGGTTTTCCCCGGTGCTGAGGAAATGCGTCGCCTGACTGGCAAGCAAGCCGACCGAACAATCGAGCAGGGCCATGTCGACATGCTGGCCGCGCCCCGTCCGCTCCCGCATGGCGAGGGCAGCCTGAATGCCGATCACCGAATAAAGGCCACAAGTCAGGTCCGAGATCGAGATTCCCATTTTCATCGGCTGGCCCTGCGGTTCCCCGGTCAACGCCATGAAGCCGGCCATCGCCTGAATGACGAAATCGTAGCCCGCTTCGTGCGCGCGCGGGCCAGTCTGGCCGAACCCGGTAATGGAGCAGTAGACCAGCCGCGGATTGGCCTTCGCCAGCTTATCGTAATCGAGCCCGAATTTGGCCAGCGCGCCGGTCTTGAAATTTTCCAGCACCACGTCGGCGCTGCCTGCCAATTCCCTCACTCGATCGAGATCGCTCTCGTCACGAAAGTCCGCAACGATGCTACGCTTGCCGCGATTGGTCGCATGATAATAGGCCGCTTCGCGATCGCCATTCTCCCGCTCGATCCACGGCGGCCCCCATTTGCGGGTGCCATCGCCATCGGGACTTTCCACCTTGATGACGTCCGCGCCGAGATCGGCGAGGACCTGCCCGGCCCAAGGCCCTGCCAGCACGCGGGCGAGTTCGAGGACCTTCAGCCCGGCGAGCGGAGCCTTCGGATTGCGCGGGGTATCGAGCCACATGGGCGTCCCGTGCGGGGCTGTGCGCGCCCGGTCAAGTCACTCCATGCCGACGCTGGCAGCGAGCGAGCCGACAGCATCGAGAAACTCCTCGCGGAAATCCTGCACCACCTGTCTGCTCGACCGCACCTGCTCGACGAGGCCGACCCCCTGTCCGACGAAATAGCTGACGAGCTCTCGGGCTTCCGCGTTGCCCGCTGCCGCCTCGCGTTCGATGCGGGCGAAGGCGGGTTCGGATACCATGCCCATGAGCGGCATCGGCAGCGTGCCGGGGCCGTCGTTCGCGTCCCAGGCATCGTGCCATGCGGACTTGAGCTGGCGCGCGGGCTTGCCGGTGCGGCTGCGCGAGCGGACCGTATCGCGGCTGCGCGCGGCGACCATCTTGTCGCGGAAGGCCTCGCTGGTTTCCGCTTCCGGCGTCGCCAGCCAGACCGAACCGGTCCACGCGCCCTGCGCGCCCGCCGCCATCATCCCGGCCATCTGCCCCCCGGTCATGATGCCGCCAGCCGCCAGCACCGGGATGTTATGGCCGGCCCGTGACAGCGCGCGGACCACTTCGGGGATCAGCACCAGCGTCGATACTTCGCCGCAATGGCCGCCGGCCTCGCCGCCTTGCGCAACAATGATATCGACGCCTGCCTCGGCTTGCCGGATCGCATGCTCTTTGGCACCTACCAACGCCGCGACCGGCACGCCCCGCGCCTTGCCTTCCTCGATCATCGCGGGCGGGGCGATGCCGAGAGCGTTGGCGATGAGTTTGATCGGGTGGCGGAATGCGACTTCCATCAGCGCCAGGCCGTTCTCGGGCGTGATCCCCATCCGCTCCTTCAGGATCGGCATCTCGGCCTCGGGCGCGATGCCGTATTGGCCGAGCATCTCGTTGACGAAGCCCTGGTAGGACGGATCGATCGCCGCAGCGCGGCTCTTGTTGTCGGCCAGCTCGCGCACGCTGGCATCGACGACCTCCGGCACCAGCACATCGACGCCGTAAGGGGCGCCATCGACATGCGCGTCGATCCAGGCGAGTTCTTCCTCCAGCTGGTCTGGGCTGAAGCGCGTCGCTCCGAACACGCCGAACCCGCCCGCCTTGCTGACCGCCGCCACCACATCGCGGCAGTGGCTGAACGCAAATAGCGGAAACTCCGCCCCGGTCATTTCGCACGCGCGGTTCATCGGCATCTGTTCTCTCCCAATTTCTCGGGACAGAGAGTGCGAGATCGGGCCGAGGCTGGCAAGTCCCGTTGCGTTACGAAACGTATTCAGCAGTCGTCTTCGCCGCGACTTCGTCTGCCGTTACGCCCGGTGCGAGCTCGATCAGCTTGAAGGGGCTATCGTGATCAGGACGCTGGAACACGGCGAGATTGGTCACGATCATGTCGACCACGTTAGTGCCGGTCAGGGGCAGGGTGCATTCGGGAATGAACTTCGGGCTGCCGTCCTTGGCGATGTGGTCCATCACCACAATGATCTTCTTCACCCCGGCAACGAGGTCCATCGCGCCGCCCATACCCTTGATCATCTTGCCCGGTATCATCCAGTTGGCGATATCGCCGTTCTGGGCCACTTCCATCGCGCCGAGCACGGTGAGGTCGATGTGGCCGCCGCGGATCATGGCGAAGCTCGCCGCACTGTCGAAATAGGCGCTGTGGTCTAGTTCGCTGATGGTCTGCTTGCCGGCGTTGATGAGATCGGCGTCTTCCTCGCCCTCGTAAGGGAAGGGGCCGATGCCGAGCATGCCGTTCTCGCTCTGCAGCGTGACATGCATGCCATCGGGAATGTGGTTGGCGACCAGCGTCGGAATGCCGATGCCGAGATTGACGTAATAGCCGTCTTCCAGCTCCTGCGCGGCGCGGGCCGCCATCTGGTTGCGGTCCCAGCCGATCTTTTCTGCGGTCTCGCTCATGCTTATTCGCTTTCGTTCATGATATTCGGTGCGCTGGACGCGTCGGAAGGCATCCAGCGGGTTTCCGGTGGGAAGACCTCGTCCAGCGAGCCTTTCTGCCATGCCCCGTAAACGGGGTTGGGCATGAGGAACCAGCCATTGCCCCAGAGCTGTGCGTATTCTCCGCGCGCGACCATGGCGCGGCGGGCCTGGATCGCATCCTCGTCGGCATTGAAGACGTCCGCGAAGTCGCCGAGATTGTCGCCTGCCAGCGCGATGACGCAGAACCGCTCGGCGATGGTCGCGCGGCGGCCGTCCTTGCGGCTGCCCATGGCGTCGTCGCCGCGCAGGAAGAGGTTGTCGAGATGGACGGCAGGTCCGGCGCCGACGGCCTCGATCGCGGCGGCGGTCCCGGCAGCATTCTCGCTGTTGCGGTTGGTATTGAAAATCACCGTGATCCCGGCTTCGCGCAGGCGGCGAAGGCCGGTGACGGCACCCGGCACCGGCGCGGCGATCCCGGCACCGCCGTCGGCCCATTGCGCCCATTCCTCGGGCACGAAGGGCTTGCCGGAATAGGCCGCCCAATACTCGTAGCCATTGTTGAGCAGCACCGTCTCGTCGACATCGAAAACGGCGGCGAAGGGCTTCATCGTTCCGTCGGCAGCGACGCAGGACGGGGTGCCGATGCCGCCTTGTGCGTCCGGCAGGCCCATCGGCACCGATTGCGGGACCTTGCGCTGGCGGCTGACGGCGATCGCATAGTCGGCCAGCTGGCGCCATGTCTGGATCGAAGCACCGGCTGCTTCGCCCGAGGCATAGAGCCAGCGCATGCCGTCCGGCGCGGCGCGTTCTCCTGCCGGGAGAGAGGGCGTGACATCGGCCGCGACTTGCGGCGCGACCGGTTCCGCGACCGTCGTGGCGCAGGCGGGCAGCGCCAGTGCCGCGGCCGTGACGAGCAGGTTCCGCATCATGCCGTCTCCCGCTCGCGCGTGGTGACGAATTCGATCTTCTTGTCGTAGGGCGCGCCCACGATCATGCGCTGGACGTAGACGCCGGGCAAATGGATGCAGTCCGGATCGAGGCTGCCGGTCGGCACGATTTCTTCGACTTCGACGACGCAGGCCTTCCCGCAGGTCGCGGCGGGCAGGTTGAAGTTGCGCGCGGTCTTGCGGAAGACGAGGTTGCCGGTTTCGTCCGCCTTCCATGCCTTGACGATGGCGAGATCGGCGAAGATGCCGTGCTCGAGGATATATTCTTCCATCTGCCCGTCCCGGTTGGCGAATTCCTTCACCTCCTTGCCCTCGGCCACCTGCGTGCCGACGCCGGTCTTGGTGTAGAAGCCGGGGATGCCCGCACCGCCGGCGCGCATGCGTTCGGCGAGAGTGCCCTGGGGGCAGAATTCGACTTCCAGCTCGCCGGAGAGGAATTGCCGTTCGAACTCCTTGTTCTCTCCGACATAGCTGGAGATCATCTTCTTCACCTGCTGCGTGCGCAGCAGCATGCCGATGCCTTCGTTGTCGATGCCGGCATTGTTGCTGGCGAAAGTCAGGTTCTTCACGCCCGAATCGCGGATCGCCTCCAACAGGCGCTCGGGAATGCCGCAGAGGCCGAAACCCCCGCTGGCAATCAGCATGTCGTCCTTCAGAAGCCCGTCGAGGGCGGCGGCGGCGTCGGGGTAGAGCTTGTTCATGGGCCGAGCGCTTAACCGCTTCGCTAAGCCCTGTCACCTCCATGCCGTAGGGTCGTCGATTGCGAGTAAGCTGACATTATAGGTTCGTTCGAGACGCCAGTTGCAATCCGCGCAACACAGCTTGTTCTTTTCGCATTTGCACAATCCGATGCTGCAGTGCACATAGAGCGTGCCTTTTAGGCATCCTCTCCCAAGACTTTCATAGCCCGGCTGGTTTTCCAGTCGGGCTTTTTTCTGTCTGCTGCGGACCTCTCGCAGGGGCTCGTTCATTGCATCGAAGAGGTCCAGTTCCCAGCTAGGCCCGGTTACGACAATGGACGAAGGGAAATCGCCCACATGGCAGATGCGGACGCCGCAGTAGCGGACAAGACGGTCAGGTTGCAGGTTGCAGCCGCGCGGAACGAGGAAAGCGGACAGGGCATCGCCCGCATGCCGCGCACCACTTTCCAGGCGCTGGGCATCACCGAAGGCGATGTCGTCGAGATCACCGGCAAGCGTTCGACCGCCGCCGTCGCCATGCCCGCTTATGACGAGGACCAGAGCCTCGAGGTTATCCGCCTCGACGGCCTGCAGCGGGGCAATGCCGAGGTCGGCTCGGGCGAGCATGTGAAGGTCGCCGTGGCGGAATCGCGCCCTGCGACGCGCGTAGTATTTGCGCCCGCCCAGCGCGAGATGCGGCTGCAGGGTCCGGCCCAGGCGCTGAAGCGCAATTTCTTCCGCAAGCCGCTGGTCGCAGGCGATCTCGTCGCAACCACCGGGCAGCAGCCGGTGCAGAACATGCCGCAGGAAGTGCGCCGCATGTTCAACGCCCCTGCCTATGCGCTCACCCAGATCCGTCTCAGCGTCGTCTCCACCACGCCCAAGGGCATCGTCCATATCGACGAGAATACCGAGGTGGAGCTGCGCGCCGAATTCGAGCAACCGCGCGACGCGCGCGCGATCATCAACTACGACGACGTCGGCGGCATGGGCGAAACGATCCAGCAGCTGCGCGAGATGGTCGAACTGCCGCTGCGCTATCCCGAGCTGTTTACGCGCCTCGGCGTCGATCCGCCCAAGGGCGTGCTGCTGCATGGCCCGCCGGGAACCGGCAAGACGCGGTTGGCGCAGGCTGTCGCCAATGAAAGCGACGCCAACTTTTTCACCATCAATGGGCCCGAAATCATGGGCTCGGGCTATGGCGAGAGCGAGAAGGCGCTGCGCGAAGTGTTCGAGCAGGCGAGCAAGTCCGCCCCCGCCATCGTCTTCATCGACGAGATCGATTCGATCGCTCCCAAGCGCGACCGCGTGCCGGGTGAGGCGGAAAAGCGCCTCGTAGCCCAGCTGCTCACGCTGATGGACGGGCTGGAGGCGCGCTCCAATCTCGTGGTCATCGCGGCGACCAACCGCCCGGATGCCATCGACGAGGCGCTCCGCCGCCCGGGCCGCTTCGACCGCGAGATCATCATCGGCGTACCCGACGAAAAAGGTCGCCGCGAAATTCTCGGCATCCATACGCGCGGCATGCCGCTGGGCGACAAGGTGGATCTCAACGAGCTGGCCAAGGGCACCTATGGCTTCGTCGGTGCGGATATCGCCGCGCTGGCGCGTGAGGCTGCGATCGACGCCGTGCGGCGGATCATGCCCAAGATCGACCTCGACGAGCGGACCATCCCGCCCGAAGTCCTCGACGAGCTTTACGTTGGCCGCGAGGATTTCCTCTCCGCGCTGAAGCGCATCCAGCCTTCGGCCATGCGCGAGGTGATGGTGCAGGTTCCCAATGTCGGCTGGTCCGACATCGGCGGCGTCGGCGAGTCGATCGAGAAGCTGAAGGAAGGTATCGAGCTTCCGATGAAGAATCCGGATGCCTTCCACCGGCTCGGCATCCGCCCGGCCAAGGGCTTCCTGCTCTATGGCCCTCCCGGCACCGGCAAGACCCTGCTGGCCAAGGCCGTCGCCAAGGAAGCGGAAGCGAACTTCATTTCGATGAAGAGCTCCGACCTGCTGAGCAAATGGTATGGCGAAAGCGAGCAGCAGATCGCCCGCATGTTCAAGCGCGCGCGGGCCGTCGCGCCCTGCGTGGTCTTCATCGACGAGATCGACAGCCTTGTGCCCGCACGCGGATCGGGGCAGGGCGAACCGCAGGTCACCGGCCGTGTCGTCAACACGATCCTGGCTGAAATGGACGGGCTCGAAGAGCTGCAGTCGGTCGTCGTCATCGGCGCAACCAACCGCCCGACGCTGGTCGATCCGGCGCTGTTACGCCCGGGCCGCTTCGACGAGTTGGTCTATGTCGGTACGCCGGACAAGGCCGGGCGCGAGCAGATCCTCGGCATCCATACCAAGGACATGCCGCTGGCAGACGACGTCAGCCTTGCGGATGTCGCTGGCGAGACGGCGCGCTTTACCGGGGCGGACCTCGAAGATGTCGTCCGCCGGGCTGGCCTAAACGCGCTCCAGCGGGCGGGCGGGGACGTGCAGAACGTCACTGCCGCCGACTTCACCGAAGCGTTGAAGGACAGCCGCGCGACAGTCACCAGCAAGATGGAAGCGGAGTATAAGAAGATGCGCGGTGAACTGAAGAAACGCGCCGCCGACATCCAGCCTATCGGCTTCATCCACGAAGGGATGGTCGAGCCGACGCGCGACCGGAAGCATGGCGTGGAGGTCGATGCCGACGGCAGCGAAAACGCTGCAGACTAACCGCCCGTAACGCGCTGGTTCGCCGCCTCGACTTCGAGCCGGTGGCGGATCAGCGCTTCGGGCTGGTTTTCCTTGAGCCAGCCGAGCATGTGCTCGCGCACGTCGCAGCGCAGTGTCCACAGATCGCCGATGGTTTCCGAACTCATCGCGAGGCGAAGCTCGATGCTTTCGGGGTAAGCTTCGGTCATCAACAGAGCGAGGTTGCGACCGTCCCACAGCGGGTGATCGGTCACGAACCGCTCGAATTCCTCGCGGATCGGCGTGATGTCGGCAATCGGATCGAGATGTAGCATCACCGGAGCTGTCAGCTTCTCGCTGACGCGCGACCAGTTTTCGAAGCTCTGGTCGAGGAAACGGCTGGTCGGCACGACGAGGACGCGCTCGTCCCAGGTTCGCACGGTCACGAAGCTCATGCGGATTTCCTCGACCCGGCCCGCTTGTCCGTCGACCTTGACGAGGTCCCCGATCCGCAGCGGCTGCGTCAGCGCCATCTGCAAGCCCGCGATGAGCGATTTCAGCGCGGGCTGGGCGGCTGCGCCGACCGCGAGCGCGGCGAGGCCGGCGGAGGCCAGCATCGTCGTGCCCACATCCCGCACACCGGGGATGTTCAGCATGATCAGCGAGATCGTTATGATGATGATCGCGACACGCAGAGTGCGCGACAGGATCGCGATGCGCGTCATCCGCCCGCGCTGGGCAACCGGGTCCTCGCTTTCGAGCGACTGCTTTTCGTAGCCGAGCGCCGCGCCCTTTACAGCGGCAAACGCGAGCCACCCGACCAGCGCCGGAACGATGAAGGATGCGAAGATGTCCCAGCCACGCCCGACCAGCGCATCGTTCTCCGCGGCGACGGAAATCGCGAAGCCGACCATAGCCCAGCGCAAGGGGCGGCGGACTGTATCGAAGACGATGTCGTCCACCTGGCTCGACGATTTGCGAACTATCCGCCGAAGCAGGGCGAACACGACCCAGTGCACGATCAGCGCAATCGCCACCGACCCGCCGAGCACGATCAGATGCTCGAGAAGGGCCTCGTAGGAAATCGGCCAGTTTCGCGGGTCGAAGCGTTCAAGCATTGGGCGACCGCTTATGGCCCGCCGCGCGGGCTGACAACCCCGACCGGTCAGGCGTCGTCGAGCGGGAGGTCGATATCGACGACAAGCCCGTCGGCTCCGAACTCGCGCTCGACACTGCCGCCGAACTGGCGCGCCGCGCTGTTCATCAGCATGCTGCCGAAGCCGCGTCTGTCGGGCTCGCCTTCGATGGCCTTGCCCGTTTCTCGCCAGGTAATGAAGACGCGCCCGTCGCGCTCCTCCCAGCTGACCCGCACCGTGCCCTTTTCGCTCCACGCGCCATATTTGACGGCATTGGTGGTCAGTTCGTGCAGCACCAGACCGAGCGGGGTCACGTGTTTGGCCGGCAGCAGAACTTCGTCCCCCTCGATCTCCGCAACCTGAGACGACGAACGATAGGGCGCGAGCGAGGTTTCGACGAGCTGGTAAAGCGATGCCACCGGCCGCTCCAGCTCGCCCTGGCTTACTTCGTGTGCGGTCAGCAATGCGCGAATACGTTGGGCGATGCTGTCGGTGACCTCTTTCGCTTCCGGCTTGTCGCGCGCGCTCATCTGCACGATGGCGAGGACCACTGCGAACAGGTTCTTGACCCGGTGGTTCAGCTCGCGCGCCAGGAGATCGGCCCGGTCGCGCGCTTCGCCGATGGCGGCGGCCTGGGCAGCCTGGGCTTCGGCCAGGGCAGCGCGCGACACCACCCGCATGCCGAACAGGATGGCGACGAGGATCAACAAGATCAGCCCGGCAAGCAACGGCAGTACGCGGGCTTCCAGCCTTGCGGTGTCCGCAGCCTGTTCGCCGAGGATCTGTCGTTCGATGTCGCGCATCTCGTCGAGCGAGCGACGCAGGCGTTCCATCGCTTCCTGCCCCTCGTCGGACAACACAGCGCGGCGAGCGTCCAGCAGGCGGCCCTCCTGCACCAGCCCGACCGTCTCTTCCATCTCGTCGAATTTCAGGCGGGCAAGCATGTCGATCTGGTCGACCAGCTCTTCCTGGCGCGGTGTGATCTCGGTTCCGAGCAGACGCCGCAATTCATCTAGCGCCGGATCGATTTCCTCGCTGCCTTCCTCGTAGGAAGATCGGTATCGCCGATCGAGCGTGATGATATAGCCGCGCTGGCCGGTTTCGGCGCGCAATGCGGCGCGGTCGATCTCTTCGAGAACCCGCACGACGGCGGCAGTCTGCGTCGCCTGCTCGCGTTGGCGGCGTTCCGCCTCCAAGGTCTGGTAGACGAGGTAGATTAGCCCGACCATTGCCCCGAAAAGGACCAGGAGAATGATCGCATTCGGCCAGCGCCGCGTGCGCTTGAGGGTCTTGGCAAGCTGTCTCAATGCGCCGCGCCCCAGCTCTTGCCGGTGCCGATCTCGACGCCCAGCGGCACGGTGAGCTCGACCGCAGGCTGCGCAGCCTCGGCCATCACGCGCTCGATCACCGGCCTGGCCTGCTCGACATCGCTTTCGGGCAGTTCGAAGACCAGTTCGTCATGCACCTGCAGCAGCATGCGGACATGGCCGAGCCCCGCTTCTTCCAGCGCGGGCATCATTCGGGCCATGGCGCGTTTGATGATATCGGCGCTGGTCCCCTGGATGGGCGCATTGATCGCCGCGCGTTCGCTGCCCTGCCGCTCATTCGGGTTCTTGGAATTGATCCGCGGAAACCATGTCTTGCGCCCGAAGAGCGTCTCCGAATAGCCGCACTCGCGCACCCGCTCGGTGGTTTCGAGGATGTACCTCTGGATGCCCGGAAAGCGCTGGAAATAGGTGTCGATCATTTCCTGCGCCTCGTCCGCCTCCACGCCCAGACGACCTGCGAGACCCCAGCGAGAGATGCCGTAGAGGATGGCGAAGTTGATCGTCTTGGCCCGCCCGCGCGTGTCGCGATTGACCTCTCCGAACATCTCCTTCGCCGTGCGCGAGTGGATGTCCTCGCCCTCTTCGAAGGCTTCCTTCAGGCTCGGCACATCCGCCATGTGGGCAGCGAGGCGCAGTTCGATCTGCGAATAGTCGGCGGCAAGCAGGACATTGCCCTCTTCTGCCACGAAGGCTTCGCGGATCTGGCGACCGATCTCGGTACGGATCGGGATGTTCTGGAGGTTCGGATCGGTCGAGGAAAGCCGTCCGGTCTGCGCGCCCACCAGGCTGTAGCTGGTGTGCACGCGGCTGGTTTCGGGGTTGATCGCTTCCTGCAGCGCGTCGGTATAGGTCGACTTGAGCTTCGCGAGCTGGCGCCATTCGAGCACCTTGTTAGCGATCTCCGCCCCTTCGCCGGACAGGCGCTCCAGCACGCTCTGGTCGGTCGAGTACTGCCCGCTCCTGCCCTTCTTGCCGCCCTTGTAGCCGAGCGTATCGAACAGCACCTCGCCGAGCTGCTTGGGGCTGCCGACGGTGAATTCGGTCCCGGCGATTTCGTGGATTTCGCCTTCGAGCCGGCCGATTTCCTTGGCGAATTCCTCGGACAGCCTGGCCAGCCGCGCGCGGTCGACCTTGATGCCATAGCGCTCCATCTGCGCGACGACCGGGACCAGCGGGCGATCGACCCGCTCGTAAACCCGCGTACCGCCTTCGGTCGCCAGCCGCGGTTTGAGCATGGTGTGCAACCGCCAGGTGACGTCGGCATCCTCGGCGGCGTATTCGGTCGCCTTGTCGAGCGGGACTTCGCCGAAGGGGATCGCCTTCCTGCCGGTGCCGCACAGCTCCTTGAAGGTCAGGCATTTGTGGCCGAGGTGCCGCTCGGCCAGCTCGTCCATGCCGTGCCCGCCGCCGATCCCGTCGAGCGCGCGGCCGGCGTCGAGATCGAAGCTTATGACCATGGTGTCGTCGATCGGATGGACCGCCACGCCGTTTCGCGCGAGGACATTGAGGTCGTATTTGCCGTTGTGGAAGACCTTCAGCACGGCATCGTCGGCGAGCAAGGGGCGTAGCGCATCCAGCGCGGCCGATATTTCGATCTGCTCCGGCTTGTCAGCGAACATGTCGCTTCCACCATGCCGCAGTGGAATATAGCAGGCATCGTTCGGACCAAGCGCGAGGCTGATGCCGACGAGATCGCATTGCATGCAGTCGAGCGAGCTGGTTTCCGTGTCCACCGCCACCAGCCGCGCGGCCTTGGCGCGCTCGATCCAGTGCTGCAGCCGCTCCATCGTCTGCACGCATTCATAGGCTGACCGGTCGACCTCCGGCATGTCCGGCAGGGGCTGGCGATTGCCGTCGCTGCTCGCTTCCGCGCCCTTCGTGTCCTGCTTGGCCGGATTGAGATTGTTGGCGCGCGTCGGGCTGCCGGTGCCTGCTTCAAGGCGCTTAAGCAGGCTGGTGAAGCCATGCTTTTCGAGGAAAGCGGCCAGAGGTTCGCTCGGTACGCCATCCAGCTTCATGTCGTCGAGCGCGACAGGCAGTTCGCAATCTTCCTTCAGCGTCACGAGCACCCGGCTGAGTTCCGCATCCGCGCGATGCTCGATCAGGCGCTCCTTCAGCTTGGACTTCTTCATGCCTTCGGCGAAATCGAGTGCAGCCGTGAGGTCGCCATGTTCCGCGATCAGCTTGCTCGCGGTTTTCGGGCCGACGCCGAAGATGCCGGGAATGTTGTCGACCGAATCGCCCATCAGCGCGAGGACATCGCCCACCTTTTCGGGCGGAACGCCGAATTTCTCCTCGACCTCCTCGATATAGATGCGCGCGCTCTTCATCGTGTCGAGCATGTCGATTTTCGCGCCGTCTTTCTCGCCGACGAGTTGCATCAAATCCTTGTCGGAACTGACGATCGTTACATTCCAGCCCTGCTCCTGCGCGGCGCGGGCGTAGGAGGCGATCATGTCGTCCGCCTCCACATCCGGTTCCTCGATGCAGGGCAGACTGAAGGCGCGGGTGGCATCGCGGATCAACGGAAATTGCGGGACGAGGTCCTCCGGTGGATCGGGGCGATTGGCCTTGTACTGGTCGTAAATCTCGTTGCGAAAGGAATAACTCGATTTATCGAGGACCACCGCCAGATGTGTCGGGCCGTCGGCCTTGTCGAGATCGTCGGCCAGCTTCCACAGCATCGTCGTGTAGCCGTATACAGCGCCTACCGGAGTGCCTTCCGGGTCGGTCAGCGGCGGCAGCCGATGGTAGGCTCGAAAGATGTAGGCGGAGCCATCGACGAGATAGAGGTGCGGTTGAGCGGCCATCGGGGCGACTTAGCAGCGTGATTGCGGCATGGGGAGAAATTTCACGCCTACCAAAATATGGCGGAAATCCGGCATTTTCGACAAAATAAGGCAGAAAAAAGGCGAGATTGGTCGCTAATCACTTGCGCTGCCACATTGTCGCCCTTATTTAGACATCGTGAGGCCTGATTTGGGACTCGCGCAGAGGGTCGGCCAAGGGTCGCCCCGATGCTCCAGACTCGCTGTTTGAGGAATTGTATTATGCGTAAGATCGCTCTTGTTGCTGCTGCTTCGGCCGCTGCTCTTTCGCTCGCCGCTTGCTCGGAAGCTACCGAAGATTCGGCTGAAACCACCATGGATTCGGCTGCTGCCGACACCGAAGCCAACATGGAAGCCGCTGGCGACACCATGGAAGCTGCTGGCGCCGAAATGGAAGCCGGTGCTGAAGAAATGGCTGCCGATGCCGACGCAGCTGCTGCTGAAGTCGAAGCTGAAGTCGAAGGCGAAACCGAAGCTGAAGCACAGGCCGACTAATCGCGCCAGCGCTTCGGAACGGTTTATCGGTTCGAAACAGGAAAGGGCGGTGCCGCAAGGCGCCGCCCTTTTCCTTTGTCATCACACATGGTCGAAGAGGTCCGGTAAGCTGACCTGGCGAGCCTTACTCGCCGCCATACTCCGCATTGGCCCAGGCGCGGCCATCATTGGCTGCGCGCCCGAACCCGCGATACAGCGCATCGGTGATCGTGGAGATGCGCCCGTCGCGCAAGCGCCGGGCTTCCAGCTTCTGCGCCCTGCTGCCATTCTCGACCGCCATCGAAGGGCTCTGCCCGGTTACGTAGATCGCGGCTGCGATCGCGCGTCCATCCGGCATATGGAATATGCCGATATCGCTTGCGGTGCGGCTGAGCGTCCCGGTCTTATGAGCGAGCATGGCACTCATCGGCAGGACGGAGCGCATCCGCCGCTTCCCGGTCGTCGTCTCCAGCATGGCATCGACCAGCACGCGACGTGAATTGTCGCTCAGCCAACGGCCTTGGTAGATCCCTGCGAGCAGCTGGCCCATTGCCCGTGGAGTCGCGCTGTCGCGGATGTCGATCGACGATGCCGGATCGCTTCGTCCGTCTTCGCGGATCAGCGTCTTGATATCGCGCGAGAGCGTAAAGCCCTCGATCCCGGCCTTCTGCATCCACGCATTCACCGCAGCAGGGCCACCGACGGCATTGAGCATGGCGTCGGTGCAATCGTTGCAGCTCTTGCTGATCATCAGGCTGATGTGACGAGACGCAGGCATATAGGCACCGCCGGGACGTGGCAGCTGCCATTCGCTTGTCAGGCTCCACTTGCCCGCATCGACGCCTGCGAGATAGGTCGCAGCAATCGCGACCTTGCTGGTGCTGGCCATCGGAAAGCGCTGGTCGGCGAGAACGCCGACTTCCTGACCCGTCGTCAGGTCGACCGCGTAAACGCCGATGCGCCCGCGTGAACCTTCCGCGAGGCGCGCAATCTGCCGCTCGAAGTCGGAATCGTAGCGCGCGACCATCGACGAAGGTTCGCGAACTTCGGTCCCGAGGGTCCTGTCGAAGGCTGATTCGAACGCCTGCGTATCGCTGTTGGCAATGGCGGGCGATGCCAGGGCGATGGCCCCCGCCGTAATAATCTTTCCGAAAAGTCCTGTCCGCATCCCGTCCTGTTACCCTTTGCGTGGTTTACCGATGCTTAAGATGGCTCAAGCGTCGCCAACAAGGGATATAGCGACAGAAAGTGGCGCGAATGCGACAATCGATTCGCTACCAAGGGAACAAACGGGGTGCGGCACGAAGGCTAAGCGTTGGCGATGGCCTTTTCGATCCGGTCGACGGGTTCGCCCGTCATCGTCTTGTCGATCTCGCCGACCAGCTTCTTTTCGAGTTCGCCGTGATAGTGGCGGCGCATTTCACCCAGCGTCTTCGGGTCGGCAATGACGAGCACATCGCTGATCTCCCCGGAGATGGCCTTGGCGTTCAGCCATTCGGCCGCAGCCGCGCCATGGGCCAGCTCTTCGAGGTCCGTCCGGCCGTGCTCCTGACCGATATCGTCCTGGTGCTTGACCCCGGCACTGTAGTTGGTCGCGGTGAGATCGGGCTTCTGGGCGTCCTCCAGCTTGGGTTCGAACATCTGCCCCGAATTGCGCATCACCGTAAAGTTCTCGCCATCCACGATTGCGACATGCGCCTTGTTGGGAAGTTTCATCCAGATTTCTCCTGCTGTGTCTGTTTCTGCACCATCAACGAGCGAGGCCTTGGACGGGTCCGGGCTTGAGCGGCGAAGCGTTTGCCTGCAAGCATGGACTGCATGGGAACGGATGACAGCCGGAGCGCGATCGAGCGCGGCTTGAACGAGGCGCTCGCGCGGGCGGGCATGGGGGAGGCCAACGGGCTCGCGCGCCTGACCGGCGGGGCGACGATGGAAAGCTGGCGTTTCGCTTGCGACGGGGCAGACTACGTCCTGCGCCGCGCGCCGAGCCTCGAGTTCATGGAGGGCCGGCCCTACGGTCACGACAGCGAGGCGGCGATCATCGGCGCCGCATTCGAAGCCGGGGTGACGGCACCCGAAGTCGTCCTGGTGCTCGAGCCGGATGACGGGATCGGCAGCGGCTTCGTGATGCGTGCTCTCCCCGGCACGCCCGATCCCCGCGCGATCCTGGCGATGGACAATCCTGGGCAATTGCTGCGCGAAGTGGCCCGGGACCTCGCCCGCATTCACGCACTCGAACCGGCTAAGCTCCCGGAAGATGTCCCCGAGATGGACTATGTGGAGGCTGTCGAAGGGCTGGCCGAACAGTTCGAGGAGGCGGGCGGCGACCGGCCGATCATCGCCCTTGGCCTAAAGTGGTTGCGCGACAATCTGCCCGAACGGGTTGAGCCCGTCCTCAATCATGGCGACTACAGGCTCGGCAATCTGCTGGCCGAGGATTCGCACCTCACCGGCGTGCTCGACTGGGAGCTGGCGCATTTCGGGGACCGGCACGAGGATCTCGCATTCGGCTGCATGGCGGTCTGGCGATTCGCCCGCGTCGATCGCCCGGCGCTGGGGCTCGGCTCGCTCGAAGACTATGTCGAAGCCTATGAGGCCGAAAGCGGCGTGTCGCTCGACGCCGGCCGGTTCCGCTTCTGGCTGATCTACCGCACCGTGTGGTGGGCGCTCGGCTGCATCCGCATGGCCGATTTCTGGCGCAGCGGAGAAGACCGCATGCTCGAACGCGTCGTCATTTCGCGCCGGACGAGCGAACAGGAACTCGATCTCCTCCTGCTGCTGGAAGACGACGCGCCAGAGGAAGAACAGGCGCGGCCGCTCCCGCCAAGCGATGTGAAGCTCGATCCGCTGGGCGAGGCGAGCGTCGGCGAGATCGCCGAGGCGATTTCCGAATGGCTCGCCACCATCAAGGACCGCATGGAAGGGCACGACCGCTTCCAGCTGGCGGTCGCCCGCAATGCGCTTGGCATGATTTCGCGCGGGGACCGGGTCGATATCGAATTCGCCGACGATCTGCTGGCGCAGGAGCTTCTCGATGGGGAACGCTCGCTCGCGACCCCCGGCCTGCTCGCGCTGCTGCGCCGCTCTGCGCTCGACAAGCTGGCGGCCGACGTGCCCAAATACCCGATGCTCGCGCTGGCTCGCGCAAAATGGACTGGAGAGGACTGATGGACTTCACGATCCCCGAGGATCTCGAGAATTACTACGAGGAACTGGTCGGCTTCATCGAGACAGAAATCATCCCGCTCGAACAGCAGGACGACAATATCCGCTTCTTCGACCACCGCCGCGAATATGCGCGCACCGACTTCGAGAAGGGCGGCCTGCCGCGCGAGGATTGGGAAGAGCTGCTGCGCGAAGCCCGCAAGCGTGCCGATGCCGCCGGCCACTGGCGCTTCAGCGCGCCGAAGAAATACGGCGGCAAGGACGGCTCCAACCTCTGGATGGCGGTCATCCGCGATCGCTTCGCCCAGCGCGGTTTGGGCCTGCATAACGATCTGCAGAACGAGCATAGCATCGTCGGCAACTTCCCCTTCGTCGAAATGTTCGAACAATGGGGCACGGAAGAACAGAAACAGGAATTCATCCTCGGCGGGTTCGAAGGCAGGCGCCGCGTCGCTTTCGGCCTCACCGAACCGCATCATGGCTCCGACGCCACGCATATGGAGACCAAGGCGGTGCGCGAAACGCGCGACGGGGTCGACGGCTGGAGGATAGACGGGGAGAAGATGTGGATCACGGGCATGCATGTCGCCACCCACTGCGCGATGTTCGCCCGCACCTCCGGCGAAGATGGCGATGCCAGCGGGATCACCTGCTTCCTCGTCCCCAACCCGATCGAGGGGCTGGAGATCGAGGAATGGCTGTGGACCTTCAACATGCCCACCGATCACCCGCGCCTCAGCGTGAACAACGTCTGGGTGCCCGACAGTGCCATTCTCGGCGTCGAGGGCAGGGGCCTTTCGCTGGCACAGAGCTTCGTTCACCAGAACCGCATCCGCCAGGCCGCGAGCAGCTGCGGCGCAGCGCAGTATTGTGTCGAGGAAAGCGTGAAATACGCCCGCGAACGCAAGCCGTTCGGGCAGGAGCTGGCGCGCAACCAGAGTATCCAGTTCCCGCTGGTCGAGCTGGCGACCCAATGCGAGATGCTGCGCCTGCTGATCTACAAGACGGCCTGGGAAATGGACAACATGCCACATGAGGAGATCGAGAAAACGATCTCCGACAAGGTCAGCATGTGCAATTACTGGGCGAACCGGCTGGTGTGCGAGGCGGCGGATCGCGCGATGCAGGTGCACGGCGGTATCGGCTATTCGCGGCACAAGCCGTTCGAGCATATCTACCGCCACCACCGCCGCTATCGCATCACCGAGGGGGCCGAAGAAATCCAGATGCGCAAGGTGGGCGCATATCTGTTCGGCTATCTCGGCCCGCGGCGCGGCAAGTTCGCATCAGGTTGATCGCATCAATTTTATCAGGGCGAGAGCGCCGTTCGTAGAACAATCGCTTGACCGCGCGGGCGCGTGAGGGGCTTATTGCACCTTCATACTTCGGGGACCGCACATCATGACAAATTCGCTCCGCGCGCTGGCCGCCGGCCTGCTGCTTACGACCTCCACTGCCGCACTGGCCCAACAGGTGCCCATCGTGCTGCCCGGCGCGCCGGGCGAGGCGCCGCGCGTCATCGGCGAGGACGAGGCGATCGCACTGTCGAAGACGGCCTACTCGCCGGCCGATGTCGCCTTCATGCAGGGCATGATCGTCCACCACCGGCAGGCCGTGGCCATGGCCGACCTCGTCGAAGGGCGCACGAACAACGATGCCATCGTCAAGATCGCCGAGCGGATCGATGCGAGCCAGAAGGACGAAATCGGGTTCATGACGACTTGGCTGGAAGAGCGCGGAGAGAAGCTCGAAGGCCAGCATTCGATGCACATGGGCCACGGCGCGCATAGCCTGATGAAGGGCATGGCGACGCCCAGCCAGATGCAGGCGCTCGCTGCCGCCAACGGCACCGAATTCGACCGCATGTTTCTCAAGCTCATGACCGCCCACCACCTCGGCGCGATCGACATGGTCGACGAACTGCACAAGGCGCCGGGCAGCGCTTACGAGCCGGTGATGTTCGAGTTCACGAATGAAGTGGTGACCGACCAGCAGGCCGAAATCGACCGGATGAACGCCGTTGCGGCGAACCTCTCAACCGATCCGCGCGCGACGCTCGCAGCCGGTTTCCGCGATGCCGAGGAGGCGATCCTGAACTTGCGCCTCGTTGCTGCGCAGCCCAAGCCTGCCGGCTTCTTCGATCCCGCCAATCCCGCCCAGCTCCAGCCGCTGATCGAGGACGACGAGGAAGAGGACGCCGCCGATACCGAAGTCGAGGAACCGACCGACAGCGCCGAAGCCGATGCCGAGCCTGAGGAAGAAGAACCCCGCTTCGGTGAGCGCGGCTCGCTGCTGAGCTTCGCCAATACCGACATCGCCTTCTCCGGCGACATCATGGTTGCGGGCAATTATCACGGCTTCAACGCCTATCGCCTCGGCGAGGACGGGGTGCCGACGCTGGTCAGCTCGACCGTCTGCCCCGGCGGGCAGGGCGACGTCTCGATCGCGGGCGATATCCTCGTGATGAGCGTTCAGGACAGCCGCGCGCGGATCGATTGCGGCTTGCAAGGGGTCACCGGCAATGTCAGCGAAGAGCGCTTCCGCGGCATCCGCATCTTCGACATCTCGGACATCACCCGCCCGCGCCAGATCGGCCAGGTGCAGACCTGCCGCGGCAGCCACACGCACTCCATCGTCAGCGCCGACGACACGCGCCTGATCGTCTACAACTCGGGCACCAGCTATGTTCGCGATGCCGAGGAACTGCCCGGCTGTTTCGACACGGCCGGCGACGAAACCGCGCTGTTCAGCATCGACGTGATCGAAATCCCGCTGGCCGATCCCTCCAAGGCCCGCATCGTCGACAGTCCGCGCGTCTTCGCCAGGGACGGGCAGATCGCCGGCCTGTGGCGCGGCGGCGACCATGGCCTGAACCCGGACGGCAGCCGGACGCAGGAAACCAATGACACCAACCAGTGTCACGATATTACTGTCTTCCCGGCCAAAAACCTCGCCGCCGGCGCGTGCTCGGGCAATGGCATCATCATGGACATTTCCGATCCGCTCAAGCCGCAGCGCATCGACGACGTGACCGACAAGGGTTTCGCCTACTGGCACTCGGCCACCTTCAACAACGACGGCACCAAGGTGCTGTTCACCGACGAATGGGGCGGCGGCGGGCGGCCGCGCTGCCAGGCGGGCGACCCGATGAACTGGGGTGCCGACGCCTTCTACGCGATCGAGAACGGCAAGCTCGAATATCGTGGCATGTACAAGCTGCCCGCGCCGCAAGGCGACAAGGAGAACTGCGTCGCGCATAACGGTTCGATCATCCCGGTGCCGGGGCGCGATATCTTCGTGCAGGCCTGGTATCAGGGCGGGTTGTCGATCATCGACTTCACCGATGCGACCAATCCGTTCGAGATCGCCTATTTCGACCGCGGCCCGGTGGACGAAGACCAGCTGGTCACCGGCGGGTACTGGTCGGCCTATTGGTACAAGGGCCGAATCTACGCGACCGAGATCAGCCGCGGGCTCGACGTCTTCGCGCTAGAGCCGAGCGAATTCCTGACGGCTGAAGAGATCGCTGCGGCGGAAGCAGCCGTCTACGAAGGAGATGTATTTAATCCGCAAACGCAGACGCAGGTGACCTGGCCGGACGAGGTGGTGGCCGCAGCGGAAGCGAGCCGCATGGGCGGTTGATCAAGCGGAGTAGAATTCGGAACATGGACGGGCCGCGGCAGTAATTGTGTCGCGGCCCGTTCTCTTTCGGGCCCGGGGCAAAAACAGTGGAAGACCAATGACCATGCGATCCGTCGCAGGGAAGATCGTGATCGGTGCGCTGGCTGTGCTGCTGATAGCGGCACTGGTGTCGCTATGGGGTACAAACCGCGGCGCGGTGCGCCTGCTCGACACATTGCGCGAACCGTCGATCTATCTTGCTGCGGCGCTCGTCGTATTGGGCCTGTTCGTCGCGAGATCGAAGATGGCGCTTGTTGTGGCGCTGGGACTTATCTCCATCGGTATTAATCTCTGGCGCATATGGCCTTACACCTTTCTGGCGCCCGCGCAGGTCCCGCTGCCCGACGAGGTAAACGGGATGAGCTGCGCCAAAGTGCTGTCGTTCAATGTGCTTCAGACCAATGATCGCTACGATGCGACGGCGCAGCTGATCGAGGCGGAACGACCCGACATCCTGCTGCTGATGGAAACGAACCAGGTGTGGCTCGACGCGCTCCAGCCCCAGCTCGCACGCTACGGCTATACGCTGGCCCGGCCGCTGGAGAATAAATACGGCATGGTCTTTGCGACCACGCTCCAAGTCGACCGCGCAGAGATGGTGGCCAACACGAATTCGAATACGCCCACACTCTACGCAACGCTGCGGATGGGCGACGGCGCGCGGTTCGAGCTGATCGGCCTGCACCCCCGCCCGCCCCTGCCGGGAGAGAGCACCGCTCAACGCGATGCCAATATCGCCCGCGCCGGGTCGCGCACGCCGGACATGCTGTCCAATGTGCTGGCGATCGGCGATTTCAACGACGTGCCGTGGTCCAGCACCACCCAGAAATTCGTCCACGACGGTGGGTTCAGCGACCCGCGCGCTGGGCGCGGCAGTTTCGCGACCTTTCCGGCGGACTACGCCCTGTTCGGCTGGCCCCTCGATCAGATTTTCGTGAAGGAGGGGGTGAAGGTCGAAACGCTGGAGATCGGCGAAGATGTCGGATCCGATCATCTGCCTGTGCTGGCGAAGGTCTGCGTCGATCCGATGTCGGCGAATTCCGATGTGGGCAGCGTTCTACCGATTGGCGACAGCTAACGAGTTATGCCCTCAGGGTAAGTCCACAAAATCAGGCGGCTTTCTCGTTGGCGACCGAACCATCGAGGAACTGCCTTACCAGTGCCCGCATATCGGAAGAAACATTGCCCAAAGCCGCTTCGGGGATGGACCCGTTCGCAATACCCACGCACTCCATCCGCCAACGCGGGAAGCTCCGCTCGCCGATTTCCTGCCGATGCAGGACCTCGATCGAGTGGTGCCTCGGATCGGCTTGCAAGCGCGCCATCAGGCCGTCGATCGCAGCGGCTTCGCCTTCGATGATCTGGAAGAAGCGGTCGTTTGCGAAGATCAGCATTCCCGTAAGATCGTCGCGCAGGTTGTTTCTGGCCGAGGTTTCGATGATTTCGAAAACCTCGTTCGAAGCCAGATCGCCGCGTGCGTCGCTGCTGTAAGCCAATTGGATCATCTGCGAGCTTTCCCTTATTTTATCCTTCGATAGTCGTCCCGACTTACTGCCGGGTTAAGCATGGAAATTATCGCAGCTCAGCGCCGAAGGGACGAAAAAGGCCCGGCGGATCGCTCCGCCGGGCCTTCCTGTTTCGAACCTGTAGGCTGGATGGCTGGTCTTAGAAGCCCATGCCGCCCATGCCGCCCATGCCGCCCATGTCGGGCATTGCAGGTGCAGCGCCCTTGTCTTCCGGCTTGTCGACGATCGCGGCTTCGGTCGTGATCAGCAGGCCGGCAACCGAGGCGGCGTTCTGCAACGCAGTACGCACGACCTTGGTGGGGTCGATGACACCGGCGTTGACGAGGTTCTCGTAGCTGTCGGTCGCAGCGTTGAAGCCAAGGCTTTCGTCGTTGCCGTCGGTCAGCTTGCCTGCAACCACCGCGCCGTCATGGCCGGCGTTGCTGGCGATCTGGCGGACCGGAGCGGCCAGCGCACGGCGGACGATGTCGATACCGCGGGTCTGGTCGTCGTTGACGCCGGTGAGGCCGTCGAGAGCCTTCGAAGCGTAGAGCAGCGCGGTACCGCCGCCCGGGACGATGCCTTCTTCGACGGCTGCGCGGGTCGCGTGCAGCGCATCGTCGACGCGGTCCTTGCGCTCCTTCACCTCGACTTCGGTGGCACCGCCGACCTTGATCACGGCAACGCCGCCCGCGAGCTTGGCGAGGCGCTCTTGCAGCTTCTCGCGGTCGTAATCGCTGGAGGTGTTGTCGATCTGGGTGCGGATCTCGCCGACGCGGGCCTTGATGTCGGCTTCGTCGCCGGCACCGTCCACGATGGTGGTGTTGTCCTTGTCGATGGCGACGCGCTTGGCTTCGCCGAGCATGCCCAGCGTGACGTTCTCGAGCTTGATGCCGAGATCTTCGCTGATCATCTCGCCCTTGGTCAGGATCGCGATGTCCTGCAGCATCGCCTTGCGACGATCGCCGAAGCCGGGGGCCTTGACCGCCGCGACCTTGAGGCCGCCGCGCAGCTTGTTGACCACCAGGGTGGCCAGCGCTTCGCCTTCGATGTCTTCCGCGATGATCAGCAGCGGACGGCCCGACTGGACCGCGGCTTCGAGCACCGGCAGCATCGACTGCAGGTTCGACAGCTTCTTCTCGTGGATCAGGATGTACGGGTTGTCGAGTTCGACCGTCATCTTGTCCGGGTTGGTGATGAAGTAGGGCGACAGGTAGCCGCGGTCGAACTGCATGCCTTCGACGGTCTCGAGCTCGAATTCGAGGCCCTTCGATTCGTCGACGGTGATCACGCCTTCCTTGCCGACCTTCTCCATGGCCTCGGCGATCTTCTCGCCGACTTCACGGTCGCCATTGGCGGAGATGATGCCGACCTGCGCGATCTCGCTGGAGCCCGACACGTCCTTCGAACGGCCCTTGAGGTTCTCGACGACCTTGTCGACCGCGAGGTCGATGCCGCGCTTCAGGTCCATCGGGTTCATGCCGGCGGCGACCGACTTCATGCCCTCGGTCACGATCGACTGGGCCAGCACGGTGGCGGTGGTGGTGCCGTCACCCGCCGCGTCGTTCGACTTGGAGGCGACTTCCTTGAGCATCTGCGCGCCCATGTTCTCGAACTTGTCCTTGAGTTCGATTTCCTTGGCGACGGTGACGCCGTCCTTGGTGATGCGCGGAGCGCCGAAGCTCTTGTCGATGACGACGTTGCGGCCCTTGGGGCCGAGCGTCACCTTGACGGCGTTGGCGAGGGTGTCGACGCCGCGCTGAATGCCTTCGCGCGCGTCGCGGCTGAACTTTACGTCCTTGGCTGCCATGTTGGTTTCTCCTGGAGTGTGTTTCGGTTGGAAAAGCGTTCAGGGTCGGCGCTCAGCCGATGATCCCCATGATGTCGCTTTCCTTCATGATCAGCAGGTCTTCGCCGTCGATCTTGACTTCGGTGCCCGACCATTTGCCGAACAGGACGCGGTCGCCTGCCTTGACGTCGAGCGGGGTGACCTTGCCGTCATCCGCCTTGGCCCCGTTGCCGACGGCGACGATTTCGCCTTCGCTCGGCTTTTCCTGGGCGCTGTCGGGAATGATGATCCCGCCGGCGGTCTTCTGATCGGCTTCGATGCGACGGACCAGTACGCGGTCGTGAAGCGGACGAAATGCCATGTGTGTGACCTCTTCTGTAGAGTGTGAAACAGGTGTTGGCACTCACTCGGCGAGAGTGCCAGCGCGGCGCATTTGGGGTTGCGCTTTCGGGGAGTCAACGGGGGTTCATGTAAAAATTTTCGCTCGCCCGGACGAGCCGTGCCCGAGGGTGGCCAAATGGCCTCGGGTTCCTTAATGCCCGCGCAAATCCGACGTTCTTAGATGGCGAGACCGACCTCGATGACCACCGACCAGACCGTATCCGCGCTGACCGTACCCGAGCAGATCCTGTTGTGGCTGCGGCTCAACATGATGGATATTGCCGGAGCCTTCGCCGTGCTCGTCATCGGCCTGATCGTCGCCAAGCTCTTGTCGGGCTGGGTTGAAAAAGCCCTCACGAAATCGCCGCGCTTCGAACCGACGGTGGCCAACTTCCTGTCGAACCTCGTCAAATATGCGCTGTGGGCGCTGGTCCTTATCACCGTGCTTGGCCAGTTCGGCGTCGAGACCACGAGCATTCTCGCCGCGCTGGGTGGCATGGCGCTGGCTATCGGCCTCGCCCTGCAGGGCACGCTGAGCAATGTCGCGTCGGGGGTGATGATCCTTGTGCAGAAGCCCTTCAAGGTGGGCGAGGGAATTACTGCCGGTTCGGTTACCGGTACCGTCATGCAGATCGGCCTCTTTACCACGGAGCTCAAGCAGTTCGACGGCTTGTTCGTCATGGTCCCGAATTCCGAGCTTTGGAATCAAGCCATCGTCAATTTCAATCGCCACCCGATCCGCCGGTTCGAGCTGGTGGTGGGAATCGGCTACGACGACAGTATGGAGCAGGCACGTACCGAATTGCTGGCGCTGGCCGCAGCGGACGAGCGCATTATCGACGATCCCGCACCAGTCACCTTTGTCGCGTCGCTCGATGATAGTTCCGTCGGTATCGGTATGCGCGTCTGGTGCGCCACGGGCGATTATTTGAAGTTGGGGTGGGATCTCACAGAAGCCGCCAAGGCGCGCTTCGACGATGTCGGTATCTCGATCCCGTTCCCGCAGCGCGAGATCACGCAGCGGGCGGCACAGGCGGCACGCCAACAGGCCTGACCGTCAGGCCCAGCGCATCGCGCCGGTGCCAGCGCCAGCCGAGCAGCAGCGCGGCAAATGTGAGGCCCGTCGCAAGGCCGATCCATACACCCACGCCCTCGAGCGGAGTCGCGAAACCGAGCACCAGCGCCGTACCGATCCCCGGCACCCAATAGGCGAAGGCGGCAATCCACATCGGGATGCGCGTGTCCTGTAGCCCGCGCAGGGCACCGGCAGCGACCGCTTGCATCCCGTCGAACAGCTGGAAGGCTGCGGCGACCACGATGTAGGTGAGCGCGAAGCCCACCAGCTCCGCATTGGCCGGGTCCCACGGGTCGATATAGATCGCCAGCAACGGCTTGGGGATCGCGACCATGGCAATCGCCGTCAAAAGCATGAAGCCGGTGCCGATCACGATCGCGCTCCACCCGGCGCGCTTCATGCCGTCGGGGTTGCGCGCGCCATAGAAGTAGCCGACGCGGATCGTGGCCGCCTGGCCCACGCCGAAGGGCACCTGGAAGGCGAGCGCGGCGATCTGCAGTGCGACCGTGTGCGCGGCCAGTTGGGTCGCGCCGATATTGCCCATCAGGAAGGCGGCCGCGCCGAAGATTCCGGCCTCCGCCGTGATCGTCAGCGCAATCGGCGTGCCGACACGCACGATCTGCATGAAGCGCGGCCAGTCCGGCGACCACCAGCGCCCGAAGATGCGATAGCGATGCAGTCGCGGGTCGAGGCGGATCGCGACCACATAGGCAAGCAGCGTCACCAGCGTGGTGATGATCGTCGCCACCGCCGCGCCGCGTAGGCCCAGCTCGGGCGCGCCCAGATTGCCGAAGATGAAGGCGTAGTTCGCCAGCGCGTTAACGAAGATGCCGGCCGCCGTGATCGCCGTCGCGAAGATCGGCCGGTCGAGCGTCGAGACGAAGCTGCGCAACACATTGTTGATCAGGAACGGCACCATCGAAATGACGAGGATGGTGTTGTACTCCAGCGCCAGCGCGATGATGCGCGGCTCCTGACCTGTCACTCGCATCAGCGGGCCGAGCAGCAGGCACAGCCCGACGCCGCCGAGGCCCGAGAACACGGCCAGCCACAAAGCCATGCGAACCGTCCGCCGGACGGGCCGTAATGCCGGCGCGCGCTCGCCGAGTTCCGCCGCCGCGACGGGTGCGACCGCTCCGGTCAGACCGGACAGCGCCCACATGACCAGCCCGAACAACGCGATTGCCAGCGCCGAAGCCGCCAATTGTTCCTCTCCCAGCCGCGCAATGAAGATCACGTCGATGGCATAGGTGAGCATCTGGAGCAGATTGGCAGCCGCCAGCGGCCAGCTCAGCCGGAAGGTCGCACGGATCTCGTCGCGCCAGCCGTCGCTGCCGGTGCCCGGATCGGACGGCAGGGGCTCTGGGGGCAGGTCGTAGGCCATGCAGCCGGCCCGGATAGGCGCAGTCTTTCCTCTGCGAAAGCGTGGCGCGCAGAAACAGGCATTTTCCCAGTCGGAAGAGGCGAGCGTGACACAGGTTCAGGCGTTAGCTCAAGTGTCCTAGTCGGGCGGTTTCCAAACGTTTTCGCTTTTGTCACAGGCGGTTAAGGTGTAGCGATTAATGCAACGACAGGAGTCGCAGGAAACCAGAAATTAACGCTGCCGGATTAACCCGGACGAGAAAAGAGGTCGCAATGTTTCACTCCTTCCCGAACGGGAAAGGCGGTTTGCTCATGCTCGGGCGTTTGGAAGACAAGTCAGAAGCTTCGGCAGAGACAGGCCAGTCTCGTGCAGCGCCGCGCCGTCGCCTGTATCTTGCCACTGCCATTTCGCAGACAGATGCCGGTTGCGATGTCGATGTGTTCAACATCTCCGAAACCGGAATTCTGCTCGGGACGTCCGGCACGCTCGCCCTCGACGAGCCCATCACCGTCGTCCTGCCCGATATCGGGGAGAGGATGGCGACGATCGTGTGGTATTCCGAGAACCTCTACGGTTGCCGCTTTGCCGAGCCTCTCGACAGCGCGGAGGTAGCAGCCTGCCTCGCCTATTCGATGCCCGAAGGCCCCCGCCGCTTGCCGCCCCGCCTAGAGGAATCGACTTTCGGCGAGAGGCTGAAGTCGCTGCGGACGCGGTCGAAATTCTCCATGGTCGAACTGGCCCGGCAGGCAGGCGTGACAAAACCGACCCTTTGGAAATGGGAAACCGACAAGGTCCGGCCGCGTGAAGCCGCCTTGCAGCGCTTGGCCGCAGCGCTCGAAGTGACGCCGACCGAGCTGCTTTATGGCAAACCGGTTGCTCTGGACGCTCCGCAGGCTGGCCATTCGCCGCACAACCGCGGCGATCCTTCGCCGCACGACCCAACCGAAACCTTGGCGAAAGTCATCTCGCAGAGCCGGGCGAAGATCGCACGGCTCGCAGGAACCGAAGAGTCCCAGGTTTCCATCGATATCGACTGGGACTGATCCCGAAACAAGACAGCCCGCCGGTTGCGATTCGCGAAACCGCAGTTTCCATGGTATTGGCTTGGCCCTGCATCCGAGGGGGAAGCTGTCATGGGGAATGCAAATATCGCCTTCGGCCTGATCGGCCTCGCGATCACCTACGGTCTGTCCGCGCCTGCTGCCCTTGCGGAGGAGGGTGAGGAGGCGGAAGCCTCGAGCGGGGCTCCGCAAGTCCAGCAGCAACCCTTGCAGCCGCCCCCGCGCCCCGCTGTCCGTTTCGGTCGCGCCGTCGATCTGATGGGTGCGGATATCGAGCCCGAGTCTTCGGCCATCGGGGGGCCGGATTTCGAAGCGGGCGCCATGCCGTCGGGACGACCGCTCGCGGCGGGACGACTGACCAGCGGCTTCGGCATGCGCGGCCATCCCGTGCTCGGCGGCAGACGCTTTCACGGCGGGATTGATCTTGCCGCCGCAACGGGCACGCCGGTGGCCGCGACATCGAGCGGAGTGATACTCTCCGCGGGATGGCGCGGCGGTTACGGCATCCTCGTCAGGATCTCACACGGTGGGACGGTCGAAACCCGCTATGCCCACCTGTCCGCCGTAGCAGTCAGGGCAGGCGATCGCGTCCAGGCGGGGCAGACGATCGGCTATGTCGGCTCCACCGGGCGCTCGACCGGACCCCATCTCCATTACGAAACGCGGGTCGGCGGTCGTCCCGTCGATCCTGCTTCCTTGAGATAGCGTCGGTCGTCCGGATCACCCGGCGGTCATCACGAGACTGTCGCTGTTCGGGTCGTAGCGCAGGTCGACACCGTCGTTTCGCAGCTCGGTGAAAGTGAGCAGATTGTCCGCCCTGCGCGATTTTCGCACCGTGCGCGGCCGGCCGGCGCGTTCCAGCATGCGAACCAGTTCCGTGGCATCGACCAGCAGGCGCGAATCGCCATCGATGTGAACGGGCAGGCTGCCGATTTCGCGCGCGCCAATCCTGAGCGGTTTGCGCACGATGACGGCATCGGCGCTCACGCTCTCGCCGGAGGAGCCCGGCTGGACCAGATCGAAGCTCAGCGGGATCAGGCCTTCTGCGGTCCTTGTCGGACCGACAGCCATCCGGTTGCCTTCGGAAGCGGCGGCCATGTCCGGCGCTGCGTCGGGGTTCTGCATCAGGGCTACCACGGCGTCGGCGGCATCGCCTGCGTCCAGGCTGGCCAAGGCCTCTTCGTCGATCGGGCGAGCTGACGTCGTCTCGGGCAGTTCTATCCGGGTGAAGTGGGGTACTGCCACCCGCATGACGGGGCCGGTAGTGGTCGCGCGATCGATCGCGAACCAGACGCCGGCGATGGCTGCCGCCGCAATTAGCGCGACTGCGAAGGGGTGCTTCACCGCCTTGTACCGAACCCTGTCCATTCCCTGTGCCCCACCGAAATGAGGGGCCGCTGTATCACCGTTTCATGCGACAGGCGAATCGGGATGGGGGTTCGCTCAGCCGGGAAGGCGGCTGCGATAGGTGACGTTCACCCGGTCCGACAGCAGCAGATAGGGCAGCCAGATCATGATGCTGATGAGCACCTTGGTGATATTGCCCTCCAGCAATCCTGCAAGAGAGGCGCCGACTTCGGGCGGCAGGTCGGCCTGCGCTTTCACGACGCTCGCGGTCGTCAGCTGCAGGCCGATGTCGAAGGCCCAGGTAAGGGCCAGCATCCGCGGGAACAGCGGGATCGTACGCAGGGCCATCACGAAGCAGACGACGTACAGGAAGTTCATCGCGATGGCTTCGAAGGCCATGGCGAGAAAGATGGCGCGAGCCCAGTCGGGACCTGCGGCGGTAATCGCCGGGACTGCAAGCAGGAACTCGGCGCTGCGGATCACGACGTTGAGCAGCATGCCGACGAGCAGCGATGCCATGAAGCCCACCGGTCCGAACATGCGATGGCCGCGGGCAGCCTCGCGATCAACCTTGGTCCAGCGACCGACGAAGGCCAGGCTGACCCGGTTGTCCCATTTGGTTTCGTTTTCCGGAAACGCGGCTTCGGCGAGGCGAAAGGCCATCGGCGGAGCCAGCGCGATGAGCGCGTAGGGGAGGAAGATGCTGGCGAAGTCTGCGAAATTTGCCACGGGCGAGGGGCTGAGTGCGATGCGTATGCTTGCGAGTGCGAGCCAGCCGACGATCCACCAGGGAATCGCGCGGTCCACGAAGGGGCGCAGGTTCGCAACGATGGCGCGGGATTTCGCTTCCAGCACGTCCGCATAGCGCAAAAACGCTGCAATTAGTGCTTTTCTGTGTCGTTCTGGAACCATGTTCAAATCCAACGCCGAACCTTCGATCGGGTTTCTCAGGCTGCAACTTTTCAGCGAAACCGCCGGAAATCTGCGAGAATTAAGTTAACAAATTGCGAATCGGGACGAAATTTTCGACTCGCTCATCGTGGCGAGAATATACAATTCCTGCACCGTTAACCGCCGATCTTAACATTTGTTGAGTTCATCATTCTGAAATATAATCGGAAATTTAACCGGTTGCCAAAATCTTGACTAAGGTTGCCATAAGATGGATTCTTAGGGCGTTCCGTGAGGGAACAGGCGTCTGATCCGGCGTAACCGTCGGAAAAACATATACCAAGGTCGCGCCGGTTCCAGACATTTACCCGCACGGACAGGGCAAGCCGGAAATAGAGGCCGGAGCCCTCATGTGAATGAAGGGGGGATGATCCCCGCTTGGACTAGGGTAGAAACATCATGACCAATTTTCTGAAGACTTTTGTTGCTGACGAATCCGGTGCTTCGGCTGCCGAATACGCGCTGATCCTTGTTGTCGTCGGCATCGCAATCGTGACCGCTGCCACCACGCTCTCCGGCGCGATTGGTGGCGCTATGGACCGCACCTCGGGCGTTCTCAACACCGGGGCGGCACCGGCACCGGCACCGGCACCGGCACCTTGATTCTAGCCCGGCCCCGGCTTCGAGCCGGGGCCGGACTTTACCCGGCGCAGCGGGGGTTTCTGCGCTTGAGAGGAGCTATTCGGGGGGAGCGGCGCATGGAGCGGCGCAATATCATCATCATCGGCGTGGCCCTGGTTCTGGGTGTGTTCGCCGTTTATCTCGTCAACGCCTATTTCTCGGGCGTCGAGGAAGAGCAGGAGCGGATCGCCGAAGAGCAGCAGCTCGTTCGCGTCGCGGTCGCTTCGCAGGATCTTCCCTTCGGCGCACCGCTGACGACCGATACGGTCAGGTTGGTCAACTGGCCCGCCCAATCGGTGCCCGCAGGCGCCTTCAACGATCTCAACGGTTTCGCGGGCGGCAATGTGGCCATTCGCCCGATCGCTGCGGGTGAGCCGATCCTCCGCTCCCGCATCTCGGCCCGCGCCATCCTGTCGGAAAACATTCCCGACGACATGCGCGCCACCACCATTCCCGTGGACGACGTGGCTGGTGTGGCCGGGTTCGTGACTCCCGGCGATGTCGTCGACGTGATGATGACGCGCGAGATCCCCGGCGGCGACGACGACCTCGTTACCTCGGTCGTGCTCGAAAATGCACAGGTGCTCGCCATCGACCGCCGCGCTTCGGAAGACAGCACCGAACCGCAGGAACTGAAGATGGCGACGCTGCTGACCAATCCGAACGATGCCCAGCGGCTGGCGCTGGCAGCGCAGAGCGGGCGGCTGACGCTTGCGCTCCGCAATGTCGAAAACCAGTCGGTCGGCAGCACGCAAGTGGTGACCACGCGCGACCTGCCCGGCGGCCGCCTGCGCTATGCCTCGCGCAGCAGCGCGGCCCGGTCCGCCCCTGCGCCCGCACCGCGGCAGCAGGTGGCCTATCGCCCGGCACCCGCTTCGGCAGGGACATCGCAGCCATCCGCGCCCGTCTTCTCGGGCCCGACCATGACGATCTATCGCGGCACCGACGGTGCGCGCCAGGAGGTGTCCCGTGGCACGAACTGATTTCATGCGCCGCGCGCTTGCCGCGGCCCTTCCGATCGCCCTGATGGCCGCCAGCCCGGCGCAGGCGCAATTCGCAGGCGCAGGAGAGATTCATGCCGGCACGCTGGAAATCCCGGTCAACAAGAGCCAGGTGGTCACTGCCGACCGGCCGATCGCCAAGGCGCTGGTGGGCAATGCCGATATTGCCGATATCGTCGCGCTGACCGAAAATTCGATCTACGTGCTGGGCAAGGGCATGGGGACCACCAGCCTGACGCTCTACGATGCGCGCGGCCGGGTGCTGTCGGTGATGGACATTGCCGTCGGCCCCGATGCGGAAGCTTTCCGCAGCCAGGCGGCTCGCCTCATCCCCGGCGGCCAGATCGATGCGCATATCAGCGGCGATTCGCTGGTGCTGACCGGCCTCGCCACCGATGTCGGCATGATCGATCGCGCGGTGCGCCTCGCAGGCACCTATGCCGGTGAGAAGGTGGTCAACATGATCGCGCTCGGCAGCAGCCAGCAGGTCATGCTGGAGGTCAAGTTCGCCGAAGTGAACCGCTCCATGGGCGAGGAAATCGGCGTACGCGGCTTCGGCATCGATCGGGGTGGCGATTTCAATTCGTCCTTCGGCCCCGGGGCAGCCCTGCGACGCGGCGCTGATGGCGGACCGGTGTTCGAGTTTTCGGAAATCCAGAACAGCTTCGGCGTCTTCGGAGCGGCCTTCGGGGCTCTCGGTATCGACTTCGATGTCTTCCTGAATGCGCTGGAAGAGAAAGGCTTTGCCAAGACACTGGCCGAACCGACACTCGTGGCGCTTTCGGGCGAAAAGGCATCGTTCCTGGCCGGCGGGGAATTCCCCATCCCCGTCGTCCAGTCGAGCGGGGGCGGCGGCGATGACGACAATATCGGCGGCCGCATCACGGTGGAATTCAAGCCCTTCGGCGTCAGCCTGGGCTTCACTCCCACCGTGCTGGGTGACAACACCATCAACCTGGTAGTGGAGCCGGAGGTCAGCCAGATCGACCCGGCGGCCTCGATCCAGATCAGCGGCCTGGCCATCCCCGGCCTGCAGACCCGCCGCGCGTCCACCACGCTGGAACTGCGCGACGGCGAGAGTTTCGCCATCGCAGGGCTGTTGCAGCAGGATTTCCAGACCACGGTCAACCAGATCCCGCTGCTCGGCAATATCCCGATCCTCGGCGCGCTGTTCCGCTCGACCGAATTCCAGAAGGGCGAGACCGAACTGCTGATCGTGGTGACGCCGCGACTGGTGAAGCCGATCCGCCCCGACCAGGTGCGCCTGCCGACCGATCGCGTGCGCGATCCCACGGCGGCAGGCACCGTGCTGACGGGCGAACCTTACGATCCGGTCCCGGCCGCCGAACTGGCCGCGCCGCAGACCCCCGTCACGATAGAGGAAGGCAGCGATTATGAATATTGAGCCATCCGTCCGGCTGGCGATCTGCGCCGCCTTCCCGCTGGTGATGCTGGCAGGCTGTGCCGACAAGTCGATCTTCGAAGCGCCCGGCGATGCCTCCTTCGGGGAGGCCAACCGCCAGACGATGATGGCGCAGGTCGTCAATCCTGACCCGGTCTATACCGATGAGCTGGTGACCAGCGGCGAACACGCTGCCGATGCCGTCGAGCGCTATCGCGAGGATGCGGTGAAGCAGCCGGAATCGATCCGCACGACCGATGTAGGCGAAGGGGGCGAAGGCCCGAACTGAGGGCTGGAAGAGGCGACCATGGGTATCTGGGGCAAATTTCTGCGAGACGAAAGCGGGGCCAGCGCGGCGCTCTATGCGCTCGCGCTGCCCGCACTGGTCGGAATGGTCGGCCTCGGCTTCGATTATTCGCGCCTGGTTTCCATGGATACCGAACTCCAGAACGCGGCCGATCAGGCTGCGTTGGCCGGGGCGACCCAGCTGGACCAGCTGCCCGGCTCCATTGCACGGGCCACGGCACAGGCGCGCAGCCTGGTGTCCAACGATACGCGTTTCGCCAATGACGATGGCGCTGCGACCGTCGCCATCCCCGAAGGCCAGATCTATTTCTACGCCAACCTTGCGGACGCCGAGGCCGGGACCAACCCGCTGGCATCGGATGCCGACGAGCAGGCGCGCTTCATTCGCGTGCAGGTTGAAACGCGCACGGCGAATTACGCGCTGACGCCCATCGCCGGGGCGATTTCCGACACGATCGACGCCGAAGCGGTGGCAGGCATCGGATCGGCCGTATGCCGCATCCCGCCGCTGATGATCTGCAATCCGGACGAACCGCTCAACAACACCGATCCGACGGTCGATTTCAACGCCAACAACTACATCGGCGACGGTCTGCTGGTGGTGCAACAGGGTAAGTGGGATCCGGGCGCCTTTGGCTTCCTCGACCTGGGGCTGGGCGCGAACGGCGTGGAAGAAGCGCTCGCCTGGGTCTCGCCGACCGGGAATTGCGTGCCCGTCAACGGGCCCGAGGTGATCGATGTGGAAATCGAACCCGGGCTGAAGACCTCGACCATCGACGCCATCAACACCCGCTTCGACATTTACGACAATTGCCCGGCTGGCGGAGCGTGCCCGGCGTCGATCAACTCGATCAAGGACGTGACCCACAAGTCGGACGCGGCGGGCGTTCCGAATATTTCGGCCAACAAGGCCTGCACCTTCGGCACCAACGGGCAGACCGACGGCTGGATGGTGCCGGCCAATCCCTATGCACCGACGACCGATGCCGCGCTGCCTGCGACGACCACGCCGTCGCCCATGGGGCACCCGCGCGACATCTGCCATTCGCTCGGCCCGGACGACAACACCTGCGACCGTTTCGGTGACGGTTTCTGGGATCGCGACGCCTATTTCCGCTCGCGATACGGCTGGGATTCCGCCGCCTGGCAGGCGAACACCGGCTTCACCGCCAGCGGCACGCGCCCGGACCGTCCGACCCGCTACGAAGTGTACCAGTGGGAGATCGCGAACAAGGGCAACGTCATCGACGGAGCGACGATCCTCGGCCAGTGGACCAACGGGACGCGCGGCAATTATGCCCAGCCGATCTGCAGCGCTAGCAAGGGCGGCGCCGGCGGAACCACGCCTTCATCCACCGTGGCCGATCGCCGCCGTATGTCGGTCGCGGTCATCAACTGTCATGCCGAAAACGTCAGAGGGAAGAGCGGGCCCTACGCGATCCGTCGCTTCATCGACATCTTTCTCGTCGAACCGAGCCTCAATCGCCCGGACCGGACCGACAAGAAGGATATCTACGTCGAGATCATCGGCGAGTCCGATGCCGGCGGTGCAGGGGAGACGGCAGGCACCGTGATCCGGCGCGATGTTCCGTTTTTGGTGAAGTGATGCGACTGCGGGATCTCTGGATATGCCGCAGGGGCGCCGCTGCCGCAGAGCTCGCGCTGCTGCTGCCGTTGCTGGCGGGCATGTTGTTCGGGGCGATCGAGGTTGCCTATTATTTCTACAATCAGCACCAGGTCGTGAAGGGCGTCCGGGACGGCGCGCGCTATGCCAGCCGGCAGAGCTTCGCCACGATCAATTGCGAGAGCGGCGCCACCATGGACAGCGGCGTCCAGACGGCGATCCAGGAGGTGACCCGCACGGGGCGCCCCTCGGGCGGCACCACCCGCGTGCCGGGCTGGGAAAATGCCGAGGTGACCGTGGCGGTGTCATGCCCGACAACGGCAGTGACCACCGGCATCTACGACGGGCAGACCAATGCACCCGTGGTGACCGTGACGGCGAATGTGAATTACCAGAGCTTGTTCGACGGCGTCGGCATCATCACCGACAGCTATACGCTCAATGCCACCCAGCAATCGCCGGTGATGGGCATATGAGCGGCGCGGCATTCCTCGCACGGTTCTGCCGGGACCAGCGCGGTTCGGCCGCAGAGTTTGCGCTCGTCCTGCCGCTGATCGTGCTGTTCCTCGTCGGCATCATCGATGCGGGCCGCTACGCCTATGATTTCAACCGCGGAGAGAAAGCCAGCCAGGTCGGTGCGCGCTTTGCCGTGGTCACCGATCCGCTGGTGCAGGAGTTGGCGACCTACAGTTTCTCCGGCCAGACGGTCGGCGGGGTACAGCTGGGCCAGGGCGACCGAATCCCAGTCGATGCGCTCGGCACGATCAGCTGTACGAGTACGCAGTGCCAGTGTGTTTCCGGCACCTGCCTGGGCGGCAATCTGAGTATCGACGCCACCGCCTTCGCCACACTCGCCGATCGCATCCAGGACTTCTGGCCGGAGGTGGCAGACGAGGACATTACGGTGGAATACACCGGTTCCGGACTGGGCTTTGCAGGCAATCCCAACGGGATGGATGTTTCTCCTTTCGTCACCGTTCGCCTGACGAACATGGAATTCACTTCGATCCTTCTCTTCGGCTCGACCGTCGATTTTCCCGGCTTCGATTACACGCTGACGATGGAAGACGGCGCAGGAACGGTGTCGAACTGATGGGCCGCGACCACACGATATTCGGCCAAAGGAAGGGGTCCGAGTTGCAATTGAACGCACCGCTTACGGTGATCGCATCGGAACGCCAGCTCGAGGATTTGCGCTCTTCCTCCGGGGCAAGCTGGATAAGCGATGCGCAATTCATCTCGCTGCAGCCGGACGAGCCCATTCCGGGCAATACGCTTGATGCAACCGGTGTCGTGCTTTTCGAAGTCGACCCGGCCAGCCCCGCCAGCATGGACCGGATCCGCAATATTCGCCGGATGCATCCGGAAATGCCTCAGATCGTCGCCATGCGCGATGTCGATATGCGACTGGTAAGGACGCTGATCCGCGAGGGTGTGGCCGATGTCGTCGAACTGCCCTTCAACGCCGAAGAGATCCTGCAAACCGTTATCGCCGTGCTCGAAACGCATGCGGGATCGGTTGGAAAGGACGTTTCGCTCGCGCCGCTGATTGCGGTCACCAAGCCGATCGGCGGGGCCGGCGCGACGACGATCGCCAGCCATTTGGCAGCGGAACTGGCGAGCGAACCGGGCGAACCGACCGTCTGCCTGTTCGATCTCGATATCCAGGCCGGGCGGATCTGCGATGTGTTCGGCGTTTCTCCGCGCCGGACTCTGACCGATTTGCTCGAAGCTGGCGCAAGGCTCGATGCATCGATGCTCGATACGGTTGCCGAACGTCACGAATGCGGTGTCGACCTGATTGCAGCGCCTAACGAGATAATCCCGATAGAGGCGCTGAAGAGCGAGGATCTCGCGCGGGTTCTCGATCTGGCGCGTGCCGAATACGATTACGTGGTTGTCGACATGCCATCCGGCCTGACCAACTGGGGCCTTGCGATCCTCGCGAAAGCCGACAGCATCCTGATGCTCGTCGAGCAGTCCCTTCCCAGTCTGCGCCAGGCGCGCCGCAGGCTGGACCTGTTCAAGAACCTCGGCCTCGATCACCGGCTCGTCTCTGTCGTGGTCAACCGGGTGGAGAAGAAACTCTTCAAATCGATCGGGATCGATGACGTGGAGGAAGCTCTCGGTCGGCCGGTGACTGCCAAACTGGCGCGCGACACCCAGACGCTGGAAGCTGCGCAAGACCGCGGTGTGCTGGCCGGGCATATCCGTCGCAAGAGCCCGTTCGTCGCCGATGTCGCTGCGCTCGCAGATGCGATCACCGCGCGTATGGCTGGAGGCGAGCAATGAAGTGGCAGTTCGGATCGCAGGACGGCGCAGCCTCCGAAGTCGAGATCGACGAGGAAGGCTTCGCGCCGCAGCGCATAACTACTTTCGAGGTCGACGAAGAAGCCGAAAAGCTGCTCGACCTGAAAACCACGATCCATCGCAAGTTGCTGGACCGGATCAACCTCTCGCTGCTCGAACGGATGTCTCGCGAGCAGATCGAAGAAGAAATCGGCGATATAATTCTCGCACTTCTGCTCGAGGAAGACGCTGCGCTGAACGGAGCAGAGCGCAAACGGCTCACCGGGGAAGTACTGGACGAGCTGCTCGGGCTGGGGCCGCTCGAGCCGCTGCTCGCCGATGAATCCATCACGGATATTCTTGTGAATGGCCATCGCGACGTCTTCGTCGAGAAATTCGGCCTGCTCGAACGAGCCTCCGTGCGCTTCCAGGACGAGCGGCATCTGCTGCGGATTATCCAGAAAATCGTTAGCGCCGTCGGCCGGCGCGTGGACGAATCCTCGCCTTTCGTCGATGCCCGCCTTGCGGACGGTTCGCGCGTGAACGCCATCGTCGCCCCGCTGGCCATCGATGGTTCGCTGCTCTCCATCCGTAAATTCGCCAAGACCCGGATCGACATGGCCAAGCTGGTCGAGCTCGGCAGTGTTCCGGAAGCGGTCGCGGACGTCCTTGCCGCAATCGTCAAATCGCGGCGCAACGTTCTCATTTCCGGCGGTACCGGTTCGGGCAAGACCACGCTGCTGAACGCTCTTTCCGCGAATATCGACGGGCGGGAGCGTATCGTCACGATCGAGGATTCCGCAGAACTGCAGCTGCAACAGGAACATGTCGCCCGGCTGGAAACCCGCCCTGCCAATATCGAAGGGCGGGGCGAGGTTACGCAGCGCGATCTCGTGAAGAACGCCCTCCGCATGCGCCCCGATCGCATTATCGTAGGCGAGGTTCGCTCCGGCGAGGCATTCGACATGCTCCAGGCGATGAACACGGGCCACGACGGCTCGATGACGACGGTTCACGCCAATACCGCGCGCGACGCCCTGTCGCGCGTCGAGCAGATGATCGGCATGAGCGGGATCGAGATTTCGCCCACTTCGGCGCGTGCGCAGATCGCCTCGGCGATCAATGTCGTCGTGCAGATCGGGCGCCAGGCCGACGGCAGGCGGCGTCTGCTGAGCCTGTCCGAGATCGTCGGCATGGAAGGCCAGACCATCACGATGCAGGAAATCTTCCGCTTCAAGATGGAAGGCCGCGGCGAAGACGGAAGCGTGCTCGGACGGCATGAGGCAACCGGCATCCGTCCCAAGTTCCTCGATACCGCTGCAGATCACGGCATCGCCCTTTCGCCCGAACTGTTCCGGCCCAACCTCGATCTGGGGAGGGTCTGATGCTGAGCGCCGAGGTTACCCGAATTCTCGTCCTGTCGGCGGTGTTCGCCTCGATATTCCTGATCTCGCAGGTCGTGCTGAGGTTCGGTATCGAAAACCGCCAACATGCCGGCGCGGTGAACAAGCGCCTGAAACTGATTGCAACGGGCAAACGCCGCGAAGACGTGCTCGGCAGCTTGCGCAAGCACGATCCGCTCAGCAATCCCGTCAGCGCTGGATTCCTCACGGCACCGTACAACAGCTTTCGTCGCAACCTGATGATGGCGGCGGTGCCGTTCAACTTTTCGCAGATCATCCTGGGCATGGCGGCGATTTTCGCCCTGGTCGTGCTGGCCGTAACCATGCTGGCCATATCGTCCGGCTTCGCGCTGTCATTCGGCGTGATCCAGCTGATCGTGGCAGTCGCGGCGGCTGTTGCCATCGGCCTGCCGGTGCTCGCGGTCGGCTATCTCGCCCAGCGACGCCGCAAGAAGATGCAGGAACAGTTTCCCGTGGCGCTCGACATATTCGTGCGAGCGTTGCGTGCCGGCCATCCGGTCGCCTCGGCAATCGAGCTGCTGACCCAGGAAATGACCGATCCGATCGGATCGGAATTCGGCCTGATTTCGGACGAGATCGCTTACGGTGCCGATCTCAACGAAGCGCTGGAAGACATGGCCGAGCGTTGGGACCTCGACGATATGCGGATGTTTGCCGTTTCGCTGTCGGTCCAGAACGAAACCGGCGGCAACCTGGCGGAGATACTCGACGGCCTGTCGAAAGTGATCCGGGAGCGCGCCAGCCTGTACCTCAAGGTTCGGGCGTTGAGTTCGGAAGGGCGGATGACGGGCTGGCTGCTGACCGCCTTGCCGATCATAACATTCGTCCTCCTTTTCTCCATGAACCCGCAATTTTACCTCGAGGTCGCGACCGATCCGATTTTCATGTTCGGATTCCCGGCGATGATCGTGTGGTTCCTGATCGGCGTCTTCGTGATCAAGAAAATGGTCAATCTGAAGGTCTGACATGTTCGATTTTCTCGTCACCAACCAGCTGGCACGCTTTGCGATTCTCGCTCTCATCTTCGCGGTGGTCATCATCGGCGTCGTCTCGGTAGGCCGCCTGTCCGCTCGCCGGGTCGAGGCGCGGCAGAACATTCGCGAGATTGCAGGAGGCGGGATCGGCCGCCGCGAGACGCTCCAGGACAAGCGCACCAATGCATGGGCCGAACTTGCGGAACGGGTCGAGCGTGCGGGATTGAGTCTTGCCGATTCCAAGGGCGATGTGCTGCGCGACAAGCTGCGCGCGGCGGGGTACCAGTCGGCAGCGGCGCCGAAAATCTTCACCCTGCTGCGCTTCATCCTGGTCTTCGCGGTCCCGCTTCTGTTCCTTGCCTATATGCGACTGCTCGATGCGGAGCTTTCGACGTTCACCCTCTATTTTGGCGCGGCGTTCTGTGCGCTGCTGGGATTGTACCTGCCCAACCTGGTCGTCACGGCCAAGGCGGACCGGCGGCGCGAGGCTGTAACCCATGGCTTTCCGGATTGTCTGGACCTGATGCTCGTCTGCGTCGAGGCTGGCCTCGGTATGGAGGCGGCGATGGACCGGGTCGGCCGCGAGATGGTCGAATCGCACCCCCTGATTGCCAAGATCCTGTCCGAAGTGACCTTGCAATTGCGTGCCGGTGCACGACGCGAAGACGCGCTTCGCAAGATGGGTGAAAGCAGTGGCGTCGTCGAAATCAGAAGCTTCGCGACGCTGCTGATCCAGTCCGACAAGCTCGGCACCAGCGTCGCCGATACCTTGCGGGTCTATTCGGCAGAGATGCGCGAGAAACGCAGGCTTCGCGCTGAAGAAAAGGCGCACCGTTTGCCGGTGCTGATATCGATCCCGTTGGTGGTGAACATGCTGCCCACGATGATCGGCGTACTCATGATGCCCGGGATGATCCGGGTGTTCCGTGAATTGATACCTGCGATGGGAGGGGGTTGAGATGACGAAGATCGCCAAATTCGGAACGGTTGCTATTGCGGCCATGCTATTGGCGGGCTGCCAGTCCTCGCCGTTTTCCGGCTGGGGTTTCGCCAAGAAACAGAACAACAAGCGGCCCGCAGCGGAAGCACCGCCTCAGATCGTCGGCGCCCAGCTCATCGAGGAAGGGCGAGCGCAATTGCGCGACGGCCATATCTCGGCCGCGGTTGCGACGCTGCGCCTTGCACGGCTCGATCCGGCAACTGCCGCCGAAGCGGAGAACGGCCTCGGCGTAGCCTACGCAAAACTGGGACGGTTCGACATAGCGGACCGGTATTTCAGGGCCGCGGTGGCTCGCGATCCGCAGGACATGCGTTTTACGGCGAACCTGCTGCGCCTGCAACGCCACGTGATGCTCGCGCGCAAGGCGACCGCGCCCGCGGAGAGAGTGGCTGCAGCGCCGGCGCCGAAAACCGATCCTGCGCCGCTCGCCATGCGGCCCCATCGAATTTCCGATGGTATCGTGAAGATCGCAACGCGTGAGCAATTGGGCGAAGGCCCGAAGATGACTGTCGCGTTCCTGGAAAAGCCCTCGCTCGAGCGCGAGACGAAGGCCGAGCCTGAATTGCAGGACGAGCAGAGCTCGGCAACCGACCTCGGCAACGAAGACGAAGGCAAGCAGAAACTCGTTACGTTTACGCAGTGACGCCCGAAATCGCATTCCTGCCTGCCGCGCTTATCGCGGTAATCGGCGCTGCGCTGGATGTTCGATCCCGTCGCATACCTAACCGCCTGGTCGTTGCGTTGGCCATTGCCGCAGCGGGGGCAACACTTGTCAGTTTCGGTTGGGCGGCCCTTGGCTCGGCGGCCTTGCACGCGCTCATCGCTCTTCTCGTGGGAATGGCGCTTTTCGCCCTTCGCGCGATCGGAGGCGGAGACGCCAAATTCTATAGCGCTGCCGCGTTCGGGGTGCCTCTGTCCGGCGCCTTGGGCATGTTGGCTTTTACAGCGATCTCAGGTCTTGTTGCCGTTGTCGCGATGCTGATCTGGTATCGGGGTTTCAAGATGTTGGCGGGCCAAGAGAGGCGGAGCTGGACGCTGCCATACGGGCTTCCGATCTGCTGCGGCTTCCTGATCCAGGCCTATTCTTTGGCGGGGTTTTTCTGAATTGGCGTTTTCTGGCCGCAACCAGGTTAACCGAAAGCTCTACATTTTCGTCAAATCCCGAAATGGGACTGTTACGATCGATCGGCTTGCTCTTCAAAAACGATGAGAATTCAAAGGGTTGAAAGGCTATCTGGTCTTTCTGCCCGACCGAACCTTTCGTTTCCAGAATAGGTTAATTGAATTGCAACAACCTCTGAAACGATGTTTGATCGGACTCAATTAAACGCGATTCGGGCTCGACTCGTCTCGCCAAGAACACAGGGGCCGCGAAGCAGCTTCCGCAATTCGGATTGCGGGGGGTTGGTTCGAGCAAAAGTCGCCGTTCCATCGTCTGCTTCGCGGGTCTCGCCGAGCCTTGGCTCGATTGCGAAAGCGGAGGTGACGTGATGGTTGATTTCGAAGGGCACGGCCAGGATGGTTTCATGGATCGTTCGACCGATGCGGACCCTGCGGATCTCCAGCAGGCGGACGCCGGTCGGTCGGTCTCTGTCTCCGATGTCGCACAATCCGAAATCTCGGACACCGAGGTAGTTCGCCTCCCGGCAGGCTCTGCTATCCAGGAATTGCGGGCCGAGGGTAGCGACCTGATTGTCGTTCTCGATGACGGTTCGGTCATTCGCGTGCCGGACGGGGCGATCATCGTACCGCAATTCGTGATCGGCAATGTGCAGATTCCGCCGCAGAACATCGCCGCGCTGCTGACCGGCAACGAACCTCAGCCCGCGGCCGGCGCGCCCCAGAGCTCGGGCGGTAATTTCGGACAGAACGTCGGCGATATCCAGGATGCCTACGCACTGGGCGACCTCTTGCCCTATACCGAGCTGTCGTTCCCCGAACGGCGCGAGGAAGAGGTCATTCCAAACCTTGCCGACGACGATCCGGACATCGTGATCGTCACGCCCGACAATCCGGTCGGGGCCGTGAATGCAACCGACGAGGTAAACGAGGCCGGGCTTCCGGCGCGCGGCGACGAACCTGCCGGCACGCGAGCGGCGAGCGACGCTGAAATCACCAATGGAAGCATCGTTTACACGACGCCCGACGGGCTCGCTTCCCTCAGCATCAACGGTATCGAGATCACCCGGGTCGGCCAGACGATCGAAGGCGAGTATGGCACGCTGACGATCACCGCGATCGGTGCAGGCCGGGTCGAATACCGGTACGTCCTCAACGACAACACGATCGGCGTCGAAGTCGACAGTTTCGCGGTTACCGTGACCGACCTCGATGGCGACACCGCCGATGCCAGCCTGGATATCCGCATAGTCGACGACGCTCCGATAGCGCGGGACGACGCAGCCGATCAGGCATCGGAAGGCGCGCCGGTTACCATCGACGTTTTCGCAAACGACACTCCGGGGGCCGACGACGTTGCAATCGGCACTATTGCAATGGTCGCAGGAACGCTGAGTGGTGCGGGACTGCTGGTCAACAACGGCGACGGGACATTCACCTATTTCCCTGCTCCGGGCGAAGAAGGAACGGTTTCCTTCGATTACACGATCACCGACGGTGATGGCGATGTCTCGCGCGCGACAGCGACGCTCACCTTGGTCGACGATACGCAGCCCGGCGGTGGAACCGCGACGGCGACGGTCGACGACGACGGGCTTGTCGGCGGCAATCCGGTCTCGGACGAAGGCGATCTCGACGCGGATGTGGGCGACGATCCCTCCGACGTCGGCGAGGCCACCTTCACCGGTACGCTCGATTTCGATGTCGGCGGCGATGCTCCGGCGAATATCGCTTTTGCCGCCTCGCTGGACGGCAGCACCGCGATCATCGGGACCGAGACCGTTACATACTCCGTCTCCGGCAATGTGCTGACCGCTACCGGTCCGCGCGGCGTGCTGTTCACGGTCGAGCTGTTGGACGACGCCACCGGCGCCTATCGCGTGACGCTGGTCGATAACGTCCTGCACGAAGGCGGGCCGAATGCCGAAGCGGAGGATGCGTCCACGGTCGTTTCTTTCCTCGTAACGGACAGCGACGGGGACGAGGTCACAACCACGCTAACCATCGTCTTCGCCGACGATGCGCCGACCGCATACGACAACGTCGCGTCCACCGACGAGGGTGGCACCATCGGCGGGAATGTTCTGACCGACGGCACGGACGACATACCGGGGGCCGACGGTTTTGGCGGCATCGTGGCCTTGTCGAGCGAAAACCAGCAGACCGATACGGTTACTCTGGTCGACGGCAACCTGGTGCTCGTCGGTCAATACGGCACCCTCACGCTGAATGCTGCGACCGGCGTCTACAGCTACGTCGCCGCGCCGAATTCGACCAATGCCGACGCGGTCGACGTCTTCACCTATACGATCGTCGACGGGGACGGTGACACGGCCACCGCAACGCTCACGATCGATGTCGCAAATATCGAAGGCACGGTCGAAGATGCCGATCTGACAGTCGACGAAGCCGGTCTCGCGACCGGCAGCAATCCGGGATCGGGAAGCGAGACGGCAGGCGGGCAGATCGTCGTATCCGACGCCACCGGTCCATTCGTCTACGTGCTCACCGGCTCGGCCGATGGAACCTACGGCACGCTTACGCTCGACAGCGATACGGGTGCCTATAGCTATACGCTGTCGGCACCGTTCGGCGACGGCGACACTGGGGAAAATTCGCGCAATGTCGTGAACGGGGCGGATAGCTTTGGCTACGAGGTCTACGATACGGCCGGCAACCTTGTCGGATCGGGGACGATTGCGGTCAATATCGTCGATGACGTTCCCGATGCTGTCGACGAAGCGTCCCTCTCGATCGTCGAGGGCGCCAACTCCGGCCTCGCAGGCAATGTCCTGGCAAACGATGTCGAGGGCGCAGACGGTGCAAGCGTGACTTCGGTTTCGATCGACGGCGTCGATTATGTCGTCGCTGCCAGCGGGATCACGACCGTTACCACGGATACGGGTGTCTATACGTTCGACGCTTCCGGCAACTGGACCTTCGACCCCGCAGCGGGTCTCGATCAATCCGATGGCCCGATCGATGCCTCGTTCACCTATACCCTGACCGATGGCGACGACGATTTCGACACGGCGACGCAGCCGATCACGATCACGGACGGTCGCGGCCCCACGGCCGGCGATCCGGTATCCCTTGTGGTCGACGACGAGAATTTGCCGGACGGTTCCGACCCAGCAACGCCGGTAACCGATAGCGCGACGATTTCCTTCACCCCGGGGTCGGACGCCATCGTGGCCATCGCATTCGACGACACGGCCGGAGCGCTCGACAACCTCGGGGGCGGCCTCACCTGGGTGCGTATTTCGGATACGCAGATCGTCGGGCGAAGCGGCGGCGAAGATATCGTCACGCTCGATCTGACCGTCGATGGCGACAACGCTATCGTCACCATGACCCTGAACGATAATTACGCGGCGCATCCGTTGCTTGGCGACGATCTTGCAAACCTCGGTTCGGTGCTCGTCGTAGCAACGGATATCGACGGAGATCGGGCCAGTGTTTCGGTCTCCCTCGGCGTGTCGGACGATATTCCCACCCTCGGAACCACGTCGCCTGCCACCGGCTCGCTCGAAGTCGACGAGAGCGACTTGTCCGTGGATGCCGTTGCCGGTTTCGCAAGCTTGTTCGTTCCTTCCTTCAATGCCGATGGCCCGGGTAGCGTATCGGATTACGTGCTCGGCATAACGGCCGGGTCGACAGGGCTCGTCGATACCGCGTCGGGCGAAGCCGTCGTGCTGTCGCTGGAGAATGGCGCGGTCGTCGGAAGAACCGAAGTCGGTGGCGATGTCGTCTTCGTCCTGACCGTCGATGCGGCAGGCACGGTCACGCTCGATCAGCAGCGCGCCGTAGTGCATGCCGACGGCACCGACCCGGACGACGCGACCGGGCTTGCTAGCGCTGGGCTCATCACCCTGTCGGCAACTGTCACGGACGGCGACGGCGACGCGGCCACGGCGACCGTCGCGATCGGTAACGCGCTGTCTTTCCGCGACGACGGATCGTCCATAGACGCGAGTGTCGTCGATGGCGATACGATCCTGCTGACGACGCAGGATGCCGATACCATTGGCGCAGCCTTCGATACCGATACGACCACTGCCGATCTCGGCGGCGCATTTTCCGTCGCCAGTCAGGCCTATGGTGCCGATGGCGCCGGTTCCGTTTCCTGGGCCTATGCGCTGGTGATCGAGAACACTGCCTCGGGCCTGACCAGCAATGGCAATGCGGTGACGCTGGCATTCGACGGCAGCGATGTTGTCGGCTCGGCCAACGGAGTCGAGGTTTTCCGGCTCTCGGTCGATCCTGCGACCGGCGTGGTGACGCTGACCCAATATGAGGAAATCGATCATCCCTTGCCCGGCGCCACCGGCGCGCCATACGACGATCAGTTCGCGATACTGGGCACAGGCATCCTGTCGCTCGAGGGTACTGCGACCATTGTCGACCGGGATGGCGACAGCGCGAGCGAGACGGTGTCGCTGGACCTCGGCGGCAATATCCGCTTCGCCGACGATGGCCCGATGGTCGAATCCACCGGAGCCTCGCTTGCGCTGGTAGTGGACGACAGTGATTTTGCGGTCGATGCGGAGGCCGAGTACTCGGATGCGTTCGCGTTTGCGTTCGGAGCGGACGGTGCGGCTGCAGGTGGCGGCGAGAGTTATGCGCTGGGCATTGCGGCGGGCGCGAGCGGGCTGACCGATACGCTGTCGGGCCAAGCAGTGGTGCTGAGCCTGGAGGGCGGCCAGGTGGTCGGCCGGGCCGGGGCGGGCGGCGAGATCGTGTTCGTGCTGTCGGTGGATGGCGACGGGACGGTGACGCTCGACCAGCGGCGTTCGGTGGTGCACGATAATCCGGGTGCCGACAACGAGCCGACCGGGCTTGCCAGCGGCGATCTCATTACGCTGACCGCGACCGCGACCGATGGCGACGGCGATACCGACAGCGCGACCATCGCGATCGGCGGCGACCTCGTGTT
>NZ_JARULD010000007.1 GCF_029688735.1 Qipengyuania flavescens
ATAGCGCACCGCGTGCGGCCCGCGGGTTCGGGCACCGTCGACTTTCCGACGCCTCGCGGCGTCCGAAACTCTAAACGATTGCGGACCTTCCGCATTTGGTTGAAACTACGCCTAAGCAGTCATTTTCCTCGGGTAGGAAGGCAGAGCGCCCAACTTCGAGCGGCGAAGCGGAGAAAGGGTCGCTATTCGCCAAATGGCGACCCTCTCAAATTTTCGCTGTTACCGTGGCCCGAAGGGCGCTCGAATGCGAGCCCAGATGCGCTTACGGCTTTCAATCACGCTCAAGCCAAGGATGGCGGCAGTGGTCCAGACGGCGATTTCGGAAATGACGGCCGCACCGGCGACGGTGCCAACCCAGAGCGCCTTCGACGGATCTGTGAAATAGATCCCGACCACGCCGAGCCAGGCAAGCGCGACGAGCGACCAGAGGGCGATAAGAGTGGGCTTCTTCCAGTTCATAGTGGGGTATCCTTCGCATTTGATGCGGGTTGGTTCAGCCGAGGCCGCTGGTGTTGATCGCGCCGGTCGCCTGCAGGTGCAGCACGGTGATTCCGAAAGTGTTGACCAGCCCGTGGCCGATGATCGTTGGCCAGAGATTGCGCCGCGCGACGAGATAAAGCAGCCCGAAAGTGAGGCCGATGAGGCCGGTGGTCAGGATTCCGCCGATCCCCTGATAGGCGTGGACGAGGCCGAACAGCACGGCCTGGAAGATTGCGGCGAGGATCCAGGCGAAGCGGCTGGATCCGAGCATTTCCACTGCACGGTGCATCAGGAAACCGCGGAAGACCATTTCCTCGCAGAAGGAAGCGGTGGTCCATACGATCCCCATCATCATGAGATATTTTGGAAAGGTGGAGACATCCATAAATTCGCGTTCGGCCTCCGCGCCGAGCAGCGAGCCAAGCACGACCATCGAGATCGCATTGGTCAGCGCCGCGCCGAGAAAAACGAGAACCACCATACCCGCCCCCTTGAGCACGTCGCGTGCGCTTTGCGGCCCGCGTAAGCCCAGCGAGCTCCATCCCGTCCCACGCAACCGGAGAAGGACGGTGATGACCAGCACCGATGCGATCAGCGCCACCGGACCGGTATATTCGATCCCGGGGATTTCGCGCACGATGCAGAAGGTGGCGATCACCAGCAGGATTTCGGCCCAAGCGGGAACGGGGGTGCGGCGTTGGGTCGGCTGCGCGGGGTCAACCACGTTAGCCGTCCAGGGGGTGGTCATGGTCATGGAGGGTCCTTTCGAATCAGTCTTGCAAACGGTTCTCCCGCCTAATACTGAATATGAATTCAAATTCAATATCGAATTGAGGCTTGCGGGATGCGTGCCGATGCGAAAGGAGCGGTGCGATGGCGAAAGTTAAGCAGAAGCGCGCGGCGAGAACCCGGGAAAAGATCCTCGCTGCGCTCGAACAGCTGCTCGAAAGCAAGGAATTCGAAGCGATCAGCATCGCCGATATCGCACGCCAGGGTGAGGTGGCGGTCGGATCGATCTACAGCCATTTCGAGGACAAGGAGGCGCTGCTTCCCGCGCTCTTCGATCGCTATGTTGAGCGCATCGGGGCGCGCGTCGCCGAGTTTGTCGAGCATGGCACGATTGACGGCGAGAAGTATGAGCCCAGCGCGGCGCCTGATCTTCGCGGGGCCATAGAACAATCAATCCGCGGGGCGCATCGCCAGGTCACCGAGACTCTCGGCCTTCGCCGAGCGTTGCTGACCTATCGTCGGCTCAATCCCGATGTCGAAGTTCCGCTAGTATCCAAGCTTGGCCGCGACGCTATTGAGTTGCTGGCCGCAGAGTTGGACAAATATCACGACGAGATCGTCCGTGAGGATCTCCACGAGGCCGCGCGGATGGTGAGCTATTTCCTCAACATCGCGTTTCTCGATCGCATCGTGCTGCCGGCAGCGGCGACCAAGGATGATTTACGGCCCTCGGATGAAAGTTTAATCGACGCCTATACAGGTATGATTTTGCACTATCTCACTGGACGATAGGGGATCCCTAACAGAGTAGATTCTCTCGGATGCCGCTGGACAAGAGATAAGGCGACTGATGGGCCGTTAGCGGACTGTCCGGTTTTGGCGATGAAAGTGCGGATAGCTGACTCGGCTATCTTGCGACTATGTCCCAATCCAATCCAAACTTAGCTAGGTATTTCCGCAGTCGATCAGAGTCGTTGGTCGATTTGCGTTGTTCGCGAGAAGCAGCAAACAATGTGCGTCCTGCGTCAGACAGGCTGGCTGAGCGTCGGCACACTTCAACCACATATTCCAGCTGCACCCGGTCGAAAGGGTCGATCGCCTCCACGCGATCCTTTTCGAGCAAGTCAGTCAACACGCCTATCTCTGCCTTGTCGCCTGACCAGAGCCGTGCGAGGCGACCAGTTTCGAACTCCACAGCCTCGCGGTCGATCCTGCCGGTCGGGCAAAGTGTCGCCATGCGGGTTACGCTGGCGGCGAGGTCGCGGAAATTGCCTTGCCACCGTGCGGACGGGCTCTCGGCAAAAGCGAGATAGCGGTCGCGCGCTTCCTTGTTGAATGTAACGCGCGTGCCTTCGCGTTCTGCGAAGCGTTCGAGTTCGTAGTCGAGATTGGGTTCGATATCTTCGCGCCGCTCGGCGAGCCCGGGCAACGCGAAAGTCCAAAGATTCAGGCGTGCGAACAGGTCTTCGCGGAAATTGCCAGCGGCGACTTCATCCATGAGGTTGCGGTTGGTCCCGGCGATCAGTTGGAACTCGCTCTTGGCCTCGCTGTCCGCACCAACCGGAAGGAAGCGCCCGTCCTCGATCGCGCGCAGGATCATCGCCTGTTCGTCAAGGCCTAGCTCACCAATCTCGTCGAGGAACAGGAGGCCATTGTCGGCACTCTTGAGCAGGCCGGGCCGGTCCTGCACCGCACCCGTGAAAGCTCCCTTCTTGTGGCCGAACAGGGCAGACATGGCGCTGTCGCCCTTCAGCGTTGCACAGTTGACCTCCACGAATGGCCCTTCGACCTGGTGGCGCAGCTTCTTGAGCTCGTAGACCTTGCGCGCGAGCTGGCTTTTGCCTGCGCCGGTCGGGCCCATCAGCAGGATCGGCGCGCGGCTGCGGACAGCGACCTGTTCGATCTCCTCGATCATGCGGTTGAAGGCCGCGTTGCGGGTTTCGATCCCGCTCTTGAGGAAGCTGGTGCTTTCCGCGCTCGCCTCGGCAAAGCGACTGGCGATGGAATCGTAGCGGGAAAGGTCGAGATCTATCGAGGCCCAAGTGCCGATCGGCTGCGGCGCTCCCTTGTGAGGCTGTGTCTGCAAGAGCTTACCGGGCAGATAGCGCGCCTCTGTAAGCAAGAAGAGGCAGATCTGCGCCACATGCGTGCCGGTGGTTATGTGTATTAGGTAATCATGGGCGTCTGGATCGAATTCGAACTCACGCGCGAAATCGAGCAGCTTTCCATAAACCTCCTCGAAGTCCCATGCGTCTTCGAAATCCATGACGTGGGGGACGACTTCGGTCTCGGGCGAAACATCCCGAATATCCTCCATGACGAATTCGGCGAGGCGTCGGTGATAGCTGCCGTGGATCAGCACAAACCGATCCACCCGCAGGTCCTCCTGCATGCAGATGCTGACCGTGGGCCGCCACTTGCTCCAGCGTGACGGACCAAACTTTGCGGCATCGAGTGTTGAGCCAAGAAAACCAATTACAGTGATGGGCTTCATGCCCGCTTTGATAAAATTTTATCATAAGCGATACAAGAGAATAGATCTCTCATAAATTTACGATGTACTGCTGAGAGGGCTGGGCCTCAAGAATCCTATATATTTCAGCACACTATACGAAATCCGGAGCGAGCGGCTCATAACTGGCACGCCTCGTGCTCTATCCAAACCGTCGGGTAAGTCGAACACCCGGCGAGATGCGGGAAATGGGCGGCCGGAATCGGCCGGCCGCCCAAAGCCCGATGAAGTTTCATGATGGAGTTGGACTATGGCCAACAAGACGCTTTTTTCCTCGGCGCTGGCGAAGTTCCTGCCGCGTACGGACACGGTGAACCAGGCAGGCGGCAACGCCTATGCCTATGGCCCCGAAGCCCTGCTTGCGCAGCTAGCCGCAACCGGCACTTTGTCGGACGGTTTCTACGCCGATGCGCAGGACCAGCTTGCCAAGGTGCTCGAAGCAGCCTGGGCGGTGGACGCCGAATGGGTCGCCAAGTGCGCGATCTATGCTCGCCATTCGGGCGCGATGAAGGATATGCCAGCATTGCTGACCGCAGTGCTGTCGATATCCGATCCGGACCTGATGGTCCCGGTGTTCAAGCGCGTGATCGATAACGGTCGCATGCTCCGCAACTTTGTGCAGATCATGCGGTCGGGCCAGACCGGGCGGACGTCGCTTGGCTCGCGGCCGAAGCGGCTAGTGCGTGAATGGCTGGAAAATGCCTCGACCCGCCAGCTGATGCAGGCGGCGACGGGCAATGATCCGAGCTTGGCCGATATCGTCAAGATGGTTCACCCGGCTCCGGCTTCGGCCGAGCGGCGCGCCTTCTACGGCTGGCTGATCGGCAAGCCCTATGATGTCGCGGCGCTGCCAAAGGAGGTCGCCGAATTCGAGGCGTGGAAGGCGGACCGTTCGCGGCCCCTGCCCGATGTGCCCTTTGAATGGCTGACCGCCTTCGAGCTGACCGCGAAACAGTGGGCTGTGCTGGCGGAGCGCATCGGGTGGCAGGCGTTGCGGATGAACCTCAACACGCTGGCGCGTAAGGGAGTGTTCCAGATCGACGGAGTGACCGAGATGGTTGCTGCCCGACTGGCCGATCCCAATGCCATCGCCCGCGTGAAGCCGATGCCCTACCAGTTGATGACTGCACTGACCCAAGTCGGTGACGGGGTCCCGCTGGCGGTGCAGGCTGCGCTTGAGAAGGCTCTGGACCTGTCGCTTGCGAAGGTCCCGGTGCTGGAAGGCAATGTCGTAGTGTGTCCGGACGTGTCGGGCTCGATGGGCTCGCCCGCGACCGGCTACCGCAAGGGCGCGACTTCGGTTGTGCGCTGCATCGACATCGCCGCGCTGGTTTCAGCCGCGATGCTGCGGAGCAATTCGCAGACCCGCGTGCTGCCGTTCGAAGTGGACGTGGTGAAGCTCAAGCTCGATCCGAAGGCCCGCGTGGCGGTGAATGCCGCCAAGCTGGCAGGGGTCGGCGGTGGCGGAACGAATGTCTCGGCCCCGCTTGCCCTGCTGAATCGCGAGAAGGCGATGGTCGATTGCGTAGTCATCGTTTCGGACAATGAGTCCTGGTTCGATGCGCCGCGTCCGTGGTCCTATGGCGATGCTTCGGCGACGATGAAGGAGTGGAACAAGCTGAAGGCCCGTAACCCGGGCGCGAAGCTGATCTGCATCGACATCCAGCCCTATGGCTCGACGCAGGCCAAGGATCGCAAAGACATCATGAATGTCGGTGGTTTCACCGACGCGGTGTTCGACGCAATGGCACGCTTCGCCAACGGCGATGCGAAGGATTGGGTCGAGATCGTCAACGAAATGCAGATTTAGGAAGGAACACACAAGGTCGCGGCGAATGCCGGGAAGGACTACACTCAGGAGGCAGGTGTCGCGGGTTCGAATCCCGCCTGCCGGGAAACCGGCGGTAGCTCAGCCTGGTAGAGCACTGGCCCGAAAGGGCACGTCTTTTCCATCCCTCGTCGCCGCGACCGAAATATAATAAACCTTTGAAAAGCAGCCGTGGCGAATGCAGTCTGGGACTACATCCTCCACCATGAAAGGCCCCGTCGGGAAAAGCGCTCCAGCGTCGCGTAAGCGGTTTGGAGAGATCGGGTTCAAATCCCGCTTGGAGTAGTAGCTTAAGGGCCGACGTCTCGACATTTCTCGTCGCCTCGACTGTTTTTCAAATTCACGGCGAATGCCGGGTTAGGACTACATCCTTGCACGATGCAGGTCGCGGGTTCGAATCCCGCCGGGTCCACCAAATGCGGGCCCGTAGCTCAGCGGATAGAGCGGCGCCCCTCGGGGCAACGTCTTACCCAAACCTCGTCGCCGTGAACCGAGTATCAATTAACGCTGGCGGATGCCGGTGGGACTACATGGGTAGAGCGCCTGCGAAAGCAGGAGGTCGGCGGTCCGAGTCCGCCCCCGGGCAACCGGAGTAGCTCAGTAAAGCGTCTCATCAATCACTCGCCGCCAGCACCCCGCGCTCACGCAGCGAAGCGATAGTGCAGAATTACATCAGCGCTGGCGAATGCCGGTCGGGACTACATCGGTAACCAGGCGGTTCGAACCCGCCCCTGCATGGCAACATGCGGAGAAGTCTCGCCAAAACTTGTTGCCAGCACCTATGAAGAAGCATGAGGAGGTCGCGATGACCCAGACGACGTATGAATATCAGGACGTGGAAGGCGGGTCGCCGATCAAGATGTGGACCCGCGGCGTTCCCGTTGACGACAAGGCGCGCGAGCAGCTGACCAAGGCGGCGAAGATGCCGTTCATCTTCAAGCATGTTGCGGCCATGCCCGACGTGCATGTGGGGATCGGCGCGACCGTCGGCTCAGTAATTCCGACCAAAGGCGCGGTGATCCCGGCTGCGGTCGGCGTCGACATTGGCTGCGGCATGATGGCCGCGCGCACCTGGCTCGTCGCGAGCGACCTGCCGGATAACCTTGCCGGTATTCGCTCCGCGATCGAGGCGGCGGTGCCGCATGGCCGCGATGTCGGGCGCGGCAAGCGCGACAAGGGTTCGTGGGGCGATCCGCCTCCGGCCGTGGTCGATGCCTGGGCAAAGCTCGCCGAACGGTTTGGCCGGATCGTCGCCAAGTACCCGCGGCTCAAGAACACGAACAACCTCGTGCATCTGGGGACGCTGGGAACCGGCAATCACTTCATCGAGCTGTGCCTCGATACCGAACAGCGGGTGTGGGTTATGCTCCACTCGGGCTCGCGCGGGGTTGGCAATGCGATCGGCACGTTCTTCATCGAACTGGCCAAGCAGGACATGCGCAAATGGCATATCAACCTGCCTGATCAGGACCTCGCCTATTTCCCGGAAGGGACGGACCATTTCGACGATTATGTCGAAGCGGTCGAATGGGCGCAGGACTTCGCAGCGCTAAACCGGCGCGTGATGATGATGCATGTGCTCGATGCACTGCGGAGCCAGATCGCCAAACCGTTCGATGCCGAATGCGAAGCGGTGAACTGCCATCACAACTATGTGACGCGTGAAAACCACTTCGGCGAAAACGTGCTCGTTACCCGGAAGGGTGCGGTGCGGGCGGCGAAGGGTACGATGGGCATCATCCCCGGATCGATGGGGGCGAAGAGCTTCATCGTGCGCGGGCTCGGCAATGCCGAGAGCTTTGACAGCTGCTCGCACGGGGCGGGGCGCGTGATGTCCCGCACGCAGGCGAAGAAGCTGGTGACGCTCGACGAGCATATCGCCGATACCGCCGGTGTCGAATGCCGTAAGGACGAGGGCGTGATCGATGAAACGCCCAAGGCCTACAAGCCGATCGAAGCCGTGATGGCCGCGCAGGCCGATCTGGTGGAGATCGTCCATACCTTGAAGCAGGTGGTGTGCGTGAAGGGGTAACACCCTTCACGCCGCCGTTGGGAGGTTCGCATGAAGGGCAAGTTCCATTGTCGCAGTTGTGGCCGTGCGCTGACCGGTGAAGTTACTGTTCAATCGCTGAAAGATCCGGGCGTTCAGAATCCCGATTTCATCGATCAGCGGCCTGTCTGCGCCGAGGGAAGCGGCTTCAAATCTTACGAACCGCTCCAGCGTTCGCATGACTCGAGCAACCCGGCTGCTTTGGAATTTGTGCCGCAGTATTGGCTCAACCCAGCAGATTTCGAAGCGACCGGGAAAATTACCAGCAAGCGTGGCCGCACAAATGGCTGTTGCGGAATGGACGGCTGCGACGGCCCCAACATCGAATGCCGCGAGTGCGGAACCGAGATTGGAACCAAGCAGTCCGATTGTTGGACGCCGCTCATATTTGTTCCGGACCCAGACAATACCGAATTCCGAAAGACTGAAACATGATCACGATCGACGGCTCCGAGGGTGAAGGCGGCGGACAGGTGTTGCGGTATTCCGCAGCCCTGTCGCTGCTAACCAACGAGCCATTCACCATCCACAACATCCGCGGAGGCAGGGCCAAGCCCGGCCTGATGCGCCAGCATGTCACCGCGCTGGAAGCAGCCTGCGCGATCGGCGGAGCGGAATGCTCCGGGTTGACGGTTGGTGCCAGCGAACTGACCTTTCGGCCCGGCAGCGTCACGCCGGGCGAATATCATTTCGCCGTCGGCACCGCCGGTTCGACCGGGCTGGTGCTTCAGACCGTGCTGGTACCGCTGATGTTGGCCGATGAGCCGTCGAAACTGGTGATCGAGGGCGGGACGCATGCGATGGCCGCACCGCCTTTCGAATTCCTGCAAAAGACGCTGCTGCCGGTGCTGGAGCGGATGGGTCCAAGGATTTCCATCACGCTTGAGCGCCACGGTTTCTTCCCGCGCGGTGGCGGGCGCATCGTCGTGGATATCGATCCAGCGCCATTGCGTCCGATCGAATGCGTAACGCGCGGCGCATTCAAGGCTGGCAAGGTAGAAGCGCTGGTTGCCGGAATTCCGTTCGATATCGCTGACCGCGAACTGAAGGCGGCGCGCAAGGTGCTTGCCGAATGGCCGGACGAAGCCTTCGCGCCCGTGCAACTCCCGGCTGAAAATGGCCCGGGGAATGCCCTGCTCATGGAAGCCGAATTCGAACATGTCACCGAAGTCATGTCTGGCTTCGGCAAGCTTGGCGTGCCTGCAGAACGCCTGGCAAAGACAGCGGCGAAGCGGATGGCGGGCTATCTGGCGTCGCAAGCTTTTGCCGGGCCTTACCTGCAGGACCAGCTCTTGCTGCCGTTCGCAATGGCAGGCCGTGGAGCGTTCACCACAGTCAAGCTCAGTGAGCATACCCGCACCGCAGTGAACCTGATCGAACGATTTTCGGGAAGGGGTTTTCGCTTCTCGGAAACCACCGATGGAGCACATCTTGCGGAGGTTTGCTGACCGGCGCGAATGGGGCCGATTTCGGACTGACCGGTTTTGGCAGCGGAGTGGACTTAGCGGACGTTCATTTGCGGCATCGCGCTGAATGTGATCGCCCTTATGTCCGTGATTGCAGTGACCTCCGCGCCGGTTCTAAGCGCAGTGCGGGTTGCCGACACTGAACCCCCGTTTTCAAAAATGCATGGTCGGCACGCGGGCCTCTTTCGACCTACTTGTTCGTTATAGCGTTGGCCGACTTACCCGGCCGCACCATCTAGGAGGTGATCATGCCCAAACTAGCTCTTTACGTGCCTTTGAAGGCCAAACCCGGCAGGGAGAGTGACATCGCTGCTTTCCTCAAGTCGGCACTCCCGCTCGTGCAAGACGAGCCCGGCACGCTGACATGGTATGCGATCGAAGAAGGCCCCGGCGCTTACGCCATCTTCGATACTTTTGACACTGAGGAGGATCGACAGGCTCATCTCGACGGTAAAGTGGCTGCTGCACTAATGGAAAAGGCGGAAGATTTGTTCGCCGAGCCGCCTCAGATCCATAAGCTCACGCTTCTAGCCGCGAAATAGGGCGCGCCCGCCGGTCCTGTCATTTCGATTTGATGTCGAAGCAACGGCTGCTTGTGGGTTTAACCGCTTCTGCCGAGTGTAACTGCTGTAAAGGCACGTTGATGGCCAGCCATTTTTGGGCCGTAAGCGGTCGGTCCGCGAATGGCGCTTAGAACGGTAAGTCGGCCATCGGACTTCGCGCGTTAGCCTCCTGCAGATTAATTCTTGGACTTATTTTCCTTTGCTACTTCAGTGTCAGCCGCGGAAGGGGTGTCCAAGTCGTGATCCAGTTCTTCTGCTTTGTCCGTGATTTGCTCTTGCGCAGCTTCGTAGCGCTCGTCGAAAGTCGGCTCGCTTTTGCACGCGCAGACAGCGAAGAGTGCGAGCAGGCCTACTAAATTACGCATCAATAATTCTTTCGGTAGCGCACGTTGATATTGGTCGCCCCCGACCCGCCAGCCTGACTTAGAATCGACAGGAACGGCGTCAGGCTCACTTCGAGTTGCGTAGCCGTGAAACCCCGCGCATCGGTGATGAATTCGATATAGATGTCATCGGTCAAATACTGTCCCGCAGCGAGGGCGGTTCCGCGGCCGCTTGTATCGTCGGGACCGAGAATGCGCAGGCGGTCAACTCCGGTTGCGGAACGCAGTTTGCCGAGCGGATTGAGACCGCCGCCGCTGCCGCGCAGCGAGTTGAGCGACGCGGCGAGCTGCACTGCCTGGATCGTCGAGAGGTTGCCGATCGAGCTGCCGAACAGGATGCGCGACAGGATTTCGTCCTGCGGCAGGCCGGGTACGCTCGAAAACGCAATCTGCGGATCGTAGGCCCGGCCGGTGATGTTCACGTTGACCGTGACGTCCTCGATATCCTCGGTGGCCGTCAGGCGGATGACCGGATCGATCGAGGTGCCGCCGGTGAAGTCCACGCGCCCGTCGCTCAGTTCGAACGAGCGACCGGCGAAACCAAGCGTCCCGCGAACCAGTTCGACGTCGCCCGAGATGCGCGGTGCGTTACTGGTGCCGCCAAGGCGCATATCGGCCCGCCATTCGGATTCGAGCCCCATACCCGAAACATAGAGCCTTTCCGGAGCATTGAGCGTGATATCGAGCCGCAGCTGGTCGAACAGGCCGGGTTGCGGTTCGGCTGGCTCGTCGCCCGTTATCCGCTTCGGTCCGCGCGGGGGCTTGAAGCGCACGCCGGTGAGTTCGGGCACCTGCGCCGAACCCTGGCGGATGATTTCGTAGCGCGTTTCGGGCAAGGTGATTTCGCCCGACAGCAGCGCAGTCTGTCCGGCCGCCTTGGCCAGCCGCAGATTACCGGTCGCCGTGGCGGACAGCGCGTCGCTCCGCGCTAGCCGCGCATCGTCCAGTGCGACCTCGACATTCATCGGATAGCCGCTCGCTTCCGCCAGGCTGACATAGCCCTGCGCACTGACGGTGCCGTCGCCTGCGGTCGCGGTCAGCCGTTCGATCTCGAACCGATCGCCGCTGAAGCGCCCGGCAATGGCCATGTTCGACAGCCGCGTGCCATAGGTCTGATTTTCGTAGGTGAGATTGCTGGCACGCACGATGCCGGCCAGTTGCGGACTCTGCACCCGTCCCGAGAAATCCGCCGCCACACCGATCGGACCCGACAGCCGTTGGTCGGGCTGGCCGGCAAAGGAGAACAGCGTATCCGCCGGCCCGTTGTAGCGGATCCCGCCGTCGAGCGGCGCCGCCAGTAGGCGCGTCGTCCAGCTGCCCGAGCCGGGCGGCAGCGGAGTGAGAGAGGCAGTCATTCGCCCGATCACGCTGCCACGCCGGCGCATAACGGCGCGTGCCTCGCCGCCGTTGGGAAGCAGCTTGCCGACGAAGTTGATATCGACCGGCTGGCTGACCGACACTGCCGTGGTGCGACTGAAATTCGCGATCCGCAAGCGTGCGTCCGCGCGCGGGAAAGCGGAAGAATTGGCTTGGCTGAAATCGAGACTGCCGGTGGCGCGGCCGTTGATGCCAAGTCCCGGCACGAATGCGTCGATCATCGCTATATCGAGCGAGTCGAGGCGGCTCTGAAGCTTGATGCCTTTGCCGTAAGTACCCGCCAGCCGAATATTGCCACGGCCGAAATCGATCCGCGTGGGCAGCAATTCGTATTCGCCCGTGCGCGGGATGATACGCGCCGGACTGGTGGTCGCAAAGTCGATCCCGCGCACCCGCCCCTTGAGAGCGGCGCGCCACAGGTCGGGCCGGAGTTCGGCATTCGCGGCGACGCGGAACGGCACTCCGCTGACACCTTCCGCGAGCACTTTCGCGGTGCCGCTGCCGTCGCGATAGTCGATCTTGGCGCGCGCGGCGTTGAGGTTGAGACTGCCGAAGACCGTCTGTGCAAGTTGCGCATCGGCCACGACGTAAGGCTGGTCGTAGAGTATTATCCTCGCATCCACGATTGCCGAACCGATCGCGAGGTTGGCGGGGCCGGGCAGCACCGTGTCGCGTGCGCGCAGATTGACCAGCGCTTGCTGATATTGCCCGACCGCGTCGAGACGCACTATCCCCGCCACGCCCCGCCCATTGGCATCGAGCCGGCCAGCGAATGGCCCCGCCGGAGTCTGCGACAGCGAGCCGGAGAAATCTATTCCGGCCAGGTTCGCGCTATTGATATCGAGCGTCAGCTGATTGCCCGTCCCGAGCACGACATCTGCGGTTAGCGGGCCATAATCGGTATCGGCGGTGGCATCGAGCCGGTAGCCGTTCCGTGTACCGGTGATGTCCGCGCGCAAATTGGCGAGGCCGATGCCGAAATCTGGCCGCTCGGCGGTGACCACGGCTTGGGGATCGGTGAGCGTCCCCGCCACCCGCACCCCGACCCGGCCATAGGCATCTGTGATGCCGTCGGCATTGAGCGCGAGCCGTCCGTCGGGCGCGTAGAAGCCATTGCCGCCAGTTATGCGCACGGCGGGAGCACGCAGCGAAAGGTTCGAGAAGCGAATGACCCCGTCCGGTCCATAGCGCACATCGCTTGCGGCAACGGCATTGCCGCCGAGGAAATTGCGCACGCTCTCATTGAACAGGCTGGTCGAGCGAGCGCGGACCCGGCCCGCCAGCGCGAAACCGCCGTCCTGCGATTCGAGATCGACGTTGGTCTCGATGTTGAAGATGCCGACGCTTTCCACCCTGTAATTGTCGATCCTGCCGTCAATCGCGCCCGTGTAGAGACCGGTGGAGATATCGGCGAGCAGGATCAGCCCGGCATCGATCCGGTCCGAACGGATCCGCATGTTGTCCGACAGGATGCGCGAGCCGTCGATTGCGAGGTCGCCCCCGAGGCGGACATCGCGCAAGGTTCCGCCAGCGACGGTGTCGAGACCCTCGATCCGGGAGACGCTGGCTTCGACCGGTATCATGATCCGGTCGGCGTCGACCGTCGCTTCGCCGCTCGCGCGAAGGTTTTCCAGCCCCATGTCGTTCATGACGAGGCGATTTGCGTTGATCGCATACTGCACTCGCGGAGTGGCGAATTCGCCGTTCAGAGTGAGCAGCGCGCGCAGCCCTCTGCCGCGCAGGTTTTCCGCCATTGCCGAGGGTTTCAGCAGCACGAACGCGAGCTTGAGATCTTCGAAGCTGTTGTCCGAAAGATCGACCAGCCCATTGGTGTTGAGGCGGAAGGCGTCGCTGTCGAGATTACCCGCGAGCGTTGCGCGGCGTTCGTCGAGCGTGGCGGTCACGTCAATATTCATCACCGGGCCGAGCAGGGCGGCGGTAGGCCCTTCGAACATCCGCGCAATCCGGGTCGGACCGCGTACGGCGAAAGTTCCCTCGCGCGCGGAGAGCTTCAGTCGGGCGAACTCGCTACCGGCGAGGTTGGCGTCGAGCCGCCCGTTCCACGCTTCCCAGCTGCCATTGCCATTGAGGCGGATGCGGACCGGCTCGGTCAGGCCTGCCATTGCCGCGAGCACGCCGTCACCGGGTGCATTCAGGTCGAGGTCGAGATCGAGCTTGTTTTCCTCAGGCAGGGCGTCGAGCAGCAGCGCGATGCGGTCGCCTCCCGCACGGCCTTGGGCCGCTATGGTCGCGGCATCGAATCTGGCCTGCGCGCGACCGTCGGCAATATGCGCCTCGCCCGCGAGCGACGCCACCCGGCGCTCGCCGCTGACCGGCGCTTCGGCGACGAAGCTGTCAATCTGGAGCGTGCCGATATCGATGTCGTAATCGGGCAGCAGCGGATCTTCGGATGGCGGCGTCTCGTTGAATTCGGGCAGGCGCTGCAGCGTTACCAGCCGCGATGTCAGCGAACGAATATCGATATGGCTGTTGATGAAGGCGAACGGGCGCCAGTCCATCCGCATTTCTGGCGAGGTCAGGAAGGTGCCTTTGGGATCGGATAGCGATACGTCGTGCAGGATCATTTCGCCATAGAGCGAACCCTCGATCCGCCCGACATCGATTTCCATCCCGTTCTCAAACTCCAGCGCGCCGATCTGGTCCGCGACGAACCGTTTGCCCGGACCTGTGTTGAGGCCGATCAGAAGCGCCGCCACCAGCAGCACCAAGCCGCCGACCACGATCGCGCTCCATTTCGCGACGATCCGCGCGCGGTTGCGGCGGGGCGGTTCGATCTGCGTGTCTTCGGCCATCAGAACGCCTGCCCGATCGAGACGTAAACTGCGAACTTGCTCTCGCCCTCGCGCCGGTCGAGCGGCATCGCGACATCGAGCCGTAGCGGGCCGAAATTGGTGTAGTAGCGCCCGCCCACGCCGGCACCGAAACGCAAATCGCTGAAATCGGGCACGGTGCTTTCATAGACCTGCCCGACATCGACGAAACCGACGACGCCAAAATTGCCGAAGCGATAGCGCACTTCGGCCGCCGCTTCGTTGAGACTGCGCCCGCCAAGCGGCCGGTAGATGAGCGGCGCTTCCTCGTCCGGTTCGTCCGGATCGGGTTCGAAATCCGGATCGGGATAAACGACGCGCGGGCCCAATTGCTGGTAACCGAAGCCGCGCACCGATCCGCCGCCACCGCTGTAAAATCGGCGCGAGGGCGCGAGATCCAAGCGCTCGATGCCTTGGATGGTCCCGACGCGCACACGACCCGCCAGCGTGATCGCGTCGGTCGGCGAGAAATAGGCCGATCCGTCCACCCGCGCGCGGACATAGGGCGTGAAGCCGTCCTCCAGCGAGCCTTCAGGTTCGACCAGCGCGGTGACGCGGAAACCCTCGCGCGCATCGAGCAGGCTGTCGGTACGATCGATTCCGATCTGGCCGATCAGCCCGCCGATGAAGAAGGTGCGCCGATCGAGTTCTCCGAGAGCTAGGTCGTAGTCCTGTTCGTTGGTGCCGATCAGCTGCGCGCCGTAAGCATAGGTGAAGGGCTTCTGCCAGATATTGGTCGAATCGTAGCTCACCAGCGCGGATAGGCGTCCGGTAAACGCCTCGTAGGCGTCGTAGTTGCTGTGAAGCGCCTCAGCGGACGCCTGAAAGGTGCGATCACGCCTGCCCGCGTTGGAGCGGCGGAATGTCAGGCCCGCCCCCTGTTCCTGCGTCCCCGCCACCGCGCGGGCAATCAACGCGCCTTCGGGCGGAAAAAGATTGCGGTGAGTCCAGCTGCCTTCGATCCTGAAGCCTTGCCCCGTCCCAAAGCCCGCACTTCCGGCCAGGGTGCGCGGTGGCCCGGCATCCTGCTCGACGAGGATGGACGCGTATTCGGTGCCGTCGCCTGCCGCTTCTCCGCTCTCTTCGGGCAGCACCGAGACGGTATTGAACAGGCCCGTTGCGACCAGCGCCTGCCGCAAATCGTCGACCATTCGGCTGTCGTAGAGCTCGCCGCGCTCAAAGCGCGCCAGCACTTCCACATGCTCGGCGTCGAAGGCCAGATTCCCCGTCGTGCGGATTTCGCCAAACCGCGAACGTGGTCCGGTGGTGACCGGCAAGGTATAAACCCCGTCGCCGGTTTCCTGATCGAGCAGAATGTCGCGCTGGCCGATCTCTGCGAAGGGGTAGCCGTTTTGCGGAAGAGTGACCGCCACCTGGGCTTCGGCCCCCTGCACGCGCGTGGCGATAATCGGTTCGCCTACTTGCAGTGCCAGATTATCACGGATGAGGTTAGCTGGCTCGGTAGGCGGCGCATCAATCACGATGTCGGAGAAAACATAGCGTGGTCCCGGCAAGACATCGATCACTGCAGTCAATGGCTGTCCGCCCGGCTCATTCGATCGATCAACACGCGTCGTGGCGCGTGCCTCGTACCAACCCTCCGCGGCGAGGATGCGTTGCATCAAGGCGCTGTCCTCGGTCAGCCTCGCCGAAACCTGCGCGACATTTGCTGCTTCGCCGTCGCCGTCCTCGAGCGCAGACAAATCATCGAACTGCCCGCGCAGGCTCGTGTCCGTTTGTTCATCGGCCGCATCGAGTCCGTTCACCTGAACCGAGTAGGCGATCTCGACGACCTCCTCGTCGCTCTCGTCCTGAGCGAACTCGACGGGCTCCACTTCGAACTGTTCAAGCGGCGGAAGGGGAACCACCAGTTCGGCATCACGGACCGGAGCATCGCCGATTTCTTCGACCGTCTCGCCGTCAGCCAGAGCAGGGTCGTTGAGTGGCGGCGCCTCGCCCGCGGCCGGATTGCCATCGGGCTGCGCCGCGGCGATCCGGCGCTCGAATTCCTCGATCGACTCGAGCGGTGAGTCGAGTTCAGGATCGGAAAGCGGGTCCAGTTCCGGTATCGTGTCCTCGAATTCCTCATCGGTTATTACGGGGCCAAGTTCGGGCAGGTCCGCGTCGGCAGGAGGAACTGGAACGGGAGGCTCTGAAGGATCACCACCCGTCGGCTCGACATCCTGTGCCAGCGCTGGGTTAGCAACGATAGCGAGCGCGCATGCAAGCATGGAGACAGCATAAGGCCGAACCGGGGCACGATTTTTTCGCGGAGGTGTTTGAACAAGAGGCAAATTATCAACGACCATAGAAAGCGACCCAAGGTGCATAACGAAGGACTAACCGGATCATCGCCAAGCGGTCGGCAAGCCTCAGATGAGGCCGATAATCCCACCCATGGTGCAAGTTCATCACCCAAACACGCTCCCGGCGCAACTGCAAAAAGCCCTTGGCAGATGCCAAAAGCTGCTTGGAAACAGATTCTTAGGCGTGTGTGGACTATGTGGGGATTTCACAACCTTTCTCTTTTGGGCGCTGGTGTGGCTTTTTTCACCTTCCTTGCGCTCACGCCGCTCATCGCCGCGACCGTAATGGTCTATGGATTGGTTGGGGACGTCGAAACCGTCCAGAGACAGATGCGGTCCATTGAACTGGTCCCGCGCGAAGCGGCGGCGGTCATCGAAAATCAGTTGCTCAGCGTCGTCACGGCGAATGCCGGAGTGACCGGGCTGGCACTCGCCATTGCGTTGGGTTTCGCAGTATTCGGAGGGATGCGTGCCGCCAACGGGCTGATTGGCGCACTCAACATCATCAACGAAGAGCACGAGACACGGGGCATCATTTCGCTGAATTTTCGTGCGGCGGCGCTTACGTTGGCAGCGATTTTCGTGGCATTGACAGGATTAATCAGCAGCGGAATGTTCGCCTGGTTGCAAATGCAAGCCGGTAATCTGCTCGGGGAAGCAGCCGCATTTGCAATCAAGTGTCTGACTTGGATCGCATCCATCCTGTTTGGGAGTGCCGGTTTTGCTCTCATTATGCGCTACGGCCCGGACCGAGAACCGGCCCGATGGCTATGGCTCGTTCCCGGAGCGATCGCCGCGACGCTGCTCTGGATCGTGGTCTCGTTTGGATTTTCGTTCTACGTAGCTTATGTCAGCGACTACAACGCTACGTATGGGTCGTTGTCCGCTATCGTAGTTTTTCTGATGTGGCTTTTTCTGTCCGCATATGGCGTTCTGGGTGGTGCGTTGCTGAACGCCGAGATCGAGCGCCAAACAACGGTCGACACGACGACCGGTCAGGAAATGCCGATTGGAGAACGGGGCGCGGTTCTCGCCGATTTGGCCGAAGGCGGGCTCTCCATTAGCCAGTGGATGGAAAAGGCAGAACGTCGTGCCGTCCGCCGTCACTTGCGATCTCATAAGATCAAGTCCTCGTTCAGGAATTGAGGCGATGGGTGTCTACCCTTTGCGACGTTTGGCTAGGAAGGTTCGCCCGAGATGACAATTTAGGGGCCGTTTGCGGTCAGTCCGCTTTGGGTCGACGCGAAGCGGGTAGCTGCCGTTCGGCTAACGACCCAGTATCGGTCATTCGACGGTTGATCTCCAATCCCGAAAGGAAACCTCGTGATACCTTCGGCGATTGTAGGCCGTGCCACACGCTGCAGCCAATTAGGGTGCGGCCGCCGACGGATCGATGACCTACCTGGAAGACCACCCAGCGATGATGGTGGACGCCAAGACTACCTATATCGTGATCGGCCGCGCGAGCCACAATGAGGCAACTACATCGCCAACCGCAAGAAGGTGGCCGACGCGCTCGAGTTGCGCTCGGGTGAGCGACAGACGGCGTCGAACGATCTACGTAGCTGTGAATTTAGACCAGAACGAAAGCCGCTGCGCAACCACGCAGCGGCTTTCTAACAGTCGATCACGGGGAAGTTATCAGCTCGGCGGTAGCGGCTTTAAACACACGATCAATTGGCATGTAGATAGCGACGCTGTTGAATCCCGCGTCGCCTTCAGGTCCAGCAGTATGCACGCCCACAGCTCTTACTCGTTGAGACGAACCCGGATATACGAACCAAGCGCCACCACTATCTCCAGGCTGAGAAATGTCAGACTGATAGGTTTTGCTTACTTTGATCCACGGTTGACCGTAGGTTCCACCATAGGGATAATCAGCATCAACAATCTGACCGCAAGTGATACCTGTCTTGGCACCTGACTTGCAAACAACTGTGCCTTCAGTTTGAGATGCGTACGAGTTCATACCCGTAACCTCAAACCATTCGGGGTTAGTAAATTCAGGTATGTTCTCGGCTTCCCAAGCATATACCCACGACGCGGTGTTCATCGACCCTATATCGAGAATCTGAAAATCATGCGATGAATCCCAACGCTTAAAGAGCGGACTCTTCAGAGTAATCCAGTGATTGTTATAATAAAGATGCTGGGGAAGATTACAGTGTGCCGACGTCAACACGGCCGGTTTTTTTGCAAGTCCGTATCGAACCGAAAATCCTATAGTGCACCGAAGGGAGTTTGGGTCTTTTGCAGGGTAGATGGTATATCCAGCGGTCGCCCAGTCACCTGGCTGCACACCTTCCGGACCACTTTGTGACGGGCGAGGAAGAGCCCCTGCCACGAACCTCACTTCGGATTTAATATTACTTGGAACCCGTGCGGCAAGTTCTTCCTGCATGGCATTAGTCGGAACATAGACCGTAAATATTTCTTCGTCATTATCATAGGTGACGACGAACGGGGCTTCTCCTGCCCTGACATCAACACGTTTTCCTCCATTGAGGCTCTCTTCCAGTCGCCGCATTTCTCCTTTGCGGGCACTCTTTGAACGTTTGACCTGCTTGATTTGAACATAGCGCCTAATTTTTGGATCAACCGACTGGAGAAAAGCTTTTCGATCTGACTTATCAGCAAAGCTTACGATGATTTTAAATGTAGGTTCGTGCTGTATTTCGATGTCGGAAAACGTTGGATCATCTGAATTATTCAATCGTTCAGCAAGCTTTCCGACCTCATCCTGAAGCGCAATCCTTTCTGCTGCTTCTGTCTCGGAAAGTTTATAGACTTGCATGAGGTAAGTGACGGCAGGATTTCGACCACCATCATCTGTTTGAGTTCCCAGAGGTGGTGGTGTGGGAGCTTCGGCTACTTGTTGTGCGGATGCGGCGGTGAAAGCAAATGCCGCTACTCCTGTAAAAATCGCCAGCTTCTTCATCCTCCATCTCCTTACTAATTATCTCTCGTCCGTATTATGAGCTGCTGATATCGATCCTTCCTCTCCGACAATAAGAAGGTCTCCATCTTTGTTCATAATCTTAGGGCCAGCTTTCATGATATCGAGAAACGCCAGTTCTTCCGGCGTCCGGCCACGCTCACAGACCGGTATAGGGACCATATTATTGACAAGCACTGTGGAGGAGGATCGCTCAATCTCCCAAACCCATGTTATACAGCCAGATATCGCCTCTAGTTCAGCTTCTTTTAAGTTTAGGCTGATAGGTGGCATGACAGCGATATTTTTGTCATTTATTCGCGAAACTTGCCAAGTGCCTAGAAGTTTACCTGATTCTGGAATCAAGTCTGCTTGATTTGTGGCAGGATCAATTGAACCGCTCCGATCACAGCTAGCGCTAGCAAGCGCAGCGCATGCCAGAATAACGGAAGATAGGGTTCGCGATCTAATCTGCATAATATTTGCTTTCAAATTTCTATTCTAACGCTTTTGTCGTAGAAGGTTTCCAGTAGGTTTGCTGCTTCAAAACCGCTTAATGGTGACACCCATCAGCGCCGGCAGAAGCGCCCAACCCGCAGCGATGATATTCCTGTTTAATGTTGTCGCTGCGGTTTCGGGAAGATGGTAGCTTTCACGAAATTGGAATATTTTTGCGAGGCCATCCCGCAAAGAATGGCCGTTTTTCGGCTATCCCGACCTAGAAGTTAACGGTCGCAAAACCACCTCAATATTGGACGTTCGATCGATCTGGTGCCCGCGCCGAAGGCAGACCGGCAGCTATCCCGCCGACCCGGCCAAAACCGGACTGATCGCTAACGACTCCCTTGCGGACTCTGGCTGCCTATGATCACATAACTTGATGAGGCTGCCCTATCTTCTGTTGCTGGCTCTCTGCTCTTGTAGCCCGCCTGAAGCTGCCTTGCGGTCGGATATTGGAGACGGTGCGCTTCGTCCGGCTAAAGTTTATCCCGACGAGGAGATATCCGTTACACTCTGGCAAGCGCAAGGTGATCCTCCGGATCAAATATCTATCGTAATCAAGCCAGATCACACTCTGCGCGTCGAAAGATACGACGTCGACCGGTCCAAAGAACGATCCGAATTGATCACTCACACGCTGGACACCGAGCACGTAAGCGAACGGCTTTTTAAAGAGCTGCGGACGAGGCTTAGCGTCTATCGCCCACCGGAACTAGCAAAGGACGAGCCAATAATGTTCCCTAGAGGCTGCGGCTTCATCAGCCACAGTCAGGGCGTCATCAACGTTGGTTTCGAAGACGCGAGTGGTAAAAGCGGATACTTCGTGCTGCAGGAAGGATGCGTGGGACCAAGTGCGGCGAGGACCAAGGCTGACCTTAAGGACATCCTTTCTAAGCTTCCCGAACTTGATGGGGCCGAAGGTTACGGGTGGCGTTGATCGTGAGGGTGGCAGCTATCTACCCCGATCTCTGACATCTCGGGGCCGACCAGAATGCCCATGAAGCGAATGTCGCTGAAGCCTGACGGCTATGTCCGTTTTCGGGAGCCGTGGCCGGTTAGGCTAATGAAAGAGATGGGGCGCGAAGCGGACATCACGAATGCTGAGCTTGAAGATGCTTGGGCTGCTTAACGCGAGCATCCTATAACCGGTTGTAAGTTCTTGCCGGTAGAGGTGCTATTATGTCCAACTCACCAACATCGATGCAGTCGGACCGTGTCCAGAAGATCGTATTGACTAACGATCAGATGAGGTGGCGCGCGTTTTGGGCAAACACTCAATGGCACGAGCATACTTTCCGCAAAGTCTTGCGTCGGATGGGTTTCGAACAGTCCTTCCCCATAGAACTGGCAGGCGGTCGCAGGTTCACAAATATAGCCCTAAGTGTGCTCGACTTCCAGCAGGCATCTGGATCCGGACCTCGGCTGCTCATTCCGATAGATCCCCAGTCCCATCCGGACGAGCGCGCGATTGAGGCATCGCTTGCCCGATCCATCGGACTGATGCTCGCGGACGCGGCGATGTACGATCAGATCTGGGTCGATACCTACAGCAAACTCCTGCCCCGGTTTGCAAAGAGGCCGAAAGCTTCCTTAGAACGGATGGATTTCGCGGAAGGGTCTCATGACGGCCTTATGCTGCATGCCGAGTTTCTTCGCCTCGATCACGATTTTTCGACAACCCGATCGAGGCGGATTGCTTCCGATATCGAAGAGCTGATCGAGGCGATTGACTTCGACCTTCGCGAACATGATCGCAATGTCGCTGCCCTGACAGTTGACGAATCGGGATCTCGTCGAAGAAAGATCACAGGTCTTGCCGCCCATGTTCTCGAGCTCGCTGGCATCAGCCCGGACGAACTGCCGTTGCTCTTCAATGACGATGGTGATCAACCCTTCACATCGGTCGATGGCTCTCTCCCGTTTTCCGCGGGGCGGTTCTATTGGATGAGAGGAACGCTCGAGTGCTCGCTCGAATTGCGCAAAGGCCGGTGCTGGATCGATGGCAGAAGGGTCATACTTTCGCACCCTTCCAATCTTCCTGCGACAACCCTTTCGTCCTGTGTCGGACGGCCACTATATACCTTGCTACAGATTGAAGGGTTGCAATTCGACGCAACTATAAAAAAGGTCCACGTGGACAGAGGTTGCATCGTAATGGAAATCGATATGCTTACGCATGAGTTCAGAACAAATCGCTTAAGATAAAACGAACAAATTCCGTTCAGATTTTTGCAATACGCGGCCGTACGACCATGAGGAGGTTCGATATACCTACACCCGGCCCATCGATTGCTGTGGATATGGTGCAGGAATGGCAGGAACTGGGCCGATTGCGGACTGGCAGGTTTCAGGAAATGATTGGGGGACAGCCGCCATTCTTAGGTTTCCGGTCAGTAGGCCGCTCCCGCCAACATTCCGGTAATTCCAACCGGCGAACAAACGCCCCGAAAGCTGCCGACCGATCATCTGCTCGTTGTCAGGAGCGCCAATCGCCTGGACTGAGCTGAGGCAGCGTGACGGCAAGCGGGGAATCATCCGGCGACCAGGTGGTTGCCCGCGCCATGATCGTCGCGAACAGTCCGGAGGCCAGGTGACCGGCCAGCCAGCCCTGGAGATGCGGCAACGGTAGAGCGCTGAACCATTGCCGGTCGACGGCTGCGAACTGCCGCACGAAAGGCATAATCGCAGCGTCCGTCAGCCCGCGGGCAGGCCCGCATAGCTGGCCCACACCGGCCAGGCGTCCGTCAATCTCGCGCAGGAACGCCAGGCCACTTTCGCGATGCGCGCGCGCGTCCGCGCTGCAATACTCGGGATACTTGTAGCAGTCGAGGTCACGTTTGAACGGGCCATCGTTCATCGCGATCAGCTCCGCGTCGTCCCGCGCCAGCCAGCCTTCGGGATCCCGGTTCGCGAGGGCCCAGCGCATGATGTCGAGGCTCTCATCCAACACTGCTCCGCCTGGCAGGACGAGCACGGGAACGGTCCCCTTGGTCGAGGCGTCCAACATCGCCTGGGGCTTGGCTGAAAGCTTGACCTCGCGCAGTTCACCGCGCGTTCCGCTCACCGCCAGCGCCAGCCGCGCCCGCATCGCGTATGGGCAGCGCCGAAAACTGTAGAGAACCGGATCAGTCGGTGTGACCATCATGCAGCTTTATCTGAACTGCGCCGATGTGAGCGCGACCCTGCGCGGCCGCGAGCAGTTCCTGGCGGTGGCGTTCGCGGCAGGACGCACGCTGCTGTTCGCTCCTCTCGGAATGGCACGCAGGGCAACTTACCCCCGCTTCGTAGAGTGGTGATGCAGCGTCACCTGCACTGACCGGGCGCCGGCAGGCGTGGCAAAGTGTGTAAGTGCTCTGGGCGAGACCGTGGCCGATCGTTACCCGCTGGTCGAACACGAAGCACTCCCCCCGCCAAAGGCTCGCTTCCGCGGGAACCGTCTCCAGGTACTTCAGGATTCCGCCCTTGAGGTGGAAGACCTCGTCGACGCCCTCCTGCTTCAGGAAGGCAGTGGACTTCTCGCAGCGAACCCCGCCGGTGCAGAACATCGCGACCCTCGCAGGCTTTCCCCCCTTGATGTAATCGGGGCCCAGCAGCCTTTCGCGCTCGTGGCGAAACCATGCCGGGAAATCGCGGAAGCTCGTTGTCTGCGGATCGATCGCGCCTTCGAACATTCCCACTGCCACCTCGTAGTCGTTGCGTGTGTCGATCACGATGGTGTCGGGGTCCGCGATCAGGGCGTTCCATTCCTGCGGCTCGACGTAGGTTCCGGCGCTCGCCCGAGGATCAATCTCGGGCTGGCCCATCGTCACGATCTCGCGCTTTAGGCGTACCTTCATGCGATGAAACGGCATCGCCGATGCGCCCGACAGTTTGACGTCGAGTTCAGCGCAGTCCGGCAGGGCGCGAATGGCCTCCAGGACTCTGGTGATCCCTTCAGACGGTCCGGCAATCGTGCCGTTGATGCCCTCAGGGGCAAGAAGCAACGTGCCGCGAACCCGTTGCTCACGGCACAGGCGCTCAAGTGGCGCTTTCAAACCCTCGCAATTCTCGAACCGAGTGAAGCGGTACAGGGCTGCCACGTGCAGAGGCTCATGGGATTCGCGCGGAAGCATGTGCATGTCAGGTCCCATAGCGTCATGCAGAAGGCGCGTCAGCTATCACGCCCAACCCGCGTGCTGCACAATGGTCGATGCGATGGCGAACTCCCAGGCAGGAAAGGCTGGTGTGGTAATTCTGACCCCACCCGCTAGAGGCGGGCCGCGCAAATTGAGGCAGACGCATGGCCCGCAGACATTCGAAACACGATCCCTATGGCCACTTGCATAGCGAGGAGGAGGCTCCGGCGCCGGCGGTACCCTGCTGGTTATGCGGTCGGCCGACTGGCAAGGCCATTGTCTGGCATCATCCCGTGCCCAAGAGCCGGGGCGGGCGAGATGTTGTGCCCACGCACCCCCTTTGCCAGCAGACGCTGATCGCCAATTTCACCAATTCCGAACTGCAGCGCCATGGGATGGATGTGGAGGGCCTTCTGGCCAACCCCAGCGTGCGCAAATTTGTCGATTGGGTGGCGAACAAGGACCCCAATTTCACCGCGACCTCGGCGAAGAAGCAACGCTGAATTATTATGTATCCGACACAGCGCTGGTGTCGTCAACCGCCAACAAATCGGCTCTTAACGAGTTCAAAGGATCTCGCTGGAATCAGCCATACGTTCAGGCGGTTTCTGCGGCGGGCGAACGGCCAGCATTGGCGGCCGAATTACCCCGTAGTGGCTCTAACGAGCTATTCGGCGTCTTTGAATTCGCCGAACAGCTCCGGCAGGAAGGATGCCAGATGCGGCATCTCCTGCGCGCAGTGGACGAGCAGCGCACGGGCATCACTTTCCGTTACACTCAGCACACGCTTGGCAACGACTGCGGCCATACCACCAATGAGGTTGCGCCCTGCGACGTGCCTGCCGCCCATCCAGAAGCGCGACCGCATCTCGCTGCCTCCGGGAACCGCGCGGACATGGTGCGCCAGATAGCCGATGTCGATCGGGGCGTCGCCAAGGCCGATCTGGGCGCAGATGATGGTGGCCTGTTGGTCGTCGTCCAGACTCTTGTCAGTGAAACCAAGCGTCGCGGGCGGCACAAAGCGAATCGCGCCGCGGATCAGATCGCTACCGATATATTCGTCAACGATTGACGTCTGCCCGACATAGAGCACGCGGCCGCTGGCGCCAGCGGGCGGCGTTTCGCGCCAGCCGACATGCACATGCGCCTGCGGATGCCACAGCTTATACTTAGACGCAGCATCGCCGTGCCAGCCGAACCACCAATCGACCATCGCCGGGGTGACGCTCGGCATGGCGGAGCGCACGCTGACTCGCATGCCGCCGTCGCTGGTCAGCACAAAGCCGTCTTCCAGCACAGCCTCTCCGCCAAACAGGTTGGTAGTCGCCTGATCGATGTCCGGCAGCAGAATGTCCGGCACCCCGCCTCGATCAAGCGCGGCGCACACATGCGGTGCCAGCGGGGCAAGCTCTGGGTTGAAGAACCGGGCATAGGGCGCGGCGCGATCTGCCTCGCGATAGCCCAGATAGCGCCCTGCAATCGGCTTACTGCTTTTCATGATACACGCCCCATATAAGCATTGAACCGGCCTTCGGGATCAAACTTGGCGCGCAATGCGTCCAGCCGTTCCAGATTGGCTGGGGCCATGAACGGCATCGGCCTGCGCCCCAGGTTTTCATCAGCGAGCTGAATGCCGACACTGTACGCTTGCAAGGCCCGCATATGGTCGGTCGCCCAGCCTTCATCGGCGGGTGCCCCCGCCTTGCCGCGCAGCCCGCCATAAAGCGCGAGATAGGTGCGCGCTTCAAGTGAGAAGGCCATGTCGGGTCGCGACGGCGGTGCGTTCCAGTTGAGCCATAAGGCATGGCTGGGTGCGGTCGGCTGACTGTCTGCAATCTTGCGGAGCGCGGGCAGCATCGGATCGATCGGATCATTCATCCACATGCTGTCGGCGGTCCAGCGGGTGTTGGGCAGAAACAGCATCTTTTCGCCGGTCTTCATCATCATGTTGAGCGACATTGGCATCAGCGGCAGGGTCAGGCTGGCCTTTTTGCGCAGCGGGCTCCTGTCGATGAACGCTACCGCCTCGCGCGCGTCGCTCCAGCGATCGGTAAGCACCGGGGCCAGGACTTCGATCCCATGCGCAAAGATTCCGGTCGCCCGCCGGTTGAACACCAGCTGGAATTCGACCGAAGGGGACACATCCGGTCCCGCTTTATCTGCCCAGGCCATCACCTCTTCCAGATGGCGCATGCGGAAAATCTGCAGCTTCAAGCCGACAAATTTGGGTCGGCGGTGGAGCTTCAGATGGAAGCGAACCACGACACCGAAAAAGCCTGGCCCAGCGCCCCGCGCGGCCCAGAGTAATTCCGGATTTTCCTGTTCGCTGGCATGCACCAAGGTGCCATCGGCGAGAACGACATCGATGCCGATGACGCTCTGGCACGCAAGCCCCGACGCCCGACTGTTCCAGCCAAAGCCGCCTTGCAGCAGGAAGCCGCCCATGCCGACAGTATAGGCATGCGCGACAGGAAAGAAGAGGCGGCGCTTGGCCAGCGCGGCATTGAGTTCACCCGCAAGGCAGCCCGGGCCGATGACCGCGGTGTCGTCAGCTTCGTTGATGGCAATGCCGTTCAATCGCGACATTTCGAGCAGCATCCCGCCATCGCGGATGTGGTTTTGCGCCCAGCTATGCCCGCCCGAACAGATGCCGATTGTCAGGCCTTCATCATGCGCGCGCTTCACGGCTGCGATGACCTCTTCAACGTCATTGACCTGCACGATCCGATCGGGACGGCGACCCGGGTCTTGCGCATTGAAGCTGGTGCCGAGCAGCGCCGCGTCAAAATCCGGCGAGCCCTTGTCGATCACGACGCCCCGGCTCGCTGTGCGCTTCATCGCATGTCTCCTGTTTGTGATTGCGGGGATGGAGGCAGCGCCAGCCAGCGCATCGGCAATTCGGGTGGGGGCGGAAAATCAAAGGCCGCATGCGCCAGCCGCTTCGCTTCGGCTGCATCGAGACCCAAATATGTCAGAAGCTGGGCGGTTGCCGGATCAATCTTGGCGAAACCCAAGGTGCCCCGATGCAGATCGAGTGCCAGCCCCGTAATTGCGCCTGCGACTATCGAGGTAGCAAGATCGACGTCAGCCACCGTGAAGAGACCACGCGCGACGCCCTCTTCAATGTCCATTTTCAACCGCAACCGCAACTCGGCGCCCAACCGGTCAGACGGCAAGCCAACGTCAAACATCAACCTTCCGAAGCCGGGCTGCTCGGCCACGATCCGTAAGGTCTGACGGGTGATCCGCGCAAAACGCGCGGCCGGGTCGTCACGGTCATTTCCGTGTATCGCCATCGCCGCCGCGTGCGTGGCGCCAAGCAACTCGCCCAGATCGCCGATCAGCGCGGCCACGTCGGGATAGTAATTGTAGAAGCTCGCATGCACCAGACCGGCATGGGCGGTGATCTGACGAAGGCCAAGTGCTGCCGCGTCCGCTTCCATCAACAGGGCTTGGGCGGAAATCAGCAACTGATCGCGGGTTCGCTCGCGCTTTGTGCCGGAGCGGCTTTCTAAGGTGGGCATCATAACAAATGACATAATGTCATTAATGACATACTGTCAATATATGCGATTGGGATTTGCGGTGCTCATCCCATGCCTTGAATGCTCCAGATTTTGGCGAAGAGGTGGCTTGATGCCGCCTAGCGGACAATATGGCATTGATGGTGTCATTATTTCGCGATACGTATGATGGTAAGCAATGTCGTCATCGCGGGTCTGGAGGCCAAGGGCATCAAAAGCATGGCGCAGTTGACCCGCGACAAAATGAAACAAGGCACCACCCCAATGTACACAATCAACGGCGCACTCGGTTCGCCCTATTCGATGAAAATCCGCGCGCTGATGCGTTATCGCCGCATCCCGCATCTTTGGGTCCACGGGCCGGACTCGCGCGAGGCGCTGACCAAGGTCAGGGCTCCTGTCATCCCGGTGATGGAATATCCCGATGGCAACTTCCACAATGATTCAACGCCGCTGATCTATGATCTGGAGGCGCGGCACGCCGAACGATCGGTTGTCCCGCCTGATCCCGCGTGCGCCTTTATCGCGCACCTGATCGAAGACTTTGCCGATGAGTGGGTGACCAAGGCGATGTTCGGCTATCGCTGGCTGGAGGAGGTGGACCAGATCCAGATGAGCCGCTGGCTGGCGTTCGATGCGATGAAGGGCGGCGGGCTGCAGCAGAGCCAGGGCTTTGCCGAACAATTCCGCGCGCGGCAGGTCGGGCGGATGGCGATTGTCGGCTGCACGCAGGAAAATTTCCCGCTGATCGAGGCCTCGACCCACGCATTGCTCGACGCGCTTGAGGCGCATGTGGTTGACCGCCACTTCCTGTTCGGCACCCGCCCCAGCCTCGCCGAATTCGGCATGTACGGGCAATTGTCACAGCTCGGCGTTGACCCGACCGCGCAGGCGATGATGCGCAAGAACTATCCCTATAGCTATCGCTGGCTGCTCCATATCGACGATATGTCGGGGATCGAAGGCGAATGGGATGCGGCGGACGCGCCCTTTGCGCCGATCATCACCGCCTGGCTGAAACAGGTGGGCGAAATCTACATGCCCTTCCTCCTCGCCAACGCTGCCGCGATCGAAGCGGGCAAAGAGACCTTCAGCATCACCGCCATGGGCCTGCCGTACACGCAGGGCGTGTTCAAATATCAGGTCAAATGTCTGGCGGATTTGCGCGCGCGATACGCGGCACTGGACAGCGCGGCGCGGGCGAAGGTCGATCCGCTGCTGGCGGAGGCGGGGTGTCTCGACGCTCTGCTGAGGTAATGAGGATGAAGTGTCCGGCGACCGCCTTGGCCGCCTTGGCGTTGCTGAACCCTTTCACGCTCGGCGCCCAGGCCACGGCGACGAAGCGCCCCAATATCGTCATCCTCCTTGCAGATGATTGGGGGTTTACTGATGTCGGGGCGTTTGGCGGCGAGATTGCGACGCCCAATATCGACGCGCTTGCTGCCACGGGCGTGCGCTTTTCGAACTTCCATGTGGCAGGATCCTGCTCTCCCACGCGGGCGATGCTGCAGACGGGGGTGATCAACCACCGCGCTGGCCTTGGCAATATGCCAGAGACAATCCCGCCGGAACATTTGGGTAGGCCCGGCTATGAAGCGCAACTCAACAACCGCGTAGTGACGATTGCTGACCAGCTGCGTGCTGGCGGCTACCGCACCTATCTGACCGGGAAATGGCATTTGGGCCACACGCCCGATACCTTGCCCACCGCGCGCGGCTATGATCACGCTCTCGCGCTCGCACAATCGGGCGCCGACAATTTTGAAGATAAACCCAACCTGCTGATTTATGACAAGACCGAATGGAGTGAGGATGGAAAGCCGGCGAAACTGCCCACGCGCTTCTACTCCTCGACCCTCATTATCGATAAGATGATCAGCTATATCGACAGCGGCAGGTCGAGCGGAAAGCCCTTTCTGGCATCGGTCAATTTCATCGCGAACCATATTCCGGTGCAGGCACCCGATGCTGACATAGCGGCTTATGCCGAGCGCTACACGGCGGGCTGGACCGCGCTGCGCAACGAACGCCGCGCCGCTGCGATTGCCAAGGGCGTGATGCCCGGGGGTGTTGCAATGGGGACCATGGACACAAGCGGAGACTGGTCAAAATTGTCGCCACTGGAACGGCGGCAGCGCGCAGGGGCGATGGCGGCCTATGCTGGCATGGGCACGGCGATGGACCGCGAAATCGGCCGGTTGATCGCGCATCTGAAGGCCATCGGCGCATATGAAAATACAATCTTCGTCTTTCTTTCTGACAATGGTGCCGAAGCTACGGACCCGATGGCGATGAGTGCATTCGCGCGCTGGAACACCAATCTTCAATATGATCAAAGCATCGCCCAACAGGGACGCCCGGGTTCGCTGACCGCACAAGGCGCAGGCTTTGCCAGTGCTTCCGTCTCGCCGCTGCGCGGATACAAGTTTACCGCGAGCGAAGGGGGCTTGCGTGTGCCGATGATCATAGCCTGGCCGGGCAACCCGGCGATCAAGGGCGGCAGCGTTGCGGCAGGCTTTGCGCATGTCACCGATATGTCGCCTACTTTGCTGGCGTTCGCCGGGGTCGCACCGCAGCAAGGCAGCTTTGCCGGACGTCGCGTCGAGCCAATGATCGGGTTGAACCTATCGCCAATGCTCACGGGCACTGCATCCACTGTCCATCCTACGGATCGGCCATTGGGGTATGAATTGTCGGGCAACGCTGTGCTGTTCAAGGGCGATTACAAGCTGGTCAAAAACCTGCCGCCCTATGGTGATGGCCGATGGCGGCTTTACAATATCACCGCAGATCCGGGAGAGACCAATGATTTGTCGCGCTCCGATCCGAAACGCTTTGCCGTTATGCAGGACGATTATGTCGCCTTTGCCAAGGCAAACAAGGTGCTGCCGATGCCCGAAGGCTACACGGCGCCTAGCCAGATTACCGCCAATGCCTTGCGGACTTTGCTGATACCGCGGTTGCTCAAGCTGTGGCCAGTTGCTGCGGTACTGGTGATAGCAATTGCGGCCTTGATCTGGTGGCGCAGACGACGGCGAAGGGCATCGCCAAGCTAAACTTTGCGGGCCGAGTTCATCCCTCGGCGGCAGGGCGTGCCCTATTGTGAAGAACTTCGGTCACCGTATCGCTAGTCCCTTTTGCTCCATCCGCCACTTCATCTGATCAAACCGGTCCTGCCCGAAAAACGGTTCTCCATCGAACACCATCAGAGGGACGCCATAATGACCGCCTTCGCGCTGGGCATCTTGCGATGCCTTGATCGCCTTGTCGTAATGATCGGGGTCAGTGGCGATTTTGGCGTCGAGCTCGGCCAAGTTGAGGCCCGCGCGCTCAGCGGCTTTGGCGAGGTGATCGCCCTCATGCCAGCCCTTCACTTCGCCGCCCCAGATGGTGCGGCTCACTTCATCGAGGAACGCTAGGCCCTTGCCCGCTTCAGTCGCAGCCTGACCAAGCTGGGTGAGGCGGTAGATATAGGGCTGTTCCTTGGGATACTTTCGCGTCGCCATGTCCATCACCACCGGATCGGGGCTTGGCCAGGAGAACGGAATCTCCAGAAACTCAGCACAGCGGAAGATGTCGCGCATGAAATACTGGATCCAGAGCGGATCGTTATTGTCGAAGAAATCGGGCTGGCGAACCGCGATGGGATAGACGACGCGGACGTTGCAAGCGACGTCATAATCACGCTCCAGCTCGACCAGCCGCTTCATCACGAAATAGCTGTAGGGTGAGCGAAAAGACCAATAGAGGTCGTAGGTGAAGGTCATCAGCCGATCGCCTTTGTGCGTATATTGAGCTGGCCTGCAAGCCCGGCATCGCGGTGCTTGGTGATCGCCTGATATTCAGGCGACTGAACCATCTTAAGCATTGCCGCACGCGAGGGGTATTCGGCGATCGCGACCATGTCCCACAGCTCTTCCACCTCACCCAGCATCAGGTCGGTGACCATACCGGAGAACCGCGCCTTGCCACCAACAGCGGCGAGGCAGGCCTGGACCCCCGCGCCATAGCGCAGATAAGCATCGCGCCCCGGAAGCTCCGGCTCGGACCCGTCAGCATAGGTGGCCTTGTCCTTGAACTTGAGCAGGTTGACCATACACATCGGCCCGTCTTCAGCGCCGCCGAAAAAGGCCTTGGCTTGTTCGGGGCTGGGGTGGACCAGGTTGGTGACTTTCATTCAGGGCTCCTGTGCAGCGATAAACTTGAGGATCAGGTCGACAAGCCGCTCGGGCTGATCTTCCTGACAGAAATGGCTGGCCTCGATCCGGCAATGCGGCTGACCCTTGGCTCCGGGGATCCGCCGCTGAATTTCGGCATCGAGATGCCCAAGCACCTTGTCCTGTTCGCCAAAGCAAGTGACCACCGGCTTTGTGAAGCTTTCCAACACCGCCCATGCCGCTTGGTTTTCCGCGACCGATGCGTGTTCCGGCGTTACCGGCACCAGCACGGGAAACTGGCGCGCGCCCGCCTGATAGTTTTCGTCAGGAAAAGGTGCATCATACGCGGCCACCTCGGAGCTGCTGAGTCCGCGAACGCAGCCGCCATCGACGATCCGGCCGGTCTTGAATTCGGGAGTGGCCTGACTGAATGTGCGCCAGGCATCGAACCCTGAGCCAATGCTTTCGCCCTCTGGCAGGTAGGTGTTTGAAATCACCAGCCGGGCAAAGCGATCGGGGAAAGCCGCGACCAGTCGTAGCCCGATCAACCCACCCCAATCCTGACAGAACAGCGTGATATCGCGCAGATCAAGCTTAGTCAGCCAGTCACTCATCCAGGCGACATGGCGTTCATAGCTATAGTCGGCGCCCTCAGCGGGCTTGTCTGATTTGCCGAACCCGATCAGGTCGGGTGCCAGCACGCGGTGGCCAGCCGCGGCGAGCGGGGGTACGAATTTGCGATAGAGATAGGACCAGGTCGGCTCCCCATGGAGCAAAAGGATCGGCGCGGCGTGTCTTGGCCCTTCATCCAAGTAGTGCAGGCGCATAGGCGGTGCGCTTGGCACCTCAACCTCAAGGTAATGCGGCGCGAAGGGATAATCCGTGAGGTCGGCGAAAGCGGCATCAGGGGTGCGCAGGACCTTCAAAGCTTGGCTACTTTCAGGATGCAATCGACGAAACCTTGCGGATCGTTCTCCTGGATGAAATGGCCGCCGTGCAAGGTGCAATGCGGCTGGCCCTTGGTGCCGGGAACGCGGCCGATGAACCGGGCTTCGCCGCCGCGGGTCACCGGATCGCCATCGCTGAAGCAGCACAGGAACGGCTTGTGCCATTGCTCGAACACCTGCCACGCGCGCTTCTGGTCGGGAATCGCGACATTGTTTTCAAACGGGACGAAGCTGGGGAATATCCGAGCACCGGCTTTGTAGCTGCTGTCCGGGAACGGTGCATCATAAGCTGCGATTTCCGCAGAGCTGAGCGCGCGTTTGGCCCCTACGTTGACGATGCGGCCGATCGGGAAGACGGGACTCCATTTGGAGAACGCCCGCCAGATCGCAAAGGCGCGCGGCGGGCTGCCGCCTTCGGGCAGGCCGCCATTCGACAGCGCCACGCCTGCAAACCGATCAGGCATTTCCGCGACAAGGCGCAGGCCGATCAGCGAGCCCCAGTCCTGGCAAACCAGCGTCATCCGCGTCAGGTCCAGCGCTTCGATCCACTGGCGCATCCAGCCGACGTGGCGAGCATAGCTGTAGTCAGTCTTTTTCGTTGGCTTGTCCGATTTGCCAAAGCCGATCAGGTCGGGCGCAACCACGCGAAATCCGGCCGCAACCACTGGGCCGATCATATGGCGATAAAGATAGCACCAGCTCGGCTCACCATGCATCATCAGCACCACCGGCGCATCGCGCGGCCCTTCATCGACATAGTGCACGCGCAGCTTGGTGCCTTCATCGGGATCGGTGATCTCCAGGTAGTGCGGCGCAAAGGGGAAATCGCGGATAGCCGCAAAGGCGCTATCGGGCGTGCGTAGGACTTTCACTAGGTCTCCCCTAAGATTGATATTATTGGCACTATAAGTGCCATATTACCAAAGACAGGTCAAGAAGCAGGCCCAGCCTTCGTCCCGTCTATCAGCCGGAACCCGATATGGTCGGTGCCCAGCCCGCGTTCCTGGAACTGCCGCGCGGCGGGGCGATAGCGGGCGCAATAATTGGCAGCGCACAGGTATGAGCCGCCTTTGATGACGTTGACCGGTTCGCTGGCGTCGGCGCGTGATCCTTGGGCACTGGTCCATTCCCAGACATTGCCGATCATATCGTAGAGACCGAAGCCGTTCGGCTTGAAACAGCCCACCGGCGCGCGGCCGACGTAGCCGTCGGTGTTCAGATTTTTGACCGGAAAGATGCCTTGATAGTAATTGGCTTGCGGCTGGCCTTTCGCATCAACCGGCTCCGGCAGCGCCGCCGCGCCGCCGCGCGCGGCATACTCCCATTGCTCCTCGCTCGGCAATTGCTTGCCCGCCCATTGCGCATAGGCCTCTGCATCCTGCCAGGCGATCTGGACAACGGGTTTGCGGTCTCGCCCGGCAATGCTTTCCTGCACCCCCGCAGGATGCCGCCATTGTGCGCCAGCGATCCAGCGCCACCAGCGCGGTTCCTCTTGTGACGGAATGTTAAACACCGCAGACCCAGGGACCAGCATCTCGGGCGGTGCGCCGGGAAGCTTGGGCGGATTTCGCTCGGCCATGGTCTTGTAACCGGTCGCCTTCACAAAGGCTGCGAATTCGGCGTTGGTCACTTCATGTGCGTCGATCCAGAATCCCTTGACGGTGACGCTGCGCGGCGGCCCTTCCTCGGGATAATGCGAATCATCGCCCATTACGAAGCTGCCGCCGGGCACCCAGACCATTTTGCTGTCTGGCAGACCGGCGCACGATGCGCTCGGCGGAGCGCTTGCATCTCCGCATGCAGTCAGTAGCAACGCCAGAGCAACTACAACCGCGAGACGCTGCATCAATCGTCCAGCATTCCGGCCATGGCATCGCCCAGCAAACGCCGCACGACAGCCTTCGCCTCTTCAACCGGCAGTTCCTGATCATGCCGCAGCAGCCGCCAGGTCTGGAAGCTGAGGATCACGTTCAGTCCGCGCGCGCCAGCAGTATCGGCCCGGACTGCCTGCGGCAAATGCGCCTCGATCGATTCGCTCTCAAGGCGCAGCATTCGCCGGTAATCTTGCATCAGATAGGGCGATTCAAATCGCCTGAGATTGCCTGAAATGCGGTAAGGCATGATCGTTTCGAAGACCTTGGCCCGGCGCTCGGCCAGGTCGAAGATCTTGTCCTTCCAGGTCGCACCGATCGGCGGCTGGAGCAGGATCGGCAGGATCCCTGCCTCGATCACTTCGCCCATTTCGCGGTAGAGCGCGTCCATGTCCTCGAAATGCCGAAACACCGAGCGCAGCCCCACCCCGGCGACCTCGGCCACCTTGGCGGCGCTGGGAGAGACATCGCCCTTGCCGACCAGATCGAGCAAGGCGGCGACGATCTTCGAGCGGCTCGAGCGGCTGCGTTCGCGGCGACCATCAGCCAGTTGTGCTGTCGAGCGTGATGCCAGTTTTTGCGATCCGTTGGTCATAAGCCTGTGTTTTGCGGCAATCAGGAAATGGTGCAAGCGACAAAAGCGATTGCAAATATATTTTGGCACAATTAATGCCAATAACATTCCGCTGAGCTGTTGGAAGAGGATAGAATGTCAAAACCGGTGATGATTTTGGCGGCAACGGCACTGCTGCTATCTGCCGCACCGCTGTCGGCGCAGGACAATGTGCGCGAGGCATGCATGCCGGACATCCGCCAATTTTGCTCTGCAGAATTGGGTACCTTTAGCCGCGAAAAGGTTCGCGCCTGTCTCATCAAGAACATCAGAGAAACGTCACCAGCCTGTCAAGCGGCAGCAAAGGCGCAGCGCGATGCCGAGCGCTCCAAGAAGAGGGAGAGCTAAACCATGGCTGTCTTGATCATCTGGGGCGCGGCCCTGCTGGCCTATGGAGCATTTAGGCTCTGGTATGATAATTGGTCCGGCCCGCTGAAGCCTGCGGAGATTGATGCGTTTCTTGCGCAAATGGCCGGACGGTTCGAAGGCACAGGAAACAGCCCCGAGGTCATGCGCGCATTTCTGGAAGCCGATGACGGCCGCGAGTTCGTAATGCTGAACCTGGTCAAGGCGCAAATGGAGCAGGTGGCAGACCCGAAGACCGGGCAGATGGTTCAAGGCTTTGACCTGCTCAAACGCTATTCCAAACGCTTTATGCCGGTGCTGTTGCACAATGGCGGTCACCCCGGCATGGTCGGTCGCAAAGTGGGCGGCTATGTCGATGCCTGGAACACAGAACCTGATCCAGGCTGGACGATTTTCGGGCTGATGCGTTACCGCAGTCGGCGCGACATGATGAAGCTGGTGATGGACCCGGCCTTCATGGAGGGCCATCCGGACAAGCTGCGCGGTACGCTTGCGACCTTTTCCTTCCCGGCGCAGCGGGTGGTGTCGTTCTATCTCAGCCCGCGCGTGACGGTGGCGCTGGTGCTGGCATTGATCGCGGCATTGGCGCATCTCGCGCTTTTGAGCCTTGCGGGATGAGCGCCTTCCTACCGCCGAGTACCAGTGATCAGTATCACGGCTCGCGCTATGCAGCCTGGTTTCTCGCCTTTTACGGGGTCGCCTGGATCGTGCCGGGCATGATCCACAGCTTCCTGCCCGATGGCGGCGCGGGCACCATTGCGGGGCTGGACCTGAGCCACAATCCAACAATGATTTTCGGGATGTTCGCCTGGGCGGGGGCCACGCAAATCGCGCACGGGATCGTCACGTTGATCGTGGCGCTCCGTTACCGGGCGCTTGTGCCGCTGTTCCTGTTGGTCAGCCTGATCGAACGCCTGTTGCTCAGCTGGTCAGGCTGGGTGAAGCACCTCCCCGTTAACGGCCACCACCCACCCGAACATTATGCCAGCCTGATTTCGCTGCCGGCAATTCTGCTGTTTCTGTGGCTGTCAGTGCGGCAATCGAGTCTACACCAGCCGGAGATTCTTGCATGAAAAAGCTGAAATGGATCGGGGCTTTGGCGCTGCTGGTCGGCGCTGGCTATCTGGGTTTTCAGCAGTATAAAATCTACCTTCCCGGCATTATCGGCGAATGGCGGGAACCCATTGCAGAGAATCGCCCGATCAGCTGGGCGCAGGGTCCTGCGGTGGCACCTTCAGGCGAGCGTCCGCCCAATGTCATCCTGATTGTCGCCGACGATCTGGGGATGAACGACATCTCGCTTTACGGCGGCGGTGTTGCTGGTGGCGCTGTGCCGACCCCCAATATCGATTCAATAGCCAGGCAGGGTGTCAGCTTTGCCAACGGCTATGCTGCCAATGCCACCTGTTCGCCGTCGCGCGCGGCCTTGATGACGGGGCGTTATCCGACGCGTTTCGGTTTTGAATTTACCGCCGTTCCAGCCGCCTTTGCTTCAAACCTGGCTCATAGTGGTGGCGATTCACCCTATCCACCGATCTATCATGAAGAGCTGAACCGCGATCTGCCTGCCTATGCCGACATGGGTGTGCCCAATGCGGAAATCATGCTGCCCGAGGCGCTGAAGGCCAAGGGCTATCACAATATCCATATCGGCAAGTGGCATCTGGGCGAGGCCGAACCATTACGGCCAACATCGCAGGGATTTGACGAAAGTCTTTGCATGCGTTCGGGCGGAGATCTGTTCATGGCCGAAGAAGACCCCCAGGTCGTCAACGCGAAGCTGCCATGGGATCCAATCGACCGCTTCCTATGGGCGAACCTGCCCCATGCCGTCTATTGGGGAAACAGTCAGCGGTTTCGCCCAAAGGGCCATCTGACGGACTATTTTACCGACAATGCGCTGGCCGCGATCGAGGCCAACAAGAACCGGCCTTTTTTCATGTACTTGGCCTATAATGCGCCGCACACCCCGCTGCAGGCGCTCAAAAGTGACTATGATGCGCTACCGCAGATCAAGGACCATACCCAGCGCGTCTATGGCGCGATGATCCGCCAGCTCGACCGGCGGATCGGCGATGTGATGCAAAAGCTGAAGGACACGGGGCTCGACGAGAATACTCTTGTGATCTTCACAAGCGACAATGGCGGCGCCTGGTATACCGGCATCAAGGATCACAACACGCCCTATCGCGGTTACAAAGGAACTTTCTTCGAAGGCGGCATCCATGTGCCGATGATGATGCGCTGGCCGGGCAAGATCGCGCCGGGCACGGTCCGCAACGATGTCGCCCAGCACCTCGACATGTTTGCGACCATCGCCGCGGCAACCGGTGCGAACGTGCCAGGAGATCGCAAGATGGACAGCTTCAACCTGCTGGCGGCCGGGCCGAAGCGCGAAATCACCTTCTGGCGCTCTGGCGACTACCGCGTGGTGCGCGCAGGCGATTGGAAATTGCAGGTTTCAAAGCGGCCTGACAAGGTCTGGCTGTTCAACCTCGCCATCGATCCGACCGAGCAAGTCAATCTGGCCGCCAAGGATCCCGCGCGCGTGGCGGAACTGCGCAAGTTGATTGCAGCTCAAAATGCCGGACTTCCCAAGCCGCTCTGGCCCGGCCTGCTCGAAGGTGCGATCCGGATCGACGTTCCGCTCAATGCGCCGTGGAAGAAGGATCAGGAATATGTCTATTGGGCCAACTGATCGCGCAGCGATGTTTGGGTCATGTCCGTCGCCTTTACAGCGGCCTTCACCTCTTTCCACCTAATAGCGCGTATGGCACGATAGCGCGTATGGCACGCGAAATGGCTCCGGCTGTAGAGGCCGCTCCTAAATTCGCAGACACTGACCCGCCACGCCTTTTGGATGTTGAAGTCGTTGCAATCTTTTGATGCCGATAACAACAATGGCGCATTGCTGAGATGATTTGATCCACCTGTACGAACGTCTGCTGACCGCAATCGCCTTCTAAATCCGGACTGTCGGCACCGTCCAACTTTGCCATCATTCGAGCTTCAGCAAAGCGATGTCCGCTTTCGGGTGATCGGCAAAGGGGTTGGGATGGCGGGAATGAGGGCGCGAAGCTGCCGTTGCGTGAAATGCAATTGGCGGCTGAGCCATTTTGAGCAGGTTGGATATGCCTACACTCGATCACGTATTAGCTGTGGAAGAGTGGCGGAATGGCAGGAAATGGGCCGGAAGCGGACAGTCCGCTTCTGATGCGATTCTAGCCAAAGCCGACCTTCACCTGGCTCACGGGTATGACCAGAGCAAATGCACTTCACCGATTTTGGTCTACCTACATGCCCTCGGGACCCTAAGTTCTGTCCGAGCGTATTTCATCCTAGGTTGCGATCGCTTTCTGCTCATTTCGTCGGTTTGCAGGACACCAATAGGTGTTGTGATCATTTAATTGCTGACCGAACCACACGTTCACGGGAGACGGCTGCTGCACGATTGGTTGCCCTATTGCGGAAAAGCTCCAGATCCTGGGGGCTGGTTGACCCATTGGAATTTCGCACCCGAATTGATTGCTTGCCTTCTGGTCGTGACCGGGGTCGCATATTGGCAACGCGAAAGTCTGAGAACCACGCCGACATACGCACTCCTAGCCGTCTTCTGCTTTCTCTACATCAGCCCCTTCTGCGCGCTCGGGTCCGCATTGTTCACAGTCCGCATCATTCACGATGTCATACTCGCAGCGGTCTTCGCCCCACTGCTCATTGCGGCCTTTCGGCTCGAGGACAAGAGCTTGCCCGGGACGTTGACCGTATGGACTGCGGTACATGCCATCATATTCTGGGCCTGGCATGCACCTCCATTGTACGAGCTTGCGATGAGTAGCCACGCGGTTTTCTGGCTTATGCAAATCAGCATCGTCGCTACGGCAGCAGCATGGTGGGTCAAGGTAATTCGATCGCCGGCACCAGCTGCCGCGACAGGACTGTTGGCGACGATGGTCGCAATGGGGGCACTTGGCGCGCTACTTACCTTCGCGCACCGTGCGTATTATGCGCCACATTGGCTAACGACCCGCTTGTGGGATCTCTCGCCAATAGAGGATCAGCAGATTGCGGGTATCGTTATGTGGGCCCCGGCGAGCCTGGTTTATTTAATCGCAGCCTTGACGATACTCTATCGATCGCTTGGTAGCAGAGCGCCCGCATGAGGCTACATGACCTGATCCGCAGATGGGCGGTCAGTTATACCGAGCATGGGAAGTATTCTCCGGTCGGTGTCTGGTTTCACTGGATAATGGCGGGGCTGGTGCTCTTTCAGCTAGGCTCAGGGTGGATGATGTCGCGCTATCCCGTAGGCGCCAGCAAGCTTGCCACCTACGAATTGCATAGCGAGCTGGGGCTGACCATCCTGTTTTTTGCCATTTTGAGGTTCGCTTGGCGGCTTTTTGTCCCTGATCCGGTCAATGACGCTGATGCGCCCGGCTGGCAGAGCACGGCAGCGCACATCACCCAGTACCTCTTTTATGGCTTGTTCGCGTTACTTCCGCTGAGCGGATGGGCGATGTGGTCTGCGATACAGCCGGTGCAGCCTCTGCGTCTTGCCGGATTGGTCGCGATACCGCCGATGCCCTTTCATTCGCTCTCCCCTGCGTGGCAGTATCAAGTGCTCGACTGGGCCGAAAGCCTTCATGTCCTCGGCGTTATCGGCCTCGCATTGCTGGTGCCGCTGCATGTAATAGCGGCGTTGAAACATCATTTCTGGGATCGCGATGATACGGTCAGAGGCATTCTACCGGAAATTCGAGACGACGAGACGGCTCCGGACCATAAGCAATATACGCCGCGAGTGGGCTGATCTCGTCCTCTCGCAATTTGCTGGCCGTATCGTGCATGACGTTGAGTGCATCGCCGTATCGCTCACCGTTTCGCCAGCGGCGCAATTGTTCGGCGTGGTACGCAGCGCTTTGACCAACCAGGGGTGGATTGCCGCCACCCAAGCCCAGACCGGTTTCCCCATGGCAAGATGCGCAGGACGATAGAGCGCGTTCGGGTAAGCCTGCATGGTAGATCTCGTATGCTTTCGCAATTTCGCACGAGGGTTCAGTCAAAGTCGTGCTTCCCTCCATGCCCTCGGGAAAGTCCATGGCCGCGTAATAGGCTGACACAGCCAACCGCTCCTCGGAATTTAGACGGCCTGCAAGCCAAGTCATTTGGGGATGGCTACGTTGGCCGTCCGCGTAAAAGCCCAGCTGCCGCACAAGATATCCCGTATCCATGCCCGCTATTCTCGGCACCAACGCTCCGTCGCCGCCGCCGTCCAGCCCATGACAAGTGTGGCAAGCGGCCTGCGGACCCGCGTCCCCGCCTGATAAGGCAATCAATTCGCCGGTGTCGTCGAATGGATCGTCGATCGGGGCAGGAGTGCATGACGCCAGCGCCATAGCAAAGGCGGCGACGGACAGGTTAGAGCGGAAAAGCATCGTCTGGCGGGAACGAAGCATGCAATTGTCCGGTTCCCATGGGAATGGGGAGTGTGGAGCATCGGAATTGGAAAGCCATCGTGGCCGGCGTAGCCTTAGCCGCTTGTGCAGCGCTTGCCGCATGCAAGGACCCGGTCGAGACGCGGCGAGAGCCGGCTATCGGACCGAAGGATCGCGGCTTAATAGCAATCAAGCGCGCAGGCTGTGGATCTTGCCACGAAATTCCCGGGCTGGACTGGCCATCCGGGCGCTTGGGACCATCGCTTGATGGCTTCGACGATGTCGGCTTGATAGCTGGCCAATTGCCGAACCGGCCGGACGTATTGGCGGCCTTCATCCGCAACGCACCTTCCGTGAAGGAGGGCTCTTCCATGCCGCCAATGCCAATTAGCGAGGCTGAGGCGGCAGATATCGCAGCCTATTTATATGGTCT
>NZ_JARULD010000008.1 GCF_029688735.1 Qipengyuania flavescens
TGTTCGATCTACTCGCTACGTTCTTGCTCTGGCGTCACCCGCGCCGCCAGCACCCCTCCCGCGAAGCGGGTTCGTGCTCCGGCCCAGAAGCATCCATACTCGGCGTTCTCTCATCGGCCAATCACGGCCGAGGAGATGAACCATGGGATACTCTCGATTTGACACCGCCATTCAGGCTCGCCCGGCATGGAACGCCGGCAAGAACGTCGGCACCAAGCGACCGCTGACGCAGAAGCAGATTTGGGCAATCCGCTTTCACCTAGATCGCGAAGGGCGGCTGCGGGACAAGGCGCTCTTCGACCTCGCAATCGACAGCAAGCTGCGCGGCTGCGACCTGGTGAAGATCAAGATCGGTGATGTGGTGGCCGGCGCCGAAGTTCGGCACCGTGCGATCGTGATCCAGCAAAAGACCAATCGCCCTGTCCAGTTCGAGCTTACCGCGGATGTCCGTGCGACGTTGATCGCTTGGCTCGATCGCCGAGGAGGTTCGACGCATGAATATCTGTTTCCGAGCCGCATTGATCATCATAGCCACATGAGCACGCGCCAATATGCCCGCCTGGTCGATGAATGGGTGACGGCCATTGGCCTGCGCAAGGCCGAGTACGGCACGCACTCACTGCGGCGGACCAAAGCTGCGATGATCTACCGGGCCACTGGCAACATCCGGGCAATTCAAATCCTGCTCGGTCACACCAAGATCGAAAACACGGTTCGATATCTTGGCGTAGATGTGGAGGACGCCTTATTGCTGGCAGAGCGGACGGAGATCTGATTTCCCAAGCGGCCGGCTGAAGATTTCGGTCGGCCGCTTTTAGCTAAATACCAGAGTGCAATGATTGACCGACTTTGGGTGGAGAGCAGACTTCAATCGCTGCCGAGTACGATGTCGGCAATTTCGCCCTTAGTGCCTAAAAGTCGGCCATTCCATTTGACTGTCGTGCGCCCGAACGGAGTGATGATCGCCATGACATGGTGGGGGGCGCCCACCCCTATCTTGTCGCTGCGAAGAACCTCACCGTGATAGAGCCCCGGTTCACGTATCAGTCGCTCCAAAGCGTCGGCTTCAGCATCAGCTAGCGAAATTGTTTTGTCGGCCACCAACTTCCGCTCGGCGTTCAGAAGGCCCCCGGGGCCGCGCTCAACTACCTGACTCCGTTGCCAATTGCCCGCTTCGTCCCGCCAAACGATGGTACTAGCTTCATTGCGAAAATGGTGAACGGCGACGCTATCCACAAAAATAGCGGTGTTCCCGATATATTTTGGGATGTTGTATCGATCCCGAAGTTCGAAGCCTCTGGTAATTTCTAGTATTTCTGGCGGAGAAAAGTCGCTGTTGGTCGGCGCGCTTGAGGGTGTGGCACACCCTGCCACAACAATGCTCAAAATGATGGTGATGAGTTTCCGCATGGCCTCCATGATGGTTTGATGTCCCCTAGTCCGCAATCGGGTCGTTTGCGGATCGTCGGCTTTCGCTGTCGCGGCACCCGCGAGCGGACTAACCGCTTCCGGCCCATTTCCTGCCACTCCGGCAGTTTCCACAATTTATGTCAGCGCGAGTGTAGGCATATCCAACCTGCTCATGTTCGCGCGACCGCGGATTGCAGGGTTAGATACGGAATCTGTTCTTTGTATCTCAATCGATTTGATCTGGGAATTCATCCTTGGGCATTTCGATTTCCACTACGATGCAATCTCTCGCCGCGTGTACCGTTTTTATAGTCGCTTCGAATTCCAACCCTTCAATCTGTAGCAGGGTATTTAGTGGCCGTTCGACACAGGACGAAAGGGTTGTCGCAGGTAGGTTGGAAGGGTGCGAAAGTATGACCCTTCTGCCATCGATCCAGCACCGCCCTTTGCGCATTTCGAGCGAACACTCGAGCGTTCCTCTCGACCAATAGAACCGCCCTGCGGAAAACGGGAGAGAGCCATCGATTGATGTGAAAGGGTGATCACCATCGTCATCGAAGAGCAACGGCAGGTCGTCCGGGCTGATACCAGTAAGCTCGAGAACGTGGGCGGCAAGGCCTGTAATCTTCCTTCGATAAGATCCCAGCTCGTCAACTGTCAGGGCAGCGACGTTGCGATCATGTTCGCGAAGGTCGAAATCAATCGCCTCAATCAGCTCTTCGATATCGGAAGCGATCCGCCTCGATCGAGCCGTAGAGAAATTGTGCCCAAGACGTAGAAACTGGGCATGAAGCAACAGCCAATCATGAGGGCCTGCCATAAAGTCCAGACATTGGAGGGAAGCCTCTGGCCTGTTTGAGAACCGGGACAGAAGATCGCCGTAAGTGGCCACCCAGATCTGTTCGTACATCTCGGCGTTTTCGAACATCAGTCCAATGGACCTGGCCAATGTTGCTTCAATAGAGCGCTTATCCGGCCTGGATCGGGGATCCACCTGAATGAGGAGCCGAGGTCCCGATCCAGATGCCTGCTGACAGTCGAGCACATCTACGGCGAAATTGGTAAACCCGTGCTGTACTTCCAATTTCATGGGAAAGGATTGTTCGAAGCCCATCCGGCACAGCACATTCCGAAACGCTTCCTCATGTCGGCGAGCCTTTGCCCAGATTACTCGACCGTCCACCCGATCATTCGTGAACACGATCTTTTGGAAATGGTCCGATTGCGTCGCTGTGCGTGAGTTGGACATGATGACACCTCTACAAGCTCGAACTTACGACCGCTTATAGGATGCTCGCCGCAGGCAGCCCAACCACCATGGACATTGGTAGAGGTGGTTTCCGCCTTGCGCCCCAAGTCGGACGTGCAGGTAAGGAAAATCGACCCCGAGAGCGGACATATCAGTCTTCCCAAGAGATAACCCCATCCACAGAGCGCCAGTTAGCGGGGCGGATGAGTTTTTCGTGTGCGATACGGACTGACTGTATTTCCGCCACGATCTCGCGTCTCCAGTAGTCGAGAAAATCGAACAGCACCGGAAAGTCCGGTGCTGCGTCGTATTCTTGCCACGCGAAGGTTTGTATGATGGACGGATGATCGGGCATGAAATAGCATATTTCCGCAGTGGTCAGCCCGTAGCCATCAAGCTGCACAAGAAAGGCCCGATCCGTCATTGCGACCTCGTTGGGCGATTGTGCTCGTCGAGTGACTTCATGGCATCAAAGATATCATCAATCCCCACAGGCTTTCCCAATTCGGGCGGCTTTCGCATTCCGGGCTGGCTCTCGACCGCGTTGCGGTCGGATGCCCAGGAGGCAAGTATCGCCCGCTTTACCTCGGGTTCAAGTGAGGGATGATGGGCAACATCAAAGGGATGCAAATAACGAGAGACAGGTTGCGACATGATCGATCCTCCTTTGTTTTGCGTCGCGTTTTGCCATTTTGCGCTTTCAACATTTGAAGGGCGTTCGCTGACACTTAGCGAACTCCGAGGCAGCCTTGCGGTGATGCCTCTGAGTAACGCTTAGCCGCACATTAGCGCGGCAGCAGCGTCCGGGTCGCTGGAAAGCTGTTCCGCCTCAGCGTGCTGCGCTTCAATTCACGCAGTGCCGAAATCCGGCGCTCGGTCGCGGGATGGGTCGAGAACAGCTCGCCCACATGCGTTGGAACGATGTAGAGTTGGGCGGCAGCTGGGTTCCGCTCGGTCACCGGGTTCGGCACCTGGCGCGCCGCGTGAGAAATCTTGCGCAGCGCCGAGGCTAGTGCATCGGGATCTCCGCAAATCTCAGCTCCCGCTCGGTCCGCACCGAACTCGCGCGTCCGACTGATTGCCATTTGCACGATCATCGCCGCGAACGGAGCGAGCAGTATCGCTCCAATCAGCGCCAGCGGGTTATTCCGGCTATCACTCGAGAAGATCATGCCGAAGTTCGCCAGCATGGAAATCGCACCAGCGATGGTCGCCACCATCGTCATGATGAGCGTATCGCGGTTCTGGATATGGCCGAGTTCGTGCGCCATTACCGCTGCGACTTCATCGCGCGACAACATGTCCAGCAAGCCCGTCGTAGCCGCGACCGCCGCGTTTTCAGGATTGCGGCCTGTTGCGAACGCGTTGGGATGTGGGCTGTCGATCACATAGACTTTCGGCATGGGAAGACCGGCGCGCTGAGCCAGGATCGCGACGATGCTGTAGAAATCGGGCGAGGTCCTCGCGTTCACCTCGCGCGCCTTGTGCATCGACAAAACGATCTGGTCTGCCTTCCAATAAGTCACGAAATTCATCGCGCCCGCGATAATGAGCGCAATGAGAGCGCCGCCGGTCCCGCCAATCATGTAGCCTGTGCCCATGAACAGCGCGGTCAGGGCAGCGAGCAGAATGAAAGTTCTCATAATGTTCACTGTTTATCCTCCAACCTAGAGAAACTTCCCAAAAACTAGTGAACAGGTCTTTCGTTTCAATATCTCTGATGCATACGAATGAATCATGTGAATGCGGCGCCAATCCATGGCGATTCATGCGTCGCCGAGCTGTGCAAATTTCTCGCCGAGAGGTTCTTGAAGCCGCTTCCGCCGGAACTAGATCGCGAAAATCTCCTGCCGAAAATGGGGGAGATTTCCGTGTTCATATTGCTTTGTAATGGAGGTTATGCATGCACTTTAAACCTTTGCACGATCGCGTGCTGGTTCGTCGCCTTGAGGCGGAAGAGAAGACCGCTGGCGGCATTATCATTCCCGACACTGCCAAAGAAAAGCCGATGGAAGGCGAAGTTGTCGCCGTTGGCCCGGGTGCGCGTGACGATGCCGGGAAGCTGGTGGAACTCGCCGTCAAGGCGGGCGACCGCATCCTGTTCGGCAAGTGGTCCGGCACCGAAGTGCGGATCGAAGGCGAGGACCTGCTCATCATGAAGGAGAGCGACATCCTCGGCATCATCGAAACCACCGCCGAGCTCAAGAAGGCGGCGTAAGCAACCAACCCGATCTTCGGTTCAATCGAAGGAAGAGAAAGGAGCAGGCCAGATGGCTGCGAAAGAAGTAAAATTTGCGTCGGATGCGCGTGATCGCATGCTCCGCGGCGTGGATACGCTTGCAAATGCGGTCAAGGTAACTCTCGGCCCCAAGGGCCGCAACGTGGTGATCGAGAAGAGCTTCGGTGCCCCTCGTATCACCAAGGACGGCGTCACCGTCGCCAAGGAAATCGAACTCAAGGACAAGTTCGAAAACATGGGCGCACAGATGCTGCGCGAAGTCGCCAGCAAGCAGAACGACAAGGCGGGTGACGGCACCACCACCGCCACCGTTCTCGCTCAAGCGATCGTTCGCGAAGGCGCGAAGGCTGTTGCTGCGGGCATGAACCCGATGGACCTTAAGCGCGGGATTGATCTTGCGGTTGGCACTGTCGTCAAGGACATCGAAAGCCACGCCAAGACGGTATCCGCCAACAGCGAAATCGCACAGGTCGCGACCATTTCCGCCAATGGCGACGAAACCGTCGGTCGCATCCTTGCCGAAGCCATGGACAAAGTCGGCAACGAAGGCGTGATCACGGTCGAGGAAGCCAAGAGCCTCGAAACCGAGCTCGAAACGGTCGAGGGCATGCAGTTCGACCGCGGCTACCTCTCGCCCTATTTCGTAACCAATGCCGAGAAGCTGAAGGTGGAACTCGAGGATCCGTACATCCTCATTCACGAGAAGAAGCTGTCGAACCTGCAGGCGCTGATCCCGCTACTCGAACAGGTCGTGCAGTCGGGCAAGCCGTTGCTGATCATCGCCGAGGACGTCGAAGGCGAAGCCCTAGCAACCCTCGTTGTCAACAAGCTGCGTGGCGGCCTGAAGGTCGCGGCAGTTAAGGCACCCGGCTTCGGCGATCGCCGCAAAGCCATGCTGGAGGATATTGCAATCCTTACCGCCGGCAATGTTGTCAGCGAGGAACTTGGTACGAAGCTCGAGAACGTCACGATTGGCATGCTCGGCCGGGCCAAGAAGGTCATCATCGACAAGGACAACACTACCATCGTCGATGGTGCCGGCAACAGGGCCGACATCGACGCCCGGGTCAGCCAGATCCGTGCCCAGATCGAGACCACGACCAGCGACTACGACCGCGAAAAGCTGCAAGAGCGCGTGGCCAAGCTCGCAGGCGGTGTGGCCGTCATCCGCGTTGGCGGCGCGACCGAGGTCGAGGTCAAGGAACGCAAGGACCGTGTCGACGATGCGCTCCATGCGACCCGTGCAGCGGTCGAAGAAGGCATCCTTCCCGGTGGCGGGATCGCTCTGCTGCGGGCGCTCAAGTCGCTCGAAGGTCTCAAGGCTGCCAATGACGACCAGCAGTCAGGCATCGACATCGTTCGCCGTGCGCTGCGCGCCCCGGCCCGCCAGATCGCGGAGAACGCAGGCGAAGACGGTGCCTACATCGTCGGCAAGCTGCTCGAAGGCGACGACTACAACCATGGCTTCAACGCCGCGACCGGTGAGTATGAAGACCTGGTGAAGTCGGGTGTGATCGATCCGGCGAAGGTCGTTAGAACGGCGCTGCAGGATGCGGCATCGGTCGCCTCACTGCTCATTACGACCGAGGCGCTCGTGGCCGAACTTCCTAAGGAAGATGCACCGGCACCGATGCCGGCAATGGACTACTGAACCGCCAGAATTCAGTCTTGGCAGACTGGCAGGCGCGCTCGAAAGGGCGCGCCTGCTTTTCTTTCAAGCATCTGAATTAAAGGCATAAAAATCTGCATTTCGACTCTTGAAACCGCTTTTGACCTTACTAAATCAGAAATTGCCGGATGCCATAATAGGTCTGGTTGGACATTAGAGCGTCAGCTCTTTCGTTCGCTGACGCTTCTCGTGCCCAGATTGCTCAACAAGGAGGATTTGGAAATGAGAACTGCATTCGATTTTACCCCCTACCGGCGCTCCACCGTCGGTTTTGACCGTCTGTTCGACGCACTCGAGCGAAGCTCTCGCGTCGATACGCAGGACGGCTATCCACCTTTCGATATCGCCCGAACAGGCGAAGAAAGCTATCGCATCACGCTCGCGGTGGCCGGCTTCAGTCCGGACGAGATCGACATCACCGCTCAGCAGAACCAGCTCATCATCTCCGGCGAAAAGGCCGAGAAGGATGAAGACGGCGTCGAGGTGATCCATCGCGGGATTGCGACGCGCGCGTTCGAGCGCCGGTTCCAGCTGGCCGACTATGTCGAAGTCCAGGATGCGAGCTACGAGAACGGGATGCTGACGCTTTCGCTCGAGCGCGTCGTTCCCGAAGCGATGAAGCCGCGCAAGATCGAAATCGGTGCAAGCGGCAACGACAACGCGCCGCAGATCACCGACGGCAAGTCGAAGGACAAGGCCGAGAAGAAAGCGGCCTAAGCCTGGATCTTCGAGCAAATCCTCGCCGGGTCGGGTGCACCAGTACTCGGGCCGGACGGGGAGGCATGGCTGGCCGGGTCGACCGGTCGGGCGACGAGTGGTGTGCGATAGACAATAAATCAGCGACCTCCGCCCTCATTGGATGACCCTGTCCGCCATGCAGCTCGAAAGAGCGTCGCACGAACGACGCTCCCTTGCAGCGAACGAAAGGAGGATAATCATGCTGCGCAAATCGAAACTCGTGGCGGCGACCGCCGCTCTTTCACTGGCCTTCCCGACTGCCGCGTGCGCTCAGGAGGCTGAGACCCAAATCGAACCGGTCAAAACCACCGAGGAAGTGGAGGCCGATGTCCAGGCGCAAACCGATGAGACACTCTCCGAGCGCCGCGCCGAGCTTCTCGCGGAAGCGACTGAAGCGTTGAGCGAGACGCAGAAAGCGATCACGGCTCTCGAAAAAGAGAACACCCAGGAAGCGCTCGATGCCCTCGCGGTCGCGACCGGTAAGCTCGAACTCATTCTGGCACGCGATCCCGGCCTATCGCTCGCGCCCGTCGATGTCTCGATCGTCGAGCGCGACGTTCTGACCACGCCCGAAGCGGTGAGGGAGCTGCGTGACGAGATCGAAGAATTAACCGACGAAGGACGCCTACAGGAAGCGCGCCGCCTGATCGCCGGTCTCGCTAGCGAAATCGTGATCCGCACTGCCAACCTGCCGCTGCTCACCTACCCCGACGCCATCAAGCTCGCCGCGGCGCAGCTTGATCGCGGAGAGGAGGAGCTTGCGCTGAGCACGCTGAATACCGCGCTGTCCACGATCGTTGTGACTGAGGCGACAGTGCCTCTGCCGATGCTCCGCGCCGAAGCCAGTGTCGATGCAGCGCGCGAGCTTTTGGATGAAGCTGGCGGAGTGACGTCTCTTTCTGGCGAACAAAAGGAACAGGTTGCTACCCATCTCGGTGCCGCGCGCACCCAACTCGAAATGGCCGAAGCGCTCGGCTACGAAGCGGGCGACGCACGCGATGACCTCGACGACGATATCGAACAGCTCGAAGAGCAGATCGACGCGGGCGAGGAATCCGATAGCCTGTTCGACTCCATCAAGCGGCAGTTCAATTCGTTGAAGGACCGTCTGACGACGTAACCAGGGACGGTGCGGTCGGCGTGGTCCGGTCGCACCCGACCTTCGAAAGGAGGATGTGATGCTTTTTTCGACGACGACACCCAGCGATCTCGCTCGTGCCGATCTCCATGCAGCGGGCGCCCATGCATACGTCCCGGCAAGAAACTGGGGATGGTTCATGCTGCGCGCCACGCTGTGTCTCGCTCTGGCGATCGCGGCCTTCGTATTTCCGACCAGCGCGGTCTTCGCCTTCACCCTCGTGTTCGCGGCGTTTGCAGCGGTTGATGGAGTTTTCTCGCTCATCACCGGGATCAAGGGCGCGCGATCGAAGGAGGACCGTTGGGGAATGTACATTCTGCGCGGGCTCCTCGGGCTTGGTGCCGGCGTCATCATCGCATTGATGCCGTTCGCAGCGACCTTCGCTTACGCGCTGGCTACGATTGCGCTTGTTGCGGGGTGGGCGATCCTGACCGGCGGTCTTGAAGTGTATGCGGCTATTCGCCTGCGCCGCGAGATCGAGAATGAATGGCTGCTGGCGACCAGCGGCGCGCTCTCGATCCTGCTCGGTATCGGCGTGTTGGTGCTGATCGCACTGAACATCGAGACGACGATCATCGCAGCAGGTTATCTGATAGGTGGCTACGCGCTGTGCGCTGCTATCGTCTTGGGAGCGCTTGGTTTCCGGTTGCGCGAATATCAGCGCAGCCGGGATCAAACCGACAAGGACGAACCAAGTGGCGACAGCAATGTTGCTTCGCCCGCCTGAACGAAAGTGCGATGGCTCGACTTCAGTTTGCCGGCACTGATTGTGTCGGCATCTAACGAGGGGTGTTCGCACGACCCCCGGCGGCATCCCTCACCCTCGTTTGTAACGCAAAGTGAAAGGAGAAGAAGATGAATGTACGTGACTTGATTCCATGGTCTCGCAACGAAGAGCGTCTTCCGGTCGCTCGGCGGGACGAACGCAGCGATCCGGTCTCGACGCTGCGAAGCGATATCGACCGGCTGTTCGATCAGGCCTTCGGTTCGTTCGGCCTGCCCAGTTTCGCATCGACGCCAAGCTGGCCAAACATCGAAGTCCGCCGCAAGGACGGCGAACTGCTCGTCACAGCGGAAGTCCCGGGCATGTCGGAAGACGACATCGAGCTCTCGCTTGATGACGGTATGCTGGTCATTCGCGGGGAGCGACGCTCCGAGGACGGCGATGAGGCAAGCGGGTATTCCGAACGCTTCTACGGCCAATTCGAACGCCGGATGAGCCTGCCGCAGGGCATCCAGGAGGACAAGGTGAGCGCGGAGTTCCGCGACGGCGTCCTCAGGATCCATCTGCCGCATGATGAGCAGATGTCGCTCTCGGGGCGGCGTATTCCGATCAATCAGGAAACGCGCCACTAAGAGGCCTGAAGTGGAGCGACCGGGAAATCCGGTCGCTCCTTCCTCAACTCAAGGGCTTCGAATTGCCGGTTTGGTCTAGCGCACCTGGTAATCCCAATCCTGTCTTTCGGCAAAGGCAACGGCGCTTTCGCGGTTCGGGAAGTTCAAGCGGACATGCCGGAAAGGATCATCGTTACGTGTCCAACCGGTAAGCGGATCGGCACTCAAGGGGCGCGAAGCAGGAAATTCGAGCACCCATGGCCGTTTGCGGGAACCGCCTTGCATCACGGATTTGGGCTCTCGATAGATGCGCGCCGCCGGGATCTCGCTGACTGTAAGATTGGTGCCCGGTTGTTTCGGGTGACGGGGCGGAAAATTGTGCCCCAAGCCTGTCTTATCGGTGCGTATCATCCTCTTGTCTCTGGGGCGTTTCAGGTCCCATGATTTGACGCGCTAGGCACTGAAATTGTTCCCATGAGCGGTGCAGGATCGACAATAGTAAAGCAACAAAATCGAATGACAGCAGTGAGTGCCTTTGTAGAAAGCAACTCAGCCTGGATCGGGCTGGCGATACTGGCGCTCGTCTTTGCTGCATTCCTATCCGAGCGACTGGCGCCGGTGACAATAGCTCTGACCGGAGCGAGCGTGATGCTCGCATTCGGTTATCTGCCACGCAGCGAGCTTCAAGCGGTGTTCGGCAACCCCGCACCGGTGACGATCGGCGCGATGTTCGTCCTCTCCGCCGCGCTCGTCCGCACCGGCGTCATCGAAGCGCTTGCCAGTATCGCCACGCGGCGCGCCGAGCGCACACCCAAACGTTCGATCACCGAGCTTCTTGGCGGTACCTTTTTCGCTTCGGCGCTCGTGAACAACACACCGGTAGTCATCGTCCTTGCTCCCATCGTGCGGCGGATTGCCGCTGTCGCCGGATCGAGCGCGCAGCGACTGCTTATTCCGCTCTCCTATCTCTCGATCATGGGCGGGTCTCTGACCCTTTTGGGAAGCTCGACCAACCTTATCGTGGACGGGGTTGCGCAGCGCGCGGGAGAGGCGCCGTTCGGAATATTCGAACTGACCGGTATCGGGCTCATCGCTGCGGGAGCTGGGATCGGCACCTTGCTCCTCCTCGGTCGTTGGCTTCTTCCCGATAACGACGGGCCAATGGATCGCTCTGGCGCTCGGCCGATCGAGGAGCGGTATCTGACCCGCATTCAGATAGGCGCGGCTAGCCCTTGGGTCGGACGGAGCCTTAAGAGTATTGGTGGGTTGCAGCGCTCCGGAGTTCGGCTGCTCGCCGTCAGAAGAAGTGGCCACCTCACTCGCAATCCCGATCCGACGTTCGAACTGGCCGCAGGCGATGAACTGGTTGTCGCTGCGGACCAGGCCGAACTGCTGGGGTTGAGCGAGGAACTCGGTGCCGATCTCGGTCTTGCCAAGCGCGAAATTGCCAATTCGCCCGACGATCGGGTCGTAGAAGCATCCATCGGGCCATCGCACCCTGCGATCGGCCAGCAGCTGACCGACATTCCGTTTCTCAATCGGAGCGGCGCGCGAGTTCTTGGGGTTTCACGTCCGCGGCATCTACCCGGCCCCACGCTCGAAACCGTGCGCGTCCGCCCCGCTGACCAACTCCTGATCCGCTGCCCGCCGGAAGCCGCGGCAGACATTCGCGACAACGTCAATCTCATCGATATCGATGAACCCGATATTCGCCCTTATCGTCGGTACAAGGCGCCGATTGCGATCGCGACCATGTTCGCGATCATCGCTCTCGCCGCTCTACAGGTCGCGCCCATCGACCTGCTCGCCATTCTCGGGGTCACACTCGTTCTTTTCACGCGCTGCATCGATCCGGAAGAGGCCTGGCACGCTATCGAAGGTAACGTGATCGTTCTCATCTTCGGAATGCTGGCGATCGGTCTCGGACTGCAAGGAGCCGGCACCGTCGACCTGATCGTCGACGCCGTCGAACCCGCGCTCACCATTCTCCCGATCTTCCTGGTGCTGATCCTCGTCTATGCGCTCACCTCGTTTCTGACCGAGGTGGTCACCAACAACGCGGTTGCCGTTATCATGACGCCCATCGTCATCGACCTCGCAAACAGCGTCGGGGTGGATACCCGCGCCCTGCTTCTTGTGGTCATGTTCGGCGCCTCGGCGAGCTTCGCCACTCCGATCGGGTACCAGACCAACACGATCGTTTATGCGACGGGCGGATACCGGTTCGTCGACTTCCTCAAGATCGGCCTGCCCATGAATATCGTCGTGGGCCTCGCCACATGCATCGCCATCTGGTGGATTTACGTGTGAGAGCCTGTCGATGACCGATCTGCTCACCATCGTCACAGTGCTTCTTGCGGCAAGTCTCATCGTCACACTTGTGCTGCAGCGGATCGGGGCGCCCACGCTCATCGGATACATATTGGTTGGGCTCCTGATCGGTCCAACCGGGATTGGCCTGCTCGAAGCGAGCCCGCAGCTCGAGCTGCTTGCAGAGATCGGCATCGTCTTTCTCATGTTCAATGTGGGCCTGGAATTCTCGTTGCCGGTTCTTCTGGCCTCGCGCCGCGCAGTGCTGGGGCTCGGCGGCCTGCAGGTGCTTTGTACCAGCGTGATCGTTGCCGGATTGGCATTAGCCGCAGGGGTTTCGTTCCTGGCAGCCGTTCTTCTTGGAGGCGCGGTCGCGATGTCATCGACAGCGATCACGATCCGCCAGCTCACCGACCAGGGCGAACTCGATACTCGCCACGGGCGAGCATCGGTCGGGACCCTCCTGTTTCAGGACCTGGCGACCTTACCATTCCTTGTCCTCGTTGCGGCGCTGGGCGTGGTCGGGAGCAGCCACGACGCCGGGGCCGATATCGCGACCTATGGACTGTCTACACCCGCGCAATCGATGACCGATATCGATGCGGGGGTCTGGAGCGAGCTGGGTGCAAGGCTTGGCATCGCGGTGCTCGCGTTCGGCGCAGCACTCGTTATTGGCCGACGCCTACTGTTGAGAATTGTGTCGCTGGTCCATCGCACCGGTTCGCGCGAACTCTTCATGCTTACCATGCTCACCATTGTCATCGGAGCTGCCTGGGCGGCGCATGAGATCGGTTTATCGCCGCCCCTGGGCGCTTTTCTCGCATGAATGATCCTTGGTGAGACCCGTTTCAAGGACGACGCCGAGACCGATATCGCGCCGTTTCGTGCAGTGCTGCTCGGCCTGTTCTTTGTCTCGGTGGGGCTGCGCGTCGATCTTTCGGTCATCGTTCCCAATGCCGGTCTGGTTGCCGGCTTCGTTACCGCGCTTATCGTTGGTAAAGGTCTAATCGTCTTTGCACTCGCACGCCTGCTGCGAGAGCCTACCGAAGTGGCCGCGCGAACCGGCGCGATATTGGCGCATGGTGGCGAGTTTGGTTTGCTGATCCTGACACTGGCACTTTCGCAGAACGTCATCTCGGAAAAGATCGGTCAGCCCCTGCTCGGTGCAATCGTCATTTCGATGATCTTCGCGGCATTTCTTATCAACGCGAATGGACGCCTTTTCGGCTCGGCAAGTCAGGGATAACTATTTTCGAAGGGCTGCAAAGAGGAATGAACCGAGGGTTCTAAAACGTCTACAGTTTAGGTCGTACGCTCAATGTCAGCTATCGCGCACCGTCGCCTCAAACCGGATCGTCCGTTTCCGGCCCACTTGCAGCCGGTCCGCAATGCGCCCTCCATCCGGCCGTTCGGCCTTGTCGCCGACGATCCCGAAAGCCGCCATTCGTTCCGCCAGCGCTCAACTGGTTCAGACCTGCGGCAGCCGATCGGCAGTGCGATCGAGCGGGGCGACGCGCGACACGAAGGACTGGCTGGCCAGGGCGTGGGGATCGCCCGCCACTTCGACCGCAATGAGGCGCGGAGTGCCCGTCGCCTGCTGCACATCGCGCACCGAGCGAGTGAATGCCTGCGCGACTTCATAGCCGAGCCCGGTACCATAGCGCTGCATCGGGGAGAGCTTTGCACGCAGGAATTCCGCTGCGCCGTGATGCGGATCGCCGATCCGGCCTCGTTGGCTTTGAGCGAAATAATCCGCTGCTTTTGCGAGCCACGGCGAGGTCTGTTCATGCGGTGACGGGCGCACCTCCTCGATGAAATCTCCGCGCGCATAATAGGCCGCGCGGATCGTCGCCCCTGCGGCGCGCAGATCACGTTCGACACGCGCCGGATCGCTCCTCGGTGCAAGGTAGAGCACGTCCTGCGCCTCTTGCGGCGCGGCGGCGGCCATGCGGACTGACCAGAGCCAGAAATCGTCTTCCGACAAGGTCACCGGCACATAACCGAAGGCGGCGTGGTTGGGCGAAGCTGTCTTGCCGTTGCTCATCGTCAAACGGTTGAGCACCCGGCCCTCCGCATCGCGCAGGACGACGTAGAAGCGCCCTGTCTCGGCCATGAGCGCAGGCGGGCTGCAACTGGTGAGACCAATGGGCGGTGGAGGAGAATCCCCGGCGGCCCGCGGAAACAGGAGCGTCGGCCGTTCCTCAAGATAGCTGAACGGTGTGACCTGCCCGGTTTCGCTGGTAAAATGCTGCAAGGGGGAGTTGAATATCCGCTCCTTGTCAGGCGAGAAGGTCAGCGGGCTTCCGAACACGGTGAAGCGGTCGGCGCTGTTGCCCTTGAAGCGGGCGATCGTGCGCAGGGTAATGATGCCGGTAGGCCGTGCATCCATCGCCCGCGTTCCGTCATCCTCCACCAGCACCAGATCGGCATAGGTCGCGGCGGCCAACATCTCCTTCGCGAAATACTGTCCACTGGCATAGCCGACCTCTTCAGGGCGCTGCGCGTAGACGCACGCGAGCGCAGTTTGCGGTAGCGCCAGCGCGGTAAGCGCGACGGATGCCAGAACTGAGCGCATCATTGCTCTTCTCCAGATTGTTCGAGGTCCAAGGCACGCTGGATAGGCGTGACCCTTTCCCGCAATTCGTCGAGCGGGATCGGTTCAGGATAATTCGTGACCGGATGCGCCATGCCGTCTCCATCGATCCGCGACGGAGCCATCCAGGTGACTGCGACGTACCAGTCCCCGTCGCTGCGCTCCGCGCCTTCACCGCCCTGAACATAGGCGGCGTGGGCGTAGAGCGCGTCGCTCAGATGCAAGACCCAGCGCGAGCCCGGTTCCAGCGATGTCGGCAGGCCGGGCAGTAACGACGGCTCGTCATTGCTCTGCCCGTAACGTGTCACGCCCGCCTCATCGGTGCGCATGCCGGAGGCGAGGCGCTGGCGCAGCTCGTCGCCCGGTTTCGCACTACCTTTCAGCACTTCGATCACTCGCCAGCGCACGCTGGAGGAGAAGCCGTCCAGCCCCTCGTCGGCGATGTCGATACCTGCCGGTTCGGCTACCACGATATCGGTTGCGGTGAGCGCGCGTTTCTCGATCGTCTGGCGGCCGTTCATGTCTTCCAACGCTTCGATGGGATCGAAACCGGCGGCGCGCAGCGCCTGTATCTCGCGCAAGTTATAGCCGCTGGCGATCAGCCAGTGCGTCTGCTGGAGCGACCCGGCCCTGGACGGTTTGCGTGCCACCCAGATGCTGGAGTTGTGATCGGTCGGCGAAGGTTCGGAGCGCATGATCGGCGTCTCTTCCACCAGCGCGCGGATCGCGGCGAAATCGGGATGCGCTTCCAGCGGATACCAGATCGCTTCGGGATCGCTGCGGATCGGGATATCCTGCCGGTAGATCGGACCCTGATTGTCCGCCATGATCCGCACCAGAGGCGGAAAGGTGATCTTGCCCGCCACTGCCGCCTGCGAGAGCGCGGCGAGGTCTGCGGGATAGAGGTCAACAAAACCACCGATTTCTTCGATGCTTACCCGCGCGTCCAGCCCGGCAGCCGCGATCTGTGCGACAATGTCCGCTCGCGCGGCTTCCAGCGCTGTCCCGCCTTGCGGCACAACCTGCCCGGTGACGAAGGGGCGCAGTGTCTCCGGTACCAGTTCGTCTCTGGTCAGCGCATCCGTGTGGAACATATGCGCGGCGCCCTGATCCTCGTTGACGTAGATGCTGGCGATCACATCGCCATGTTCGGCGAGCGCTTGCGTTCGCCACGCCTTCAGTTCGGCCACTCGCGCCATATCGGCGGCATAGTCTGCTTCGGCAGCCGCGCGACTGCCGAGTTCCTGCGTGCGGCCAGCGATGGCGGCATCGCGTCGCTGCTTGTCCCACACTTCGCGCGGGACGATGCCGCGCACGACGCGATAGGGGCCGGGGCAGCGATCTGCGCCCACAACATCATTCGGCGGCGCGACCTCGCCCGGTTGCAGGCCCATCAGTACCACATCGCTGTCAGCATAGACCTTTGCGCCGGAAAAGCGGTTCATCACTGCTACCTTGCCGGAATCGCTCAGTTCGAGCGCCATGCTCTGTTCCCAGACCGCAATCCTGGGCGCCTCGCCTTCGGGGGCCAGCCACAAGCACCCGTCGCGCAATTCGAGGCGTGCAGGCACGTCGGGAACGCCGACCAATGTGCGCGCCATCCCGTCAGTGCGGTAGGCGAACTGCGGGAAACCCTTAACCCGCGCATCGCCGGGTGGAACGGGCGGCGCAGCGATCGGAAACGGATCGGGTTCCTCGAACACCACGAAGTCGGGCAGTTCAATCTCGCCGCGTGCCGCCGCCTGCCGGATCGGGTCGGCGCTCTGGCCCAAAGTGACCTCGATCTTCCCGGTGGCCTCGTTCCCGCCCATGCCGAACCAGTTTACGTCGAGCGCCTGAAGATCGCGCATCAGTCGCTCCTGCGCCGCGCGCAGTTCGGTGAGGCTCGGTCCGGGCCGGTCGACCGGGACGTAAAGCGGATCGCTGGTGTATTTCGCCAGTGTCGATGCCGCATCACGGGTGAAGGCAACCATCACGCCATAGGTCGGGCGATGCTGGATCCAGAGCCCTGCGAAGGTGTCACCTTCCTTTTCGTGGAGGGTCTGTGCCAGCAGACCGATGGAATCGTCCGGTGCGGGTGGCGGAGGTGGTGGCCCCGGTTCGGTGCGCGGGCCGATGGCGCCGCGGTTCTGGATTTCCATCCGCCGCTCCGCCTCTTCCACGCTCACGCAATAGGCACGTGCATACCAGGCGTTCTCGGAGAATTCGCCCTTGTAATTCTCGATAGCCTCGATCTCTTCCGCCGTCAGGTTCGGGCAGGTTTCGCTGAGCGGTTTTTGCTCTTGCGCGAAGGCGGGTGATAAGATGGCAAGCGCCATCGCGCTCGCGCCAAAGAGATAGCGGATCATTCGGATTTCTCCACGGGTGTCGGGTCGGCAATGCGGCCAAAGAAGATCAGCGCGCCGCTGGCACGGTCGCGGATGGTCAGGAGGAACGGCCGGTCGACAATCATGCGCGGCAGATCATCCGGCAGGCGGCGGGAGCCGGTAACGACGATCTTTACCGTTGTTACCGCCGCCGCTTCGGTACCTTTTTCATCGACCCGCAGGAAAGTGGCGTGGGCCACATCGTCGATCTTGAGGTCAGCGTCGGCCATTGCGCCAAAATCGGCACAGCTTCCGTCAAAGGCGCAGGGCATTCCCGCCGCAATCAGCGCGGCCTTTACGCTTTCTTCGAAGCGCGCCTCGAACCGCGGCAGGCGTAGCAGGATATTGCGTTCTTCAATCGCGCCGAGATCGAACTTCGCGTCGCTGCCCTGCATCGAAAGATCAAACGATTCGGCATTCAGATCCCGCTCCCACCGGCGCAAGATTGCCATGTCGCGCGGCAGGAACACCTCCATCGTGAAGCGCCCGTCCTGGCCATAGGGCAATTGCACGGCCTGCCCCTCGCGCGTTTCGCGATAGGCCATCGGCGCAATCCGCTCCATCATGTAGATTGGCATGGTTGTGCCGTCACCACGGGTAAACTCGCCCGTTTGACCTTCTTCGAACGGCACCGACCAGTCGGCTTTGAACCAAACCGCATTGGTCAGCACGGCAGCGGTCAGATCGTTGAACCCGCTCGCATCGACGATCTTCGTGATCCGCTCGCGGGTCTGTTCACTCACCCAGCCATTGATCGTGTCGGCAGAGCCTGCCGGATCGCCGCCGAAATCGACCTGCCGGGCGGTGGCACCGAAGCCGTCCTTCGCCGCGCGCAGATAGTCCGGCGTGAAGTCCAGCCTGTTCGAAAGCCACAGCGCATTGGCGACCGACAGGGCCACCTTGTCATCGCCCGTGCGGGCCAGAAAACGGTCGTAATCCTTTACCAGCAGTTCGGGCCGGCTTGCCGCATCCCAGCCCAGCAGATCGCGCATCTCCGCCTCGGTCTGCCCACGCGCACCGGGGAGCGCCAGGCCCAGCCCCTCGCTCAGCGACAGCGGCGAGATGAACAGATTGTCGTTTGGCTCTGCAGCCTCGACGAGTTTCGGATAGAGCCGCGCGGCAAGCCGTGCCTGCCCTGCCGTGATATCATGCGGGATGGCCTCGTAAGATGCCGTTGTCCCAGTCTGCGCTGGCACCGTCGCACAGCCGGCTACAAGCGCCAGCGTTGCCAGTGAGAGGAAAATGCCCTTCATCGATCCTGCTCCTCTTATGAATTGGGTTCGGGAGGCGGTTCGGTCGGGAAACTGTTGACCACCAAGGCCACGCCAGGTGTCTTGCAGTTCACAGCGGTAGCCTGCTCGCGCGAAAGGAACCCAGCGCTGAAGCTCACGTGCTCGCCGAGCTTGTAGGAAACATGCCCGTTCGACAGGGTATCTCCGTTCAGTTCGAAACTGTCGGGCATCACCAGACCGGTTTCTCCACCCCCCGGCGACGTAACGAACAAGCAGCCATCCCTGTAACCGAGTGTGCCGCCGACGCCTTCCGCATAGGGCACCTCGTTCGGTGAGGCAGGCCTTGTGTCGAAGGGCAGCGATCGGATATCGGTGTCTTGCGGTTGCTCGCCGCAGCCGGCGAGCAAAGCAGCTGCCATCGTCAACAGCAGCAAGGGTGCCCGCATATTGCAGCCCTTGCAGGTCATCGATCCTGCTCCAGAAATTCGACCAGCCATTCGGGCAAGGGTCGCAAATGGCCATCGGGCGTGCGGCACAGGCCAGAACTGAGACTGCTGCCGGGCGGGCATTCAGACGGATCCATCACCGGAGGAGGCGGAGAATCCGCCACCATTGCGCCTGTTATCGGCGGCTTCAGGATACCGTCCGGTGTGGTCTTTCGATTGGCCTCACCCCGCGCATCGAGCCAGTCGAGCGCACGCTCCGCCTGCCGTGCATCGAGGCCATATCGGTCCTGCAACGCGCGCATCGCATTGGCACGGTCGGTAACTCTCCTCTGCGTATCGCCCGCGGCGGCACTTTCCATGCCTTCCACCTGAATGACCTTGCCCGGCCCGCAGGCTTCGTGGATCGGATCGACCAGCTCTGGCGTCGTGACCTCATTGACAGACCCCATGAACTCGACAGTCTCGCCTACGCGCGCGTAGCCGGGACGCTCGCCACTGCCGAAAGCGAGGTAATTGTTGCTATCGACGAAGAGTTTTGCCCCGAATGGAAACAATACCAGCGCACCCTCCCAGTCGGCGGCGCGGAAGCAGCCGTCCTTCAGAACGATTGTTACCCGGCTATTGATGGCATTGAGCGCGCCTGCAGGGCGATCGTGTCGGGGAAAGATACGCAGAAAGGGCGCGACTTCGTCCGGAACTGCCTGATCCTGCGCAGCCGGACGTGGCGGATTGACCAGAGGCACCATCGGCGTCGCGTGAAAGACCAGTTCAACCGGTTCGGGAATGGTCACGCCTTTGCGCCTGACCAGCGCCCGGAATTCCGCTTCCGAGACGCTGATCTGGGCGGTGACGACCTGCGTAGCAATGCCCGTCGATTGCAGCACTCGATCTTCACGGAACGTATCCCACATGAATTCGGCGGCGGCCCTCAGTTCTTCCTGCGACCAGCGCACTGTTTGGCCGCGAAATGTGGGGTTTGTGCTATAGTTGCGCAGCGTGGCCGGGCCATCGCGCAGAAATTCGAAAACGACGCCTAGTTCACCCTCATTGTCATAATGAAGGGTCTGGAAATTTCCGCGTTCTTCCCGGCGCAGCCTCTCGGCCAGCGCCTGCACTTCGTCGCTCACGCTGTTCTGGTAATCGGCGACCCGCATGAATTCCGCATCGGCAGCATCTTGCTCCGCCGTGCGTGGCGCGGGCGGAGGCGGCTCTACGGGATCGAAAGAGGCAGGCGGCGCGGACAGGATTGTCGCAAAGCCGCTTTCGCTGACTTCAGCGCGAAACGGCAACCCGTTGGATGATTGCGGCGCTTCCTTCTCTGGCGATGCACACGCGGCGGGTCCGGCCAAAGCGATTGCCGCCAGCGGTAAAACTAGGTGTTTCATTCCGGTATCGGCTCCATATGGTGCAGCCGCATCACATCGCGTTTTGGGCAGGCTGCGGGGATCGTAACTCCATAGAAACGCTCGATATCGCGACTCGGCCATCCTCGCCCGGCGTCACGCAGGGTTGCCGCGCCTCCGCTAATGCGCTCACCAAAGCGAATGCTGTTGCCGGTCGCCGGATCGAACACGCCATCGCCCGTCGGCAACAGGGTGACGCCCGGATCGAACAGGAGTTTCATTTCGGCGATCACCCTTGGCGACCACGCAGCCGCGCACCACCCCCAATTCACCGCGAAACAGGGCTTCTCCCGCACGTGCAGGCTCCGCGATGGTAATCAGATGAGGCGAGGCAGGCGCACTCTGGCAGGCGCTCAGCGGTACTACCAGGGCGAGCGCTGCAATCCTCACCAATCTTCGGGCTGGCTGCATGCAAATATCTCCGGGCCGGAATGGAGGTAGATCGGGCCATCGCGATTGGGGAAGATCCACACATCCTGCATCCTTTCACGCGCCGCGACGATGCGCTTGCCGGGTATCACCATGCCTTCGTCGATGAAGCCATTGGGATGATCCCACAGCGCCGCGCCTTCATCGGCCCAGAAGATCATATTCGAATCGCGATTGGTCGCGATGAGCTCCCTAGGCCGCTCGGAAGGATCGCGCTCCTCGAACCGGCAAACGCCATTGCGCGCAGGCACCAGCTTCTTGCGCGGGCGTGGCGGCAAGTCGGGGGCCGCCGACTCGTTTATCCGCAACCGTGCCTCAGGCGGGAGTGGCTGCGGAGGCGGCGGATTGACGGGATTGCCCCAGATACCGATGCCGAACAGCCCTGCACACTGAGTCGGATGCTCGCGCCCGACACGAAGGCGATTGTCCGCCATGGTCTGCTCCTGCGCCAGCAAGCATTCGTTCGCACGGCGCATGGCCTCTGCACTGCTGATCCCTTCGCGGTCCCGGTATTCGCGTACGGCAAACCAGTCATTGCCATAGCCCGCAGCCTGGTCGAGCGATGAAACCGCGACGACCCGGTGCTCGCAACAGGCAGCGACAAGTTCCGCCGGAGGATCATTCACCTGACCACGATAGCCAAGCTGCAAACGTGTTCCGACGCGTCCAAACCGGCCGGTATCGGTTGAAACGCGTGGTCGAAATGCGAGGTGTCCCTGCTCATCAAGCCAGACACCAGCCTCGAACGGAAACAGGACAAGCGGATCATCATCCCCATATTCGTCGATGAAGAAGCAACCATCCCGCAGGACGATGGCATCGAAGCTCGCCAAATCCGGAGGCGGGGTAGAAGATATCTCTGCCCGCGGAAAATAGCGGATCTGGCTTGCCACATCGGGCGTGAGCGGTGGCAGATCGGGATTGGCGCGCGGTTCGAAACGCAGCTGGAGGTTGGCCGGGATCGCCCAGCCCTTCTCCTTCCGCAGCGTGTCGAATTCAGCGCGCGGCATGACAATGGAAAGCCACGGCACGCTCATATTTCCGAAACCGGGAGAGGCCCGTTCGGGACCAATGCGTTCCACCCACTCGCGCACGATTCGGTCCTGATCGGAGCGGGAAAACCCGGCCCGCTCAGCAGAGAACAAGGGGTCTGAGGTATAGCGCGCGAGCGATGCTGGCGGGTCGCGTAAGAAAAATGCTACCCCGCTCACCGTGCCGAGGCCGTCATTGTCCGGCCCATCCTTCCAGCGCCATTCGATCCCGCCGAAATTGCCGATCTCGCTTTGCTTGAGGCGGCGGAGCACGGGCAGGTGGCGCTCTTCAAGCCTGTCGGCGAACCGGTGCCGCCGGTCCTCAATAGTCGGCGTGTAGGCGGCAGGGCCAAGTGTTTCGATCGGTGTGTAGGGCGGAGCCTCGACGATCGTCGCGTAGCCGTCACGATCCGCGCCAGAATTCTGTGCGGAGCAAGCCGCCAGAATGGCGCAAAGGACAACAGCGAACCAAATCAATACACCATCTCCCAATGTGACGATGTATCATGGAGCTTTCTCGCTGAACGGCACTGAAACGAAGCGCTTTTTCGTCACGTTCTCATACTTATCCGTACCGAGCATTCGGTGGCTGACAGCAAGCAGAAAGCCCGTCTTCAAGTAGAAATCAGCATCCATAACAGTGCGATGACCGCAACATTTCCGGTGCAATCGTCTCGACAACCAAATGGCGGCTTTCTACGCCGTCGGGCTGGAACCAGACAGTCCGGAGACGGCCCAAAAGCTGAAGCAAGTTCGTCAACCTTTCCTCTTCGAGCCGTTTTGTCTAAGCGCTTGAACGAAGCGGAAATCTGGAGTGGATATGCCTGATAAAATACTCGAAACCACCCTCGAAGTCCTTAAAGAAGATGCCGAAGGCATCCTGGCTGACTGGATTGAGCAGGCCGACGAGGACGGCGCGAAGCGCATCGACCTGTTTTCCGAAAAAGAAGAGCGCGACCAGGCGGCCAGCCTGCTGCGATCCTTCCGCCTTGGCGTGCGCGACGCTTCGAAGGATGGTGAGTTCGACCTGCAGGACGAACACTGGGCCGACCTGCGCGGTATTTTGTCGGAGATCACGCACGAGCGTGTCGAGCGCGGCGTGTTGCCGGGAGAAATGGCGGCGCTCATCCTGGCGCTCAAGACCCCGCTGTTCGAGCGTCTCACCGAAAAGCTCGAAAGCGATCCGGAACGATTGATTGAAGAGGTTCTGCTTCTTTCGAAGGCGATTGATGCATTCGCGATCTACTCGAACGAGGTTTTTATCGCCGAACGCGAGCAGGTGATCGAGCGTCAGCGCGACGAGATGATGGAGCTGTCCACGCCGGTCGTGGAACTGTGGGACAAGGTGCTAACCCTGCCGCTGATCGGCACGTTGGACAGCCTGCGTGCACAAGAGGTGATGGAAAGCCTGTTGCAGGCTATTGTCGAGCGGCAGGCCGAAGTCGTCATCGTCGATATTACCGGCGTCAAGACCGTCGATACTCAGGTCGCCCAGCATCTGCTGCGCACCGCCGCCGCCGTACGCCTGATGGGCGCGCGCTGCATCATCAGCGGAATTAGCCCGAAGATCGCGCAGACGATGGTCGAACTGGGCGTGGATGTCGGCGAAGTCCGCACACGCTCGTCGCTACGTAGTGCCCTGATGGACGCGCTGACCTCGGTCGGTGTGGCGATCCGCCCGATCAACGACGATAAGCGGAACGCGAAGTGAATGCCGCCGCGATCTATGCCGTAGAAGGCGTTCTGCTGGTCTCGATCACCAGCGATATCACCGATACCGATATCATCGACCTGCAGGAGGCGCTGTCGAAGCGCATTGCTGATACCGAGTGTCGCGGGGTGGTGGTCGATATCTCGGCACTGGAAATCGTCGATACCTTCGTTGGCCGCGTGCTCGCCCAGCTGACCAGCGTCGCCCGTCTACTAGATGCTGAGACCTACGTGGTCGGCATGCGTCCGGCTGTAGCAATGACATTGGTCGAACTCGGCATGTATCTTCCCGAAAACCATACGGCGCTCACCCTGTCCCATGCATTGGACAAGATGCGCCAGTCCGGCCTGATCGATGGTCTTCGACGAGGCTGATAGGATCGCGACGATCGAACTCGAACAGGATCGTGATGTGGTGCGGGCTAGGTCGCGGGTCGCAGACGCAATGAAGGAGTGCGGCAGTAGCGAGTTAATGCAGACGCGCTTCGTGACCGCAGTGAGCGAAGTGGTGCGCAACGCCTTGACCCATGCGGGCGGTGGGACGCTGGCGATCTACGCTATGCCCAATAAGCGTCAGGTTGGGATCGAATGTCGTGATTGCGGAAAAGGTATCGAAGATATCGATGCCGCAATGGCTGATGGGTTCACAACACGTCGAGGAAGCATGGGGCGCGGGCTCGGCGGAGCCAAACGCCTCTCTAAAACGTTCGCTATCGATAGTTCGCCGGGAAAGGGCACCACGGTGCGGATGATCGGAGCGTGCAGCCTGCGATGATCGGTTGGTTAAAAGTGAGGGAAACGAGCGCCGTCGCGGAAGCACGGCGGAGAGCTCGTCGCACTGCGAACGCGATGGGCTTGCACTCGACCAAGGTCGAGCACGCGGCGATCGTGGCGACCGAGATCGCGCAGAATATCCTTCGCCATGGAGGGGGCGGGCAGATCCTGGTCGAAATCTTCGGCGCGCCCGCGCTCGAACGTCTCCACATCGTGGGGCACGACGAGGGCCCGGGGATCGGCCGTGTAGACCGGATGATGCGCGACGGAGAGACGACGAAGGGTTCTGCCGGAACCGGGCTCGGAGCGATTAAACGTCTGTCAGATCGTTTAGATATCTTCAGCGAGCCGGGCCGCACCGTCGTTGCCGCAGAGTTCCGGCGGCAGACGATACGGCATGCCGATCCGGTCGATCACGCGGGTTTCAAGCTCGCTTTTCCGGGAGAGCGGCGTTGCGGTGATATCGTCGCGGTGCGATCGAGCCATGACGAATGCTTCTATTTCATTGCCGATGGGCTTGGGCACGGGGTCAAAGCCGCTGGGGCTGCGGCCGCAGCGAAGAAATCCTTTCTTGCCGCAAAAGGTGATGACCCTGCCGAAATTCTGCTGCAGGTTGGCAATGCTCTGCAGGATACGCGTGGGGCGGTAGGCGCGGTCGTTGCGCTGGATCGGTCACATGGCCGCCTGCGCTATGCAGGTATCGGCAACATCAGCACGCTAATTGTGCAGGGCAAAACGGTGCGTCGGCTCGTTGTTCGCGACGGTTTGCTCGGAGGACGCCTGACGACGCCGCATCAGGAGACAGTAGAGCTCGAAAAGAACGCGATACTCGTTATGCATTCCGATGGGCTCAACACGCTCCGCTCACTCGACACGCAAGCTACTCTCCTACAGCGCAGCGCCCCCGTGATTGCGGCGGACCTAATGGCCAACAATCTTCGCGGGCGGGACGATGCGAGCATTATCGTGTCTCGCGTATCGCAGGCGAGGACACTCTAGAATGGATTTGCTGAGCGTAAGGATTGCTGCCGAGCCGGACATCGCTCGCATCCGCCAAGTCACTGGTGTGATCGCCGACACCTGCGGGCTGGCAAGCTTCGCCAAGACGCGCGTCGTCACCGCCGTGCTCGAGATCGCCCGCAACGCCCTGCAATATGGCGGTGGAGGTCGGGCGCATTTCGCCATTCGACCGGAAACCGACCTCTGCTGGCTGGTGGTGCGGGTCATCGATCAAGGTGAGGGCCTGCCCAAAGGCGCGGATTTCGTGAAAGGACGCCGACCCTTCAAGGCTCAATCTGGCGGCACTCGCGCGCAAGGGATGGGGCTCGGTCTCACGGGCGTTCAGCGGCTAGCCGACAAGTTCGACCTGGACACCTCAAAAAACGGGACGCGAGCGGAACTGGCGTTTAAACTACCATCGGCCTCCGAGGAGGAATCCGAGCTTGGCGAGCGAGTGATGGCCAGTATCGCTGAACTCAGTTCCACCGATCCCTTGGCCGAATTGTCGCGGCAGAACCGCGAACTGGCCGAAGCCATGGCCGAACGCGAATTGCTAATCGATGAGGTCCATCATCGCACCGGCAACAACCTCGCTCTTATCGTGAGCTTCATCCAGCTCAGCAAGCGAGGTGCGCAATCAGAAGAGACACGCCAGGCGATGGCGCAACTCGAATCGCGCGTACTGTCGGTTGCCAAGGTCCATCAGGAACTTCAGCGCGCCAATCTGGCCGACCGGATTGCGCTCGTCCCCTTGCTCGAAACCGTGGCGAAACACGCGCAGGATGCGTTTTCCAACGATCAGCTCGACATCGCGATCTCCGTGTTCGGAGATGAGGTTAGCGTTTCCGGCAGTGCAGGAATCGATTTGGGGCTAATCGTCAACGAACTTATCACGAACGCCTACAAACACGCGTTCGAGAATAGGAAGAACGGGCGCATCGACGTGAGTTTCGAGCGGGAAAGCGACGAGGACAACATGAAGCGCTGGGTCTTGACCGTGAAGGATGATGGCGTCGGCCTATCCGAAGACGTCAAGCCCGAGCGATCGGATTCCCTAGGCTGGCGTATGATCCGAGCGATGACCGCGCGTTTATCCGGCACCATCGAGACGGGCAGCGACGAAGGCTTTCACACCCGTATCGAATTTCCGGGAGCGTTTGCTGAAGGCAAGACTTGAGCATCTGATCAGGCCGATACCGCCCCATATCGTCTCCGCTTCTCCTTCGGTTTTTTGCGATGATCGACATCGTTTTGTGCCTGGCAGGAACGTCTGTCCTGACCTTTTTTAGCTGCGAAGCTGACAGTCCGCTTCCGTTTAGAGTTTCGGACGCCGCGAGGCGTCGGAAAGTCGACGGTGCCCGAACCCGCGGGCCGCACGCGGTGCGCTAT
>NZ_JARULD010000009.1 GCF_029688735.1 Qipengyuania flavescens
TAGCGCACCGCGTGCGGCCCGCGGGTTCGGGCACCGTCGACTTTCCGACGCCTCGCGGCGTCCGAAACTCTAAACGAAAGCGGACAGGCTGCTTTTGGCTATCGAACCATCGGAAGCGGCCTGTGCTTAATGCTGGGATTGGCGCCGCCGCCGAGGGCAACGAACAGCGTCGCACGATTTTGCAACCAAGCACGCTGAACGGCAAGAAGCTGTTGCTGAGCGCTGAACAGATTGCGTTCGGCGTCGAGGACCTCGAGATAGTCTGCCACTCCTTCGCGGTAGCGTAACCGGGCAATGCGGGCGATCTGCTGCTGCGCCTCTACCGAGGTTTCGAGGGTCATCAATTGTTCGGCGAGATAGCGCCTCCCTGCCAGCGCATCCGATACCTCGCGGAAGGCGTTCTGAACGGTGCGGTCGTAGTTCGCGACCTGTTCGACTTCGAGCGCCTGCGCCAGATCGAGATCGGCCTCGCGTGCTCCCCAGTCGAAAATCGGCAGAGATATGGACGGCCCAAAACTCCAGCCCAGCCCATCGCTCGAAAACAGGCCGTCGAGACTGTTCGAGGACAGTCCTGCACTTCCGGTGAGCGAAATGGTCGGGAAGAAGGCCGCGCGAGCAGCCCCGATATTCGCGCGCGCAGCACGTAGCTGTTCTTCGGCAGCGATAATGTCCGGGCGCACCAGCAGGAGATCTGACGGCAATCTAGCCGCAAGCCTGCGCTCGTCACCCTGCTCGGCAAGAGATACGCCTTCTGGCAAAGTTTCGGGTATGGTCCCGCCCACCAGAACGGCGAGCTGGTTGCGCAGTTGCGCCAAGGCCAGTCGTTCGCTTGCCAATTGCTGTTCCGCCTGCGTCAGCAAGGTCTCGGCCTGCCGGTATGGAAGTGCCGAGGTCACCCCGTTTTCAAGGCGTAGCCGTGCGATCCGCAAACCTTCGCGCCTGCTTTCGGCGGTCGCCTGGGCCAGCGCGATCTGCTCCTCGGTTTCCACGATCTCGAAATAGGTGTTGGCGGTGTCGGCGATGAGCGAAAGGTAGAAGGCCCGCTGCGCGGCAGCCGTGGCCAGATATTCCGCGCGGGCAGCTTCGCTCAAACTGGCAATTCGCCCCCAGAAATCGAGCTCGAAAGAGGTAACCCCTACGCCCACATCAAAGCGGTTGAAGGTGACTGAGTCGGGGGCACCTTCGACATCCCCGGTGTCCAGCGCCGGATTGGTCGAGAGCGGCTGCCTCGTCCGTACGGCGCTGCCATCTCCAACCAGCGCCGGCAATTGCCGGCTGTCTTCTATCCGATAGCGCGCACGGGCCTGTTCGACCCTTGCCGTTGCGGCGAGGAGATCGCGGTTGTTTTCAAGCGCACTCGCGATGAGTTGCTCCAATCGCGGGTCACCGAACCACTCGCGATAGGACAATTGCGATGCGACGACTGTCCCGTCCGGTCCGTACTCGGCATCGAAGGCAGGCGCGGTGGCTGCCTCGGGGCGGGAGTGCTCGGGGGCCATGCTCGCGCAGCTGGCAAGCAGACTGGAACCGATCGCCAGAGCGGCCAGCTTTCTCGTCGATCGCGTCATGGAGCGCGCCCTTCTTCGATTGCAGGACCGGATTTCTCGACTGGGTCTGTATCGCCTTCATGACCGCCGGTTGCGACAGGCTGCTTGCGGCTGACGTTTCGCCGCACCAGGAGATACAGCATCGGGATCAGGAAGATACCGAGCACGGTCGCGGCGATCATTCCTCCCATCACTCCGGTACCAACCGCGATGCGACTTGCGGCCCCGGCACCACTCGCGAGCACGAGCGGAACCATACCCATAGTGAATGCCAGCGAGGTCATGATGATCGGACGCAGGCGCAGGCGAGCGGCCGCTTTCACTGCATCAATCCGCCTTAGGCCACGTTCTTCTTCCTCAATGGCGAATTCAACGATGAGGATTGCGTTCTTTGCCGCGAGTCCGATGATCGTGATCAATCCGACATTAAAATAGACGTCCGCCGAAAGACCGCGCAGCATCGAGAACAACACCGCACCGAGTACGCCCATGGGCACGATCAAGAGCACCGCGAGAGGAACAGCCCAGCTTTCGTAGAGCGCCGCAAGCACAAGGAATACCACAACGACCGACAGGCCGAGCAGCAGGCCAATCTGCCCGCCGGCCTGCTTTTCCTCGTAAGAGATACCCGTCCATTCATAGCCGATCCCCTGCGGCAGTTGCTCCGCCAGACGTTCCATTTCCGCGAGTGCAGCACCGGACGATTCACCGGGAGCAGCCATGCCGGAAAGGGTCATGGCGGGGTAACCGTTGTAGCGTGCAAGGCTGGCCGGAGCTGCCGACCAGTCCGCAGTGGCGAAGGCGCTGAACGGCACAAGCTGCCCCTCCGCGTTCGGAATACGCAGCGACAGCACGTCTTCGGGGCTCATGCGATAAGGCGCGTCCGCTTGGACGAGCACCTGCAAGACACGCCCGTCGCGGTTGAAGTCGTTGGCATAGGCCGAGCCAAAGGTGATCGACAGTGCCGCGTTAACATCGGTAAGCGAGAGCCCAAGCGCCCGTGCCTGGACGCGGTCGATCTCGAGCGCGAGCTGCGGGCTTGGTCCCTGATCTTCGGGTCGCAGGTTGGCGATCATCGGGCTTTGCGACGCCATGCCGAGCAATTGGTCGCGCGCCGCCGTCAACGTCTCACGGCCAAGACCTGCGCGATCCTGCAGTTTCAGCGTAAAGCCGCTTGCCTGCCCGAGCGACTGGATCGCCGGTGGCTGGATTACGAATGCGATCGCGCTGTCCAACTGGCTGAAAGTGCCCATCGCCTGGCCGAGGATTTCGGCCGCGCCGCTTCCTTCGGCGGTACGCTCTTCCCATGGCTTGAACGACGCGAACATGATCGCATTGTTCTGACCCTGACCGAAGAAACTGAATCCGCGCACGACAACGAGGTTTTCCACCTCTTCGCGAGCCAACCAGAAATCCTCGATCGGCTCCAGAGCTTCGTCGGTGCGCTCCTGCGTCGCTCCCGGCGGCGCCTGAACTGCGGTGATGAGGAACCCCTGGTCCTCCGTCGGCAGAAAGGCAGACGGGAGGCGCATGAACAGCAGAATCGTTACTGCGCCCAGAGCCAGAAATACGGCGAAACCGCGCCATGGCCGCGACAGGATGCGGTCATTGGCCCGGCCGTACTTCTCCTGCATCCGCGCGAACCAGCGATTGAACCGGCCAAAGAATCGGGCGGCCTTGTTGCGCACTTGGGCGACGCGTCCTCGCCAGCCGGGTTGCATTTCGGCTTCGGTATCGACCGCAACCTGCCCGCCCTCCCCATGACCTTTAGCGATCGGCTTCAGGAAGGTGGCGCAAAGTGCCGGCGTCAGGGAAAGCGCCAGGAACGCCGAGAAGAAAATGGCAATGGCAAGCGTAACCGAGAACTGACGATAGATACCCCCGGTGGAGCCGGGGAAGAAGGCCATCGGCACGAAAACCGCGATCAGCACCAGCGTGATGCCGATGATCGCTCCGGTGATCTGGCCCATTGCCTTGCGGGTCGCCTGCAGGGGCGGGAGGCCTTCTTCACGCATGATGCGCTCGACATTCTCGATCACCACGATCGCATCATCGACCAGGATACCGATCGCTAGGACCATTCCGAAGAGCGAGAGCACGTTGATCGAAAAGCCGAACAACCACAAACCGAGACAGGCGCCTGCCAGGGCAATCGGAACTACCAGTGTCGGTATCAGTGTCGCTCGCCAGTTCTGCAGGAACAGGAACATGACGAGGAAGACCAGCACCATGGCCTCGACCAAGGTCTTCACCACTTCTTCCACCGAAGCCTGAACGAAAGGCGTCGTATCGTAAGGGATCGACCAGCTTACGTCTCCCGGAAGACCGGGCGCGATTTCGGCGAGACGCTCCTTCACGCCCCCTGCAGCGGCAAGCGCGTTGGCACCGGTCCCCAACTGGATCGCCATCCCCGCCATGGGTTGTCCGTTGAGAGTGGTGGAAGTGGCGTAGCTTTGCGCACCGATTTCGACGCGCGCAACCTCGCCAAGCCTTACCACTGCCGCGCCGGAATTGGCGCGAAGAATGATGTTCTCGAACTCTTCGACGGTGGTGAACCGGCCTTCGGTCGAGATGGTCGCGCTGATCTGTTGCCCATCGGCGAGCGGCCGGGCGCCGATCGAGCCGCCGGCGGTCTGCGAATTCTGCTCGCGGATGGCGGCAAGTACTGCGCTTGGGGACAGGTTGTAGGCTGCCAGCGCTTCGGGATCTAGCCAGATGCGCATGGCATATTGCGAACCGAAGAGCGTGACGTCGCCCACACCGGTCACCCGGCGCAACTCGTCCACAACCTGGTTCGCAGCGATGTTGCCCAGATCGGTAGTCGTAAGGTCGCCGCTTTCCGATGTGAGCGCGACGATCATCAGGAAGCCGGCGTTCGCCTGGCGCACGGTGATACCCTGTCGCCGGACCTCTTCAGGCAGGCGCGCCTCGACCGTGCTCAAGCGGTTCTGCACCTCGGTCTGGGCGATATCGATGTCGGTACCCGCCTCGAAGGTCAGCGTGATACTCGCCGCTCCGTTCGACCCGCTGGACGAGGACATGTAGAGGAAACCCTCCACCCCGTTGAGCTGCTGCTCGATGACCTGCGTGACGTTCTGTTCGAGCGTCTCTGCGTCCGCACCGGGATACACGACGCTGATGGTCAGCGATGGTGGGGCGACCTCTGGATACTGTTCGATCGGAAGTGCGCGCAGGGCGATAAAGCCCGCCAGCAGGATGCCGAGCGAAACCACCCAGGCAAAAATCGGCCTGTCGATGAAGAACCGCGCCATGGTCTATTGCGCCCCGCGATCGGTTTGAGCGGGAGCTTTTGCAGGCTTGTTCTGCCCGGTCGGCGTGTTCGAGACTTTCACCGGCACACCCGGCCTGATTTTCTGCAGGTTGCTGGTGATGACGACATCGCCGGGGCGAAGGCCGCCCTCCACGATCCAGTTTCCATCGACCATCGCGCCGAGCTGGATCGGGCGGATTGCAGCCAATCCTTCGCTATCGACGACGAACACCGTCCCGCCCTCCTCGGTGAGCGAAACGGCGCGCTGCGGCACGGTCAAGCCGTTCTGTATCTCGCCGGCATAGATTTGGGCGCGCACGAATTCGCCGGGTAGCAGCAGCCGCTGTGGATTGGGAAACTCGGCTCGTAACTCTACCGTCCCTGTCTGCTGATCGACGGAGAAGGCAAGGAAGTCGATATAGCCGGGAATCGGGTATTCGGTCCCGTCGCTGAAGGTCAGGCGCACCTCGACGCGGTCGTTTTCGTCCAGTTCGATCTCGCCTGCGGCGATGGCCCGGCGCAACCTGAGGACTTCGCTAGCCGCCTGGGCGAAGCTAACGTAGACCGGCGAAATCTGCTCGATCCGGGTCATCAGCGTGCCTTCCGGCTGACTGACAAGCGCGCCTTCGGTAATCTGTGCCCGTCCGGCCCGCCCGCCGATCGGGGCACGCACGGTGGTGTAGCCAAGTTGGAGCGATGCCGATTCGAGTTGCGCACGGATCTGCGCGACATTCGCCTCTGCTTCCCGCGAAGCGGCGAGCGCGGCGTCATATTCCTGACCGCTGATGGCATTCTCGTCGACCAGCGGGCGATAGCGCTCGACGACAGCCTTGGCGTTCGCCGCGGTGGCCCGCGCACGTGCCAGTGCTGCCTGCGTCTGGGCATAGCTTGCCCGCAATTCGCGCGGATCGATCCGGAACAGCGGCTGACCCGCGCGAACGTCGGTTCCTTCTTCATAGAGCCGTTCCTGCACGATGCCGGTCACGCGAGCGCGGACTTCGGCAACGCGCACCGGTTCGACCCGGCCCGGCAGTTCGATCACGTTGGGAACCGTGGCGCTGGCAACGGTAACCGTCTTGACCGGGATTGGCTGCTGCTCCGGAGGCGTATCGGCAGCCGAACAGGCGGAGAGGAGGAGGCAGGCGGCCAGGCCGGCTAGGATGGGCTTCACGGCGAAGTGGCTTTCAGTCAGCTTTTGTGCAGGTGCGAAGGTGTAATAGATATTACACCCTTGCCACGCAACCCGTTATCGTAGAGCCCTGTCAAATGATCGAACATGACGAATTCTGCCGTCTCGACCGCCGGAAACGCGCGATTATCGAGGCTGCTCGAACCCTCTTCGTCGAGCAAGGTTTCGAACGTACGACACTCGGCGACATCGTCGATCGCGCCGGGGGATCACTGGCTACGATCTACAAGCTCTTCGGAAACAAGGACGGCCTGCTCGAGGCAGTGGTTTTGGAGAAAGCATCTTCGGGCGAAACGCTTGTTTCTGAAGCACTGGAACAGGGAGGCGACCCGCCAGCAATATTACTGCGTCTTGCAGAGGGATTGCACTCACACTTCCTGGAGCCTGAGGTCGTCGCTCTGGTTCGCATTGTGATCGCTCGCAGTGTCAGTGACCGTGAATTCGCACGTGTCTTTTTCGAGCGCACCGCTACCCGAACCCGGCAAGCAGTCGAACAGATGTTCGTTTCATGGAAAATGAACGGTGCGACGATGCATGGCAGCCCTGCAATGCTGGCTGAAATGTTTCTCGGCATTTTTGTGAGCGATCTTCATGCAGAAGCGATCAGCCATGGGATAGCAGTTAATCACACACCTCAGCGTTTACGCGACCAAGTGGATTTCTTCATTGCAGGCGCCGGTCTTTCTAGTTTTAGTGAAGCTCACCGATAACTAGAAGTTTTGGCTGTTCATGGGCCGTAAGCGGACCGTCCGGTTATGGCATCTAGGTCGCGATAAGCTGCCGTTCGGCTTCCGTTTAGAGTTTCGGACGCCGCGAGGCGTCGGAAAGTCGACGGTGCCCGAACCCGCGGGCCGCACGCGGTGC